>JAIUNI010000006.1 GCA_020161935.1 Chloroflexota bacterium
CCTCATGCTGGCTCATCTTTGTCGGACTTTACGCGCTGGTTGCAGAATGGGGCGCTCGGCCAACTCGCCCCATACTTATGAACGCTTGCTTGCTTTTGAATCCTTTTCCTTAAGTTGACAGCTATGGAGTTGCGTGGTAAAAACCCCTACCCTATGCTAATGTAGACAACCATATAACAGGTTATTACAAGCGGCTGAGGGGTAAAAATGGGCAACCAAGAAGCATTTTCGCAGGCGATCCAATCCGGTTACGCGACTCAAGGTGAGGCAATCACACTCGGCATCTCCATGCTCGACGGCGTACCCGTCTCCGGCGCACTAGTTACTGTCCCGCTCTCCACCATGAACCGACACGGCTTGGTCGCGGGGGCAACCGGCACCGGCAAGACCAAAACACTCCAGCGCCTCGCCGAAAGCCTCTCGGCCAATGGTGTCCCTGTCCTCATTATGGACATCAAAGGTGACATCAGCGGCATCTCCCAAATGGGTTCACCCAACCCCAAAATTGATGAACGCCAGCAAAAAATCGGTGTCCCGTGGAGCGCCAAGCAGTTCCCGGTCGAGTTCCTCACCCTCTCCGGTGCCAATGGCGTGCAGCTTCGCGCCACCGTTTCCGAATTCGGCCCCGTGCTGTTCAGCAAAATCCTTGAACTCAACGACACCCAGCAAAGCGTCGTCTCGCTCATCTTTAAATACTGCGACGACAAGCAGCTTCCCCTACTCGACCTCAAGGACTTCAAAAAGACCCTGCAATTCCTCACCAACGAAGGCCGCGACGACATCGAAAAAGACTACGGTGCCATCAGCCCCGCCTCCACCAGCGCCATCATGCGGAAAGTGATCGAGCTTGAACAGCAAGGCGCGGAGCAGTTCTTCGGCGAAACCTCCTTCGATGTGGAAGACCTCTGCCGCACCGATAGCAACGGCTTCGGCTATATCAATGTCCTCCGTCTCGCCGATTTACAGAGCAAGCCCAAACTGTTCTCGACCTTTATGCTCTGCCTCATGGCCGAAATTTACGAAAAGTTCCCCGAAGAAGGCGACATCGAAAAGCCCAAACTCGTGTTCATCATCGACGAAGCCCACCTTATCTTCAACGAGGCATCCAAATCCCTGCTCGACCAGATCGAAACCATCATCAAGCTCATTCGCTCCAAAGGCGTAGGCATCTACTTCTGCACCCAGAACCCCATCGACATCCCGCCCGCTATCCTTGCTCAGTTGGGCTTGAAGATTCAGCACGCCCTCCGCGCCTTCACTGCCAACGACCGCAAAGCCATCAAGCTCGCCGCCGAAAATTACCCCATCACCGAGTTCTATGATGTTGAGAATTTGCTCACCCAGCTCGGTACGGGCGAGGCGTTTATCAGCGTCCTCAGCGAACGAGGTATCCCGACCCCGCTGGCGCAAACCATGATCTGCGCCCCCGAATCGCGTATGGATACCATCACCGACGGCGAACTGCTGGATGCCGTCAATCGGTCTGCGATTAAGAGCAAATACAACGCCGTGATCGACCGTGACAGCGCCTACGAAATCCTCACCAAGAAATTGGAATCCGCCGCTCAGACCGAGGCTAATGCCAAAGAGGAAAAGAAGGCCGCCAAACAGCGCAAAGAAGATCCGTCGCTCATCGAGCAAATCGGTAAGAGCAGCGTCGCCCGTCAGGTCGGTCGCACCCTCACCCGTGAACTGACACGCGGCTTGCTCGGCATACTCGGCATCAAAAGCCGCTAACCTCTCAATAATCTTATCCATGATCGGGCGTGCCAAATCGGTACGCCCTTTTGTTTCCAAAGGTGGCACGCATGAACAAACACGCCGCGTTCAAACAAATCTACGGCCCGTGGGCGCTCGTCACAGGTGGCAGCGCGGGCATTGGCGCAGCCTTCGCGTGGATACTGGCGGAACGCGGCATCAACCTCGTGTTGATCGCCCGTAACCCCGAACGGTTAGAGGAAAAAGCCGCCGAGATCCAAACCCAGCACCCTAACGTGCAAATTATCACCCATGCCCTCGACCTCAGCCTATCCGACAGCGTAGCCAGCCTCATCAATCTAACGGCCGACCTTGAAATCGGGCTGGTGGTCGCCAACGCCGCGATGGAAACCAGTGGCGGCTTCCTCAACAGCTCGTTCTCCAACCAGCAGCGCCTCATCCAACTGAACATCACCACACCCGCTCACCTCGCCCACCATTACGGGCGGTTGATGCGCGACCGCAAACGCGGCGGTATCCTATTCGTAGCCAGCATCGCCGCTTACGGCCCGCTTCCCTACCTCGCCAACTATGCCGCCTCCAAAGCCTACCTGTTAAGCCTCGGTGAAGCCCTCCACTATGAACTAAAGCCGTATGGTGTGGATGTGCTGGTGCTGTCCCCCGGCCTCATCGATACCAGCATGGCTGAACAAACCGCAATTGATTGGTCGCTGGTTTACGCCCCTTATCGGGATGCCGACAGCACCGCCCTCGCTGGCATCCGTGCGCTCGGCAGAAAATCGAGTGTCATCCCCGGCACGACCAACTGGCTCGTCGCCTTCGCCCGCAAATACTTGCTCACCCGCAGCCTCAATATCACTCTATTTGGTCACCTACTTCGCCGCGCCATCACGTCTTCTCGGTTATAAATAGCACAGCCTCATCACCCGCCCATAGCAAAAACCCCTCGCGTAAGTTATCCTCGTTCTCTCAGGAGGGGAATTTATGCCAACCTTACTCAACACACCCGTTTGGGTTCAGCTTGAACAGCATTATCAAGCCATTCGTAACGTCCAAATGCGCGATCTGTTCGCCGCCGAACCCGACCGCTTTAACCGTTTCTCGCTCAAACTCGACGACATCCTGTTCGACTTCTCTAAAAATCGCATCAAAAGTGAAACCCTAAAACTGCTGCTCGATCTCGCCAAGGAAGCCAAACTCAGCGAGAAGATCGAAGCCATGTTCACCGGCGAGAAGATCAACCGAACCGAAAACCGTGCCGTCCTGCACACCGCCCTTCGCAACCGTTCCAACACACCCATCCTTGTTGATGGCGTGGATGTGATGCCCGAAGTCAACCGTGTGCTGGCAAAGATGCGGACGTTCAGCGATCAGGTTCGTTCCGGCGCGTGGAAAGGCTACACCGGCAAAGCCATCACCGATGTGGTGAATATCGGCATCGGCGGCTCGGATTTAGGGCCGAAGATGGTCACCATCGCCCTCGCCCCCTACACCAAGCGTGACCTGCACTCGCACTTCGTCTCCAACGTCGATGGTACTGATATTGCCGAAACGCTGCGGCTCCTTAACCCTGAAACCACGCTGTTCCTCATCGCCTCAAAGACCTTCACCACGCAGGAAACCATGACCAACGCCCACACCGCTAGAAAGTGGTTCTTGGATACCGCCAAAGATGAAAGCGCGGTCGCTAAGCACTTCGCTGCCCTCTCGACCAACACCGAGAAGGTGAAGGCGTTCGGCATCGACCCTGAGAATATGTTCGAGTTTTGGGATTGGGTTGGCGGTCGCTACTCGCTGTGGTCAGCTATCGGCCTGTCCATCGCCCTCGCCGTCGGCATGGATAACTTTGAGGCGCTGCTGGCTGGCGCGCATAAAGTTGACCAGCACTTCCGCACCACCCCCTTCGAGCAAAACATTCCGGTTATCATGGGGCTGCTCGGCATCTGGTACAACAACTTCTTCGGCGCACAAACGCAGGCCATCCTGCCCTATGACCAGTATCTCTCGCGCTTCCCGGCTTACTTCCAGCAGGGCGACATGGAAAGCAACGGCAAGAGCGTTACCCAGAGCGGCGAGAAAATTGACTACAGCACCGGCCCCGTTATCTGGGGGGAACCGGGGACGAACGGCCAGCACGCCTTCTACCAACTTATCCATCAGGGTACGAAGCTCATCCCGTGCGACTTCCTTGCCTCGGCTCAAACCCACAACCCGCTCGGCAGCCACCACGAAATCCTCATCGCCAACTTCCTCGCCCAAACCGAGGCGCTCATGAAGGGC
Source organism: Chloroflexota bacterium (assembly GCA_020161935.1). GTDB lineage: Bacteria > Chloroflexota > Anaerolineae > Aggregatilineales > Phototrophicaceae > CFX2. The sequence goes on from JAIUNI010000006.1 coordinate 4,000, forward strand.
AAAACGGCTGACGAAGCCCGCGCGGAACTCGTCGCCGCCGGTGATAGCAATCCGTCTGATCTGCTGGTTGCGGCCAAAACCTTCGCCGGCAATAAACCGTCGAACTCGTTCCTCTACAAATCGCTCACGCCGGAAACGCTCGGCTCGCTCATCGCCCTCTACGAGCACAAGATTTTCACGCAGGGCATCATCTGGGACATCAACTCGTTCGACCAGTGGGGCGTGGAACTCGGCAAACAGCTCGCCAAAGCCATCGAGCCGGAACTCAAGGGCGACCAACCCGTCGCCAGCCACGATGCCTCCACTAACGGCCTCATCAACTACTACAAACAAACCCGCAGCTAGGCATCCAGCACAAGAGAAAACAGGGGCGCACTTGCCCCTGTTTAACATCAATAGAGCAACAACTAAGGTGAAAATATGTCCATCGGCATACTTAAATTCAAATTAGCCTTAACCGCCTTCATATTGATGCTCTTGTTGAATACCTCGCTCGTCTCAGCCCAACCCGACACCATTTGTACCGGAATTTGTGACTTGGCTTCGTCGCCTACTGTTGAAAATTTATTCGGCGCGGTTAATGAGTTCGGACTATGGCTTATTAATACGAATGAGAGTGAAGCTCAATTTTTCTCACATGAAAATGCAATAAATTTGAGTTTTGACCCAAGTGGAAAATATGTCGCGGTAATATCATGCCCAAATTTAGCTATCCGCACATCCCCTTGCAAAGGTTCGCTATCCTTATTTGACCTTCAAGAGCAAACATGGCGAGAGCTTGGCAGCTATGACTCTGCCATTGAAAACGTCAAATTTAGTCCTGATGGCAAATACGTTGCATTTCAAAACGGATTCGGTAAATCGGGGGTTCAACTGATTGACTTAACCACTGGCGATACTTTTACCGTTGGGGATCAGCGCCTAACGAATATGATCATCGAATACACTTTTAATCCCCAAAGCACCCTGATTGCCATCAGCAACGGTGATATTGGTTATGGTGGGCATGTTTTCTGGGGACTCTCTATATGGAAAATTTCCGATCAGTCATTTCAGGTAAAAACGAGAGGCAGTTTGCTTGCCGCAGACTTGACCTTTACTGAAACTGAAAACAACATTGCTTTTGTGAAATACAATGCTGAACTCTATAGCTGGAATTACTATAAAGGCATTGTTTCTTCAGTGGATGATATAGTAGGTGATAACCTAAATCGGATAAGATTCTCATATCCCCCAACCTATTTACTTGCGACACTATCGGATGGTAGATTACCGATGGATCGGATGTTGTATGTATGGGATGTTCAATCGGGTGAACAAATCTTCGTTCTTGATAGAACTGATGATAGTTTCACCAATTTAATTTCAATTAATTCAACGGGCGAGTTTATTGCTTACGGCAGCACCGTTACTGAAGGCAAGATTGTCGAGGTATGGGAAAGGGCAACAGGCACGACTAGCCAATATACACTGAGTCAGTGAGGGAGCTTTCTAAAACTCCCTCCGCATTTATCGCTGTACTTTGAAGATTATTTTTTCTTATTCAAAAATGTCTCGCACCGGCAGCCTAAACCCCGGCAGCAGATCACCGCCATCCAAGAAATCATCTACACTGAGTGTTCGCGAACCATTTACGGTATGAACAACAACTGTCTGTGACTTACGGTAGACCAGCCAGATTAAACGTGTACCGTATTTGAGATATTGAGTCACTTTAAAGTGAACTTCCTCTGCCTCATCAGTAGGAGAAATAACTTCAACAGCGAGATCAGGAGCGCCGGGGAAGTAACCGTCAGGGAAGCCCTGTTCAGAGATACGAGTGACAGAAACAAACCCTACATCGGGCGCACGAACCGTATCTTTTCCATTAGGGTTTTTATATAGTATATAGCCGGTTTCAGCAGCAGTGGTTTCGCCTAATTTATGCTTATCTACAAATTCACTAATGAAGCGATTGAGCCTTGAAGTATCGCGCCCATGTTTAAAACTAGCAGGTGTCATCTCAATCAGCACCCCTTCGCTGAGTTCAAATCGGCGCAGTTCATTTGCTGGATCATGAGAAATCGCCCATAGGTCATCAACCGTATATAGCCGTTCGTGGATGGTCATCGCGTGTACTCCACTAAACCTCTGTCACAGATCATTATAGCCTAAAGTGCTTCAGCTAATCTCTCCGCATTAATCTTGGCGTTCTTGGCGACTTGGCGGTTCTATCCTGTATTCGCTTTGTGTCTTTGTGCCATTGAGCCTTTGTGTTAAATCTCTCCGCATTTCCTCTGCGCTCTTTGCGTCTTTGCGGTTCAATCGTCTTTGCTTATAACGCTTCCAAGTGCAGCATCGAGAGTTCTTCGCCGTTGAGCGTCACCACCGTTTTCATCAGGTCGGCGGTCATGCACGAATGCACCGGCAGGATGCACACGAGGCTGCCGATTGCGATGCGGTCAAAATCCTCCGGCGCGACTTGCAGCACCCCATGTTCCTGCGACAAGCTCACCACATAGGTGTCCTCGAACGGGTCGCTCCAACCGCTGTCGGTCGGCAGGCAAACCGCGCCGAAGGTCGCCCTGCCCTTCAGGTCAACGAAGGTATCCTTTGACAAATGCACACCACCGCCATACACCACAATCTGGTTACGCTCGGCATTCTTGGTCACCACCGGACAGGCCAAAGCGACCGCCACTTCATCTGCTGTGCAGGTGCTAATGACAACTTGCATCCAGTCGAAGTACACGAAGTTGCCGGGGCGCACTTCTTCCACCGCGCTCAGGTCTTGCACGGTTACGCAGCTTGGTGTATCACCGAGCGAGACTTCTAAACCTGTAAATCCGGTCGCTGCCAGATGGTCACGCAGGCTGTTGAAACGGCCTACGCTCTCGTCGTACACCGCTTTGATCTCGGCATGGTTGTGGCTCTTGTACGACTGACCGGAGTGCGTCAGCATCCCCCGCAGCCGCATCATCGGCGAGGCGCTGATTTGCCCCGCCAGCCCAACCGCCTCATCCTTGGCCTGCCAGTCGATGCCGGTACGGTGGTAGCCGGTATCGACATCCAACCAGATGTCTACTGGATGCTGCAAGTGCGAACCGAGGAAGCGCACCGTTTCGCGCGACTCGACAATCAGGCCGAGGCGAATACGGCTGGCGAGGCTGTTAATCAGGTCGATTTCACGCCAATTCGCGGGGAAGGCTACCAGAATGTCATCCCAACCCGCGTCGGCGAAGTAAGCCGCCATCCGCAGCGACGAAGCCGCGATGCTTGTCACGCCTTCTGCCCGTATCCACTCGCCTACCTTGGCTGATTGGTGCGTTTTGAAGTGCGGGCGAAAGCGAACGCCGCTGGCACGGGCGTGAGCCGCCATATTGGCGATATTCCGCTTACACTTGGCCTCGTCCAGCAGCAGCGTCGGGTGCGCGATACGCTCGTATAATTCTTGGGTTGTCATAGCAAATCACTTATCTCTAGTTAGATAAAATCCTTCGCCTAGAGTGTACAAAGGTTGTGAACGCCTGACAAACCACATGGTTTATGGGGATTTGTAGGGAAGGGATTGACCCCCTCCCCTTTTGAGGCTTTCGTACCGAAGGGCTAATACCCGTTGATCTTGGTCACCTCGATTACGTACATCTCGCGTTGTTCGTTAGCGTCCCCACGCGATTGATACACGGGGTTACCGGTGTACTTCTGCGAGAGCTTGTTGATGTGATCGCGCGCGCCGTGGGCCTCATCACGGGTTTCGCCCACATGCCCCTGCACCTCAAGCCAATGACCGCTGTTTTGCGGGTCAATAATGAGCAGCGAGAGTTTGTCGTTGCGCTTGATGTTATGCGCCTTCTTGGTATCAATCGGGCTGTTGATCCGCACATGCCCATCCTCATAATCACACCAGACAGGCACTGTATGGGGCTGCCCGTCAGGGTTGATGGTCGTAAACGCGCACAGAATCGGTCGGGTCAGCAGATCGTGGAACTTTTCGGAAATTTGCTCGGTCATTTTGAGTTATCCTTTGAACCTATGAGTTACAGTAAATCAACGTCCTACACCGTATACTCTAAGGATGAATACACCCTTACTGATGAGCCGACCAGCCATAGACTTTAGGCGCACTAGCCTAAATTTCTGTCCCGAAAAACGTGTTTGTATCATCATAGTTTCAGACAGGGGTTATTGTAGGGAGGAGGCGTGCCTCCTCCGTTAATGAGGTAATTTATAGCGCGTTGTTCGCGATGATGTCTTTGTAGTACAACGCGCTGCGCTTGGGGGTGCGCTTCTGCGTCGTGTAATCGACATGGGTGATGCCGAAGCGCTTGGTATACCCGTAAGCCCACTCGAAGTTATCGAGGAAACTCCACAAGAAATACCCCTTCAATTTCGCCCCGCGTTGGATCGAATCCTCAGCCGCACCCAAATATTCCTTCAAAAAGGCCACACGCTCAGGGTCTTCTAACACAGGTTCGGTGACGGTTTCCGGTTCGGGGTACGCCGCGCCGTTCTCGGTCACATAGATGGCCTTCGGGTTGTATTCCTGCTGGACGCGAACGATCATATCCGCCATAGCCTTACCGTTCACTTCCCAGCCCATGTCGGTAAAGGTCGATTCGGACGGGAACGCGAACTCACTTTCCTCCGGCTTACCCGGCACATGCTTGTGTATCCAGCGCATGTAATAGTTGATACCGAGGAAGTCCATCGGCTGCGCGGCTTCCTGCACCTGTGTTAAGTCCACACCTTCGAGGCCGCCCATCGACATGACTTCTTCGACAATATCCGGCGGGTATTGGCCTTTGAACACCGGATCGAGATACCAGCGGTTAGAAAAGCCGTCCGAGCGCCACGCCACACGAATATCGTCAGGGTGAGCCGTCGCCGGAAGCTGGGGAGTGAGGTTGAGGGTGATGCCGGCCTGCGCGTCGGGGATATTCTTACGGATGATCTTCATGGCCTCGCCGTGCGAGAGGAGCAGATAATGTGCCGCGAGGAACGCCCGCTTGGGGTCTTGCACACCCGGCGCGTGTACGCCATACAAATAACCGAGCGAGGCCGAACACCACGGCTCGTTGAGGGTGATCCAATGCTTCACACGGTCGCCCAAACGTTTGGTGACGAGTTCGGTGTATTCCGAGAACCAGCCGACAATATCGGGATTGCTCCACCCGCCCTTATCTTCAAGCACTTGGGGCAAGTCCCAATGGTAGAGTGTTACCCACGGCTGAATGCCAGCCTTCATGATTTCATCAGTCAGGCGGTCGTAAAAATCCAAGCCGAGGGGGTTCGTCTCGCCCGTACCCAGCGGGATTACACGCGGCCACGAGAGCGAATAACGGTAAGCCTGTAAACCCACATCTTTCATCAAGGCCACGTCTTGCGGGTATCGGTGATAATGGTCGTCCGCCACATCGCCGGTATCACCATTGGCTACTTTACCGGGTGTGTGGGAAAAGCGCGTCCAGATACACTCGCCGCGTCCCTCCCCCCTCGCTTCCCCTTCGATCTGGTAGCTGGCGGTCGCCGCGCCCCACAGGAAATCACTCGGAAATGACATACAGATAATCCTTAATCAAATATGCGAAATGGGCAGTTTTAGGCTACCCACATATCAAACGTATAGAGTGATGCCAGCATCCCCAACATCAACACACTAAACAACGTCCACGAACGGTCAAACACGGTGTTCCGCCCGAAGCGCGACAGGAATACAAACAGTGCCGGAACCGTCAGCACATAACGGATGATGCTTTGAGGCGATGAACTGGTGATGGATAACACCAAAACCAAAATGCTAAACAGGGTTAAGCCGGGGTAACATCGCGCCGTAAACAAACAGGCTATCACCGCGACCACTGCGCCAACCGCCTCGATGGCATAGTAAACGGTTCGGTCGGGGATGCTGCCATCGCGGAAGCTGGTCATCATCATGTCCAACCCGCGTGAAAGACCCGCCCAGTTAAAAAGGCCGCGCCCGAAGTGTTCATGCTCGATCAGAAAGGCTTTCTCGCCGAGGAAATAATTCCACGCGAGGTAGGCGAGAACCGGCAAAACGAGCGAGAGTAATGCGGTCACATTCAAGACTGTGAACCATGACTTAGCCGCGCCAGACGCTTGACCACGCAGAGACTTCCAATCAACTGTCGCCGCCCAACCGAGGAACAGCGGGAACAGCAGCGCCAGGCCAAGCGCTTTGGTAAGGGTCGCTAGCGCAGCCAACAGCGCCGCTGCCCAGAAGCGTTTGTGGGCAATCAACACGAAACAGCCGAGCGCCAAGCCGAGAAATAAACCTTCGGTATACACCTGCGCCAGAAAGAAGCCTGACGGAAAGATCAGCATATAGAAGGCCGTGCGTAAGCCGCCTTCCTCACCCAGTTCTTTGCGGGTCAGTTCGTAGATGCTGAACATCGCCAGCAGCGTACCGAGGAGCGAAATAATCACCCCGCCGAGCGCAGCCGCCGCGATGGGGTTCAGCCCAAACAGCTTTAAAGGAGCAGCCACAGCCGCCATCGCTGCTGGATACAGGGGGAAGAAAGCATAACTCAGTGGCATTCTTGAGCCATCGGGGAGTTCGCCCGTGGTAATGCGGGGGTCGTCATAACCACCAACCGCGATGCCGATATAGAACTCCGCGTCCCACGCGACCTGATGGTTCATAACCGGCTCGGTCAGGAAGTCTTTATCGCGATTGCTGGTACGCGCCGTTTCATACTGCGTCCATTCAGTCGCATAGTCGGGGCGGTTGGGTTGGTAACGGGCGCTGACGATGCCTTGAAAACCTAAGATAATCAGCGCCCAGAAGAACCAGATCAAAACGAGTTTTTTAAGAGACGAGTTTCGTGATGGCAGCGATGCGGTCAAGGAACAGCCCTACCCTATTGTGGAATGATGTAAAGTGTGACGGACTCGGCAGGCAGCGTAACCGTACCCGCGCTCAAATCGTGTGTACCAATATTTTCGGCTTTGTGGTCTTTATCGAACAGCCAAACCTCAGCCTCACCGGAGGGTGTAAAGCCGTTAATTGCAAGTGGTAGTGTCTTAACATCTGAACTGAGATTAACAAGCATCACGGTCAATGCACCATCGGCATTCATAGCAGATGTAATCGTCACATCTTCATCACTTGATGTAGAGGTTACGAGTTCAGTTCCAAAATGCGTATACATGACATAGCTGTAGTAAGGTGGTCGAAGCTCGCCATTACCAATTAACCCAAAGCCAGCTCCCTTGCGCTGAAGATCCCAATACAGCGCCATCGACAGCTTTTGGTTGATGAAGTGTCCCAAAAGCGCCGCCGTCCAGATGGCATTGTAATGCGAGTCTAAACTCGCTTCGCCACCTGTTTGATTGTTGGAATTCGAGTTAAATTCAGTCAAGGCAATTGGAATATCACGTCCCGCAGAGGCTTGAATGATTTTACGCAAATTCGGGATAATCGTTAGCCACTCGCGGCTGTTTTCTCGCAACCCTTCAATCGTTGCCACATTAGTCGGGTTGCCGCCGGGGAAAGGATAGCGATGGATCGAAACGATACCAATTAAGTCGCCATTCGCTTTCAAAAACTCCTGCATCCAATCTTTTCCAAGATCATCTGTAGGATCACCACCACCATTCCCTTCCAAATATTGTGGGGGGTCGGTTTCAGCATTCAAGACAACATATTGACTAATATCGGGGCCAACAAGAACGATATTTGGATCTACTGCGAGCATGGCTTCGGCAATCGCCCGCCAGTTTTTCGTGAGGTCTTCAGTTGTATAGGAAGGTGCATCCAATACTGCTACAAAGAAATTCGGCTCGTTACCAATACTCCAGTAGCGAATGTTGTACTTTTTAGTCACATTCGCATAGCGTACCAGTTCGGCTGCTTTTTCGGGTGATCCATCCAGAAGGCGAACCGTAACTAATGGTTCCGCTTTTAACATACGGGCTTGCAGGATAAAAAAGTCTAAGGTGGGTTTGCTTAAATCCTGCTGGTCGCTAGGGCCGCCACCCAAACGGATAATTTTGAGACCGAGTGCCTGCGCCGTGGGTAATAAATCAGGTGAAATAACGGACTGTTGAGCATTCGCCCCAAAAATATACGGGCTGATCGGGCCAAGCGGCTGGCTGACATCAACAGTTAAACCGTCATCCTGTGCGAAAACAGGTGTAAGTACGAGAGTGAGTAAAAAGATAAAAAACAGGTATTTAAAAACAAGGGGCTTACGCCCCCTGTTTATTTGTGCGAAATTATTCATCCGCTTACTTCTCCACGCCGGTGACAACCACACCGCGCATGAATACTTTTTGGGCGAAGAAGAAGATTACCAGCGGCAGGATCATCGCCATCAATGAAGTCGCTTGCACGAGTTCCGGGCGCTGACCGTACTGGAAGTTGAAGATCTGCACACCCACCGAAATCGGCTGGAGGTCAGGCTTGCCGAGCAGGTAAAGCAGCGGGCCGAAATAATCATTCCACGCGAAAATGAAGTGGAACAAACCGACCGAGATGATCGCCGGCCACGACTGCGGAATGATGACGCGATACAACACCGTAAACGGACTGGCCCCGTCAATCATCGCGGCTTCGTCAAGTTCGCGCGGCAGCGTCATAAAGAACTGGCGCAGCAAAAAGACGTTATAGGCGTTGGCGAAGAAGTGCGGCACGATCAAGGGCAGCCATGATTGCGTCCAACCAATCTTCGCGAAGAAGGCATAGGTCGGAATGAGCGTCACCTGTCGGGGGAGAATAATCGTCCCGATCAGGACAAGGAACAAGATATTCTTACCGGGGATCGGGAAGCGTGCAAAGGCGTAGGCAACCGCGATACTCGACAGCAGTGTACCCACCATGCCGATGAGGGCGATGGCGACGGTGTTCCCAAATAACCGGGGGAAGTTGATAATGTCCCACGCGATGCCGAAGTTGTCGAAATGCGGGGCAATGGTGGAAACTTGTGCCAGGCCGCGCCAGTTACCTGCCCAATCCACTAGCCCCGCGTCGGGGTTTGCCGGATCAACAAATTGGCTGGTCTGCCGTCCTTTTTTGACGAGCGCCAACTCGCGGCTGGTACCATCTTCAAAAGGAACGGTGTAGATAGGATAGTCTTTGCCTTCGTAGTTATAGACTTCGGGTTCCAACGGCCAAATGGGTCCGTCGCCGCTGGCGGCAATCTGATCCTGACTCTTAACGGCGATCAAGGCCATATTGCCAAACGGCAGCAGATAGCCGATGCCGAGTACGAGGGCAAACAACCCCACGAGAGCCGTGACAGCGAAACGGCGCAAACGTACTGCGTAATAAGGTGATGTGTTGACAGATTTAGAATAAGTTACGGCGGCCATCGTTTAGTCTCCGCTTGAATAGTAGACCCAACGCCGCGACGTTGCGAACAGCGCTGCGGTTAGGGCAAGTGCGATAATGAACATCAACCATGCAAGCGTTGACCCGTATCCCATATCAAAATAGGTGAAGGCCGTCTTATAAAGGTGCATGTTATAGAAATAAGCGGAGGTACCCGGATGCCCGGTACCGAGGGTGGCGATGTAGGGTACTTCGAAATACTGCATCACGCCGATGACACTTAAAACCAAGTTGTAGAAGATAACCGGCGAGATCATGGGTAAGGTAATGCGGAGGAACTTGGTAAAGCCGTTCGCGCCGTCCACATCAGCCGCTTCGTAGAGTTCGGTTGGAACGCCTTGCATCGTCGCCAACATGGTTAACATGGCATTACCGACACCCCACAGGCCGATCAATACGAAGGCTTGTAAGATCCATGCTTCACTTTGTAACCAGTTCGGCGGATCAGTAATGCCGATTTGGATTAGGAGGCGGTTCAGCCAACCCGTTTCACCGTTCAGAAACGAGCGCCAGATGAAAATGCTGGATACTGCCGGAACCATATACGGGAGGTAAAATATGGTTCGCCAGATACGCTTGCCAAACAGGTGTTTTGAATTCAGCAAGGCGGCTAGACCCAACGGAACCAAAATGCCGATGGGTACAGCGATCAAGGCATATTTAATAGTGACACCCAGCGCGATAATCGCGAGGGGGTCGTTAAACAAGTTCTGCCAGTTCTTCAACCCGACGAACGACATCTCCGGCCGTGAGAGTGAAAAATCGGTGAAGGTGAATATTAAGGAAGCGATCATTGGCGCGGCTGTAAAAAGAACAAAACCCAATATCCACGGTGAGAGAAATATCCAGCCCCATATCCGCTGCTGCTGTTGGAGTGTACGGCGTTTCGGCGCTTCCCGTGGAGAAGTTAGTACGCCTGCCGTATCAACACTTGCCATAACCATAACCCCTTTCCATAGTCACCCTAACGAGCTTAAACAGTTTTTTTAGTCAGCCATGTTGAGGCGACATACATCCTGCATATCATCTCAAATTGTGAATAGATTAAACTCTAATTTTGTTTATTAAAAATATTTTCGTATCTTTTGCCCGAAGCGGATGAGGAACCGAAGCTCCCCATCCGCATCAATTTTTATCTACCGACAGGGTTTAGCTGCCGTCGATAATGGCTTGGACTTCTGTTTCCAGCTTGTCCAATTCAGCGTTCACATCGAGGTCACCACCACCGTCACCGAACAGTGCGGTCTGGAAGGCGAACACGCGGTCGGTTGCCTTACCGTAGTTGGGGACGTTCGATTCGTGGTGCATGTTACCGGGGACGTTGTACGCAAGGCTGTCAACTGCAACTTGCCAGTTTACACCCCAGTCGAACTGGGCGGCCTTGGTGTCAATCCAGTCTTGTTGGTATTCAGGACGTGCCGGGAACGCGCCGTAGGTCGGGGCCAGAACCGGAACAGCTTCGTTCAGCAGGTATTGCAGAACGGTGAAGGCTGCTTCTTGGTTGGTGCCGGACTTGGTCAAACGGAACGTGTCAGCATCGGTCGCAACATGGTATTCACCATCAAGGCTCTTCGGCACGACACCGAAGTCCCACTCGAACTTGCCAACCGATTCGCCCAAGCAGCAGGTGTACCACAGCGGGGTGATCGCCATCGCGAGCTTGCCCGATTGGTAAGCGTTGCCGCTGCCAAATGCTTCGCTTGAATCGTAGGTGGTGTTCGGGATGAAGTGATCTTTCCAGACGGCATCTTGCAGCCACTGGGTAGCGGTACGCCAGCTTTCGGGAATGCTCACCTTGTTGGCGGCTTCGTCGTACCAGTCTTCGGGCTGAATGTCAGTCCACATCAGGCGCATACGAGCCCACTGGAAGTTCAAACCGAACTGTTCAATCGCTGAAGGATCAAAGTCGGCGCTGGTGGCATCGTTACCATTCGCGTCAACAGTCAAGATCTTCGCAATTTCGGCTGCGGTTTCGTAGTTCCATTCCACTTCCGTGCCATCGGGCATGACATACATTTCGTCAAATGCCTGCGGAGGATAGTTCAGACCAGCTTCGTCAAACAGACCGGGGTTGTAGTAGGTGATGCTGGGGAAAACCGCGAAGGGGATACCCAACAGTTCGCCATCAGCGGTCTTGTACAGTTCGACCAACGCGGGATCATAGACGCTCAGGTCGTAACCGGTCGCGTCAACCAGCGGTTGGAGATCCAGCCACTGATCGGCAAATTGGTTGGAACCACCGACACCAACGGGGCCAACAATATCGGGAGGCGTGCCACCGGCAACCAAGGTGCTGAACAGGTCAGGAGCGGTTTCGTTGCTCGCAGCAATATTGATCACCAGTTCGATCTCGTCTTGGCTGGCATTGAAGTCGGCAACAACTTGGTTTTCGGCTTCGATCTGTTGTTCATTGGTACCGGTACCAAGACCAACAAACCATGTCACTTGGACTTTATCTTGTGCTGCGGCGGGCGCAACAACTAAAGTCGCCAAGACACCAATAAGAAGTACAACTAATAGGGACTTTTTCGACATCTTTCTTTCCTTCATAAACTAAACCTTCACCAAACGAAGGTATCGAACCTACGAGAAAGTATTCAATTATGCCTCGGCATCACCCCCTTCAAATGTGACTAGGCAGCCCCGCAAGACTGCCGGACGATAAGCTCCGTCGGCAGTAAAACGTGCTGCGGTCCTTCAAGATGTCCTTCGATGAGATTGATGAGTATCCGTGCCGCCACCGCGCCTTTTTGTTGAACAGGCTGGCGGATGGTGGTCAACGTGGGATTTGATTGAGTAGCGACATCAATATCATCAAAACCGATGATCGCGATGTCGTCTGGAACGGAAAGCCCTGCTTCATGAATGGCCTGCACTGCCCCGAACGCGGCTGTATCACCGCACGCAAAAATGGCATCCGGTTTGAATTGAAGCAGGTGTTTCATGCCGGTGTAGCCATGTCTGCGGGTGAATGCCCCTTGGTGAACCAAGTCAGGGTCGTAGGGAATGCCCGCTTTTTCCAGTGCGCGGCGATAACCGATCAGGCGGTCACGACCGTCCGAGATGGTTTCTTGCCCGGCGATATGGGCAATCCGCCGCCGACCGCTGCGAATGAGGTGGTTCACAGCCATCTCACCCCCCGCGATATTATCGACGGTGACGTAGCTGATAATGTCATCAAAACGCACCGGACGGTCAACCATGACAATCGGAACACGAATGTCGGGCAGATGTGCAAACAAGGGGTGGTCGCCGGGCAGCGAGGCAATAATCAAGCCGTCGTTTTGCCGGCTGGTCGTCACCTTGCGGACGAAACGCTCGTCATAATCAGTCGCCTGCCCCAACCACAGCAGCATCGCGTAATCCATATCACGGGTGGTTTCACCCAATCCCGCAAGGAGCATAGGGAAGTAGGAGTTGTCGGTAAAGAAGATATTCTCAGCGGTGGGTATGACAATGCCAATGGTTTCGTTACGGCGCGTGACCAATGTACGTGCAGCGTGGTTGGGCTGGAAACGTTCCTGCTCAATCACTTTCATAACACGCTGGCGAGTGCGATCACTGACATACGGTTCGTTGTTGATGACCCGTGAGACAGTTGACCGAGAAACCTGCGCCTTCCGAGCAATATCTTCTAAATTCATAACCTGATTTATTGAATAACTTTAAGTTTGCGCTCATAATGGGAGCGCTCCCAGAATTTGAACAAAGCATACTCCCAAGTTTAAGATTTTGTCAAGAAACTCACCAAATTGCTCATGCTGCACATTTGTGAAAACGGGCGGCGCTGTTGGGATTATCGCTTGCAGGGGTACAATAATCAGTCCTTTTAGATTACAAAATAGGGCAGCAAATGACCAAGCGACTTTACTACAATGACTCTTATTTAACCGGGTTTAGCGCTGTTGTAACCGAACAAACGACGCACAAAGCGCAGCCAGCAGTCATCTTGAATCAGACGGCTTTTTACCCCGGCAGCGGCGGGCAGCCGAACGATACTGGCTTGATTAATAAGGTTAAGGTCGTTGATGTGGTCGTGCGCGATGACGACGCAGCAATACTGCATATTCTCGAAGACAGCCCTACCCTTTTTGAGTCTGGTCAAGCCGTGACGTGTGTTGTTGATTGGGCGCGGCGCTTCGATCATATGCAGCAGCACACAGGCCAGCACATTTTGACTCAGGCGTTCATCCAAACGTCGAACGCGAAAACCGTCAGCTTCCACCTCAGCCCCGACAGCGTAACGATTGATTTAGACATGAGCGGCTTGACTGAAAAGCAACTGCAAGCTGCCGAAGATTTGGCGAATGCGGTTATTCAGGACGACAAAACAGTCGTGGCAGCAATCCGCCAAGCCGATGAGCAGGATGATGTGCGGATGCGTAAGCTGCCCAAGCACATTGTTACCGATGGGCTGCGCGTCGTTGAAATTGAGGGTTACGATAAGACGGCCTGTGGGGGAACGCACGTCAGCCGCACCGGTGAAATTGGCCTATTGAAGCTGATTAAAAGTGAGAAACGCGGGGATAAAACACGGGTGGAATTTCGCTGCGGTCAGCGAGCGTTGGCGGATTACGGTGAGAAACATCAGGTTATGAGTGGCATAGCTGCCGAGATGAACTGCCGTTTCAACGAAGTACCGGAACTGGTAGGCAAGCTGCGTGATGAGCTTAAAGCGGCTCAATCGGCGTTGAAGGATTTACGCGAGCAGTTGGTTGGCTATGAGGCAGAGCGATTACTGAACGAAGCACCGAACGATAAAGGCTATAAGCTGATTTGCGCGAGCTTTGATGGGCGCGATGCTGGCGAGCTGCGCTTGTTGGCTTCGCGGTTAGCGGCGGGCGAAAACGTGGTGGCGTTGTTGGGGGCGGCAGGCGAAAAGTCGCAGCTCATTTTCGCCCGCAGTGCTAACCTGATGTTCGATATGGGAGCGCTCCTAAAAAATGCTGCGACACAGTTGGGTGGGCGAGGCGGTGGTCAGCCCGCGATGGCTCAAGGAGGCGGCGTGAAGGCCAACCTTGAGCAAATCCAAGCGTTGCTTCAGGCCATAGCCGCCGAACTTTAATCGCCGTGCCGGACATGAAAGACTATCTGGCATCGGCATGAGTGACACATTAAGTCGGTTGGGGAGCGGACACAAAAGTCCGCAGTTGGTGAAGGTGCTGTTCCTTGACGTGGTTGTTGTAGGAGATCATCAAGAACACGGCTAAAGGCGTGTCACCGAAGCTGCCCATTTTTGCCGTGCGATACAGGTTTTCCGGCGCGAGACTGCGGACAAAGGCTTTGTTCCCTTCAACCGCAGCCAGCAAAGCGGCTTTAAAGGACTCGGCTGGCGCATTATGCCAGATTGCAATCCAGTAGGGATCGCTAAATATCACCGGCACATCCGGCGCACCGGCTAAGAAAAAGCCCGCTTGGACAGGGGTTTGTTGGAGGCTGCCGATCACATGGGAGAGCACTTGACGGGCGTTCCACTCGCCGGGGGCGGGCGACGGGCTGTTCACGTCAATCTCGTCAATGGCAGCGGTAAACTCGGTTTTCACGGTATCCAAAACGGCGATCAAAGTTTCAGCGGTAATGGTGGGCATTTCGGGCATGACGGTTCTCCTTGAAAGGCGGTGGGTTATCGACACGGTTTACCCCGTGCTTATATTCATACGACGAATAAACGGTCACGAAATCGACATCCAAGTTAAACGAATTTTGAGAATTTTATCCCTTCGTAGTAATTCGGTCGTGGGCGGCGGCATCTAAATTCGTACAAATCACGCTTCTGGAGATAAAACATGCGTAAAACGGCTACTTCGGAATTTCCGATTCTCGATGTTCTTAAAGAGCGCTGGAGTCCCCGCGCTTATGACAGCCAGCCGGTAGAAGACGAAAAAATTTGGAGCTTATTGGAAGCGGCGCGGTGGTCGCCTTCGGGCGGGAACGCGCAGCCGTGGTCGTTTATTGTGACACGCAAAGGCGATGCCACGTTCGATAAGCTGGTCGATATTCTGAGTGGCAACAATAAAAAGTGGGCGGGCAACGCTCCCCTGCTCATCCTCAGTGTAGCCAAGCTGACCCGCGCCGACGGCAGCCCGAACCCCTACGCCTATTATGACGTTGGGCAAGCGGTGGCGCATATGAGTATTCAGGCCGAGTCGGCGGGGCTGCGCGTTCACCAGATGGCCGGGTTTGACTCACAGCAGGCGCGTACCCTATTTGAAATCCCCACAGGTTACGACCCGATTACCGTGGTGGCGATTGGTTACTTCGGCGGGTTGGACAAGCTGCCAGAAGATTTACAACAGCGCGAAACAGTTGACCGCAGCCGGAAGACATGGAACGAGTTCGCGTTCGAGGGCAAGTTCGGCCAACCGCTGACCAAACCGGAAGCGGCGAGCAGCGGCAGCTAAACACGAATCACGTGGACGGCCTCACCACTAAACGCCATGTGGTGAGGTCACAGCAGTAGTCGCAGATGTCGGGGGGCTGTTTACCGAATACCCGCTGACCACAGTTCGGGCATTCCCACGTCAGCTCAAAATCCGGCAAGGGAGAGTCTTTACCGGAGGGCGAAGCAGCGCTGGAAGCTGACGGTGCGGCGGCTGGTTTGCGTTTGATTGAACTATCCCTCACTCACAGGCGAACAAAGAACACACATTCTACACGTACAGCCAGTATACTTCCAGCTTCGGTTAACGGTCATTTGAAAAACGACTGATCGCCGGAAATAGATAATTGTTTTAAAGTGGTTTATCGAAATTCTTGCGCTAAAAATCTTGGCGACTTGGCGGTTAATCGCCTGCCTTTCACTTCAAACTTGCCACTTAAAACTTAGTGATTTATCGAAATTCTTGCGCTAAAAATCTTGGCGACTTGGCGACTTGGCGGTTAATCGCCTGCCTTTCACTTCAAACTTGCCACTTAAAACTTAGTGGTTTATCGAAATTCTTGCGCTAAAGATCTTGGCGTTCTTGGCGACTTGGCGGTTAATCGCCTGCCTTTCACTTCAAACTTGCCACTTAAAACTTAGTGGTTTATCGAAATTCTTGCGCTAAAAATCTTGGCGTTCTTGGCGACTTGGCGGTTAATCGCCTGCCTTTCACTTCAAACTTGCCACTTAAAACTTAGTGATTTATCGAAATTCTTGCGCTAAAAATCTTGGCGTTCTTGGCGACTTGGCGGTTAATCGCCTGCCTTTCACTTCAAACTTGCCACTTACTCAGTACTCGGCACTCAGAACTCAGTACTATAAAAAAGGTTTATTTTCGGTTAACCCGACAAACGCTTTACAAACCATGCCCTAACCTTCTTAACACATCGACTCCCTCAAAATGGTTGGTGCCAACACCGCCAAAAAGTGACCAAATGTTCTGACAAATGTTCACCCTTTTGCCGCCGACCTCTGCTATCCTGTTTACAGGAACGCCCACATTATTGCCTCCCTCGCTTGCGGGGGAGGTGTCACGCTAGCGACGGAGGGGGTTTCCCGCCGCACCTTAACAACCGCATCCGCCCAACGTGTGCCGCCTGTTGTGCATTTGCCTTTGACTGTCACCTGTTGACTGTCGACTGATGACTTGTCGTGCCGCCTTTGACTGTCACCTGTTGACTGTCGACTGATGACTTGTCGTGCCGCCTTTGACTGTCACCTGTTGACTGTCGACTGATGACTTCTTGTGCTGCCTTTGACTGTCACCTGTTGACTGTCGACTGATGACTTGTTGTGCCGCCTTTGACTGTCACCTGTTGACTGTCGACTGATGACTTGTTGTGCCGCCTTTGACTGTCACCTGTTGACTGTCACCTGTTGACTGTCGACTGATGACTTGTTGTGCTGCCTTTGACTGTCACCTGTTGACTGTCGACTGATGACTTCTTGTGCCGCCTCTGCCGCTTGTTCCGCATCTTGTGCATAAAACACGACTGACAATTGCGACACTGACGACTCTGACGACATTCGCGACAATTCTCAACAGCAACAACAACATCAACAGCATCACTTGAGGGAGAAATGTTGCGAAAATCGAGAATCACAACTGCAATATTTGCAACAAATGCAACATTTTCAACATTTGAGGGGTACGTTCGAAATCTTCAAAGAAATAGTTCCGAAATTGAAGAATTTTCCGAATCTAATCGCTTGGTCTTTCGGCATTAGACTATAAACTGTCGACTAAAAGCTATCGACGACTAAATGGCGCTCCACTGCCGCCGCCGCCATAAACCCTCTGCATTGAACTCTGTGCGAAGCCGCCTTTAGAGCTGGGGTGAATCGCCTTTGGGCTTAGGCAGAGGCAACCTTTGGCACGGTTGATTCGGGTAGGCGGACGACGAAGTTTGTGCCTTGATCTACGACGCTGCTGACCTCGATCTTACCGTGATGTTCTTCGATAATGCGCTGGACAATCGACAAGCCGAGGCCGTTGCCGCCCGTGTTGGTGGAGCGGGCTTGGTCGGCACGGTAGAAGCGTTCAAAAATGTGGGGCAAATCCTCCGCTGAGATCCCAATGCCCGTATCTTTGACCGAGATAAAAATTTGATTGTCGATTGTGCCGGTGCTAACAGCAATATACCCATCCTTCGGGGTATAGGCAATCGCGTTTTCGATCAAGTTGGTAAAGATATGCTCGAACTGCGAGGAGTCGATCCGGGCGAAACAGTGTTCCGACTGCGGCAGAAATTTAAGGGCAATATTCTTTTCAAGGGCGATTAACTCATATTCCTGTATGAGCGGTTCTAAAAAGATGTTGATGTCGGTCAAGCGAAATTCAAATTTGACTTTATTCTCGTCCAGGCGGGCAATTTGCAGCAGTTCATCCAGAAGATTTTCCATCCGTTGAATTTGATGTTCCGCTTTGGCAGCGTGCGCCTGCTGCCTTTCAGGGTCGGTATTGCGCTGCATAAGGTACAGGCTGTTGCTCAAGATGGAAAGCGGTGTGCGGAAGTCGTGAGACATATCGCCAACAAAACGTTGGAGTACTTTCACCCGTTCACGCTCGACGACCAGTTCAAGGGTGCGGGTTTCAAGCTGTTTACGCTGGGTAATGTCACGGATGATGCTGACGGCGAACTGCACTTCCCCACTGGCCGCGATGACCGGTTGGGCTTTAATGGTCAGCCAAGAGGGTTCTCCCGTTTGGGGGTTCAAGTATTTGAACTCACGCTCCGGCCCTTCTTGCCCAGCCAGCGCCAAATGCCCCGGCAGATGGGCAGCAGTCAAGAAGTGGTCGCCGTCATCCGTAATTTTGAGCCGCGCAATCAACTCGGCGACTGAAACATCCGCCATTGATTCGGCAGACGGATAGCCACTCATGAGCGCCATCGCATCGTTGACATAGAGCAGTTGATCGCTATCGTCGTGGGCGATTACACCATCGGTAATGGCGTTGAGGAGCGACAACGACCGTTCAAAAGAACCGAGTAAGCGCCGCATATACCACACCCTATCCTGAACAATAACTCAGCAGCGATGTTAAATGGAAACAGGTTATGATACGTCGCAGAGCGCTACAATAGCGTTAATAACCTCATCAAATTGATACAGGTTTGAGGGCTTCACCAAGTAGGCGCTGGCCTGCTTTTTATAGGCGACAAGGACATCACGATCACTCGCGGAGGAGGTCAACACAATGATGGGAATATCCTTGAGGTGTTGGTCGGTTTTGACCTCTTCCAATACTTCCAAGCCGCTTTTCTTCGGTAGATTAAGGTCGAGCAAAATCACATCAGGTAGTGCAGTGATGTTATCCTGTGTCAGCAAGGCAAGCGCCTCGATACCATCACGCGCCACATTCAGATGATGGGGCAAGTCACTCTCGCGCAGTGCTTCTTGGGTTAAGCGGACATCGCCGGGATTGTCTTCCACTAGTAGTATCTCAAGTGCGTGCATCCGGCCTCCAATAAAACGAACAACTCGTCTACGACTAATATATGCGAAAAAGGTCACAGAAAAATAAGATTTCGAATATTGTTACAACATTCGAAACAGCATTACTATTTTGCGATGAGACTATTACGATTCAGTAAAGTATATTAAAAAGTAAGCCAAATTTCATGATGCAGACAGACACGAAATAATAGGATAAGTGGCTCATTCAGTATCGTGGTGACAGGCATGGCAAGACGACCATGCCTGTTTGAAAGTGATGGCTTTAAGGGGTGCAGACCTGCCCTGCTGCCGTCACTGCCGATAAAAGATCTGGATGACTGATGCCGCTGCTGCTGGCGATGTGCCAATCGGGGTCAGGCTCGGTGGCATCGCCCACAGGGACGTTCGACTTACGGGCGACAAAACAGGCTGACAGGTTATAGGGTGTCAAATCGGCAGCAGTGAAGGTGATGAGCGCCGGAATGTTGGCGTAAATGCTGCCTGCCGCGCCCTCCACAAATATCTGTGGATTCACATATACCTGCAAATCCTCCGCGCCGGTCAACTGCGGGGCGAAGGTTTGGG
The DNA here is from genome assembly GCA_020161935.1 of Chloroflexota bacterium. GTDB lineage: Bacteria > Chloroflexota > Anaerolineae > Aggregatilineales > Phototrophicaceae > CFX2. Next base: position 23,772 of record JAIUNI010000006.1, read on the forward strand.
CAAAGATGTTGCCGGTATTATCAATACCATTTTGGGAAACGGGGTTCATGTTGCCGTTGGCGATTTCGATGAAGTAGGACTGCACGGCCTGAACGGGTGTCAACAGGCTCGATGGGACAAGGCCATCGGTCAGCGAAACAGGCTGTTCGCAAGCGGTGAGCAAAACGGACAGGTCAAGGGCAGTTTGGCGCGTGAGTTTGCCTTCGCGCAGGTACCAATTCGGGTCGGGTTCAGGCGCATCCCCAACCGGAACATTGGTTTTGTGGGTGGTGAAGCAGCCCGCGTAGTAGACCTGCGTGCCATCGGTACGGTTGGCGATCAAGAAGGTGGGTGCAGAAGCGTACACATTACCTGCTCCCGCATCCTCGAAAATGGGGAGTTGGACGAGGGCTTGAACGCTGGCGGTATCGGCGAAACCGTTGGCGAACTGTGCTTCGGTCTGGTTACCCGGTGCGGATTCCCAATAACTATAGGCACGGGTGTAGTCGTGCAGGGTGATGGCGTTGTAGTACGAGCCGATCAGGGCAGCGGGATCACTCTGGTCGGCTATCGAGATCGGAACGGGAGTCGCTGTTTGCGCGCTGACTGGCAGCACCACGAACAGGGAAAGTACAAGGATGGTCAGCCCTAACATACGACGTTGCATCGTGAATCTCCTTACGGATTAGATTACGATACCACTATAAGACTCAATTGGCAGATCATTCAAGGGATAGAAGCGGAATACCCCTCGAAATTGAGTGGACAGACGGAGGTTGTGAGTACAAATCCAAATCGGTAGAGTTGATAAAATGCTGACATCTCAAATTCGTGGTGAGGGTGAGGGCTTTATGGGGCGATTAAAATTCTTGCTCGTGATCTTCTTTCTGATGGGGTGCAGTCCTACTCCGGCTGCCATTTCGGTTACGGCCCCCACACAAACTGATAAAAAGCTCATCGAATACGGATGGGATGTGCCAACGGTTTCGTTCATCCGTGAGCATATCGAGGCGATGCAACAGCGTCCGTTTGATGGGGTGGCGTACAAGCTCACGGGCGACGATGTGCATCCGTCAAGCGCGTTTGATTCTCGGCCGTGGACGGAAGCCGAGCTTCAACTGGATACACTGGCGCAGATTGAGTGGGGACGCTTTAACAGTAACTTTATCGTGCTGTGGGCATCCAACCCCGTGACGATGAATTGGTTCGACGACCAGCGTTGGGAAGCGATTACAGCCAACATGCGGCTTTTTTCAAAGGCTTTAAAAGTCTCAAAGGCTATAGGGGTGTTTTTCGATCCCGAATTTTATGCGGTGCGCGAAACCCACAGCTTGTGGCTTTATACATCCGAAATTTATCCAACGTTGAACCAAGCGGAAGTCGAAGTCCAAGTACGTAAGCGCGGCGCACAATTTATGACCGCACTGCAATCCGAAGTTGACCGGATAGATTTCTTATCATTCTACTTCTTGTCCGAAGTGGTACGAAGAAGTGAGAGCAGCGGAGAGGCGAACGCTTATACCCATTTCGATTTACTACCGGCATTCATCTACGGCATGTTGGAAACCGCAAAGCCGGATATTCGATTTATTGATGGGAATGAACCCAGCTACTACTTCACCTCGCCGGAGCAATACCCAGCGGCACGGGAACTGATCGCGACCAAGACAACCTTCTTTGTAGCGGCTGAACTACGACCACGATATCAACAGCAAGTGCGGATCGCGAACGCGCTTTATCTAGATTATTTGATGGCGCTGCGACCGGAACATGACCGAGGGCTTCCGTGGGAAGACCGGCTGCGGTGGCTGGAACACAACATTTACTACAGCCTGCAACAAAGTGATGCGTATGTGTGGCTGTACAGCGAACATGCCGATTGGTGGAATAATGATGTATCGCCGGATATTGAAGCTGCGATCATCCGAGCGCGGGAAAAAATTACCAAGAACGAGGCGTTAGGGTTTGAAATCACCATTCCACCATAAAGGGCGCACGGTGATGCGCCCTTTTGGTCAGTAGGGATACGTTTAGGAAGCTGCTTCGGCGGATAAGAACGGGTTGGGCGAAACCTCAGCCGGATCAACCTGTGCAACATCGGTAAACACGTCATCCAGCACTTTATGTTCGCTTAAGAGCGTTCCGGTGATCCACTGCGACTGCACGACAAACACATTATCGTTCTGAACGGCCTTCAAGGTTTGCCAGATCGGGTCTTCATTCAGGCGGGCGATCATTTCCCCATTGGCGGCTTCTTCTTCGGCGCTGGTGGCAAAAGTCACGAGGAAGATGTAATCGGTGTTCAGGAGCGGCAGTTGCTCCTTCGACACTTCGATACGCCATTCCGACCCAATGGCTTCATTCTGCTCCGGCAGCGAGGTCAAGCCGACCAGCGGTAGTTCATTGAAGGCGGTATCGACCGGATAGACATAGAGAACATCTGCATAAAAGAGCGCGACCGATACTGTACCCTGCCGATCTTTCTCGGCAATCGCCTCACCAAGCGCTTCAACACGCGCGTCAAAAGTCGCAATCGCTTCGGCGGGCGAGATGGGCGAATTGACGGCTTCGGCGATGATCGACAGGAATTGTTCGGGCGTGACATCATCAAACTTGATGCTGACGGTGGGGGCGATGGCGGCAAATTTGTCGTACTGGTCGGTAATCCACGGCTCGATGGCGAGGATCAAATCGGGCTGAACACTCAACATAGTTTCGAGGTTGGGCGGGTAATTACCGAGATCAACCACACCGTCGATCAAGCCTGTCAGTTGGGGATAATCGACACTAAACGAGCCGACGACCGCACTGGCGACCGGCTTCACACCGAGCGCTAACAAGTTTTCGAGGGCATAGCTGTCAACCGCGACAATCCGCTGCGGGTTGACGGGAATACAAACTGGATCGGTGAACAGCAGTTCATGGTCGAACAGGCGGAAGCCTTCTTCGCAGGTGGTGGCTGCTGTTTGGGTATCCTCCCCTACCAGCAGTGTGGCAAGGTCATCCAGCACGAGGTTCGCGGCTTGCACACCGAGACCCGCGATCCATGTGTCGTCGTTAATATCGACCACATGCCCATTCTGGACAGCGCCGAGGGTTTGCCAAAGCGGGCTGTTGAGGAAGGTATCGCGTTCGCTGTCGTCCACATCATAGCCAGTGACGAAAATATAATCGGCATCGACCGTCTGCACTTCTTCCAGCGAGATTTCGGCGGAGAAGGTATCTTCATCTTGGCTGGCGGGACGCTTGAGGCCGACATCTTGGAGGATGTAGCCAATGTAAGAACTCTTGAGATACAGGCGCACCTGCCCCGGTCGGAAGCGCACAATCGAAATCGTTGTGGTTTCCAGCTTGTCACCGAGCGCGGCTTGCAGGTCGGCAACGTGCGCGTCGTAGCTGGCAATCAACTCCGCAGCTTCGGCAGTTTTGCCGAGCGCGTCGGCGTGAAAGTTGAAATTTTGCTGCCACGGCACACGCAGGGACTCGGTAAAGACGGTCGGCGCAATCTGCGACAACTGCTCATAAATCGCCTCATAGCGCTGCTTGCTGCCGATAATCAAGTCGGGCGAGAGCGCGAGAATGGCTTCCAAGTTCGGCTCACTGATGCTGCCTGTATCGGTGATGCCTTCCAGTTGGTCGGCGAGGTAAGCCTGATATTGGGTGGCATCCGCAACGGGCGCACCCACAACCGGCGCACCGAGCGCAAGGGCGTTATCCAGTTCACCGGTATCCAGCACGACGACCCGCTGCGGCGCTTCGGGAATACAGGTTTCGCCGAGCGCGTGAGTAAACGAGCGGAACCCCGCTTCGCAGGATGCGACATCCTGAGCCGAAAGCGAGCCGGTTGTTAGTAATAAGGATGTGGCTAGGACTAGCCCCAATCGCCGTACAGAATCATTTTTCAGCAATTCAAATCCCCTTTGTGAAGCATTACACATGGGCAGAAGGATACAGATGCCGCTGGTAGGTTTCCACGCAGACGATTAAAGGCCAAATTGCGGGTCGAAAACTATCCACAATCCTTAGCGCAAAATTGCGCCCACCTGTTATCACATTCCGGCTTAACTAGACCCTGTTCTCAAAGTAAACACGGGTTAAACCCAACCCGATTGAGCAGTTTCGTGATGCGGGCCTCATAAACCATTTATTCAGATGCGTTGATACTGGCACTGTGTTTATTGGCGTTGGGAGATTGGATTGCTCTTACGGTAGCAAGCGGTACAATGGATGGCATATTTTGATGCAACTATTATGGCTAAAGGTCATCCATGTCACTCCAAGAAACTGTTCTTTCTGAATTTAAGCGTTTGTACGGCAGCGAACCGAGTTTGATCGTGCGCGCGCCGGGGCGTGTGAACATCATTGGCGAGCATACCGACTACAACGACGGCTTCGTGCTGCCGATGGCGATCAACCGCGCGGCGTGGATTGCGCTGCGCCCGCGCGACGACCGGCAGGTGGCGGTGTATTCCACCTACTTCGAGCAAACCATCACCTTCTCGCTGGATGATTTCGAAACCGAAAAAGACGGTTGGATTGAGTATCTGCGCGGTGTGGCGTGGGTGCTGACCAACGAGGGCTATACGCTTAATGGTTGGGAAGGTGTGATCGCCAGCGATGTGCCTGTCGGCGCGGGGTTGTCGTCCTCGGCGGCGATTGAGATGGCGACCGCCCGTGCCTTCTCCGAAATTTCGGGCTTCGCGTGGAGCGCACCGGTTATGGCGAAGATCGGGCAGGCGGCGGAAAACAAATGGGTCGGCGCGAACACCGGCATCATGGATCAAATGATTTCGGCGGCGGGTAAAGCGGACCACGCGCTGCTGATCGACTGCCGTTCGCTGGAATGCCAACTATTCCCCCTCCCCCCCGGCACGGTGATCGTGGTGCTGGACACGGCGACCCGGCGCGGGTTGGTTGATTCGGCTTATAACGAACGGCGCGAAAGCTGCGAACAGGCGGCGCATTTCTTCGCGGTCAAGGCGCTGCGGGATTTGACGATTGAGCAGTTCGAGGACAAGGCGAGTTTGCTTGATCCGGTTACGCGGCGGCGCGCGCGGCACGTCATCACCGAAAACACGCGCACACTGGCGGCAGCCGAAGCCATGAAAGCCGGCGATGCGACAACGCTGGGCAAGCTGATGGACGAAAGCCATATCAGTATGCGTGACGACTTCGAAATTTCGAGTGATGCGCTGAACGCCATTGTGGATGCCGCGCGGCGTGAGGACAACTGCTACGGCGCACGGATGACCGGCGGCGGGTTCGCGGGGTGCGCGGTGGCGCTGGTGAAGGCCGAAGAAGCTGAACGTTTCGCGACGGCGGTAGCGGGAACCTACCAGAACAGCACGGGACTCACCCCCGCGATTTACGTGTGCAACGCCACCAACGGCGCGGAAGTCATTCGCTAAAACGATTCGGTTCGGTTTATCAGATTCCAGCGGTAAAAGGATTTACTGATGAGCAAAACGGTCAAGATCGGGGTGGTTGGTATCGGGATCATGGGGAAAGCGCATATCCATGACATCGCCACCTTAGGCAACACGGAACTAGCAGCCGTTTGTGATGTTGATCACGCGACGGCGGATACATCTGCTGCCGAAATGCGTGTCCCTGCTTATTATGACTACAAGGAGTTGCTCGAACACGAGAACTTAGACGCGGTTGTCATCAGTACGCCGCATTACGACCACACACCGATCAGCATCGCCGCGCTGCAAAAGGGGATTCATGTGCTGGTCGAAAAGCCAATCGCTGTGCATGTCAAAGACGCGCGGAAGATGATCGCCGCCCATGAAGCAGCCCAGCAGACTCACCCAAACCTCGTCTTTGCGGCTATGTTTATGCAGCGCACATATGGACACTGGCGGAAAATCAAATCGCTCATCGACAGCGGCGAATTGGGGCAGTTGGTACGCACGACATGGCTGATTACCGACTGGTTCCGTACCCAGAGCTACTACAATAACGGCGGTTGGCGTGCCACTTGGAAAGGCGAAGGCGGCGGCGTTCTGCTCAACCAATCCCCACACAACATCGACCTGTATCAGTGGTTCGTGGGGATGCCTAAACGGGTTACGGGCTTCGCCGCTTTAGGCAAGTATCATCGTATCGAGGTTGAGGATGAAGTAACGGCCTATTTTGAACACGAAAATGGCATGATCGGTCACTTTATCACCAGCACCGCCGAGTCACCGGGTACGAACCGGCTGGAAATCGTCGGTGATAAGGGCAAACTCGTTTACGAAAACGGCAAACTGACGGTTTACCGCAACCAGCGTTCAATGTTCGAGCAAATCCAACAGGCAGCCGGTGGTTTCGACAAAGTGGAGTCGGTGGAAGCGGATGTCCCCTTCGAGCCGCTGGAGGGGCCGGGCCACCGCACCGTCATCGAAAACTTCGCGAATGCGATCCTTCACGGCGAAACCTTGATCGCCCCCGCAGCGAAAGGCATCAACTCGGTGATGCTTGCCAACGCCGTTCTGATGTCATCTTTCGAGGGCAGAACGGTCAACCTGCCGCTGGATGACGCGGCTTACGAACAAAAACTCCGGTCGTTGATCGGATAGTCGGTTGGTGGAAAAATGGTAAGTGGTGAGTAAACCCTCACCCCAGCCCCTCTCCCTCATGGTTCACCAGACGACACTTTTAATGGGGGAAGGAAAATCTTAACAAAAAGGAGTTCATAGGGCATATTGGTAAGTGACCAAACGAACCAAAGAGGTGCGCTATGAACTCGCTAGAACTGTATCAGTGGAATGGGGTCATTGACAAGCAATTTGGGAAACTGGGACGCTGGCAGAAACAGATGTTGGCAAGTTTGAGCTACGGGATACTCAAAGCGGAAAGTTGTCGCTTAGGGACGGTTGCCAAACATCTGACGGGAAAAGCCAATGCCAGCAGCATGGAACGACGCTTGCAACGTTGGCTGGCGAATGAGCGGATTGTGATGAAGGTGATTTTCAAATGGTGGATTGGATGGATTGTCCACTTATGGGGCAAGGCCGCCTTCCTGATTTTGGTGGATGAGACTAAACTAAACGACCATGTGGCGGTGATGATGGTGGGATTGGCCTATCAAGGCAGCGCCATTCCCTTGATTTGGCGTGCTTATCAGATTGAGGCGTATCCAGAAGAAGGTCAAGTGGCACTCCTCAGTGAGTTGTCAGAGCAACTTCAAGCAATTCTGCCTTCGGATCAGGCTGCCTTGCTGCTGGCGGATCGCGGCTTGGGAACCTCACCAACCTGGCAAGCTCGGTTGAGCGAGATGAATTGGCGTTACTTGCTGCGCGTTCAACGCTCGACGCGCATTCGTTTAGCGGGTGAGAAACCCCAACCCTTGAGCCGTTTAGTCGGCTACGGACAGCGATGGACCGGACGCGCTCAAGTCTTTAAGAAAGCGGGTTGGCAGTGGAAATGGGTCTATCTGGTTTGGGAAGTCGGCTACGCTGAACCGTGTTGTCTCTTCAGTGACCAACCCGATCTTTCGCCCGATCTGTACCTGCGACGTTTTCAACACGAAGCCAGTTTCCGTGACTTAAAGAGTGACGGTTTTCAATGGCAGCGGTCGCATGTCTGGATGCCACGCCATGTCGAGCGTCTCCTACTCGGACTTGCTCTGGCTACGCTCTGGTCACTCACCGAAGGTACCAAAGTGGTCTTCTTGTATTCTTTATCTGCCCGTCAAAAGACTTTCAGCGTCTTTCGTCTCGGCCTCGATTATCTTTTTCAGCGTTTTGCCTCTCCTGAAAAGAAGGGGATCGAGTTTTTTCTTGCTCCTGACACCCCTTCTCTTAAAAGTGTCGTCTGGTGAACCCTCAGGGCGAGGGGAGCCAAACAAAAGTATCCCTTACTTTACAACTGCTATGTGTCACTTATCACGTAAGCAGAACTTTAAGAGCGATCTCTCAGCGTGAAATGAGTCAGATAAAAACTTTATTTTGATTATTTATACAGGAGCAGGGTCTTGAAAATATCTTTTAGCACGCTCGGCTGCCCGAATTGGGATTTAGATACGATTTGCCAAAAAGGTCGCGAATACGGCTTCGACGGTGTGGACTTTCGCGGCTATCTCGATACTCTTGACATCACCAAGCTGCCGCTGTTCATGACGCAAGCGGCTGAAATCAAGCAGCGCCTCGCGGATGCTGGATTGAGCGTCAGCGGCATCAGTTCGAGCATCACAGTCTGTGCGCCCGAACGCCACACGGAAAACATCGAAGAAGCAAAACGCACCATCGAACTTGCCAAAAAACTCGGCGCGGAGCATGTTCGTATTTATGGCGGTGGGGATTTAACCCATTCGAGCCACGCGGAACTGGCGAAAATCGGTTTAGAGTCGGTACAAGCGCTGCTCGAATTGGATGGTGCAAGTGACATTCACTGGCTGTTTGAAACGCATGATAACTGGGTGACGGCGGCCAACTGTGCGCTGCTGCTGAATCAGATCAGCAATCCGGCGTTCGGTGCGCTGTGGGATATGGGGCATACCGCCCGCGTCGGCGGGGAGACACCCGAACAGACGTGGCAGGCCGTTGGTTCACGGGTCGGCTACACACACGTGAAGGATGCCATCTACGACACGCAGCACCCACAGGCGATGGATGATGGCTGGCGCTACGTCTTACCGGGTACGGGACAGCTCCCGCTCAAAGAGGCGATTGGTCTACTGCGGCAGCATGGCTACAACGGTTGGATGATGTATGAACTCGAAAAGCGCTGGCATCCCGACCTTGAGGAACCGGAAATCGCCTTTCCAGCGTTCGTGGAATGGGTCAAGCCGCTGATTGCTTAGGCCAATTTCACTCGTTCGGGGCGAACATGGTGTTCAGGAGCGCGTCTAACTTTTCAACACCTTCACGCAGGGTTTCGCCCAAGAACAGGCCGGGGGTCGAAGCGCGTAGTTCAGGCTGTAGGTTGTAAATCTCCCCACCAAAGACCACAATCGGGCGACCGGATTCGAGCGCTTCCGGCAGGTATTGAGGCCACTCCCGCAGATATTCGGCTGAACGCTGCATCATCGCCACCAAGAGAACGGCGGGTGAACGCATCTGGCGCACAAGTTCGGCTAAATCCAGCAGCGGAACCGCCTGCCCTAAATACGCGATAGGCCAGCGTCGGCGGCGCAGCAGCACACTCATAATCAGCAAGCTGCCCTCATGCCATTCATCCGGCGCACACGCCAACACCACCGGCGGCACACGGTCATAAGCGGAAGGCCCGGTCATTGACCACAGGAGTAAATGCTGCCGCAGATAATTGGTGGCGAGGTGTTCGGTCGCGACGCTGATTTCACCGGCTTTCCACGCCTGACCGATGTCATGCATAGTCGGCGCGATCACATCGAGAATCAGGTCTTCGGTGGGGTAAAGGGTCATGACTTCACCCAGCATCTGATCGGCTTGCTGCAAGTCATTATTCGATAAGAAGTCCAGCAGACGTTTATGAAACGCCATGAGCGAGGTATCGAGCATGGGAGCGCGAACGGTGGGCGCAGGGGTAATCTCTGAAAAACGGCCTTCCTGTTCCATATGCTGGAGCGCCCGAATTGCCTGCCCAGTTTGCATCCCGTCGTCCACGCGAGCCTTGACCCAGCGCAGACGGATCACCTCGCGTTCCGAACAAAGCCGATGACCGCCGGGGGTCCGCACGGCTTTCGGAAAGCCATAGCGCCGTTCCCACACACGCAATGTCGCCACAGGAATGCCCGTCATGCGCGAGACAATTCCGATGTTGTACAGAGGCTCATCACTGGCGGAAGCAAGATTGAGAACGTTCATATTACCCGCTACAGGCGGCAATAAGTATACAAAAGCTCGTCACGGAAAAAGTTATGCTAACACACTCTATGGGGTGTGACAAGCAAACTCATTGGATGTTCATGCTAATTTTCAATACACTTGACCTCACTAAGACGCTGGCATGTTTCATTGGTATAATGCCCAATGGATGACTAACAGCATTTAGGGTCAGTATGGCGAAAGCAGCAATCTTGGGTGTGCAGACGGATGCACAAGGTTTTGACGAAGCACTTAGCACGTTACAAGCGTGGGCGGCGAGTACAACACCGCGCTACGTGAGTACCTGTCCGGTCTATACCTTGATGACTTGCCGCGAGAACCCCGCCGTGATGCAGGCGGTGAATGGCGCGGATATGGTCACTGCCGACGGAATGCCGATTGTTTGGGTACAGCGGCGGCGTGGGAACCCATCCGCCGAGCGGGTTTATGGGCCGGACGTGATGGAAAGGTTATGCGCCCGTACCGCCGGAACAGCGATACAGCATTACTTCTGGGGTGGGCTGCCGGGGGTAGCGGATACACTGGTCGAGAAGCTGCACGCCAAGCACCCGATGCTCAAGGTCGCGGGGACATTTTCGCCGCCTGTGAGCGCGGTGGGTGACAAACCGGATGAGATGGTGGTCAAGCGGCTGAACGAGTCGGGCGCGAATGTGATCTGGGTGGGGTTAGGCTCGCCCAAGCAAGATTTATGGATGGAGCTTTACCGCCCTGCCCTGCGTGCGCCGCTGCTCATTGGTGTCGGTGCGGCCTTCGATATGCTGGCGGGGGTTAAATCGCAAGCGCCGCGCTGGATGCAGCGGAACGGGTTGGAGTGGGTGTTCCGCCTCGCACAGGAACCACGGCGGTTGGGACGGCGTTATCTCGTGTATAATCCGTTGTTCGTGTGGCATGTGCTGCGTGAGGGGATTTGAAGATTTTTTACCACAAAGGCACAAAGAACACGGAGAACATTCAAAGCTAAAAGCTAATTGCTGAACTATGATGCGTCATTACAGTTTGCGATACCTCTTATTTTTATACGCGATGGATGTGTTCATCGTGTGCGGGGCGCTGGCACTGTCGTCGGTGCTGCGTATCGGCATCGAGTTCGGCAAGCCGGGTGTGCCGGAAGCGTTCTACACCCCCACCGTTTTGTACGGCATCGCCAGCGTGATCTGGTTATTTGCCCTCAGCCGCAGCAACGTGTATGGCCCGCGCCGCAGCCCGGAGGTGTGGAGCGAACTCAAAAACATCCTCATCGGGCATGGCATCGCCTCGTTCATTTTCTTCGGCATCCTGTATCTCTCTTACCGCGATTTTTCGCGCGTGCAGGCGGCGTACTTCATCGGTTTAGCGCTGGTGGGCTTGACCGTTTACCGATTGATCGGGCGGGTGGTATATCAGCAATTCGGGCGGGCGATGAGCGATGTGCGGCGGGTGCTGGTGGTCGGGACGGATGCCAGCGCGGTAAATATCGCCGAGACGGTTAACCGCTACGATTGGGCGGGGTTGTCGTTCATGGGGTACGTCAGCGACCAACAGCATGTGACGCTGCTGGCGAAGGAACAGGACGGTGATATTTCATCGTCCAAAGAAACCCTCCCTTCCCCCATCTTAGGCATGATCGACGACCTGCCGATGCTGGTGGCCGAACAGCAAATTAACGAAGTGGTGATTCCGCTCAAGTGGTTTGATAACGACACCTCCGAACGCATCAGCGAGATTATGCGGGCGCTGGATTCACACGCCGTTAATATTCGCCTCGCACCGGATTATTCCGACCTCGCCTACTTCCAAGCCTCCGCCGAGGATTTCAGTGGTATTCCGCTCATCGGCGTGCGCGAACGGGTACTTTCACCGGCGCAGCGCATCGCCAAGCGGACGTTCGACATCGTGTTCTCCGGCGCGACGTTGATCCTTATTTCGCCGTTACTGCTGCTGATTACGATTGCCATCCGTCTTGACAGCGCTGGCCCGATTATTTACAACCAGAAGCGGGTGGGTGAGTACGGTAAATTGTTCATCATGTTCAAGTTCCGGTCGATGTACGCGGATGCAGGTGACCCGACCAACGAGTACAGCAAGCAGCGTTTTGACCCGCGCGTTACGCGAGTGGGGCGCATCCTGCGGCGTACGAGCTTGGACGAGCTGCCCCAGTTCTTTAACATCCTGCGCGGCGATATGAGCATCGTCGGGCCAAGACCGGAGATGCCGGGATTGGTCAATCGTTACGAGTGGTGGCAGCGGAAGCGCTTTGAAGTGCCGCAAGGACTCACCGGTTGGTGGCAGATCAATGGGCGGTCGGATAAGCCGATGCACCTGCACACCGAGGACGACTTGTTTTACATCCGCCACTATTCGCTGTGGTTGGATATACAGATATGCTTCCGCACCGTGTTCGCGATCATCGCCGGTAAAGGCGCGTTTTAACGGAGGAATTAAATGAGTGAGAGTGTACCTGTCTGGCGGCAAGCATTAAGTGATGAGCAGCACCCATTAAACCGCGCAGCGTGGATGTTGTTTAGCAACCGGTTTAACCTCAAGTATGCTCAAGAGATTTTGCTGCCACAGCAAGCGGAAGTTGAGGCTTTTTGTAACACCATTTTAGATACCGATGCGCTTTATGAACATGAGTCGCTTGGTAAAGGGATTGCACCAACCAACGCCATTGAATTGTTGTGCGCGTGGAAAAGTGAATCCGCCCTGCCCCGGATGCTGAAATTTTTGGAAGAAGAAACTTGGGACTCGGATGTCTATGGCGTGACGGCAGACGCGATTGCAGCCTACGGAACAGTCTTGGTCGAGCCGCTGCTGGAAATGGCAACCCGTGTGTCTGAGGATGAGCAGTTGGTGGCAATTGCCGGAACACTTGCCGATGCAGCACCCGGCGACCCGCGCACGATTGAATTCGTCAAGAAAACCTACGACAGCCGCAAAGAAGAATTTGAGATTTCTTACATGGCTGAAAATGTGCTGGTAGTTGACCCCGAAGGTGGGCCGGAATGGCTGCGCGAACGGATGCGGACGCACAAGTACAGCAAAGAAACGCGCAAACGCATTGAAGACGCGATTGCAAACAAGCTGAAGGGGTTGTTCTAAGGTTTGCGCCAGAAAATACGATAGGTTTGATTGGTCGTGAGGGTAACTATTTCGGGCGGTTGGAATAAACCGGACTCCACGATCAAGTCACAAGCCTGATTACCCTCGACGCAAATGAGCGCCTCAACATCAAGGCGCTCGATATTCTCGTTGACCGTCAATTCGGGGTGGCCGGATTGGTTGATCCAGAAGCCATCCACCCCCATAAACGTGCGTTGGCTGTGCAGCGGGAACCACAGGATGTTTTCGCCGATGACCGTGAGTTCTGTGGGTATCCGGGTCACGAGTGGATCGACCGCCTGAAGTGCCGTTTGATTGGGGCGGGTTTGGATGGCAGCCCACAAATCCATTACCGGCGCGGCGATCATGGCGGGAAGCGCTACCGCACCGACGACCAACACCCGCTGCGTGGTGAACACCGAGGCCACGACATACGCGACCAGCGGGACAAACAACGTCCAATAGCCGAACGTAAAACTCACCGCCGTCAACATCAGCAGCAGCGCGATGCCAAAGGTGAGCAAGATCCAGCGCAGCGTCGTCGTTCCCCAGCGCCAGCCAGCAACCAATGCCGCCAAAACAGCGCCACATTCTACCGGTGACAAAATCAGGCTAAAACGCAGGTGATATGTGAGGAGTGATTCGAGGGGAAACCGCAGCGCACCAAAACCGGTCTGCCCACTGTAAACGCTACTAAACCGTTGATAGCGCAGCCAACTGCCCTGCACATCCGGCAGGAAACGCACGGCGGCATACAGCGCCAACGCCAGCGCACAGCAGACCGCATAGGACACGACAACCAGCCAGTCATTACGCAATCGCTTCTGCCGGAACAGCCACAAGATGAGCATTCCACCAACCACCGCAGCGAGGATCAACGCAATAAACGGGATCGTTTCGAGGCCGAGATATAAGGCAGCACCGCCCAAAGTTGCCCAACGCTTCGCAGCAGGTTGTTCACTGAACAGATGCAGCATCACCCCCAGCATGATTGCCCCGTAAACCGCCAAGCCGATGTCCGCCCGTAGATTGTGGGACATGCGAACCAGCGGGGTAAGACTGAGCAGCACCAGCAAACCAACCCAGCGTTGCAGGGGTGAAAAAGTGGGGGTACGCCATAGGATTAAAGCCACCAGTACTACAACGAACACCATGACCAGCAGCGGCATCAGTCGCAAGGCCACGACTGAGGAACCTGCTATCCGCAGCCACATGCCCATCAACCCGTAATATCGCGGCAGGATGGGGTCGGGCGTGCCGTAAGATGAGCCGATAAAAGCGGGACTGAGATCGTTATTTTCGGCGTAATTGGTCGCCATGCTGGTGAGCCACGGTTCGTCCGGCAAATCCAACTGCATAAACTCGCCGACGCTGAGGACGTGCAGCACCAGTAACAGGCCGATTCCCGCCATCACAAAACCGATCAACCAGCGGCGATTAATTGACAGCGGTTCTTCACTCACTGATATAAACGCATACCACGCTGCAATCAGACAGAGAGCGATACCATGCGCGATGATGATCCACACGCTAAACGGGGTAATGAACAGGCGATGTTCCTGATTGGGTTCGAGCATCGTGATGCTGAGGAAACTCGCAACTGCCGCTAACAGAAGGACAACGCCCCTACCCCGCCACAGCGCAGACTGAATGCGCCGTGCGAGAGGCAGCGCGAGTACCAGCACGACGATTAAGACACCATAGACGAGTTGAACCTGTGCGGTATCAATCTGATTCCAGCGCAGCATCCACTCGCTGTCGTAGGCTTGACGACTGAGCAGTCCATAAAGCGCCAAGAACGTACATAAAAGCGGGAGGAGTATGAACAGGCGGGTACGAAGAAAAGTCATCATAGGGGATATGATGCTTCGGACAAGGGTAATTTACAAGCAAAAAATTCTAGAGAGTGGGTTGAGTTAAATCACTTATGCCAAAAGTTTCGATATGAAATTGAATAGCAGATTTAATATCGAGAAGCGCTTCTTCGTAAGTTTCACCCTCGCCCACGACAATTCCATTCAATCCAACAGGGTAGGCTACATAGCCTTCGGGATGCTTTTCAACAATAATCTTGAATTGTTTCATGTGACCTCTAGAGACTTTTGATGCTGCTTAATTATACCCTCACATCGGGTTGTAACCCTGTATCAAGCAGCACTTGTTGTAAGGCGGCATCTTTCCCTTTGGCCTCAAGCATCACATCGAAATCGCCGAAACCTTTGCAGCGGTTAATGACGGTTTCAAACTGCTGCGGATCGGCATATTCGGCATGAGAACCCTGCCGCGCCCCGACTGTCTGTGACGAAAAGTGTACCTCCGGCGGCCCATCGGCTGCGCCCCACGTCGCGAACACCTGCGGCAGCAGTTCTTCCAGCGGTTCGGCTGTGGGGTAAGCGTCGAAGTGGAGGTTGTCATAGACGACAGGCAAGCCCGTTGCCCGCGAGATGCCCAGTACATCGCTCAGGTTATAGGCGTGTTCCTCGTGTTCGATGGTCAGACGCTGGCGGATATGTGTGGGGAGCAAAAGCACCTGCTCGATGAAACGGGCGGTCGCAGCCGGTTTATCGGCATAAACGCCGCCGATATGAATGACCAACTTATTGCTGGCATCCATCCCTATTGCGTCCAGCAGCCGCGCCGAATAATCGAGTTCGGCAATCGCGTTGACCCGTGTGCGTTCGTCGGGCGAATTCAAGATCGTGTACTGACCGGGGTGCATCATCAGGCGCATGTTGTTGGCGCGGACAAACGCCCCGATTTCCGCCAGCGGCGCGGTGTATTCCTCCCACCATTCCAGCGTATTGATGGGATGGGAGGCAAACGGAATGAAACTCGACCCGATGCGAAAGATCAGCCAGCCATGCGCGAGGTTATGCGCCAGTATCGCCCGAATATCCGCCATATTTTGCTCAATCAACGACCGCAGTTTTTCCGGTGTCGAGTATTTCAACTGCGTCGCGTGGTTGGTCGTTAAGCCGGTGAGCTGTGAGATACACGCATAGCCGTAGCGCGTCATGGGTTAAGCCTTTTGTCGCAGCGAGGCGGCTTCGGCAACCAGCACATCAATCGCCGGATCATCACCCGCGTACTGGCTGTAATAGGCGTAACGGATGATGCCATCGCGGTCAATGATAAACGTGCCGGGGAGCATATGAGCATCACCCGTTGCTGTCCCCTGTATATGCCCATCAAGTAAGGCTTTGGCACTGGCCTTTAAAACGTTAAAGCCGTTTGAAGCCAGTTCGCCCATCGTCCCCTGCCGCAAGCCCCACGTGTAGTAACCGTCGTTGCCCGCATCGGCAAAGCAGGTGAGATGCGGCGCGAGCTTGCCACAGTAGCGCTCGGCGTGTTTCGGCTCGCCCAAGCCAACCGCCAGCAGTTGGAAACCGGCAGCGGTAAGCTGGTCGCGGTGCTGCTCAAGTACCGCTAACCTGTGACGGCAGTGGATGCAACCGAAGTGCCGCAAAAAACTCATCAATGTGAGGCCGTTTTTCCAGAAGTCGCTCAACTGAACACGCTGTCCATGCGTATCCAGTAAAGTGATGTCGGGCGCGTTGTCACCCGGTTTCAGGTGGGGAGCGATTTCAGCCATGATTGATCCTTCGGGTTAGCTATGAAGCACGGATGGATGTTAAGCGGTTGGCGCTGTCGCCACCACTGCGAGTGAACAAGCGCCACAGCAGGACGAGGGCGATGACGGCTGCCACAACACCTGCCGCACCCGCCACTAATGGCGCACCGGATTGCTTAATGATGATACCGACCAACGCCCACAACAGCACGGTTGTATACGCCACATCACGACGGGTAATGATAATCGTGAGGGTGATGGCTGCCGCGACCACCAGCATGACAACTGCCCACACCTCGCCGCTGATGCCAAACCCGTTCCAACCCGCGTCATACAGCACGTAGCTGGCGTTGGCAACCGTGGCGACGGTAATCCAACCGAGGTAGGTGCTAAACGGCACTTGGATGCACCAGTGAGTCGCGCGGCTGACTGTGCCCTGCCCTACGCCGATGCGCGTGTAAATAATGACGAGCGAAGCCAGCAGCACGAGCATGGCAACCATACTCAGCGCGAACAGGTTGTAATGGAACAGCACCAACCATGTGCCGTTGGCAACACAGCTTAGGACGAACCAGTAACCGATACGGCGGACATAAGAATTTTCACGTTGGGACGGTAAGGCTTGATAGACGGTGAAGATAATTAACAGCACATAGATCACGCCCCACACGCTGAACACATAGTTGGCTGGCACAAAGAAAATGGGGAGGCGGTTGGAAATCTCCGCCGAGGTTTGCCCGTTTAAGGGAATTGCTTCAGATGCGCCATTCATCACCAGCATGAAAACGAGGGCGACGATATTGATGAACTGCCGGACGACATCACGGTTCATGGTCAATCCTTATCAGCTAATGTCTAAGTATTGACCTAATTTTAGTTAGGTATCATGAACGCGGTTTAAGGTTTGGCTGAGAACGCCGTGAGGGAAGGGATAACCCCTCCCCTCATCAAACTGAATTAGCCAGCGGCGGTGGCTTCGCTATCGGGTTGCAGGGTCTCAGTCGGCACTAAGGACGGAGGTGGAGGCAAGGTCGCTTGTGCGTTCGGGTTTGAGGTTGGCATCACCGTCGGGCTGACGGTTGGCACCATATCGGGTGTCGCATCCGCAGCACAGCGGAAACCAATCCATGCCGCCGTTTCAACCGGGTTAAAGCTCTGGCGGTGAACGGCACGGGCGAAGAACGGCTTGGCATCCCACGAGCCGCCACGAATAACCTTTTCCGAACCGACCGTCGGGCCGAGCGGGTTTTCGGTGCTGGCCTCAGGGTTGCTATAGAACGTGGGGGCGTACCAATCGCTCACCCACTCGGCGACATTACCGGACATATCAAACAAGCCAAAGGGACTGACCCCGCTGGGATAGCTGTTGATGGGCAGCGGGCCGATTTCAGTCGTCGCTGGAATGCTGGTACGCGCACTCAGCGGGTCCCACACACTGCCCCACGGAAAGACACGTCCGTCCGTGCCACGGGCGGCGTATTCCCATTCAGCTTCGGTTGGCAGCCGCCCACCAACCGCTTCACAGAAGGCTTTCGCGCCGTACCACGTCACCTTATACATCGGCAGCGTACTGGCGAGGTTGCTGTAGGTTGTTCCGTCGAATTCGATCAGCGCCGTTTCGTCCTCGCCACGTGTCAGCGCACACGGATTACCCTCGCAGCCGTTCAGATGGCTGTTCGGCCCTAAGCTGTTCAGGAAGGCAGCATACTGGCTGGCGGTGACTTCGCTGCGCTGAATCTGGAATGGTGCGAGGTTGACAGCGTGAACCGGAAGCGAGTCGGCGGCCATATCAACCGTACAGTTGCCCTGTTCGGTTACGACACACTGGTTAACCGCTATCGCCACTTCGGCGGCTGTTGTTCCCATCTGGAAAGCATCTACCCCCGGAATAACCACCAACTCGGAAACAGTGATGCTTAATGGATCAGTTGTTACATTCAACGTGGGCGTGGCAACTGTGCTATCCGCGCCGATCTGCGTCGGTGTTGCCATCAAGGTAGCGGTAGCAGCAGGCACAGAAGCCGTCGATGTTTGGGCAAGCGCGAAGGCCGCATCCACCGTGACGTTCAAGTCACCAAACGCCGCGTAGGCTTGGGTCGCATCAAAACGCTGCTGTACGAAAGCCTCGACAGTGGCGGCGTTAGCGGTGGGTACCGATTGCGCGGCAGAAGGGGTGATGGAAGGCACGGCAGCGAGTACGGCTACCAGTAGGACTCCACATCCAATAATGCGTTTATGCATGACATTTCTCCTTACATTTGTAAGCGGTCAGCAAAGTGATTATACGGTGGCAAGAGCAGCGTACTCCGTAACGGAGGTTAAGCGTAGGGCTAGTCTCACCTACGTAGAGAGACCAATTTCCAATTTACGGTAGGCGAATTGTCTAAACGGATGGTAAAGTGGGGCTGAAGGCTGTATGAGGCTCAACACATCCATAAAGGACAACCTCCCGTGATATGGCTTAAAGACCTATTCCACACCGAGAAACCCATTATCGCCATGTGCCACCTGAAGGCAATGCCCGGTGACCCCGGCTACGACGCACAGGGCGGGATGGAAGCGGTTGTCGACTCGGCGCGCGAAAACCTGCTGGCGCTGCAAGCCGGCGGCGTGGATGCGGTGATGTTCTCGAACGAAGCCAGCCTCCCCTACCTCACCAAAGTCGAAACCATCACCACCGCCTGTATGGCGCGGGTTATTACCGAACTCCGCCCTGAAATCCGTGTGCCGTTCGGGGTGAATGTGCTGTGGGATCCTGCCGCCTCGATTGATCTGGCGGTGGCGACCGGCGGGCAGTTCGTCCGCGAAATCTTTACGGGCGTGTATGCCAGTGACTACGGCATGTGGAACACCAACTGCGGCGAAATCATCCGGCACCAGTACGCGGTACACGGTCAGCATGTAAAACTCCTGTTCAACATCGTCCCCGAATCAGCGGTTTATATGGCGGAGCGGCATATTGTTGACATCGCCAAGTCGACGGTGTTCGTGTCAAAGCCCGATGCGCTGTGTGTCTCCGGTATCACTGCCGGGGCGGAAGCCTCGCTGGACACGCTGCGGCAGGTGAAAGCCGCCGTGCCGGAAACGGTCGTGCTGGCGAACACGGGTGTTCGTCTCTCGAACGTGGATGAAATGCTGGCGGTCGCTGATGGGGCAATTGTCGGCACAACCTTCAAGCGGGACGGGTATATTTGGAATGATGTGGATACCGACCGCGTAAAAGCCTTCATGGATAAAGTCCACACCCTGCGAGGGTAGCACGTGTTTAAACAACGCTCTCGTCACCTCCAGCACCTTTCGGCCTTTGCGGTCATGTCGATACTGGTTTTTGTCGGAGCAGCTCACGCTCAGACCGCACCGGAAACACTGCGCGTTGTTGGGTATTACACCTCATGGTCGATCTTCGCGCCGCAGTATGATGTCACGCAGATTCCCGCCGCCCAACTCACACATCTCAATTACGCTTTCGCCAACATTTCTGAAAGTGGTGAATGTGCGCTCGGTGATGAATATGCCGATACGCAGTATCCCTACGTGGATGGTTCACTTGGCAATATGGGGGCGCTGGTCAGCCTGAAAGCGGCGAACCCGCACCTGCGAACCTTGATTTCCATTGGCGGCTACACATGGTCAGGGCGCTTTTCAGACGTGGCGACAACCGCCGAAGCACGACAGCATTTCGCCGAGTCGTGTGTTCAGTTTATGCTCGACCACGGCTTTGACGGCCTCGATCTTGACTGGGAATTTCCGGTTGGTGGCGGCGCGGCAGGCAACAGCGAACGACCGGAAGATGGCGACAACTTCATTCTGCTCCTGCAAGCCCTTCGCGATCAGCTTTCGACCCTGCGAAATGCCAAAGGCGAGCCGTACCTGCTCACAATTGCCGCCGGAAACGACAGCGCCCAACTCGCGCTCGATTGGTCGCGCATCCATCCCCTGCTCGACTGGATCAACGTCATGACCTATGACATGCACGGGATGCAGGACGGCACAACCGGCCTCAACGCACCGCTTTATGATGATCCTAATTACCCGAATAAACCCAGTATCGACCGCACCATTACCAGCTTACTCGCGCTCAATATTCCGCCCGACAAATTGGTACTCGGTGTGCCGTTCTATGGTGTCGGCTGGTCAGGCGTAGAAAGCACGAACGCCGGACTCTACCAATCCTTTGCGCGATTAGCGGATGGGTCACTTGGTCTAGGGTATTTTGATTACGATGGTGTAAGCTCGCTACCAACCGGTTATTTAACCTACTGGAATGATGCCGCCCAAGCGCCGTGGTTATACGATGCAGCTACAGGCACATTCATTAGTTTCGAGAACGACGCTTCGCTCAAGGCGAAAGTGGCCTACACTCATGAACATCATTTAGGCGGTGTGATGATCTGGGATATGAGCATGGATGATGACAAACATAATTTGATGAATGCGATCACTGCTGTGATACATGGAAGCAATCCTTAAATGGTCTGCACAATTTTGAAGCTGCGCTAGAATTAAGAAGTATCTAACTTTTCAAAGAAGCTGAAACGCTTATGACAACTGTCACTTCCACGGGAACGACACCTACAACACTGACCACCACCGAAAAAATTCGCCGTCTTAAGTGGAATACCGCACTCGGCGCAATCAACAATGTGTTCGGGCAACTGACCTATTTCGGCCCCGCGTTCGTCTTGTTCCTTAGCCAACTGCAACTGTCCAACACACAAATCGGCTTTTTACTCTCCCTCATTCCCTTTACTGGTTTGGTGGCGCTGTTCGTCGCACCGGCTGCTGCCCGTAACGGTTATAAACGTACTTATGTGACCTTCTTCGGCGTTCGCAAAATTATCACGGCGGGGCTGCTGCTGGTGCCGTTCATTATGAATCAATTCGGCGTGAATGCCGTGTTTATTTATGTGACGTTGATTATGGGCGGATTTGCCATCTGCCGCTCGGTTTCGGAAACAGCGTACTTCCCGTGGGCGCAGGAATTTATTCCGAACACCATTCGCGGGCGCTATACTTCGATCAACGACATTATGTCGCGCTTCACAGGTATCGCTTCCATCGCGCTCGGCAGCTTCATTCTTGGCCTCTCGACCGGCCTTGACCGTTTTATGCTGATGTTCATCATCGCGCTGGTTTTTGGGGCGGTGTCGGTCTGGTGTGCGACCCACATCCCCGGCGGCGCACCGATGCGAGCCAGCGGCGGCGCGGGCGATATGTCGTACAGGCACATGCTGAATGTGTTGAAGGATAGAAATTTTACGACCTACATGGCCGGGTTAATCGTCCTGATTATCGCCGTCACACCGATGGGTTCGTTCTTGCCGCTGTATATGACCGAGCAAATTGGCTTGCCGGACAGCTTGGTGGTGCTGCTGCAAATCGGCTTGTTGGTTGGCGGGTTATCATCCACCTATCTCTTTGGTTGGGCGGCTGACCGTTACGGCAGCAAACCCGTTATGATGGTCGGCCTCTACGTTAAAATCTTCCTGCCTTTGGCGTGGATGCTCATGCCGCGCCACTCGCCCCTCAGTCTGCCTGCCGCGCTCCTCATCGCGTTGGTCAACGGTGCGTCGGACATCGCGTGGGCGATTGGTTCCGGTCGCCTGTTGTATGTGAAGGTCGTTCCGCTCGAAAAACGCGGCGAGTATATGGCAGTCTACTACGCGGCGGTTGGCCTCATCGGCGGCCTCAGCCAGTTCGGCGGCGGTGGTGCGCTGGACTTGACACGCGGCCTTTCCGGTCAATTCCTGTTCTTCACGATTGACCCGTTCTTCCCGCTGTTCGTTTTCGGCCTTGTGCTGACGGCTGTGGCTGTCTACCTGTTCAGCCGCGTGCAGGCCGATAGTAATGTTAGCGTTGGCGACTTCGCGAGTTTGTTTGTTCACGGCAATCCGGTCGTCGCGCTGGAAACCTTAGTGCGTTACTACCGCGCCCGTGATGAGAAAGAAACGGTTGCCGTTACTGAGCGCATGGCGAAAACCAAGAGTCCGCTGGCGGTCGATGAACTGTTGGAAGCCCTTAAAGACCCGCGTTTCAATGTGCGCTTCGAGGCGATCATCTCGATTGCCCATATGGACTCCGATCCACGATTGGTACGCGCCCTGTGCGAATTTATCGAAGGTACAGAACTCTCGCTGAGTGTGATCGCGGCATGGGCATTGGGGCGCATTGGCGATAAAGAAGCCATCCCTTCGCTGCGGCATGGTTTGGATTCACCTTATCGTTCCATTCAGGCACATTCGGCGCGGGCGCTCGGTACATTAGGCGATCATGAAACGGCGCAACTGCTGCTGAGTCGGCTGCGAACCGAGGAAGATCGCGGGCTGCGAATTGCCTATTCATCGGCGCTGGGCAACCTGCGTTTAACTGAAGCCATCCCGACGATATTCGAAATTTTGGAACATACGGGTAACGAAGGCGCACGACTGGAACTCGCGCTCGCACTGGCGCGTACTATCGGTCATGAGCATCATTTCATCCGCCTCATCCGCGAAATGCGCCACGATAAGGGGACTGCCCTTTCGCAAATGGTGAGTGTCATCCAGCGGCGGCTGCGACTGCAAGAACAAGACCCTGAAACGCACCAGTTAATGACGACCACTGCCGAAGTCTTCGCCATGAATAACCACGAAGAAGGCACACTGTTACTGACGCGCGTCATCAACCAACTGCCGCCCGATTTGCACATGCCGGAGAGCCGGAGCATTATGCTGGAATGTGCCAAGCAGCTTGAACTGTGCAAAACGGATCACGCGGAGTATCTGATATTGGCACTGCACGCGATGGGTGTTGGGGTAAAAGAGGAAGAGTAAGTTTACTCTTCCTTTCCGCCAGCACCTTCATTTAATTTTTTAGCTGAATCATATACAATAATGACAAATACTTATAGCTTTTTAAGGGGTGTCATCATGCCCATAGATATTGATTGGAAAGGCAATCGTAAAAATATCCTCTTAGTGACATTTCCCCCGCGTTGGAATTGGGACGAATTTAAGGACGCGACTGAACAAACCGCCTTCCTACTCGCGCAGGTCCAACACACGACTGATATTATCCTCGACCTCAAAAATAGTTCTATTCCCGTATCCGGCTCGCCATTTGAAGCGGGAAATGCCTTTTTTAAAGCCATGCCCGCTAATCGGGGGGTGATTATTGTGGTCACCAATACCTTCATACGGTCGCTGGCTTCGATTTTCAGAACCATTGACCGTGAGTTTGGGGACGCGCTCTATCCCGTCAATTCGCTTGACGAGGCGTACAGCGTGGCTGAAACGCAGCAGTCACGCCGCGCGGCGGGTCAAATCTAGCTCGCTGCTTGCTTACGAACCGCTTTAAACGCGGCCAACGTTCGTTCCCGCGCCAGCGTCCGCTCAACGATTGGCGCGGGATAGCCTTTTGGTGGTGTGGGCATCCGCCACGGTTCGTGAATGTATTTTGTTGGGACAGTTTCCAACTCCGGCAGCCAACGTTTGACATAGGCACCCTGCGGATCAAACTTCTCTCCTTGAGATACTGGGTTAAAAATACGGAAGTACGGCTGTGCGTCCGTTCCGGTTCCCGCTGACCACTGCCAACCGCCGTTATTCGCTGCGGGGTCGCCGTCAATCAGCCAATCCATGAAGTACCGTTCGCCCTCGCGCCAGTCTATCAGCAGGTCTTTGGTTAAGAAGCTGGCGACAATCATACGGGCGCGGTTGGGCATCCACCCCATCGTTTTTAGATGGCGCATCGCCGCGTCGATGATCGGAAAGCCGGTCATCCCTTCTTTCCACGCCGATAGATCCTCCGCATCGTAACGCCATTCCAGCTTGTCGTACTGCTGGCGAAAGCTGCCCTTCGCCACGTACGGGAAGTGATGCAAGATGTGCATATAAAATTCGCGCCACACCAGTTCACTTAACCACGTTTCGACCGACACACGATGTTTCTCTTTCTTGGCCTCTTTTGCCGCCGCCTGCATCCCCCAATAGGCTTGACGCGGTGAAAGCATTCCGAAGCGCAGATAAGGCGACAGAAACGACGACCCGATGTCGGTGTCATCGTTGGAAAGAGCCGCTAACTCGTTACGTCCGTCGGTGTAACGGTGTACGCGCTTTTCGAGAAATCGATCCAGCCGCTTGCTCGCTTCCCGTTCGCTGGCTTTTGGCACCTCAATCGTGCCCGGTAATCCCAGATCATCGAACGATGGAACCCGTTCCAGAGGCAGCGGCCACTTGCTTTTCACTCGTGTTTCAACCGTATAGGATGCGATGACACCAGCAGAGAGGAATTGATCCTTCACCGGCATCTTAATTGACTCCGAAATCGGTAGGGTCAGCCATACGCGCTTGAAGGGTGTGAAGACGGTATAAGGGTCGCCTGACTTCTTGAGTACGGAACCGGGTGGCAGCAGCAGCGCGTCATCATAGGCATGAGTAGGTACGGATAAAACATCTTCTAACGCACGGTCGCGCATATAGGCAAACGGGGTGTAGTCGCGGTTGTAGTAAACAGCCCTTGCCTCACTCGCCTTAACCAGTTTAGGCAGCAGTTCTCGCGGATCACCGTAACCCATCCACAATCGACTGCCCTTCTTTCGAAGTGTGTCATCCAGCGATTTGAGCGCTTGCAGCATGAAGGCCAGCCGTGGCAACCCAAGCCGTTTACTCTCGATCATTTTGGGATCAAAAATGAAAACGGGCAGTATGGGTGAACCTGAAGCCCCCGCAGCCGACAAAGCGAGGTTATCGTGCAAGCGCAAATCACGGCGGAACCAGTGGATTACAGGTGAGGTGGTCATGTTAAATTTTTCCATGTGGTTACAATAAATCGCGTAAAAGGCATCGGGTAAGTATAAATAGTTTCACCCAATCCGACACGCACCACCTATTTATTCCACGTACATGACCTCATTATTACCGCTATAATGGTGGGGATAGAAATGAGGAACAGTGTATGTCATCCCTACCAAAGCAGCGCTTTACTGAGGAAGAATATCTGGCCTTTGAACGCGCCAGCAGCGAAAAACATGAGCTGATCGACGGGGAAATTGTAGCGATGACCGGCGCGAGCGAACGCCACAATTTGATCATGGCGAGTACATTGGGCAGCTTATTGGGTCAGTCGCGTAAGAAGCCGTGCAAAGTGTATCCGAGTGATATGCGGGTTCGTATCTCACGCCGGCAGTATGCTTATCCTGATATAACTGTGGTGTGCGGGGCAAGCGTTTTAGCGGATGACGATTATCACGATACCCTTTTAAACCCGACACTGATTATTGAAGTGCTGTCGCCCTCGACCGAAGGGTATGATCGTGGGGATAAATTCACCCTTTACCGCACGATACCTTCATTACAAGAATATGTTCTGATCGCCCAAAACCGTATCCAAATCGAACGTTTTGTTCGCCAGCCTGATGGACAATGGCTGTTGGCGGATATTAAATCGCTTGACAGCAGCCTCGAATTGAACTCGATTGGCTGTACCCTTTTAGCCGGTGACGTTTATGAACAAGTCTCTTTTGAAAATGTGGTCGACGATGAAACCTAACCCGATGCGCCTCATCATGCTCTTTCTGTTCCTGCTTATCGTTAGCCCACTCGCCGCGCAGGAAGCAGTACCCTTATCTACTAGCGGGGTGGATGTGGAAATTACCGCGAGTGATGGTAAGACCCTTTACGGCAGTTACTTTTCGGCGGAGGGTGATGCGAAGGCGGTAATCCTGCTGCATGAACTGTATACCAACCGCAGCAGTTGGACACCCCTCGTTCAACCGCTGCTGGATGCTGGCTTCAAAGTACTCGCTGTCGATTTGCGCGGCTACGGCAAAACCAAGGGCAAGATCAACTGGAAAACAGCCCAGCAAGATACGGTCGTGTGGGCCGATTGGTTGAAAGCACAGCCCGGTGTGCAGTCGGTTGAAACAGTCGGGTCAAGCATGGGCGCGAACCTCGCCCTAAACGGCTGCGCGGCCATTAGCGGCTGCTTGGGTGCGGTTGCCCTGTCACCGGGGTTGAATTACTTCGGCGTATCGACCACCGACGCGGTACAAGCGGGTTTTCCGGCGCTGATCGTTTACGCCGACCGTGACACCTACCCCAAAGATGACGTACCCCAAATGAAAGTACTCGGCGGCGACCACATTGAACTGCTGGTTTACACAGGGCGTACGCACGGTGTCGGCCTATTCAAAGACCACGAAGAACTTGCCGGAACCATCGTGAATTGGCTGGCAGGGAGGTAAACAGCCTTGTCTACGACTCGAACGGTTGTCTGGCAGCGCATCGACAACGTTGGCTTAGAACACTTAACACTAACCGAACATGATAGTGGTATGCATATTGACAGTGTTGTCATCGGTATGGAAAACAATACCCCTTTTCGCCTTCACTATTATATAACCAGTGGTGCAGATTATAAAGAGAAATCAGCAATACTGGTACGGAAGGGGTCGTCAGGATGA
This sequence comes from Chloroflexota bacterium, assembly GCA_020161935.1. Lineage (GTDB taxonomy): Bacteria > Chloroflexota > Anaerolineae > Aggregatilineales > Phototrophicaceae > CFX2. The sequence continues at coordinate 50,638 of JAIUNI010000006.1, forward strand.
AGCTGACGATCCAGACCAATCAGGACGTTGAACATGGCAGCGGTGTAGGCGAGACGGGCTTGAAGATGATGGGCGGTACGGTGAAACATTTGCTTGGCACGACAGACAACCGTGAGCAAGGAAAAAGTGGTTTCAATGATCATACGCTCATTCCAAGTGCCTTTGAGGCACAATTTCAGATTGTCAGGAATACCCGCCTTACAACGAAAACCCAGATCCGTCAGCACCAAGCCATCGGCAGCCAACAACTCGACCAAGGGCAGAAAGTCTTGGTCACTGTGATTCATAGGCAACCAATGCCATCCAACGACCTGACCCATATGGTTGAGAACCCAGCACAATTTCAAACCAATCGACCAGCGCCCTTTATCGCGGTTCTTGGTACCGATTTGTTGTGCCGAGCGCCCTGCACGGATGGGAAACAGCAACTCAATCGGAAAACTGTCCATGACATTCAACAAACTGGCCTCAGCCAACAACTGATCGGTGCGCGTTTCATGCCGCTTCAGTTGTCGCTGAAGCGCTGTCCGATCCGGCAATCCGCCAAACAATCCATCCCAATCCCGTTTCAGCCAGCGATAGAAGGCTCGAAAATAGCCTCCCTTCAACGTGAACAGGATGCCAATTGTGATCACCTCGCTGGGATACAATTTCGCATTCCGCTCTTTCGGCACGTTTCCCAATCCATCATCGACAGCACAAAAAATATGGATGATAATCGCTTCCGTCGTCATGAGTCACCTTCAATATGGCTTCACTACCTATATTGTCCGTTTTTCTCATGACGATTTCAATTTGCACCACTGGTTATATAGGTTGCGACGCAAGCTATCGAGTTAAGCGGGTATATCTAGATTTGGATAGAGAAAAGACACTTCAGCTTTTCTCTGACGGCGAGGGAAATTGGTTTGACAATGCCAAACATCCCCTACCCCAGCTTGATGGCTGCATCGACATCGACATCACCGCTACGCCTTTCACCAACACCTTGCCGATCCGAAGGCTGGCTTGGCAAGCGGGACAAAAGCGCACGCTTTCTATGGTGTATTTTCACATTCCAGAGTTGACCTTCGAGCGCGCCGAGCAGGAGTACACCTGCGTCGAACAAACAGACTCCAGCAGCATGTTCCAGTTCACCCAAACCGATTTCACCGCACGCATTACCTTCGACAGCTATGGCTTCGTTCGCGACTACCCTGCCCTATTCAGACGTTTGTCATCATTTTCTTGACAACACAATTGAAAAAATTTATAATATCGACAAATTATGGAAACGTTTCCAATAAAGTTATTACGTGATCTAAAATAGTGCCTAATCCAACAATTCGTGATGTTGCCCAAAGAGCGGGTGTCGGCATTGGAACCGTTTCCCGTGTGCTGAACAACAGTCCGCTCGTCAACGCTAATACAAGGCAGCGCGTGCTTGAAGCGATTGCTGAACTGGGTTTCCGTCCTAATAGTCTCGCCCGACAGCTTCCACGAAAGCAGCGTATACACAATATTGGCGTGGTGACGCAGCCATTTTTTAGCTACCGTTCTTTCGCCGAACGCTTACGTGGTGTACAAAGCGGCCTGAACGAAAGTCAACATGAATATGAATTGGTGTTGTACAGCGTCAGTTCAATACCCCACTACCACGAACGACTGGCTTACATCGCACAAACTGGCAGTGTTGAAGCATTGGTCATCATTGATCTTGAACTTTCAGATGAGCAAAAAGCGATGTTGAACCGGGCAAAGATACCCTTCGCAGGTATCAACCATTTGCAGAACCAAGACTGGCCGTGCATCGGCAGCAGTAACGTTTATGGTGCGCGGGTGGCTACGCAGCATTTAGTCGAGTTGGGGCACAGGGACATCGCTTATATCGGGGATGATTTCTTCGACCCATTCGGCTTCTTGACCAGCCAAGAACGCTATCAAGGTTACTGCGAGGTGTTGGACGAAAACGGAATCGCGATCAACAAGAATTACTTCGCGGTCGGACAGCATGATTATGAGATTGCCCGGCGCTTATGCCGTGATATTCTTTCACAGCCTGCCCCGCCCACCGCGATCTTTGCGATGTCCGATATTCAGGCGTTGGGCTGTATCTCTGCCTGCCGTGAAATGGGGTTTCGTGTGCCGGAAGACATTTCGGTCATCGGGTATGACGACCTCGAAATGAGCTACCACACCGAACTCACCACTGTCCGGCAGCATCTTGAACTCAGCGGGCGCATCACGATTGACTACGTGGTGCAACTCTTGAAAGGCGGGACGGAACCGCCTACCCTGCTGCCATTACCTGAGGTGATTACGCGGCGAACGACGGACGAGCCTCGCCGTATGACTGTAAATGCCGCTAGTCGCAATTAAAGTATAGGTATAGAGGAGTACTTAAGATTATGAAGAAGTTTAGTATCGTTATGTGCCTCGCGCTCGTGCTGTCCCTCGGCACCAGCGTGATGGCACAAGATGCACCCCCCGGTTGTCCCGAGGGACTGTGGACTCTCTGGAGCGCTGAACTCGAATCGGCCTGCAAGGGTGAGTTAGCTGGAACCGTCGTCACGATGGCGGGGCCCTTCGTCGACGCGGATGAAGCCAAGTTCAACGCCGCCATTGCCGAGTTTGAAGGCTGGACAGGCATTGACATTCAGTACACTGGCTCAAAGGAATTTGAAGCCGCGATCCGCGCCTCGGTCGACGCTGATGCTGCTCCCGATATTGTCGATTTCCCGCAGCCCGGTTTGCTGAAGGACTTCGTTCAACAAGGCAAGGTCGTTGATGCCAGCACCTTCTTAAATGCGGACTGGCTTGCCAAGAACTACAAAGAAAGCTGGCTGGACATGGCAAAGATGCCCGGTCCGGATGGCGACATTACCGCTGGTGTGTGGAACCGTAACAACGGTAAAGACTTGGTCTGGTATCCGAAGGCTGCATGGGATGCTGCCGGTTATGCTATCCCAACCACATGGGATGAACTGATCGCTTTGTCTGACCAAATCGTCGCTGACGGTGCTTCACCGTGGTGCGTCGGTATGGAATCCGGTGCCGCAACCGGTTGGGCCGCAACGGACTGGATCGAAACCATCATGCTGCGTACCACCTCGTTGGAAAACTACGACAACTGGTCGTTCCCGGCTGATCCTGCCAACCGGCTGCCCTTCACCTCGCCCGAAGTGAAGAATGCTGCCGAAGTTTTGGCCTCGATTTGGTTCAAAGAAGGTTATGTCTATGGTGGTCGCGAAGCGATTGCCGGTACGTCCTTTGGTGATGCCCCCGGCCCGATGTTCGACAACCCGCCGAAGTGCTACATGCACAAGCAGGGTAACTTCATCACCAGCTTCTTCCCGGAGACGGTGACACCCGCCGACTACGACTTCTTCTATCTGCCACCGATTGATCCTGAATACGGCAAGCCGTTCGAAGTCGCTGGCGACATCTATGCGATGTTCAACGACCGCCCCGAAACCCGCGCCGTGCTGGACTTCTTCAGCCGTGGCGAATCGGTCAAGGCGTGGCTGCAAGCCGGTGGTACATTGGCTCCTCACAACGATGTGCAGCCCGAATGGTACACCAACGAAATCGAACGCAAGATTGCGACCCTCATTGCCGAAGCCAGCAGCGTCCGCTTTGACGGTTCAGACTTGCAACCCGGTGCAGTGGGTTCAGGCTCGTTCTGGAAGGGTATGACTGACTGGGTTAGCGGCACCGCCGACCTTGACACCGTACTCGCGGAAATCGATGCAGCTTGGCCTAAGTAGTCGCCATATCGCGTCGGTATTCGTAACATATTGATCTTAAGAGAGGCAGGGTTTTCCCTGCCTTTCTTCAAAACCCAAGCGGACAACGACCAAACTGCTTTTAGAGACGTGATAAAAATTAGACTTAAAGGTGTTTTTTATGGAACAAACAACAGCGTATTCCGCTACCGGCGGTGGGTCTGCCAGTATGTCGCTTGGGCGTGCCGCCGTTGCTATCGTCGGATTAATATTGACCCTGATCCTACTTGTAATCGGCTTCCTCTTCTTGCGTGATAGTGATGCTCCACGGTTAGTTATCGCACTCGTCGCTATCATTTGGGGCGTAGGCGGTGTGGCGGCCTTATACACGTTAGCAAACTATCTTGTTGAGTCATTTACGCCAAAATGGACTGCGCTGATACAGCCTTATATTTTTGTTGGGCCAGCTATTCTCCTCTTGATCTGGTATCTTGCTGCGCCTACGCTGCGAACCTTGTCTCTCAGCTTATATACGACGCAAGGTGGCGTAACAACCTTTGCCGGCCTTGATAATTATCGGGCGATTATTGACAGCCGTATCATGCGAGAAGCGCTGCTCAATAATATCGTCTGGTTGGTCGTGGGAACCTCGCTTACCGTCGGTTTGGGCTTGCTCATCGCCATTTTAGCGGATCGCAGCAGCTTCGAACGGATTGCGAAGTCCGCTATATTCATGCCCATGGCAATTTCAATGGTTGGGGCGGGTGTGATCTGGAAATTTGTATTTGATGTAAACCCGGACATTGGCTTGTTGAACTCTGTGGTCACAGGTCTGGGAGGGCAGCCGCAAGACTGGCTGCGACAGGTTCAACCCTACAATAACCTATTCCTGATTATCGTAATGGTGTGGTTACAAACGGGCTTCGCGATGGTTTTGATTTCGGCTGCGATCAAGGGTATTCCCGAAGACCTGCTAGAGGCGGCGCGAGTAGATGGTGCGAATGAGATAACGATCTTCTTTCGTATCATGATTCCCAGCATTATGGGAACCCTGATTACGGTTACGACCACCACGATTATTTTTACGCTGAAGGTGTTCGACATCGTAATGGTGATGACGGGTGGACAGTTTGGTACGGAAGTCATCGGTGTTCGTTTTTACAAAGAGATGTTCACAGCGGGCAATCAAGGTTACGGGTCAGCAATTGCGATTGTGCTGTTGATCGCTGTGACCCCGGTCATCATTTACAACCTGCGTGAATTCAGCAAGCGCGAAACGTTCTAAAGAGAAAGATTATTTAACATGAGAATCACTAAAAATCGCGCGACCCTTCTCGTTAATGGAATCCTGCTGTTCATTGTCATCATTTGGACAATCCCGATTGCTGGTTTACTGATCTCGTCTATTCGTAACCGCGATGCCATTCGGACATCCGGTTGGTGGACGATTTTTCCGCATCAAGCTAACGTAACGGTTGAAGAACGACCTATTCCTACCGGACAAGCCTCTGACCAACCGATCACGATTGATGGCATAACCAAGTCTTTCCAAGAGTGGAAGGCAGGTGTCGCTATGCCTGATGGAAGTACCCTCATTTGGGAAGGAACAGTACGGGTCGGGAAACTGGTCATTTCAAAGCCGCAGATCATAGCAGATACCAATTTCACGCTCGATAATTACAGCCAAGTTCTGGAAGGCAAGACGCTTACCATTCAAAACCCTGATGGAACAGTTACGACACAACAGGGCGAGAATCTCGTCAACGCTTTCTTGAACTCGCTCACGGTCGCGATTCCTTCGACGATTATCCCTATTTTGATCGCGGCGTTCGCGGCTTACGGTTTCGCGTGGATGAAGTTCCCCGGTCGGCGGTGGTTGTTTATTATGATCGTGGCGCTGCTGGTCGTCCCCCTCCAAATCGCGCTGGTTCCGATCTTGCGTGATTACGTCAGCCTCGGACTGAATGGGACTTTCCTCGGCATCTGGCTAGCGCATACGGGTTTCGGTTTACCGCTGGCGTGCTACTTGCTTTACAACTACATCAGCCAACTGCCGAAGGATATTCTGGAGTCGGCGTTCATCGACGGCGCGTCGCACTTCACGATGTTCACCCGGTTGGTGCTGCCGCTCTCGGTTCCGGCGCTGGCTTCGTTCGCGATCTTCCAATTCCTGTGGGTGTGGAACGATTATCTGGTGTCGCTGATTTTCATCGGTTTTGGTAACGGGCAGAACAAGGTGTTAACGATGCGTATCGCTGACCTTGTTGGCTCACGCGGGCAAGATTGGTTCTTGTTGACAGCAGCCGGTTTCGTGTCGATGATTATCCCGTTAGCCGTGTTCTTCGCCCTTCAGCGTTACTTCGTGCGCGGGTTGATGGCTGGCTCGGTGAAGGGGTAAGAAAACGATCACGGACTAGGAGAATGTTTAATAAGCTAATACATGGAGAAAACAAGGGAGCAGCTATAGGTGCTCCCCTACACTACAAGTCGATTAATGAGGTTGGTAGCGCGGACGAGATGTATCTCGTCCCTACGAAAAATGTTGTTTGTGGTCATTAGCAAAGGTGCCTTACCTCAATCTTTTAAACAGGCTCTAAGAGGCGCACGTGCGCCTCTTTTTGATTCACAATTTGCAAAATTTGCACAATTATACGCCCATTTAACGCCGAATTGTCGGGCGGGATGCTCGCGTGCAGCCGCTGAATCGTCATTTTGTGGCGGCAAGAGTGAGGGAGCGCGGCGCTGAAATGACACAAGTGCAGCAGGAGTGAGGGAGCAATCCGCCGCTGAACGCATTTCGGCAGATGCAAGGGAGTAGGCCGCCGAGAATGCAAAAGCAAATGCAATACAGATAAACCGCAGCGACACTGAGAAAATACAGAGAGAATAACAAAACGCAAAGGCGCAAGGTGGCAAAGACGCAAAGCACAATCTAAGGCAAATCGCCAAGAAAATTCAGAGAAAGAACCAAAAGGATTTAACACAAAGACTCCGAGACACAGTGGCACAAAGGTGAATACAGCGTAGCATATTTCGAGGGGTTTAGGGTGAACATTTGGTCTCTTTTAAGGGGTGAGTTCACCAACCATTTTGAGGGAGCAGGATTGTTAAATAGGTTGGCAGAGGGTTATAAAACAGTTTGTTGGGGTTTTGTGGAGGTAGGGAGATTTATTAACGGCGGGTAGAGGTGAGGGGTGCTTGGGAACTGGTTCGATGGGTGGTCAGCGGGAAAGAACGCATAATATCTTTAGCAACACGGATGGCACCGAGAGTTACGCCAGCGGTCGATTGGCCGGGGAAGATCGAGTCGCCGACCAAGCGCAGGTTGGGGATGCCGGTACGGGGGCCGCGAGCAGCAAACAGCGAGGTTTGGGCAAAGCCGCCCACCTGCCCCATGTGCCGTCCGGTATAGAACTGGTAGGTCACCGGACTGCCGGGTAAGGATAGCCGAACGGCGCTGCTAAAGTTGGGGATGACTTTATCAATCTGGGTGAGCATCTTCTGAGCATAGACTTGTTTGCGGTCATGGTAAGCCTGTTCATCTTGCGCCAGTAAATCCCACCACGGCTGCACATGCGTATGGGTAGTCACGGTCACGGCGCGGTGTCCGGCGGGCGCTCGGCTCATGTCCCATTCCGGCGACATGGATAGGAAGATGCTGCGGGTTTCACCAAGCGGGCCTTCGAGGTCAGCGATGAACTGGTGATGGTCAGGCAAACCCTTTGGCAGTTTATCCGCCGCTAGGCCGAGGTGCAGCACAAATGCACCCCAACCGAGTTTGCGCTCCGCGACTTCACGCCGGAGCCGCGCGGGGCTTTCGCTACCCAGCAGTTCATCCAGCGACCACGGGGTCAGATTGCCGATGACGACATCCGCAGGCAGGAACGATTCACTTTTGGCGTGCCGGTTGGTTTTATAGAATACACCTACTGCGCTACCCTGCTCGACCGTGATACGGGTCACATGATGGCGATAGAGAACCTCGCCGCCGAACGCACGTAGTTTACCGACCAATGTCTCAGCAATACCGCCGATGCCGCCGCGAACGTGGTAAACACCCTGCCGCGCGAGGTCGAGCGCAGTGCCGCTGTAGAGGGCGTTGGCGTACTGCGATGTGGTTTGAGAGGAAATGAGAAGCTGCGCGTCGATAAAGCGAACAAACGCCTTGTCTTGCCCTAGCCCATGCTGATTGATCCACTGGTCGGTCTTTTGAAGTGCTAGGGGGAGGAGGAGCAAATCATTTGGGAAGGTGGATACCCCAGCACGGGCTAGCTGCAAGAACTCCGTTAAACTGGTCGGCGGCCACGGTAAACCGCGTGCCGAAAGCCGCCAGCCTAAATCGGCTACTCTGGATTGGTGCTTCCAAAAGCGTTCGCTTTGGGGAAACACGCGCAGTACATCGGCATTATCAGCCGTTAACGCGATGCTGGCGGTGGGGAGATGTGTCACCCACGCCGGTTCGTAACGTTGAACCGGCCATTCCAGCCCCAATTGATCGGCGATCAGGCGGTGCGGCCCGCCTTCTTGAAAGCCACCGACCACCGTCGCGCCGGAATCAAACTGATAGCCTTTGTGAGAGAACGTACTGGCACAACCACCCGGATAGGTTTGCGCTTCTACAACAGTTACACGATAACCCGCCTGCGCTAGAAGCACAGCAGCGCTTAACCCACCGATACCAGCCCCAATTACAATAAGACGTTTTGAAGTGGTTGTTGTCATGCGTCTACCACGTAATGCTTCAGTACTCCCATTAAATGACGGTTTTCTCGCTATGTCAATATTTTGAATAGTTTTTGTCTATGTAATTTAGCATATTCTCATCCGTCGAGGCTGCATTTTTCACTACAAAAGACTCCTACATATTTTTTACGTAACGTCGATATTTTTCTGATACAGAGGGTTTATCTTACTGTTCGTAATCGTTTTTGACGTAAGCAAAACAAGCAAACACAATTTTCCTAGTGGAGGATATAAGTATGACTACCCGTGTACGCTGGAACCCTGTTCGTGAAATGGCCGCTATGCAGAATGTGATGGATCAGTGGTTGGAGAATGGCCGCGCCAATGGCCGCCTGAACACCACCCACAATTTGGCGCTGGATGCCTATGAAACTGACAGCGGTTATGTGATTTACACTGCCCTGCCCGGTGTTCACCCGGAAAACATTAATGTGAGCATGGAAGACGATGTGCTAACGATCAGCGGTGAAGTCGCAGCCCCTGTTTTTGAAGAGAAGGACAACGTTCGCACACTGGCTCAGGAACGTGCGACCGGCAAGTTCAGCCGAACCGTCCGCGTGAGCGCCCCGGTGGACAGTGACAAGATCGAAGCCGCGTTTGAGAACGGCTTGCTGAAGCTGACGCTGCCCAAGACCCCTGCCGCACAGCCGCGCCAGATCCCGGTCAAGGCTAGCAAGAACTAATTCACGCACACCACGATTCAAGGGCGATGCCATCCGGTATCGCCCTTTTTATTTCTATGCGTACCCCATCTTCTCCTACGTGTGCAACTTTTCCAACTCGAAATCAGTATAGGGTTATGAGGAAAGGAGCATATATGGCATCCCTTAATCGTAAACAAAATTACCAACCCGATGAATATGACGAGGCTGTTTCCCTCGGCAGCTTAATTGAAGAAGCCGAGGAAGTTGAAAACCTTGACTATGAATCGCTTGAGGACGAAAAACCCAAGCGTAAACCGAAGCCGGAGTATGAACCGAAACGCTCGTTCATGACCCGCACACGCCTAAAGGTTGCGGCGGCTGTGATCGCCTTACTCATCGGGGTTTTGGCGGTCGGTTGGTATTCCAGCCCAAGGAGCGTTTACACGGTCGAATACGCCGCCAACGGCCTGCCGCGCTCGTTTGTCTTGTTGGATGCGGGATGGCTGATGCTGCACAAAGCGGTCGGCGAAATTCCGGCGGGCAGCTATGTCAAAGCCATGTCGGTTGGCAGCCAACCTGATTATTTCACCGTCGCGGATACAGCGGGTAATTTAGCGCAGGTTTCCATCTATGATTTGAGCCGGGGCGAAAACCCACCGGATGCGGATGTGATGCCGAAGCAGGGGCCATTCAGCGACGCGATTGGGGATTTTCAAACCGAACTGGTGACTACCGAGTGGGTACAGAGTATGCCGCCGGGTACGCTTGTTCGCGTTTATAACGCGGTCGCGGAGAATGGTGTCTGGCTTTATCTGGTCACGGGTGAAGGCAACACGGTTTATACCGTACCGTGGATGCATCTGGCTCCGGTTGAAGGTAGTGCTTCGTAACCACTATCACGCACTTCAAACGGGAGAGATAACACTCCCTCCCGTTTTATTCATCTCACACTAGCAGAGTTTGTAGACGGCATCGACCAGCGCGAGGATGTAAGCAGTGGCGTGGGCGTGACCCCGATGATTCCAATCGGTGTCGTCAATCATTTTCGGCACATGGTCGTCGATGATGAAGCCATCAAAATTGGTTTCTTTGAGCGCTTTGATCGCCATGACCGGATCAAAGTTGCCTTCGCCTAAGAAGCACTCCTGAAACGACGGAACGCAGCCCTGCACATCGCGCATATGCACGTAGAAGATTTTACCGCGCTCGCCGAAGTAGCGGATCGCGCCGATCACGTCATTGTTAATCATCTCGCTGAAACAGCCCATACAAAACTCGATGCCGTGGTTCGGGCTGGGGGCGACTTCTTCCATCGCCTTTTTGTAGTTCTCGAAGCTGTAAAATAGATGCGCCACGCCACCGAGTTCCGGCACGGGTGGGTCGTCGGGGTGAATCGCCATTTTGACACCCGCTTCTTCGGCGACTGGCAAAACGGCCTGCGTGAAGTAGCGGTAATTCTCCCACATCTCGTCGTGGCTGATGGTGCGGCCTTCGAGGATATCGAGCGTTCGCACCCCTGCCACCAACGGCGCGCTGTCGATCTCGGCGCTGTCAAAGGAGGTGACGGTTACGCCTGCGCGCCCCTTTTTATGCGGCGTGCGCCAAACCCCGTTGGGCATCCAGTTATAGCCGAGCATGGGAATACCAGCCTTGCCCATATTCCGCAGCGTCTTTTGATAGTTCTCGATCTGCTCGTCACGCCCCGGCAGGCCAAGCATGGCTTTGTTGTAGAAGCGGCTTGGCGTGTTTTCCAACGCCTCCAAACGCAAGCCGTAGCTATCGCAGCGGTCTTTAATGCGTTTCAAATCTTCATACTTCCAGTAGCCGTCTTCATCGGGCAGCAGCGGGGTATTCATTTGTACACCGCTGACCCCAATTTGTTTGGCAAAGGTGAGGCGCTCGTGGGTCATTTCGTTGAACTGCCCCAGCGCCACGCGCATCCGTTCGGTCATACTAGCTCCTTAAACTGAACAAAAAATACAATTTTGCGATACAAATAAACTGTCGAAAATTGAAAGCAAAAAGTTAACCGCCAAGTCGCCAAGTTATGAGCGTACTAGCCTTTCACCGCACCCGCAGCCAAGCCCTGCACGACAAAGCGCTGGGCGAGATAGTAAAGCAGCATGACGGGCAGCGCGGCGAACATCGAAGCCGCCATAATCAACCCCCAGCGGAAGACATCCCCCGTAATGAGCCTGCTGATGGCAACCGGAACGGTTTGCAGACTGGGTGACGTGATGAAGATGAGCGCGTACAGCAGCTCGTTCCACGCGGCGGTGAAGGTGAACACACTCACCGCCACTAAGCCCGGCCCCGTCAGCGGCAGCACAATCCGGTAGAAGGCTTGGAAGCGGGTCGCGCCATCCACCATCGCCTGCTCGTCCAGTTCAAACGGGATGCTGCGGAAGTAACCCATCAACAGCCACGTACTGAGAGGCGCGGCAAAGGTCAGGTAGACAAAGATCAGCCCATGGAGTGTGTTGCCGAGCTGTAGGCGCGAGATCATCACAGAGAGCGGAATGAACAACATGCCACTGGGGGTGAGGTAGGTGAATAAGATCAACCGTCCAATCCAGTTGCGGTAAAGATATTTGAGCCGCACCAGACTATAGGCTGCCATGCTGCTGAACAACACCGACACGAAGGTCGATGCGCCAGCGACCAGTAAACTATTCCCGACATTTACAAAAAAGTTATCTTCGGTAATCAGTTCTTCGTAATTTTTGAGAGATGCGTTCAACGGCAGCAATGAAGGCGTACGGTAAATATCTTTCGGCTGCTTCAGGGAGACCATGAACATGAAGTAGACCGGAAACAAGATCACAATCGCCACCACGAGCAGCAGCGTGTAGTACATGAATTTTTGCCATACGGCGGGTTTATCAAACATGGTCAGTCATCCTTCTGCAAGCGTACAGCGACGATGAGTGCCAGCACAGCGAACACGGGCAGCAGGGATACAGACACGGCAGACGCTTCACCAATCCGCAGACTTTGCAGACCGTAATAGGCCAGCACCGGAAATGTCATGGTGGCATTCGACGGCCCGCCGCCGGTGAGCAGCCACACCGCCTCGAAGCTGTTGGTCGTTTGGATGGTGGAGATCAGGCTGACGACCAGCACCACATGACGGATGCCGGGGAGTGTGACATTCAAGAAGCGTTTCCATGCGTTCGCGCCGTCTAAAGCTGCCGACTCATACAGTTCGCGGGGGACGCTTTGCATGGCGGCCAAAAACGAGATCACCCAGAACGGAAAGCCGCGCCACACGCTGGCGACGATCACGCTGGGCATGGCAAGTTCTTTGGTACTCAGGAAGTCAACATGGGTGGTCACTAAGCCGAGGTTGATGAGGATGTAGTTGAACGCCCCACCCTGCGGCGCATACAGCAGCTTCCAAGTGATAAAGGCCACGAAGGCGGGCATCGCCCACGGCAGTAAGATGAGGCCGCGCCAGAACTGCCGCCCGCGAATTTGCTGGTTGAGCAGCGTGGCGAGACCCAGCCCCAAGCCGAGCTTGATGGTCTGGATGGCGGTTACCATGACGATGGTATTGCGGATCGACGCTTGAAAGTCCGGCTTTTTGGTGAGGTTGATATAATTGGTGAAGCCGATGAACTGCCCATCGCTGCCGACAACGCGGTCGGTAAAGCTAATTTGGATGGCGAAAATAAAGGGATAGACCACCAACAGCAGGATACAAATCACGAGCGGCGAAACCATTAAGTAGCCGAGAATGCTTTCCGACTGTTGGAAATTAAAACGCGCGGGGCGGCGCGGTTGAAATCCTGCGATGGCCTCTTGTGTCATCAAGTGCCGCCTTTCTCCGGGATAGGCGGTTGCAAGGGTGCGCCATAAAAACGCACCCCCACAAACCACCGCTATTTATTTGTACTTGTCGTAAATGTCTTGGCAAGCGGCTTGGGTTTCCGCTACTGCGTCATCAATGCTGAGGCCATCGACCACGATACGCTGTACCATACGCGGGGTCAGGAAGTTGGTCTGATATTCCGCGAAGGCGGCGTTGGTGACATCCGGGAACGCACCGGGTGTACCGTTCAGCGCGAGGTCGAGCAAGCCAGCGTGGACAGCACTTTCGCTGAAGATCGGCGCTTCGACGTGATTTTGCAGCGCTGGGCCGTAAATCGCAGTGCTGTAGTATTCGGCGGTGAAGTCATCATCGGCGAGATACTTGATGAGTTCGGCTGCCCATTCCTGCTTCTGGCTTGTCGCGGGAATAGACCGAACGACGGTGCTTACTGGCGAAATACGCATGGCTGGGCCAGCAGGCAGCGCCGAGTAAAGGGTTGCATCAGCCAGTTCGGGGTCATTTTCCACAAGGTAGTTACGGACGCTGCCGGGGTTGGCGATGAAGCCTGCCTGACCGGATTGGTAAGCGGTGTTATCACCTGCGCCATCCCATGTGGTCGCGCCCGGTGGGAATAAGCCATCGGCGTAGGCCGTGGTGATCCACGTCAGGAAAGCGCGTGTTTCTTCGCTGTCGATGGTGCAGTCGGTTCCTTCGTCATTGGCGATACGACCGCCCCACGATTGAAGCATGGTCGTCGTCAAGTTGCCGTCACCGACATTCGAGAGCGCGAAGGACATGGAATAGACATTCGGCGGGTCATTGATGGCGCGCGCCATCTCGCCTAACTGTTCCCATGTTTCAGGTGCATCAGGGAAGCCTGCGGGTTCAAGCAAGTCATTACGGCGGAACAGCACGTTCCCGTTGGTGGCATAGGGAATGCCGTAGACGTTGCCGCCAAAATCGTCGCTGGTCACGAGGCTGTTGGCAGATTCCAACCAGCCACCGTGGGCTTCACCAATTTCGGCGTACAGGTCGTTGAGGGCGACAAGCTGTTCTTGGTTGCTTAGTAACAGCATAAAGTCGCGACCCAGATCAACCACGTCAGGCATCGTACCGGCTTCAATCGCGGCGGATACGGTCTGAACGGTTTCGTTCTGGTTAATCATGACGACTTCAACAGCGACACCGTTTTCCTCGCCCCACTGCTGGGCGCGAGCGACTAAGGCGTTATTCGCGGATTCGGAGAAAATCAACCCACCCCAGAAGACGAGCGTGTTATCTTGGGCGAGGGCTGGCGCGAAGCTCATCACGCCTGCAAGGAGGACGGTCAACAAAGGTAAAATCTTAAAAACACGGGACTTATTCATTTTGTCTCCAGATAAAAACTAATTTCAGAAATGCGGTGAACAATATTTAAAATAGGTAGGTATGTCTGAAGTCACCTCCTTGTAACCTGAGTTGTTATAGCTGTCTCTGAACATTGTATACAGATTGTATACACTTTGCCAAAACTCAGAGATTCTGTAACAAAATTCTTAGCAACAACAAGCGTTCACTTGAAGTTGAGGGGAGTTGGATCAGGTTGTGACACTCTTGAGCAGGACAGGTTTGCCCTGCCCCGCTCAAGATTGTTGAAGGTGCTGTTGAGGTTAATTGACCCGCTTTAGTGTTTCGAGCGCCGCTACTTCCGCATCGTAGACGGCCATGAGATTAGATTGCATCAGATCGTACAGACGGTTGATGGCGGCATCGTCTAACGGAAATTCCTGCTGGAATTCGTCGTTTAACCGTTCAACTGCGTCGACGGTTTCCTTCACCTTATCCGATTGATTGTGCTTGAGTGCCTCATAACGCTGGTCGATAAGCGTCTTGGTGGATGCAAACACCTTATCACTCAAGGCAGACTCGCCAAACGTGCGCCAGAGCTGACCCGCTTTCCGGTAGGCTTCGGCGGCCTCGTTCAAAGCTGGCTTGCCAAGCAGGTCGGCGCTTTCGGTTATGAAGTCGGCATAGAGCATCCGTAAACCATTGCCTTCGGTTCCATCGACTACCACCCCTTCGTAGACGGAACGCAGCGTGGCATATAAACCGTTGCGGGTATTAAAGACAGTCGGCCAGCCCTTTTTGTTTTTGGTGTCGGTCAGCAGCTTCGCCCACTTTTTATAAACGGGAAGCGAAAACGAGTCCGAGTCGCGGCTGAGATGCTCGATATGTTCGTCAATCCCGGCTTGAATAAGCGGCTCGTAATCAATCTTGCCGGGATTTTCGATCAGCAGCAGGCGATTTTTATCCGAGCCGATGCGCCCACGTGCTGCGGTGAAATCGCTTCTCGGCACCGCGTAAAGTGCCGCGCCCATGTCATCGACACAAATGTTATCGCCCTCCGCGCCATGTATACCCAACGCATAGGGGATGTGGCCTTTCAGCGATTCCGGCAGATGCTGGTGCGGCAGATGGGCTTTATCGACCCAGACGAGGAAGGGTTTACCCCTGCTGAGGGCATCGTTCAGGTTTTTCTCAGCCGCTTTCGCACCGGTTACTTCTTGCACAACCGGATTTGCCCCCACCCGTTGACATAAGAGGGTCAGGCGCTCGGCATAGTAGTTCCAGCGGTTGGTGAAGCCCATCACAATTTTGGCGCTACCGTGCGCTTTGAACTCCCACAGAATATACCCTGCTCCTAACCCGCCGCCGATGCCTAAGAGCATGGCTTCGTTGACCGTAGTCCCTTGAACGGCCAGCGCATTCTTCAGCGCGGCGGTTGTCGACTGAATACCACCAAACTTCATCGTCATTTTGAGAACTCCTTCGAATGAACGCTTTGAACTTAGGTAACGGCTTCTAATTTGCTCTGGGATGTTCCCATGATGCCGGGGTAAAAGGGTTGGAGTTCGGGGGTGAGGCGTTTGATCGCCGGTTCCCAGTCCGCGCCGTACTCTGATAGCGACTTCAACCAACTGGCGAAGTTCAGCCAACCGGATTGGATGCCACCCGTGGGGGTATCTGGCGCGAAGCCGCTGTGGACGAGCGTGACCCGTGTTTTGCCGCCGCTGCCTTCCAACGTCCACGTCACGACAGTCGCGGGGGCATCAGCAGCTTCTTCCCACTGATAGGCGATTTTCTCATTGGGGACGAGTTCAAGAATTTTCAGCGGGGCGACACCTGACCAACCCAGATCGAACGCACCCCCCACGTGCGGCTCGATTTTGGCGTTGCTGGTGATCCAACGGTTGAGCTGTTCCGGTTTAATGAGCGCTTCAAAAACCACATCCGGCGCGGCATCCACCTCAACCGTATGGTGAACATCACCTGTAGAGGGCAAGGTCGAGAAGTCACAGCGAACGGGCGGCTTGCCATCGAGGTGGCGGCGCAGATTTTCGAGCGAGAGAAACCAAAAATCCTCGTTGGTATTCGTGCCGATGGCGTGTTCGGGGTTCATCTCGACGTGTTGGATAACCACCAACGTGCGCTCATTTTGCGGCAGTAATTGGACGCGAACCTGCGTGGGTTCGTTGTTGAGCGTCCAGTCGTAGCGGTAGCTCTGCCCCACCTGCACATCGGACAGCGGATGTTTACCCGCCTCACGATCCGGTGTACCGGGGGTGAAACGTCCCCAGAAGTCGTAGTGCTGGTCAGCCAAGCTGACATCGGCGAACTCGGCAAACCAAGCCGGAAGCTCATCGGTTAGGGCGCGGAAAATGTGTTCAGGGGGTGCATTGAGCGCAATCTGAATATGTAACGGTTCGGGCATAACCTATCCTCCAAAGTAAAGCTAACGGTCGGTTTCATCCATCGCAGGGTAGCAAGCCAATATGAGGCGGAACATTTTGCTGACGAGATCACTCCCCACCTCATCCGGTGGGAGGCCGTACCTTGTGGCTAAATCCTGAAAGAGCGTTTGCACATCACGGAGGAAATCGGCGCGGCGGTCGCCATCCGGCAGGTAGATTTGCGCGGAAAGCCCCAGCGAAGGGATGGACTCACCAACCTCCGAGCGCTGCCCCAGATGCCCGATGTCCCGCTGCACTTCCTCGGTGAGGCTCAACAGGAAGCGCAGGCTGCTCTGGTCGCGGGAGACCCGTTCACCACCCACCTGCCCCACTAGGCTCGGCGCAAGCCAATAGGACTTCGCGCGGGCTTGATATTGGCCTTCGTTGACCCCGCGCACTTTGCGTTCTTCAACCTTCACCACCAAGTCAGCTTTTTCCAACGCTTTGACGTGGTAGTAGATTTTTTGAGGGGTGGTGTCAAATTCGGCGGCGAGGTCAGGACACGAGCGCGGTGTCGCCATGCGCTTGAGGAGTTCGATGCGGGTGGGATGGAGCAGCGCGGCGGCTTGTTCGACCGCTTCGATATAAAAGACATCTTGCATCATTGGTCAGGTATCCACATTAGGCCGATAAAGATCGCAATTTACGGCTGCAAAAACAGATAAGCGCATTGTACAAATATTTTTTATCATTTGTCAAGCACAAAAGTTCTAAGCCTAACGATTGTTTGTTTTTGCATGAATCATCGGCTACCCTAATGTGCAGTTCATGTGAAACGTGTTTAATACGTTCGCCAATCGGCGGTTAGCCGTTGTTGACAGCAATTCACGAGAACAACATAATAAGAAGCTGGAACTTTAATCCTACTTATTTCGTCTTATGAGGATGAGGTTTGTATAAAGTTCCCCATTTAACCTCTTGTTTCAGACACCAAAACGGGAAGTATCTGCACCGTTATGAGCAATCGACAAATCCAACCTGTACGTAACCGTGACGTTCAAATCATCCGGCAGGCACGACCACGCAGCCTTTGGGGGCAAGTGTGGAACGTGGCGCTGCAACCAAATACGTTCTTCCTCGCCTTGCCCCAAGCACCGAGCAGTTCGCGCCAGTGGTTCTGGGTGGCGGTGTTGATATTGGCGCTAAACGGTTTTGCCGCCGTTCGCCAAGATGCCGTTGCCAGCGGTGGCGGCGCAACCGTTGATCCCGGCTTCTCGCAAGGCAGCGAGTTCCCAAGCAGCGATTTTTCCAGCGGGCCGGGGGGGTTCTCGGCACAACCCGGCGGATTACCGGGGGGGCTGCCCTCTGATTTTGGTGCGCCAACAGACGGCGGTTCGACCGGTTCGGGCGCGGATGTGTCATCGACATGGGTGACAGCACTCATCAGCGCAACCACGATCCTCATTGGCTGGTTTGTGCTGGCGGTGATCCTGTGCGAAGTGCCGTTGTTTAACGGGGTGCGACCCCACTACGGGCAAAATTTACAGATCGCCATCTGGACAACCGTGCCGTTGGGCGTGATGGCCGGCTTGCAAGTGATTTACATCGCGGCGACAGGCGTGGTTGGGGCAAGCGGTGTTTCGGGCTTGCTCGACATCTGGAAAGGCTATAACGATTTATCGCCACTCGTTCGCAGTATTTTGCTCTCGCTGACTTCACGCCTGACGATTTTCTGGGTATGGTCGCTGGTGCTGATCTTCATTGGCGCACGGCAAGCCTTGAATGGTAAGGTGTGGTCGTCGCTGCTGGTGGTGGTCATCTGGGTGCTAGTGGTGGTGATGGTTCCAGTCGTCACCGGAACGATTAAAGCGCCAGAACTGCCAGTTGAAGGCTTACCGGAGCCGATTGTCTTGCCGGAAGACCCGTTCGCATCGCCCACCGAAGATACCGGTCTGTTTGAAGGTGAAATCACACCTGCAACGGATGATGTATCGGGCGGGGTGGAAGGCGAAGGCTTACCGACAGATGAATTCTCAGGTGATTTCAATGCGTTCGCTACGGATAACGCGATCAACCAGAACCCGATCTTCGCTACGCCCCTGCCCTTAACTGAGGAGAGCGGAGTCATTTCGACAGTTGAAAGTGATGACCGTTCGGATGAGAAAGATGCGATCACGGGTGCAACCGTTGAACCCACACTCGAAAGCAGTGAGGGGAATACAACCTCTCGTTTTGCAACACCGACACCGGCAAACGGCTGACGATGACTAAGTAGTAACCGAGTAAACGCTATGGCAATTACACCAACGCATGAACAGGGAAAGCTGACCAACCCCGAACCGATGGTCGAAGTACGCGGCTTACGCAAAGACTTCCAGTTGGGCGACCAATGGGTACATGCACTCAAAGGTGTTGACCTTGATATTCCAGCAGGTCAGTTTATCGCGATCATGGGGCCGAGCGGCTCTGGCAAGAGTACATTGTTGTATATGCTGGGCGGCCTAGACCGTCCTTCGGAGGGTGAAATCGCGGTCGCGGGGAACGCGCTGGATTTGATGAACGGTGAGGAACTGGCAACGTTCCGCCGCGAAACTATCGGGTTTATCTTTCAGGCGTTTCACCTCGTACCGACTTTAACGGCGCTGGAAAATGTGGCGCTGCCGGGAGTGTTCGCAGGCAGTGACCGGGAGTATCGCGAAAGCCGCGCTTTAAAGATTTTAACAGCGTTGGGCATGGAAGAACGTATCGACCATCGCCCGAACCAGCTTTCCGGTGGGCAGCAGCAGCGTGTGGCGATTGCCCGTGCGCTTTTTAACAACCCGCCGATCATTATGGCGGACGAACCAACGGGTGCGCTGGATAGTAAAACGGGGCAGACGGTGATGCGAATGCTGCGCTTCCTGTGCCGGCGGCAGGGCAAAACGATCATCGTGGTCACGCACGACCCGACGGTTGCCAGTTATGCCGACCGTATGATTAGCCTGAAAGATGGCGACATTATTGAAGATAAACCGATGCGCCCGGCCCGCGAAAACAAACCGCTTCCCGCGTTTAGTGGCTGGCGGTTGGCGGAAAAAGCGCTGGTCGAGGAAGACGAAGAAGAATCTGAATATGTGGACTAAAAACGTGAAACTTTCGCTTCAATTGAACAAACGGCGCATGGCGCTCATGACCCTGTTGGCCTTGTTTACACTGGTGACTTGGGTAGTCGCTCAAGACCCACCACCGCCCATCGTCGTCAATAATGTCTCGCCCAGCCAGCTCACGCTCGGACAAACGAGCATTATGGTGGTGAGCGGCGCAAACTTCCGTGCGACGACTAAAGTTGCGCTGGTCGGCGTGGGTGATCTCCCTGTAACGCTTGTAAGTCCGGCGGAAATTCGCGCGGCTGTTCCCGGTAACTTAACGGCGGGGCAATATATCGTCTCCGTCACGGATTCACAGGGCGGCGCAAATTCAGCTTTTACGCTGAATATTGTTGTACCGCCGACCGAGATACCGCCGACCAACCCACCTGCGCCGACGGATATTCCACCAATCCCAACAGCGATACCGATTCCGACCGATATTCCCGGTGCGCCCAGTCTACTCATCCGCAGCTTTACGGCTAATCCGGCGACGATTAAACCGGGGGACACCACAACTTTCACGTTCGATGTGATTAATCAGGGCAGCCGTACCGCGCAGGGTGTCTCGGTGGCAGTTGACCCCGGTGGAAAGTTCGTACCTGCCAACGGCCAAGCTAACGTCTTGCTGCCTGATCTTGCCGTTGGTGCGGCATTCAGCGTGCGGTTAGCAGTGGTGGCGGCGAAGGACACACCGGATGGCCCGCAAACGGTCGGGCTGACGATGAGCTACCGCGACTTTAGCGGAACCGTGTACACCAGCAAAGGCTCATTGACGGTGAATGTGACCGCTGTCGCGCAGTCGTCACAGATTACATTGGCGCGTTACCAGTTCGACCCCAGCCCAGTCATCCCCGGTGAACCGGTAACAGTCACCATTTTGCTGACCAACACCGGTAACGAAACCGCTTCGCAAGTACTCGTTTCCATTCCTACAGATGGTATCCTGCTGGCAGGGCCGGAAGGCAACAGCTTCCCGGTGGGCGACATTGAGGCCGGACAAAGTGCCAGTGTCGATATGCCGCTGATTGTGGGCAGTACTGCAAAAGCAGGCCCGCAGTCACAGAATGTCGCCATCAGTTACATTCAGAAGGGCGAAACCAAGACCGTCCCGAACGCTGCCATGACGTTGAACGTAGCACGGGTGGATGCACCTGCCCCGGTGATGATCGTCGACTCGTTCCAGACGGGTTTTGACGTGCTGACCCCCGGTCAGGAATTCACGCTGACGCTGAACCTGCGGAACATCGGCAACGACCAAGCCAAAGGGCTGATCGTCACCTTCGGCGGTGTGGACTCCAGCGGCGGCGGGATTGACCCGACCCCCGGCGCAGACGCATCGACCACCACCAACCCCAGCAGCACGTTCGCACCGGTTGGCTCGGTCGGGACGCAGAATGTCGGGGATGTGCCAGCCAACAAGGAAGAAGTCGTTACGCTTACTCAATCATTCATTGTGAGCGGCTCGGTCGAAAGCGGCATCTACCCGCTGCCGATTACCCTGCGCTACCAGCGTTCGGATGGTTCGTTCTCGCAGGACAACCTACGTGCCAGCTTGCCGGTGATTGTACCGCCGCAAATCCGCGTCTCAGAAGCGAACCCGATGCCGGAACAGGTCAACGCCGGTGATATGCTGTCCCTCTCGCTCGAAATTGCGAACCGGGGGCGCAAGGCGGTGAACTTTACCAACGCAGTCATCACGGCGGAGAACGCCGAAATCAGCAGCGGCGAAACGACCTACTTAGGGCCAGTACGGAACGACGACCAGACGACGCTGGATGCCAGCTTCCTCACCTTGAATGAGGGGCAAGCCTTTATCACGGTAACGTTGAATTACACGGACGACTTGAACCGCCCGCAAACGATTGTTCAAACGTACAATGTGGAAGTGCTGCCCGCCCCACCGCCGATTGACTTCGGCACACCGCCGCCGGACTTTGGGGACAACGGTGGGCAGCAAGAACCTGAAATTAGCAGTCGGGATTTAATCGGGCGGGTACTGCTGGGCTTGCTCGGACTCGGTAGTTAAGTGTGGTTAGGATGGCATCATGCTATACGAACTCTTGCTGCTGGCACTGAGTAATCTGAACCGTGCGCGTGCGCGTTTGGCGATGACGGCTGGCGGCGTGCTGGTCGGGACAACGGCGGTAATCCTGCTGATCGCGCTGACGGCGGGTTTGCAGCAGGCGGCGGAAGCCAGCATTGGCAATAACTCGCAGCTCCTCGAACTCGATGTGATGCCGAATTACAACTTCCGACCGATGAACGACCCCAGCGAAACGCCGGAAACGATCAAGCAGTTGACGATTGAAGAGGTCAACAAGTTCTGGCGGATACCGGGGGTCGCGGCGGTCATCCCCCTCACCAACCTGCAAAGTGGTGAGATCAACGCGGGTAAATTTACCGGCTATGCCAATGTCCAAGGCATCGACCCCAAGCTGCTGCCCTACATCGGTTTGAGCGTTCAAACAGGCACGTATTCGCTGGAAAGTGGGCAGGTGCTGTTAGGGGCGCATGTCGGCGATTACTTCTACGACCCTAGGGGAACGGGCGACCAACAAAACGTTCAAGTTGACCTGTTTACCACACCCTTTAAGCTGCGGCTGTACCAATATACCTCGCAGACCCCGACGCAGCGCAGCATCGCACCCAAGCCGATGGGCGTGCTGGCTGAGAATGACCGTTTCGGCTACTCGATGCTGATGCCGATTCAAGATGTGCTGAACTACAACCAGTGGATCACCGGTCAAGAGATTGACCTCAAGACGTTCGCATATGACCAAGTGATCGTACGGGCGACCAGCCGCGAAACCGTACCTACCGTTTCGGATGCCATCCGCGAGTTGGGTTTCCAATCGGGCGGGATGGGCGAATACATCAATCAACTTAATTCGTTCTTCAGCGCCATGCGTTTGATCTTGGGCGGCGTGGGTGGTATCGCGCTGCTGGTGGCGGCCTTCGGTGTCGCCAATACGATGACGATGGCGATATTGGAACGAACGCGCGAGATCGGCTTGATGAAGGCCATCGGCGCGACCGACCGCGATGTGCTAACGATCTTTCTCGCGGAGGCGAGTCTGGTGGGGTTGGCGGGTGGTATCACTGGCGTGGCGCTGTCGTACTTCCTGCAAAACCTGATTAACACTGCACTCGCGGGAGCTGGATCACCCGACCCCAGCCAGCCGAGCATCGCCAACTTCCTGCCGTTCGATACGTCGAAAATTGGTGGGCAGCTTTTCGTGATTAAACCGGAACTGGCGATTTTCGCGTTGGTACTGGCGACGGCAGTTGGACTCGGAGCAGGTTTGTATCCAGCACTGCGGGCAGCACGAATGCCACCCGTGCTGGCGTTGAAGTCGGAGTAAACACAACCCAGAATTGAACCGCAGAGGCGCAGAGGAATACCGAGATTTGGGAATAAGGGACGCAGGTGATGCGTCCCTTATTATTTTGGTTACGGGTGACCTTTGAAGGGGATGACGGTGTGTTCGGTGGTGTACAGGTGGGCGCGAACGGTGGTGAAGGCATCCCCATCTTGCCCCGCGAGGATGCCGATTTCGGTGTTAAATGAGGCTTCCATGTCCTCGATGCTGTCCCACCACAATTCGGCGGTGCCATCGTACAGGGCTTCGCCACCGTCGGGCTGCTGCGGCGTGGCGATGTTGATGTAGTAGCCGCGGCAGTTGGGCAGTTGACCGGAAAGTTTGGTATGTTCGTCAACCCAGCGGGTCGTAAATTCTTCCATCGACATGCCGGGTTTACGCTTTAAAAAGGCGATTAATTTAACCATTTTTGACTCCTTATAAAAAGTTTTTATCCTCTCCTGATACTATTCGACAGCGCCCTACCCTGCAAGTGATATTCATCCATCGACGTACATCACGCGAATGAGGCGCACTACGTCTCTGCTCTAAATAAGTATTTACTGCACTGTAATCACTTCAATCTCGGTGGCGATGACAAACGTTTCACCGTCGGTAGTCGTTAGGCGCTGGCTGCCGACCGGATCGTAAAAGCCGAGGGCAAGGCGGTAGCGACCGGTTGGCGTTTCAGCCGGAATCGTCAGGGTAAAGGGGCGGCTGATAAGCGTCTCGGCGGGGTCATCCCATGTACTCGTCGGGCGGCGTTCGAGGTCATCAACCAGCGGCAAGCCGTCCTGCTGGGCGACCACTTCAACCGCATCCAGCGGGTATAGGTGGGTAAACACGCGGTACGGCACATCAGTCGGTGCATCCGCTTGCCAGTAGTAAGTGATGGTGACATCGGAGCCAGCCGTCACCTCCGACGATGACAGATCATAGCCAATCAGCTTGATCGTGCCGAGCGACAATGGGGTTGGCAGCAGCGTTTGAATCGGCTGCAAGCGTAGGACGTTCATGGCGGGTCCGCGAAAGCGGCTGTCGGTCGGGTAGGATTTCAGCAAGAGCAGTTCGCCGGGGGCGTATTCCTGCCCCGGCGTACCGAACGGAACGATGGCGTAAGTCACATTTTGGACGCGCCATTCGCCGAGCGTTTTATCAGCGAGGTTAGCATTCGCGACCAGCGGAAAATCATTCAGCCCATGATAACCACCGTAGTCACGGTTGAGCGTTTTGTGGTTCTCGGCGCTGGCGATATGCGGCGCGGGTGGCAGGGAAGTATCCATGTAGATAGCGAGGTCGTTGCGGCGATCAGGCTTCAACGCATCCAACGTGGAACTGAGGGAAGCAGACGCAGCAGGGGCAATGGCGACGAGGGTATAGACGCTAACGGCAGCGTAGGCTAACTTAGGGGTATATGTCGGCAGCGGTCGGCGAGATGATAGCCATTTGACCAGCCAAGCCACAACAAGGGCTAACGCCGCGCCAGCGAGCAGGTCGCCGAGAGCGAGCAGGAAGTACATCTGGCGGGTGGATTGCAAGCCGAACAGACTGATGCCAAACAAGAACAGAACCAGCGCCGCAACAACAGCCATTAACGTGACGCGGGACAGCAGCTTCTCACTCTGCCATAGAGCCACGGCGAACACGATGATGATAACCACCCACGCGAGCAGCGGACGTGTCGCTATTAGTGTGATGTCGAGGTGGGTGGCGAGTAACTGCGGCGCAGGGAACGCCAGCTTATCGGTGGGGGCAACCCATTGGACGATCTTGGTAGCATCTAAAGTCGGGTAAAGCGCCAGCAGCCAGAACAAGAAGATGCCCCAACGAAGGGCGTTCCACAGTGCCGCGCGAATAACCGCCCGCCGCTGAACGCTATCCCCTGCCCACCAGCGGATAAGGGGCAAGCAGAAGATCAACGGCATGAGGAAGATGGCCTGTGTTTTGAAAGCAATTGCCAGCATGAGCGCATAGCTGGCGGCGGTGTTCAAAGAGTCGCGGTTACGGTTCGTCCCCACGCAAACTAGCCACAACGCAAGCAGCGCAAAAAAGGTGACATAAGGGTCAGCCGTGGCGAAGCGGACGCTGGCGTTCCAGATCGGATTGACCGCCCAAATGAGCGCCGCCAATAACCCCGCGAACTCGCCCGCCAGTTCAACGCCCAAGAGGGCAACTATAACAACCGTGAACAACGCCGCCGTGACAGTGATGAGGCGAACGACCGGAATGAAGTCCGAGGCGGGGCGGCGAACGGTTTCATTGAAGGCTTTCAGCACCAGATAGTTCAGGCTGATGATGCCGGGGGGATAGGCGTTGTAGCCCATCGGTTTGGCTGTGCCGCTGTCGATAATCATCTGCGCGGCGAGGTTGAACGAGGGTTCATCGGGATGATCGACATACGGCAAACTGACGCGGTAGCCGGTGAAATACAATCCGCCAGCGAGCAGGACGATAACCAGCAGGCAAAACCACCATCGGCGATTGACAGGCAGGAGCGAACCACGCGGCATGAGAGTATCCTAAAGCGAGCGGTAAGCATAAAGGTAAGAAGCCATTTGAGAAGTTCTGAAATACCGGACAGCCAGTCTGCTGTCCCTACAAAAACGCGCGTTTGAGAGGCGAATTTCTTGTAGGGACGCGATACATCGCGTCCGATGAACCCTTTTCAAACGACTTCTAACGAGTATAGCACAGCACCATCTCGCTCCTTCTCTCTAACCATCTGTATGCTTTACCGACAAACTTTGTGCAAGCTGCACATTGAAATCCCCTTCCCGGTGGGATACATTAGTTCGTGTTCTGTGAAGAAGGAATCACCATGTACCCTTTATCGCTCTCCAAGAAGTCCAAGAAGCGCAGCCCGATCTAAGTCCGGGATTTTTGGTTTCGAGAGCATCAACAACGCGAACGAACCCGCCCGGACAGGCGGGTTTTTTGTTGTCAAAGTCTAGCTATAACGAGAGAAAAGTCATGAAAGCGTTCGAGAGCAAGCAGAAGAAGCAGGACAAGAAGCCCAACCAGAGGTCTGGATAGCCTCGCTGCGCCACGAACGATGTGACGAGCCGCCATCCAGACCCACGCTGGATGGCGGTTTTTTGTTCAGTCACCAGTCAATAGTCGCCAGTCATCAGTCCAATACACAAAACAAGATTGAACCGCAGAGACGCGGAGGACGCAGAGAAATACGGAGAAAGACAAAGACATTTAACCACAGAGGCACAGAGAAAAGACAGAGAAGTTTGGCAGCCGGTTGTTGAGCATCAGCCGAGACCATTGGTGAATGACAACGGGACACTAAATTCAACCTATAGGAGTAGAAGAACATGACCGCACCCACCTGCCCGACCTGTGGAGCCGACCTGCTGGTTCCCGCCAACGCCATGAAACATGAACTGTTCCCCTGCCAGGACTGCGGCACGGAACTCGAAATCGTCAGCCTTGATCCGGTAGCGGTTGAACTCGCGCCGGAAGTCGAAGAAGACTGGGGCGAATAAGATGCGCGTCGGCATTATCATTTCGCACATCAGACCCGAAGAAAAGCTGCTCATCTCCGCGTTCCAGGCGCGGGGAGTCGAGCCGGATATTATTTCCGACCGTGAGATCAACCTTGAAATCACGGCGGGGCCGGAGCAGCTTACACCCTCTGGCGTACCGTGGAACGCTTACGACCTGATTATGGAACGGAGCGTCAGCACTTCGCGCGGGTTATACATGCTGGCGATGCTCGGCAGTTGGGGACTCAACGCCATCAACCGCTACGAAACCGCCGCCACCTGCGCCGATAAATTCTTGACCACCATCGCCCTCGCTAAAGCGGGCGTACCCCAACCCACTGCCCGCACCGCCTTCGACCCCGACACAACTTTAAAAGCGATTGAAGACCTCGGTTATCCGGCGGTGCTGAAACCCGTAACCGGTTCATGGGGACGGCTTTTGGCAAAGGTCAAAGACGCGGATGCGGCAGAGGCTATTATCGAACACCGCCAAACGCTGGGTGATTACCAGCACCACATTTACTACGTGCAAGAGTACGTCAATAAGCCGGGGCGCGATATTCGGGCGTTCGTGGTGGGCGACCGCACCATCTGCGCGATCTACCGCGACTCGCCGCACTGGATCACCAACACGGCACGCGGCGGCAAAGCGTCGAACTGCCCGGTTACGCCGGAACTGGATGCCCTGTGCGTGAAAGCGGCGCAAGCGGTGGGCGGCGGTATCGTGGCGGTGGATGTGTTTGAAGACCCCGAACGCGGCCTGAGCGTGAACGAGATCAACCACACGATGGAATTCCGCAACAGCAGCGCCCCGACTGGCGTGGACATCGCGGCGGAAGTGGTGAGCTATGCCCTAAGTACAGCAGGTGTAACAGCATGATCCAAGTTGGGATTGTTGGGGGAAGCGGGTACACGGGCGGCGAACTGCTGCGGCTGCTGCTGGCGCATCCTGAAGTGGAGGTGACACAAGCCACCTCCGAGAGCAACATCGGCAAATTTTTCTATCAAGTGCATCCGCACCTGCGCGGGAAAACTCAACTGCGCTTCATCGGGCGGGACGCGCTACAACCCTGTGATGTGCTGTTCCTCGCCCTGCCCCACGGCGAGGCGCAGAAGCACATTGGGCGCTATACGGCGCTGGGCAGCAAAATCATCGACCTAAGCGCCGACTTCCGGCTGAATGACGCAGAACTCTATAAGACGGTTTACGGGCATGACCATGCCGCACCGGAATGGCTGGGCAAGTTCGTCTACGGCCTACCGGAGTTGTTCCGCGAGAACCTGAAAGGTGCAGATTATGCCAGCGGCGTGGGTTGCAACGCGACCGCTTCCACACTGGCACTGTGGGCGCTGGTGAAAGCCGGTGTTGTGACGGCGAACCAGCCGATTATCGTGGACGCGAAAGTCGGCAGCAGCGAAGCCGGACGTGAGCCAAGTGACAGCAGTCACCATCCGGCGCGGGTGGGCATCGTGCGCCCGTTCGCGCTCACCGGACACCGCCATGAGTATGAGGTCAAGCAGTCACTGGCACAGTGCGGCGACTTTGACGTGCGGTTAGCGATCACCAGCGTGGAATTGGTGCGCGGTGTTTCGGCAGCGGTGCATTTAACGCTGCCAGCCGGTTTAGCCGACAAGGACTTCTGGGGGCCATACCGGCAGACATGGAGCGGGCAGCCGTTCGTGCGCATCGTGCATGAGAAAACGGGGATGCACCGTCACCCCGAACCGCGTTTGCTCTCCGGCACGAATTACGCCGACGTGGGTTGGGAATACGACCCCGCGACCGGACGCACGGTGCTGCTGTGCGCGATTGATAACCTCGGTAAAGGGGCAGCGGGTACGGCAGTACAGTGTATGAACCTGATGTGCGGAGTCGAGGAAACAACGGCGCTGACCTTTGGCGGGATTTACCCGTAAGACGATTAACCACAGAGACACAGAGGAAGAAAAGAAGACGATGGCAATACACGTATTAAAACTCGGTGGTGGCGCGGGGAATGACCACACAGCGACGTTGAAAAACTTAGCGGCGCGGATCTTGGCAGGAGAACAGTGGGTGCTGGTACACGGTGTCAGCGAGGCGGCGAACCTGCTCGGCGAACAAGTCGGTTATCCGGCGCAAACGCTGACGACGCAGGGCGGGCACAGCAGCCGCTACACCGATGCGCGGACGATTGAGATTTTCGGGCAGGCAGTCGGCGGGTTGAACCAGCTCATGACGGCGCAGTTGGCGAGCTACGGCGTGAACGCGGTTGGCCTCGGCGGCCCGAACATTATCCGCGCACACCGCAAAACGGCGATTCGCGCCATCCGTGACGGGCGGCAAATCATCGTGCGCGATGATCATACGGGTACGATCAGCGGGGTCAACAGCCAAGTGCTGCGGATGCTGCTGGACGCGGGTATTACGCCGGTGGTCGCGCCGCTGGCGATGGGTGACGAGTTCGAACGGCTGAACGTGGACGGCGATCTGGTGGCGGCGAATATTGCCCACGCGATTGAGGCGGATGCGCTGGTTATCCTAAGCAACGTGCCGGGGCTGATGCGCGACATCAACGACGCGGGTTCGCTGGTGACCGGCTTCCCGTTGAGCGAGTACGACCGCTACGAGTCATTGGCGGGTGGGCGCATGAAGAAGAAGCTGATGGCCGCACAGGTAGCACAGGTTGGGCGAACCATCCTCGCAGCGTCACAGGGCGAAAACCCGTTAGACGCGGCGCTGGCGGGCGGCGGGACACAGATCACCAATGAAGAATTTGAACCGCAGAGACGCTGAGAACGCTAAAAGAGAGAATACAGATTAAATCGTCAAGTCGACAAGAGTGCCCAGATTTGATCTCTGTGGTGAATAAATCTTCCATGTCTCTGCGGTTGAATAGTTTTGAGGAGTTACGGGCGATGCTCGATACGGTAACGAATTGGAATGAAGTCGAAGAACGTCACAGCAGCGGGACGTATATGAAGCGCGATTTGCAGGTGGTGCGGGGTGAAGGCGCACGGCTGTTTGATGAAACTGGCCGCAGTTATATTGATCTGGTCGGCGGTCAGGGGTCGGCGAACCTCGGTCACGCGCATCCGGCGATTGTGGGGGCGATCACCAAGCAGGCGGCGGAACTCATCACCTGCCCCGAACTGTTTCACAATCCGGTACGGGCGCAGTATCAAGCCGAGTTGTGCCGTGTCAGCGGTTTTTCGCGGGTATTCCTCGCCAACAGCGGCACGGAAGCCAACGAGGGCGCACTTAAAATTGCGCGGCTGAAAACTGGACGTAAAGGCGTGATCGCAGCGATGCGCGGCTTCCACGGGCGGACGATGGGCGCACTCAGCGCGACGTGGGAGAAGAATTACCGCGAACCATTCTTGCCGCTGATCGACGGCGTGGTGCATGTGCCGTACAACAACATCGACAAGCTGCGGGAAGCCTTGAACGAAAATATTGGCGCGGTGTTCCTTGAAGTCGTACAGGGTGAAGGCGGCGTGCATCCGGCACAGGCGGGTTACCTGCAAGCCGTACAAGAGTTGGCACACGCGAATGGGTCGCTGCTGATTATCGACGAGGTGCAAACCGGATGGGGACGCACGGGCAGCCTGTTCGCGCACTGGCAGGATGGCATTCAACCGGACATCGTAACGGTGGCGAAAAGCATGGCGGGCGGCGTACCGATGGGTGCGATCCTGCTGAGTGAGGGCATCGGCTCGCTCGATCCGGCGACGCACGGCAGCACCTTCGGCGGCAATCCGTTGGCGTGCGCGGCGGGCTTGGCGGCGCTCGGGGAATACACAAAGACGAACCACCGAGACACAGAGGCCACAGAGAATGGCGGATACATTCACCGTGAGGCCGATGGGGATTTGGTGCGGCGGGCGCGGAAGCTGGGCGACGAGGTACGGCTGCACCTGATGGATAACGCGCCAGAGAAGGCCGTGCGGGAAATACGCGGGCGCGGGTTGATGTTCGGGATTGAACTGCGGGCGAAGGTCGCGCCGGTGTTGAAGCTGTTACAGGAGCGCGGGGTGGTTGCTCTACCCGCCGGGCCGATGGTGCTGCGCTTGCTGCCACCGCTGGTCATCAGTGATGAAGATATGTGGCAAGCAACCCACATTATCGAGGAGACATTGAACGATGCCTTTTGAAAATTTTAGCATTATTGAAAGCACCCTGCGCGAGGGTGAGCAGTTCAGCACGGCGACCTTTGATACGGCGCACAAGCTGGAGATCGCGCACCGGCTGAACGACTTCGGCGTGGAGTTCATCGAGATGACTTCGCCGAGTGCCAGCCCGCAGAGCGAGGCCGATATTCGGGCGGTGACAGGCGAGGGGCTAAAGACCAAGATCCTGACGCACATCCGCTGCAACCGTGAGGACGCGGCACGGGCGCTCGATACAGGTGTTGATGGGTTGGATGTGGTGATTGGAACCTCGCCCCAACTGATGCAGCACAGCCACGGCAAGAGCATCCGGCAGATTATTGATCTGGCGGGTGAAGTGATGAGCTACATTCGTGGACAGAAACCGGACATCATCCTGCGCTTTAGCACCGAGGACACCTTCCGCAGCCGCGAGCCGGATTTACTGCGGGTGTACTTGGCAGTCGCCGATCTGGGAATGGTGAACCGGCTAGGGGTAGCGGACACGGTCGGCGTAGCAACCCCGACGCAGGTGTACAACATGGTTCACCAACTGGTGCGGCTGACGCACCTTGACATCGAGTTTCATGGACATAACGACAGCGGCTGCGCGATTGCCAACGCGACAGCGGCGCTGGAGGCTGGCGCAACCCATATTGACACGACGATTTTGGGCATCGGCGAGCGGAACGGAATCACGCCGCTGGGCGGGTTGATCGCGCGGTTGTACACGCTGAACCGGAGTTACGTGACCAAGTACAACCTGAAGCTGCTGCCCCAGATCGACAAGATGATCGCCGAGATGTGCGACCTCGATATTCCGTTTAACAACTACATTACGGGGGCGAGCGCCTTTATCCACAAGGCGGGCATTCATGCGAAGGCTGTGCTGGCTGACCCGACCACCTATGAAATCCTGCGACCGGAGGATTTTGGCCTGAGCCGCGAGATTTCAATCGGGCACCGGCTGACGGGCTGG
This sequence comes from Chloroflexota bacterium, assembly GCA_020161935.1. GTDB lineage: Bacteria > Chloroflexota > Anaerolineae > Aggregatilineales > Phototrophicaceae > CFX2. The sequence goes on from JAIUNI010000006.1 coordinate 82,338, forward strand.
AACACCATTCGTGAACGGGCGCGGACGCTGGGACTCGGGTTGAGTGATGACGCGATACGCGAAGTGACCAAGAATATCAAGCGGCTGGCGGATACCAAGCCGCTGAACCTGAGCGAGATTGACGCGCTGTTACAAGAAGCCGAAGCGCGTGAGATGGTCGAGGCGATGGAAGCCGGGAAGTAGGCCAATTCTTTAACGCAAAGCGATTTAACACAAAGGCTCAATGACGCAAAGGCACAGAGAAGACGAATCGCCAAGCACGCCAAGAAAAGACAGAGAACGCAGAGTCCAATCAGGGGCGTTAGCGGTAGGGGTTAAAATTCGCAAAATTCGCATTTTTCGCACGTTTTGCATATTTCCCGCCGAAATGACGCGCGGTTCGCTCCCGTGTTACCGCTGAATTTGCAATTTTGGCCGGCGGCTGGCTCGGCTGTTCTTGCGGAGTGACGCGGAAGGCTCCTGTGAAGCCGCCGCCTGCAAATTGTGCATTTTGCTCCGGCAGATGCGCGGGAGCGAACCGCGGAATCTGCAAAATGATGGGCGCACGGTGGTACATGGCGTTCTTAGGATCAATGGGGCGAAAATACGGGTAAACGACAACCAGCGAGTTGGCGTTGATGGCTAACGATAACGTCGAGCCGGACTGCGGCAGCCCGCCGAAGCAATTATTCGTACGAGATTTAATGGTTGCGGTCGCTGATAATGACATGGCCTTTATCCTCGATTGCCTAACGGACGGAACGCTGACCTTTAGAGACGGTAAAACTCACCCTTTTATTCATGCGTACCCATTGAACGGTCACAGCAAAAAGGCGAAATTAACGCGATACGGTCGACTGTAATCGGTGAACGTGGTTCGAATGTGCTGACGAAACGGCTGCTCAAGAACCCTATTCTTGAGGATTTTTTCGCATCGTCATGTGCTTTTACAGCGCGTTTTGAACGTCTCAACTGATACAAATAATTATAGAACAAAAAGGCGAATTTGTCCAGCAATTTTGGTTTGAATTTACAAACTTTGGTGAGGGAGAAAAGATGAGAAAAAAGAGGCTTCTCCCTCAAATAAAGTTTGTAAGGCAATCCAACGTTATTACATTCAGGTTAGAACAAGAAAAATAAAAAGGGCGCACCAGCCGCGCACCCTTACGGAAATGGGTGTTTACCGCAGTGCGTCTTCGATGAGCGATGGGATGATGGCGGGGTTTGCGCCGACCTGCCGCTTGACCACCTGCCCGTTCTTAAAGACCATCAAGGTTGGAATCGACATCACCTGAAAGCGTTGGGCTAAGGCGGGGTTTTCATCGACGTTGACTTTAACGACACGCGCACGTCCGGCATAGGTTTGCGCGGCTTTCTCGACGGCGGGCGCAATGGCACGACACGGGCCGCACCACGCCGCCCAGAAATCCACCAGCACCGGTTCTTTGCTCCCCAACACTTCCCGTTCAAAAGTGGCATCCGTCACCACCTGCGGCGCGGCATGAACACCATTGGACGCTGCGGCGGGTTTGGGCGGTGTGGAAACCGGCTTCGTGGGCACTGGGCCTTTGCCAAGTAAAAAGCTGACGTGTGCTTGAAAATCCGCCGGATTGATATTAGCGGCTTGGGACTTCATCGTGCGGTCGCTGCCCTGTTTGAGCAAGGTGACAACGGCGGGCATGGTTAGATTGCCGTACTGTTGTCTGGTTTGGGGGTTAGTCGCTGTATCGACACGGGCGACGAGTACCTGCCCTGCTTGCTCCTTAGCGGCGGTCGTGATGGCGGTATCGAGCGCACGATTCGGTGCTTGGCGGCTGTCGTAGAGATAAAGCACAACGGGTAATGGCTGATTGAGGATTTTCGGTAAGCTGTTGTCGTCAGTCGTAATCGGCGTATTGAAAATCGGCATTTCCGCGCCTCCTTCACTAATGTACTGATTAGACGCTTCTACGAGACATTTTCGCACGAGAGGCGATGAGCATTTCTCTAACAGCTTGCATTGATTCGGCTGTGCGCCAGTACAGGCCGTTGGTGGACAGGGGGTCAGTCAAAGGGCGGATATAGATAGCCCTGTGGATAAAAGCCGTTTCGCGTCATGATAGTGCGATCACTGACCTATCAAAATCCGGCTAGACATCATAAGGATGCACAGACATGAACGCGACCATTCAGATTCAGGACATCAGCGCGGCGGCAGGGACGAAGGCACAGGGCTTCCTCAGCGTGGCGGGTACGGCGGTCAAAATCCCGATTGTGATCGTAAACGGCGCACAGGACGGCCCTACCCTGCTGGTGACGGCGGGCATCCACGGCGGCGAGTATCCAAGCATCGAGGCGGCTATCCGCTTCGGGCGGGAACTCGACGCGGCGCAGGTCAAAGGCGCGGTGATCGTCATGTCCCCCGTGAGCCTGAACGCCTTCCATGCGCGGCAGGCATTCCTTGTGCCGGAGGATGGCAAAAACCTGAACCGTGTGTTCCCCGGTAAAGCAACCGGCACCATTGCCGAGCGGATGGCGTACACGATTATCAGCACCGTCGTCCCGTACATCGACGCATGGGTCGATATGCACGGCGGCGATATTCCCGAAGCACTCATCCCATTTGGCGGCTACATCATCAGCGAGGACGAGGCGCTGAACGCTCGTAACCATGAGCTGTCGGAAGCCTTCGGGTTGAAGTATCTACTGCATCCAGCGAACCTACCGGGGACGACTATCGCGACCGCAACCGCGCTGGGCAAACCGGGGATTCTGGTCGAGGCGGGGCAGCTCGGCATCCTCGATGAGGACAATACGCAGGTGCTGCTGCAAGGCTGCCGGAACGTGGCGCAGTGTATGGGCATCCTCGCGGGGCAAGTGCAAATGACCGACTTGACCGAGTATATGAATTGGCCGTGGGTACGTGCCAGCCACACCGGCTGCTGGTATCCACAGGTCAAAATTGGTGACACCGTGACCGAGGGGCAGGTCGTGGGCATCGTGAAAGATTACTTTGGCGAGACGTTGGCCGAGTACCCTGCCCCCGCAAGCGGCCTCGTGCTGCTGGTCTGCGCGGCCATGTCGGTGAACGCGAATGACCCGCTGATCGGTATCGCATACTAATAGGAACAAATACAAATCGCCAAGAGCGCCAAGGGATTAGAGAAAATGCAGAGAAGAGAGCCTGATAAAAAGCTAGATGACTTGGCTCATAGTGTCATAGGGGCAGCTATTGAGGTACATCGCGAATTAGGGCCGGGGTTTTTAGAGTCGATCTATGAAGCCGCTTTGTGTCACGAGCTAGAACTCAGGGAAATTCCCCATGTCCGTCAAGCAATCATCCAAGTGAGTTACAAGGGTGTTGACTTAGGGGATAACCGAGTTGACCTTATTGTTGATAACCGACTAATTGTTGAACTCAAAGCAGTCGATGAAATCAATAATATTCACTTCGCGCAGGTGAAATCATACCTGAAGGTCACAAACCGTATACTCGGTCTATTGATTAACTTTAACGTCAAGATGCTAAAAGATGGCGTACATCGTATTGTCATCTCTTAAATCTCTTCCTTCTTGGCGTGCTTGGCGATTTGTTTTAGATTGGGAGTGCATTTAAATGGTAGGTGTAGCAAAGCCGATACTGTTGGATATACCCGAATCGTTTGAGACCGAGCGGCTGCTGATCCGTGCGCCGCGAGCGGGTGACGGTGCGGTGATGAACGCGGCGATGGCGGAGACCATTCACAACTTGCGGCACTGGCTGCCGATGCCGTGGTGTCAAAATCTGCAAACACCCGCCGAGACGGAAGAAAGCGTCCGCCGGTCGAGCGCGTTGTGGATACTGCGTGAGGACTTCCGCTTCGGCTTGTTCCGCAAAAGTGACGGGGCATACATTGGTGCGTGCGGGCTGCACCGACCGGATTGGAGCATCCCGCAGCTTGAGATTGGCTACTGGATACGCGCCAGCGTCGAGGGACAAGGCTATGTCGGCGAGGCGGTCGCGGGGGTAAATCAATTCGCCTTCGAGACGTTAAAAGCCGAGCGCATGGAGATCCGCTGTGACAGCCGCAACGACCGGAGCGCAGCCGTAGCGCGGAAAGCCGGCTTCACCCTTGAAGCCACCCTGCGCCACAACGACACGACAGCCGATGGCAGCGCCTTACGCGATACACTGCTGTTCGCCATGATAAAAGACCAATACTTCTACCACAAAGAACACGGAGTAAAAGCAACCTGATGGTCGCGATTAAAAATCCCATGCTGCTGGAAATACCCGACTCGTTTCAATCCGAACGCCTCATTATCCGCGCCCCGCGAGCAGGTGACGGTGCGGCGGTGAACGAGGCCGTCCGCGAGTCATTAGACAACTTACGACCGTGGATGCCGTGGGCAGACCACGAGCCAGAACTTGAGGAGAGCGAAGAATCAGTGCGGCGCGGTGCGGCACGCTGGATACTGCGCGAGGATTTGTGGCTGCTGCTGTTCCGCAAGAGTGACGGCTTATATGTCGGTGGCAGCGGCTTGCACCGTATGGATTGGAGTGTGCCCAGCTTCGAGATCGGTTATTGGGTGCGTAAAAGTTTAGAAGGGCAAGGTTATGTGACCGAGGCCGTGAAAGCCATCACCGATATTGCCTTCATGGCGGTCAGTGCTGAACGGGTGGAGATCCGCTGCGACACGCGCAACGAACGCAGCGCGGCGGTGGCAAAACGCGCGGGATATATGCTGGAAGCGACCCTGCATCATGACGGGCGCGACCCAAATGGCGACCTCCGCGACACCTACATTTTCGGGATGACGCAGCGGCAGTACCTGATCCATAAGGGTGTCGAGATCACGGAGTAAGCGCAAACATGGTCGGCATTAAAAAACCGCTTCTGCTGGATTTACCGGAGGCGTTTGAAACCGAACGCCTCATCATCCGCGCACCACGAATGGGCGACGGACACGTACTCAACGAGGCGATAAGCGAATCTCGCGAAAGACTGATGCCGTGGCTGCCGTGGGCGGTACACCCGCAAACGCCGGATGAAACCGAGACGATTATCCGGGGCGCGGTCGCACGCTGGCAAAAGCGTGAGGATTTGTGGATGCTCATGTTCCGCAAGAGCGATGGGCTATGCCTCGGTCGTACCGGGCTGCACCAACTGGATTGGGCCGCTGGCTGTTATGAAATCGGCTACTGGGTGCGTACCAGCGCCGAAGGTCATGGCTACGCCAGAGAAGCCGTCGCAGGTGTTACGGATTACGCCTTCCAAAACTTAAATGCAGGGCGTGTCGAAATCCGCTGCGACCGCTTGAACGAACGGAGCGCTGCGGTCGCACAACGAGCCGGATACACACTTGAAGGCACAGTGCGAAATAACGCCCTCAGCACCGATGGCAGCGAACTGCGGGACACACTGGTGTTTGCCCTGCTGCGTGCCGGGTGGCAAGCGAAGCGGAGGTAAGCCTATGTCAGAAGTCGATAAGCGCGGCAAGTTAGGATCGCAGCCCTTTGACTTTCAGATCACAAAAGACAAGCGTGTGCTGATTTATTGGGATAACCGGCTGATTATGACGGTTAAAGGACAAGCCGCCGCCAAGCTGCTAGGCAAACTTGACGGCGCGGATGAAAGCAGTATTCAACTGGCGCTGGCAAAAGCGACCGGACACTTCAAACATGGGAATGAACGCTGAGGCTACTTGAGCGGCGGCAGTGTATTATCCTCGCCCTGTAAAAAGTTAAGCGCTTCATCCAACGTCGAAAAAACCCGCTGCCGCAGCTTGAAGATCGGCGTGAACAGCGATGTGCCAAACTTCAGGATGATGTTATCCGCTACAATGATCGACCAACCCAATTTGAGGCGTACATCACCAATGTCGGTGCTGCGAAATTCGTTGACCACGTTCAGCGGCGGCCATTTCTCGATCTGGCTGAGGTCAATAATCGAGTGTATAAGCGGCGTGCCTTGCATCATCAGGAGCTTGGTCTGCCCCATTTGCTCGTGAATGTCATCGGCAGCAATAATGCCCGTATAGCGCGTCAAAATCACGCGGTTTTCGACGTACCAACCCACTTCAAACGGCATCGTAAATTTCCCCTAAATGGTGTAATCTGCATCACAGTCAGCCTGTTTTCGCCTACTCTCGTTTCAGCGGCGGGAGCGTGCTGTCTTCTTCCTGTAGGAACGTGAGCGCCTCATCCAATGTGCCGTAAAAACGCTGCCGGACTTTGAACATTGGCACAAACAGCGAACTGGCGAATTTGAGGAATTTGTTATTGGTGATGACGATTGTCCAGCCGAGCTTATCGCGCACATCGCTCAGGTCGGTAGACATAAATTCAGAGGCGGCTTGCAGAGGTGGCAGTTTAACAACGGCTGTCATATCAATTATTGAGTGCGTAAGCGGAATGCCTTGTCGCAGCAGCGTATTCCCTTCCGTGACCTGTGCGCGCGCATCTTCTAAGGTGACCACGCCTTCGTAACGGGTGAGCAAAACACGCTTCTCGACATACCACTTGACGGTATACGGCATGGTCAAAACTCCTCCAATTAACCTTACAAAGTTTATTATAACATTGCACAGGCTGTAACATTGTTGATGATTTGACCTCAAGCGTAAAAGAGTTGATTGTCATCAATGCAGGGTGAGGGAAATCAGACAAAGTAAGCAGAAAATGCTATCCTGAAACGGATAAAATTGTAGGTGGATGAGGGAAAATTGATGCTCCCCGAAATACACTTGCCTGAGGTTACGGGTGATATTGTCGCTACCGGCGTTAGTGAAGATGACTATATGGCGACTTATGCAGCCGATTTTCATGAATGGGTTGAAGGAGCTGTCATTAAGCTGTCGCCCGTAACGGATGAACACGATGAGATGACCAGCTATCTACGCCGATTTATGGATACCTATTTCGCTTTACATCCGATTGGGCGGGTCAAAAGCGCCCCCTATGTCATGAAAGCAAGCGACAAAGCACGCCGTCGCGAACCGGATTTGCAAATTATCTTGAATACCAACAATGGTCAACTGACACCTACTGCCATGCTCGGCCCTGCCGATATTTGTATTGAGGTCGTATCCGAAGGCAGTGAGGAAATTGATTACGGCACGAAGTTTGTGGAATACCAGAATGGCGGTGTACAAGAATACTGGTTATTCGACTTGCTGCGGCGTGAACATCGCTTTTTCCGGCTGAATGCGTCGCAAATTTACACCTCACATCCACTTGACGCAGATGGATATTACGAAACCCCGCTGCTTCCAAGCCTCAAGGTGCATGTGCCCACCCTTTGGCAAACACCCCTGCCCGACCCGATTGCCACGGTTACAACGTTGCAAGCCATGTTAGGCAAGCAAGACCGGTAATAAACAAGCCAATCGCTAAAGTTTGAATCTTCTAACCATCAAATCAGAATTTTTGTGCTACAATATTTCTGGTAGTGTTTGCGTGATACGTCCTTGCCCTAACACAAACAAAATCCAGAGTGTAGGGACGCGAGACAGCGCGTCCGCGCCACAACTTCACACGCATCACTGATTTCTCAACAGCAGCAACAGCATCACTTGAGGGAAAAATATTGCGAAAGATGAGAATCACAACTGCAACTTTTGCGACAATTGCAATATTTTCAACATTTGAAACGCGGAAGTTGCTTCAAAGTAAAGTCTTGCATTTGACTGATGACTGGCGACTATCGACTGGAGACTGCTTTGCAGCAACCATAGCAGCAGCGAGGCAATTGGCACAGCGGTGGCATTCTCCCTCACATCCGCCGCAGTCGCGCCAATTCAGCGCCACGCTCCCGTAATTCTGCCGCCACAAAATGTCAACTCAGCGGCAGCACGGGAGCCTTCCGCCTGCCAATTCGGCGGATTATTTACTGAGGGATGAACTCGACCGAATCGACCGCCACAGCGAGTTTACGGGGGTCTTCACTCTGCCCGATTTCTTGCGGGACGATTACCGAGTCATAGTCGATAGTGACCGTCAAATGTTCGCCCTGCCCCACAAGTTCCGCCGGTAACGTGAAGGTGAGCGTTTGAAGGGAGTCAGGAACGACCGTCACCGACTCATCCGTCGAGCCAACAAGCTGTAGTGGCACATCGTTGACGAGCAGCCGAATTTGGCGCGGTTCGACAAATGACTGGGCCGTTACCGATACCTGATACGCTCCGGCGGGTAAATCAACATACAGCTTGGTTTGGGGGTACTCGCCCGTCCAGCGCCATGTGGTGCTGCCACCCACCACTTCCGGCCAGTGCCAGCCCCAACCGATAAACTTTTCGTCCCCGCTGCTGCCGATGTCGATCCGGTAAGCACCCGACTCGGTTTGTGCGGGGGTGCGCGCGGGGCAGCCATCGGGGTGCCACGAGGTACGGTAAACCACCGCATCGCGTTCGACCCAAACAGGGCAAAGTAAATCGGGCAGTGAATTCAGATAACCGATAATTTCCTGCGGGGTTGGGCCGTTCCGCCCGACATCATCCTGATGCACGACGATATAACCCACCGGCCACTCGTTGATAATCTGGCGCAGTTCCGGCTCAACTTGATCTGCTTCCAAGAAACGGCGCTGACCAAGCCATGCCAGCAGGGGATCATCGTAACGGATCGGCCAAAAGTTTTCGACTGGCGTGCGCGAGACAAAACCGTTCAGTGTTCGCTTCCCGTGAATCATGCCGTACATCTGGTATTGAATCGGGCGGGTTTCACCGACCAGAACTTCGCCTGTACCCGCCGCAGTCGGCACTTCGAGGATCACCTCATCGTCATACGGTGCGCCCTGCTCACGCCCGATTTCGGCATAGAAGTCATATGGTTGTAATACAGGGTCAAGTGGTGCGGTTTCGTACAAGCGAATATCAAACGCCGACAGTAAGATCACCACGACCAGCGCGAAAGTGACAGAAGGTCGAAGTGATCGCTTAGGCACGGAGGCCGAGGTTTTAGCGCGAGATGGAAACAATATCGGTGTCCATGTCAGCGCGATATACACCGCCGACGCGACCACGAAAATGGGCGCAAGCCGCCACGGCATCCGAAAGTTACCGTTGGTAATAGCATGAAGCAGACGAAAAGGCATAGGAATAGATACTCCAAACACGTCGATGTTCGGCCCCATCGAGAGCAGGAGTGGGGGGATCAACACCGCCAACCAGAACCAGCGCCCTACCCTATTTGCACTTGCAGCCCGTACCTGTCGGCGGTAGATGAACGCCACGACCAATGAGACAATGAGCAAGATGCTGACGCTGCCCCCCAGCGTAGGCGTGTTCCACCACCACCACACGGGGTCAAGTGAGAAGTAGCCGCGCGGGAACGGGATGCCGGGGCGATCTTCTACCGGGCCGGGGGCCAGCGCCCCTTCGAAGTTCCGCATGTAAGGGAGGGGGCCAGCGAACCACAACAACCCACCCCCGACGACCAGCGCTAAAACCGAAGCCACCATAATCGTGCCGAGTATACGGTAGTGCGTGGCTTGCAGTGCGGGGTTCGTTGGGAACAGCGTACGCCAGAGCGTCCATAAGGCGTACGGGACAAGCAAGAAGGCCACGAAGATCGGGAACTGGAGGTCGGTATGCCCGATACCCCAGATGGCTGTGCCAAGAACAATCCCCCAAATCAACGCGCGCCCCGCCCTGCCCTGCTGTGCCGCCCGAATGACCTGCTGCCAGAGCAAGATGCTGGCGGGCAGCCAGAACCAATCACCGAGGTTGATATGGTTGTTGTAGTAGAAATAGCGCGTAACAGGCGAGGCTTGCAAGAGTGCGCCGCCGAGCAAGGCTAAAACTGGCGCAGCGCCCTCTCGCAGGAGCAGCACGAACAGCACGTACCCGTTCAGGAAACACATCAGAAAGATGATAACCGTCATCGCCGTAAGCGTTCCGGCGAGTGGTTCGATTAGCGCCCAGACTGGATACCAGAAGGCCGTCAGTGCGTGGTAGCCAAAGTTGATGGTATGGGGAGCCATCACGAAATCGTTGACATAGACGTTCAGGCCGGGGGTGCTGAGGGCGTGGCGAATCCACCAGAAGTTCCAGTTGTAGTTGAAGTAATCGAAGCCGGGGACACGCACGCCGTTGTTGAAGATGATGGCGTAAAGAATGATAAACGCCAGCAAGCCGTAAAAGCCGATGGCGAGAAGATGCAAACGGGTGGTGCGGGGTAAAGAGATGGACAACGGTTAAGCGCTCCTGCTGATGAATAGCGGCAGTATTTAACCACAAAAGGCAGCCGATGGGAATAAAAAGGACGAGGGGCTGCCTCGTCCTTCACAAACATATTTGGTGGTGCGGTTAGCCGCCGTGTGGTCGGCGCTGAATGTACCACGCCCCGACGCTAAGGCTGACCACGAGTACGATGACACCCGCGCCGATGAGCAGCGGTTTGCGCCATGCCGGTTCGAAGCCGGTTGCGGGCAGCGAGCCGACGCTGAGTACCGTAGCGCTGGCAGAGCCTACGTACGCCCCCGTCAAGTTCACCGTATTGGTGATGATGAACGGCACCGGCGTACCGGGACGGATGCGTGTGAGCACTGTGACCCGCACCGACTGACCGGGGTTGATGACCACGATGCTGTAGCTAACTGTATTTCCCGTGACCACCAGTGAACCGACAGCGTTATCCGCCGAGGCTCTGATGATCTCCAACTGGCTGGGGAAGTTATCGGTAAAGCTGACGTTATTGATCGCCACTGAATGCGGATTGGTGACGACAATCGTCCACGTCACATCTTCACCCGGTAAGGCGAAGGCCGGGTCAACCAGCTTGACAATCGCCGGATCAAGGCGAAGGGGCGCTGGCGTGCTGCTGCCACCGGGGGCTGGCGTACCAAAGTAACCGAAATCAACCGTTAGGTTGCTGCGTTCGTTAGCGGCGATGCCGGAGCCTTGTGGGCCGAGATCGGTTTCAGTGGTCGGTTCGGTGGTACCGGGGCCGAGCGTAACAATACTGCTGCGGACACCGCAGGTTCCGGTTGAGTCGAGGCCGTTGTCGTTGCTGTCACCATCAAGGTTCGCGTCTGCTTCTTGCCCCGCGCCTGTACTGTTGGTGAGGCCGTTCAGCGGGCCACCCGCGTTACAATTCGCCGCCGCGACTTCAACGATATAGTCACCAGCAGGTAGGTTATCGAACAAGTAGTATCCGCCGCTGCCTGTGGTGGTCGTGCGTAAGGGGGTCGGGGATGGCACGCCGCCGGTTACGGTGTAAAGGTTCAGCACGACGTTATCGATGCCAACTTCACCCGGATCAATCGTGCCGCTGTTGTTGGTATCCAGCCAGACGCGGTTGCCGAGACTGTAGTTGGTCGATGTGCCAATGAAACCAAAGTCCATCGTTAGGTTGCTGCGACCTGCTGGTAGCAAGGCTGTGTTATCGCCCGGCCCCAAATCGGTTGTACCGGTTGGTTCTGCCGGACCGGGCGGGCCAAGTTGAATCGGGTTGCTGCGAATGCCACCACCGACAGCATTGACACCGTTATCATCACGGTCAACATCGTTATTGGGTGTCGCTGAGGTTGGCGCGTCAGTGCTGCTGTTGAGACCAGCCAAAACACCACCCACCGCAAAGTTGGAGGCTGGAATTTCAACTGTATAAGTGCCGGGAAGCAGGTTATCGAAACGATAGTAACCGCCGCCAGCAGTCGTCGTGGTCGCGATGACATTACCGAGGTTATCGAGCAAATTAACAGTGACACCATCGATACCGATTTCAGTACCATCTTGGATGCCGTTATCAAAACCACCACCACCGCGACCATCATCAAACCAAACGCGATTACCAAGATTGTAAGATAGCGTAAAGAAGCCAAAGTCAAATGTATGGTCGTTTTGTCCAGCCGTTCCAGTGGTTACGCTGGCGATGGCAAAATTGCCGGTTTGTACACCATCAGAGTCACGTATGTCGTCGCGCGTATCACCCACACCATCATTAAAGTTGGCTGTCGTAACGCTATACCCTGCTAAATTGGGCTGGGTTGTATCAATGCGAACTTGGTAGGCTGTATTTTCGGTAAGCGGGACGTTGTAAATAAAGCTGCCAGTGGTCGTGCCGTCGGGATTCGAGCTGAATATATAACGACCATTCGCATCCGTCGTGGCGGTGACCGGATTACCGCCGAGAAGAATTGGGTTACCTGCGGTATCCGTCAAGGTGACGATGATACCCGGTAAAGGCTGTTCGCCGGGATCTTGCACACCGTCTTGATCCGCATCAAACCAGACATAGTTACCGATTTCGATTGGGGCAGCCGCACACAAAGCCGTGAGGTCACCAAGACCGTTGCCCTTACCAAAAGGAGCGGTAGCCGCAACAATTGTAAACTGACGATTATTAGTTCCACTCGTATCATCATACCAAATGGTACCGGCTGAGAAGAGTGTACCCGGGTCCATCGCCGCAGCAGCAAGTTCGGCAGCACCGGCAACTTGAACGATACCACCGGTAATGGTTTCATCGTGGGACGTGCCAAAGTTATCGCCAAGATAGAACTCACCGTTACCGGGGCCTTGTTCGTTACCGGCACCTGCGCTCGGGCCAAAGGCACCCGCAGGCACGGATTGAGCATTGTTTTCCAGCGTCCAACCGCCGCCTCCATTTGGACTAGCACGGAGGATGTCACCAGCGGTAATGGTGACGAGTGTATCGGGGAAACCAAGCGCAGCACCCAAATCGTCCGGGCCGTTATCCTGATAACCAAGCTGGTCGCCGGTACGATCACGAAGGCTGATGACCATATCATCATTTACAAACTCAATGCCTGCGACCAGCGGTTGGGCATAAGCAAAGAACTTATCGGCAGCAGGATCAGCGAGGTTACCCGCTAGACCCGTGCCGGAACCACCATTGGCAACACTCAGGTTCGGGCTAGGCCATGTCGCTGTCCACGGTTGCCATTCGGCGGCGCTACCTTGTGTTCCTGTGCGGCAGGTTAAAGCTACACCATCAACCAGATAAGCATTAAAAATATCAGCACAACCACGCGGATAGTTCAGCGGGAAGTTTAGAACTTGCGTCACTGCCCCACCAGCGGGATTATAGGTAAACACGTAACCCTCTAAGCCAGCAGTCGTACCCAACGCAGAACTTTCGTTGGTGCAAACACCACCGACATAAACAAGATTATCGCGCACACCGAGGCCGAAGGGGCGATAAACACCACCCGCACAAACCGGAGCACCGATCACACCACGCGCCTGAACCACGCCCGATGTGCTGTCAACCGAATAAAGCTGTCGGTCGTTAAGGTTGATAACCCAGAGTGTGGTTCCATCCTCGGAGATGTCCATATCGCCGAGGCTTTGCTTACCCGGCGTATCATAGAAACTCGCGTCTTGGGCATAAGGCAGCGTATGGCCGGTCGCACCTGCGTTGGGAATGGTCGCAAATTGGGTAACTACACCCGCGCCGGAAATCGCATAGATTTGGCCTGAACCACCCGGGCCATATTCCGCTTGGCGTTTCGCGAAAGCCGACGCGAATATGGTATCGGTATCCCGTTTGTACGCTAAACCCCAAACAGGGCCGACTTCAATATCGGTCGCCAAATCGTTCACGCCGCCAGTACCATCATAATTATGTGAAACGACGCTGCCTTCACCGGTTGTCTGAGCACCCAGTTTAAAGCAGGTCGTTATGATTTGGAGATTTGGCGAAGCGAGGCAGTAATCACTCGGTCGGTTGATACCATATCGGACTGTATTCGCTCCCGCGTCCACAAATTGCACGGACGTACCGGAGCCAGCGCCAAACGCGCCCTGCTGCTCGACACCCGGCAGATCATGGAATTCAAGGCGAACGCGCGTGTCTGGCCCTGTCCATGTAATTGTAAATTGACCTCGTGTGGCTTGTGCGGCGCTGGAGGTCGCTGTGCCAACGCTTAAGTTGGTATCATCGAAAGCGGTGATGGTTACACCGCCGACACCCGGTTCATTGGCATCCTGTGTACCGTTCGCGTTGTAGTCGCGAAATACCAACCCCGTCGCGCTGCCTGCCGCGAGCGTTACGCCGCTGACCGATACGATAGTGAACAGTGCCACACTAAATAATAAAAGCCAAATGCGTGTATTTTTTCGCATCTTGGTATAAGACGTTCTCGAACGTGTCATAAGATTACTCCAATTGCGCCGTCACTCGTTGCAACGACCGTAATTTGGACCACAACAATAAAGCCTATATAACCTGTTTCTGAAGAATCTGTAATATTATACCGTCTCGTCTTAATTTCGCACATTGACTAAAGTCATACTATAACTTCGCTAAATTTGAGGGAATAGGGTAATCAACCCAGTTTGTGAAAAATATCTCCAATAAATTAAAACATCATTCTCACTAGAATGTGTTTTAAGCGTTTTTACAGCGCATTCACCTATCCCTGCAAGCAAATGCCGTATTCAACGCCTACAATGGCATGTATCAGGTTTATATGCTGCTACGAGAAGGCATATTAGACTGTTCATCCTGTATCAATCGGTGGCGATGCCTAAAATCGTGTTGATCTTGGCAACGAGTTCGGGAAAACGAACGGGTTTGCTCTCATATTCGTCACAACCGGCAGCAAGGCACTTTTCCCGGTCCCCCGCAACAGCATGAGCGGTCAAGGCGATAATCGGGATATGGCGGGTGACGGGCGATGACTTTAAGCGCCGTGTTGCTTCCCAACCATCCATTACCGGTATGCTCATATCCATCAATATCAGGTCGGGCATATTTGACTGCGCCTGCTCTACCCCGGCAGCGCCATCGGTCGCAATCATAATTTTATGTCCTCGCTTTTCAAGACGGCGAGACAGCATATCGAGATTCATTTCGTTATCTTCGACAATCAGAATGGTTGCCATAAAATCGTTTCGACCAACCCCATTAACCGTTTATGTGGACGATACCTAACACCTTATCATAGCTTTTTCGTACGCGAAACATCGCTTGTGTTTAGGGAGAAGCGGTCACAAGTTCTCCTCCCTCCTGCCAGCGCAATATATCTTCAGCGTTCGCGATGAATGACAGGTATTCAGATTGTGCCAAACGGCGAAGCCAATCCAGCGCAGATTTCGGATTAGTCTTTTTATTATAATCTATATTATTACTTGATAATTTTTTAGAGTCTGATCTCAATATCGATATAAGAAATCCTGCCGGGCTGCGAACTTTACCCCGCTGTTGAAGTGTTGCCAGTGCTTTCTCGACAACCCGAACGCCAAACTGATGTACAAGTTTACGTGCATTAGCAAAGCTCAACCCTTTAACACTCGCTTGTAATTTGCCCACCCATACTTCATCGGCTGCGCTTAATTTAGGTGTTGCAGGCTGAGGTGGTAATTGTGATTGACGGGCTATCTGCCGGTACTCCCGCTGGCGCGTATGCCACCATGACTTCAGTGCCTGCGCGTCACGCCAGATCAGCGGTGGCACAACCTCCCAAATAGGTGTCACGTCACAAGTAGCACACTTCACCGGAGGGCATGGACTGATGTGAAAGTCGAGACATTCAGGACATAACCAGAACGTTGGCTCTGCTGATGGTGTCGGAATTCCGACGGCATCCGGTTGAACAGCACAATCCCATTTCATAAGTGGCTGTGGTTGTTTGGCGTTCTCCGTTTGCGGTTTTGCCATCGCCGCGTTGTCATGAGGTGTCGGAATTCCGACGCTAAGTAGCTTTTGATGAGTACTTGTGGCCTCATAGCTCGATGTTTCACCGTTGAAAATGTCTGCCCAGCACGTCGATGGTGTCGGAATTCCGACGCTATCGGGTTTTGGCGCGTAGTGATTGACCTGCTGATGTTTCAACACTGGCTGCTTACCCTGCTTCAACAAACGCATCGCTATGCCCCGAAGAGCCGGATAACGTTTGTTATCCGACGTTTGCACAAACACACCATAACTCACATCACGAGAGTCTTCCGGCAAAACTCCAGCAGTTTCCCATGTAAGCACTTGCTCAACGTATACCGGCTGCACTTGTATATTGAGCGCGGCTTCATAGCGGCGGGTTGTCCAGCGCGAAACACCTATACGCGCAGACAGCCATTCGCGCGGGTATGCACCCGGGCGGCGCTCGATCAGGCGGTCGTGCAATGCTTGACGATACAGGCGCGGGCTGGCGAGTTCATGCTCGCGGACAACATCATGTCCGATATGTGATACACCCAGTAACTTCGCAACATCTTGGGGCATCGGTATGTGATAAACCCTTGCCGGGCGACCTCGCTGCCGATTATTGACTCGCTTTGCACCCCTACTCATCTCGCATGAGTTATTCAGGTCATCCGTATGATGGGCAGCGTTAGCGTATTCAGGGGGGATACGGGGGGATGTGGCTTGCTGAATAATCAATTGACCACCAAATTTATCCGAAAGCGCATTCATAACTGAACGTCGCCCGATTCCAAATCGTTGAACAACCTGACAAATCTGTGCTTCGGTCAGTTGGCTATCGTCACCAACGTTGGCAGTATAAAGTGCATCAAGTACTCGACCAGCAGCAACAAGCCCTTCTTGCAACAGCTTTTCACGTACAGCAGTTCCAAGTCCTTGTCGAACTGTTATCTGCCTAACTTGCCGGGGACGACTATAAGCACTTGCAATCGTCTGAACTGCTTCCCGATACCGAGCTTCTGGCCGTTCGACATCTAAACCGGGTTCTGAAACATGCATTGGAGCCAAACGTGCTACAGCATCAGCCTGAGTAACACCACTATCTCGCGCCCTAATAGAGGCTTTAAATAGTGACAAGTTACGCCCTTTGCTAACAAAGTGCCGATACCAAGCAGCAAGTTCATCTTCATCACCCACGTGTCGGAATTCCGACGCTACCGCCATATTTGTACTCGACATAGACGCTGAAATCCGCGAGTTAAACGAGGGCTTAAGAGCAGTGAGAAATGCCAGTATTTGCTTCAAACTTATGCTGGTCAACAGTTGAATAGGCGTATCATACTCAACCTGCCAACAGGCATCATTCACGCGCGTCGGTGGTGCAACTACATACGATCCTTCACCACGCAAGTCCGCGCCGGGATACGAAGCAGTAGGCACTAACCAACCAACTGGTAGCCGAAAGTAAAAGTGGGGCAGGCCGCGAGTGCCAGACTTCACAGTAAGGGTATTTGCCAAATGCGGCAGTTGGTGTCGGAATTCCGACGCTACCGATACATCATCAATATCGAGAACGAGCAGTTGAGAGATACGCCCGCATACGATGCCGATACCTAAATCGGCTTTCCCAGCAAACCAGTGGGCGACCTCGTGATCGGTTGGATGCGTATGCTGATAGCGCGACCATTTGACCTGCGGGAGTTTAGGCTGCTGCGGATTACACGCACCATGCAGTGGAATTATTGAAAAACCGAGAGATTTATAACGTTTTGCAGCAGATTCGAGTGATTCTGTGCAAAAACGTCCTGAATCATGTGGATTCAAAGCAAAAATCGCCTTTCTGGGGCGATTTCCTAGAATTTCCACTGATTTCGTGTTAAACTAACAAATGGGTGTGGGAATTGTTCTGTGATTTGAAAACAATTACTCTTGTTAGTTTGTTAACGCAGACTTACATCAGTATTTGGGAAGTCAGGTTACCAAGCCCGACTTGTGGAAATTCTAGGAAATAATTCCCCAATGGAAACCTGTGTCAAACCAAGACATAGGTTTCTTTTTTTGTATAAGTTAAGTTATGCAAGCATCAAATCAAGTGACCTATTATACCCTACCCTACTGGCTATTATCCCGATAATTACCAAACTGAGTCTATGTAAGAACACTGATTCAACAAGATTCGGAAGATTGGTCGGCACGTCACGAGAAGCAGGGATAATACAAAATGTATTTTTGTATAAAATTATAATAAATTTGGGATATTTTATTATTTTCGCATATTAATGCGCGCGATCTTCTCAACCTCTGTCAACCACTCACGCATATACTGAATTTCCAAAACATCCACATCTCTGACTTTTTTACTGCCCTCCCCTATCGCTCTGATGACCTTCATCATCCTGTTAAAACGAGCGAGGGTTTGAGTCGAAAATGGCGAATCCGCTATCTCCTCAGTAGACAAAGAGGGCAGGGGAGTGTCATCAGAGTCAGCATCAATACCAAGTGAGTAGCCATCAGCCTTAGCCTGTTTTAAGGTAAGCCTAATTAAAGTTTTAGAATTGCCTTCTGATTGCTTCACTATTTGACGAATCCGGCCTTGAGTCCAATTTAAGTCATCCGCGATACGCCAGACTTCATCCGGCAGTTTGAGTAGTGCGCGATGTTCACGCATCAAGCTGCTGGTCTTAAAACCTGCGGCAGTCATCAGCGCTTCACCAGTGCCTTTGGGGGCAGGGTAAAGATCACCGTCTGCAACCTGTGCATAGAACG
Organism: Chloroflexota bacterium; assembly: GCA_020161935.1. Classification (GTDB taxonomy): domain Bacteria; phylum Chloroflexota; class Anaerolineae; order Aggregatilineales; family Phototrophicaceae; genus CFX2. Next base: position 100,648 of record JAIUNI010000006.1, read on the forward strand.
TACGCTCTGAATCGCCTTGACTTGTGACTTGCTCATATGTTCTGAAAGTGTCGCCCCGATGTGTCTGGCACAAATCCATAATCAGGATCGCAAGCTGGCGTGCTTTACCAATCGCGTTTAGATTTGCACGCGCATTATTTTCACTCGCCTGCCGCCAGACGCTAAATTTCTCAACGATACGCGCCGGGATGCGCCCCCACTTTTCATGCTCATCTTCAAAGTAAGTGCTGAGGATGTGATAGGCAAGCCAGCGGCGTTCACCAGTTTCCAATCGATAACCATTACCCATGTTCGCAATCGTAATCGGATTCGTGAGGCCATTCGTCCGAATGTTGGCAGCCATTTCAAGGATTGAGACAAGTGCTTCCTCAATCGGCCCCATACTTTCAGGACGTTCGACTTCATCCAATGCTAGCAAATAAGGTTCGATTTTGAATTCCGAGCCGCGTTCTTTGACGGCGAGGTTATACCAACTGTTGAACAGAGCAGGGGTGGTGGAAGGCCGCCCATCCCAATACTCACGGACAGGCGACGGGATAGCACGGCGCGGTTGCAGAGGGTCAGGATAGATGTCAAAAATACTGATCGGCTTCGCAACCTGACGACCCGCATCGACTTCAGCGATATTACCGAAAATCGCTGAATCAGTCATCTCGGAGGTCAGGACACCGCCGCTATCGAAAATATTTACATCTCGCCCGCCCCTGCGCCTATTTGACACCGCCTATGGCCTCCTGTACGCGATTTACCATTGCCCATGCGTCTTTTGCCGCTTGGCTATCCGGCGCGAAACTGAACACCGGACGGCGAATTGCGGCGGCTTCTGCCCAGATCGTCCGCTGTGGGATCGGGTCCCAGACCAACGAACCAAACTGCTGTTGAAGCTGCTTCAGATTTTCGGAATGTTCCAGCGTTTTGGTGCGGTACATCGTTGGCACGATGCCCATTACCAAAATATCCGACAACCCCCACTGTGTACGGTGAGCTTCCGCCGCTTGACGGTGCTTGATGCTTTCCACCAAACCATCGAAGCTCAGATACTCACAGGTCGTCGGATAAAGCACACCATCGGTCGCGATATAGATCGAACCGTGCAGCAGCGATGGGGTAGGTGAAGTATCAAAAATCACTAAATCAATTGTATTTTCGAGTTCATGAAAACGTTCACTGACGGCAAACGAGTCCGAGATCGAGTTGGCAATATTGCGGGTTTCGACATTCGACGGCAGCACAAAAAGCTGACCATTTACGGCCTGATTCGGAATTTGATAAGCCTTCGGTGGGATGAAGCGCAAGACCGATTTAAAGGTCGCGTCACGCACCAAGAGATCATATAACCCCGGTTCTTTTTGGAGGCCGAGTGATACCGTCGCGTGACCTTGCGGGTCAGCATCAACCAACAGCACACGCATCCCGCGTACTGCCAAACCTGCTGCGATATGGGTGGCAATAGTGGTCTTGCCGACACCGCCTTTTTCGTTGAGCAGCGTAATAATCTTCATAACTCAAAGCCTTTACTTGCTGACTTTACTTTCGGTGGGTGCATGGTAAACCCATTCATAACCGATGGGCGTTCCATTCGCGCGTGACTCGATTTCGATTAGACCCTTATCTTGGAGGAGTTCAAGGAGTGCGATGTCATAAGGGGTTAGGCGGCGTTTACCAATGGCTCGCGCGATATCCTTCCGATTCATCCATGAAATGTCCGTCCCCTGTAGGATTTCCAAGAGTTTATGAGCGTGTTCCGTCAACTCGCTTAAACGGGGTAATGGAGGATGAGTAGGAATAGGACTCTGACTCATACTGTCTGCCTCTTACTGCTACCATTCAACACATGCAAAGACAATTGAATACTACAATAATTCAAACATATATGCAAGCAGTATGAAAAAGCCTTTTCACTTTAGTTTGAATCGTTCGCCGCTTAGACGTTTAACTAGGGAGATTATTATTGAGCAACATCAGACGTGTTTCTGCGTATTATTAAGCATATCAATGGAATAAGAGGTGCAGGAGGCATTGTGGCAAACGTTCTCGATACGGTCATCACGATTGTGATTGGAACCATTTCCGGTGTGGCAAAGGCAGTGACCACGACCGTCAACGTGCTTCAAGATTTCTTTTACGTCAAAGTGTCGGGCGTATCATTCATCGTGCTGGGGGCGCGGCAGACGGGCAAGACGACACTCATCGACTGGCTGAAACATAATATGTCGGCCAACGGTGACTTCAACCCCGACCCGACCGCCGCCGGTGGCGATGTTGTGCCAGAGTTCACCACCAAAGTTGGCGAGACTTATATGAAGCTCAAACCCAACCGCGATGTGGGGGGTGAGTACGCCATGTGGGAAACCGATTGGGTCGAGCTGTTTCGCGGCGCACGTCCAAACGGCATCCTATTCATGATTGACCACACCGATCCCTTCATTCAAAAGGATGCGCTCAACTTCGTCCTACAAATGATCGACGATGAACCAGTCGTCGCGAAGTCATTGAAGGCGTTTTACATCCTCGTTAATAAGTCTGACCTGTGGGGTGACGAGACCAACCTCGACGACATTTTGCAGCACTACAAAAATGAGCAAAAACGCCTGAAAAGTCAAGCCGAGCGTGTGGGCTACAAGTGGGAAATCGAAGAAGGCAGCATCATGATAAACCGCGGCGTGACCGAGTTTATGAAGAAGTTCATCAACACCCTGCGTCCGGCTGGCGAGAAGTAGCACAAGCGATGCGGCATCTCGTCCTCGAATATGTCTTTGAAGGGCATAAACGCGGTTATAACTTTACCTCGCCGACCAACGGCTTCAACGATGATACCCTCAAAACCGTCTGGCGGAACGCGATGCCGCGCGGGCAGGGCTGGGGTGCGCCCGTTTATGAGGGTGCGCGGTCGCTCAAGTCGTTCGCGCTGCCGGATGGGCGTATCGCCCTTGCGGATGTCCTCGTAACTGGCTTAAAGGATGAAAGCGGTCGTGCTGGTATTCGTCGTGCCGAGATCGACATCATGCAGCCGGGGGAATACCTGAACGCGCTGCAAACCCGTTTTAACGGATATAGCCCTGCTATCCAAACCGAAGCCGCTGCTAAACCGCGTTTCGGTCGGCGACGGCTGCCCAAAGTGCAGGGCGACGCGCAGGTTGTCGTCGCCCATCCATATGTGAATGCTGAACGCTGGCAGTTGATTGAAGCGTTCGTCTTAAACGACGCAATCGCGTTATTCGACCGGCGTTGGTTAGGGAGTAAGTACTTCGCGTTTACCACCTTAGCGCTTGAGTATCGGGATGAGTCGCAGTTGGTGGTGCTGCCGGAAGCCCGCGCCACTGAACTCCAATCCGGGGGTAAAGTACGGGTTATATCGGTCTAACTTACGCCTTCGCTTCGGCATGTTCCCCAACCAGCGGGAATGTAAACCGGAACACATTGTCAGGGTCATAATACGTTGTGCCGTACACATCCTTCGCGCGACCTTCAGCCTCATTACCCGCCATAAAGCTGAAGTAAGCGCCGCCGAAGATCTCGTGTTTTGGAAATTGCACAAACTGCAATTTATCCGCCGAATTGGCTGGCGGGAAGCTCCCGTGCATCCGCTGAAGTGACATTTTGTGGCGGCGGGACATTCGGCTATTTCCGCTGAAATGTCACACGTGCAGCGGATGGCTCCTGTGATACCGCCGCGTCGCAAATGTCGCAACTGCATGGCGGATGTGAGGGAAAATGCCGCCGAACGTGCAAAGACACATACAAATGCTTTTACCACAAAGAACACAGAGGAAAATCAGAGAATTCAATTAAGCCGCCAAGTCGCCAAGAACGCCAAGATAGGTGGTGGTTACAAAGTAAGTGGTCTGTGTGAAACGGTGGCGCGGACGAGATGTATCTCGTCCCTACACGATGGATTCTGTTTGTGTTAGAGCAATGATTTATCACTTACCATATGACCACTACCCCAAGATATTTAACACAAAGCCCCTGTGACAACGAGAGGCAGAGAGGTAGGACTACCTTAAGTGGTGGATAATTATTTTAAGCCCTCACCCCCACGATGGTACGTTCGCAGGCTCACTCCACCATCAGCCTCTCCCTCAGGGCGAGGGGAGAAAAGGCCGAAAGTTGGCTTATGACGATTTTTTTCGCTTGAAAACCAGTTCCACCGCTTCGTGTGGTGCTACCGGTAGAGAAATACAAGATTATTTTAGCACAAAAATTCTTATGTGATGGTTAGAGTTTTCAAACTTTGGGAAGTTGTTCACCCATACTCTAAAAAGCAGCTAGATGTAGCAGGGCAGCTTGTCTGCTGGCCCTACGCGCGTTCGGTTGGTTTGTGCGGGTGGCACGGACGCAGCAGGCTGCTTCCCTACAATCGTGGTTGTATTGGATAAGCAAAGCGGTTAACTTACCGTAATCGGATGAGGTACGCTTCTCCCTAACCTTGAACCATTCCTGAGGATAACCGCAGCAAAAACCGTTATCCATTGGCTGCACGGCGACACCTATTTATTCGTGGGTGTTGGTTAGTCTTTGCGTTCCCATTCCGCGCCGCGCACCTGACTGAGTTCGCGCCATTCCCGCACGACCGTCACGCTGCCCAACTCACGCTGAATTTCACGCGCGGCGAGGCCGACGATGGCGGCGAAGGTGGGGTAGGCGAAATCAATCTCCGCCACTTGGTCAATCGTCAGCTTACCGGCAATTCCCGCTGCGACCATCGACACAACTTCGACCGCCTGCTCGCCGACGACGTGTGCGCCGAGGACTAATTTACTGGTACGGTCAACGATCAGCTTGCAAAACCCAACGGGATACCCGTCAATCACGGCACGATCCATATCGGCATAAGGGACGACCGCTACAACCGGATCACCCTGTTCACGGGCTTGTGCTTCGGTGAGGCCGACACCGCCATATTCGGGATCGGTGAATGCGCCGTGTGGGATGAGCTTATGTTCGGTTTTGCGGGCGCTGCCCAAGATGGCGTTCTCGGCGGCGACGCGGGCCTGCGAACTGGCGCTTTGCACCAGCATCATTTTGCCAGTGATGTCGCCCGCCGCGTAAATATGAGGCGCGGAGGTTTGCAGGTAATCATCGACTTTGATGTAGCCGCGCTCGGTGGTCACGCCAGCAGCATTCAAGTTGAGCCGCGCAATGTTCCCCGGCCAGCCGACGGACAGGATGACCGCATCGGTCTTGATGGTTTTCTCACTGCCGCTGTGCTTATAGACAAGCCTCTTGTATTCACCGTCGGCGACGATGCGTACCAGCGATTCGATGCTGGTGATGATCGTGATGCCGTGGGCTGTCATCTCGGCTGAGATGGTTTTTTCGACCAGTTCATCCTCGGTGAGAAGCAGGCGCGGCGCGATGTCCAGCAGCGTGACCTGTGAACCGAACGCATTAAATATGGAAGCCAATTGGCAGCCGGTCGCGCCACCACCGACGATGACCACGGACGCGGGTAGTTTTTCAAGCTGCCACACATCGCTGTGGGTGAGGACGAGGTCAGCACCGGGGAAATTCAGCCGCCGCGCGGAACCGCCGACGCACAGCACAAATTTCTTGGCGCGGATTTGCCGTCCGTCCTCTATGGCGACGGTATGGGCATCAACAAAATGCGCGTTGCCCACACGCGAATACACCTCGACACCGACTTCATTCAGATGGTCGAGAAGCTGCTTTTTTTCCTGTACTTGATATACGACCTGTTGGGTACGGCGCATGACCGAGGCGAAATCGAGTTGAACCGGGGTATTGAGCTTCAACCCGTAGTCGGCGAACTGTTGGGCATCGCGCATGAGGCGGGCGGATTTGGCAAGGACGCGGGAGGGTACGCAACCGTCGTTGGTGCAGGTGCCGCCCATGTTCCCGCGTTCAATCAGTGCAACAGAAGCCCCAAGTTCGCGGGCACGCAGCGCAGCCGTGACTCCGGCGGGGCCACCCCCCAGTATGATGATGTCGTACATAACATTATTTCCCGTTGTATAGCTTTATGACTTCAATGGGAATTGTAACGCATTCTGATACCCAATAGTTCAGACGTTTGCCACATCTTTTTGACGATGTTTGGCAATTATCGTGAGGGCCTCATCAGATGAACCTGATAATCAATTTTTAGAATGGTTTGAGCCTCGTCATACCATGTATGCGTAATGGGCATGGATGTTCCCCGTGCCATTCAGAATGGGGATACATCTATCTTAGTCGGGCGATCTTCACATAAGAAACCATTTGAGAAGTTCTGAAATACCGGACAGCCAGTATGCTGTCCCTACAACAACGCGCGTTTGTGAGGCGAATTTCTTGTAGGGACGCGATACATCGCGTCCGATGAACCCCAAACCTCCTTTTCAAACGGCTTCTAACAATTGAGATTACGGGCTTTATGCTGGCTGCTGCCGTAACTTCCGAATGTCGGCGGCGTGATCGTCTTCATGTTTGATCGCGTCATGAATGAACCGGATTGGAGTCATTTTTCCCCACGGAAACTGAATCGGCTTCTCGAAATCCACTGCCGGAATGTCGCCAATCATGCGTTTGATGGCATAGCGGCTGATTTCGCATTCGAGCTTGATATTATCGAGTGTTCCGGTCTGCCGTTCCGCCACAAAATGCGCGTTGGCCTCGTCCAGATCGCCGAGGTTGTTATAAGAATAGGTCTTAAGTGGGATGCCCTGCGCGTTGCACAGGAATACTTCGTATACGTAGGCTTCCCATCCAGCGATGTGGGCGTAAAAGTCGCGCTGATTCCAACCGGGGTAAATCTCCTGCTGCGGGTCGTGGGCATCGACGACCTGCCAGAGTTCCTCACGGGCGCGGTCGAGTTCAGCGAATAAGGCTGCTTTGTCGGATGTCATGCTTACGTCTCCAGTATTGTTAGCGTAGGGTACAGAGTGCCTGCCGGATTTCACCGAGATGATAGGCGGTGTGGATGACAATCGCCATCGCGCCGCCGATGCGGTCATCATCCCAGTTTTCGACCCCGTACAGCAGGGCGGAAATCCGCTGGTAGGTGTCTTTTAACTGGTGGTTCGTTATCGCCCATTCCTCAGCGGTGACGACCTCAACCCGACTCCAAATATCGTCCCAATCGACCTTACCGACTTCTACATCCTTGATGGCTTTTTCGAGCACTTCCATATAGAAGACGACATGCGAAACTTGCGCCGCCAGCGAGGCGCAGTGGGCAGATACCGGACGCGAGGCTTCTTCGGCAGTGATGGTCGCCAGCGTTTCGAACAGCGACGTGCCTTTGTCGAGGTAAACGCCGTGATGATTCTCGAAGGTTTCTTCAAGGACGGCAAACAGGTTATTGGTGAATTTCTTCGGATCAATCGGGTTCGGCATGGATGACCTTATATAGAGTGTTGATATCAGCGGTTTAGATGTTTTAACTTAACCAAAAGACTTGGCCTTTGTCGCGTATGGGGTCATACAGTTGGGCAAACTCGGCTAAAACTTCGACGGTACGCCCCACATTTTCGCGCACTGAGTAGGCCAAGCAGATTAAGCCAAGATAATCATTGCGAGACATTGTGCGTCCTGCAAAGGGATGATCGAATGTGACTATAATAAGTTGGTGTTTGGTCGCGTAAGGCAAATGTTCGGTGTCATCATCTTTGCCTTCCATGCCAACATCGACAGCCATTACTACTTCATATCCCTGCTTGATTAAGCTATCAGCAGCAGCGCGGTTCATATGTTCATCAAAGTAGAAACCAACCATTACATACTACTTGTTACCATATCGTTCGTGCATTTGTTGTGATTGCTCTCGATCAGCGGTTTCTTGAGCATCGATCTGCGTTTTGTGTTCACGATAGTAGAGCAGTGCGGCTAGAACCTGTTCTTCGGTTAAGGTGAATTGGTAAGCGAGATCTGCTATCGACGTTTGATTGGTTTCATGGGCAATCGCCACAAACGCGACCGGTAATTTACGCCCACGAATATGGGCGCGATCATCCCGCAGTTCGATATATTTACTGAGGTCAATTGGTGCTGGCGTAAGCGTTGACATATGTATCTACCTCACCATTCACATCGTGATAGTTTATCGTAAAACCATGCCTGTCGATAGCACCTAACCACCCGTCTTTACCCAGCCTAACCCGATGCGCCCCCGTTCCTTCTCGATGTTGACGATCTCGACTTGCACGATGTCGCCAACGCTGAGGGATACGTCACGCGGGATCTGGCTGCGGTGCAGGAGGCCGTCCTGTTTCACGCCAATATCAACGAACGCGCCGAAGTCCACCACGTTCCGCACCGTGCCACTGAGCTGCATCCCCGCCGCCAAGTCATCGACCGACAGCACATCGTTCCGCAGGATGGGCGGGGGTAGGTCTTCACGCGGGTCACGCCCCGGACGCAGTAACTGTTCGAAGATATCGGTCAGTGTGGGGACACCCGTATCCAATTCGGCGGCAAGCTGCGTGAGCGGCTGTTCCGCTTGCAGCCGTGTAAGGGCGGCGGTGCGTTCGGCGGGTGGCGTATCGGCCTTCAACCCGGCGCGTTTGAGGATGGCCTGCGCGACCGGATAACTTTCGGGGTGGATGGCGCTTGCATCAAGCGGGTTCTTGCCTTCGCGTATCCGCAAGAAACCGGCGGCTTGCTCGAACGCCTTCGGGCCGAGGCTGGCGACTTTTTTGAGTCCGCTCCGGTCGGTGAACACGCCGTTCGTATCACGGTGAGCGACGATGCGCTCGGCGAGCTTCGGCCCGATACCCGCGATATGGGTGAGCAGGGCGGGGGAGGCGGTGTTGACATCCACGCCCACGCGGTTGACGACCGTTTCCACCACGCCATCCAGCGCGGCGGCGAGCTGCGTCTGGTTCACGTCATGCTGGTATAACCCAACACCGATGGACTGCGGGTCGATCTTGACCAGTTCTGCCAGCGGGTCTTGGGCGCGGCGGGCGATGGATACCGCACCCCGCAGCGTCACGTCGAGGTCAGGCAGCTCGGCACGGGCGAGGGGGCTGGCGCTGTAGACACTGGCACCGGCTTCGCTGACCATGATGTAATGCACATCACTGCGGTTGCGGGTGAGTTCGGCGGCAAGCTGCTCGGTTTCGCGCGAGGCGGTGCCGTTGCCGATGGCGATCAGCGTGACATGGTGCTGGGTAATAAGCGTGTCGAGTGTTTTGAGTGCGGCTGACCATTGGCGCTGCGGCTCGTGCGGGTAAATGTTGTTGGTCGCCAGAACCTTGCCGGTAGGGTCAACCACCGCCACTTTACAACCGGTGCGAAAGCCGGGATCAAGCCCGATGACCGTTTGTCCGGTGAGGGGCGGCTGGCTGAGGAGGCCGCGCAGGTTGCTGCCGAACACGTTGATGGCGTGCTGTTCGGCTTGCCCGGTGAGCGTGTTGCGGACATCGCGTTCGATGGCGGGGAGTAATAAACGTTTGGCCGCATCGTCAACCGCTTGTTCGAGCTGACCGGCCAGCGGGGAACGGCGGTCGGGGCGGAAGGCGGATTCCACCGCCTGCCACCAATCGCGCTCGGCGACATCCACTTTGACCCGCAGCACCTTCTCGGTTTCACCGCGGTTGATCGCCAGCACTTGATACGGTTTGATGCGGCTGATGAGGGTTTCATAGTCGTAGTACAGGCGGTAGGTGCCTTTTTCGTCCGGTGTGTCCTCGATGCGGCTGGCACGCAGCAGCCCGAAGCGCAGCGCCTTCTGCCGCACCTGCCCGCGCACGTCGGGGTGGTCGCTGATGGTTTCCGCCACGATGTCCCGCGCACCAGCCAGCGCGTCCTCGATGGTGGGGACAGCCTCGCTGACGAACGGTTTGGCAAGCTGCTCGGCGCTGCGGTTGTCACGCACCTGCTGCAAGATCAAATCGGCGAGGGCTTGCAAGCCTTTCTCGCGGGCGATACCCGCGCGGGTGCGGCGCTTGGGTTTGTAAGGCTGGTACAGGTCTTCCAGCACCGTCATGGTTTCTGCCGCTTCGATTTGCTGACGCAGGTCGGGGGTCATCAACCCCTGCTCGTCGATGCTGGCGAGGATGGTGTCGCGCCGTTCATCGACATTGTGGAGCAGGGTTGCCGCCGCGAGGATTTGGCGGATCGCGTCTTCGTCGAGGCCGCCGGTGGCTTCCTTGCGGTAGCGGGCGATGAAGGGCAGGGTATTCCCCGCGTCCAGCAGTTGTAAGGTTGCGGCGACCTGCGGGATCGGCAGTTGGAGTTGTCGGGCAATTTTCTGATCGTAGTTCGGCATGTAAGGCTTCATTCTATAGGTCGTCATGGAAGCTGGATTGAACCACATCCCCGGCAGCAGTGGAAGGTTGAATTCGGTTTGTTTTTCGTGTGGTTATCGAGCATTGAAGGTTTGTGAAGACGGTTGGTTTTATTAACCGTTCCTTATCTTTTTCCTGCCAAATCCGAATTTCGCGTATAGATTTGGTTTGTGAATCCAAATGTTTGGCAAATGTTAGGGGTGCTGCGGTTACACTGATAGCCGATGTATGACTGAGGACTTTGCAGACATGATGAGCATGATTGCCGACTACGACTCCCTATTTGAAAAACTCCGCAGTGACAGCCCGATTGTGCAACGGGTTGCTATCGCGGAACTCAGCAGACAATTTAACCCCCAGTGCGTTGAACCTCTGACGCAGGTTGTACGGACAGGCAGCCGAGGCGTGGGGGTGGAGGCCGCGCGGGTGCTGGCGAAGATTGGCGAACCTTCGGTTTCGTCGCTGATCCAACTGTTGAGTGAAGACAACCACGGCGTATGGGCGGTTGCTTCGGCCACGCTGCTGATGATCGGCGCGAAGGCTGTGCCGGGCTTGATGGAAGCTGCTCGCAGCCGCAACCACCAGCTCCAAACCTTAGCGATTGCGGTGCTGGGGCAAATTGGCGACTCGCGCTCGGTTGCGCTGTTGATCCTCGCGCTGCACTCCGAAGAATCCGCTTTGCAAACGGCGGCAGCGGTGGCGCTGGTACGCATCGGTAAGCCGTCGGTCGAGCCGCTGCTGGAAGTGATGGCGGGGTTTGATAAGCCGAACATCCGCCGCGCGGCGATTGAAATCCTCAAGCAAATTGGTGAAGACGCGATTGACCCGCTGATTCACGCGCTGTACGAATCGAGCGACTTGGAACGCAACCAAGCCGCGTGGATGCTCGGTGAAATCGGCGGCAGCGCGGTTGAACGCCTGATTAATGCGCTCTACTCCAACGACTCGCAGGTGCGCTACACGGTGGCGCTGGCGCTCGGCCAAATGAAAAGCAAGGCGGCAGTCCCCGACCTTATCAAACGGTTGGAGGACATTAGCTACGTGGGCGCGTCCGGCAAGCGGGTGTGTGATGCGGCTGCGGATGCCCTCCAGCGCATCGGCACGGAACAATCGCTTAACGCCGTTCACAAATGGTCGCGGTCATAGTCTAGCCTTCCTATTGGGCGTATGATGATCCATAGATGCCCGCAAACCTAAGGTGCTGAAGATGTCGTTGGCTTTGCAACCCGTAACGCGCCGTTCCATTTTCTATATGATTCTCGCCTCGTTGTGTTTTGCCGCTGTCGAATTTTTCGGCGGCTTGCTGGTACGCGCCATCAACCCTTACCAACTCATATGGGGGCGTTACTCGGTACATCTGCTGTTTATGTTGGTCATCTTCGGCCCGCGTTATAAAACACGCCTCGTTAAAACCCCGCATCTCAAGCTGCAAATCCTGCGCTCGTTAACGATGCTCGCCATGCCGGTGACGTTTTTGTTGGCGGCTTCGCGCATGCCCGTCGATGATGTTTGGTCGGTTTACTGGCTCACGCCGCTGATGATGTTGGGCTTGTCGACGCTGGTGCTGCACGAGTCGGTCGGCAAGGTACGCTGGGTGGCGGGGATTGTCGGCTTCGTGGGGATGCTCCTTGTGTATCGCCCTGACCAGAGTATCCTCAATCCCGCTTCGATCTTTGCGCTGGCGATGGCACTAGCGATCAGCCTTCACCTGATGCTGTCGCGCATCCTGCGGGATGACCACCCGTTCGTCAGCCTGTTTCATACCGCCCTGTGGGTATTCGTCGTACTCAGTTTCTTCGTACCGTTCCTGTGGCAAACCCCGACCCTTTCCGATATTGCGGCGATGGTCGTGGTCGGTTTGGTCGGCGCGTTGGGCTTGTTCGCGCTGGCGCGGGCAGGGGAACTGATGCCGCTGTCGGTGGTCGCCTCGTTTTCGTATACCGAAGCCATCTGGAACCTTGCCCTGCATCTGCTGATTTTGCGTGCGCTCCCCGGTAAAAGTGAACTGCTGGGCGTACTGCTGATCGGCGCGGTCACGGTTTTCCTATTCATCTACGAGTCGCGGCAGGTTCATCCCGAAGACCCGCTCGTGCATCCTCTTTAAAAACGATCAAGTCGTAAATTTTTAAGTAGGCGGACGCGCTGTCTCGCGTCCCTACAGCAAATACGAGCCACAGCCACACGTTTGTGTAGGGACAGCACATAGGCTGTCCGGCATTTTTGTCCTTCTTGAACAGTTTCTAACTCCTAATCCTTCATTTTAAGGCGGCTGCTCGATGAGTAACCGCTTCTATTTGCTTTCTCATGGTAGCACCACACTAAACGGTGGATACTAATTTTATGGCAACCTCCTATGTATGGTGACCATAAAAGTCTTTAAAGCCCCTCCCTGTATTCGGGGAGGGCTGACGGTGGAGTGAGCCTGCGAATGTACCGTCGTGGGGTGGGGTCGAATGAACGCTCCACCACTTAGAGCAGTCCTACCAAGCATTTTAGCCCGTGTGACCGTTTGCTTCCATTCACGCGGGGTATACAATGCTGGTACAAATGTAAAACGCCTATTCAGGGCAGGAGCGAATCGTGTTTAACGAAGCACCCGTTTTCACCGCATTGGCTGATCCGATGCGCCGCCAACTGCTGGTGAACCTTGCCGAACATAGTCCCAAAACCGCGACCCAACTCGCCGAAGAATATCCCATCACGCGGCAGGGTATCCTTAAGCACCTCAATATCTTGCAGAATGCCGGTCTGGTAAAGGTCTACCAGTTGGGCCGCGAGAAACGCTACAGCCTGACACCGGAGCCACTGGATGAACTCGATGCGTGGATACGTGCTTTGAGCGCCAAATGGGATTCGCGCCTGCTGCGGCTCAAAAATATGCTCGAAAGTGAACTCCCGCCCGACGAGGTGACATGAGTCCGCTCAAAATCACCCCCGCCGATCCCTGCCCGTGCGGCAGTGGACTCGTCTACAAAAATTGCTGTCAACCGCTGCATAAGGGCGGCAAAGCACCGTCACCGGAAGCACTCATGCGTTCCCGCTACACCGCCTATGCACTGAACTTGGCGGACTACATCATGAAAACCACGCATCCCGATGGTGAGCATTATCAGCCGGATAAGGCCGCATGGAAGCGCGATATTGATGTTTTCTGCAAGAACACGACCTTTGCCCGTTTGCAAATCCTCAGCGCCGCCGACGATAAGGTGATGTTCCGTGCCACCTTGTTCGCCGCCGCCCGCGATGTGTCCTTCACCGAAATCAGCACCTTTCGCCAGCATAACGGTCACTGGAAATATTTCTCCGGCGCACCCCTCGAACGCTAACGCGAACCACCGCATTGGTCAACCCCCTCGCCACCGCCTATACTCTATGGCTATTTACAGTGATAAGAGGGAGGCACTGCCGATGACGGATGACAAGGGGTTTCGTGGACGGTTAGAGGGTAAAGTCGCGATTGTGACCGGTGCGGGGCGCGGCATCGGTAAAGCGATTGCCCGCAAGCTGGCGGTTGAAGGCACTGCGGTGGTGATCGCCGAAGTGGACGCTGCCCCCGGCACACAGGCGGCGGATGAACTCTCGGCGGACGGCTTTCGCGCGTTGTTCGTGCAAACCGACATCACCCGCGAGGCCAGCGTCCAAAACGCCGTCGAGAAAACGGTCGCCGCGTTTGGCAAGCTCGACATTTTGGTGAACAATGCCGGTAAAGACTTCAACTTCGACGCGACCACCATGACCGAGGCCGACTGGAACACGGCGATGGATGTTGACCTCAAAGGCGTGTGGTTGTGCTGCAAACATGCCATCCCGCGCATTTTGGAGCAGGGCGGCGGCTCGATTGTCAATATCGCCAGCGTCCACGCCCGTGCCACCTCGCCCAACTATTTCCCCTACGGTGCGGCCAAGGCGGCGGTCGTCGGCCTGACGCGCAGCCTCGCGCTCGACTTCAGCCCCAAAGGAATTCGCGTGAACGCCATTTGCCCCGGCTGGGTGATGTCGGACGCGATTTCGACGTGGATCAAATCGCAGCCCGACCCGCAAGCCACCGAAGATCACATCGTCAGCTTACAGCCGGTGCGCCGCATCGGGCTGCCGGAGGAGATTGCCAATTTCGTGGCCTTTGTCGCCAGCGACGAAGCCAGTTATATTACGGGGGCTGAACTCGTGATTGACGGCGGCTTAACCGCCCAGTATCCCCAATAAATAAAAGGATGTTGTTTAATGAAAGCCCTCGTTTATGAAGCACCCTACCAGATGGCGGTGCGGGATGTGCCGCAGCCAACCATCGCTGTGGACGAAGTACTGATACAGGTCGCCTATTCCGGCATCTGCGGCTCGGAACTCAGTGGCTTTGAAGGCAAGAACTCTCTCCGCAAGCCGCCGCTGATTATGGGGCATGAGTTTAGCGGCGTGATTACCGAAATCGGCACGCAGGCCGCTGCCGCCCGCCCCGATTTGCAGGTCGGTTCGCGCGTCACCGCTAACCCGCTCGTCACCTGCGGGCAGTGTGAATACTGTCTCAGTGGTCGTCACCAGCTTTGCCCCAAGCGCAAGTTGTTGAGCGCCTCGCTCCCCGGCAGCAACGCCGAATATGTCGCCGTCGCCGCCACCAATGTGCTGGTGCTGCCCGATAGTATAGCCCTGAACATCGCCTCACTCACCGAGCCGATGGCCTGTGCCGTCCACACCGCCCGTATTGCCGCGCCGCGCCCCGGCGAAACCGCGCTGGTGGTCGGGGCAGGGCCAATCGGATTGATGACCATTCAAGCCCTCGCCGTCTACGGCCTCAAAACCATCTACTGCGCCGACCTGAACGCCGAACGGCTGGCAATGGTCGAGTCGTTGGGTGCGGTGCCGGTCAACCTCAAAGAGTGGACGGGTTCGGTCGATATTGCCGTCGATGCGGTGGGTGCGTCCGCGACCCGCGCGAGCTGCGCCAAAGTCGTGCGCCCCGGCGGTCGGGTGATCTGGGTCGGCCTCCACGAAGCCGAGTCGCCGCTGCCGATCAACGACCTGATTCGCCGCGAGATCGTGGCTTACGGCTCGTTCGCCTATAACCCACTGGACTTCAAAGCTGCGCTCGATGGGTTAGCCAGCGGCGCGTTCGCCCTGCAACCGGCATGGACGCGCGTCGAAACGTTGGAAAAGGGCAGCGCGTGTTTTGAAGAACTGCTGCATGGTTCGTCTGTCTCGAAAATTTGGCTGCAACCGGGAGTACTCGCATGAAGATTACGGCTGTTAAACCCCTCGTCCTCGGTACGCCGTGGCGCAACCTGACCTTCGTCAAAGTGGAAACCGACGAAGGTATCTACGGCTTGGGTGAAGTTCGGCTGAACAACCGCACCAACGCGCTGCTCGGCTACCTCACCGAAGCCGTGCCACGCTATGCCATCGGTGTTGACCCCTTTGACATCGAGTCGCTGGTCGCCCGCATGACTATCAACGACTACGGGCGCATGGGCGAAGTCACCATGTCGGCTCTGTCGATCCTCGAAATCGCCTGTTGGGATATTGTCGGCAAAGCGCTGGGTCAGCCCTGTTACCGCCTGATGGGTGGCGCGGTGCGCGATAAGATTAAAGCCTACGCCAACGGTTGGTACACGGTCGAGCGTACGCCGGAAGCCTTCCACGCCGCCGCCTTGAAAGTGATCGAGCGCGGTTATCTCGCCCTGAAGATCGACCCGTTCGGCGCGGGGCGTTACGAACTCAGCCTCGACGAACAGGCGCGTTCAACCGCTCTGATCGAAGCCGTGCGCGATGCGGTTGGCCCCGACCGCGAAATCATGGTCGAGATGCATGGGCGCTTCAACCCCGCCACCGCCATCATCATGGCGCGTAAGTTGGCTCCTTTCCGCCCTGCGTGGATCGAGGAACCCTGCCCGCCGGAAAACCTGCCCGAACTCAAGCGTGTCGCCGAGCGTGTAGAAATCCCGATTGCGACGGGTGAACGCCTGCACACCATGAACGAATTCCGTCCGATCTTCGACCTGCAAGCGGTAGACATCATCCAACCGGACATAACCCACTTCGGCGGCATCACCCAGACGCGCCGTTTGGCTGCGTGGGCCGATGTCTATAATGTGTTGATCGCCCCGCACAATGTTGGTGGGCCGGTGAGTACTGCCGCCGCGCTGCACATGGCGGCCTGTACGCCCAACTTCATGATTCAAGAACACTTCAATGACTTCGCCGACTCGTGGGTGAAGGCCGCCGCCCCCGGTGTGCCGGAAGTGGTCGATGGCTACTTCGCGCTGCCGGATAAGCCGGGGTTGGGCGTGGAACTTAATGAGGCGCTGTTTGCTGACCATCCGTATGTCGAGGGTCACTTCGACCTGTTCAAGGACGAGTGGCACCGCCGCGAGAAGAATTAGGTATTCACATTGACGCTAAAGGGCGAGGTGGTTCATGAACGGCCTCGCCAGCAACCACAATCAACCAACCACTATTCGTGAGTGAGTATTCTCATGACTGATAAAACTTCACCTCCCGGTAAACACGTTCAAGTGGGCGTTCAGCCCTTCCATGTGCAGCCGCTTGGCGAAGGTCAGCCGACCGTCGTGTTTGAAAACGGTCTTGGCGGCTCAGGCATTCAGTGGATGCACGTACAGCCGCAGGTGGCAGCCATCACCCGAACGCTGGCCTACGACCGCGCGGGGCAGGGTTGGAGCGATGCCAGCCCGCAGCCGCGTACCCCGCAGCAGGTGACGGCTGAACTGCATGGGCTGCTTGCCGAATTGCAACTGCCCCCACCCTATATTTTGGTGTCGCATTCGTTCGGTGGCCTCATCAGTCGATACTTTTATCACCAGTATCCGGCGGAAGTGCAAGCTATCGTGCTGGTCGATTCGTCGCATGAATTGCAGATGGAAATCATCAAGGAATATCAACGTATGGCCGTCACCCAGAAACGCGCCATGCGGATGATCGGCTGGGCGGCGAATATTCCGTTTATCGGTTCATTCTTGGCGGCCCAACCGCTGAAAGAATTCCGCGCCTATGTGCCGGATGAAACATGGCGGCAGTATCTTGCTTACGCCAGCAAACCGGCTTACTATCGCGGCATTCTCACCGAGATGGATTCCTTTGATCAGTATTTCGGTAAAACCAATATCATCCCGAACACCCTCGGCGACTTGCCCCTGCTCGTCATCACCGCCGCCGAAAGTCTGCTCCAAGGGCGGGGAATGGCTGGCCTCACCGCTGCCCAACTCAACGACGCACACCAGCAGCGGCAGGCTGAACTCGCGCGTTTGTCCTCACGCGGTCGCCACATCCTCGTCCCACAGGCCACCCATATGTCTATCGTGATGAACCCGACCTATGCCCAAGTCGTCAGTGATGCCATCCGCGATCTCATCAATGAGCTGAGGGGTAAATCCGCGTAAGAACGTGTCTGAATATTTGGTATTTGGTCATGACGGATGCGATATATCGCGTCCCTACATCAAAAATTCAGAACAGAGCTTTTGAATTTCGCATTTTGTAGGGACGGCATATATGCCGTCCGATACTAAAATAATTTCAAATAGCCTCTAAATGAGATGAACACTCCCCGCCGCTTGCCCCACGCTTACACCTTCCGCTTGAACCACCTCCCCGCACTCCGGTTATAAATAGGGAAAGGGGAGGTGAACCTATGACAACTGATAACCCTAAATCAATGACACTCACAATGCCACGTCCTGCCTTGCTCATCGGCGAGGTGCTGCTCCTGCTGCTCATCGTCCTGCTGGCGGGGCATCTGCGCCTGACCAACGTGGCCGAAAACCCCGGCTGGTACACCGACGAAACTACCCACATCGACATCGCCAACCACCGCCTCGCGGGCGAAACCCGGTACATGCTCATCAAAGACTCGACGCTGATGTTCGGTCGCCTGCCGCTTTTTCACATCCTGCTCGCGGGTTACTTTCAACTTTCTGGCAACCCCGACCATATGCTCGCCCTCCGCACCTTCACCGGCTTGCTCGGCGTGCTGTCGGTCGTCATACTGTACGCGGCGATCAGGCGCAGCGGCGGGACGTGGTTGGCACTGCTGGCGGCCTTCGTGCTGGCGATCTTCCCACAGGCCGTCCTCTACAGCCGCTTTGGCTTCAGCTATAACCTGCTGCCACCGTTGATCTTGTTCGCCGTCCTCGCCCTCGACCGTTATCTCGCGCATGGGCGTAAATGCTGGCTGGGGGCGGCGGCGCTGGCCTTGGGGTTGTGTTTGATTACCGAGGTGTGGTCGCTCACGCTGTTCATCCCCTTCGTGGTGATCGCTTCCCGCCGCCCGCTCCATCTGCTGTGGAGCGTGCCGCTGTTCTTTGCGCCGTTTGTGGTCTATGCGCTGGTCAACCTCGTCACCAATTCCAGCGCCTTCGGGTTCGACCTCGGCTTTACCCTCTCGCGCCTCTCGCCCACCATCGGCCTTGACGAACAGTGGGCGAACCTGCTGAACAATTATCAAATTTTGGTGAGCGGCAGCGTATGGATTGTGGCAGGCATCATCGGCCTGTTCGCGCTGCAACCCTCGCGCTTGCGCTGGATCGCCGTGCTGTTCTTCGTCGTGCCGGTGGTCATGATCGGGCGCACCAACGCCCTCTACAACCTCAGCGCCTATTACATGATTCCGCTGCTGCCGCTGGTTGCCCTCGGTGTCGCCGCCCTCATCCGCTATGGTGTATCGGCGCTCATGCAGGCAGGGCAGGAGAACTTACCCGTTGTCGCTGGCTTGCGCGGCGCGGCTTCGGCGTTCATTGTGGCGGGTGTGATGCTGTTTCTCGTCGGCGCGTTGCTAATCACCTCCATCCAATCGACACTCACATCCGTGCAAACCCAATACGTCACCGATATTGATGCCTTCTTAATCGCCCCATCGGAAGCCAAGCAGGTCGCCGCCTTCATCAACGGGCAGGTGCGCCCTGAGGATGTCATCATCGCCTCGCCGGTTGTTGGCTGGCAGTTCGGTGGGCATCCGGTTGACTTCCAGATGGCGGTCGCGGCGGCTGACCACATCGCCACGCCGCACCTACCCGCGAACATCCCACCCGAACGCCTCGCCTTCAACCCCGATTATCATCAGGCGCGTTTCGTGGTCATTGATAACCTCTGGCACAATTGGGGCGCGATTTTTATCCCCGGCCTCAGCGACATGATGGCCGATGTGCAAGCCAACTGGCGCTTGGTCTACCAACTCGGTCAGTTCACCGTCTACGAGCGCGGGTAAACTTGGGGATTACCCTCCACCCACCCAATTTTTGGTAGGCGAGTTTAACCCCCTTCTCCCTTGCTTGCGGGGGAGAAGGGCAGGGGATGAGGGGGTTATATCACCCATTCCATCGGCGACCATAGCAGCGACAGGATTTGCCACTCCGCCGCTTCGTCCGGCAGCAGCGGTACAAGCTCTTGCCCACCTTGCCACAGATATGCGGTTTGTTCCCGCAGGTGCGCCACCGCCTCACCATCCGGCGCGATCACCGCCACCCCCTCGTAAGGTATAGCCACTGCCTCGCCATCTTCCGGCAGGATCTCCCAGCCGCTCGAAACAGGCTTCAGCCTCGCGCCGTCGCCCCCGCGCAGTTGCAGCAATGGAGGGGTAGTCAACTCCACCACACCGTCGCTGCCCACCATCCGCCACTGGTCGTCCATATCTTGGAACGCGACCCACCATTTGCCGTCCGCCTTCGCCCAGACGATGCGTGGTAAATAATCGGTGTTGGCGATCACCTGCTGCCGCACCATCCCATTTTCGCCCGCCGTTTCCAGCATCAGCAGCCGTTGGCTGTCGTCACCCTGCTTTACGATGTGGGCAATCGTTTCACCCCAGCCGACCACGTTTGCCAGTGTGAACGCGCCAATGTCGTTCGGGTTCATCATCAGGCCGCTGGCGAGTGTAGTCTCCTCGCCGGTCGAACGGTCATAAACCACGATGCTCCCGCCGTTCGGTGCGCCGTCCCATGTGAACCACGCCAGTTGGTTGCCGTCTGGCGACCATACCGGATTACTGCGGTATGCCGCTTCGTGTGTGATCGGTATAGCTGCGTGGCTGCGCGTGTTCATCAACCAGATGTCCATCGGGTTCGCGTGGTCGGGCGAGAAGCTGTAATCCCCATCAGATGCCTCTTGCAGCGTGGACTCTGCAACCGCCGCGTAAGCGATCATCCCCCCATCCGGTGAGAGCGCGGGTGCGGCGATATATTGATCGGTCGTTAGTGGGGTAGGGGCATCGTCACCGGGGGTATAGGCGTACAGGTTGCCGTATGCCGCTGCCCACGACTCACTGATTTCACGCCGCAGCAGGATTAGGGCTTGCTGCTCTTGCGCCCATACCGGCGACAGGCTGGAAACCAGAGCTAACAAAATCACGCCGAATCGTAACCGCCGCATCATCCCGCCTCCTTCTATATGCACTACAAAATTCGTTGTAGCATAAGTAAAGAGGTTGCCGTTGGGCGGTCACCCTACGCCACCCAAACGCTGTCGAATATTCTAGTTGTCCAATGAGCGAAGTCTATTTACGGTTCGAGGGTGAATTGTGCCGCGTCCGGTATCGGCTCGCCAGCATAGGCCAGCACAATCTGGCTGCGTGGAATACCACGTTGGAGCAATGATTCATATAATGGACGATCCGTATTATCATCCTCAATAACAATCTGGTTGCCATATAATCTTGCCATCACGACTAGTCCGGAACCTGTAGGATCGGGATGGTCGATTGAGACAACGGCGTAGGTTTTATGCTCATCATCAAGCAACGGGAAAAGGCGCAGATTCCCACCACGCCCGCTTCCCGCGTACCAAACAATTTCCTCACGGATGATTGTCTTTAAGTCCATTCAACAATTTCCTCAAGCTGTATATTGATGATAATGAGTTGGATTCTTAAAGTTGTCAATACACTTTGAATGATAGGTGTCTGAAAAAAGGTCGCATAGATGTCAGACGGAACTGCTAAAAATAACGGTGCGGGAATATGGAGCAGGTTGAGAGCATCACGGTAAGTGGCATATTGTCCAATCGCTCCGTAAAACTCATTGAATAAACTCTCATTACCGGAAAAACATTTCACCTCAATAATGATTACTGTACGGTTATCGGCTTGGTTCCGTAGACGTAAATCCGCATAGATATAACTACGTTTTGCCTTATCAAGTTGGATTGTGAAAGGTCTATCAATCACAATCCACCCATCTTTCGCCAAAGCATTAACAACCGCGGGTTCGCACTGGTCAGTTGCAGGCATAACAGCCTAAGCCTCCAACCCCTCAATGAATGCCTTCAACGTCGCAATCGCCGTGTCGTACTCATCCAGCGGCAGGTGCTCATTCGGTGTGTGGTCAAGGTTGCTGTCCCCCGGTCCGTAGGCCACCATCGGGCAGGTCCACCGCGCCGCCACCGTGTTCATGTCGCTCGTACCGGATTTCAGCACGAACCCCGGTTGTCCGCCCTGTGTACGGATCGCCCCCATCAGCCCGCGCACCAGTGGGTTGCTCCGGTCGGATTGATACGCGATTTCCTGCCCCCACAGCCGCAGTTCGCCGTCCGGTTGGGCAATCGCCTTCAACGCCTGTGCCACATCATCGGGTGTGATGCGCGGTGGCAGCCGGAAGGACACATGCATCGTCAGCGTCTCGTTAAAGTAATCCGAACTCGTGTTGATTGACCGCAAACCCGGCAGCAGTTGGTCGAAGAATCGCTCAATCCCCGCGTTTTCCCGATCTGCCCAGTCGAGTACTCGCTGCCAGAACTCAGACCCCAACGCCCCGACCGTCGGCTCCGGTCGCGCGGTATGCGCCACCTCACGCCGCAGCGTATATTCCACCAGCACGCGCCCCTTGTAGCCGAGGGTAATCCGGTTGCTGCTGCTCGGTTCACCGATGATGCAGGTGTCGGGGTTAAAGTTCTCGCTCACATAATTCGAACCCTTACCGCTGGCGATCTCTTCTTCCACGCAGCCCGCCACGATCACCCGCCAGCCTTCGGGGATGGTCGCCTGTGCCGCCGCCTCTGCGAACGCGCACAGCGATCCTTTCGCGTCCACGCTCCCACGCCCAAACAGTGCATAACCCGCGCTCAATTCGCTGAAGGGCTGCGTCACCGTTTCGCCTTCGCCGTCCTCGCTGGTCAGCTTGACGACCCGCACCGGAATATCACCGGGGAAGGTGTCGATATGCCCCAGCAGGATCAGGGTCTTGGGCGCGTTGGTCGCCCCGCGTATCCCGAAGGCGTTTCCCGCCCCGTCCGCGTACGCTTCAAACCCGCGTTCGCTCATCCACCGCACTAGATACTGTACGGCAGGGGCTTCCAGCGTCGAGGGGCTGTATCGTTTGACCAGTTCAAGCAGCAAATCAGAATGAGGCATGGTTATTGTCACGTCTTGATGGATGTAAATAATGCCGTGTAGTGTATAAAAATCGCGCCTATTCTGCCACCGTGCATTACTCGGCTGATAAAACCGGTGTAGTAAAAACCAACACCCGAAATTGCTAACCTATTGTAGGGATGAGGTGCGCCTCATCCGAGCTAATTACCCTTACTGTCACCGCCACTGCCATGTTATCCCACCAATTCCATAACCGAATGTAGGGACAGCAGACAGGCTGTCCGGTATATTGCTTATCTGGTACGTGATGTAGATAAACAACTTTAAGATTGTAAGGGCGGGCTTAGACCCTCCCATTTTCCATCCTTCGTCCGCACCGCCACCCCAAACCCCTAACGACCTTTAAACCATTAAGGTTGCAACAAATTGTTCACAAATTCACATTCTTAATCATTTAAGTTGAGAGGTTGGGTGCAAAATAGTTCTGGTACCCATCAACTGCGGTGTCAGTTGATGAAAGGGGAATATCAATCGCTTCTAGACAATGTGAGTGTGAACATGCGGCAGATCACCAACCTCAAATCGAATGTCAAACGCAGCGCCACCTACGCCCTACACAGCTACCTCGCCAACTTCGTCATCCGTGTCGTCCTCAGCAGCTTAGGCTAATCCCACCCCCAATCCCTTTCACAGTCGCCATCCCTGCGTATAGATTCGCCTTTTGAATCCTCTCTTCTTATCCCACTTGAAACTATATCTTCGCATTTCACTTAAAACTTGCCACTTGTAACTTGAAACTGCGTCTTCGCATTTCACTTAAAACTTGCCACTTTTAACTTGAAACTATTTTTCAGGTTTATTTTCCGTTTGTGCCACAAACCATTTTCCAACCATTCCCCAACCGCCTTAACAGTCCCACTCCCTCAAAATGGTTAACGCCAAGCCTTGCTAAAAGTGACCAAATGTTCTGACAAATGTTCACCCTTTCGCAGCACATTTCGCTTAAGCTATTGAATGGACGTAGGGGTTTGGCGATGACAAACCCTCGCTTTTTTACCCGCCGCACCTTAACAACCCGATCCTTGGCGTTCTCTGTCTAGCTTGGCGCATTGTGCCTAGCCTCCTGTGGATGGCGACTCGTATTCGCCTTTGACTGGTAATTCGTCGCGCTGCCTGTGCCGCCTCTGCTGCTTGTTCCGTATATTGTGCTTTTGGGGTGATGATGGACAACTCACATTTGCTCTTGTCTTGGACTGTCAACTGAAAACTGTTGACTGATAACTACTTTTGCAGTTTTTCGCGATTGCTCCCTCAAATGTTGCAAATGTGGCAAAAACGAAGTTGTAACAACTGCAACAACTGCAACAACTGCAACATTTATGACGTTTGAAACCATGATGTCGCCGACGACTTCGCCGCCATCGCCGACACAAAAATCTTGAAACGGCATCCAAAAATATTCCGAATCCGACGAATTTGCAGAATTTTCCGAATCAAAAGGCATCAACCAGCATTGATTCACTGGAAACTCTCTACCAGTCTTTATCTGACAACTGCCAACTGACAACTGCCAACTGATAACTGCCAACTGATAACCGACAACTGATAACTGACAACTGACAACTGGAAACTGATAACTGATAACTGATAACTGATAACTGATAACTGCCAACTGATAACTGACAACTGACAACTGAATTGGCACCCTGCCGCCGCCGCCGCCGCCGCCAATTTCGACAACGCTTGGCGTACTTGGCGACTCGTATTCGCCTTTAATTTGTGACTGCCGCCTTCTTCTGGATTGGCACGCGCCGGATAATCGCGATCATACCGATCACAACTGCCGCCGCGCCCAACATGAGTGGCGTAATCTGTTCGCCCAGAAACAACCCTGACCAAATAATCGTCAGGAAGGCTTGGATCAACTGCACTTGCCCGACCCGCGCGATCCCGCCCAGCGCCAACCCTCGGTACCACGCGAAGAAACCGAGGAACATGCTGAAGACGCAGGTGTAGGCAAAACCCAACCACGCTGTCGGGCTAGCATTCAGTCCATTCTGCACAACCGAATTCGCCACAGGGATGATAATGAACGGAAACGATACGATCAGCGCCCAACAAATTGTCTGCCAACTGCCCATCTCGCGAGACATGCGCCCGCCTTCTACATACCCGATGCTCGCAATAATCACCGCGCCGAGCATCGCCAGATCACCCGCCACCAACCCTTCGCTGCTCGAAAACAGCACGAAGCCGATCACCGTCCCGGAGCCGATCAGCGCCGCGACCCAGAACAACGGGGCAGGGCGGTCGCCGTCCCACAGCGCGCTGACGATGGCAACCGCCATCGGTAATAAGCCGTTCATAAGCGCTCCATGCGAGGCCGGAACCTGCCGCAGCGCCCACGACGACAGCAGTGGGAAACCGACCACCACGCCCAGCGCGACCACCAGCAGCCGAATGGCTTGTCGGCGGGTGGGGATTGGCTGGCGCGTTACGAGGAGCAGGATACCCGCGAGGCAGGCCGCTACGACTGCCCGCCCAAGTCCAACGAACGTCGTATCAAGGTCGTGTACCGCGAGGCGTGTCATCGGCAGCGTGAAGCTAAAAATAAACACACCGAGGAAGCCGAATATGAATCCCCGTGTTTCGCGGCTCAGGCGCGTGGTTTGGGGGATTGCTGCCGTTGAAGATTGCATGAAGGTGTACTTTCAAAATAGTGATGACCCATTTTTGAAGCATACTCATCCTGCAACCCAATTGAAGTGCCAGCTAAGGCCATTGACTATAACAAGTTGTAATCCTGTTTCCAGTTCGACACCCTTACCAGAGTTAGCTAAACTAATCTACAGTAATCAAATAATCATTATCATCACGACAAAGTTCATGTTTATTAATCGCACCGAATTAATTCATCGTAATCTCGCACAATTTAATTATGGCGTAGCCGTAACCGATATTGATGGTGACGGCGCGTTTGAATGGGTCATCGCCGGTTACGGTTTCCCCAATACCGTTCTGAAATGGTCAGGCGAAGGCTATGAAAATGTCACGCCAGCTTCCCTCGCCGATGCCGGACGGCAGGCTATCGGGCTTGCTGCCGCCGACTTGGATGGTGACGGCGATGAGGAACTGTACATCCTGAACACTGACAGCTTTCAGGGCAAGAAGTTGTTCGCGGATCGTCTCTTTGACCGCAGTGAAGGCGAATGGACAGACTTATTCGCTTTACCCGCCCACCGCAGCGTCATGAACTTAACGGCTGGCCGCTCGGTCATTGCTGTTGATCGCAATGGCGACGGCCTGTACGGTTTTTTCGTCGCCAACTACGGTGGTCCGATGCGTCTCTATGAACTTGACGAGGACGGTCGCTTACAGGATGTCGCGCCGCAGGTTGGCCTCGCCCTGACCACCGGCGGACGCAGCGCCGTATCGCTCCCGCTGCTCACCACACGCATGGATATTTTTGTCGGCAACGAAAACGGCGCGAACTTCTTATTCCTGAATACAGGCGAGGGCAACTTCGAGGAAGTCGCTGAAATGGCCTTGCTTTCGGATGCGGGTGAACATGCTCGCGGCATCGCCATTCTGGATGCCAACGACGACGGTTTGTTCGATATTATCTGTGGTAATTGGGAGGGTCGGAGCCGCCTTTTCCTGCAAAACTTTGGCGGTACGTTTGAAGATGCCGCCCCGCCCCAGATGGCAGCCCCCAGTCGTGTTCGCACCGTCATCGTCGCCGACTTCGACAACGACGGCTATGAGGAAATATTCTTTAACAACATCGGGGAAGCCAACCGTCTGTTTGCCCGCGGTCAGGGTAATTGGGTGCTGGCTGATGCTGGTGACGCGCTTGAACCCGGCGGCCTCGGCACAGGCGCAGCCGTCGCGGATATGGATGGTGACGGTCGGCTGGAACTGCTGATCGCTCACGGCGAAAGCATCATGCAGCCGCTCACGCTGTACCATACGCCGGATAATGGCAACCACTGGCTGCGTATCCTCCCGCTCACCATCAACGGTGCGCCGGCTCGTGGAGCGCTCGTCACCCTGACGGCCGGTGGCCGCACCCAGCGCCGCGTAATCGACAGCGGCAGCGGCTACCTCTGCCAGATGGAACCGGTTGCCCATTTCGGCTTGGGTGGCATCGCCCAAATCGACCGTGTTGAAGTGCGCTGGCCGGATGGGGCTGTCTTCACCTTAAACCGCCCCGGTGCGGATCAAACGATTAAAGTTCAGCATCCTTACGGGTTTTAATGCGGTAAGGAAAATCTCTCCTTCCCAAACGGGAATTTTCACCTCCTGAATTTGATGCCGTTTGTTACCCCTGCTGTATGTAATTAAGCAGGGGTTCATTTGATTTATCTATTTGATAATTATGTTTATAACCATTGAATACTCCATTATGTATATGGGTATTGAAAATTGATAAACATTGGTTAAAATAGAATTATCGAGTTTGATGTGATGATGTATAACAATTGTTGTGATCGGCACATCTAATCAGCAGTTGTCTGGCACTTTGAGGGAACTACATGATAATGGAAAAACGTATTCTCCAATTCATTCGCGAAAACCCAATTCCATTTTTAGCGCTGTTTGGTCTCGCTCTAGGAGCAGTCGTTCGCTTTGGTGCAGGGCGTGTTGACCTTGCCGATCTCATTTGGCTCGCCACGCTGGTTATCGGTGGTGCGCCGGTCGTCTACGAAACTACGAAGGGGATGCTGAAGGGTGACTTCGCATCCGATGTCGTCGCGATGCTGGCGATTATCGCGGCGGTGCTGACGCAGGAGTATTTCGCGGGCGTGATTATCGTCCTCATGCAGTCGGGTGGGGAGGCGCTCGAAAGTTACAGCCTGCGCCGTGCTTCGTCCTCCCTCGAAAAGCTGCTCGCCCGTGCGCCGCGTACCGCGCATCGCCGGACGGATACGCGCATTGAGGATATTCAGGTCGAGCAGGTGCAAATCGGCGATACGTTGGTGGTTCGCCCCGGCGACCTGATCCCGGTTGATGGTAAGCTGCTTTCGGCACAAGCGGAAGTGGATGAGGCCGCCCTCACGGGTGAGCCGCTGGCCGCGCCCAAGAAAGCTGGCGGTGTCCTGCTGAGTGGCAGCGTCAACGTGGGGGATGCCTTCGAGATGCAGGCTAGCCAACTGAGCGTCGATAGTAAGTACGCCAAGATTGTTGAGCTGGTACGCAAGGCACAGGAGGAAAAGCCGCCACTGCAACGCCTCGCTGACCGTTACGCTGTGTGGTTCACGCCGGTTACGCTGGTGATGTGCGCCCTCGGTTGGTTGATTACGGGTAATCCCCATACTATCTTGTCGGTGCTGGTTGTCGCCACGCCTTGCCCGCTGATTCTTGCGGTTCCGGTCGCCATCATCAGCGGTATCAATCGAGCAGCCAGCTTTGGGATTATCGTCAAAGGCGGTACGGCTATCGAGCAAATTGGCCGCGCGCAGGCGATTGTTTTTGACAAGACGGGTACGCTGACCTACGGCAAGCCGACCGTCCAGAAGATCATTCCCTTTAACGGTCGCCCTCCGGTTGAGATCATGCGGTTAGCGGGTGGGGCGGAACAGCTTTCCGGTCATGTGCTGGCGCAGTCTCTCGCTCAAGCGGCGCTCAAACAAAACGGCGCTTTACCGATGCCCACCCACGTCCATGAAGTCGCCGGACACGGTATCGAGGCGGAAGTTGAAGGCCATCATATCGCGATTGGTTCGCCCAAATTCATCGCCGATACCACGGGGCGAGCGATTGAACCGGAGCGACTCACCGACAGCGAACTTTCGGCCTATATATCCATCGACTGCAAACCGGCGGGTGTTGTCTCGTTTAGCGACCAACTTCGCCCCGGTGTCCCTGATCTGATGACGCGCTTACGCGGGCTTGGGATTAACCATATCGCCATGCTCACGGGGGATCGGGCTTCTCACGCGCGGAAGGTTGCCCAAGCGGCTCACCTTGATAGTTTCGAGGCTGGCTTGCTGCCGGAGGATAAAGTCACGGCAGTAAATAAGCTCAAGCAGAAGTACAACTCCATCGTCATGGTGGGCGACGGCATCAATGATGCCCCCGCGCTGGCGACCGCTACGGTCGGGGTGGCGATGGGCGCTCACGGTACGGGTATCTCGGCTGAGGCGGCGGATATTGTCTTGATGGTGGACGATGTCAGCCGTGTGGCGGACGCAGTGGAAACCGGTCAGCGGATGGTGCGGGTCGCCAAGCAGAGTATCTACGTCGGGCTGGGGTTAAGCCTCGGCTTGATGGTGCTGGCGGCTTTGGGTGTCATCCCGCCAGCGGTCGGTGCGCTCCTTCAAGAAGCGATTGATGTGGCTGTTATCGTGAATGGTTTACGGGCGCGTTAATCAGGCCGATTTCGAACCGATTGTAATCAGGTGGGGGCTAGCGCCGATCAGCGTGGCCTCCGCCTCGGTTATTTGGAGCAGTTCCAGTACAAAAACTCGGAGCTGCGGGTTTTCCCACTTGGTCATGAAATCATTGTCGGCCCACGCTACACCTTCTACTGCGAGCGAGGCTTTCCACGTAAAACCAGCCTCTTCCATCTCGGCGGGTACTTCTTCCGGTTTATGAAAATACGCGGTCGTGAAGTAACCCGGTTTGCGAGACGGGTTGCGGTGCTGACCTGTCGTTAGTGTTTGCTTGAGCGTCCCGGCGAAATCATCATCCAGTACAAAGTTACGACCGAAGCCGTCGATCATACTGGCGAAGCGGGAAATGGTCGCCGCGAAAACCTGCCCACCCGGTTTGAGCACGCGGTAGGCTTCTTTGAAGGCTTGAACACGGTCTTCCCGTTCGGTCAGGTGGTAAAGCGGCCCGAACAACAGAACCGCGTCGGCGCTGTTATCCGCGAAGTCCACATGCCGCGCATCACCAACACGAACGCTGGCAAGCGGGAAATCCGGCTGCTTGGTGGAGGATTCTTCGGCCTGCTGAACATGCAGGGGCATCAAATCCACCAGATGAACTTGATAGCCAGCTTTAGCAAGGGGCAGGGCGTAAATACCCGCGCCACCACCGATGTCATAGATGACACCCTTATTAGGCAGGTAACGGTTGAGAATGTCGCGGGTGCGGACTTGTTCCAGTTCGCTCGCGCCAGTGGTTAAACGGTTCTGTTCCTTGCCCAAGTTGTAATATGCCGCGATCTCATCCATTTGCTGCTCCAAAGAAATAGAGGTGAGGCGGCTAGTGTATAAAGTTTTTAAGGATTATGAAGGGTCAAATGGTTTCAAGCATGATGGTTAATCGCCTGCTTGAGTGACCCATACGCTTGGCGGAGAAGTTCTTCACAACGCAGCCAATCGGCAGTCGGGTTCGTTGAGGTTCGACCGGTGATGGTATCGAGAACGTTGTTGGCTTCGACCCTTAGTTGACCCGATTGAGCAGCCTGATCGTGGGTGATGCTAAAGATGGTGGCATGTAAAGCGGTCATGGTTTCGATGAACGGGGTTTTTTCCGTTTGACCGACTAAGCGGCGGTGGTCATCCCAATAGCGGGCTTCAAGGGCTGCGGCCTGTTCCGGCTCGAAGGTGAGGCCGGAGTAACGGTGGGCGAGGCGGTAAAACTTGCTCAGATTGGTGAGGATAGCGGCTTCGTCGTGTTCTTTGGGAACCCACGCGACCGAGGCGCGGGTGATGTAGTAGGCCGCCAGCAGCGAGACAGGGAAGGGGATGTGGAACTGTTCCTGCGCCAGCGCCACGACGACCCTCAGCAGCCTTAACCATGCCCGATCATAGTAGGCTTTCCAGCCTTCGACCTCGAAATGCGCGACCCGTTCAGGACTGAATTGAAAACGCTGTGCGGTCATTATCTCCCCCTATCATGCGTGATCTCCTGTTTATTACGCATGACAGGGGCGAGTTGGATGTGTGAATGCTATTTAGCGGTATGGCACCGATGACATCAAGCGACGAAGTGTTTGAACTGCGGCAGGTAGGATTTGTTTTGTTCAAACATCTGGTTAGTCATGCGGTGAATTTCGTCCATCGAGCAGACGGCTGCGGTCAGTGGGTCGTTCAAGATGGCATGGAAAATAAGGCGCGGGTTGCCGGTTAATGCGCCTTCGACGGCCATTTCTTCGATCTGGGAACTGAGGTTAGTGAGGGCGGCGCACTGCGGTGGGATTGCACCAACATGAACAGGACTGAAGCCTTTCTTGCTCGCCCAAACGGGAACCTCGACACAGGCGTTTTTCGGCAGGTTGGAGATGAGGTCGGTGTTGGGGACGTTGCCGTAGAACTCAAACGGGTCGCCACCCATGAGGGCGTTGATGATGTAAGAAGCAAACTCGTGACCGCGTTCGAGGGGGAAGGAGTCGGCTTCGGCGAGCCACTGTTCATTTTCCTCGCGCCAGAAGTCATTGCGTTTTGCGGCTTCGGTGACGATGTAGGCGTGAACGCCGGGGTTCCAGCCAGTGCCGTGGGTACAGTATTTTTCGATGAGATCAGGGCGCTTGCGGAACCATGCGTTGTATTCCGAGTTGTGACCGCTGGATTCGGTGACGTAGTGGTCGAGGTTGAGGTACATCTCGTTACGGACGATTTCCTCGTTGTAGACTTCGGGGCGTTCGGTGATGGCTTTGCGGATGAGGGGGTAGGCATCCTGCCCATTCCACTTGAAGTTGAGATACCACGCCATATGGTTGATGCCAGCGCAGGTGTAGGTGACTTCATCCATCGGCGCACCGATCCAACCAGCGAGCATTTCCGCCGTGCCCTGAACGCTGTGGCAGAGGCCGACCATCGGGATTTTGCTCTCGCGGGTGATGGCGCGGCAGAGCATCGCCATGGGGTTGGTGTAGTTCAGGAGATAGGCGTTGGGGGCGTAGCGTTCGATGTCGCGGATAATATCGAGCATGACAGGAACGGTACGCATGAAGCGGAAGATGCCGGACGGGCCGCGCGTATCGCCGATGTTGATGTCCACGCCGTACTGCATGGGGATTTCGACATCGTGACGGAATACATCGACACCGTGGCTGTTGATGGTGATGATGACGATATCCGCGCCTTGCAGGGCGACCACGCGGTCGGTGGTGGTTTCCAGCTTGGCGGGATAGTTACCACGCCGGATGGTGCTTTCGACGGCACGGCGGGCGTGATCCAGCTTTTCGGGGTCGGTATCCACGAGGACGAGGTGGGCATCCGAGAGGGCAGGAAAGGTGAGAATGTCGCGGGTGAGGTTGCGGGTAAAGACGCGACTGCCAGCACCGATAAAGACTATTTTGGTCATGAAAAATTTTCTCCTGTGTGGGCAACACTTTTGAGCAATTCCGTTTTGACTACCGATTGAGAGTTTACAGTTAAACGCCCCTTTTAGCGATTAACTTTTTAGTACCAAATAGGGTTGTTTTAGAAAGTTCGCAAATGTCGGAATTGTCGCAAATTTCGCAAACTTCCGCCGAATTGTCTGGCGGGAGGCTCCCTCATATCCGCCGAGTTGCTATTTTGTGGCGGCGGGAGGCCCGGCTACAACCGCTGAATTGGCATCCTTTCAGCGGATTGCTCCCGTAATACCACCGCTGACAGCGGTTCGGCGGATGCGAGGGAGCTTGCCGCCGACAGTAGTTACAAGTTTCAAGAAAAGACAAAGGCGATTGAACCGCCAAGTCGCCAAGAGCGCCAAGGAAATGCAGAGAAGAATAACAAAACGCAAAGGCGCAAGGAGGCAAAAGACGCAAAGATTTTAATACAGAAGGCGAATACGAATCGCCAAGAGCGCCAAGAAAATACAGAGAAGTGTTTAACACAAAGACTCCAAGGCACAAGGACACAAAGTATAGATACAGCGTAGCACAGATTGATGTTGAAAGGGTGAACATTTGGTCTCTTTTAAGCGGGGAAGTTGCCAACCTTTTGAGGGATGATGCGGTGAGGATGGTTGGTGGAGGGTTAGGAAATGGTTTGTGGGTGAAAAATTCGAGGAGTTCAGCCGAGGTAGTTTTGAGGTCGCGGGTTGTTCCAGCTTGCCATGCTTGATCGTATGCGGTTTCACCGAGATCGGCTTTCATACGTTCGAAGATGTCTTTGCCGAGGACGCTCTTTAAGAACCACTGTGGTTGAGTGGCGGGGTGGGTGAACCACAAGGCCAAACATTCGACCGCCCGTGTTTTTCCCCCATAGTGCCAGAGGATCAGGGCAGCGGGTGGAAGGCTGAGTGAAATGAATGCGATGTTTTCAGACATAATAGCAAAATTTAAGGCTTCTTTTAAAAATGTCGCTGCAGACGTGTATAGGTGTAAGCCGCATTTGGTAATGGCTTTTCCCCAGTCGGCAAATAGTTTGAGAAATGGGTTAACGGGGAGGTCGGATCGTAACGCTTTAGCGAATATAGTATCTGCTTTTGCAAAGTCGCCAGAGGTATTTGCCAGATAGCCAAACATCATACTAAAGATGCGAGTGTAATATGTACCAGCATATTCCCCTGATTTAACCGCATTTTTGAAATAGGTCTCTGCACTCTTAAAATCGCCACGCAAAAAACATAAGAATCCCATACGTGCAGGAACAATTACCGTCATACGCCAGTTACCAAACTCCTGAGCAATTGTATAAGCTTCTTCCCCAAGTGATTCAGCTGCTTTATAGTTGCCGCGTGCAAGCTCTTGTGATGCAAGTTGATGAAGGCATGATACAAGGTTGATTCGATCATCAATTTGTAGGCAAATTCGATAACGTTCTTCTTGACACCTCACATCTTCATCTTTATTGCCTAGCAAACTATAAATAAAACTTGTTTCGTGCAGCAGCATCTCTACATAGTAAAGTTCATTTATTTGGCGAAAAAGGGCTAATGACTGTTCCAACCAGTCTATTGCTTCCACATCATCGTCAATGACCTGACCTAGGCTACGTAAAGCAAAAGCTTTCGCACGAATATTATCGGGAAAATATTCAGCAAAACGGAGCGTATTTCTGGCGCTATTTAGCGATTCTTCAGGTGTTTCTGATAAGGTTGTTTGAAGATAGAGTAGATAAGTTTGAACCTCATTTTCTGGTGTGGTTGAAATGTTCAAATCATTAATTGATTTAAGCAAGAAATCAACTAATTGATCTCGAACTGCAATTTCCACATAAACATGAAGTATTTCCCACATCTTATTCAAGATAGTGTAATCGCGACACTTAATTGCCCAGCTCCATGCTGAGCGGATGTTTTCGATGTTCATCTCTATTTCGCCGATAGCACGAGTTTGCTGACCTCCTTTGAGCCACGGCAGCCAAGTTTGCATGTATCGAGCAAAGACGGCAGCGTGAGCATCGCTGATGTTTTCAAGTTCACCAGATGTTTGAAGCTGTTCATACAGAATTTGTTGAATGAGGGGGTGAAGATCATAGCGGCCTTCACCGGTGACATGGATGAATGAATAATCGACGAGGCGGATGAGTACATTAAGGGATGCGCCGGTTACATCCCGAAGTGCTGCCGAGGTGAAGCCGCCGCGAAAGATGGAAAGGGCGCGGAGAATGCGCTGGTCGCCGGATGAGAGGAGACTCCATGACTGCTCAAAAACGCGCTGAATGCTGTGGTGGCGTTCGGGCATATTTCGTAGGGGGGCAGCGATGGAATTTACATCGGTGCTGAGGTGCTGGATGATTTCTCGACTGGTGAAGGTGCGTAGAAGGGCAGCGGCTAACTCGATGGCGAGGGGCATTCCCTGCGTGAGTTGGCAGATATGCTGAATATCGGCGTTTGACTCTGCGGCCAATTTTATGCCCGCACGTGTGGCACAGAGCTTAAACAAGCGAATGGCATCAAACTCGTCAAGGCTTTCAATTGCTTGACGGTCAGGAAATGCCATACCGCTGACGGGTATGAGCCATTCCTCGTGCAGGTTTAATGGAATACGGGAGGTAGCGAGGATTTTGACATCCGGGGCGTGACGCAGGATGGTCAGCAGGTCGGTTTGTGCGTCCAGAAGATGCTCAAAATTATCGAGCAGCAAGAGGAGTTTTTTGTGTTGTAGGAAGTCGAGCAGTTGTTGGAGGGGTTTGCCCGCGCCAGAGACCGGCAGACGGCAGGCTTGGGCAACCGCGCCGATGACTTGATCGGGTGCAGAAACCGGTTCCAGCGGGACGAAATAGACCCCTTGTTTGAAATGGGGTTGGGCTAACTCGGCGGCACAAATTGCGAGGCGGGTTTTGCCGATGCCGCCCATGCCGGCGAGTGTGACGAGGCGGCAGTCAGGATCGTTTAGGCGGGCGATTATGCTATCGAGTTCAGCTTCGCGGCCAACAAACGGGGTGGGTTGGGCAGGAAGGTTCGATTTCGAGGCAGTGGCTAATGGGGTGAAGGTTTCTTGGAGAAGGCGGAGGTCATGGGTTTTGGCGATGGCTTCAGAGCGTCTGCGAACATCTAATTTATCGAAAATGTTTTTGTTGTGCCATTTGACCGTGCCTTCGGATAAAAAAAGCTGCAAAGCGATTTCACTATTGGACAGCCCTGCCACAATGAGGCGCAGAACATCTTTTTCACGCGCGGTTAGAGGGTCAAGCGGCACAGATGAAGTATCGAAGGCATTCCAAGATTTGCTCATATGTCCCTATTCAGGATGTACAAAAACGGTGGTGGTAACAACGTAAGTGATGGGTGCGATTTTGTGGCGCGGACGAGATGTATCTCGTCCCTACACTCTGGATTCTGTTTGTGTTAAAGCAATGAGTTTATCACTTACCCTGTGACCACTATCACTAAAACTAGCGAACTAATCTTCTAAAAACCTCACTTTAGGGGGGCGTATAAGGGTGAGTGAGGATATATGATTCTGGCTTAGATGCTATAGCTTCAATCATTATGAACCTAATAAAGAGGAAATTCAAATATGAACCGCTTTGGTCGTTTCACGAGGGTGAGTTTGGTCGTTGGGGTGGTGATAGTGGCGGGGATGATGACATTTTCGTTCGTGCGTTCACAAGAAGCCACTGCCGAGCCGGAAGGATTTGTTATGTCGGATGAGGCAGCGCAGCAATTCGCAGATACATTTGACGCGACTTTTGATGGGCCGGATTTAGATAAGGTTGACGAGGTGTTTGCGGTTGATTACGTGGGACACCTGCCATTAACTGCTGATCTTGACCGTGATGGGTTGAAGGCCTATATCCAAAGTTTTTACGATGCCGTCCCAGATATGACGCAAGAAGTGAATGAGATCATCGTCGGTAAAGAATTTGTTGTGCTGCGTGTTACGTATACGGGTACGCACAATGGGCCGCTGTTTGGTATTCCGGCGACAGGCAAGCCGGTGTCAATGGCTGCTATGGGTGTATTTCGTTTCAATGAGGATGGCAAAGTTGTGGAGAATTGGGCAAACCTTGATGTAGCCGGTGTGCTGGCACAAATCGGGGCGTTCCCACCAGCACCGGCTGCGTAAGCAGGGGTCTCAACTGATTTTTACGTGACAATTTCGTTACTGTCGGTAGTCAGACAGCGATCATAGCCAAGTGGTCGCTGTTTTTATTTATCCGGGGCGGGCGATGACGACGAGGCGTTCACTGTAGAACTGGGTGGCGGGGTCGTAGGAGGGGAGGTCACAGGTGATGAGGGTGAGTTTATCGTCGCCGCTGGGGTAGGCGACGGTGAGGTCTTCATAATTGACGACGAGCTTTTCGGTGACGACATAACGGCGTTCGCCACCATCGACGTTGACGATGACCGGATCACCAATGTTGAGTTGGTAAAGGCCAGCGAAGATGCCGGGTTTGCCGTTGGGGTAAGCGGAGTGACCGCCGAGTACCACGTTGCCGATGTTATTGAACCACGCGGTTCCCTGCAAATGCCCAACCAGCTTTTCCCACGGGTCGATTGCCCAGCTTGTGCCATCCAACGGAAACGTTTTGATGTTCACGAACACGTTCACGGTAGGCATCGAGAGGGTTGTGCCGCCGAACACGGGAGCGACGGCGGGCAGGGCGAGCGGCGGGGCAATTGCTGGAACGGGATTGGTAGGCAAAGGGATAGTGGTTGGTAACGGCTGCGGTGTAAACACGGGCAGGGCGCGAGTGGGCTGCGGGGCAGGGGGTAGGGTGGCGGTGGGGACGATGGCGACCTGTTCGGGGACGCGGTTGCTGATGTTCCATGATTCGATGAGGCCGTCGATGCCTGCGGTGACTGCCCAACCCCCATCGGCGTTGAGGGCAGTGCTGCCGAGCATAGTGGCGCTGCCCTGTAAGGTGGCGATGGGCTGACCGCTGGCGGCATTCCAGAAGCGGAGCGTGCCGTCAAGGCTGGCGGTGATGAGGCCGCGCGAGGTGAAGCCTGCGCCAGTTAATGGGCCGTAGTGACCAGTGAGGGTGAGTAAGGTGCTGGCGGATTGGGGCGGCGATAGGCTGACATCCCACAGGCGAGCAGTGCGATCCCAACTGCTGGAGATAAGGCGTGTGCCATCCGCATTGAAGGCGAGGGCAGTGACGGAACCGGCGTGACCATCCAAGCGGATGACGGAGTTGTCGTACAAGCCCCACAGCCAGATTGTGCCATCACCGCTGCCGGTTGCCAAGCGGCGGCCATCGGCGCTAAAGGCGACGCTCCAAACCGCGCCGTTGAAGTTGGTGAGGCGGGCGAGTTCGCGACCGGTGGCGGATTCGCCAATCCAGATGAACCCGTCGAGGCTGGTGGTGGCGAGTAAGCGGCCATCGGGGCTGAAGGCGACACCCGTGACCGAGCCGGTGTGATGAGTGAGGACGGCGCGCGGCGTGAGGGTGGCGACATCCCAGAGGCGGACGGTGTTATCCTGACTGCCGGACGCGACAGTTAGATTATCGGGTGAGAGGGCAACACGGGTGACCCATGCGGTATGCCCGATGAACTGACCGATCAGTTCACCGGAGGCATTCCAGAGGCGCACGATGTTATCGCGCCCGCCGCTGACGAGGAGCGCACCGTCGCGGCTGATGGCGACAGCATCCAGCGGGGACGTGGGGATTTGCGAGTCAGGCGTGGTGAGGGTAATCGGCGCGGCTTGAGAACGGGCAACCAGAAGTGGAAGCGCGAGGGTTAGGCTGATGAGCAGCGGGACAAAACGGCGCAGCATACGATTGCTCGGTTTATTGAAAGTTACGTCGGTTCGATGGAAGGTGATGTGACCCCAGTATGCCACTAATCACCCCCTCTACGCAAACCGCGATTTTCGCATAGTCTGTAATTCTATTTAGAATTGGTTTAACCTCTCGTAATGAAATCGAAATCTAAAACGACTATGCTGGTAGCAGTCAAAATCTCGTCTGAGGGGGTATAAGTGGATTGACCCTCACCCCTAACCCCTCTCCCTCAGGGCGAGGGGCAAATGCAAGTAGAGGTTCTTCTATAAGGTATTTAAAACAATACCTACTCTTGAGCATGAAAGGATGTACAAGATGGCGGAGACAAAAGAAAAGGTTATCAAGACCGAGGCGGAGTGGCGGGCACAGCTTACGCCGATGCAATTTGCGGTGACACGGCAGCAGGCGACCGAACGACCCTTCACGGGCGAATATGTGCATAACAAGGCATCCGGCACCTACAACTGCGTGGCTTGCGGGCAGAAGTTGTTTTCGTCGGAAACCAAGTATGAGTCCGGCAGCGGTTGGCCGAGCTTCTGGGATGTGATTCAGGAAGGCAACGTCGAACTGCGTGAGGACAACAGCCACGGGATGCGGCGTGTGGAGGCGGTGTGCAGTCGTTGTGGTTCACACTTAGGGCATGTGTTTGATGACGGCCCACGCGACACGACGGGACAACGCTACTGCATCAATTCGGCGGCATTGAATTTTAACAAGGCCGAGGACGCGGAGTAGGGGCGAAGCGTTAAGGGTATTTGCCAGCGGATAACCCCACAAGGGGACTATAGACCCGCTGGCAAGGCGAATAAACCCCCGTAAACGGAGATGATTGGAAAGCGGCACGTACGCAACGTGAAAATGGTTGTAGGAGGGAAGCAGCGGACAGCCTGTCTGCTGTCCCTACAACTGTGGTGATGGAGGTGGTGGCGCGGTAGTGTTAGCGCGTAATCTGTTTAAGTTATGGCTGAGGTGGGAATCAAAAAGCCGCTCGAATGGGGGATGAGCGGCTTCTTGCGTATCTAGCAGTAAGAGGGTTTTAGCTGCTTAACGCTCGACATCAACTTGAGTGACTTGGCGCAGACGATTGGTATCGGCAAAGGCCAAGCGGAACAGGGTGATTAGCAACCAACCGACGATCATATAGACGAAGATGGCGACGATGGACGCGACATCAATGCCGGGTGTGTTGACGATGTTCTGGAAAGGCGCAACCAGCGGGTTGGTGATGTTATAGATGAAGTTGACGAAGCCGGTGCCGGCGTTCGCGTTAATCAGTACAAACGCAAAGCGCAGCGCGAGTAGGATGACGATTACCGAGACGAGCAGCCACAAAAATTGGCTGAAGCGCGACACAAAGACATGGCGCGTGGTGGGTGCGGTTTCGGTAATGCGCTGGCGGCGCTCGATGCCGTTCCCTTGAATAACCTCAATGCGTTCACGTTTCTGTTGAGCCATCATATACCTCCGATAAAAGCTGATGATTACTGTGATTGATGGAAGTATATGTTAGCTAAACGTATTTAACGTGAGCCTAGTGATGGAACTTTTTTTAGGAAGGGTGGACAAGACTGGTTAGGATGAGAGGGGTTAGGGATAACGTTTAAGTTTGATAAGTTCTTCGCGCAAGTCAAGTTGTTCATCATCGTTCATATGAAGCAGCCGAATTGTTGCGCGACCTTTAGGGATAATGCCCTCGATAGAAGGGCCATTAAGCTGAAAATGATCTACCCAATGGTCAAGACGCGGGTGAAATAATAATACAATTTCGCCTGAATGGGGATCAACTGAGGCAAGGTCACTGCCTTTATGACGGTTACATTGAACACAGCTTAAACACAGATTGGCTTCAACCGTTTTACCCTCATGTTTTTCAGCAAGAATATGGTCAACTTCGTGAGGATAGTACGTGACAAAATTAGGCAGCAGGCAGTATTCGCACCGATGGTGAGCGCGTTCCTGCACAAGCTGACGTAACGCGGTTGGTATATAGCTCATGGAGCAACTTTCGCTAAGGCTTTGACCTTTAAGCGGCGCATGAAGTTTTCGAGCGCCATGTGCTCATTTAACTCTGCTTGCTCGGCGGGCAAAATTTCACCATTGCGATTAGCCTCGAGCAGAACGGAAAGCCGCTGCTGGGAGGCATTTGAGGGACGGAATGCTAAGATTTGTTCGGGTGTTGGTGTGGAAATTAAGAACTCATCTACTTCATCCCAGACCGATAGACGCTGAACTGCCATGCGCGTTAATCCCTGACTTGTTTAACCCTTTTATTATACAACGTTTGAAAACATAGAGCTTGTTAGAGGCATGGCTATCTATTATCGCCCCTCACTCATTACCACCTGACGACGTTGAAAATAAGCGATGATAACGGTTATGAATAAGCCGCCTAGACGATGAGGCGGAGGATGTCACCAACCGTTTCGTAGGCGTTTTGCGGCTGGTTTACGACTCAAGGATGTAGCCTCTTTCGACCGCTTGGGCGATGATGTGCTGCACGTACTCGCCGAGGGCAGGGGAGACCGCGCCAATCGGTTCCATACGCTTTTGGACTTTGGGTAGGTTGACACCGGCTTTTTTCCATGAGCCGCCACCAGCAGCAAAGTTGCCGATAAGGGGTTCGAGGCGGTCAAGGGCGTTGGCGAAGCGGGCTTCCGGCGTGGCGATGGCTTCAAACTCGCGCCAGAGTGCCATGATGCTGTCGCGGATGTCATCCGGCAGGAGGCCAAAGATGCGGGCGGCGGCTAATTCCTCACGGTCGGCTTTATCGACATAGCCCTGTGTATCGTAGGCGAAGGTATCACCCGCGTCGATTTCAACAATGTCGTGGATGAGCACCATTTTTACCACGCGGGTTATATCGGTGCCGGGTTCGGCATATTCGGCGAGGGTGAGCGCCATGACCGCGAGGTGCCACGAGTGTTCGGCGCTGTTTTCGCGGCGGGAGTTATCCATGAGCGGGGTTTGGCGCAAGATGGTTTTGAGCTTGTCAATTTCGCTGATGAAGGCGATTTGCTGTTCGAGGCGGGAGAGAGTCATGGGGCATCCTTCGCTGGCGCACGGCAACAGGCCACCCGAAAAGCGGAGTGGAACTGGTCGCCGGATTAGGCTGATTTGTTGATAGGGTTATTATGACACAAAGCGGCGAGGTGGTGGAGCGTTAAATAGCTGCTCCCCTCCAAGAAGATGATTGGTGAGGTTGGTGACGCAGACGAGATGTATCTCGTCCCTACACACGCCCCGTTGTAACTGTTTGTAAAATATCGCACCATGAACCATCATTGGGACTTCAAAACCGAGGCAGAAACAGGCGTGTTATAGGGACTGTTGTGGTCGGTGGTGCGCTTGAGACACGCCTCAGCCCTACAGTGAAATCCCTTATTTTTTCTTGGGGGCGAAGGCCAGACCTTTTTCGGCGAGGGCTTCGCCGAGGATGCGGGTGGCTTTTGGGCCGACACCGTGAATTTTGAGCAGTTCGGCCTCGCTGACGGCGGGCAACTGCTCAAGGCGGGTATAGCCTGCGTTGGCGAGTTCACGCTTGGCGACCTTGCCGATGAAGGGGAAATCGGAGTCGGCAGCATCGCCTTTAAAGGAGAGGCCGTTATCAGCGAGGGCTTGGCGCAGGACTTTTAGGGCGTTGGGACCCATACCGTGCAGTTCGCTTAACTCGACTTCGCTCACCTTCGTTAATTGTTCGAGGTGGGTGTATCCCGCACCAGCGAGGGCGCGTTGGGCAGGGGCGGCGAGTTTGGGGAAGGATGTACTGGACATGGGTTTTACCTCCGATATATCCGTTATGCGGGTTCATCGAATAGGATTACGACACCGGTTTTGTGGGCTTGGCATGATAGACAAGGTTGACCGCGCCGCTTTTGTAGCTGTGGCTTTCTACCAATTCCAAGTTGATTTTGTGGTCAATATTGGCGAACAGTGGTTTGCCCCTGCCGAGGATGACCGGACTCATATTTAAGAGGTATTCGTCGATCAAGCCGAGCGCGATGAGGCTTTGCGCCAGTGTGGGGCTGCCCATGAGCCATATATCTTTGCCGGCCTGCGCCTTGAGCTTGGCGATTTCCTCTTTGAGATTGCCGTTGATAATCAGTGTGTTTTCCCAATCGGTGTGTTTGAGCGTTTTGGAGACCACGATTCGCCGGGCGGTCTTGTGCCATTCGGCATGGTTGCGGTCATCCTGCGAGCTGGCGGGATTGGAAAGGACAGTCGGCCAGTACGATGCCATCTCGTTATATGTCACGCGACCAAACAGCGCCGCGTCAGTTCTGGCATGTAACTGCTGGACATGAGCCTGTGCTTCACGGTCGTGTGCCATCCAGCCGGTTTCGCCGTTCGGGCCAGCCGCAAAGCCATCCAGTGAGACGTGCATAAACAGGATAATTTTCCGCATGAAACACTCCAGTTGTTGTTATTCCTTCAGGATAGCATTCGGATAGGGCGAGTCTCCCATAAAACAGTCACCTTACTCGGCGGCACTCATCCGCGCGAGTTGAGCGGGGGTTGTACCGATAAAGCGCTTCAACGAGCGTGTCATGTGAGGTTGATCGGAGTAACCCAGTTGGTAGACGGTATCCAAGATTGAAACGCCTTGTTGCAGCAGATCAGAGGCCTGCTGGGCGCGGTTAATTTGTTGGATGATTTTGGGGGTTAGGCCCGTGGCTTGGAGGAAGCGCCGCCGCACGGTGCGGAAGGACACATTCTGTTCTTCTTCCTGCATGACCGAGTTGACGACCGGCTCGACCGCCAGCACATCCTCGCGGACAAGGCGCTCAACAAAGGTTTCGACATTTTCGAAGGTGGGCAACTGCCACGACGCGCCATTCAACCAGAAGGAATGACTGCTGGCATCCGGCAAATCGGTGTTGGTATTCAGGAGGTGATGCACGGGTATAACGGGCATATACATGCCGAGTTTAAACCGGATGACTAAGAACTCGCTACCCTCGAAGTTGTGTTTCTGGATGGTTTGGTCGGTCGCGCCTTCGACCTTGACGTTAATGTGTTTGCCGCGCTGGGTGAACAGCAAGTTCCAATGCGGGTCGGCAGGGCAGACAGGTTGATAGTCTTTGTCGACGTGGCCGCGCCAGATCATGTGGATATAGGGGGAGTCTGATGAACGACCTTCAAAGACAGCGCTCATGGATGTTGACCTCGCTCTATTATGACTTTACTTGCCACACATGGGCGTAATCGTGCAGGAATTGGTCGAAGGTGCGCGGCTGGCGATGCAAAACGGCTTGGACATCGTTGGTTGTTATTGCTGCGTAACCTCGCTGAATATCTTCAAACAACCATTCCATGAAGCTGACATGTTCACTGGCGGCGTTTGATTCCCGCATCCGTTGGATTTCATCTTCGGGTGTCGGGCTTTGATGGGTGATGGTTCTGCCTGTAAGTGCTGATAGACGAGCGGCAACCTCGGCATAGGTTAAGGCTTCGCTACCGGTCAGTGTGTATTCCATACCGGATTCGACACCATCGAGCAGGAGTTTGGCAGCGACGGCGGCGATGTCGCGCGTATCAATGAGGGCAATGTGCGCGGTGCCGGAGGGCATCCAGATTTCATTTTTGGTGTTGATTGACCGTAAGTCCTGCGTGCTGAAGTTTTGCATGAACCAGTTGGGACGCAGAATGGTAAAGCGTGCGCCACTTTGGGCGACATGCTGTTCAACCATGTATAGCGGGTCGGTGGGATGCAGATCCGCACCCAGCGCGGACATGAATACGATTTCTTCAATGCCTGCTTCAATGGCAGCGTCAATGAACACAAATAATTGAAGGTGCCGTTCAGGTACATCCTCCGGGTGCAGCAGGAAAAGGCTGGTTACACCCTGTAGGGCAGGCGAGAAAGAAGCAGGATCATCGTAGCTGAAGTACACCGCAGGGGCGGGGAAGTCCCAGACCGTTTTTGCACGGTCGAGCGACTGCGTTGCCGCCCGATAGTCAGCTCCAGCGGCGTTCAATGCGCGTACGATTTCTTGCCCGACTTTTCCGGTCGAATTGGTTACGAGCATAGTCAAGGTGATGATACCTGATGAATAATGTTTGGAGATTAATTTAGCACGGGTGTTCCGATAGGGCAAGCATGTTGGGCGATGGCTGTGAGTGAGGATTGGATATTCAA
This sequence comes from Chloroflexota bacterium, assembly GCA_020161935.1. Taxonomy (GTDB): domain Bacteria; phylum Chloroflexota; class Anaerolineae; order Aggregatilineales; family Phototrophicaceae; genus CFX2. Next base: position 144,382 of record JAIUNI010000006.1, read on the forward strand.
TCGAAGGTCGGATTGAGAATATTGGCAAACACACTTTTAATTGGGGGGTGGTTTTTACGGAATTGATGAGCAAATTCCTGTATACTTTATTGCAAAGTTAATTTCAGGTGAAAACCTGTAATAATCTATCAAGAGGCCAAAGACGACCTCTAAAAAATAGACCAAATTATTATTATTTTATGTTTTTGTTTTAAGTTATAGTTCGATTTGATGCGTGAGTGAGAGGAGGATCTGTTGGAAGGCAATCCCATGTTTTGGGTCTTCGCCGTCATGACCCTGATCGGCGTGTTGTACTTTTTAGTGACGATTTTTACGGGCAGTGATTTGCTGGGTGACATTGATATACCCGGCATTGACCTTGGGGATGGGTTCGGTTTCACTGTGCTGGCGGTATTCCTTGCGGGGTTCGGTTCTATCGGTTTGCTGGGGTCACTATCGGGGTGGGGTTTAGGGCTGACGCTGATCGCGGCGTTGATCTTCGGTGTGATCCTCGGACGGATGGCGCTGACCCTGCTGCGGTGGGTGTTTAAGCAGCAGTCGGGCAAGATTGTCAGCCGCGAGGCAGAACTGATTGGCATATCAGGGCGAGTCACGATTGAGGTTCCCGAAGGTAAGATCGGCGAGGTGATGATCGAGCGCGATTTTGTCCAGCGCTACCCGATTAAGGAAATGAATGGCGCGGCACTACAACGCGGCGATCAAGTTGAAGTTGTTGACATCAACGGCGGCATTTTAACGGTTAAGAAGAAGCGGTAATCGCTTTACAGAGAAGGAGCGTGGGATGGAACTCGGTTTGGTTATTGTTCTGATTGTTGTTGCAGTCCTATTTTTGGGGTTATTAGCCCTTGTCAGGAGTGTGTATCACCGCGTACCGCCGAGTGAAGTGATGGTGGTATACGGGCGCGGCGACTCGCGTATGGTCACGAACGGGGGTGTGTTCGTCATTCCGCTGTTGGAGACGTATAAGAAACTTGACATCACCATTATGACGATCAAGCAGGAGCGCGACGAGGTTTATACGGTCAGCGGTGTGCCGATCAAGCTGGACTGGGTGGCGCAGGTGCAGATTGACTCAGAGGAAATCGCCCTGCGGACGGCAGCACGCGCGTTTTTGGATAAGAAACGTGATGAAGTGCAGAAGATTATTACTGAGACGTTGAGCGCAAACTTCCGCGCCATCGTCGGTCAGCTTTCGGTCGAGGCCATTCACCGCGACCGCGACGAGTTCGTGCAGAAGGTGCAAGACCTCGCGCGGGATGATGTGGCCGCGATGGGCATTAAGGTGATCTCGATGGGTATTGAGGAAATCACCGACGACCAAGGCTACCTGATCGCGATGGCTGCTCCGCAGATTGCGGCGGTCAAACGTGACGCGACAATCGCACAGGCGGATGCTGAACGCGAAGCCCGTGTCCGCGCGGCGACAGCGACCCGCGAAGCCGAACAAGCGGAATTGGATGCCCAGCGTGAAATCCTCGCCCAGCGTGAAGCGCTCTCGATCCGCGAGGTGGAAGTGCAAAAGCGCGTCGGGTTGGCGAACGCGACCTCCGAACAAGAAGTGCAGAAGTTACGCGCGTTGGCTGTCGAGCAGCAGCAAGAAGCGGAAGTACTGGTTCCAGCGCGGGCGAAGCGGCAGTCGATTGAAATTGAGGCCGAAGCTGAACGCCGCCGCATGATTATTAACGCGGAAGCCCAAGCGGACTCGACCCGTAAGCGTGCCGAGGCGGAAGCGCAGGCGACCGAGCAGCGTGGTCGTGCAGACGCGGTTGCGTACCAAGCGATGAAGGAAGCCGAAGCGCAAGGTGCGAAGGCGGAAGCGTCCGCCGTTCAGGCGCTTAAAATGGCGGAAGCGGAAGGTAATCGCGCACAACTGCTAGCGGAAGCCGAAGGTCGTCGTGAGCTGGCGGCTGCAAGCGCGGCGGAAGATGCGATCAACCTGCGCCAATTCTTGATCGAGCAGATTACGAAGGCGGATGTTTCCAAAACCGAAGCGATGGCGAAGGCGCTGGCTGGCCTCGGTGGCAATGTGCGCGTGGTGCAGATCGGTAATAACGGCAACGGCGCGAACGGCGGCAGCGGGAACACCTTCATGGATATGCTGATGAACATTCCTGAAGTAGCGGAAACGTTCCGCACGAAGGTGGAAGCGTTGAGCGGCGAGGACTTCCAAGTGACGCTGGCACGGATGGCACTGATGTTCGAAACCCTGCGGAATGCGGGCGGCTTTGACGGCAACGGCAGCGCGAAGCCGAACGAAACGATCACGCCGAGCGCACCCAGTACACCGGCTGCTGGTGAGACACCGGAAGGGTAAGGGCAGTAGTCAAATAGGCATGTTGAAGGGCGACCCAAGCGGTCGCCTTTTTTGATTCGAGCAAGAAAGGCGCGGATGAGGCACGACTCGCCCATATGCAGCAAGTTAAGGGTTTTGAGGGTAGGCATTTGCCAGCGGATAACCTCACAAGGGGACTATAGACCCGCTGGCAAGGCGAATAAACCCCCACCCTAAAGGACTTCCTTCGGTCGTAAACGGGGATGCTCGGAAAGGAGTGCGTACGAAGCGGAAGAAAATGTTTGTGGGCAGGGAAGCAGCGGACAGCCTATCTGCTGTCCCTACACACGTACGATATGTTTGTTTAGGTGGGGCGACGCAGCACGCGGCTTCCTTACACGAGTTAGCGTTATCGTTTGAGGGCGTGTTTTAAGCCCCATTGAATCCCCGGGGCGGCGACCTCACAGTGATTCTGGTCAAGGAATAGGTGTTTGACCAATGAGAGACCCCCGTACTTGCGGCCTTGCAGAATGGCGGCGAGGCGCAGGGTGTCGGTCATGGTGGTGTCGTCGGCTGTCTCCTCCAGTTCGCCTACAAACAGATAAACTTTTGCCGGAAGCTGCTGGTTGGTTTTGGCAAAGGCGGCTTCTTGGTCGAAGGTGAAGCGGTTGTCATAGGAGAGGGTGGGGCTGCCGAGGATTAAGCTGCTGAACAGCGTGGGTGCTTCGAACATGGTGAACAGTCCAAACAAGCCGCCGTAGGAATGACCCGCGAGGATACGCTTGGCAGGGTCGGCGCGAAAGTCGGTTTCAATGGTGGGGATGAGTTCGTCCTGTAAGAATTTGAGGAAGCCTGCCGCGTCGCCGTTGGGGACAGGGCGCTTATAAAATTCGGACATGGACGCTTCGACCTTGGGGTCATGAGTGGGGGTGAGGTCGTGGTCGCGGCGGGTGAAGGAGTCGCGGGTGTCCGCAATCGGGTTGCCTGTTTCGGGGTAGCCGATACCGACGACGATGGCATCAGTCGTGCTGCCACACCACGCCATCGGACGGATGATGCCGGTGACCATTCCAGCATACCAATTACCATCCAGCACATAGACCACCGGCCAGCGTTCGGGTGTCTCGTTAAACGGCCAGCCTTCATCTGCGGCCTTGTTATAGCCGAGGGGCAGGCTGATGGTGATCTGGTATTGGCGGCCTGAATGTTTGGACTGCATCAGGCGCAATTCGCTGCCGGATATAGTTACGGGTTGGGACATACTATTTTCCTTTGGTGTAGTGAAGATGGGTCGCGGCGGGTGTTTGGATGGTTTCGACCACTTTGAATTCGCGCGGATAGCTGCCGAGGTTATCGAACAGGCGCGTACCCGCACCGAGCAGCACGGGAACGAGGTGAATATAGAGGTCGTCGATCAGTCCTGCTTTGAGGTACTGTTGGGCGAGGGTTGCACCGCCGCCAATGACCACATCTTTATCACCTGCGGCGGCTTTGGCCTGTGTGAGGGCGCTTTCGATGCCGTCGGTGACGAAGGTGAAGGTGGTTGGCCCTTTGATGAGAACCGGCTGCGGGTGGTGGGTGGGGACGAAGCAGGGCATCCCAAATGTGCCATCGTCGCCCCAGTAGACGAGGCCGAGATCGACCATACGCTTGCCGAGGATGAACGCGCCCGTTTTGGCAAAGTAGTCCGAACTCAACTGCTTATCAGTCTCGGTGGCGGCATCGAACATCCAGTTGTGCAGCAGTTCACCATTTTCGCCGAGCGGGTGCTGTGGGCCGCTATTTGTGCCAGCGGTGAAACCATCCAAGGACATTGAAATTTGGAGTGTTACGCGACCCATAAGTTCTCCTTTGGTGAATGTGTGAAGATGAAGCACGGACGAGATGTCAGGCTTGTCCGTAGTTAAATATGAGGCTCTTTGCGTCGCATGAGGCTAAAGCCGTCATGCTAACCACCGGACAAGTCCACTAAAGGGACTTCAGATCCTCGGCTAATTAACCATTTTGACGCTCAAATCTAGCAGGACTGGATCAATACAGATCCTACATCCATGCACAAGTAATGACATAAACTACGGACAAGCCTTGTATCGCGTCCCTACACTGTGAACATACAGCAACATTTACCTCATGACGGTTATCTTGCTGTTGGATGCACATATGTTCTAAGGACTATACTGGTTTTTAGCGAATCCGTAAAGATACCTTTGGACTTTTGTAACACTTAGGTGGGTGAGGGGTCTTAGTGAAGGAATAGCTTTGGAGGGGTGAATGTGCATCGTCCGGCGATGACACCTGACGACGAAATCCGCATTCTACGACTGGCACAGCATGACCGCTTGTTGTTCGCGCCTATTTACGAGGCGTATTTTGAGCGTGTGTATGCCTACTGCCTGCGGCGAACCGGCAACGTACAGGAGGCGGAGGACTTGTGCAGTCTGGTGTTCATACGGGCGCTGGGAGGGTTGGCAGGATACCGAGGTGGGATGGTAGCGGCGTGGTTATTCACGATTGCCCACAATACAGTCGTGAAGCACTACCGCGCTAAACATCCGATTACGGCGTTGGACGATGCAGTCGAGATCGCGGTGGAGTCCGACCTGAACGAGGTGGATGAGATGGAAATGTGGCGCACGGTGGCGGGGTTGGTGAAGGCTTTACCGGATGAACAGCGGGAACTGCTGGCGCTGACATTGGACGCGGGTTTGAACTCGCAGCAGGTGGGCGAGATTATGGGCAAGAACGCGACGGCGGTGCGGGTGCAGCTCCACCGGCTGCTGAAGCAGTTACGCGAACAGTACGAGAAGATCAGCGGGGAACCGGCGTGATGAACGACCAATCCGAACTCTTAGAGCAGTTTTTAGAGCTGCTGCGGGGCGACCCCCAAACCTTGCCACCGGAAGGACTTGATCCAGCGCTGGCGGACTTCGCGCGGCGGATGCTGCAAACGCCGAAGCCGGATGCTAACCTGCGGGGGCGCATCTGGGAGCAAGCTATTCAGTCCCAACCCTATTCTAATGGGCGCGTGCAAGAACCTGTCGATATGGATAAGGAGAACGAGTTTATGGTCATTAAAACCCCAACCACACGGCGCAGTACATGGGCGTGGACGGTATTGGTGGCAGCGGCGGCCTGTGTCGTCGGGATTATCTTCATCATGCGGTCGCCAACGCCGAACGTATTTAGCAGCATCAGCTTGCAGAACGCGGCGACCTTAACACCGAGCGCGACCCTGACACCTAGCCTGACGATTACGCCGAGTTTAACCGTGACACCCAGCCTGACGATTACGCCCAGTTTGACGGTCACACCCAGCGCTACACTGACACGCGACCCGCAGATGCAGTTCCCGACGTTTACGTCCGAAGGTCTATTTAGTGAATCATCGTTGCAATCCATGATAATGACGTGGGAGGCATGTACCCAGCGTTTAGATGCTGGATCTAGTCCATATGAATATACGATTCAGCCCGGTGACACACTGGGTACTATCATTCAGCAATACTGCTATTACGATATGAGTGTTGGGTCAGGTGGTATTATCGATCAAGTCATGCAATTGAATAACATCCAAGACCCTGATAAGCCGTTGGAGATGGGTACAGTTATCCTGATCCCCCGACCAACACCCACGACGTTAGGGGGAATGTCACCTGCTGCACCGACACCTGATCTACAGATGCAACTGCCGACGTTTACGTTTACGCCGTTCGTGAACGCCTCGATGGGGGCGTATGAATACACGATTCAAGAAGGGGATACGCTTGGTTATATCATCGCGCAATTTGGCTACCGTGACCTGAGTGTTGGGCAGGGAGGTATTGTCGACCAAGTGATGCGCCTGAATAATATTCAGGACGCTAACGCGCTGCCGCCAGCCGGTACGGTGATGCTGATCCCACTACCGACCGCAACCCCCACCGCGCCGACTGCCGAGGAAGCCGTGTATATGACGGCAACGGCGTTGGTTCAAGGCGCAACCGCGACCGCACAGGCCATGCCGGTTATCCAACCCATCCAAATAATTCCCGGTCATGCCAATCGAAATGATGGACTGAGTACAGGAACACTTTCGGAGAATAATCCGGTGATGAGTTATCAGTTTACAGCCGATGCTGAGGGCGTGGTGGTGCTGAGTCTTTCGACCAGCAGCGAAATTAATCTTGTGAGCCTCGACCATACGGTTATTAACGCGAACAGTTCAGGTGGTGGGGGTGGCGGCAGCAGCGGTGGGGGCGGCAGCGTGAACCCGATTGTCATGCAGAGTGTGAGCAGCCATTTCCTTGTACATCAGGGGGACACTGTACAGGTGAACGTGCGATTGAACGCGCCTCCCGGTATCTTTTCACCTGAGCAAGAGATTCCTTATGAACTCGATATTCGGTTGCAGAATGTGGTGGCGCTGAACCAAGACCCGTTTGATGCGACGGCAGAAGATACACTGAACGACTTTAACCCGATGGTGCTGTATTCGTTCGACGCGGCGGCTGGTGACCGTGTGACGATTAAGGCGACGGGTGTGGATGGCTTCGACTCGACACTTGAGCTTTATGACGCGACGTTTAATCCGGTGGGCGATATTTCAGTGGCATTCGACTATGACAGCGGCGCGGGTTATGACCCTGAAATTCACCAAATGGTACTGCCGACCAGTGGCAAATACTATGTGCTGGTGACATCCGGCAACCTCGGCTACGGGGCGTTCAAACTCGAACTGACGAAAGCCCAGATTCCATCGTTGGACGCTGGGACACAAGTCGCACGGTTTAATACACCGATTAACCCGCAGTTTGTGTTTGAAGGTAGGGCGGGGCAAGCGGTAATGCTCGAGATCACGCTGCCGGAAGATGCCAGCGATTACATGGTACAGTCGGTTGATGTGCATGTGTACCAGAATGGGGCGCTGGTGGAGGTGTTGAACCACACTGCGGTTGCCAGACCTGTTCAAGGTATTGTACTGGTTGCCAACATCAATCCCCCGGCGGATGGGCCGGTTGTGGTGGAGATTGCCGCGAAGGGCAAGCTGACCCAGCCGAGCGAGCAGGTTTTCCGGCTGGAGGTCAGGTTGGGGGAGTAGCGAAAAACCCCATCCCTATATCTAGCAAGATGGGAGGGTCACACACCCTCCCCTACATAAATTGTTATTCCCTGACGAGCGACAAATTTCGGTTAAATCGTCTGTAAATTGTCCAAGATTGCAACCTTTTGAGGGCGAGAGTCGTTTAGTGAGTGTGCGTCAACCACCACACAAGGATGTGCTATGCCTGTACAACGCTCACACTTTCGCCCTGTTTCGGCATTCGCGCTGCTCATCGCGGTGGTCAGCTTATCGGCTTGCGGGTTGCTTGGGATTAACCGGTCGGATTGCAGCCAAGAAGTTTTGCTGATGCTGGAGCTTGACCCACCGGAGAGCGCGACCTTTACCGAGGAACACTGCTCGATGGGGATCGTCAACCCGACTTATACGGCGACCCTGACGATACCGGCGGTTGATCTGGTGGCCTTCCAGCAGAACACACACATTGAAAGCTGGCTGACGACAGCGGTTTCCGCCCTGTCCTTAAAGGATCAGGCAGAGGGAATGGACTCGATCCTGTTTGGAAGTTTCAGCGATGGGGCGATTAGCGAAGAAGTGCTGATTGATACCCGCAACCCGCAAGCCTATACCGTGTATGTGGTGCGGACGTTTATTGACTAGTTACCAGATGTTACCCGCGCCGGGGGTATAGGTCGTACCGGCTACGGTGTTGGCGATGATAGTATCACACTGAACCGTACCGCTGACCTTGACCATGCCGGAGTTGATTTGTATCAGGCTGCTGTTGATGACCATTTGTGACGCATCCATTTTGATGTTGGCTGCTGCCTGAATGTGTACGCCATCCGAATCTAATGTGACGGTGTTGCCATTGGTATCCTGAATGGTGATGCTGTTTTTGTTCAGATTAATTTGCTGACCGGTGCTGTTTTGAAGCCCAATCGTTTCGGCATTTTGGGTGGTGCGGATGCCGAGCGCGGTTAACTGGTCGGTGATGCTGCTGCCGCGAAACAGGTTGAATAGGGTATTCAGAAAGCTGTTCATATGCACCTCACCAGTGAACGATTTTATTTAGCCGAATTTCTTTTGCAGCATGGGCAGCAAACCGCCCGCGTCCATGATGGCCTGCACGGAAGGCGAGAGGCGCGGGAAGTTGAAGGTTTGCCCGGCGGCGGTGATGCTGGCACTGGCGAGGTCGATCTCAAGGCTGTCGCCGGATTTTACGACGGCGTTGAGGCCGGGGCAGACAATGGGCAGCACGCCCTGATTAATGCAGTTGCGGAAGTAGAGGCCGCTGAACGAGGCGGCGATGATGATGCTTACGCCGCTGTATTTGATGCTCGTTACCCCTTGTTCGCGGCTGCTGCCCATCCCCCAATTGGAACCCGCCACAATCGCATCACCCACTTGAACACCGCTGGCAAAGGTTGGGTCGAGGTCTTCGAGCGCGTGGGCGGCGATGTCCTCCGGCGTTTTGAGGGTGTAAGTGTACTTGCCGGGGAAAATGACATCGGTGTTGACGTTATCGCCGTATACCCAGCAGCGGTGTGTGGACATGGGTTGGTGTTCCTTCGGTTTTAGCAGGTGTAATCAAGATGATTGTAACTATGAATTGGGATTCTTATACAACCAAATTGAATTCGGTAGTTCGACGTGAATAATCTGGTTTTCACGCGATAATTTGAATGCCCAATTATAGTCATAAACTTTACCGGATGTGGACTGAAAATGCAGTTCAGCGAGGTTAAGACCATCTGGAATATTATCTGTTCTGAAACAAACACTCATCGGGCCGCCATGTGAACCAAGTGGTTTGCCACTTAGGCCATTTTCAAAACGTGTAATCCCTATTGCTACTGCTGAAATTATGGTATCAAAACGATGTAAAACAACATTATTCACTTTCAATACCGGGGAGTGAACCACTTCTCCAAAATCCCCCGGCTCCCAAATATGAAATTGACTGAGTGCGACACAAATTTCCAATACTGTTCCTGTATCAACTCTCCATCGTAATTCTATTCCCTTAAAAACATCAGTTGTGGGTTGCGGGTTTTCCCACAGATGTTGGGCGAGGGGCAGGGCTTCAGCGGATAAGGGTTGATGTGGCGTAGGTAAAAAGTAGATGAAGTTCGACATACCCAGATACCAAACAGCAACTATTACGGCGACAAGCATAAAACGCTTACTCATTTAGAGATGTCTCAGCGAGAAGCACAGTTCGCGCACCTGCAAATCGGGCAGGGTGAGGATGGCGTAGGCGGGCATGTCGAGCAGCGACCAAATGGAGTAGGGTGGGACGTTCATGCGGTGGGCAAGGAACAGCGAGAGAATGGTGCCGTGCGAGACGAGGGCGATGGTTTCGTCGGGATGGGCGCTCGTCAGGCGGTCGACGGCTGCCGAGAAGCGTAAACGCGCGGCCTCAAAGGTTTCTTCGCCATAAAGTAGTTTCTGCGGCTGGTGCATGGCGGTTGCAATCGCCTCACGGAATGCGGTTTCATCGGCGAAGAACGGCGCGGTTTTGCGGTGGGTTTCGCGGAGGTCAGCCGCTTGCGACAGTGGAAGATCGCCTAAATAGCTGGCGAGCAGTGTACCCGTTTGCACAGCTTTCGGCTCGTCGCTGGTGATGATGTGGCGAATGTTGTAGGGACGCAGACGGTCGGCGAGTAAGCGGCATTGGTCGTGACCGGCGTTGGCAAGCTGCCAGTTGTGGGCGGAGGTTCCCGGCTGCGGCTGGGAAGCGGCGTGGCGAACTAAAACGAGCCGTACCATCTAAACCCCCTTATTTTAAACGGCGATTAGGGACGGGACTCCGGTAACATCTCCGGGTTCAATTTGGGTTTCGGCAGCCGGTAAGCTGAACCAGAAGGTGCTGCCTGTACCGGGAAGGCTTTCGACCCCTAACTGCCCACCCATGCGGGTGATCATCCGGTGAACGATGGATAAGCCCAGTCCCAACCCTTCGGCCTTGACCGTGTGCAAGCGGGTAAACATCGTGAACAATCGCTGCTGGTCATCTTTGCTGATGCCGACACCCGTATCGACGACTTCATAGCGAACGGTGCTGCCCATTTGATAGCCCTGAATAGTGATGCATGGATTGGTTTTACCGAAACCCATATATTTGATGGCGTTGCTGATGAGGTTGGCGAAAATTTCCTCCAACCATTGGCTGTGACCCATCACAGGCGGTAGATCAGTGCCGATAATGACCTGAATGCTGCTGGCATCCAATTGAAGCTGGAAACGGTTGACAGCCGCGTCAATCGGCAGCTTGGTATCGACCGTCGAGACAAGCTCACTGGTATTGCGGGATTTCGCCAGCCACAGCAGTTGTTCGATCATATCCGCCATTTTGAACGACGACGCTTTGATATTGTTCAAGTACTGGACTGCTTTGGGCGGTAGGGCATCTTTTGCAATGCGCTGCACCATATCGGCGTTGAGTCCGATGCTGGTGAGGGGTGATTTGAGATCGTGGGCGATGGTGTGATTATAAGCATCCAATTCTTGATTGCTGGCGATGAGTTCCTCGTTATAGGCTTGCATCGCAAGCTGGATTTCATTGAGCTGGCGAACATGCTCGGCATTGCTGATGGCGCTTGCAAGCTGTAATGCCAGCATATAGCCGATGCGAAGATCATCCTGCGTATAGGCTTTGGGTTCGGTGGTGGCGAAATTAATAGTCCCAGTGACAAGGCCATGATCGAGCAGGGGGATGATGATCTGTGAGGCGAAGTGATCTAGGAACATGCCCGGTTCGGCCTGCTGCACAAGCCGAGACTGGGCGGTTTTTAGCACCGAGCCGAGGTTTTTGGTTTCGGAGAGCTGATCGCTGTTCATCGTAAAGGGTTTGCCGAACAGCGTGATCACTTTCCATTCACCGTTTGGCTGACGTAAGCAAGCGCTGAAGTGCTGGTAATCGAGCAGCCATTTGGCTTGACGCGCCACAACTTGGAGTATTTCATCTAGGTCGAAGGTGCGATTGATGGCGACCCCAATTTCGTTCAAGGCTGCAATCCGGCTGGATAGAGCCTGAGTTTCTGCTAGGAGATGGCGGGTCGTGGCTAATAATTCCTCACGGTCAAGCTGGTCGAGCTTCCGTGCGCCCAAAGGCGCGGTTGTCATAGTGAATCGATCTCCAGCTTTATCGCATCCGTATACTGGTTTACCCCGGTAAAAAGGTTGGCAGTCGCTAGGATTTCATATATCTCTGTTTCATCGAGGCCGAGGTTCCTTAGTGCTTGGTAGTCGGCGCTCGTTAACCCTTTTGGATTGACAGCGGCTTTTAGGCCGAACTGGATGACGGCTTTTTCACGGATGGGCAGCGGACAGGCATCAAAGTCCGAGACGAGGGTTTGCAATACTTCTTCGCTCATGCCAAGCGCCGAAAGGCCGTGCAAATGAACGCGCAGGGCGTACTGGCTGTCGTTTGCCTGTGAAATGGCGACCCCGATCATCTCTTTGAGGGTGCGGGGCAGATTGCCCTGAAGCATGGTCGAACGAAACTTCTTCCAGTTGGCTTCCAGAATATCAGGATTAGCTGCCATTGACTTGAAGAGGTTCGGGACGATGCCAAAACCGAGTTCAGTGGTGATTTCATCAAAAACAGCTTTGGTTTTGGGATGGGTGACGGTTGTAGGGTCGAAAAGTGTGACGAGGGACATTTGTTCTCCAATGTATATCGCTTTGTAACGATCTGTAATTCATATTATCACGGCACTTTTTCAAAATGCCGGAAAATTTCGTGAAAAAATAATACATTCAAGCAACATGACCCAATAGGCTAGTCGGGAATCGTCTTTACCGTGTGGTCGGTGTAGTTGACGGCGAAGCGACCGCTGCCCTGAATGAAGGGCTGCATGATAGCGCGTTCGGCTTGTACCAAGTGGTTGAGGTCGTGGGCGGCGATATGGTGCAAGAGTTGGCTCATCGTGACCCAGCCGTACTCCGCGTGAAGCCCCTGTTTTTCTAAATCTCCTTCGGTGAGGCTGGCAATCAACGCGAGGGTTTGCCCGCGCAGCAGGTTAAATTCACCCGCCAGCGCAATGGTCGGAGCAAGTTTCTTTGGGCGGTCGGCAGGGTTGAAAGCGGGGAAGGGCTGACCGGCGAGGATGGCCTTGATGCGTACCGGAAACGACACGGCTTCGACCTCGGTCATATGCTGTAGGCATTCGAGCGCCGACCACTCGTCGGGGGCAGGGCGAGCGGTGAGCAGCTCCAGTGGAACCGACTGCACGAGGCTGAACCAGCGGGCGGGCGTGATGGACGCTACGGATTTACACCACGCTAGGATGTTATTGGTCATTGTTCGTACCCCGGCGACAGTATCTCGCTCATTCGGTGGAAGTAGGTCGTGGTGCGGATGAGCGTTTCCGGCACTTCACGGTAATCCTCATGGGCGATCTGGTTCAGGTTATAGTTGGGTACGGACGGCTCGGTATGATGCGACCCGTGATAATTATAGCCAAACTGTGCGCCGAGCAAGTGCCGCTGAATGCCAGCTTGGAAGTCATAAAACGCACCGTAGCAAGTTTCGCCGGTGGCAGGATCTTGCCACGTTTGGGGGTTGTAGTGTTCGAGCAGCGTGCGGAAGTGGCTGATGCCATAGGTGAGGGTGATGAGGGGCGCGAACCAGAAGGCGAAGTAGAAGAAAGGCTGCCCAACCAACACGCCGATGACGAACACCACGAATTGAACGACGAGCGTAAAGCCCGGATGCTGCCATGAGGGTTGGCCGGTGGTGAGCGTACTTTGTGCGCCGAGTAAGGATGTGATGGCACCATAGCCGGTGAAGTTGACGGCGATGTATTGAAGCCAACCTTTTACCCCTGATGGACAGGTTTGGTACTGCGGCAGGTCAGGGTCTCGCGGGGTGCCGAAATGCCGGTGGTGCATATGGTGGCGGACGCGGAAATTATCGAGCGATATGCCCATGAGGCTGCCGTAAAATCCTGCGAGATATTCGTTCAAGCGGCGTGAGGAAGCGAGGCGATAATGTGCGCCTTCGTGCAGTTCCTCGAAGACGGCGTGCTGCACCCATGTGACGGTCAGAAACGCGAGAATGTAAAAGGGGAAGAACGGTTGGACGGTGCCGAGGTGGGCGAGGAGGAATGCCAGACAGAACGCGAGAGTGATCTCGATGAACTTCAGCGCCGTGCGGTGGGGGAGCAGGCGGCTGAGTCTGCGAATCTGATCTTTTTCGACTGTCGTAACAGGTGATTTTGGGAACATGATATAAGTATATGAAAATTATTTTGACGCATAGTCTGATATTAGCGAGGATATTGCTTCTGGACAAGTTTAGAGTTTTTATGCATAAACATAAGAAACAAGATTAACCGCCAAGTCGCCAAGTACGCCAAGAATTTAAATTAAAGAGGGGTTGCGGAAGGAAGCAAATCAGAAGGAAGGGTCTGCCAGCGGCAAACCCTACGCGGAGATGATGAAGATTAGGCGAAGGTTTGGGGGTCGGCGATGGCTCCGGCGAGGGCGCTGGCGGCGACCACATACGGGTTGCTGAGGTAGATGGTCGAGTCGTTGGTTCCCAAGCGGCCTTTGAAGTTGCGGCTGCCGGACATGATGGTGGCTTCGTTGGGTGCTGGGACACCCTGATGGTTACCCATGCACGGGCCGCAGCCGGGGGTGCTGATGGTGACACCGGCTTCGAGCAGGGTCGCCAACGTGCCATCCTTGGAGGCATCTAGCAGGACTTGAGCGCTGGCGGGAATGATGACGAAGCGGCAGGTGACCTGTTTACCGCGCACGACCTCGGCAGCGGCTTGCAGGTCGGAGAGGCGACCACCGGTGCAGGTGCCGATCAACGCTTGCTGGATGGGTGTACCGATGGCTTGGTCGAGGTTGACGACGTTATCCGGCAGGTGAGGCAGGGCAATTTGTGGTTGAAGCCCGGTGACATCGAGGGTGTAAACTTCGTCGTAAACCGCGTCGTCATCGGGGTACAGCGGTGTATAACTGCGGTAGCGGTAGGGGTTACGCTCGTTGCCTTCGGTGCCGCGATGGTTGGCGGGTTTGCGGCGTTCCTCGATGTAGGCGAGGACGCGCTCATCAGGGGCGATATAGGCGGACATGGCACCAAACTCGGCCATCATGTTGGGCATGACGGGCAGTTCATCAATCGACCAGTGTTTGACCGTATCCCCCGTGATTTCGATGGCGCGGTACTGACCACCACCGACGGTTTTATCCTTCATAAGGCGCAGGGTGATGTCCTTGGCGGTGACACCCGGACGCGGCTTACCGTTGAGGACGACCTTCATGGTTTCCGGCACGCGCAGCCAGAGTTCGCCGGTCGCCCAGATGGCGGCGATTTCGGTGCGGCCTAGACCCATGCCGAACGCACCGAGCCAGCCGAAGTGCGGGGTGTGGCTATCCGACCCCATGATGACCTCGCCGGGGAGGACAATGGCTTCCTCGCTGAGGACTTGGTGGCAGATACCGCGCCCGACCTCGAAGAAGTGACCGACCCCCTGCGCCTTGACCCACTCGCGGATTTCGGCGTGGTTTTGGGCGTGTTCGGTGGTGGGGGCAGGGACGGCATGGTCTAGGGTGATCGCCATGCGTTCGGGATGCAGGACTTTGGGTGCGCCGATTTTCTCGAAGATTTTACGGATGGGTGCGGTGTTGTCGTGGCTGAGGTAAATATCCGGTTTTACGTCGAGGATGTCGCCCGCGCGGGCGGTGGACACGCCAGCGGCACGGGCGAGGGCTTTTTCGGCAAAGGTGTATCCGGTCATGGGTGGGTGATTTCCTAGTGAATTTATGATGCGGCTTCGGGAACAGCTTCCCCTGCGTAAGCTAAAATAATGTCTTTGCGGTCAATCCCTGCTTGTATTAGGGCATCAACGGCAGCTTTGTTGTTTAAGTCTCGTTCGATGATGACTTGTGTGCCGATTATCCGCACGACAAGGCTGATACCGATATCGTGTACCTGTGGGCTATCCTCAATATCCACGACCGTCAGTAAGCTGCCATCGGCATTTTGCGTTAAATAGCTGATGCAGTTTAGGCCATCTTTGGCGTATTCAGAAACGACTTGATGTACGGTTTGTTTTAGGGTCGCCATTCGGTAGATCTCTCAGCCATGTTGCACAATGCTACCACGTTCGTGGGGGAAGGGCGATAGAAGTGTGCTATCCTTATGGACATAGGCGACTGTCACTGTAGTTTGAAACCTCCGAGACGAGTTTACTTCGGGAGTGCGACTATGAAAGTACAGGACATCTTACAGAAGAAGTCAGCCAACGTGCTGATGATCCATCCCCAACAAACCCTCTATGAAGCGAGCAAAATTTTAGCGGAACACAACATCGGTGCGCTGCTGGTCGAGGACGACGCGCACGAGGTTGTGGGCATCCTTTCCGAGCGCGACATCGTGCGGGAACTGGCGAAGGTGGGCGACCGTATCGCCTCGGTTCGCGTGGGCGAGGTGATGACGACCGACCTCGTGACCGTGCTGCCGGAAGACGAGGTGGCCGACCTGAGTGTTACGATGACGCACAAGCGCATCCGGCACCTGCCGGTGATGGTCGATGGGAAGCTGGTGGGCATTGTTTCCATCGGCGATGTGGTGAAGGCCCAGCTTGAATACTACGAAGGCGAGTCCCAGTATTTACAGACGTATATTGCGGGTGGTTACACCTGAGTCCCGTTGTGGTTGTGGTCAGTCGCCTGTTTGGAAGCAAGTCGCCAGCTATCAGTCTCCAGTCAAAAGTCTAAAATGTTGCAAATATTGATAAAGTTGCAGTTGCAACTGCGCTTGCTAATCGGCGGGAACACGGAAGCGAGCCGCCGAAACGTCACAATATTCTTCAAATTCTGCAATTTCACTCGTGCATTTTATGTTGTTGATGCTGTTGTTGCAGTTGAGAATCTCTGTGTTTGTCACAAATGTCGTCAGTGTCGTCAGTGTCAGGAATGTCAGTGCTGGCAAAATTGGCACTATAGATTTCGGCAATGGCAAAGGGTTTGTTGTTGCCAAGAACCGCCAGCCAAGAACCGCCAGTGGATAAACCCACTGGCTAGACGAATAAACCCCCATAAACGGGGATATAAAGGCAAAGCATATCAAACTCTATTTTAGAACATTCGTGTTGTTGAGTCAACCAGTTTGGGTTAGAGTTTTCAAACTTTAGTGTCCGTTTTTGTGGGGGCAGCGGTTTGAAGGGCGCTGGCGAGGGTGAGCAGCGGTTCCGGCCATTTGAGGGTATCGCGCAGCCAAGCGGGGTTGGTGTACTCCGGGTTGAGGGTGATGGCTTGCTGCCACGCGATTTGGGCTTCGGCGTGGCGATTGAGGGCTTGGTAGGCGAGGGCTTTTAGGGCGAGTAATTCAGGGGTTATTTTATCTTCAAGGCGCAGGCTATCGAGATCTGCTAACGCACCCTGATAGTTACCCATGAGCAATTGAGCATGTCCCCGGCGCAAGTAGAGCATCGACTTAACGGCTGGTTGATTCTCTTTGACTGCTAAACCGCTGTTGCATTCAAAGAGTGCTTGCTGCGGATCATGCTTTTGCAAGTAAATATCGGCTTTGTTGGCATAGATGTTGGTGAGGCTGTAGGTGAAAGACCACAACGCAGGTTGAGGCTGAACGGGCTTTGTCTTAGCAAGCTTAAGTGCCGTATCGTAATCATTTAGCGCCACATCGTGAGCTTTTAAATTCTGGTTCAAAACAGCTCGTTGGGCGTACAGAATACCTGAATTTGGACTTAACTTCATGAAATAACTGTAGAAACGTACGCCGACACCTGGCTTGCCCAAATTGGCGGATAACTGCCCTGTATACATCACGAAAATCGGCGG
This sequence comes from Chloroflexota bacterium, assembly GCA_020161935.1. GTDB lineage: Bacteria > Chloroflexota > Anaerolineae > Aggregatilineales > Phototrophicaceae > CFX2. The sequence continues at coordinate 161,514 of JAIUNI010000006.1, forward strand.
CCACACGAATATGACAATGAGCAGGAACAAGAAAATGACCATGAAAACATCTAGGGGGAAAATGCCTAACAGGGAAAGCATGAGCACTAACAGAGGGCCGAAAACCGCGATGATCGGATAAAGCAGGTTGTAGCTCACACGCAGAATGTTCTTGAAACGTGGAAAGCGGTTAGCGGCTATGACCGTTGCAATCATTAAGCCAATCAGGCCAATACCAACTGGCAGACTTGGATCATTTACGCCCGATGTCATCACAAAAATGACGATTAAAACTCCAACCATAAGCGTTATTGCCACTTGTCGCGCTATAGACTGCATCTGCAATTTGCCCCTAAAAATCTATGACTGAGTTCGATGTATTAGTCTTATTTTAGGGGCTTAGGTGCACGTTGTTCGGTTGAGATTTAGCTGTTTACGGCATATGCTGTTGGATGGCGGTGGCGAGGGTGAGAAGCGGTTCAGGCAGTAGGAGCGTATCGCGCAGCCAAGCGGGATTGGCATAGTTGGGGTTGAGGGTGATAGCTTGCTGCCATGCGGCTTGAGCTTCAGCAGGGCGGTTGAGAGCTTGGTAGGCGAGGGCTTTTAGGGCGTGTATATCGTTTTCAACTGCCGCCTCGTCTGGTTCGAGTTCATTATCGAAGTAGAGCGAATCGAGATTGTTCAGTGCATCCTCATAGCTACCGCTGATGATTTGAGCATAGGCTCGACGGTATTCCCAATAGAGAGTTAATGACTGCTTCGCCTCGTTTAGTTGAAGCGCGGCATCAAATTCTGTAACTGCCTCTTGGGGCTTACCTTGAACAAGATAAAGCTCGGCTTTGCTGACATGAATAAAGGCAGCACTGTAACTGACTGACCAAAATGGTGGTTTTGCCAAATGCGCTTTTTGGTCAGCGATTGCCAGCGCCTTGTCATAATCCGCAAGAGCGTTTTCAACATCACCACGTTTTTGCCTGACGACAGCGCGATTGGCGAAGGCAAATCCAAATTGGGGTGCGAACCGGAGCATAAGGGAATAATATGTTTCGGCGGAATTCAGCAAGCCAAATGAGATTAGCAGCGGCCCCAGCGCAAATACAAATAGCGGGCGGTAGAAAATTATTACCAAGCCTGCAAGCGATAGGACAAAGATTAGGGCATCCATTTCGCCCCGTAAAAAACCGACCACTAAACCAATAGGCAATATTAAAAGGGCAGCAAACATCACGAGCAGCGCAATTTGCCCAATAACTTGGTTGGTTGATTTGGGTCGCGGGAACATTTCAGCCAAGTGGCGGCATCCTTTATAAGCGGTTATCGCATGATTATAGGCGAGAAGAGAATATGTTAGACCCCATAAAACGGGTGGGTTTGTAGAAGGTGTACAGTCGTGTGGTTGTAGAGCGGATGATGTGTGTGATGGGTGGGGCGGACAGCCTGTCTGCTGTCCCTACAGCCGTGGGGAGGTGGGTGGCACGGAGGAGGCGCGCCTCCTCCCTACAGGTAGTCGAACTATGAGATTGGGGCAGTGGGCTTGCCAGCGGCAAGCCCCTACAACGTGGTTCGATTGTGCGCGGTTACTGCACATCCTCTTGAACAAGGTCATATAACATTTCGGCGGCGAGGCGGTTGGCTTCGATGCTGGGGTGCGAGTCGAAGCGGTTCACCAAGAGGCTGAGGGTAGGCTCATCCGCGAGGACGGTGCTGATGTCGGCGATCTGGGCGTTCGGCTTATCGGCGAAGAAGTCACGCACACGCTGGAGGGCAGGCTGCGATTCCTTGATGGCGGCGAGCTGAGGCCAGAGCAGGACGATCAGTTTGGCATCGTGGTCAACTGTCCAGTCATAGAATTTTTGCAGGTTGCCCTGATGTTCACCCCACACGGCATCATCCAAGTGGGCGCGGATGAGAATGTCGGTGAAGTTGGTGTTCTTTTGCGGCGAGGTGAACTGGGCGATGTTGTAGTAGGCGTAGTTGGGGGCGAAGAAGTTCAGGATGAACCAGCCGAGGGGCGTGTTCAAATCTTGAAAGTTAAAGACGCTGTTGGGGTTGGTTTCAGGGTTGCGGAATAGGATGTAGTCGACATCGTTCATGTAGTAGGAAAGGACGACGACCTTCGGCACACGCGGCGGCTTAAGGTTATCGTAGTATGCGCCGAGGTAAGCGGTTTCGACATCGGTATCCCAGCCGGATTGGGCGACGGTGTTGACATCGAAAGTATCGCCGAGCATCTTTTCGAGTACCTGCGGGTAGGTGTCGTCGATGTTGCTGATGCCATGACCAGCGGTGAACGAGTCGCCAACGATGGCGATGGTCGTCAGGTCGGGCGAATCGGGCTTGGGTTCGTGGTCACGGTAGCCGAGCGAATTCTTGAAGGGGTAGTAGAAGTTCTCGTACCACCAGTAGTTCATGGCGGTGAAGCCGTAGCCATCGGTGGTGATGTAGAAAATCCGCAGGTAGGCTTCCGCACCCCAGAATAAGAGCAGGATAGTCGTCAGGGTGACGAGTACGCCTGTCCATTTGCTGCTGCCGAGGCGTGCGCCCATCGCGCGGGTGGTCGCCACGTCAGCATCATAACCCACAAGGAAAATGAACAGCCAGCCGAGGCTGAACAGGTAGCAGAACTCCGGGTTGGATAAGCCGCGCCCGTTGGTGGGTTGGGCTTTATAGACCCACCAGCCGACCGCCAGCGTGAGGAACACCAGCATCAAGAACCAGTAGAGTACCGGATGGGCGCGCAGCCAGCGGACGGGCGCACGCAGCAGGGCAGGGCGGGTGCTGGTGAACACGGTGAGCAGGGTTACGCCGATAATGATGACCACGGCGGGCATGATCCATAGGGTCGGTGATAACGTGCTGCCGGTGTCGGTTGCTGTGGTGACGGTTGGCGCAGCGGCGATGCCGGTGATGACCGCGCCAATCGCCAGCAGTATCCAGATGATTTTGAGGAAGCGTGAGTTCATGAAAGTTACTTTGTGGTTAGCCTGATTGGTTATAGAGTCTTTTGCTTTTTGCGTTTGCGGGCTTCGGCAATTGCAGCCTGCCGTTCTGCGATGATCGCCGGGTCGGGTGGCTGCGCCTGATGATCTTTGGTGTAGTAAGTCATGACAACCGACAGCGGATCGATGCCCATCTGACGAACGTTGAGGACTTCGATGCCTACAATTTGATCGTTCTCATCTAAGTCAATTGTGATTGAGTCACTTAATGCGCGGGTATCAATCGCCAAGTTATCAGTTAGTTTAATGTACATCGCATCGACGGTATGGTCGTAGGTCATGTTCATGACGCACCTCAAAAATTATGTGAAAGTTTGGCGCGGATGAGGCACGCCTCATCCCTACAGTAATTATCACGCGACCATTATAAAGCATTCTGTGTCTGGTGAGGGTTTGCCAGCGGCACTTCCAGCCCTACAACCCCACCAATTGCTTACTGCGTTTGTTGTAAATGTTACAGCGTGTCCTTCACACAGCGGAAGCCGACGAACCAGTCGCGGGTTTCTTGATCGGCGCTGAAGCGCGAGGTCATGCCTGCGCCGAAGTCGATGTAGTTATGGACACCGCCGCGATACACACGGTCGACGGTGGTGTCGGCTAAATCCTCACGGCCATCAGTAGCGGTGTAGGGGTAGCGGGCGTAGGCGCTGCTAACCCATTCCCAGACGTTGCCCGCCATATCGAGCGCACCGACCCACGACGCACCATCGGGCTTGCTGCCGACTTCGGCGGTCTGGTTGTTGTTGTTCTGGTCGAACACCAAGAAGTCGCCTACAAGGTCGCTGCCCCACGGGTACATCAGGTTATCCGGCCCGCGTCCGGCGTACTCCCACTCGGCCTCGGTGGGGAGGCGACCGCCACGGCTGACGCAGAAATCCCGCGCTTCCGACCAGAGCAGGTTGCCGCGCGGCTGGTTATCACCGGGAAACGCGCCTTCCGAGCCGAACTGTTTATTGGTCACTTCGGTTTTGTCGATCCAATAGGGCGCGGTGAAACATACCTGCGAGGCAGGGCGTTCGTCGCGGCGGCCCGCGTCGCTGCCCATCATGAAGCAGCCGGGCGGCACCTGCACCATGACCACGCCGTCAACCGTTTGTTCGACCGGAGTCCAATCGGCGTTGGCGGTGACGGGTTCAACAGGCACAGTCGTTGGTGGTGGGGGAGTCGCGGTGGGCGCGGCGGGTGTCGGGTTGCAGGCGGCGAGGAGGGCGAGAGCGGCGAGGGAAACCCCCACCCCAGCCCTCCCCCGCAAGCGAGGGAGGGAGAAAATACGAGGAACGGTCTTAGACCATTCCCTACGAAAATCAAAAAAATGGACGATGCCCAATGTTGATTTTTGAACTTGTGACTTGAAACTTGTAACTTGAGTCTTCATAGACACTTGCAACTTGATAATGGTGACGAAAGACCAATGACTACCCATTGGCGACTGTTATAATACCCTACGTTGCTAGGGTTGGATATAAGGAAAGCACGCGCTTATGCACCGCCGAATACTGCTCATTATCACGTTTTTATTCATGGTCAATATCGCTGCCGCGCAGGACGCGACCGCTGAACCCATGCCGCTGCCGGAGGGTGTCCCTGATCCGGCGGGATACGAGTGGGCGCTGGTGGCGGATGGGTTCGACAGCCCGATTGGAATTGTTCCGGCGAACGATGGCACAAGCCGCATGTTCGCGTGGGAGCAAAACGGCAAGATGTGGGTCATTAACGGCGAGGAAGTGAGCTTTGAACCGTTCCTCGACATCGGCGATTTGATCCCGCCATCGGTATTCCAAGGTGGCTACAGCGAACAGGGTTTGCTGGGCGTGGCGTTCCATCCGCAGTATGCCGAAAACGGCTACTTCTACATCCACTATTCGGATGTGAACGGCGATACGACCATCGCGCGGTACAAGGTGAGCAGCGACCCTGAGGTAGCTGACCCCGCCAGCGGCACGATCTTGCTCTCGGTTGACCAACCGTACCCTGACCACAACGGCGGACAGCTTGCTTTCGGGCCGGATGGCTACCTGTACATCGGACTCGGTGACGGCGGCAACCCTGATGACCCGCTGCGGAACGGGCAGAACCTGAACACGCTGCTGGGTAAGCTCCTGCGGATTGACGTGAACGCCACGCCGTACAAAGTGCCAGCGGATAACCCGTTCGTCGGGCGTTCGGATGCCAAGCCGGAAATCTGGGCGTACGGGCTGCGGAATCCGTTCCGTTTCAGCTTCGACCGCGAGACCGGCGACCTGTTCATCGGCGACGTGGGACAGTGGGATTACGAGGAAGTTGACTTCGCACCAGCGGGGGTGGGCGGGCAGAATTACGGCTGGAGCGCGTATCAGGGGATGCACGAGTACATCAAGCAGACCAAGCCGATTGACGACAGCCGATTGACGCTGCCGATTTTAGAGTACACGCATGTGTATGGCTGCTCGATTACCGGCGGTTATATCTACCGCGGCGAGGCGCTGCCGGACATGAACGGCGTGTACATCTACGGTGATTATTGCAACGGGCGCATGTGGGCGGCGGTGAAGAACGGCGATGTGTGGCAGGGTGGGGTATGGATGGAAACCGGACTCACCATTACTTCTTTTGGCGAAGATGAATCCGGTGAACTTTATCTGATCGATTATAAGGGCGGTATTTATAAGCTGGTGGCGGCGCAGTCGTAATTACGGTTCGCGCGGTGGCAGCTTGGCAATGTCGAACCAGAAGTTTTCGACGCTCTTGACCACATCCAAGAACTCGTCCATATCCGCCGGTTTGGTGATGTACGAGTTGGCGTGACGGGCATAGCTGGACACGATGTCGTCGTGGCTGCTGGATGTCGTCAAGACCAGTACCGGAATCAGTTTGAAGTCAGTGTCGTTTTTGATTTCTTCGAGCAGTTCACGCCCATCTTTGCGGGGCAGGTTGAGGTCGAGCAGCATGATGTCGGGACGCAGCGCGTTGGCATAACGGCCTTCGCGGCGGAGGAAGGACATGGCTTCCACGCCATCAGAAACCATGCTCACCTGTGTTTTCAGTTTGCTTTCTTTGAGCGCCTCTAAAATCAGCCGGGCATCCCCCGGATTATCCTCAACGAGTAGTATATGAATATCATTCATGATTGCACCCTTGTTGGTTGATGCGTGCATCTTAAGGTAATGTAATGCAGCTTACCACAATCTTCCCGCGAGGGTATGGGGTAATGCGCCTAGTCGTAAAGGCTAGGTGACTGGTCGGGTATCACCCATATGGACTATTTCGAGGAAGATGATGCAATCTGAGGGGAAGGCTTTGCCTCAAAGGCGCGAACGCACAGCCATCATGCGCGTTACGCCGATTTTACTTTGCCTTCTTTCGCTGGGGTGTTTGTTGGTTTTCACGCTCTTATCCCGTGCCAGCGGGAACAACCTCGCGCTGCTGCCTGTGGTGGGGCTGGTGTTCGTTCTGGCAGGGGGGCTTGTTGGCTTGTTATCGCGATACCAGCCGCTGGACGCACTCGTTCGAGGTTGGCACATCGAACCCCAAAGTGGTGCAAGTCACCCGACCCGTTCGAGTTCCCTCAACCGGCTGCTTGTGGGGGCAGGGGTGCTGCTAGAACTGGCTGTGATTGAAATCAACGGGTCATTTTTTCAAATCGGTTTATTCAAAAACGTTCACTATCTGGTTCAAGCCGCGCTGCTGCTCGGCGGTATCGCGCTGATCGTCGTTGGACTCAGCAGGCGCGACTGGTGTTGGCCGACGATGAGCCGCAGTGATGGCGTTATGTTGGGCGGAGTCGTCCTGCTCGCCTTCGTGCTGCGGCTGGTGATGATCGACACCAGTATTCGCCATTTCGTCGACGAGATCAATTTTATGGATGCTGTCGTCCGCCTTTGGGACAATCCCAATGTGGCGATCCTGCGCCCCTTTAGCGAGGTGACGGCCTTCACATGGCTTTACCCCATCGCGCAGCAGTTGAGCAGCAGCGTACTGGGTACCAACCTCGTCGGGCTGCGGGCGGTCAGCGCGGTTTTTGGAACGCTTACGGTGGCGGTAGTGTATTTTTTCGCAAAGATGCTGTTTCATGACCAGAAGCTGGCGCTGTTGGCGGCCTTCCTGCTGGCGACCTTTCCACCGCACCTGCACTTTAGCCGGATCGCGCTCAACAATATTGCAGACCCGTTCTTTGGCGTGATGGCGCTGGCCTTTTTGACACGCGGGTTGCAGTCGCAGCGTCGATCTGACTATGTGGTGGCGGGGGCGCTGTTGGGGATGACGCAATATTTCTACGAGGGCGGGCGGCTGTTATTTCCGGGGTTAGCCGTGCTTGTGGGCGTGGTTTACGGCCTGACATTGGCTTATAAGCGACGGCATTGGCAAGGGTTCATATGGATGCTGCTGGTGGCGCTGATTGTGGCAGCACCGGTATACACGACATTGGCTGCTAACCGCGCGATTATGCTCCCCCGTTTATACAACGAGTCCATCGAGCCGAATTGGTATTTCAGCCTATTGACGTATGCCGACGCGGGACAAGGGGCATGGCTCAAACAACGCTACCTTGACCCCCTGCTGCTGTATTTCGCCCAGCCGGATTCGGGCTGGTTTTATGGTGGTCATGAGGCGCTCATTTTGCCCGTGATTGCGCCCTTTTTTCTATTGGGCATCCTGTGCCTGTTCTGGCGGCTGCGGTCGCACGGGAGTATCGTGCTGCTGTCGTGGATTTTGCTGACGGCGCTTGGCAACAGTTTTCTGCGGGAGAGTGCTTCATCGCCGCGTTATGTGGTTGTGTTTCCGGCGCTGGTACTGGTTACCGCCATAGGATTGCGGTACGCGCTGAACGTTTTATTTGGCGAAACGCTAGCAAAGAGCCGGTACGCTTTGGTCAGCGGGGGCATCATTGTGGGGATGGCCTTCGGGCAGGTTGTTTATTATTTTTACGATCATCTGCCGGTGTTTGAGCAGCAGATGACCAAGCCAGAAGAATGGGAGGATGCGCTTTTCCGGCTCACTGATTTGCCGGAAGGCACACACGCCCATTTCATCATGGATGCACCGGTGCGGGATTTTAACGTCAGCACTTTTGTCCGCTACTGGCGGCTGGATGTTCGGGTGGATGTGAAGGCAGCGGATGCGATCACGGATGCGTATCTTCAATCACTCGACCCCAATGCACCTCATGTCTTTTTTGTGAACGAGGTGCAAAGCGAAATCTTGACACGACTACGCGACTATTTCGTGCTAGCGCCGCCCGAACTCAGCCCATATGATGTGCCGTTGGCGAACCAGTTGATGCGGTATCGGGCTTCACCCTTACAATAAGCCCCCTATTCGAGCGTTATTGGATTACGCACAGAATAATCATAAGGCCATGCTTATGTCATCGCCAGCCACGCGCCGATTTTGGCGGCGTAGGCATCCGGCGCTTCGAGGGGCAGCCAATGGCTGTAGTCGGTGAAGTGGTGAACCTGCTGTGCGCCAAACTTATCCGCAAAGGCTTTGTCCGCGAACGGGTCTTTATCGCCCCACAGCACCATTGACGGTTTCTGGTGCATCAGCGCCTTCGACTGCTCATCCCAACCGATAAAATCACGCTCCGGGTTGCGTTCGCGGTACATCCGCAGAATGGTTTTGCGAACCTTCGATGAGCCGAAGCCGACGGGGTAGGTCTCATCGACGTAGGTGGCGGGTAGGGCAGGGGCGAACTGCTTCATCGACTGCTTGAGCATGGCTTTCGGCGTGGCGATGAGGAGTTCACCGAGAACCGGTACGCGGTAGAGTTTAGCGAAGCCGTGCCAGCCATATTCGCGGTGGAAGGTGGAGTTGCTGACGACGATGCCGCGTACCCGTTCAGGATATTTGACGAGAAATGCCTGTGAATAGTGGGTGCCAAAATCGGCGCTGACCAAGTACACCGGCTCGTGAATATCGAGTTTATCCAGCAGGTCGTTGATTAACGCCGCGTAGTTATCGAGCGACAGCTTGTAGCCAGCGGGCAGGGTCGAGCGACCGAAGCCCGGTAAATCCGGTGCAATGCAGCGGACTTTATCCTTGAGGCGGCTGATGAGTGGCTGCCACATCGCGCCTGTATCGGGCGAACCGTGCAGCATCAGCATCGGCACGCCCTGACCTTCTTCATGCACATATATCTTCATCCCTTGAATGTTTATCTCTTGATTCATGCTGTTCTTCTTGCTTATAATTTAAGAATGTGAATTCACATTCATATTTCGGATATACCGTCATTCTATGCTAGAATGAAGACTTGTCAAGAGATTCCACCACTTTCTATGCCAAAAGTCGTCGTTCGCACTCAGCCTAAACAAAAACGCGGTCAACAACGGGTTGAAGCCATTCTAAACGCCGCCTCCGCACTGTTCGCCGAGGTGGGTTATGAGGCCGCGACCATTGTTGAAATCGCGGCGCGGTCGGATACCTCGGTCGGGTCACTGTACCAATTTTTCTCGAATAAAGAAGCGATTCTCTATGCCATCGTCGAGCGCTATGTAGCGGCTGCGACTGTCACCTTTGCCAATATGGAAGTCGAGTCCTTCCCGGAGATGACACTGGAGCAGAGCATCCGCGCGATCATCCGACCGCTGAAAGAATTTATCCGCGATAATCAGGATTTCAGGGCGATCTTCGCCAGTTCGCACGGGCCGGACTTCCTTGAGCAGACGATCCGCGCGATGGATGAGGCGATGCTGGCGCGTACGGATGCCGCGCTGGCGGAGGCACGCCCGCACGTCAGGCCCACCGACCGGCGCAAGGCGAGCCTCGTGTGCATGGTGATTATGAAGGCGATGCTGGGGATGACGACCACCAACAGCGAACTGAGCTTCGATGAAATTTTCGAGGAGATGGAAGCGGTTTACATCCGCTACCTGACCCCGCTGATGGGGGGATAACGTGCATACCACTGCCGGTATGCACGTTATGAAAATGCGTACGGGTTAAACCCAACCGCGCAGTTGCACGGCTTCGGCTACGCGCGATACAGCTACACAGTATGCGCCTAGTCGATTGTGAACCTGCAAATTTCGGGCGCGGTCGTGTACAGCGTGGAAAGCATTGGTAATCTTCTCATTCAGCCGTTCATGCACGGTCTTTTCTGACCAATAACGCCCATAAGCATTCTGCACCATCTCGAAATATGAAACCGTTACCCCGCCCGCATTACACAAGAAGTCTGGAATGACGTATACGCCATTTTCATAGAGGATTTTATCGGCTTCGGGCGTGGTTGGCCCATTCGCGAGTTCGGCGACAATTTTCGCCTTAATACAATGGGCGTTTTCGGAGGTGATGACATTTTCCAATGCAGAGGGAACGAGAATATCGACCTTGAGTTCAAGCAGATCAGCGTTTGAAATGGGCTGCGCGTTTGGATAGCCAACAACGGTGCCATGCTGCTTTTTATAGGCGATCACATCGGCGGCATTCAAGCCATCAGGGTTATAAATGCCACCCTGCGAGTCGGAGACTGCGACGGTGACGGTGCCTAGCAGCTCCGGTCCTAACAGAGCGGCGAACTGCCCGGCATTACCGAAGCCTTGAATCGCCATCGTCGCCCCCTGTGTGTCGAAGTCGAGCACTTTTGCGGCTTCGCGCACACAGTACAGCCCACCCCGCGCGGTCGCATCTTCGCGCCCTTTGGAGCCGCCTAGGGGCAGGGGTTTACCGGTGATAACCCCAAATTGGTTCTGTCCTTTGATGATCGAATACTCATCTGCCATCCAAGCCATTATTTGTGGGGTCGTGTAAACATCCGGTGCGGGGATGTCCATTTCGGGGCCGATGATGCGCCCAACCTGACGGATATAGGCACGACTGAGCCGTTCGAGTTCGTTGGTGGATAACTCTTTAGGATTGCAGATGACACCCCCTTTGCCACCCCCTAACGGAATATCCACAACCGCGCATTTCCATGTCATCCATGCTGCTAATGCTTTTACGGTGTCGATGGTTTCTTCGGGGTGAAAACGGATGCCGCCTTTGGTTGGCCCGCGTGAGTCGTTGTATTGAACACGGAAGCCTTTAAAGATACGGCTTGAACCATCATCCATACGGATCGACAACGTGACATGGAGTTCGCGGACTGGCTCGCGCAGGTACGCATGGACAGCGGGTTCGAGTTGGAGGATGGCAGCGGCTTCATCGAGCTGCGACTGGGCAATGTCAAACGGATTCAGATCTTCCTGACGGTGTACAGGCACTAAAGTAACCATTATTCTCCTTCGATACGGGGCATATGGCCCAACTGAAATCTTGTAAATGAGCCAACTACGGTGCATTTGATCAGGGGGAATACACACCACAGGTCAATCGATTCCATACGCTGTTTGCTCACGTTTGACGATAACGCCAACACTACCTTCACGCATTGTTTATTATCAACAATTTCAACAAAGAAGGACTTAGATAATTTGTTGAAATTGACCTTGAAACAAAAATTTTAACAATTGTGCATAAAATCTTAGAAGATAAATTGTTGAATATTGACAGCCCGGATGAGCCAAAACAGTTTGTGTTATGCAGATCGACATGGCGCATTCCACCCGACACCTCTTTAACTTCGTACGTTTGCATTTCGATGCGCGTGGTTTATCATTAGCGCCAATGTCCAACAAGACCACGCCGCCATTCGCCAGCCGCTTTCCCTGACGACTGGTGACTGTAGACTGGCGACCGTTTTATGAAACTCTCGATTGTCATCCCCGCACGCAACGAAGAAGGCAATATCGGCAAGACACTCCATCTGCTGAGTTCGCATTTGGACGGCGCGGGTGTGACCAACTTCGAAATCCTCGTGGTGGATGATGGCAGCAAAGACCGCACGAATGAGATCGTACAGGCGGAAAACGCCCGCGACCCGCGCATCCGCGTCGTCCGCAATACGGGGCGCAACGGCTTCGGTCGGGCGGTGACGGTGGGGCTGAACAACTTCACCGGTGAGGCAGTCATTGTGTATATGGCGGATGCCTCCGACGCGCCGGAAGATGTCGTGCGCTACTATCACATCCTGCGTGATGAAGCCGACTGTGCCTTTGGCTCCCGCTTTATGCGCGAGTCGAAAGTCTATGATTACCCGCGCTTCAAGCTGGTCATCAACCGTATCGCCAATTTCGCCATCCGCAGCATGTTCAGCCTGCGCTACAACGATGTCACCAACGCCTTCAAGGGCTACCGCCGTAACGTGATTGAGGGCTGCCGCCCGTTCGTCTCGCCGCACTTCAACCTCACGATTGAAATCCCGCTGAAGGCCATCGTGCGCGGTTACAGCTACAAGACGCTGCCGATTACATGGCGCAACCGTGATATTGGCGAGTCGGCGCTGAAGTTGAAGGAGCAGGGCAGCCGCTACCTGTATACGCTGCTGACGGTGTGGTTCGAGTATCTGCTGGTGAGCCACGACACGCGCCGGACGGACAGCGGCGAGTTCGTTCCGTGGCGGGCGGAGGATGCCGCCGAGGCGGAACACATCGCTAGGCAGGAAAAGTAAAACTTATCGCGCTCTGCATTGGAGGTCAATTTGATGGCAATATCCGGCTTACTGCTTTTACTCTTGCTTTTCATCTTCAACCCCGTCTTTGGTATGCTGTTTGTGATGCTCGGCTTGTTTGGGTTCGGTGCATTCGGCTGGATGTAGTTGACAACCACCTCAAAGGTCGATTAGGATGGGTCACAATGGTTCTCTTGAGGTGTGGCGATGGACTACAGTCAGCTTTCCCCCGGTCAATTAGTTGACCTGTTCGCGGATAAAACGCAGCGTAATCTGGCGGTTGTGGCGCTGGTCGGCGGCCTGACCGCGACTGAACTCCGTAAAGCCAACGTATCGCCGGCAGCCAAGCAGGCGCTCATCAATGGGCTGAAACACCCGAACAGCAAAGTGCGCTGGTGGTGTATTCAACTCATGGATCATCTCGCCGACGAGAGTTATGTGCCGTCCCTGATGGAAGTGGCGCATACCGACCCCACACCGAAGAACCGCCGCCATGCCATCCACGCCACCACCTGCGAGATCTGCAAACCCAACCGCCAGCGGCTGAACGTTGATGTCCGCGCCGAACTGATGGCGATTGCCGCCACCGACACCGACGCTTCGGTACGCGAAATGGCGCTGCAAGAACTGGCGGAGATCAACGGCGAGATGGGCTAACCGCTACACGCAGCTTTTCCGCACATTCGCATCCGCTTCGGCATCTTTCCACAACGGGGCGTAACCCCTCCACGCGGTCGGTGCTTTTGTTGAACTTGGGTCAGCGTGATCTGCGTGACCAGCGTTTGCGGCGACAGGGAGTCGTCAGTCGTTGTCGTGAGCGAGATCGTACCCTTGTTGTAGTGCAGAATGCCCCCGCACGCGGCAATCATCTCCGGCGTTCCGGCCAGCAGAATATAGTCGCCCAACGGCATCGGGCAGTCGAGGCTGATGCGCCCGCGTCCGGCTTGTGAGCCGCCGCACACTCGCCCATTTTGCCTACGAAGTAGATAAACGCGGTAATCGAACACTCGCATCCGAGACTTTGGCTCATCCTACGACACCTCCTGATACTGTCATTGCCGCGACTGATAAGGGCATTCTTGTCAGTGGTACATGGTCAAATGTCAGTAGTTACAAAGAAAGCACTCAGGTGAGTGCGCGACTCAAGCTGACCTTCTTGGGTGATGAAGCCACACTCTCGATGGGGGAGGGGCCAGATCACTCGCTGTATGATGTCTATATCAACGGTACGTTGTGGCATTCGTTTGATGGCTATGCTGCGACTCCCGCCCAGCGTGATATTGTGGTGACGACCGATGTGGATGGTCAGAAACTACAAGGTGAAGGCCCGCATGTACTTGAAATTCGTAACCGTTCTGAAAAGAATGCCAGTTCGACCGATTACAAAGTGCGTTTCAAACAGCTCGCGGTTGAAAATCGGACTTGGACACAGCAAACGATTAAATACGAGTATGATAAGCTCTCTCGGTTGAAAGAAGCTCGTTACAATCCGGGTTTGAATATCACAGATGTCAATGACGATTTGCTGCGGCATTATCTCTATGAATACGATTTGGCGGGTAATCGTGAGATGCAGTCAGTTGCCGTTGATGGTGGTTCACCAACTGTCACCAACTACACCTACAACGCTGCCAACCAACTGACATCGGGCAGCGCAGCCTACGACAACAACGGCAATATGACCAGCGATGGCGTGAACAGCTACACATGGGATAGAGCTAATCGTTTGCTCTCAATGGACAGTGTTGACTACCAATACGACGGTGAAGGTCGTCGTGTACAGCAAACCGTCAGTAGCGTGGCGACGAAATACCTGCTGGATATTCAGCCGGGACTTGCTGTCGTTCTCAGCGAAACTGAAGGTTCAAATGTCATTCGCAATGTCTTTAGTCCGCGTGGCATCCATGCTCAACAAGCCTCATTCAACAACTGGCAATGGATTGCACAGGATGGTTTGGGCAACGTGCGCGGCGTGATTGATAACAGCATTGGCGTTCTTGAAAGTCGGAACTATGGCCCATATGGCGATACGTTTGATGGCACAATGACTGATGATCTTGATTACGAAGCGCCAAACTTTGGGTTCACAGGTGAGTTGGTGGATGGAAGCGGACTGCTTGATTTGAGGGCGCGGCGGTATAACGCGGGGATGGGTGTATTTGCCAATTTAGACCCGTTTGAGGGGGTGCGTGATTGGGCAATGAGCCTGAACAGATACGGATATGTAGCGGGTAATCCTATTAATTTGGCTGACCCATCAGGGATGATCTATGAGCGTCCTGAGCAATTCGCTACTTGCCTAGGTACGTCATCAGTCCATAATGATGATTGCTATTGTTACGATAATGAACTAACTGGTTTTAGAGCATTTCAGTGCAGAATTGGTGAAATTCCAACTTGCACAGATCGCTATGCAGGTAATGGAGGGTTGATTTCAGATAACAAACCTCCAATTATTAAAGTAAATACACCTGAAATACGATGCGCGAAGATTCGTGAGTACGCTAGAGGATTACGAACCACTATTGATAATAAAGCAACACGCAATCCGAATGTTTTGCACAACGATGTAGATGCTCTGACTGAAATAATAAAGTATGCTGTAAGTTTTCCCGGTGTAACACCTCAACAAGCAGCAGATGATATAAGCTGTGCTTTACTGAACGCACGTGGATCAATGACACTTATTAGTGCTTTGCCACAGGTATTTACTAACAAAAATCAGACAGCATGGGATTGGTTTGGGGACAATGGTTTTAATTCCGATTACCAAGATGGTGGAAACCAAATCAATCATTTTTGGTCGTATGTTAATAGTGCAGCACAAGGAGGGCTTCAAATATCTGTGATAGGTCACGTAATTCATGAATATCTAGCTATTCCAGAGATTTTGGTTGGAGAACGTGGAGCGTCTATACAAGATGATCGCTTAACCTTTTTAGGCTGGGGATTAGGACTCGCAATCAAAGATGGTTATGTTACATCAGACAGTATGGCTGCTGCGTTCAATAAGTTTTTGACCTCACCTTACCCTTTAGATAACCCAACAAATCCAGATAATTGGCCTGCAATATCGCTTTGCAGATGGTTTGGTATAGTCGTGACAAAGTATAAAGAAGCGGAAGGTGTTAAAGGATTTATAGATAGACAGGGTAATGTTTATCCTGTACCTTCAGATTGTGCACCAGATGCATCTATTTATCGTCACGAGTAATGAATAATAGTTAGCGTTCTCAGTAGAGGGTGGAAATCCTCTACTGAGGTAAGTCAAACTGACAGAGGGATATAAGCATGAAAAAGGGTATATGGGCATTAGTTACCGAATACTTTCTTGCTGCACCTATTCTCGGTATACCTTGTTATGCTGTTGTTCCCGTATGGGCTAGTAAAAATGGTATGGCTGCAATCGGGCCAATAATACTTGCATTCTTTTACGTGGGTTTGGCTATTTATCAACTAAAGAGGGTGTCAGTTTTGGGGTCAGGAAAAGATACTAAGTTACCTGTTTTTTTAGGGGCAATTTCCATTGTTATATCCTTGTTTTTCCTTTTGAGTTTTGTACAGACGTTCTCTTCTTTTAGTGTCAGTGGCGAATCAATGGGTACGGGTGATCCTGTCATAATTTCCGGTGTCACTTCAATATTGTCCTCTCTTGGTTTTGGCTTCCTTCTAGGCTTTGGCATCTTATTTTTGGGATACGCTAGATTAGAGTATATAGCGAGTCAAAAGAGCGATTCTATCAAAGCAGAAAACTAGCTGAAGTTTCCAGCATTTTTGACTGTGTTATTTTCCCTCACTTCGCCCATTTCAGTCCTAACACTCCAACTTGATTGACCTAAAAGATCAACCTAACCAACCGAAAGAGCCTGCACTCCGCAGGCTCTTTCATTCTTGTTCGGCCTCACTCAACTCAAGTCGTTCGTGCATGAAGCGCGACTAAAAGGCGAGAGGTGCAGCAAGGGCAAAGCGGGTCTGTGTTGGCGTGAGGGTTGGGTGAATTTTCACGGTTAGTGTGCAGATAGGGCGAAGATGCGTTGGTGTGGTGGAAACGCGCAAAAAGGTGGGTTGTGGGGCGTTCAAGAGCCTGTGAAAAGGGAAACACTATAGCTTGCTTCTCAAATCAGCTAAGGTCTGCCGACACTGTGTCAATGCGTCGTCTATCAACTTGTAGTGGATACTTAGTCTATCCTCCCTCAAATTTAAGCAACACGACGATAATCATGATGCAAACCACCTAGCACAGGACTGCTGAAAATCTTACTCGATGCAATGTCTTTAATGGGTAGTTGTGGTTCTGGTATGCGTTGTCCAATTCCCTGATGGGGTCTCGACCGATTGAAATAGGTTACATATTCAAGAACGATACGATGCAGATGTGATGTACTTAAGATCAGCAGGTGGTCAAGACACTCCCTCCGCAAGCTGCCCATGAACCGTTCACAAATCGCGTTGGCTTTGGGCGCTCGATAGGGTGTTTTGAGTAGGGTAATGCCACTGTCAATGGCGACATGGGCAAAGGTTTCGCCGTAATTGCTAGCACGGTCATGAATGAGGTAGCGTGGTGCGATTCCAAAAGGAGTTGCTTCGCGCAACTGCTGGGCTAACCAGAAATCGGTCGGTTGGCGGGTCACACCGAAAGACTTCTCTACAGTGCAGTTGGTGCTACTATGTTAGCTGGAATGATGGATAGATTTATGGGTTCTCCCTCTCAGTTATCTTCTTAAATAAGCCCACACTCGCCTATTTCACGAACATGAGCGCAAGTGTGGTGATTGGTCAATCCGTTTTCAATTCAAACAGCGCGAATCAAGGTGGAACAGCATCAGCTAACACATTGAACAATCCTGCTGATCTGTTTATCTCTGGCAGCAAAATTGTTGTTGCTAATCGAGGTAACAATCGTGTGCTTATCTATAGTACATCCGTTTTCTGACAGTAACGACCTTATTGAGCCTCATTTAAGGTCGATTTTCTTCGTATAAATAGTTATTTCTTGTTCCATTTGGCTGTATTTTGCACAAAATTTACGCGCTTGACTTTGTAGCCCTTTTGTTCTAAAATAGATCTATCTTTACGCTCAAATTAGCCGAAACCACATGATATTTCACCGTCCTCTTTTTTATCTGAGTGCTTTGTGCCTTTGTGGTAAAAATGCCTTGTCTTTGTTTTTTGCATCTTTGCTGCACACTTGGCGGCTGGCTCCCGTACATTCGCTGCGGCGGCACCCCAATTGGCACGGCGGCGAATTGCTCCCGTACAATTGCCGCACGAGTGCCATTTCAGCGCCGTTCTCCCGTAATCCCGCCGCCACAAAATGACAGTTCAGCGGCACTGAGGCAGTGAACCGCCAGACAATTCGGCGGAACTTGTGCAAAATCGGCCAAAGCTGCAACTATTATCGCATTCAAATAATTGTCTCTGTTTCCCCGCCGCTTGTCATTGATTCTTGCCAACTTGCCTCACTACCTGTTATCTTTACGCCATACTATATGAAGAAAGTAAAAAGTGATGGCGAACGCGACTGTAACCCCGACACGTCCTTACGGTCTTGGTGTGCTGCCCAAGCTGGCCGCCAACCCGCCGGAATTCTTCCTCGAAACGCTGAAAGAACGCGGGAACTTAGTTGAAATTAACCTCGGTGGCTCAAAGCTGCTGCTTGTCCATCACCCCGATTATGTCAAGCACGTCATGACCGACCACGCCAAACACTACGGGAAAGGCTCGATGTGGGTCGCCATCCGTAAAATGGTCGGGAACGGTTTACTGGGGAGCGAGGGCGAAATCTGGCTCCGCCAGCGCCGCCTGATGCAGCCCGCGTTCCATCGCCAGAAGTTAGCAGGATTCGCTAACAGTATGACCGCAACGATTGCCGAGATGCTCGATCAGTGGGCGACTCTGGCGAAAGCGGATAAGTCGGTGGATGTCACCCGCGCGATGGCTGACCTCACCATGCAGATCATCGTCCGCACCATGTTTGGCTCCGGCCTCGAACTGAACGAGATGCAGGAGATTGGAGATGCGTTTGCGACCGCGCTTAAGCTGATGAACACCCGCATGTGGACATCGTTCCTGCCGATTTCCATCCCGCTGCCCGGCGACCGCGCCTTTAAGGAAGCGATTGAGAAGGTTGACCGCTTCGTCTACCGCCTGATCGCCGAACGCCGCCATAACCCGAACGCCTCTGACGACCTGCTGACCATGCTGCTTGACATCCGCGACGAGGAAACCGGCGAGGGGATGTCCGATCAGCAGGTGCGCGACGAAGTGTTTACCGTGTTCCTCGCGGGGCATGAGACGACCGCGACGGTGATGGCGTGGGTGTGGTATCTGCTCGAAAAGTACCCGGAAGTCGAGCGCAAGCTGCACGCTGAACTCGACACGGTGCTGGCGGGGAAACTGCCCGCGCTGGCGACCTTGCCACGCTTGAAATATACCAAAATGGTGATCGAGGAAACGATGCGCTATTACCCGCCGTCGTGGATGATCCCGCGCTCGACCGAGATTGACGATGTAATCGGCGGTTTGCCGGTGAAGAAGGGAACAACGGTTCTCATCAGCCCGTATGTCGTTCACCGCCATCCCGACTTCTGGGAAAACCCCGACCAGTTCGACCCTGAACGCTTCGACCCTGATAAAGTCGTCCCGCGCAGCGCCTATATCCCATTCGGCAGTGGGCCGCGCTTGTGCATTGGCAACAGCTTCGCTACTATGGAAATGCAGCTCATCCTCGCCATGACCGCGCAGGCGTTTCGCCTCCGCCTTCTGCCGGGGATCAAAATTAAGCCGACGACCATGCCGACGCTGCGCCCCAACAAGGCTTTGCAGATGACACTCGAAACCCGCACCAAGCCCGTTTCCAGCGCCACATGGCAGATCGCCACCGAAACCGGGGAATACGCGGTCGTCCCATCCGACACAACAACAGGTGAACGTGGCTAGACGCATTCTTATAACAGGTGGGGCAGGGTTTATCGGTGGGCATATCGCGGAACTGCTGCTCACCCGTGGCTATGAGGTGATCGCGCTCGACAACCTCAATACCGGCAAGATCGACAATGTGCCGTCGGGCGCGGATTTTATTCAGGGTGATGTCACCGACGCGGCGCTGCTCGACAGTGTTTTCGCGGGCGGTATCGACGCGGTGATGCACATCGCGGGGCAAGCCTCGATCAGCTTGTCGTTCGCTGATCCCTCGGCTGACCTGAGCATCAACACACTCGGCACGATCCGCGTTTTACAAGCGTGTATCAACCATCGGGTCTCGCGGCTGCTGTTCGCCAGCAGTATGACGATCTACGGCGCGTCGCCCATCACGCCCACGCCGGAGACCACACCCGCCGACCCTATCTCGTACTATGCCATCACCAAGTACGCTGCTGAACGCTATATCCATGCCACAGCTATGCGCCCCGACCTCGATTTTAAGTTCAACGTGACTTCATTCCGCATGTTCAACGTGTATGGCCCGCGCCAGAGCCTGACCAACGCCTATCAGGGCGTGTTCGCCATTTTCGTGGGTAAGGTGCTGCGCGGTGAACCGATTGTCATTTATTCCGATGGTAAGCAAGCACGCGATTTCGTCCATGTGACGGATGTCGCCCGCGCATGGGTGAACGCACTGGACTCGGCAGTGAGCTTCGGGCAGGTCATCAACATCGGCACCGGCCAGCCCACCTCGGTCAACCAATTGGCTGATCTGGTACTCGCCGCGTTCGGTCACACCCGTGATACCTATCCGGTTGAGTACCGCACTGCCCAAGCCGGTGACATGCGCGTTTCAGCCGCCGACATCAGCCGTGCTTACCAACTGCTAGGGTGGTCACCGCGTATCGGCATCGACGAAGGCATGGCGGAAACCATCGACTGGGCACGTGGCGGATAAACCAACAAATCTACTTCAAAAACATACAAAAATTCGCGTAGTCATTAAGGAAATAAGGTGAAGAGGTTTGTAAAAGCTCTCGTTATTCTTATGTTCCTCTGTTCGTGTACAGTTGGGATCATTAACTATGCAACTTACGTCATTGACTACTGTCAGTGGTCTGGTGCAAGAACTTCTTACAGCACTTCAGCTCATCCCTACATTCCAATTAACACAAAAACAATTTCATCTTTGGAAACCATATATAACGTAGAAGCAACCGGCGGGACTTCACAACCGCGCCTCGACGTAACCTTTAGCCCCGATGGTCAGTTGTTGATCGCTTCGGGGCGGGTTGTTTCCTATGACCTTAGCTCTAGTGGTGGTGGACCGTCCAGTTGTGGTTCTCTTTGGGGAATAAGCCTACAAAATGATGGTCAAAGCTGGAGCAGTGACATAGCCGTATTCCACACAAAATACACTGGGGATACCGTGACCAGTGTTACTTTTAGCGAGAACGGTGAATTCATCATCGTGAACCAATCGCGAGGGGCAGAAGTGTGGAAAACAAATCCGTTCCAACTCCTTTATAGCTTGGACACTCCACATGAGCCGGCGGTCTTTATCGCTCGAGGAGAGATGATCGCCTATCAGGTAAAAAATGAAATCCGCTTGATCGACACGGAAACACAACAGCCCGTCAGTCACTTTACCAAGCAAACCTATAAATCGGGACTCGCTGGCGATTTTAATAATCTTTTAGCAACGGACGATGGAAATGGAACTGTTCAAGTATGGGATGCCACAACGGGGACAACCATCTCCGAAATTGCATCCGATATTAACCTCCCATACTCACCAATGGCTTTTAGTCTGGATTCGAACTTACTCGCTTTTGGAACAGATACAGGCGCTTATCTATGGGACTTTCACAATAACAGTATCAAACATCTCGTTAAGACTAAAACTGGTGAGATAAAATTTGACGCTCAAGGCAACTATATTGCTGTTCGTAATGGTCTAAGTTTAGCCCTATGGAACTTAAATGAATCGCGGCTTATCATTGAGATGAACCGAAGTGGTGGCGCATTCGGTATTGCCTTTAATCATTCGGGCGATCTGCTGGCGAGTGGTTGGAAGGATTCGTTAGAGTTTGTTGACCTGTCAACTGGGGCAGTTATCAAGACGGTTCCCAATCTCAGGGGTTCTATTCGTGATCTTGAGTTTAGCCCTGATGATCGGTTTCTGGCAGCCGCTTTCCTAAATGGCGATGTCATGATCTGGGGAGTGCCCCAAAATACGTAAGTGATACACAAGGAAACATAAATGGCTAAGGTACACGATTCAATTACCCCACCGCTGCAAGCGTTTATCCAGAAGCAGCATATATTTTTTGTCGCCAGCGCACCCTTGAGCGGGGAAGGGCATGTCAATGTCTCACCCAAAGGCTATGACTGCTTCCGTATCCTCTCGGACATGCAAGTCGCCTACCTTGATGGAACCGGCAGCGGAAACGAAACCTCCGCCCATCTAATGGAAAACGGACGTATCACCATGGTGTTTTGTGGTCAATTGTGTCAGTTGTAATTTTTGGAAAATACCCACTCAATACAAGCCGTACCCCGTTCTCATCGCGCGTTACCAATGCAGTCACGTTCAAAGACTCAATAATCATCTGCTTATCCTCAAAAGTAAATTCATCAAGCCCACCTTGTACCTTCTCACAGAATTTCTTGATGTTTTCAATGTCTGTGGTTTTAGGTGTTGACCTGTTGAGTTGATCGCGCAGTGAAAATACTTCAGTTTCAAACTTACCGATTGTTAGTTTAATTTCAGCCATTTTTTCATCTAGTAAATCTCGTGGAACATCTCCATTCAAGTAAAGATTTAACAGACGTTCGCGCTGACTGACAAAACTTTTAAGTTGGCTTTCAGCAATTTCCAACCGATCATGAATAATGGTGGTTGCAGCTTCATGTTCGTGTGCCTCTTGTTGCAGAGCGTCAATAATCACATCTGGTGATTGAAGAACCGCTTTGATTTCTTTCCAAATAGCCTCATCAATAATGGTTGACTTTACATTACCTCGGCAAATTGGGGTCTTTAGGTCGTCATGATGGTCATAGGTTTTACCTCTATTGCAAACATATTCTCCTCGTAGTACCTTAGTACGATTATCGGTACGACACCCCATGATGTGTCCACATTTCGCACACCGCAATCTACCGCGCATAAGATACGAGTATTGAGTATTGCGAATAGCCCGCTTTTTGTTTTCATCCCTCAAACGCTGTGCGGTTTCCCATATTTCTCTACTGATAATTGCTGGAACGTCAATGGCTATCCATTCACTGCGATCCCTAACTCTCGGTTCTCCTGATGCGCGTTTTGGGTTCAAGCGATTATAGTAGTGTGTGCCAGCATATATTTCTGACATAAGGATTTCTCGAATGGTGCTTTCACCCCACATTCCTGTGGGTCTAGTTTTGGCACTGCGTTTGCCCTTCGTATTGATACCATCATAACGAGTAGGGATTTTCATTTCAGAAAGGCGCTTGGCGATTTTGTTCATCCCGAATCGTTGCCCGTTCTCGTCTCCTATGACATACCATGTATAAATCAGATTGACGACCCTTGCCTCTTGGCTATTGATAACATAACTGCCTTTATGCCCGTCGGGGTTTGGAACATAGTCAAAACCGTACTTTGCCACTCTGCCGGGATTGATTTGCCCTGCTTTTGCTCGACCTCGTTTGCCGCGTATTGATCGCTCAATAATCTTTTCGCGTTCATATTCCGCAACTACAGCTCGGACATTTTTCTGAAGTCTTCCCTCTGGATTATCTTCATACTCGGCAAGGACATATTCAACTTTTACGTCCCATTTTGCGAATTCTTCCTCAAGGAGAATTTGTTTGACCATCCCACGCGCAAGACGATCAAGTTCAAAGGCAACAACCTTGTTTATCGAACCTGCCCGTGCTAACTCGCGTACTTTGTCGAGTTCCGGGCGGTCAAGTTTTGTCCCGGTATAATCATCAGCAAACTCACCCACAATAACGTCATTGCATTTTTGGACGTATTCACGACACCCTTCAAGTTGAGTTTCAAGACTGTACCCTTTGCCTTGTTCGTCGGTTGATACACGATTATAAATAGCTACAAGGTTACTCATACGTCGTTCCCTTCTTCTACGGGTTTCTCAAAAATTCGTTTTTTCTCGTATCTGGTAATGGCTATTGTGTAAATGTTTCGCAACCGTTGTCGAAGATCCTCACATGGTAAAACCTCGCCAATAACAACACTTGGCTTTGGCAAATTGAATGGTTCATTCTTTGAGCGGTCATACATATGTTCCTTTCTGAGAAAATGCCTTCAGATAAATAAAAAGTCGCCAACCGCTAGGAATAGCAATTGACGACCCAAAAAGTTAGAATCGTTTTAGCCTTCCATGCTGGTAACTCAGCTAGGTTGGTTAGCTCCCGTCAGGTGTTGAAGTCACCTTTCGGGGGCGTTCAATATAGTTTACCCGTTTATTGCTACATTTGAGTTGTAGACGTAAACGTAGCAAAAGAATATCATAGACAAGTATGGAAGTCAATTAGCTTATGCTTAAACACAACCCAACTAGTGATGAGCTTGCCAGCGCATTCGGACAGCGAGTGCGAGAACTTCGCACACAAAGAAGCGAACTTTCCCAAGAAAGATTAGCCGATATAGTTGGTGTTCACAGATCATTTATTGGGCGCGTAGAGCGTGGTGAAACAAATGTTACACTGGCAAACTTGTATCGGATTTGTACAGGGCTAGACGTAACTCTCGCTGAGTTTTTTTATGATTTTGAAAATCTGATTTTGCCTAAAAATAAGTGAATATTCAATATCGCTTAGAATGTGATTGCTATGTCTATGCTCCCTAAATTTGCAGGATTAATACCTGTGCATTTAGGAAGAAAAGTAAAGATAGACCAATTCACAGGCCAATCGCTAATGTGCCTTAAAGATTGAGTTGCCAATTGCGTTGTATTAGAAAAACACGCCTATCTTCGGTAAAAATCCCCTAATATATCCTAATAGAGTGTGTTGTAGATAAATGGTTTTGGAGAATGAAATTTCGCCATATAAATAATCAGCTTAATGATCCTATACTGCCATTTGTCGCAAAACAATAATGAACTTGTCAATGTGACAAGTAAACTAGACTTATAGAAACCGCAATCAAAGCGTCCCAAGATTGTGGTTTCCATCCATATTAGTCAATTATCAAGGCTTGTCCAATCGCAATGAGCAGTGAAGCCGCAATAAGCAGTGAAGGTGCTTGGCAAAAGAGTACCAAGTAAATTACGGTAGCACAGCCAAACATGATTATGGCTAACGCCTTTTTCTTGGATTTGTGAGGAAATGTTGGTTTATCCAATTTCATTGCATTACCTTTCTGAGTTTGTTTAATTCCTTGATAAGATCGATCTTAAAATCAGAATACCAATAACGTCAGGAACAATATTAGACGCTTAAGCGCCCAGTTCATCTGTTCTGGAGGTTTGAAATGCGTAATTACACCTATTTGGGGGGATTTCAATTTCCTGAACTTGAGTGGAAAGTTCTTGAAAAAATTGCATCTGGTTTGTCTGATAAAGAAACCGCCGTGTTACTTAATAAAGAGGAAAACACAATTAAGAATTATGCTCGACGGCTATTTGCAAAGATTAATGTATCGAATAGAAAAGAGCTAATTTCTTGGTATAAGGAACAGGTTCTTTTGGAAGAATTTAAACAACTTGTAGAGGACTGGGGTAACGATGTGTATAAAGCTCGGATTGAAACCAACCCTACTAATACGATTGCAATAGCCGACCGACGAGAAGCAACATTGATCAAACGTATTGAAAAACAACAACCAAATTCGATATTGCTACCTATCTATAAAAATGGTTTAGTTCGAGTTCAGTATGAAAAAACTGCTGCATTGCGTGAGCAATCATTTCATGCAAAATTGTTAGATTTGGTAGGCCCGGTAGCTCTAAATATTGAAAAACTGGCAAAGGAAACGGAAAATCCCGAACATTACGGATTATTCAATTATGCTATGGGAGATAGCTATTACATCGTACGGGATTTTGCAACAGCAATTCGTTATTTATCTGAAGCGGCAAAATACTTAAAAAACCCTGATGATCGATTGGCTGTACTTCGTGTTCTAGGGATAGTAACTGCTAAGTTAGTACAACGTCATATGATGGATGAAAAAAGATATGATGCCATAATCGAAGAAATGTTGTTCATTATCAAAAACGATACTGATAACGTTGAGAGGATGTGCGAAACATATGAAGGGATAGGTCGTAGTTTAGGTATCATGTTGAGACTTGATGAGGCTCTTGAAATGACAGAAACTGGGTACAAACTTTATATTGAAGCTTCCCAAATTATGACAATCTCAAAAATACGACACTATCAAATAGCAAGAACAGAGGGTAATCTATTACTTGATTTTGACATTCGGGACGAAGAAATTCTCAGGCGATTAAGAGAGCTTTTATCAGACAGAGATGACCGCTATCCTCGTATAACTGAACAACTTATCGAAATCATAAACAAGCTAAAAAAACCTATCCAAGATTGATGGTTTTTTCTCTTCCATCCGAATTTCTTTATCCAGTTGTTTTAATTCTATTAATTCATCAACAAGTTCCCGTACATTTAGGTCATCCATTAGGAGATCTACTGCCGTACGGATGGTATCTTCAGGAATATTGAAGGTATGGTTACGAATACCATTCTCAATAAACTTTCTGATTTCCTGATTCTTAGCTATGTTATCGTTTTCTACTTCATTCGGATGAGGTGAAATATCTATCTCATTTTTCATATTAAAGAATAAATGGTAAAAAGTGTAAGCAAGATTGCTGTACACATCTCAAGAATTTTATTTACCGGAATACATTTATTTTTACAATTTTATATTTTATGATATTAAATCATAGAAGTAAAGTTCATTCAGCCCTGTCATTATTTGGAGTCAACCCATTAGCTAAATCATGGGCAACTATAACCAACAGCGGTGGCATTCTGCACTCGGTTATCTCAGTCCCGTCATGTTCAAACGGCAGTTAAAGAGAAACTGTAGCTCGCTATTAAATTAGGATGTTGCCACACTCCGCAAAGAATTTACAGTAATGTATTAACTAAGCATCTTGATAAACTATGGGACGAAGACATCTTTGGCTATCACAGGGTAGAAAATCTACCATACATCGCACAATAATGGTTTTGTGACGCGGGTTTGAGGGTGGCTGTGGTTGGGTAATGCCTATAACTGAAAATTTGAGGCAGAGGCTATTGGGAGTATGACTTGTAGTAAAAGAAAATCGGCTTACCTCCCTATAAAGCCTATGGGTCAGTCAACATACGCCTTCACAATCTCTGACCAATTGATCTCATGTTGAAAAATATTTCGTATCAGCGTGTGCATCAGACTTTGATCGCTTGGATTATTTCCCAGCACCTTGTTTTGAACAAACTCACGCACCTCAATCGCGGCTTCTCCTCTATCTTCATGCCTATTAACAATTTCCTCGATTGCCAAGTCAATGGGTTGGTCACTGGTAAGCCAAGAAAATGTAAGCCATGTCAGGCGGGCTGAGGCTACACTGTCTCCATTACCATTCCAGCCATTGTATTCGGGCAGAGGTAATGCGTCATTCGACATGGATTGAACACTAAAAATTTCAGTGGTAGGTTTTACTGTTTCCTCCCATCCGATCTGCTCGGAATGGGGCGTTCCCTCAATATACAGGGTGAGAATTTCAGCAATGGCGGTGTCGTGGGTTTCAGCAACCGCATCCCCAATGTCTTTCGCAATCGCTTCCATATCATCATCCGTTAAGGCTTCTATTGCTGTGGTCAAATCAGGCCGCGCCGTGTAGAAATCATTTTTGTTGACCCAATTGGTAGCATAGGATGTGTCTTCGCGTTCGTGCATACCGTTTCAAGGATGTCGATAAATTTGGTGTGTCCCAATGCGCCTGAGTAATACTCGGTCTCCATGTATTT
The DNA here is from genome assembly GCA_020161935.1 of Chloroflexota bacterium. Classification (GTDB taxonomy): domain Bacteria; phylum Chloroflexota; class Anaerolineae; order Aggregatilineales; family Phototrophicaceae; genus CFX2. The sequence continues at coordinate 188,871 of JAIUNI010000006.1, forward strand.
GAAAGGTCAACCGGTAGTGGAGATCAATCCGAGCTTCCCAGATGTTCGGTTGGTTGACCATCTTTTTGGCGTTCAAGCCCTGATACCGGACTCCATGTTTTAGGAGTATGGTCAGTTGTCGCTTGAGTTTTTTGTGTATAGGAAGGGGAATTGTTCTGAGATCACGCTCAAACTGACTGGTATATTGCAATGTCATACATGGCGATTTGCTGCATCTATCAGGTCATCAACAGTTGTGTATTCACGACTGACTCGACCCATTTTAATGTCTTCATTGGCTTGCCGTTCTCCCTGTTGCCATTCTTCACTCCAGAACCACTCATCATCGGCAGCTATCGAGGCAGGAAGTGTTAAATCGGGCAGAGAAAATGTGAAAGATTGAGGTTGTTGAGCAGCCGCGTGTTGTTTCATTTCGGCGGATAGGTCAAGCATGGCCTGACCCAAAGAGGCTAGTTTGTCGGCGGTTGATAGTGGAATGGTAATGGTGGAGTGCTGATTCATACCATAAGCAGTATAACACATCGAAGGTGTTCAAATGTAGTTACTGGTGGTAAGAAAATAGGGATGCCTCTTATTTTGAAAGTAAGAAACATCCCTATATGGGACGGCAGACGGTGATTATGTTGGTGCTTTTGCGCCTTTACGTTTGGTGGTCGCGTCTGTTTCGTCAACAGGTGCAGATCGACCGTTTGCGGGGTTCGTAGGCGGTGCTGGTTTGCTTGAGCCATTTGAACCATTACTGTTTCCAAAGCTGAACTCAAACCCCTCAAACCGTTGGTGTCGCTCCGTTTCTGTGGTTAAATCAACCACCTTATCCAGAAACGCTTTGACCCCCAATGTCTCAAACACCTTCATGGAATGCGGTGATGCCACACGCGCCAATAGTTCGTAGCTTACCCCAAAGGACAGCGCCATATCAATCAGTTTCATCGGGTCATCAATAGACGCTTTCGCCGCTGCTTCGTCCTTCTTGAAAATGAGCGTTCCCGTTTGTGAACCGCCATTTTCAAAGAGTTTGGCCTCCTTCCGACTAAAATTCACCGTAATGATGTGAACACCGTCAAAATGGATTGCCATGCCGATCTTGTCTTCCATACCTCACACTCCTTATTCCCAAAATGGGAATCAAAAAGCCACGCTTGTGTGGCTTCGGAAGAAAATGTCTGCGGGTGTCAATGTACTGCTTTTGTGTGCAGACAACTCATTATGACATATTGGGAAGATAATGGTTTTGTAGAATTACCCTCAAGAGTTTGATGTTTTATGAAGTCAGTTATCGTCCAAATCCAGAAAACCGCTCAAATCGTCCAGTTCAGTAAGCGCACCATCTTCATCGGTCAAATCAGCCAACATCGTGTAGAGTTGAGCGCGTTTGGACGGCGGTTCGTGGGTATCCCATCCGAGGACATCATTTCGGCGTTCCTCTATTTGCGATAAGCCCGTTGCTTTGGCTATACGGACTGTTGAAACGTCACGCTGACTCTCAAACCACATCCATGTATTGGTTATCCTACGTTCACGCGGTTCATGATAGCCGAGTCCCCAAAAGGTAATAGCATGTTTCGTGTTTTGGTTTTGACTGACGGTGACAAACAGGAATTCCCCAAACGAATTGGTGCTGAGATCAATCTCATGAAGGGTCGTGCGTTTGTCCTCAAGCAGCGCGATAAAACGGTTGTGACTGATCTGCTCATACAGACGTTCACGCTCGGTAAAGTCAAACGATTGATTGGGCTTGGGTGATTGCTCCTTACTCATAGGCCATTGTTTATCAAACGGTTCTACTTGCCTATCACTCCTAACATTCGCCGCAGAATAGGTCTTGTTATTGACGATGCCAGGATCGAATAGTCGCAAGGTTGGCAGGTTGATAGTAAAGATCACGTTCGATGGGCAATCCTAATGGGCCACGAATGGCTTCCAATTCACTTAAGGAAAAGTATCCCAACTCTACCTCGAAGCCCGCGACTAATCCAAAGAACAGATCCGTTCCATCAAACTCGGTGGGATACCACGTCCAGCCACTATCCGGTGAGAAAAACTTCACCGGAGCGATGGTTTTGAGACCCAGTTTTTCATTGGCATACAGCGGTGGTAAGACGGCACGGGTTTCTCCATCGAGCAGTTCCATCGCATAGGGGGGATGAAGAGTGATATTTTCTAGGTGGCGCTTATCGTTATCATATTCCACCTGATAAGCGCGATTGCCTTCCTTATTGAGAAAGGTTAATAAGTTGTCCTGTGAGGAGATCACTTGCAGTTGGTACATCTCCGCAAATTGAGCAGCGAGTTGATAGGCTTCATTGCGCGTGGCAAAGTAAGGCAGATTGAATCCACCCCATATGTTGACGAACGGGCGATGGGAAATTGGATTTTCGACCATTTCCCGCGTCAGGCCGGAGGGCAACTGCAAAAGGGCGTAGGTTTGGTTGGTGTAGCGTTCTTGCTGATATTTGCGGTCAATGACCTCACCTTGCAGGTAGTTCAAACCATGAATAGTGTAGGAATCAAACGGGAGTGGTTGTTCTTTCGCTGACCATGCCATAGCGGTCATTTGACACTATCACAGTCAGCCGAGATGATGCAACTGAAAATGCCCCACTTGGCGCGGGGCATTCCGTGACTCTTTTCGGGCGTTTAGTACGCCAGCAAGCCCTCATTCAGTTTGGAGATGCCGACATTAAACCAGTTAGCATCTGTCGCCGGTTCCAAGTACCACGTTGTCTCCAAAAGTTCGCCGCGCTTGGTCAGGCGGTGTTCCTCGCCGATGATGAAATAGGTATCGTCATGCGCGGTTTGGGCTTCCTTGACGCGGATCAGGTCGCCGAGGGTGCGCGTCAACTGCTGCGTGTGCGGCCCGCCACCCTGCACCCCGTCACTCACCAATGTCATCGTCTTAACCTTACCGCTGGGTTGCGACCGCCGCCCCATCTCGAAGTCGGCGATGTCCTGCGCGAATTCGAGGTTGTCAATCGAGGGCAGGTTCATGTTGAGGGTACGCCGACCGTAGTAGGCGATGCTGCGGTTATCCTGCGCGGTGGCTTCCATCCGCCCAAAGCTGGTGATCTTCTTGCCCCGCAGTTCGCAGCTAGAGATGATGGCTTCGCCCGCCCCGCCGTTGGTGATGTCCAGCGTGGCGCGGCTGCCCCCCGCCACCAAGCGGACGCTGGCCTGCCCCTGACTGACGACCAAGTTGGCGATGGTGACATTTTTGCCGCCAATCCGGTTGTTGCTGCCGTCGGTGTAGCTGGCGGTGACGCGCTTGGTGCGCCCCTGCGGGATGCTGATGGGTGTATCCAGCTTCCACAGCAGGTCGGTGGTGGCCGGGCTGACGGTACGCGGCGAACAAGTCACGACCACCTCGTTCTTGAACTCGCCCAACCCGGCGTACTCGTAGTCGAGGCCGTTCATGCTGTTGTCGAAGGTGGCGGCGACGGTCGATTGTGTCAGCAGATGGTGGCGATTCCAGAACACCGCTTGCCCACCCCGGTCGAAGAAGAAGCGACCGCGTTCCGCCGCCACCACATCCTTGATGGCGCGGTAAACGTTGAAGGTGTCCTTCTCCTGCTGGTCGGTCGGGCTGCTCTGGCGCACCCAATTGTCGGCGGCGTAGGCCAGCGTGGTTTTGCCCGTTTGCAGGGTGTGACCGATGACGGTGTTGGCGAGGAACGCGCTGACCCCCACCTCGGCATAACCCACCTCGTCCAGCAGGGTGGAGGCGGTGAGCGCGGGCGGGATGATGACTTCCTCCAGCAGCAGGTCGATGATTTGGTCGGTGCGTTTGTTTTCCTGCACTTCCAACCCGGTTTGCGCGTCGTTAAAGAACAAGCCCGGCCCCGCGGCTTTGATCTCGACCGTGCGCTCCCCATACTGGTTGACCTTCGGCTCGATGCTCTCAATCCAGCCTGTCCAGTGGGTGCGGAGCGTACCATCGTTGGACTGCACCCGAACCGGACGGTATGGCACCAGCTTACCAAACAAGGGGCTAAGGCTGTTTTCCGGCGAGTAACGTTTGTCCACATTGGTCAGGACGAGTTTCAAAACACCATCCCCAGCCATATCCTGATAGTTTTCCCGGAAACCCAGATACCAATTGGCGCTAACAATCCGAGAAGTTAAGTCATCATAAGTGCCCGTAAAATTGTCGTTGCGATCCCAATCAATGGCGACTGTCCAAGTGGTCGGCATGGTTTACTCCCTCTTATTTTGGCTTGTGTCGATTTTCAATATTGCGGTGGTCACTTTCTTGAGCAGCACTCCTACCGGGCGAAGCAGGCGTGGCCGCCCGAACCGCCGCGACCGCCGCATCCCGCGCACTATTGATGCTGGCGATGGCTTGGCTGCGTGTGCCATTCATCGCGTGAATACTTTGATCGCGTTCGTGTTGGACACTGCGAATCGCTTTGGTTTGAGCATTATTGATGATGATTGTGGCTTCATCAATCTTTTGCACAACCAATTGAATTGCACCCTGTATCGTGCCGTTGAACGCTTGCGCCGCAGCTATCGCCGCTTGAAGGTCAGCATTTCCAGCCTGAACTTGATTATCTTGTGGTTTTTCACCGGGTCGTCCGTCTACACCCATTAGTTTTCCTCCATCTTGTCTCAGTAAGAGAACTTGGTTTTCGTGAATGCTTTTACTGATCGTATTTGCCTATATAACATTCAAGCTATATCTTGATGTTAATAGTTGGTACAACGTCAAGTTCAACTAGCTTCTTTAGCTTATTGAAAGCTCTCGTCTCGTTAATACCGTATTTTCTTGCCAGTTCTGCAATTTCGCCCACTTGCATTGGATGCATAATTTGTCGTTCTATAGGTATTTTGATCACCGCTTTTGACCTTTCATAGCGTAGTGCTTGTGCGGCCAAATACCGAATTTCACCAATGTAATAAGGAATATCTACAATACATAGCCTAGTGTCATCCATTAACGATTCCAAGAGGGCTATCATTTCTAAATCGCCGGTTGCAAACCATTCACGTAAGCTGCGGAGGTGAATGGCTAGTTCCTCAACATCATCGTTTTTAACCGTTTCTCGAAGTTCCTCTACTCTTTCAGTCATCGTGAAATCCTTGATAAACAATCAGCGCTCAGTGGCATTGCCCGCACAGATGCTATTAATTGAGACAGGGTAACAGCGTCTGTCTTAATTCCTAAACATTTACCCAGTTTAGTGCTAATGTTGACAATTTGTTCTGATCGCTTCCAATTAGTTAGTGACGGATGCTCACTAAGGAAATATTTGTCATCAACTAGCATATACTGTAAAGCTTCTTCACCACGATTTGTAGGGTCGGAAGCAGCTACTTGAAGGTAGGAGATTTTTACTTCACCCAATGTTAATTTATTTATGGTTTCTGCAAGCAAATCGTATTCAGCCGACAATGCCTCACTGTGCGCTATTCTGTAATAATATTGAAAGTTTTGCTCCCAATTACGGAACCCTTTATCCTCTACGCTAACAAATTTACTTCCTAAATAGTTAAATCCTGACTGTTGTAGGTATTTGACTTCGTTACTTTCATGATAGAAATACAAAACGTCGTTTATGGTTGCTTCACCACTGGTTAACTTTTTCCATGCAAGGTAATTCTCATATGTAAAACTGATACCCGGCGAATCGAAATTATATTTCTTTATGAGATTAACTGTCGCAGAATCAGTAGAAAGTCCAAATCTTTGTATTGTCTGTATAACTTTACCTGTGTCATTTTTACTAAGAAATTTAAGCCGCAATTGCTCAATATTTGCAATATCATTTGGATCAAAAATGTTATAGTTAGCTCGAGACCAATCTACAGTAATTTTAGCACTAATTCCGCCTACCGGTTTCTTAACAACAATTAATCCCTCATCACCCCAACGGAGCATAATGCGGCTTCCATCACTAAATTCATCAGCGAACTCCCAATATCGCCGCAGTCCATTAGCAGTATCAACCCCGTCTACTATCTCGTCTGCCAACCGTAGTTCGCCTCCGGTAAGAAACGGTATAACCAGTGCAGCCGCTGCGAAAGGGTCACCAAGTAGCGCTTGAATAGCATCGATTAAGGTTTCCCATGGTTCACCTGCAAACCCCATTGGAATCGCCAACCATCCAACGAGCATTTCCAATGAGCTTCGTTCAGGATCAGTAACTACTTCATCTCGAAATAAACGATCTTGCTGAATTAAAAACTCATATCGATTGTTTTTTTGTTCCCAAATTCGGCGCATGGCATTATGATAGGCACGAAATTTCTGCGTGACCGTAGTGGTCGATAACCCCAATACATCTGGCGGCATAACCAGAATTTCGTTGTCAAGCTGCTGCAAGAGTGCGGCTTCAGCCAACCCATCCCAAGTCTGCAATAAATCGGCAAATCCTTTATCAATATTGCTACCCATTAAGAAGTCAGATGCAAGATACATGAAGTCGCCTGCTTCTTCATAAAGGCTCATATATTCTTGTCTGTCTGCAAGTTCCTTGATTGACAAAAGCTCAGTTCCAATAGCGCCGCCTTCAATAAACTCCTCAGATCCATCTGGATGAGTAATAATTAATCCACCATTTTCGTGTCGCACTTGGTCATTCGCCAATAAATATCGTCGTTCACGTTCGAGCGATTCATTAGGTGGGCCAAATTCAATAAAACGATTCGAGGGAATCGAGTCCAACGCGCTTCCAGTGACTTGAATCGCTAAATGCGCGAGGTCTTCCGCCGAAATTTTCCCAGCCTCATAAGCCCTTAACAAGGCATCTTGAATTTCTTGATCGGTCGGTTTTCGAACTTCACTCAACGAAGGAATGCCGGAATCTGCGGCGGTGCCTTCTGGCAGTAATGATGTATATCCAGAGAATTTGGCGATTCCAGCGATTAAATCTTTAACGAATTGGTCTTGTAAAGCTGCATAGTCGCTTTCTATAAGACTTGTAAAAGGATTATCCTGAATATATTCATGCCACAACAGAAAATTAACTGTATCGTTTGGATTGCGGACAATCGAGTTTGGTAACGATGCCGGAATGATACGTTCATCTAGTGTTGTAAAATTGGTAATAATGTAATTATCGTCTACAAGACCAGTGATATATTCGCTCTTGCCAAGTGAAGGTGCATAATTGCTATTAGGGATACTCGAAGTGTCAATCTGATTTATTGTTACGGTTGATTGCCCCGTCATTGCGTCAGATGTAATCGTCCATTCCCCGCCTGTTGGTGCAATGGGAATGCTAAGAATATATCCGGGTCTTAATTTATTAGAACCAAATAAATCGATGGCTGGTTGGTTATAGGCTTTTAGCAAATCAACGGTAATGCCATAGTAGCTAGCAATTGACTCCCAAGTGTCATTCTCATTGACAATATAATTTACAGTTAGTAAAGACATAATGACATCTACCTATTCCCAACTTAGTAGTGGTTTTGATGAGAGTAGACTGCCTACCTATAGATAGGCAGTCTAGGTTTATTTAGGTGCGCCTTAGACGACACCCCACGCCGGGGCAGTGCTGGTGGCGGGTTTGAGGGTGGCCTCGAACATTACCGCCTTGCCCGTCTCGATGACCGGCTTGTAGGCTTCCACGAAGAACTCACCCGTGTACTTGGGGTCGCCGGTGGTCGGAGCGGTGTTGTTGCCCACCTGCACCTCCAACGACACCTGTGTGCCCGCCGCGTGTGCGCCCTTGAGGACGGTGTGCGTGCCGACGAGGGCGGTGGTCGTCAAGAAACCCTTGATCGTCACCGGGGCTTGCAACTGCCCATTGATGAACTTGTGCGCCACGTCGCCGAAGCCGGTTACGTCGTGCTGGTCGTTGGTCAGGGGGAGGTCGATGCTGCTGATGTCGCCATTCGCGAAGGTTCGCAGCGTGCCGCTGCTGTCATCCAACTTCACCACCACATGATCGCCTGCTAATGCCATTTCTCATTCTCCTTGTTGATTTGATAGATGCGATACAAACTACTGATAGCTAGAAGCCATATGAAAAGTATTCTGGGCATGGCGGACAGCATGTATGCTGTCCCTACACAACCGGATTTTTGTAGGGACGCGATAAATCGCATCCGACTTTTCATACTTAGAACCGAACCAGACCGACCGCCAACTTGAAAGCGTTAGCAGCCGTCCCGCTGCGTGTTGCCTTGTAGCGGGTGTACTGCGGAATGCTGCCGTTGATAGCGATGCGTTCTGAGCCGAGCGCCGAGCCGTTGAGCGTGAAGGTTGCCAGCGTCACCAAACCGACGCTAAAGCCCGCGTTGGTCGCCCCCTCCACGATGACCGTGTAGGTATCCGGCGAGGGGACTTGCAGGATGTGGAGGAAGGCCGCGCCGCCTTTGGTGGTGGCTGCCCCTTCGTCCACGCCGCTGCCCGTGGAGGTGTTGGTGATCGTCACGGGTGGGGTCAACATCACCCCCCAACCGCCGAGGTCGCCCCTGTTGGCAAACTGCGCCCCGAACGGCACCACCTTACTCACCTCCGGCAGGGTGCTGTACTTGCCTTGCAGCGCGGATAAGCTGTGTACCGGGTCGCCGACGGCGGGTGGGGCGTTTTGCCCCAGCAGCACCGAGACGATGCCGTTGACCAGCACATCCTTGAGGACAGGATGCGAACCCGCCGCTTGGCTGTTCAGATAACCGGCGTGTTCCAGCGCGATCTTCCGCTGGCCTTGAATGAAGCGGTGCGCCCCATCGCTAAAGGCGGTGATGTCGTGCATGTCGTAGGTGTCATTGACGGTGACTCGGTTCATATCCCCGGTCAGTTCATAGCCACCAACGAGTACCTGCACATGGTCGCCTGCTAATGCCATACTTTCTCCTTTCGTTACGGTGTATTTTCAAAACGGTTGACGAAGCCATGCACGACCAGCACATTGGCGGTGGCGGCGAAGGCTTTCACCTGCGCGTTGTTTTGCAGCACCAAGCCGGGGATCACCTCGGTCAGCCCGCTTTCAGCCGGAATGGTGATCTCGATCTGGTCATCGGGGCTGCCCGTGCCGCCCCACTCAATCGTCAGCTTGACGGCGCTGCCGGAGGTGTTGACCACCTTCACCCACACCTCGTCCCACTCATTCGCCGCCACGTTGGGCAGCGCTTGGTGGATGAGCGTGCCGGGGCTGGCGGTGGCGGCCACTTTGATGCCGCGTCCGTCGCTGCTGGCGCTCAGTTTGCGCTTCTTGAAATCGCGGTAGTCGCGTTGCCAATTCATGGTGTCCTCCCGCTTGTTAACCGCTGATGCGGCTGCGAAGCTGGTTGATTTCCTGCTCCATCCACGCGATTTTCTGCGCCATTTTCTGGATGAGCGCGGGTTGGCTGCCGTAGGCGGACAGGTCGAAGTCAACGGCAGTGTAGTCGCGGCGCATCTGTTCGAGTTTGGCGGCGCGGGTCACTTCGGCTTGCTGTTTGGCGGTCAGCACATTCGGGTCATGAGCGGCGGCAATCGCTAACGCTTGATTGACCTGTGCGGCGGTGGCCTTGTCGTCGAGGACAATAGCGTAACCGTTTTTGTCCGCCGCCACGCCAAAGCAAATCGCTTCAGTCAGGGCTGTCTTGAGGGCTTGGTCAAGCGCCTCGATGTTTGCTGTTACCAGTGAAGTTGTGATGAGTTTCGACATTATGCCCCCCGTTCCACAGCGTATAGTTCAGTTCCGGTGATGGTGACCGTCCCTGCATTGGTAGAAACCTGCATTTTCAGGGTGTGCGCCCCAACCGATACCCCGGCGATGTGGTAGGCAAATGAGGCGTTGAGCAATGTGTTTGCTGCTGGTGAAACGAGATTGAATGTCACAGGTATGATGCCATCAATGTTGAGTGCATAAGTCAACGTGGCAATACCCGATGAATAAATGGCACCCGTAAAAAATACATCCAAACCACCGCCCGTGGTCGTGACCGAGATTGCTGACCCGGTTACATCAACCAGTGTTGCACTGGTGGTAGCAATTGACATGGCGGTGTCGATTCCAGCGGGCGGCGTTTTCAACCAATCGAGGTTGTCACGAAGATGGGTGTTGAGCAGCGCAGCGGTCAATAGCTCGCTGGTTGCCCATGATTTGGGGGTCGTCCAAATAGCGGTCATACCTTATGTTCCTTCCTGCTTTCCAAAAATGTGAGTGTAAGGCTGTGCCAGTTGACCGCAATGAACTATTTTTGATTTTTAGACGGTCAACTGCATCAGCCTGACTTGAAAATCAGGATAGCACACAAGTTCTTACAAGTGGTGAACAAATGTAATGAACAAATGTTCAGTTTTTCTGAGGGTTTTCGGGAGTTAACACAGTGGTTGGGTCTTGAAGTGGACGCATACTACGGGCTTTTCCTTCTTCACGGGTAATCCAACCCCACCGTGTTAGGCGATCAAGGTGACTGGCAACACCAGTGTGAGCGATAAAACATGACTCAGCGATTTCGCGGTAAGTAGGGGCAAACCCGTGCTCCTGATAGTAGTCCCAAAGAAATTGATAGATTTCGTGCGTTGTTTGGTAGCGCATGTGTAGTCCTCAGCGGGTATAGTTCAAAGATAGGGGATGACGATGCTTCTTTGTCATCAAGTTAAAGATAGATATGAGCGACAGACTAATGATGTAACAATTTACAAACCATTAGTATAGAACGAAAATTCTTTCTGTAAAGCACAAAAAGCGTATGGAAATCGTTAGGATTTGGTTTGAATATTTGTTCTATGAGGCGCAAAGGTGAAAATACGAACGGTTCAACGGGTCAAATTTGATCCGCTGTGTTACAACGAAGTTGATACGAAACTAAACTTGTCCTTTAGTTATTCGTAGTCGCCCAGATCCGATTTGGGTTTCGTTTTGCCCACTTTCTTTTCCGGCTTTTCTTCAAGTAGCGGTTTCGACACCACGTAACGAGCTTTGAGCCATGTGCGGGTTTCACTGAGGGGTTGAAATCCATAGTTCGTGAGGGTATTGGATGGGATAATCGCTGGTATGCCATCCGTTGGCTTGGCGCGGGTTTCAGCAATAAAGGCCGGTAACGAACGCCCATTGGCTCGCATCTTGACCACCATCCGATGTGCGCCTAAGTTGAGGAGTGTACTGCGCGGAATGCCCGGTTCTACTTTGGGCGCAAGATCAACCAAATCCGGCTGACCCACTTCAAAAATAAAGAGTGTGCCTTCATTCCCCCAAATGCCTTCTAATGTTTCAGCCGAGAGTTGTTTGAGGTATTGGTTGGAGAACGTTAACGATAAGCCGAACTTTCTGAGGTTGGAGTACATATCGGCTACCGGAGACGTGGTGAAGCGATGAGCCTCATCCACATAGAGGTAGCAGCGGGGCGGTGCGTCACCCGACTGATAGCCTAAGGCTTGACTGGCAAGCAAGAACTGGGTGAAGAAGATTGCACCTAAACTATTGATTTCACTGACAATCTCATCGCCTGCCAGATTGATGAGGATGATCTTGCGTTCAGCGATCATCTGCTTGAGGTTAAGGGTGCGCGGGTGACACGTCATACTTTCAATGAGCGCGTTGCCCAAAAAGACATTGGTACGCGATTCAATCGGACTGAACAATTTGTTCCGCTCCCCGACTGATTTTTCGGCAAAGTCGCGCCAGTAATCGGAGAGACTAGTCGAACCGTCTTGTTCTTCAATCAGGCTCACGATCTTCTTCTGGTAGGCTTCATTCGTGAATAACCGCCGGATGTCGCGGGGCGTGGCTTCGGGGTCGTAGAGCAACGCCGACAGCACATTACGGAGTACCATGTCGCTTTGCCCATCGAGCCAAATCTTGTCGTAGATTTTATGGAGGGTTTCGTACAGGTAATTGAAAGCCGCCGTTTTCGATAAGCCTTCGGGAATACGAAAAGGATTAAGTGGCACAGGTGGGTCGCCCTGACCACAGCGGACGGGAACGACATCTTGCAATCGCTCCTCCGGGATACTGGTTGCCAAGATGTGATCAATGAGTTCCCCGTGAGGGTCAATGACGGCTACTCCCCGTCCTGCGGCAATATCCTGATGGATCAGATTGTGAAGCAGTGTCGATTTGCCCATCTTGGTCTTGCCCACAACATAGGCGTGGGTATCGCGGTCTTTTTCCGCCAGATACAGCGGCACACGCTGTCCGGCTAATTTACCGTCGCCAAAAATGACACCGTTGGCGCTCTTGGGATCAGTAACTTCTTTAGGCACATCTGAACCGGCCCATACGATGTTGGGGGAGGTAAAACTGTCATCCGGCAGATGCCACAGCGTTGCCATTTCAGCCGGAGACAACACCGAGAGTAATTGTCGCCAATTGGGTGAACCGGATTGGACGAGGGCGGAGAGCAGCATTTCAAACCACGCCACACTATCTTCCGCTTCATTCTGCACCATCCGTTGGATCGCTTTGGAGCCAATGAGGGTCAGGCCATTGTGACGTGGCGTGGTGATGAGTTCTAAATCGCGGGCGATGATCGCCAGTTCACTAAGCCGATTTTCGTCACGACTTTCAAGGGTCATGCCGATAAAACAATGGTAGAGTGTGGCAGCCATTTTGGTATCAATCAAGGTGCGGTCAAACGCCGAAAGCGGATCGTCTTTGGGGTAAAAACCGGAGGTGGGTTTGACCATGCCTTCCCGTAAGCGGTTACTCCCCCGATTTTGTGCCTCAACCGAAGGGGTCATCACAAACATTTGGTACACCACCCGTTCTTCCAGTTGAGGGTCAAGGTGCGATAACCGCTTGGCAATGACTTTCATCGGATCAAAAGTCAGGTCATGCAAAAAGGGAATGGGAGCCGGATATTCGTTCTTGAGTCCAAAGGTCAGCAGTTGCCGAAAATAAGGGAATTGGCGTGGTTTGACTTCGGTTGGATCGACTTGAACAATGGTCGCGCCTTCCAGATAACTCCCGATGTTGCTCATGATAACATTGGCACTATAGCGTCCTTCTAAATCCGTGATGCGCCAATACGTCGTAGTGGGTTCCGCCACGATTTCAAAAGCCAATCGCGGATGATCGCGTAAGAGGGTGGTCAGAAAGTGAATATGACTGGCCGCGTCTTTTGTCACCTGCGGCGGGTAGACGACATAACTCATCGGCATCCCAACCATGCGTGGAAACAGGAATGAACTGGTTGGCAGCAGGGTTTTGACCTGTGGACGTTCCGCTTCCGCCCACGATGCTTTGGGATTAAGGGGATCGGAAAGATCAACTTTCGGCGCTTTAACTTTCGACCAGTCCGTGCCTTTAAGCTGCTTGAAGACATTGCCAATCGCTTGGGTTAACGGCTGCACCTGCTTCGGACTGTCCGGCGCTTCGGGCGTGTACACAGCAGGGCGAGGGCGGAGCGCCTTAATCAGTTCAATCAACGCGCCAGTGGTTAAAACGAGCGCCCATGTTGCAAATTCATCTGCTGCATGATGGTCATCATAATAGTAGCGTCGTGGCATCTCCTACCCTCCAGCAAATTCCAAGGTCAAATATTTATTGACACGCGAGAGAGCGATATGGCGTTCAACGCTGCGATCAAGACCAGTATAACGAGAATGATCTCAGAGGGGAAATTTGCGTTGTAAAGATTTTGGAATACAGTGAAAGATAGCTGTCTAACTGTTGTCACCTCGTACTCATATCACTATTCAACGATCAGAAATTGATGATCCATTGGCGAGTATGGCGCGTCTCGTGTAGCCAGATGCACTTCCACGTTTAGGATAGTGGGTCGGGGGAAAACACACCTTATTCAACAAGTGAATAATATAGGCGGCATATGCTAATCGCGGATAATGCAATTGATACCGATTGAGGCATATCGCTTCATCTTCAAGCCGTGAACGGTATAAACACAGAGGATGTTTTAATTGTTTTTGTTTCGCCCAATACAAGAGCCGTTGAAGTTCTCTGTGCCGATTATAATGCCACAAAATGACATAGAGGGTTGTACGAGATGATGGATATTTATGACTCATAGCAATTCCTATGAGTCTAAACACTGGCGATATGCGAGTCAAGCACTGAATAACGAGATCAGTTCATCCACCGCACAAAGCACGTCCTTGAAGCAGGCAGAAAAGTCCTGTTCCTTTCTGGTTTTCCTGTTCTCCGCTTCGACAGGTATTCACGGAAACCGCAACCTCTTGACCACAGGCTGTCGGCTAGGACTCATCCATACTCCGCGCGGTGGTCATCTTACTATACCAAAGTCCTCGATTGGATGATGTCTATACGCGATTAGCGAAAATAGTAATTTTAGGTACACTACTGAATCATTATTTGTGTCCTACCTCTCCTTTGCTCTCTTCATTCCACATCATGGCCTTAAATTGCTTCGACGGATCAACGTAAGTAACGTTTTTACTGAGCCGAGGTGAAATTATGCGGCATTTCACAACACGAGTTGTTCGATTGTTCTTATTGGCATGGCTCTTTTGGTGTTTTTGTTTGCCTCTCGGCGTGTCGGCACAAACCCCAGAATGGTGTAACGTCACTGATTATGAAGGTCAAATGGGTCAGACGGTTCCCCCTGCCTCCCCAAGTCTGGATCGGGACGGCGATAGTGCGATAACCCGTAACGACTGGATGGCTTGTTCGATTATCCAATTGCGCTATTACGAACTCTGCAATGTGCATTCGCCCGAAGAAGCGATGAGTAAACCCTGCGTTATTCAGTCGTCGCAATCGCCAAATAATCAACCACAAGTATTACCGAATACATGGGATGCCGGATACAGCGATGGGGGTATCAATCTGGGTTTGTATTGCAAAGCCAAAGGGTATGATGATGCTCGAACAAACGGGAATGACCCGAATAGTTGGCAGTGTTATACCAATAGCGGACTATCGTTCCGTATCAATTTCCAAACCGCTTGCAACGAAGTGTTTGGCAGTTCCCGTCCTAATCCTACTTTACCCAATCCCTCAGACATTTATGGCTGGAAATGTTCATCACAACCTTCCACATCAGGCAACACGACAAGTACCGTTTCGGACAGCGTTTGTTCAGGCTGGACAACCCATATCGCTGTTGGGCAACAGGGACGAACGACCTACACCGATGGGACAACAACCCGACTACGGTCTGCCCCCAATTCGGATGCTTCTGTTGTTATGAGTATGCCCGAAGGATATACCTTCCAAATAATCGGTGGGCCAAAATGTAACAGTGGGTATACCTAGTGGCAAATACAAACCGCGAATGGTCAACAAGGTTGGACGGCTGAAGGCAGTGCAAATAAATACTTTATTGAACCGTATTCATCCGGTGGAAATACATCCAACAGTGGTAGTGCGACTCGTCCCATATTAACGACCACAGATAATGCGCGAATACGTAGCGGCCCAAGTACAAGCTGTGACCAAATCGGTACGGCATGGATAGGCGCAACCTATGTGATTGAAGGTAAAAATAGCGACAGTTCGTGGTTGCAAGTCAATCATAAAGGCAAATTAGGATGGGTCTCCCGCGATTTGGTTTCGATTAGTGATACAAGTTTGATGTATGTGGTTCCGCAGACTCAAAGCACGTCTCACTGTGTTTTGCCCGATTTTTCAGAAGGCGGAACCAGTGCTGGATCGGCACAAATGTATACCGAAGAACAACTGAGACTCATAAACCTAATCGAAACCAATTTGAAAAATGCCGGATACAGTGCATATAAAGCGTCACAAATAAAGCATGATATTGAGTTGCAAGTAGCGGGTCTACTCGCTGATTGTGCTGTACCTGTCACGCAAGGACTGGTGGCTCTCGTAGCGGTTGCAAATCAAATCAATCCTAATATACCGCTTCGAATTGTGATTACGGTGATCGCCAGTGAACTCATCATTGTTGGTATGGATGCTGAGGATGCTGCGGAATGTGCAAATAGTCTTGCTCTTCTATTCCAGTAGACCTATGATGTAAACAAGGTGTCGGCTATCCATGATGCCTTGTTTACATGAGTAATAGTAACATTCTTTATCGCTGTGTCGTTTTTCTTGTTTTCAATCTGATCTTGTCGTGGGTGACTTATGGACTTCTCCCCCAAATTTTCACGAACGTTGAAAGAGATTTTCAATCATTTTCGCTAAGGAAGGATTTGTCAGTAATAATCCTGTTTTCCTATTTTTGTGGATGTATCGTCCATTTTATAACTCGAAGAAAAATTGCACTACCAGATGAATTCAGTTTGTATACGGGAACAAAAATATACTTTGGAATGAATGTCGTAGTGTTCATCATTATACTGATGTTTTCAATCTTGACCCGTATTTAGGTAGCATACAATCATTGAACAGGAAACAACGTGGTCGCAACCTCGTCACCGCCACGCAACCAAATAGCCTCGGTAAAGATCGTTTCGTCCGTAATCCGTTCAAAGGTCGTGAAGTAAAAGAGTTTAGCATCTTGTTTGAGTGCCACTTCAGCCGCCTGTTTCATGTTTTTCAGCCTGCGGTCACTGGTGGTCACAAATATCCAGCGACCTGAGCTAAAGCCAAATCGCGCTTTGTACGTCTCACTCCTGATATACGCCAAGCCGGGAAGCAGCTTCTCAATGGTAATTCTGCCGTTGTCTTCTGTTCCCCTGTCGACCTCAATCAACAACCGTGAGGTGTAATCGCTCTTTGAGATCACACAGTAGCCATCAGGACGGATAAAGCGGGTCGCTTTACTTTTGTTGGGTAATACAAACTCTACCCTATCAGGGGCGGCATGAAACTCAGAGGCGGCTATCCACTGCTTGAGTGCAAACTGAGGGAGACTGTGACAGGCTTTTTGGATCAGGATGCGTAAATCATTGACGGCCAAATCGTGCTCTACCTGCATCATGCGGGGCTGCTTATGCCACGTAAATTCAGAAAGATGTTGTCCATATAAGCCTGCAACAAGGGCTGCTCCTTTTTCAGAGAGCCAATAGATCATGGCAGGTAAGGCTGCTCGCTGTCGCCGATCAGGTCGGTTGAGATAGCCATGTTGATACAGAAGCATCAACCGAACTTGCGTCGCAGTACGCCCTGTAAAAAACAAAGCACGGATTTGATTTTCCGAGAGCATTCCGTCATAGGCGTGAACGGCTTCTAAAATACGTCTGTCGCGGTCTGTAAGGCGCATAACGGGCAGGTCTGAGGGTCGAGCGCGTTCATATCGTGGAATAGGTGTGACAAGCCGTATATGCGATTGGGTTGGCTGTGGCGATGGTGTTGAATTCAAATGAGGAACCGACATAATTGTACGCTAACAGGTTCAATCATCCAGTGCAAGTCACTGGCATTAGGCCAAACCGTTACTCAATACTAATCAGTGGTAAATGTGTCAGACTGTCAAGCTGTTCCCATATTGGAGCCGTCAGCACCGTTTGGGCGTTCAGTTGCTCAAAGGTCGTGAACCAATACTTGCGATCTCCTTCCACCTTTCGGGCAAGTGATTTCAGGTTATTCAGCCGCTTGTGTGTAGTAGTGACTATCAGAATGCGTAAACTCTTGGCCTGAAACCGTTCCTGATATTGACCACTAGCGGTATAGGCTTCATAAACTTCAAGCTGCGGTGTCACCTTCGACAAGACTTCCGTTCCCCGATCTAACTCTAAGAAAAAACGCGCTTTACCCTTCGGTGTATCAAGACAAAAGTAACTGTCTGGCAAGACGGGCTTCTTGTGCAGTCGCCCTCGTTTGTCTTTGATGTCTACGTAATCGGGTTTTGCCCGAAAGGTGTTTTCTTCACGCCATTCAAGCAGGTCTATCGCCGCTTTCCGACACGCTTGCATGATCGCGACCCGAACATCATTAATCATCATTACATGCTCAACAACATGCCAACCCACCGCATCCCGTTTGATAACATGAATATCAGATCGTTCGTAGCCAAAACTGTTAATGAGAACATGCGCTCCCCGCTTCCCCAAGCTGTAAAGAGCCGGACTTGAGGCAGGGCCGCCTGAAACAACGGACAAAAAATGACGTTCCAAAAACTCGTGATGGAACAAGCGCGCTAAACGAAACTGTGCCGTTGACTGCGATTGAAAAAAGAGCGATTCGATATGACTGCCTCGCAGCAGACGACAGTCATTGACCAGCTTCAAAATATCGCAATCGCGGTCAGTCAAAACCATATTGGGACGCTCGGTTTCGGCCACGCGCTTGGCACGCGGTAAACGAGGTTTTTTCGACTGGCTCATGCTTCTACCCTCTTTTCCAACCGTATTTTGAGGAGATTATACCCCACAGTCTGCCTACGGTAATTGGAATGTAAGGCAAAACGAGTGCCAAAAATCTCTATGCGATTGCCAATTTCATATGCCACAATGGAGAAGTGAATTGTTGAACGGGTTGTTAAAAGGTCATTTAAGGCAATAAAAGCCCATAAGAGGACGTTTATAAAACAAGAATGATGAATGGAATAGATCGTGAAACAATAGGTGTTCCACGCTGTTTTGTAAAGCGATAGACGGGCGTGGACACATAAATAGGTGCTTCTATAAGACATAAAACTGGGAAAAAGGCGTGATTCTCGCCACTTCGATATTCGCCGTCCCCGTCGAGCCGTAAGGCCGACTGCCCGCGTCAAGCGTGAGGCTGGACGGGCTTGACCCGTTCAGTCGCCGCGCCCGCCAGTCTGTACCCAGACTGGGAACCGCCTCTCCCCTTAACCCTCAAACCTTTAAAAAGTCCAAAGTCCGCTGTGCGGAGTTTACTTTTACAAGGGCTGTGGGAGAGAGGCGGCGGTGGCGTGGGCAGTCGGGCTTTGAGGTACTCATCAAGGCCCGACGGGGATCATCTGACAATTCGGTGGTGGGTTTAAAGCGTGTGCAGATGGGGCAGTACAGCGCAGCAGGACAGCCACAGCCAACCGCTTTGGAAACCACCGATGTGGAAGATGATAGGTATTGGGATTAGTATCAGTGGTGTGACAGAATGAAATAGTTTGTATCCAGGCGAACCGGAAAGTAGCGAAAACAGGCTCTTACCTAGAAGATCGGCTATAGGATATATCGTTGTTTCCGAACACCACCTTTAACAAGACAAGTTATCCACACGGCTTCAAGATGCAACAGGACTGATTTGCTTTCAAGTTGCGTTCGCAACTTGCGTAGATTAAAATATATATTTAGTTATAGATATATAGTTTGATCTTGTTGCAAATCGATAAACGACGCTTCGGAATATTTTTCGAGGCGTTGTTTTTTATCCACCTCAAATTTCCTGTCAGAGTTTTTCTGACGGCGCGACCTTTAAGCGTTGGTGTTCGACTTCAAGCATTGTCTGGGTGGTGGTGTCCCCGTTGACACTGTTCCCCGCGCGACCTCTCTTGATTATTCAGAGGGCAACGGTTCAGATTTTTCCGACCACTATCCCCTACTAACTCAAAGGATTTACTCACTATCATGAATCGGCGGAGTTTGGGTTGTCAAGAGGCTCTAAAGTTGTGCGTTCGTGCATTCGCACGACTGTGCATTTGTGCATCTGTGCGTTCGCACGACTGCTCATTTTTTGAGCAGAATTTGGTCAAGTAGTTCTCGCAGGAGTTCACCTTTTCCGATATGTCTTCCCCGTGCTTTTTTGAGGTGAAGTCGTAGCTGCTCAAAGGTTTCAAGTTGATCTTCATAAATGTCAAAACTTTCCCGTGTTACTAAACGTTCAATTGCTTTAGCTCCGATTTGTTTTTGTGCATTCGCACGACTGCGTATTTGTGCATCTGTGCTTTCGCTCAAATGCTCATTCGTGCGTTTGTGCAAACGATCAACTGTGCGTTCGTGCGTCTGTGCGTCTGTGCGTTTGAATACATCTTGAGAAGGAAACCCTTGTGACTCGTCAAGCACAACCGGTTCTGAGACAGGGGCGGGAGGTACAGGCTTTGTGAAGAAAGGGCTGTCAGCAAGCCCAGACTTTTTCATCGGGCAATAACCTCCTTTGTCAGTTCTTTGTACGCTAATGATCCGCTGCTTTTAGGCGAGTAATCAAAAACATGGGTATGGCGAGAATGCGCTTCTTCAAGGGCCGTGTTTTTGGGAATAACCGTTTGGAAAACCAGTCCGCCAAAGAATTCTCGAAGTTGCTTCTCAACATCCCGTGAGACGTTCGTATGCTCAGAAAAAGTACATAAAACACCGAGAATATCGAGATGTGAATTGAGTTGGGTCTGTTTGACCATCTGAATGGTTTCTTGAAGCTGTACCAAGCCTGTTAGTGCAAAGAAAGCTGTTGACACTGGAATGAGCAGCTTATCACTGGCGACAAAGGAGTTAATGGTCAACAAGCCAAGCGATGGGGGATTGTCGATAATCACATAATCGTACTTGTCGCGCACATCATCAATTGCTCGTTTGAGGCGGGCGCTGCGGTTATCGAGTGCTTGGGCCAGTTCCAAGTCTACACCGGATAATCGGATATGTGAGGGGACAAAGTGTAAGTTTGAGTATCGAGTTTCAGCAATAACGGCTGGCAATGGGGCAAACTTCATAACTACGTTATACAGCGATTTTTCGAGACTGATTTCAATATCGGGATGAATGAATACTTGTGTTGTATTCGATTGGGGATCGGCATCAATAAGCAGCACCTTGTAACCTTCAAGCGAAAGGCCAGCGGCAAGATTGATGGCAGTCGTAGTTTTCGCTACTCCACCCTTCTGATTAGCAATTGAAATCACCATACACTAACGTCTAAGTTTGATATATTCCGATACGATGAGACGAAGTAAGGCAGACAAGGAGATATTGCGGGAAGCAGCAAGTCTCAACAAATCGTGTTTGAGGTCAGAAGGAACTAACACTTTGATGAGTGCTTCATTTTTGCGCTTGGTCAGTAAGTTTTTGTCCATAAGTGGTACTGAATGGGTACGAAACACCCCTGAACCCAACTTAGAACATACTCCAAAAAATGTCAACAACCGGTCATTCAGGGAGAGCCAGCCATATATGCTGTAAGGGTCTGCTTGAAACCGGATTCTGAACCTGATATGCTGCTCCTATATGCAAGCCGCTGTCAAAACCACCGTAAATTTTAGCCCTGCGTTTCACAATAAACTCAAACAGGTCGCCGACCAACACCAAAAACCGATGAGTCAACTGATCGAAGACTATCTAACGCCCATCATTGATAATTTGCAAGAACGCAAGCGACGGGGTGTGTTTGACGGTTTGAAGCAGCTAGAAGGTATCGTTTCAACGGGAACAGAAGATGCCTCGGCAACCATAGATGAATTCTTGTATGGATGGGGAAGTGGGCAAGCTACTCAGGAGAAGCATGAATAATGGGACAACTATCTTAGTTGATAGTGATGCCTTTATCGGCTGGTTAATTGCCAATGACGCTCATCATACTCAGGTGAAATCCGCACTCGAAAAGATCGATGATATGGCAGGTAAACTCACTACGACCAGTTACGTGATCGCGGAAACAACCACCTTACTCAGCCGTCACTATTCTCAAGAAAATGCTTGTCAGTTTTTGCGGTACATTCACACCAGCGATTTTCCCGTGATTGAAATTGTGGAACAGGTCAGACAACAGGCAGAGGAATTATTTCTTACTCAAAGAACTGAAAAAATAAGTCTGATTGACTGTGCCAACGTCATTGCTGCTCGTCGTTACAACATACAAGCGATTTTGGGTTTTGACCGCTTTTACAGCCGTTTTGATATTCCTTTGGTTCAATAATAGTCTTTTCCTTTCAAGCCCTGTAAAGGGGATTACAAGGGCTAAAACAGGCATTCTCAAACGCCCATCAACTCTTACATATTCAATAGGCCAATCAGATCAATCATGGTTTTCCGAAAGTCTGGGTCTTGTCCATGAAGCGCACGCCACTTCATCCAGAAATCTATCACTGAGCCACCCGTTTCACAGGCAAAGCAGTTCCAAAAGTTATGCTCTTGATTGACACCAAAGCTCATTTTCTGGTCATCGTGGTACGGGCAGTAGCCAAATCCGCGCTCATTAATTTCAATATACTGACTGATAAAATCATAGACACTAATCCGGTTTTTGATGCGTTCAGATAGGGTATCACCGACAATTCTGTTCTTCGGGCGGGGGATATAGGGTTTGGTCGGAAAGATAGGCTTTGCTTCTGGCGCAACTGCAAGTATCTGGTCAATAAATGTTTGTGGCACTCTTTTTGGACTGGTGAGAATTTTCATTTGTTCCCGAACGGTTGGAGCGAGCGGATGACCGTCGAAGTCAATAAAGCCGTAGCGGTATTTGGATACTTGATGAATACCTAATGGCAGTCGTACCAATGACCCTGTTCCCGTGATGAGTTTATCTTGCTTGGGATACAGTTCTACACCTTCAATTTTGTATTCACGCAACAGTTGCTTTCCAAAGCGCCTTGCTTCAACGCCAGAAATTGAGGGAGTAAAGAACCACAAATGACAACCTCGCCGTGATTTTTCCAAATAGGTTGTTATGTCTGATTTTCGTAAGTCCGAGGCCATGTAACTGAGTTCAAAGGCATGGTCATTATCATCCGCATCAAAACATATCCAATGGGCTTCATTCTTTTCATTAAGGGCATACGCGCCAATAGTAATATGCCCTTTGATATGCCCTTCAAGGATAGGAGTTACAAGCGGACGCTTAACACGAACATAGCTTCCGTCTGCATTTTGGACTGGATAGGTATCCAAGCGACTGATAAATGTATTGGCGTAGGCTGAAACCAGTTCATAATCAAGATCGTAGAATTTAGTATGTTCCAATGACACAGTATTTGACTGTATAACAGGGGATAGGACGAAATATCAAGTGCAACATTCTTTAAAAGGCCGGATATACTGTGTAGGATTTATTTCCAATTCACTGGAGCAGTAAAATTTCCCATCTGCTAAATAGATTTTCTTTGAGATAAATAAGTTGCAGCTTCATGCTGCAACTCCCAAACATTAATAAACATACAATGGTGAAAGACATGATGTGCACAAAAATCAATTCAAATAACAAGAATAGATAAAAGATGGCAAAATTCTACGACAGTATTAGCGACACCTTACAGCAGTTTATCGAGGTACAGCATATATTTTTTGTTGCAAGTGCACCTTTAAGTGGTGTGGGACATGTTAATGTTTCACCTAAAGGAATGGATAGCCTACGTGTCCTGTCCCCAAATCAGGTAGCTTACATCGACCTGATTGGAAGTGGTAACGAAACTTCGGCGCATCTAAATGAAAATGGACGTGTAACATTTATGTGGTGTGCCTTCAGTGGCAAGCCTGACATTGTGCGACTGTACGGAAAAGGTCGCGCCATACTGCCAAGCGACCTTGAATGGACTGAACTCAGTCCATTATTCCCAAACTACCTCAATGCCCGCCAAATTATCACAGCAGATATTCATATGGTACAAACTTCGTGCGGATATGGCGTTCCACTGATGGATTTTGTTGCTGATCGAGATACACTCACGCGATGGGCAGAAGCAAAAGGGGAAGAAGGCTTACACAACTACATTTGCGAGAAAAATGTCGAAAGCATAGATGGGATACCAACTCCGATTGGTATTCAAGTAAAAACACAGTAATTTGATGAACTCTTGTTTTTGGTTGTTGATGGATGGACATTAGTGCCACCCATCTTTGAAACTTTATGCTGCCACAGTGAAGGATAAACCTGTGTTGACATCTACAAACATGCTAAAGGGAATTCCATAATTGACCGCAGAACATAATTATGTTCTGCGCGTTCGATGGCGCACCGAACATCCTGCGCCTGTATGGGCAGGGGAGGGTCGTGCTGCCAACGGATGCCGAGTGGGAAACGCTGCGCCCGCACTTCGCCGAGGTCACGGCGGCGCGGCAGATCGTGGTGATTGATGTTCACCGCGTTCAAACGTCCTGCGGCTATGGCGTACCGTTTATGGATTATGTAGGCGAACGCGATACAGCGGTGAAGTGGGCGGCCAATCATGGCGAGGAAGGGCTTGTCGAATACCGCCGCGAGAAGAACAGCCAGAGCATTGACGCGCTGCCGACGCATATCGGGCAGTGCTTTACGGCAGAGGAAAATGCGTAGGGATTCGCCAGCAGCAAACCCCTACAACCTAGTCAGCTTATTTCTCTTGGACGAAGGAACTCTCGTAAGGGTTCTCGGCAGGGCAGCCCGTCCAGATGATGACGTGAACCTTCGCTTCAAAGTCCGGCCCGACGTTCAGTTGATACTCGCCGCTCGTCAGCTTGTACAGCGCGAACTCGTAGTAGCTGTCGATGAGCGTGTTTTCTTCGGGGTTATCGGGCAGCTTCGCCAGTGTGGAAGCCTTCACATACAGTGCTTTGCGGGGCTTGCCGGTCTTAGGGTCGATGCCGACGACTTCAATATCACAGGTGCCGTTTTTTAGCGTCTTGGTATACAGCGCATAATCGCCGTAGCAATTCACACTGGTGTTCTTCGGGCAGGCGCAGGGCAGGCAGGCATAGGTCACTTGTTGAGGTAGGGCAGTCAGGAGAAGCGTGATGGTCGTAACCAGTACCGCTGTGACCGAAAAGAGTTTACGCAGCATATTTTCCTCGAATACAATTTGCAGGTTATGTGTGCCGAATCATAGCCGAATACCCGGATGGATGCTAGATACAGGCTGCTCATCCTTTACCATACCAGTCGTTTGGATGGCACCGACAACACATGGTAAGGTTATAGGCGTGTACGAATGCTGGACGAGGATAAAGGTTCCCTATGCCGCGTAGAGCTGGATTAGACCCGCAGGTCGTGGTGCAAGCCGCCGCTGAACTGGTTGACCGTGAAGGCATAGAAGCGCTGACGCTGGCGGCCTTGGCTGCCCACTTCAAAGTCGCGGTACCATCACTCTATAACCATATTGGCGGGCTGCCCGGTTTACAACAACAGCTCGGTTTGCTCGGTCGTCGCCAACTGACCCACCAGCTCGGCAGGTCGGTCATGGGTAAAGCGGGTGATGATGCGGTCATCGCGATGGCAGAGGCTTACCGCGCCTATGTGAAAGAGCATCCCGGTGTGTATGCTGCCAGCCTGCGGGCATCCGCGCCGGATGATGCCGAAAGCCGCGCGGTCGAGGCCGAGGCAGTTGAAGTCTCGCTCAAGGTGTTGGCCTACTACGGGCTGCACGATGAAAACGCCATCCACATGGTACGAGTATTCCGCAGCATGATCCACGGCTTCGCCTCGCTGGAAGTGGCCGGTGGTTTTGGGCTGCCGCTTGCGCTCGATGAGAGCTTCCGCTTACTGGTGCAAAGCTACCTGCAAGCGCTATCGGCACAGGCGGCTCGTGCGTAACCCGGAAGTCGCTTATGTTGAGGTACTCAACCGTGACTACAACCTCCGTGTGCGCCGTATCGAGCGCTTGTCGCTGGGGAACGACTTCAGCGCGAGTGTCTACAAAGTTTCCACGGAAGCCGACAAAACCTATTTCTTAAAAGTGCGGCGCGGCACTTTCCCGCCAGCAACCGTAACCGTTCCTCACACCCTCTACCGGATGGGACTGACGCAGGTCGTCGCCCCCATACCCACCACAACCCACGCCCTTTATACGCGCCTCGATGATGTTACGCTGATCCTGTATCCGTATATCGGCGATACCAATGGGATGGATGCGGGATTATCGCTCGATCAGTGGGTAGAGTACGGAAGTCTTGTCCGGCGCATTCATGCTATCGCGCTGCCTGCCGATGTGCTTCAGGTTGTGCCGCGCGAAACGTTCACCATCAACTCACGCTGGCTGTCGATTATCGAAACTGTGGAAAGCCTTATCGCCGCCGACCAACGCCTACCGATACGTCAAGAACTTGCCGCGTTCTGGCAGGCGCAGCAGTCCATCATCCACCGCATCCTCGACCGGACGCGCGAACTGGGTGATAGTTTACGGGGTCAATCGCTGCCCACTGTCCTCTGCCACGCTGATATTCATACCGCGAACCTGTTACTCGATGCGGCAGGGCAGTTGTTTGTCGTTGATTGGGATCAACCCATCATCGCACCCAAAGAACGCGACCTGATGTTTGTGGCGGGTATCGAGGTTGCAGAGGGCAATCAACAGGCGTTTTTTAAGGGATACGGGCAAGTAGACATCAATTGGACGGCGCTCGCGTATTACCGTTACGAGTGGGTGGTGCAAGAATTCGCCGACTACGCCGAACGTACTTTCCTCGCGCAAGAGGCAGATGAGGCCACGCAAACCGATGCGTTAAGCGCGTTCAAGCAGTTGTTCCTGCCGAACGATGTGATTGACGCGGCCTATGCCTGTGAAGCCTATTTAGAGTAATCAGCTATCCGATGTAGGGGGCGACCAACACCGAAATGATGCCCCAGATGATGCCGAGCATCGCGCCCGCCATCACATCGCGCGGGTAGTGTACGCCGAGGTAAACGCGCGTCACCCCAACCGTCGCCGCAATCGCGTACAGGACAGCCGCGATGATCCATATGGGATGGAAGTAGTTGGTCATTAAGGTCGCCATGAAGAAGGTTTGGGTGGTATGCCCGCTGGGGAAGGACAACCCCGCTTCCTTCCAACCAACGACCCGCGTTTCAAGCATCAGGTTAAACGGGCGGGCGCGGTCGGCGAAGGCTTTGATGATGGTGACGAGCAGCAGCAGCGTTAGTGCGCCGAGCGTGAGTCCCACCGCGAACCGCCGGTAGCCAATCAGATAGAAGACGACCACCAGTATTGTGATGAAGGCCGTGCTGCCGAATTGTGTCAGCAGCCACATCACCCAATCCACCCACTTCGCGCGATAACTCCTACCGTTGAGCGATTTGAACAGCAGTACGTCCAACCGCTGACCCACCGACCACAGCAGCGACATCATAATGAGGCCGAAGGCGAGCAGCAGCGCGAGAAGCTGGCGGTTGGCGATGATGCTGTTAATCAACTGCCGCCGCGAAATATCCGGCAGCCACCACAGGAAAATCGCCAGCGCTACGAGCAAGAACACGGCGCTGGTGATACGCCGGAAAATTAAGCGATCCCATAAGCGGTGGGCTTTGGGGTTTTGCTCAAGCTGCTTTTCGGCTTGCACGTTCGCTTCGGTCGTTGGGATCATGTTCACATCCATCTGTTTAAACGGCTGCGGGTTGGGCCTTGGGCTTAATGACCCGCAGTGCCTTGCGCTCCAAACGGACTTCCACCGGCGTATGCCCGATTGCGTCCCCGTCGGCCTGCACCAACTGCGAATGCTTTACCGCCTCGATGCGGATACTTTCTCGCGCGTCAATGTGCGTCATTTTGTTGGCTTCTTTCGGGGATCGGCGGAGTAAATCCCACGCGAGGCCGAGATAATCGCGCCATGACTTAGCCTTCACCAAGTAGAGTTCCAGTTTGCCGTCCGCAATCGTATCCAGCGAGCCGAATAACTGCGGAAAGCGTTCGAGCAGGGTGCTGTTCGACACCATCACCTCGACCGCGTTCACCCGCTGCGGTCGGTTATCAACCATCAGGTTGTAATGGCGCATCTGGAAAATCTTCGACTGCTTGAACATCGTCCAGATATACGCCAACCGCCCGAAGCGCTTTTTCTGCTCCGACTTGGTGTCGCTCATCATGTGCGGGGTAATGCCTACGCTGACATTCGAGAAGTAGTAACAGTCGTTGACCTTCAGCGCATCCATCTCGAATACCTCATGCTCACCGGAAAGTACGCCGAGCGCACCTTCCAATTGCAGTGGGATATTCAGAATACGCGCGAGGTCGTTGCCTGTGCCAAGCGGCAGGATACCGAGCGGAATATCCTTATGAATCAGTCCGTTCGCTACGCCGATTAGCGTCCCGTCGCCGCCTGCCGAGACGACAATCGTCGCACCCTCGTCAGCGGCTTTTCGGCTGATCTTCGCAATATCCTCATCTTCCGCGCCAGTCGTTTCATACACTTCGCACTCCCATTCCGGCTCGTCGAAGTGGCGCTTGAGCGCCTCGCGTACGGCATCCGCTTGGGCAGCGTTACCCGCTGTTGGGTTAAAGATGACAAAGACTTTCTTGTTAGCGGCCATGTTGCTCTCTGATTGGATTACATTAAATGTTGAGTCGCCCGTAGCGTAGCGGATGCGCCCACCCATTCACCAGCGCGATTCGGCGGGTCTTGCCATAGGCCGGATGGACATTCTGGAACCGAACCTTTGCAGCGCCGTCTATCCCCGCTAAACTCCTGCCCATGACACAACAATCATCACGCATACATCACCTCGTTGCGCTAGCCTGTTTTTTCGGGTTGGCGCTGCTGGCGCTCTATTGGCCGCTGTTCAATATGGCGACACACCTCACGGGCGACATCCCCACTGATTACTTCCACTTTCATTGGAACTTCTGGTGGGTGCGCCACGCCCTCGCCGCCGGCCACACCATCTACGAAACCAACTACGTGTTGTACCCCTATACCTCCAGCTTGGTCTACCACACGCTGACGGTATTCTGGTATCCGCTGTGGGCGCTGCTCGAACCAGCTTTCGGCACTGTTCCGGCGATGAGTGCGGTATTCGTCGCCAACTACCTGCTGTGCGGCTACAGCGTGTACCTGCTGCTGCGGCAGGAAGGAGTTTCGGCGGGTTTGGCGCTGGTCGGTGGGGCGCTGCTCGAACTCTCGCCGCTTCTGACCAACAGCGTCTACTGGACGAACATCAACCTTATGGGCTGGTTTTGGCTGCCGCTGCTGCTCATGACGTGGGGCAAAATCGCGCGGCAGGTGTGGGCGGCTAACTGGCGTTTTGCGGCGCTCTACGCTCTGCTGCTCGGCTGCACCTTCTGGGCGATGCTGTTGGATGACCTGCAATATCCCATCTTCGCCGCGTTCCTGCTCGTCCCCTACGGCCTGCTAATGTTGTGGCAGTCACCTTCGTGGTCGGCGCGGGTTCGCTTGGTGACTTACGGTCTGCTGGCGATTGCGGTTGGCCTCGTGCTGCTGTGGTTCATCGGGCCGCTGCGCTACTTGCTGAGTTACGACTCGACTGGCCTTTCACCCACACCGATGGAACGTGCCGTCACCATCCCGTTCCCGCTGGGCTTCATCAGCCACCTGCCGAAAGATGTGTCGGTTGGCGCGGTGCTGCTGCCGCTGGTTTTGGTCGCGCTGTTGGCTGGTTGGTGGCGGCGGGGCAGGGGCATATCGCGGATGCGCTGGTTCTGGTTGGCGCTGATGATCTTGCCGCTGCTGCTGGCGGGGGGGGCAAGCATCACCATCGGCGAGACCCCAATCCCCATGCCGTATGCCGTGCTGCACACCATTTTCGGCGGCATGTTCCGCTACCCTGAACGCTTCGCCCCCGTGTTTACCATTCCGGCAGTGTTGTTCGTGGGTATGTCGCTTACGCCTATTTTGAAGCCGCACCGTTTCTTACGGTTAGCCGTGCCAGTCGCTTTGCTGCTGCTGGTCGCCGCCGACTCATGGCTGTATACGCCGGATGCTATCCAGCCCATTCCCTACCGCTACAGCTTTTATGAGTCGATGGGGCGCGAGCCGTACGATTACGTCGTCATCGAGTCACCCTCCGGTGGCAGCAGCGGCGAAGGTTTGGTCGGTGAGCAGCGTTTCGCCGCGCTCCAGTGGTACGGCACCATTCACGGCAAGCGTATGGTCAACGGGCATATCTCGCGCGTGAACGCCCAGCACTTCTGGTTTATGCGAACCGACGACCCGCTGCTGGCGTGGCTGGGTCAGCGCCGCTTCTTGGAGTCGGATTTGGTTGAGCCGGAGCTGCGAAAGATTATTACCGAGTGGCCGGTCGGTTATATCGTCATTCATCAAGATATGATCGGGCGTTCCGGCCCAACGACGCAGGAAATCATCGGCTACCTGAACAGCTTACCCGACCTCGTGTGTCCGGTGTGGGTGGAGCATGAGGCAGTTGTCTACCGCACGAGTTGGCATCCCGAAGGCTGCCCACCCCGCACCCCACCGCAAACCGACTCCGGTGCGTACTCCATCGACCTCGGCACGGAAGGCGACGAACGTTACATCGGTTGGGGCTGGCATTACCCGGAGATGGTGGGTGGTGCGACCACATGGCGCTGGACGGGCGAGTACCCGCAGACCGAGTTGTATGTTGATCTGCCCGCTGGCAGCTACAGCGTGTCACTCGCCGCGCAAGCCTTCTACGAGCCGCGCACCCTGACGCTGCTGGCGAATGGTGTGCCGCTGGGTGAGCCTGTAACCGTTGCGCCGGATACCCTACAAACGCTGACGTTCAACCTTCCGGCGGATGTGGTTGGCGATGGCAGACACATCACCCTGACGCTCGATTATGACAATGTGGTTGTGCCGAAAGAGGCGGGGCAGGGCGGCGACGAGCGTAAGTTAGCCGTTGCGGTCGATTATGTGGCGTTTATTCTTGCTGGCGACTAATCTTATTTGTGGAATAGGGGTATACCAGCCTCATAACGGTTGCTGCCATCATCGACCAGTACACGCGGCATAAACGGCCAGCTTGCCAGCGTGAACACCGCGCGGAGGGGGAGGGCAATCAGCCGCGCAGCATTTGGCAGGGTGATACGCGCCTCGGCGTAGTATTTATCGAGGGCGCTGGTTTTTTGCTCCGGCTGCGTGCGGAAGGCCGCGAGATGCTGGTCAACTGTTACCAGCGGCGCGTGAACCGCGAACCGCCGCCACAGGTCGAAGTCCATCGCGTAATGCAGTGCAGGATGGATACCGCCGACCTTGTTCCACAGTGACCGCCGCCAGAAGGTGCCTTCCTGCCGGATGAAGCCCAACCCGCGCCCGTGGTACCAACCCCGCCGGATGAGGCTGCGGCTGTGTCCGGTTTTCAGTTGCCCCAAGCGTAAATTCCCCGCGACATCCATATTCGCAGGCTGCCCCGTCAGCCAGTCAATCTGGGGATACTGCGTGAAGATGTCACCGATGCGGCGCAGCGCCCCCGGCAGCAGCACATCATCACTATTCAACCACGTCATGATTTCGTTGTCGGGTTCAACCCCGGCAGGCTTGATGGCAAACCCCTTGTTGATCGCGTCCGACTGCCCAGCATCTTTCGCGCTCACCCAATAGGTCAGTTGGTCGGCATAACGTTGAATGATCTCCACGCTGCCATCGGTCGAGCCACCGTCCATGATGATGAAGCGCAGGGCAGGGTAATCTTGCTCTAAAACCGAGCGAATCGTGGCCTCTAAATAAGCGGCCTGATTATAGGAAGGGGTGACGAGCGTGATGGTTGGGTATGTCATGCCTGTTATTGTAAACGCGATTCCGAATAAGTTGTAAGCTGGAATGCACGAAACCTGAATGGTTGCCGCTTAACATTCTGATTAATATTATTTATAGATGACAAATATAAAATCTTCTGTAATGTGAGGTCCACAGAGCGTGCGGATTACGGTTATTGATGATGATCCTGATGTGTTAGACACAGTGCTGCGTGTGCTGCAAAGTGAAGGCTACGAGGTTAGCACCGCTGTTAACGGCAATCGGGGTATTCGTGCCGTGCATGATGTCATTCCTGACCTCATTCTGTGCGACGTGACCATGCCGGTGATTGACGGTTATGGGGTCTTCCAAGCGGTTAAGAGCGACCTCAAAACCAACAACATCCCGTTTGTCTTTCTAACCGCGCGCGGTTCCCGTGCCGATCAGCGAAAGGGAATGGAACTGGGTGCGGATGATTATCTCATCAAGCCGTTCAGCACCAAAGAACTACTGTCCTGCGTCCGCACGCAGATTAATAAGCATCACTCCATCGCCGACCGCTACGAAACGACACTGCGCCTCGTCCGCAAAAACATCATGTACGCGCTGCCGCACGAACTGCGAACGCCGCTGTCGCAGGTGGTCGGCTATGCGGGCTTGCTGGAAATGCAAACCGATCCGGTTGATCTCGCGGCTGTTCACCAGTACGGCAAGAACATCAACCGTGCCGGACAGCGCTTGCAGCACCTCATCGAGAATTACCTCGTTTATGCTCAGATTGAGATTATCGCTTCGTCGCCGGACGAACTCGCCAAACTGCTTAACCATGTCATTCGCGACACGAAGCCCGTTATCACGTCCACCGTGGAGGAATGCGCGGCGAAGCATAACCGTGCCGCCGATGTGCAAGTGGAAGCCGAGGCATTCTCGCTGCAAATTTCTGAAAACGACCTGCGAAAAATTATCGGCGAGTTGGTGGATAACGCCTTCAAATTCTCAGCCGACGGTTCAAGGGTTTGTGTGAAAACCCAGCGCACGGCTGATGCGATCAATATCATCGTCAGCGACCAAGGACGCGGCATGAGCGCCGACCAAGTGGGGTTGCTCGGCGCGTACATGCAGTTCGACCGTGCCTTTTACGAGCAGCAGGGGGTCGGCCTCGGCTTCATGATCGCCAAGCGCCTGATCGAGCTGCACGGCGGTAAACTGACCGTCGAAAGCAAGCTCGATAACGGCACGCACATCACGATTATCTTCCCCATTTGATCCTAGCGCGGCACCAATTTAAGTGTCGCGGAGTGGGCTTTCGGCGTAAGCGTACTGTTGATGATATTCGCAGCATACCGGCTGTACTTCTTGCGATAAGCGTTATCAATCTGCGCGTGGATGCTGTCGGTTGTATCGACTTCCACAAAGCTCACGTCTTTATCCACGCCGCCTGACTTGATATGCCCTTCATGGCGTGTTTCAACACCGCGAAACCAATCGGATGTTCGTCCATTTACGGAACGGACATAGAGGCTATCACCGACTCGAACAACCCAAATGGTACGTGACTTCCGCAGTGTGCCATCGCCACGCTGCGACGCAATTTCAAGTTCCTCTGCTGCCTCCACTTTACGGAGTTCGTCGTTTGTCCATGTCGTCATGCGAAATCTCCTAACGCTTTATTTCTGTGTCAACTGATTCATTTGCGCCGCATACCGGTCGCCCTGTATCGACATTTGGGCGAGGGCGCTGTCAATCTCGCGCAGGTCTTCCGCTGTAAGGCTGATGTTCACTGCACCGAGGTTTTCGTCGAGGCGTTCCAGCTTGCGGCTGCCGGGTATCGGTACGATCCACGGCTGCTGCGCCAGCAGCCACGCGAGGGCAATCTGTGCTGGAGTCGCGTTCTTGTGTTCGCCAATCCGAGTAATCAAATCAATCACGACCTTATTGGCTTTCAAAGCCTCCGGCGTAAAACGCGGGCTGGTGCTGCGGACATCCGACTTATCGAAGGTGGCGGTTTCGTCAATTTTGCCGGTGAGATAACCTCGCCCCAATGGGCTAAACGGCACGAAACCGATACCCAGTTCCTCGCACGTAGGCAAGATTTCGGCTTCCGGCGAGCGCCACCACATCGAGTACTCACTCTGGAGCGCCGTCACCGGCTGCACCGCATGGGCGCGGCGGATGGTGTTCGCACCCGCTTCGGAAAGGCCGAAGTGTTTGACCTTCCCCGCTTGAATCAAGTCTTTGACCGCGCCCGCCACGTCTTCAATCGGCACATTCGGGTCAACGCGGTGCTGGTAGAATAGGTCAATTGCCTCAACTCTCAGGCGCTTGAGCGAAGCCTCGGCCACGCGCTTGATCTGCTCCGGTCGGCTGTCCAATCCGGTAGATGGGCTTGGTCCGGTGCCATCACCGTGTTTGAACCCGAATTTGGTGGCGATGACCACCTGCCCGCGAAAGGGTTCGAGCGCTTCGCCAACCAATTCCTCATTGGTGAACGGGCCATAGACTTCGGCGGTATCAAAGAAGGTGATGCCGCGCTCAACCGCTTGGTGCAGAAAAGCGATCATCGCCTGCTTGTCACCTATCGGGCTGTCACCAAAACTCATTCGCATACAGCCCAGCCCAAGCGCCGAGACTTCTAAGCTGCTGTTGCCGAGTTTACGGATTTGCATGTTCTATACTCCTTATTTCTTAGGTGGGTTAGTCGTCAGCGGCCCGTCATTTTCAGTACCGCTTCTGGGAGACGAGCGCCTTGCACGGTAATTTGCGAGGCTGCACGTTCAATCGCTCGCAAGTCATCAGGCGAAAGCTCGATGGCAGTTGCCCCAATATTCTCCTCTAAACGATGCCGCTTCGTGGTGCCGGGAATGGGTACAATCCACGGCTTCTGCGCCAGCAGCCATGCCAGCGCGATCTGCGCAGGTGTCGCTTGCTTCTGTGCTGCGATCTCGCCCAGCAGGTCAACCACAGCTTGATTGGCTTGCCTTGCCTCCGGCGTAAAACGAGGCGAAATGTTGCGAAAATCGGAAGCGTCAAAGATGGTTTTCTCGTTGATTTTTCCGGTTAGGAAACCTGCGCCAAGCGGGCTAAATGGCACAAACCCAATGCCAAGTTCCTCTAGGGTGGGCAGTACTTCCGCTTCGGGATCTCGCGTCCACAGCGAATATTCGCTCTGCACGGCAGTAACGGGTTGTATGGCATGGGCGCGGCGAATGGTTTGTGCGGCTGCTTCGGACATACCAAAGTGTTTGACTTTCCCTGCCTGAATCAAGTCCTTCACCGCTCCGGCTGTATCCTCAATCGGGACATCGGGATCAACACGGTGCTGGTAGAACAGGTCAATAGCCTCAACCTTGAGCCGCTTGAGCGAAGCCTCCGCAACCTGTTTGATATGGTCGGGTTGGCTGTTCAGGGCGCTGCGTCTTTCGCCGGTAGGTGCAATATCAAAACCAAACTTTGTGGCGATCACCACTTGGTCGCGAATCGGGGCAATGGCTTCACCCACCAGTTCCTCGTTAACGAACGGGCCATAGGCTTCTGCCGTGTCGAAGAACGTCATGCCGCGTTCCACAGCCGTCCGAATAAGCGCAATCATTTCCTGCTTGTCGGCGGCAGGGCCATAGGCCGAACTCATACCCATACAGCCCAGCCCAAGCGCTGAGACTTCTAAATTGCTCTTGCCAAGTGTTCGTTTCTGCATCGTTTGTACTCCTGTTGAATCTTGCTGGCGTGTTACAAATAAAATAAAACTCCAAATCCCCTGAAGGGTGTTATACTCTATCACGTTCATTTTAGGTCATATGAGGCTTGGAAGATTGTAGAATCCTCCATGATGCTTGTACAATTCTCTAGGTATTGAGGTGTATGCGAAGGCGATACTTATGGATATGAACGATATACAGCAGCGGGAGGCGCAGCGGTTACAGGCCAGCCGCGACGAGCTGATTGAGCGGATCGCACGTGCCATCCCTGATGATGGTCTCCTCCAGCCGTTCAAAGGGATACACTTGGCTCGTGCATCAGTACCATCCGAGCGGATACACAGTGTTCTAGAGCCGTCGTTTTGTGTCATCGCGCAGGGCAGCAAAGAGGTTCTGTTGGGGGACGACCGTTATCAGTACGACCCATTTAATTATCTCCTCGCCAGTTTAGACTTGCCGAGGGTGAGCCGCGTTCTGGAAGCCTCGCGCGAGAAACCGTATCTCAGCTTCCGGTTGGAACTTGACCCCCAGTTTGTGAGTTTGGTTATGGTCGAGGCGGGACATAACCCTACGCCGCGCGGCCTCGCTGATGTCAAAGCGATGACCGTCAGCCCTTTGGATGTGAACCTGTTGGACGCGGTTGTGCGGCTCGTCCGGCTGCTGGATTCGCCTGCCGAAGCCCCGATTCTGATGCCGATGATTACGCGGGAGATCGTTTACCGCCTTCTGATCGGCGCACAGGGGAATCGGCTGCGTCATCTAGCCGTTTTAGGGGGTTATACGTCGCAGATTGCCAGAGCAATTCAACGGCTCCGGCAGGATTTTGACCAGCCGCTGCGTGTTGAACAACTGGCAAGTGAACTCGGAATCAGCGTCTCCGGTTTCCACCATCACTTTAAGGCCGTGACCGGCATAAGTCCCCTGCAATTCCAGAAGCAGTTACGTTTGCAGGAAGCCCGCCGTTTGATGCTGGGTGGTGATGCGGACGCGACCACCGCTGCCTACCGTGTGGGTTATAACGATGCGTCGCACTTCAACCGTGAGTATAAGAGCATCTTTGGTGTTCCGCCCATGCGTGACGTTCAAAGAGTGCGGGAATCCGCCGCTTCTTTTCCTGAATGATTCACCATCAGCCACAGGAATTGGTACGGGTTGAGTGTGAGCGTTTCGGCGATGCTAACCGTTTGCCCTGTCACCACATCGACCGCGCTGGTAACCAACTGCGGCAGTTGGGCGCGTAGGGCATTCGCCGAAACACTCTGCGGATGCTCGGAGAAGTTCGCCAGCACCAGCACTTTGCGGCTGCGTGTATAGCTCAAGATATGCCCGTTGCCGCAGTCGAAGAATACAGCCTGCCCACCGGCTAACTCCGGCGCAGCCTTCCGTGCGGCGATAACTTGCTTAAGGCCGCTAAACACGCGCCCCTCGTTTGTTGCAGGGTCATGCCGCTTTTCCGCCCGCTGCCAGTTGAAAGGGGTGCGGTGTACCCAACGGCTGTCCTCGGCCTTATTGTGGTTGTTCTGGTAGGTGTAGTCGTTCAGCGTGGCGATCTCATCACCGAGGTAAATCAGTGGAATGCCGCCCGCGCTCATAGCAATGCTGTAGATCATCACGATGCGCTGGATGGCATTGTCGATATACACGCTGTCATTGATCGAAAGGGCTTGCTCCAACCCTGCCAGCGAAGCGGTCGTGCCGGAAATCCGCATATCCTGTGTCACGGGGTTCAGGTTGAAGGGCAGCCCCTTGGCGAATGAACCGGGGAAGCGCCCATTGTAAAAGGCGTTCAAAAAGAGGCGGTGGTCGAAACCGTTGATGCCTAGTTCGTATCCATCCTCATCCGCGAACGTCCAACCGATGTCGTCGTGTGACCGCACATAATTTACCCACGCGCAGCCGTCGGGCAGGGCGAACCAATGCTCCATCGACTTCCGCAGCAGCTTCACTTCCCGCGTCGCCAGCGCTTCCCACGTCAGCGCCATCAACGTCGGGTTATACGAAACGGGCGCTTCTTCCGGGCTGATGTAGGTGGCGACCGCCGCCGGATGCACAATCGCCTCTGACTTGAAGATCATCGCAGGTGCGGCAATGCGCCCCAGCGCGTTATACGCCTGAATAATCCAATGCACCTGTGGCAAGCTCTCGCAGCTTGTCCCCATCTGCTTCCAGATGAAGGCCACCGCGTCCAACCGCAGGATTTCCACGCCGTTGTTCGCCAGTGTCAACATTTCGCCCAGCATGGCGTTAAACACGCCGGGGTTGCTGTAGTTCAAATCCCACTGGAA
The DNA here is from genome assembly GCA_020161935.1 of Chloroflexota bacterium. Taxonomy (GTDB): domain Bacteria; phylum Chloroflexota; class Anaerolineae; order Aggregatilineales; family Phototrophicaceae; genus CFX2. The sequence continues at coordinate 225,854 of JAIUNI010000006.1, forward strand.
GTTGTGAAAGGTCGTCCATACCCACTGGTTCACCTCGCTGCGGAAGTTGAAGTTCCCGCGCCGGTGTTCAGGGAAGATTTCACGTAAGTGCTGTTCATATTGGTCGGGGATCGTCCGGTCGGGGAACATGAAATAGTAGTCTTGGTAGGTCGGTTCGCCCGCCAGCGCCTGCTTCGCCCAGTCATGCTCATCCGAGGTGTGGTTGAACACAAAATCGAGCACGAGGCTGATGCCGTTCGCGCGGAACTCTGCGGCCAGCGCGGCCAGTTCCGCCATCGTGCCAAGCGCGGGGTTCACGTCGCGGTAGCTGCTCACCGCATAGCCGCCATCACTGTTGCCCTCCGGCGCTTTGAACAGCGGCATCAGGTGTAAATAGGTCAGCCCAAGTTCACAGAAGTAAGGAATTTTTTCCCGCAGTCCTTGCAAGTTACCCGCAAACAGATCGACATAGCACACACCGCCGAGCATCGCCTCGCTCTGGAACCAGTTCGGTTTCTGCTCGCGCTGCTGGTCAAGCGCCCGTAAATCGGCTGGACGTGCGGCTGCAAGGTTGATGAGATGCCCTAAAATGCGCTCAAGGTGATAGAAGAAATCGTATTGATTGCCGTACAGGTTATAAAGATGCTCGAATGCGGTTGGGAAATGCTGGTGAAGCCGCTTGAGGAACACATCACGTTCGGGCAGTTGGGCGAGGTTCGCTTCTAAACGGGGCAGTAAGCGCTCTAGCGATAAGCGCACTTTTTTAACCATTTCTTCGTTTGGCATGAGTGACTCTTTCGAGCGGCATTAACAATAGATTACTGAACCCTTGCTGTCAGTCATATTTTACCGGAGGAAGTTGTTCAGCGCGAAATCCATTGTCTATTCAATCCTATTTACGACCTTGCAAGGTCTTGTTAGGCATTTGTAGGGTGATAGGGCGTATAGTGCCTATCAATAGATCCTGATGCGGCTGGTTACCCATACTTAGATCTATTGGTTAAGTGACAATTTTCTCTCCTGTAATTGCGATAACGATAATGACGGAACACGCCCTCTAGCCCCCGCTAAAGGGCGTGTTTCGTTTTGGGCCGCCGAGGGGCAAATCTTACAATTATTACTTTACTTTCTTGACAATTGAACTTAATCTCAGTAGTATGAGCAGTAAGACTATAACATTATTGTGATAGTCTTGCATAGTAATTTGGGAGGTATCATGAGCTGGAAACTGCAAACACAGACACAAGAAATCAGTATGGTTGACCGGCTAGTGCATTACGCCCGGACTCATAATTGTAATGCGACCGATGCCGCGCAGGATATGCGCGATATTCTGAAAAAGTCTCCCGCGTTAGATGATATTTCAAAAGCACAGGCCATCCTCGATGCCGAGAAGCAAGCGGCGGAGGAAAAAAAGATGGGCACACGCGGCGAATTTTACAACTGGCGTGACTAACGTTCACTCCCTAAAAATAATAAAAGGCGCATCATCGTGCGCCTTTTATATTTCCTTTAGAGTAGGGCTGCTGCCCTAAACACACTAGCCTTGTTTTTCAGCCTTGACGTTGATATTGCCGGCAAGCTGCGTCAGCTTTTCGTCTGCTGCGCCTTCTTCGTTCAGCGTTTCTTGCAGGATGCCTTCAAGGTCATGATGACCGAGGACGTGCGCGAACGTCCGCACCGTGCCATAACCGGCCATTTCGTAGTGTTCGACGCGCTGTGCCGCCCCGATGAGCGCCGCGTCCTTCACTTCCGGTTCCATATCTTCTTCGATCACGTCGCTGCCTTCTTCAACGAGGCCCTTCATGGCGGCACAGGTCTTACGAGTCGCCTTTTTGCCTAACCCTTCAAATACCTGTTCCAACCGCTTGATATGTCCCTCGGTCTCGGTAAGGTGCGACTCAAACGCCTTTTTCAAATCCGGCGAAGTAGCGGCCTTTGCCATCTTCGGCAGCGCTTTCGTCAGTTGATGCTCGGCATCATACAGATCTTTCAATTCGTCGATGAACAAGTCTTCAAATGTGCGAACAGCCATTTTGAACTCCTGCTTATGTCTTCATGCGGTACCTCCACACTAACGTACACCATAACGTGTGTGATGACCCATTAGGATAATATTTTTCTGGGTCATCTCGTGTGGTAAGCACCGTCCTCAAACCCGCCAGTTGACCTATTTGTTTCGGTCTACTTGATCGACATTAATAATTCCCCGATTCAATACAATGACGGTAATTATCGGCAGAGCTGCTCTGCATATAAGGGGAATTAATGATGAATTCGATCTTGAGGTATGTGACATGGCGTGCTGTGCTGATCTCCGCTGTGGTCGCCGGAACCCTCTTTCTACTGGTTGACCTTCTGCTTGCGCCCGCCGTCCTTCAGGTGAGCGCCAGCTTGATGCTGCGTTACTTTGCGGCGCTGGTGATGGGCAGCGGCGTATTGACCCAAACCGGCACGGAAATCTTAATCGTAGGGGCAGTCGTTCATTACCTGCTGTCGTTTGTGTTCGCCCTCGTCATCGCCATTGTCGTCCATCGCTGGGGGTTACTGGTCGGTATCCTCGGCGGCGCGGTACTCGGCTTGGCCTTCTACGCCATTAACCTCTACACACTCACCGTCTTTTTCCAATGGTTCTTTGCCATCAACAGCACGGTTATCGTTATCAGTCATGTTGTGTTCGGCGCGGTTGCGGGTGGTGTGTACGAAATGTTTGACCACTACGACCGGCCGCTTACCAGCACAGGGGGTATCTAAAAATGCGCGTATCCACTTCTCCTTACGGTTATACATCGCGCCGCAGTCTGGGGGGCGGCGGCGGTATGCGCCTCGTCTTGGGCGTGGTCATCGCCATCATCTCCGTCATTTCTTATCTCGCCTCGCGTGAATATAATCCCGTTACGGGTGAGAACCAATACCTCAGCCTGACCGCCGAGCAAGAAATCGCGCTGGGTCAGCAGTCCGCGCCGGAGATGGAACAGGAATTTGGTGGTCTGGTCAATGATAGCCAAGCGCAAAACTTGGTCGATGACATCGGCTATAACCTCGTCAACAACTCGGTCGCGCGGACAACGCCGTGGGAGTTCGAGTTTAGTGTACTGGATGACCCCCAAACAGTGAATGCCTTCGCGCTGCCCGGTGGGCCGGTCTATATCACCTCCGCTTTGCTGTCGCACCTCACGACCGAAGATGAAGTTGCCGGTGTACTGGCGCACGAGGTTGTGCATGTCCTCGCCCGCCACAGCGCCCAGCAGCTTGCCTCCAGCCAATTGACCAATGGGTTGGTGGGCGCGGTCGGTGTTGCGTCGGGTGATGCGAACGCGGCGCAAACAGCGGCGGTTATCGGTCAGCTCGTCAACATGCGCTACGGGCGTGGTGACGAAATCCAGTCGGATACGCTTGGTGTCTGCTTGATGATCGCCTCCGGTTATAACCCCGAAGGCATGATCCGTGTCATGCAGGTGCTGGCAGAAGCCGGTGGGGGTTCGGGGCAGCCGGAATTCTTCAGCACTCATCCGAACCCTGAAAACCGTATCGCGCAGATCGAAGCTGCCATTCAAAACGCCCCAACCAACTGCGCCTCGTATCAGTAATTCGACTCTGGAAACACGGCGCTCACTGAGCATGAACGCCGTGTTTTGTTTTGTAGCTCCACACTAAACGGCAGGGTTCTGTTTTCGACGCGCTGCCCACCTTTATTCCGATGTTCCGATCCACTTTGCAACCACATATCCTACAGCAGTTCACCAGTCTGTGACCCCGGGTTGTGCGTTCGGCATAGGCTAGGGTACAGTTTACCCGTTCCCACAACTTGATCGTCCTTAAGGTATCTGGAGGAGTCTATGCAGCGGTTACGGCGGTTCGTTGGACTACTGTGCGTTTTCGCATTGATGACAGTCGGGCTGGCAGGGGTCGTTCCCGCTGCGGCGCAGGATGGCAGTACTTTAGTGGTGACATCGCTGAGTGATGTCAATTCGCTTGATCCAGCACAGGGTTACGATACCGTATCGTGGCCGACGGAAATGCTCGTCTATCGCGGCTTGGTGACGTGGGATGATGCGGGTAAGGAAATTGTTCCGGCGCTGGCGGAAAGTGTCGAGGTCAGTGATGATGGCCTAGTCTACACCTTCACCCTGCGCGAAGGTGTCATGTTCTCCAACGGACGCGCCATCACCCTCGACGATGTGAAGTACAGCTTCGAGCGGTTGCTCGGCCCGGAAACCGGTTCTCCCGGCAGCTTCATTTTTGATGTCATCGCTGGTGCGCCGGAGTACCTTGACGGCAGCGCTACTGAACTGAGTGGCATCAACATCGTTGACGACTCCACCATCACCTTCACCCTCTCGCGCCCCGAATGGACGTTCCTCCAGCGCATGTCGCTGCCCTTCGCCTCGATTGTCGCCAAAGAAGGGGTCGAAGCCGCCGGTGACCAATTCGGTCGCCAGCCATTGGGAGCCGGGCCGTTCATCCTCACAGCATGGGAGTCCGGCGTGCGCCTGACCTTCGAACGCAACCCGTATTACTACCGCGAAGGCTACCCGAAGGTTGATAACCTCATCATGGATATTGGCGTTGAACCCTCGGTGATGGTGCTGCGTGTCGAGGCAGGTGAAACCGATACCTCACTGGACGGCGTTGCACCGTCGGATTACCCGCGCATCACCGAAGACACCGCGCTCGCCAACAGGCTCATTCCCGGCGTGACCCCTAACATCTTCTACGTGGGCTTCAACGCCCGTGAAACGCCGTTTAATGATGTAAAAGTGCGCCAAGCCTTGAGTATCGCCATTGACCGCGAGCGCGTCGTGCAGCTTCTTAACGGGCGGCCCATAGCGGCCAACGGCTTGTTCCCGCCGAACCTCTCTGGCGACAATCCTGAATTACCCCCGATTGCTTACGACCCCGAAGCGGCAAAGGCGCTGCTGGCAGAAGCCGGTTATCCTGATGGCCTGTCATCCACCATCTATGCCACCAACGACCCCACCGACCAAACAGTTGTGCAGGCGGTCGCTCAGGATTGGACGCAAATCGGCGTGACGGTCGATATTGTGACGATGGAATTTGCCCAGTTAATTGACATCATGTACAACGACCCCGGTCAAATCCCCGTGCTGTATATGAGCTGGTGGGCAGATTACCCCGACCCGTCAAATTTCTACCAACCGCTGTTGAACTGCACTTCGAGTAACAACATCGGTGGTTTCTGCAACCCCGCGCTGGACGAGCAGGAAGCCGCCGCCGCGCTTATTCCGCCGGGGGAAGACCGCTGGGCAGCTTACGCCGAACTTGAAGCGGCTGTGACGGCGGACGCGCCGTGGGCGTTCATGTTCTACTCGCGTAACTTCTATTACCGGAGTGAACGAGTCAGCAATTTAGTCGCACATCCCACCTTCGGACTGAACTTCGAAATCGTCGAGGTGTCGTCGTAGGATTCGTCTATTATCATCGAGCAGGGCGAACATGTTTCGCCCTGTTTTTATTTACTGGCTTCCCACCGCTTCGGCGTAGCCTTGCCCTCGATGTACGTGTTCATAAACGCGAACTCCACCGTCAGCACGAACAGCACATAAAAGTCCGCAGGTTTATACGAGGCCGCCGCAATCGCCTGTTCACGCAGCACCGGATCGGTCGTCAGCGTGCCGTACCCCCGCACGTAAAACTCGCCGCTGCTGCCGCTCGAATCATCCACCGCGCAGTGCAGGCTGTAGCGTGGGTCACGCTGCAAATCCTTGCCCTTCGGCGAGGTTGGCTCCATGAACAGGAATAACTGCTCGCCAATAATCGGTGTCACCGGATGCACACGCGGCCCACCGTCTGCTCGCAGCGTACCGAGGTAAGCCACGCCCTTTGCATACCGCGCCGCCCCGAACGCCGCGACCTCCGGTGCTTGTGCTGCAAATGCTGCCCATGTCGCCATAATTTCTGTTCCTCACTGAATAATCAATGTTCCCCGCGTTGAAAGTATTTATTCCCCTCGCCCTGAGGGCTGACGGTGGAGTGAGCCTGCGAACGTACCAGCGTGGGCTAGGGGTGAGGGTCAATCCTAGCGCTCGTTAACGCCCTTCAGTATGGGCTTAATATCAATGATCGGCGTACCGTCCACCGCCTCAATCGGCGCGACCCTCAACCGATCCGGCTGCACCTCCAGCACCGTTACCATATGCAGCCCAATCGGGTTCGGGCGATCCGGCGAGCGGGTAGCAAACACCCCCGTTAGAGGGTTATTCGGGTTGCTGCGCGGATGCACCTGTAACACATCTCGCTTGCCGAGGTGTAACCATGTTAGCACCACCAGTTCGTCGCCCACGTTGATGCCCATCGCGGCGGGTGTTACGATGGCTCTCAATTCCAGCCACGCCTCGAATGTGCCTTCGTCGCCTTGCAGCGGCGCACTGATGAGGTCAACCAGCGCCGAGCGAACCACCCCAATCGCATAAACTGTGAATTGTGTTTCGGTCATTTTTTCTTCTTAGATTTTGCCGCTGCTTTCGCCTCATTTTCCTCGACACGGAACTTCACCATGCGGGTGATGAGGTCGAGCGGCAGCGGTTGGTCGAACGGGAACTGCACCGAACCTTTCGCACCCTTATAACGAGTGAGTTCATCCTGAAACGCACTAATCGCGCTCGGTGTCGGGTAAAAACCGATGTGGCCTTTTGCGGCGGCGAAATGAACGAGATTGCCATGCAGGTCAAAGGTCGGCATCTGGTAACTAATCTTCTCCGTGGCTCGTGGCGCAGCGGCTTTCACCGTCTCGCGCACCCGTTGCAGCAGCTCCTGTATCGGCTTAGGGAAGCTCGCAATATATTCGTCAATCGACTGAAAACCGGATTTTTCGCTGTCCATAACTCCTCCTGCGCGGGTTACATACTCAGCAGTCTAATCTGGTTTGCCATGTCGGGCAATTGATAAAGGTTGAGTTCAAACTCGGCTCTGGCATCCAGAACATTATTTAACATACTCAAATTCAACCGTTGCGCCTAAGTTGGCTTACGCTATCCTTAGGCCATGAACACCACATCATCATCCACACCCAGCGCCCTCGCCGGCATCCGTGTCATCGACTTTTCGCGCGTCCTCGCCGGCCCATACTGCACTATGCTTCTCGCCGACCTCGGTGCGGATGTCATCAAAATCGAAAACCCTGAAGGGGGCGACGATACCCGCCGTTGGGGGCCGCCGTGGCTCGATGGCGAAAGCGCCTACTTCCTCAGCATCAACCGCAACAAACGCAGCCTGACGCTCAACCTCAAGCACCCGCGTGGTATCGAAATCGCCCACCAACTGCTCGCCAACGCCGATGTGCTGGTCGAGAACTTCAAGGTCGGTGGCATGGATCAGCTTGGCCTCGGCTACGCGGCGCTGCACGAACGTTACCCGCGTCTCGTCTATTGCAGCGTCACCGGTTACGGGCAAACCGGCCCCGACCGTGACCGCCCCGGCTACGACTTCATTCTGCAAGCCGAAGGTGGCCTGATGTCCATCACGGGCCCGCAGGACGGTATGCCCTCTAAAGCCGGTGTCGCGGTCGTGGATGTCACGGCTGGCCTCTACGCCACGCAGGCCATCCTTGCCGCGCTCCGCTACCGTGACCAAACAGGGCAGGGGCAGTATATCGACGTGGCCTTATTCGACGCACAGCTCGCGTGGTTGGTCAACGTCGCCCAGAATTACCTTGTCACGGGCGATACCCCGCCGCGCTACGGCAACGCCCACCCCAATATCGTCCCCTACGAGGTGTTCCAAACCGCCGATGGTTATCTCTCGCTCGGTGTCGGCAACGACTCGCAGTATAAACGCCTGTGTGAAGTGGCAGGGCATCCCGAACTCTGGGACGAGCCGCGCTACCAAACGAATCCCGGTCGTGTCGCCCACCGTGCCGAACTCGTCCCGCTCTGGCAAGCCGCCTTCAAAACCCGCACCACCGCCGAATGGCTGGCACGCATTCAACCAATGGGCATCCCTGTAGGCTCGATCAACACAGTCCCCGCCGCGCTCAACCACCCGCAGGCCGTCGTCCGTGAGATGGTTCAGCACATCCCGCGCGAGGGTGGATCAGACGTGCCGCAGTTGGGAACGGTCGCTAAACTCTCGGAAACACCTGCCCAATTCCGCCAGCCTCCGCCGCGCCTCGGCGAACATACAGCGGCTATCCTGAGCGGCGAGCTTGGTTATAGTGAGCGTGAAATAGACGACCTTCGGCAACAAGGAGTTGTAGGGTAAATCATGCCATCCATCTTTGAAGGTCAGCTTATCCGTTTACGCGCCGTCGAACCCGGCGATTGGGACATCCATTATCAGTGGAACCTCGACAGCGACAATGGCCGCATGACTGATGAAATCTGGTTCCCCACTTCCCGCGCCACCGTCCAGTCATGGGCGGAACGCGAATCCGTGCGCGGCGCGGAAGAAGACGGTACGTACCGCTTCCAGATCGAAACGCTCTCCGGTAAGCTCGTCGGTACGATCAACACCCACACATGCAGCCTGCGGAACGGCACATTCGGCTACGGCCTCGCCATTCTCCCCGATCACCAGCGCAAAGGCTACGCCACCGAAGCCATCGGTTTGGTGCTGCGCTATTACTTCGCCGAACGCCGTTACCAGAAAGTCAACGCCGAGGTCTACAGCTTTAATCAACCCTCCATCGCTCTCCATGAACGCTTAGGCTTCATCCTCGAAGGCCGCCTTCGCCGCATGGTCTATTCCGGCGGCGAGTACCACGACCGCCTCAACTTCGGCATCACCAGCGAGGAATTTACCGCCGCGTCATGGAATCCCGACCGCCGCTAAACAATGTTGTGTCGTGCCGCGAAGTCGATAATGGCCTGATTAAACGCGGCTGCTTTGTAGCGGTGGATGACATGGTTCGCCGGTATCTTTACATACTCGGCTTGCGGTACCAGTTCCTGAATGTGCCGCGCGTCCTCGTCATCCATCGCACCCACCAACCCGTACTTCGGATGCCGGAACCAGTTGGCGTGCATCACCAGCGTGGGACAGGTCACACGCTTCAGCGCCTCGGCATGGTTCAGTCCCTCGTAAAAACGCCCATCCACAAACGCCCGCGAAAAATCAGGGTCGAACGTCGAAATTGAGTAAAACAGTTGGCGCATCACGCCGGGGAAGTAGCGAATGTCCACCACTTTGCCGGGGTGTGATATTTGGTGGCGGCGAATCAGGAACGACAGAATATTGACGAACCAATCCGGCATCCGCTTCTCCCGTTTGCCCTCATTCACAGGCAGCGTTTGCCCCCGAAAATAATCGGCAAGATCGCGGTTATTCACATCACCCAATTGATCGACAAAATGTTTGAGGCCGTCATAAACAAAACGGTCTTGCTCCTTGAAGCGCGGCATCTCGACCGAAAATACCGGTGCATCTTCCAGCACAAGACCAGAGACGAACGCCGGTACATTCGCCGCCAACCACAGCGCGATAATGCCGCCCGACGAGTTGCCCGACACAATCGCCGGACGTTGGACGACCTGCTGCAAAAAAGCCGTCATATCCCGCCCAACGCTCGCCCACGAATAATCGCCTGTCGTCCAATCCGACTTCCCATGCCCGCGCACATCAACCGCGTACACGTGGAACATTTTCGACAGGGCAATAAGATTCGGTTGGTAAGTCTCCCATGTCGCCATCTGTGCTGGAATCAAGACAAGGGCAGGGCCGTTATTCGGGCCAACGATGGTGTTGAGGTTGATCTCGCCTGTGTGAAAACGCTGTTCTTTAAAGCCCGCTTGTTCAAGCTGTTTGTCCATGCTGCTGCCCTTACTCTTTCTTCGCCGCGAGGTGTGCTTGCCACGTTGTAATCAACGAGTCGTAATGCTGTATCAGCATCGCCGTCCATTCGGTCATCTCTTGGAGCTGCTCGCGAGCGGGGTCGTCATCCGGTAAGGCCACGTGCATGTGTTCCGCCATCTGCTTGAGCGGGCTGATCGCTTGCCGCCGCTTTTCCATCACGCTCTGCCATGCCGTCCTCGAAAAACGGTAGTAGGTGGTACGGTCGCCGGGGAAGCTCACTTTTTCGACCCAACCGTTCGCTATTAACACACGAACATTAGTCGATATACTGCTCAAGCTGGCATCCAGTGACTCGGCAGCCTGTTCTGCGGAAAGTGGTGTCGTGGTCACCAGAAACAAGCCGAACATGCGCCCCGCAATACGCGGAATGCCAAAGTTCTCGTAGTACAGCGCGATACTTTCGATAAACGTCTTCTGTTCATGTGATAAAGGCTTTGGGGCAGGGGTGTTCATAGGCATTCTCCTAACCGTTATTTTACTCATTTCGGTAATTTCAGTAAAGACTGAAATCAAGCCCTGCAAAAGTTATAATGATAAGGATTTAATGTCGGTTTTTTAAAATGTGAACATTAGGTAAAGCAAATAAATAGTGACTTGCTTATAATGCGGGTTGTAATATTAGTATTCCATCGAAAGGCATGTATGCAGCTCCGCGAACTCCGTCCGAATGTGTGGGCAACCGAAGTCGTGCTTGATGAATTTGATGTGCGCGGCACCGTCATTGTTGGCGAACAGCGGGTTCTCGTGTGGGATACCCTTTCTCACCCGCGTGACATGCAGGGTATTGTGGAATTGGCAGGTGATAAGCCCATCTACGTCGCCTATAGTCATGGCGATTGGGATCACTGCTGGGGAACCTGCGGCCTTAAAACCTCGGTCATTATTGCCCACGATGCCTGTGGCAAACGTTTCGAAACAGGCGAAACTGCCGCCGAATTAGCCGCCAAGCAAGCTGCTGAACCCAACCTGTGGGATGACATACAGCTTGTTGCGCCCAACCGCTTATTCGGGCATAGTCTCACAGTGGATCTCGGTGGTGTGCTGGTGGAACTGCACCCTCTAGCCGGACATACTGAAGACTGCTTGGTCGCCTTTATTCCGCAGTGGGGCATTCTACTGGCAGGGGATACAGTCGAAACACCGCTGCCTTATCTACACGAAAGCAGCATACTCGTACTGCAAGAATGGATCAACAAGCTCGAAGGGTGGCGGCGTACCGAACGGGTGCGGCTGGTCGTCCCCTCTCATGGCGAAATCGGTGACCGCCGCCTAATCACCGAAAATATTCGTTACTTAACTGATTTGAGTGCAGGCAAACCACCGGAAGTCCCCGATGCGATGACCGGTTTCTATACCGAAACACATATTAATAATATGCGCTTATTGGGTATAAGCAGCCGCCATTAAACCCAAAGTTAAGCCGGTTGACCCATATAAAATAGGTCATTTGGACAAACCGTCTATGCGTATTCGAGGGATAATGGTTTCTAGCTGATGTGATTGGGTGATGCGCTGATAGAGGGGGGCTTGGCATCCTCCCTCCTCTATCAACCCCGCGCTCCTCAGTGACTACAGCCTGACCTATTTACGCTCCCCCTTGTAAATAGGTACTTCTGGTCGTGGGGGTGGCAACATCCCCTCCTCTTGTGAACGATTTTCCGCGAGATTAAAACCCACTAACACGGTAGATCGCGACGTTATCAAAGGCGACATCACTGCTGCTGTTCGGCGCTGCGGCGATGCTCAAGCCGGTATAACCCCGGCTGTAGGTCGTATCCTGTGTCTCAATCATCAATTCATCATTCACGTACAGGGCGAGGTTGTCATCTGCACACATCACGCGCACACGGTTCTTATCGATTCCGGCGTGGATGGCCTTTGAAGGCTGCCATTCCACCAGCGGTTTAATAGCATTGCCAACACCGACGCTGATCGAATAATAGCCGTCGCCCTTAATCATGAAGTAGTAGCCGTCACCATTATTCGACTCATCCGCACGGCACATCACCCCAAATGCGTTGTCGCTGGCATCAGCCGACATCGGGGTAATTTCCGCCTCAACGATGACGTTATCATGCTGCTCGTCGTTCAAGCCCCACACATAGCCTTCGTTCATGGTGAACATCCGGTACACGCCGTCTTCAATGCCCAACTCTACACCCTTCGGGCTGGAATAGGCTTCCCACGCATCCTGCTGATTAAAGGGTTCCATAGTCACCAGCGTACCCGTGACGACGCGGTTATCCGGCAGCTTCAGCGTCAATTGGTCTTCCGCGAAAACCGGTAGTTGTGCCGCGAATAGGCTCAGGATGATTGAGGCGAAGGTGAGGCCGAAGCGAACAGTGGAAACAGGCGATTTGAAGGTCATGTTACTTTCTCTGCTAACGTGATTCCACTATAGCCTCATTTTGTTGATTTAGAATTGGCGAATTTTAAAATGGTACTATTTTCTTAATTATTTGCCTTAATACACTGTAATGCCTTTAATTCCGATGGGGTGTTAAGAAAGATGAATGCATATAAATCCGCGATCCGTCATGTGAAATGATCTGCATCCACACCTTCGACTTGTCGCCTTTATAAGATGTGCCGTTCACCATACCCACCACCACCACAATGTTCCGCCGCTTATACGTCTCGATCAATTTACAGCGCGTATCCGGGCAGCGCAGCGCGTTCGCCGTTCCCGTAACGTCATAAAGTTGTGCGGGCATCGGTGTCACTTGCACGCTCGATGTTTCCGTCGGCCTCGGTCGGTTGGTCGCCAGTGGCTGCGTCGGCGCTGCCGTCACGGGTACGTCCGTCAGAGTAGGGGATGCTGCCACACGCGCGGTAGCGGTTGCCGTCACCTGTGGGATGGCCGTCTCTACGCTTGCGTCACGGGTCGCGCTTGGGGGTACTGCGACCGTGACTGGCGGGGCAGTCGGGCTGCGGCTGTTATTCGGGTCAAGCACGATAATCACGATGATGACAAGCGCCGCGAGCAGCAAGATGTTGCGCCATGTCGTGTTAGAAGACTGGGTTGAGCGTTTCATAGGGTCTCATTCATGCTGTGATGCTGTGCTGATTGTACCCGACAATCGGTACCGCCTTTCCATATTGCATGTATCAATTTGTTTCGCCCTCCGTCAAAAGTCCGAGGTAGCCCCTCCCGCCTACGACCGACTCGAAATCGTCAGACGGATGGACGTGCTGTAGGCCGGTTTCAAGGTCTAATGAGTGTGCTAAAGACCGATATAACTGACAGGCATAAAAGATGAAAATAATACACCGTCTATCGCTGCTGATCGTCGTCGCGCTGGTCGCGCTGGTCGCGCTGCCGCTGGTGATTCTGGCGCAGGATAACCCGCCGCCTGCGCCAACACTCGATATTCAACCCGCCCGGTCTCCCACGCCGGAATTGATTGAGTACCCGCTACCAACCGACGCGAATGCGGATACAAACAACGCGATGACCCCCGTTCCGACAAAGGATGATCTGCTTGTTGATCTAGTAACACCAACGCTCGATATTCCGCTTGCTCGAACCGCGACGCTCGAATTGATCGAGTATCCCGGTACACCGATGCCTGAACTCGATACCTGCGGCAATGATGATCCTGACACGATATTCGTTCCGCTTTGTCCGCCGACAGCCACTCCCACACCGCGTCCACGTCCCACTGCCACGCTGGATACCACCTCGATTGTGAATGGGATGTGGGTGCTTGACCCGAACGAGTCCGGCTATAACAAAGCTGGTGACTGCCAAGTTCCCGGCGGCGACAACGACGGCCCCAGCGGGCAAGGCCAACCGTTGGAAGAACTACCGCGCGTCCCAGCCTGTATGACCAGCGACCAGCAGTGGTTGTCTATCAACAGCAACGGCCCATTTCCGCTGGTCATGCCCATGTTGTACTCGCAGCAGGAGATGTCCCGCGAGCTAATCACCACCGATGGCACAACCAGCGGCACCGTCAACGTGACCATTGATCGTGGCTACCGTGTCGTCAGCCCCAGCGAAGTGCAGTTCTTCTACTCGCGCAAGGAGCAGGGCGGCTGCTCGACCGAAAGCACCGTCGTTTACAAGCTGATGGAGCCGAACGAATTGGTCTGCACGGGCGTGGTTATGACACCGATTGTCACCGCCACTACCACACCGATCCCGACCGCCAAGCCGGGTGAAACCCAGATCCCCGTCCCGACGATTGCGCCGCCCATCAAAGAAGGCCGCTATATCATCGAGGTTCCGGGTGTGGATGCGAGTTGCAGCACCGAACAGTTGCCACCGTCAAACACTATCGACATCAGCTACACGCCGAATCAGGATATGTTCATCAACTTTGGCGGCGGCTCATACACCTTATTCTGGGATGGTGTGGATTACTACGACTTCCAACAGGGCAATCGCTTCGGTCTGTCGCTGATTACCTACCCCGGTGGCGCATCCTTCTCGTGGAGCAATAACGGGTGTTTCATTAGCAGCGAATTGATGCAGGAAGGCGCACCGACGGCCACACCCGTTCCGGTTGAACCGACCACCGCGCCGGAAACCAGCGCCGCGTCCATTGCCGGTTCAGCCTTCAGCGCCACTGTTGACGCACCGGACTATCTATGTGCTGCGGAAAATCAATCGCTCTTGCCCGACATGAGCAGCGCGGTGTTGACGGCCAACGCTGACGACACTTACACCTTGAGCTTTGGTGGCAATGACTACATCCTGACCAACTTCGACGGCATCTATGGTTACACCCTCATGGGGGACGATGGCTCGATGCTGAACCTGAGCATGAACGGTTTCTATAATGGGCAGGGTATGGGTAATCTCGGTGTCGTCACCGCCGACGGCAAAACCTGCTTCGCTCAGGTCTACTACGACCCCCAATAAACATTTCTCCCCCTACCACCGATTAGCTGAACGAGGGAACGCGATACCGTGTTCCCTCGTTTGTTTTCACATCCCCATCTAATGATTTGGACTGCTATTCTGCGCTTGTCCGGCGCTATACTGACTATCATTGATAGACAAGGATACGCACAATGATGTATGGTGGTCACGGTGGCGGTGGCTTCGGCGGTGGGCGCATTCGCCGCCTCAGCAGCGTCGAGGACGAAACCCCGCAAATTACGTGGAAGCTGCTCAAGCGCGTGTTGAGCTACGCACGCCCTTACCGCTGGAAGCTGGTCGGGATGCTGTTCATCATCCTCGCCACCACCGGCCTCGCGCTGTTGACCCCCTTGCTCATGCGTGACCTGATCGACAACGCCTTGCCTCATAAAGATGTGTCACGCCTCATTACCGTCACCCTCGGCTTACTGTTCATCCCATTTTTCTCGGCAGGCATCAATATCCTCCAGCGGTGGCTGAATTCGGCTGTGGGGGAGGGTGTCACTTACGACCTGCGCGTGGCCTTGTTCGCCCACTTACAAGAGATGTCACTCCGTTTCTTCACCAACACCAAATCCGGCGAGCTAATGAGCCGCCTCAACAATGATGTGACCGGCGCACAAAATGCCATCAGCAACACCATCGTCAGCATCATCACCCAGATCATTCAGGTCGTGGCCGTTTTCGCGGTCATGATTAGCCTCGAATGGCGGCTGACCCTCATCAGCATCGCCATCTTCCCGTTCTTCATTTTCGCCGCGCGGCGTTTTAGCAACCGTCTGCGGGACATTGTGCGCGAGGTGATGGATGCCAATGCGCGGATGAACGCCATGATGGGCGAAACGCTCAACATCAGCGGCATCCTGCTCGTCAAACTGTTCGGGCGCGGCACAGCGGAAGTACAGCGTTTTGACGAACGTGCGGCCCATGTCCGCGATATGGGGCGCAAACGTGCGGTATGGGGTGTCATGTTCTTCGCCCTCATCGGTCTGTTCAGTGCCATCGGCACGGCGATTGTTTACGGCGTTGGCGGCTATCTGGTCATTCAGGATGTGTTCACCGTCGGCACGATTGTGGCGTTCGGCTCGTACCTGCGGACGCTGTATGGTGCGTTGCAAGACCTCGCCAACGCGCCGGTCGATTTTGCCAGTTCGGTCGTCAGTTTCGAACGTGTCTTTGAAGTCATTGACCTGCCGTTGGAAGTTGAGGAGAAGCCGGATGCCATCACCCTAACCACCGTGCGCGGCGACCTGATTTTTGACGATGTGTCCTTCCGTTACGACCTACAGGATGCCAATCTGCTGCGAGCCGTGCAGCGCTTCGGCCAAATCGACAGTGTGCAAACGGTTCTTTCCGGTGCGCCCAACCCCAAACCAAACGGCGAGGATGCCTTATCACCAAACGGTGAAACCACGCCTAAGCCCAACAGTCAGGCGCGTGAGGATGCGCTCGCCCACATCACGTTCGAGGTTAAGAGCGGGCAGTTGGTGGCGCTCGTCGGGCCAAGCGGCGCGGGTAAAACCACGCTGACCTACCTCATTCCGCGCCTGTACGACCCTCAAATCGGGCGTATCCTGCTCGACGGTCATGACCTGCGCGATGTCACCCTCGTCTCGCTTATGGCGCAGATCGGCATGGTCACGCAGGAAACCCACCTGTTCCACGATACCATCCGCACCAACCTGTTATATGCCAAGCTCGATGCGACGCAGACCGAACTCGAATCGGCAGCGAAAGCAGCCAATATCCATAACTTCATCGCGGGCTTACCCAATGGCTACGACACAATTGTCGGCGAACGCGGCTACCGGCTCTCTGGCGGTGAAAAGCAGCGTATCGCTCTGGCACGGGTCATCCTCAAAGACCCCCGTATCCTTGTATTAGACGAAGCCACCAGCCACCTCGACAGTGAATCCGAGTCGCTCATCCAAGAGGCGCTCAAGCGGGTGATGGCGGGGCGTACCAGCATCGTGATCGCCCACCGCCTCAGCACCATTCTTGCGGCTGACCTCATCCTCGTCATGGATCGTGGACAAATCCTTGAGCGTGGCACACACCAATCGCTCTTAGGGCAGGGCGGCCTCTACGCCCACCTCTACGAAACCCAGTTCAAGCGTGAGGGTGAACACGACTAAAAATAATCATTACCGCTTCAAAAACGCCACTGTCCGTTCCCACGCCAGTTCAGCAGCGGCCTTGTCATAAGCATCGGCGCGGTCAGACTCGGCGAACCAATGACCGGTATTGGGGTAGGTGTAAAATGTCACCGTGCGCCCCGATGCCTTCAAGTCTTCTTCAAGTCCATTGACGTTTTCCAGCGGTTCATACGGATCGCTGCCCGCGAAGTGACCGAGATACTCTGCCTTCGCCTTGCTGAAATCGGCTGGCCCTGAGCCGTAGAAAATCACCACCGAATGAATGGTTTCCGGCGCGGCGGCTGACAAGTCAAGCGCATAGTACGCGCCCATCGAGAAGCCAATCACCGCAATCGTGGATTGCCCCGACTTTTCCTTGAGGAATTCGACCGCCTCGATAATCTCTTTTTTCGCTTGGTCAGCATTGCCATCCAGCGCCGTAACCAACTTTTCGGCCTCATCAATTTGATTTGTCACCCTTCCGTGATACAGGTCAGGCGCGAAGGCTGCAAACCCCTCCCCAGCCAGCCGATCCGTAAAGGCTTTAATCGTGTTGTTCAGCCCCCACCACGGATGAAGCACCAGTACAGCCTGACCCTTTCCAGCGGTGGGCAGCGCGAGGTAGCCGTCGGGTTGAGTTACGGGCATGGAAGGTCTCCTTATAGTCGAGAGGCAACAGGTTACAGTCTAAGGCAAATACGAATGCGATTCACCACAGAGACAGATAGGGATTATTCACAATATGCACAAACTGCGAAATTTGTGCATATTTCCCGCCGAAATGACAGGCGGAATGCTCCCGTAATGCCGCTGAACGGTCATTTTATGGCGGCAGTGGTGAGGGAGGGTGGCGCTGAAATGACCGTTTTGCAGCGGATGTGAGGGAGATTGCCGCCGCCGTGCCATTTGGGTCTGCCGCTGCCAAGTTTGCTGCAAAATAGTCAACAGGTTACAGTCGGCAGTCAAAGGCAAATCACCATTTTGGAGAGAGGCTTCGCAGAGTACGCCAAGAGCAAGCTGCATTAGGGAAACTCCCAAAGTGTTATCGTGTTTCGTTTAGCATAGAACATAAGTTCATAAAAAGCAAGCGATTTGGGTTAGAGTTTGCAAACTTTTGGCGGATTGGGGTTTTACCACTTGATGCCCCGCACTTTTGAGGCTTCTCCGCTATTCGAGCAATTAAGGTGTCAACATAATACGTGGTCGAGTTGGAACGGGAGTAATTGTTCGACGCGCTGTAGCAGTTATCGCTATCAGGGTTACGTTTCGTCCCGGATTTTCACCTAACACCGAATTCCCGAAAATCTGAGAAAAAGCCTGTACCACACAGAACGACATCACCAGAATAAATATTGTGGTCATTATGATGAGCAAACATGATCGTTTTACATTCATGAAAAGTTTTATCGCTACCGCTTACACTCTGTATTCTCCGCCCTTTGCAGTTACCTATTATCCAGCTCGTACCATACTAGGCTCGCCGCGCCCACCGCGCTCGAAAGCACCTCGGACTTCACCACAGGTATATCCTCAAATACCGTTTGAGAGAGTTCTTCATGGAGGCGATTTGTCAGCCGTTCGCCGAGTAAATCCCACGCCGCCAGTCCCAAGCCGCCGCCGACCACCACCCGCAGCGGGTCAAGCAGCCCGATAATCGGAACCGTTACCGCTAGCAGGCCGTTCACAATCTCATCCACCAGCAGCACGCCCAGCGCGTCGCCTTCCCGCGCCGCCGCGAGGATGTCCTCCGTCGAGACGTTTTCCTTGTCCGCCAGCACGCTAAACGGGTAGTGGGGCAGGTGATCTTCCAACCCCGCCATCATGCCCGTACCGGAGGCGTACATCTCCGGGCAGCCCAGCGCCCCGCATCGGCACAACCGTCCGTTGGGGATCACCGGAATATGCCCGACCTCCATCGCCACGAACTTCCCGCCCAAGAGCAGCTTGCCCCCGCTAATCGCCGCGCCGCCCAACCCCGTGCCGACCGTCAGAATCAGGAAATCAGAACACCCCTTCGCCGCGCCGAACAACATCTCGCCCATCGCCGAGGCATTCGCGTCGTTATGCAGCCATACCGGAATATCCCGCGAAAGACGCTGTCGTACCCCCTGAACCAGCTCAACATTGTGCCAATCTAAGTTAGTCGCGAGGTAAACCACGCCCGTATGCGGGTTGATCTGCCCCGGCGACCCCATGCCGATGCCCACAATCGGCGCATCGGTCAGCGTCAGCATATGCTCGATTCCCTGCACAATCCGGTTGATAACGGCTTCCGTGCCTTCTTCCGGTAACGTCGGCAGGCGGTGGGCGGCGTGTACCGCGCCCTGCCGATCAACCAATCCATAAGCAATTTTTGTCCCGCCAATATCCACGCCGATGGCTAAAGAGTCACTCAAGATTCGCCTACCTGTTTCAATGCTTGTTGCCAGTAAAAAATTGAGAAAATAAGCCGCAAATACTGCTCTGATGCTTCTCTAACATTCCTCATACACCTGCGCTTTAAACTGAATGTATACTGCGATTACGGGGGTTTTACCAATATGGATTTAAAAAGATATACAAATAAGGCGCAAGAGGCGCTTGTGGGCGCACAGTCGCTTGCCAATGAATTCGGTCACAGCCAGATCGAACCGCTGCACATTCTGACGGCACTCATGCAGCAAAGCGAAGGTGTTGTGCCGGAAGTCGTCGCCAAGATCGGTGGACGACCGGCTAACCTTCAGCAAGAATTGGAAGTCATGCTTCAGAACCGTCCGCGTGTATCTGGCAGCAATGTTGACCCGACACTCAGCCGTGACACGGTGCAAACCCTGAACAAGGCCGAATCCGAAGCCAAGAAGATGCACGACGATTATGTCAGCACCGAGCATATCCTGCTGGCTCTCGGCGAGGATAAATCCCTGCGCGGCTTGCTGGAACGGCACGGTGTAACCCATGATGCTGTGTTGAAGGCCCTTACCGCCATCCGTGGTGGGCAGCGCGTCACCAGCCAGAATCCCGAAACGACGTATAAGAGCCTCGAAAAGTACGGTCGTGACCTGACTGCTGCTGCTCGACAGGGCAAGCTCGATCCGGTCATCGGGCGCGACGAGGAAATCCGGCGGGTGGTGCAGGTCATCAGCCGCCGCAGCAAGAATAATCCGGTGCTGATCGGTGAGGCCGGTGTCGGTAAGACCGCTATCGTGGAAGGTTTAGCCCAGCGTATCGTCAACGGCGACGTGCCGGAAGGCTTGCGCGATAAGCAGGTTGTAGCGCTCGATATGGGTTCGCTGGTCGCGGGTGCCAAGTTCCGTGGTGAATTTGAGGAACGCCTCAAGGCCGTGCTGAAGGAAGTCACCGACAGCGACGGCAAGATCATCTTGTTCCTCGATGAATTACACACTATCGTCGGTGCGGGTGCTGCTGAAGGCGCGATGGACGCGGGCAACATGCTCAAGCCCATGCTGGCGCGTGGCGAACTCCGCTGCGTTGGTGCAACCACGCTGGACGAATACCGCAAGTACATCGAGAAGGATGCTGCGCTCGAACGCCGCTTCCAACCGGTGTTTGTGGATGAGCCGAGCGTCGAAGATACCATCAGCATCCTGCGTGGCTTGAAGGAACGCTACGAGGTGCATCACGGTGTCCGTATTCAGGACAGCGCCGTGATCGCCGCCGCGACCCTCAGCGACCGTTATATCGCCGACCGTCAACTGCCCGATAAAGCCATCGACCTGATCGACGAAGCGGCAGCCCGCTTGAAGATGGAAATCGACAGCAAGCCGCTGGCGCTGGAAACGGTCGAACGTCATATCATGCAGCTTGAAATCGAACGTGAGGCGCTCAAGAAGGAACGTGATAAGGCCAGCCAGCAGCGGTTGGAAACCATCGAAGAAGAAATCGCCAACCTCCGCGAGGAAACCAGCGGCCTGAGCGCGCGCTGGCAAACCGAGAAGGAAGCTATTCAGTCCATCCGTGACATCAAGACACAAATCGACGAGGCCAAGATTCAGCTTGAACAAGCCGAACGCCGCAGCGACCTCGAAGCCGCCGCCCGTTTGCGCTACGGCACACTCCGCGACCTCGACCAGCAGCTTGCCGGGCGCGAGGAAAATCTGCGCCAACTGCAAGCCAACGGTCTGATGCTCAAGGAAGAAGTCGATGCCGACGAAATCGCCGGTGTCATCTCCCGCTGGACAGGCATTCCGGTCAACCGCTTACTTGAAGGCGAAATCCAGAAGCTGCTGCACATGGAAGAACGCCTGCACCACCGTGTTATCGGTCAGGACGATGCCGTCCGAGCCGTGTCTGCCGCCGTGCGCCGCAGCCGCGCCGGTCTGCAAGACCCCAACCGTCCGGTGGGTACGTTCCTGTTCCTCGGCCCCACAGGTGTCGGGAAGACCGAACTCGCCCGTGCGTTAGCCGATGACCTGTTTGATGACGAAAACGCGATGGTTCGTATCGACATGAGCGAATACGGCGAACGGCACAGTGTCGCCCGTTTGCTCGGTGCGCCTCCCGGTTACGTTGGCTACGACGAAGGCGGTCAATTGACCGAAGCCGTCCGCCGCCGCCCGTATGCCGTGGTGCTGTTCGACGAAATCGAAAAGGCGCACCCCGAAGTGTTCAATGTGTTCTTGCAGGTGTTTGACGATGGTCGCCTGACGGATGGTCAAGGCCGCACGGTGGACTTCACCAACACGGTCATCATCATGACCAGCAACGTGGGCAGCCAGCACATCAAGCAGATGGGCGCGAACGCCGATAAGGCTGAACTCCGCGCCGCCGTGATGCACGAACTCGACAATTTCTTCCGTCCCGAGTTCCTCAACCGTCTGGATGAGATCATCATGTTCCAGAGCCTGACGCAAGAGGACATCATGCGGATTGTCGATATTCAGCTTGGCCGCTTGAAGGAACGCCTGCAAAGCCGCCGCTTGACGCTCGAACTGACGGCAGATGCCCGCCGCTGGTTGGCGGAACGCGGCTTCGACCCGGTGTTCGGTGCGCGCCCGCTGAAGCGTGCCATCCAGCGCGACCTGCAAGACCCGCTGGCAATCGCCATCCTCGAAGGCAAGGTCAACGAGGGCGATCATATCGTGGTGGATGCAGCGATGGACGGCGAAAGCCTCGCCTTCACCGCCACCCCGCAAACCGAATTGGTGTAACTTTGATCTGGGAATATCATCTTTTTTATAGGATGATATTTCCAATTAATCCATTTGTGCAATATGTGATAAACTGTTAGATATGAAACCACAATCTCGCCGTCTGCTTCATATAGGAATGAATTTCTTCGTCATTCCAGCGCCTCAAATAACAGCAAAAACATTTTTAGCGTTTCAACAGGCGATTATTTCTCAAGGTTTAGACTTTAATAAAACAGACTTGCTACCAAATCAAATTGCTTTGTTACGCACTTCAACTTCTCCATTTCAAATTAGCATAGGCACTCCTGATAGACAAATAGGTCAAATTCTGATTGTTGCTCCAGAACTTGTAACTCCTATTAGTATCTTTACCAAGGAAGCCGAAGCTGCACTAAGAGCTTTTGAAGAAGTATGGATCGGACAAAATAGACAAATCATTCAAAGTGACGCGACTATTCGTGAACTCTATGAAACAACAAGCCAACATGCTTTTCAAGAATTGTGGGAAAATCGTTTAGGTCAGTCTTCGCAAGGACTAGGGACTTTTGGAAAACCAATTCGTGGTGGTGGTTTAAGATTTGTTATGGATCCAACCGAAGAGGATCCCGTTCAGGCTGAAATAAAAATCGAGTCGTACTTGCAAGATACCAGTAAGATTTTCATTGAAACTCAATTCGTTTGGGTTAAGCAATCAGCAGATTTTCATGTAAATGAACATCTAGAAGCAATGAATGAGTTTATTAATCAGAAGGTCCTTAAATTCATATCAGGCTAGTACTATGACTTTATCCAGTCGAAACGCAATTACGGATCGAGAGCAACCAGCAAATATATATTCTGATTATAGATCAGATTTAGTCCCTAACACATGGATTCAGCCTTCCGTCACTGAACAGATTTTAGATTTTTCGCACGCTGTATTGGTTGATAATATATATGTGGTAGTAGATGACACGAATATCGATAGACTAGTGTCAGATTTTGAGCGGCAACTTGCTGAAATGGCTTCTGATCCTCAAATTCAGAATGAAATTCGTCTCATAAATGATGAATTTGCTGAGGCTGAAGAAGATGGATTATCTGATTTGTTATGACTATTCAGCGTGGAGAAATCTACTTTGTTAACCTAAACCCAACGAAAGGTCGTGAACAAAGTGGTGAACGACCCGTATTAGTCATTTCAAGTAACGGGATTAACAAGCTGCCTCTTGTTGTTACGGTAGTTGTAGGAACAAAAGGTGCAAATGTAGATCGTGATTATCCAACCAATGTGCGAGTTACCCCACAGGATAGTGGTTTGCCTTTGGAAACTGTATTTATGTGTTTCCAAATCCGGTCACTTGATTCCAGCCGATTTACCTCCCCTGCGGCAGGCAAATTGAGTGGTCAGGCGCTTGAGAGAATCGAAGTTGCTATGCGTTATTATTTAGATCTGTAGGCGTTCCACATCGGAACGCCTCTTTTGTTACCCCTTACTTCACCAACCGGTAGCGCAGATGCGTCGCCGCGCGTGTGTCAATCACCTTCACCGGTTCAAGCAGCGTGCGTTCAATCGTTAAATGGTCGAATAATCGCATCCCGCTGCCGAGCAGCACCGGAATAACATGCAGTTGGATTTCGTCAACGAGGTTGGCATTGATGAACTGCTGGGCAATATTCGCCCCGCCCATGATGCTCACATCCTTTTCACCCGCCGCCGCTTGTGCCTGCTTCAAACTTGCTTCAATACCGTCAACAAACGTATAAACACCGCTTTCCGGTACGCTTTTCGGTGAGCTATGCGAGACAACAAACACTGGCAAACGTGCGTCCCCCGTCGGGCCATCTGCACCCCACCACTTGATCGACATCTCGTAGTTGTGCCGTCCGGTAATGACCGCGCCCAACCCGCCAATCCCCTGCGTCAGTACGTCGTGGTTGCGTGGGTCGCTCGTGTCGCCCAACCAATCGTGCAGCATGTCGCCGCCTTCGCCCATCGGTTCTTCCAAACGCACATTATCCCCCGCGATGAACCCATCCACCGATATGCTGAGGACGATAATGACTTTTCCCATACTGCCTCCCACATAGAATGTGTCGCGTTTTCTCTACTGTAGACGATTGCGCGAGCCAAGTCTTGTAAAAAATTAAACAATCGGCAGGAGGCCAATGGTCGGCGTGTAATCGGTGTGCGCGCTGCTCAGGTGGCGGCTTCGTTTGAGGTATTCACTTGGGGTATAGCCGGTAAAATCGAGGAAGTTCTTGTTGAAGTGCGCTTGGTCGTAGAAGTTCGCCTGCTGCGCGATCCCCGCCCAATCGACGAGCTGCGCCGCATTAATCGTGTGCAGCACATGGGCGAACCGGTAAAACTGCGCCAGCCTCTTTGGCGACACACCCACCATCCGCTTGAACCATGTGCCGAGGTGCATCTGGCTGATGCCGATCTCATCACTGAGCGCCTTGATCGAAACCCCGCCTTGCCGCTGCTCAATCCGCGAAATGGCATACTGCACCACATCCAACCCGTGAGGGGTTTCCGTGAGCTGCGCCAGCAAAAACTGTTCGAGCAGCGCGAAACCGGCTTGTACTGTGGGTGCGGTCGCCAACTGTTCCTGTATGTCGCTGGCGAGGCTCCCCCAAATCGTATCCAATGGCACGATCTGGTTGTGGAGCAGGGTAAGCGGCATTT
Source organism: Chloroflexota bacterium (assembly GCA_020161935.1). Lineage (GTDB taxonomy): Bacteria > Chloroflexota > Anaerolineae > Aggregatilineales > Phototrophicaceae > CFX2. Next base: position 250,442 of record JAIUNI010000006.1, read on the forward strand.
GTAAAAAGGGATACGCGCCATTTGGTTTGAAATGTACCCCGAACAACCGCGTCTCTTGTGGGTACTGGACAACATGCGGCTTTTCCCACAACCCCATCACCCAACTATCGTGGCACTCAATCAGCGTCGTCTGCTCCAACTCACGGAGGTGGAAGCTGTCGCCGAGGTTAATCATGAGGTGCAGTGAGGGCATCGGGAACACCTTAACGTCACTGTAGGGCAGGGGTGCATTGACGTAGTAAAGGTCATCAATGTAATGATTCAAGGGTGCTGCGGGACTATAGGCTAGATAAGTCATAAGGTACCTCACCCCAATTTTAGCTTACATACAACCTGGTTTAATGGTCATCTGGTACGTGATGCTATGCTCCCAAATCAATATTGGGTTCACATTGTAGGGATGAGATACATCTCGTCCGCGCTGCTGAACCACACATCATATATTTGCAGCACCCCTAAACCGTAAAGATCCTTTTTATCGGATATGGCGTGTAAACAGAGTCTTGAAGCCCCTCGCCAATGCTTTGGTGATGGTCGGGACGATGTGAACATCAACGAAAACGCACGTGGCAAATTCTTTGACGATAATTGGTGCAATTGGTTTACGCAACTTTTAGCTTAGGTTTCAAGAGGAATTGGAACATGATACGTTTGCTGATTTCAGCAGTAATAATATTAATTATCTGGACAATTAGTATTATTCAAATTGAACCGACTTCAACCCCTCCACCCATGCAATCACCGTTTGAAGGCGACACATGCGCGCCCCCTTGCTGGTTTGGGATTACGCCCGGAGTTAGTACCGCTGCTGATGTCGAAACCGCTTTGGATGAACAAGCAGATGACTTTCACTGGAGTCGTACTGAAAGGTCTAATAATCAATTTGACCCTATCACAGGCTTAATTACAACTGGTGAATATGCAATTGGGTGGAAAAACAATAACTACTTAGTTTACCGTATTCCTACAATTATTTCCATTAAAAGTGGTGTAGTTACAACAATTAGTGCCACATTAAATCAAGATATACGTATCAACAAAGTGTTGAAAATATTAGGAACTCCTGATGACATCAGAATGACACCAATCGAAGGACCGAAATTTATTATAAATTTTATCTACATTAGTCCGCCTTTAGAGCTAAGATTTGTTGAAAAATATGATGGATTAGATTGCACAATTGAAACAGTCCCTCTCCATTTCCAATTAGCTATTATGTATTATCTCACGCCAGCCTATGCTTACGAAGCTGGTGAAAGCGAAAAACAACCAAATTTGCTTCGGATTTCTGAGGGAGAAAAGCAAGTCCCTGTGAACATATGGCAAGATTGGCTAGATGGTAAGGTCGAGGGTGATTGCGGCGATGCTTGGTATGAGCTGCCAGAGACATTCACATTTCCAGAACTACCCACTCTCACACCCGTGCCGAGCGTGACACCGTGATGCGATATATCAGCTTGTCATTAGCGCTGCTATTTGTGGTTATCGGCTATGGGCTGCAAACTGAAACCACACAAATCCAGCTAACACCGACACCTATTCAGTCGATCTTTATAGAGGATACCTGCGCGCCCCCTTGCTGGTTTGGTCTAATGCCGGGTGAAAGCACAACTGATGATGCCAAAAAGATGTTTACCCATTTTTCGGACGTTTTTGATAACGACTGTTCATTTTGCGAGTCTCTGCCTAGAGAGTTGAGTGCCGGAAGTTGGTTCGATTTCGCATGGAAAAATTATACTCGGAAAGACACATATGTTTTCGCACCCGGTATGACTAATAGTACCCAGAATCCAAGTCACTTATCCTTTGAGAATTCGGGAATTCTAAAAACCGTCTATGTTGTGGCAGATCGTGAAATTACACTTCGCCAAACGATACAGGCATTAGGAACACCGGACTGGGTTTATGTTACATGGTATCCGAATTATATGGGTGAAAATCTAACACTTTTTGAAGGATTGTTCATTTATGTATCCGAAAGACTGAATATCCAGTTTGATGATTATCCCAGTTTAGTCTGCAAATCAGATTCAATAAATAAAAATTTCAACGTCGATTTTTCAATTTACTACTCAATTGAGAATGCTACTAAGATTGTTCCGCTTGAGGTTGGCAATGAGGACAGCTTAATATATCCCCAACTATTATTACCTCCAGATTCAACCAGCCGTCTCATTTCTGGCGAACAATGGGAAAAATTTGTCAATGGCAAGAGTTCTGAAACCTGCGAGGACTTCTACAACGCCTTGCCCACCGATTATGTTCTACCCACCTTGCCGTGGCCGTCCCCCACTGTCAGCCCTGTGCCGAGCGTGACACCGTGATGCGATATATCAGCTTGTCATTAGCGCTGCTATTTGTGGTTGTCGGCTATGGGCTGCAAACTGAAACTACTTCAACACCAACACCTTTGCAACCACCTATTCAATCTCTCTTTGTTGAGGACACCTGTGCGCCGCCTTGTTGGTTTGGGATTACGCCGGGTGAAAGTACTATCGACGATTTGCAAAAGCTGTTTCAGGATAGGATAGCGCTTTTTGATCACACCTGTTCCTCCTGCGAAGATCCCTTGACTGAACTTGAAAAGGATCAACCCTTTAATTTTAAGTGGAAGATTTTTGATCGAAAAGATTATGTAGAAGTAGCAGGGAATCCATCTAATGTCCAGAACGACAGTTTGGTAATGATTGGTGCGACTGGCATTATTGATTACATTGATATAAAAGCCAATCGACGTGTTTTATTATCGGAAGTTCTGTTGAAATTCGGCAAACCTGATCTCGTTTTTCTTGAAAGCGGTGGAGGCGTGGATGATTTTAACAGTGCCCGTTTTTTGCTACTGACTTATCTTCCCATACGCTTGCAAGTCTACTTATGGACATTCCCAACAACTGTTTGTAAAGCGGCGACCGTTCAGCAGGATTTCAATGTCAATTTTTTAATCTATTACTCGATTGAAGAAGCTGTTCAGTTGTTTCCTAAAAATGATAATGGAAGGGAAATTGAGCAGTTTCCCAAATTACTTGTCCCCTTCGGGCGACAAATCCGCAACGAACAATGGGAAGCATTTATCAAAGGTGAAGGTTACGAACAGTGTGAAGACTTCTACAACTCCTTGCCCACCGATTATGTTCTACCCACCTTGCCGTGGCCGTCGCCCACTGTCAGCCCTGTGCCGAGCGCAACCCCGTAAACCGATCTATAGGATAAGGAGAAAATCATGCGAGATGAAGTGCGCCCTAACCGTGTTCCCGATGACGCTGCTGACCCCAACGCCGATGTCAAAGGCCAAATCAGTGATGTTCTCAACCGCATCCTAAACGTCATTGGGCTTTGAAACCGCTGAAAAAGAAGCCGAAACTGCCCTCAGAACCATCATCAACACCGTCACCCCGCTGGCGGTAGGCTATGTCCTCTCGGCGCTGATCTCGGTCGCGCTTATCTACGCAGGCCGCACCAACCCAATACGCGCCAAATCGGTCGCCATCGAAACCGGTGACTAAATAACTTCGATTTATATGGCCCATGGGGTTATAAACTGAGGAAATGATCTCAAATCTTGTTTTGAGGCGGTTGATTGTAACCAGAAACGTTTCCCGGCGGGTTAGAGGGGGCTTTAGCCTCCTTCCCGCCGGAATACGGAGCCGGAGGCTTGAGCCTCTGGCGGTGAAAACTCACAAATGACTTATCCATCACCGGCCTTATTTATTCTTGATCGGTGACGGCAGGGTATCCTGACGGCTCGCGTTTTCTTCCGAGGGCGAGTCCACCGGATACTGGTCAGATGCCACATCGGTCGTAAGCTGGTTTGCTTCCTGCTCCACATTAATCGCCGGAGCATTGATTGGCAGCACGCCTGACGCGAAGATGTTCGAGTTGCCCATCACGTCAGAGGTGAACGCCACCGTCGGCGCGTCACAGTACCATGTCGGCGCGTAATCGTTGACATCGTTATCCGTCAGCAGCCGCGTCGTTTGCCCCGCCACATCGTAGACGTAAATGTCCTCATCGCCATCAAGATCCGATTGGTAAGCAATGAGCCTGTTATCCGGTGACCACGCGAAGTTACGAGCGTTTCCTGCAATATCACTGATGCGCGTCAGGTTCGACCCATCCGCATCAATCACATAGATGACACTGTTCTCGCCATCCCGAAGTGAGTAAAACAGGATGTGCTGTCCGTCGTTCGAATACTGTGGGCTGTGGTCGTCACCCAGCGTATCGCTGAGTAAGCGGCTTTCGCGTGTACCCATATCTAGCGCATAAAGCTGCCAGAACCCCGCCGAGTCATCTTGGTAGACGAGCGTCCGTCCATCAGGCGACCATGTCGCGTTGATCTCATTCGCCGCGCCATTCGTCAGGCGGTTTTCAATACCGGTGGCGACATCGAATAAGTACAGATTCCAGTTGCCGTCGCGGTTGGATTCGTATACGATCTCGCCATTCACAGGCGACCATACCGGGTCAACCTCCACCGCGTCTGGCGTGTACGTCACACGCTCAATCTGGTCTTGCTCAACCGCCGAGATATAAATATCCCAGTTGCTCTCACGGTTGGAGGCGAACGCGATCCACATCTGGTCGGGCGAACGGCTGGGCATCACGTCGTAAACCCGCCGTCCCACGCCGCGCGAGAGGTTCGGGTCAGCTTCTACGCCGTTCGGCAGCTCGCCGAGCCGGAAGATTTCCCAGTCGCCCGTCATATCGGTGTGGTAGATCATCCAATCCGTACAAACTTCGCCACCCACTTCAACCGGAGTCCAAGCCGTCGGCGGCTCAATCACCGTCGCTTGTGGGGCGCAGCCTGAAGTATCCAGAACCGGGAAGCCGTTCACAATCGTTTCAACCGCCTCACCGCACACATCCGGCGTGGGCGCAGCACCTGCGTCACCGCCGCCAGAACCACTCGCGCTTGGCGTACCGGTCACCAGTGGCCCGCCGATTAACGATGAGATTTGGCCCGTGGGGGAGGGCGTAAGTGAAACCGAAAGGGTCGGGATAATAGTCGGCACATTCGTTTCGGTCGCCGGAATATCGGTTGCGGGAACCGATGTCGCCGGTATAGGTGTTGCAGGCGCATTCGGCGTGTTGCTCGGTGTCGGTGTCGGCACCGCGAGGCACGTCCCCGTCACACTTAAGACCACGCTTGGGAACACAATCGTGCTGTACTCCACATCCACTCGCGAGTCACCCGCTGCGATCAAATCCAGCGTTGCGCCGGAAGCCAATTGGAACGGCGCGGTTTGTGTGGGCTGCGTCGGGTCTTGCAGGGTGTAGCTGCCGGGAGTCAGCATGTCGCCGCCCACATTCCGCAGCCGGAAGCGTGCATCGGGACGCACACCCGGCGCGGCGGGCAAACACGCCACGTTCAATTCCACCAGCGGCGTACCGGGTTGCAGTGTCACGGTAGGCGACGGTGTAAACGTCGGCGAAGGCGTAAACGTCAGCGACGCGGTTGGCGTGATGCTCGGCGTTAAGGTAATGGTCGGGGTCAGTGTGATCGTTGGTGTCAGTGTAATGGTGGGTGTCAATGTATTCGTTGGCGTGAGTGTGATGGTTGGGGTCAGCGTATTGGTCGGTGTGAGTGTAATCGTCGGTGTCAGCGTTGTAGTCGGTGTAGGGGTGATCGTCGGGGTATTCGACGGTGTGAACGTCCAACTCGGTGTATAAGTTGCGCTGGGTATTAATGTGTTGGTCGGCGTAAAGGTATTGGTCGGTGTCCGGCTTGGGCCGGGGGTGTTCGATGGCGTGGGCGAAGGCGTACGTGTCGCCGTCGGCGCAACGATACACTGTCCCGTTGCACTGAGCGCGACCTGACCACCCGTTGAGGTAGAATAGCTGGCGCTCACGTTGGCATCCCCCACCGCTTGGAAGGTAATCGACTGCCCACTCGCCAATTGGAAACTTTGCGAACTGGCAGGGTTAGTCACCGTGTACGTGCCTGCCGTCAGCATATCGCCGCCGTTGTTTCGCAGCGTGAACGAAGCCACGTTCGGGCTGGGGCAGGTGACACCCAACTCCACATCTGGCTCAACCACCGCCAGCGGCACGATCACATCCGCCAGCGGCGCAATCGCTTGCGCTTCAACGGTTGCTTCAGGCGCAGGGCTGCTCTCCGCCGGAACATCGACTGCATCAGTCGCTTCAACCGTCGCTTCACTGGTTGCCTCAGAAGTCACCTCGGCTGTACTCTCCACAGTTACGACGACACTATCAGTTGCCTCAGCCGTAATTTCAGCAGGCACTTCGGTCGCCGCTTCGGTCGGTTGGATTTCGGTGGTCGCCTCAGCCGTCCCAACCGCTTCTTCAGTTGGTGCGGCCTCACCCGTTGTTTCAGCGGGGATATCGGTCGCTGCAATCGGCGTAACCGCACTCGCGTCACTCGTGTTCTCAATTACGGGTTCGCTTGTGGGGACGCTGATCGGTGTCGGGAGGTCAGTGTTTGCTTGAGGGGTTGCTGCCGCTTCGGATGGGGCAGGCGTAGGGATCGGTGCGAACGTCTCAACAGGTGTGGCTTGTGCCGCCGGTTTCGCTTCAACCTGTGTTGCGGGTTGGAAAAACAGGTGGACTCCTAACAAGGCCAACACCAAACTGGTCAGGAAAAAGAGTCGGGTGGATGTAGTTTGAGTAGCCAATGTGTTCTCCGGGGGAAATATTTTCTCCTACTAGGTCTGATGCGTCACATAACAATTTCGTAACTAACCTATATCATACCGTTTACAAACCTTCCGCCATCCCCGTGACGGACTATATTTGCATGGGTCATGTGGCTAAGTCCCATGTTTGTTTATATTCAGTTTATAAACCCGTTATATCATGGGTGGATAACACGCGAACGGGGAAAGTGCTGCTGGATGAGCAAAATTTTGATCGTGGATGATGACGTTTATATTCGCGAGCTTGCCTGTGTGTTCCTGCGTCAGGAAGGCTTTGACATTTACGAAGCCTCAGATGGTGTAGAAGCCCTAAAACTTTTGGAAACCGTCACGGTGGATATGGTCGTGCTGGATATCATGATGCCCAATATGGATGGCTGGGAACTCTGCCGCCAGCTCCGCGCGGATTACGACTTCCCGCTGCTCATGCTCACCGCCAAAAATACCACCACCGACAAAGTACAGGGCTTCCAACTCGGCACGGATGACTATCTCGTCAAACCCTTCGAGCCGCTCGAACTCGTCATGCGCGTTAAGGCGCTGCTCAAACGTTACCGCATCGCCACCTCACAAACCGTTCAAGCTGGTGAACTGTTCATGGATCGCAAAACCTTCGAGGTGCAGGTGAAGGGCGAGGCCACCACACTCCCGCTGAAAGAGTTTGAACTGCTGTTCAAGCTCGCCAGTTCCCCCGGCAAAACCTTCTCTCGTGATCAGCTTATTCAGGACATCTGGGGCTACGACTTCGACGGCAACGAACGCACACTGGATGTCCACATCAATCGCTTGCGTGAACGCTTTCCGATTGATTCGCACCGTTTCCACATCCGTACCATTCGCGGCTTGGGCTACCGCATGGAGGTTGAAGCGTGAGTAGACGTGATAAATTCCGCGTCCTTGGGTCAATCCTGTTTGTCATCGTTGTGATGTCGGTGATTTTCACGATCAGCTTCTTGATCACTAATTTCGCCTTTCCACGTTTGGATTATTATCCTACGCCGTTGTTGGGGTACATGATCAACATCGTGCTGGGGTTGGTACTGTGTTTCACCACAATAGTTATCATTACCCGCTTCTTTCAGCCGCGGAATAACGCCTTTATCCCACTGATCGAAGCCATTCAGCGCATGGCGAAGGGGGATTTCACCGTGCGCGTGGATGATGCTGTGTTCCGTGATAATGACATCATGAGCCAGCTTGCCCAATCTATCAACACCACCGCCGCCGAACTCAATAAACTGGAACAGATGCGGCAGGAATTTATCTCCAACGTCTCTCACGAGTTGCAATCACCCCTGACTTCTATTCGTGGCTTTGCCCGCGCCCTCCAGAATGAAGGGATCACGCCCGAAGATCATCAGCACTATCTCGCCATCATCGAAACCGAGAGCATCCGCCTCTCCCGCATTACCGAAAACCTGCTCAAACTCGCCGCCCTCGAAGCCGAAAACCCCAAGTTCGAACCGAAGCCCTACGCGCTCGATAAGCAAATCCGTGACCTGATTCTCGCTTCCGAGCCGCAGTGGATGGAGAAAGAAATCGAAGTCGATGCCGCGCTGCAACCCGCTTCTATTACCGCCGACGAAGATCTGCTGAGTCAGGTATGGACGAATCTGATTTCCAACAGCATCAAGTTCACCCCGGCTGGCGGTAAAATTAGCATCGCGCTCAAGCAGGAAGCCGCCAACCTCACCATCACTGTTCAGGATACCGGGATGGGCATCAGCGAGGCTGCTCAAGCCCGCATCTTCGAACGCTTCTATAAATCCGACCTATCGCGCAACCGGTGTGCGACCAGCGGCAGCGGCTTGGGCTTGTCGATTGCCAAGAAAATCATCGACATGCACCACGGCACGATTGCGGTCGCCAGCGCACCCGACTGCGGCACCTGCTTCACCATTTCCCTCCCAGCCGCCCAAGCATCTTGAGACGACACTTTTCAGCCTTACTATTGTTATCATATGGGGAAGGGCTGAGAGAATCGTTATGATGTAGGGATGAGGCGCACTTCGTCCGCGTCACCAATCACAAACGTGGTTTTTTCGTAGGGGAGGGGCTGAGACCCTCCCGTATGGCTCCCCTCGCCCTGAGGGAGAGGGGCTGGGGGTGAGGGCTTATCCGTGCTAATTTGTAAAACTTCATCTCATCCGCGTCACCAATCACAAATATCGTTTTTCCGTAGGGTGGGGGCTGAAACCCTCCTGCGTATTGGCTCCCTTCTCCCTTGCTTGCGCGGGTGAGGGGCTGGGGGTGAGGGTTGGAGCAAGCATTTCCATAGCCGAACAAATCCGTCCCGAATTACGTATAAGGTAAAGAACGACGACACATATCAGCGCCGTGGAGGAATCGCGACAATGGGGGAAGCAGCAGTCAAAACAGGGTGCGTCACCACCGAAGGCGATGAACTCTATTACGAAGTCCGGGGACAGGGGCAGCCGTTGTTGATGATCGCCGGTGGCGGTGGGGATGCCGGTTTCTTCACCCGTGCTGCCGAAATCCTAGCCGCCGACTACAAGGTCATCACCTACGACCGGCGCGGTAACTCCCGCAGCACCCGCAACCCACCGCAAAACTTCGACATCCGCCAGCAAAGCCGTGATGCGGTCGCTGTCCTCCACCACCTCGACGAACGCTCGGCCTACGTCTTCGGCAGCAGTGGCGGTGCGGTCATCGCCCTCGATATGGCTGCCACTCAACCGCAGGCCGTTCGTGCCGCCATCGTCCACGAACCCCCGCTGGTACGTATCCACCCGCATCACAGGGGTTGGCATCAGTTCTTCGCCGGTATCTACTGGTTCGGCTATACCTTCGGTGCGCCGTTCGCCATGATGGCCTTCGCTTCGCAGATGGGCATTCCGTCATCCGGCTACCGCAGCGTGCCGCCGGATGCTGCCGACCGCATGAGCAAGAACCACGACTTCTTCATTAAGAATGAGATGCTGCCCTTCACCAACTACCAGCCGGATATTCAGCGCCTCAAGACGAGCGGCATACCACTGTTCATGGCAGCGGGGCAAATCACCCTCAAGAAGAAAAAGTTCTATGGGGAAACCGCGTCCATCCTCGCCAGCCAACTGCGCTGCAATCTGGTGACGTTCCCCGGTCACCACATCTCCTATATTGAACATGCCGAAGACTGGTCAGCCGCCTTACGGGGCATTTTGCGCTCGGTGCGCTAAACCCGTTTCGCACCACTTTCTCATTGGGTTACGTATTAAGTACAGCCGTTTAAACTGTGTTTACATAGCCTTTGTAAGCTGGGTTCATTGTTCACTTAAAAGAAGAAAGTCATCAGCATGTCTGAATATTCCCGCTCCAACCCACCATCAACCGGGCCAACCGAAGCCGTTTCCATGCGCTCGGTCAACTGGCGGCGCTTGCTCGGTTATCTGCGCCCCCACATCGGTCGCATGATCCTCGCGATTATCGCGCTCTTGGTTTCCACCGCCTTCGGCCTGTCCTTTCCGGCCATCATCGTCCAGCTTCTAAACTCTGTCACACAGTCGAGTGACACCGGCCCGCTGAACCTGCTGGCAGGGCTGCTCATCGGCATCTTCCTGCTGCAAGCCGCGTTCGGTTTCGTCCAATCTTATCTACTTTCCTATGTCGGTGAGCGCATCGTCTTTGACCTGCGTACCCAGCTTTACCGGCATCTGCAAAGCCTCTCGTTGGATTTCTACGCCACCCGCCGCGTGGGTGATCTCGTCTCGCGTCTTTCCAGCGACGTGACGCAGATGCGTACCATGCTCACCTCGACGCTGACCTCTTTCCTCAGCCAACTGCTGACGCTTGTCGGCTCAGTCGTCATCCTGCTCACCATGAACGCCCAGTTCACGCTGTTCGTGTTGGTAATCATGCCCGTGCTGCTCGGCGTGGCCTTCCTGTTTGGCAGCCGCATCGAACGTGGCAGCACCCGCGTCCAAGATCAACTCGCCGACTCAACCGTGGTTGCCGAAGAAGGCTTGCAGGGTATCCGCGTCGTCAAGAGCTTCGGTCGCGAATCCTTCGAAACCGGTCGCTACACCAATGCGATGGAAGGCACTTTCCGCGCCGCCCTGCGGATGGCCGTTTACGGCTCGGCTTTCGGCTCGGTGATGATGTTCCTCGGCTTTAGCGCCATCGCCGCCATTGTCTGGTATGGTGGTAACGAAGTTATCGCCGGTCGCCTCACCGTTTCGACCATCACCGGCTTCCTTATCTACGGCATCACCATCGCCGCCAGCCTCGGTGGTTTGGCTGGCATGTACGCCCAACTCACTGCTGCTGTGGGCGGGGTTAAGCGCGTGTTCGAAATCTTGGATACCAATCCGACCATTACCGATGCGCCCGATGCCCACGAACTCGCAACCGCACGCGGCGAAATCGCCTTCGAGCAGGTTGACTTCACCTACGATGGGCAGTCCCCCGTGCTGGCGGACATTAACCTGCAAATCCCCGCTGGTGAAATTCTTGCGCTGGTCGGCCCCAGCGGCGCGGGTAAAAGCACCATCCTCAATCTGCTGCCGCGCTTCTACGACCCCACCTCCGGCAGCATCAAAATCGACGGTCATGACCTGCGCGGTTTGACACAGGACAGCATTCACGGGCAAATCGGCATCGTCCCGCAGGAAACCATCCTGTTCGGCGGTACCATCCTCGAAAACATCCGCTACGGTCGCTTGGATGCCACCCACGATGAAATTGTCGCCGCCGCCCGTGCCGCCAATGCCCACGACTTCATCATGGCATTCCCCAAAGGCTACGAAACCGTTGTCGGCGAACGCGGCATGAACCTCAGCGGTGGGCAGCGTCAGCGTATCGCCATCGCCCGTGCCATCCTCAAAGACCCCGCAATCCTGCTGCTCGACGAAGCCACCAGCGCCCTTGATAACGAGTCCGAAGGTTTGGTGCAGGAAGCCCTCAACCGCCTGATGCAAAACCGCACCACCGTCATCGTCGCCCACCGCCTCAGCACCATCAAAGTCGCGCACCGCATCGCCGTGCTGGAAGCCGGTCGCATCGTGGAACTCGGCACACACGCCGAACTCATGGAGCAAAACGGCTTGTATGCCCGCCTCTATGCCATGCAGTTCCGCAGCCCCGACGAAGAGGATTTTGTAACCGTCAGCAAGTTGCCGCCCACCGCCGCCCCAACCACCCAACCCGCGCCCCAGCGCACCCTCCTCGCTGCCACCCCCACCTAATCCCGCAAAATTGTTGTTCCTCGTAGGGGAGGGTCTGTGACCCTCCCGCGCATTTTATCCTCCCTCGTTTACGGGGGAGGTGTCGCGTCAGCGACGGAGGGGGTTCTTTCTCCACCTTAATTTATGAAACCTCCTCGCCGCCACCCCCACCTAATCTTTGTTCCTCGTAGGGGAGGGGCTGAGACCCTCCCGTATGGCTCCCCTCGCCCTGAGGGAGAGGGGTTGGGGGTGAGGGTCTTAAAAACCATCACAGACCCTCCCACTTTCCCACAATCACCAACCCCACATGGCTCATGCTTCCTAACCGCTTTTCGCCTACACTGGGTAAAAGTAGGGATTTGAGGAACAAATCATGGCAACCAAAACCGAAACCCAAACCGCCGAATACGCTCACGTTCCCGCTGCCGAGATGGAACACCTCGACGCGCTGGTCGGGAAGTGGCATACCGAATGGCAAGCGCGGGAAAACCCGGACGATGAGCCAGTCAGAACCTCCGGCACCGACATTTACGAGTGGCTCCCCGGTGAATTCTTCTTGGTTCACAAAGTCGAGGCGCGGATGGATTACGGCCTCTACACCGTCCTCGAAGTGATCGGCCCGTACGACCCCGACACACAAACCTATGCCATGCACTCGTTTGACAGTCGCGGCAGCGAACAGGTCATGACCGCCAGCGTCGATAATGACGGTGTATGGACGTTCGCCGACAAAAAGATGCGCGCCACGCTCGAAGTCGCCCCCGACCGCCGCACCATGACTGCCCAATGGGAACGCACCACCAACGGCAAAAAGTGGACGCACTGGATGGATATGCACTTCACCAAGCAAGCCTAAATAAAAATGACGCTTGCCACTCGCAAGTGTCATTTTTTAGCAATTTCTCCACTACCTTTTCAGGGCAGTTCCGGCACAAATTGATAATCCTTATCCGCTTGCTGCTTCCGAATAATCGGGATGATGATCGACCACGTTTCCACCAATCCATTCGGGCTGTGCGGCAAATCCTGCTCGATCAACCGGTGAAGTTTCGGCAAGTTGTAACACGGTACAGCCGCGAACATATGATGTTCGATGTGGTAATTCATGTTCCAGTATAAGAATCGCAGGAACGGGTTCACGAGGATCGTCCGCGTATTCAGGCGGTAATCGCTCACATTATCCGAAAGCCCGATGTGCTGCGCTTCATTCAACAGGTATTGAAACCCCGCCCCATAAAACGGCGCGAGTGTGAGAACCACCGGCAGCATCCACAGCCCCAACGCCAGCGAAATCAGCACGATCAAGCCATGCCCCACCAGTAGGATACGCGCCCAAGTAAATAACGCCCGCCTCTTTTCCGGCTCGCTAGGCGGGAAAAGGTGGTTCGCCCATTCCCCATCCACCTTGCCACGGCTCAAGCGGATGACCGATACCAGCCGGTTGTATAAGCCCTGCGGATTAATAAACGCAAACGCCAGATAAGATTTGAGCGTGAGTTTAACCGGCAGCACCACTTCGAGGTCATCCGGTGGGTGCAGCGTATACTTGTGATGTTCCTGATGACTCGCCCAGAAAAACACCGGGTTAAACCACCCCAAAAAGCTGAAGATGTAGAGAAACACCGTGTTCAGGTAGCGCGTTTGAAACACCGTCTGGTGACAAAGCTCATGGAAGCCGTTCACCAGAAAGGCGTAAAACGTGCCGTGCAGGAACAGCAGTGCCAGCACGCCCAGTGGATGGATGCGCCCGACGGCATACCACGCCAGCCCGCCCGTGAGTACCAGCAAACCGAGGTATCCCACACTTTGCAGCAGACCCTTCCAATCACTTCGCCGGTTCAACTGCGCCAGTTCTTCCGCCGCAATCGGGGATCGGTACCACTTGATGCGCTGTTTGCTCGCTTCCTTGCTCATCCCATCCACTCCCGCTTAAAATTTTCACAATAAACTATATTTACACCTGACCAGCCACATGGACTTTCTCTGTGCCTCTGTGGTGAATTCTTATGTCTTCTCTTGGCGTACTTGGCGGTTAAATCTTCTCCGCCTTTTCTCTGCGTCTCTGCGGTTCAATGGCTGCGTTTTTCCTTTGCCACTTAGCGCCTTTGCGTTTTGTAATCGCCTTTACTCATCTTCTCTGCGCCATTGAGCCATTGAGCCTTTGTGTTAAAGATCTTTGCGCCTTTGCTTCTTAGCGCCTTTGCGTTTTGCATTCGCCTTTTTTCATCTTTCTCTGCGTCTCTGCGGTTCAATGGCTGCGTTTTTCCTTTGCCACTTAGCGTTTTTGCGTTTTGCATTCGCCTTTTCTCATCTTCTCTGCGCCATTGTGCCATTGAGCCATTGTGTTAAAAAACGCTGCCTTAATCTTGGCGTACTTGGCGACTTGGCGGTTAAATCTTCTCCGCCTTTCCTCTGCGTCTCTGCGGTTCAATGGCTCCGTTTTTCCTTTGCCACTTAGCGCCTTTGCGTTTTGTAATCGCCTTTACTCATCTTCTCTGCGCCTCTGTGCCATTGAGCCTTTGTGTTAAAAATCTCTGCCTTAATCTTGGCGTACTTGGCGACTTGGCGGTTAAATCTTCTCCGTCTTTCCTCTGTGCCATTGAGCCATTGAGTCTTTGTGTTAAAGATCTTTGCGTCTTTGCTTCTTAGCGCCTTTGCGTTTTGTATTCTCCTTTGCATCCGCCTTACGCACTGACTCGGTTTTCCGGCATATTCTCCAGCCGCGTCAGCCAGTAATGCGCGTCAAAATTCTCATCACCCGTCAAGAAGCGCCACATCTTAATCCGGTTCAGGATTTCCAGCCGCTTCGTGCCTTCCTCGAACCACGGCTCATAGCTGCTCAGGATCGCCTGAATACCGTCCTTCGGCGTTTCCTTCGCGAAGATCGGCGTGTGCTTGCCCACGTTCGCGTCCAAATCGCTCGTGTTCCACAACCGCATCTGCCGCACCGCCGGGTTTAACCGCACCTTGAACATATACCGCCGCTGGTCGCTCAGGTTGCGCCGCCCGCAGTGCCAGATGCCGTGATGCAGCACCAGAATCGTCCCCGCCTTGCACACCATCGAAATCTGCCCGACGATGTTCTGATACCGCGCGATGTCCATCTCATTAATCCGCCGGTATTGGCTGCCCGGAACCAGCAGCGTCCCGCCCATTTCCAGCGGTACATCGTGCGGGAAGTACATCAGTTGGATGTCAAAATGCATCCGAATATCAATCGTCGAATCGCCGTGCATATGCTGCGCCGAGTCCTCATTCGGTTCGCGCACATGCACCGCCTGATGGTCGAACAGCGGATCCGGCCCGACCAGACTGTAAATAATCCCCTCGATCTCCGGCGACCGCAGGATTTCGCCCAGCGTCGATGGGGCAGGGTAGCACTGCGAAAGGGGCGTTCCCGCCGCCGCTGCCGTCACACCCGCGTCAATTTCGCGCATCGCCCGTTCGTTCACGCCCTTCGGGATCAACTCGTCAAACCGCAGGAAACCCCGCGATACAAATGAAGCCATCTGTTCGGAGTTCAGCAAATATTTTTGGTCAGCCATGCGCTTCCTCCAACTGTTCAAAAATAAATTCATGTTTGTTAAAAGAGGTGCTAAATTCGTCGCCGGGGTAGGGCGGTATCAACTGCGGGAACTGGATCACTCGCCAGCCCGCCCGCAGTGCGTCCATCCCCGTTGCATACGGCGGCTTATCGCTGTCGCCTGTCGTATGGTTGTTTTTCCCCGTGCCGTCATAAATCGTCCAACCGATCACGCGGCTGTCCAGCGCCGAATCCGCCAGATACAGAATAAGAATTTTTTGTCGCAAGTTGGGCATAGCATCTCCGTGAAATAGGCAGCTTTGAGCGCATCACGCCGCAGATGTTACCGCACCCCAAAAAAGATTCAAACAGGGTATGCTACCTCTTTTCGGGCGTTAGTTATTCGCAAGGCATTTTGTTATACCTTGTAACATTGGGGGACTACTTTATTTGACAGGAGTATTATTAAGATGTTACGTTGGAGAATAATAGCTTTTTGTTTCCTGTTCATGACCACTGTATTACAGGTATTTGGTTCTGTGGTCGCACAGTCAAACACCATTGACAGCGTTGTCGTCAGTGTACCCGTGTGTGATAGCCCGAATGGCAGTTCCGAAGGCCGTTTGGCGGTTACATTCACGGTCGATGGCTTGCCTGATCGCTGGATTTCTAACTCTCTCTCAGGAATTAGCGATAATGTCTATCCGACCTCTGGTGCGGGAACCAGCACCAAAGTTTATCAATATTTCGCGCCGCCCAACACTGCTGCAGGATCTATTTTGACGGTGACAGTACGGTTGGGAACACTGCCCGAAATTGCAGATTTGGATAGCGAAACATTCTCATTTAACTGTTCTACCGGTCAGCGGGTGAGTGATCCGGTAGCACCGTTTGCTGCAGGCGACTCGGCTTTTACACCTTATCAGACACCTGTTACCGTCGATGTTCTACTAAACGATAGCGACACAGATGGCAACATCAATCCCGCCAGTGTAACAGCAGCTTCTAATCCATCGAATGGTTCGCTCGTCAATAACAACAACGGAACATTCGTGTATACACCGAATAACGGTTTTAGCGGCCAAGATGCGTTTACCTATCAAGTTTGTGACACTACGAATTTATGCAGTATTGGTTCGGTGGCACTTACAGTTGGTACACCCAATCGTGCGCCCGTTGCCAACGACGATAATGGCAGCACAACTTCAGGGGTAGCCGTCTTTATTCCGGTGTACACAAACGACAGCGATCCTGACGTGACTGATTTTTATACGCATCGTGCCGAGTACAGCTTTAGCGTTATTTCAGGTCCCTTCAACGGGACAGCCGGCAATACGGGTATTGAATACTTCACGTACACTCCAAATGCAGGCTTTTCTGGAACGGATAACTTTGTCTATCAGCTCTGCGACAATGGGAACCTGTGCGATACAGCTACCGTGACTATTCAGGTCGATAGGATCATACCGCCAACACCGGTTAATGGTCCAGTTGCGCTTGATGACTCGGCACGAACTGAAATCGGTGTCGGTGTGTCAATTTTTGTCTTAGCGAATGATACCTATAACGATCTTGAGCTGAACCTCGATAGTCTGCGTATCTCAGTTGATCCCTCAAATGGCACCGCATATACACAATCACCCGGCTTTATAGGCTATAGGCCAAACGATGGCTTTGAAGGCTTTGATGAATATACCTATGAGATATGTTATTACAATAATCAGTGCGACAGTGCCGTCGTATCAATCGAGGTCTACCGTGTCTATCATCCTCCTGTAGCAAACGATATTCGCGCGTTGGCTGATGAAAATGGTGTGGACATTGGTTTGATCGATAGTGTGTCGGATGTTGACGGCGACCTTGACCTGAATACCTTGGCTATTATCACCACGCCATCACTTGGAACATTGACGAAAATGGGCGACATCTATCGCTATATCCCGTATCCGGGTTACACCGGGGTTGAGGTGTTACAGTACCAGATATGCGATTTAACAAGCCTTTGTGCCACCGCCACAATTACGATTGAGGTGCGTGGTATCAACGTGCCACCCGTTGCAAATGATGACCATGACGACACAATCCCCAAATTTGATATTGGAATTGATGTCTTAGGGAATGATACAGATGCTAATGGCAATCTGGACCTTAATAGCATCAGCATTGTCACCAACGCAGTTTACGGAACCGCATCCAAACTCAATGACTTTGTCCTCTATGTGCCAGATGCGACTTATGTAGGCACGGATACCTTTACCTATCAGGTGTGCGATACGGGCTCTCTGTGCGATACGGCAACCGTCACGGTCGAAATTAAATCTCCCGGCACACCACCGGTCGCCAATGATGACAACGCCACAACACCTGCAGGTACATCTGTCGTGATCAACGTCGTTTCGAACGACAGCGATGCTGACGGTAATCTTGAAGTCAATACATTGAGCCTGTTAACCAATCCGGCAAATGGTAACCTTTTCAACAATGCCAATGGTAGCTTTACCTATACGCCGAATAGCACCTTCAGCGGCATTGATAGCTTTACATATCAGATTTGCGACTCGAATAAACTGTGTGATACCGCTTTGGTAACGATTGATGTGCAAGCAGTTGCAGCCAATTTCCCACCGGATTGCTCAGGTGCGCGTCCAACAATTCGTTACATTTGGCCGCCTATTGGTATTTTGTTCATACCGGTACAGATCCGCGGCGTAACCGATGCAAATCATGACCCAATAAACATAACCATCACTGGCATCACGCAAAACGAATCTGACCGCAATCTGTTCCGTGGTGACCGTTCGCCGGATACATTAGGAGTAGGCAGCAAAACGGCATGGCTGCGTGCTGAGCGTGATCCAAAAGGTAATGGACGTATCTACACCGTAGCATTTAGGGCTACAGATACTAAAAATGGTGCTTGTACGGGCACCGTAACGGTCTTTGTTCCTAAGAGGTAATGATCATCAAGAACATTAAAGAGGTGTCTATAGGGCACCTCTTTTATGAATATTCCATCACCTCATCCTAAGGACAATATCTTGCTGTCCTACATGCACCAAGTTAATCTATTTAATAACCTGCTGCAACCATATGTTGTAGGGCGGAGGCGTGCCTCCGCCGCGTCACCAGCCACAAGCATCACCACGTTCGTAGGGACGCGAGACAGCGCGTCCGCGCCTCACCTTCGTACTTGCCCTTTACTTCACAAACGTGTTCCCGCCACCGTTTACGAGATCTGCTTTTACGCCACACCCCGCTTCG
Source organism: Chloroflexota bacterium (assembly GCA_020161935.1). Lineage (GTDB taxonomy): Bacteria > Chloroflexota > Anaerolineae > Aggregatilineales > Phototrophicaceae > CFX2. Next base: position 269,044 of record JAIUNI010000006.1, read on the forward strand.
CCCATTCCACCCCGCCACACTCCCCACCGTAGGGACGCGAGACAGCGCGTCCGCGCCTCACCTTCGTACTCGCCCTTTACTTCACAAACGTATTCCCTCCCTCGCTTGCGGGGGAGGTGTCGCGTCAGCGACGGAGGGGGTTTGCTTTCCCCCACAAATCAAAAAGGGCGCAGTCTCGCCGCGCCCTTCGTTACAAATCCCTATCTATAATGGGTCAGCTTTACTCGCCGACATTGATCTCCTGCGTCAGCATCTTAAAAGTGCCGCCCGACAAAGAACCCACCGCGTACGCCACATACACCTTGCCCGCGCCCAGCCGAGCGCTAAACGGCCCATAAGCCGCTGTGGAGGTGCCGGTCGGAACCAGCGCCGCCGTGTAACTGCCTGCCGGTAAACCCGCCGCCGTCTGCTGACCGTTCGCCAGCGGCCCAACGCGCAGCTCATTCGCAGTACCGGGGAAGAACAGCGCATCCACCGCCGGAGCCGCCGCCGTATGCCGCACGATCAAGCGCGTTTGTCCTGCGCCGGTTTTCGAGAAATCATTATCGAAAATGGAAAGGGTCGGTGCGCCCGCTTCGGTCAAATGCGCCACAATCGCCACGTTCGCCCCGGCATTAAAGCTCACCGTCGCCGCCAGCGCGGGCTTCGCGGGGTCGCCATTCGCTGGAACGATCACAATATAGCCCGATTGACCGGCAGGGCCGACCAGCGGGCCAGCAATCGTATCCGGCTTGAAATCTTCAACGAATAAATTGCCGTCCACGTAAACATCAACCACCAAACCGGGAATGCCATGTACCACATAGCCCGTTGCCGTCCCTGCTGCCGAAACCGGTGCAAAAATCGACATCATCAAAACAACAACCACTAAAAGCCCCATCAACTTACGCATAATACACCTCAAAATACAGTAAATATGTAAATTGCTGACAGTCTAATTTATAAAACCGATACATGATATGAACATAAGTTGAACATAAGTAGTACATAAAGTGTTCAAAACAGTTTTATGGCAGCTTGTGATTGAAAAGTTTGTATTTTCGAACCAAAATCGCTTTACAAGATAGCCTTTTTGTTCTAAAATTAGATTGGTAGGGGTTAGAGATAGCACCCCACGAAACGGTGGAAACAGAATTTATCTTTTCCCCCGCAAATGTGAGCTATTACGGTCTCTAAAGCCCCTCCCTGTATTCGGGGAGGGGTTGGGGTGGGGTGAGCCTGCGAACGTACCGTCGTGGGGTGGGGTCGAATGAACGCTCCACCACTTAATGTAGTCCTACTTGGTCATATGGTAAGTGATGCTTGTACTTTCAAATACATAATTGATTCACATTGTAGGGACGAGATACATCTCGTCCGCGCCACCGCTTCACACATACCACTTACTTTGTAACCACCACCATTGGCTTGGTAGTGGTTAGGGTAGCATTCCGCCTTTAACTCGGACTTAAAAGCAAAAGGGGCAATCATGAACGTCGGCGCATTTTCCATCAGTCTAGCCGTCAAAGATATTGCGGCATCAAAAGTCTTCTACGAGAAGCTCGGCTTCACCGTCTTTGGCGGCAATCAAGCTCAGAATTGGCTCGTCATGAAAAATGGTGAACACGTCATCGGCCTCTTTCAGGGCATGTTCCCGAATAACATTCTGACCTTCAACCCCGGTTGGGATCAAAACACCAACACGCTCCCATCCTTCACTGACGTGCGCGACCTTCAGCGTGAACTGAAAGGGCAGGGCATCACCTTCGCCACCGAAGCCGACGAAACCACCACCGGCCCTGCCAGCTTCATCATTACCGATCCCGACGGCAACACCATCTTATTCGACCAGCACGTCTAAAGCTGCGAATGCATTCTAAAATTGTCGCATTTGCTGCTTTTGCCGCATATTTCGCATTTTGGACGAATAGGTGACTGCTCAATTGGCGCTCCACCGCCGCCGCCGCCGCCACAAAAGATGACCTGACAACTGCGACAGTGACGACAATGACGACATTTGCGACATAAAAGGGGGTTGTCACAACAACATCAACAGCATCATTCTCCCTCAAAAGTTGAGAATGATGAGAATCACAGTTGCAACAACTGCAATATTTTCAACATTTGCATTTGTGGTTTTTGCGGAAATTCTGCTTCTGAATCCGACGAATTTGAAGAATTTTACGAATCATCGTAACAATAATCGTAATCTAATTTGACGTTCTGATTTCTAAGTTCTAACGAGTTCCCGGTAATGTTGTGAAATTATGTCTGAAGAATTTGCCTCCCTCGCCTGCGGGGGAGGTGTCGCGCTAGCGACGGAGGGGGTTTGTAGTCGTATTACTTTATTTGAAGTGCTTCTATGCGTCTGGGTCAAAAATCCTTGGCGCGCTCTTTAATCTTGGCCTCTTGGCGATTCGTATTCTCTGCGTCTCTGCGGTTAGATCTTCTGCGCCTTGATCTTGGCGACTTGGCGGTTTACCCCACTGTAATTTCTCTGTGCCCCTGTGCCATTGAGCCTTTGTGTTAAAAATCTCCGCGCCTTTGGTTTTGTATTATCTCTGGCTTCCTCTGCATCTCTGCGGTTAGATCTTCTGCGCCTTGATCTTGGCGTACTTGGCGACTTGGCGGTTTATCCCGCTGTAATTTCTCTGTGCCTCTGTGCCATTGAACCTTTGTGTTAAAAATCTCCGCGTCTTTGGTTTTGTATTATCTCTGCTTATCTCTGCGTCTCTGTGGTTCAATCTTCTCCGCCTTAATCTTGGCGTACTTGGCGACTTGGCGGTTTATCCCTCTGTCTTTTCTCTGTGTCCCTGTGCCATTGAGCCTTTGTGTTAAAAATCTCCGCGTCTTTGGTTTTGTATTATCTCTGCTTATCTCTGCGTCTCTGCGGTTAAATCTTCTGCGCCTTGATCTTGGCGAACTTGGCGACTTGGCGGTTAATCCCACTGTAATTTCTCTGTGCCTCTGTGCCATTGAGCCTTTGTGTTAAAAATCTCCGCGCCTTTGGTTTTGTATTATCTCTGGCTTCCTCTGCGTCTCTGCGGTTAAATCTTCTGCGCCTTGATCTTGGCGAACTTGGCGACTTGGCGGTTTATCCCACTGTAATTTCTCTGTGCCATTGAGCCTTTGTGTTAAAAATCTCTGCGCCTCTGCGGTTAAATCTTCCGGCTCTTCCGCAGCCAGATGCTCGAAATCGACTCTGGCCCCAAGATCGTCATCGCCCCGAAGTACCGGAGGAACGTCAGCAGGGGAGGGCGTATCCGCGTAATCTGCCCGAAGTCCGCCTTCGCCGCTGACCACTCGCCTGCTCGCAGCCGTTGTAGCCCGCGCAGCCCGTAATTCGCCGCTGCCTCCGCCCGATAGTTGTAAGGGATGCCGTTCCCACCGTGCCGCAGCGCCACGGCTTCCATCTCCTCCATTCGCGGTACCGCGCCCTTGAACGTCTTAGCCGCCGGATACATCCGTTCCTTCGCCAGCGTCACCGGCAGGTAGCGAATCGGGTAATCCGCCGAAACCCGCATCCAGTACTCGTAGTCCATCATGTAGTGCAGCGATTGGTCAAGTTCGCCCATTGTCTCCCACACACGCCGTCGCCAGAACGTCCCCGGCTGCACGATAAAGTTCACACCGTTCACCAGTTCCCCGTGGTCGCCCTGCCGGATGTGCGACCGTAACCCGTAAGGTGTCTCATGCTCGTCTACTGCCATCACATCCCCATAAACGAACGAGTCCTCAGGGTGCTGTTGGAAATGCCCAACCACCGTCCGCACCGCCCCCGGCATGTACACATCGTCCGAGTTCAGCCACGCCATAATCTCGCCCGTAGCCTTGCGGAAACCCTTGTTGATCGCGTCCGTCTGCCCGTGATCTTTTTCCGACACCCACGCCAGCCGGTCTTCATACCGCCGCAGGATATCCTGTGTGCCGTCCGTCGAGCCGCCGTCGATCACGATATGCTCGATGTTCGGGTAATCCTGCTCGCGTATGCTCAAAATAGTCTGCTCGATATAAGCAGCCTGATTGTAGGAAGGGGTGATGATCGAAACCAGCGGTTCAGCGGCTGTCATGGATGGCTCCTAAAACCGCCTTGTGTCGTGTCCGGCTCATATACCCGCGCACCCGTGCCATCATGCCCAGCGCTTGCGTGGTCGGTTGCTCGCTCGTCCAAGCATACCACCGTAGCATCTCTGCTCGGCTGATCTTCGGAGGCTGCCGCTTCCGCAGCGCCCCGACCGCGTTCCGTCCGAGCTGCCGCATCAGCGCCCAGCCAATGCGCGGCGAGAGCAGGGTACGGGCGATAAGGTTCATCAAAATAAGGGGGAGATTGTAGGTGAGCAGGTCGAACCAGTAAGCATTCTTCAACACCGAAAGATACGTGTTCCCCAGCGCTTGCCCCCGCCGCGCCGCGTTCAGCCGACCCCCGCGATGATAAGCCACCGCCGTTGGCACGTACCAGCAGCGCCAGCCTTGCCGCCGCGCCCGCCAGCCCACGTCAATATCCTCGCCGTACAGGAACATCTGCTCGTCAAACAATTCACCGTTCGGCGCAATCGCTTGTATGGCCTCGGCACGGATCATGAGCGCCGCACCCGTGACCACGAACACCTCGCGCGACTGGTTGAATAGGGGAGCGTCCGGCATCGCCTCGCCAACGTTCAGCACGTAACCATCCCGCCGGATACCTTGCCCCGCGCTGTACAGGATGCCTGTTGGCTGCTGGTTCTCGTCCTTATGCAGGATTTTGCCGCCCGCCCAACCCGCGCCGGTCTCATTCATCACCCGCACCAGTTCGCTGATATAGTCCGGCATCAGCGTTGCGTCAGGGTTCAGCGTCAGATAAAAATCGCCTGCATTGAGCTGGCAAGCTGTCACAATCTGGTTGTGCGCCCGCCCGAAGCCCACATTCTCGCGGTTGAGGATAAGCCGGGTTTTGGGCGCATTTTCCCGCACCCACACCACCGACGCATCCACCGAAGCATTATCTAAAACGACCACCTGCACATCGGCATACGTTTGCGCCGCCAGCGCGGCAAAACACGCGGGTAAATCCTCAGCGCTGTTATAGGTCACGATACCAACGTACACACGTCCCATAACTAGGCGATTGGCTCGCCCAGCGTCGAGAGATACCACTCGACCGTAGTACGGATGCCATCGCGGAACTGCGTGCTGGCCTTGAAGCCAAACTCGTTCTCGGCGCGGCTGGTATCCAGCGCTCGCCGTGGCTGTCCGTCCGGCTTGCTGCTGTCCCACACAATCTCGCCGTTAAAGCCGGTCATTTCGGCGATCAATTCCGTCAGGTTCTTGATGCTAATTTCCATTCCCGAACCGAGGTTGATCGGGTCAGGCTTATTGTAGCGTTCGGCTGCCAGCGTAATGCCTTCCGCCGCGTCGTCCACGTACAGGAACTCGCGCGTTGGCGAACCGGTTCCCCACGCGATCATCTGTTTATCGCCGCGTGTCTTAGCCTCCAAACACTTGCGGATCAGCGCCGGGATCACATGCGAGGTTTCGAGGTCGAAATTATCCCCCGGCCCATAGAGATTGGTCGGCAGCAAATACACCGACTCGAAGCCGTATTGCTGGCGGTAGGCTTGTCCTTGTACCAGTAGCATCTTCTTCGCCAACCCGTAGGGCGCGTTCGTTTCTTCAGGGTAACCATCCCACAGCGATTCCTCATGGAAGGGGATCGGCGTGAACTTGGGGTAGGCGCATACCGTCCCGATGCTCACGAACTTCTTGACACCGGCTTGCCACGCCTCATGGAGAAGTTGTGACCCCATCATCAGGTTGTCATAGAAAAACTCCGCAGGTCGCGCACGGTTCGCCCCGATGCCGCCCACCACAGCCGCCATATGAATAATCACGTCCGGCTTATGGTCGTTGAGCAGCGCCAGCGTCGCGTCATGTTCCCGTAAATCGTAATCTTTGCTGCGCGGAACATAGATATTTTCCGCACCTTTATTCTGTAGGGTACGAACAACTGCCGACCCCAAAAAGCCAGCACCACCGGTAACGACAAATCGGTTATCGCTCCAAAAGCTCATAACTACCTCTCTCGTACTTGATTGGTCAAGCATAATATGGTCTGAAACAGATAACAATACCAGAGTACTAGTGACGTTCGAGGGAGAAAATAACTTTCTAAAATGATGTCCCCCCAATTGTGCGGGGTAAACACCCTCCCCAAATGAACTTATGCTAGGGGTATTGTGTGAAAAAAGTAAAACAGTTAAAGTTTATAGATCACACATAGTCGTTGCACTTCATTGCACGCCACAGCAATCATTTTGACAATAAAGTCAGCGCAGGCGACATTAGTTGATTAAGTATCGGAGTGTTGTACCATGTTAGATATGTCAGGACGCACCCCCGTGCTAGTGAGTGAGAAGAAGATTGTTGATAAGCTCAAGCGAATGGATTCACGCATGTGGGAGCATATCTTCGAAAATTATACAGCCACTCTTGCCTACGACATCAATATGTCTTTGCGTAAGCGTGATCTTTCTGCCGAACTCGCTGACGATATTCTGCAAGAAACGTGGCTGACCGCCGTAGAGAAAATCCACGAGTTCGTCTGTGATGGCGACGGTAAATTTTACAATTGGCTGCGGGTTATCGCCCTCAACCACGTTCGCAATTACTGGCGCAAAAATAAACAAAATATTTCATTCGACGCGCTTGAAGAAACACAATCACCAAATGCCCTTGACTACTTCCTGCAAACGCAGGGATTAGCCATCAACGATGTTGAAAATCAGGTTCAAATCCGCCAACAAATGACCCAGCTTGACCAACTGCTTTCCGAACTCAGCCCGCGCGACCGCGAAATTGTGGTGCGCCGCCTGATTATGGACGAGAAGCCGGAAGAACTGGCACAGCGCTATCCGAATCTGAAAGTACAATCCATTTCGCAGTTGATTTGCCGTGTGCGTAAGAATTTGCGTCACCGGATGGATGACTAACGGTGTTGTTTCTAAAGTTTCAATCCCATTGGTTCATGCTTATAGGAGTCCGGTAGCATGGTCAACGCAACTGAAAAGATTAAACTCAACGTTTTAAAGGCCGTTCGCGAACGTGCCGAACAAACACGCCCCGCCCGTATCACCAACGGCCCGAAGTCGCTCGGCCTCTATTTGCAGAACTGCTTGCAAAATCAGGAGATGAGCCGTGTCAATTTCGCCCAATCGCTCGACATGGAAATCGAACTCGTGGATGGCATCCTCGACGGCATCCTGCCCGAATCCGAACTTCATGCCGATTTGCTGAGTGAATTGGCGGAAGCCGTAAGCTGCCCGTTCGAAACCTTACAAGGGGTACTGCGAGGCACGGTTGAAAAACCGGCCACCGGCTACGCGCCACATTCGTAAAACCTCAATGGGGGTTAGGGTGGGTAAAGTTTCCCACCCTTACTTCATCCTCAGAAGAACCCTACACTGCCGGTATCACCCGCAGCGTCACAATCTGGTAGGGCGCAATCTCGATCTGAATCTGATTGTCCTGCACCGCCAACGGTTGTTTTTCCTCTTCAAGCAAATTGGTGTGAATGGCCGCACCCACGTTGAAACCGAACGTAAGCGTAATCTTGCCACGGTTCCGTTGGTTCTCGTAAAGCCGCACGATAATCCCGTTGCCGTCCTCCGCTTGCTTCACCGTCTCAATCACCGCCCAATCGACGTTCAACGAAACCAGCGAGGCAGACGCTTGTGCAGCCCCCGTCCCGCCGCTCACACGCCGCAGGATAAGCGGGTCGTTGAGCGCGTAGGCTTCCTGCACCACCTCATCACGCCAGTCGCCTTCATGCGGAAGTAAGCTGTAGACCATCAAGTGTTCACCTTGATCCGCGTTCGGGTCGGGGCTGGTCGCGCTCTTAAGCAGGGTCAACCGCATCACATGGTCACGAATATCGTAGCCATATTTGCAATCATTCAGCAGCGCCACCCCATAATTACCCTCGCTCAAATCCGCCCACTTATGCGCGCAGGTTTCAAACCGCGCCATATCCCACGACGTATTCCGGTGCGTTGAGCGTTCCACGTTGCCCCACTGTACGTCGAAGGTCGCCAACGGACTCATGACCTTCACCGGGAATGCCGCCTTTAAAAGCGTGTGCTGTTCATGCCAATCAACCCACGTGTCGAAGTCGATACGCTTGCTATCGTGGTAAAGGGCGATCTTCTGGTGAATCCGGCTGCTGCGGTACACCCGTTTGATTTCAACCACCGCGCGTAACGGCCCTTGCTCCAAAACCGTGATGCTTTCCACACCCTCAATCTTCTCGGTGCGGTCTTCGTAGAAAATGTCGATGTCCCAAGCATCATAGTTCATCGGGCGGTCTTCAAACGCCAGCAGGGCATTCGCGCGGGTATCCGGCAGCAGCACTTCGCGGTCGGCCTGCTTGTCGTAGATGCGGGTGATGTCGCCAGCCGCATCCAGTTCGACACGGATGAGCGCATTCTCAAGCACGACACCATTACTAGTCTGATTGACGGATAACCCCGTGTCAGTCGCGCTCGGTTGTCCGCTGGCCTCGCTTAATCCTTGTAAGCTGTAAGGTTCGAGGTTGTTGATCTCCACCAGCGTACCGTTGGCGACCGCTTGCGTAACCAGCGTGTTTCCCTGTGCATCCACCAGATGCGTGTTGTCGCTTAAGCTATCCGTCAGCAAGCCAATTTGCCGCCCACCGAACGAAGTCGGGTTCGCGGCCAGAATACTGCTGTTGGGGGGCAGGGCAGCCGCTAATGACGCAATAGCGCCATCCAACACCTGTTCGCCCAATTCACGGATAACCGCGTAATCACGATCACTGTCCTCATACACCTCGCCAATCGACGACCCCGGCAGGATGTCGTGGAATTGGTTGAGGCAAATCAATTCCCACGCCTTCGCGATGGTCTCCGCTGGATAAACCGCGCCGGTTAACAGGCTTGCCCACGCCGCTAAGAACTCGCCGTCGTGCAGCAGGATTTCGCTCTTACGGTTGTTTCGCTTATTGCGTGCTTGGCTGGTATACGTGCCACGGTGATACTCAAAATAGAACTCGCCATTCCACACGGGCAGTTGATCGGCGATTTCCTCATCAATCCGCGTCATAAACTCATCAATCGTACCGGTACGCACGCGCGGCGCACCGGGATGGTTATTCAGCAGTTCGATATTTTCGATCATTTCGCGGGTCGGGCCACCACCGCCATCTCCGTAACCGTATGCCGTAATCAATTCGCTGTGCGTCGCCTTCTGCCGGAAGTTACGCCACGTACCGAAAATTTCCTTTGCCGAAGCCATGCCGTTATACGTCGTCGCGTGGGGCAGGTATTCATCACCGGCGGGCGTGGTCAGGAAGTGCGTCAGTACCCGTGTGCCGTCTAACCCTTGCCACCACAAAATTTGGTCAGGCATGTGGTTGTACTGGTTCCAGCTCATCTTGTGCGTGATGAAATACTTCATCCCCGCCTCTTTAATCAGTTGGGGGATTGCCCAGCTATAACCAAACGTATCCGGCAGCCACAGCACCGGCGTATCCACATCCCCAAAATGTTTGCGGAAGTAATTACGCCCCAGCAGGAATTGACGCGCGAACGCCTCCGCGCCAATCGCGTTACAATCCGGCTCCACCCATGTGCCGCCCATCACTTCCCAGCGTCCCTCACTCACACGCTGTTTGATCTGCTCGAAGATTTCAGGGTAATTCTGTTCGGTGTATTGGTAAAGCTGTGCCTGACTTTGCGAGAATTTATAATCGGGGAACTGCTCCATCAACCGCAGTACATTGCTGAACGTACGACCGGATTTGCGCACGGTTTGGCCCAGCGTCCACAGCCACGCCACATCGATATGCGCGTGACCAACACCGATCACGTCCACATCCATCGGCGCACCGGCTTTGGCAACCCCTTCTTTGAGGATGGCTAAGGCGTTCGGCACGCTGTCGTAAAAGGCCGCTGTACCGAGCGGGTCACGGCTGTCCAGCGCGGTAAACGCCGCGTCCAGCGCGTTATACAACCGACCCTTCACCGGATCACTGTCCTCAAGCTGTGCCGCCACTTCCAGCGATACACGGGCAGCCGCGACGAATTCCCGCGTTGGCACATCAATCTGCACCACCGCGCATTCCTTCATGTAGAGTTTGGTGTTCGGGTCATAGCCTCTCCAGCCACCCAGCCCCGTCCAACCGTGTAGGGCGATTGTGTGTCGCTGTCCATCTTGCCATTCAGGGGGTAGGGCGATTTCGTGATGATGCCGGTCTGCCGAGGCATACGGCTGCCCATCAATATACGCTAAGGCTTCTGGATGGCTAAAATCGCCCGCTTCCCCCAATGGAAAGAATAGGGCAATCGGGTCAGCATTTCCCCAGTCGTCCGGCACCTCAAAATGAGAACGCAGTACGAAATTCGTTTTCCACGTCCCCCAGTACGTATTCGGTGCAATCGTTTCCCACCCGCTGTCATCAACATCGGTGCCGGTTGGTGGCGTGTCTTGCGGACTCGACAGGGTTTTGTAGCGAAAAGCATCCATCGGATGTCGCTGCTTATAAACCAGCGGCAGGATAAGTTGAATGCGTTGAGCGATCTTTTGAGGTGTCCAGCGTATTTTATGAAGCAAGATGAATACTCCCAATAGGGGTTAAATGAATAGCCGTAATGATTGATCCGTAAAAAGCTGCTGCGCGTTTACCGTTAGGGCTGGCGGGTAGCAGCGGCGACACCATTTTCATCATACAGATAGCATGATGCTTCATGGTCAATCGCATCAATTTTATAAAGCGGCGGTTGAGCCGTAAGGCAGCGTTCCATCCGCGACGGACAGCGCGGGTAGAAGCGACATCCACTGTGAACCGAACTCCGCATTTCTTCCTCTGGTGGCAGGTTAATTTCCCCCTCCCACTTAATATCAGGGTCAGGCACCGGCACCGAATCAACCAGCAGTTGCACGTATGGATGACGCGGCTGGTCAATCACATTAATCGTGCTGCCTTTTTCAGCCGTCGTCCCTTGATACAACACATAAATCTGGTCGCCAATCTGGTAGGCCGTGCTGAGGTCGTGGGTGATGTATAGGAAAGAGATACCGTTGTCTTCTTTCAGCCGTACCATGACATCCAGAATCGAAGCCCGCAGCGACGCATCCACCATCGAAACCGGCTCGTCAGCCACGATCAGTTTCGGGCTAATCATGTAAGCCCGTGCCATCATAATGCGCTGCCGCTGCCCACCGCTCAACTGGTGAGGATACTTTCGCAGCACATCTTCCCCGTGCAAACCAACGATATTCAGCGCCTTCTCAACCAGCGCACGCCGCGCCTCCGGTTTGTTGGCAAGTTTGAAGTTATTGATGACCGTGTTGAAGACATGCTCGATCCGGTAAAACGGGTTATACACACCGAATGGGTCTTGGAAAACGGCTTGGACTTGATGCCGGTAGGCTTTCATTTGCCGGGCATCAGCCGTCGCCATATCCTGACCATCGAAGATGATTTGGCCGGACGTGGGGTGCGTAAAACCGAGAACCAACTGCGCCAGCGTGGTTTTACCGCTGCCGCTTTCCCCCGCGATGGTGATGATAGACGGTTTTTTCTTGGCGATATTCAGGTTGAAGTCCTGCAAAGCCACGACTTCGCGCTTCACCCCGCCAACCCCACGCTGCTTATAAACTTTGGAAGCGTTACGGATTTCCAACAACATCTCTGACATCGATGTAGCTCCCATCTTCATGAACTTGATAGAGGTGGCAGGCGACCAGTTGGTCAGGTTTCACTTCCTGCATCGGTGGCGCGTCTCGTCGGCAAACATCCATGACGAACGGGCAGCGCAGTTGAAAGATGCAGCCGGGGGGTGGGTTACGGGGGTCATGGGTAATGCCCTCGGTGATTTTGAGCGGCTTGCGTTCCTTGAGTGAGGGTACCGAGTCGATCAACAATTCGGAGTAAGGATGCTTCGGGTCAGTAAACATATCCTTCACCGGGGCGATTTCGACGATTTTCCCCGCGTACATCACGGCGATACGGTCTACCATTTGAGCCATCAGCCCCATGTCATGACCGATCATAATCATCGAGACACCCAGCGCTTCTTTAACCCGCAGCATCGTTTGTGCTACGACCCGCTGCACCACCACGTCAAGCGCACTGGTCGACTCGTCGGCAACGATAACCGTTGGGTTCAACGCAATCGCCATCGCGATACAAACGCGCTGCTTCATACCGCCGCTTAACTCGTGCGGGTACAGTTCATAGACGCGCCCCGGCAGCCCGACCAGCGACAGCAGTTCTAAAATGCGCGGCTTGAGGCGTTTGCGGTCATACTTTTTCTCATGCGCGAGGATCACATCGGCGATCTGGTCACTCACCTTCATCGTCGGGTTGAGTGAGTTCATCGCCCCTTGCGGGATCAGTGCCAGTTTCACCCAGCGCATCGCCCGCAGTTCCTTATCGGGCAGTCCGAGGAGGTTTTCGCCCTCAAGCATCACCTCGCCATCCACGATGCGCCCCGGCGGCGTAACCAGTTGTAAGATGCCCATCGCGGCGGTTGATTTGCCGCAGCCGGATTCGCCTACGAGTCCCAGCGTCTCGCCTTCATAAAGATTAAAGTCGATGCCGTCAACCGCCAGCACATCGCCCTTTGGCGTTTCGTAATACACACGCAAATTGCGTACTTTCAGGACAGGATTTCGCTCTTGTTCGTGTTTATTCATTTCCCACTTCCATTTACTGCGATGATTGGCGTAGGCGCGGGTTAGCGATTTCGTCAAAGCCCAGGTTGGTCAGCAGCAGGCCAATGAACATGAGCGCCAGCAGCAGGGTCGGGAAACCCCACCACCACCACATATTACGCAGCAGCGCCGCCGAGCCAATGGCGAAGTAGATCGTGCCGCCCAGTGTCGGGACACGCTGCGGGCCGAGGCCAAGCGTTTCAAGGCCGACAGCCGCGAGGATCGCGCCGGTAGCGTTGCCGATGAAGCTGGCGAACAGGTACGGGATCAAGTTTGGCATGATCTCGCGGAACATGATCGAAAATGTTGACGCGCCCGAAAGCCGTGCCATCTTCACGTAGCCGCTTTCCCGCATCGACAAGACCTGTGCGCGGATCAAGCGGGTAGGGTGGGGCCATGCGAACAGCGCGATCAGCAGCGCCATTGTGGAGAGTTCAATCTGTTTGAGCACTGATTGAATAACGATCAGCACCATCAGCGTGGGTATCGTGATCGTGACATCCGAAATGATGCGGATAAAGTCATCCACCCGCCCGCCGATGAACCCCGCTGAAAAGCCGAGGATGATGCCGACCGTCATGCCCACACCGGCGGCGATCACACCAATCAGGAAGGAGTTGGGTGCGCCGACGATAATCAGCGCCAGCATATCGCGTCCGCTGTTCTCGGTACCGAGCGGATGTTCCCATGTCCCGGCTTGCCCGCGTGAATTTACGAAGCCGGGCGGGGGTAAATTCAGGGGCGAAGTCGCCGTAAACGCGAGGTTCGTATCCCAGAATAAACGGCCAATGATGCCCAGCAGCAGAATAGCCGTAATGATCGAAATCCCGGTGATGAGTTTGGTATTCAGCCACGGCGTATCCCAACGGTTGAATCGCCCCATTGTTTTTGCCTTAGGGGCTTGCGTGGGCAGTACAACCATCTTGTCAGGACTAGTATTTGTTGTCGTCATGGCTAGCTTCTTTCATGGGAAATACGCGGATCGATCAAGGGATAAACGAGGTCGATGATTAAAACAGCCAGCGCCGTCAGCACAATGAGGAAAAATGAAGTGCCTTGTATAACCGCGAAATCTTGGTTACGGATCGCCGTAAAGATGACGCTGCCCATACCTTGATAAACGAAGATGTACTCTACCAGCACTTGCCCGCTGATGAGCGTCCCCAGTGTGATCGCGAATGCCGTAATTTGGGGCAAAATGGCGTTGCGTACCATGTAGCGGTAAAGCACATAAAACGGGTTCAGCCCTTTAGCACGCGCGAGGTGCATATAATCTTCACCCTCGACGGTAATCATCATGCCGCGCATACCCAGCGCCCAATAGCCAAAACTCACAATAACAATGGCGAGTGCTGGCAGCGTACCGTGGTGGATAACACTACCAATGAACTCCAGAGTGAGTCCCGGCTTCATCCCACGCCCATAAGAGCCGCTGAGAGGGAACCAATCGAGCAGAAATGCGAAAATGTAGAGCAAAAAAATCGCTGCCAGAATCGACGGCAGTGATGTAAAAACCATGCCAACGGGGATAAGAAGTTTAGCTAATCGCGGTGTCCCACGCCATGCCATCAACGCGCCCAAGAAATTACCGAGCAAAAAGGTGATGGAGGTCGCGAGAAGTAACAAGCCGAGTGTCCACGGCAGCGCTTGACCAACAATTTGGCTGACCGGCGTGGGGAAATAAGCCAATGAGTAACCGAAGTCGAACCGGATAATATTGCCGAGGTAACGAACGTACTGTACTGGAAGGGGGTCGTTCAGCCCGAAACGTTCACGCCAACCTTCAATAATCGCGGCGGAATTTTCGACGCTGCCACCCTGTTGGATCATGCGCCCGACCATAGCCGTAATGGGGTCACCGGGGGCAAGCCGGGGAATAAGCCAGATCACAGTTGCCGCGATCCAAATCGTCAAAAAAAAGATTGCCAAACGCCTCAAAAAATAACCAATTGTTATACCACCCATGAGGATCCTCTTTTAAACTGCATAGCTTGTAAGGGCAAGGGGCGGGAATTTCCCGCCCCTTATGGTTGCTTAGTTAGTTACTAAGAACCGGCCTTGTGCAAGTTGAGGATGATTTGATGGGTGCTGTTCCACCACGTCGCAGGATGGTTGTAGTTGTTCGTTTGTGTCGGCCAACCCGTCCAGTAGGTCGTGTCGAACGGAACCAACTTCGAAGCCTGTACCAGCGGAATGAACGGGGTTTCGTCGAAAATGTACTTGTACGCTTCGAGAACCAACGGCTGAATTTGCGGGTCGCCCAAAGGCAGAACGCCGATTTGATCGACGATAGCGCTGTAGGCCTTCGCGCCTTCGGTGTTCCAGCGCGGGTTGTTGCCCGAAGCACGATCACCAATCGGTACATAGAAGCTGGTGTTCAGGCGGTTCATCGAGTTCCACGGTTCGTTGACGGAACCGCAGTTGTCCCAGTTGTAAGCAATACCGAAGTTACCGAAGCCGCGGTTGTCATTCGCTGTGGTTTCCGTCAGCGGTTGAGCCGTTGCGTCGACACCGGCAGCGCGTAGTTGTTCGACCACGACATTGACGGTACGGACGTATTCGATACTGTTCTGGTTCACTTCAATCGGGGCGGCCAATGTCGCGCCGTCTTTTTCATAGATACCGTCGCCGTTCTTGGCGTAACCGGCGGCTTCAATCAAAGCCTGAGCGGCTGGGACATCACCATCGGGGTTCGCGCCCATGCCGGCTGCGACAATCGCGTCAATGTAAGGTGCCATACCGCCGTACTGGACGAACAGTGTCTTGGAAGGCGTTGTCGTGCCTTCGTAGGCCACTTCCACAATCTGGTTGCGGTTGATAATCAAGCTAATGGCTTTACGCAGATTTGCATCATCCCACGGCGCAACTTCCGTATTGAAGGAAATTTCACGCGGGCAGGGGTCGGCCCAAGCGTAGGGCAGGCTGTCCGTCCAAGCAATAACGTTCGGGTTACGCGCCTGAATAGCCTCAAACGCGCCCAGTGTGATATTCATCGAGCTGTCAAGCTGGCTGTCCGACATCAGCAGTGCTTTGTTTTCCTCAGAACCGGTGATGGCGAAAATGACGCGCAGCGGCTCTGGCAGTGCGTGCCAGCCTGTTGCTGCACCCCACCAGTTGTCGTCACGATCCCAGACGAAGTTCGTCGGGCTGGCGCTCACCAGCTTATACGGCCCGGTACCGAGCGGCCAACCTTTTTCGGGGTCGTAGTTGGTGAACGTGAAGGGGTCTTGGCCTTCAAACACGTGCTTCGGCAGAATGTTGTTGTTGCCCCAAATACGAACCGAGAAGTAGTCCAACTGGAAGCGCGGGTTCGGAGCTTTCAGGTTGAACTGGACCGTCAGGTCATCAACCTTCTCGATGCTCTCGACCCATTGCTGGGTGTTCGCCGCTTCGTTCAGGGTGACGGTTTCGTCGTCCAACAGCGTCTGGAACGTGAACACCACGTCATCGGCACTGTACGGTACGCCGTCTGACCACTTCACGCCCTCGCGAATTTTCAGTGTCCAGACATCCTGTGCTTCGTTCGGGGTAAAACTTTCGCCCAACCACGGCTGAATTTCACCGGTTTCGTAGTTCAGAATGAACAACGGTTCCCACATGAGCTGGTGAGCGCCTTGGTTACGCGCGGTACCCGGAACCAACCAGTTAAAGTTTTCGGGGTTAGGAATAGGGTCTTGACTGTCAATGTCGATGATGACCGTGTCTTCGCGGGCAACAGACCCGTCCTGTGCGAACACCTGAACGCTGGCAGGAATGATGAAGACCAAAAGTAGTGCTGCGAGGAAAAGACGCTTAAAACGTAGATTCATTATACTTCTCCTAAAGGCTAAATAGTTACGAACTAGGGCAAACGCATATCAAACCTCAAGAGTTGGGGAACAAAGGACTTTGAGTAAATAATCATTATTCCAGCCCGCCATTTTGCGTTTGGCAGCGATGCCGACTTTGCTAGAATGTTCACTCTTCAACAAGTTGAGAGCAATATGGCGCATAACGGCCATGTTTTGTGGGGCATGGTCTTTACGAATACGGGACGCATCTTCTCGAAACGCAATGTCGAGTACCCAGTGCAAACCATTTTCAATTTGCCAATGGTCACGGATCGCACTGAGGAAATCATCGGCGTTTGCATCCCAACTACTGATAAAGTAGCGGGTGCTGATTTCCGTTTTTTGAGGAGTGGTGCGAACCGTAACCAATTTCACCAATGTCTTTAAGTGCTTCCAAGCCCCTGCTCGGCGTAGATAATCGCGATATTCACTTTCTTTGACCACAAAAATGTGTCGAAACTCGTCTCGACCGTGCGCCTCAGAGTGGTCTTTAACTGTTTCAAAGATCACCCCTTCATAATTAGTCTGCTCAAAGCCCTCAAAAAGTAAGTGTAAATCCGCATAAACCGTCCCCTGATTTCGCTTGACCGCAAAAATGTAGTCCGCGCCTGCCTCGACAATCACATTGGCTAAGTGCGTTTGCGTATTGAGCGCATCGACTGTCACCACACAGCCCGTAATATCGAGACGCGAAACTAATTCTGGGATGGCGGTTATTTCATTGGATTTCTCATCCACCTTCTTCTGCCCTAAAACCAGTCGATTGTCTTTTGCCCAGGCACTTACCATCCAGATACCGGGACGTTTGGATGCTTTTTCCTCACTTCCTCGCAACTTCTTCCCGTCAAAGGCAATAATTTCGCCTGCGCTGACTTGGCATAAACTGGATGTCCATTTCAGAAATGCCTCTTGAAAAGCGCTTTCGTCTAGCCAGCGAAATACACGCCCAAAGGTATCATGGGACGGTATCCCATTTTCTAACGCTAAAAACTGTTTGAGCCATTCTTCCTTTGCCAAACCAAAACGCTCGATTTCTGTAAACGTATCCGCTCCACATATCACACCCAATATCGCTATCATGAGTACATTGATGAGCGGGTGGTCTCGATTTTTCTCTATTCTGGGGTCTTCTAATTCTGAAAAGTACGTAAATAGGTCGGTCTTGGGTAACATGGCAAGTCCTTTTTCTTGCCATTATCCTCCGTTAACATTTGATATGCGATTGCCCTAGTTACGAACAATCGAGCAGATGTATTCTCATCAATAATTACGAACCTCCTTTGCTGTTACCCGAGTAATTTGCCGTTGAACTTCTGATGCGAAGCTCAGTCGAGAGGACTTCAAGTTTGTTGGTTTCGCGCTTCGTATCGATACGGTCAAGCAGCAGTTGTGCAGCCGTTTTACCGATAGCGAATGGATCTTGGGCGACCGTGGTGAGAGGCGGATCAAGATGTGCAGCGAGTTCAATATCATCAAATCCGGCGATTGATATATCGTCCGGGACATTTAGCCGGAGTTGTTTCATCGTCTGCAAGGCGAAAACCGCTACCCAATCGTTAAGGGCGAAGAAGGCGGTTGGGCGTGGGTGGGCGTTCAGCAGGTAGTCTTTGATTTGTTGGATTTCGAGGCTGTTTTCGTCAATGGATGACCGCAGCGCATATTTGGCGCTAATTTCGATACCATGTTGGCCGACCAGCCACGGTTCCGAGCTTGGCAGCCCCGCTTCTTCAAGCGAATCGCAGTACGCGCGGTAGCGTTCCATAACTGGCGAAACTTCCACCATGTCATGACTTAAAAAGACGATATGCTGATGTCCGAGGTTAATAAAATGCCGCATCAGCGCACGAGCGCCAGCATAATTATCACTGGTGACAAAATCACAGTGAAAGCCGGGGATTTTACGATCCATCAGCACGATTGGCGCTTTTAGCTGCTTATACCGGTTCGTGAGGGATGGCGTGGATTGTGTTGATTCCGCGTTCGCCCAAAGCAGGACACCGGCGATGCTGTTTTGCTCTAAACTCTCAAGGATGAGGAGTTCTTCCTCTTGGTTCTTGGCGTTGCTAAAAACGATTTGGTATCCATGAGCGCGTGCTTCTTGTTCGGCACCGTTCAGCATCAGGAGGTGGTTTTCAGCGTCAATCCCGCCCGTGATAAAAGCAATCAGACGGCTGTTATGGGCTTTTGTCGGGGTATAGGTGACGAATGTCCCGCGTCCGGCTTTGCGCTCGATCAAACCCTCAATCTCTGCCAGTTGCAGGGCGAGACGAATAGTGCTGCGGCTGATGTCGAGGTGTCCGGTCAGTTCATTCTCGGAAGGGATCCGACTCGCGTTGGGCCAGCGCCCCGAATGAATCAGTTGCCGGAGTTGGTTGTGCAACTGAACATGCAGCGAAACGAAACTGTCGTCAATTAACGAAATATCAGTAACTTTATTCATAATAAGACTTCATTTTTTGTATGTACATACCTGTACATACATTTGAACATAACACCTGAACAAATTTTATGCAAATACCTAAAGTCACTATTTGAGGGAATGTATGAATAGCTCTTGTAAATGGGACGTTTCGCGACTAGTGCGATGGTGAGGCTTTTTAAGCAGTTGAGGAGGGTTGGTGTCAGATTTTGACGAACAGACTTGATCTCCGTAAAACAACAAAGCCTAGTCAGCTATCATGTCTCACTAGGCTCTGTTGTGACTATAAGCACGATAACCTACGCTGGGTTTTCGCCAGTATCTTGGTCGTGTACCTCATCTTCCTTTTCTTGTTCAATCGGTTCGCCGTACTTCCCTTTACCATTCGGGTTATTCGGCCATGTATTCTGGCTGTTCATGCCGCCTTGGTTGCCCTGCCCCGTTCGCGCTTCTTGCCCGCCCATGCTAGGCTGTCCGCCTTGTGCGCCCTGCGGTGCTTGCTGTGCGGCGTAAGAAGTCTTTTGAGGATTTCGATCAGCCATGTTCGTCTCCTTCAGGCTCAGATTTGAAGTATCAGTTCTATAAACCACTTTAAAGGGGATACTCAACGAGAGAATGGGCGAAGCGGATAGTTTATGGATAGGCTGAATCGCAAGAGGCTCATTTCGCACGGTGCTAAGTTATAATGGTGTTTTCCCGTAAGCAAACACAAAGGAACAGCGTCTTGGAAATTGAATTGGTTGTGGTGCAGTCACCGGATGTTGAAGAATTTAGGGACTCCGTGGGGATCAATCTGGTTGTGCCGGCCACTGGCATCGCGATTTGTGGCATTTTCGTCTGGGCGAAAAATCAGGCCGATCTCAAAATCTACGAAACGTCGCTCTTGCGGGCGAACGCGCGGCTCTATATTAAAGTCTTTAAAACGGCGGCTGCCCTCGCCGACCGGTTGGCGGAAAGCGGTGTTCAAACACCGGACGAAATCAAGGACTTACTGGGCAAGACGATCAAGCAGTTTAACGAAGTTCATCTGACCTTGAAGTAACATCAACGCTGGAGGCATCCCAATGAGCGTTCTGGAAGTGATTAAGCGGCATCATGCCGTTCGCCAATTTTCAACCGATCCTGTACCCGATGACGTGATGCTGGCGATTTTGGACGCAGGTCGGCGTTCACAAAGCAGCAAGAATACCCAGCCGTGGCAGTTTGTGGTCGTTACCGACCGTGCTAGGCTCGAAGCCATGTCCAAAATGGGCAATTTTGCCGGACACTTGGCGGGTGCATCCTTCGCCGTGCTGCTGGTCGGGCTTCAAGAACACAATTGGAACAGCTTCGACCTCGGTCAAGCCGCCTCCTACTTGCAGCTTGCCGCCGATGAACTCGGGGTCGGGTCTTGCATCGCCGCCATCTATTACCCCGAACAGGTCAAGGAACTCCTGAACATTCCCGCCGACCGCAGCGCCTTCTGTGCCATCTCGTTTGGCTACCCCGCGCCGGAACACCGGCCCGCGCAAATGGGCGGTCGCAAACCTGTGGAAGAAGTCGCCTACTGGAATGCGTGGGAAGGCGAACGGTCTTAGCGGTGATAGGTTTCGAACGCAGTTTTCAACGCATCGTGGGTGGGTGCGGTCGTCGCGCCGCCCATTCCCTGCACCGAAAACCCGCCGCAAATGTTGCCATATCGCAAACAGGTTTCAATCGGCTGTTGCTCGACTAGGTATGCAAAGAGAAATCCGGCATTAAAGCAGTCCCCTGCCCCGGTGGTATCCACGACCTGCACCGCCTTTAACGCGGGTACGTGATACATTTTGCCTTCATGCATCGCCCACGCGCCGTTCTCGCCGTCCTTCACCACCACAATACGCCCCGCGCACCAGTCGCCAAGCTGCCGCAGTGCCGATTCGACATCCGGCTTTCCGGTTAAGAGCATCGCTTCACGGGCATTCGGCGTAAAAATATCGACGGTACTCACCAGCTCTTGCCAGATATGCGCCTCGCGTAATAGCGGCACATCTTGGCAGTCCATCGAAAGTGTCGCACCTTTGCCATGTACCGCTTCAACTAAGGGCTGTATGTTGTTCGGATGCACCAAGCCGCCAAGATGAACATGCTTGAATGAACACGCCTTAATCGTCTCCAACCAATAGTCTTGCATCCGCGCCTCGTCAGGGTCGGTAAAAGTGACAAATGCGCGTTCGCCGTGCAGCGCTAAAGCCGTTGTCACGCGGCGGTATGGCTGCTGTAGCTGTCTGCAAAAACGCAGATCGAGCTTTTCCATCTCGGCAAGCTGCCGCACATACTGGCTGTAGTAATCATCCCCGAAATGGCTCGCCCACGCGACCGTTGTGCCTAAGCGCCGCAGTGCGACCGCCGTGATGTACATCGCGCCGCCCGTCGCGAACAGGTCTTGGCTGTACGTTTCCTGCCCCAACACCGGCATCGTATTCAGTCCGCTGTAAACCATATCGAAAAAATAATCGCCCAGCAGTAAAACATCATATGAGTTGCTGGTCATCGAAGCACTTCCTTGTGGCAAGTCGTGCCGACCACCAAATGAAGGTCGTTTTGTAACATCGCTAGCCCCTTGCTCATGATCGTGAATGACAATTGTAGTCAATGTCGCTTGGAGGTCACATGCATTATGACAAAAGTACTGATTATTTTCACCTTTGCTTTCGTGGTAGCACCACTCTAAACGGTGGAGATGGTATTTGTGATTTCTATACATAAAAATCGAGTCGTAGCGATCTTTAAAGCCCCTCCCTGTTACTACGGCTAACAGCGGAGGGAGCCTGTGACCGTGCTGATGTGGGGTTGGGTCGATTGAACCCTCCACCCTTAGTGTAGTCCTACCGCTTTCGTAGGCTTCGACAACAGGTGACTCAATGAGCGCACAAGCCGATTATTTGTTCAGGCGAAAAACAGGATAGAAGGCATTCGCCTTATCCGGTTGGCAAGTTATAATTCCGGCATTCCGAATAAGCGATTATTGAAAGCTGTTGACTATGTTTAATGCTGCCGACCACCCCCACCGCCGTCTCAACCCGCTCACAGGCGAATCGGTATTGGTTTCCCCTCACCGCAACAAACGCCCGTGGCAGGGTAAACAAGAAGCCCCGCCGCCGGATAACCGTCCATCCTACGACCCGACCTGCTACCTCTGCCCCGGCAATAAACGCGCCAGTGGCGATTTTAACCCGCAGTACACCTCGACCTATGTCTTTACCAACGACTTCGCCGCGCTGCTGCCGGATACACCCGACGCGGAACCAGCCGCAAATCCACTCATGCAGGTACAGGCGGTACGTGGAACCAGCCGTGTGATCTGCTTCTCGCCGCGCCACGACCTCACCCTGCCGGAAATGGCGGTTGAGGACATCCGAAACGTCGTTGATGTTTGGGCAGAACAAACGGCGGAACTCGGTCAAAAGCACGCTTGGGTGCAGGTGTTCGAGAATAAGGGCGAGATTATGGGCTGTTCCAACCCGCACCCGCACGGGCAAATTTGGGCGGGCAATTGGCTGCCGAACGAAATCGCGACCGAGGACACCCATCAGCGAGCTTATTTCGCCGATCATGGCTCGCCGTTACTGGTGGATTACGCTCAGGGCGAGATCGCCAGCGGTGAACGCACCGTCATGCAAAATGACGAATGGTTGGCGGTTGTGCCGTTCTGGGCGGTTTGGCCTTTCGAAATCCTACTCCTGCCGCGCCGCCATGTGCTGCGCCTGCCCGACCTGACCGAAAGTGAACGCGGTGGATTAGCCGATATTCTCAAGCGGCTGCTCACCCGCTACGACAACTTATTTGAGGTGTCTTTCCCCTACTCGATGGGTTGGCACGGCGCACCCTTCGGCGGTGACGACTACAGTGGTTGGCAACTACACGCCCACTTTTATCCGCCGCTGCTGCGATCAGCGACCGTCAAGAAATTCATGGTCGGCTACGAGATGATGGCCGAGTCCCAGCGCGATATTACGCCCGAACAAGCGGCGGAAAGGCTGCGCGGCCTCAGCGACGTGCATTATAAGCAGCGGTAATAGCTAGGGTAGCGCCACACTAAACGGTGGAGATGGTATTTGTGATTTCGATACGCAAAAATTGAGTCGTAGCGATCTTTAAAGTCCCTCCCTGTTACTACGGCTAACAGCGGAGGGAGCCTGCGACCGTGCTGATGTGGGGTTGCGCTGGGGTCGAATGACCATTCCACCGCTTAAGGTAGTCCTACCACAGCCAGTTCATCTGGTGGCGATTGCTCTAACCGGGTTGGGCCGTGGGAAGCACAATTCTAAAGGTGCTGCCCTTCCCAACCTCACTGACCACATCAATCTTACCGTGATGATTTTCGACAATTTTTTGTACGATTGGAAGTCCCAAACCAAAACCGGGTGTTGAATGGGCTTTGTCTTCTCGCCAAAAACGCTCAAATATGTGGCCTAATGACTCCGGGCTAATTCCCATACCCGTGTCTTGAATTTCGATGACGGTTTCTTTTTCCTGTGGGTAGGCGGTGAGGGTAATTTTGCCGCCATCTTGTGTAAACCGGATCGCATTATTCAACAAATGGCCTAGTGCATCTTGCAACAACGCGCGATCCGCCAGCAGTGCCGGCAGTGAGGGCGCTAGAGAGAAATCGAATGTGAGGTTTCTTTGGAGTAGATCATCCTTAATCTGGGCTTCTAAGACCGTCAGAATATCATCCAGTTTGAATGATTGCCGGTTCACTGCGACATCACTGTCGAGCCGGGTCATGACAAAGATCATATCCAGCAAATCAGTTAACTGTTTAATCTGGTAATTGATCTGCTCCATATACTTTTTCTGTTTCGCTGCATCTTTCAGCCGGGGCAGCAAAAAAACAGCCGCACTGATAATCGCCAGTGGGGTTCGCAGCTCGTGTGAAGCGTTTTGCACAAATTCAGTCAATACCTTCGTGCGCGCGGTTTCAACGGCTAATTTAAACGTCTGTTCCTCTAATTTTTTCAACTCGGTGACATCGCGCACAACCGACATTATCTCCCGTTCCCCAGAAGGAAACATACGGGCTTCGAACTGCGAAGTTGCCTCAACCGACAGTGAATACTCAAACGTCACTGCCTTTTTAGTCTGAATGATAATATTGATGTTATCGGTGATGAGCTGGGCGAGATGCGGCGGCATGACATCAATAATATTGCGCCCCAAAAACATCTCTGGCGGCATGACCAAATCATTGGGATCGCTGGAATGATAATCTAAAAAGTTTCCCTCATAATCGAGCCGAAAGACCAAATCAGGTATCGCATTCAGCAAGATTCGATTCCGTTCTTCGCTTTTAGACAGCGTAAGCTGTGTTTGTTTCAAGTGGATAAGGTGTCCATATGTGCTGCCTAGAATCGATGAAATTTCAGCTTGATAAGGACGTGGGGGTTTGCGTGAGATGAGATTATCCGTCACTAAGAAACCAATGACTTCTTGCCCATTCCACAACGCCGAACTCGTATGCCAGCACCCATCCGCGATTTGAACACCATTCTCATAAATGGGGACATTTTCCAGTAACTGTGTGCGTGCGGGGCTGTTCATGATACGATGTGTCCAATGGTCGTCCGTAACCACTTGAACGTAGTCATGCTCATTTCTAAAGTGTCCTTCCGGGCTGATACCGTATGTTCCCTTGAGTAGATTCGTTTTAGGATCAAAAAGGAAAACGGCTACCCGATCAATATGTAAGTTCTCCTTAATCAGCCGCACCATATTGGAATACAACATTTCCAAATCGTTAATTTTGGTGAGGATGAAAAAGATTTCCTGCAACGCTTTCATATCGCTCAAGTATTCAGCATTCTGCTTCGCCATCCGCCGCTGTTCGGTGATGTTGCGGATGATCGTTAAAACCTCACTCTGTCCCGAAGGCATCATACGGGCTTCAAATTCCCCGGAATTTGCTCCAACGACTAAGGCATAATCAAACGAGGCTTCTTGACGAGTCTGAAGCACAATTTCAATGTGCTGCCTGTAAAGATCACAAATATCAGACGGAAGAAATGTATTAATTTTCTTGCCGATGAGCTGATCCCTAGTGGCGATCAACATCTCAGGGCGAGGCGCATGAATATCGATATACGTGCCGTCTTGAGCAATGCGTAGGATGAGATCAGGGTTGCCCTTTAAAAATTCTGCTTGCCGCTGCTGAACCGCTCGTAGGTGATTCTCGGTTCGCTTACGTTCTTCGATTTCATGCGCGGTTGATTCTTGAAGTGCCGCATTTTCAAGGCGCAAACGTGCGATGAGTGCCTCTTGCTCGTGATCGGGCTGATGGGTAAAAGCCGCACCAAAGAAACGCCAAATTCTCTGGAGTTGTGCCGCCACTTTGTTCATTATCATGCAAGCTGTTCTCTGAAATTGCCTAAGTCTTTGGCTAAAAAGTGCCTTTCTAAGATTCGATTATAGAACACAAATTGAAATTAATACCTGTAAGTCGGATTTCAAATCTGACTTGCATTTCAATCATGCGTGGCGCTGTCCATGTCATGACATCGAAGCGCAGCGTGCGCCAAACGCAGCACCGTCTCGCGCAGTTCCGGCGGAGCCAGCACCTTCAGTTGTCCTCCAAACCCCAGCGCGAACGCCCGTGCTTGCAGCTCGACATCGAAACGCATCTCAACCGCTTGCCAACCATCCTCACCTGCCGGATGCACAAACTCGATATGCCCCATATAGCGCATCTCCGGCAAAATCGCCGGGTCGACGTAGAAGGTCGTGCAGTAGCGGGGTAAATTCGCCTTGAAATCGCTCATCGACTCGCGCCAGAAAGCCGCCAAATCAAAATTGGCTGGGCGAAAGGCACTGTCATGCATGAGTTCCGCACTTTGTATCCGGCTGACGCGGTACGTGCGTGTCTGCCCCTCGACCGCCGCCACCAGATACCAGATGCGCCCCTTCGCTACCAAGCCCAACGGATCGACCACTCGTTCAACCACGCTGTCATCATTCCGCTGGTAGTTGAGCTTGATCTGCCGTTCCTGCCACAACGCCTCCTGTACCAGTGGCAGCCAGACGACCTGCTCCGGTTCTTGCTGCCACCCTGCCCCGTCGATATGAATCCGTTCGCGCATGAAGGCTGCATCGTGTCGCGAGCGATCACCCGGCAGCGAGGCTAACAATTTGATGAGCGCGGTTTCGGATGCCTGCCGCAGCCCTAAGTCCGCCATCAAGTGACTCGGCGCGGCGACAAACAGCGCCTGTACCTCTGAAAGGTTCAACCCTGTCAAATTGGTGCGGTAGGATTCCAAAAGCGACCAACCGCCCCCTGCCCCACGTTCTGCCATGACCGGCACACCAGCAGTACTCAGCGCTTCCATATCACGGTGGATTGTGCGTTCCGAGACTTCCAAGCGGTGCGCCAGTTCACGCCCCGTAAGGCGGATGTGATTTTGCAGTAATAGCAGAATGGAGAGCAACCGATCCGCGCGCATACCCTAACCCCTTTCCTACAGCCGTTACACTAAGGATACACCCTGAATATGACATCTCATGTCCTGTATAAGGCCGGTAAGGTTGTGTTTACCACTACCAGTACAACGTAACTTAAGAAAAACTTACTTTCGAAATTTTTATGAATATAACAGATTGATAGGTTTCTGTTAGGCAGCCTGTATACATTTGCAAGGTGGCTTTGAAACGGTTAAGTCGTATATCTATTTTGAAGCAAACCCGGAAGGAAAATCATTGATGAGAAAGCGTTTGCGTATCTTCCTCCCAATTGGGCTTATAATCGGCCTGATGACCGTGTTTTCGCCCACATTGGCAGCCTGCACGACGACCACAAACGCTTATGGCGGCATGGACTGGAATTGCAGTGGTCAAACCGTTGGCGTGATTAACGGTACCGAGTTCACCGATAACATTGTCAATACGGGCACCATCACAGGCTACATCTGGCCTGCTGGTTACCGCAGTTTGACCACCCAGCAAGATGTCGTGATGAACAATGGCACGATTGGCGATAACCAGATTAACCCCGAAACCAACTCCAACGACGACGGGATCTGGGGTACTGCCGGGAATGACACCATCATCAATAACGGCATCATCTTCGGCGGCGACGCTGGCGCGATGTTCGGTGATGGTTTGCTGGCTTATGCGACCGACTTTGATATGCTCGTCAATAACGGTACCGTTCACGGCGACATCATGGGCGATATGCAAACCCGTGGCAACGATACCATCGTCATTAATGGGTTGGTGAACGGCAGTGTATATGGCGATGTTGCCCCGCATCTTTTGGGTTATTCACCTCCCAACCTGCAAAATGCAGGTGGAAATGATCTTGTTCGACTGCAAAACAACGCGCAGGTAACAGGCATCATTGATGGTAACCCCGGCTCTGATATTCTCCGTTTCGAGTTCACAACCTCCAGCCAAACCGAATTCAATACCCTTTCAGCCGCCATCAGCAGCGCCTCGCCCTCTCAAGGCTCTTTGACGTTTCGGGGCAAGGTGTTCAACTGGCGCAATTTTGAGACGCTTCAAAATCAAATTACGTTAGTCTCCGGCCAACCGACGGCCACCAATACCGCGACCAATACGCCGGTGCCGCCAACCGCGACCCTTACACCTTCGCGCACACCGACCCGAACGCCGGTGCCACCAACCGCAACGCTTACGCCATCGCGCACACCGACCAATACCTTTACACCGACATTCACGGCAACGAACACGCCGACGAATACGTTCACGCCCACCTTTACGGCGACGTTGACACCATCCAATACACCGACGAACACACCGACATTCACGGCAACCAACACGCCGACGAATACGTTCACGCCCACCTTTACGGCGACGTTGACACCATCCAATACACCGACGAACACACCGACGAATACGTTTACGCCAACTTTTACGGCAACGAACACACCGGAGCCGACAGCAACCAATACGCCGACCAATACGGCGACGAACACACCGGAGCCGACCGCAACATTCACGCCTACAAACACACCGTCGAACACGCCAACGAATACGGCTACTAATATGCCGGAACCGACAGCAACATTCACGCCAACGAATACGCCGGAACCGACAGCAACATTCACGCCTACAAATACGCCAACGAACACGCCGGAACCGACCGCAACATTCACGCCTACAAACACACCGGTGCCGACGGCAACATTCACGCCTACAAACACACCGTCGAACACACCAACCAATACGGCGACCTTCACGCCGACCAACACACTGCCGCCACCACCGACCGCAACAGCGCCGCCGACCAATACACCTTTGCCGACGAACACCGCAACGTTCACGCCGTCACCGACCGCGACGCAAACACCGCGCCCAACCAACACCGCGACGGTTACACCCTCACCGACGGCAACCGTTACGCCCAGCCGGACACCAACACCGCCGCCGACCAGTACACCGGTTCCGAGCAGCGGCACGGTCACGGTTCAGGTCAACTTGGGCAGTGATGATGTGAATGAAGAAGGCGCGACCTTTACCACAAACTACGTGGGTTTCTGGGCGGGCAGCGCGGGAACCCCGGCCACCAGCTACAGCGGTTTGCGCTTCAACAGCATCAACATTCCGCGCGGCGCGGTGATTACCTCCGCCCGTATCGAGGTGTATTCGGTCAACCAATCGCAGTGGACGCAGATCGCCTTCCTGATCGCGGGTGAAGCGGTCGATAACTCGGCGACCTTCACAGCGAGCAGCAAGCCGTCGCAGCGCCCGCTGACCACAGCGCGCATCAACCACAGCACCAATACCAACTGGGCCATCAACACATGGTACGTGCTGCAAGATGTCACGCCGATTGTTCAGGAGATCATCAGCCGCAGCGGTTGGCAGTCCGGTAACAGTTTGGCCTTCATCCTGCGCGGGATGGGCGCGGCGTGGGGACGCAAGTACGCATGGGCGTTTGAGGCGAACCCCGCCAACGCGGCGCGCTTGGTGATTACCTACACCACTCCGTAAAAACCAACCTGTTCAATTGATAAAAGAGGCGAGGCGAATACCCTCGCCTCTTTTTATTCCCCCTAACCCCCAAATATGACAGTACGTGTCAGCTTACCCGCGTTATAGTGGGGTCATCATCAGGGTAAAGCGAGGTTCAGATGACTGATAAAGAGAAGAAATTACAGGGGAAAGTGGCGCTCGTCGCGGGGGCCACACGCGGCGCGGGTCGCGCGATTGCCGTGGCGCTGGGCAGCGCGGGCGCAACCGTTTACTGCACCGGACGGACGACCCGCAGCCACCAATCCGACATCGGGCGCAGCGAAACGATTGAGGAAACCGCCGAGCAGGTGACGGCTGCCGGTGGTAAGGGTATCGCGGTACAAGTTGACCACAGCAAGGAGGCCGAGGTGAAGGCGCTGGTCGAACGGATTAACACCGAGCAGAACGGCCAGCTCGACATCCTCATCAATGATATTTGGGGCGGCGAGAAGTTAATCGAATGGGGCAAGTTCTGGGAACTGTCGATGGATAAGGGCTTGCTGATGCTCGAACGGGCGATTTTCACCCACATCATCACCAGCCGCTGCGCCGTACCGTTGATGATCGCGCGGGGGAAAGGCTTGGTAATTGAGATTACCGACGGCGACAGCGATAAGTATCGCGGCAACCTGATTTACGACCTCGCGAAAGTCTCGGTGATCCGGCTGGCGAAAAGCATGGCGATTGAACTCGAACCAACGGGTCTGACGGCTTTCGCCCTGACCCCCGGCTTCCTGCGTTCCGAGCAGATGCTGGATTATTTCGGCGTGGCGGAGGCCAACTGGCGGGACGCGATTGCTAAAGAACCGTACTTCGAGGCTTCCGAAACGCCCTACTACATCGGGCAGGCGGTGGTGGCGCTGGCGACCGACCCCGACATCCACAAGAAGAACGGGCAAGCGCTGGCGACGTGGCATCTTTCGGTCGAATATGGTTTCAAAGATGCGGACGGCAGCCAACCGCACTGGTGGAACTTTTACACTGCGAAACAGGCCGCAGAAGGTAAGCCTATTTAGGCATAGTCTAAACTGCACATAATTCGCAAATTCCCGCCGAATTGACTGGCGGGAGTCTCCCTCGCATCCGCTGTAGGGACATTTTGTGTCGGCGGAAGTGAGGGAGCGCGGCGCTGAAATGACACAAAACGGCGAGAAGCTCCCGTAAATCCGCCGCTGTGCAACGCATGGCGGCAGTGAGGGAGCGATCCGCTGAACATGCAATTAATACAACCCTTTTTCCTCATCTTCCGCCGTGTATGCATCGGCTTCGGCAACCGTCATCTCCATCTTGGCGTGGTGGATAATGGCTTCCCCCAGCGAGACGAGCTTGTCGTGGGAATGGTCGGCTGACCACAGCTTCGACCGGACGACACATTTGGTGCAGTGGAAAAAGGCTTCTTTGACGGTCACGGCAATCACGAAAATCGGTGCTTTGCCCTGCATAATGAACCGTTCGCGGATCGCTTCATCGCGCACGATTTGAGCTGTGCCGTTGACGCGCAGGGTTTCGCTGCGGCCGGGGACGAGGAACAGCAGCCCGATAATCGGGTTTTGGATGATGTTCGACAGGGTATCGCCGCGCCGGTTGCCGGGACGGTCGGGGATGAGCAGTGTGTTGCTATCCATCACCTGCACAAATCCGGCGGGGTCGCCCTTCGGTGAGACATCCATGTTGCCCTTGCCATCGGTTGAGCCGAGCAGCAGGAAAGGCGATTTCTCGATGAAGTTACGGCAAATATCATCAATCTCGGGCAGGACTTTATCAACAGCCGCGCCGCTGGCATAGCCGAGGACTTCGCGGAGTTGGGCTTCGTTCTGAATGACTTGCTTAAAGGCGCTCATGGTTTCACTTTCGGTTACAGCTTGCTTAAATGCGGATGGTGATAGGCAGCGGCATGACTATAGCAAATGCACCGGAGTCGGCAAGTCGAAAATCGGAGATGGTAAAAATTGGTCTATATTTCAACAAAAACGAGATACGACCTGAAATGTCTCCAAATCAGTCAACACATATTCTTTTTTATTACTAAGTGTCAAAAGATATTTACCGTCATGCGTTAAGTTGCTATTAAACACATGACCTGTCTCGATACTGATAGCTTTGATTAACTCGAAACTATCTATATCCCAGCTACGTATCTTTGTTTTCGTATTAGGATCTTTAGCATATTCAATCTCTAAAATTGAATCGTTTCCTAAATGCCAATTTGACGGATAAAAATGTGTAAAAGTATGGACTATCTTTCCCGTATCGATGTCAATTAATATGTATTCTCCATATTTATATGTAGTAATAATATATTTGCTGTCTGCCGTGAAATCCCAACCTGTAAAATTTTCGCCATCATAGGGAATAGGCTGAGTGATTTCAGGATTTTCTATAGATGTGAGGATCAGCCCACTTCGAAGATCAGAAGTGGCAACCCATTTGCCATCGGGTGTAAAGTGTGGGGTAATAGTAACCGGAAAAGTATGTATCTTTATACCTTCCCGAATATTCCACAAATCCCAACTCATCTCATCTTGGCTTACTAGAATATATTGCTCATTCGGTGACAAATAAGCCACAGTTACGCCCGGAAAGCTGTGAATAAGTTTTTGGGATTTGATCTCCCAAAGTTGTACGCCTTCACTTGCCCCACTGACTAAAAGATACTCACTGTCCATCAAAAAATCTGCATCCGTATAGTATGCTCGCTGCAGCCGGGGAAACACACCTACTTGTTCAAAGGTAACGCGATCCCAGACAATTGCTTTATCCGAGTTAGCCATGAGGAAGTATTTTCCATTAGGCGAAAATGCGAGCGTAGTTATGTTGGAATAAACATCCTCATTGTTCTGATAACTCCAAATCTTTTTTCCACTTTGCACATCCCACAACCACACCTCATTTAAATCGGCAGGTTCAGATAATGCCTGTTTCCCATCCGGTGATATGGCTAAGTGAAGTGCTAATTTGCCCGACAAACAATCTGACGTATCAGGGGTTTGGGCGGCAGCGTGGCTGAATACTAAGCTGCTGAACAGGACGACGAGCAATATGAGTCGGCGCATCGTAGTATCCTCCCAAATGACAGTTATTCCCCCTGCATCGCTGCCCGAATCATTTCTACCCGCGCGGTTAGCCCCCGCCGCTCGGAGACCGCAAGCTGCAAGTCCAGCGGTGGCACATTAATTGTATAACCTTTCCAGTGGATTGGTTCGCACCGTGCCAGCGCGGTTGGGCCGAAATCATTTGGTCCGTCTTGTTCGGCTTGCTTGTTGACCTCCCCTACCCACTCCAAACGGGTATGCAGGAAGCCGCGCCCGAACCAATCCCAAATCCAACCCCGCGAGTCGGATACTGGCTCAACGAGGCAGTCTAATAAAAGGTCTGCCATCCGTGATGTTCCCTGCTCCTGCACCACAAGGTCGATGTCATGCGGCTGAACCGCGAACCCCCGCGCCGCCAGTGCGCCGCTGCCCACCAGATACCACACCAGCCCCTGTCCCTCGATGCGTTCCAGCAGCGCCAGCAAACAGGCTTCCCATCGCGCGGGTTGCAGCCCTGCCGCTTGCAGGATCAGGTCGGGCATATGCCGCTGGAAGTTGGCATAAATCGGGTCGAGATGCGGTGTGTTGGCGGGAAATGCCTTCGCAAATCCTTCCTCAAACGGCGCGTAATATAAGCCCTTCAGCACGTCTTCTAACATAGGGGCAAAATCACTCACCACAAAATAGACTTGATTGCCTACAACCTGCCGCCGCGTTTGCATAATCGTCCCCAAGATATGAGTTGAATGAAAATTATAGCAAAATTAGAAAAAATATTCTACACTTTTCGGTTAGAATCCGGTTTCAATCGTGTTCGAGTGTTCAAACTTTTGCCTGTTGAGGGCAGCAAACCGTGTTGCCCCGCTCCCTCGGCGTACAAACCTTCCGGTTAGAATTCGGTTTGTAGAAATCGTATCGTAATAATTCGTAAGCTGTAAAGGGTTTAGAAGGGTTCAAAAACACCTCATTTTACCTGTTATCACCTGTTTAACAGGTAATCCACGAAAGTTAGAATTGCTTTTTCGTTGTTCAGATGACACGAAAAGCTAGCCTTTCACCTCAAACGGTACCCGATCACCCGCATAAAATGCTGCCGGAATGACAACCGGTGCTGTTGCCCCCGGTGTATAGATGTACAGGTTCATCGACCCGCCGAAATGTGCCCTGTACTCGCCCTTCACCGTCTTGCCGTTCACTTCCAACCGGATTAACGGTGTATCCAGCACGAACCGTTCCCTCGGCACCTGTGGTCGAATCACCAACCCCTGCCCATCGGCTGACGGTTCAATGCCGCACACCCGCACCAAGCCCAGCAAAGCCATCGCATCGGCATTCGCGTTCATGGTCGGAAAATCGGTCATCGGTGTCATCGGACTCGACCATGTGCCACCCGGTAGTGCATCCCACGTCCCGTTGATGCCATCCGGTGCCCCCCAAATGCCGAACCAAATAGCCGGATACTGCTGGGCATGTGTCGCAAACGTATTCCGGTTTAATGACCGCCACGCCAGCCCTGCCCTACCTGCCCTCACATAACCCCACGTCAGCAGTTGGCTGATGGCAGGCCACACCATGCCGCCTTCGGATAACGCCGCCCCGATTGGTGATGGTCTGTCTAAGGTGGCTTCCACCCGTTCGACAAGGTTGGCTTCGTGGTTGGCCTTTTTCGCCGACCCGCTAATCAGCCCCCAAACCTGAGACTCCAAGGACAAGGTTTCCAGCATCACCGGTTGGTTAGAAACACCCCGCAGCACGGCACGGTTGTACCAGCCCTTCGCATTCCACTGCTTCTCAACCGCCTCTTGCATCCGTTCCAGCCGTCCATCCCGCAGCATGGCGGTAATATCCGGTGCCACGTCTTTGAGCAGACTGGCAACCAACGGCAGCACGTATAAGGCCATCTGGGTATTCGGCACCGATTCGCCGTGTGCTTTCGAATTCTGGTAAGCCACACCCAGCAAACCGTCTTTCAACGCTGTTTCCAGCACAATCGAGTCTGACCAGTCGCCGGTTCGCACCCGAATCAGACCGTTTTCGCCAAGCCCTACCCTATCAAACAGGTGCTTTAGGGCAAAGCGGATATGGTCAAGGACGGTTGTTCCGGTCGCCCTGCCCGGCTTATCCGGCGGATAAAAGGGTATCGACTCGTTCAAAAAGGCGTAGTTCCGTGTCGCACCCAAATATTCCGACATCGCCAGCAGGAAAAATAGATCAAGGTCAGACGGATTGGTGTGGATGTTCAGGCCGTTGCTGGTATAGCCATGCCCGCAGAACGAATAGGGAATTTGTCCGCTGGCTCCATCGGTCAGCCGCATCATCAGCCGCAGCATGTCCCGTGCCAATTCGGGTCGCAGGTAGATCATCGGCAGGCTGAATAAGGCTTGGTCACGTGGCGCTCCATCTGCCCCGTGCAGGTAAAGATAAGCCGAACCCTGCGGTATCAAGTTCACGTTATGGTAGGCATTGTAAACCGATGCCGACAGCAGGTTGTAGCTGTGCCACGCCATCTCCCGATGCAGCACCGGATCATCATCGGTTTTGAAGTAAATCAGCTGCTCTTGCCACTTTTCTAAGGTGTCTTCAAATGGGTCGTCAATCTGTGTCAGCTCGCCCAACATGGATCGACGTGCCTCTGGAAAAGCTGCGCCGTATGCATAACGCAGCATCTTGGCTTCCCCCGGCTGCAAGGTTATATCCCGCCGCAGCACCATGCAGTATGGCATCGGCTCATAAATCGAACCGGCCTGCAACGCCCCATCTTCCTGCCGCAGCCGTACCACGTCCGGCTGCAACGCCCCCCCTGCCCCGAAGAAGCTGGCCTTGTTGATGTAATGCCCCTGCGTCTCGCCATCCAAGTCAGTTAAGAAGATTGGTGCCGGGTACCAGTCGATTGGTGATGGTTGGTCGGCTGGTGGTGCATCTGGTGGTGGATCTTGCCGGAATTCCAGTGTTGCTTCGTCAGCACGATAGTTAATGCTGTTCTGGAACTGCTTGCCGATGGCTCGCCGGTCCATATCGTTCGCTGCCCCGAATGGTGAACCGCGCAGCCATTCCAACCGCAATTGCTGTACGTTCACATCCCAATACTCGTAGTGTTTTAGTGTTACCGGTTTGCTGCCGGTATTTTCCAGCGTCACATCGGCTAGCAGGAATGGATAGTCGCCCTGCGGTGCATACACCCGCCGCTTGGCTTTGATGCCCCGATGGGTTAGTTCGGTTTCCATATAGCCCATGCCAAAGCGCCGTTTAGCTTCCGCCCCGCTGGGACGATACCGGAAAGCCGTTGCCCACACCTGCTCCCCATCGTCGATGTAGCCGAAGCCGCCAGAAAAGGCATAGGCGGTTACATGGTGATCCCGCCCAGCCGGTTTGGTTGGTGCTGACGCGGCTTTGACGACGGGTTCATCCTGACCGGAAAGCAGATTGTAAGACTTGAGCAGCGGATCGTTCACGTCCTCTTGGAGTTCTTGCAGCCGTTGTATCGGCAGTGTATTACGTGGATTTTCGGTTGCTTTGGGCTGAATACTTTGTACGGCGGCACTTTGCGCCGCAAAAGGTTGGGCTGTTTCGGTCGATTTTTTACTGGCGAACCGTGCTACTAGCTGGATGATGACCATCACCACACGGATGATGCCCGACAGCAGCACACTCAATACGCCGACGTTGCGCTCCGACTGCCACGCTTCAAATTTGTTCAGGAATACGCCGCCACGATCCCCCAGATACACCTGAACCGTGCCATCATTCGACCCCAACGCTGTCACCCGCTGGTTGCCGATCTGATGCCAGTGGTCACGGCGGTCAAGTTTTTCGCTGTTGGGGAATAAAGCTCGTGGATCACGATATTGGTCGAAGGTATAGTTATAGGCTGGCAGCCCTATCTCGTCCACTGTCCACTCGCCGAAGATACCGCTGCCTTCGCTGGTTGGCTCGAACTTTTTTGCCGGATCAGCAAATACACTGGCCGCTGTGAAAATGGCATCCGGGTCATTGGCTGCTGGTTGGCTGGTTGATGGCTGACGTTGACGAAATTGCAAGCGCATGAACTGCTGCCGCCGTGATAGGTGGTGTAGTTCAGCCGACTTCATAAAGGTGCTTCGGCTGCGGCGATTTGGGGAACTCATGATGGCTGCTCCTCAGGTGATGGCATCGTAGAGGTAATTATGGAGTATTTGTGGTGGATGCGCTAAGTCATTTCGAGTATAGCGGTTAGTGAGAATTCTCTTCGCGAACGGATGACTGTGCTAAAATATGTGTATCGTATACCATCATCCAACTGAACCATGTACGATTTACCGATATTCACCCTTAATACGGTTCTCTTCCCCGGAATGCCGCTTAAACTGCATATTTTTGAAGAACGCTATAAGCTGATGATCGGCCGGTGTTATGAAGACGGTACGCCGTTCGGTGTCGCGCTGATTAAACACGGGCAAGAAGTTGGTGGTCGTGCCGAGCCATTTCTCGTTGGCTGCACGGCTGTGATTAGCGAAATGGAACCCCTGCCCGGTGGCCGGATGAATATTGTAGCTGTGGGTCGTGACCGGTTTGTCGCCCACGGTTTTAAGTACGATAAGCCGTATCTCGTCGCACAAGCTGAAACGCTGCCGCTGGTGAATGCGGATGATGCCCACCTCAACATGACTGGTCGTTCGCTCCGACCGTGGGTCGAACGGTATTTGCAGACCCTCGCGGATGCCAGCGAAACCAAATTTGATATTCAACAACTTCCACCTGATCCGCTGCAACTGGCTTACCTCGCCTCATTCTTGTTGAACGTGCCGATTGATCAGAAACAAAACCTGCTGAACCTCGACAGTGCTGCTGAGTTGATGACCAATCTGCGGACGATCTACCGCCGAGAAGTCACCCTTCTGGACGCGATGCTGAAACCCGAAGCCAGCGACGATACGGGCGTTTTCTCAGCAAACTAATACCCCCTCGTGCGGAAATTCTCGGACGGCTGAAAAAATCGGCTTGTTTTTGTTATCCTTAATGATAGGTGCTTACATATATGCAAGCACCTATTCAGTTTATCACTCTGTTTGGTGTGACATTTCCCTGCCCTGCCCAAAACTCGCAGCAGGGGGTTAGCTCTGGTATATCTCATGCAGTAGCGTTACCCTACGCTAACTTTCAAATCATTTTTAGCGAATTGAACTCACTATGATCGACGACATCATTACACTTGAATTGGTAGGCATTGCACATGGCGGCAGTGCTGTAGGGCGGCATGAGGGGAAAGCAATTTTTGTGCCGTATGGTATTCCCGGTGAGCGAGTTGAGGTGCGGATTGTGCAGGATAAGGAACGGTTTGCGACGGCGGAAATTGTTGAAGTGCTAGAGCCTTCGGTTTATCGTGTTCATGCGCCATGTGTGTATTTTGGTCGCTGCGGAGGGTGCCAATTTCAGGAGATTGACTACACGAAACAAATAGAACTCAAAGCGCAAATTGTGCGCGAGCAGTTGGCCCGTTTGGGGGGATTGCCGGATGTGGTCGTCCACCCAACGCTGCCCAGCCCCATACCGTATCACTACCGTTCACATGCGACGTTCCATGTGACCTATAATGGCAAGTTAGGCTTCGTCAGCACGAATCACCGCAGCATCATACCGATTGACGAGTGCCTGCTGCTAGCTCCCGCGCTGCAACCAAAGTTTGAAGCGGCTAAAGACGAAAGTTTTATCCCCGGCACGCGCGTCCGCTTTCAAGCCGGTACGGATGCAGAGGCGATCTACTTTGAGATGGGCGGGGTTACGGATGATGTTGCCGAACCCCTGCCGGAAAAGCCCAGCCGCAATAACCCGCGCCAAAATAAACAACGCCCTGCCCCACCGGTTGAAATTGAGATGCCGGAAGATCAAGGATCGGTCGAATACCGGCTGCTCGACCGGACTTTCCGGTGTTCATCTGGCAGCTTTTTTCAGGTGAATTTGCCACAAGCCGCAAAATTGGTGGAGCTGGTTTTGGAGCGGCTCAATTTGCAGGGGAATGAGCATGTTCTTGATCTGTATTCGGGTGTCGGGTTGTTCACGGCGTTTATCGCGGCAGGTGCTGCCCATGTCAGCGCGGTTGAACTTTATGCCCCAGCGGTAGATGATGCCGTACACAACCTCAATGACTACACGAATATCGACCTCTATGTCGACAAGATTGAAGCGGCGCTGCCCGAAATCCAGCGGGCTGTGAATGCGGCTGTGGTTGATCCACCTCGCGCTGGAATGGACACGGCGGCGTTGGATGCACTCATCGCGACCCAATCGCACCAAATCGTGTATGTGTCTTGCGATCCGGCGACACTGGCGCGGGATGCCAAACGGTTGGTGGCGGCGGGATACAAGCTGCGAGACGTGCAGCCTGTCGATATGTTCCCACAGACGTATCATATCGAAGCGGTGGCGCACTTTACGCGGTAACAAAAAGCCCCTGCTCAAGCGAGTAGGGGCTTTTAATTTCAGATGATCGAGCGGCTTACGCCAGTTCGAGTTCGCGTTCCAGCTTGACCACCGACGGAATGGGGAAGCCGTTGAAGGCCACCGCATACTCGTTGGTGTATGCGCCTGTGTCGAGGAACATGAGGCGGTCACCAATATGGATTTCCGGCAGTTCCATATCACGGGCGACCACATCGCAGCTATCGCAGCTTGGGCCAGCCAGCGTGTAGTTCAACATTTCGCGGTCGTCCGCGTCAGCCGCCAGCAAGCGAATGACGGGCGGGAAGCCTTCGAAGGTTTCCATCAAGCCGTTGAATACACCAGCATCCAAGTACAGCCATTCTTGACCGTTACGCTTGGCCTTGCCGACGACGCTCGCCACCAAACGCCCGGATTCGCCGACCAGACCACGACCCGGCTCAAGGATGAGCATGGGGTTGGCGTTCGGGATGTACTGGCGCACGGCTTCCATCGTCAGATCGCCGATACCTTCAATCGTCGGGATACTCTTGTCATGGTAGTGACCCGCCGGGAAACCGCCACCGATGTCTAAAAAGTGGAAGGAATGACCACAGGCTTCGGCACGCTGCCAAATTTCGCCGCACGCACGGATGGCGTTTACGTAGTTCTGCGGACGGAGGCACTGCGAACCGACGTGGAACGACAGGCCAATCGGGTCGAGGCCGTATTCCTTCGCCATATCGAACAGCCCTAATGCTTCATCACCGCTTACGCCGAACTTACCCGCCAGCGGCAGGACGCTGCCCTGATTATCGACGGCGAGACGCACATAGACGCGCATACCGGGCGCATACTTCGCCACCTTCTCGACTTCATAGGTCGAGTCCACAACCATCGCGTAGACACCTTCTTCTTGCATCCGTTGGATGAAAACCGGGTGCTTAATCGGGTTACTGCAAATGATCTGTCTACCTGTCGCACCAACTGAAAGCGACCGTTCCAATTCAGCTAACGAAGCGATCTCCAGCCCGCCGCCCTTTTCCACCACCAACCGCATCACATCGGGGTTGGCATTGGCCTTGACGGCGTAGAAAATTTGACCACCCGGAAACGAGTCCAAGAACCGGTCATAGGTCTGGCTAATTTGTTCAAAGTCAAGCACTAAAGCGGGGGTAACAAGGTCTGGGTTTTGTACAGTGGTGTCCATGCGGACAGTGTTCATCGGCTTCTACGGGTCTCCTAATCTGGTGACAAATCACGAAGGGTATACAAGACGAAGGGGCGGCTCGTGTGCCACCCCTACTTTCTCAATTTTACAACCGAAATCGCTACGTGCAAGATAAAATTTCGGCGATTTCATTAAGACTTTCGGTGGATTTTGAATTCCCACGCAGCATCTTACATCTAGCATGATACGACAGCTTGCCACAAGCAATAACCCCACTTATCGGGGTTTTCAAAAGTTATTTTTCTCCTCACACTTTTCACAATTCTTACGGAATATTATTGCGTTTTCTACACTAAAATTACATTACAACGAAATACGAGGGTTTTTAGATGCCTTATAATATCTCATGGTTGGTAGAAAAGCGTGTCCTTTATACCCATATGTATGGTTATATCACTGCGGAGGAACTTCGCTCACAAAAAGCGGTGGTCGAAAAGTTTATCGCGGAGAGCGAACATCTCCTACATATGATTAATGATGCGGCCGAAACTACGGGAACGGATATGGGGCTGCGTGACCTGCAAAATATGCAGTATGCCAACGCCGCGAACCTCGGTTGGGCGATATATGTCAACCCCAACAAGCTGCACCGCTTCTTTGCCAGCGTCGTCACGCAGTTGAGTGGCAAACGCGGGCGGGAATACGCCACATTGGAAGAGGGGCTGCGCTTTCTTCAAGATATGGATGATACGCTGCCCCAGCTTACGATGCCTATAAAATCAGCCTCCTAGCGCCGTTCCAATCACGTTTGTGGGTTCATCGGCAAACACGGCTGAGGTTGTGTTTCCTGCCGCCTCAACTCGCCGAGCCATGCCCGCAAACGGGCGAATAATGATGGTCGGCAGGGTTTAGTTGCCTCCAAAATCGCTTGCGTCATGCGGGCGTATTCGCGTTCCGTAAGCATCTCACGGTTGCGGGCCAACCGATTTTCAATTTCGCGGTAATCCATGCGTTTTACCTCGTTACTCTTCCAATGGATCGACCCAGTGTAGAGCGATTTCGAACCCTCGTGAACCTTTTTAGTTTTTACTAAATAGATATACAAGTAGCACAAAAGTGTTATAGGATGGGTGTGTAACCTCGGAGAGAGATAAACGGCTGTGCTAACAATGGTTGTGATCAAGATTGATGTAACACCGACCGATCTGGCGAATATCCGCTTCGGTTATACACCGCTCATGGAGTTAATGAGCAGCTACCGTGTGCTAAAGCGCCCCGAAAAACGCGCACTCTACCACCGATGGGCGGAAGAAGCCGACAACGCCATCCACGACATCGACCTGCCCTACCTGCACACGATGGCGACAGTGCCGTTTTATATTCCTGACTTCTTGACGGCAACACCGGCTACGACCATCATCAATTTCGAAGATGAAATCCAGCGGCTGCGTGAAGTACCGCTGGAAGTCCTTCGCAAAAATGTGGAATATGCCATGAAGATGGCTGGTGAGTCCGATATCCTGCGGCATTTCATCATTTACCCGCGCGAGGCGATGGAGTGCTTGATCGAGGAACTCCGTATCTACTGGCATCGCACCCTCGCCCATCACTGGTCGCACATGATGTCGGTGCTGGATGGCGATGTGCTGTACCGCGCCCGCAGCCTCGCGCTGGATGGCACGAAGGCGGTGCTTGAAGGGCTGCATCCCGAACTCCAGTTGGTGAAACATCAACTGGTTTATACGGGGTCGGAAAAGCCAGATTACGTGAAGAAGGACTACACACTCAACGGTACAGGCGTTCAACTCGTGCCGGGGATCTTCGTCTGCAACCTGACGTGGCAGATCGAACCCGAATGGCACCCGATGCTTTCCTACCAAGCACGTGGAACAGGCTTATGGTGGGTCGAGAATAAAGACATGCCGGACGAGTCGCTTGAAATCGCGCTCGGAAGCGGACGGGCGCGGGTTCTACGGATGCTGAGTACCCCCGCCAGTACGGGCGAAATCGCGCACTTCCTCGACATCACTGCCGGAGCCGCTTCCCAACACCTCAGCCGTTTGCAGCAGGCAGGGCTGACCGAGCCACGGCGCAGCGGGAAACGTGTGTACTACCACCTGACGCGCAGAGGGGAAAAACTGCTGGCGTTGTTCGCTTAAACCTGCTTATGAAATGAATATCCAGCCAAGCGGCAATCTTACTATTGAATAATCATTACGATGCGTATAAGTTAGGCGCATCCACTCATTTTACACGTGATGTTCCATCACTAACCGAGCATTATGGGTCTTCAAGTTTTTTGGGAAGACGAAACCCGACAAATCATTCGCCAAGTTTACGATATGACGTGGACGTGGGATGAGTACCTTGCAGCGTTCGAGAAAATCCGCCAGCTTGCGAGTGAAGTCGATCATCCGATTGGGATGATTGCGGAGTTGGAGAATATTAAGAATGTACCTCCGAATGCTGTCCTCTACGGGGCGCGGGGCATCCGCAGTCTACCTTCAAACCTCCTCCTTACCGTGATGGTCACGCCGTCCAGCCTCGCGCATTCCCTGCTCAAAGTGATTTTGTTCGCGGGACAGTTCGAAAATATCGTCACAGCCAAGTCGATTGAGGATGCACACCGGCTGATCGCGGCGAAGAATCAGAGGTAAGGGCGCAAGGCCGTGCATAGGCATTCAGTTAAGCCATCTTGGCTCGGAATCTTCGGGTAAATCGTTGATTGTTTGCGCCGCATGAGGCTAAAGCCATCCTGCTACCAGCCGGACAAGCGCACTCAAGGCGCTCCAAAATTCGACTGCAAACATCCGTCTCTATTGATTTTATCCCTGAGAATTCCTTAGCTTAATGCCTATGCAAGGCCGTGCGCCCCTACAGATATTATCGTTTAGTCTTCGAGCGTGCTGATGTCGCCTTCGGGCAGACCCTGTGCGCGTGCTTTGAGGACGCGGCGCATAATCTTGCCGGAACGGGTTTTAGGCAACGCTGATACAAACTCGATCCTACTGGGAACAGCGATAGGGCCAACCTCGTGCTTGATGTGTTCCTTGAGGCGGTCAACCAAGTCCTCGCTGCCGGTGAAGCCCTGACGGAGCAAGCAGTAAGCATAAATGACGTTGCCGCGTACTTCATCTGGAATACCGATAGCGGCGGCTTCAGCCACAGCCGGGTGGCTGACCAAACCCGATTCGATTTCGGCTGTGCCGAGACGATAACCGCTGACCTTGATGACATCATCAATGCGCCCAATGACATGGAAATACCCATCTTCATCTTTACGGGCTGAGTCACCCGCCATATACCAATTGGTACCGGTATAAGCACTAAAATAGGTTTTGACCATCCGATCAGGATCGCCATAAATTGTGCGGAGCATTCCCGGCCACGGGTTCTTGATAACCAACTTGCCTTCGACACCCGGCGCACAGGATTTGCCCTGTTCATCGACCACATCGACATCAAGGCCGGGGAACGGCTTGGTGCAGCTACCGGGTTTGAGCGCAACTGAAGGCATAGGCGTAATCATGAATCCACCCCCCTCAGTCTGCCACCACGTATCCATGATCGGGCAGCGGCCACCACCGATGACGGTGTGGTACCACTTCCACGCTTCAGGGTTGATCGGCTCACCGACCGAACCGAGCAGGCGCAAACTGCT
This sequence comes from Chloroflexota bacterium, assembly GCA_020161935.1. Classification (GTDB taxonomy): domain Bacteria; phylum Chloroflexota; class Anaerolineae; order Aggregatilineales; family Phototrophicaceae; genus CFX2. Next base: position 312,224 of record JAIUNI010000006.1, read on the forward strand.
GAGGTTATGGCGCTTCGGCCATGCGTCACCGAAGCGCATCAAACCGCGAATGGCGGTGGGCGCAGTGTAGAGAATTGTGACACCGTATTCCTCGACCAGCTTCCACCAGCGATTGGGGTACGGGAAATTGGGCGCACCTTCATAGATGACCTCAGTCGCCCCCAAGATCAGCGGGGCGTAAACGATGTAGCTGTGTCCGGTGATCCAACCGGGGTCAGCCGCGCACCAGAAGCGATCTTCGTCCTTGATGTCGAACACCCAATCCAGCGTGGTTGAGGTATAGACCTGATAACCGCCGTGAGTGTGCAGGATGCCCTTCGGCTTGCCGGTCGTACCGCTGGTGTAGAGGATAAACAGTGGGTCTTCGGCATCCATCACTTCGGTTTCGCAGGTGGTGCTGGCGATGGGCAGCGCCATCAGGTCGTGGTACCAGAAGTCGCGCCCCTGCTGCATGGGTACGTCATGCCCGGTACGTTTGACGACGATGACGTTCTCCACGACTGGCGAACGGTGAACGGCTTGGTCAGCGATCTTTTTGAGTTCGACAATGCTCCCGCGCAGCCATGCACCATCGCAGGTAATCAGCACCTTGCTTTGCGCGTCCTCGATGCGGTCAGCCAGCGCATTTTCGCTAAAGCCACCATAGACGACGCTGTGAACCCCACCGATTTTAGCCGTGGCGAGCATGGCGATGACCAGTTCGGGGATGCGCCCCATGTAAATGGTAACGCGGTCGCCCTTCCGCACGCCCATACTGCGGAGGACGTTGGCGAACTTGTTCACTTCCTGCCACAGCCTCCAATACGAGAGGGTTTGCTTATCACCCTTCTCGCCTTCGAAGATGATGGCGAGTTTGTTCTTGCGCCATGTTTTGACGTGGCGGTCGAGGGCGTTCAGGGTGATGTTGGTCTTGCCACCCACGAACCACTTATAAAACGGGGCGTTACTCTTATCCAGCACCTGATCCCATTTTTGATACCATTGAAGCGTTTCGGCACGCTGCGCCCAGAAGGCTTCGGTATCGGTCATCGATTCTTGATAGACCGCGTCATAGTCGGGAATATGGGCATTTTTTACGATCTCTTCCGAGGGGTAATACCATTCCCCACTGGAGGGGACAAAAGCCTCGTCTGCCATGAAAGTATCTCCTTGGAGCAATAAGGTTTTCTTTTGACGGGATTATTATAGAGGGCTGGCAAGAGATTGGCTAATGGATGGATATGAGATTACCCCACCCTTAATCCCTCCCCGTAGTAACAGGGAGGGAAACCTAATAACGCGAAAACGGGAGGGTCTGAGACCCCCCTACGGGAAACACTACATTTCAAGTTTGACCCCACCCCTAACCCCACATTGGCTACCTTGCGACAAGCTCAGTCGCCAATAGCCAAAGCATTGGTGAGGGAAACTAAGATGGTTAGAAACCTTCGCCGTGGAGCAGCATTTCGTCGCGGACGAGGGCGAAGATGCCGGTTTGTGTGCCACCGGCAGTACGTTCCCACTCGGAGACACGGCTGCGGCTGAGGCCGTACCACTGCGACTCGACAGGTATCCACTTGAGTTCAACCGCGATCTGACGGGCGGCGACACCGACGATACTGCCGAAGGTCGGATAGGCGAAGTTGACGTTGGCGAGGCGCTCAACGGGCATATTCGCGCCCATCGCGGCGGCGACGATCTGGATGACCTCGACGGCCTGCTCACCGACGGCATGTGCGCCAATGATTTTATGGGTATGTACATCCACCAGCAGCTTGAAGAAGCCGGGGATGTGGTCATCAATCACGGCGCGATCCATATCGGCATACGGCACAGTGGCGACGGCGTACTCGGTCGTGTTCCGCGCCTGTTCTTCGGTCAGGCCGATACCAGCATATTCGGGGTCGGTAAAACCACCATGCGGGATCGAGCTTTCGAGGTCATGGGCGCTGCGTCCGAGCAAGGCGTTTTCGACGGCGTAGCGGGCTTGATGGCTGGCGGTTTGCACCAGCATGATCTTGCCCGTAATATCGCCAGCAGCGTAGATGTTTGGTGCGGTCGTCTGTAAGCGGTCGTCCACCTCGATATATGCACCGTTTTTCTTCACGCCAGCGGCTTCCAAGTTGAGCTTATCCAAGTTACCCGGCCAACCGACGGCGGTAATGACGGTTTCGGCCATACGACTTTCACCGCGTCCATCGTGGGTGTAAATCAGTTCAAGCTGGTCGTCGTAGCGTTCGATCTGATGAATACCTTTGACGTTCAGGATGACCTCAATATCGCGCTGGCGGAACTGCTTGAGGATGGCATCGGCGATGGCTTCATCCTCGACACCAAGCAAGCGCGCACCCGTATTGATGAGCGTGACCTTTGAGCCGAAGGTATCAAAGACCGAGGCGAGCTGGCAGCCAATCGCGCCACCCCCGACGATGATGACCGACTCCGGCAGGCTGTCCATACTCCAGACATCATTATAGGTCAGGGCATGTTCGCTACCGGGGAATTCCAAGCGGCGGGAGTGACCACCGACGCAGAGGATGAACTTGTCACCGGTGATTTGGCGACCATCCCCGAACTGGATAACTTCCGGCGAGATAAAGCTGGCATCGCCCACGTTTTCGTAGACATCGACGTTCATGTTCGAGAGGTGGTTGAGCAACTGCTTTTTCTCGTGCAGTTGGTAGACGACCTGCTGCGCCCGTTCCAAGAGGGTCGCGAAGTTAACGGTCGGCAGCGGGGCTTCGAGGCCATAAGCGGCGAACTGCCCGGCATCCCGGACGGCACGGGCGGCTTTCGCCAAAACTCGTACGGGTACACAGCCGTCGTTCATGCCTGCCCCACCAAGAAAATTGCGTTCTACCAAAGCGACCGACGCACCGAGTTCGCTCGCCCGTAAGGCAGCCGTTACCCCTGAAGGCCCGCCACCGATAACTACTAAATCATAGATCATTTTTATCGCTCCCCAACGCGGCCACCCGCGTTACTGTACTTCTCATTCAACCCTATCTTATGGGAAACTAAGAGATAAGGCGTGTGGCGTTCGCCTGACGAGGCTTCGGTCAAAAGGCGGAGGGAAGATGGTAGTCGATAGATCATACAAGTCGCCAGCTTTTAGTCTCCAGTCAAAAGCAAATGCGAAGACGAATCGCCAAGATGCCAAGAAAAGCAGAGAACGCCAAGGATTTGTCGGAAATGTCGTCAGTGTCGTCAGTGTCAGTCGGGTTTTGTGGCGGCGCTGGCGGCGGCGGCAGTGGAGCGCCATATGGGAATGCTGTTGATGCTGTTGATGCTGTTGTTACAACATGACTTTGGTCGGCGGATTTAAGTGAGCGACTTGCCGAACATTCGCCCTAAAGGATTTCCTTCGGTCACAAAATTCTGCAAATTCGTCAAATTCGGAAGGCGATTTTGCGACGATTCGGCGGATGGCTCCCGTATAGTTGCTGCAATTTTGGCGATGGGCTGCCGCTGCAACGTTTGCTGCAAAGATTTATATTCACCACAAAGGCACAAAGGACACCAAGACAATATAGACAGTCGAGTACGGAATGGTTTGAGGCCATTCTCTACGCGAAAAGGTGTTTGTGGTCGGTGGCGCGGACGCGCTGTCTCGCGTCCCTACACACAGCAAGAGTATGGCTTTTTTGGGACGGTAGGCGGGCTATTTGTTGCTCGCAAGAATTCCCGGATGGTTTCTGGTAGGACTACATTAAGTGGTGGAGGGTTCATTCGACCCCACCCCACGACGGTACGTTCGCAGGCTCACTCCACCATCAGCCCTCTCCCTCAGGGCGAGGGACTTTAAAGACTTTTATGGTTCATTTTGCGATGAAATCGACACAAAATAAATTTCCACCGTTTAGTGTGGTGCTACCTCTGATGTTCACAATTCCAATTTTAGAACATTTGTATCACGGAGTCAAGTGCTGGAGGTTAGAGTTTACAAACCTTCGTGTCCTTTTTTGGGCGCGGAAAAAGTGCCTAAAGCGTGATAGAGTGAGCGGTATTCTGTAGGGTTATGCAAGGATGAGGTGGGTATGGATTGTCGGGCGGGTTGTGGGGCGTGCTGCATTGCACTGTCGATTTCGTCGCCGATACCGGGGATGCCCAATGGGAAACCGGCGGGGGTACGCTGTGTGCAGCTTACGGACGACAACCTGTGCAAGGTGTTCGGGATGCCGGAGCGTCCGGCGGTGTGCAATCGACTGCGACCGAGCGCGGAGATGTGCGGCACGTCGACCGAGGAGGCGTTGATCTATTTGAACGAGCTAGAAATCCTGACGCGACCGGATTAACAAAGAGAAGATTAACCGCAGAGACGCTGAGAACGCAGAGGAATACGGAGAGATTTAACACAAAGGCTCAATGGCACAGAGACGCAGAGAGTTGAACCGCCAAGTCGCCAAGTTCGCCAAGTTCAAGGCGGAGAGTTGAACCGCAGAGACGCTGAGAACGCAGAGGAAGGCGGAGAGATTTAACACAAAGGCTCAATGGCACAGAGACGCAGAGAGTTAAACCGCCAAGTCGCCAAGATCAGGCGGAGAAATTGAACCGCAGAGACGCTGAGAACGCAGAGGAAGGCGGAGAGATTTAACACAAAGGCTCAATGGCTCAAAGGCACAGAGACGCTGAGAGTTGAACCGCCAAGTCGCCAAGTTCGCCAAGTTCAAGGCGGAGAAATTGAACCGCAGAGACGCTGAGAACGCAGAGGAATACGGAGAGGTTTAACACAAAGGCTCAAAGGCACAGAGACGCTGAGAGTTGAACCGCCAAGTCGCCAAGTTCAAGGCGGAGAAATTGAACCGCAGAGATGCTGAGAACGCAGAGGAAGGCGGAGAGATTTAACACAAAGGCTCAAAGGCACAGAGACTCTGAGAGTTAAACCGCCGAGTCGCCAAGTTCGCCAAGATCAAGGCGGGGAAATTGAACCGCAGAGACGCAGAGGAATGTGGAAAAGAATTAACCACAGAGGCACAGAGAAAGACAAAGATGATTAACGGCGGGGGGTGGCGGTGCTGCGGCGGTGGACGAACGAGGGCGGGATGAGGCGGCGCTCGGCGACCGTGTCGGGCTGCTCGATGCACTCGACCAAGTAGGCGATGCTGTTTTCGCCTAGACGCGCGAAGTCCTGCTGGATGGTGGTGAGCGGCGGCTCGTAGTAAGCGGCCTCTGGCAGATCATCAAACCCCACGACGGAAACATCCCCCGGTATCGACAAGCCATGCTCACGTAAAGCCCGCATCGCACCCAGCGCCATCTGGTCGTTGGCGGCGAACACGGCGGTGAATGCACTCCCCTGCCCCAATATGCCCTGCATGGCAGCGTACCCACTGGCGGCGCTCCAATCCCCTGCCCCTTCCGCAACCGCACGCATCCTGAATTCACGCAAGATTGCCCCACACGCTGCCTGACGCGCAACCGCATCGTAGTGATTTGATGGGCCGTGAATGACGGCGATGTCACGGTGTCCAAGCTGTAACAAATGATCGAGCAGCAGCCGCGTACCATGTTCCTGATTAATCATGAGGGACGGCGCGAGCTGGTCATCATACTGACTGTTGACCTGCACCAACGGCAGCCCTCCGACCATCGCCAAAATTTCGGCATGTGAAAAACCACGAATGGGTTTGAGGACGATCATACCGTCCAAGTGCCAATGGAGGATGCTTTCGATGGCGGCTTTCATGCTGGCGCTGGAGGGGTTCCCCGCGATGGACATCACGAGGTCGTATCCGGCGGCTTTGGCGGCGCGTTCGATGCTGATGACGACCTGCGTGAGGCCGTAGTCGTAGATGTCGCTGGCGACGAGGGCGATGGTGTTGGTCTGGTGTCCGGCGAGGCTGCGGGCGGCTTTATTGGGGCGGTAATCCAGCTCGTCGATCAAGCCTAACACGCGCTGGCGTGTGTCCTCGGCAACGTAGGGGTGGTTATTGATGACGCGCGAGACGGTTTGGTAGGAAACGCCTGCTTGCTTCGCGACATCGCGAAGCGTCAGCCGCCGAGATTGGGCCATAAGAACGACAGATTTCTGACCGTTCCCAGTAAGACACGAAGAATGTGTGTGAACGGTCACAATATTGTAGTGAGGAACGGCGAGATTTGCAAAGTAGTCGGCAGTCGACAGTCATTAGTCGACAGAAAATGCAAATGCAAGTTGAACCGCAGAGACGCGGAGGAACGCTGAGAACACGGAGATTTTTAACACAAAGGCACAATGGCACAGAGACACAAAGAGGAATACGGAGAAGGTTGAACCGCAGAGACGCGGAGGAACGCTGAGAACACAGAGAGAAATACAAGATTCACCACAGAGGCACAGAGGACACAGAGAAATGCGGAGAGAAAACAGGAGGGACGAATTTACAGAGAATTTTGAAGTGTCATTTACAGACGATGCTATAATCAACAGCGTCGATTACTGAATGAGATGAGTCGTGGCGTACCGCAAAATTCTGCACCTCGATCTGGATGCTTTTTTCTGCGCGGTCGAAGAACTGCATGACCCCAGCCTGCGTGGAACTGCCTTCGCTGTGGGTGGCAAACCTGACCAGCGCGGCGTGGTGTCGTCGTGCTCGTATGCGGCGCGGCAGTTCGGGGTGCGGTCGGCGCTGCCGATGTCGCAGGCGGTACGGATGTGCGCGAACCTCGTCATTCGCCCGCCGAACTTCAAGGCGTATCGCGCGGCCTCCGAGCAGGTGATGACGCGCCTGAACAACCTCACGCCGTTCGTCGAGCAGATTTCGATTGACGAGGCGTTCATGGATGTGACGATGCTGCCGGACAACGCCGAGACCATCGCCCGCCGGTTGCAAGCCCAGATCAACGCCGAGCTGGGCCTCCCCTGCTCGCTAGGTGTGGCGGCGAATAAGCTGGTCGCTAAGATTGCCAACAACATCGGTAAGGAACGGGCGGGGAAAGATAAACCGCCGAACGCCATCCTCGTGATTCCGCCGGGGCAGGAAGCGGCCTTCCTCGCGCCGCTTGGCACCCGCGAGCTATGGGGCGTGGGGCCGAAAACCGCCGAGCAGTTGGCGAAGTTCGGCATCAAGACCATCGGCGACATCGCCCGCTACCCTGAAAACAAGTTGATCCGGCAGTTCGGCAAGCACGGCGAGGAATTGGCGCAGCGCTCGAAGGGCATCGACAACCGTCCGGTGGAAACCGAGGGCGAGGCCAAATCGGTTAGCAAAGAAACGACCTTCAGCCAAGATGTGCGTGACGCGGAAACGCTCAAGCGCACGCTGCGCGGATTGGCGGATGGCGTGGGGCGGCAGCTCCGCAAGAACGAACTGAGCGGCACGACGATCAAGATCAAACTGCGCTGGTCGGACTTCACTACCCTGACGCGGCAGGTAACGCTCAACCAGCCGACACAGCACGATAATGAGATTTACGAGGCGGCGCTGGATTTGTTCACGAAGGCATGGCCGAAGGGACGGGCGGTGCGGCTGATCGGCGTGGGCGTGAGCAGCTTTGAAGGCGGCGCGTTCCAACCGACGCTGTGGGATGCCCCGCGCCCACCGCAGGACAACCGGTTGGAGTCGGTACTGGATGCGCTGCGAGACCGCTTCGGCGAAGGCGTGGTCAAGCGCGGCAGTGATCTTTTAGCGGATGAAAATGGCGACTGATACCCACTATACCGCCATCCGTATCCCCATTGGCAGTTATGTTAGAATATCGGCGGCACTCCGCTTGTGGATATCGAGGTCAAAGTGAAGGTACTGATTGCTATTCATGGTTTCCCACCTACCTACTATGCGGGTTCAGAACGCGCCGCCGAACGAATCGCGCAGTGGTTGGTGGCGCATGAGCATCACGTCGAGGTGTTCACCTGCGAGAAGCTCGATGAACCCAACCTACACGTCGATACAAGTACCGAGAACGGCATCATCATTCACCGCCTGAATTACGACCTCAAGGCGGGTGATTATTTCCAAAATCTATATGACGACCCACGCATCGGTGAAGCCTTCCAGCAGGTACTCGCCCAAAACACGTTCGACGTGGTGCATGTCGTCAGCGGGTATCTGCTCGGTGGGCAGGTTATTCACAGGGCGAAGGCGGCAGGTATTCCGGTGGTGCTGACGCTGACCGAGTTCTGGTTCATGTGCTTCCGCCTGAACTTGCTGAAGGTCAATAATGAGATGTGTGTCGGGCCAGAAACCGACGAGAAGTGTATGCGCTGCATCCTCGAAGACCAGCGGCGATTCCGGCTGCCCGCGCAAAAAGCGCCGACCGTGATGGATGCCTTCTGGGACATCGCCAAGCACGCGCCGTTTGCCCACAAGCAAACCTCCGGCGTAACGCGCCGCCGCGAAACGTTGATGGAAGCGGTCGCGGCTGCGGATGTGGTGATATGCCCGTCTTACTTCCTGATGAACAAGTTCAAGGAATACGGCTACCGCATGGATAAAGCCGAGTACTTGCTATACGGCATCAAGCAGCCGACGGCGGAACAGCGTGAGGCGGCGATTGAGCAGCGCCAATCAGACACTTTGCGCGTCGGGTATGTCGGGCAGATCAAGGTGCATAAGGGCGTGGACGTGCTGACGAACGCGGTCATGCCGCTGCTCGACCGGGGGGGGGCGCTCAACCTGAATCTGTGGGGGACGAAGAAAGGCGCGGCAAAGTACGGCAACCTGCTCGAAGAACAAACCGCCGCCTACGAGAACATCTGCTGGTCAGGGAGCTACAACGCCAACCAATTGTGGGATGTGCTGGGTGGGTTTGACGTGCTGGTCGTGCCATCACGCTGGTACGAAAACAGCCCGACGGTGATCCTCGAAGCCTTCGCGATGGGCATTCCGGTGATCGCGACTGATCTGGGGAGTATGCCAGAATTGGTCAAACATGAGGTCAATGGGTTATTATTCGAAAAGGATAATATCGAGGACTTACGCGCACAGATTCAACGACTGCTGGATGAACCCGACTTATTAGCCAAGCTGCGGGCGGGCATTCCTTCCGTACCGACTATTGACGACGAAGTAGGGGCGTTTTATGCTCATTACCAGAAGTTGACAGGCGAACTGTAATTATCCTACACTGGTTATTTCCCATTCACCTCGGCGTGTCGGATTGCTTACCAGCATCGAATAGGTGGTTAGGCTAAAGGTATGACAACACTCATCACAGGTGGCGCGGGTTTCGTCGGCAGCCGGCTCGCACACCGGCTTATTAACGCTGGCGAATCAATCGTCATTCTGGATAATTTTAACGATTTTTACGATCCGGCGATTAAACGTGCCAACGCTGCGGCGATTAGTAAGAACGCACCGGTGATCGAAGGCGATATTCGGGATGCGGAGCTGGTCACCAAAATTTTTAAGGAACACAACATTACACGGGTGGCGCACCTCGCCGGTTTGGCGAACGTGCGGAAGTCCATTGAGTTCGGCGACCTGTACGCGGACGTGAACACCACCGGCGCAGTCAAACTGATGAACATCGCGCGGCAGTTCCCGGTGTCGGTATTCGTGCAGATTTCCACGTCGTCCGTTTACGGGCAAACGACACACATCCCATTCTCGGAAGAAGATAATCCCGACCGTCCGCTGTCACCCTACCCCGCCAGCAAACGCGCGGCGGAACTCTTCGCCTACACCTATTACGAACTGCATAAACTGAACGTCACCGTGCTGCGGTTGTTCAACGTGTACGGACCGAACGGGCGACCGGATATGATGCCGCTGCGGACGATTGAGGCGATCTTGCAAGAGAAGCCGATCACGGTGTACGACGAGGGTAAGCTGGAGCGCGATTGGACGTATGTGGACGACACCGTAGCGGGTATTGCCGCCGCGTTGGAGCGCCCGTTGGGCTACTCGATCATCAACCTCGGTTACGGTTCGCCGATTTCGCTGAACGAATTTATCCGCATCTATGAAGAACTGATCGGCAAGAAGGCGATTATCGAATACGCGCCTGCCCCCGCGAGCGAACCGCGCATCACCTACTGCAACAACAGCCGCGCCCGTGAACTGCTGGGCTTCAACCCGCAGGTGAAGATCAACGAGGGGTTGGCGCGGACGTGGGCTTGGTATCAGGAACACAAGCTGCCGACGTTAAACGCACGGTAGGGATTTGCCGGCGGCAAATCCCATATACACCAACCAATTGCTCGTACATACATTAAGTTGGCTGGTCGCGCCGCATGAGGCTAATGGCAGTTTACTTATTAAAATGGTAATTGCTCGGGTTGCGCCGCATGAGGCTAAAGCCATCATGCTAACAGCCAGACAAGCCTGCTAAAGCGGCTTCAAAGGCGCATGTCAGCCTCACAAGTATTTACCACTCTAATTCGTAAATCACCATAAGCCGTCATGCTGATCACCGGACAAGCGCACTAAAGGCGCTTCAAGAGGGCTTATAGGCGCATAAGTACTTTTGCTCTTAAATTGCATAGCAAGCCCCTACGAATTTTGCCTTAATGACTAAGCTGCCACTTGCAAGGGGTTGAGGTGCAGATGGCGACGAAACCCAACTTCTCGACAATCGGGCGGCTCATATCGCTGGCATCAATCGTCAGGAAGCGCCGACCCCGACTGGCGGCCTCCTGCACTCGCGCGGCAACCAACGCCGTATACACACCCCTGCCCCGATAACCTTCTAACGTCGAGCCGCCCCACAGGCTGGCGAATTGACTTTCCGGCGTGCAGCGCATCCACGCCGAGGCGACCAACTTACCTTCCACATAGGCACCATACAGGCTGATGGTTTCGGGATGGTTTTCGAGTTCCCATGTCAGGCGTTCGAGGTGACCCGTGTAGTCGTCGTTCCAGACTTCGGCCTGCACCTCCAGCAGCGGTTTGATGCCAGCGGTGGCGGTCACACGGCGGATGTCGTGGGCAAGCGGTTGGGTCAGCGCACCGGAAAGGTTCGCCATGTCGAGGACGAGGATGGTTTCCTGCTCCCCGGTTTCGAAGCCGTGCGCCGCTAACCGTTCGACCAGATCTGGCGGGTCGTCGTGGCTAAAGACCTTCCACTCGAAGCTGTGACCGATGCCCTCGAAATAGGCGATTTCGTCGCTGATGACCTGATCTACATTGTCAGCGTTTAGCTTGGAATAGAGTAGGAAGCTGTCGGGTTCGTTTTCGTTGATCTGGCGGATGGTGAAGGGGGTGACTTCAGGGCGGACACCCGGTTCGCGGAAGTGGATGCGCTGGTCGCGGTCGTATAGATCGCGGAGTTCTTCAGGGGTCATGGGATGATTATCTCGATGGTTGTTGGAAAATAAGGTGTGTTTGGGAGAAGTTGACGCGATAATGTTGTTTCACGAATGAGGACGTGGAAAGAACCCCCTCCGTCGCTGACGCGACACCTCCCCCGCAAGCGATGGAGGATAAAATGCGCGGGAGGGTCTCAGCCCCTCCCCTACGAAAAATCAGTACATTATCGCGTCCGTTATACCATATCAATAAGTGTTTTCAAGTCAGTTTAATCGACATAAATTTCGATGCGTTCTTTGCCCTTGCCGACATTTTTACGCTTGAGTTCGAGCGTGCCGACTTCACCGGTGTGGCGCAGGTGCGTCCCACCACAGGGGACACGGGCGAACCCGTCGATTTCCCAGTAACGTTTTTGGCTGGCCTCGTCGCTGTAGGCGCTGGTGATGCTGTGGTTGGCAGTAATCAATTCGGCGGCCTTCACGGTGAGCAGCGGGAAGTGTTTAGAGATATTCTCACCGTACTCGAAGTCGATGCGGGACTTATCAGCGGCGATATGTGCGCCGATTTTGGTGATCGGTTTTAGATGTTGGTAGCACAGTTCGAGGATGATCTCGGCGGCGAAGTGCAGCCGCATCAGCCGGTAACGGCGTTCCCAATCGAGCGCCATATGCAGCGGGTCGCCCAGCTTGAGCGGGTGATCCTCCGGCAGCGTGTAAATGATGTCTTGACCGTCTTTTCGCGCCTCCAGCACCGGAACGCCGTTGAAGGTTCCGGCATCGCTTTCCTGCCCGCCGGAGAAGGCATAGAAGATGGTCCGGGCGACTGTTACCGCGCTGCCTTCGACACTTTTTACCACCGTGTCGAGTTCGATCTGGTAAGGGTCAGCCCAGAACAATTTTTGCGTGGGTGTGTGGCTCATCCGTCGACCCAGATCGCAGGGAAGCGTTCTTCGCCCTCGCCGGTCGTCAACTGCTGCACATCGCTGCCATCCGCGTTCATCTTCCACAGTTCGGCGGTATCATTACGAACGGAGGCGAACAGGATATGAAAGGCATTATTCGACCATGCGGGGTCGGAGTCCGCGCCTTCGTTGTCGGCAGTCAGGTTAACGGCGTTCGCGTCGCACACATCCGAGTCACCGATGCAGCCGACATCGACCACAAATATATCGGGGTTGCCGCTGCGGTTGGAAACAAACGCGATTTGATCGCCCGCCGGGGACCACGCCGGACTGAAATCGGCGCTGGTGCTGAGAGTGGTCAGCGGCTGTACGTTGCTGCCATTGGCATCCATCACCAAAATATCACGGCTGGCCTCGCGACCGGAGACAAACGCGATCTGGCTGCCATCCGGCGACCATACCGGATTACCCTCGTACACATCGGAGGTCGTCAGGCGCGTCGCCCCTTTGCCGCCAATGTCCATCACGTACACATCCCAATTGGAATCGCTGTTGGAGGTGAAGGCGATCTGGCTGCCATCCGGCGACCATGCCGGATATAGGTCATCCCAATTGTTGTTGGTCAGCACGCTGCTTTTGCCGGTGGCGATGTCGATGGTATAGATTTCGTAGTTGCCGCTGACGTTCGAGCTAAAGGCGATCTGGCTGCCATCCGGCGACCATGTGGGCGACAGGTCAGAGGCGCGGTTATCGGTCAACTGCGCCACCACTTTCAGCGTATCGCCATCCAGCAGGAACAGGTCGAAGTCACCATCGCGGTTCCACGAAAACACCACGCGGCTCGACGGCAAGGTGCTGCGCTGTGCCGCCAGCAGTACCGGCACACCGAGGGATAATAACCCGATCACGAACATCAGAATGAGAACCGGCTTGTGCAGCCTAACATTAGACATGGGCATCTTTACTACTCCAAACAGGCGACCATTTGCCGCCTAAAATATGACGAGCGAACTACACTTGCCAGATCGGGAACGAGTCATCTTCGAGTTGGTCTTCGGTCAGCAGCACCGCTTCCTCATCCTCGAAGCCGGTGCGAACCTCGGCGATATACAGGTCGTTACCATTACGACGGTCTGAACTGAACACGATATAACGTCCATCCGGCGACCACGACGGTGAGCGATCATCCGAGTCGCGGCGGTTGACCGGCCAGTTCACCGTGCGGCCATCAAAATCGGTGATGCCGATGTCGCGGCTGGCAGTGATGCACGGGTTGAGCGTTTGCACCGATGGGTCAAGGTCGTCCAGCGGGTTCAAGTCCTGCGTCAATCGGTTGGACTCGAAGGCGATTTGCTTACCGTCCGGCGACCACGCGGGCATCTGGTCATCGCTGGGGTTAGCGGTCAGGTTCTTGAGATTACCGCCCTCGGTATTCATGCGGTAGATTTCCCAGTTGCCGTCGCGGTCGGTCATGAAGGCGATATACGAGCCATCCCCCGGCGACCACGCGGGGAAGTTATCCTGCTGTGGGTCGTTGGTCAGGTTGACTAGATTGCTGCCGTCGACATTCATCCGGTAGATTTCCCAGTTACCGTCGCGGTTGGTGGCGAAAGCAATCTGCCGACCATCCGGCGACCATGTGGGGTTGATGTTATCGCCCGCGTCGACCGTCATCTGCTGGATTTCACCGGTTTCGATGGTGAAAATATACAGGTTCAGGTTGATGCTTTGCAGGTCGCTTTCCTGAATTTGGGATGCAAATGCGATGCGTTTGCCATCCGGTGACATGGCAATCTTCGAGTTGGGCGATGCTTTCACGTTCGAAAAGCGAATCGGCCCCTGCTTCAACACGTTGCGGATAAAGCCGCTGATGCCACCTTGCAGCAGACGCACCTCTTGGTTCACACCGTCACGCGGACGCGAGATGTAGGCGATCTGCCCCTGAAAGCGCGGCGACTGTGATGAGCCGAGCATGACCACGACTGTGACCAGCGCGGCGACCGAGATACCCGCCAGCCAGCGCAGACGGTTGGTGCGGCGGCGCTGCGACTCGGCCATTTCGTCCGAGATGCTGTTGATGGCGGCGTAAAGCTCGGTCAGATTGTCGCCGTTCAGGACACCGTTGGGGATATTCAGGAACTGCACATCCTGTAGGTAATCGGGCAGCTCGACATCATCCACCTTCACAGGAAGCAGCTTTTTACCGAGTTTGACCGCCGCGTCGTATTCTTCTTTGCAAACTTTTGAGGTCATCCAATCTTTCGACAGCACAATCAAAAAAATTTTGCAGCGGCTGATTTGATCCAGAATTTCTTTCCACCACTGGTCGCCGAGGCGGATTTCGGTATCGAACCAGACTTCTTTATACACGCGGCTGAGGGGTCGAACCAGCGCGTCGACAAAAGGACGCTCTTCATGAGCGTAACTGATAAAGATGCGGCTCATATGACTCTCCCATGAAAATAGCGCGCAGTGGTGCGTCCTTGATTAAGGTCATTATACAAGTGCTTTTATGCGGCGATGCCCCTCCAATAAAAGGGGGGAGTGAAGAAGTGCTGAGTAGTGAGTGCTAAGTTCTGAGTAAAAGCAGTCAGAACGTTATGCACAACTATTAATGTCAGCAAGGTATGGTTTATGGTCGGCAGGGAATAAAAAGGCGGCGGGTTGGCCGCCTTTAAAACCGTTTTAGCCTATTCGACCAGAAATATTCGAGAGGTTTGGGAGCAGCGGACAGCCTGTCTGCTGTCCCTACACAACACGGAACACGCCTTCGTAGGGACGCGAGACAGCGCGTCCGTCTGCATAAAAATCAACTTTCAAACGGCTTCTACTTCTAACCCTACCCCTTGATGCTGCCGGCCAGTAAACCGCGAATGAAGTAGCGACCGAGCAAGATATAGACCAGCAGCGTGGGCAGCGCCGTAAGGAACGCCCCCGCCATCTGCACATTCCACTCGACGATCTGGCTGCCCGCGAGGTTTTGCAGGGCTACGGTGATCGGCTGCGAGCCGGTGTTGGTGATGGTCACGCCGAACAGGAACTCATTCCAGATTTGCGTGAACTGCCAGATGACGACCACCACAAAACCGGGCAGTGAAATCGGCAGCAGGATATACCAGTACAGGCCGAAGAACCCTGCCCCGTCGATGCCGCCCGCCTCCAGCATTTCGGTAGGCACTTCGGCGTAGTAGTTGCGGAAGATGAGCGTGGTGATCGGCAGGCCGTACACCACATGCACGAGGATCAACCCCCACAGCGTACCGGAGAGCTTAAGCCCTTGAAGGAACTGCACCAGCGGAATCAAGATGGCCTGATACGGAATGAACATGCCGAACAACATCAGCGGGAAAATAATGTTCGCCCCACGGAAGTGCCACTTCGACAGCACATAGCCGTTCATCGACCCCAATATCGCCGAAAGCGCGGTCGCCGGAAACACCAGCAGGAGGCTGTTGACGAAGCTCGGCGCGAGGCGTTCGATAGCGCGGCTGAAGCTGTCCAGCGTGAACGAACGCGGAAGCTGCCACATGGTATCGATGCTCACCTGATCGATGCTCTTAAAGCTGGTGACCAGCACCATATACACCGGTATCAGGAACAAGATCGACGCGAGAATCAGCACCGCGTACAGCAAAACGCGCCGGATCGGATAGCGGCCCGGCGCTGCCGTTGAACGAGTCGTGAGGGTCGTCATAAGGTTGTCTCCGAGCGTAGCTGTGTGACCAAGTATGGCACGATCACAATGGCGACCAAGATGAGCATAATCATCGCAATCGCCGCGCCCTGCCCGAACTCGTTCGAGCGGAAGGTGGTGAAGTACATATTCAAACCGGGCATGTCGATGTAACGGTTGTCGCCGCCGCCCATCGCGTACACGAGGTCGAATATCTTGAGCGAGATATGACCGAGAATAATCATCGCGCTGAGGGTGATGGGCGCGAGCAGCGGGAACACGACGTAACGGTAGATGCCGATTTCACTCGCGCCGTCCACCCGCCCCGCCTCGCGCAGTTCGTCGGGGATGCCGCGCAAACCTGCCAGATACATCGCCATCGTGTAGCCGGACATCTGCCAGCCCGCCGCGATCACCAGCGCGAACAACGCAAGGTTGAAGCCGTGTGTCTCCGGCGAGGCGAGGCCGTTCAAACTCCGCGCACCGCCGAAGGAAATCCATGCGCCGAGTAAAATGGTGATGCCGGTGATGATCGCCGCGATCATCGAGCGCCGCAGCACCCAGTAGCGCAGCGCGACGAAGATGACGACCGCCAGCACAATAATCGCGAGGATTTCCGGTAAGAGCTGCCAGTTAAATTCCAGCCAGCGTTCCTGACTGATAAACCACTTAAACTGCCCCGGCGGTAGGCCGATGATGGACGGTATCGCGTTGATGCCGCTGGTGGGGTTAAACAGCCACTTCCACGCCACGCCCGTCACCACGAACGACAGCGCCATCGGGAACAAGAAAATGGTGCGAAAAATGCTCTCGCCCTTCACTTTTTGGTCGAGCAGAATGGCTAGACCCATGCCGACGACGAGGCACACCAGAATAAATAAGACGGTAAAAAAAACAGTATTCACCATATCCACACGGAAGCGCCCGTTAAGCTGACCGGTGAATAAATCTTGATAATTTTTAAGCCCAATGAATTGGGCAGGTAAGCCGCTGAGTTGTTGCAGCGCGTTGGAATTCGTCATCGAGGTATACCCCGTCCACGCGATGAACCCGTAGACGAAGATCGCCAGCAGAATGACCGACGGCATCAACATCAGGATGGCGGTAGCACGGTCACGATTCATAATACTCTCCCCGGCACAAAGGCCAGCCCCGTATAACATAAGGGCGCATATGCTGCGCCCCTACATTTAGGATCGTTTCGGCGCTCCCACAAAGGCGGAAGCTCGCGGCATGGTTAGCCGCCGATGCCAGTCTGGATCGCCAGCGCCGCAGCATTCGCTGAAGCCGAAGCCGAGTCCTTGTCCGCTTGGAAGGTCGCGATGATGTTCAGGAAGCCGCTGTCGAAGGCCGCCGGAGCAACCGCACCGTGGCGTTGGCTGCCGACGATGGTGTTGGTCGTCCAGTCCTCGTACGCGCTCTGGAAGTAAGCGTTGTACAGGGTGGCATCATCAATCTTAGCGGTGGTGTTGGCAGGCAGCGAACCCTTCAACGGGTTGAAGATATCCTGTGCTTCTGCCGAGCCGAGGAAGTTCAGCCATGCACGCACGTTTTCAGGGTGCTTAACATCCTTCGGCAAGCCGAATGTGTCCGAGAGCATCATGAATACGCCGTCGGTGCCGGGGGCAGCCGCCCACGCGAAGTCGGTGTTCGGTTCGAGGCTGAGGTCAGCGATGAAGTAACCGGCAGCCCAGTCGCCCATCACGTTGAAGGCAGCCTGACCGTCGATCACCTGCTTGGAAGCATCCTGCCACGAAATAGCGTTCATGTCTTCGTTCGCGCAAGCCAGAACCTTACCGTAGGTGTCCCACACCTGAACGGATTCAGGGCTAGTCCAGTTGGTCGCGCCGTTCCACAGGCCGTTGTAGCCGTCCGCGCCCAGCACACCGAGCGCAACGCTTTCCCACAAGTGCGACTGAGTCCAGTTTTCACCGATGGAAATCGGGGTCACATCCTTAGCCTGCAAAGCGGGGCAAGTGGTATCCACGAATTCAGTCCAGTCCTTCGGCACCGTCACGCCCCATTCTTCGAGCTTGCTGGGAACATACCACAACACGTTCGAACGGTGAATGTTAACCGGCACCGAGTAGATGTTGCCTTCCGCGTCGCTGATGAGGTCGAGCAAACCCTGCGGATATTGTTCCAGCCAACCGTTGGCTTCGAAAATATCGTTCAGGGACTCCATACGACCAGCCTTCACCCACAGCGAGTTGAGTTCAGCACCGGCGTGTACTTGGAAGGTATCCGGCGGATCACCACCGAGCATACGGGTGGTCAGTACCGCGCGGGCATTCACGCCCGAACCACCGGCAACCGCCGAGTTAATGATATTGACGTTCGGATACAGTTCATTAAATTTGGCGATCAACGCTTCAAGACCGGCTGCTTCACCACCGCCCGTCCACCACGAGAAAATCTCCAAGTCGCCCGACAGGTCGTCCTGCGCGGTTGCCATGCTGGAAATACTCAGCACCAGCATCAACGCCAGAACCACCAATAAAAACTTCTTTCCGTACTTCATGCAAAACTCCTTAAATACAATCTGTCCAACAATATTTCTCTGACAGGTTTTTAGTTCAAGGACAACCAAAAGCCTCTTTCGTTGTAACATAGGTGCTGTCTTTTGACTAGGTTTTTTCGCTTAGATTGAGCAGAATGCACAAGGATAGAAAGCTAAAACGTTATAAAACGAAAGCCAATAATACACACTACAAGCGTTGAGAACACCCACCCGCCTTCTATTACCATCTTCACCAAAACACGTTAAAATAACGAACATGATACGCCATCCTGTCCCATAAAGGTATACTATGCCCCTACCCCACTCGGCCTATCGCCCGTTCGGTGACGATATGACGATCTGCCGCCTTATCAACGGGTTGTGGCAGGTTTCCGGCGCACACGGCATCATCGACCCGCGCAAAGCCATCCCCGATATGCTCGACTATCACGACGCGGGCTTCACCACATGGGATTTGGCCGATCATTACGGGCCTGCCGAGGATTTCATTGCCCTGTTCCGCGAATGGCTGGTCACGGCACATGGCACCGAAGCCTTACAGAACACCCTTGCCTTCACCAAATGGGTTCCCCAACCAGCCAAAATAACCCGCGAAACCGTCGAGGCCGCCATCGACATCAGCCTCCACCGGATGCAGGTCGAACGGCTTGACCTCTTGCAATTCCACTGGTGGGATTACAGCAATCCGGCCTACCTCGATGCGCTGCGCCACCTCAGCGACTTGCAGCAGGTGGGCAAAATCCGTCACTTGGCGCTCACCAATTTCGATACCGAACACCTGAAAATCATTGTCGAAAACGGCATCAAAATTATCTCAAATCAGGTACAGTTCTCGCTGATAGACCGCCGACCGGAAGCGAAAATGATCCCCTTCTGCCAGCAGCACGGCATCACCCTACTCACCTATGGGACGTACTGCGGCGGCCTCCTCAGCGACAAATATCTCGGTGCGGAAGAACCGCGCGTCCCCGAATTGGATACCGCCAGCTTGCGGAAGTATATTCACATGATTGACGTGTGGGGTGGCTGGGAAGCCTTTCAAGAACTGCTCGCCGCGCTCAAGCAGATCGCGGATAAGCACCGCGTCAGCCTCGCCAATGTCGCCGTCAAAGCCATTCTCGACAAGCCTGCCATCGCGGGGGTCATCGCTGGTGCGCGGCTGGGCATCGCTGAACACCGCGCGGACAACGCCCGTGTATTCAGCTTCGAGTTAGACCAAGCTGACCGCCAGATGATCGACCACGCCAGCCAGCACAGGCACGACCTCATGCGCGTCATCGGCGACTGCGGCGATGAATATAGGCGGTAAAGGCAGGTGCTGTGAGAGACCATTTGAAAAGTAGATTTGGGGTTCAACGGACGCGATGTATCGCGCCCCTACAAGAAATTCGCCTCATAGTCTCGCGTGGCCGTAGGGACAGCATACATGCTGTCCGGTATTTTCAGAACTTCTCAAATGGTTTCTAAAGGCAAAGGCTGTATCCCCTCATATCCCATGAACTTGAGCAAAAGATTATCTATTGGGATATAATAGAACAAATGAACTGCAACCCAACTCTCATCGCCACTCCGATGAATGCCAATCAGCAAGGAGGCTTCTAATGAGCGAAGATCATTCCAACGGCTATGAGGCGGTCGCGAACCTTTACATTGCCGGACGTGGCACCCGTCCCCTCGTCGGCGATTCGGTCGGTGCCGCCACTGTCCGCGCGTGGGCGCAAGCCTTTCCGTCGGGTGCGACAGTCCTCGACATCGGCTCCGGCCCCGGTGAGCCAAGCACGAGAATCTTACGTGAGGCTGGCCTCGTGACCTACGCGGTCGAGGCATCACCATCAATGGTCGCTGCATTCCGCAAGAACTTTCCAGATGTGCCAATCGAGCAAAATACGGTCGAAGCATCGGAGTTCTTCAACCGCCCCTTTGATGGGGTGCTGGCGTGGGGGCTTCTGTTCTTGCTCAAGCCCGAAGCTCAAGCGCTTGTCATCGAGAAGGTGGCGCGTGCGCTCAACCCCGGCGGGCGTTTCCTGTTCTCGGCTCCTAAAGAACCCCTCGAATGGTTGGATGGCATGACCGACCAACCGTCGCGGTCACTTGGGGCGCAAACCTATGAGCGCTTGCTGCGCGAGGCCGGTCTGACATGGGTGAACGAAGCGGAGGACGAAGGCGGGAATCACTATTACGTGGTCGAGAAGCGGTAGCCGTGGCTTTGGTTTGGTCAGATTATTCTCTTGCTCCTTCAGCTTGGCGTTCTTGGCAACTTAGCGGTTGATCTGCTTCTGTATACTCTGTGTTCTCTGTGCCGTGTGGTTAATGTATTCTCCCTCTGCTTTTCTCTGCGTCTCTGCGGTTAATCCCCTTCCGACTTGCTTGGAACAGCCCCGCAACTATGCTACACTCCCTCAAACTTGGGATAGATTGGAGCAACCTGTGTCCGCCAAACTGGTCCTCACCGAAGAAGAAGCACTCGAACTGCTCGCCCTGCTCGTCACCTCCGCCCGCATCCAGATTGACGAACCCGCCCGCTACGGCCCGCTGCGCCTCTTAACCGCCGCTGACCGCCTCAGCACCTTCATCAAAGAACGCGCCTCGGCAGAAGCCCAACCGATGATCGCCGAACTCACCACCACCATCCCCGACATGGCAATGTATATGTCCGACGAAGAACGTTATGTACCCACGCTCGACCGCCTGTGCCGTGTCGTCGCCCAGCGCCTCGTCGAAGCCAGCCAAAATGAGGCCGCATCATGACCAACCCGACACTCGACATCATCAAATCCCGCCGCGTCATTCGTGATATGACCAGCCAGCCGGTCGAAACCGAAAAGCTGGAAGCCATCCTCGAAGCCGCCCGCTGGTCACCTACCGGTGGCAACCTCAAGCTCAACCGTTTCGTCGTCGTCCAAGACCCGCGTAACCTGCGCCTGCTTCAACTGGTATCCCCCGGCATGTTCCAACGCTGTCCGGTCGTGATTATCGTCTGTGTGGATTGGGGTGTGGTGAAAGCCCGCGAACTGCCCGAACACAGCCGCCCGATCTTGATGGATGTGGGTGCGGCTGCCCAAACGATGATGCTCGCCGCCCATTCGCAGGGGTTGGCCTCCGGCCCAGTGACCTCGTTTAGCCAGTCGGCGGTGCAGGTCGTCCTCAACCTGCCGGATAACCTCACGCCGGAGATGTTCGTGTGCATCGGTTATGCCGAGCCGCGTAAACAAACGGGTATGCGTGGTTACGAGAAAGTCACATGGCACGACCTCACCTATTGGGAACGCTTCGAGGATGAATAATGCGTTGATAGTACCTCAGTCGTAAAGCCGCGTTCACCAAAAACGAGTAGGATGGATGAGTGTCTTTTATGGACTGAGAGGAAATTATGAAGCAGTGCTTATCCACGCTAATCGCTATCCTGCTGCTTGGCATTCAACTCGCACATGCCCAAAGTGAAACGGTCATAACCCTGTGTGATTATCAGCACGTCAGCAAAGCGCTGGAAACGGGTGGCAGCATCGTCATGGACTGCGACCGCGTCCTCGAAGTCTGGCAGGATCGTCCGCTGACCATCACCGTCAACACGTCCCTCAAACCCGCCGAAGGCCGCACTGTCACCTTCAAAGCGCTGAAAGGTCGGGTATTCATCGTTGAGGCTGGCATCTCCCTCACCCTCGAAAATGTCACCGTCACCGGTCGCGGCGCATCCGGCGGTGGCATCGACAACAACGGTGGCAGCCTCACGCTCAACAACGTCACCTTCGACCGAAACGACGACAGTGCTATCCACAACCGTGACGCTGGTACCGCAGCCATCACGAACAGCACCTTTACCCACAATGAAACCTACATTGGTGGCGGAGGTATTTATAACGAGGCTGGTAGTAACGTAACGATAAGCGCCAGCAGCTTCGCCAACAACCAGAGTCGGGGTGACAGCAATGGCGCAGCCATCCGCAATATGGGCAGCTTGCAGATTACCGGCAGCACCTTCAGCGGCAACCATGCACAGGGTCGTTTCGGCTGGGGTGGTGCCATCTGGAATACCGGCGATGGCATCCTTACCGTTATCAACAGCACCTTCGTGAACAACTCCGCCGACCACAGCGGTGCAGCTATCCGCAACGACGGTAATGGGCAAACCACCGTCAGTTTCAGCACGTTTGCTGATAACACCAGCGGCGTATGGGGTGGTGCAATCTACGTCGAAGGTGGAAGTGTCACCGTTAGCAACAGCCTGTTCAGCCGCAATACAGCGGATGATAAGGAAAACGACTGCCAGACTCTAGCCAACACCAGCGTTTTGGCTACCGATAACAACCTATCACAGTTCGGCTGCGATGGTGGATTAGCTGAGGGTATCGCATCCTTAAGTGAAAACGGTGGCAGCGTCCAAACAGTCGCGATTGCCTCCGATAGTAACGCGATTGATGCGGCCAGCGAATGCCCAACCGAAGCCGTAGATGGTCGCGGCACAGCCCGTCCACAAGGGGCAGCCTGTGACATCGGCGCATATGAGTTCGTCCCGCTGGATGAAGCCGCCAACACGGTCGGCATCTGCCAGATCACCACCAACCGCAATGTGCGGCTGCGCTCGGAACCCAACACCGCCAGCACCATCTTAGCGGTCGTCCAGCACAACGGCACTTATCAAGCGCTGGAAAAGGTATCAGGCTGGTATCACATCACCTACGGCGAAGTCGATGGTTGGCTCAGTGCGGAGTTTGTCACGGCTGTCGGTGACTGCGGCGAGTGAATGCGTAGGACTTACCCTAATCCGGTTGGGGCGGTGTACGGAAAATCTCTTTAAGCGGCAGTTTGAAGCCAGATAATACGTTGCCACCATCGAGCGTATCCTCAACCGACAAGAGGATTACGGGTTGATTGGGCGTAAACACGGCGATCTGCTGCTCAAGCGGCTTCACTCGCCAAACCACCGTCCCTGCCGCGAGATAGTTGGCTATTTTAACGTCCATGTCCACTTCCGTGTTACCGGGTGAAAGCACTTCAACGGCGAGATCAGGTGCGATTGGGTTGTAGCCATCCACACTAATCAGTGTGCGCTGCCGTTGGTAACTGATGAACGCGACATCCGGTATATAGCGCTCGCTGCCAACCATATAACCACCGTCCGCACCTGTGACATGACCGAGATCGCGCTGCATGACGAATACGCCGATAAACGCGCTGAGAATTGCGCCGATATTGGATGACAGAGGATTTGAAACCACTTCGACAACCTCTCCGGCAACAAATTCTAAAAGACGGTCACGGTTTTCAGGGAGTAGTGCGTACCGGTCAAATTCGGCTGAGGTCATGGTTCGGAATTGAGGCTGTGCGACCATCATCTACCTCGTTACTTCATAATCCTTGTGACCATTATAGCAAGTTTGAACGTCCGGCATGAAATCACAGAAATAAAAAGAAGCGCGTATGGGTATACGCGCCTCTCAATATTATTCATTCAATATCGACTAGCCACCTTCGAGCAGCTTCTCGCGGCGTTTGCGATCCTTCAGGCGTTCCTCTTGGTTGAGGATACGCTTACGGAGGCGCAGGTTTTGTGGAGTCACTTCCAGCAGTTCGTCCTGTGCCATGAACTCGATCCAGTCATCGAGGCTCATATCGCGCGGCGTGTTCAAGCCAGATGTGGTTTCACTCGGCTTGGCGCGGAAGTTATTGAGCTGCTTTTCCTTGACCACATTCAAATCCATATCGCCGGGGCGAATATGTTCACCGATGACCATGCCCTCATAGACATCAGTACCGGGGCTGATGAAGTAGGTACCCCGTGACTGAACGTTTACCATCGAGTATGGGGTTGCCACACCATGATCGCTGGCAACAAGACTGCCGAACTGACGACCGGGGACTTCACCGGCCAGCGGTTCATACCCGTAATGTAAACTATGGATTTGCCCCATGCCACTGGTCGCACGCATGAAGTTCGCACGGAAGCCGAGCATACCGCGTGTTGGAACGAGATACTTGATGTAGGTCGTACCGCTTTCGGCGTGCATATCGGTCATCTGACCACGACGACCACCGAGCATTTCCACCACCGTACCGACCAAGTTCTCGGTAATTTCGATGTGAACTTCTTCAATCGGTTCCAGTGTTTCTTCGGTTTCGGGGTCAACGCGGAAGATCACTTCCGGCTTGCTAACTTCGAACTCATAACCTTCGCGGCGCATGGTTTCGATCAAGATGCCGAGGTGCAATTCACCACGACCGCTGACAATAAACTTATCCGGCGAGTCACCATCGGCGACACGCAGGGCAACGTTGCTGCGGATTTCATCATACAAACGCTGGCGCAGACGGCGGGAAGTCCCCCAACCGGTCTTGCCCTCGCGGCCTGTTAGGGGTGAGGTGTTCACGCCAAAGGTCATCCGCACCGTCGGTTCTTCCACGCTAATCGGGGGCAGCGCCTCGGTCACAGAAGGATCAGCGATGGTATCGCTAATACCCAGCGGGTCAAAGCCGCCGAACGCCAGAATATCACCGGCTTGTACCTCATCCACTTCGTCTTTGGTCAGGTTGCGGAACGTAAACAGGTATTCGATGCGTCCCGTCACCCGTTCGCCTTGGCTGGTCAGCCGGACGGCGGACATGCCCTTCTTCATCGTCCCTTGCAGCAAACGCCCGACACCGATCTGCCCTTTGTAGGTATCGTATTCGAGCGTCGTCACCAGCATCTTGGCCGGTGCATCCACATCAACATTCGGCGCAGGCACTTCTTTGATGATGGTTTCGAAAAGCGGGGTCAAGTCACTGTGTAAGCCAGCCGGGGCATAACCGGCCTTGCCGACCAAACCGACGGCATAGACCACCGGAAACTCGGCTTGAAAATCATTCGCACCCAGTTCGATAAACAGGTCAAAGGTGTCGTTCAGTGCTTGGTCAGGGTTGGCGAACGGGCGGTCAACCTTGTTGATGACCACGATGACGCGCAGACCGAGACCCAGCGCCTTCCGCAGCACAAAGCGGGTTTGGGGCATTGGCCCTTCCACCGCGTCAACCAGCAGCAGTGCGCCGTCCACCATGTTCAGCACACGCTCGACTTCACCACCGAAGTCCGCGTGACCGGGGGTGTCGACGATGTTAATCTTGGTGTCGTGCCATCGCACCGCCGTATTCTTGGCAAGAATGGTGATGCCGCGTTCACGCTCCAGATCGTTCGAGTCCATGATGCGCTCAACGGATGCCGCGCCTTCGCGGAAAACGTTCGATTGCTTGAGCATTCCATCGACCAGCGTGGTTTTACCGTGGTCAACGTGGGCGATAATCGCGATATTACGGATGTCATTTCGTACTTGAGTCACAATACATTCCTATGAACGGCCTAGTTATTCCAGCAGGGGTTGTCCCTACTTCCCTCTCCCAGCCTCACAGCAAAAGACGAACGTATGGACAAGCGGGGTCAGGCAGAAAAGTTTGAACTTCCCTATTCTATCAGATGGATAGGAGGAAAAGACAGAGGAGAAGCATATTTAGGCTGAAAGATCAATATTACACACTACGAATCAATGTTAAGATAGATACCAAGACCGATATGCCTACCGAGATATGTTGTGGTTCGTCATTCGCAGATACTAACAAATTTCAATAAACCATTCATGTTTAACCCGCTGCTCGAACATCATTTAGCTGAACTGGGCATCGAACCCGAATCCGCACCCACGGCGGAACAGTGGCAAAAGCTGCTCACCAAAATCAGCGATATTTATACCGATTATCAATCCGCCGAACTCGATCTGCGCCAGAGCGAAATGCTGTATGAGGATCTCTATAATTCGACGTGGCGGCAAACACAGGAACTGAGCTTGCTTGTGCGGGTGCGCGAGGCGTTAGCCAATAAGCTGCAATTTAATGATGTCATCCGAACCGTTGTCGAGGCCACTGCGGAAGCCTTCGGCTATGCGCTCGTCACCATCTACCTGCTCAAAGAGGATGTGCTTCACCTGCAACATCAAGTCGGCTACGAAAAAACGATTGCCCAAATGCCAATCACCCAAGGGGTTATGGGGCATGTCGCGCGGACGGGTGAACCGGCCTTCGTTGAAGACTGCCGCCTTGATGCGGATTTTATCGGCGCGATTGACGGATTAGTCTCCGAAGTTTGCGTGCCTATCCGCAACCGGCAGCAGGTGATCGGCGTGTTGAATGTCGAAACCCGCGCCCCGCAGCGCTTGACGAGCAATGACCTTGACCTCATGTCGAGCCTCAGCGAGCATATCGGTTTGGCGCTGGAACGTGCCGAGCTGTATTCCGCCGTGCAGGAAAGCAACCAGAAATACCACATGGTTGTCGACAACATCAACGAAGTGATATTTCAGGTGGATGTCAACGGCTACCTGACGTTCTTAAACCCCGCTTGGTACAAACTCTCAGGACACACCGTTGAAAGCAGCTTGGGCAAGCATTTCGCCAACTTCATCGTACCGGGCGCGATTGACGCGCTGACGCAAATGCAGCAGCTACTGACCAGCAGCCAGCGCTCCGAAGCCCGCTTCCAATCGCTGCTGCTTAGGCCGGATGGCAGTGGTGTTCCGGTTGAAGCCCGTATCCAGCGCACCTATACCCCCGATGGGCAGTTCATGGGCTTAGGCGGTACGGCCTTCGACATCAGCGACCGCCTGCAGGCCGAACAACACGCCCGCGAAGCGCAGCTTATGGCGCGTGTGCAGGAAGCGATTTCAAGCAAACTCGGCCTCAAAGATATGATCCGCAGCATCGTCGAAGTGACCGCCGAAACCTTTGGCTATGAACTCGTCAGCGCTTATCTGGTGGAAGGTGATAATCTGCATCTTCAACATCAGGTCGGTTATGACACGATCATTCCAAAGTTCCCGATTACAAAGGGTGTTGCTGGACGGGTCGTCCGCACGCAAAAAGCCGTTTTGGTCGAAAATGCTGCCGACGATCCTGATTTCTTATTCGCCTTCCCCGGCATCAGCTCGGAAATCTGCGTGCCGCTCATCAACGATGGTCAAGCCGTCGGCGTGATGATCGTTGAAGCCCGCGAGGGTAAAACACTCACCCAAAATGATTTACGAGTGCTGATTATCCTCAGCGAACATTTAAGTGTAGCTGTCGAACGCGCCCGCTTGTACACCGCCGTGCAAGAAAGCAATCAGCGTTACCAGATGGTCGTAGATAACGTTCACGAAGTCATCTTTCAGCTTGACCCGCACGGCATCATCAGTTTTCTCAACCACTCGTGGATGGAACTTTCTGGTTACGCGCTTGAAGAAAGCATTGGCAAGCATTTCTCAAGTTTCATGCCGCCGGAGGATACGAATAAAGCCGAGGCGCTCGGTGAATTGCTCTATGCGGGTGAGCAAGAGGATGTTCGCTATCAGCACTCGCTGGTAAGGATTGATGGAACACTGGTTCCGCTGGAAGTCCGAATGCAGCTCGTTCACTCACCGGATGGTGAAATCGTCGGCATCGGTGGCACGGCGATTGACATTCGCGAACGGTTACAGGCCGAGCAGCAAGCCCTGAACCTGCTCCTTCAAACACGCACGGTTGAAATGCTTCGCAGCTTCCTCAGTAATGTCTCCCACGACCTCCGTACGCCGCTGTCAATTATGAACACGTCGTTATATTTACTCCGCCGCAAAATGGGCGACGACGCGAACGGCAATCGCTACCTTGAAGCGCTCGATAAGCAGACCGAACATATGCAGCATATCATCGAAGACATGCTCGATATTTCGAAACTCGATGACGAAAATACACAGCTCAATTTGATGCGCGTGGACATCAACGGCCTGATAAACGACCTGCTCGTCACCTTAAATGCTGCCGCAGTAGCCAAAGGTCAACAGTTGACCTTTGTTCCAGCCACCGACCATTCGATCATCCTGTCCGACCAAACGATGCTCGGCAAAGCCATCGCCAATGTGATTAAAAATGCCATCCAATACACGTTGGAAGGGGGCAAAATCAACATCACCACCACGAACGGCACTGCTTCGCTGTTCACCATTCGAGTACGCGACTCCGGCATCGGCATCAATGCCACCACCCTGCCGCACATCTTTGACCGGTTCTATAAAGCGGATACCGCTCGTCCAACCAATCAGGGCGGTATGGGTTTGGGACTCACCATTGCCCGCAAGATAATTGAGCTGCACGGGGGGACAATCAGCGCGATCAGCAATGTTGGTGAAGGCAGTACGTTCACCATCACGCTGCCAATGGATAGAAATTAGGGAGCAGGTTAGCCCTACTCCCTGACGCATTCAGGCTACTTGTGGTGGTAAGTTGACCAGCCGAGATACTTATTAAACGCCTCGTCAATCATGTTCGCGACATGCGACTGGTTGACCGATACATGATGCTCGAAGCCGTTCTCGCAAATGTATGCCAGCAGTTCTTGGAAGCGCGGCACCTGCACCACCCCATACCCGCCGAACGTATCAATCGGGTCGTCCGTGAAATCGCCCTGCCCCGTGTACGCCACAACCTTGCCGCTGAAATCATCGGTTGAAAGGCGCAGGTAGGTGAAGGGGTTCTGCTTCACCCGCCCATAAATTGTGCCGTAGGTATTATCCCTGCCGACCGTCTTGGAAATAATCTCCTGATAATCCATCACCGGAATATCCTCGACGAAAATATCCTTCGGTAGGTTCGAACAGTGGAATACTACGCCCTTATCGGGGTCTTCGCCGTAGTTGTTGTTCCAATCCACCAGCGCCGACGGACGACCGGAACCCAATTGCAGCGCCAGCATCGCCAAAGCGCCCACGATGTCGGTTTCACAGGCCGAGGGGTTGAGCTTGTTGCTGCTCATACTCATCAGCGTACATGGCACAACACCGAAATATTCCTCCATCGAAGTCCAGCATTGGATAGCCGTCGCGTCCAGCGCGTTGTCGTCCATCCACCCATCCAGCACCACGCCGAACTTCGCCATCCGGTACAACGACACCTCAGGAATATTGCTGGTACGCGCGTAACCCCGAATCGCGCCGAGTTTGCCCTGCACTGTCGGGTCGTTGTCCTCAAGCCGGTTGATGCGCCCGAACACTTCCGAAAGATCAAGCGTCTCGACGCTGATACCTTCATGGTCGAGAATCTTCTCGCTAAAGCGCACCGTCTTGAACGCTTCCGGTCGTGCGCCCATCATGCCGAGACGTGCTGTCCGCATCCCGCGAACGATGCGGCAAATTCCTGCAAACGTTTGCAAATCGTGCATAAAAGCAGGCGCGTTCGGGTCCATGGTGTGGTTGCTGGTGATCGAATACTTGATGTTGTACTGGCGCAGGTTGTTGCAGGCGCTCATCTTCCCGCAGAAGCTGTCCCGCCGCCAATTGATGTCCATCTTGGTCGCGTCATCAGGGAACGCATGGATCAGTACCGGCACGTTCAAGCCTGATAGGCGAATGGTGTTCGCAATCGCCCGTTCGTCACCGAAGTTCGGCAGTGTCACCAGCACGCCGTCAATCTCGTCGCGGTGCTGCCGGAACAAATCGGCACACATCTGCGCTTCTTTCAGCGACTCAATCGCGCCGTTGTTGGTGTCTGCTTCCGGCGTGATGATCGCGCGGATGCCCGCCTTCTCCAGCACCTGCAAGATGGTGTTACGGCCTTCACCCGCGAGGTGCGCCGGAAAGAACCCACGGTTGCCGACGATCACCGCCAGCGTAACCGGACGGCTGTTCAACGCGGCGGCGGGTGTCGGTTGGGGTTGTGCAAGAACCATTTTCAAAACTCCTTTATAAAAAATCTTTCGTCGTTAATCTTTCTATCGGGGCGAACGGTCGTCCGCCCCTACGGTCAATCCTATTTAATGCGCCGGCTCCTTCGTCATCTTGCCCTTGTCGGCGGCAGAGGCGTTCGCCCGCGCTTGGGCAGCCTGTTCCGCCATCTCCTCGACCGACTTGGTATGCAGCCGTGCCGCGCCTTCCGTCTGTCGCAGTTGGACGCGCTTGCCGCTGGCCTCGGCGGCTTGGAGGCGCTGCTGCGCGGCGGGGATCGCATCCGCGTACTGCGGCAGCCATTGGGCCTGTGCCACCAGCATCTCATCCGCCATCTGCCAGACTTCTTCAGGGTTGCACACCGCGCCGATCAGCGGGTCGTGCAGCATCGCCTGTTTGAGCAGCGTCACATCACCGTGTACCGCCGCTTCCATGCCCATCTGCTGCACCCTTACACTCGCCGAGCAAGTCGCAGCACACGCCAGCGGTAGGTCGCCAATCACCGGCATGTTGATGCCATTCTTATCGACATAACCCGGCGTTTCGATAATGCAGCCTTCCGGCAGGTTCGGGATCTGGCCGTTGTTCGGCAGGTTGAAGTGACCGCGATACGTCCGTCCAGTTTCCAGCGCCTCGATGATATACGAACCGTGTTCCTCGCTGCGCTTTTCGCCGCTGATAACGGGCGGGGTTTCGCTCATCCAGTTCGGGAAGTCGTTCTCGAACCAGTTACGCCCCTCGGTACACACCCGCAGGTAGCCACCGGTTTCGCCGTTAATCCAGCTTGAAAGGTCAATCCACTGGTTGATCTCATCCGTGCGCTTGCGGTACCACGGCAGGTACTCGCTCAAGTGGCCGTTCGACTCGGTGCTGTAGTAACCGAACCGCCGCAGCACATCAATCCGCACTTTCTCGGTCGTCGGGTATTCATCATGCCCTTCGAACAGTTCGAGCATCTTTGGAATCAGGTCGATACCCCGCCACTGCGCCTTTACGAACCACGTCTGATGGTTGATACCGGAAGCCACCACATCCACCTCGCGGCGGTGCAGCTTCACATCTTGGTCGATCAACCCCTCACGCTTCGCCCACTGCTCGACGCAGCGCGTAATCTGCCAATGTGCGCCCTGTACGCCGTGGCACAGGCCGATGGTGTTCACCCCGCCGTAAGTGGTACACGCCCACACGTTCATCGCCATCGGGTTCGAGTAGTTCAGGAACAGCGCGTCCGGCTTGGCAACCTCACGGATGTCCTTACAAATGCTCAACAGCGCCGGTATCGTCCGCTGGGCGTACATGATGCCGCCCGCGCACAGCGTATCGCCGACACATTGGTCAACGCCGTACTTCAGCGGAATATCAATGTCCGTCTGGAAGGCCGCTAACCCGCCCTGCCGGATCATGCAGATGATGTAATCGCTGTCAGCAATCGCCTCGCGCTGGCTGGTGGTCGCGCTGACGCTCGCGGGCAGTTGGTTCGCCTCGATGTCGCGGCGGCACAACTGCGTCACCATATCGAGGTTGCGCTGGGAAATATCCATCAGCGCGAATTGGGTATCGGTCAATTCCGGTATCGCCAGAATGTCGTGCATCAGCCGCCGCGTGAAGCCAATTGACCCCGCGCCGATCATCGCTATCTTCAATGGCATAGTCTTAGAAAATCTCCTTATAAAAAATTCTCAAAAGCCCATCTAAAAACCACAGAGACACAAAGTTTCTCGGTGTTCTTTGTGCCTTTGTGGTAAAAATCCGTATTGCCTTTACTCGCCGCGTGCCTCGCGCCGGATGGCTTTCAGCCGCTTCATCACATCATTGGTGCCGCGCCCGAAATAGTCGTACAGCGTCTTGTACTCGCTGTACAGTTGGTCGTAGATGGCTTGGTTCGCCGGAATGGGGTTCACAACCACATCCTTGACCTTGCCCATCACTTCCGCCGCCGCGTCGATATTCGGGTAAACACCCGCCGCCACCGCTGCGTGCATCGCCGAACCCAGCGCCGGAGCCTGTGATGACCCCGCCAACTTCAACGACCGTCCCGTCACATCGGCGTAAATCTGCCGCAGCATCGCGTTCTTATCCGGCAGGCCGCCCGCACAGATCAGTTCCTTCACCGGTACGCCCTGCTGCTCGAACGCCTCGATAATGACGCGCGTACCAAAAGCCGTCGCCTCGATCAACGCGCGGTAAATATCCGGTGCGCGTGTCCCCAGCGATCCACCGACCAACACGCCGGTCAGGTCAGCATTCACCAACGTCGAACGGTTGCCGTTCCACCAGTCGAGCGCGATCAAGCCATGCTCGCCGACCTTCTGCTTGGCGGCTTCATGTTCGAGGTACTGGTGAATATCCATCCCGGCTGCCTTCGCCGCGTCGTAGTATTCCGGCGGCACGGCGTTGTTGACGAACCATGCGAAGATGTCGCCCACGCCGCTCTGCCCCGCTTCGTAGCCGTAGTAACCGGGGGTGATGCCACCGCGCACCACACCGCACATCCCCTCGACCGTTTTCAGTTGGTCGCCGTTCAGGATGTGGCAGGTGGACGTACCCATAATCATGACCATCGTGCCGGTTTTAGCCTTCACCGCCGGATAGGTAACATGCGCGTCCACGTTCGCCACCGCGACCGCTGTCCCTTCCTTCAAGCCTGTCCATTGCGCTGCCTGTGCCGTGAGACCGCCCGCCTTCGAGCCGAGTTCGCCAAACTCACGCTGCATCTTGGTATCGACCACATCAGCAAACGCGGGGTTGAGTGCGCCGAAGTAAGCACGGTCAGGATAGCCTTCGTCCTGTACCATCGCCTTGTAACCCGCTGTACAAGCGTTGCGGACTTCGTTACCCGTTAGCTGCCAGATTACCCAATCGCAGGCTTCGATTAAACGGTCAGCCGCCGCGTATACTTCCGGCGCTTCGTTCAGGATTTGCAGCGCCTTGCTGAAAAACCATTCCGACGAAATCTTGCCACCGTAACGCTGCAACCAGCCCTGCCCCATCTTCCGCGCCGTTTCGTTGATGAAATCGGCCTCCGGTTGGGCGGCGTGGTGCTTCCACAGCTTCACCCAGCTATGCGGGTTGCTTTTCCACTGCTCCACCCCGCACAAGGGGGTGCCGTCTTTCAGGGTCGGCAGCATCGTGCAAGCCGTGAAGTCAATCGCCAAACCGACGACTTCTTCCGGCTTCACACCGGCTTGCTTCAGCACCGCCGGAATCGTCTGCTTGAACACTTCGATATAGTCAAATGGGTTTTGGAGCGCCCAATCCGGCGGCAGGGGTTTGTCGCTGCCGGGGAGGTGCTGGTCAATCACGCCATCGCCGTAAGCATGTACGGCGGATGCCACTTCACGTCCGTCGCGCACATCCACCAGCAGCGCACGGCCGGACTCGGTTCCAAAATCAACGCCAATCGTATACATATCCATCCAGCTTTCGTAAATAGTAAGTGCGTTTTGGGCGATTATAACACTTTTCTGTGACCGTTCACACATATCAATGACAATCGACAGGCATAAAAAAGGACGGTTCGCGAACCGTCCTTTAAAACCCTGCTGCGATCTTAATTTACGCGCCGGGTGTCACTGTAATCGTTGCCGTCGGTGTCAGCGTCGGCAGTACAACCGCAGTCGGCGGTGGTGGGGGCAGCGTTCCGGTTGGGGGGGGCGGGGGCAGCGTCACCGGCGGGGTCACTGGAAACGGTGTTGCCGTGACGATGATTGCGCCAATCGGTGTCGCCGTCACCACACCCGGCTGCACAATAATGACCGGGAAGCCGGGGGTCGCGGTCGCCACAGGCAGCGGCGGCGCAACAACAACCGGAAGTTGGGCGCATGGCCCCGTGACAGTCACCACAGCGGCGGATACCCAACCCTGTGTCGTATCATTCTGCACCGTGAACCATTGGCCGTTCTCGCTCTGGCCGATCACCTGAATGGTTTGCCGCGCTTGTAATAGCGCCAGCCGTGCATAGTTCGTGCCGGGGCCGCTGCGTAAGTTCACATTCCGCGAGCTGCTCGCCACACATAGCCCTTCGACCACCGAAGGCGTAAACTGCGGTGTAGCGGTCGGCGGAATTTCCACCGGAACGGTACCGAGTGTACACGGCGCGTTGC
The DNA here is from genome assembly GCA_020161935.1 of Chloroflexota bacterium. Lineage (GTDB taxonomy): Bacteria > Chloroflexota > Anaerolineae > Aggregatilineales > Phototrophicaceae > CFX2. Next base: position 346,265 of record JAIUNI010000006.1, read on the forward strand.
TCAACGTCAGGTTGATCGTCCCTGCCACTTCCGGCGCGGCCACAATCGAAAGTTCCAGCAGTTGGTCACCTGCCCCAACACTGATGCAGGTGCTGTCGAGGTTGCTCCGCAGCGCCGAGATAATCTCGCCCGTGCCGTCGCGCAGTTCAACGTAAGCATCGACGCTGTAAGGGGTCGCGTCAATCAGCAGCGACGTAGCATAAAATGGATCGGTGTTGAACACATACGCTTGTGACGGGTTCGCCAGCGGGAAGGTGATACTCAGCGGTGTATCCAAGTCCAAGACCGTCAGCGGCACGGCGGGACGGCTGTCCAGTGTCAGCAGGAAATCCCCCGGTGTACCGTTGACCACGATGTAGTGCATCCCCGTTTCTTGTAAGCGGAAGACGATCTGTGCCGCCGTCGTGGTTGGAATGCTAATCGTATTATCATTGGTCGCCAGCAAGCTCTGCGCCGGACTCGCCAGCGACAGGCGCGGGTCAGATCCAACCGAAACACCCACAGCGCGAATCGTCACCAGATCGCCGAGGGTACCGTTGAACGTATAGATGACCGCGCTATCCGTAGTAGGCAGGTTATTCACCGCCGCGCTGCCATAGCCGATCTCGATGACATCCTGTGCTTGAGCGCCGACCATACTCAACGGCACAAGACAGCAAATTAATAGCGCCACTAACATCCATTTGGGGCGTATGCCTCGTTTCATATTGAAACCTCCTCAGGCGTTAAAATGAGCAGATAAATCGAGGTTTACAGAGCCGCTTCAATGAATGGGAAAAAAGAAAACGGCGACCCTGCGAAAAAATCCTTGACAAGCTCACAAGCTGCGATGGTATAAAACAGATAACATTTTGCTTTGTTGGTGTCATGGGTAGAGTGGACACTTAAAAATCCGTCGTGTCCTATAACCACCAAATGAACGCGACAATCCATGACATCCCGCATCAACAGCACTACAACGCAGAGGAGCGATGATGACGCGCACGATTTTCAAGAAAAAATCCGTAATGAAAGGCTCGCTCCAGCAGCTTTGGGACTTCCACGCCCAACCTAACGCCTTCGCCAAGCTCACCCCGCCGCCCATCTTCATCCGCGTGCGCGAAAATAAACTCAAATCGCTCACCGAAGGCACGGTCGACTTTACCATGTGGCTTGGGCCAATCCCGCTGCATTGGGTCGCCCAGCACGAAGCCGGGCCAACCGAGATGTCCTTCACCGACCGCCAGCTTGTCGGGCCAATGGCCTATTGGGAACATCAGCACAGCTTCCGTGCCGTGATGGATGGCGTAGAACTCACCGATCATGTCACCTTAGAACACAAACCGGGTCTCACCGGCTTATTCACCCGCCTGTTTTTCGATGGCATCCCGCTGCAAATTTTCTTCTTCTACCGTCACCTGCGGACGCGCTTGGCCTTAGCGAAAATGCTTTAAGCTATAATGTCGGGCATTGATTGACAGAATAACTAAAGGGTTGCCAGCGTGCGTGTAAACCGTAGTTTGCGAAATCTCGTCCCCGGAAACAAAGCGGCATGGTATATGCTGACGATGGTCATCGCCTTCGCCATCACCGTCGTCGGTACGCGCCTCTACCTCGATATTACCGGCTATCCGCAGTTGGGCAACGAAACCTTTCATTTCGCCCATGCGCTGTGGGGCGGCCTCCTACAAGCCGTCTCGGCTATCCTCATGCTGGTTTACCTCAACGAATGGGTTTTCTCACTCTCGGCAGCGCTGGCGGGTATCGGCATCGGCTTGTTCATTGACGAAATCGGCAAGTTCATTACCCAGAGCAACGACTATTTCTTTCCCCTCGCCGCGCCCATCATCTACGTGGCCTTCATCCTGTGTGTCTTTGCCTATCTCTACATCCGCCGCCACGAAACCGACGACACCCGCGCTACCCTTTACGGCGTACTAGAAGACTTGGAAATGCTGCTGGACGACAACTTGGATTCCAAGACCCATCGCAGTCTCATCAACCGCTTGGAAAGGGTAAACGAGGAAGCCGAACGTCCCGACCTCCAGCATTTCTCCGGCGCTTTACTCACTTACCTGCAATCCGAACAGGTGAACGTCAAACCGCCCCGTAATACGTACTGGACGAGGCTTGGCGAACAGCTCGCACGGTTGGAGAATCGCTTCTTACCGAAAGCCGTCACCCACAAATTGTTGATACTGGCCTTCGCCGTATTAGGGGCAATCTCGCTCATTAAAATTGGTGTGCTGTTCAGCATCGTGGTCGATCAACGTTCGCTCGATAACCCCTTCATCGCCAACCTGCTCGAAGACAATCCGCTGATAAAAGGCATTTACAGCTTCAACTGGTATGTCGTCCTGCTGACCATCGAAAGCGCCATCGGTATTCTATATGCGATTGCCGTCGTCAGCTTCATCACCAACCGCGACCGCGTCGGCTTACAAATTAGCTCGGCAGGCTTGATCTTATCCCTCACCATCGGCAACACCCTATCCTTCTACTTCAACCAGTTCTCGGTCGTGCTGGATAGCCTCTTATTATCGGCAGTCCTCATCTTGGTCATGCGCTACCGCCAGCGCTTCGACCAGATCCGCCTCAAGCCGCCGGTCGCCTTCCAACCGCTGATGCCCAAGCGCGACTAAGTAGCTTTACCGTCGAGGTACTCGCCTAACCCACCCCAAATCAAAATAGGCAGCCTATGGGTAATAGACTGCCTATTGATGTCGCTCAAAATGATGAATTAGGTAGTGGTATTCTGGAAGTTGGCGACCACACGCTGGTAGCTCTGCCAATCCTTATCGGGAACACCCTGCGCCAACCGCTTCTCGACACGATCAGCAATTGCCTGTACCTGTGGCTTTAACCCGTGCCCCTTCGCCGTCAGGTAAATTTTCACACTGCGGCGGTCGGTCGGATGCGTGCGCCGTTCGATCAGCCCCTTACGCTCGATCTGGTCAAGAATAGGTGTGAACGAGGTTGCCGCGCGACCCACCGCCTTTGCCAATTGGTTCGCCATCTGCCCGTCTTGTTCATAAAGTACCCGCAAGATATACCATTCGATAACCGCGAGGCCGATTTCCTGTGTTTCCTGCTTATAGATTTCATCAACACTTCGCAGGGCAATATCAAGATTGCACCATACGGAACCGCCAAAGCGTAATTCAGCCATCATTTATCCCCCAAGGATATTACTAAACATAAGAGGAATGAAGGAATTATTGTACATTGTACAGTTTATGCTATTTATTCCTGCATTCTATCTATAGAATATCCTGTGTCTCACCGCCCACCATGAGCCAGAGAGCGATATTTGAATAGGCCAACTGGGCAGCTAATTTCCCAGAGACCTTGCACAAAAGTCCTATTACAGGTTTATAATCAGCCTATACACCAATCGCGTGACGGTTTTTACAGATCACAATAATTGTCTAAGTTTAAAGCACCTGAAACAACGTTACTTGCAGCCCATCCGGCGCTTGCAACCGCGCGTTCTTATGATTCCACGGCGTAACCGTCGGCTCATGCACCAGCGTTGCGCCGTTCGCGAGAGCTTGTGCCACAACCGCATCAACATCCTCTACTTGCAGCGCGAAGCGAACCTGCCCGCTCACCCGTTTGCCTACCTCAAGCTGGTCAACCGTCGCCGCGCTGCGCTCATCAAGGATTTCCAGCGTCCCCTTCCCCATGTCATAGATCACACCCTTGTTGTTCTCCGCCGTCCAAATCTCGTCTGCCTCTAAACCCAGCACATCCTCATAAAACGCCACCAACCGGTCATAATCCTCTGCCGTCAGCGCGATGCGAAACTCTAAAATCGGTGAAGCCATCATCATCTCTTTCAGAAAATAGTCGGGTCGGTGTCTCCTAGAGGCATCTATCCAACACCTTCTTACACCAAAAAGGCCACCCCATAGGGCAGCCTTTCATGTTTACGGACTCTGGAAGCGCCACCTATGCCGCGCCGAACGGCACAGCCACAAACCGCCCATAAGCCACGAACGCCGCCAGTAACAGCAGCACCAAATTAACAACCGTAAAAGGTGCTTCACCCCGCCGGATGTGGGTAATGATCGCGCCAACCATTGTCAGCACCAGCCCCACCGCCGCTAACGGGGTCAGCACCGGCAGGATACCCGTGACCCACGGCAGGATAAGCCCAATCCCCGCCAGCAGTTCCAGTACCCCAATCACTTTAACCGTACTAGGGGAAAAATCTTCCACCCATTTCATCGTGCCTTGCAGCTTTTCCTTTGGCTGTGTTGACTTCATAATCCCAGCCCCCACAAACACCAGCCCTAGCAAGATTTGTACAATCCACAATGCCGTATTCATGCTCATGTCCTCTTATGATAAGCCCTTAGAACACAGTTGTTGACTAAACCACAACTGTTGCTTATCATAAAAAGGGAAACAAAACAGCACAACCAACAATAATTCGGATGTGTTGTTTAACCAACGCACTTTTAGAACTGCTGTTTAAGCAACAAAAGAGGTAATCTGTTGTCAAAAAAGATTAAAAACGAGAACGATCCGCGCAGCAAACGCACCCGCCGTTTATTGCAAGATGCACTCAGCGACTTATTGGGTACCAAAGGGTTTGGCGAGATCAACGTGGCCGACATCACCACGAAAGCCGAGGTCAATCGCGCCACCTTTTACGCCCACTATAATGACAAGTACGATCTGCTGAACGCCCGCATCCGCAGCACCTTCCAAGATTTGCTCGATAAAAAGCTGCCGTCCAACCCCACCTTCTCAATGGCGAATCTGTGTATTTTGACCCTAACCGCGCACGAATACCTCGCCGCCTTCGCAGGACATTGTGCAGTCGATACTGCCACGTCAGATAACGGCTTAATGGTGCAGCAGGTACACCGCCAGATCAACACGATTTTGTTGGAATGGCTGCACAACAGTCCCATTAAGCTGCCGCCATCCCCAACCATCGAAATCGTCGCCATGACCACCAGTTGGGCAATTTTCGGCTCGATACTCGAAGGCTCATGGAACGGTAATCGGCGGCCCCCCGCTCTACTGACTGCACAGGTCTTGGAACAGCTCGAACCCGGCCTTCGCGCCTACCTCGTCGCCGAAGCCGCCCACTAACACAATCCCCCTATCACTTGCACCATCGTGTAGGGGACCAAGGCTTGCGCCCTCTTGCCACCAACCACCCACGTTACCACGCCTGTAGGGACGTGAGACAGCACGTCCGCCTCAAAACCCTCGAAAAATCCTTAACTTGCTACCAATGGGACAACATCCTTGCTGTCCGCGCTGCTAACCCAAACCATTATCCTGTCTATAGGAATGGTCTTAGACCATTCCGTTTTGGCTTTATCTCCCTCTGTACCTTCCTATACCCAGATAGATCATCCCGACTCTCCACCCAAACGATTGACATAATCTTGGCGTGCTTGGCGACTTGGCGGTTAATCTGGTCTTATCGTTCCCCTACAACACCAACTCCCACGTCTCCCCCACCAAATCCTTCCCGAATCCGTGATAAGGGTCTTCCTCGACCAACACGAATCCGGTTGACTGGTAAATCCCCCGCGCCGCCAACAGCACATGGTTCGTCCACAATGTCATCTTCTGGTATCCCACCTGCCGCGCGAACCGGATGCACTCGTTCACCAACCGCTTGCCGATCCCCAACCCCCGCGCCTTTGGGTCAACGATCAGCAGCCGCAGTTTCGCCACCGCATCCGATTGCTTAACCACGAACACCGAACCGACAATCTCGCCGTTCATCTCCGCCATCCAGCAGCGTTCATACTTGTGGTCATAATGCTTGATGAACGCCGCCACGATCCCCGCCACCAGCCCCTCAAATGTCTCATCCCAACCGTATTCCGTGTTGTAGAGAATCCCGTGCTGCTGCACCACCCAACCCATATCCCCCGGTTGGTGCGGTCGCAGCAAGTACGGCACCGAGCGTTCCGGCGTGCTGCCTAACAGCGTTTCAATCGTCTGCATCGCCTCACCCAAGCGCCGCTGGTCAGCCGCCGAAAGCGTATCGAGCAACGCCCCAATTTCGTGCCGCGAACGGCTGTTAAGTGTAGCAAAAGCCGCCTGCCCTGCCTCCGTCAGCCGCAGCACCGTTTGTCTGCCGTCCGTCTCCGAAGGCTGCTTGTCGATCAACCCCTTCTTGCTGAAGTCCCGCACAATCCGGCTCAAATAACCCGCGTCTAACTTCAACTCCGCCGCGAGTTCCCCCGCCGTTGTCTGATCACGGTGCGCCATCTCGTAAATAACCCGCGCCTCCGTCAGCGAAAACGGCGTTTGCAAATGCCCTTCTTCCAGCACCCCAATCTGCCGCGTATAAAACCGGTTAAACCGCCGTACCGCCTCAATTTGTGCCGCCATATCGTTCGATGTCATAGTCTTAAACCTTTTCGCCCTACAACCTAATTTTTTTCCTGCCCAAAGTTTGAAAATTCGAACCACCAGATCAGAATTTTTGTGCTATACTTATTCTATCTTTTCTCTGTATTCTCTTGGCGTTCTTGGCGACTTGGCGGTTCAAAATGCCTTTCTCTGTATTAATTCTTTGCGCCTTTGCTTCCTTGCGCCTTTGCGTTTTGTTATTCGTCTTTGCACGTCCAGCGAAACCCTCCCGCGCATCCGCCGAACTGTCTGTCGGCGGCGGTTACACGGGAGCAATCTGCCGCATGAGCGCCATTTCAGCGGTGATAGCCGAGCCTCCCGCCGTCACAGAATCACCCCTCGGCGGCATCACGGGAGCGGTTCGCCCGCCATTTCAGCGGATGGTTGTGCAATTGACGCATTTTGTGCATTTTGCGAACAACCCGCACCATATCAGCAAGAATACGAATATTAATTGCTTTTGTCAACTATTTAAATGACAGAGGCATTTAAATTACAGATGGAGTTGCGTGGTAAAAACCCCATAGCTGTCAACTTAAGGATTGAGAAAAGGGAAGCAAGCCTGAGAAGATAGTGTTTACCAAGACAATATCAGTCAGGTTGCTTCACCATAAAAACAATAACGGAAGTCACACAAGAATTGCAAG
>JAIUNI010000023.1 GCA_020161935.1 Chloroflexota bacterium
CATCATGCCACCCTTCATACTGTCCTGCTTGATTCCGCTCATCCGTTCGCCTATGCGGTCTTTCGAGCTTTTCGTGAGGAGTGGTTTTTCGCTCATTTGTCTCTTTCTTTGCACAAATTTTAGGAAGCGAAAATGGTTTGAGTTTACAAACTTTAGTGTCCTTTTTTGTGGTGATTGTTAAACGTGTCTACATGGATATAATAGGTTCAGGAAGGATCATAGCGGTTGTGTGAAAGGTGAACGGGAATGATTGAGAACGTGCTGCCGATTTACGTGGACGGGCGGATTTACGACCAAGTTTTTCACGGTACGGCGGATATCTCTTACTGGCGAACGCAGCTTGAGGGGATCAAGGGCGACGCATTGGAGGTGAGCTGCGGTACGGGGCGTATTCTGCTGGAACTGGGGGCGGGAAATCGACCGGTGAGCGGGTTGGATTTATCGGCGGGGATGCTGGCGTATGCCGCTGAGAAAGCACAGGGGCGCGGTGTGGCGCTGGATTTGCATCAGGGCGATATGCGGGACTTCGATCTTGGAAGGACGTTCGCGGCGATCACGGTGCCGAACAACGCGCTGGGGCATCTTTATACGCGCCATGATGTGGAGGCGCACCTCGCCAGTGTGAAAAGGCACTTGCAGCCCGAGGGGGTATATATGCTGGATATGTTTGTGCCGAACCCGGCGTTCTTGACTCAAGCCGCCACCGAGCGCAGTCACATGGGGCAGTACACGAATCCGGCGGAGGGCGCAGTGATCGACATTTATCAGTCGGGGTACTACGACCCCGCGGCCCAGATCAAACACGCGACATGGACGTACCAGCGTGGGGACACGATGATGCGGGAAGAACCGTTTGCTCTGCGGATGTTTTACCCTCAGGAACTGGATGACCTGCTGTTTTATAACGGCTTCGAGATCGTCGCCAAGTACGGGGATTATGACCGCACACCGTTTGGGAGCGAGTCGAAGGTGCAGTTGATCGTGGCGCGGGTGAGGTAGAGGCGGGAAACCTCACCCCCCGGCCCCCTCTCCACAAGTGGCAGAGGGGGAGCAAAAGGGCGGACAGCCCTAAACCCCTACAGAAGTTTGCCGAAAGTAATTTACCAACTGCCGGTCGCGCCGCCGCCGGAAGATGATCCACCACCACTGGACGACGATCCACTATCGGACGAGCCGCCGCCCGACGAACTGCTGTTGAGCATGGCTATCGCGACAAGGGCGGTATCCTCGTATTGGCAGTTGGGACAGTACTTGTGGACTTCCTTTTCACCTTCGGAATAGCGGGTCGGGCTGGAGATGACATTCGAGCTGATGTTTAAGCCAACTTGACCGCACATCGGGCAGCGGTGGCTTTCGCGATACCAGAAGAAGCCGCCACCGCCGAGCACCAGTATGCCTAAGCCAATCCACCACGCGGCGGGATCAACCGTCGCCAGCTTGTCGCCGACCTGCTCGAAGAAAGTCGGTGCGCCACCGGTCGGCCATTCATCCGTGACCATAAAAATGAGGGCGCGAACGCCTTTTTCGATACCGGCTTCATAATTTTCTTGTTTGAAGTAGGGCAGCACGAATTCATCCAGTACGCCCTTCGCCCGTTTGTCGTAGCTGCTGTCGTAGCCCGCGCCGAGTTCGATGCGTACCTTGCGGTCATCCTTCGCGACGAGCAGCATAATGCCCTTATTGGTTCGGGCATCACCAATGCCCCAGCGGTTGAACAGGCTGGTGGCAAATTTTTCGATGGTCGTATCCCAAGAATTATAGTCACGGGTCGAGTCGATGGTGACGACCGTCATTTCAATATTATTCTGGGATTTGAGGTCGGTTAGCCAACCATAAAGTTTGGTTTCCAAACCAGATGACATCATGCCATTGTAGTCGTTGATGTACGTATCGAGGCGAGCGGGGTAGCCGGTTTGGGCGAGTGCCGGAACCGCTAGGGCGGCAAACAGCATCACTAGGGTCAGCGGTATGATCCATTTCAAACGGCGCATACATTCCTCCATCGTGATTATATTTCTCCCTTCATTGTAGGGATTTTCATTCATCACTTTGCCCCTAAAATGGGGGATCTCATCTGCATATAATGACGTATAGATCGGTTCGCATGTTCCCAATCAGGCAACGAAAAATGTTATAATCACCTTCATGAAGGTGATAACCGAGGTGAAACCCTGTGACGCAAACGACGGTATTGGTTGATACCCTGCGCTTCCCCGAAAGTCCCCGCTGGTACGATAACCATCTATGGTGCGTTGATCTGTTTGAGCGGCGGGTGGTACGGATTGATATGCAAGGGGGCATGGAAACGGTTGTCAAGCATCAGGACATCCTCTCTGCGGTGGGCTGGACACCCTATGGGCAGCAGTTGATCGTCTCGGCAGAGCAGCGCAAACTGCTGCGGAACGACTATGAACTGGTGACGCTGGCTGATCTTTCGGCGCTGGTTCGGCATCCCCTGAATGATATGGTGATTGACGCGCGCGGTGGGGCGTACATCGGCAATATGGGTTACGACTTCGATGACCCGAACGGCACACCGCAGCCGGGGCCGATTGTGTATGTGTCGCCGGAGGGTGAGGGGCGAATCGCTGCCGAGGGGCTGGGCTTCCCGAATGGGATGGTGATTACGCCGGATGGTCAAAGGCTGATCGTGGCGGAAAGTCACGCGGCGCGGATTAGCGCGTTCGATGTAGCGGCGGATGGCAGCCTTTCCAATTGGCGCATATGGGCGGAGTTCCCGGAGGATGAAACGGCGGCTTCGTTCGGGCAAGCCTTCACGCCGGATGGGATATGCCTCGATCAGGAAGGTGCGGTGTGGGTGGCCTCGCCTACGAGCCGCGAAGTGATTCGGGTGCAGGAGGGCGGGTTCGTCACCCACCGCATCCCCATGAACACAATTCCGCTGGCCTGTGAACTGGGCGGCTGGGAACGGCGTACGCTTTTTATCCCCAGTATCGGCAGCTTCGACTCCTCGGCACCAGCGGCGGTAGGGCGTATCGAATATCTTGAGGTGGATGTGCCGGGGATTGGCTGATTGACGGCTATAAACCGTTCTGACCCCGTGCTATAATGCCTGTGTTCAATGAGTAACACGGATTATGGTTTATGTCCCTTCTGACCGCCACCAACCTCGCTAAATCTTATGGGCCGGACGACATCTTTGACGGCATCAGCGTCGAAATTCCGCACAAGTCGCGGATCGCGCTGGTGGGACCGAACGGCGCGGGTAAAACCTCGCTGCTGAACCTGCTCGTCGGGCATGATACACCGAACGAAGGCACGATCAGCATCGCCAAAGGCACTCGCATCGGCTTCCTGCCGCAGCGGCCTGAACTGGCTGGCGAACACACCATCTGGGAGGAAATGCTCAACGCCTTCACCGACTTGCGCCGGATGGAAAGCAAGCTGCGCGACCTTGAAGCCAAATTGAGCGACCCTGACCAGCACGAAGCCGTCCTCGAACAGTACGGGGACTTGCAGCACCGCTTTGAACTGGCAGACGGCTACACCTACGAGAACCGCATTAAACAGGTGCTGCAAGGTTTGGGCTTCAAACCGGAGGATTACAGCCGTACCCTGCCGAAGCTATCCGGCGGGCAGCGGACGCGGGTGCTGCTCGGTCGGCTGCTGCTGGATGCGCCGGAACTGCTGGTGCTGGATGAACCGACCAACCACCTTGATATTGAGGCGGTCGAGTGGCTTGAGAGCTTCCTTAAAGAGTTCCCCGGCGCGGTGCTGGCTGTCAGCCATGATCGCTACTTCATGGATGAGTTCGCGACGACCATCTGGGAACTGGACTTCGGCACGCTGGAAACCTATCGTGGGAATTACAGCCACTATACCCGCCAGCGCGAAGAACGCTGGGAACGGCGGCAGGCCGAGTACGAAACGCAGCAAGAATTCCTCGCGAAAGAAATGGAATACATCCGCCGGAACATCGCTGGGCAGAACACACGCCAAGCGAAAGGTAAGCTGCGCCGCCTCGAAACGATGAAGAAGCGCGGCAAGCTGCTCACCCGACCGCGCACCCGCCAGAACCTGAACCTGAATATGAGTTCGGGGATGCGGAGCGGCGATAAGGTGCTGATGACGCAAAGTGTCGCCGTCGGTTATCCCGATTCGCCCAAGCCGCTGTTCACCGTGCCGGATATTACGCTGTGGCGGGGCGAGGTGGCGGCGCTGATCGGGCCGAACGGCGTGGGCAAGAGTACCTTTCTCAAGACGATGATCGGTGATCTGCCGCCGCTCAAAGGTGAGTCACGCTTGGGTGCTTCGGTGCAGTTGGGCTACTTCGCGCAGGCGCACGAGCTATTGAACCCCAAGAACAGCATCATTGACGAGATTATGAACGCCAAGCCGATGACCCCCGGCGAGGCGCGGTCGTTCCTTGGGCCGTTCCTGTTTCAGGGCGACGATGTGTTCCGCCCGATTGGGACGCTCTCCGGCGGTGAGCGGGGGCGCGTGGCGCTGGCGAAGCTGGCATTATCGGGCGCGAACCTGCTGCTGCTGGACGAACCGACGAACCACCTCGACATCGACAGCCAAGAGGTGCTGCAGAACGTGCTAGCGGGTTTCACCGGAACGATTTTGCTCGTCAGCCATGACCGTTACCTCGTGGACGCGCTGGCGACGCAAATCTGGGCCGCCAGCCCCGGCAAGCTGGACGTGTTCGAGGGGACGTATAAGGAATATGTGGCGGCGCGGAATGCTGGCTTAACAACCCCACCCCTTACCCCTCCCCGTACACAAGGAGGGGAACCTGAGAGCAGCAGGATACCCGCTTCGACCAACGGCAGCAGTACCCCCGCGCCCAAGAAAAAGGGTAACACCTACCAGTTGGAGAAGCAGATCGCGGCAGCCGAGGCCAAGGTGCATACGTTGGAAACCAAGCTGACTGAATTGACGGCAGCTATCGACAAGGCCAGCAAGGAAGGCAACGCGGCGATCATCAATAAACTTGGCGCGGAGTACACGGCGACCGAGCAGGCGCTGGATACGGCGATGAACGAGTGGGCGGAACTGGCTGAGTAAAGATTTAACCGCTGAGGCGCAGAGATCGCAGAGGAATACGGAGAGTTTTAACACAAAGACTCAATGACTCAGAGGCACAGAGGATCAAGTTTATGGTGGCGAACGCACGCAAAAAGTGGACGGTTGAGGAATATCTCGCTTTCGAACGTGCCAGCGAGGCAAAGCACGAGTATTTTGACGGTGACATCTATGCGATGTCTGGTGCAAGCCGTGAACACAACATCATTGTGATGAACACTGGTGCGAGCCTGAATAATCAACTGACCAGTCGCCCATGCGAAGTCTATCCGAGTGATATGCGTGTGAAAGTCAATGCGCTGAAATATAGCTATCCCGATGTAACGGTTGTCTGTGGCGAACCTCGGTTTGCTGACGGCGAGTTTGATACCCTGCTCAACCCGACGTTGATCGTTGAAGTCCTATCCGACTCAACAGAGGATTATGACCGGGGTAAAAAGTTCAAGCATTACATGGGCATTGAGTCGCTGAAAGAATATGTTCTCATCGCGCAGGATGAGATGCGTGTTGACCATTACACCCGCCAACCGAACGGCGACTGGCTGCTCTCTTACGCCACCATGCCGGATGTGGCGATCCAGCTACCCGCTGTCGGCTGCACCCTGCGCCTCGCCGATGTATATCACAAAATCACCTTCCCGACACCGGATGCCTGAAAGAACTCCATGACCTCACCGACCCGTGACACGCGCATTACCCACACCCAACGCGGCATCAAACGGCTTGAAGCCCGCCTACAAATCGCCCGATACCACAACAACCGGCTCGTCGGGGCGCGGCTGGCGGTATTCCTCGCGGCGGCTGCGCTGGCGCTGGGGTTATGGCCGGGCAACAACGGGCTGGCGCTGGCGTGTGCGCTGGTCGGCCTCGTGGTGTTTAGCGTGCTGGTCGGGCGGCACAACCGCGTGCGGCGGGTGATCGCGCGGCTCGAAACGCTGAACGCCATCCGCGAGGCGCATATTGCCCGCGCCGAACTGGATTGGGCGTTCATCCCGCAGCCGCCCACCTTCACGCCGGATGATAACCACCCGTTTGAGCATGATCTCGATATTACGGGAGCGCGTTCCCTGCATCACCTGTTGGATACCAGCGCCACCCTGCAAGGCAGCGCCCGACTGCGCGGTTGGTTACTGGCGACCTCACCAGACGCGAACGCCATCGGGCAGCGGCACGCCCTGCTGGATGAACTGTCACCCGCGTTCTGCGACCGGCTGACGCTTGAAGCGCGGATGAGCAGCGAGGGCAAGCGTTTGGATACGCGCCCCCTCAGCGCGTGGATCACGGCTCCGGCTACGGCCAGCGGCGGGGTGTCGGGGCAGTTCGTGGCGCTGTTGGCGGGGTTATGTGTACTGACGGCGGTGCTGTTCGTCCTGTGGCGGCTGGCGGTGCTTCCGCCCGTGTTCGCGATCAGCTTCCTCGTGTACTTCGGCCTCTCACTCAGTCGTGCCACGCGGGTCATTCCGGTGCTGGATGAGGGCTTCGCGGTGCAGGGTATCCTCGGCGGGCTGACGGGCGTGTTCACCACCCTCGAACAGTATCCGGCGGGGCGCAAACCCGCGCTCGGTCGGTTGATCGCGCCGTTCCAAGGGGCGGAACGTCCATCGGCACAGCTTCGCGGCCTCAACCGGATCGTGTCGGCGGCGAGTTTACGCGGGAACTTCATCCTGTGGGGCGTGTTGAATGGACTGATGCCGTGGGATATGTTCACGGCCTACCAACTCGGTCAGCTCCGGCGTAAGCTGGCGGGGTTGATGCCCGCGTGGCTGGACGTGTGGGCAGAACTGGAAGCACTAGCGGCCTTACGTCTGTTCGCCTACCACAATCCGGCCTATACCCGCCCAGCCTTCACCGAGGAAATGACCTTCACGGCGGTACAGATCGGGCATCCGCTCATCAGCCACCTACAGCGGGTGGTGAACAGCTTTACGATGGATACCCCCCGTGTGACGATGCTCACCGGCTCGAATATGTCCGGCAAGAGTTCGTTCCTGCGGACGATGGGCGTGAACCTCGTGCTGGCGAACGCGGGCGGCGTGGTGGCGGCGGACAGCCTGCACACCAGCCTCTACCGGTTGTTCACCTGCATCCAGATTAGCGACTCTCTGGCGGAAGGTTACTCCTACTTTTACGCGGAAGTGCGGCGGTTGAAGGCGTTACTGGACGCGCTGGAGAAGCCGGATAAGCTGCCCCTGTTCTTCCTGATCGACGAGATTTTTAAGGGGACGAACAACCGCGAACGGCTGCTGGGCAGCGCGGCCTATATTCGGGCGCTTGTGGGGAAGCGCGGCACGGGTGCGATTTCGACCCACGACCTCGAACTGGCGGCGTTGGAAGGCTTGAGCAACTACCACTTCGCGGATCAAGTGAAGGATGGGCAGCTCACGTTTGATTACAGGCTGCGAGCCGGTGTTTCGCCCACGACGAACGCGCTCCGCATCATGCGGCTGGCGGGTTTGCCGGTCGGGGATGAGTAGGCTTCTAGAAATTGGCAAAATTGGCGAACCTTCTGGCAATAAAAACACGTTTTGGTGGCGATTCGGCGGATTGCCCGGCTGGATTCACGGCAATTTTGGCGAAAAGGCTGCCGCCGCCAAGATTGCTAAAAGAAGTCCCCAGTCTATAGTCGACAGTCATTAGTCTAATACAACATGCAGAACAAGCGGCAAATGCGGCACGAAAAGTCAACAGTCAGCAGTCAGCAGACGACAGTCAAAGGCAATACGAATCGCCAAGCACGCCAAGAACACAGAGAACGCCAAGGGTGGATGCAGTTGTTAAGGTGCGTGAGGTTGGGAGCGCGGACGAGATGTATCTCGTCCCTACAACCATCTCTTTCAATAGCATAGTGGAAGTTGGCGTATTAAGGGTGAACATTTGTCAGAACATTTGGTCCCTTTTAAGCGGTGGTGGCGCTAACGTTGCGAGGGAGGGGAATTGTTAAGACGGTTGGTGGAGGGTTAGAAAAGGGTTTGTTGGGTTAACCGAAAATAAACCTAGAAAATAGTTTTAAGTTTCAAGTGACAGGCAAAAGGCAGGGACTATCCAAGGATTACACAATCCTGTAAGAAGGAAAGTAACTTTCTGTTTGTCCTGCTGTTATTGACTCTTTTGCTTTTGGGTCTATAGTTGATGGATAGATTACCGATTTAACAAAAGCGTATGGGTAGGGTTTTACAGCGCCGCGTATCCCGACTGCTCCTGCTTGGCCTGCTGGTTATAGGCTGGCAACCGCTTGCCGCGCAGGACGAGCCTATTAGCCCCCCTACTGAAACGGTTATCCCAACGCTGCCCCCGACCGAGACGGCAACCGAACTGCCGAGCGCGACACCGCTGCCGACCGAGACCCCGACCGCTTTGCCCACGCTCACCGAAACGCCGCTGCCGACCGCGACGGAAACCGAGACCCCGCTGCCCGTGCCAACCGCCAGCGAAACGGCGACCGAAACCGCGCTGCCGACGGCGAGTGAGACGGCGACCGTGACACCGAGCGCGACACTATTACCAAGTGTAACTATAAGTAGTACATCCTCGGCTATAACATCATTAACGCCGACAGATGAATTCCCTACTCCAACACCAAAGGCTGCCTCAGCACAATTTGGCATTCAATCTGTGGGGAGTTGTCTTGCTACGAACCCTGACACCTATGTTGATACCTATTATGCCTTTATTGCTTCTGATGATGTTGAGGGGCTTTGCCAAGCTATTCGTCAAGCAAATGGCAATACAAGTATTGTGTATCCCATCTACTTGGACACAGGGACATACACAGTAAATACTACATTGGTTGTATATGGTAAAGTAAAAATTTTTGGACGAGGCATCGATGTAACAGTTATTAACCAAGATACACTGAACACCATTCAAGGCATTATGACGATCAACGGTAGTGCCATGCTTGAAGTACACAATGTGACATTTAAGAACGGAAACGCGACTAATGCTGCTGCTGGTGCGACAAGTGGCGGTGCTATTAAACAATGGAACGGAAGTCTGAAGGTTTATGATAGTAAATTTGACACCAATATAGCAAGTGAGCGCGGCGGTGCTATACGAATTTATGCGGGTACAGCACAAATTGAACGAACAATTTTCATCAATAACCGATCAACTGGCACAAACGGAAATGGTGGCGCGATAGCCACGAATTCCGGGATTAGTAATCTCTCCACAAGTTGTACTCGATTTGAGTCTAATCACGCAGCTTCTTTAGGGGGTGCGATTTACGCCGAAAACGGCGCGAACATCAATATCAAAGGTAATCAACTTGGCAAAGAGAACAGCTTCATAACCAATAACAATGCTCCGACAGATCCAGCTACGAGTAAACAGATTCACGATGCTGGTCTCACAACGTTAGATGCTACACAAAACTGGTGGAATCCTTTGCCCCCATCATCTCCTCTTGATGCAAATAGTACAGTCAACATTTCTAGTGCTGTTTCCAATGATCCAACTTTAATTTATGCGTCTGCTGATTACTATAATGCCAATTCACCTTGTCGCATGTTACCAGCGCGAACGGTAGATCGAAATGCGGTTGAACTACAACTCTTTGGGCAAGTGCTTGGGCTGCCAATTCCCTTTAACCAATTCCCTGCTGATTTGACTGGGCTAACTGGTTTTTACATAAATGGTTACGGACCAAACAGTTTTGCAGCAGATTCCTGGCAGCAAAATTATAGTGGTACATCCGGTATACATACGGGTATGGACTATTCTGCCAACATTCTTACGTGGAATCACAAATCAGTCGTTGCATTATGTAATGGTGTTGTTGTTGCCGGACGGAATGCAGATGGCGGTTCAACAGCACCGGGGCAAGGGTTAGGCGTATCCCTTCGTTGTTTCGCCGACGAACCGCGCGATCCTGACAGCGATAGTTGGCGCAACATGTCGAATATCGTATTAACTTATAATCATCTTAGCAGTCGTTCTGTTAGTGTAGGTCAAGTCATTTTTGCTAATCAAATTTTAGGACAAACTGGCGCTGTAAATGTAACTCCCGATCATTTGCACTTAGAAGCCTTCATTAATGATGCAGGCGGTGGTACAGGCTGGAGAGGCAATAATGGCATTCGTATTAACCCACTTCTACTTTACAGAAAAGATATTTCTGATTTTCAAGTGTATAGAACTTTAAAACCTTATTACCCGATTCTGTTTTCTTGGAACGGTCAATTTGATCCGAATGTATACGATATATTAGCTGGCGAACTAGATCGTTGGTCAAACGAGGGTGATATTATTGGGAATGGAAACATTTTTTGGCAAGCGCAATTGACCGGGGTATTAAATTGGGGTGTCGAATGGCCTAGCGGGCTACTTGCAAACCCACAGCAATCGCCTAATTACATCGGTCTAGTAGATTATCTTTTTCAAAATGCGGGCTATTCGCGTAATGGTTCAGCTTATATCGGCCCTAATTGTACCACTGTACCCGCAGATGCAAATGTACAACAGCTCATCAACAACAATCCAAGCCTCTCTTGCAGCATACCTTAATGGATGAAAGCGGGAATTCAACATGCAACGTTATAAAAGTTTTCTGATGATTGTGCTATTGTGCGTTTTCTTTGCTTTTACAAGCCAACACAGGATTGATGCCCAGACACCCACTCCACAATTTGGAGGTGGATGGGCAACTGAAAGTTTAGCATGGAGTCCTGACGGGACAAAAATTGCGATTGGCGGTGGCCCCAATCCATCTCAATGTGGGCTAAGTAACATCAGTGTTTATGCAGTACGCATTATGAACGCGGCGACTACACAGATCATCAACACCTTAACAGGCCATACGTGTGCAGTCGTTTCTATCGCTTGGAGTCCAGACGGTTCAAAACTTGTTACAGGTAGTAAAGATGGTACAACACGAGTTTGGAGTGCTTCAACAGGTCAACTGCTCAATACAGTCCCATTAACTTCATTTGGTGCCCAATATTCCCTTAGCTGGAATAACAATGGCAGTCAATATGCGGCACTAGACAGTGCAACCAATATAATCCACATTCAAGATGCCAATACCGGACAACTTCTTAACTCCAATAAGTTCTTGAGGGAGCATATTTCGTCTGTAGTCTGGAGTTCTGATGGTACAAAACTCCTTACCGGCGATTGGGAAGACAAAATCACGATATGGGATGCGACAACTGGTCAAGTGATTATATCGTTGGATAA
Organism: Chloroflexota bacterium; assembly: GCA_020161935.1. GTDB lineage: Bacteria > Chloroflexota > Anaerolineae > Aggregatilineales > Phototrophicaceae > CFX2. The sequence continues at coordinate 11,227 of JAIUNI010000023.1, forward strand.
TCAACATAGTGGCAGTGTTTATGTAGTAGCTTGGAGTCCGAACGGAAGTAAATTTGCGACTACTGGAACAGACAATACTATAAGAGTTTGGAATACTTCGACAGGCCAGCAAATTATCGCTATTCAAAACACGACTACGATACACGGTTTAACTTGGGCTTCGACTAACAAATTAATCACAAGCGATAGTACAAATACAGTGCGTGTCTGGGACGCAAATACCGGGGCACAACTCCTTTCTTTCGCATATGCGGGTCAGCTTTTTGCGATTACTTCTAGCCCCGATGGTACAAAAGTTGTGTATGGTGGCGCACAAGGATTTTATCAAGAGAGTATTGTAAGTATTAATTTCCTCGAAACCCCCATTCCAACCCCTTCACCCACTCCCTACCCATGCCCCTGCACGCTGTTCGGGACGAGCGTGCCTGCCAACCCCAGCAACATCGGCAACCCGCCTGCGGTCAATTTGGGGGTGGTGTTCAAGCCGAGTGTCAACGGGCAGGTGACGGGCATTCGCTTCTACAAGCTGGCGGGGAACGGCGGGACGCACAAGGGCTACCTGTGGTCAGCGACGGGGACGCAGTTGGGGACGGTGACCTTCACGGGCGAGACGGCGACAGGGTGGCAAACGGCAACGTTCGCCACGCCGATCAACGTGACGGCGAACACGGTATACGTGGCCTCGTACCACGCGCCGCAGGGACGCTTCGCCTACGACAACAACACGTTTACGACAGGTAGGACGGTGCTGCCGCTGTACGCGCTGGCGACAGGCGAGACCAGCCCCGGCAATGGGACGTACATTTTCGGGGCGGCGGGGTTGTTCCCGAACGCGACCTTTAACGCGACGAATTACTGGGTGGATGTGGTGTTCAGCCCGACGTGAGGGGGGTGATAAGCATAACCATGACGACTACATTTCGATATGCCGCTATTGCTTTGATTATCCTGATATTCAGCTCAGTTGTATTTGAGGTGAATGCTCAAAATCCACCTCCGCCTGCGTCTACAACACCTCGGAGTGTGGCGTGGAATCCTGACGGCATTTGGATTGCGCGCGCTTTTCAAAATGGGACAGTTGATGTGGTGAATGCCAATACTGGTGCAACGGTATTTACATACAACAACGGGCAGTCACCCGCAACGGCGCTGGCGTGGCGACCGGGAGCAGGCAGCACCAAATTGGTTGGAGCGATTGCAAACAGTGTCTTTATATGGGATGTGCCGACTGCAAACATACTATTCGCGTTACCAAGTTCCGACGCTGTCACGGACTCACTGGATTGGACAACACAGAATGGTGATAAAATTGTTGGTGCCAGCTTTAAAGGTTCCTCTCCAAATTTGCGCGTATGGGATGCTTCAACAGGTCAACTGACTTTTAGTAAAGGCATTGGTCAACTCTCAACCGCGTCATGGAATGCAACTGGAACAAAGTTAGTTATTGGCGATGGTCTTGGAATAAAAACCTTTGACCTTTCAACAGGACAAGTTCAGATGCTTTCAGCGAATAGTGTTGAACTTAGCTTTGTTCAAACAGTGTCTTGGAGTCCTGATGGCACGAAAATCGCGGACTCCGGTATATTTGGTCAAGTCACATTTCGGAATGCGGCGAACGGTCAGCGTATCGCCTATTCTGAACTCAATCGTGAACTGGTTAATTGGATTGCATGGAGCAACGACAGCACGCGGCTGGCGAGCGCGAGTTGGGATGGCACGGTGCGGGTTTGGAACGCGGCGAATGGGGCGCTGATTGATACCATTCAACCCAACAATGGTCGTGTTTTTTCAGTGGACTGGAGTCCCGATAACAGCAAACTGGTGGTGGGCAGCGAAAATGGTGCGGTGCAAATCTTCCCCGCGATGAATATCTGCCCCTGCTCCTTCTTTGGCAGCACCGTGCCTGCCAACCCCAGCAACATCGGCAACCCGCCTGCGGTCAATTTGGGGGTGGTGTTTAAGCCGAGCGTCAACGGGCAGGTGACAGGCATTCGCTTTTACAAGCTGGCGGGGAACGGTGGCACGCACAAGGGCTACCTGTGGTCAGCCACCGGGACGCAGTTGGGGAACGTGACGTTCACGGGCGAGACGGCGACCGGCTGGCAGACGGCGACCTTCGCCACGCCGATCACTGTGACGGCGAACACGGTGTACGTGGCTTCGTACCACGCGCCGCAGGGACGCTTCGCCTATGACCTGAACACGTTCACGACAGGTAGGACGGTGCTGCCGCTGTACGCGCTGGCGACAGGCGAGACCAGCCCCGGCAACGGGACGTACATTTTCGGGGCGGCGGGGTTATTCCCGAACGCGACCTTTACCGCGACGAATTACTGGGTGGATGTGGTGTTCAGCCCGACATAAACCCCACCCCAACCCCCATCAGCACGTTCGCAGGCTCACTCCGCTGATAGCCCGTAGTAACAGGGAGGGGCTTTAAAATCCCTCCCTCGAAGACTCGTGTGGCTTACCCCTCGTCGGTGAAGTCGAGGTCGCCGGAGGCGGTGCCGGTCGCGGCTTCAGCGATCAATAGGCGAGTTTTGTGCATGAGTTGCATATTGTGTATTGCTACAGATAGCCCTGCATAATACCGACCAACTGCCGCGCCCGATGCTGGAAGGTATGCTCTTTGAGGACACGTTCGCGGGCAGCAGCCCCCACCGCTTGGCGCTCCCCATCGTGGGTGAGCAGGTAGCGGTAGCGGTCAATGGCCTCGTCCCGCGAATGGACTACGAACACCTCTTTCCCCGGCTCGAACCATTCCTCGATGCCCAAATAAGGGTTGGAGACGATGCAGCAGCCCATACTCGACAGTTCAAAGGGGCGCGAGGACGAGGAACCGTAGACGCTGGCGTGGGCTTGCCGCGTGATACACAGGTTGATTTTCGTGCGGCAGGCGTACTCCCGCAGCTTGCTAAAGCTCAGGTAGGGCAGAAGCTGCGTCCGTCCGAGGTCGCCGAGCTTCGTACCCCGCGCGGCGAACTGTGCTTCCGGCATCTGTCGCGAGGGTTCCGCCAGCATATCCTCGACCCACTGCCAGCGGTATTCCCGCCCGTGACCGTAAAACAACACGTCAATGTCCTGCGCCGGAACCGGAATCGGGCTAAACACCCCGGGGTCAGCCCCATAGTAAACGGTATGCACGGCCCGCGCACCCAAATCCTTGAGCGCCGCCTCGCCGCCCTTGCTGTTGCTGATGATCGCCGTGTATTCGGCAGCGTCAGCCCCTTGGTAGATACGAAAGCCGCTGGCGAACCCGCTCATGCTGGGTAAGCTGGCGGGCATATCCCCATCGTAATAAAACACCGGCTTATGATGCTTCCGTTGAATTTCCGCCGCGATTCCAACAAGGTGGTTCAACGGCGCGGTCAAAATCAGCACCGCGTCAATATCCGGCTGGTCGGTCAGCATCCGGTCGAGGTAACGCGCCCAGATCGGGGTAATCAACGTTTGCACCGTGGAACGTACAACCTTGTCGCTGGCGGACTCGCTCTCGTTGTTGGCTGGGGTTGTGGTCGCTGGCACGGTCGGGGGTTTGGGCTGTCCACCAACCTTACGTACCGTATCGCGCAGCGACTTGAACAGATCGCCCTGCCACTGCGCGGGGTTAGGGGCGGCTTGCCACCACAGCGACTCGATGGCCGGCCCTTGATACGGCGCAGCAATCACATCCACGCCGATTTCATAGAAGGCTTTGAGGAGCTGCCACCATGCCGGTGTAGCGCTGAAAGGTTGGGTCAGGTCAAGCGAGGCACAGACGACGAGTAGTTTCATAGGTTCGCTAGGGCTTCGTACCGGATAATCCCTCTAGTCTATAGTCGCCTGTCTATCGTCGCCAGTCGAAATAAAGGTCATGAACCCAAAATAAAAAGGAATGGCCTGAGACCATTCCCTACAGACTCCGATATAGGCGGTGATGACTTATGAACTCGGCGCGGCAGGCGAATTGCGGGTGATGTTCGGCACTTGCAGCGCGACGTTATACTGTGTATCGCCTTCAACGAACTGGATCGTTTTGGGCGAGGTCAGGAACATATTCCAGAATACGCCTACGTTACGCCCGGTAATCCACTTGGGCTGTCCGCTGTCCGCGATTTCCTTCAGGCTCAGGCTGTTCGCCACCGCATCCCACGGTTGACGCGGCATTTGCGAATCGTACTCAACCGCGCGGGCGGAAATCCACGCCCCTGCGGGAACGTATAACACGGGCGCGGTGCTAATCTGGCGGCAGTTCAGCAGCACTTCTTGGTAATACGCCGAATCCCACCCGCCGAAAGCATCCGTTTTGTGGTCAACATTATTGACGAACAAATCGAGCGTTTCGACGACGGGCGGTGCGCTGCCGCTCAGTGGAAGGGTGTCGGCCTTCGCGCTGTAGTTGTAAAGCTGTTTGGTGAGGGCAACGTAGTTCACGAAGTTGACGATTTGACTATCGGTCACGCGGTCTTCAAGAATCTGAACGTTATTCACGCCGAGTTCGTTTGTCCAAACGATGTGGTTATCCCCATAGATGGTACAGGATGGAACCTCACTCAACACATAGAAAGGATCGGTGCTGCCGCCGGTGACATCAGCACGAAAAACAACCGTATTCGGGTCCCGGTTCCAATCGATAGGATTGGTTTGTTGGCTGCCACCACCAACAGGCGCGTTGTTATTGTTACCACCGAGGCTACCACAAGCTGAGAGTGCGACACTGAGCAATCCGAGTCCGATCACAAGGCGTTTCATCATATATTCCCTCTAGCCAACCGTCCGCAAAAATGATGCCCGACAGGCTGCATCATCGGGATAGACTTTGATGGGTAAAGTATCCCTTACCGCTGTTTATAGTCTGATTGTAGTACAGACTTGGAGTGAGAGATAGTTGAGTTCTCGGCGGTCAAGCGTCCTGTAGGCGTGGGGAAAACAGCAGCCAAGCAGTGATTGTACACGAACTCTAACCTCGTTTTCGCAAAGCGTTGTGCTATCCTTAGCCAGTCGGCAGCCCGTAGGAGTCATATGTCGCTCGAAAACCCTACAACGGATGTGCAGTCCAACGTCCTTCTACCCGATGAAGTCCCAATCCCCACACAGGAAGAAACCAATGCCGGAGTCGCGCGCGCCAGCAGCATTATCGCGATGGGCAACCTTGCAGGGCGTGTGTTGGGCTTGGTACGGGAGATCGCCCTCACCAACTTGTTCGGTGCGTCGCGGGCGGTGGATGCGTTCAAGGTCGCAACCAGTGTGCCGACCGGCTTTTACGACCTGCTGATCGGCGGTCACGTCAACAGCGCCATCATCCCGGTACTCAGCGAGATTACCACCCGCGAAGGTCAAAAAGCCTTGTGGGGTGTCATCTCGGTACTGCTCAGTTTGGTCACGGCTGTGCTGGCGCTGCTGATCCTGCTGGTGACGGTACTCGCGCCGCAGGTGATCGGCATCGTCGGCAGCGGCTTCGACCCTGAAAAAGCGGCGCTCTCCACGCATTTACTCCAACTTATCGCGCCTTCGCTGCTGTTCATGAGCCTGTTCGCGGTCATCAGCGGGGCGTTGTATGCCCTGCGCGAGTTCAAGTGGACGGCGTTTTCCGGCGTGGTGTTCAACGGCAGTATCGTCTTAGCGACTATCCTGCTCGCCCCGCCCCTACAACTCCTACCGGTTGTCAAGGCGACCGGCGTACAGTGGACGATGACACGTCCGGCTTACGGCATCTCGGCAGCAGCAATTGGCTGGCTGATCGGGTCGTTGGCGCAGTTGGCGATCCAAGTACCGGGGATGAAGGGCGCACGGCTGCGGCTGAATTTCAACTGGCGGCATCCGGCGGTGCGGCAGATCGCCAAGCTCTACGCGCCGGTTATGTTCTCGCTGATTATGGACATCCTGCTGATTCGCCCATTCAGCTTCAGCCTCGCCAGCCAAACGGGTGACGGCAGCATCGGTTATATGAACTGGGCAACCACCCTCATCCAATTTCCACAGGGTCTCGTCGCGACCGCCATCAGCATTGCCATCTTACCGACGCTAGCACGGCAGGCCGCCATCATCACCGAGGAAAGCAGCCGCGCCTTCAAGGATACGTTGGGCTTAGGGCTGCGGCTGGCAACCACGTTGATTATTCCGGCGACTATCGGCTTGCTGGTGCTGGCGAACCCGATTATCGCGCTGTTGTTCCAGCACGGCGCGTTTATGGAAAAAGATACCATCATCACCGCGATGACGCTGCGACTGTATCTCATCGGCTTGCCCTTCGCGTGCCTTGACCTGCTGTTAGTGTATGCCTTCTATGCGCGGCAGGATACCCTGACTCCGGCGCTGATCGGTGCGGGCAGCCTTGCGGTTTACGCCGTCACAGCGATTGTCTTGTTCCCGCGTTTTGGCCTGTTTAGCCTGATGCTGGCGGACAGCCTGAAACACGTCACTCACGCGCTGGTTTCCGCCGTCCTGCTCTCGCGGCGCATGAATGGCTTCGGCGACCAACGGCTGGTGCAGACGGTGGTCAAAACGGGCTTGGCCGCAGGGGTAATGGGACTAGCAGCCGGTTTGATACTGCCCATCCTCACGGCACGTATCGGCACGGCAACCCTCGTGCGCGAGGCGCTGCTGGTCGGCATCACCGGCGGCATCAGCGTTGCGGTGTTTCTCGGCATCGCGGCACTCCTCAAAATAGAAGAACTCCGCTGGATCGGCGGGCTGCTGGCACGGCGGTTGGGGCTGCGAAGTTAAGAGAACGTTGAGATTATTTTCATTTTCAAATACATTCGTTGACTTTTCGATCTTACTAATGTTACAGTAAATCTTGTGGCTTAAAGGGTTGTTTGCGTTCTGCTCCGCGCCAAACTTTTATCGCGCGGCCAGAAATTGAGACAGCACCCGCTGTTTCATTCTTGTTTATTATGATGAGGGGTTAAGGTCCTGCGCCCCGGCCTGTGCCACCGTTGTTCCCCAGCCCGGTGTCCGCCCATATTTATTCGCGGATCACGCAGCGTCGTAACTCCGGGAGAAACCCATGACAATCGATTTCATTTCCCGCATGATCGGTACGGTCGTTTTTGCGTTACTCGGTGCGCGGTTCGGTGTAGAGTCGGCAGGCGCGGTTGGGCTGCCGGTAGACATCACCTCTGCGATTTTCGCGCTGGTTGGCGTACTCATCGGTCTTATCTTAACCCCGTGGCTGACGATCCGACCGCTGCGTCGTATCCGCCAAACCATCACGGAATTACCGGTTGATATGCTGCTGACCTCACTGGCGGGTATGAGCATGGGCTTACTGCTGGCACTACTGCTGGCTTATCCGCTGGCACAGCTTGAAGAACCGTGGGGGGAACTGCTCCCGGCAGCCGTTTCGCTGGTGGCGGGGTATTTGGGACTCGTCATTTTCCGCACCCGTTCGCGTGAAATCGTGGGCTTACTGGGCGAACAAGGGAATAAGCGCAACCGAGGTCTTTTCGTGAGCGGCGACCGCACCATTTTGCTCGATACGAGCGTGCTGATTGATGGGCGGATTGTGGACATCGCGAAAACCGGCTTCATCGGTGGGACGCTGGGTGTACCGCGTTTCGTAATTACCGAACTCCACCAAGTCGCCGATTCTTCCGACACGCTGCGGCGCAACCGGGGGCGGCATGGCCTGACCAAGCTGAACGAACTCCAACGGGACGCGGTGATGCCCTTCAAAATATTGGAGGAAGACATCCCCGGTGTGGTTGAGGTCGATGACAAGTTAGTGGCGCTGGCGGTCAAAATGAACGCGCCGATCATCACGAACGACTACCCGCTCAACCGGATTGCCGAGACGCAGGGTGTTACGGTATTGAACGTCAACTCCCTGTCAAATGCCGTGCGTTCGATCTACCTGCCGGGCGATACCCTGCCGATACGCATCATTCAGGAAGGCCGCGAACCCGATCAAGGCGTGGGCTACTTGGAAGATGGAACGATGGTCGTGGTCGAGGGGGGCAAGCCGTTTATGGATCGCACCATCACGGTGAGCGTAACCAAGTTCATCAACAAAGATACGGGGCGCATGTTCTTCGCCGTCCCCGATAAGGAGTAGTCGGCTGCGCGTCAGGTGGGCGTTGGGTGAGGCGTGATCCCGCGCCTCTATAATGTATCCTATGAAGCACACAAGCCTACTCTTACTGACCTGCCTTTTACTCTTGGCTTTCGCACCATTACGGGCGCAAGATGATACCCTGCCGGACGCGACCGTTATACCGATGGATACAAGGCTGCGCTTGCGGGATGCGCCGTCTTTTAGCAGCAACACGTTAGATGGTATCGAACCGGGGACAGCGCTGACGCTGGTCGGGCGGACGGCGGACTCGAATTGGCTGCATATCCGTACACCGGACGGCGTGGTCGGCTGGGTATCGGCACCCTTCATCAGCGTGAATGTCGACTTAAATGACCTGAGCGTGACCACCAACCTCGACTCACTGCCGCACCCACTCCGGTTGGCGGACAATGTGGCTGAAAACGTGCGAGCCATCTTCGCGCGTGGGCAGGAACTGGGCAATCGCGCGGATGTGTTCTCGAAGTTGGGCGACAGCATCACGGTCGCACCCCATATGCTGACACCCTTAAGCGATACGGCGTATAACCTCGGTGACTTCCAATACCTCGAAGGGATCATCGAGCGCTTCTCGGCTGAACCGGCCCGTGACGAGAAAAGCTCATTCGCCAACGTGTCGATGGCAGCAGGCATCGGGTGGACGACGGACGCGGTCTTAAAGTCGAAGTTCACCGACCTCGAATACTGCCAACTGGACGAGGCGGCGCTGGATTGCGAGTACCGGCTGGTGAAACCGGCGTTCGCGCTCATCATGTTCGGCACGAATGACGTGGCACATCTTTCACTCGAAACCTATACCTACAATATGGGGCGCATCGTTAAAGCGTCGATTGAACAGGGCGTTGTACCGATTATTAGCACCATTCCGGTACGGGTGGGGTACGAAGAACAGACGGCCAAATTTAACGAAGGGGTGGTGAAGGTGGCGCGGCGCTACAGCGTCCCCCTGTGGGAATACGGCGCGGCGATGCAGCCACTACCCGACCACGGACTCGCGCCGGATGGGGTACATCCGTCGATACCCCCGAATGGCTACAAAGGGGCGGCGGATTTCCGCGCGTCGAACCTGTACTCCGGTTATGTAATCCGCAACCTGACAGCACTCCAAATTCTGGATGCGGTGGTGCTGGCGGTGGAGGCTGAGGCGGGTTGATTCACAAAATGCACAAATTTTGCAGTTTTCGCATATTTCCCGCCGAAGTGGCAGGCGGCTGGCTCTCGTATATCCGCTGAATTGACATTTTGTGATGGCGGGATTCCCGGCTAAAACCGCTGCACACCGCGAGTGCTACCGGGACTGCCGCCGCTGTGACAGTTCGAGGATGTCGCAGCGGAAACACGGGAGCGACTCGCGGCGGACAACGCAGATGCAATCGTCAGTTTGGGGGGCTTTACCAAAGACTGAAATCAGGGTTAGAAGGCATTGCATCATGGTTATTATTTTAGAACAAAAAATCTAAATTGTCAAGGGTTTGACACGTAGGTAACACCACACTAAACGGTGGAAATTCATTTTGTGTCGATTTCATCGCAAAATGAACCATAAAAGTCTTTAAAGTCCCTCGCCCTGAGGGAGAGGGATTTAGGGTGAGGGCTTAAAATAATCATCCACCACTTAATGCAGTCCTACCGACACGTAAGACTACCTTAAGTGGTGGAGGGTAAATTCGACCCCACCCCAACCCCTCCCCGTAGTAACAGGGAGGGACTTTAAAGACTTTTATGGCTCACCATACGTAGGAGGTTGCCATAAAATTAGTATCCACCGCTTAGTGTGGTGCTACCTTTATGTTCAGCGGTGATAGACCCCACATTTGTAGGGCGTTGCAGGGGAGGCGTGTTTCCTTTAATCACCATACTTCATAAATGGAAGTAAAATACTATTTTGTAGTTAAAAATTAAAAATTGTGACTGTTCACGCGGTCGAGACTCCGCTAAAGTGACGGTGCCAATTTATAAGGGGGAAGATAACTTAACAATGTCCGAGTTCACGGTAGTTACACTTGACCAACGTCCAGACCTCATCGACGCAGCCGATACATTAGCCAGTCAATCCGGCGCATGGCCGGAGTTTATGCTTCACGATCCCATCGCTGACGAGCATTTCTGGCGGCTCTACGATACCTTTCCAGCTTACCAAGTGGTGCTATTAGACGAAGAAGGCGAAATCGCCGCATTGGGCAATACGATTCCCGTGACATGGGACGGCCTCGGTGACAGTTTGCCAAACGAGGGCTGGGATGCGATTATGCAAATTGGTGTGAAAAACCACCGGAGAAAAATTAAGCCGAACTGTGCTTCGGCCATTCAAGCGGTGGTTGCCCTCAAGTACCGGAGGCAAGGGGTCAGCCAAGCGCTTATCAAGGCAATGCGCTCGGCAGTACGGCAGCAGGGTCTCAGCCGTTTGATCGCCCCCGTGCGCCCGAACCATAAGCACCTGTATCCGCTGACCTCGATGGAACGCTATATTGAGTGGCAGCGCGCGGACGGTACGTTGTTCGACCCGTGGCTGCGTACCCATGCACGGTTGGGAGCGAAGATTATGAAGGTCTGCCCGCGCTCGATGACGATTTCGGCACCGCTTGCAAAGTGGGAAGGGTGGACGGGTCTGCGCCTGCCGGAAAGCGGCGTGTATATTATCCCCGGTGCGCTGGTTCCGCTGGGGGTTGACCGCGAACGGAATGTGGCAACATACGTCGAGCCGAACGTGTGGATGCTGCACGAGATCGGTGAGGCGTAAGCGGGCTTTTAGTCGGTAGTCTTTAGTCAACAGTCATTAGTCAGAAGAAAAGATTAACCGCCAAGTCGCCATCCACAGGAGGCTTCGCACAGAACGCCAAGATTTTAGGGAACACGGGAGGGTCTGTGATCATCCCCTACGAGAAACCCGTTATAACCACAATGTAAGATGCCCTTACCGCAGGGCGGCTTCGGCGAGGGCGCGGACGGTGCCGAGTTCGCCGCGATGTTCGGCCTCGTGTTCGATCAGGTGATAGATGACCCACGCGGGTGTGACATCATAGCGTTCAAGCGTGCGGGGACGGCGGAAGTCGTCGAGCGTCATAGGTTTGAATGCTTCCAGCAGGAGCTTACGTGTCGCATCCAGACGTTTGTAGTGGGCATCCAAGCTGATACCCGTTACCACATTTAAGCGTCCGTCTTCGCCGCGTACAGGGTACGGGAAGTTATCCCAAACCGACTGCGGCATCTGGCCTTCCATGACCTCATTAAAAAGCCAATCCATTTCGATGATGGCAATATGGTAAAGCAGCGTGCCGATGCTGTTGCCAGCGGGCGGCTGCCAGTCGATGACCTCCGGCGAAATCCCTTCCAGCCGGTGTCCGGTCACGGTGCGGACATCCTCCAGCATCCACAAGGCACGCCCGATTTCCGGCACGTAACCGGCCAGCGGGGTGATGTGCAAGTTCTCGCGGGGTTGGTTGGTCATAACATACCTCTCTAGAAGGTTACGAACTGGCACACTATAATACCATCAACCATAAATGTGTTGACCCATACTAAAGGACACGCCACTATGAAACCCGCTACCCGTGTCGTCCGCGCTGGCTTACCCGCGCCGCAGCAGTCCGCGCCGTATCTGCCGGGACCGACCTTTGCCGCGCCCTACCATGCGGCTGGAGAACCCAGCAGCGCCCCCTATAACTATGGGCGGCTGCATAACCCGACGTGGACGCTGTTCGAGCAAGCGCTGGCGGAACTGGAAGGTGGGCCAACGCTGGTGTTTGCCTCTGGCATGGCGGCGATTGCAGCGGTCTTTGGCGCGACGCTCCGACCGGGGGATAAGGTGGTGCTGCCTTCCGACAGCTACTATCTGGCGCGGGTGATGGCAAGCGGCTACTTCACGCAGATGGGTGTGCAGGTGGTGATGTCACCGACAGCGAATAACAGCCAACTGGAACAGCTTGACGGGGCGAAGCTGCTGTGGCTGGAAACACCGAGCAACCCGAATTTGGACGTGTGCGACATCGCGGCGCTGGTGGAGGCGGCCCACGCGCGGGGCGTGCTGGTGGCGGTGGATAACACGACCGCGACACCGCTGGGGCAGCAGCCGCTGGCGTTGGGGGCAGACTTTTCGGTCGCATCCGACACCAAAGGGCTAACCGGACACTCCGATTTGATCCTCGGTCATGTGGCGGTACGCGAGCCTTCGCTGTTAGACGGCATCCGCATGTGGCGCAACCAGATCGGCGCGGTACCGGGGCCGATGGAAGTGTGGCTGGCGCACCGGTCGCTGGCGACGCTGCACCTGCGCCTTGAGCGGCAGTGTGCCAACGCGCTGGCGATTGCCCGCTACCTGACGACGCATCCAGCAGTGACGGACGTGCGCTACCCCGGCCTCGAAGGGCATCCGGCGCATGAGCTGGCGGCGCGACAGATGCGGTACTACGGCAGCATTGTCAGCTTTACACTGGCGGACGCGGCTGCGGCACAGCGATTCCTGAGCGCGTCCAAACTGATTTATGAGGCGACGAGCTTTGGCAGCCTGCACAGCACCGCCGAACGACGCGCACGCTGGGGCGGCGATGTGGTGGCGGCAGGGTTCATCCGCATGAATGTGGGCTGCGAAGCGGTCGAGGATTTGCTGGCGGACATCGAGCAGGCGCTTCCGTAAATTTTGACTAGCCACCTCCATTCTTTGGGGTCTTTGCGATGGGTTGCGTGCTATGGTTAGGAAGTATGCACGAAGGAGCGCAACCTATGATCGCACGTTTTAAGCACGCCGAGCCGGTGCGGAAGCTGGGTGTCGTCCTGCTGATTATCGCGGCTGTAGTGACCCTCGTTGGGTCGTTGGATCAACACCCTAGTCTGGCACCACTGGCGTTTTTACGGGCAACCTTCGACGATTTTTATACGAACGTCGGGACGGAACTCGCCAGCATCGCGATTACAGTACTGATTATCGACCGTCTGCACCACCACCATGACGACGAGGCCAAGCGCTCGGAACTGATCCTGCAAATGGGCAGCCCTGACCACTCGTTCGCGATTGAGGCGGTACGGATACTGGCGGCACACGGTTGGTTGAAGAACGGCACGCTGACCCATGCACAACTCGGCCATGCGAATTTAGAAGGCGCGAACTTACAAGAAGTGTCGATGCAGGGAGCGAAATTAGCACTGACCAATTTGCAACATGCTAAACTCACAGGCGCGAACCTGCAATATGCGCTGCTCAAAGGGGCTGACCTGCGGGGCGCGTGCTTGCGCGGTGTCGATTTACGCGGGGCAAACCTGAACGATGCCAAGCTGGCGGACGCGAAGCTGGACGACAGCACGCTAATGGACTCTGAAACCATCCTGCCCGACTGCACGTATTGGTCTACAGGGGTGGATGTCAGCCGGTATACGAACCCGCAGCATCCCGATTTCTGGCAGCCACGGCACGCGGCAGCAACGTCACCCTAGCTTGCGATTGACAGCCAGCACCGTGACCATTAAGCTGCATCATACTTTCATCGTCATCACTGATTTTTAGGATGCGGTTATGCTTGACGCATTATTCGGACGATCCAAAAACGCACTCATCCAGCAGATGGGCAGCAGCGATAATAAGCAGGTGTTGAAGGCGGTTGAACTGCTGAAGGCGAAGGGTTGGTTCCGCGACGGCTCGTTACACGCCGCACAGTTGGAGAAGGCGAACCTGCGCGGGGCGGCGCTGGCACGGGCGGAGATGCAGCGGGCGAATTTGCGCGGGGCGAACCTGACCAAAGCCTACTTGGGCGAAACGCAGCTCAAGGCCGCGATACTGGCCGAGGCGGTTCTGCACGAAGCCAATATGCGAAGTGTGGTGCTGACGGAAGCTGACCTTTCCGGCGCAGACCTCAGCCGCGCGTATCTGGCGCTGGCGCATTTAACCGGCACCAACTTTCAGAACGCGACGCTGCACGGCACCAACTTCTGGCAGGCGGATTTATCCGGCGCGAATTTGGAAGGGGCGGCGATGCGCGATGTGGTGTTCTTCGAGACGCGCTTTAATGAGCAAACGGTTTTACCCGATGGCAGCCGGTGGACGACCACAACCGAGTGGGCACGCTTCACCGACCCCAACCATGCGGCGTTCTGGCTGGGTGATTCACGCTGATGGACAACCGCAAATGGAAAGTGGTGCTGGCGCTGATCTTCCCACCGCTGGGGGTGCTGGATAAAGGCTGCGGGACGATTTTCGTGGTGACACTGCTCACGTTCCCGCTGTGGATACCGGGGATGATCGCGGCGATTTTGATTGTGCTGGCGGAGAAACCCCAACCGGATTTTGAAACCGACGAGTACGACGACTGGCCGGAAAAAGAGAAGCGCAAAGGCGCGTACGTCCGGCTGGCGGATGGCGAAGTCGCCGAGGTGGTGGAAGATGACCACGCGCCGTTGACGGGGTATAAGAACGATCTTCGTAGTGGTGATTAAACCCTCACCCCGATACCCCTGCTGCAAGCTGTCGATTCGATACGGCTAATCGAACACAACAGCCTGACCACAACGAACCTCAACGTGTGCGTGAATGGTTTACCCGGTATCGTGTTCGAGCATCGTGACGGTGGCTCGCCGCTCGAAAGTATCCGTACGCCTAACGGCAGCGTCGCTCATATCCCGACGTTGTATCTCTACGGGCAGGTGACGCAACCGGGGGTGATGCGCTACCAAGCGGGTTCGTACACCTCGCTCCAAGTGGTTTTAAAACCACATGCGCTGCAAACACTATTGGGGCTAAATGCCTCGATGATGACTAATTCCATCGTTGACCTGAGCGAGTTTGCGGACACGACCTTTCAACTTCAGATGGTGGAGGCGGGGAGTGTGGGTGAGCAGGTGCGGCTCATCACGCGCTTTTTAGCTGACAAGCTGGGGCAGGCACGGAATCGCGATTGTTTGATCGAGGAAAGTTTGTGCCACATTCAGCAGGGCGGTGCGCGAGCGATTCATAAGCCGACCTTTTGACTGTCATTTAATATATCGGTGGATTATATGTGCTTTCACTATCCTACCAATAAGCGGAGGGCAACCGTAGGGTAAAGGAAACCACTTACAAATCTCATTATTATGCGCTTGCCTCAACAAAAACCACCCTTACGGATGGTTTTATATTGAGCAAACAGTCGTTGGTTAAGGGCTACTCGACCAGCGGTTTCTTGCCGACAGCAGCGTAGAAGAAGCCGAAGAATACCTCGACACGGCGGTAGTTTTCCGTCCGCGCGGCCAGCCATTCCCACGGGCGGCGGGTGCTGTCGGTAATAATGAACAGGTCGAGGATGTTGAGCAGCCAGCCAATCGGTCGGGCGTACCACAGGTCACTCTCACAAATGTCAGCGATGGCGTATGTGCCGCCCGGTTTGAGCGCGTCCCACGCCTGCTGCATGGCCTGTTCGTGGCGTGGAATGACGATCAACCCCAGCGTACACAGCACCACGTCGAAATCCGTCCCCGGCTGCATGGTCGCCGCGTCGGACTGCACCAGCTCGACATTCGTCCAACCGTGCTGGTTAATCACCCGCTGGGCAGTCGCCAGCATTTCGGGGCTGTAGTCCACCGCGACCAGCTTACCGGTTGGGCCGATGCGCTGCATGATGTAGGGGAAGTTCGCCCCCGCACCACAGGCGAAATCCAGCACTTTATCACCGGGTTTGAGGTCGGCGAGATTCATGACCGCTTCGCGCATTTCGATACGCGGGTAGCGACCCAAGAGGCCGACCTGCAAATCGGTATCATTATAATTTTCCGCGCGGCGTTTGTAATAGGCATCAAGGCGCGACTGTGTAAGGGATGTTTTGCTGGTCTGGCGCAGCACCGAAGCCAGCGCCAGACCGCCCAACAGCCCCAGCCAAAATTGTCGGTTCAAATCGTTTTCCTCTGCTCCAAGTCTCGAAGAGTCTGCAAAATACTGCGGATTAAACCATAGGTCACGTAGAGCGCGACCCACGCGAACATCGCCCGCCCCTGAAACAGCAGCAGAGTGACCAACGCCAGCAGAAGGAGCAAGCCCTTCCAACCCCGGCGGGTAATCAGGTTGTTGTGTTCATAGGGAACGGCGCTCACCATCAAGAAGGACGACCCCGCGACCAGCAGCGCGGCCAGTACGGGTGACCCTTCACTATTCATCAAGTCGTTCATAAAGATCACAAACGTCGCCAGCAGCCCCGCCGCGACGGTCGTGGGCAAACCGACGAAGAACCCATCCTGTTCTTCTTCCTCGGTCAGCACGTTAAACCGCGCGAGACGAATGGCGCTGCACACAATCGGCAGGAAGGCCACGAGGCTGCCGAGAATTGACCAATCGGTGAAATAAGCCCGCTGAAACAGAAGCGCGGGGGCGACACCGTAGTTGATGGCATCCGCCAGCGAGTCGAAGTAGCTGCCGAACTTGGTGCAGCTACCCAGCTTCCGCGCCAGTTTGCCATCCATCGAGTCAAGGATACCCGCCAGCACGATCAGCCAAGCCGCCGTGACGAAGTAGCCCTGAAAGGTATACATGATCGACAAGTAGCCGAGGAATACGCTCAACGCCGTCACGCTGTTGGGTATCCATGTGCGTTTCATGGGTATGCGTCGTGATTTCATGCGGCTTATTGTAACGTAGGTTTTAAGATCGCATGAGGTGCGTAGGAAAATCTTAACATTTGCAGGGATGAATGTTAAAAATTGAACCGCCGAGACGCAGAGAACACAGAGGAATAGGGAAGGTACAAATCGCCAAGTACGCCAAGCGAGGCAGAGAACGCCAAGTCATTGGTGAGGCAGGAAACAAAAAGGGAGAGTCACAGACCCTCCCCTACGCGATAAAGATTGATTATTGGCGCAGGTAGTCCAGCTTGCCGGGTGCTCCCTGATAGCCGCTGACTTCGAGGACAGGCGTGCCGTCTTGCTCCACCCACACGCCGCACTGCTGCCCATCGGGGCTTTTATCGAGTTCAACCGGTGTGCCATCCATCCGCAAAACCGGATGGTAGAAGCTCGCGACCTGCTGCGTATCACCCTCGATGTAGTGACCGATGAGCGCACGGCGGAAGCGGTCGGTGGTGGTGTTGGGCATACTGCCGTGTACCAGCGCACCGTTGAAGAACAGCACATCACCGGCCTTCATAATCATCGGCTCAATGGGTGTGCCTTCGGGGATGGGTACGGTGACATCGGTGAAGCTCTGGGTGGTGTCGGCTTTAATGGCGCACAGCATCGGCCAGTTGTGGCTGCCGGGGACGATTTGCATACAGCCGTTGGCCTCGTCGCAGTCATCGAGTGCCAGCCACGCGGCGAGACAGGTTCCGGGCTGCACGCGCAGGTAATAATTATCCTGATGCAGCGCCTGACCGCGTGCGCCAGCCGGTTTGAAGTACAACATGGTTTGGACGGCGAGGGGTTCGCGCCCTGCCAGCAGTGTCAGCATGGCGTTGAGACGCGGGTCGAGCATCCACTCAAGGCTGGTTTGGTTCCAGCGGTGCATGTTAATCATCCGAGGGAAGCGTTTGAGGGGGTCGTTGCTGTTGGGGTCTACGCCGGAGAAATCGCCGTCGTAAGTGCCGGATGCGCGCAGGTTCATGTAGTAGTCGCGGTAGAAAGTCACTTCTTCCGGCGTGAACAACCCTTTCACCAGCACGTAACCGTTCGTATCAAAAAATTGTTTTTGGTCGGGTGTTGTCATCATTATTTCCTTAACGTTTATTTTTAATAGTATGCAAAAAACGGGCTACAGCACAATATCCAACGCATTCGCCTTTTGGATAATATACGCCACAAAGCGCAAAGTCGCTGCAAAATCGGTCGGGTCGGCGGGGGTACGAACGTTGACAAACGCATCGCCGCGCCCTGCCCAACTGCGGTCGATCAGGCCGTGCCATGCGGGGTCGAGGTTGGCTTTCACCCACTCTGTTCCCGCGCGTTTCGAACCGGGGTAGCCGCGAACGAGGTCATGCAGCATCCGGCTGTAGTTATGGACGATGAACGCCTGATAAAAAACGTTATTGTAGGGTTCGGCGTTAACCATGAGATCACGCCCCCACTCATTCATCACCGTCAGGATTTGCTTCCGCAGCGCTTCCACAGGGATCGGGTCAACCAATGGTTGTGACGGTGGGCCGATGATGGGAATCCCGTAATCCCGCACCACCCAGCGCACCAGCACCGTATTACAGTGGGCATCCTGAACGAGCGAACGGCTGCCGTGGTCGAGGTACCACAACTTCCCGCCGCTGTGAGTAATATCGCGCAGAATGTCCTTCGGGAAATAGGAGCCTTCGATATGCTTCGCCCAGTGGATGTCGCGGTCGAAGATGGCGGCATGAACGGTTTGCAACTGCTCGACTTCCGCAGTGGAAAGCGCGTGGTCGGTAACGACGATGAAGTCGCAATCACTGTGGTCGTCGTAGTCGCCGATGGCGAACGAGCCTTGCACATAGAAGCCGACGAAGTTGCTCCCCAGCACCGTTTGAATACCCGCTGCTAAGTCATGGAGGATGCCGTTCAGTTCGGCGTAGGGGGTTGGTTGAGTTGGACTAACTGTACTCATTAGTGACCTCACGATCTGGCTTGGCGTTTCGGCAGGGTGAAGAAAAAGCTCGAACCACCCTCAGCGTTTGACTCGACCCAGATGCGCCCACCGTGACGCTCGACAATCTTTTTACACACCGCCAGCCCGATACCCGTGCCTTCATAGGCGGCGCGGTCGTGCAAGCGCTGGAACATGCCGAAGATGCGTTCGCGGTAGGCAGGTTCGATGCCGATACCGTTATCACTGATGCTGAACTGCCATTCCTTGTCGCGCTGCACAACCCCGACATGAATTTTGACAGGGTTTTCGCCCCGAAATTTGATGGCATTCCCGATCAGGTTTTGAAGAAGCTGCGTCATTTGCAGCGGGTCGGCTTCAAGCTGCGGCAGCTTATCACAGGTGATGACCGCGTTACTTTCGGTGATGGCGACTTCGAGGTTACTTAAGGTCGCGTTCAGGGTATCTTCCAGCGAAATGAGGCTGTAGGTTTTTCGGTCGCCTGAATCAAGGCGCGAGTATTGCAGCAGTCCCGCGATGAGTCCCTTCATGCGGCTCGCGCCATCAACCGCGAAGCCAATGAAGTCGTTCGCATCGGTATCAAGTTGATTGGCGTAGCGTTTTTGCAGCAGTTGTAAATAGGTGATGATCATCCGCAGGGGTTCCTGCAAATCGTGGGAGGCGACGTACGCGAACTGCTGCAACTGCTCGTTGGATTGGCGGAGCCTTTCCTGCTGCGACAGGATTTCGCTCGCCTGCTGGTGCGAAAGCTGTAGGGCTTGCTCGTAGGTTTGCGACAGGCCGATGAGCCGCCGCCGGATCATCCACGCGAGCATACTGCCGACCACCAGCCCACCAAGCACAACGCTTGCGATAACCCATAACGTGACCCTTTGGCTGGTCTGGATGCGCTCGGCGCGTAAACCATCTTCGGTATCGACAAAGGCTTGCAACTGCTCGCGGATCGTATCCATTTGCGATTTACCCGCAAGCTGGGCGGCGACATTAACCCCTTCTTGTTCACCGGTTTGATCCGCCAGCGCCCGTTCAGCAAAGGTTTGCCACTCGGCAATGCTGGTCTTTACGACTTGGAGATGCTGGATTTGTGAAGGGTTGTCACTGACGAGGGTTTGTAAGGCGGCGAAACTCGACTCAAAGTCAGTTTGCGCCTGCCGGTAAGGTTCGAGGAAAACTGCATCACCCGTTAGCAGATACCCCCGCAAGCCGGTTTCCATATCGACAATCAGATTGAGGACGCTCGAAGCCGCGCCAATTACGATGTTGCTGTGTTGTACCCGCTCATTCGTCCCCAATATGTTTGCCAACTGCCACAGGAAGATCACAATCAGCAGCACGAGCAGCACAACCGGATACACAATCGCACGGATTAAGGTGCGCTGAAATGTCTGACTGCCGGAAAGCGAGTGATTCATATCTGAATCGGTTGGAAGAGTCATTATTGAGAAATGATCCTCATGAAGTGAAAAGTCGCCTTATTATAGACGCGGCCTTAAGCACAAGAACAGGTCACGCCCGAAGTTGTCCTCCAAGTGGGTGGTTTGGAAGCCGACAGCGGCGAGTGTTTGCAACCAGAAGGCGCGCGGGAACAAGCCGCACGTATGCTGGTCATGCTCGACATGCATGGTATCACCCTCTCGCAGCATAAACACGTAATGCGTGGTGTAGGTGGTGTCGTTCTCGTCGGGGTCAAACGTCCATTCGAGGTAGCGCAGGCCGCGCCCGTCCTCGCCATCACGCCCGCCGTGGTCACTGTCCGGCTCGAAGGTTTCGCGCATGTGGTCAGGGACGAATAGCGCGACTCCACCCGGCTTGAGGTGGAGGTAGGCGATTTCTAACGCCTGTCGCACATCGGCTTCCGTCAGCATATAATCCAGCGCGTCGTGGGCGAACACCACGTCGAACTCGCGTCCCAGCCGCAGCGTCCGCATATCAGCAGCAATATGTTCACATTTGGGGTTGATGCTCTGGCTGACGGCCAGCATCTCCGGCGACAGGTCGGTCAGCGTGAGGGTATACACCTGCTTGAAGTGGTAGGCGTTGCTGCCCCCGCCGCTGCCGAGTTCGAGCAGGGTGCTGCCTTCCTTAACACCGGCATCATGCAGCGATTGGAGGAAGAACGTGGCTTCTTCAACGTATTCATCCGCAGGCGAGAGCAGCGGCCACCATTTGGCGAGTTCAGCGTACATTTTGAGTGGGGACAAGTTATTACCTCATAAGTGGCGGGCAGTTTATTATATTTAGGGGGAACTTGTCTGAAAATTATTTTAGACGTGCCGGACAGCATGTATGCTGTCCCTACAAAAGTCAAAATTCTGAAGTAGGGACGCGATACATCGCGTCTTTTTTCCCAAATACCAAATATTCTGACACGTTTTTAGTCGTCCTCACAAATTTCATCCATTAGCTTCTGAATGATAGTAACATTCATTTCGATGCGATCAATTTGGTTTAATTGTGACTCAGATAAAGTTGTTTTCTCAAGTTCAATGAATTTTTGTATCATGTAATTGCTCGAAAAGATAAAAGCAAGAGGAGCGCGGGTGTTGTGACGGGTTATCTTGGGATCAATCTTAAGCGAACCATCGATAGCAAATAATTGATCAAATTCGATTTGAATGTCTTTCGATGTTTCAATGATTTTGGAGGCGAATCGCTGTGCTTTCTCATTCTCGCCAATATCGTCCAGCAATTCTTGAGCATTTGCAATCACCGCATCCATTAATTCAATGGCCTTAATCGTCATCTATCACCTTTCGCACAACTCTATGAGCCTTTGTGCCATTGTGTCTTTGTGTTAAAAATCTCTCGTGTGATAAAAAGTTTTCGCCTACGTGTTACGTCACCAGCGGCAGCCAGCGGTTTTCTTCAGGGCTGACGCGCTGCTTCTTCTGGTCGGCCATGTTCTTACCCCGTTCGAGGGCGGCGGCAATCGGCGGCGTGTGTACCGCGTCACCCAATCCAGCGAGAATCAGTCCGGCTTTGTCGCGGGTTTCCTGCGTGGTGGCGCTGTCGTTCAGCACCATGCCCAGCAGTTCCGCCGCCCGTTCGCGTTCGCCTTCCCGCGCCAGCAAACTGGCGATCCCCGTGAGCAACCAGAGCTGCAGCGGCGTATCACGGATGACCTGCGCCATCATGTAGGCTTCGTGGAAGTGCTGGCGTGCCGTTTCAATGTCGCCCTGCGCCACGAACACATCGCCCAAGCCGCCGAGCGTCAGGCTGATGCCGAGGCGGTGCTCAAACTCACGGTAAATCGCCAGCGAGTCTTGATAGTAGCGGCGTGCTCCGGGGTAGTCAGCTTGCGCCAGCGCCACGTCACCGAGGAACAGGATCGCCCGCGCCAGCGCACGGCGGTTGCCATGCTCCATGTTCATGACCACGCTGTCCTCAAGGAAATGCCGCGCCTCATCATATTGACCCTGCGCCCGCGCCACCCCGCCGAGGTTGAGCAGCGCGTTCGCGACCTCGTGATGATCGCCCACATCGGTCGCCATTTTCAGGACTTCGTTCAGGTAAGCGCGGGCTTCGTCGTACTGCCCTTGCAGCCGCGCCACCATCGACAGGTCTTCGAGGCTGGAGCCGATGCCTGCCGGAGCGCCAATTTCACGGGCAATCGCCAGCGCTTCCTTATATTTTTGCTTGGCGAGTTCGTAGTCGCCGTCAATCCGCGCCAAACTGCCCAGCGACCACAGGCACACCGAGACACCCGAACGGTCGCCCGTTTCCTCGTAGATCGTGAGGGCTTCGCGGAACAGGTGGTCAGCTTCTTCGTGCTTGCCCTGAAACCGCGCCAAGTTGCCGAGGTTCATAATCGGGCTGGCGAGGCCGGAACGGTTGCCAATCGTCTTAAAGATTTGCAGCCCCGCCTCAAGGTCGCCCTGTGCTTCTTCTACTCGTCCCAGTTCGGCTTTGACGAGGCCGAGGTTATTCAGCGCCCCTGCCGTCCGCATATGGTCGCCGATTTCACGGGCAATTTGCAGGCTGCTCTGGTAGTAGCGGATGGCCTCGCTGTAGTCACCTTGATAGTGTGCCATCGCCCCCAAGCCGTTATAGGCCCACGCGATGCCGCGCTTATCCTCGATCTCTTGGGCAATCGACAGCGACACTTGAAAATACTGCTCGGCTTCGGTGTAGCGCCGCATGATCGAACCGACCAACCAACCGAGTTCATACAGCGCCTTGATGATGCCCGGTTTATCATCCGCCCGTTCGAACAGCACCAAACTGCTCTCGTAGAGTTCGCGGGCGCGGCTGAAATTGCTCAACCAGCGGTAGGCTTGCCCCAAGTATGCCCGAAGCTGGGCTTCCTGCACATCGCGGCTGGGGCTGGCATCAACACCATCCAAAAGCGAGAGGGCATGTTCCGCCCAATCAATCGCCTCGTGGTAAGCGCTGATGTTCAGGGCGCTTTCGGCAGCCTTGCTATAGAAGGTGATCGCCTTTTGCGACTCACCCGCTTGCTCATAGTGGCGGGCGATCATGGTGGTGTATTCGTTCACGCGGTCGCCGCTGCGTTTCACCAGCCAGTCGGCAACCTGCGCGTGGTACACCCGCCGCAAACGCCGCAGCACACTCTCGTAGGTGACATCATGCAGGATGTTGTGGCGGAAGATGTACTCGATGGTTCCGCCAAACACCGAGTCTTCACGCCGCCGGATGAGTTCACGGCGGTGCAGCGCTTCGAGCAGGTCAGGAATATTTTGTACGGGTGGTTCGTCCTCGGTTTGCAGGTGGCTGACGGCATCATCCCAGAAAATACGACCGACAACCGACGACCGTTGCAGCAGGTCGCGTTCTTCTGGCGGCAGCGCGTCGAGGCGGGCTTGCAAGACACCGGTCAGCGTGGGTGGAATACGCAGGTCGGTTAAGCGGGTGCTGTCCACCGACCAACTGGTTTCGCCTTTTAAGATCACGCCGTCATCCAGCAGCATCTTGATGATTTCTTCGACGTAGAAGGGATTACCCTCCGCGTTAACCACGATCAAGTCGCACAGGTCATCCGGTATAACCGGCACTTTACGCAGGATGTCGGTAATCAGCGTGCGCGTATCCTGCTGCGACAGGGGGCGGAGTTCGATGCGTGTGTGGAAATCCTGCTGATCCATCCACAGCGGAATGCGGCGTTCAAACAGCGCCGGACGTGTAAGGCACACGACAAAAAGTTGCAGTTCTCGCTTGGCGCGGACGATATGGTTCACTAAATCTAGGGACTTATCATCCGCCCAATGGATGTCGTCAAGGAACACGACCACTGGCGTATCCCCCGCCACCTTGCCGAAGAACTCGGTGATGGCGAACTGCCCGATCTGGTTCAACTGCTGCGGATCTTCCCCCAGCAGGTAAGGGCTGTTCGAGAAGTCGAAGCCGATCAGATTGCCGATGGCATGGGCTTTGGCGGTGCTGTCGATGCCGAGGAAACCAGCGATACCCCGTTCGAGCTTCTCGCGGGCAACAGCAGCGCTGTCGCTTTCCAAGATTTCGAAGCGGAAGGCGAACATATTGCGGATAAGCGCGTAAGGCTGCTTGAGCATGTCGCCGGTCGCGCGCCCCGCGAAGTGGATGATCGCTTCCGGTCGCTCGTCCAGCCACACATCAAACTCGCGCAGGAGGCGGGACTTGCCAACGCCCGGTTCGCCGACCAGCGTCACAATTTGCGTTTCGTGTTCCTCAGTCGCCCAATTAAACGCGGCTTGCAGCAGTTTGAGTTCGCTGCCCCGCCCGACCATCTGCGTTACAATGCCTTCCACGCCGCGCGTGGTGACGCGGAAGGTGCGTGGTTTTTCACGCTCGACCAGATAAACCTGTATCGTTTCAGACTTACCCTTAAACAGCATCGGGGCGATGGTGCGGGTTTCAAAGATACCGCGCACATGCACATAAGTATCGTGGGAAATGAGGAGGTTGCCGGGGGGTGCGGCGCTTTGCAGCCTCGCGGCGAGGTTGATGGCATCGCCCATCGCCGTCCATTCCGAACCCGACTCCCCACCGACTTCGCCCAGCGCCACCGGCCCGGTGTTCAAACCCACCCGCACGTTAAAGCTGGGGACATCCCACTGCGCCTCGACGGTGGCAGCGTATAAACGGGTAGCGCGGATAATCGCGAGACCGCAGCGTACTGCCCGTACCGCGTCGTCCTCTCGCCCGACGGGTGCGCCGAAGAACGCCAACAGGCCATCACCCATCAGCCGCGCCACTGTGCCGCCAAACTCATTGACCGCATCGGAAAACGCCTTGAGCGCCCCATCCATAATTTCCAGCACATCTTCGGGGTCGAGCTTTTCGGAAAGGGCGGTTGAACCCACGATGTCGCAAAAGAGGATCGTGACCAGTTTGCGCTGTTCGAGCGCGTTCTGGTGGTCAAGCGCGGTTAGCTTTTCGCGCAGGATGGCGACAGTCGCATCCACCACCGTATCACCGAGGGCAACACGCAGGCTTTCCTGTGCGGCGATAGCTTGTTCGAGTTGTTCCCGGTTGAGCATCCCTGCACCTCAGCCAGCGAACGGTCGGGCGATAGGACTAGTTTAACACGTTTCAAGAGGGTCGTCAGTCAAAGCATCGGCATCGGGGCTGGCTTCACTATGATGAAATTGCCTGCTTGACTCTTACCTTACCTCAGAGTGTAAAGTAAGAACGTCTGTGCGTACAGAGGGGAGGTAGTGGTCATATGGTAAGTGATGCTTGTACTTTCAAATACATAATTGATTCACATTGTAGGGACGAGATATATCTCGTCCGTGATACCCAAACACACTCATCACTGACTTCGCAACCACCACCAGAGAGGATTTTTGATGATTAAGATAGGCGATTTTGCCCGACTCGGACAAGTATCGGTAGTCACCCTGCGCCACTATGACGAAATCGGTCTGATCAAACCGGTCAAAGTGGATCGCACGTCCGGCTACCGGTACTACGAGGTGTACCAGCTCGCGCGGCTGAACCGCATCCTCGCGCTGAAAGATCTCGGCTTCTCGCTGGAACAAATCGAGCAGATGCTCAATGCCGACTTAACGATTGACCAGCTCCGCGAGATGCTGAAGACGAAACACGCCGAGGTGGAACGGCAGCTTGTGGCCGAGCAGGAACGCTTACGGCGAATCGCCACACGACTTCGACAAATTGAACTGGAGGATACCATGCCGAATTATGAGGTTACGCTTAAAACAGTCGCACCGATGCTGATTGCATCCAACAGAGTCACCATCCCGACCAATGACCAAGTGCCGCAGTATCTGGATAAAGCCTACCATGCCGTTTACAGTCATATTCAAGCCAATGGGATCAAAGATACAGGCGTGTGCTTTGCACTCTGGCACCAACCAGCCGCCATCCTCGCCAACGAGGTCGCCGAAGCGGCTGTACCGGTCGAGAAGTTATTTCCCGGCAGCGAGAATGTGCAGGTGTACGAACTCCCGCAGACACAGGTTGCCTCGGTCATGCATGAGGGATCGTACGATAGTTTCACCAATACGCACGCCGTTCTGCTCAGTTGGATTGAGGCCAACGGCTATGCAGTGGTTGGGCCGTACCGCGAAATTTACCTGAAGAATCAGGAGCAAAACCCGAATGATGCCACCGCCGAAGTGCAGTATCCGGTTGAAAAACTGGCTTAATAGACCTGTATTGTGCAGGCTTGCCGATTAATCCCATGAAGGAGACACTGCAAATGGTTACTGATCCCAAAATCATCACTTACAAAGAACAACCCTACGTTTCGATCCGCGTACAGGTCACACCGCAGGAGTTCGGCTCCGGCATCATTCCGCAGCTTCATGACGAGGTGATGGCATGGCTGAAACAGCAGGGCGAGAAAAACTCTGGCCCGTCCATTATCCGCTACCGCGTCATCGACATGCCGAACAAGCTGGATGTCGAGATGGCTTGGCCGGTCGCCAAGCGGCTGACAGGTAACGAACGCATCACCAGTGAGGTGCTGCCCGCAGGGCGCTACGCGAGCCTCCTGTACACCGGTCACTACGATGGCCTGATGGATGCCAACCGTATATTGATCGAGTGGGCGGAAAAAGAGGGCATCAAGTGGGATCATTGGCAGGTGCCGGAAGGCGATGCGTTCGCCTCGCGCTACGAGAATTATATCCTCGACCCCGGTGATGACCCCGACCCCGCCAAGTGGCAAACCGAAGTCGCCATTAAGCTGGCGGATGAATAGGGGTTAGTAGACCTTTCGGGAAACAAGGTGTTCGTGAGCGCGCACCATGAAGGTAATGGTTTAAGGGACAGCCTCCGCACCCCCATCACCCCCATCCCGCACGCCAGCGGGTCTATAATCCCCTTGTGGGGTTATCCGCTGGCAAATGCCAACCCTAAAATCCTTAACGTGCTGTCATCGGGACGCGAGACAGCACGTCCGCGTCACCCACCCCAAACACATCACCCCAATGGTAGGGACGCGAGACAGCGCGTCCGCCCCACCCACCCCAAACATCACCCCAATGGTAGGGACGCGAGACAGCACGTCCGCGCCACCCACCCCAAACACATCACCCCGATTGTAGGGACGCGAGACAGCGCATCCGCGCCACCCACCCCAAATATCACCCCGATTGTAGGGACGCGAGACAGCGCATCCGCGCCACCCACCCCAAACACATCACCCCAATGGTAGGGACGCGAGACGGTACGTCCGCGCCACCCACTACAAACATCACCCCGATTGTAGGGACGCGAGACAGCACGTCCGCGCCACCCACCCCAAACATCACCCCGATTGTAGGGACGCGAGACAGCGCGTCCGCCCCACCCACTACAAACATCACCCCAATGGTAGGGACGCGAGACAGCGCGTCCGCCCCACCCACCCTAAACACATCACCCCGATTGTAGGGACGCGAGACGGCACGTCCGCCCCACCCACCCCAAACACATCACCCCAATGGTAGGGACGCGAGACAGCGCGTTCGTGCCACCCACCCCAAACACATCACCCAATGGTAGGGACGCGAGACAGCGCGTCCGCGCCACCCACCCCAAACACATCACCCCAATGGTAGGGACGCGAGACAGCGCGTCCGCCCCACCCACCCCAAACACATCACCCCGATTGTAGGGACGCGAGACAGCGCGTCCGCCCCACCCACCCCAAACACATCACCCCAATGGTAGGGACGCGAGACGGCACGTCCGCCCCACCCACCCCAAACACATCACCCCGATTGTAGGGACGCGAGACGGCACGTCCGCGCCACCCACCCCAAACACATCACCCCGATTGTAGGGACGCGAGACAGCGCGGACGCGCCACCCACCCCAAACACATCACCCCGATTGTAGGGACGCGAGACAGCGCGTCCGCCCCACCCACATCGCGCTGACCACTTACTTTGCAATCACCATCAAAACGTGTATCAAACTGAAAACTGGCAACTGAAAACTGGCAACTGAAAACTGGCAACTGAAAACTGGTAACTGGTAACTGAAAACTATTTTCTAGGTTTATTTTCGGTTAACCCGACAAACCTTTTTCTAACCATTCACCAACCGTCTTAACAATCTTGCTCCCTCGCAAAGTTAGCGCCACCACCCGCTAAAAGTGACCAAATGTTCTGACAAATGTTCACCCTAAACCCTTCCATATCTGCTATGCTGTTCAAAGGGCTGTCTTTATCCCTGTACCGGCTCCCCTCTCCTAGCTGTACTCAGCGGTCGGGAGAGGCTGACGGTGGAGTGAGCCTGCGAGCGTACCGTCGTAGGGGGTGAGGGCATAACTGACATTTCGGACACTGACGACTCTGACGACATTTCCGACACAAAAGCCGCTTATGTCGTCGCCGACTTCGCCGCCAACGCCGACATAAAATACACTGTGAATTTGACGAATTTGCAGAATTTTGTGAATCTTCAGCAAATTGCTCGCTCACAGCCGCCGTCAAAACCATGCTGTAACAACAGCAACAACAGCAACATTTCTAATATATTGAACATTTTCAACTTTTAGGCACTCAAATGGCGGTACACTGCCGCCGCCGCCGCCAAATAGCAATGGAGCCGATGATAGATGGCGAGAAGCCCTTACGTCCGTAGCAGCCGGTCGCCCACTTGAGCCAACCGCGACACCAACCACAACGGCAGCTTCTGGCGCATCCCCCACTCGGCTAACCCTTCGCGCACGGGCAGCGGAATGAGCTTCAACACGCGGTTGACGTTGTAGTCGGCGAGGCTGGGCGCGTCCGGCTTGTTGAACACCTTCGTCCCCAAATACGGGTCGAACTTCCACGGGTAGCCTTCCGGTCGCAGGGTCGGTTGGAAAGGATGCTTATAGTGGTTCTCGACCAGCAGCGTCCCATCGGCGCTGTACAACGCCAGCTCGATACGGGCGCAGCTAGCAGGGGCAATATCCCACGCAGCATCAGCTACTTTTTGGGCGGCGTTCGGCGCGACATCAAACGGCTGCTGGCCTTCGAGCAGCGGCTTACCCGCCGCGTCCAACACGCGCCACTTGATAACCGCCTTCGGGTAAACCAGTTGGGTATCGTTCAGCACCCACAGCGCCGAGGGTTTATGCCCATCGTGTTCGAGCGAGACGAGCAGCGGTTGGGAGGCGCGGCGCAGGGCATCATAACCGCCCTTGGGGTTGCGGTTCGAGTCCAGCACCCCACAGCCGACCTGCGGCACCATATCCGCCAGCCAGAAGTGAATGTAGCCGGTGCAGGTGGTCGCCCGCAGCCGCCGGAAATATTCCACTTGATAATGAATCAGTTCGGCCTGATACGCCCACAGCGCATCAATTTCGCCCTCAAGGTGCGAGAGCCGTTCCCACGTATCGGGATATTCTCTCAGGGTGCTGAGGGCCGCCGGTGCTTCGAAGCCGAACTCGGTATTCAGACGGAAGCTGTGCTGTGCGATGTCGGTGTAGTCCGCTGTCCAGATCGAGCCGTAGTAGGAATGCACATCGCCGCCGCGCTGCCAGTCGTCCTCGATCTGGCCGGAGCAGATGAACACCGGACGGGTGGGGTCTTGC
Source organism: Chloroflexota bacterium (assembly GCA_020161935.1). Lineage (GTDB taxonomy): Bacteria > Chloroflexota > Anaerolineae > Aggregatilineales > Phototrophicaceae > CFX2. The sequence goes on from JAIUNI010000023.1 coordinate 40,768, forward strand.
TGGCAGGCATCGGCATACAACGCCGGATCAGGGTGCTGTTCCAAATTTTGACGGCGGGTGAATACCATCGTCGGCTCGTTGTGGCACACCCACGCGATCACCGAAGGGTGGTTGCCGAGCAGGTCGATCATCTCGCGCTGTAAGACCCGTGCGCGGGCTTCAAAGGCCGCCGTGTGTTCCTGTATCCAGTTGAGTTCGAAGTCCTGCCAGATGAGTACGCCGTTCCGGTTGCAAATGTCGTACAACTCGGCGGGCGAGACGTGGACATGAACGCGCAAGAGGTTGAGGTTAGCCCCCTTTGCCAGCCGCACATCCCGTTCCAGCTTTTCGCGGGTAAGCGTCGATAGATACAGCGCCGGAATATACGACGAGCCGCGCAGGAAAATCGGGCGGTCATTGAGGGTGTAGGTGAAGCGGTCGGGCGAGCGTTCCAGCCGCAGGGTGCGGATGCCAAACGTCTCGTGGTGGCTGGCGAGAACCGCGCCGTCGATGTCGTACAGGGTCGCGGCCAGTTGGTAGAGGTTGGGGCTACCTTGATCCCACGACCACCATAACTGCGGGTCGGGGACGGTTAGGCGCTGGGTGAGGACGTGCGTGCCAATGCCTGCTCTTACCGGAAGCGATAGGCTGACCCCCGCGCCGCTGTGATTTTCGGCGCTGATCTGCCAGTCGAGCCTGCCTTCAAAGGGGATTTCGGTGGCGTTGGTGACGGTGAGTTCGACATCCACGTCGCCGTTGAGGCTGGTGCGGATGGTGGCGCGGTCGATGCTGATGCCGTCATCCAGCAGCAGGGCAACTGGTCGCCAGATGCCGAGCGGGTTTACATCCGGCGGGATAACCCCTTCGCCGTGTTCATACAACCCTTTGACAAGGCCGCGCACCACATGGTCAACCGGATAGCTGCCGTGCGGGGTGGGTTCGTCCCACGGTGAGGTGACTTTCACGATCAGCGTGTTTTCCGCGAGGGGATGAATAAACGGCGTGACATCCAGCATGAAGGGGGCGAAGTTGCCCTCGTGTTCGCCCACCCACTGCCCGTTCACCCACACCTCGGCAGAGTAATCGACCGCCTCAAAGCGCAAGCGGGCGCGGCGGTAGGCCGTGTGCGGCACAGTGAACACGCGCTTGTAGACCCACGCGCTGCGGTTGATCTCGCGCAGGTGTGAACCCCAGTAGGGACGGTCGGGATACAGGACGGTTTGCAGGTGGGCGCATTCCGGCACGCCGCGCCACTCGCCTTCGGTGGACAGCGGGTCGGCGGTTAGCGGGATCGGGCAGACCTGCCAATCGCCTGTCAGGCGGGCTGCGGTGGTTCGGGTTGTAGGGGAGTCAAGGATCATGGGTTAACCGAATCAGCACGGTGGTTCAACACGCTTGTGCGCCACCATACGCGAGTAAGCCAGCAAAGAGGTTTATTGTACGAAGCAACCGCGTGAGATTCAAATGAGCAAGTGATGATTAGTTTTTGATACACGGCTGAAAACCCGTTTTGGCAAGGACGAAGCGTCCAGAAACTTAATTTTTCCCTCACCACTCCCGTGTTATCGTAAAGATAAATGTGATGTTTGTCCGGGGTGCATGGTGAATAGTCACTAATCTTTGACCTGTTTTTGATGTCACTATGCACTAAATCAGGTGTAGGATGTGGGTAACACTGAAGCGCAATCCAGTGTGGACTGCCTAGAGGAGTGATAAACATGATCGGGTTTAGTGGTGTCTGGGACGCGCGTATGAAGCACCAAACGGTGTGCTTCGGCCTAACGATGTTTTTTGTGCTGCTGGGTTACTTCGCGGCGACTTCCAGCGGCTTGATTCCGGCAATCCGGTTCTTGATGTGATTTTTGGGCGGGCAATTTTAAGCCGCTATCTGAAAATTATTTTAGTCTCGGACGGCATCTGCGTAACGCGCCGTCCCTACAAAAATCCGAAATTCAAAGGCTCTGTTCTGAATTTTTGATGTAGGGACGCGATCTATCGCGTCCGTTATGACCCAATACACAATACTCAGACAGGTTCTAATGATGTTTTACAAATTAGGGCGGGAAAATCCCCTCCGTCGCTGACGCGACACCGCCCTAAAGGATTTCCTTCGGTCACAAGCGAGGGAGCAGAAAATGTATGGGAGGGTCACAGACCTCTCCCTACGAGAAAACAGCAGATGTGTATTCCGCGTTTAATTATGAAAGCGCATTGTCGCGTCCGTCTAACCGGGAACACGAAATACTCAGCGAAGATCTCTAGGCAGCCTTTTCCTTGCTAAAGCCGATCCACGCCGGAATGAGCGCCAGTACGCACAGCACCGCGCCGATCAAACCGAGTTCACCCAGCACCCGCACGGCAATACCCGCGTAGGCGTTGATGAAGTCCATCGTCTGCGCCGCGCTGTCCAACGTCCCACCAAGTTCGACCGAAGCCAGTTGATTGATGCGGTGAAGGGCGAAGTTCGTCAGTGAGGCGACCGCGACCGTCATCCCGATCAGCCGCAGGATAATGACCAGCGCCGAAGCCACGCCGCGGTTGTCCTCATCCGCCGAGTTAATGACCGCCGCGCTGATGGGCGAAAACGTCAGGCCGATGCCCACGCCAATGAACACCATTTCGGTCGCGACGAGCCAATCGGGCATATCCAGCGTCCACGTCTGCCACACCGCGCCGAAGCCGATGATCGCCAGCACCAGCCCGATGAGCGTGGTATAGCGCACGCCGATCCGGTCACTCAGCCAGCCGCCGGGGACAGCCGCCAGCGCCATCGGTACGGTCAGCGCCGAAAGCAGGATGCCCGTTTGCAAGGCCGCGTCGCTCAGTTGGCTGCTGTCCGGCACGCGGACGTTCACCAGAATGGGGACGGTCACAAGGCCGATCATCAAGCAGAAGCCAATGAACAGGTTGATGATCGAACCAGCCGCGAGGTTGCGCCGCCGGAACATATTAAGGCGTATCAGTGGATCACCCAAACGTGACTCGACCAATATGAAGCCTAGCAGCGCCACCAGCGAGATGATGAGCGCCGTACCGTTCAGCGGAGGCAGGTTGCTCACTTCTTGCAAGTTGGTCGGGGAAAGCGAGACATCAACGTTGCCGCCCAAACCAACCACCAGCGCAATCAAAGAGGCGGCAATCAAGATTGTTCCGACTATATCGAAGCGGCCTTTCGCCCGATGTTCCGGTACATTCCGCAGGGCGTAAAGCGTGAACGCCAGCCCGATCAAGGTCAGCGGGACGTTAATCCAGAACAGGGTGCGCCAGTCGGGTGGCGGCCAGCCCAGGCCGCCGAGCAGGTTGGTAAAGGTTTCTTGGTGGGTGGCGAAGAAGTTGACGAGGATACCGCCGTACAGATGCCCCAGCACCCAGCCCAGTGTATCGACCGCGCCGACCACGCCCAACGGCTGTGCGCGGCGTTCCGGTGGGAACAAGTCGCCCACCAGCGCGAGGCTGACGGGGACGAGCGCCCCCGCGCCCAACGCCTGCACTACGCGCCCGATGATGATCGCCAGCAGCGTGATCTCGGCTCTGTCCGGTCGGTGGCCCATGCGCCGCGCGATGACGTACAGGCCATCGGTCGGCCAAGTGTGCGCCGTCGCCACCAGCACCGAGCCGACAACGAAGATCAAGAGGCAGGCCACATACACTTTGCGCCGCCCGATGAGGTCACTGACGCGCCCCATGAACATCATGCTGATGGCATAGGCCAGCAGGTAGCCGCTGACCACCCACGAGGCTTCGTCCAGTGAACTTTGCAGGGGCAGCCCCAGTTTGACTAAGATTTCCGGCAGAAAGGCGGAAACGATGGTGAGATCCAACGACCCGATGAACACGGGCAGGCAGATCAAGCCCAGCACCAGCCACGGGTTTACAGTACGGGTTACTTTTTCGGTCATAACAGGTGTCTTTACGCCTTTGGATCAGTCAGTTATGAAGGGACGGTTGCTTCCGCAGTCGCCTCAGTGGTCGCTTCCGTCGCCGGTTCGGTTGTGGTTTCAACCGCTGCTTCGGCGGTCACATCAGCCGTGGCCTCCGGCGTGCTTTCAACCTCGCTGTCGGCTGGCTCTTGCAGGTTGGCCTCGACATCAAAGTCGTAGAACTCCATGTCCCACGTCGTCGGCTTCACGGTTTCAGTGCCGGTTTCTGGCTGTACCACCACCAGCTTTTGGGGCAGCTTCTTCTCTTTGTCGATGTACACGTCGATGTTGGTGCTGCCGCTAATCTGCACCAAGTAGAGCATCATCCACGAGATTTTGTCACCATCGGCGGTCGCCGTCAGGTGGTAAACGGGTGTGCCGTCGTCGAGGGTGGTGTCCTCCACCAGCACGACATTTTCCAGCGAGGCGAAAGCGGCTCGCAAGCCGCGATCTTCCTGCGTGAGTAAGGCGCGTGGGTTGAAGCCGGGGAGGAAGGTTTGCTTCGCCCATTTGGTGCCAACTAAGCGCCACCACTGGTCGTCGTCCCGCGCGAAAATTTCAATCTCGACCGGAAGCATCGACAGGGTGACTTTGGCCTTCGCCTGCATCAGGTTCGGGGAGACGTACTGGGCTTCCATCCGGTTAAAGATTGCCGAGCCAATATCGGTTGCCAGAATGTAATCCGCGCCGGTGCGATCCACAATGATCTTGAGCGCATTGACCGCGAGAATATTATCAGTTGCCTGTATAAGCAAAGCTGCCGCGTCCGGTGGGGGTTCGGTGGTGGCCGGTGTGCCGGTGCAGCCGCTAATGCCCAAAATGACGATCACTACAATAACGACGATAAGTCCTAAACGCCGCACGTAAATGTCCTCTCTACAATGCTGATGCCGCCGTCCAGTATACATTCAAACCAGTATACGTTATAGAAGCGGTTGCGTTGCTGTCCACTTGTCCCAGTGGAACAGATGAGGGCTGACCCCAAAATCGCCCAATCGTTAGGAATGTTATCCGCGAAAAGCATGTCATTCAGCACTGCTTGTCGGGGCCAACCGCCCGTTATGATGAGGCTATAAGCCTAAGTGGTTATATCAGGCTTATTTAGATGCAGAGGTTTTATGATGGACGGCCTTAGCGAATTCTCCGTACTCACCGTGTTTAGTTTTCTCACCACGCAGCCTTCACTTTCAAAAGAGCATACGTGGGTCAACATCCTCAAATTCTACGTGATCTTCTTTACGGCGGTCGCTCTGACGATTATGCTGTGGTTGTTCGTCTCCCACGTCGGCTCAATGGTCTATATCCCGCTGGATGTAAGCGTTGCCGTGTTCCTCACTATCGGCGGTGTGATCGCGAGCTTTTTCGTCCTGCTGTTGTGGGTCGCGCACACGGTTGACCAGTTGGAACGCTTCATCCGCAGCGCCTTGAACGCCCGGCACACCAATCATCACATGGACAACAAGCCCAAGCTGCTGTTGAACTAACAATTCCCGCAGCCAATGGATTCCCTCCGTTCTTGCTGCTAGCATTGATGAACAGCGGTTGGCCTTTATAATCGGTCAGCCGCATGTCGTTTATGTTCGGCGGCAGTACGGAAGTGTTCATGCAGATCCTTCTCGCTCTATTTCTCATCGCGCTGGTTTTCATCGCCCCTTATCCGGTGGTCGTTTGGCTGCTCGGTCGCAGCCCGCTTGCGGCCAGTCGTGGGTTAGCGGTGCTGCTGGCGGCGGGGGTCGGCGTGGGGGTGTTGACATGGTTGATGATGGTTGAGGGAATGCTCGGTATCCCGTATACGCTGCCTGCCATCCTCATCCCGTTTGTGCTGATCTTCGCGCTCGGTACGTTCGTCTGGTGGCGGGGCGGCAGAACACGAACTATGACCTCACCACCAGAACCCGCCATATCGCCGCTGCTTTCGCGCCTCGGATGGGCGGTCATCACCCTCGTCGGTGCGGCGGTGCTGTTTAACGCGCTGTACTGGCCGTTCTATAAGGCGGATGCGGTGGGCATTTATGCCGACCAGGCCCATTTTATGTACTTCACGGGGGGCTTAATCCCGTTGTCGCTGCCCAATTACAGCTACTACCAAGCCTACCCGATGCTGGTGCAGTTGTCGTACACCTTCACCTATTTCGCCGCCGCGTCCGAAAATGTGTACCTCGCCAAACTGATCCCCACGCTGCTGGGTTTGGGATGTTTGGGTGTCGTTTATATGCTGGGTAAAGCCCTCTATAACCCGACGGCGGGATGGCTGGCCGTGATTTTACTGGCGCTGACACCCTTATTCGGGCGCTGGGCTTCCTCCGGCTATGCTGACTTACCGATGGCGTTTTACTATGTGCTGGCGGCCTTGTTCGCATGGCGGGCTTGGCAGGCCGACGGTTGGGTGGACGCGCTGTTTTCGGGCATCGCTATCGGCCTCGGCGCGTGGACGAAGAACGCCATTCTGCCGGGGATGGCGCTGTGGTTCGTCTATTTGCTCCTCGGCCTGCTGATGAAACGCCTGACGTGGCGGTCGCTGTTGGCTGCCAGTGCGGCGGCTTTGGTCGTCGCCGCACCGTGGTACATCCGCAACGTGGTCGAGGCGGGACTGCTCATGCCAGCGACGGTATGGAGCGAGCAAGCCGGGTGGACGCTGGAAAACCTGCTGGTATTCATCACCCATCCCGAAAACTTCGCTTTCACCGGCTGGTTGATCGTTACAGCGGGGGCGCTTGCGTTGGTCAACTTTGCTCGTGAGCCGCGACTCAATACACCGTCGATCCTGATACTGGTGTTCACGCTGCCGTTTTTCGGCTTCTGGTGGGTGCTGGCGAGCTACGACCGCCGCTTCCTGCTGTACTTCCTGCCGCTGCTGGTGGTGTTGGCCGCCGGGAACAGCCTCCTGCTGTGGCAGCGCATCCCCGCCAGCGGACAGCGTTTGCTGCGTTGGGGGTTCACAATCGCGGCGCTGGCGATGACGGTGTATATCCTGAGCATCAGCATCGACTACAAGAACGCGATCCTGCGCGACCCATTCATGAGCGATGCCGCGAAGCAAGAGGTCGTCAAAAGCACACTGGATGATGAGTAGCCTTCGGTACCCCTTGCGGCCTTAATGGCCTCACGCTACAGTTGAGGGAAATATCGGCATCTATTCATTACGGTAAAGACTGAATATGGACATCCCTATCCGCGTTGGCATTTCACCCACGCTCAACATTCGCGGTTTGATTGCATCCCGTGACATTAAAAAGAACGAAGTCCTTGAACGCTGCCCGATTATCCTGATCGACCACCGCGTCGATACGGCGTTCGACAACACCGTGCTTAAACGCTACTGCTTCGAGTGGACGAAAAGCCACAGCGCCCTGCTGCTCGGCTACGGCAGTCTGTACAACCACTCGTACACGCCGAACGTGCGCTACCATTTCGTCTATACCACCAAAGAAATCTTTTTCCGCGCCTTACGTCCCATCAAAGAGGGCGAGGAATTGTTCGTCAACTACAACGGCGATCCGGCAGACCAAACCACCATCGAGGGTTACTACACCGACGGCAAGCATTAAGCTGCTCATTTGCTCGATAAATATTTTCGATAGGGAATGGTCATCGATCATTCCCTTTTTGTTTCATATTTTTATTCTTGGAGCGTGAATGCCTAACCCTCGTCTATAATCGTAGACTTTATGGTTAGGAACAGGCTTATGGCTCCCAAGCATATCCGCACCACCGACATCGCCCGTTTGCTCGGCGTACACGTCAACACCATTCGCCTGTACGAGGCGTGGGGCTTCCTGCCGCCCATCCCACGCGGCACGAATGGCTATCGGCTTTATACCCGGATGCACGTTGAACAGGCGAAATTGACACAGTTGGCCGCACGTTGGCCTTATATCGTGGCGGATAAGAAGCTGCTCGGTGACTTGGTGCGGAGCGCGGCGAACGGCGACCTCGGCATGGCGATGGAGCTGGCATACTTGTACCTCGCGCATGTGCGGGTTGAACGCACGCTGGCAGAGGCGGCGGTGGAGTTCCTCGAACGCTGGGCGGCGGGTCACTTGATGGACACCGCGCGACAGAAGATGCACATCCGGCAGGCGGCGGCACACCTGAATGTCACCGTCGATATGCTGCGGAATTGGGAACGCAACGGCTTGATCGACGTGCCGCGTGACCCCGCCAACGGCTACCGCTTGTACGGCAGCGCGGAGTTCGGGCGGCTGCGTGTCATCCGCACCCTCGTCCATGCCGGATACAGCATGATGGCTGTCCTGCAAATGATGCGCCAGTTTGACGCGGGCAAAACCGATAACCTGCGCGAAGCCCTGAACGTCCCACTCGAAAACAGCGCCAATGAATATATCGAGGTGGTGGCTGACCGCTGGCTGACGAGCTTGGTGGCGCTGGAGGAACGGGCGCAGGCGACCATTCGCCAGATCACCTATATGATCGAACTGACCTACACCGGTTAAACCCTACTATTATGCACCATCCCCTTATGCTCAAAGTATCGACCGCTGCATGATGAAGGAGTTAACCCTATGGAAACCTTAAAAGCCTTTCTCGACAAGCAGCCCAAGCGTGATATTCACGCCCTCGGCGCATATGTGCAGCAGTACGTCAATGAACACTGGCAAACGGCGTTCCAAGCGAACAAGGCCGAGATGATCGAGAAATACCCGATTGTGGGCGACAGCGTTTACGGGATGTATGCCAAGCGCCTGCTGGATGATCTCCACGCGCAGATGAAGCAGTTGGGGTTGAAGGCCACGCCGCGCATTCCCGGTAACCTGATGATCTCGCGCGAGTGGGGCGACGACGAGAGCGACCGCCAGCGCTGGATGTGGAGCAAAATGACGGACGCGGACGGCAGCGCCCTCGGTACGATTGCCACTGCCTTCTACCACAACCACATCGAAATCGAGGTGCCGCGCCCCTTGAAGGTCATGGCGCTCGAAGAAACCACCCCGAAGGCGGTTATTGAGGCACTGGGTAAACGGTCACCGGACTTCGCCAACGCGCTCGACATGCGTGCCGAAGTCGCGGCGTGGATGGCAAGCATGGAGGGACAGACGTAAGATGTTTATGCCAACGCATAATAGCGTGATGTGAAATTTTGAAATGACGGATGCGGAGGGCGTGGCAGAGGCGGCAACCTATTGACGACAGGTGCGGGATGCCTAGACTCAATAGATGAGTACGAGCGATGGGAGACCCTTATTGCAGGGATACGCCGCGATTTTCCGAAACTGACTGCGCTGCATGATGAATTAAGGAAGGCGGGGTTATAAGCTGCTGACATAAAGCTGTCACATCAAGGCGGTAAACTACAGCATCACACAATAACGAAACGAGGTTTATGATGCCTTTACACACGGTCAGCGGCAGCCTTCAAGCGGTCGCACCTTTCGATTTCAACCACGCCCTGCGCTTCCTCGGACAATTTAGGCCGATGATGGGGCAGCAAAATGTCGCGCCCGCACGCTTGACCAAAGCGTTTTACGTGGGTGAGAACGTGGCGGTGTTCGCGGTGGAAGCGGCAGGCACACCCGACCAGCCACAACTGCGCTACACGGTATGGTCAGAAGCCAAGTTGACAGCCGGTGAGCAGGAACAGGCCGAGGCCGACATCGCCTTCTTCTTGAGCCTCGATAATGACCTGCGCCCATTTTACCAACTGGCGCAAGCCGACCCGCAGTTCATGCCGATTGTCGAAAAACTCTACGGGTATCATCAGGTGAAGTTTAGCTTAACGGCGTTCGAGAATGCCTGCTGGGCAATTCTCTCGCAGCGGAACCAGATGAGCATTTCGCTGGCGATGAAGGCGCGGCTGGCGGAGGATTACGGCGAGCGGCTGACGGTCGAGGGCGAGGAATACCGTGTGTTCCCGCAGCCCGCACCGTTGGCAGCGCTCGACCTGTATCAACTGAACGAAACGATCCGCAACACGCGCAAATCCGGGTGTGTGCAGTCGGCGGCGCAAGCCTTCGCCACCATTGACGAGTCGTGGTTACGCAGCGCACCGTATGAACAGGTCGAGTCGTGGCTGCTGGAGATCAAGGGTATTGGCGCATGGTCAGCCACCTTCATTATGCTGCGGGGATTGGGGCGCACCGAGCGCGTGCCGCTGGATGAGAAGGCGATCTTGGCAGCGGCGCGGCGGGTTTATGGGCGTGATGACCTGACCCACGCAGACGTGCAGCGGATGAGCCAGCACTATGGCGAGTACGCGGGATACTGGGCGCATTACCTACGGGTCGGGGGGTAGCACATCGAAAGTCAGGAAGAAGAGTTTAACCGCCAAGAACGCCAAGATTTTTAGCTCAAGCATTTCGAGACTCTTGATAAAAATAGACCGCTTGGAGTCTGGAAAATGGCCGCTTGCCCCACTGCAAATGAGCGAGAGGCCATTATGATTCCGCTACATGGAGTAGTACGCAAGTAACGTTAATGAATCATTGTGATTCAAAACGAAAATCCCATAGTACACTAGATTTACTCAACGTTGTAAGAGGTTTACACAGAAAATGTTCCAGATGCCCAAGCTAGCTACCCGCGAGATGCCGCGTTTGACCTCGATGGCGAACAGCACGCCGGAATTTAGCGTGCGCGACCATGCGGGCAAACATCAATCGCTGTCGAACATGATGGGGATGAACGGTTTGGTGATTGGCTTCCTCGGTGACATTTGGAATCCGGTGAATATCCAACGGATTATCTGGCTGCAAAAGCACGCGCACAGCATCCACCGCAGCGGTTATAAGCTGGCGCTGGTGACGCGCGACCAACCGCAGGTGCTGTACGGGTATTATGTGAGCAGCCTGACTCCACCGCCCTTCCCGCTGCTGGCGGATGAAAGCGGCGAGGTTCACCACCTGTTCGAGCTAGCCGGACGTGCCGGTATGGTCGTGCTTGACCGGATGAAGGTGGCACGCCACAAATGGGATGTTCCGGCGGATCGCATCTGGCCCCGACTCAATGACATCACGGGTATCCTCGAAGCGACGTAAGAGCGCTTGCTGATACCAGCATTTCTCCTCCTACAACAGCGCGAGTCATAGTACTCGCGTTGTTGTTTCGACCGTCCGCCGGGCCTGCCGCCGTTTTCGGCAATCAAGGCTATAATTACGAACGTGCGACTGTCACCCAAAACCTTATGGAGAAAATACAGGTAACGCCGCTGTGGTTAACCAACTCGACTTAGATGCCAGCCAATTATGGTCACTGCTTTTCACCATCGTGCTTGATGGCGAAAAGCGTTTAGCCGCGAATTTGGCGGCGCACCAACTGACCCCGCCCCAATTTTATGTGCTGAAAACGCTGACCGAACGCGGCGGTCGCTGCCCGATTGGCGAGATCGCGCGGCAGCATCACCTGACCAACGCCACCATGACCGGCCTCGTCAAACGGTTGGAAGCGCTTGAGCCGCCGCTGGTGATGCGTGAACAGCGCGAGAGTGACCGCCGCTCGGTGGATGTCATCCTCACATCGGAAGGGGCCGAGCGCTTTATGGCGGTACAAACCGACTTACTCCAGCAAATGCAGCTTCTGTTCAGCCTGCTCAGTGACGAGGAACGGCAAGACTTGATCCGCTACCTGACGCGCTACCTCGAATTTGTGCAAACCCAATTTCCGGTCGATCTGCCAGCCGAAGCGGAATAACAGCGATGCTTCTACCAGTGCTGCGCCGTCCATCAACCGGCCTTGTCATCCTGCTAGGAGGGCTGCTCCTGTTTGGCTCGGAGGTGTTGGCGTGGACGAACCCCGCCATGCGACCGTTGGGGGAATGGCTGCTCCTCCTCCCCGGTTATGCTGCCCTCAGCGCCGTCCTGCTGGACTTGATCGCCCGCTACCGGATACGCGATTTTTTCGGCGGCCTACTGCTCGCCGGAGTCTACAGCCTGATCGCGGCGCTGGCACTCAACCCGGCCTCAATGTTGACCGATATGCCGCGCACCCTGTTCACGCGGGTGATGGGCGCACACGCCCTGCTGGCTGCCGAGATGCTCGGCCTGTTTCTCGTGCTGACGCGGGGCGAACGCAGCCGCCGCCTGCTGATCGGCTGTGTGATCGTCGGGCTAGCGTGGGGGGTGTGGGTCAAGCATTGGCCGGTGGCGGAAGGTTACGGCGAGGTGGCGCTGCCCACGATGCTGGCGTTCGGGGTCGCCGGTGTGGCGGTGATCGCCCTGCTGTTATACGGGCTGCTGCCGCGTGTGCGAAGCGAGAACAGCGCCTCGTTGGATACGCTGCGGTTGTCGCCGCGCGGCTGGGCGGTTGTGGTGGCGGTGCTGGCGGGGTTGACGGCGCTCCGGTTGGTAAGGGGCGAGGTTGATGCGCCGGGGCTGGTGCTGTGTCCGCTGCTGCTGGCGCTGTGCTGGGCGGTCATCTGGTTCAGGGGGCGTAAAACCGGCGACACCTTGCTTGATCGCACGCTGCACTTACAACCGTTGTCATTCCCAAACTTCCTGCTGGCGGCGGTGATTTTCCTCGGCGTGGGCGTATTGGGTTACAACCTGCCAGCGACGCGGTGGGGAACGGTGACACCCTTCACGCTGATCGGGTTGGGGTTTACGGCTTACGGGTTGGCGTGGCTGCCGACCGTTTCGCTGGTGCTGGGTGTACAGGGGTATTTGCGCCAGCTTGCCAGCCGCAAAATGTAATTACAGCGTGACCAGTGGAAACCGGAGCGTGACAGTCGTGCCATGCTTCGGCACACTTTCGAGGGTGATGCTGCCGCCATGAGCTTCGAGCGCCGCGTGGGCAATCGTCAAACCGACCCCCAAACCGCCGACTTCGTTGATATTGCTGCCCCGGAAAAACGGTTCAAATATGCGGGACTGCTCGTGCGGCAGGATGCCAATACCGCTATCAATGACCCGCAGTTCGATATGCCCCTCAAGCTGCCGGAGCTGCACCGTCACGAGGGCGGTTGAGGCCGAGTAGCGGGCGGCGTTCTGCATAATATTCGAGATGGCACGCTTCAAAACAATTTGATCGACGGATGCTATCAGCATGTCCGGCAGGTCTAACGAAAATTTACCCGCTTGTTGCAGTTGGATTTCGAGTTCGGCGGCGGCTTGTTTGCATAACACGCTGATGTTGACCGTTTCGCGGTAGATTTCGTTGGGTTTGAACGTCCCGTAGATCGCCAAGCCGATCTGGTCGAGCATATCGGTAATCGAGCGAATCTGGCGTTTGATGGCATCCACCCGCGCCGCTTTTTGCTCCATCGTTAAGCGGTCGAGGAAGTTAGTCAGCGTTTCCGACGAGGATTGGATGATGGTGAGCGGCGTGCGGAACTCATGCCCGATGCGCTGCATCATCAGGGTTTTGAGCATACCCAACTCCTGCTCTTTGTCGAGCGCGGTTTGCAGCTTCTCTCGTTCCAGCAGCATATCCTGTAACCGTTGGCGCTCGGTAATATCGCGCGAGATAAACACCGCGCCGCTGTACTTCGACTGCTCATCGAACAAGAATTTGACGATGCTTTCCATCTTGATGTACTGTCCGGCGCTGTTCCGCAGCCGGAACTCGATAGTGATGTAGGGTACGCCGGATTCAATACCTTTCCACATGGCTTCGAGCATGGTCGCGCGTTCGTGGGGGTGAACATAATGAATGGTGGAATGCCCGATCAAGGACCGGGGTTCGTAACCGAGAACAGTGCGGCAGGACTCGCTGGCAAAGACGACGGTGCCGTCGGCGTTGTGCTGCGTCACGATGTCCTGAATGTTATCGGTAATGACCCGCAGGTGTTCTTCACTCTTGCGAAGGGCGGTTTGAGTGCGTACCTGCTCATCAATATTTGTTACCGTGCCGATGTAACCCATCACTTGACCGTGTTCGTCAAAAATCGGTCGCCCGTTACCGGAAACCCAGATGGCGTTACCATCAGGCCGCTGATACCGAAAGATGAGATTGTCGAATGGAAGATGGGTTTCTTCCATTTTCTCCCACGCCTGACTCGCGATGTCGAGGTCATCAGGAAAAATCGTTTGATAGCTGTCGTCGTTCAGGGCTTGTTCGAGTGTCACGCCGGTAATTTCGCACCAATGCGTATTACAAAAGATCCGCTTTCCACGCGCATCGGTTTGAATAATGCCGACCGGCGCAATATCAACCAGCGAATGAAAACGCACCTCACTCGCAAGCAGCGCCGCCTCGGTACGCTTCGCATCGGTCATATCATGCGTCATAATCACGCCGCCGATGACTTCACCGGTATCGTTCTTAATAGGGCTGGCGTAAGATTGGTAGGAAAATTCCGACGTGAACCGCTCGAAGCTGAAGGTTTCACCATTTAGGATACGGACGTAAATCGGAATGATAAATTCAATCGAAGATTGGGGGAGAATTTCGTAGGGTGATTTGCCAACGATCCCGCCATAATCTCGTATCACCCGTTGGATAAACGCACCTTCGGCGAGGAGATAACGCATATCACGGTCAAACATCACAATGCTCGTGTTGGGCAGGTTGTTTGCGAGGACGCGATACGTTTCTCGAACTTCGTCAAATGAGGTCGACATGCTCAATCTCTCTATCGCCCATTTAAAGGCAAGATTTAACGAAATCCCTGCTCCTTCGTTATACTCTCCCTAAAAATGAAATGTTTTAAACAGTATATCAAACGAATACTGGCTAAAACAAGAGGTTGCGTAATATTCCGACTAGTACCTTCGGTTCACCTATTATTGTATCTCTTATCGTCTTATAAAACGAAAACGGCGACGGTATCAACCGCGAAAGTCTGCGGCGCGAGGTCGATGGGTTGTGCATACAGTAGCCGGTAGCCCTTACCCGCCAGCCGCTTGCCGTCGCGCGCTAAGGTCGAGGGGTTGCCGCTGATATACACGATACGCGGGATGCGGCGTGCTGCCAAACCGTCCACCGTGGCCGCGCTCAGGCCGTCCTCACCGGGGTCAACCACGGCTGCGTCATAATGCTCGTCTAGGTCTTCCAGCACTTCTTCGACCAAGCCTTCGATAATGTCGATATGTTCTTCCGGCAGGTTGATTTCCGCGTCATTCACGGCGTAGGGGTCGGCATCTACCAGCGTGACCAAGCGTGCTTGCCCCGCGATGAAGGCGCTGAAGAACCCGACACCCGCGTACAGATCAAGGACGGCCTGTTGACCAGTGAGCGCCAACCCTTGCAGCACTTCCGCCGTAAGGTTGTCCAGTTGGGACAAATTAGGCCGGAAGAAGCTCCCCGCCGTGACGCGGAACGCCCGCCCACCCAGCGTCACACTGGCGTACAAGTCCCCCATCAGGTTAATCGGCTCGTCGTTTTCGTTGAGCAGGTTCATGCTCATCGCCATATCGCTGTGCAGTTCGGGCGCTTCATCGTTCGCCATCCGCAGCAGCGCCATCCGGTCGTTGGCGCTGTCCAGTTGCAGGGTGATGATCTGTAAGCCGGTCATCGTTTCCAGTGATAAGGAGTCTTTGAGCGCCAGCAGGTCAGGGTGCAGGATATGGCACTCGTCTATCGGGTAGAGGGTGTTCGGCTGACCAGCCATCGCGAAGCCAAGCTGACCTTCGCCGGTGGCATACAGCGTCATGTGATGGTTATAACCCCACACATCGGGGCTGGGGATGGTCGGGCGGATGTCGGCATCAGCAAAGCCGCCGATACGTTCAAGCTGGTCGGCAAGGACATCCTGCTTGAGCAGCAGTTGGGCGGGGTAGTCGATATGCTGCCACTGGCAGCGCCCACATTTTGACGGGCCGAAGTGCGGGCAGCGCGGGAAAACACGGTCAACCGACGAGTTGATGAGGGTTACACCTTCGGCAAAGAGCGAACGTCCTTTTTGACCCGTCACCCGCGCCTGTACCCGTTCGCCGGGGATGGTGTACGGCACCAAGACCACCTGCCCATCTTCCAGATGCCCCAAGCTGCTGCCCCCGTAGGCCATACTTTCAAGTTCAACCTCGATCATCGGGTCATTCATGTTCACTGCCCTCATTCCGTTTGGGTTTCACGAACCAACCACGCCACAGGAAAAATTGTGTGACCTTCGCAGCGCGGTTATAATCGGCACGAACCATGATTATAAACCACAGGGGAAACCGCATGTCAGATCAAGCCACCATTACTCGCTTTTTGCAGACCGTCCCGATGTTCGAAGGCTTACAAGAGAAACAGCTTCAGCGCCTCGCCAAGCGTTTTACCGAACGCAGCTACGGCGCGGGTGAAGCGATTGTCACACAGGGAACGCTCGGTATTGGCTTATTCATTATCGAAAGCGGAAAGGTTGATGCCATTCGCCAGCACCCCGACGGAAGCAAGACGACCGTGAACACTATGGGCAAGACGGAGTTTTTCGGCGAGCTTTCGCTGCTGGATGACGCGCCGCGTACCGCCTCAGTCATCGCCGTCGAGCCGACGCAGTGTTTGGTGCTGACCCAGCTTGATTTTATTTCGGTGCTGCATGAGGACTCGGATATTTCGATTATCATGCTCAAGGAACTGGCGAAGCGTTTCCGCCGCCTGATGGACAATATGTAATCCACGTTTACCGCTTTTCTCATCGCAAGTGTATCTGTAAAGCCCCTCCCTGTTACTACGGGGAGGGGTTGGGGTGGGGTCAAATAGTTACTACGGAGGATAAGGGCTTAAAATAGTCCTCCGCCACTTAAGGTAATCCTACCGGGCGCAAATCGGGTGATTAAAAACGTTAAGAGCAGATTATGCAGCCGCTAAAAGTGTCAAAAGGCGAAAAGATCCCGGAATCCTTGTTGGAAAGAATTCAAGTGCCAACATCTCAATGTGGGTTTATGCAAACCTCAATGAACTTTTATCCCCAATTATCCCAAATAAATCCCAACCAAAAAGACAAATTTCCACGTTGGGTAGAAATTATCCCAACTTTAAAAAGTAATGTTTTTTATAACTTATAGAGTCGGAAACCCTTGTTGAGGAAAATCAATTTTGTGAAGTTGGTGCATTTGCTCGGCTAAAAGTACGTTTTTTATCCGCGAAAAACAACCTACTGAACTTGTGACTCAAATCCGATTCAAGACGAGACTCATCACCGTTTGTTAAGGTTTCTGGGTAGATTTTATCCCAACCTTAAAAAATGGGACTTTTTAACATTTTGGGTCTCGATTCAGTTGAGCGATTCCCAATCATCATGTATACTGACCTTTACAATTGACCACTAAAAACAGACATTCCCACACCCATCTGTTGGGGGCATGAATACATGCCCCGGTGGTTAAATAGATAACCCTATAGTTTTGTCGCAAATAACCGGCTTTGAGTGGGTTAATGACCCAAACGGCTTTGTGTTCCCTTTTGCCGGTCTTACAACGGGGTTTTTCCGAAGATGCAGCAGCCATCACCGCATAATATACGATGCGCGTGCCGGGTTAATGCGCCCTTTGGGAAAACTGACTTCAAATAATAGAGGATGCATTTGTGAATCCGCAGGACGCATGGAATAGTGCTTTTAGCCAACTAGAAATTCAGCTTGACCGCGCCAGCTTCGAAACGTGGCTGCGGGGAGCCGTTTTCTTAGGCTGCACGGAAGACGGAATATACCGCGTCGGTGTTGCCAACACCTATGCTCGTGATATGCTCCAGCACCGCCTTTACCGCGAAATTCGCCGCGTGTTGGGCGATGTCCTCGGTGAGCGTGTCGAATTGTGCTTTGAAGTCAACAAGGTTGATCCGGTCGCAACCGCTGACGATGAACTGCCGCTGTTCCGCTTGCTGAACCGCCAACCAGAACTGCCGCCAGCCCAAGTCAGCACACCGCTTTATCAGCAGGTGAGCCGTCCGCAGCGGCCTGACCTGCCGGAAAGCGAACTCAACCCGCGTTATACCTTCGACCGCTTCGTCAATAATCAGTCGAACCGCATGACCTACGAGGCGGCAATGGCGGTGGCCGAACATCCATCGACCCAGTACAACCCCTTCTTTGTCTATGGCGGCGTAGGCTTGGGTAAAACCCACCTGCTGCAATCAATTGCCCACGTCTGCCGGTCACGCGGGATGCGCGTCATCTACATTCCGTCGGAAGTCTTTACCAACGACCTCGTGGATGCCATCCGGCAGCGCACGACCGCCATGTTCCGCGAGAAATATCGCTCGGCGGATGTGCTGTTGGTTGATGATATTCAGTTCATCGCCGGTAAGGAAAGCACGCAGGAAGAATTCTTCCACACCTTTAACGCGCTCTATACCTACAACAAGCAGGTGGTACTGGCCTCGGATCGCCCACCGTCAGAACTGAACACGTTGGAAGACCGGCTGCGTTCGCGCTTCGGCGGCGGTCTGGTGATGGATTTGCAACCGCCGGAATTTGAAACCCGCGTCGCCATCCTCCGCATGTGGGCGCAGGAACGCAGCGTC
Source organism: Chloroflexota bacterium (assembly GCA_020161935.1). Classification (GTDB taxonomy): domain Bacteria; phylum Chloroflexota; class Anaerolineae; order Aggregatilineales; family Phototrophicaceae; genus CFX2. Next base: position 59,004 of record JAIUNI010000023.1, read on the forward strand.
GAACTGCCGGTCAACGCCGCCGAGATGATCGCCGACAAGGCGCGGATGAACATCCGCGAGATGGAAGGGGTATTCAACCAACTGGTCGCCACCACGCACCTCGCCCGCCGTCCGGTGACGGTCGATATGGCGGAGAACGCGCTCGCTGGCTACCGCCGACCGCGCAACCACCAGTTGACGATGGCGCGTGTGCTTTCCACCACCGCCGAGTATTACCGCCTCACGGTGGCGGATCTGGTCGGGCCGCGCCGCACCGCCCGCCTGAATCAAGCACGGCAGGTCGCCATGTACCTCGCCCGTGAGGTGACGCTGGCCTCGCTGCCCCAGATTGGCGATGCCTTCGGTGGCCGTACCCACAGCACCGTGCTGCATTCGTGCAACAAGGTCGCGCAGGAACTCGCCGTCGATGACATGCTGCGCGAAGATGTCGCCGCCATTCAAGCCACACTGCACGGTCAAGATTAACTTCTGACGCAACCAGAACACTGTTTAAGGGCATACAACCGTATGCTCTTTTTGTTTCCGTTACCCCCGTTTCGTATGTAAACGGTTTGTGGTTTCAAACCCTAACTTCATGAACGGCGCTAAAAGCGCTTAAATTTGCCTGTTCTGCCTATAAAATAGGCAAATTTATTTACTGCCAACGAAGTGGTTTATCGAAATTCTTGACTAAAATCTTGGCGTTCTGTGCGAAGCCTCCTGTGGATGGCGACTTGGCGGTTAATCTTTTCTCGTGACTTCCGAAACCATTACTGACAACTGCCAACTGATAACTCCCAACTCCCAACTGCCAACTGATAACTGATAACTGATAACTATCAACTGCCAACTGCCAACTGATAACTGATAACTGCCAACTGCCAACTGCCAACTGATAACTCCCAACTGGGTAGTTTGTTGCCAACTCCGCAACTCGCTTAAGTCAACAGTGTTATAACTGCTGATGAACATATTTAGACGCAAACCCAAACAACCCGACCTGACGCGGTTGGAAGACCCCGAACTCGTCCTGCTGGCGAAAGATAACCAACAGGCGTTCGGCATCCTCTACGAACGTTATGTCGAGAAGATTTACAAGTACATCTACTACCGGACGGGCAACCATCAAGACGCTGAAGATCTGACGGCTGCCGTTTTCCACCGGGCAATGGCGCACATCGAAAACTACACCGAACGCGGTGTCCCGTTTCAGGCGTGGTTGTACCGCATCGCCCACAACCTAGTGGCGAACTGGCACCGTGACCGTGGTCGCCGCAAGATCATCCCGCTGGAAGAATTTATCGGGCCGGACTTGCACTTCGACTCGCCCGATACAGTGGCCGAAGACAAGGAAGAACGGAAGGCGCTGCTCACGGCGATTGCCCGGCTGCCCGAAGAACGCCAGCAGTTGTTGTACCTAAAGTTTGTCTCCAACCTCTCGAACGCCGAGGTTGGCGAAATCTTAGATCGGACTGAAGGGGCGATTAAGTCGCTCTATCACCGCACCCTGCTCGCCCTCAGGGATGACATCGAAATGCAGCATACCCGCGTTGGCGCACCCGGCCGCGCACCCATTACGGAAACGAACCGAACAGAAGGCAGCTGAACCGATGACGAATCATAACGAACTCGAAAATTTGCTCTCCGCAGTCACTGATGCGCTTCTGGCAGATGACCATGCCAACATCGACCAGATCGTGAACCGCTACGCCGTCCCCCGCAGCGAAGTTGAAGGGCTTGTCGGCATCGTTCGCAAGCTGCACCTCACGCTCATCGGCGCAAAACCGTCCCGCCGCTTCGTCAACCGCTTACGCAGCGATTTGATGGGCGCAAACCGTGCGAACATCGTGAACCGCGTTCGCTACCTGCCGCCGCGTGTCCAGATCGCCGCCGGTATCGCGCTGGTTGCCGGTTTCCTGCTGCTCAACCGCCGCCGCTTGATCGAGGACGCACACCGCGACGCGCAGGAAGTCCCCGCCCTCCAGCAGTAACCACATTTAACTATTCAAGGGAACGGGCATTACCTGTTCCCTGATGTTTTGACCGCCTCTTGACCACAAATGCTTTCGTGAAATACTCATGTGCAGACTTACGGGTCTACAGGTACAATATACCGCGCTGTACGGATAGACAGTTGCCCAAAAACGGACGTTTGTAAAGATTTCATGCTGACTTAGGAGTTATTAAATGACGATGCCGCGTGCCGAAATTACGGGTTGGGGGAAATACGTTCCGGGTAAAGTCCTCACCAACGACGACCTTTCCAAAATGGTCGATACGAATGATGAATGGATTACCGCCCGTACTGGCATCAAGAAACGCCATATCCGCACCGAGGCCGACACCACGACCAGCATGGCGTGTGCAGCCGCGCACGAGGCGCTGGCAGTCGCAGGGCTAACCCCTGCCGACCTTGACCTGATCGTAGTCGCGAACTCGTCACCCGATTACCTGCTGCCAGCGCCCGCCAACCTGATCCAGCACCAACTGGGAGCGAAATGCCCAGCGCTGACCTTAGCCGCAGGCTGCTCCGGCTGGGTTTACTCGCTGGTGACGGCGAGCCAGTTCATCCAAACCGGCGCGTACAAGAACATCATCGTGATCGGGGTTGAACTCATTTCCTATGCCATTGACTATACCGACCGTTCCACCTGCGTCCTGTTCGGGGACGGGGCGGCAGCGGTGATCTTGCAGCCCAGCCAGACCGAGGCGGGGGTGATGACCTTCGAACTCGGCTCGGACGGTGAGCATGCCCAACATTTGATGGTTCCCGGCGGCGGGACGCGCAAGCCGTTGTCGCAAGAGGTGGTGGATAACCGCGAGATGTACATCCGCATGAACGGGCAGGAAGTATTCAAGTTCGCGACCCGCAAGCTGATTAGCTGCCTGCACAATATCACCGGCAGCGCGGGTATGTCTCCGGCTGACCTTGACCTGATCATTCCGCATCAGGCGAACCTGCGGATTATCGAATACGCAGCGGATAAGCTCCAACTGCCGATGAGCAAGTTCTTCATCAACCTGCATAAGTACGGCAACACCTCGACGGCTTCGATCCCGCTGGCGCTGGTGGAGGCCATTGAGGAGGGCCGCCTGAAACCCGGTGACGTGACCGGCATGGTCGCGTTCGGCAGCGGCCTGTCGTGGGCGGGCGCGGTCATCCGCATGGGTGAAGCGCTGGCGAAGGCGCAGCCGCAGGCTGAGGTTGAAGGCGCACTTGTTTGATTAAACTTGTAGAATTGATACTTTCGATATCCGCCGCGTCAATAGTTTTGATAGCGGCGGAATGAAGCCTGTCAGCAGACTATTTCAACCCCTTACACCCACTCTGGCGGGGTGATGCAGCCTTCGCTGACCAACTCGGCGGGGTTTGGATAATCGGCTGGCACACCCGGCGCGGTCACACTTTCCCCCGCGTCGATCTTCGCCGCCACAATCGCGTTCAGCGCCAACAACTGCGCCAGCACATCCGTATGATTCCCCTCTCCATGTAATGGGGAGGGGTTAGGGGTGGGGATGCTTGATTGGGGTGGGGGTGCATTAAACCCATACGCCGCCAGCACTGCCGCATCCAGCGCCGCGTGTAAATCTTTCAGCGGGTTCTTCCCCGGCAGTTCCAGCGAACGGTACAGTTCCCGCAGCGTCAGCTTGGGGTTGCGCTTCATCGCCGCCCGCCGGTACTCGTGCAGCGCCCGTCCGGCTTCCGCCACCGCCTTGACCTGCTCATGCGTCGGCTGCTGCGGCCACGGGAAGGTGTCGAACACACTGTTCGGTGTATAACGGAAACGTTCAGTCAGTGTTGAACCTTTTGCTGTAAACCATTCCCAATGTATGTTCGATTGTAAAATGCCGAAGCTGTAATCGTCGGGGAAGGCGAAGGTTTGCAGCGCATCACTAGGGCAAATCTGTTCATCTACAAAATCAAATATCGGGCGCTTCGTTACACGGGAACATACGATGTATCGTTTTAGTTCCTTAGTTGCTTCTTTTCGATCTGTGCGAGTGCGAAAATGTAACCACCATTTTTGTAGTGCCATTTGATGATCGCGATTTACATTGGCTTGCTTATTGGTCACTAGCAAAGGCTTATTTTTTTCAATTTCAGCTTTTGCTTTAGCTTCAAGATCTGGAAGTACAGTTTTTTCAATTTTCTTAAATGCAGATTTAAAGCTACGTGCTTCGACAATATCGCGTTCTTCAAAGTCAATAATGTAACGGCTTGGTTTTGACTGGGATTGACTTAGAATGTCATCACCCGTTAGATATGAGCAAATGACTTCTTGACTCGATTTATCACTTTTTACAATCGCGTATGCTTCATCAGATGAAAGAACAAATCCATCATGTCCCGGCGTTTGCCCCTGAAATACCCGCTTCGGCTCTGTATTACACGCTAAAACCGCCGCTGTGGTCACATCCGTTTTGACGGACAAACTGCTGTTGATGCTCGGCAAGTCGACATGCTGTTCGCCATCAGTCCACAACCGCGCGGGGGCATACGGCGCATCACCTTTTGCCCAGCAGGCAATCGAGATATGCACCTTCGCCTCGCCTGACCACGGCGTTGACCCCACCGCCTCGTAAATCGTCCCGCCGTTCGCCACGATCACATCCAGCCCACCCTCGCGGCTGTAATTCTGGCGGATGGTGTTCGTGCCGACCAAACCCGCCCGCGCCCCCGCCTTCATCAGCTTGTGCGCTTTATTGAACCAGTACACGCAGTAATCGGCGTTCCCCGGCACATCCGGGAAGGCATCCCGCACACGGTTGATATACTCCGGTTTGTGTTCCTGCTTCAGCCGCTTCGCCCCCATGTAGGGCGGGTTGCCGATGCACGCATCAAAGTCCGGCCAGTCGGTTAGCAGCGCGTCGGCCACTTTGATATTCGTGTCGAGGTTATCCAGCGGCAGCGGGTGTTCCAGCGAGTGCAGTTCGTCCACCGCCAGCTTTTTGGCGATCATCAGCGTCACCTTCGCCAGTTCCACCGCGAACGGGTTAATGTCGAAGCCGTAAAACTGCCGTGCGCTCACCATCCCCATGATGCCCTGACCGTTGCCCTCGGTTTCGTGCAGCCGTTGGAAGATGCTCTGTTCCAGCTTCTTCATTTCGCGGTAAGCGATGTACAGGAAGTTGCCGCTGCCACACGCCGGGTCTAGCACGATGTAATGGCACAGCTCTTCGTGCAGTTGGTGCAGCGCCTTCGCCGTTTTCGCCGCCTCAATCCGTTCGCGCCATGGTCGGACGATCACCGGCTCGACAATCCGCATGATGTCGCGGTCGCTGGTGAAGTGCGCGCCGGATTGGTGGCGTTCTGCCGCCTCCATGCTGTCCTCGAAGATCGTGCCGAAGATCGCGGGGCGGATTTGTGACCAGTTGTGGTTCGCCGACTCGCGCAGCAGCCGTAGTTCCTCGCCGCTGAGGGCGATGTCGTGGATTTGCTCGAACAAGCCGCCGTTAAAATACTCGACCCCATGAAAGCGCCCGCCGACCTTCACCCCCGGTGAGTTCATCTTAAAGAACAGCAGCGTCATCAAATCCGCCGAACTCTGCCCGTTCTGGCAGTCCTCCACCACCCGCGTAAAGGTGTAGCGCGGCAGCAAGCCAATATCCTCGGCAAACAGCGCCACCATACATTGAAGGATGAAACGTTGGGCATGTTCGCGCTTCACACCCCGCTTTTCGCGTGTCAGCAGCTTAAAGACGGCAGCCAAACTTTCTGCCGCCTGCTGCGTGATCTCGATCAGGTCAAATTCTTTGTTGAAAACAGGCGCTTCCGGTTCGGGGAACAGGAAGGCCAGCGGCCCCCAATCTTCCGCCAGCTTCTCGACAGGCACTTTGCCCATCGGGTCGCTGACCTGCTTTTCCATGTCGTACACCCGGAACTCGTCAAAGTTGCACAGCACCATGTAGCGCGGGTGCGGTGTCAGGTACGACCAGTAACCGAACGCCTGCTGATGGTGTTTGCTCAAGTCCTCGCCGCGCTTCTTCATCTCAATCAGTACGCGGCCTTCTATAACAAGGTCAGCAAACTTGGTCGTCACCTTGTCAGCAACCTTAAACTTAATGCGCTTTTCAGGGTCGCCCTGTGCGCCCATCAAACCATCGGGGTAGCCCAAAGCGGTAAACAGATGGTCGAGGAAGATTTGTGCCTCGCCTTTTTCGTCACCTTTACCGTACTGCTGCCACCATTTAATGAAGTCTTGGAGTTGGGTTTCGCGCGTCAAAAGTTATGCTTCCGTTGGAATAAGTGTGCTACATGCTAAGTCTAACGAAAAAAGGGCAAAATGCAATTTCGCCTTACCCATCTTCCAACCTCATCCAAACCAACTGGTAGCACCACACGAAGCGGTGGAAATTCATTTTGTGTCTATTTCATCGCAAAATGAACCATAAAAGTCTTTAAAGTCCCTCGCCCTGAGGGAGAGGGCTGATGGTGGAGTGAGCCTGCGAACGTACCATCGTAGGGTGAGGGCTTAAAATAATCATCCACCACTTAAGGTAGTCCTACC
>JAIUNI010000007.1 GCA_020161935.1 Chloroflexota bacterium
TTTGGCTCCATTACTCAAGCGAATCGATGACGATTTCCAGCGGTTTGCTCTCAAAACAATCCGTCGGAAATCGCCTTCGACCTTGCAATTACTGATCCAGTTTGGTGCTTAGCTTAATGCCTATGCACGGTTGTGCGCCCTACAGTAATCGTGATGTGGTTAGAACCAACCGCGGCGGCTGTAGCGTTCTTCTTTCCACGGGTCGGCGGTGTTCGAGTAGCCGTTGACTTCCCAGAAGCCGGGTTTATCGACTTCGCTGAACTCGATGGCGCGGACAAACTTGGCGCTTTTCCAGAAGTAGAGTTTGGGGACGAACGTCCGCATCGGGCCACCGTGATCGGGTTCGAGCATTTGGCCTTCGAACTTGTAGGCGAGCAGCACGTCGTCGTCCATCATGATTTCGAGCGGGGTGTTGGTGGTGTAGCCGTAGTCGCAGTGGGCGATGACGAATTTGGCGGTCGGTTTGATGCCAAAGAGTTTGACAAAATCGCGGAACAGGACACCTTCCCAATTGGTATCGAACTTGCTCCAGCGGGTGACGCAGTGAATATCGGTTTTGACGTGGGTCGTCGGGAGGCTGGTGAAATCCGCCCATGACCAACGCATCTCTTTTTCGACTTCACCGAAAACACGCAAATCCCATGTCGCGGGATCAAAGGTCGGGTTCGGGCCATAGGTCAGCACGGGGAATTTTTGAGTGAGCGACTGCCCCGGCGGCAAACGACCTTCTTCTTTAACTTTTTGTTCCTGCTTACGACGATTTAGGAAATCCACAGCAGCCATCCTTAAAACCGAATTATTGTTTTGACGAGTGTTTAGAAAGCAGAAGATGGGATGTGTTTGTCGGCGAACATCCAAACGTGTATCCATCCGTTATGCGAGTAGACTCATTATAACGCAAGGATGTTGCAGCGCGGTAATGAAATGGTGAGAGAACGCCTAAAAATGAGGGTAATTAATCAGGCGTAGGGATTGGTGAGCAGTTCGACCTGCAACTTCATCAGGCCGAGGGTGATTTCGTCGCCATGACGGATGGGATAGGGTTCGTTGGGCTTCATCCATTCGCCGTTAAGCTGCGTTCCATTGGCGCTTTCGTTATCAACGATGGTCACGCGGTCGCCATCCAGCTTGAAATAGAGGTGTTCGCGGGAGACACCCATCTCACTACCTTTGAAGCCACCGAGATCAATATCAGGATAGAAGCCACTTTCGGCGTTAGCACGACCGACCAGAATGGTTCCGGCAAGATCGAACACCATTTGCATTTGAAAATCGACAAGGCGCAGCGCGATCCGCCACGGGCGCGGCATCCCAAAATCAATCGCGGTCATTTCGGGTTCGGCAGCGAGTTGGAGACTATGATCTTGATCAAGTTTGCGTGTTTCACCGGACATAATGAATTGCTCCTGCGATAAGACCCCACCAACACCCCTATAGTACATCAATTCGATACAAATCGTCCATTAACAATGATCGTAATTCATGTAAAGATACCTCGTTTTTTTAAAATCTTAATGCTGTATTCGTCAAGTATGTGTATTATCGTGTTCTGTTTATAATAAGTGTGTGGGACTAAAATTTAGAAACGAGTACGTGATGGCACCCCTAGTTATTGAGACATTATTCGTGAGCGGCAGTGGCAGCAGTCTGGTAAAAGGGCTGAACACAGATGCTTACCACGTCCATGAAGCCAGCGAACCCGTGCAAGCGATGGAAAAGCTGCGGGATACACAATTTGACCTTATTTTGATTGAAGACGAAGTGTTCGGAAATGATATTACACGCGCAGTTAAAGAGATTAAACGCCGCGTGCCACTTGTGCCGGTACTGGTCTTTTCGAAAACGATTGATACGGCTTATGAGACGAGCCTGATGGAAGCGGGCGCGGATGATATTCTGACCGCAAAACTTTCGGCACCGGAGCTGCAACGGCGCTTACGGTTGGTACTGCGGCAACGGCGGCAAGCACAGGCGCTGGTGCAGCGGACACAGAATTTACAGTCGATCAACATCCTAGCGCGGCGGATGCACAGCGCAGTTGAGCCGATGGAACTGATCCAAGATACGCTTGACCGGGCATCCAGCACCTTCAAACTGTACGGCATGGCGATTGTGCTGGCGGACGGCGAGGCGTACCAGATGTACGCAGCGCGTGAAGGCAGCATGGGCAAGAACGGGTATTACGAAGACCGGCTGCAACTCGAACCATATGACCCCTTCCGGCGCGTGATCCAAAGCGGGATCGTGCAGGTGCTCCAGAACATCGTGGCTGACCCGAATTATGTGCCGATACCGAGCTTCCCATCACCGGAGTCGGCGATTATCCTGCCACTCACCTTCCAAGATTATAAGATTGGGGCGCTGGGGGTTTTTGGGACGAGCCGCAACCCATTGAGCCATGACGATCTGCTGATTTATGAATTGTTCGCGTCCCAATTTACGGTGGCACTGAACAACGCCCAGCATTACCACAACCAACGGATCAGCGCGGAATCGAGCCAGCACCTGCTGCAAGGCTGGCAGAGCTTCAGCAAGGTACACACCGAGTATGAGATCGCGGATAGTTTGCAGCAGTTCATCGCGGATGTGCCGAACATTACGCGGTCACTGGTATGGATGTACAACAACGACCCGAACGCGATGGAAAGCATCGTTAAGGCTTCGCACGAAGAACTGGTGACGGTCTTCCGACAGTTCGAGAATAACGGGCAGCTTGCGGAACTACTGGCGAGCCTTGACCAACAGGGAATGCAGCCGACGATCTTCCAAGAGCGGACGGGACAAAAGGACTCTTTCGCCCCGCTGTATAAGGCGCTGGTGGGGACGCAAATGATGATCGTGCCAATTATGGACTCGGCGCGATTCATCGGCGGTATCATCGCGAGCGTGACGAACACCAGCCAATACCGGAGTGAGGACAGTATTTTTCTGGCGGCGGGTATCGCGCATGTGGCGGGGCTGGCACTGGAACGTTCGACACTGATACAAGAGACGACGCAGAAGAACGGGCGGCTTGAGGCGCTGCTGCGCGGCACGTCACAGGCGATTTTCTTCCTTGACGACAATGGGCTGATCGCCTTCTGTAACCCGCAGTTCACGGAGTTGACCGGTATTAATCCGTCGGAAGTGCTGGGGCAAGCACCGGACACACTGCTGGAGCGAATCGCTAACCAGAGCGAGGAACCCGAAGCGACCCTCACCCAACTGCGGGAAAGCGTCAGCCGACTGTTGAGCAGTGACCCCGAAGGACACGAGGATTACCCGATTGTCGAGATCAACCTGCTGAACCCGATGCGAGATATTGATGTCGAGTTCATGCGGATTGGCGACAGCGAAAACGAGTCAAATAGTTGGGCGGGGATGATCCGCGACAATGCGCGGTATAAGCAGAACTTTAGCAGTGAAAGCCTGCTGCTGGATATGATGTCCGAACGGATTCGCGTTCCCTACGCGCAGATGCGGGGCATCATTTATACACTACACGAACAGCACAGCCGCTTTACACACCGCGAACGGGCGCACTTCCTGAAGCAGCTTGAGGACAGCGTGGAACGGATGGGACACCTGTGGGATAACATCCTCGAAACCTACAACCTGCAAGCGTCGGGGGTGTCGCTAAACCCCGAACAGGTCGATTTATACGAGGTGGTACAGCGGATACTGGACAACCGTTCATTCGCGGAATACCGGCGACAAATCCAAGTGGAAGCACCGGGTAACTTGCCGCTGATTGAGATCGACGAACTGCGGGTGGAGCAAGCGATCACGAATGTGCTGCACAACGCGATTCACTTCTCACCGCGCGGCACACCGATCCGCATTAAGATGGAAACCATCGGCGACAGCGTGCAGTTCAGCATCCAAGATCAGGGGATTGGCATCCCACCGGAACAGATGAACCGCCTGTTTGAGCCTTTCTTCCAAGCGGCGAACAACACGAACGAAGAAGGCGTGGGGCTGGGGTTGTACCTCGCGCGGGAAGTGGTCACGCGGCACGGTGGGGATATTCGGGTCGAGAGCGAGGTCGGGAAGGGAACGGTGGTGAGTATGGCGTTCCCGATTGTGGCGAACACGGCGGTGAAGGTCGTACCCCTGCCCGCCCACGAAACGGCGCTGCGACGACCGGCTGTGGTGACACCGCCGCCTGTTGACCGTGTGCCGACGGGGCGACGGGTCTCCGAACGGCCAATGCAAACGATCATGATTATCGAGGGACGGTCAAAACTCACCGACCGGCTGAACGGAATGCTTGAGGACGAGTACGAGATTATTCCCTATGACTCGGCGGAAGATGCCATCCGCGACCTGAACACGGTGCGGCTCGATTTGATATTCCTCGACACGAATTTGACTGACGCGAACGGGCTGGACATCTGCGAACGTATTTGTAAGCGGACGGAAGTGCCGATCATTATGCTGGCGGATGAAGCGTCCGAGGCGGAGAAGGTACGGGCGTTCATGATCGGCGCGGATGATTACATCGCGAACCCGATCAGTGACGAAGAACTGCTGGCGCGTATCAACGTGATCTTCAAACGCCGCCGTATTCCCGACCGGACCCGCGAGCCGCTGGACTTGGGCAACCTGTATGTGGACTTCGCACGGCGCGAGGTGTTTCTGAACAACAAGCCGCTGGAACTGACGCGGATTGAGTACGACCTGCTGCATACGCTGGCAGTGCATCAAGGCCAAGTGCTGACGCACAAACAGTTGCTGGAAAAGGTATGGGGGCCGGAGTACCAAGCGGAAACGCAATACTTGTGGGTGAACGTGAGCCGTTTGCGAAAGAAACTCGAACCGACACCGGATACACCGCGTTACATTCATACGCAGCCGGGGGTGGGTTACGTATTCCGTCCATCGTAAAATTGATAATATATGATATAATAAGGGTTTAGCAAGTCACCCGATATAAAACGATATAGGGAAAGAGTGCCACTACAAACGGTTCCTCTTTCCTTCGTTGGTTCGTGGATCGAGTACTCGTTTATTCACTGAGGGGGCATCTTGAAGTCCAACTATTTCAAACTGATTTTGGTTATATTGTTTTTGCTGAGTGTTTTTTCGCAGACCTTCGCGCAAGGTGATGCAGCAGACGACTTGAACAGCTTACTTACGGACGGTGAGGACAGCGTTGAAGTTGATACACTGGTGCAAGAAGTCGCGTTTGACAACGTGAAAGATTGGGAAACGCACGAGGAAGCCGGACAAAGCGCGACCATCGACGACGGTGTGTATAGGATGGTCTTGAATGGCGACCCTGAGGCACAGATACTCGATGGTGACGATGCCGCCGACAGTGTGATTCAGGTGAACGTCACGCAGCTTTCGGAGGCAGAGGACAACGCTTACGGGGTGATATGCCGCGCTCAGGCAGGTTCGCCAGCGGACGGTTATTATTTCCAGATCAGCGGCGATGGTTTCTCGCGCATCATCTTGGTGGAAGATGGCGATGAAACGGCGCTGGTGAATTGGGAGGCATCACGGGCGATTGGTGCGGTCGGCGACGAAAATGAACTTATGGCGGTATGTGCGGGTACTTATTTAGCGCTGTACGTGAATGAGGTGCTGGTGGCGGAAACACACGACGACACCTTCACAGATGGGCAGATGGGGTTTACGACAGCGATTTTCGGCGGTTTGGATGATGTTGAAGTTACGTTTGACGATCTGCGAATCTGGTCGGCGGCGAACAGCAGCGTACAAGCAGCGATTGTCAAGGAACCGGAAGTTGTCGACAGTTTGACCAGCTACGACGGCGAACCGAAGGACGCGATTACCGAACTGGAACAACTGGGTGTCATCCCCTCCGGTTCAAGCCTCATTTTTAACGAAGATTATGCTTACTTCGCGGGACAGGGAAGCTGGTTCACGCCATTGGCGAGCCGCGCACCCCACCAGAATATCGTGGCGGGGGCAGAACTGACGTTTACGGTTGGGAACACCAACGATTTTGAGTCCTGCACGCTGACGACACGCATCAAGCAGGATAATACGGGAACGGCGACCACGTACATTGACATCGGTATCGCCAACGACGGATTCGCCTATGTTCTGGATGCGTTTTCTGAGGCGCAGGATGCCAATTTTGAGGTTGGAACGACTGAACTGGATCTGGATATAACCCACCACATCCTGTTCACACTGATTGACGATTCGGCGAACATCTATGTTGATGGCGAACTGGAAATCGCGGATTTTAAGATAGCTGAACGCAGCGGCACTTACGGGATCGGGTTGATCGGCGCGGGGCCAAACGCACGCTGCGAAGGCCGCAACATCTGGGCGTATGCCGTGCCGAACATTCAACCGGGGGAATGCGCTGTGAGTTCGACAAGTGCCGCAAACAAACGCCGCGGCCCCGGCACCACCTTTGACGTGGCGGGTCAACTGACACCGGGGGAGGATAACCTCGTCATCGGGCAAGGTCAGGACACCGAAGGCAAAAAGTGGTGGCAGATTGAAGATGAGACGTGGGTGAGAGAAGATTTGGTGACGGCAATTGGTGACTGTGCGAATATACCGATTTCCAGCCCATCTTAAGATTAAAAACGGGTAGTGCTACCTTAATTGGTGGATGCCGGTTTTAAGCCCTCACCCTAAATCCCTCTCCCTCAGGGCGAGGGACTTTAAGGATGTTTAGGGTTCATTTTGCGATGAAATAGACACAAAATGAATTTTCACCGTTTAGTGTGTGCTACCTAAAAACGAGCTAAGTCGAAGATAAGATCATTTGTGTAGTGCCGCATCGGTGTGTTAAGCTACGGAATGCGGCACTTCTATTTGAAGTTCAATTGGTATCTGCGGCCTGAGCCAACGGCGGTGGGGGATTCTTGTAAAAGTTCAAACGATGTTGGGATAGAAGCATGTACAAACGGTTTGTGGTTCTGCTCATCACTTTGGTTCTGGTCACAGGGTTCGTACAAGCGCAAAGCACACCAGCATCGGTCAACCTGAGCATCGAAGCGGGCTTTGATGGCACATTCAGGGAGTTTCACTGGCTGCCGGTTTACATCCGCGCAACGAATGACGGCGAGGGCGTGGATGGCCGGTTGGTGGTGCGACCGGAAACCTCAACCGGAAGCGTCCGTGATACCTACAGCGTCCCGATCAGCCTACCCACCGGCTCGATCAAGTCTATTTTCCTGTATATCACAGCTGAATCCTTCGCGAGCGAAATCCGCGTGGAGTTTATCGCCAACGATGGCGCTATCGTCACGGTCGAGCCAGCACGGGTACGTTCGGTGCAGCCGCGTGACCAAATTCATGTGGTGGTTACGGACTCAGCCAACGGCGCGATTGACCTGAGCAGCGTACATGACGGTGGTTACACCGCCTTCCAAACCAACTGGCGTACTGAAAACATTCCTGACCGCGCCAACGCACTCAGCGCAGTCGATACAATGGTCTTTAGCGATGTCGATACCGGCACGCTGACCCAGCGGCAGCAGGAAGCGATTGCAGATTGGGTGGCGCAAGGCGGCCATTTGATCGTCACGGGCGGCGTGGACTGGCAAAGTACGTCCACCGGACTGGTGAATTTACTCCCGATACAACCCGACAACAGTACAACGGTCGATAACCTCACACCGATGGCGGACTGGCTGCGTTTTGGCGGCGACCCGCTGGATGCACAGACGGTGGTGGCAACCGGAACGCTGCAAGCGAACGCCCGTATCCTGACGATGGCAGCGGACGATACGCCGCTGATCGCCCGAAAGCCACTCGGCGCAGGCATCGTGGACTACATCACTGCCGCACCAAACGCCGCTCCCCTACGCGGATGGGGTGGGATGAGCGAACTGTGGCTGACGCTGGCGACGAGCGTCAACCCGATACCGGGTTGGGGGAACGGCGTGGCGGATTGGCAGATGATTTCGAGCGCGATCAATATCCTGCCGGGGGTGAACCTGCTGCCGGATATCCTGCCGCTATGCGCGTTCTTAGCGGCCTACATCGCGCTGATCGGACCTTTAAATTATTTCATCTTGAACAAAATTAACCGACGTGAATATGCGTGGGTGACAATCCCGATTTTCATTGTGCTGTTTAGTGCGCTGGCATGGACATTCGGGTTTAACCTGCGAGGGAGTGAAGTCACCCTCAGCCGATTGAGCATCGTGCAAGCGTGGTCGGATGCGGAACGGGCGACCGTGCAGCAGGTGATCGGGTTACTCTCACCGCGACGAACGCAGTACAGCCTCAATACTCCGGTGGACAGCTTCCTGCGAACGCTGCCGAACACAGGCGTTCAAGGATCGCTGCTCGGTGGGAATATTGTCTCAAGCACGACGATTGAACAGACCGATGTCTTTAAAGCGGTGGACTTTCCAGTCGATGCTAGTTTCATCGCAGGATTTGACAGCGAGACCACGATTGCTAAACCAGCGGTCGGTGGGCAGGTGACGTTGATTTCGGACGGCGGTGGGATGCAAACGATGCGCGGCTCGGTGCGGAATGACACCGACCAGACGTTGAGCAACGCGGCGATACTGGTACGCGGGCAGGTCTTTACGCTTGAGCAGCCGATTGAGCCGGGGGATATTATCCCGTTCGAGATCACACTGCCGGGTGAAGGGCTGCCCTCGCCCGCACCGCTGGCTTACGCGGCAGGGACGTACAGCTCGTATAACAGCCGGATGTACAGCTACTATGGGGATGCGTCGCAAAGTGTCGAGGATATTCTCGGTGGGCAGTTGAGCATCCTGAACAACTACTACACCTACCGTAATTTGAATGGCACAGCGGAGCAAGAAGAATTTTCGCGGCGGAGTTTGTTCCTCGCGGGACTGATTGACGAACCGTACAACCGGCTTACGGGGCGCGGCAACCATGCTTATCTGGCGGCGTGGACGACCCAAGCACCGCTCGATACCACCGTCATCGGCGGGAACATTAAAACACTCGACAGCACCCTGCTCCTCATCCAACTTGATGTGCAAACGACTTACCCCAATGGCGAAACGTTGGTTTCCGCAGATCAATTTACATGGTTCGCGCCGAACCGTAACTCGCTGGTCGACTTTGGCCCGCTCGATATTAATATGAACCCCGGCGACGAAACGGTGCTGCGTTTTACGCCGCTGCCAGATGCTGTTTTGACCGAGGTGAGTGAACTGCGGGTTTACATTGACCGGAACCAGAACACGAGCCGCAACGTGGGGCTTGAATTGTGGGACTGGGAAAGCGGCGATTGGGTTGAACACACAACGAGCAGCAGTAATCAGATTATCATTCGCGATCCGGCGGCATTCATCGGGCCGGAAAACACGGTACAGATACGCATCGCGGCAGACGCTTTCGGTGGGTATCCACGATTGAGTGACCTGAGTATTGAGCAAAGCGGTATCTATTGACCGGTCGTTCGTCAACGGCTCATCGAATAACGATTATTGTTTTGGGAAAGTGATGTCAAATGGACACCATTATTGAAACGAAAGACTTGATAAAGCGCTACGGCAAATTTCAAGCAGTGAATGGGGTTTCGTTAGAAGTCCCTGCTGGCTCGATTTACGGGTTCGTTGGGCCAAACGGCGCGGGCAAAACCACGACGATGCGGATGCTGACGACCCTCACACGCCCGACTTCCGGCGAGGCGCGGGTGGCAGGCCATTCGGTGGTGCAAGAACCCCGCGCGGTACGGCGTGCTATCGGGTATATGCCGGATGAGTTTGGCGTGTATGACGACATGCGCGTTTGGGAGTATCTCGATTTTTTCGCGGCGTGCTACGACATCCCTGAGGGCAACCGTAAGAAGCTGATCGAGGATTTGCTTGAACTGGTTGACCTGACGCACCGCCGTGACGATATGGTCGATAAACTGAGCCGGGGTATGAAGCAGCGGTTATCCTTAGCACGGACACTGGCGCACGACCCGGCGGTGCTGATTTTGGACGAGCCTGCTTCCGGCCTTGACCCCCGCGCCCGTGTGGAAATCCGCGAGCTGCTGGTGGAACTGGCACGGATGGGGAAAACGATTTTCTTCTCGTCGCATATTCTGGCGGATGTGAGCGAAATCTGCACCCACATCGGCATTATCGAAGGCGGACAAATCGTCGCGCAAGGCAGCATGAATGGGATGCGGGCGCAACTGATGCCGCACCGCGAAATTATGGTGACGGTGAAGGACAATGAGACGGCGGAGAAGGTTAAGTCGCTGGTGAACAGCGGCATTCAAGGCGTGGTCAATAGTGAAATACTTGAACCCAAAGGCGGACGGTCGCGGGTGCGGATTGACTTTACCGGCGATGACGACGGTGTGGCGGCAATCAACCAGAAAATCGCAGCGGAAGGCATCATGATTCTGGGCTTTAGCGAAGAAACGAAAGACCTTGAAGCGATGTTTATGCGCGTCACAAAGGGTCTCGTCACCTAAGTGACCGAGGCATTTTGGAACTCACTGCGCCAATTGGTCGTCCATAGTGAAGTGGTGATTGACCGCGCTAAAGGCAGCGTTCATCCCCGTTATGCCGATATGATTTACCCGCTCAATTATGGTTATCTAGCCGGAACAACAGCGAGCGATGGGGCGGGAATTGATGTGTGGTTGGGCAGCAGCGGGGGACGTGAGGTCACAGGGGTGATTATCGCTGTGGATTCCGTTAAGCGCGACAGTGAAATTAAGATTTGTATCGGATGTACGCCTGATGAGCTGCAAACCATTTTGCAGTTTTTGAGCGATAACCGTATAGGATGGCTGCTCGTTGAACCGACGGGTTGAGGAACAAGCGGAATGGCAGAAGACATAGCGACCACACGATTAGTCGAATCACCGGAAGAAGCCCTTAGCCCACGCGAACTGCGTTTGGAACATGGGGGCGCGGTACTGCGCTGGGGCGCGATCATCAACACGGGGCTGACGGTGGTGGTGTTCGTGCTGGCGCTGCTGGGCGGGCTGCGTGTGATCCCGAACCTGTTCCCTACCCTACACAACCTTTTGTTGGGGCGAGTTGGGGTTGCCGACGACGCGGCGGTCGCACAGGTTATCTTACTGTTGCAACTAGACGTGAGCTTCTTGCTGGTGATGGCTGTCGGTGTGCTGGCGCGGGAGGTCTGGGCGCTGGCGGGCGTGTGGGTACTGGCACTCATCAACATCGGCGCAATCGTGTTTTTGGGCTTTACGCCCGCGATTGTCACGGTGGTGGCAGCGGTGTGGGCAGGGATCATCGTCAGCCGCGATATGAAGGCGTTCCGCGTGAATCCGGTGATGCTGAAAGAACTGCGCGGACGGATGCGCGGGGTGCGGGCGTTCGTCGTGCTGAGTGTGTACCTCGGTTTAATGAGCGCGTTCCTTGCCCTGCTGTACTTGATATACGAGCCGATTAACCAACGCAGCGGTTCGGCAGCGGCGGGTGAAGTCGGGCGTGTGCTGTTCATGGGTATCGTAGGCATCGAATTGATGTTGATTATTTTTATCGCTCCGGCATTTACGGCGGGCGCGATCACGGGCGAGCGCGAGCGTCTGACTTACGATTTACTCAAGACTACCCTGCTCGCCAGCCCATCGTTCGTCATCGGCAAGTTGGAATCGGCGCTGGGTTATGTGCTGCTGCTGCTGCTTTCAGCCATCCCGTTACAAAGTATCGCGTTCCTGTTCGGCGGCGTGACAGAACTCGAACTCATCCTGTCACTGGTTATCCTCGCGGTGACAGCGATTGCACTCGGCACGGTGGGCATCTACTTCTCGGCGACGGCTACCCGCACGTTGGCGGCGAGTGTGCGGGCGTATACGACGACGTTGGTGACGACTTTTGGCGTACCGCTGGTGCTGGCGGTGATTGTGAACGTGCTGAGTGTGACGCTGCGCGGCATGTCGTCAACCATCGAGGCGATCCTCATCTACCTGAATGATTTCCTGACGAGCCTGAACCCGATTGCTACGGCATTGGCGACACAGCAGCTTCTTATTCAACAACGCGGCTTCGGGTTCTGGACGGACACCCTGCGGGACGGCACAACCATCCCGCGCGTTTCCCCGTGGATCACGTTTACGATTATTTATCTGGTGGTTTCAACCGTGCTGGTGGTGCTTTCGATCCAGCGCACACGGAAGATTGAGCAGTAAACGTGAACCTAGTTTTGCCCGACGGTGTATATCACCTGACACCGCAGCAAAAGGCAGGCATCCATGACAACACCTACCCTCATTCATGAACGCGGTTATGCGTTAGGCCAACTCGTTCGCACATGGGATCGGCGACTGCGGCTGCAACACGTCTTTTTGTGGCTGCCGCGCTGCCTAATACCCGCGCTGTTGGTAGGGATCGTCCTCGCGATTACCTCACGGTTACGACCGTTCATGCTGCCGCAGCACATTCTCATGCTTACAGGCATTTTACTGGTGGCGGGGTTAGTTGGAATGCTGCTGGCGGTATGGTTGTGGCCGCGACCGCAGATCAACGCGGCAAGGCGGTTTGATGTGACCTTCGGGCTGAACGAGCGGGTTTCGACGGCGTTGGAACTCATCGCAGGTCGGATACAGGCCAACGACGAACTGCTCGGACTCCAAATTGATGATGCGTGGGAACAGGCACAGACGGTACGCCCTGCCCAGCATTTACCGCTGATTTGGAACCGGCGTGAGTGGATCGCAGTCATCGTACTCACCGTCGCGTTACTGCTGCTGACGCTGCTGCCGAACGCGCAAACACAAGCCATCACCACCAATTTTGCCCAACAAGCGGCGTTGGAAAGCGCACGTGAGGAAATCCAAAAGATCACCGAGGATGTGGCGGCTGATCCGTCACTGACACAGGAACAGCGCGAGCAGCTCCTAGAAGCTCTGCAAGCGAGCGCGGATACCCTCAAAGAACCGGATATTCAACCGGAAGAAGCCCTCGCGACTCTCTCGATGGCACAATCCGCGCTGCAAGCACAAGCCGACCAGTTGAGCCAGCAGCAGCAAGCCGAGCAAGCAGCGATGAGCGCGGCGATGCAAACCTTGAACCCCGCGAACCCAGCGGGGGCAAACGCGCAACCGCAAGCGGGCAGCGGCGAGGAACTGACGCAAGCACTGGATGACCTGCAACAGAATTTACAGAATATGGACGCAACACAGCTACAAGCGGCTGCACAAGCGCTCCAGCAGGCCGCCAACCAACTCCAACAAACCAACCCCCAACTCGCACAGGCGCTGCAACAGGCGGCACAGCAGCTTCAGCAGGGTAATCAAAGTGCGGCTCAACAGGCCATGCAGCAAGCGATGCAGCAGCTACAGCAAGCCACACAAAACGCCCAGAACCAACAAAACTCGGCACAGCAAATGAGCCAAGCGGCGCAGAACGTCCAACAAGCGGCGAACCAAGTGAGCCAGCAAGGACAGCAGCAAAATCAACAGGGTCAGCAAGCTCAAGACCAAAACGGTCAGCAAAACCAGCAGAACCAACAGGGTCAGCAAAATCAGAACGGACAGCAAAGCCAACAAGGCCAGCAATCCCAAGACCAAAACGGGCAGCAGAACCCGAATGGACAACAACAGAACCAGCAGGGTCAACAAAATCAAAACGGGCAGCAGAGCCAACAGTCTGGTCAGCAGCAGGGGCAAGGCCAGCAAAGCCAGAATGGTGAACAGGGCCAAAGCGGGCAGCAGGGACAGAGCGGGCAACAACAGGGCAGCCAACCCGGTGAGCAACCCGGACAGGGGCAAGGACAGTCAGGACAGGAAGGGCAAGGGTCGAACCAACCGGGGCAGTCGATGCAGGGCGGCGGCGCAGGTGACGCGCAAGGAAGCGACGGCGGCAGCAGCGAACAACCCGGTGGGCAGGTCAACCAGAATAATAACCCTGACGGTCAAGGCGAGGGGCAGTACGACCCTATCTATGCACCGCAGCGCATCGGCGGCGAAGGCACGGAGCAAATCCAGCTTGACCCGAACTCGTCTGACCAGCCAATCCAAGAAGGCAACTTCAGCGATAACCCGAACGGCAACGCAGTCGTACCATATGCACAGGTCTTTAGCGACTACAGCAATGCCGCGAACCAAGCACTTGAGAATGATTACATCCCGCTGGGCTTACGCGACTTAGTACGGGACTACTTCTCATCCATTGAGCCAACAGGACAGACCGGCAGCACAACTGCACCCTAACTTATCTCTATTAACGACTGATCAGCCTATGAAGCCAGTCGTTCTATCATGACATTTGAGGAGCTGATATGACGGACGCGCCGGTAGCAGATATAAACATCGAACAGTTTAGCAGGCTGGCACAAGCAATTGAGGCCGAAGTTGGGCGAGTGATCGTCGGGCAGAAGGATGTGGTGCGCGGGGTCATCATCTGCATCCTCGCGGGGCGACATGCACTACTCGAAGGGGTGCCGGGACTCGGTAAAACAATGCTGATCCGGTCGTTGGCGGATGCGCTCGACCTCAAATTCGCGCGTATCCAATTCACGCCTGACCTGATGCCCGCCGACATCACCGGAACCGACATCCTTGATGAAGATGACAACGGGCGGAAGGTGAAGCAGTTCCAAGCGGGGCCGGTCTTCGCGAATTTACTCCTCGCGGATGAAATCAACCGCGCCACGCCGAAAACGCAATCGGCACTGCTGGAAGCGATGGCGGAACAATCGGTGACGGTGGCGAACCGAACCTACCAGCTTGAGCCGCCGTTCTTCGTACTGGCGACGCAAAACCCGCTGGAGATGGAAGGGACGTATCCCCTGCCGGAAGCGCAGCTTGACCGCTTCATGTTCAAGGTTAACGTTCGTTACCCAACCACAAATGATCTGGTCACGGTGTTGGAACGGACGACGGGCGTTGAAACACCCCGCGCTCAAAAAGTCGCCGATGGTAAGGAAATCATCAGCATGGGTCGGCTGGCGCTGAACACGCCGGTTGCCAGCCATGTGAATGAGTATGTGGCACGGTTGATCGTGGCAACACATCCTGAAGACCCGAGCGCACCGGAAAAGGTCAAACAATTTGTGCGCTACGGGGCAAGCCCACGCGGGGCGCAAGCGCTCATTCTCGGCGGCAAAATCAATGCGCTGCTCGAAGGCCGCTTTAACGTGTCGTTCGAGGATATTGCGGCGGTTGCCCCGGCAACGCTGCGCCACCGTTTGCTGCTGAACTTTGAAGGATTGGCGGAAGGCATTCCGACCGATGAAATTATTAGTGATTTACTGAAAGCAGTAGCGAAATAAGATGAGTGTATCACTCAGACCTGTAACGGCGGAGAACTGGCACGAGTGCGTCCGGCTGAAGGTGGATGAGAGCCAGAACGGCTTCGTCGCTCCAAATGTTTATTCACTGGCGCAGGCCAAATTCGAACCGGAATCGGTGCCGCTGGCAATCTATAACGATGACCAAATGGTCGGCTTCCTGATGTATCACCCCGAAGATTATCAGATGGCAAAAATCTGGTTTATTGAACGGCTGATGGTCGGCCACCCATATCAGGGTAAAGGTTATGGACGAGCGGCGATGCAAACCTTGATTGACGAACTACGCGCTCAACCGGGATACCAAGCCATTCTGATTAGCTTCGTACCTGAAAACACAGCCGCCAAAAAGCTGTACGCCAGCTTAGGCTTTGACGACACGGGCGAGATTGAAGAAGGCGAAATGGTTTACCGCATGGCGTTGGACAAGTAGGGACTGCGCGATGGCTGACGCGAAACTCTTTGACGAACGCACACGGCGCAAGCTCGAACAGCTTATGCTGGTGGCGACACGGGTACGCGCGGGGGCGATGAAAGGCGAACGACGTTCAACCAAACGCGGGACGAGCATCGAATTCGCCGACTACCGAGATTACGCGCGCGGCGATGACCTGCGGCGACTGGACTGGAATATTTACGCCCGGCTTGAACGTCCATTCATCAAACTCCTTGAGGATGAGGAAGACCTCGCGGTTCACTTATTGATCGACACGTCCGCGAGTATGGCATGGCCTCAAGATGGCGATGCACAGCTCAACAAGTTTTTGTTTGCTCAACGCTTGCTGGCGGGTTTGGCCTATATTTCACTGGCGACGAATGACCGCCTCATACTGTCAACGTTGGGCGAAGGTAGACCGGCGCAATACGGCCCGGTGCGCGGACGGGGTTACAGCCTTGCGATGCTGAATTACGTCAACGGGTTACAGGCACACGGCGTAACCGACCTGAATGTGGCGCTCAAGAGTTATGCACAGCGCGGCGGACGACCGGGGTTGTGCTTCGTGATTAGCGACCTGATGAGTCCAAATGGATTTCAAGAAGGTGTGAATGCCCTACTCGGCAAGGGTTACGAGGTTGGCCTTATTCAAGTGCTGTCGCCGGATGAAGTGACCCCACCAATAGTCGGGGATTTGCGGCTGGTGGATGTGGAAACGGGACGGGCGCAAGAAGTGTCTTTGGATGGGGGGATGCGCGATTTATACCTCAAGCGATTCAACGAGTGGCGCGATGGCATCCAAGCAGACTGTGTTAAACGTGGTGTCCATTTTGTGACGGTGGAAACCAGTGAGGCGTGGGAACGGGTGATCCTGCAAAGCCTGCGGCGGCTCGGCGCGGTGAAATAAGATGAATTCATTTAACACAGAGACTCAAAGGCACAAAGACTCAGAGAATATGATTGAGAACATCATAAGCAGTCATATTGTCGGTGCAGCAATTGAGGTTCATCGAACATTAGGTGGACCCGGACTGCTTGAAAGTGTGTATGAAGAGGCTCTGGCATGGGAACTTGGCAATCGAGGACTCGAAGTCGAACGGCAAAAAGAAATCAAAATTCAATATAAGAGTGTTGCTTTAGCCACACCTTTACGCTTAGATTTATTGATCGATCAACGAGTTATTGTGGAATGCAAAGCAGTAACCAGCTATAACTCGATTTTTGAAGCCCAAGCACTCACCTATCTACGTCTAACAGGGTTGAAACTTGCTTTAGTCATCAATTTTGGAGACCGATTTGTCAAGAATGGTATTCATAGGGTCATAAATTGATTAAAGGAAATATCAACCAAATGATTCCCCTTTGTGCCATTGAGTCTTTGTGCCTCTGTGTTAAAGATTTTGGTTCTAAATTATGTCGTTATTGACACCGATTGCACTACTGGGTGGGCTGCTGGCGATACCGATTATCCTGCTGTACATGCTGCGGCTGCGACGGCGAGAGGTGGTCGTTTCCAGCACATTCCTGTGGCAGCAGATTGTACGGGATAACGAAGCCAATACCCCGTGGCAGCGGCTGCGGCGCAACCTGCTCCTGCTGCTGCAGCTGATTATTCTGGCTCTCATCGTGCTGGCGTTGGCTCGCCCATTTATCACCGTTCCAGCAGTCAGCACGGGCAAGATCGAACTCCTGCTGGATGCCTCCGCCAGTATGCAAGCGACGGACATGACAGACGGTTCCAGCCGTTTTGAGGCAGCCAAGCGGCAGGCACTGGGCATTGTGGATACGATGGGGCAAAATGACGCGATGACGATCATCCGCGTGGCGGACGTGCCGGAAGTGATCGCGGCTTCAACCAGTGATCCGATTGTGCTGCGGGCGGCAATCAACGGCGCGACCGCCAGCGACGCGGAGGCCGACTGGGTAGGTGCGATCACCTTAGCCTCGGCGGATGCGATCAACGTCAGCGACTTCAACATGATTGTGATTAGTGACGGCGGCTTGGGTGATGCCAGCGGTTTACCGGGTGTGCCGGGGACGGTCGAGTATATTCCTATCGGGCAGTCGAACGATAACCTTGCGATTACCGCGCTGGCGACACGCGCCCTGCCCGGCCAACCGCCGCAGTTGTTCGCGCAGGTGACGAATTATGGGTCGCAAGATACGCCTGTCATTTTTGACTTGCGGGTCGATGGCGAACTGTATAAAGCCGAACGTTATGTGGTGGCGGCGGGCAGCAGCTTACCGGTGGTCAGTGCTACCCTCCCTGACAGCTTTACCGTCCTGCAAGCGGGTTTGACGACACCCAGCGACTCGCAGATACCGGACTATCTGGCAGTGGACAATACGGCATGGACGATTTCCAGCGGCAACAGTAACCGCCGCGCACTGCTAATGACCGAGAACAACCGGTTCCTCGAACAAGTTTTGCGAAGTGTACCGACGATTGAAGCCTTCAAAGGTGACACGACTCGTCCGCTGCCAGCCGACCCGTACGACCTGTATATCCTTGATGGGTGGCTGCCACCGGACGGACTGCTGCCGGATGGCGACTTGTTGATTATCGACCCGCCGAGCAGCACAGCATTCTTTACGGTTGGCAGCGAAGTTGAACCGAGCGGCGCAATTAACGTTCAACCGAATGACCCGCGTACGACATTTGTAGACTTCGCGGATGTCAACATCTTGAAGTTCAACACGTTAAGCGGTGTGGATTGGGCAGAACCGCTCGTCACACTTAACGGCGAACCGCTGCTGCTAGCGGGTGAGCAAGATGGACGACAGATCGCGATATTGACGTTCGACATTCATGACTCGGACTTGCCGCTGCAAATTACGTGGCCGATTTTGATGTCGAACCTTCTGGAGTGGTTCACGCCGAGCAGCATCATTTCAGTACCCAATGGATTACAGGTCGGCGACTCGCTGCCGATACGACCACCGTTCGACGCGACCAACGTACGTGTAACCCTGCCCGATGGCATAACCCGCGACCTACCAATTGAGCGCGAGACGATTGTGTTCGCTGATACTCAAGCGGCGGGGGTTTATACGGTGGATATTCTGAAAGCTGGCGAGGCCATCCAGTCCGCGCCATTTGCCGTAAACATCTTCGCCGCGAACGAAAGCAACATCACGCCGCAGCCGACCATTTCGCTGAACGGCAGCACGATTTCCGCAGCGACCCGTGATGAAGTGGGGCAGCAAGAGTTCTGGCCGTGGGTAGCGGCGCTAGCACTGGCGATTTTGATGATTGAGTGGTTGGTTTACCAGCGGCGAATGCACACACGCACCTTATTTCAACCGATATTCCGGCAGCCCGCGCAGGGGGTGGCACGATGAGCTGCCGACACACCCAATGCATCCGAGTGAGCGGATAACAGCATGACATTTACAACCCCTTTGGCATTGGTTTTATTGATTTGCATCCCGATAACCCTGTATTTGGGGTGGCCGCGCTATGCCTACCGCCGGATGCGCGATAGTGCCAGCCTCATTTTACGAACGGTGATTACGCTGCTGCTGGTGCTGGCCTTGGCGGGCGCACAGATTGTACAGGCGGCGGATAAGCTGACGGTGATCTTCCTGCTGGATGTTTCGGACAGTATGCCACAGCAAGCGCGGGATGACGGCCTTGAAGCCATACGCGAGGCCATGACAACCATGCAACCGGATGACCAAGCCGGCGTGGTATTGTTCGGTGGTAGAGCGTTGGTCGAACAGCCGGTTAGTACCTCACGTGATATTGGGCGTATTCAGTCCGCGCCGCCAAGTGGTAACACCAACTTGGAACAGGCCATCCGTTTGGCGTTGGGCATGTTCCCGGCTGACAGCGCCAAACGGATTGTAATCCTCAGTGATGGGCAGCCCACGATTGGCAACGCACAGTCGGCGGCAGAGTTAGCGGCGGCAACCAGCGTAGAAATCAGCTACCTGCCCTTTGTCGCCAGCGATCAACCGGAGGTGCAAGTCACCAGCGTCAATGTGCCGAGCGCGATTAATGAAGGCCAGCGGTTCGACCTGAACCTGACGATCAACTCCGAAGCGGATACCCCTGCCCGCGTCACTATCCTGCAAGCGGGGCAAATTATCCAGCAAGAGAATGTCGAACTTGAGCAAGGTACCAACAATTACAGCTTGTCGCTGCAAGGCACGGGGTCAGGCTTTAAGGACTTTCAAGTACAGGTTGACCCTGTAACCAACGACAGCTTTTACCAGAACAACCAACTGTCCGCCTTCAGCCGCGTGATTGGCCCGCCGCGCGTGCTGCTGGTCAGGCAAAGTGATGAGGAAATTCGCTATCTGCTGCCCGCGCTCGAACAAGCGGGGTTAACCGTCGAAACCACCACACCGGAAGAACTGCCATTTACGCTGGTGGGGTTAGCACAGTATCAAAGTGTTATACTCGCGAATGTCCCGGCAACTCACCTGACACCGGATCGCATGGAAGTGCTGCAAAGCTACGTGCGGGATTTAGGCGGTGGTTTGGTCGCGGTCGGTGGGCCGGAAACCTACGGCCCCGGTGGTTACTTTAAAACGCCGTTAGAAGAAACGCTGCCGGTTGATTCCCAGATCAAAGACCAACAGCGCATCCCCCAATTGACCATCGCATATGTGATCGACCGTTCAGGCAGTATGGACTCGCCCAGCCCCAGCGGTGTACCGAATATCGAACTGGCGAAAGAAGCCATCATCCGCTCGGTGGATTTGCTGCAACCCAGCGACCGCGCTGGTGTCATCTCGTTTGACTCGGTGGGGTACTGGATTGCCCATATTCAAGATGTGCGTGACCGTTTGGCGCTGCAACGGCTGGTGGCGAGCCTCCGTGCCAGCGGCGGTACGGATATTCTGGCGGGTATGAACCTTGTCGCCAGTGAAATTGGCAGCGACCCATCGGCCCGCAAGCACATCATCCTGCTAACGGACGGTGGCGCTGACCCGACCGGACTGGTGGAGATCAGCCGGAGGTTAAACGAGGAAGATAATGTCACGACATCCGTCATTTCGATTGGCGGCAGTGCGCCGAGTTTCTTGGAGGCGATGGCAAAGGCGGGCGGCGGCAACTTTCACAGTATTGTTACAGCGCTGCAAATCCCGACCATCTTCACACAAGAAACGGTGTTGGCGACTCGCTCCTACATCATTGAGGATGCGTTTGTCCCGACGATTTCCTCAACCAGCTCGATTATGAACGGCATCACGACCGCCCCTTCCCTGCTGGGCTATATCGCGACAACCCCCAAGCAAACAGCAGAAGTCATCTTGCGCGGGCCGGAACCGTTTGCCGACCCGCTGCTGGCTTCATGGCAGTATGGGTTGGGGCGCTCGGTGGCCTTCACCAGCGATGCAACGGCGCGTTGGGGTGCGAACTGGGTACGTTGGGGCGATTTTGTGCGCTTCTGGGATCAAACCGTGCGCTGGACGATCACTGAAGGCACGACCAACAACCTCGAAAGCCAAGTGATTATGGAGGGCGAACGGGCGCGGTTGGTGGTGGATGCGCGGGATAACAACGGCGCGTTCCTGAATGGGCTTGACCTCCAATTCTCGTTGGTTGATCCCGAAGGCAACCCGACCCTCCAAACATTGCAACAGGTCGCACCGGGGCGGTATGAGGCCACCTTTGCGCCGGATACCGAAGGCGCGTATATCCTCTCGATACAAGGGAACGATGAAACGGTCGATGGATTACGTCTGAACCAGACGACCGGATGGGTCATGAGCTACTCGGCGGAGTACGACCGCAGCAAACGCGGCGACGGTGCGGCGCTCTTACGCAGCCTCGCCGACTTGACGGGTGGGCGCTCGATGCAGGAGGACAACGGCGCGATCTTCAACCACAATTTACGGGCGAACGTTGCTGGAACACCGATTTGGCCGCTGCTGTTACTAATCGCGCTGCTGCTGCTGCCGTTCGATGTGGCCGTACGGCGTTTGGTGGTGACCCGTACCGACCTGATGAAACTGCGGCAAGCGCTATTTGGGCGTGTGCAGGTGGAGGCGACCTCAGAACGTATGTCTACCCTGCTCGACGCAAAGCAGCGGGCGCGTACTAGCGTTACTGGCGGGAGCGACTCCCCCGCCATTCGTGCCGACCAACCTTACCGCCCAACGCCATCGACCGGTGAAAGCACGCCGCAGCAAGAAGCACCGCGACCCGCCGCGAACAAAGACCCCGGTAATGTGGCGGGCGAACTGCTGAAAAAACGCCGCGAACGGAAGTAGCCCTCTTACAATAGGCTCGCTGCGATTTTTTGCAGTGAGTCTTTTCGATTTCGCCACAGAATTGTTACACCTATTATGACATTCGTGATAAATTCACATTTCCCGATAATCCTGAAGGGTCGCCATATAAATGAACGTTTTATAATACAATCGGTATTAAATGTATTCATGACGCAGGGGGAAGGGAAATTAGATGGATGCGAAAACCCTATTTCAGGAGGGAGTCGTCGCCATTCGCGATCAGAAAGATACGGCTAAAGGGCGTGAACTGCTCATGCAGTCGTTGAAGATGGAGCCAAAGAATGAGTTGGCATGGTTGTGGCTGTCGCGCACGATGAACGAACCCCAGAAAAAAGTGCAGTGTCTTGAACGAGCGTTGAAGCTCAACCCTGCAAATGAGCAAACCCGCGCACTCATTGATAAGCTGAACGCCCAAGCGCCAAGTACGGCAGCGCCCGTTCCCAAACCCTTACCTAAAATTGAACGGCTTTCTACCGCAGAACTGAAAGCCGTTTCCTCCTACAGCATGACACCCAATGTAACGCCTGATATGGAGGATATGGGGCTGACCCCCGATTTATCAGCCGTACTTGCCAGCACGACGAGCGGTACCAAAGCCGAAGGCAAACGCGCGACCAGTGAAAATACGGCGATCACACACAAATCCAGTAACGGAAGTGGCCTACAAGATTTGCGCGAGGAACTTGACGAAGGCGAGGATTTGGAAACGGCTGTACTGGCAACCGTTGGCACGCAGCAAGTCATTTCACCCAAACAAAGTGAAGCGATTAAGAAACACCTCGCGCAAGCCCAATCACTGCTCAATAAGAATAAGATTGAGGACGCGATTGAACACTGGGTACGGGTGCTGGAAATCGAGGTCGATAATGAAGCGGCGCTTTCAAACGCCGTACGTTATCTGTCGCGCTTAAAGTATATCGATGATGCCCGCGAACTGGTGTGGAATGCGCTTAAAGCCGGAACAGCGCATCCTTCGATTTACCTGACCGCCATCGACATCGCCAAATATCAAGGGGCGGATGGTGAAGCCGATGAACTGCGCTTAAAGCTGGTGCAGTTGCCGGAAGCGGGCGAAAAGACCGTGATGAGCGTGGTCGAACATTTTGTTGAACATGAGCCGAGCAAGGCACTGATCGCGCTCGACCGTGCGATACCGCTGTATCCCAAGAACCAGAAGATGGCTTTCCGCCGCGCACAACTCGCCGAAGACTTAGGGCTGCGAAAAGAGGCCGCTACGTATTACGAGCAAGCCGCGCAGCTCGGCAGCCGCAGCAAAGAAGGCCAACTGGCGGATAAAAAATTGACCGAGTTCATGCCGCACATGAGCGACAAGGAACGTGGCAGCATCTTTTTAGCGGTGCGTGAAGCGCTCGGCATCGGATTTTTGTACCTGTTGATGGCCTTCCAAGACGCGGGGTTAAACTTCGCCCTGCTCGGCAGCACACGCATCGGCGGGATTGCCATGAGCATCCTCGGTGGTTATCTCCTAATCACGGCGACTTCATCACCTCAGCAAAAGCCGCTTGCCCGCTTATTCGGTGGTAGTGTCCCTACACCGAAAGAGAAGGCGAAAGACAACAAAGAGGATAATGAGGTCGAAAAAATGACCGGAGAGCCGGAAGAAGAACCCAGCCAACTGCCGATTATACCTTTAGGTGTTCGCATCGTGCTGGGCATCGTCGGCGCGGTCTTGCTGGTGGCGGCATTCGTACTGGTGTTCGGCACGGCGCTGGCGCTCATCCGCAATTTCGTACCGCCCGAATTTCCACAATACACCATTGACGATTTCTTAGGCTCATAATCACGCCACCGGCGAGACTGCGATAAACCAGCTATGTTAATGCTGCTTGACTTTTTACTTTATCTGATTCTGACACTGTTCATCCAATCATTCGTCACGCCAACACCGCTGAGTGACAGCGGCAACGTGCGCTACCGCACGATACCCGTCATGACGATTCTGCTGATTATCGCGAACTCGATGATCTTTATGGCACTCCAAGCGCCCAACCTGTATCAAGGGTCACAAATGTTGTTTGTCGATCCGGTTGAAGGCACAGCGCGGCTGAATGCCTATATCGAGCAAACGTGGACGTTCGGCTACCGTGGAATCTTCATGCGTGACGGGCTGGGAATCGGCGCATTTTCAGCCTTTACGAGCATGTTTATGCACGGCGATATGTGGCACCTCATCGGCAACATGATTTACCTGTATACCTTTGGGCGGCGTGTCGAAGATGCCTGCGGCTCGTGGCGTTTTCTGGCGTTTTATTTGATCGCCGGGATGGTGGCAGGCGTTGGTTCAGAAGTCTTCAATACCGCCCATACAGATATACCCAGTATCGGCGCAAGCGGCGCGATTGCGGGGGTGATGGGCGCTTATCTGGTGCTGTTCCCCGGCGCGATGGTGACCTCCTTCTGGGGTATCGGTATCATCCTACGGGTGCCAGTGGTCGCCGTCTTGAAACTGGTCGGGGTGAAGTGGGTGAAGGAAGCGCCGGTTTGGCGTTGGACGATCCGGCTGCCGGGCTTCCTGCTGCTGCTGTTCTTCGTGGCACGGGAGTCTATCGCCTCTCTGCTGCCGTTCCTCCAACCGGGGGCAGCGCAAAATGTCGGCGGGGTCAATAACGCGGCGCACTTAACCGGATTTTTGGCAGCGCTGCTGATCTTCTTTTTCGTGCGTAAGGACTTGCTGACGCGCTATTTTACAGGGCGGCGGTTGTAAGACTAACAGGCAAAGGCCGGGTCATCCCCGGCTTTTCTTTTACACATTAGAAGGTGAGAAGATCAGACTAGCCAGTGACGTTGCGGCGCGGTAAACTGAATTCTCTTAACCACGATCAGCAAAGTGAATAATCGGATGGATCGAATTTCTGCTGCGGGAAACCTGACAATCGAGCATGATATTGACCACTGGCGGCTGATTTCCAGCATCAATGGTCAGGAACGCACCCTGATTGAAGCAGAAAAGGGTCAGCCCGTTCACTACATCGAGATTTTTGGTAGCAAGCGGCGACTGCCCAAAGGCGGCAATTTATCGCTTGATGACATTCAGCGCGTGGTACTCGGCTGGTCGCCGGAGGACGAAAGCTGGCATCTCGGTTTACTGCTTGAGCCGGAACTTTCCGAACAGCGCGGCAGCCGCTGGGTAGAACTGGCACGGTGGCCGGATGCGGAAACTACGGTTTTCGGTGAGATCGCGGCGGATGCAGGTCGTTCGCTGGGGCGGACGTTGGTGCGACCGTTCAACCTGATCGAGCCGGATAAAAGCACAGCCTCCAAACCGGTTCTCGCACCACCCCCACCGCTGCGATCACTGCCCCTCGAATTTGACCAATGGAGTATGGTACGCAATTCAGCGCTGCAACTTGTTCGCTCGTCCCAATGGATGCGGCAGCGGGTGGTACGGTTGATGTGGTACGGGCTGCTGGTCGTCGCGTACTTTGTCCTCAGTATCGTTACGCTGCAAGGCGGTATCGCCCTGCCCAACCCGGAATTCCTGCCCTACCTCGGTATCGCGGTGGGTGTGCTGCTGCTCGGCATGATGCTCTACACCCTATATGAGATCATCAACAAGCCGAACCGGATTGTCGTCACCAATGAGGGTGTCGCGTGGATGCGTGGCAACCGGCAGGGGACGCTCATTCAAACCGAGCAGATTGACTCGATTTTCGTCAGCGAAGTCGTGCAGATCAAGGGTAAGAAACAAAATGTTTTCCACGGCGAGCTAAACCTACGCCTCATGGATGGCAGCTTTAAGACGATCCTTCAGCAGCCGCACCAAGTTGAGGAAGAACTGCCTTCCGCTCCCGAAACATTGGTCGAAGAAGTCGTTCCTCTGACACTTTACAACGCCTACACTGACCTGCAAATGGCTGGTTTGCATATGGCGCAGACTTTAGGGGTCGAGTGCCAGTACGACTGCCGGACGAAGTAAATTAGCCGTTTGGCGCAGTAAGTACGTGCATTTCTCGCTCAACGGTGGGATTTCGTATGTATTACACTTTGTCTTAACTAAATTTTAAGTAAAAATCACTATCAAGTCTTGATATGCTCTTAAATAATCCGTGTTTACATTAACATGCGTTTATCAATTTGATTTCCTAATTCAGGAAAATGCAGAAAGCAGTTAGTAGTATGAGTAAACGACCGCTTATCTTATTCACCAACGACGATGGGATCGCCTCGCCGGGGTTATGGGCAGCAGCCGGAGCCTTTGCCGACATTGGCGACTTGTTGATTGTCGCGCCGCGTGAGCAGCAGTCCGGCATGGGGCGCAGCTTGCCCGGTACCAGCGAAGGACGCATCTACCCGCACGAGCTGCCGATGAATGGCAAGCATTTCCCCTATACCGCCTATGCTGTTGACGGCACGCCCGCGCAAGCGGTGCAGCACGGTGTACTTGAACTTTCCGACCGCCTGCCCTCGCTGGTGGTCAGCGGCATTAATTATGGCGAAAACACGGGCAACGGTGTGACGATTTCCGGCACGGTTGGCGCGGCACTTGAAGCAGCAAGTTTAGGTATTCCATCTATCGCCATCTCCCAACAGATGCCACAAGATTTACATCTTTCGTATTCGAAGGATGTGGATTTCGGCCCGGCAGCAGGGTTTGCGCGGAAATTCGGCCAGTATTTACTGGAACATAAACACCGTCCCGACGATGTGGATGTTCTCAAAATCGAAGTACCTGCCAACGCGACATTAGAAACGGAGTGGCGTACCA
Source organism: Chloroflexota bacterium (assembly GCA_020161935.1). GTDB lineage: Bacteria > Chloroflexota > Anaerolineae > Aggregatilineales > Phototrophicaceae > CFX2. The sequence continues at coordinate 26,574 of JAIUNI010000007.1, forward strand.
CACGTCTTTCCAGACGGCGTGTGTTCTGGCCGACTCGACCGGAACGGGTTGCCCTTTCCGACATTGGCAAGTTGGGTTATCACTTTGACGCTGACCCATCACAGGCAGAACCGGATTCGGATGTGTACGTGGTCTTGCATGAGCATCTGGTATCGGTCACGCCGATCAGCCTCGATCTGACCTCCCGCACCGATCTCTTCCGGCTGCGGCAGATTATCAGTGGTGACGTTCAGTATTCCATGAAGCCGAAATTAGATGTGGTTCCAAGTGAGGGATAATTGTATCCCTCTTTTCAATCGTTATAGCTCGTCCTCATGTTGGCACGCCCCGTTGATGGCCTGTTCCCACGACTCGCCTAAATCAACCAGTTCGGTTTCGCCTTGCAAGACCTCTTGAATGAACGCCCATGCTTCGCGGTGATCGTAACGCGGGTTGATGCTGACGAGAATCCGCGCACCCGCACGCCGGAAAAATGGCGAGTTGGCGAAGGGCAAAACGCAGTTCAGCGCGTTAACAAATTGAATGACATTATCATCCGCCGTTAGCCAAAAGACCCACAGCCCATTTTGAAATGCCGGTTCGGTCATATGAAAGGGTTTGGGGCGCGGCGGCATTCCTTGAGATCGTTCAGGGAGAGGTTCGAGAGGCATAATAATGACCTTTCTATTTATAGCAATCATATATAGCTTAAACAGAAGTAAGAATTCCGCCAACCCCGTAATAGTAGGGGAATGTGCGGTCAGCCAAAGTCTGTGGTAGGCTATAATCGCGCTTCCGTCATTCATATGTAGGTGCGGTGTGAGATCTCGTTTGCTGTGGAAAATCCTCGTTATCATGCTGCTGGCAGCCAGTGCCGGTAGTTCATCCCTGCTTGCCCAAGATACCGAAGACGAGCAAACTAACCTAATTTACGGCGCACAAATCACGGGTGAAATCAGCCGCAACCAACCGCGCAGTGTCTACTACTTTGATGGTTCACGCGGGGAAGTCGTGGCGATTAACCTGCGAACGACACGCGGCGACCTCGACCCTATCCTCACGCTCATCGACAGCACCGGTCAGGTGGTCATGCAGCGGGACGATGGCGCGGGCGACCGGAACATCAGTATTCCAGCCTTCACCATTCCCCAGAGTTTGCGCTATTACATTGTTGTTGGTCGGTTCGGCATGGCGTTAGGCACAACCACCGGATCATTTGAACTGAATATCGAGCGTATTGGTGTCAGCGGGCAGTCCGGCAGTGCGCTTCGTTATGGGGATTCCGTCATCAATAACATCACGAATATGTCGCCACAGGTCTATTACAGCTTTCAAGCGCAGCAAGGCGATATTATCGACGTGTTGATGCAGAAGAACTCCGGTACCCTCGACCCGTATTTGCAGGTGGTGAACAGCAGCGCACGGGTGATCGCCGAAAGCGATGATATTGACGGCAGCGGTTCGCTCGATGCGGGGATCAGCGGCCTTGTGATCGAAGAAACGGGAACATATGTGATTGTCGCCACCCGCTACGGCGAGGCGGCGGGAACATCGACCGGACGTTATATCCTGACGGTTGCCGAAGCGGATAACAGCGGCCTCGGCAACGCAGCCGCGACCGCGCTGACGATCCCGCTGAACGGAACGGCAGACAGCGAAATTACCAACCAGAATTGGCAGAAGTTTTTCGCGTTTGATGCCCAGCAGGACGACTTGATTAGTGTGCAGGCCAACCGTTCCAGCGGCTCGTTAGATGCGTTCGTGATTATCGCCGACAGCAACTTGCAAGAACTCGTGAGCGACGACGATGGTGGCGGGGGGCAGAACGCGAAGATTGACCAGTTCCGCATTCCCGCAGCCGGACGTTATTATGTCATCGTCACCCGTGCTGATCGGCAGGCGGGGACGACCGAAGGCGGCTATAAACTTGGCCTGCAAAACCTCGGTAATGCGTTTGACGGCGTACCGGAAGGGATGCAGCGCATCAGCTACGGGACGACGATCACGGGACGGATTGACGAAATCACGCCTGAAACGACGTTCGCCTTCTTTGGGACGAAAGGTGATGCGATCACGCTCTCTCTCAACCGGGGCGACGGCGATCTTGACCCGACCCTAACCCTGCTGAACGGCCAGCAAGTTATCCTTACACAGGATGATGACAGCGGCGGCGGGCAAAACGCGCGTATCACACGATATGTCCTACAGGAAAGCGGCACGTACTACATCCGGGCGAGCCGTTTCAGCGGCACCGATGGCAATCCGAACACTCAAGGGAGCTTCATTCTGGTATTGGCACGAATTGTCCAATAACGTTTACACAATTTTAGTACAGCGCAAGAGTAGAATATTAATGTGTGTAAGCAACCATGTAATTATCTATTGTTCATCACTTGAACAAACAACAGCCGCATGGTACTTTAACGTGTAACGGTTATGCATTAGACCAGAATTGGTAGACACAGCGTCGTCTATGGAAATTCAAACTAAAACACCGGTATGGCAAGATTGGGCGTTAATCGCCTTACGCAGTTTTCTTCTGATCGTGGCTTTCATCGAGTTCCCGACGCTGCGTGCCACAGACGGTAATCCTTACGTCCAAAGTGAAGTTACGGTCGCGCTCGTAATTGGTGTCATGAGTACCATTCTGCTCATTATCCCGATTATATTCCCTAAACTTCACTTCATCCTCCCACCAATCCTCGTCGTCTCCGATTGGCTGCTAATGGCGCTCATCATTTACATCAGCCGTGGGGACACGCTGGTGTGCGTTGCGACGGGCAGCTTATTGATCGTGACGAGTGTGATGCGCCTCCGCGTGGGTTGGGGGGTCATTCAGTCGATGGGCATCGTCATCGTGATGTTCCTGATTCGACCGGAAGTTGCCAAGCTGGTTCCAGCACAAGCCGCCGCGCTGGCAGACCGCGTGCCGATATTCGTGATTGCGCTGTTCGGGGTGGTTGCGAACGGTTGGACATATGCCCTGCAACAGCAGATCAAGGGGCAAGAAGCGCAACTGCTTGCTGAGAAGAAGAACCGCGAACGTCAGATTGTAGATATGCAAGACCGCACCAAAGCGATCTACGATATGGCTGCCGTCCTAAGCTCGACTCTCAATTACGAGAAAATCTTGCAAGCGGCGATGAACGTCGGCTGGTTGGGTTTGCGCGATAAAAACCGTGAAATTCCCGAAAAACTGGTGAGCATGGTTTTGTTGTTCCGTTCGTCGGATAACCAACTGCATGTAGTCGTCAGCCGCGGCTTGACACGCCTTGACGAACAACGGGCGACACCGGGGTTAGATGGTTTTATTGGTGAAGCGCTTAAAGAAACCATTCCGGTTTTCGGTGACAACCCTCGCAAAGACGCTGAACTGGGTAATTTCGTGGCCTTCCAGACGATGCGTTCGGTGATGTGCATTCCGCTGCGGGCGGGCTTCGACAACTACGGTATCACCGTTTATGGCAGCCCCTTTCCCGATGCGTTCACCGGCGAACACACCGAACTGCTGACCGCGATTGGCTCGCAGGCCACGATAGCCCTCCAAAACGCCCACCTTTACCAGAACCTGCTGGATGAGCGCGACAAGCTGATCGACGCGGAAGAAGAAGCCCGCAAGAAACTGGCGCGTGATCTGCACGACGGCCCAACCCAAGATGTAGCGGCAATTGCGATGCGTATGAGCATTATCCAGAAGCTGCTGGAACGTAACCCTGATGAAGTGCCGAACGAACTGCGAAAGATTGAAGACCTCGCGCGGAAGACGACTAAAGAAATCCGGCATATGCTGTTCACACTGCGCCCGCTGGTACTCGAAAATCAGGGGTTGACGGCGGCGCTTGGTCAGCTTGCCGATAAAATGAAAGAAGCCTACGAGCAGCCAGTTACCGTACGGGTTGCCAACAGCGCTGAACGGGCGCTCGACTCGCACCAACAGGGTGTGATCTTCTATATCATCGAAGAAGCGGTCGGCAACGCCCGTAAACATGCCAAAGCCAGCATGATTACTGTCAACGTCTATAAACAAGAGGATGTGGTGCTGGTTAACATCAGCGATAACGGTGTGGGCTTCGACACCACCGAGGCCGAAAAGAAGGCGATGGAACGCGGTGGTCACTTGGGTATGATTAACCTGCGCGAACGGGCGGAAATGGTCGGTGGGACGCTGCGAATGGAGAGCGCTGCGGGCAAAGGCACGTCGATCACGGTGGTGGTGCCCATTAAAAGCGCTGAGAGTTCCAACACCAGCCTGAAAGCGCAAAGCTCCGCGATGCGGCAGGCAACCGGCAAGACAACCAAGTTGGAAGCCGTCGCGTTGGAACGCATCCGGCGGCAGTCCGGCAATTAATAAGCGAGTATCCCTAATCACGATGGCTGCACACTATGACCACGCGGCAGAACGCGGCGTGCCGAGTCTTGTCTGGCGGGCGGGGCAAGAACGCCGCCTGCAAATGATCGCAAAATGGACGAAGCTCGACAACGCAGCGGTGCTGATCGCTGGCTGCGGGGTGGGAACATATGCCACGCAAATCCGGCGGCGCTACACCCCCAACGTCGAAGCGTTCGACATCGAGGCCGACCGTGTGCGCGAGGCGCAGGTCGAAACCCCGCACGCGCTCGTTTCCGCCGCCGAGAGCCTGCCCTACGCTGACAACCTGTTCGACACAATCCTTTCCCACGAGGTCTTGGAGCATGTACTGGACGACCGTAAGTCCATTCAGGAAATGGTACGTGTCCTCAAGCCCGGTGGTCGGGTTATCATTTTCGTACCCAATCGGTGGTACCCATTCGAAACACATGGTCATTATTGGCGGGGTCAGTATCATTTCGGCAATACACCGCTCATCAACTACCTGCCAGACGTTCTACGCAACCGCCTCGCGCCGCATGTTCGGGCGTATACCGCGCATGGGCTGCGGGGGTTGTTCGATGGCTGTCCGGTGAAGCTCGTCGCCCACCAGCGCATCTACGGCGGTTACGATAACATCATCGCGCGGCTGGGCAATACGGGGCGCGTGGTGCGGGATACGCTGTACCGTTTCGAAGGCACACCGTTTGACCTGTTCGGTTTATCTCACCTGCTCATCATGGAAAAAACACAGTGACGACACTCAAAGATCAATTTCTGCTTGACCCGTCCGTTACGTATCTCAATCATGGTTCATTCGGTGCCTGCCCTAAACCGGTATTTGATGTCTACCAGCAGTTCCAGCGCGAATTGGAATGGCAGCCAGTCGAGTTCCTTGGGCGGCAGCACGATGCCATGATTACCGGGGCTAAGGAAGCGCTCGGTAAATTCCTGAACGCGGATAAGGACGATCTGGTGTTCGTGCCAAATGCGACACTCGGCCTCAACACCATCATCCGGTCACTGAAGTTGGAACCGGGTGACGAAATCCTAACGACCAACCACGAGTACGGCGCACTCAACAATACATGGGCGTTCGTCTGCCAGAAAACCGGCGCGAAGTACATCAACTACCCCATGCCGCTGCCGGTGACCACCCATGAAGCCTTCGTGGAAGACTTTTGGAAGGGTGTAACCCCCAAGACGAAGGTTATTTACATCAGCCATATCACCTCGCCGACCGCGCTCATTTTCCCAGTGAAGGAAATCTGCCGCCGTGCGCGTGAAGCGGGTATCCTGTCGATAGTGGATGGCGCACACGTGCCGGGTCAAATCCCGCTCGATTTGACGGATATTGATGCCGACTTCTATTCCGGCAACCTGCATAAGTGGTTGTGCGCCCCGAAGGGCTGCGCGTTCTTCCATGCACGGAAGGACAAGCAGGATATGGTCGAGCCGCTGGTCATCAGCCACGGTTGGACAGACCCGTCCTTCGTGGTAAAAAACCAATGGCAGGGGACGCGGGATATTTCGGCATTCTTGAGCGTTCCCGCAGCGATTAAGTTCTTTGAGGACAACAATTGGGATCAAGTACGGGCGACCTGCCACGAACTCGCCCGCGAGGCGCGGAAGCAGATCAACGCCATGACCGGTGTCGAACCGGTTTCGCCGGACAGCACCGAATGGTTCTCGCAGATGGTGATGTGTCCGATACCGGCGGATAGCGATGTCAATGAGATTAAGAAGCGCCTCTGGGACGAGTTCAAGATCGAAATTCCGCAAATCGACTGGAACGGGTGGAAAGCGGTGCGCGTCTCCTTCCAAGCCTATAACACGTCCAACGACCTCGAAACGCTGCTCTCCGGCTTACAAGCTGTCCTGAAACTCTGATAGGCAAAAAAGAACGAACCCTTCTCATTAACCAAAGAAGGGTTCGTCAATTTTCCACCGGATTTGATTGAGACAGTTTCCCCTCAAGGTTCTTCTTGACCGCCAGCCATTCCATATCTGTAATGCTAAATAGGACTGTATTCCGAACGCGCCCATCCAAACAAATCCGGTGGTTCCGAATGATGCCGTCTTGTTGTGCGCCCAACCGAGCAATCGCGTTTCGGGAGGCCGTGTTCAGTTCGTCGGTGTGAAATTGCACACGGAGGCAGCCCAAGACTTCAAATGCGTGGCGAAGCATCAGGTATTTAGCTTCCGTATTCACCACCGTACGCTGCCACGGCTTGCCGATAACCGTCGTACCAATCTCAATCGTGTGATGCGTCTTATCGATATTCAGATAGCGGGTTGTCCCCACGACACGATTCTCATAGATGGTGGCGAATGGCAAGACACCGCCCTGCGCGGCATATGCCAAGGCTGTTTCGATGAACCCGTGCATCTCGTCCGTCGTCTTTACCGGATAGAAAATCCAGCGCCAAATATCATCGCCCATCACGTTTTCGCACAGGTCAGCGTAATGGTCATGGGAGAGCGGCTCAAGGCGAACGGACTGCCCTTCCAGCGTCACCGGTTCCACGATCATCGGCTCGACGGGCAGCGTCAACATGCGCGGCTTCTGTCCATCCATTAAGCCGGAACCGATTCCAGCGCGAGATCATGCAGGGCAATTACGGCACGTTCAAGGTCAGCTTCGGCAACCACGAACGAGATGCTGCATTCAGACGACCCTTGAGCAATCGCCACCACATTGATGCGATTGTTACCCATCGTCGAGAATACGCGCCCCGCGACACCGGGGGTTCCGCTCATGCCCGCGCCCACGGCGGTGATGATGACCACATCACTACGGATGTCCACACGGTCGATGTCACGGGTGGCGATCTCCGAGGCGAGCTGAATTTCAATCGACTCTTTCACCGCGTCAGCCGTGCCATCCGTCACGAGGAAGCAGAAGCTCTGCTCGGAGGACGACTGCGAGATCATGAGGATACTGGCACCCGCGCTGGCGGTCGCGTGGAAGGTGCGTCCGGCGATACCGGGGACACCGATCATACCTTTACCGCTGACGGTGAGCAAGCTCACTTTCTTGATGCTGGTTACAGCTTTGATGACGGTTTCGGATGGCTCACCTGTTTCACCAATGAGTGTGCCGGGATAGGTGGGATTGAAGGTATTGCGAACGCGGATGGGAATGGCTTTGTCGAGGACAGGCTGTACCGTTTTGGGGTGTAGGACTTTTGCCCCGTAGAAGGCCAACTCGCCGACTTCCTGATACGACACATACGGCAGCACACGCGCCCGTTTATCCACACGCGGGTCGGTGGTCATCACACCGTCCACATCCGTCCAGATGACGAGTTCATCGCTGTTCGTGCCAGCCGCGAAGATCGCACCACTGTAATCGCTGCCACCGCGCCCCAACGTTGTGATGGTGCCGGTACGAGTTGCGCCGATGAAGCCGGTAATGACCGGTGTCACACCTTCGACCAATGAGGGAACGAGCTTACCGTCGATACGCGCCTGCGTTTCGTCCCAGAGTGGGGAGGCCGACTGAAAGCGGTCATCGGTCACAATGAAATCACCCGCGTCGAAAGCTGCGGCTTCGACACTCTGAGCCTTTAAGGCAGCGGCGACAATCCGGCTGCTCAGGCGTTCGCCATAAGCGACAATCGAGTCGGAGATGCGGGGGGTTTCTTCACCAAGGATACTAACGGCGTGGCAGATTTCGACATATTCTTCGAGCAAGGATTTGATCTGGCTGAAGGTTTTTTCGCGGACGGAACCGGGCGGCACGAGGAGATTCAGCGTGTCCTCGTGGCGGTCACGCAGCTTCTCGGAGGTGGAAAGATAACCCCACTTATTGCCGGAGGCCGCCATCTTGGCGGAATTCAGCAGTTGGTCGGTTACGCCGGACATGGCAGACACCACCACGATAACCCGATTACCTTCTTCGCGACACACTTTCACGATGTTGACGACGTTGGCGATGGCTTCGGGACTGCCAACCGAGGTCCCTCCAAACTTCATGGTGATGGTCTTCATTACAGATGATCCTTGGTAGATTGAATAAAAAAAGCGTGTGGGGGTTTCCCACACGCTTCTGTTTGCACACCTTAACTGGCTGGCTCAGGACAGACGGAAAACCCCTCTTGCACTTATGTGCCGAGTAGTCATCATACCCATAGTCATCATGCCAGTCATTCGTAAGTTCACGGAACTGCTCCTGTTTAAGACGTATTTAGGGTAGCGTGTTTACGAAAAGCTGTCAAGGAAATTCTGACGATTGACCTACGCTAGTCATTACACTTTGCGTTATCCGTATTTTACTGCTAAATTGTGAGGGGTCTAAAAGAGTAAAGTGGTTGATCTATGCGTTTGGGAACATACAGCTTCAATTCACGACTATTAACGGTTATCGGAAGTCTCACCATTCTGGTGGCGGCCTGTACGACGAACACGCCCAGCGAACAAAGTGTAAGCGGCGTGCCGACGGATACACTCGCCCCGCTGGTGACACTGACACCGCGCTTTACGGCAACGCCTGTGCCTTCGCGCACACCGCTGCCGACCTTCACCCTAACCCCTTCCGAGACACCGATTTCACCGACACCGAGCGACACACCTACGGCCAGCGCGACTCCGGTACAAACCGGCATCGTCACCTCCCTGCAAACGGTGAACGTGCGCCAAGGGCCGAGCGTCGGTTCGAACGCCATTGTAGCGCTGACACCGGGAACAGGTGTACAGGTGCTGGCGACCAGCCCTGACGGCAAGTGGTTCAACATTCGCATGGAAGACGGGCGCGAAGGCTGGATTGCTGCCGAATTGGTGCGCTTGAACCCGATGCCGACCGGCTTTCCAACCGCTACCCAACCGCCGGATTTAACCGCGCTGGCACAGGGAACACTCCTGCCGACAGCCGTACTGGGTGGTGGGACGATTACACCGACCCCGCCGCGCTCGGTGGTTACGCCGACCGAAGTCGGGAGCGCCAGCGCCGCGACCAGCACCGTGTCCGGTGACGCGACATTGCCCCCGCTGCCCGTGATCGACGTGAACGCGATTGAGCAAACGGCGACCGCGATGGCACTGCCCACGATTACGCCGAGCTTCACGCCGCTGGGCGCGGATACCGCCACACCAGCCGTTCCGTTTGTTGGGATCACCTTCACCCCCACAGGCAGCGGCAGCACGACCGGCGGCAGTGGTACGGAAGGCACCAGCGGTTCGCAAACGGGTGTCGATGTACTGGCATACTGTGATAACCGTGCGTTCGGGCGACCTGCCCCGACGACTCTGACGGCGGGCGCGACCATCGACGTGTTCTGGAGCTGGTACGTGAAAGACCGCACACTGATGCAGCAGCATTTGGACAACGTGGTCTATGACGTGAAGCTCGACGGAAAGCAGTTGGATAACTGGCGTGAGTTTGCCAGTACCGTCCGGCAGGGCAACGATGGTAATTACTACATCTTCTGGTATGTGCCGTCCGATCCTCTCCCTGCGGGTCAGCATACGATCAGCTACAGCGTGACGTGGAACGCGCAGATCACCGACGGTTACGATATGTTCGGCCCCGGCACGAGCAAGCCAAGCGAAACCGGAAGCTGTACATTTACGGTGCGGTAAACCTCACGGTTAAATGTCTAAGGTTCAAAGTAAGCGGTGGGCAAACGTCCATCGCTTTTGATTTCCAAAATCTGCCCTAAAGGACTTCTAAAGTCGCAAATTCCGCAAAAACTGCAAGTGCGAAAATGGGTTTAACGGCGGCAGTGAGGGAGCGTTTTGCCGAATCTTCACAAAATTCTGCAATTTCTGCAATTTCACCGTGCATTTTTGGCATTCTGAGTGCAGATTCAGCGGGATACTCGGCTAGAGATGCTGCAACAATGGCGATGGGACTGCCGCTGCCATGTTTGCGGCAAAAGTAGTCTATAGTCGACAGTCATTAGTCATCAGTCAAAGGCCAATACAAGGCACCCATTGTCTCTCCAAGCACAATATGCGGAACAAGCAACAAAAGCGATACAGAAGTTGACCGTTTATAGTTAGGCGTTAGAGACCTGAAATGTTTTAAATGTTGCAATTGTTGCAAATATCGCAATTGTGATTCTCGTTATTCTCAACATTTGACCGAGAAATGATGCTGTTGATGCTGTTGTTACAACGTTTTTGTGTCGCAAATGTCGTCAGTGTCGTCAGTGTCGGAAATGTCATTTAGTGACATTTAGGTGTGAAAGCGGGAGGGTCTCAGCCCCTCCCCTACGAAAAGACGAGAATTGTGGTTGGTGGCGCGGACGCGCTGTCTCGCGTCCCTACACACGGCGAGAATGTGGTTTCGTAGGGAGAGCAGGTAGGCTGTGCGCTATTTCTAAACCAAATTGGATGCTTTAGAGCTACCACCAATTACAGGATAGAACATTTGTATCATCGAGTCAAGCACTTTGGGTTTGAATTTACAAACTTTAGTGTCCTTTTTTAGAACAGCATTTGCCCCCGCGCGGTGAGGTGTTCGATGACTTGGCGGTCGGCTTTGCCAAAGCTGTAACGGCTGAGTTCCGCCGGTGTGACCCACGCAAAGTCGCGCACACCAATCGCCTGCGGCTCACCGCTGAGGTAGCGGCAGGTGAAGGCGTGAAGGGTTATCTTAAAATGAGTGAAACCATGCTGAACGACTGTGAACAGCTCACCGACTTCCACCTCAATCGCAAGTTCTTCACGGAGTTCACGCTGTAGGCATTCGGGTAAGGTTTCGCCGCTTTCCTGTTTGCCACCGGGGAATTCCCATAAGCCGCCGAGCAAACCGTCGAGTGGGCGCTGGGCGATCAACACCTGCCCCGCCTCGTTCCAGACCATGCCGGCTGCCACGTCATAATGGGGGGTCGCAGCTTTAGGCTTCTTCACGGGGCGCTCGTTCTGCGTACCGTTGGCGAAGGCTTTGCAATACTGGCTGATGGGACATTCCGAACAGACTGGCGAACGCGGTTTACAAACCACGCGACCAAGTTCCATCAGGGATTGGTTGTAGTCACCGGGGCGGTCGTGGTCGAGCCATTCTTCCGCCAGCTTCCACAAGTCATCCTTGACTTTCGGTTCGGTCACATCGGCTGAGAGGTCGGTCAAGCGGGCGAACACACGAATGACGTTGCCATCGAGCAGCGGCGCGACCTGACCGAAGGCGATGCTCAAAATCGCGCCAGCCGTATAACGACCGATACCGGGGAGCGCCAAGAGGCCATCAACCGTCTGCGGGAACTGACCATTTAGCGCCTGTGAAACCTGTACCGCCGCTTGGTGTAAATTACGGGCGCGGCTATAATAACCTAAGCCTTCCCAGAGCTTCAGCACTTGATCCAACGGGGCGGCAGCCAGATCATGCACCGTAGGGAACGCTTCCAGAAAACGGGCGAAATACGGAATAACGGTTTCAACCTGCGTTTGTTGAAGCATAATTTCCGAGAGCCACACACGGTAAGCATCGTGGTTTTCGCGCCACGGCAGCGGGGCGGCATGAAGGTCATACCATGCGAGTAAGTCTTTTTGAAACGTCATGCGGAACTCATCGTTTAGTGTGAACGGTGGCACCAGTTTAGCACAATCATTCTACCTGTACAGAACAGGTAAACGAAGGACACGCTGATGAAACGAATTGCGACACTTCTAACCGCACTTTTACTGATGCTGATCGTTTCAACCGCGCTGGCGCAAGAAGCGACTGACGAACCTGCTCCACCGGCTGATACCGCCGCGCTCGAAGCACAAGCTACAGAGATTTCGAACAGCCTCGCGGACGCGCAGCGGGCAGCCGAGGACGCACGGGTTTACGCCGATGACGCACGGGATGAAGCGTCACGACAGCTTGAAATCTCGAATACTCTGCTGGGCATGTTCCAGAACGTCACGCAAACGATTTTCGCCATCTTCGGTATCGCTGGCCCCGTTCTCGCGATTGCCGCTGGTTATCTCGGCTTTAACCGGTTGAACGCCGCCCAGAAAGAACTTACTGAAGCGAAAGAACGGTTCGAGCGCGAAATTCAAGAGAAGCAAGATCAACTGACGAAAGTGCGACAAGAGTTGGAGGCCAGCAGCGCGAGGCAGCGGCAGGAAACCGCAAACGCCAACCTCGCTGTATCGCTGCTGACCTTAGGTGAACGGCAGTACCGGTCGCAGGACTTCCAAGGGGCGCTGAACACCTACAACCGCGCACTGGAACTTGACCCCTACAACCTGATTACGCACTACCGCGCGGGTTATGTTTATGTGCAGTCCGGCAACCTCGAAAAAGCCGAATACCACCTCAACGCGGCGCTGCGTATCGAAAACGATTTTGCTCCGGCGCTGGCGGCGCTCGGTTATGTTTACCGGCGCATGGGCGAAAAGATGCAGCCGGGGATCGACCGTGACCAGATCCAAAACATGGCGGAAGAACACTTGCTCAAGGCGCTGAAAATCAGCGATAAGCTGGTGGACGACGACAACGAGTCATGGTGGGGTTCGCTCGGTGGGTTATACCGCCGTCGTGGGCAGATCGACCAAGCGATTGCGGCTTACGAACGCGCCTCAAAGATCACACCCAAGTCCTCGTATGCGTTCAGCAATCTGGCGCTGTTGTATCTACACAAGCAGAACAAAGAGGAAATGCTCAAGACGTACGTACGTGTCGAGCAGTTGGCATTCGGCGAGGTGCAAGCCGATGTGGATAATTATTGGGCGTACGCTGACCTGCTGACGGCACAGCTGGCACTGGGCAAGACTGAAGAAGCCAAGCCGGTTCTGGAATCGGTGCTGGAAATCGCGCCGAAAGACTCGCCCTACGTGTTTGAAAGCCTGCTGGATACGCTGAGACGGCTGGAAACGGCGCTGGGCGAAGCAGACTCGGCACACATCGCTCCCTTTATTGCCAGTATCGAAGAACGGATTGCGATGCAACAACCTACGAACAAGGGGGAATGACTCTTGCAAAGCAACCGAAATGTTGTATACTCGATTTCATCAGGGCAATTAGCTCAATTGGCAGAGCACTCCTTTGACGTGGGAGGGGTTAGAGGTTCGAGTCCTCTATTGCCCAAGCAGCGGAACGAACCAGCGCAGGCTGGTTTTTTCAACGCTCACACGGGCGATTAGCTCAGCTGGTTAGAGCGCACGGTTCACATCCGTGAGGTCGGGGGTTCGAGCCCCTCATCGCCCACACCACCTAACGGGGACGCACGTCTCCGTTTTTGATTCCAATTAGCGGCAGGACGTTTGGGGCGCTAGAATAGACACCAACAAATAAACTCATTGGGAAAAGATAATGACAACCGAGTTAAACCCCAATAAATTTACCGAACACGCCGTTATCGCGCTGGAAGATATTCAACTGGCGACGGCGCTGCGACGCGGCACGGGCAACGCTGACGGTCGGCGGCGGCAGGTGATGGCAGAAGTCGAGGCGAAGGAACTGCGCCAACAGGGGCGCGGGGCGAAGCTGCGGGCGCTGGCGGATTTACCGGATTTACTCGAACAGATGGAACGGAACGTGATCCAGCACGGCGGGCATGTGCTGTGGGCGAAGGATGCGGCAGAAGCCAACCAGCACGTTATTGACATTTGCAAGCGGCACAACCTCAAGCGCGGTGTGAAAAGCAAAAGCATGGCAACCGAGGAAATCGGCTTGCTGCCCATACTCGAAGCTAACGGCATCAAAATGGTGGAAACCGACCTCGGCGAGTACATCGTGCAGGTGAACGAGAGCCACCCCAGCCACATCGTCATGCCGGTGATGCACATGACCAAAGAGCAGGTGCGCGACCTGTTCATCGACAAGCTGGATATGGAACCGACCGATGAGGCGAAAGAGATGACTGCCTTCGCCCGCAAGCTGCTGCGCGAGGAATTCCTGAGCGCGGACTTCGGCATGAGCGGCGGGAATTTCATGATCGCCGAAACCGGCACAGTGGCGATTGTGACCAACGAGGGCAACGGCCGCCTTTCGACGGGGATGCCGCCGGTGCATATCGCGGTGGTGGGCATCGAGAAGATCGTGCCGACGTGGGAGGACTTCGCTACGCTGGTACAGCTCCTGCCACGCAGCGCGACTGGACACCGCATGACGACCTATGTCAACACGTTCAGCGGACCCGCGCAGTCAGAAGAACCGGATGGGCCGGAAGAATTTTATCTAATCCTACTGGACAACGGACGCAGCAATATCTATGGCACGTCGTATACTGAGGCACTGGCGTGTATCCGCTGCGGCGCGTGTTTGAACGCCTGCCCGGTCTACCAGCACGTCGGCGGGCACACGTACGGCTCGGTGTATTCGGGGCCAATCGGGGCGATCATCACGCCGCTGCTGCAAGGCAAGGAGAATGCCGAGCAACTGCCTTTCGCGAGCAGTTTGTGCGGGGCGTGCAAGCAAGCGTGCCCGGTGGACATCAACATCCCTGACATGCTGCTGATGCTGCGGCATGACCTCGAACACGAGCAGGAGACCATCTGGAAAGTGGCGCTTAAGAGTTGGAACTTTGGCAATACGCACCCGCTGCTGTACGAACTCGGTGGGAAAGCGGCCAGCGTCGCCACGCGAACGATTGCGAAAGCGGTGGGTGAGGACAAGCTGAACAACCTGCCCTACCCGCTCAGTGGATGGACGGATTTCCGAGACTTCCCATCGTTCGCTGACCAGTCGTTCCACGATTGGTGGCGCAAGAACCGGAAAGACACAGAGATTTAAACCGCAGAGAAAGACAAAAGATTAACCGCCAAGTCGCCAAGAACGCCAAGAGGGAAGCAATACAAATGCGATTCACCACAGAGGCACAGAGGACACAGAGAAGTTAGGCTCAAGATAAGCTGTGCATCTGATCATTATTCATGATGGAGATTTGAAATCAGTAAACGACGAACGAACGAACGCCCCAAGCAGCCCGCCCCGATTCCGGCGAGCATCCCCGTACATGAGTACGAAGCGGATGTCTCGGAAGGGTTAGAGGGGTTGGCGTGGCGCGAGATGAAAACAACCTTTGACGACCGCATTGAACGGGCGAACACGCCAGCCCGCACGGGGGCGCTGCGCTTCCAGTTCATCGGCAACCCGTTCCAACTGCTCAAGCTGCGAACGGTGCAAGCGGTTTACTTCGTGCAGCAGTTCAATGTGCCGCGCCCGAAAGCCTTGCTGGGCGACGAACACTTCAAGAAGCTGCTCAAGGACATTAGCACGGCGCGTGACCTCGCACCGGCGGATTCTTACCGGACGCTGTACATCAGCGCGGCGGGGTCGGACTCATCGGTGATGACGCGGCTGAAGGAAGAACTGGCGGCGAAAACCGGCCTCGCGATTGGCGACGAGGAAGGCGACCTGCTGATCCGTGTGCGGAAGGCGGCAGGTGGCGAGGGGTGGGAAACGCTGGTGCGCCTCAGCCCGCGCCCACAGGCGACCCGCGCGTGGCGCGTGTGCAACCGCGAAGGGGCGCTCAACGCGCCGGTGGCTTACGCGATGAACATCCTCAGCCGACCCACGCCGGAGGATGTGTACCTGAATATGGGCTGCGGTTCCGGTACGCTGCTCATCGAGCGGATGGCGGCGGGCGAGGTGCAGAGCATCGTCGGCTATGACCAAGATGTCACCGCGTTAGAATGCGCGGGCAAGAACATCGAGGCGGCAGGTTACAGCGAGGTCATCAAGCGGCGGCAGGGAAACATTACCGATTTGCCGCTGGCTGCCAAGAGTGTGGATGTCATCACGGCGGATTTGCCGTTCGGGCAGTTGGTGGGCAGCCACGATGATAACCTGAACTTGTACCCCGGCATGTTGCGGGAAGCGGCGCGGCTGCTGAAACCGGGTGGGCGGCTGGTGCTGGTCTCGCACGAGGTTCGGCTGCTGGACAGCCTGCTTGAAGGCTCAGAAATCTGGAAGATCGACCAGAACTTACGAGTGACGGTGGGCGGTTTACACCCTCGCATCTGGGTACTCAGCCGGAAGTAAAAGCGCGGTTTGCCGTTCATTCCCCTACGCGACAACAACTCAATGCCTGAGAAAATGGATATTCCTTCTATACTTAAGATTAGGAATATCCATACTCATACAGGCGTTGCGATTATGAAATTTACCCCCACTATCAACATTAAACTGCCATTTTTCGTCGGGCTAATACTCGTTTTACAAAATCCGGTATCTGCTCAAGAAATGATGGTCGTACCAGACAACAGCGAGATATTTACAGACGCGGTTGAGGTACTTGATTCGAATATTGAGTATGCATATGGGAATGATTTAGAACGCGAGTTGTGGACTTACTTAGATGACGAAGGAACGTGGGCTTCGTTTGATTATCCAGAGGAATTTGAGGATGTGCTCATTTCTAAAGTAAATCCTGACAGCACAATCACTCTTACGGTTAAAGAGATTGGAGGCACAACTGATCAACGGGTACTGTGGTGGCTTGATACTGCAAGTGGCATATTCTCGCGCTATGAAAATGCCTGCAAGGATTATCTTGATAGACCTGACGAAACTACCCAACCGCATTGGGTTTTCCATAAGGATGAGAAGCTAAACCGGATTGGACTATGCTTCAGCGAAACGGGACAATCCGAATATTTGCTACCCAATGATCTGGTGTGGCTAAACATTGCTGAGTCCCCTAACGCTGAATGGTTGATTTTATTCGGACGGTCGGGTGATCGTAACGGAAGTAAGTTATTGCAAATGCATTCGTATCACGTTCCGACCCATGAAATGATCTTCATCGGCGAGCTATACCGCGAAGAATATTTCCGACTCGAACAATGGATTAACCCAACAGAGGGGATATGGTACAGCGCTGGAATGCCGGAATGGTCCCAGAAACTTTATTATTACTTTGACCTAAGAGTGCCGAATAGTCTCAAAGAATTGGAAGGGAGAGCAGACTTATTTGATAATCCACCGCGTTACGAATATTTGCAAACCTACTATGAAATATTGCATCGTGCTGACCTCTATGGCGACTATCCTGATTGCGAAATAACCACCTTTGACCTTTCAAGCAAGCTGATTGCCACCTATGAATTAGGTCAAGATTGTTACGGGCATGTTTTGCGCGTAGACGAGTCATACTATTACGCAAGTTACCCCGACAATATGGCAAAATCAGGCTTGAGCATATACCGATTTGATGTGAATGAACGTTTGAAAACGGAGTTGGTTCGACTTGACGAATTAGTTGCATTGGAAAGCGTTTCGCCGGACGGACGCTACGCCTTTTTGATCTTGAATGACGGTACATTTCCCGAACTACGGCCTAATTTTAAGGAAAATCCTACAGGCTATCCTCCAGTACAAGAGCTTGATCCCTTTTATTACGATGCACATCTGGTTCAAAGTTCGCGGGTAGGGTTTTATAATCTCGAACTTCAAAAATGGGTTTATCCGCCTACAAATGAAACATTCGGTGGTGCGGTGAACGGCATCATAAGCGAATTATATTGGATTGATGACAATCATTTCTATATACAGTCGGCAACCGAAGCAGTTGCATTCTCATTGGGCGAAACTGGCCTAACAGAAATCAGCCGAATAAAAGGTAGAGTTGAACCATCACCCGACAAACATCACGTACTCATCTGGAATGAAGATAGCACTCTCGAACTTGTCAATTTACTGAGTGGCGAACGTCAACAATTAGCCATATTTCCACAAGGGTTTCCACCCTATTCACCTTCTTTAGAATGGGTTGGTCAGGACGAGTTCGTGATTAATTCAACAATCCGTTTCGACGAATCATATGACAAGCGGTTAACGATGACGTATCACGTTCGCATTCTCGACAACCAGTAACTCACAGCGTCATAACGTTTATTAGAATTTTCCTGTGGTAAAACGCTTAATCATGCACCAGTATCTTTTGTTATGGGTCATCACCAGCTTGCTGCTTTTTGCCCCACTGTCGGCGGCGGCGCAAGACGCGACACCTGCCCCGTGGCCGCCTGACCCGAATGACATATTCGAGGCGGGGATTGAGGCAATAGAGATCCCTCCCTTTTCGCCAGTCAATACCGTTGATAACAGCAAACGCTTGATTTCGATTCGATCACAAGAAACAGGTCACGTTGAACAGTTCTCTTTTGTGGAAGCTTTCAGGGACGTTCGTTCTAGTGAGATTATTGATGGGGTTTTATGGCTTGTAGTCACTGAGACTTCAGGTATTCGATGGGTATGGTCGCTTGATCTGCAAACAAAATCTTTTGAACGCTACATTGCAAAATGTGGTCAACAGCAGCTGATTTCGATTCAAAGTGCTCTAAATCTGCCGTGGGTACTTTATGAAGATCAGCCTGAGGGCAAAGTTTATTTATGTGAAAGTACAACGGGTAACGTAAGCGCCCCACTGCCCGATGATATGACGTGGCTCATTGATGATGTTTATCTTAATAGTCCGATACAGCCTTCAACATCACCGGATGAGCAATGGGTCGCACTTTTTGCCAAGTCTAATCCTCCACTTCCCTATCAGACATTCGTATATAGCTACGACATTGTGCATCAGCAGTTGAGGCGGCTAGGTGATTTTCAATCGGATGAAATTATGCATTTCTCGAACTGGGTTGGAACACAGGTGATGCTTTATACCCGAATGATGTCTGATTCATCTCTTGAGTCGTTCTATATCGCAGACGTAACAAAATCACAAAATCTAGAATACGCATTCAGCGAATCAGGTACCATCCTCGACTATTACGATGATCTACCCCGTTATGAATATGTACATGGATCAGTGGGATATAACAGCCCATTTAATTGTTCATGGTCTGTGTATATGGTCAAAGAACGGAAGAGCATTATTCATGATTTGGGGACGATGTGCCAACCTGAAATCGGCGAACTCAGTGAGACTGCATATTACCGCGACATACCTAATATGGAAATTGGTCCTCCGTCAGTTGCAACACTTGTCCGGTACAACGCACTAACCCGTGAACGAAAAGATCTCTATTCCGGCGAAATCGAGTCTGTCGAATGGGTATCTGAAGATGAGCAGTTCGCGATTTTGACACTCGGCAATAATGGCATTATTAACCGCGCACATGATATTCCCTCTGAATTCTGGGATCTTTATTCCTCGCCTTTGCGATTAGCTTATGTAGACTTGGTTGCACAGAAAGTGTTATTTGAAGTACCAGCCCTTTGGAGTGCTTATTGGGATGGTCAAGAGCTTTTATCAACTATTCAACCACTCGATCAAAATAGATTCCTTGCCATTGGATATACCGAAGAGCAAGATGGGTTAGCCAGCATATTCACCTTTGATGGCGAAAAATATATTAAAAAGCCTCTAATAGATCATGTCGCGTACCAGATCGGACATTACTTAGTAAGATGGACTGATGGCTACCAACAATCAACACGCATGAGCTTGTACAATATTGAAGCTGGCCGCACTATCCCTGTTATTCAAGACGTTAATGCCGATAACTATCGCATCAACATTGATGAAGTTTATTCGCTTGACCACTTTATCATCACAGTATCTAATGTTCCAAGTACAACCACCGATTACCAATCGGTTCGATATAAGGTTAAAATACCTGAACGAGCAGGATAAACTATTCAGCCTAGGGCAAACATTATGACCTCCTCACGCGACATGATACTCAACAAGCTCCGCGCACAGCAGAAGCCGTTCCCTGACGCGCCGCCGCGACCGAAAGCCTATAAGCCAGTCGCCAACGTCGAGGATTTATCGCCAGAAGGGCTGCTCAACCAGTTCGCGCGGATCGTGCAGGAACTCCACGCCGAGATCTTTATTGTGGAGGGAGATGAGGCCGCATGTGACAAGGTGATCGAACTGCTGAAGTCGCACAACACGACTGACGTGCTGGCGTGGGATTTCAAGCATATTCCGGTGCAGTATCTGGAAGGCGCGGTTAAGGAAAACAAGATCACCATCCACCAGCCGCAGATGCACGACGAGTTCCGGCAGGAAACGCTGGAAACCATCCGTGACGCGCAGGTGGGTTTAACAGGGATTGACCTCGCCATCGCCGCAACCGGCACGATGGTCGTCAGTACCGGCGCGGGGAAAGGCCGCCTGCCAACCGTACTCGCGCCCGTGCATATCGCGGTACTGACGCTCGACCAGATTGTGCCGCGCATGGAAGATTGGGTCGCATGGCAGCGGGAGCAGGGTTTAGACGGCTTGTGGAACCGTGCTAACACCTGCTTCATCAGCGGGCCGAGCAAAACCGCCGACATCGAGATGGAACTCATCTACGGCGTGCATGGCCCCGGCAAAGTGCAAGTCGTGGTAAAGAAGTAATGTAACCTTTGCCTTACTATCCGTGGCTGATCGTTCAATATCCGATAACGTGAGACTATGCAACCGACCACAACGACCGACATCACCGCCCTCGCTCGCCAGCTTGCAGCAGACTTTGCCACCCGCGCGGAAGAAGCCGACCGAGAAGCCAAACTCCCCGCCGCCGATGTGCAGGCGCTCAAAGACTCCGGCTACCTCACCATGAGTGTCCCACGGGAATATGGCGGCATGGGCTTGCCGCTGCGAGACTGCGTTGCCGCGCAGCTTGAACTGGCGCAGGGCAGCACGTCGAGCGCGATGGTCGCCGGAATGCAGATGCATATGTTCGGCAACGTCAGCGAGAACCGCCCGTGGCCGGAAGCCGCCTTTGAACGCCTGAGCCGTGCTGCGGTGGCAGGATGCGTGTTCAACACCGCAGCCAGTGAACCGACGCTCGGCAGCCCATCACGCGGGGGCGCATTTGAAAGCCAAGCCGTGCAGCAAGCGGATGGTAGTTGGCTGGTCAACGGGCATAAGACATGGACGACCGGTGGCAAGCACCTGACGCATATCGTTCTGCGGCTGATGATTGGCGACGACGCGGGCGTGCTGTACGTTCAAGGTGACGCGCCGGGGGTAGAGTGGGTGGAAACGTGGGGCGACGGCTTGAGCCTCCGCGCCAGCGACAGCCACGATCTTTACCTCAAGGATGTGGTCGTGCCGGACGAAAACATCCTCGAACGCGGCAAACGTGACGAGAAAACACCGAATGCATGGTTCCCAATGGTCATGGGCGCGGTATACCTCGGCACGGCCATCGCCGCGCGGGATGCGGTTATCCGCTTCGGGTTGGAGCGCATTCCTACGGCGCTCGGCAAACCGATCACCACCCTGCCCAAGATTCAACGGCAGATTGGCGAGATTGATGTGGCGCTGATGGCGGCACGGGCGCTGATGCTGGATGTTGCTAACCAATGGACAGGTGACGAGCGCAGCAAGGGCTTGTTCCCGCTAATTGCCGCTGCCAAGCACATGGCAACCGAAACCGCGAATATGGTGACGGATAAGGCGCTGCAAATCGCTGGGGGAACCAGCCTCACGCGCGACCTGCCGCTGGAACGCTTCTTCCGCGATACCCGCGCCGGACTGATGCAACCGCCCTCCGGTGATACCGCGCTGGAAATTATCGGGCGCGGCGCGATTGAACATATCGGTAACAAAGCATGAGTGACGACGAACTCCGTACCGCACTGCAAGGGCTGCTCGACGACTGGGCAGCACAAGCCCAAAAAGCCGCACGGCAGGGGCAGCAGATCGGCATGAGTAATATTCAGCAGTCCTTTTACCAGCGCGGCCTCGCGGAAGGGTTTAAACGGGCACACATCGGGCTTAAAACGCTGCTGGAGACCCCACAGGTTGAAGAAGTACCCGTTCAGCCCGTGGAAACCGTTGAGTACGAACGCCGCGAACACGAGGCGGTATTGGCGCTCTTGATACGCACCGGCATCAGCACGAATGACCTGCACAGCCACAGCGACAACAGCTACAGTGTTTTCTTGTCGATGCTCCAATCGGTACGGGCGGATGAACTCATGGAAAAGCTGGCCGCAGAACCGTATGTGATTGTCCTCGCGCATGGCAAACTGCCGAACAGTAACAAGGTTTACATCGACTTCGCGTTCCGCCCGCGCCCACCCCGTTAAACACTGTGCAGGAGTTTGACACGCTCCCCGACCTCACGGCTGCTATCGGTGAACGCCATTACGTCAACGCCGAGTTTATGTACCGCCCGCGACCTGAAGGCCAGCGTGAGCGCATTGTGTTTGATTACGCCCTACGGTCGCGGTTGGCACAGCTCGGTAAGGAGGACGCGGTCGTCTATATCTGCCGCGACCAAGCCACCATCGACAGCCTGCAACCCTTCGCCGCTGAATATCCGCATGTCATGATGGCAACCATCATCACCAACCCCACGCCCTATAAACGTGCTGCGGGGAACACACCGGAACAGCTAAAATGGGACGCGCCAGAAAGCTGGCAGCGGTTGCAAACCACCGACCGCTGGGCACGGATCGACGCGGCACTGCACCTCGGCAGCTTGCTCGGTCACGGCGGCTACCTGCTGATGCCTGCTCACGACGCGGTCTGGGGTAAAGGCTTACTCGCGCGGCTCGAACAGTTCAGCCAGCAGCACGCGCGAAATAGTCTACCCGCCGCTGTCAGCCCATATACGTATTATCAGCACTCAGCCGTACCGGATGCGAATATTCCACCGGACATCATCCACCTGTTGAATACCGCCTTCAGCCGCGACACCTTATTCCCGTGGAAGATAAAACGTGACGAGGTGCAAGCCTTCTGGGGCAAAATGAGCATGACTCCTTTTGGCCTGTGTGGTGTCATCCGGCGCGAGGCCGAACAAACACTGTGGGAGGACGACCTCGACATTGACCGCATCATTCGCGATGCCGGATACGGGGTACGCTGCCTATGGGTGAATAATCCCCAGCTTTACCGCCAAGCCCTGCCCGTGTTCGACCGTGACGGCGTACGGAAAGTCATCGAGCGCACCCTGCACTATTCGCTGCACATCCCTGATGAGCGTATTGGGGGCAGCAGTTTGAATACACCGCTGGATTGGTTGGGGTGCGTGCGGCAGGTCGTGATGCCGCGCTTCCGGCGTTACAACCCGCAGTCCGAGACACTCATCGAAACGTGCGCCAATGAAATCGCCGAACGCCTACAGCAATACGGCGCGTCGTGGGTCGATTGGGGCCGTTACCGCCATGTGGTGCGGGTGGGTGATCCGGTGGTTGAAGTCTGGCAGCAGCAAAATTTATAAATCAGAGGATTTAATCTTAAAAATTCGTCTGGTAGAATAGTAAAATTGACTACCAGATGACAGCAGAGTTCGAGGAGTTCGGCAATGATCGAAGCAGGCGATTTAAAAACAGGCGTGACGCTGAAGTTGGATAACAACCTCTACCGCGTCACTAAGAGCTTATACAACAAGCCCGGTCGCGGTAAGGCATCCATGAACACAACGCTCATGGACATCCGCACAGGGAACACCATTCAGCGCGTGTTCGGCGTGGAAGAACGCTTGGATAACATTTTCGTTGAAGCCGAAAAGGTGCAGTTCCTGTACACCGATGGTATGCACCTGCACTTCATGAACCCGGAAAGCTACGAACAGTACGAAGCCGGTCAAGAACTTTTCGGCGACGATGCCCGTTACCTGACTGAAAACTTGGAACTGGAACTTCGCCTTTATGAAGGTCTGGCAATCGACTACAAGCTGCCAACCACCGTTACGCTCAAGATCGCCGAGTCGGATGTGCAGATCGCCGGTGATACCAGCGGGAAGGTCATGAAGAAGGCCACCACCGAAACCGGTTTGGACGTTCAGGTTCCCCTGTTCGTCAACGTCGGCGACGCGATTACGGTTGATACCCGCGACGGCTCATATACCGGTCGTGGCTAGTTTTCGGTAAGCGCAGCACACAATCTCAAAGGCATCCCCTAATCGAGATGTCTTTTTGATTCCTTTTGCCGTCCGAATAGGCAGCTAACCTGCCCCAAAGACCAATGCACACCGAGCCGCGCGGGGCTACACTTTCAGCATGGCGCAAATCATATGACGAGGTGAGAGCGATGCCTGAACAACGTATATATAACCCTGAGTACCTCTACCTGACGACGACCGGATGGAAAAGCGGCAGCCCACATGAGATTGAAATCTGGTATGTGCCGCACGGAAGCTGTTATTACCTCGTTTCCGGCGGTGGCGACAAAGCGCACTGGGTCAGGAACATCAGCCATAACCCGCGCATCGCGTTCCGGGTGCTTGGGCAGCGTTACGAGGGCAGCGCCCGTGTTGTTGACCGTCAAACCGAGCCAGCGTTGGCAGAGGCCGTCGCCGGGTTGATGCAAGCTAAATATAATTGGAGCGATGGTTGGATCGTCGAACTGTGCGCGACGTAAATCCCATCCGGCAAAATCCACGTAATAATGGCTAATGTGAACCGTCTATGGATCAATAGCGACGCGATCAACCGATAAGGATGAGAAAAATGGCAGCCGATTTTTCAGGCAAAGTGGTCATCGTCACGGGGGCGGGCGGCAACATCGGGCAGGCAGTCGCACGGCGCTTCGCCGCTGCTGGCGCGACCGTAGTCGTGGTTGGGCGCAGTGAAGGCGAACTGAGTGCGATTGCTGCCGAGATCAACGGCGTGGTCGGCGTGGCCGATGTGACCGACCCCGCCAGTGTGGACGCGCTGGTCAAGCAGGTTGAAGGCAGCCACGGCAAGATCAACGTGTTGGCACACACCGTCGGCGGCTACAACGCGGGAACACCTGTCCACGAATCCGGCTTGGACGTGTGGGATAAGATGATGAACCTGAACGCACGCTCGGTATACGTAAGCTGCGGGCGTGTCGCCAAGCATATGGTGGACAATAAGGTGAGCGGGCGTATCATCGCTATCCTTGCCAAGAACGCCTACAAAGGGACGAACAACCACGCGGCGTATTCGGCATCGAAAGCTGCTGCCCAGCGTGTGCTGGAAAGCATGTCGGCAGAACTCGGCAAACACGGCATCACCGTCAACGGCGTTGTTCCCAGCACCATTGACACA
This sequence comes from Chloroflexota bacterium, assembly GCA_020161935.1. Taxonomy (GTDB): domain Bacteria; phylum Chloroflexota; class Anaerolineae; order Aggregatilineales; family Phototrophicaceae; genus CFX2. The sequence continues at coordinate 51,746 of JAIUNI010000007.1, forward strand.
CCGCAGAACCGTGCCGGTTCCCCAAACGCCGACTACAGCAAGTGGGTAAAGCCAGACGAAATCGCGGATGCCATCTTATTTTTGGCAGCGGATGAGAGCCGCGCCATTAACGGGATTAGTCTGGACATCAGCGGCGGGCTGTAAGAAAATAGACGATATGAGTGTCAATATTACAGCATATAACGCCGCACTTGAGGAGAAAAAATGGCTGCCTTGACCGTAACCCTAGACGAGGGACTGCGTGCCACCATCGAATCTGAACATTACACATGGTACGCAGATGAATTGGTCGAAAACGGGGGAACGGGCACAGGCGCTGACCCTGAACAACAACTGCTTGGCGCGGTAGGGAGCTGCATGGCGATCACGGTCAAGCTCTACGCCACCCGCAAAGAATGGCCGCTGGAGAAGATCGAAATCCAACTGCACTTGGAGCGTTTTAACGGCGCGGAATATCCCGCCTACAAAGGCGACTCGAAGTTCGTCTACGAAGTCCGCGAAAATATCACCCTCTACGGCGACAAGCTGACCGATGACCAGCGGACACGCCTGCTCGAAATCTCGACCAAGTGTCCGGTGCGCCGTGTGCTGACCAGCCCAACCTTTTTCGTGTCGTCGCACGGCGAACCCATCGTCGGCACATAACCGTTTATACTGCCATTCGCTTGAAACCGCACCCCTGCCATCAGGGGTGTTTTGTTTTGGCGGATTGCGCTAAACTGGACAATTAGAAAGGGGTAACAAAATGGCTGAACTGAATTATTCAATCGACCTCGATCTCAAAGAAGTCAAAGCGATGGTGGACACACTTGTCCCCTACATCTACGAGAATGACCTTTACGGCAAAATCAACCTCGACTCGGCACGGCTGACCCCCGGTTCGATCTTGCTGCGGCTGCGGCGGCTGGCTGCCCTGCGCGACCAGATGAACCCCTCGCAGTTAGCCCAGTTCGACAAGATCAACGCGAAGAACGAAGCGGTTCAGGGTGAATGGGGTGTCGCCTACGGCAAGAAGATGCTGCGCGAGGCCGAAGCCCGACTGCGCGACCTGCAAACCTACCTGAGCGAGTGCAAAGACGATCCGAAGTTGTGCGCCAACGCTTATAATCCAGAAGCGCTGCGCCGCACGCTCGTCGCCGAAATCCTCGCCGCGCTGCCGCCGGATGTGGACAGCACCGAAGTACGGAACACGGCGAAAAGTGTGGACAGTGGTTTACGCCGCTACGTCCGCGAAGCGCCATTTGTGTGGGACGCGGCGCTGCAACCCGTTTATCCACCGGAAACCTATTGGTGGTTATATGGTCGCCCACCCCAACCCGAATAAGTAGCGGCGTGTGCTGACTTCCGCCCTGCCCTCCACACCCGCCCGTTCAAACATCCTGATCGTGAGTGTTCTGGTCGTGGTCGCGTTTTTCATCGCGACCATCGACTTGCAGCGTGAGAGCCTGTGGAACGACGAGGCATGGACGGCGTGGGCGGTGCGCTCACCGTATCTCCGCGACACGCTCCAACGGGTGCAGGCGGATGTACACCCTCCTCTTTATTTCCTGTTATTAGGCGTTCTGGGTCGTTTCACGGGTGACTCGGTACTGGCGCTGCGCTGGCCGTCAGCGTTGTTCGCCATGCTCGCCCTCGCCAGCACCTACGCCGTTGGTAAACGCCTGTTCGACCGCCGCACCGCCATCATCGCGCTCATCCTGCTTGGCTCGGCGAGCTTCTTTGTGTACTACGCCCGTGAAGCCCGTATGTACAGCCTGCTCATGGCGCTGGCCGCCCTCTCGACGTGGCTCTATCTGCGCTGGCAAGCAAAGCCCTCGTTGTGGCGCAGCCTCGTTTATGCGGTGTCGATGGCACTACTGATGTATACCCATTACGCCGGAGCGCTGGTCATCCTCTCGCACCTGCTACACGCGCTCATCAGCCAAGTGCTGCCGCGAACCCGCCGCCCAAAGTGGTACGCGCTGCCCCTGCCCTATGTCGCCGCGCTGGTGTTCTACCTGCCGTGGCTGCCGATTTTCCTCGCCCAGATGCGGAGCAACCCCAACGGGCCGCTGGCAATCCCCGTGCCGACCGATTGGGCAACCGTCGCCGCGCTGGTACTGATCGTCACAGGTGGTAATTGGTGGCTAATCGCTGCGCCATTCGTGCTGGGTACGGCTGTTCCGCGAGTGCGCCAGCACGCCAGCCAAATCACCCTGCTCCTGCTGTGGCTGCTGGTCACGCCAATTGGCCTCCTCGCCCTCAACCAATGGTTCGCGCCGGTGTATCAGGTACGCTACGCCATCGCCATGCTGCCCGCCGGGGCGCTGCTGCTGGCCTACGGGCTGCGGCATATCCACATTCCCGCATGGCTGCGGTTGGGTGCCGTTCGCAGCCTGTACGTAGCCACAGCTATCACCGTAGTTCTGTTGATCTGGATTGCCGCTGTGCAGCTTACGATTTATCATGAAATCTGGCCGCCTAAACCCGCGTGGCAATCCACCATCAGCAGTATGATCGCCGCACGGCAACCGCTGGACGCGACTATCACCGACCTCGCTGCTTACAGCCCCGCCGCCTATTATGACCGCCAGCTTGGGCTGCGGCGCGGCATCGGGCTTGACCTGTCGTGGCGGCTGCACACACCCACTGAAGTTCGTGCGCTGGTCGATAAACTCGCACCCAGCGACTCGATATGGATTACGCTGCCGGTCAACACCACCAAAAGTTGGCAGGTCGCCGCGCAGCTTGACCGTGAACGCGGAATCAGCTACCGCAGCAGCTTAGGCAACATGGTGTTTTACAACTTCAACGGCGATAACACGGCCAATCTACAATACCAATTTGGGGATACCGTCCGCTTGGTGGGTCAGTTACCCTCCGACGAAGGGTTTACGATTACAGCCGGAAATGAGCTTTGTGTTGACCTCGCGCTGCAAACCCTTACTGCAACCGATGACTCGTACTCCGTCGGGCTGCATCTGGTCGATATAACCGGCAACCTCAACGCGGCACAGTGGGATAATGGCTTCGGCAGCCATCCGGCGGGTGAAACGGTTGACCTATCGCCCTGCCTACCGATCTCTACCGCTACCGCCCCCGGCTCGTATCACCTTGAACTCACCTTCTATAAGTGGGCGACGGTGGAACGGCTGCCGGTGTTCGAAACGGGCGGCGGCACTCCGGTCGGCTGGGGGGATGTGGTGATGTTGCAGTCGGTCGAGGTTCGAGCGCCGGAATAATCGCCAAGTCCGCGAATATGCGGTTAAATTAGACAGACAACTTCTCGTAGAGGCGAACATGGATATTAAAGTCTTTAGCAAGGGCGAAACACGCATCGCCCAAATCAGCGAAATCGAGAGCCTGCTCAAGTCCGAAACCGATATTTTTTGGGTCGACATTTTCAACTGCACCGATGCCGAGGCGCGTATCCTGCGCGATGTGTTCAAGTTCCACCCGCTGGCGATTGAGGACACACGCAACCACCGCCAGCGTCCGAAGATCGAGGAATACGAAGGCTATATGTTCCTCATCATCAACTCAATCACGATCTTCAACACGCCGGATAAACCGACATCAGATAACCTCATCTTCAGCGACCTCAGCTTCCGAGAAATCGACCTGTTCGTCGGGCGTAATTACGTCGTATCCGTCCACAACCTGCATGAAGCGACCATTGATGAGGTCAAACGCCGCTTTGATATTCTCGGTAAGTCGTTCAACTTCACCACCAGCTACGTCCTGTATACACTGCTCGACGTGGTGGTTGACCAATACTTCCCGATCATGGATATGTTTGAGGAAGAAATCGGCAACCTCGAAGACATCATCCTCGCCAACCCTGATCAGAAGCACCTCAACCGCTTATTCGAACTCAAACATATGATGCTGCATATGTGGCGCGTCGTCTGGCCGGAGCGTGATATGCTGAGTACGCTCGCCCAGCCGCACATCCTGAACTTCACCGAGCAGAACAACAACCAGTATTACCTGCGGGATGTTGCCGACCATCTTCTGTGGATCGCTGACATGCTCAGTACTTACCGTGATACGCTCTCAACAGTGATTGACCTGTATATGTCGTCGGTTTCCAATAAGCTCAACCATAATGTGCAGCGCCTCACCATCCTTACGTTGATTATCGGTATCCTCACCGTCGTCAGCGGCTTCTATGGCATGAACTTTATCCACACATGGCCGCCGTTCGAGTCGCCGTATGGCGTGCCGTTTGTGCTGCTGCTGATGATGACCGGTATTGGCGGTCTGCTGCTGCTGCTGAAACGCATTAACCGGTAACAGGCTTCGTATCATGATTGATAGGTGTGAGCATAAATATGGCTGAACATACATCGGATGTGCTGATTATCGGCGCAGGACTCAGCGGTTTGGTCGCGGCGCAGAAGCTCATTCGCGCGGGGCTTCGTGTCACGCTGGTGGACAAGGGGCGCAGCGTTGGCGGGCGCTTGGCGACACGTCGTATCGCGGGCGGCGTGGCTGACCACGGCGCACAGTTCTTCACCGTGCGGTCGCCGGTCTTTCAGCAAGCGGTTGAGGAGTGGTTGGCACAGGATTGGGTTTATGTATGGTCAAAGGGCTTTAGTGATGGCATCCGCACCCCTGACCAATACGATGGACATCCGCGTTACGCCACCCACGGCGGTATGAACGCGCTGGCGAAGCACCTCGCCAAAGGGCTGGAGGGCAAAGCCGCCATTCATACGGATGTCAAAATTGACAGTATCAATCAGACAGCCGATGGTTGGCAAGCGCAGGATGAACAAGGCACCACTTACACCACCAGAGCCTTACTCCTGACCGCGCCCGTGCCGCAGTCTCTTGCGCTCTTGGGCGGCCTCACCGGCAAACTCTCCGCAGCGAACCGCAAGGCCCTCGAACGAATCGCTTATGTACCATGCGTGGCGGGGTTGTTTCATGTCGAAGGGGATGTCAATTTGCCCGAACCCGGCGCGTTGCAGCGGCCTGATGCGCCGATCAGTTGGATTGCCGATAACCAGCGCAAAGGCATTTCGCCTAGCGCGCATATTATCACCGTCCATTCCGGCATGAGCGTCAGCCAGCAGTTGTGGGAGCAGCCCGCCGTGGACGCATTGGCCTACGTGCGCCGCGCATTTGAACCCTTTCTCGCGGAGGGCGCGGTCATCGTCGAAGCCGAACTCAAACGCTGGCGTTATTCCCAGCCGACCGTTTTACACCCTAAACGCTTCTTACTTGCCGAAGGACTGCCACCGTTGTGCTTCGCGGGCGATGCTTTTGGCGAAGCGCGGGTTGAAGGCGCGTTCTTATCCGGCACGGCGGCGGGTGAAGCGCTTGCCCAAGCAGCCATTTAATTATGCATTATTTGAAGGGAACAGCACATGAGTGTCGCAAGTTTTGGTGAACTCTTAATTGATTTCGTCGCGCTGGAACATGGTGTCAGCGTCGGCGAGGCATCCGGTTTCAAGAAAGCTCCCGGTGGCGCACCTGCCAATGTCGCTGTCGCGGTTGCCCGTTTGGGGCATCCCAGCGCGTTTTTGGGGCAGGTAGGCGATGACCCCTTCGGACATCATCTTGCCGACGTTCTCAAGGCCGATCACGTCGATGTCAGCGGTTTGCGCTACTGCCAAGAAGCGCGGACAGCCCTCGCCTTCGTGTCGCTGCGTGCGGATGGCGAACGCAGCTTCAGCTTCTACCGTCACCCCAGCGCCGATATGCTGATGCGACCGGAAGATGTCGCCGAGGATGTTATTCAGGGTAAGGATATTTTCCACTTCGGCTCGTTAACCTCAATCCACGAACCCAGCCGTTCAGCCACCCTCAAGGCAGCAGAATTCGCCCGCGCTCAGGGCAAGATTATCTCGTACGATCCTAATTTGCGGTTGGCAATTTGGCCGAGTGCGGATGCCGCCCGTGAAGGCATGTTTAGCGGCCTTGATTTCGCGACCATCGTCAAGGTCAGCGAAGAAGAAGTTGAGTTTATGACCGGCGGCCACGACATCGCCCCGCTCTGGCGCGATTCGATTCAGGTGATCGCCGTCACACAGGGGGCGCAGGGTGCAACCGTCTATACACGCGGCAGCAAGGTGTTCGTCCCCGGCTTTGCGGTCAAGGCGGTTGATACCACCGGCGCGGGCGATGGTTTCGTCGCGGGGCTGCTCGTCGGAATCCTTGAGCATAAGCAGGATTATGCCGATCACTTAACGGAAATTGTCCGGCTGGCGAACGCAGTCGGCGCGTTAACAACCACCGAACTCGGCGCGATTCCGGCGCTGCCCACGCGCAAGGCAGTTGAGCAATTTATGCAGGAGTCCGAGAATAATTAATTCCAAATCCTTATTTCTTGGGGTGCATGGTGGCAGGGTTTCGACCCTATACTAAAAATAAGCCACTTGTACGACGAGGAATTTTGGAATGGGAATCAAACTCGACTGTCCAACCTGCGGCAAACGCATGACATTTGATATGGCGACAACCAGTGTGATGTGCCACCACTGTGGTTACACGCCCAGCACCGGCATGGACGAACGCGCCGAGCAAATCCGCGCCAAAGGTACACGCCCGAACATCACGTTAACCAATCCATCGGCGATTATGCCCCGCGCCGCAGCTTTGTTTTATACCGCCCACGATCACCTATTTAATGACGACAAAGCCGCCGCCATCAATAGTCTGCAAGATGCCATCGACCTCCAACCCGACTTTGACGATGCCCATATCTGGCTGGCGAAACTCAGCGACGATCCCGCCGTTAAGCGCGATCACTTGAGTAGTATTCTCGCTGTCGATCCGTCACATGGCGAGGCCATGCAGATGATGATGGTACTCAATGGACGCTTAACCGCCGAGCAAGCCCAAAAAGGTTTGAACAGTCAGGGACCGGTCATCAAACGAATAGACGAAGCGGTTAAGACCACCATCAAAAATACCCGCTGCCCCAAGTGCAACGGCAGCCTGACCACCAACGAACACACCGGAAACACCGAATGCGGCTTCTGCGGCTACATTCTCCCTGTCAACGGCAAGGCCAACCCCAATGGCGACCTGCTGTTTGCGGCTCTGCTGGAACGGCGTGCCGAACCCATCCGGTGGGTCATCGGCGAACGCCTGCTGCACTGCAACCAATGTGGCGCGGAACGGGCAATACCCGCCAGTGAACTTTCGACTCGCTGCCCCTTTTGCGGTTCCAACCAAGTCATCGAAAAAGACGCGCTGGATTCCTTCGAGCAGCCGGACGGCATCATCCCCTTCAAAGTCTCGCGGGAAGAAGCCAGCCGCCTTATCAAAGAACAGCTAAAAGGCATGACCGAGCGAATCAAAGGTTGGTTCGACAACAATAAGGTCGCCTCCGCCACGCTTAACGGCTACTACCTGCCCTTCTGGATGTTCGATGCGACGGTTGAAGTCTCGCGCACCCGCATCCTCACCGAACCGAGCAATCGCGGCTATGGCTATACGCGCGTCATGACCCCGCAGCCCACCTACACCCAGACCAAGAACAGCGAAATCTTCGCCGATGTCGAGGTGTGTGGCGCGGTGTCACCCGCCAAAGAACTCACGCGCCAGCTTGGCGATTACCACACCAGCGAACTGCTGGACTACTCACCCAACCTGCTCGCCAAATATCCGGCGCAGTTGTATACGCAGGACTTCGACTCCGCCGCGCTCGAAGCCCGCAGCTACATTTCCGCCGCCATGCGCTATAAACACGGCAAGCGTGACGCGGGCGAAACCGAGAAAGTCACCATCAATGTATTCAGCAACATTCAGCAGATGAGCTTCCGCCTCATCCTCGCGCCCGTTTGGATCGCGCATCTGGTCGAGCAGGATAAAGACCAGCGCACCGCATTGGTCAACGGGCAAACCGGCTTGGTTGTCTTAGGAAAAAGTGAGAAACCACAGCGCAGCCGTTCGCGCTAACGTTCGGGCATACCCGATTTAGGCGAATGCAATGTAAGATTAGGCACAGTAGGGTCGGAATGGTTCCGCAGGTCGAAGCAGAACGCGCGACCTCTTAACAATGTGCCAAACTTGACCACTGTTGCGAACAATCGCTCATAAGGGGGTTTCATGCGTCGTGCTGTATTCCTGATCGCCAGCGTGGCTGTCAGTGCGTTCTTTCTCTATGTCGCCCTGCGCGGGGTCGACTTCAACGAAGTTCTCAAGAGCATCCAGCAAGCGGATATGGGCTGGATTATCGTCTCGCTGGTGGGCATCACCGCCGGCCTCTGGCTGCGCGGCATCCGCTGGCACGGCCTCTTGGACTTCAAGCCGCCGCTGCTGCGTACCGCTCACATCCTGAACCTCGGCTTCCTGCTGAACCTGCTGCCCTTCCGCATCGGCGAAGTCGCCCGCAGCATCCTCATCACCCGCGAAGGCATACCGGTCGTCACCGCTGCCACCAGCGTGGTGCTGGAACGCCTCATCGACACGCTGTTGGTCGTCATCCTGCTGGTGTTCGCCATTACGCGCATCCCGAATACCCCGCCGGAAGTGATCCAGCCGACCACGACATTCGGTGTTTTGGTAGTCATCGCCTTCGCCGTCATGGTCTTTTTCGCCCGCTTCCCCAAGATCGGGCATCAGGTTCTCGAAGTGGTGGAACGCTTCCTGCCGTTCCTTAAGCGCATCGGCCTCAACAAGTTGTTCGACCAACTGCTCGTCGGCCTCAAACCGCTGACCCACTTCCGCAGCGCCGCTCATGTCATCATCTGGACGTTGATCTCGTGGACATCCTCGTTCATCACGCTCTACGCCCTCGTCCGTGCGCTCAACATTCCGGCGGGTGATGGCTCGCCGCTGGACGAAAATAGCCGCATCCTCCTCACACTGCTCGGCCTCGCGCTGGCTTCACTGGGCAACGCCGTACCTATCAGCGTCGCCGGTTTTGGCCCGTTCGAAGCCATGATTATCATCTCCGGCGAAACCATCGGCATCCCTAAAGAGAGTGCCGTCTCGCTCGGCTTCCTCTTTCATGGCATCAACATCATCGGCTACGCGGCATGGGGCATCATCGGCTTGCTCTCGCTCGGCGTATCATTGGGTGATGTCATGAAAACAGCGGAAAAACAATCGGAAGTACCGGAAAGCGCCTAGCACCCATGCCTTACATCGACACCACCACCGGCGCACATCTGCACTATGAAGAAATCGGTTCGGGCGAACCGCTGATCTTGCTTCACGGCTTGCTCGGCACCGCCCGCCGTGACCTCGGTCAAGTGTTGGATTGGCTGGGCGAAAGTTACCACGTCTACGGCCCATCGCTGCGCGGCTACGGTGAATCCACGCCCAAGCCGCGTGACTTCCCGCTCGACTTCTACCATCGCGACGCGCGGGATGTTCTCGCCTTCATGGATGCGCTGAATATCCAATCCGCCCACATCCTCGGCTATTCGGACGGTGGGGAAACGGCACTGGTGGCGGCTGGCTTACAACCGCAGCGCTTCAAATCGGTGGCGGCTATCGGCGCGGTTGGTAACTTTACGCCCGCCGTTCGCCCGCGTGTGCAAAGCCTGTACCCCGGCACATGGATCACCGACGAGGAAAAAGTCCTGCACGGCATACCGGATGCCGATGCGTTCATCCTCCAGTGGGTGAACGCCATGAAGTACATGATCGACAGGGGCGGCGACATCAGCCTCGGCCTCGCGCCGAACATCACCTGCCCGGTCCTCATCATGCTCGGCGAGCAAGACACACTGAACCCCGCTGCCTACGCCCAAACCTTCCTCGAACGCACCCCAAACGGGCGGCTCGAAATGTTTGCCTGTGGGCATCCGGTTCATCAAACGCTGTGGGCAGATTTCAAACGGGTCTACGGGGATTTCTTACGCGCGGCAAGCTCTTAATATCATTGTAGGGATGAGGCGTGCTGCATCCGAATAACGTTTACAACTCCGGCAGTTCGAACGAACCGTCGGCTTTTGGCGGGAACGCAACCACCTTCACCACCGCTTCGACATTGATCGCGCCGTAAATGTGCGGGAACAACTTATCGTTCCCCACTTCCGGCTGTCCGGTCACGGGGTTAATCGGCCCTTCCCACTTTAACGGCGCTTGCACCTGCTCGGTATCCATCACCAGCAGCACCAGATTCGTCTGCCCACGATAAAAATTATTCGCGACGGGCAGCACCTGTTCGCGGGTTGAGCAGTGAATGAAACCCTCTTTCGCCAGTGACGGCGCGGTATAAGTGCCATTTTCCAGAGCCGTTTCCCATTCCGGTAACGAGGTAATGTGCAGAATCGTTGACATTTTATAACCGTCCAGTTTGCAAGAAACGCTTCAAATCTTCCGTCCGTCCCGCGATCACTTCCGCCGCGTGTTCCCGAACGCGCGGGTTATGCAGATGTCCCGCTTGCCACAAGCACGAGGCCAACAGCCGCGCCGCCATAAATGCCTCTAGGTCATGGTCAAAGTTGGGCGGCAGCGCCCGTACCGCGCTGTACCCCGCCAGCCACGCCTCGCGCAGCGCCGGATAGCGGCTCTCGGCTTTGAACAGCAGCAGTGTGGGCGACAAATCGTAGAGAAAGTAACCCCAACTCAAGTCGTCGAAGTCAATCGCCGCCACACCCGACTCGGTGAATAGGAAGTTCTTCGGCAGGAAGTCCGCGTGGATCACCCCGAACGCATCCGGCAGCGCGTCGAGTTCATGAAAAACGTTTTGCACTTCCGCTTCAATCTCCCCGAACACGGCCTTCTGGTCGGCGGTAAAAATCCGTGCGCCCTCACCGGGATTATAGGGCGACTGCTCACCAAAAAAACCCTCCCAATCCAGTGTGGGGCGTGTGAAGTTTTCAGGTGGTTGATGGGCAGCAGCGAATTCATGCAGCCCCGCGATGAACCCCGCCGCCCGCGACACCTCGCCCAAAGGGATTTCGCTGGTGCTGTAAAAGTGGCCTTCAATCCATTGGAACAACACGCACGGCAGCGGCTCATCCAGTGTTTCAACCATCGCTTCGGTCAGCCATTCGCCGGTCGTCGTCGCGACAGGATGCGGCACTTGCATCGCGCTCTGCTGGCTGATGATCGACAACCACAGCACTTCGGACTCGATCCACTCGATGCGCTTATGCCCGGGCCGGTGCATACGCAGCACAAAATGTTGACCGGAGGAAGCCGTCACTTTAAAGACGATGTTATTCAGGTAGGAAAGTAAGGTGATTTCTGCCCGGTTCAAACCGTAGCGGGGCAGTACCAACCGCGCGGCGGCGGTCAGGTGGGCAACCTGTTCGTCATACGTCAGGCTGGCAAAGGTCATGCGGATACCCTCATGTGGCTGGAAAGAGGGAACAAAAAAGCCCCGACTACTCGGAGCTTTGTAAGCGGGCGACGAGATTCGAACTCGTGACATCTTCCTTGGCAAGGAAGCATTCTACCGCTGAATTACGCCCGCACTTATGAAAACCATTATAATCGCTCGTCATCACTTTGCAAGAGTGACTTTTAAGGGACTTTAAAACTTATCCGTCTGGGCAGCCGTATGCTCGAGGCGATGAATGAGCGTCTGCAAATGCACGCCGCCCAGCGAGGGCAGTTCGATGTGCGCCCCTACCCCATGCTTGCCAGCCAAACCAACCGCCCAGAAGCCGCCCGTTAGCGCCGCTTGCAAGCCCGCAAATGAGTCCTCAAACACAATCGCTTCACCCGGCAGCACGTTCAACTGCTTTGCCACCCACAGGAAAATATCCGGCGCGGGTTTGTTGTTCGGCACGGTCATGCCGTCCGCCAACACATCGAACAGCGGCAGCAAACCCAGCTTCTCGACCACCTTTTTGGCGTTCTGGCTGGATGAACCCAAGCCGACTTTAACACCCGCTGCCCGTGCTTCCTGCATAATCTCCGCCGTGCCGGGTAAGCGATCAGCCGGAGACAATTCTTGCAAATACTCGGCGAAGTAATTGTTCTTCCGATCCATCAAGGCTTGCGCCTCAACATCGGTCACGGTCTTGCCGCCCAAAAACACCTCAAGGCTGTGCCGCCGCACCAAACCCTGCATCTTTTCGTGCTGCTCCCATGTGAATGGGATACCCTCGTCCTCAGCCAGTCGCATCCACGAGTGATAATGCAGCATCGGTGTCTCCGCCAGCACACCGTCTAAATCAAAAATGAGCGCACGAATATTGAGAACCATTGCTTTCCAACAGGTTTTTCTTTAGGCGAATATGGATATAATAACAGACTATGCTGCAAAACAAACACCTCATCCCAACCGTTATCGCCTTCTTAACACTGCTGCTCGCGGCATGTGATCCTTTGGCCTCCCAGCCAACCCCGGCGGTCATCATCATTACCGCCGTTCCCAGCGCCACGCCGCCGCCCACAGCCACACAGCAGGCCACCCAAACGCCCATCCCAACACTCACGCCGGTCGCGCTGCCTTCGCCCACCGCGCCACCTTGCGACGAACCGGCAGGTCAAGTCCTCCGCATCGACCAATTTGCGAGTGCTGTCTCCGGTGAGAACCTGCGTTACCGCGTCTACGTGCCGCCCTGCTATCAGAAATCAGCCAAGCGTTATCCGGTCGTCATCCTCCTGCACGGCTCCGGTCAAAAAGAAGATGAGTGGGAAAACTTGGGTGTGGTCACGGATGCCGATCAGGGCTTCAACGCCAATGTCCTGCCGCCGATGATTATCGTCATGCCCTACTTTGGCACCATCGGCAACAACCCCTTCTTCCCGCCCGACCCATCCTATGAAACGGTCGTATTGGATGAACTGGTTCCCGCTATCGACCGCGACTTCTGCACATGGAGCAACCGTGACCACCGTGCCATCGGCGGCATTTCGCGCGGCGGCTTCTGGGCGTACAGTATCGGTATGCGTCACCCGGATGTGTTCGGCATCCTCGGTGGACACAGCGCCTATATGTCGCAAGACCTGAACGAAATTCCGCCGGACTTTAACCCGCTGGAAATCGCGGCGAACTCCGAAACTTTGGCTGATTCTAAACTCCGCATGTATATCGACAACGGCGCACAAGACCCTTCCGGTTTTGATCTGGAATTGTTCTCCACCCGCATGAGTGAACGCGGCATCCCGCACACCTACGTCATCAATCCCGTCGGTAACCACGACGAGGATTACTGGTCAGCGCATGTTTCGGAATATCTCGCCTTCTACGGTCGCGCATGGCCCCGCGCCGCCAGCGCCCTACCCGACTGTGCCGATCCCAGCCCCTAATAACGAGGTTTACAAACAAAACGCCAATATGTCGGGACGTAGCGTGCCGCGTTCCGTATGCACCAAGTTAAGCCGTGTCACCAACCGCCAACACCACCTAGTACGGAACGGATTAAATCCATTCCGTATTCCACCTCCAAAACCTCTACAAACCATTTTCTAACCTCCCACCAACCGATTTAACAATCCTACTCCCTCAAAATAGTTGGTGAACTCGCCCCTTAAAAGCGACCAAATGTTCACCCTAAACCCTTCAAACTATGCTACGCTGTATTCACCTTTGCGCCCTCTGACTCTTGGAGGTTCTGTGCTAAAAACCTCTTCTTCCTCTGCCTTTTCTTGGCGCACTTGGCGATTGGTATTCTCTCTGCCTTTTCTTTGTGTTCTCTGTGCCTCTGTGGTTAATCGCATTGGTTTTTCTCTGCGTCTCTGCGGTTCAATTGGTATGGCATTGGTTTTGCATGTTCGGCGGCACTCTCCCTCGCATCCGCCGAAACGTGTTCAGCGGCGGATATACGGGAGCAATCTGCCGCACGTGCGCCATTTCAGCGCCGCGCTCCCTCACTTCTGCCGCCACAAAATCTCACTTCAGCGGATACACGGGAGCTTCCCGCCAGACAATTCGGCGGAATGTGTGCAACATTTGCAACACTTATGACATTCAAAAATCACCCACGTTTCACCAAATAAAAAGAGGCACTTTCGCGCCCCTTCTAAAGACTACTGACGAACCACGATCAACTTATTCCGGTGTCGCCTCAGCCGTCGCTTCCGGTATCGGGGTCGCGCTGATGATGCCCAGCGAGGCTTCACATTCGCGAATCAACTCGTCCGCTGCCGCCACCACATCGGGAATATCATCCGTCACTGCCAGTTCCCGCCCATGCCGCAGGTTGGGTAAGGCTTGGCTGCACAGCCCCAGCGCCCGCTGTGACCGTCCCAACCAGAAGTGGTAGTATGCGAACTCCGAACCCAGATCAACCGCTTTTTGAAGATGTTCAATCGCGCTCTGGTTATCGTCCATACTGCTCTGCACCCGTCCGAGGTAGGCATTACAGTCGATACTGTTCGGGTTCGCGTCCACGCACCGGCTCAACATTTCCGCCGCCTGCGAAAAGTTCCCCTGCCCGCGGAAGTACAGCGTACCCAGCGCGAACAACGCAAGGCCGTTATTCGGGTTGACCTCGATCACATCACTCAAGATCGAGATCGCGTCGTCCATATTGCTGTTCATGGTCGCTTCGTCGCCGCTGTTCACCCCCAGCGTGTACAGGATATTGGCGAGGTCAACCGCCACGTACGGGACGCGCGGCGCAATATCATAGGCTTGCTGGTAGTAATCACGCGCCGCCTCGCGGTCAAACTCGAAGCTCTGGGCAATCACGCCGCGCACGTTGAGCGCCTCGTAACTGCTGGGGTCAACCTCCAGCGCCCGCTGGCTGGTACTCAGGGCGAGGTCATACTCGCCTTCGGTGTAATAGGCTAACGCGAGGAAGGCCAACGCCCGTGCGCTGTTCGCATCCAACTCCAGCGCCCGCAGTGAACTCGACACGGCTTCACCAGCGCGGTCATTCCGGTCAAGCGCCAGCGCCCGTATCGCCCACGCATCCGACGAGAAGGGATCAGCCGTCACCGCGTTTTCGGCTGCCGTCAGCGCCTCATCATCGCGCCCCTGCATAATCAACCCGAAGGCCAACCGGTTATGGACGGTCGCGTCATTTGGTAAGGCGGCTGCAATCGCCAAGTAGCTGTTCACCGCCGACTCAATCCGTCCTTCCCGCCAATCATTCTCCGCGAGGTTGAGCTTGGCGGTCGGGTTCTCGGTCGCGGTCGCTGTGGGGGCAACCACCGTCGAAACCCCGCTCTGCACGCTCTCGATCACGTTGTTGATGGCTTGCTGTACCGGAGGTGCGAACTCTGCCCGTCGTTGGTACACCTGCGAACCCACCACCACGACAATCGGTGTCAGGATCCACAACCATAACCAACGCAAAGACAGCGGACTGCGCCGCTGCTTACTTTTAGCATATCGCTTGGGTGTTTTAAGATACATCTAGCCCGTTCCGATGAGCGTTGGCACTATAGTCGGGGTTGGTAGTACCGGCAAGGCTTGGTTCGTGTAGTTCACACAGTTGTCAGTAACCAGTCGCAAACCCGTTTGAATAATATCCGCAATCGTAGGCTCTGGCTGCATGGTGAGCGACTGACTCAGCAAGTTCCAAGCCGAATCGCAGTTCGCCGCGCCACCGATGTAGTAATAGGCCAAACCCTGTTGATAATAGCACTCAATCGCCTGTGAGTTGTTGCTTAAACATTTCTCGAAATCCTCAATCGCGCCTTCGTAATTACGCCGCCGGAAACGAACACCGCCCCGTGCCTTATACGCATCCGCGTAATTCTCGTCAATCGCCAGCGCATCGTCGCAGTAACCTTCGGCCTGCTCATTCTGCCCAACCTGTGTATACGTCTCGCACATACGCAGCAGCCCTTTGGGGTTACGCGGCTGAATAGACATTACTTTT
Source organism: Chloroflexota bacterium (assembly GCA_020161935.1). Lineage (GTDB taxonomy): Bacteria > Chloroflexota > Anaerolineae > Aggregatilineales > Phototrophicaceae > CFX2. The sequence continues at coordinate 67,423 of JAIUNI010000007.1, forward strand.
TCATAGGCGGCAATAGCATCTTCGATCCGGTTTGCGCCCTTGTACTGCCCTGCCAGTTCGAAATAAGGTGCGGTCAGATTCGGATTGATATTGATCGCATCTTCCAACTCGCGAATCGCTTGATCTCGCTCCCCGACCCAAATCAGTGCAATCGCATAACCACGGTGGGCATCGACGTTCTTCGGGTCAGCCTCCACCGCTGCTAAACCGTAATCTAACCCCTGCTGGTAACGCCCGATGTCCGTGTACGCCCGCGCCAGCACCGCCAGCAGCGAGGCAAAACCACTGTTCAGTTCATAGCCTTTTAAAGCGAGTGGAATAGCCGACTGCGAGTCACCCAACAAAACCAGCGCACTGGCCTTCAGCGTATAGGCGCGCACATCTTGAGGTGCAACGTCAATGGCATGATCGCCCAGTTCGGACGCGATCTCCGCATCAGACTGCGGGCGGCTTTGTAAGGGGTTAGCGGCACGGTTGAGTTCAATCAAGGTGCGCCCATACTCGTAAATGTAGTTAATGTTATTCGGCTCTTGGCTCACGGCTTGCCCATAAGCCACAGCGGCTTCTTCCATGTTCCCTTTAAGAAAGAAATCATAGCCCTGCGTCGCCCATGTACTGGCGAAGGCTGTAGGCGTAGGTGCTAAACCCACTACACCCAGCGCGGCCATCTGCAACCGGCCAAATTGTGCGCTGACAAAAACCAGAAACGCGCCGATCACAACACCGTAGAAAAACAGGAAGCGCCCGGTCACACGGCTGCGCCGCCGTGTGCTAAAAAATGGCTGAGAATAATCCCGTTTGATTTGCATAGTCTATCCTATCAAACTGCTTACATCTCAAAAATAACGGACAGGTGAAGTGGTGTCAAGGCGTAGAGCGGTGGGGGAGAATGGAGTCCGGTTATTCTAAATCGCTGTTAAGGTTGCACATAGTTCGTCACCTCAAAGGGAATAGGCGCGCTGGTTTGCTGCGTGCCATCGCCCAACGTAGCGGTTGCGGTCAGCTCATGTTCACCGAGCGCCAACTGCCACCACACCACCCACGGCGCGGCGTTCGCTTCGCCGATCACCTCACCATCCATCACGTAGGTAATGGTTCGGGTGTCGGGGGGGGCCGCAACCGTGAGCCGGAGGCGCTGCGTGTCCGGCGGGGTCAGCGGGCTAATCTGGAAAATCGTATAGGGGTCAGGTGCGAGTAAGCGTAACCCCTGCTGGCGGTCTGTAATCTGTACGGGTGCGCCCTGTGGGGGTGGGCGGATGCCGTTCCGTAAACCCCAATCACGCGCTTCCTGCGGCAGCACCAAAAATACCTGCGACAGGAGGTTTTCTCGTGGTGTTTCGTCCGTCGCTAGGAAACCCGTCTGACGGTCGATCACAAAAGTCTGGTAAAGATTATCGGGCTGCGTTGGAACAGTACTCTCGATAAAAACCTCATCTTTGGTGAGCGGGCATTCAGCGGTCGGCAGCAAGCCACTGGTCGCGCAAATCGTGTAATGCACAATGCCCTCAGGCACACTAAATGGCACTTCCGGCTGACCGATAAGCACATCGCGAATAAAGGCGTTCCAAATCGGCGCGGCTCCGGTAACGCCGGTTACATTCACCATCGGCGTGTTATCGGCGTTCCCCACCCACACCCCAACCACGAGATTAGGCGTATAGCCGACAATCCAGTTATCACGGAAATCGGTGGTCGTTCCCGTTTTCGCTGCGGCAGGCCGACCGATGTTGAGCGCGTTGTTCGTTCCAAATCCCGGTATTCGCGCCCCGTTGTCGCTTAGAATATCAGTGATGATGTAGGCCACGCGCGGGTCAATAACCGGTGTGTTGGATGCTGGCTGCCACTGGTAAAGCACGTTCCCGTTGTGATCGGCGACTTTTAAGATAAGCGTTGGCTGTACGCGGCTGCCCCCATTCGGGAAGATGCTGTACGCCTGCACCAGATCGAGCAAGCGCACCTCGCCGCCGCCCAACGTAATTGCCAGATCAACATTGGTGTTCTGAGCGAGAGTTTCAACACCCGCTTTTTTGAGCAGTTCAACTAAGGTAGCGATGCCGATATGTTCCAGTGTGATAACCGCCGGAATATTGAATGACGAGGCCAACGCTTCCCGCGCCAATGATGGCCCATGCTCAACCAGCCCAAAGTTCAAGGGCGTGTAACTCTGGAGTTTGCGGGTTACAAACGGTGTTTTGATGTCAAGCAGCATGGTTGCCGCCGTCCACGGTTCTGGCTTGGAGGGATCAAAAGCCGCCGCATAGGTAAACGGCTTGAGTGCGCTCCCCGGCTGGCGCAGCGCTAACGCCGCGTTGACCGCCCCGTCAATCGACTCGTCAAAATAATCAGGACTGCCAAGCATCGTTAGCACCTGCCCATTAAACGGGTCGATGGCGACCAATGCCGCATTCCGCGCGTTCGCCGGAGCTTTACCCGCCACCGTCGGGTTGTTGAGCGCGTTCAACTGCTGCCGGACAACCGATTCGGCGTTCGTCTGCCAGTTGAGGTCAACGGTCGTGGTCACTTCAAGGCCGCCGGAATACAATTCGTCAGGGTATTCCCGCTGGAGCTGCTTCCATACCGCCATGACAAAATGCGGTGCTTTGATCGGGAACGGGCTGGAGGCGAATTGAAGCGTATCTTGTTTCGCGAGGGCAGCCTCGGCAGCGGTGATATACTGATTATTGACCATCAGATCCAACACGAGATCACGGCGGTCTTCAGCCGCTTGTAAGTTCGTGAGCGGGTCATAAGTCGCGGGTGACTGCACCAAACCGGCCAATAACGAACACTCGCTCAATGACAGTTCTTGGGCAGGCTTGCCAAAGTACGCGCGTGAAGCCGCCTCAATGCCATACGCCAAATTACCGAAATAACTCTGGTTCAGGTAAAGCGCCAACACTTCATCTTTGGTATATGCCGCTTGGAGTTGAAGCGCGAGTACACTCTCTCGCAGTTTACGCCTCAGGCTGCGTTCCGCCCGCTGTTCAGGGTCAAACAGCAGGTTACGCACCACCTGCTGCGTAATGGTGCTGCCACCGGCGATCACTTCCCCACCGCGCACATTGATCCACAACGCCCGAAGAATACCGGCTATATCGACACCGGCGTGGCTGTAAAAGTTTGCGTCCTCGGTGGCGATGACGGCTTTCAAGCAGTGATCCGGTATATCGGTAAGGGCAAGGGCTGTGTTGCGTCCACCTTCTGGTGGCAGGATTTCATAGAGAAGCTGCCCGTTCCGGTCATAGATACGGGTCGAGGGTAACGCCAAACCCGCTTGCAACCGGTCAATCGAAGGCAGGTCGGTAAACAGCCAGCCGTATACGACCGCGCCACTGACCAACAAGAATGCCATTAAGAGGAACAGGATTTTATGACGGCGTGATAAACGCTTTAAGCGACCAGACATATCGTGAACTAAATCACCTCAAACGCGCGGCGCGAACGGAGCATCGACCAATAACTAACGGTAAACCCGACCACAAAAATGCCGAGCGCATTCGCGAGTAAATCACTCAACGACGCGACACGGCTGATGACACCCATTTGGGCAAGTTCAGTCACCAAGCCCAGTACGAGCGTAACCAGCATCGCAAACGGCAGCGCCCATTCTCGCTTGAGTTTGATCGCCAGTACCATGTAGATCGCGAAGGTGAGGACACCAAATAGCCCTGCATGACCAACCGCGTCGCCTACATCTGTGCTGCCAATCGTTCGCGTCATCAGCCGGACAAGCGGCACACGGTCAGACTGGGTGGTTAAGACAATCGCCAAAACACCCCACACGAGGAGGATCAATAAGCGAATTGGGGTAAAGCCATAGCGTAATTTCATCATGGTTCCCTTCTCAATCATGTTCATCCTAGCAGGTTTTGTACACCCCTGCCCGACGATTACCCCACTCACATCCGGCTGTGCGGTACAATAACGGCTGCTAACAAAACCATTATGAGAATTTTGAACCTTTAATTCTGAATCGTTGTAAAGCTATACACCAACTCAAGTGGTCTATGCCGAAATAGACCTTTCGATCATAAACCGGGGGTACTTTTTATGCCCGATTTCGACGGCGAACTCAGCGACGCTTTTTTGATTGAACGAGTTCGCGAAAATGATTTGGATTCACTCGGTAAATTATTCGACCGTTATTACGCCCAAGTCTACCGGTCGGCAATTGTCATCACCCAAGACAATGCCGCCGCAGAAGACATCGCTCAAGAATGCTTCTTAAAAATTCACCGTTACGCAAACCGCATTGATACCAGCCTGCCTCTCATCCCGTGGCTCTACCGGGTTACGGTTAACTTAAGTTATACATGGGTCACCCGTCAAAAGAGGCGTACAATCTCTTTAGAGGGGATGGTTGACCGGTTGATGAGTCCCAACTGGCTTTCGCCCGATCACCTTGCCGAACACAGCGAAACGCAGCGGCAGGTGCGGGAGGCCATCGGGCAGCTTAACCTGAATCAACGTGTGGTGATTGCGCTTCACTACCTCAGTGGTCTGAGCCTTGAAGAAATCGCTGAGATACTCGATTGTCCGTTGGGTACTGTCAAAAGCCGTTTACATTATGCGCGTGAAAACCTACGTCACCAACTCCAAACCGTACAGCTAACAGGTGAGGTTGCACATGGATATGCGCGATAAACAATTTGACAACTGGATTCAAGACTCGCTGGAGATTGAAATCTCCTTTAGCAAACAAACAAAACAGACCGCATGGGAACGGTTGCAGCTCAAAATCAGCACCGCCGAGCCGCTGTTCGAGCCGGTTTATACCGCCCCTGTCACCAAGATGCCGCTGGTCAACCGCGTGTGGGATGAAATACTCCGCCTTTTCACCCAAGAAAAATACTTTTACGAGGCACGCGCCAAATCCGTCCAACATTGTAAGCCCCAAACGAATTATCTAGGCGGCCTCAGCCTGCATAATATGGAACTCATGCGGCAGCGTTGGGCGTTCCCGATTTAAAAGGGGGACGAAAGTACCACTCAAATCTTAATTCAACATCGCGATTACGCACCTACCCGATATACTGAAGTGCAGTATAATTGAGATTGCAGTAAATTCGGAAAGGAGTAGTGGCGATTCAAAGGGTTGACAACAATTTCGTTTGGCCCGCTCGCCCATTCATATGCCCTCTCTGCCGCGTGTCATTACCGTAGATCCAACCCAAAATATCTCGCGCATCATCCGCAGTGCGACTGACTTACTTGGCCTCTCCATTATCCAGATTGACGCGCCAAGTGGGGCGGATGCGCTTGAAGAACTTCGTCGCGGTGGGGCAAACCTTCTCGTTTCGAGTTGGGAACTTGATGACGAAATGCCGGGGTTAATCCTCGCCTTAGAAGTCAAACAAGTCGCACCTCAAGTCGGTGTGCTGATTTTAGCGACCGAAGATGATCCTGAAACAGTCGATGAAGAAACCGAAGGCGAGCAGCCATTTGTCTACTTACGCCGCCCGGTTGATGTGCATCAACTCCTGCGCGTTTTTATTGCTGGCTTAAATAACGAAAATATTGTTGAGGCTGCTAAAGCAGTTCCCGCAAGCGAAGCCACCACCATCAATCATGGGCCACCGCCGCCCTTAAACATCCAAAATGCGCGTACGATCATCAAGCAGATGCTGGTTGATGTCGGCGCGATGGCGATCATCCTCTCGGCGCGTAACGGCGAAGTCCTGCTTGAGGACGGCGCACCGGGCTACCTGAACCGCGAACTCTTGACCAAAGCCTTGATTCCGACCGTTATGACGACCATTGAAATGTCGCCATTGGTGGGTGGGCAAGCCCAGACTCTTCACTTCTACGACGGCGATGACAAAGATGTGTTTGTGCTGTCGGTTGGTCTGCACCATTTCATGTGCGTCGTTTATGATGGGCAAGCGGGCAGCCGCCAGTTCGGCAGCATTACGCGCTACGGACGGCGGGCAGCCCAAGACTTGATCGCGCTGCTCGGTGCTTCGGCGTTCGTTATTCACCAACCAGAGGCCGCTAAACCCGCCGCACCTGCCCCGGTCAGCAAGCGCAAAGCCGCGACCAACGAAGTGCAAAAAGTTGAACTCGAACTGGCTGTGAAGCCAGAAGTGCAAGAACCCGAACCCGAACAGGTCAAACTCGATCCCATCCAGAATTTTGATATGGGGTTATTCGACCAATTAGGCAGCCTCGACTCGAATACCGCTGATGATATTTTCGACCTCGACCGCTTGGCGGAACTGGTCAACACGGGCAGCGGGCGCAAAGAGATTTCCTTTGACGAAGCGATTGAGTTGGGTGTGCTGCCAAACCTTGATGGCGAAGGGAAATAACAAGCATCGGTGTGTTTTGCTCAAAAGCGGTTGGCTGAACCCCAGCCGCTTTTCTGTTTGAAAGCCTACGATTGCACAACTCTTAAAGCTGTCTCATCCGGTATGCCGTTATAATGGGATGAGGGGGCAAACGCCGCCAGAGAAAAGGATAAGGCTGTGAGCAAACAAGTCCGTGCGCCGGGTCGAGAAAAAGATGCAATGATCGGTCGCCTTGTGGGTGACTATCGACTCGATGCGTTGATGGCAACGGGTGGCATGGCGCGCATTTATCGTGGTGAGGATACCCGCTTGGGCAGACCCGCCGCGATCAAAGTGCTGGCACATGACGATGCAAACGACGACGACACCTTGACCAAACGCTTCCAGCGCGAAGCACGGGAACTGGCGAAACTCGAACATCCCAATATCATCACCATCTACCAATACGGCGAACTAGAAGGCTTGTACTTCCTCGCGATGAAGCTCATCAAAGGGCGGGATCTGGCGCAGGAGTTTAAACGCCTCAAGGGTGACGGACACTCGATGGGAGTGAAGCGCGTCGTCCGCATCTTGATGCAGGTGGCTTCGGCGCTGGATTATGCCCATGCCCACGGGGTTATCCACCGCGACGTGAAACCCTCGAATGTGCTGCTGACGGACGATGACACGGCTATCCTCACCGACTTCGGTTTGGTGATGCAGTCCTCTACCCAAACGACATTGGGTACGGCTTTTGGAACACCGCGCTATATTGCACCGGAACAGGCAACAGCCTCGCACAAAGCAATGGCGCAAAGCGATATTTATTCGCTAGCGGTCGTGCTTTATGAACTGCTGACCGGTGAGCCGCCATTTACGGGTGATACCCCGATGGAGATCGCACTCAGCCATATCAGCGACCCGCCCCCACCACCGCGAAGTAAAAACCCCAAGATTCCGGTCGCGGTTGAAAATGAGATTCTCAAAGCGCTGGATAAAGAACCGGAAAACCGTCACCGGACAGCGGTTGAATTCATGACGACCATCCAAAACGGCTACGGTATCGACACATTGGATTTGCCACCGGAAACCACGCTGCCCGTTCGCCCCATGATTGCCACACCGGCACTGAACACGGGCAACACCGCTACGTCACGGGAAGCGGTAAAAAGGCCGCGCAAATCGACCGGAAAGCGCAATTATTTCCTCGGCGCACTGGTTTTAGTCATCATCGCCGGTATCGTGGGGTTTCTCATCCTTTCCAACCCAAATGGCGCGGTTGAAGGCAGCCCCGTTACCCTGTACTACACCGAATCGAGCTTCACCTTTTTTAACTCAACCGATGCCGAGATCAACGTTCAAAAGTTAGACTTCGTGCGCGGCGTGCCTGCAACCAACGACGACTACAGCGGTGATCGCGTACCGGGTGACCGAATTGAAACCCAAAAATGCTTCCGCATCGTACTGCAAGGCGACCAGACAAAAGCACCGGCGGTATGCGGGACGACAACACCGAAGCTGGAGCAACTGAGTAACCCGCTGCGCTTCTTCTGGCGACAGGACAGCGAAGATGGTACGGTGACGAAGTCGTTTGAAGTGCGCTACAATGGAAACGTTATTGCTCGCTGCAACACTGTGGCACGCGGGGGTAACGATGAGTGTCGTTTTAACTGGCCGGTAACAGCCTCTTAACGGCACCGCTTTCAGCATCCAACAACCTCATAACAGGCATCCATTATGACCGAAAATCTACTGGTATCGACCGATTGGTTAGCCGCGCACCTGACCGATGCGAATTTGCGAATTATCGACATTCGCGGGCATGTACTCCCCGCTGACAAACCAACACCCCATTACTTCAACCATCAAGCGGATTATGATCTCTCGCACATCCCCGGCGCGGTGTTCATCGACTGGGTTGAGCAGATCACCGATCCGGCTGATCCACGCCATGCCCAAATCGCCAAGCCGGAACGCTACAGTGCGGTCATGAGCCAAGCCGGAATTGATGAGAACACATTCGTCGTGGCCTACGACGATGCCAGCGGTATGTTCGCGGCGCGGTTATGGTGGTCGCTGAATTACTACGGGCATACGAAAGCAGCCGTTTTAGACGGCGGCTGGACGAAGTGGGCTGCCGAAAAGCGCCCTGTGACAACCGAAGTGCCAGCGATCACGCCGAAAACGTTCCTCGCCAAGCCAAACCCGGCTATTTACCGCACCTCCGCCGATGTCGAGGCAGCGCTGGGCAGCCCGACCAAGCTCATGGATGTGCGTACGCCTGAGGAGTTCAAGGGCGAATACGCGCGGGCAAAACGTGCGGGACATATCCCCGGCGCGGTGAACCAGCCACGCGGCGGCCTCGTGAATGCCGATGGAACGATGCTGCCACCAGAACAATTGAAGGTGAAGCTCGGCGCGATTGGGATTGACGATAGCACACCGGAAGTCATCGTGTACTGCAACGGTGGGGTTTCGGCGAGCTTCGGGCTGCTGGCGATGCGGGTGGCTGGCCTTGAAAACGGTGCGGTTTACGACGGCTCGTGGAAAGACTGGGGCAACGACGAGCAAAAGCCGATTGAACGTTAGCGGGTCGGTGTATTCAAGCCTAGCACGTTGGTGATAGTGGGCATCGACAACTGACGGAACATATCAGCCATTTGCTCCGCAGTATAGGTCGTATCCTGCCGCAGCCACCAGCTAATGAGTGAGATCATGGCACCCGCGAGATAATTGGCGAGGATGTCCAATGGCACGAGCGGAGGGTGGTCGGTGACGAACACGTCGATCCGTTCGCGCATACTGCCGGCTAAATAATCCCGAATGCCATTCACAATCGCGGCTGTCCCCTGCTGGCTGAGGAGCGTGACCCGATAGAGATCACGGTTCTCGAAAGCATGTTGAAACGGGACAATCCGCATCGCCATATCCGCGACAGGAATATCGGGCGAAGGCGGTGTGATGCGAGACTTGAGGTCATCAAACATTTCGCGCAGGCTGCTCATGAGCAGTTGATCTTTACCATTTTTGAAGTGCAAATAAAAGGTAGCACGACCCAAATTGGCGCGGTCGGTTATGTCCTGCACAGTCACCGAGTCATAGCCTTTTTCGAGAATTAAAGCGATCAGCGCATCGCGTAAGAGGCGGCGGGTTCGGGGGCCGCGACGATCCGGTCGTTTTGCCATAACAACATCTCTTAACGTGTTCTATTCAGGTGTTTGATAGTATAACACCAAAGCTCACGAACATTCGGCTACTTCATCATTTTGAAAACGCTGCGCTGCAACCCACGATCAGACGACCACGGCGCGTAGGGAGCCATCACCAGTTCGCAGAGGGCGAGCAGCACCGTATCATAATTGACACGCCATCCCGAAAAGTCTTTCCACGCTAGGTCACGGTCAGCCTTAATCGGCACACCGGCTTCGGCTAAGGTATTCAACGCTTCCTCAAATTCGTCCCGCGAAATACTGATGAAATCTCGATAACCGACATCAGCCTTGTACGGGATGCGGAAGAAATCCGCGATATGACGGAGCGCTACGTAACCCGCGCGGAGGCACAACTGCGAACCGGCAGTACGCGGGGCATCAACGGCGGCGTGCATAATGGCGGCTGCGTCCAAGACCGCACCAGCGGCCGTAATCCACGAACGATCCGGCTGTGGGGAGCGGAACATATTGAGGGCAAAGAGTGAGGTATGGCTTTCCTCGATTTGGGCGAACCAGACTTCCCACGCTGACCAGAGTTCATTGAGCGAGTCGAGGCCACGAATGCGGTAGGCACGGCTAATCAGTTGGACAGCGGACGGCGGCGAATCGGCACGTACTTCTAGGAGCGTGACTAACGTTTCGCGGGTGGCGAAGGCGGTGTACATGGTGGGCAGGTAAGAGATGACGATGGCAATTAAGCCCAAGCCGATGGTCGCTTCGGTAAATTCGAGGAAGGTCGCGAAGGCGGTTAAGCTGTTGGCGGGCAGCAGATCAACGGTATAGAAGCCGAGGGTATAGAGGGACGACCCACTGAGCTTGAAGGCTTGATAGAATGAGACACCCTCACACAAGACATAGAACATGAACGTGTAGCCGACCAAGACAAGAAACTGCCACACGATGGGCAAGAGCAGCAGCGTCACAGGGGCGAACAGCGCCATAATCCGGTCACGCTCGGCGTAGGTTTTGGCTTTACGGGCGCGGGAACGATAGATGGAAGCCATTCTGCGGAAAACGAAGCGTGTGAGGGGAACATTATCCCCACGGGGCAGGACGAAACTGCGAACGGCGGACATCAACGTCCAGCCGACGAGCAGCGCACCAGCAAGAAACACGAGTATAGACAGCAGGATTGAGAGGACATCCAGCATAACAACCTTCTTCGATGGTTCTAAAGGGTGGAAAGCTGATTATATCGGAGCGTCATGTCTGACGGCTACTGCACTTTCGGGCAGCGGGGTGAGTCGTTATTATCGGAGAACGAAGGGATTAAATACTGGAATGGTCTGAGACCATTCCCTACGATAAAAATACAAGTTTTTAAGGAGGGACGGATGGTAATGATTATCCGATATGAGGAACTGACGTGGCCGGAGGTGGTGGATTTACCGCGCGACATCCCATTTGTGCTGCCGATTGGTGAAGGGTATGACCTCGAACAAGCGGCACAGCAGATTCAGGCGGCGCGTATTTGCTTGCTGCCTGCCTTACCCTACGGTTGGCAAGGAAGCATCGCTCCCGTGAGCGAGGGGATGCTCCAGCGGGTAGTTACGGGTGTTTTGAGCGGGCTGCATGAGCAGGGATTTAGCAACCTCACCGTCCTACATGCAGGAATGGAGAGGCTGGATAGTAAGCATGTCGGGCAGGTGATGCTGCCACGGGATACGACGAACGATCCACAGCCGTTGGAGGCAAATCAGCAGCGGGTAATTTTAATACCGTGTGGGCATACGGAGCAGCACGGCTATCACCTGCCCCTGAACACGGATACGGTGATTATTGGGACGATTGCCGAGCGCACGGTGGAAGCCATACCAGCCGAGGCGGAAACACTGCCCGCGCTGCCCTACGGCGTGAGTATGTACCGCGAGGCGTTCGCGGGGACGCTGAACATGGGCGGGCGGGTGTTCGAGGATTTCCTGCTGGAAGTGATCGACGGGTTGGTAGCGCGAGGGGCTGACCGTTTTTACCTGATGAGCGGGCATGGGGGGAACAGTTCATTCCTGCATAATGTGGTGAAATACGCGGGAGACAAGCATCATCCCATTTTCGCGACGACGGCTTGGCTGCACACGTCGGGGCATCTGGGCGGGCCAGCGTTGGAGCAGTACCGGAAGTCGAAAATCGGCGGGATGGGACATGCGTGTGAACTGGAAACGGCCTATTTGCTCCTACTACGGCCTGAACTATGCAAGATGGAGCGGGTGGTGGACGAGCCGGATTTCATCACAACACCGAATTACTATATGGACTGGATTGAGGGCGGCGCGTTGATTATGTCGGCGACGTGGGAAGATGATACGCTGACCGGGGCGTACGGCAGCGGGAGTTTGGCGACTGCGGAAACGGGCGCAATCTGGCTAGGGATCGCGGTGGAGGAAAAGGTGATCCACGTTAAGGAGATCCACGAACAGGCGCGGCTGCGACTGGCACGGCGGGCGGAACAGGAGGCGGCGAACCGGAACCCAATGACGGTACTGGCGGGGCAAAGTTGGCGGAAGTAAGTCAGAAAGACCAATCAGTTTTACCACCGAGACACAGAGAACACAGAGAGGAAAGGCAAAGGCAATTTTAACCGCCAAGTCGCCAAGAACGCCAAGAAAATGCAGAGATGAGTAACAAAACGCAAAGGCGCAAAGCAAGTTTCATTTTTAACCGCAGAGACGCAGAGAACACAGAGGGAATACGGAGAAATACTAGAGTATTATAAGGGTTGCGAATTTTGCACAATTTGCACATTTTCCCGCTGAAATGTCTGGCGGGTGGCTCCCGTGTAACCGCCGAAGTGACATTTCGTGGCGGCGGGAGACTCGGCTATAACCGCTGAATTGACAGCATTTCAGCGGAATGCTCCCGTAATGCCACCGCTGACATCGGTTCAGCGGATGTGAGGGAGCGACCCGCCGAAAATGCAAAACCTGTTGAACCGCAGAGACGCAGAGAATACAGAGATAATGCAGAGAGATTCATTAAACCGCCAAGTCGCCAAGAACGCCAAGTGAATGCGGAGATGAATAACAAAACGCAAAGGCGCAAGGGAGCAAAGACGCAAAGGTTTTTAGCACAGAACCTCCAAGAGTCAGAGGGCGCAAAGGTGAATACAGCGTAGCATAGTTTGAAGGGTTTAGGGTGAACATTTGGTCGCTTTTAAGGGGTGAGTTCACCAACCCTTTTGAGGGAAAAAGATTGTTAAATCCGTTAGTAGATAGTTAGAAAACGGTTTGTGGGGTTTTTGTGGGTGAAAAGTTTACCGACTATTTACCGTTTTTGAGGTGTGAGTGATTGACGGTGAGGGGGTTTTGGCATACGCTTATTCTATACACGATGTCTATAAATACGAGGTGTAGTGGATAAAGTGACCTCCATTCATAAGCTGCCACCGGGTCCTAGAGGGCTGCCCTTCCTCGGCAATATTCGTGAGTTACAAGGTGACCGGATTAAGTTTTTAACGCGCAACCGAGATGAGTATGGGGATGTGGTGTTCTTCAGACTCGGGCCGCGCCGGATTTACCAATTGAACAACCCTGAGCATGTGCAGTATGTGCTGGTCAAGCATCCTGAGCAGTTCTACAAGTCACCGGCGCTGAAACGGGCTGCCCAAGATTCGCTGGGACAAGGGTTACTGACGAGTGACGGCGACCTGCATAAACGGCAGCGGCGGCTGGTTCAACCGGCGTTTCATCACAAGCGGATTGCAGCCTATGCGGACACGATGGTCGAGTATACGGATGACATGCTGAAGGGGTGGGCAGCAGGCAAGCAAATTGGCATCCTGAACGAGATGATGCACCTGACGATGCGGATTGTGGGTAAGACACTGTTCGACACGGATGTTTATGACGACGCGGACAGTATCGGCAAGGCGATCAGCGTGGGGATTGAAGCAACTACTGATCGCGTTTCACGACCGCTGCAAGTGCTGGATAAGCTGCCGACCGCCAAGAACCGCCAGCGCAAACAGGCGCTCAACACGATTGAGCAGACGATTGCGCGGTTCATTGCCGAACGGCGGGCTTCTGGCGAGGATAAGGGTGATTTACTGTCGATGCTGCTGATGTCGGTAGATGAGCAAGACGGCGGGCAGATGACGAACAAGCAGGTGCGCGACGAAGCGATCACGCTGTTTGTGGCGGGACATGAGACCACAGCGAATGCGCTGGCGTGGACTTTTTACCTACTGGCGCAGCATCCAGAGATCGAGCAGCGGTTGGTGGCAGAAATCAATCAGGCGTTGGAGGGGCGACTGCCGACGATGGTGGATTTAGCCCGGATGCCCTACCTCGAAATGGTGATTAAGGAGTCAATGCGGTTGTATCCACCGGCGTGGATGACTTCCCGCGAGGCGCAAGAGGATATTCAACTCGGCGGGTACACCATCCCCAAAGGCAGTGTGGTGATGATGGTGATCTACGTGCTGCACCACGACCCAAAGCTGTGGATTGAACCCGAACGGTTTATGCCAGAGCGATTTTCGCCGGAGAACGAGGCGAACATTCCGAAGTACGCTTATTTCCCGTTCGGCGGCGGGCCGCGGGTGTGCATCGGCAACCAGTTCGCGATGATGGAAGCACAGTTGGTATTAGCGACGATTTTGCAGCGGTATCGGGTGGAGTTGGTGGCGGGGCAAGCGGTGAAGATGCAGCCGTTGATTACCTTGCGACCGAAGCCGGATATTCAGATGCGGATCAAATAGAATTGAACCGCAGCCCCCTGATGAAAAGCCTGAGTTGAACCGCAGCCCTAAAGGAGGCTTCGCACAGACGCAGAGATTTATTCTTTCCAAGCATTTTTAGCCAAAAGGGCGGGACAGGTTCCAAAGTGTATTTAGAAAACGATTGTAGGTAGGGGAAGTAATGGACAGCCTATCTGCTGTCCCTACAGACGTGGTAATGGTTTGTGTAGTGGAAGTGAGGGCGCAAAGCCTTGCGCCTCTACCAGAACATGTGGGTAATTTGGGAGATTAATATTCACCGAGTTTGTGATGGACGATGACGGCATCGGGGTGAAGGCGGACGAGCCAATCGCCCATGAAGGCCACGGCTTTTTGGAGGCCGGGGGTGTGGCGCGGGTAGCCGAGCGTGCCGACCTTGAGCGTGTATTCGTTGTCGTTTTCACGCGGGGAGACGACGAGCGCATAGTGCTGGTCGATGGTGGGTTCGTGGGTGAACATTTCGAACATGACCACATTATCACCCCGGTAACTGTGCAGTGATTTGATGATGGTATCGGCATCAGGGCGGTTTTCGACCCCTTCGAAACGGGCAAGTATATCGTCTAGCGACAGCGGTGTTTTAAAGACAACGTGGGTCATTTCACCCTCCACAATTACAGGGACTTCGGGCGCGGGCTGCGCGTTCCGGCGATAAGCAAAATAATAACAGGCGCGACCTTCACGCTGGGCGCGACCTTCATACTTGGTGACGACACGCCCCACCATCGCGTTCGCCCACGGGGTTGGCAGCACGTTATCCAAGCCGGGGGTTGAGGCGAGCAGCTCGGCGCTCATCTCGGCATATTCGATAATGTCGGTGGCTAAGTACAGAGCAGCTTCGGGCTGAAGACGGCTGACGATGACATCCAGCGTATCGCGCTGCATGAGGCGGCGGTGGCTGTGACGCGATTTGAACCACGGGTCGGGAAAGTTAATATGCACCTGACTGAGGGTGGCCGGTGTGAACAGGTGATGGAGAGCCGTTTCCGCCATCGACTGAATGATGCGGACGTTGGTGAGCTTCTCGCGCTCGACAGCACGTTCGACCGATGCGAGGCATTGGTTGGCGATTTCGATGCCGACAATGTTCGCGTCGGGGTTCGTGCGGGCAAGGTGCTTGAGGAACGCGCCATAGCCGAAGCCGATTTCGAGGATCAGCGGACGTTCCGCACCAAACAGCGCCGCCCAATCGGTCGGCCACGGCAGGCGTATACTACTGAGTTTTTGCATGGTGGATTACTTGTTGAAGAAAAAAGCGGAGGAGGTGGGATTTGAACCCACGAAGGTGTTACCCTTACCCGCGTTCCAGGCGAGCGCCTTAGGCCACTAGGCTACCCCTCCTTAATTTCAATAGGGATTATAACAGCACACGAATCGTTTATCCAGATAGTTTTCGCAGCATTTTCGGGCCAGATGTGGTGGCCGACGGCGGACGCGAGAGCTTATCGAGAAAGGTGGTGACCTGCCACGCGAACACATCCGGCGCTTCGAGCTGGGGCATGTGACCGCAGTCGGCAATTTCGGTGATGGTCGCGCCGGGGATGCTGGCTTTAATGGCATCACGATCACCGGGGGCGGTAAAGCTATCTTCGACACCCCACAAGACCAATGTGGGTACACGCGGCGTTTGCTCGGCGGGAACACCGCTGCCGACGAGCATCTTAATCAACTGGCTGAAAGCGGGCGCGGACGCTTTTGACTGCGCGTAAAATTCCTCGGTCAAGATGGGTTTAATATGGATGAGGCGGTTAAGCGCATCGGGACTTGTCCCCATTTTGCCAAACTGTGAAAACACCAATTTGTTGATGAAGGGAATACGTTCAACCCACTTGAAGAACGGCGGCAAATCAGGCACGCCACCTCCGTTGATGAGGATTACGGCGGGAACGTACTTGGGGTTGGCAGCCGCGAACAACCGCGCCAAGAGCGCGCCGAAGGCGTTGCCGACCGGCACGACCTGTTCCCGTTCATGCACATCGATAAATGACTTGAGCCAATGAAGCAGTACATCAGTGCGGGCAACGGGCAGCACTTCACTCGTGCTGAAACCCGGGAGATCAGGCGCGAGAACGTGGAACGTTTCGCCGAGGATGGGGAGCGCGGCTTCCCAATGCAGCTTGGCATCACCCATGCCGCCGTGGATGAGGAGCAGCGTGCGGGGATTGCCCTCTCCCGCTTCCCAATAATGGACTTTCAGACCATCTACGTAGACTTCGCGTTCGTGTACGCTCATCCTTCAATCCGATCTGCATTATTTAGGAATCCATTTTGAACGAGCCAATCTTTCAATTGGTCGGCACTGGCTTCGGTAATCATCGCGCCACGATTGATGCCGCGCGGACTCGCGCCCGTTGGCAGCGGTGCAGGTTCGATATACGGGAGTAGAGTATCATCAGTGGCGGCGACCAACGTGGGGACAGAAAGAAAGCCTGTCCATGTTAAGACACGCTGCCGCGCGTCCATGTCCTTATCAATAAAGATTTCCTCGTAGCTGATACCATAATCGTCCAGAACACGTTTTGCAACGGTGATAAACGGGCAACCCGTTGTCCGAGAATACATCACCAAATGTTTCGTCATTGATTCTACCCTGTGGGTGTCGGTGTAACGTCTAAGGTCGGCAGCGCTTGTGAGTTCGGCTCAAGGAAACAGAGTATGCCATCGGTGATCCCTTTTGCCATCTCGGTTTGTTTGTCCGTGAGTATATCACGATCAGCCAGCATAAAGCCGAGTTCGAGAATGGCAGCCGGGGTCAGCGGGTGAATTTCGCGGAAGGTGTGATAGTCGGTCATGTCGATGGTGACACCCTGCCGGCGCGTTAAGGCAGTGGCTTGCCCATAGTAACGGGCGACGCACTCGACAAGGTTATCGTCCTGCCCTAACCCGCTGCGGGCGGCGGCACGGGCGATGAGATAGCCGGAAACGACCTCGCCAAAGTTCTGGCAGGTGTTGGAGTGAATAGAGACGAGAGCGGCGGCTTGATAGTCCTCAAGGCGTGAGTCGAACTCGTCGAGCAGATCAACCGAGTAGCCACGGTCACGCAGGTTGCGGACGACCTGCTGGGCGACGGCAAAGTTGATGGACGCTTCGGTAAGGCCATCGGGACAAACCGCGCCGGGGTCCGGGGGAACCTGCGGCCCACGGTGACCGGACACAATACCGACGCGCCGCAGCCAATTAGGCGTGGGGATGATGGTCGGCACGGTGGTGGATGCGCCCGTCGCCTGCGCGATGCTGAGGCTGGATTTGACCTGATCGTTGATAAACTGCGTCGGGGTTGACCATGTGAAGATGGTCGCCATGAGCGCACCGGCGATCAGGATGACCGTAACGGAACGGAAGATGCCGCCGATGACCCCCACGGTTTGACGACGGCGGCGCGACTGGCGCTTTTTCACACGCTGCACACGCTGGGCTTCCATCGCGTCATCGTAATCACGGCGCGGGTTGACGACGGTTTGCGCGACAACCGGCGCGGCGGTGGGCCGCTGTGTGCCGGGAGCAACAGCCGACGGGGCTGCCGGAGGGGGCGGTGGGCGCGTGGCTTCGTGCCTAGCAGCGGCACGCCGCATGATTTCCATAAAGGCTACCGACGCGGGAATCTCGCCTTCTTTTTCCGGTTCCGGTGGCGGTTGGGGTGTATTGTCGTCGGTGAAGTGCGGTTCGTCGGGCATAAGGAATCTCAAGCTATGCAGGCATAATGTTCCGATTATATAGCCAATCGCCCATTACCAACAGTTAGGGCTTCAATTGGTACACCTGTGCGCCGTCGCTGTCAAAGACCTGCTCCAAGTAAGGCGCGTCGCTCACGGACGACTGCATTTGCACCAGTTCAGTAAACGGCTCACGCCAGCGGAACATGGTGGCGATGCTGGTCGGGTCGGTGACCAACTGCGGCACGATAACGTAGCTGACATTCGCGCTACGGAGCAGTTCCGCGTTGGCGGGGTCAGCGGGGTTTTCCCAGAAGGCGCGGAGATGATCCTGCTCGGCGAGGCTGGCTTCGTTGCTGCGGAAGAACGGCTGCCAGCGGTAGTAGATGCTGTCACGCTCGGCGATGACCGGAACCCAGTCACTCTCATGCGAGTTATCAAAGGCCGCGCCGGGGAAGTTCAGCACGCGGGCATCGGCGGGCGTGTTGGCCTTCAGCCATTCCATCGCACGAACATCGGCAGCGGAGGAGAACGCGCCGAAGAAGCCAACGCGACCTTTACTCCACCCCAATAACTGCGGGCTGAGGGCAACCACCGCGACGAGAACAACGGCTGCCGCGACCATCACCCCATACGATAGGCGGTGGATGTGCTGATTCAAATGGGGTGCGAGGTAGCGTTCCCACAGCCAGAACAAGCCGAGGCCACCCAAGATGGCATAGGGGATAATCGGGCCGTGCCACGCGATGCTAAAGGGGTAATCGTAGCGCAAGACCGGCTCGATGAGCGAGGGAATGAGAGTTTCGAGGATGCCCAAGCTGGAAAATTCGAGGATGAAAACGAGCCAGCCAACGGCGAGGATGGCAGCTTGGCTGCGACCACGCAGACCGACGACCGCACCGATTATGACTATGGGAATTACCCATACACCGTGATAGAGAATAAGCACCTTCCAGTATTCAGGGTCGCGGCTAAAGGGGGAGGCAATATCGCTGCCGAGCAAGTGGCTGATACTGGCGAGCCACGGCGAGATGGCGACGACCGCCAGCAGAGGAATACCCACCGCGAGGACGAGCCAACTCCGCAGCGTGGGGCGGGGTTTGCCGAACCACATGGTCACGAGCCACGGCACATAACCGAGCATGACGATGATAGTGGTATCGGGGTGCGATAAGACCAACGCGCCGAGCATCAACCCCGCCCCAACAGCATCGGGGATACTGAACTGTCGCTGGAACCGCAGTGTCATGATGAGAAATGCTTGGGCGAACACCAAGCCGAGCAGCGTGGTGTAGTGCGAGTCCATAAAGGCGGTGAGCAAGCCGATGCTGAGGAGCATCACAATCGCCATTATGCGCCCCAAGCGCTTGTCGCGCAGTTCCGACCCCATGTCGTAAGCCAGCCAAATGTTGAGGACTGACAAGACCGCACCGACGCTGAATTGAACGGTGTGAATGCCCTGCCCTAGCTGCTTGCTGAGATACGCAACCAACAATGAGAAGCCGGGGGAGTAGAGATAGGTAATATCAGGATGCCACGGCGCGAGGGTTTGGAAGTTGCCGCCCAGACGCGCCATCAAACTGAGATAGCCAAAACCCTGCGCGTCGGTATCCAATGGAACCGGCAGGAGCAGCACCGGAATGACGAAGACGAGGCTGACGATGCCAAAGAAGACCAAGTCCTTTGGCCCCGGCCAACCTTGATCGGCATCCGCGAGGGTTTCGCCACGGGCCTCGGCACGCTTTTGCCCGTACGACAGGGTGCCGAACAGGAAGATGCTGGTCATGAGGGCAAACAGCAAGTAGTCAATGACGAGGGTGTCCCAACCAAAGAGCATCGCCCAAAAGACCGCGCCACCCATCACCACGCCCAACACCAGCGCCGCCATGAGGCCAACACGCGGCTGGCTGGTCGGCCAAGCGGGGGCAAGCATGGCTCCTGCTCCAAAGACAATCGTCGCAAAGATGAAAATGACGAAAAGCGGCATAATGACCTGCTATCATGATAAGGTGAGTGAAAAATCACCATTTTATTTAGCGACGCTAAGTATAATGGTTTGGCGGAGTATAATCCATACTCCGGCAGCCGTCATCCTAATCCAGCGAACAAAATAGAACCAATTTGTCACGGTATTGTGCAACCTTTGGGGCAACCGTAACGTACATTCAAATTGTCCGTTACAATAGCTGAACCCATATCACAGTTGAGAATTCGCTTATGCAGATGGCCCCGTCAATCTCATCAGCCCCTATGAACGGCCTTTCTGAAACCGAGGTGGCAGCACGCCGCGAACGGGGACAAGGCAACAACGTTAGTTTCCAGAGCAGCCGCTCATACGCCGAAATCATTCGAGCAAACGTCTTCACGTTTATCAACCTCGTCTTATTTGGCATTGGCGGGGTTCTGGTGCTGCTCGGTTTGTACAGTGATGCCTTCGCATCGGTCGGCATTGCTTTCTGGAATACCGTCATCGGGATTGCCCAAGAACTACGGGCGAAACGGGCGCTCGATAAGATTGCCCTACTGACCCGACCTAAAGCGACGGTCATCCGGGATAGACAACCCGTGACGGTTGACCCCAGCCAGATCGTCGTCGGCGATATCCTGCTGGTAAACGCGGGCGACCAAATTGTGGTCGACGGGCAGGTCGTGAGTGATGGGCGGATGGATGCTGATGAATCGCTGCTGACAGGCGAATCCGATTTGATCGCCAAGCGGAAGGGCGACAAGGTGTACTCCGGCACATACTGCGTCAACGGCAGCGCGTACTACGAAGCGCAGATGGTCGGCGAGCATAGTGTCGCCAGCAAGCTAACGGCGGGTGCGCGGGCGTATAGGGCGCAAAAAACCCCGCTGCAAGTCGATGTGGAATTTGTGGTTCAACTGCTGGTTGTTTTGACGATGCTGATCGGCATCCTGTTCGGGTTAGCGGCGTTGGTCAGCAGCCAAGCACTGACCGAAAGCGCACGGATGGCGGCGGTGATCGCGGGGCTTATCCCGAACGGGTTGTTCTTTATGACGACCATCGCTTACGGCATGGGTTCGGTGCGGATGGCGGGACAAGGTGCGCTAATCCAACACGCAAACGCGGTTGAGTCGATGAGTAACGTCAATGTGCTGTGTTTGGATAAAACGGGAACACTGACAGCAAACCATATCAACCTTGTTGAAACGACCCCCTATAACATCACTGAAGACGAATTCCGGCGCGTACTGAGCATTTACGCCGCAAGCGCCAGCACTGGCAACCGTACCTCGGAGGCGCTGAACGCAGCGCTCAAGGGCGAGAAGCAGCCGATTATCGAGGAAGTGCCGTTCTCATCCGACCGGAAGTGGAGCGCGGTTTCATTCGACACTGCCGACATGAAGGGCGTTTATGTGCTGGGTGCGCCGGAGATGCTGCGCGAGCATTTGAACGCGAACGCCGATCTGGTGGGGAAGTTTTCCCAGTGGGAAGATGATGGGCTGCGCGTGCTGCTTTTCGCGAAACACGATGCAACCGACTCGCTGTATGACCAAGATGAGCAGCCGCAATTACCGAACGAACTCACCCCATTAGGCGCATTAACCTTCAGCGACGAACTGCGACCGGAAGCGGATGTGACCCTCAAGGCATTTACCGACACCGGCATCAAGCTCAAGATTATCTCCGGTGACAACCCGAACACGGTAGCAGCATTAGCCAAGCAGGCGGGGATTGAAGGCGACATTAAGGTTATTTCTGGCCTCGAACTGGAACCAATGACCCCGGCACAGTTCGCGGAAGCCGCCGAACACATAACCGTATTCGGGCGCATTACCCCGCAGCAGAAAGAACGGCTGGTGGGGTCGCTGCGAGCCAGCGGGTATTACGTGGCGATGATTGGGGACGGCGTGAATGATGTACTGTCACTAAAGCGAGCGCAGATCGGCATCGCTATGCAAAGCGGGAGCCAAGCGACACGCGGCGTAGCGGACATTATCCTGATGAATGACTCGTTCGCGGCACTACCTTCGGCCTTTAGCGAGGGGCAGCGGATCGTGATCGGGATGCTCGACATTATCCGGTTGTTCCTATCACGGGTCATTTACCAATCGCTGATTATCTTGGCGATTGCGATCATCGGCCTCGGCTTCCCGATTACGCCGGTTCACCAGTCGCTGCTGTCGATCATCACGGTCGGGGTTCCGACGTTGGCGCTGGCGGCGTGGGCGCATCATGGTGCGCCACCAAAACGGTCGCTGCGGCAGGTGATGCGATTCGTCATTCCGGCGGGTGTATCCATCGGGATTATCGGCACAGCGATTTACGTGATTTACTTCGTGGCGGCCTTTACCAACAGCGCGGGAACGAATGTGTTCAATGTGCGAAGCCTGACGCAAGAACAGGTGGTGGCGCTGGAAACGATGCGCGGGAAAACGATCATCGAGATTATTGACCTTGCCCAGCAGGAAGCGCTGGTCGCGGCACGGACGATCTTAACCTCGGTAACGACCCTAGCGGGGTTGGTGTTGATTGTGTTCGTCGAACCGCCAACCCAATATTGGACAGGCGGTGACGAATACAGCGGCGACTGGCGACCAACCATCATGGCGATTTTGTTAGCCGTGGCCTATATGATTATCATGCTGGTGCCGAGCCTTCGTTCCGCTTTTGAACTGGCGGAACTTCAGCCGCGAGATTGGGTGATCGTCATCGCCGTAGTCGGTTTGTGGGCGATGATTCAGCGTTTCTTATGGCGGCAGCATGTATTCGACCGGCTGCTGCGGTTGGCTTAACGCTTACCTTCGCATTCTAAGACTTTCATAGCGGCATTGTGACCGGGGATGCCGCTGACACAACCACCACGAACAGCACCGGAACCACAAATAAACAGGTTGGGATGGGCAGTTTCGACACCCCAAGTACTGACCTGTTCTGCCTCATCGGTAAACGGCCATGTCAGGTTGTTGTGGAAGATGTTACCCTGTGGCAAACCCAGTTCGGCATCAAGGTCGAGCGGCGATTTGGCTTCGACACAAAGCTGACCATCAGCATCGACAGCCAAACAATCCTCAAGCGGCTCTTCCAAGTAATTATTAATGGCTGCCAAATAACGATTGAGGACTTCCTGACGGACACCAGCGTTATCCGCCTCGAAAATTTTGGCACGCATATCGAGGCCGAACAGTGTGATGGTCTGGTAGCCAGCGGCGCGGAGTTCAGGCGAGAGCGTGGAGGGATCGGTCATGGTCTGGCAGTACATTTCACCGGGCGGCTGGTCGGGGATGAGTCCTTGCATGGCCTGATGGTAGCTGGCAGTCATGGCTTCGTAGCCTTCGTCCATGTGGAACGTGCCGTTGAAGGCTTGTTCAGGCGCATAACCTTTGGCTTTCAGCGCGGGTAAGCGCTTGAGCACCATGTTGATTTTAAAGACAGCACCTTCGTCAATGGATGAGGGGATGCTGCTATCGACGAGCAGCTTGCTGAGGACGCTGGGTGCAACATTCGACAGCACATACTTCGCCTCAACGGTGTGCGTTTGGTCATCCTGCGTATATTCAACGGTGTTCGGTGTGCCGAGATGGATATGCTGCACGGCGGCGGATGTTTGAATATGCGTACCGGCCTTGCGGGCGGCTTGTTCGAGGGCGGCGGTGATTGAACCCATACCACCGATGACGACCTGCCATTCGCCAGTGCCTTGACCGATGATGTGGTAGAGGTAAGTGCGGTTTTGCAAGAGCGTGGGGTCGTGGGGGTGCGTAAGGACACCAATTTTGGCGTTGGTGAAGGCGAGACCACGAACACGGTCATCATGAAGGATATTTTCGAGACCAATGCCCAGCGGTTCTTCAATGAGCATCTTCCATGCTTCTTGTTCGTCGGCGCTGGTCATTTGTGCCTGCATGTCGGCACGGGATTGCAAGGGGCTGAGGACAGACGGCCAGACTTTTTGGGCGAAGGCTTCCATCAGGCGGTTGAAACGCTGGTAGGCCAGATATTCGCTGTTGTTGCCTGTGAGCTGGCGGAAGGATTCAACCGTTGCACCTTCGTCAATGTTGCTGATGAGTAAGGCGATGTGCTGACCGTTACGAACGGTGGGTGTGAAGGAGGCGACGGTGCGGCGGCGGCTTTCGAACGTTAGGCCGAGGTCGGTGCTGATTTGGCGTGGGAACAGGCTGAGGAGATAGGCATAACGCGAGAGGCGGGCATCAACACCTTTGAATACCTGTACGGTTTGAACAGCACCACCAAGCACCGGTTGGCGTTCGAGGACGAGGACGGACAGGCCAGCTTGGGCGAGGTAAGCCGCAGAGACGAGGCCGTTGTGACCACCACCGACAATGACGACATCATATTTGGATTGTACAGTTGTCATATACATCACCTTATTGTGGAAGTAAGGGGCAGATTATACCCGATGGGGAAATCAATGCGCTAAGGAAGGCTTCAACGCAAAGACGCAGAGAACATGGAGAAAAGCAAAGGCGATTTACCACTGAGACACAGAGAACACAGAGAAGAAATTCAAGCCGGAGAAAGTGCCTGTAAAACAGGCAGGAACAGGCAGCGTGAACCCTTCTGCACCCGATTTATGAAAGTGTGGTTTGGATTCGCAAACCGGATTCAAACTCAACTGCTGCTGAACCGCAAAGCCGCAGACGTGATTCTCATGAACGAATACGAATACAACCCCCACCCTAGCCCTCCCCCGCAAGCGAGGGAGGGAACCATTTCAGCAGTCATTTTCGCAACTCTTACTTAGAAGAACAGAGACGAACGAAATGGACATAAAGGCTCATAACAACGCAGGCGGGACGATATACAATGGGCATTAAAGAGATGGTTATTGAGGGCTTTATATGCTGATTAGCGCGACCGACATTCAACAGGCGGCAGAACGCCTGCGACCGTATTTAACCCCGACCCCGACGATTCGCTCGGACTATTACAGCCGGCAGACGGGGGCGAACGTTTACCTGAAACTCGACGTTTTCCAGCCGACCCATTCGTTCAAAGTGCGCGGGGCGTTGAATACCCTTCTCAGTCTGCCCGACGAGCAGCGGCAAAAGGGGGTAATTACCGCATCACAGGGCAACCACGGCCTCGGTGTGATTTATGCAGCGCAGCAGTTGGGCATCAGAGCGGCGGTATATCTGGGCAAAGGGACACCGGAGAACCGCGTGAAGGCGCTGGAGGCGACCGGCGCGGAAGTGGTGCTACATGGCGACAGTTGGGACGAGGCAAACCATTACGCGATGGAACTGGCGGCAAAGGAAGGCAAGGCGTACATCCACCCGTTCAATGACGCGAACGTGATGGCGGGGCAAGGGACGGTGTTCATGGAGATGCTGGCGCAAGTACCGCAGATTGACGCAGTGATTGTGTCGATTGGCGGCGGCGGGTTGATCTCCGGCGTGATTAGCGCCGTGCAGGCATTTTCACCAACGACCGCCGTGTACGGCGTGGAAACGATTGGCACGGACAGCATGTACCAGAGTGTGCAGGCGGGGCAGATTGTCGAGCTGCCGGCGATCACCTCGATTGCGATGAGTTTAGGTGCGCGGCGGACGGAGCAGTCACAGTTCGACAACGTTCATGAATATGCGAAAGCCGTTGTGACCGTTACGGATGAGCAAGCGGTGGCGAGTTTGCTCACGCTGCTGGACGCGGAAAAGCTGCTGGTCGAACCGGCAGCTTCATGTACGCTGGCGGCGATCACCGAGGGCAAAATTCCGGTGAAGGCTGGCTCGAACGTGGTGGTACTGATGTGCGGGGCGAACGTGACACTGGAAAGTGTGCTGGGCTGGCGAAAAGGCAGTTAAGATTTTTACCACAAAGGCACAAAGAAACGAAGGGAAATACGAATCGCCAAGCGCGCCAAGGAAATGCAGAGGAGGAAGAGAGGGATTTCAACACAAAGGCTCAATGACACAAAGGCACGGAGGAAAGCAGAATCAGAAGATTTAACCGCAGAGACGCAGAGGGAAAAGAGAATACATATCGCCAAGTGCGCCAAGCAAAGACAGAGAACGCCAAGGATTTTTTAGTACAGAGGCGCGGGAATATGTGTGGTTTGTGCCGCATCAGGCTAAAAGGCTGGCGTGATAAATATAGATATATGTAGTTTGCGCCGCATCAGGCTAAAGCCGTGATGCTAACCATAAGACAAGTCTGCTAAAGCGACTTCAAAGGCAATACTGTCGGTCAATTGTTTACCGATATAAATAGTAAATCACCATAAGCATTATCCTAATCAGAGGACAAGTCTACTGAAGGGAGTTCAAAACTATCAAAAATTAGTCGGAATCGACCATATCCCAAAGTTTATCAATAGGATATGTTTGACCTGTTACCGTTTCATGTAAACCTTGTCGGAAATTAGCCTCTAATTGCTCCTGTGTGAGTTCATCTTTATCGTCGTGCAAGGTCAACTCGCCTTGAGTATCTAGTTCAGCTAGAGCCAATAGATAAGCGTCAGGCGCATGGTATCCGCGTTGGCGAGCCATCTCCTCAATGCGCTGGCGCTGCTCATCGGTCATGTGCAAAATTAGGTCGCTCATCGGTTAGTCTTTCCACATATACAACTATTATAAGTCAATAACACGAACAAGCCACTAGCCACGTAGAGGAAAGCAAACAAAAAGAGCGCCGGAGCGCCCTTTCTTGTCACTTGAAACTTGCTACTTGGAACTGCTAATGCGCGACGGTGAAGGGGACTTCGTAGGGGGCTTGCAGGAAGCCACCGCTGTTATCCACGATCACGAGGCGCATCCGGTAGCTGCCCGCGACTAACCCCGGCACATACAGATTTTCGATCTGCCCGTTGACGATGTTTTCGGTGTGCGTCGTGCCGATGGTCGTCCAATCGGCCAAGCCGCCACCGATCACCTCGATCTTATAGAACTTGCCCTGATCGGCGGTGAACTGCACCGTACCGAAAATGGGTGTTTCGCCCGAAAGCACCTGCCCCGGCTGCGGCGAGGTGATGATGGCGGTGGTGACGACTGGCCCATAACCGCCGCCGCCCCCACCCTGTAACAAATCAGGCGCACAGGTGATGGTCGGCAGGAAGGCCAAGCCGTTGTTACGGGCATAATTTTCTGCCGCGACGGCATCATCCGGCACGGGTGGCGGCGCGATGAACAACTGCGCCTGTGCGCCAGCCGCCGAGGAAGCCAAGCTGTTCGGCACCTGACAGTACAGCGGTGTGGGTGGCGGCTGCTGACCGGGTGTGACTTGGAACTGGATCAGGCTGGCGATTTCCGGCGCGAGGCGGAAGGCCAACACCTGAAAGACACCGGGCGAAACCTCCGACAACTGCACCCCGTTCGGGTCTTGCTGGGCGGGCTGGGGCGCGGGCGGGAACACTAAGTTACCGTCGGGATCAGGGATGCCAGCGGGGCCATCCAAGAACCACTCGTTGATGCGGGCGCAGTCGGTCGCCGGTTCACGCAAGCGGCGCACATCGCAAATTTCGCGGCGCGAGATGCCACCGGGGGACTGCTGCTGGTCGGGCTGAAGCTGACCGTTCACCGCGAAGTCCTGCTGAAGCAGCGCTTGATTGCCGTAGATGGTGTTGATGACGCTGTTCCAAATCGGCGCAGCGCCCGTGAGGCCGGATGAGTTGACCATCGGGTCGCCGTTGCTGTTACCAACCCACACGCCGACCGCGACGTTGCGAGTGTAACCGACCGTCCAGTTATCCTTCACATCGTTGGTCGTACCCGTTTTGACGGATGCACCCAGCGCACCGGTATTTAGAGGGCTGTTCGCGCCCATCGCGGTGCTGCGGGCGTTGTTATCCGCCAAGATGTCGCTGATGATGAAGGCAATACGCGGGTCAACCGCTTGCTTGCCATAGGCAGGCTTATTGACGGTTTTCTCAGTCGGTACGCCAGTGGTGCAGCCGTTCTCGTAGTTGTAAATGATGTTGTCGCTGCTATCCAGCACGCACAGGATCGCGGCTGTCGGCACATAAGAGCCTTGATTGGCGAACACCGAGTAGCCGTTGGTGAGGTCGAGCAGCGACACTTCACCACCGCCGAGCGTCAGGGAGAGGCCGTAAAGGTCGGCATTATCGCCCAATGTTCCGACACCAAAGCGCTGCATCAGGCCGAGCAGGTACGCCACCCCGTAACGGCGAAGCGTCTGCACGGCAGGGATGTTATAGCTGTTCGCCAGCGCGTACCGCATCACCATCGGGCCGTGGAACACACCGTCATAGTTACGGGGGACGTACTGCGGCTGACCCGGAATACCGATGCTGGTGGGTGTATCCCAGATGACATCGCCAGCGGTCATGCCATTTTCCATCGCGGCGGCGTAGTTGAAGGGCTTCATGGTGCTGCCGGGTTGGCGCAGCGAGACCGACACATTCACACTGCCGTCAATCGCTTCGTTGTTGTAATCGACGCTGCCAACCATCGCCAAAATTTCGCCCGTGAGCGGCTTGAGGACGACGACCGAGGCGTTGGTCACGTTGTTGCCCGCAAGCTGCGCCACCTGATTACGCGCCGCCTGCTGCGCCGCGTTGTTGATGTCGAGGTCAAGGGTGGTGTAGATGGTGAAGCCGCCGCGTGCCACGTCTTTCTGCTGGTAGCCGATGTCCGCCATCAGCTTTTCGAACTGGGTTTCGGCATAGACAGTGAAGTGCGGGGCTTCAAGCGAGATGTTGCGCGGGACAAAGTTCAACCCTGCCGCTAGTGCTTCGTTGGCCTGTGCCTGTGTGATCTTGCCCAGAAAGACCATCCGCTCCAACACCAGCCGCCAACGCGCCTCGACCTTATCTTGCACGGTAGGGTCGTTGTTGAGGGGGTCAAGTTCTGCCGGAGCCTGTGGCAAACCAGCCAAGAGCGCGGCCTCACCCAGAGTCAGGTCACGGGCGTTCTTGCCGAAGAAGGTTTGGGCGGCGGCTTCCGCACCATAGGCGAGATTGCCGTAATAAATTTCGTTCAGGTAGAGTTCGAGGATTTGTTCTTTGGTCATCTGGCCGTTGAGCGCCAATGCCAAGCCGATTTCATCGAGCTTACGCTGCACACTGCGTTCGGTGCGGTAGTCGATGTCGAACAGCACACCGCGCACTAACTGTTGGGTGATGCTGCTGCCACCCGTCGAGCCTTCCTGCAAACCGACGAACTGCAAGAACGCGCGAATGGTGGACTGCACGTCGATGCCGGGATTACTGAAAAAACTATCGTCCTCGATGGAAACGGTGGCATCAATCAAGTACTGCGGGAACTGGGAGTAGTCGATGCGAGTACGCCGCCCTTCCCCGAACACCTCGTACAACTGGCGGCCATTGCGGTCGAGGTAGAAGGTACTCTGGAACTGTTGATAGTTGTTGATTTCGGAGACACGCTGCGTCAACTGCTGCTGCACGCGCGAGGCGTATGCCCCGCCAATACCCAACGTGAGCAGGGTGAGGCCACCGCAAAAGATGGCGAGGAAGCCCGCAACGAGGCCGAGGCAGCCCCGCGAACAACCGAGAAAGCCCTTCTTGCGCGGCGCGGGACGGCGGCGCGGGGGTTGAACCGGAGCGGCATTCCCTACCGGCGGGGGCGGCGGAATATTCGACGGCTGCTGATAAATTGGTGCCTGGTACTGCTGCGGCGGGTTGTAATTCCGGTGCGGGGGCGCGGGTTCGTGCGGCATGGTGTTATCCAGCCGGACAGCCTTATGCTGCACCGTGTTGCCCACGTCCGCGTTCGGGCGGGTGTTAAAGTCAGGATTCGGGTCTAGGCCGCCGCTGCCCTGCAACGTTTTGTTGGGGTCAGGCACACCCGGTTCGCGGGGAATAGGCATGGTGGGCATATTCCGCGCGTCAATCGGGTTATCAGCGTTCCACAGCGGTTTGGGCGGCGGCGCATCCGATTGGGTCGCTTCGATGTCGTCGCTAAAGGGTAAATGAAACGGGATGTCGTCGTCCTGTGGTTGTTCCTCAGGCAGTTCATCCGGCAGTCGGCGATCTTGTTCGTCAGGCATTCAATTCTCCGCACATTCGTTATCTCAGCCACTTTTAAGCGATTGGCTGATGGGCTATCGTCAAGGTTTCGGCATGACTCTATAATAGCAGAACACACGCTTTGCAGTATGGCGCGAACCTGACGCAAAGGCTTCGGCTAAAGGGCGGAGGGCAGCCGTCAGCTTTGGTCTGAGCCTCCCGCAAATGACAGAATAAGCTATACTACATTTCAGGATCTTACACGGCTGCGGCGTAGGACGAAAAGACTATTCAAAGCGTGAGTTCAACAAATTCTGATGATGACTCAACCCCAACATTCTATCCCCTACCCAACGACACTTGGGCGCTTTGCCTTGCGGATGCCGCTCACCCTATTCCGGTTGGGGCTGGGTGAACTGCTCAATCTGCTGCGGCTGATGGTGCTGACGACGCGCGGGCGCAAATCCGGCAAGGCGCGGTATGCGGCGGTCGAATACCGGCGGCACGGCAGCAAAATCTATATCATATCCGCATGGGGCGGGCGACCGGATTGGTATCAAAACCTGCTGACTGACCCACTGGTGACCATTCAACTCGGACGTGAAAAGGTCAGTGCGCTGGCGGACAAAGTGACCGACCCCGCCGAGGCCGCACGGGCGCTCAACCTGTTCCGGCAGGATGCGCCCGCGCGGTATGACGCAGTGCTGGGGCGGTTGATCGAGGATGAGGTCAGCGGGAGCAAGCTGCGGGACGTGTCGGAACAATTTACGGTCGTGCGGCTGGACATCATCGGGGATGAACCGCTGCTGCCGGGTTTGACAGCCGACTTAATCTGGTTGTGGCCCGTGGCACTGGTTGGGCTGGCGGTGGTTATCGCGGCGGCCAAGCGCACGAGTTCAGAGAAATAACAGGGAGGATATTGTGACCGATCTTGCCGATCAGGCTGATCTCTTACAACAGGTACGCCAAGCGCTGCAACAGGTACGGCAAGCCCTGCAAAACGAGGACTACGAACAGGCGATTACAGGACTGCTGCACTCGACCGATTTAGCCCGCGCCTTGAACGACCCTGCGGCAGAAGGGCGGCATCTGGGCAACCTCGCGCTCATTTACTACCGCACCAAGCAGCCGGAACTGGCGCTGCAAAGTTTCGACCGCGCCCTGCAAATCGTGCGGGCGGAAAATGACCGCCTGACGGAAGACGGCATCCTCGGCAATATCGGTAACATCATGCGCGAAATGGGGCGCTACGACGAGGCGATTGATTACCTCAATCAAGCGCTGCTGATCGCCCAAGAAATCGGCGACACGCGCGGACGGGGCATCTGGCTTTCCAACCTCGGCTTGGTATACGACGACCTCCAGCGTTACACCGAAGCGGTTGATGTCCACCGCGAGTCGGTCAATGTGGCGCGGGGGATGCGTGACCAGCGCAGCCTTGTGGCGCGGTTAAGCAATCAGGGTAATTCACACCTCGCGCTGAGTCAGCATACTGAGGCGATCAAGTGCTTTCATGAAGTGGTGTCGCTGTACAAATCTTTGGGGAACGTGGCGGAAGCGGCACTGCGGTTGGGCATCATCGGCAACATTTACAACGAACTGGGTCGCAGCGCGAACACGGAATTTGAAGCCCGTTTTTACTACGAACTGGCGCGGGACACCTACGTCGAAACGTTGAAGTTAGCGCAAGAAGTAGGCGACAGTGTTACCGAAGGCGACCTGCTGACCAGCCTCGGCGCGGTGTACGGCAACATGGGCGAGTACGAACAGGCCGTCAACCACTTCACCGCCGCCTACCATATCTTCACCAATGCTGGCCTGACCGACCGCCTGCCATATGTTGAGGAAAACATTCGGCTGGCGCAAAACCTATTGGCGCAATAAAGGGCGTGGTGTTAGCTCAGGCTGTCGAAGTCTGCGTCATCGTCGATTTCGTCCGCGTCGCTGTCGCCCATCAGGCGATCTAAAAAGGCCTCGTCGTTTTCGTAGCCGAGGGTGTCGGCGAGATAGTTAAATTCGCAGACGATGGTCTCGAATAGATAATTTTCCTCATAGGCATCCGGCGGGTAATAGGAAATCATTGCTTCGTAGACCTGCTTCAAGTCCACATAGCGGCGTTCTAGGAATGCCAGATGCTCCGGTGTTAAGGGCTGTCGTCCCATACTGCTCCTCCAATAAACCATTGACGGCTTGCTCGCTCAAAAACTACCGACGACCGTGCGCCAGCCACCGCTGAGGCCGCCATTATCGGTTATCAGCACGACAATCATGCCGCGCTGCGGGAAATACACCATTTGCCCACGTTCAAAAATTTGCGCTGTGGATTGGCCGCCCATTTCTTCCGTCAGCGCCCATCCCATCCCCCGCACCTCGCCAAAGGTACGCCACACTTTACCGAACCCGCGTACAGGCTCAAGCAACCCTGCAGGCGGGGGTTCGCCACCACTGGGGGGATCAACCGCCTCGTTGTAAGTATCGTCGTAGCGGGTGAAGCGACCCGTATTAAACAGCACGTAGATGGCTTGCGGCGGCCCTGCCATCCACAGCATATCGCCGAACTGGAGGGTTTGCGACGCGCTGCTGAACGACACCAACCCTAACGGACATCCGAGCTGTGACGCTAACGTCGGGTCACTAGCATACACCGTCGCGAAGCCACCCTGCGGCGGCGTGGCACAGGTCGGCACGACAGGCGGCACGGTTGCCCCGAATGGCGGCGCACCCATCAACGTCGGCGCGGCGGGCATCAGGTTCGACGGTAACACGGTCGCCACAGCCGCCAACTGAATGAGCGCCAGCAGCCCCTCGTTGTCCTCGGTGGGTTCCGGCGTGTTGCTCGGCAGCGGCGTAATGGTCGGCGTGGGTGTCGATGTTTCGGTAATTGTCGCGCTGGGGGTCACGCTCGGCGTGGCGGAAAGCTCCAGCGTTTCGGTCGGTGTCGGTGTCTCGGTAAAGGTCGCGCTGGCGGTCGGCGTTTCGGTCAAAATCACCAACGGCGTATCCGTAAGCGTGGGTAACGCCGCGACCGTCGGCAGTTCGCCAACCGTTTGCGGTTGACCACCGCAGGCCGATAAGCCCATGCCCAATAGAACCAGCACGCACAACCGTATGTCAATACGCTGCATGAACCCGCTTCCTAACTCCCCCAATACCTATATCCCCCACTTCCGATCACCACCCAATACGAGACAGCAAATAGGTTGGTTGCATCATCCAGAATTGAATGGTTAGCGCTATTATAGTGCAAAACAGCGGGGAGGAATGACCATTCATCCCAATATGGAGAACTTCACATGCCGGAACAGCGTTTGACCTTCGTCCACATCAGCGACACCCACATCAGCCCCGACATGGAATACGGCAAGCACCACGCCCCCTACAGCACCCAAACCGGCGCACGGGCACTGGTTCGCGCGGTGAATGCCCTCCCCTTCAACGTCGATTTCATCCTGCATACCGGGGATGTCGTCTATGACCCTGTGCCAGAAGCCTACCTCACCGCGAAAGACATCCTGAGCGAACTCGCGCGTCCCGTCTACTATCTCGCTGGCAACCACGATAAAGCGGATGCGCTGCAAAGTGTTCTTCTTGGACGCGCTGACATCCTTGAGCCTTTCTATTACACCTTCGACGCTAACGGCTTTCAAATAGTCTGCATGGATAGCAACGGCCCCGCCGAGGTGCCGCGCGGCAATGTGATCTCGCAGCAGTTGGAATGGCTCGATACGATTTGCTCGGCGAAGGATGAGCGCCCGCTGGTGGTTGCCATTCACCATAATGCGCTGCCGGTTGGTTCGCCGTGGTTGGATGACTACATGCGGATTACCAACGGGGCGACGCTGCATCAAGTTTTGCTGAAGGCGAAAGACCGGCTGCGCGGGGTGTTCTTCGGGCATGTGCATCAGAACATTCAGATGTATCAAGACGGCATCCTCTACACCAGCGCCCTGAGCAGTTGGAACCAATTTATGTCGTGGCCGGAGTCGATGGATACGGTGGCGGACGAGTTCAGCCTCCCCGGTTTCAACGTGGTCAGCATGTCCCCCACCCAGACGTTCATCCGGCGGTGGGGGTTCAAGGTGGAGTAAGGGCGTAGTTTGAACCGCAGAGACGCGGAGGACGCAGAGATCAAGTGGAGAGGTTAGTATGAACTTGAAAGCATGGATTCACGAACTAGAGATCGAGATAGCAAAGTTGTCGAAAATAGACTTTGGCTATCCTCATAGTATTAATAAAATCGACCCACCAGATCTTATTGGACTTGAATTGCTACATCAATCTGTCAATATTCCAGCACAATTAGAAACATTTTATAGAGAATGCGGTGGAGTCAAATTAAATGATATTTGGAATGGATATTTGATATATTCACCTCAATCGATCTTAAAGTCCATTGAAATTGGTGAACCTATAAAAGTAGTTGGCTCAATAAATAGTGATGTTGTGCCATTTGGTTCGGATATAGGAGGCCACAGAATTGTCATCAAGAGTGGATCAACAAACGAAGTTCTTTACTTACCTCATGGGGATCTCGTAAATGGAATTTACGAGGAGACCACGAGGGTAAAGATAATATCCCCTGACTTTTTTGGATTTTTAGAACGTTTACTTGGGGATACGAAAGCCTATGTTCGTGGCGATGAAAAATGGAGTTACATGGATAAGAACTTATACGATCAATAATTCCTAAAAATTAATTATGTCAGTGATTTCGATTCCATACGCGCTAGCAATTTTGCACGGATACCATCATTCGGAAAACGCCGTTCATTTTCACTGCGGATTGCTTCACCCAACTTCTCTTGTTCAAGAACGTAATTGTCAACTTCATCACGATGATTCATATAATAGCCGATGACCATATAAACATCTGCCAACCGTAAAACAGGGTAGCTTTCTACAATTTGTTCCGCAGAGTCGCCACGTCTAAAAGCATACACAAGCGTTTGTAAGGTTACTCGTGTGCCATTGATACGTATCATTCCACTGTCATCTTTGGTGATCGGCACAGGCTCACTAAACGGTGCTGAAAGCATAAGCCGCAATCTCCTATTACTAATGCTCCGCATATTTTAGCATATGAGACCTGCAAGAACATTTCTCGTTCCCTATACAACACCTTGAAGCTATGCTATTGTTGCGACCATTCCGTTATCACAAATCATGGATGAATCGTGTAAATGGCTATTGATCACGTCATTGATTACAAATGCTACCCTAAACAAGAACTCACCACCGAGGGCATCATCGAGCGCATTAAAGGCCGCGCCCGTGCCGAAGCGGTGATTAAACTATTCCGCGACAACGGCGACAACCGCCCCGTTTCCGAAATCGGCTTCGAACTCGAACGCATGACCGCCAGCGGCGAGAGCGAAACGAAGGTCGTCATGGTGCAAAACATGCTCGACCAAGCCGACGAACTGCTGCCCTTCCACCACTACTGCGAAGGCTGCCCCGCCAACAACCTCGGTACACCGTTTGGCTGCATCAGCCAGATCGAGTATCCGATTTCCGGCAGGGCGGAACTGTGGCTGCTAAACCAACTCCCCATCCCGACCGAAACACTGCCGTGGATGCTGCTGCGGCAGGGTTTGCGCGAGTTTAAGGCAGCGGGTGAGGCCGTCAACTCCATGCGCGCGGAAGGCCAACCGTTCTTCCAAGAAAAGGGTGTGCTGGTGCGGCAGTTGGGCGAGATGATCGTCAACAGCAACCAATTATTCGAGATGTTGTTCTTGTTGGGGCATATTAAGCCATCGTACGGCGCGACACTATTGATGTTCTTCAATATCATCCGCCGCAACATGGATGCTGACACAATTATGGCACTCACGCCGTCGCCGGACGATGCAGCCGAAAACTATCCACTCTTAATCAAGTCGGAGCCAGATGACGATGCCAGCATCCAGCGCTTCAAGACGTTCTTCCGCGCCCTCTATTTGGCGTGGGCGTTGAACGTGCGACTGCTGCTAGATGTCTGAGGCAGCGAGTTTTTCGATGGAAGCGGCGAGCAGATTTGCTGCTGTTTCCCGCACTTCAGCGTTGCTGTCGCGCTGGCTAACGTAGCGCACCAATTCGGCAATCCGTTCATAACGCATATAAATGCTTAACCCTTGAAGGGCGATTTTGCGCGTGCCGGGGTTTGGATTGCGTAAGACCTCATCTGCCAGCGCGGTGACGTTAAATTTGTCCGGGGCTGCCATGACGAACCCTTTTGACGACTTGAAAACGGGTGGTTTCACAGTTCGTTACCATTAACCATCTTTACTATACACCATTATTCACAACGCACACTCAATTCTTTACAAAAATTTACTAAAGTACTAACAATTCCTCCTCTACTGGCTACCCGCTTTACCCTCATGTAAGGTGAGGTCGTATCGTGGTTGCATCCGAGATCATAGGAGGTAGACTACGATGATAATCCACTCTATTATTTAGCGATCCTACGGCTATTTGAAATGAACTTCTATCGACGCAAACAAGAACAGCCGCCACAGGGCCGAAGCCGGTTGTGGACGGCTGTTATCACATTCTCTAATTGTTTATTGTTACCGAAGCGCCCTGCTGGTCAACGTCTAAAACACCGCACTCAACGCGGGGCGTAGCGAGCCATCGCCGCTTGCAACCGGTCATGCGGCAGGGCGTGAGCAGTGCGCCCTTTGAAGCCGACGGTTGTTTCCGCACCGACCAGCGCATTAATGACCGCTTCCTCAACCGCCTCGGCAACTCCGTCAAACAGGTAGTTCATGTGGGGGTTGGGGAACATTTTTACGTCATGCGGGGCATCCAGCAAATTCGGGACGTTATTACCCGTCGAGAAAGCAAGGAACAAGTCACCGCTCCCGTTATGCCCGACGCAGCCTGTCCGCGCCAAGCCGATGGTCACGCGCTGCGCCATGCGCTTACACTGACCGGGTAACAGCGGCGCGTCGGTCGCCACAATGACAATGATCGAGTTCGGTTGCAGCGGCTCATCCCAGCCGGAAGGAATATCAGTCGTCGGAATTTCAAGGCCGACCGGAACACCATTCACGCGGAACAACTCGCGGTTGCCGTGGTTGGCTTGCACCAATGCCCCGACCGTGAAGCGACCGCTGGGGGTATCGACCAAGCGCGACGACGTGCCGATGCCACCCTTAAAGTCGTAGCAAATCATTCCCGTGCCACCACCAACGCAGCCTTCCGTCACTGGCCCGCTGCTGGCGTTGGCAACCGCCGCAAGCACATGCTCCGGCTTGACGTGGAAGGCGTTAATGTCGTTCAGCCAGCCGTCATAGGTTTCCGCCACCAGCGGCATCACCCAGTCGTGTACGCCGTGCTGCTCGGTCAGGTATTGCACCAGCGTATCACGCACGATGCCAACCTGATGCGTATTGGTAATGGCAATCGGTGAGGTCAATAAACCGGACTCTTCAATCCAGTGCGTACCCGTAAAGTCGCCGTTACCGTTCAGCACATGGAAACCGGCGAAGGCGTGGTTGTCCCACACGCCTTCCTCTCGCGGGAAGATGACCGTCACACCCGTTCGGGCGATGCGTGGTTCATCGGCGATAATCGTCGTATGCCCGACTCGCACCCCCGGCACGTCGGTAATCGCATTGTAAGTTCCAGTGGGCATCACACCGATGGTAATGCCGAGATCGCGCAAGCGTGGTCGGGACATAATCGCTCTTTTCTTGCTTCAGCAGGGTAAATACATCTACAGAAGCATAAAGAGTTTTTCGTTATCGTACAAGATAATCACCGGTGTTCCAGCAGCAGGCAGCGGTTGACCACGCAGGTCGTTGCGTTCTGCGCGGTCTGTTTTGGTCAGGCGCTGATAGGTTCCCGGCACTAAAAAGCGGTACTCTACTTTCAAGATCAAGTCACCGTCACTGTCCTTCGATTGGCTGCTTTTGATGACCTCGCCGCGTATCAAACGCCCGTTTTCCTCCAAAT
The DNA here is from genome assembly GCA_020161935.1 of Chloroflexota bacterium. Classification (GTDB taxonomy): domain Bacteria; phylum Chloroflexota; class Anaerolineae; order Aggregatilineales; family Phototrophicaceae; genus CFX2. The sequence goes on from JAIUNI010000007.1 coordinate 105,109, forward strand.
ACCGCTGCTTGCGCGAATATTTGATGAGCACATAGATGATGCCGCCAATAAACCCGTTCCAAACCAGCGAAAAGATGATGAAGCCGATGGGGGGGCGGTTCGTTCCCTGCACCACCGCGATCTGTGGATTCGAACGGGCGTAAACCAGTTCCACCCGCCCGCCAACCTCAGCACGGCGATAGACATCCTCGCTGACTTGCTGCTCGGTCGTGTAGCGCGTATCGACCACCGTATACTGGAAAGTCACATAATGAGCATCGCTGTCATCGGAGTTTGAAATGCGGCGGTCGGTGTACTCGCCCGTGGTGGTCATGCCCTGCTGCATAACGAGAAACCACTCATAGGTATCCCGCAGCGTCATCACCAGCATACATATCCCCACCACCACGAATATGCTAAAAAACGCGCCCATGCAGCCCAGCGCAAATCGATTGTTGGAAGCCAGCTTTTTGGAATTTCCCAGCACGAAATCGCGATGCTGCGGATAAAGTAAAAAGGTGTCCGCATCCAAAGTGATCGGAGATCGCAAGTGGTCATCCGGCGGCGTAACAGTCGTATTCACCCATTCATCCCTCTGGTAAAAGCCAACCTTCTTTGATTCTAACCGCAAACACACGTAGAAAGGCTTAAACCAACAGGAACATGCTTAAAGTAAGATGTAGTTCTGCGGGTGGACATACAAAATCTGCACAGCGCTCCCCATCTTCGGTGGATAATGATGCACCAAGTCATTGCGAACGACACGCTCGCGTCCGCTGATGGACGTATTCGTATCCGGCGGGGTGAAGCAGTATTCAATATCGAGGAGGTAATCACCATCCGCGTTCTTATCCACACGACAGTGGATTAAAATACCTTCCAGCAAGATACCGTCACGCTCCAACTGCCGCTGCTGCCGGTACTGCCGCCACATACGCCTTGTGAACCCCACTACGGCAGCAGTCCACCCCAGCGCCATGAGCGAGATGCCCAGCGGGAAATGGTTCGTACCTGCTACCGACGAGACACGCGGATCTTCTGGCACATAATGTACATCAACAGGGACACCCGCCTCTGCCCGATCATAGACGCTTTTGTCGATGCGCTGGTCAGCACGATACTCGATTTCGTCATGGGTAAAACGAAACGACACGTAATGATGGGTATGGCTATCAGCTACCGCGACCCAGCGGTTCACGAATTCCCCGCTCGTAACCATGCCCTTCGTCTCGATCAGCCACCACTGATGAACATCCTGCACAGCCAGCAGCGCGAATATCAGCCCAAGTACCCAAAAACCGATCACAAAGAGACTCAAACAACCAGTTGACGACGTTTTGGTGATCCGCCGCTGCTCACCTTTAACATAAGCCTGATTTTCGGGATGCAGCAAAAAGGCATTCGACGTGAAAACTGCGGGGTGTGATGTCATATCAATTCTCGGTAAATATCACTCAATAAATAATCACAATATCTTTATTGAATGCAATAATACCGCAAATTTAGACAAATTGCATTTAATGTGGGGCGAATTGTTTGACCACCTGCCGCGCGATCACCATCCGGTGTACTTCCGACGCGCCGTCATAGATGCGGAAAGCGCGAGCCGCCTCGTACCACCGGCTCAAGGGTAAATCACGCGAGATGCCCTTCGCGCCGCAAATCTGGATGGCACGATCCAGCACCTTATTCACCGATTCGGCGACGAACACCTTGCACATTGAAGATTCCTGCCGCGCATCATGCCCCTGTGCCAGCAGCCACGCCGTATGCTGGATCATCAGCCGCCCTGCATAGAGTTCAGTCGCCGAATCCGCCAGCATCCACTGGATCGACTGATGCCCGCTGAGTGTCGTGCCGAAAGCCTCGCGTTCAATGGCATACTGCGTCGCGATTTCCAGCGCCCGTTGGGCAATCCCCGTCCAGCGCATACAGTGGGTCATCCGCGCGGGGCCGAGGCGCTTCTGCGTGAGTGCGAAGCCCTGCCCTTCTTCGCCCAAAATCGCGCTATCGGGCAAGCGCAAATCGTGGAACTTGATTTCACAGTGTCCGCCGGGGTCGTTGCCGCCCATAATCGGAACCCGCCGCAGCACCTCAATCCCTACCGCATCAATGGGCGCGAGGAATAGGGTCGCCCCTTTGTGTGCGGGTACATCAGGATTGGTGATCGCCATAATGATGAGGAACGCCGCGCCATCCGCCCCGCTGGTAAACCACTTATGCCCGTTAATCACCCAGTCGTCACCGTCGCGCACCGCCCGCGTTTGCAGCATGGTCGGGTCAGAACCGGCCCCCGGCGCGGGTTCGGTCATCGCGAATGCCGAGCGCGTTTCACCGGCTGCCAGCGGCTTCAAGTAGCGTTCGACCTGCTCAGGACTCGCAAAGAGGTGCAGCAGATGCATATTCCCCTCATCTGGCGCGGCACAGTTGAGCGCCAGCGGCCCCAAAGTGCTGCGCCCTGCCGCCTCGAACACCGGAATGATTTCTTCCAGCGTCAGCCCTAAGCCGCCGAGTTCGGGTGGGAGTTGTGGCGCGAATAAACCTGCTGCCTTCGCTTTCGCCCGCAGGCTTGCCAGCGATTCCGGCGTAATGCCGTCCTCGTGGTCATCAACGAATGCTTCATAGGGAATCACTTCGCTATCGACAAATTGGCGAACACGCCGCGCCAATTCTTGCACATGCGCCGGAACGGAGAAATCCATTTATAAAACTCCAAACAGATCATAAGTCAGATGAGTAGTCATTTAACCGGATTAAGCCAATTCGGTTGCTGGCAATAAGTATCGTCGTAACGCTTCGATTTGCGCGTTTTGAAAGACACGTACCACTTGCGAAGCACCAAACACGTCAAAACCGTGAAACGCACCTTCCACAACAAAAAGATCACACTTAACACCGTCATGCTTCAAACGTTGGGCATAAGCCGCGTCTTCGTCATAAAATAAGTCTAACGTTCCAACACCGATCCATGCGGGCGGTAAACTGGCAAGCGTCATTCGCCGGGAAGGCACGGCATAGGCAGGCAAATTGGTCGTTCCCGCTTTTGCTGCCAGATAAGACTCCCAGCCAAACCGATTGCTATTCACATTCCAATTGAAATAAACCTTGTCCGCCACATCAGTACGATCAACCGTCTTATCATCCAGCATCGGGTAAACCAGCAGTTGAAAAATAGGTTTAACCTCCTGCCGGTCAACCGCCAGTTGCACCAGTGATGCCGCTAACCCACCGCCAGCACTTGCCCCACCAATAGCGATACGCGCAGGATCAACCCCAAGTTCGGATGCGTGGGCATGTACCCACTTCAGAGCGTCATAACTATCTTCGAGCGGAATCGGGAACGGGTGCTTGGGCGCAAGACGATAATCAACCGAAACAACAACAATACCTGTTTCGCGCACAAATTGGATACATCGACTATCATCCATTTCGGGCTTGCCAATGATATAGCCACCACCGTGTATCCATAACAAAACCGGAATCTTAGTAGGGGCGAGTTTTGGCCGATACACTCGTAAACGGATTCTATGGTTAGACTTCGAACTGAGTATGAACCGATTTTCAATGATGAGATCTTCCGGCATTTTAGGTTTAGGCTGTAAATTCGTCAGCATCCGTATCAGCCAAAGATTCCACGAGGCGAATGTAAACTGGGGAATCTTTTTGAGATCCCCTTGTAGATCAGAATGCACATCCGAAAAATGCGCGTTCATTGTCCCGCCAATCTTTTTTCAACTCGATTCATACTCAACTTACGCCCTTCATCCGAGCCTAACTCGGTGTTTGCCGACATGCCAGCAGCGGCAGGTCAATACGCTGTCCGGTTGAAGCGGTGACCGCACCCCCACTTTCAAAAAAGTGATCGTAGGTGGCGGAACCGGAACGCGGCGGCACCGGTTTGGTGTCCGTGATTTCCAGCGCGTAAACCTCAATCGTGACGCTGCTTGCCCCCGGCGGCGCGTTATCGTAGTACACGGTCACTTGGTTCTCGCCCGGCCCGCACTGCCAGCCTGCCGTAAAAGGCGGCGGTTGCGCTTCCCGCGCCACAGTTACCGTCGCGGTTGTACAGGCCACCTGCCCGTTGACCAGCGCCTCGACATACCATGACATCTGGAACTGCTGCCCCGCGTTGAACAGGTCATACTGCACGTTCGTGCCGGAACTGTCAATCGAGCCATAACCGGCAACCGTCAGGCGGTAGCTGGTTGCCCCCGGCGCAGGATCCCAGTAGAAGGTGTTCAAACCATAAGCGAGGCCATCCAGCGGCGAGGTGGCTTTGAAGTTAGTGCAATCCGCCTGCCCGCTAACTGGAACAAGGGGTGTTACCGTACCCTCCGTCACAACCGGCGTAGTGTTGACCGGTACAGCCGTTGGCGGTGGAGCAACCGGAACCACACGATCCGGCACATTCACGTCATAGTTCAGCACTTCTGGCGCAATATTTTCGAGCGATTGCAGCAGCGCCAGTTCATCGCGGCTCATCGGCAGCACCGGCCCGAACCGCCCATCGACATCGCCTTCCTCGTTCAGCGGCGCTTCCGTCATATAACCGGCGGGGATGACCAAGTTACCGGCTTTACCCGTGCCATCCACAGTGCCGATCTTGAACGTGTTGTCCCCGGTCGTCTGGAAAACCAGTGTCGAACCCAGTTCAACATCAACCCCATTGGCGGTAATTTGGATTTTCACGCCCTTCGGCCCCTGCACCACCAGCATTGACGGCGCATCCGCGCAGGTGAGTTCGTTCACGCCGGTTTTCAGGCGGAAGGCTTGCATCGGCGTTTGCGGTACACCGGTTACGACCGGCAGGCTGTCGATGTCACCGCTGCTGGTCACCAGCGTCCGGTTAATCCAACCGATGACCGTTTCGCTGACGGTCACGCGCAGCCATTCAGCATCCTCGCTCAATCCGTCCGCTACCAACGACGTTCCCGCTGGCGCACCGGCGATGACGTTCGCATTCCGCGTTGGGCCGCTGCGAATATTGGCGGAAGTCGTCACCGACACGTTAATCGGTGGGGCGGTCGGTTGGTCGCTAGGCGGCGCGACGGCATTTTCCATCTCGGCATTACCCAGCAGGATAAACCGTACCGCTTGCCCCGGCAGCGAGTCGGGGATATTGGCCTGAACACTCATCACCGCCACGCCCCACTCTTGCAATTCTTCATCGAGCGGCGCGGTCGTCAATGAAGCTACCGTGCTGAGGACAGCTTCATCAGCCGGTTTGGTAAAGAAGTCATCCGCAACCGCTTCGGAAAAGGTCGCACCAACCCTGCTATAACCATAACAGGCGGTGTTGCGCTCGATCCCGCCGCAGTTCGAGCCAATCGCTTCAAGGGCTGTTTGGACAATAATGGGGCAGCTTTCGCCGCTGGTATCTTGGGTGAAGCCGCGCTGAGTGCTAAAGGCGAGTGCGGAGAATGTGAGCAGCAGGCAAAAAAGGGTGAACAATCGTCTTGTCATCATGCTACCTATCCATAAAAAAGGGCGCACTTTCTCGTGCGCCCACTGTACTGTTATTTACCGACTTCCGCAAACGTTCCCTAAATGATTCCGCTTACGCAGCGTAAGTGCATGTCAAATCCGGCAGGCCGACCGTAATACCGGATGGATGTGCGACAACTGAACCACCCCACAGGTCATAGCTGCTGCCTTCCGTGTAAACTGTCATATTATAACTGCCTTCGGAGGTCGACGTTGGCAGCTCGATTGGTGACGGAAAGTAGGTATCACCACTCGAACTAAAGTTGATGGTGATACTGGTCGTGCCTGCGGGCAGGCTGCCATAGAACACCGTAAAGTCATAATTGGTACATGACCAATAGGCTTGGAATGAACCCGGCGCTGCTGGCGGAGGCGGCGGCACCGTTGGCGGCGGGGGCGGTGCCCACTGGCGCGGGATCGTCACCCCCGGCGTGCTGCACACCACCACACCGTTATACAGCGCATCCACAGACCATGTCATTTGCGGATTGGTTCCCGCGCCCGATATGTCGAAGGCGGCGTTGGTGGTCGGTGCGGTCACTTCTTTCGACCCCGCCCCGTCGACATTCACGCGGTAGCTGGTCGCCCCCGGCGCGGCATCCCAGTAGAAAATGTTCATACCGAAGTTCAACCCATCCAACGGCGAGGTCGCCTTGAACGGCGCACAGTTAACCCCTACGAACGCGGGCTGCTGAACCGTGCCACTACTGCCGCTGGAAGGAACACTCGTCGGCACAGGCTCGGTTGCTTCCTCGTCAGGGATGTTGATCGGGTAATTCAGGATGCTGGTTGGCATATCCTCCATCCAGATCAGGGTATCCAGTTCCTCCTGCGTCAGCGGGCGCGGGTCTTCCGGCTCACCAACCACGCTGGTGCCATCGTCGCTCAGTTGAACGGTCGTCAAATAACCGACCGGAACCGTGCTGCCGTTGACCGTCGCTTCACCACTGATGGTAATCACCTGCATCCTATTGCCCTCGATGGTACGGAACGCCACCGTCGAGCCGATATGAATGTTCGCGCCGTTCGCCGTAATATCGACCGCGACACGTTCCGGTCCCTGCACGACCAGCACATCTGGCGATTGAGTACAGGCCGGTTCACCAATACCTGTTTTGAAGTAGAAGGCTTGCATCGGTGTGCGGCTGTCAGTGGCAAACACCGGCAGGCTGTCGAGGTTGCCCTCGGTTTGCACCAGCGCACGGCTAATCCAACCCGGTGTCTGGTTATTGAAGATCACCCGCACCCAATCTTTGGTCGGGTTGGTTGCGTCCGCGCCCAGCGCCGTACCTGCCGCCACGCTGCCGATGATGTTCGAGTTGGTGGTCGGCAGCGTGCGAATATTGGAGCTGCTAATGGCGCTCACGGCGATTGACTCGGCTGCCGGTTCAACCGCATCATCCGGCGGCACGGCGTTATCCAACTGCACATCGCCCAGTAAGATGAACGACACCGCCTGCCCCGGTAGCGAGTTCGGGATGTTGGCTTGGACGCTCATCACCGCCACCCCCCACTCTTGTATCGACTCGTTCAACGCTGCCGTATCAATCGACTGTAACAATTTAAGGTCGGTCTGGTCGGCGGGTCTGCTAAAAAAGTCTTCAGCAACCGACTCGGCAAACGTCGCGTTCACACGGTTGAAGCCGTAGCACGCGCTGTTCCGTGCGAGGCCGCCGCAGTTGTCGCCCACCGCTTCGAGCGCCTGTTTCACCAACGTCGGACACTCGCCGCCCGCATTCGCATCCTGTGTATACCCCCGCTGGGTGCTAAAGGCTAAGGCCGAAAAGGTCAGAAACAAAACGAGGAGTGTAATGAATCGTCTTTGCATGGTACCACCTGTAAAAAAAGGCGCACCGTCAAAGTGCGCCCCTGACTGAACCAATAAATAACTACGAACAGCTCAAATCCGGCAAACCGACACTCTGCCCGCCGGGGTTGGCTGTCGCCACGCCGCCTGTCAACGTATACGTTCCGGGCGGATAGCTGCTAAAGAAAATGCTGCCGGGGTCAGGTGGCACGGAAACCGTCGCACCCGAACCGGGGAATGGGAACGTGCCGGTCGCGGTATAGTTGACCGTCACACTGGTCGTTCCGGCGGGCAGCGTGTCAAAGTTCACCGTGAACGATGCGGCGTTACATGACCAACTCGCGTTAAAGGGCGGCGGAACAGGCGTTGGCGCTCCCGGCGCGAGATTGGGCGGCGGAACAGTCGGCGGCGGGGTGGGTGCCCATGCCCGCGGGATCGTCACCGATTGGCTGCTGCACACCACGCGCCCGTTATAGAGCGCTTCCACTGACCACGTAAGCTGTGGGTTAAAACCGATGCTCGATATATCAAAGGTCATGTTGGTCGTCGGCGCAGGTACTTCCTTCGACCCCGCCCCGTCCACGTTCACGCGGTAAGTGGTCGCCCCCGGCGCGGCATCCCAATAGAACGTATTCATGCCGTAGTTCAACCCATCCAGCGGCGAGGTCGCCCTGAACGGCGCACAGTTGACCGCCGGAGCCGACTGCCCCACCGCACCATTTGAGGGTACGGTGATCGTAATTTGCAGTTGCGGCTGCGGGTCGGGGATGTTGATCGGGTAATTCAGCACATCGGTCGGCACATCTTCCAACCATTCCAGTGCTTCCAGTTCTTCGTTAGGCAACTTTTCAGGGCTGCTCGGCGAGCCGGTCACGCCTGTGCCTTCCGTATTGAGCGGCAGCGTGGTCGCATACCCCGCTGGTACAGGCACACCCTCCACCTCCGCCTCGCCGCTAATCGTAATCACCTGCATCTGATTGTCGCCCACGTTCCGCAGCGCAATCGTCGAGCCGATGCGGATGTTCGCGCCATTCGCCGTAATATCGACGGCGACACGTTCCGGCCCCTGCACCACCAGCACATCCGGCGATTGGGTACAAGCCGGGGTGCCAATCCCCGTTTTAAAGTAGAAGGCTTGCATCGGTGTCCGGCTGCTGGTGTCGAACACTGGCAAACTGTCGAGGTCGCCATCCGTCTGTACCAGCGGGCGGCTGATCCACCCCGGCTGCTCGTTGTTCAGCACCACCCGCACCCAATCCTTCGTCGGGTTGGTCGCATCCGCGCTTAAAGCTGCGCCACCCACCACGCTCCCTAAGATGTTCGAGCTAGTCGATGGCAGCGTGCGAATGTTCGAGTCATTAATCACCGTTACAGCAATCGGTGTCTCTGCCGGTTGGACGGCCTCGCTCTCCGGCACAGCGTTATCCAACTGCACATCCCCAAGCAGGATAAACGAGATCGCCTGCCCCGGCAGTGAGTTTGGGATGTTCGCCTGTACACTCATCACCGCTACGCCCCACTCTTGTATCGACTCGTTCAAGGCCGCCGTATCAATACTTTGAAGGGTATTCAGTGCCGTTTGGTCAGATGGCTTGCTGAAGAAATCGTCATTCACCTCATTGGCGAAGGTTGCATTCACACGGTTAAAACCGTAACATGCGCTGTTGCGTGACAATCCGCCGCAGTTATTCCCCACCGCTTCAAGCGCTTGTCGTACAACCGTCGGGCATGAGTTGGGGGTGTCCTGCGTTAACCCGCGCTGAAGGGTCGCCGTGAGCAAGAACGCAGCAATAATGACAGAAAGAATAAGCGGTAGTCTTCGCATAAGTAATAACCTCACACTTGCCAGTCTCGCTGTGTGCTTCCTATTGTAACGCAGCTTCCCAAAAGTATTAGGTCGATCTCACCAGACTATTTCATTTTCTCATCAAAGTTCGTATCGGAATTTGTTACACAAAAAAAGGCAAGCACGTCACTTGCCTCTCTTGCACAAACGGTATTGCCCTTAACAGCCGAGTGTTCCCGGCAAAGGCAGCGTTGTAGCCGAAGGATTGGCGGTAATCGTCCCCGCTGTCACCACCCCCGGCCCTGTTGAGTTAAAGAACACGGTGCCGGATACCGGTGGTACCGTTCCGGTAATTGGGCCGAAGGTCACCCCCCCACTGATAATGGAATAATTGACCGTCACGCTGCTGGTTCCCGCTGGCGCATTAAAGTAATCCACCTTGAACGTATTGGGGGTCAACGCGCTGCACGACCACGTTGCCGTAAATGGCGGTGGAGGCGGCGGCGGGGTCATCGTCGCCGTTGGCACTGGCACCGGTGTTGCGGCAACACTGCCGCTGCTATCGTTGGGTGCGCCGCGCGGCACAGTCGTCCGTGCCGAGGTACACAGCACCACGCCGTTATACAGTGCCTGCACATCCCACGCGAAGCTGAAACCGTAGCCGGTCGTCTCGATGGTGATGTCCGCTGTCAAATTCGTCGCCGTTCCCTGCTGCTCGAACGACCGCACCAACCGTCCACGTGCCTCATCAATCCCATAAATGTTGACGCGGTAGCCGTTCGCCGCCGCCAGCCCATCCCAGTAGAAGGTATTCGAGCCGTAGTTCAGCCCATCCAGCGGCGAGGTCGCGCGGAAGGTCGAGCAATCCACGCCCGGCACAGATGGCACATCCGGCGGTTGGGGGTTGGTTGGCGGCTGCTGCGGTACGGTCGGCAGTCCGGTGTCCACACCGCACGGGATGACAAGATTCTGCCCCGTATAGATACGCTCGGCGTTCGTGATGCCGTTCGCCGCCATGATCGCGCCCATGCTCGTCTTGTAACGTACGCTGATGCGGAACAGGTTTTCACCGGATACCACCACATGGTTGATGTTCGTCCCTACCGGGCATTCGGTCGGCGGCTGCGGCGCGGCAGTCGGTTGGGCGGTCGGCTCACCAGCGACCGGCGTTTCCGTCGGCGCGGGTGTTTCAATCTGCGTCAGGCCGAGGCGGTCGATAATCGCTTGCCCTGTCTGCCCGACTTCCAACTCCAAATAGGTAGCCGAGCGCGGTTGTTCCCAACTGCAATCCCCGCCCACCATCAAATCGTTGGCGCGTCCATCAATCCCTAAATCTTGCGGTTCGCTCAAGCAGCGAGTCGTAGTCGAACCTGCCGGAACGCGCACTTCATCCGGCGCACCGGGGTTGAGGATCGCCTCGCCTTCAAGTGTCGTGAGCTGCATCGTCCGCCCATCCGGCAGCACTTGCAGCGTAATCAGCGAACCCAACTGAATATCAGCACCGTTCGCGGTCAGGTTGACTTTGATACCCTGTGGGCTTTGAACCACCAGCGCCGAGGGGGTCTGCGAACATTGCAAGTCGCTGCCCGTGCGCGTGCGGAAGTAAAACGACTGCATCGGCGAGTCGCTGTTGGATGAAACCACTGGTAAGCGGTCAAGTGTCGGGTTCGGGTTCACACTATCGCGGCTCACCCAGCCGGTCGCTTCGTTCAGAACCAGCCGGATGGACGCGCCGTCTGAACTAATCGCGTCTGCGTCCACCACTGTTCCCGCCGCCAGCTTGCCGATAGTCCCGCTCGTCGGTTGTGCGCTGCTGCGGAGGTCGGCTGCCGTTTGCAGGATGACGGTCACAGCCGGTACGGTTGAATCGGTGATGACGGCATCCTCAATTTCGCTGTCGCCAAGCAGCAAGAACGTCACCGCTTGCCCCGGCAGGGTATCCGGCACGTTGGCTTGCACGTTCATCACCGCGATACCCCACTGGTCGTTGTCCAAATCAAGCGGCGCGGTTTGAATGCTGCTTAAAATGCCGAGTTCAACACGGTCAGACGGTTTCTGGAAATAATTACCATCAACCGCTTGGTTAAAACGCGCGGTCAACTGGTTAAACCCATAACAGGCGGTGTTGCGCCCCATGTCCGCGCAGTTGTTCCCTACCTGCGTCAGCGCCATCTCGACCAACGCCGGACACGCCGCGTTATTGGTCTGCGCCTCGGCGGGGTTCAGCACGACACTCAGCCCCATCATCAAAAAGACCATCACAGCCAATCGCCGCAACGCCATATCACACCCCATCTGATCGTGTTTGCATTCAAACGCTCTAAGGGCATTATATAACAATTTTCTAACGCCGCTACAACCGCCCGCAGCAGGCAACAAAAAAGCCCATCACAAAGATGAGCTTTTATGTGTGCCAAGGCCCGGACTTGAACCGGGGACCCACGCATTTTCAGTGCGTTGCTCTACCAACTGAGCTACCTTGGCGAACCGCGTCTTTCAACGTGGCGGTAGTATAGCCGAGCCGATTCTAAACTGCAAGACTGGCTTTCCAGCTATCTCTGCATTTTTCCTCTGTGTTCTTTGTGCCTTTGTGGTAAAAAGCATTGATGCCCTACCCCCGCCGCGCCGCCATCAGCGTATACTGCACTGCGTTATAGGTCGCCGACTGCGGCAGGGTCACCGCGATCATCTGCTCGTTGTAGGTGGTCGTCATCGGCAGCACCACCGAGCCGCCGCATTTCAGCGATGGCGCTTCAATCGCCCCCCAGCGCAGCCCCTCCGCCCCGCTGCCCGAACACAGCAGCGTCAGCGTATATTCTTGGAAGTGCTGTGTGGTTGTCGTGACCGAAGGCGACGACACCACGATCAAATCATTGGAATTAGTCGCGTTGCTGTCGACATTCTCGTTCACGCTGCCCCAACCGCTGTCCGCGATCACCAACCGCACGTTCGTATCCACAGGTTCAAGCGTCGGCGGCGTAGCATCAATCAACGCCGCGCAGTCGCCGGTAATCGTCGTCACGCTGCCGGATACCCAGAACAACTGCCCATCTTGGATCACCTGATACCAACCGTTATTGCTCTTGCCGTACACGCTCAACACCGTACCATAAACCAGTGTGCCGACCACACCGTATTCCGTCCCCGGCCCATTCCGTAGGTTCACGCTCACGCCCGTACTGCTCGCAGCGGCGCAGGGTTCGGCTGGCGCTGGGGTGTTCACAATCGCTACCGATTGAAACGGCACAACCTCCGCTGTCGGCACAATGGCTTTAATCGCCGCGATATTTGGCGAAACCACACCGCTGCGGGCAACCTGTACCGAAAGGATGCCTTGTAACGTCATATTTTCAGACTTAATCGCAATCGTATAGCGCTGGCTGCCGGGGTCAATCGTCAGCACCGCGTCTTGAATAGTGCTGCTGGCAACCGTCGCCATCACCCCGCCACCTTCATCCCGCAGTTCGGCTGTGTAGGCGAGGTTGCGCGTAATCGGCACGAGGCTCACTTGCATCGGGAGCTGCGCGTCCGCTGTGAACGCATAAATTTGTGAGGCCGCCATCAAGGGGAAGGACACCATCGTCGGGCTGTCGGGTTGCAGCAGCAGGTTCACGCTGTCCTGCCGCCCCGCAGCTTGGCAGCCAGCCGCCACCAACCCAACCAAAATCGTTACAAACAATCGGTATAAGTGTGCCAGCGTCCCCTTCATGGTGGGTTGCTTTCTCTAAAAGCGGATGGTACTAAGGTACTTTTAACCTAGCATATCCAATCCCGCCCAACCCTCCCTGATGCAAACCGTATTCTAACCCTACGCTTGCTATACCCTCAGACGATGACAAGTCATAATGCTTGACTTTTTAAGAACTTTTGTGCTAAAATCATTATATGATCTCTGAAAATCGCAGAATAATCACCAATATCGACTGTCCCTACGAAGACAGGTTCTTGATTTGTGTAGGGACGCGAGACAGCGCGTCCGTCAACCTAAAAGGTAGCACCATGCTAAACGGTGGAGACGAATTTTCAAGTAAAAATGACCGTTTTAAGTCATCTTTAGGTCTTTTCTTCCCTCTCCCTCAGGGCGAGGCTGATGGTGGAGTGAGGGCTAAATTGTCCCCCACTTAATGTAGTCCTACCACGCTAAAACGTCTTAAAGTTTTTCGAAACACATAAGCCATCTTTGTGACCACATTCAGATCATGATTTATTTTTCCATCGGTGACGAATGACTTACGCAATGACTCTGCTTTTCCCTGAATTCTCTTGGCGCTCTTGGCGATTTGTAATGGCATTCGCTTTGCACATTCGGCGAATCGCTCCCGTAAATCCGCTGCGGCGGCACCCAAATGGCATGGCGGCAGCATTCTCCCTCACATCCGCCGCACTTGCGCCATTTCAGCGGTTTCAGCCGAGCCTCCCGCCGCCACAAAATGACCATTCAGCGGATCGCTCCCTCACTCCCGCCAGCCAATTCGGCGGATAAATATGCGAATCTGCAACAACAATAACAATATGATCTCGACCACCTAGCGCTTTTGTTTTCGTCTTTAGCTGGAGACTGGCGACTGACGACTTCGGAGTGACGACTAAATAAAAAGCCCTACTCATCCAAGTAAGGCTTCGTATTTTACTGATAACTGTAAACTGACAACTGCTAACTAAAGAACTTCCAACTGCGTCTCAGCCGCCCGCGCCGCGTCATCCACCATCCCCAACCGTGTAAAAATAATCATCGCCAGTTGGAGCTTCCGCGCCGCCATCATCCGTCGTCCCGACCGTAACAGGCTCAAAGCGTGGGCATACATCGTCCGTGCCACTTCACCCTCGGCCTTAATTTCGAGGAACGCATCATTCGCCGCTTGGTAGTAAACATTCGGGTCATTCACGAACCGCTTTTCCATCGGGGGAACCGAACTGACGCTGATAATTTCCCCTAACGCGCGGTTAGAATAACCCTTTTCGAAGGCGCGTGGATTTTCCTGTGCGGTGCTGTACGCCCGTATCGCTGCCTCCCACGCCATCCCATACCGCTCCCGTTGGATGAACAAGCGCGTCAGGGCAAGGTTCACCTCGCACAACAAAATGCTCCGGTCAACCACACTCACCGGGAGTTGTTCGGCTAAAGCTAACCCATTCATCAGGTCATCATGTGCCGTATCCACCCGTTCCATGTTCAACCACGCCTGCCCTCGATAACAGATAGCGAATGCTTGGTTCTCAATATCACCCGCCTCTTTAAACGCCTCATAGGCTTTACCATAAAGCGCCAGCGCCCGCTTAAAGTCACCCTTATTTCGGAACGACTCGCCGATGTTCATATCACAAACCGCCGCTCGGATGGTATTCCCGACTTGACTGTAAGCCGCCCGCGCCCGCTCGAAGTAGTTAATACTGATGTTCAGGTTGCCCCGAACGCCCTCCATATAACCAATCGCCTGCTCTGCCCGCCCCACATCGGCGGTATGCCCACGTTGGGACGCTTCCTTCACCAGCACATTCAGCGCTTCTCGTGCTACCTCATAGGGCATCCGTCCGGCTTCCCACTGGTCAGTCACATCCAAACACTTCGCCTGAAAATCGGCCGTTGGCTCGTTTTCAAGCATGACTCCGGTACTCAAAATATTATTCCAGTCAACTTGTCACAATACGAAATGGTGTTGATTATAGGCAAACCGCATCCCGATAACAACGCGATTTACGATATTTGCACCGCATGGTAATTTCTCGTAAGTTCTAACTCGCCATTGTCCCCCACATCGCAGTATAATCACCCATCTAGCGAAAATAAAACAGAATGGGATAGGGGAATTATGGCTGAGAGTATTCAGGATCTTCGCGCACAGGTCGATGTCATCAACCTCCAAATTATGGAACTGCTGAACAAGCGTGCCAGCCTTGCCTCCGATATTGGCAAGCTCCAACAACAAGCCGGCAGCGCCTTTTACGACCCGCAGCGTGAATCACAAATGCTAACCGCTCTCGAACAAAATAACAAAGGCCCTTTTAGTAACGAAACCATCAAAGCCTTATTTAAAGAAATTTTCCGCGCCTCGCTCGCTTTGGAAGAAAAAGAGTCGAAGGCCAAAATTCTCGTTCAACGTAAAACCGCCGACGAACGTACAGTCATCACCCTACCCGACGGCGTGACCAAGATCGGTGATGGCAGCTTCCAACTCATCAGTGGCCCCTGCGCTGTTGAAAGTTACGAGCAAATGGATGAAACCGCTGCCGCCCTCGACAAGCGCGGTGTCAAAATCCTGCGTGGCATGGTGTTCAAGCCCCGCACCTCCCCCTACGACTATCAAGGGATGGGTGAACCCGGCCTCAAGATCGCCCGTCAGGTCGCCAACAAATACAATATGTTCATCACCAGCGAAATTATGGATGCCAGCCAGATTTCGATGATGTCCGACTATGTTGATATTTTTTGGGTCGGCGCACGCAACATGCAGAACAGCTTCCTGCTCAAGGCGATGGGACAGGTTCGCCAGCCGGTCATCCTCAAGCGCGGTCTCGCTGCCACGCTGGAAGAATTCCTGTACGCCGCCGAGTACATCGTCAGCAGTGGCAACCCGAACGTCATCCTCATCGAACGCGGTATCCGCACCTTCGAAAAGGCCACCCGCAACACCCTCGACATCGGCGGTGTCGCCGTCCTCAAGCTCGAATCGCATCTGCCCATCATCGTGGATATTTCCCACTCCGCCGGTCGCCGTGACATCGCTATTCCGTTAGCGCGGGTCGCCAAAGCCAGCGGTGCGGACGGCTTGATGGTCGAAGTTCACCCGAACCCGCCGGTCGCCATGAGCGATGCCAAGCAGCAGCTTTATATCCCGCAGTTCCACGCCGTTATGGATGCGGTCGAAGCCCTGTCGGTTGATCCCGTTCCAGCTAAATGACCCGTTTCTCGTTGAAGAAGTTACTCGGTCGAGGTGGCAAAGCTGCCCCGACCATTCCCTCTGACCTCAACATCACCATTCGCCGTCAGCACCGCCGCAGCCTGATGATGCGTCCCATTCCCGGTGGCTTCGAGGTTTACATCCCGCGTTGGATGCGCCCCGATAACCCGACCGTCACCACATTCATCGCCAAGTCGCTGGATAAGTTCGGCAATCAAGCACCACCTATCCCGCCGACCCTCACCACCCGCGAGGAAATTACCGCGATGGTCAATCATTGGGCAGCCCAGATGGGATTACAGCCGAAGCGCATCAGCTTCCGCGACATGACCCGCAAGTGGGGTTCATGCTCCAGCCGCGACAACATCACCCTCAGTACCCGCCTCACGTGGGTTGAGCCGCACCTCGCCGAGTACGTCGTTGTGCATGAACTCGTTCACCTGCGCGTCTTTAACCACGGCAAAGACTTCAAAGACATGATGAGCCAGTACATGCCCGACTGGAAAACCCGCGAGCAAACCCTCCACGCCATCCGGTTTTAATTCCCACAAAATAAAATGGGGTCAAGTTGACCCCATAATTTTACTATCGCTGAACCAATCTGGTTCATCCTCTCACGATCAGAAGCACACATCCGGCAGCGTCGCGCACGGGTCTTGCGGGCTTTGACCGTAACGGATTTCGAAGTGCAAGTGCGGGCCAGACGAGTTACCCGTACTGCCTACCCCGCCGATAATGGAACCCGCAGGTACATTCTGTCCACAGCCCACCGCAATCGAACTCAAGTGTCCATAAAGAGTCAGGAACGGCCCATGTGCTAGCACAATCAGATTACCGTAACCCCATGAATTCCAACCGGCGAAAATGACGACACCACTGTTCGCCGCCCGAACACCTGTCCCGACAGCCGCAGCACGGTCGACACCGGTATGTAGGTTCGAGAAGCCGCGCACGTAAGACCCATTCGGCAGCGGATTAATCCAAGCTGCGCCACCACCGGGGTTCTGCACATTACCACAGCTACCGGGATCACCGGGGGCAAATCCGGTCACGAAGCCTTGACGCGCGGTATCGCCGGAACTGTCAACCGTAACACCCGGATTCCATGTAATGTCTTCACCCTGCCCACCGGGAATAAAGATGTAGCTGCCACTCGGCGGCACGTCGGTCGGTTGTGCGCCCGAAAGATCATTATATTCCGAGTCAATCACCACATAAGGATCAGTGACCTTATATTCGGCTGCCCACTCGGCAATCGTCTTGGTACCAACCACTTGCAGGTAAACACCGTCAACTGGTGGGATATTCACCACATCACCGGGGCGAAGCACCAGCGTGTAACGACGATTATTCGACCAACCAATCGTTTCCGGTGTCAGTTTAAAACGTTCAGCAATCGTATAAATCGTGTCACCATCGGTCGCGACGTATTGAATGGTTTCGCTGCGCGGACGGTCTTGCCGGATGAAGGTAAACGGGTTGTAGTTATCGCGTTGAACGACGAGCGAGTCGCTAACCATTAAATTTTGCGGCGCGGCTTGTAAAAGCGCCTGAACCATGTCCGGGCTAATCGTTGGCTGCCCTTCAGGGACAATTACAGGCACAGGAGTTGCTAGAACCAGCGTTGCTGTCGGCAGCAGCGTTGGCTCGACGACCAGACCTTCAACGGTCGGGGGCAGCGCCGTTGGTTGCAGGGCAATCGGTGTGGGCGCTGGCACGAGCAGTAACACCGTCGTCGCCAGCGTGAGGATCGCCGCACCAATCAAACTCAGCAAGCCGACCGTTCGCCGCCAACCGGAACCGTCCGAAACCACATCCATCGGCACTTTGCGAACAGTCATGGAGGGATTCGTATCCGCCAACGGGTCAATCGGCGGCTCGTGAATATGCTTTGGATCTACCATTCAGTACTCCCAATAAACCAAACAATTTGCCCCCCACCGCGCAGAATGATAATCCTATTCCAGACAAATTAACAAGTCTGCGCTTATGCCTATTGATTTTGGCACGAACTTCATTTCCCCTTCCACTGGGGCGGCTGTTTGGTCAGCATCGCCTCAATCCCCGCCTCGAAATCCTGTGTGCGGATGAGAATACTTTGCGCCCAACCTTCGAGTTGTAACCCGCGCTCAACATCAATCATGCCGTCAATCACTCGCTTGGTATACTGCACGGCTAACGGCGCGGCTTGAGCAATCTCGGCCACCAACGCCTCACCTGCTCCCAATAAGTCCTCAACAGTCACAACACGGTTTAATAAACCCCAACGCTCTGCCGCCTCGAAGTCGATATTCTTGCCCGTCATCACATATTCTTTTGAGCGTGCCGCACCCACCAAACGGGTTAAACGTGTCGTGCCGCCCACATCAGGAATAATGCCCAATCGGGTTTCCGGTAAACCCATCCTTGTACCAACCGCCGCGATACGAAAGTCGCACGCCAGCGCAATCTCAAACCCTAAACCCAAACAGTAACCATGCAGAAGCGCAATCGTCGGCAAGCTGCACCGCTCAATCTTGTTGGTCACGGCTTGGTATGCCGCCGTCAGTGGGAACAAATTCTCGCGCCAGTTGTCGCCAAAATGGGAAGACGACTCGATAAACGAAGTCACATCAATGCCTGCTGAAAAACCCGTGCCTTCCCCGCGAATAATCACTGCCCGCACACCCACAGCTTTTTCGGCCTCGTCGAAGGCTGCATCCAGTGCCGTCATCATCGCCCAATTGATCGCGTTTCGTTTATCAGGACGGTTAAAAATGATCTCAAAAATCGTATCTCGCTGCTGCGTTTGAATAAGCGCGTTCATAAGTTTCCCCTTAATTGCATATTTTGCGTCATAATCATAACCTGTAGCGTTAAACGAACCAGCTATGGAGCGTGTGAGATGACAACACCCAATCCTGAATACCTCAAAAATCAACAGTATGGTGATTCAACACGGCTGCAAGCACGGGCAAGACTGCACAGCCATTACAGCCGTAACCCCTATAACTGGTACAAATGGCAGTTCGATCATTACGTCCTGCCACCAGATGCCAAAGTTCTCGAAATCGGCGCGGGTGCGGGCTGGTTGTGGATGAACAACGCCGACCGCATTCCGGCGGGATGGGAGATTACCCTCTCTGATTTTTCGCCCGGAATGGTCGCCGAACTGCGCGAGAACACCCGTGATATTGCCCACCGGTTCAACTTTGAAGAGATCGATGTTCAACAAATCCCGCATGAGGATCAAACGTTTGACAGCATTATTGCCAACCATATGCTTTACCATGTACCCGACCGTTCGAAAGCGATTGCCGAACTGCGCCGTGTACTCAAATCCGGCGGGAAGTTGTTCACCGCGACCAACGGCGATCATCATCTCCAAGAACTTCATCGGGTCATGGCACAGCTCAATATTCAGCAGGAACAATACCTCGGTGGATTTGCGGGTGTTCGTGGATACACGCTCGAAAACGCCACAGACCAACTGCGTTCAGCATTTGAGCATGTTGAACTCCACCACTATGACGACGAGATCAATATCCCCTCTGCCCAACCTCTCATCGACTATATCCACTCTTTTCCGGTTGAATTCGACGCTGCCCATGAACAGCAAGTACACGCAATTGTTGATGCGGAAGTCCATGAAAAAGGCACGTTCAAAATTACGAAGGATATGGGTGTATTGATCGCTTATTGAAGGCAGTAGAGAATAGCGATGAAGTGTAAAGCGCTGCCCGTCAGTACGAAGAGATGCCAGAGTTCATGATAGCCGAGTAAGCGGTGCAGGTTCGGCTTCTCGAAACCGAACACGAGCGAGCCGATAAAAAACACGACTCCACTGGCAACCAAGAAAACCACAGCCGGAGGGGGTATCATCGCGATAACTTCCGGCGGGGCGATAAACACGACACTTGCCATCACAATGTAGTACAGCAGTGAAAGCATCCCCGGCGAGGTGAGGAACAACAGCTTATACACCACGCCGATCAGCGCCAGCGCCCAAACGGTAGCCAGCAGTATCCACCGCCATTCACCCTCAATCACAATTAAGCAGAACGGCGTGTAACACCCCGCGATGAGAATGTAGATGGCTGCATGGTCAATGCGTTCCAACCAGAGCAGCTTACGTTCCGATCCGTAGCTCAAGTGGTATGTAGCACTCGCGGCATAGAGGATAATCAGGCTGAAACCGTAGACGATGACCGAGAAAAGTTTAACCGGATCGCCGCGCGTAACTGTGACCAAGACCAGCAGCGCAATCGCGGAAAAAATTGCTCCGGTGAGATGCGTAAAACCGTTTACGGGTTCTCGAAAACGATGCATAATTCAATCTCTGTAAACTGACTAAATCAATCAGAGGTTATGCGATCTCCTACGTAAAAATGAGCATGAAGGTTTCAAAATTAGTCTTAACTCCAGCGAACCGGATTACCTGTTTCAACCGCCACTGTAAAGATTTGGATGAGCGGATCAATGATGGTGGCGAAATAATCGGTATCCACCACACGCGCTTCAACGTGCATCCGGCTTGGATATTCCTGTGTCGCCCCAAATTCCGCCCGTTTGAATACGCGCACGGGTGAGGACGAGAGAAACTGCTTCCCGGTATCAAGGTCGGTAAACTCGTATTGGTCAGGGCGGTCGAGTTCCTCAGAGGCCAATTGTTTCTGTCCAACATGGGCAGCCCGAAAGAGTTCGCGGTTCAAATCCCAAGCATCTTTGATGAAAAAACCCTGTTCGTCATACCCTAAGCGCAATCCCGTGCGTCCATCCCAATTGAAGAAACCATCCTCCTGTTGAGATGTTGATTGAACCACTTCATTCGTTTCCGAATTCACTAGAAAGTGCTTTGAAATCCCGTTCTGCGACTTGAAATAGGCCAACTCATCCAGCGCCTTTGCAGCCCTATCTGCGGGAGTTAATCCGTGGTTTTCTTCTGGCAACTGGGCTTTCAACGTCGGGAAGTGTTCCCAACCCACTTGCCCTAACGCATCAACGAACGCGCGGTATTCGTTCCAGTTCTCGATATAAATAGTCGCGTAGTCCATAAAGGCGTGTGGGCAGCAGCTCGCCAGCCATGCGTCAAATTCGTCCGATTTAGCGGTAGCTTCAAATTCGCCCATGCGTATCGCCGGAAAGCCGTCTTCATCAATATAAAAATCGTCGGGATAAGGGCAAGGTGTCGTTTTGCCCGTTTGGTAACAAGTACACATCACACTGGCATCAAGACCCATAAGTCAGCCCTTCTTAAATTGAGCGGAATTATTTACGAGTTTAGCGTATGCACGACGATAACCAAATTTCGAGATCGTAATCTCAGCCCACCCCCACTTTATGGGGATAGCCCTAATTTGTAAAACGAGTATTCTTAAAGATACAATCAACATTCAAAATAAATCGCAGGTGTGTCCATGATTGACAATTTTCTTGAAGCTGGTGAATTTCAGTACGGATGCTACAAAGTACAGTATGTTGATTGGCAAGAACAAGAATGGTCAGGCACAGGCTTCTGGTTGCAAGCCACTGTGACCAACAAACGTCTGCTCGTTTACCCCGAACTGGGTGTGTATCCACAAGACTACGAAACGATCCAACCGACCGACATTATGAAAGTCTGGAATGTCTCCTTACGTGGTAAGGACGGCATCCTCATTCGCTTGCGTGATGGTCGCTGCCTCCACTTGCTGGTGGACTGGAGCCAGGGCAGCAAACTCGTGCGTGATATTGATAAAATGTTGGTGACACCGGTTAAGCCGCGTATCTCCCCACGTCTTATTTAGAGATTGCACTCGATTTGAACTGATGTCAGCGTTATAATTCGTGACATTCCGAAATCAAAAACGAGAATTAGACGCTGTGTGGGACGAAGACACGTTATTGCTGCCGGGAGAATGCAAGCTAGGAAGCTACCACGTAGCCATTCTCCGCTATACCCCTTCCGGTTGGTCACCCACAACGCCGCCCCTGAACGCACTTGTTACCAACTACCGCTTACTGCTGCGCCCTCAAACACGTCGTCAATATCAACCGGCTGTGATACCCAGCCATTTCATCATGCAAATTGGTGAGGTCGAAATGGGCTACCATAAGGGTGTCAAAATCGCGCTGAAGAATGGGATGCGCCTGTACCTGACCATCAGCTACAGCGAAGATGACAGTCACCTTACTGAAACGGTCACCAAAATGATGACTTCACCCCTCGGCAACGCTTATATCAGTGACCCTGCCGAAGAAGATTTAACACGCCTGATTTCCTTCATCAGCCAGTTATAATTTAGAACAAGGTGAGTTGTTTCGGTGGGCCAGCAGGCGGCTCATTACTTTCCGGCGGCTTACTAGCGGTTGGCTGTGCCTTACCTCGCAGCTTCTTAACCTCATCAACCACTTCAAGAATACGTTTAAAGTCGGCTTCCATCTGCGGTTCTAAAGTCGGGTTTCGCAGCACCGCCGCCGGATGAAACAACGGGAAGTAAGCGCGTCCCTCTTCATACTTCGGTTTGCCGTGTATTTGTGTGATCTTCCCGTTCGGGAAATAGCGAGACATGCTAAACCGACCCAACGTAACGATTACCAATGGGTTAATCACTTCAATTTGCCGGTCAAGATAAGGTTTGCAAGCCGCCATCTCATCGGGCAGCGGGTCACGATTGTCGGGCGGACGGTGCTTGACCACGTTTGCGATAAACACCTGTTCCCGCTTGAGGCCAATCAACCGCAGCATCTTTTCCAGATAATCCCCTGAGCGCCCGACAAATGGCAGCCCCTTCTTATCTTCGTGAAAGCCGGGGCCTTCACCAATAAACATGATCTCGGCATTCGGATCGCCAGCGCCGGGAACACCATTCGTTGTGCCTTCATGTAAACGGCAGGCTTTACAAGCACGTACTTCAGCAGCAATGGTCGCCAAAATGGCGGCGCGGTCTTCAGTCATGACGAGTATCCTTTCGTTAACGATTCACAGTTAAAGCATAACAAGGGCAAGCATAAGCGCAAGGGCTAAGTGGGCTAGTCAATTTGAGCCGAATTGTTAAGCATGTTTCCAAGTTCAAGAATTATCGTTATACTCGCGCGACTTT
The DNA here is from genome assembly GCA_020161935.1 of Chloroflexota bacterium. GTDB lineage: Bacteria > Chloroflexota > Anaerolineae > Aggregatilineales > Phototrophicaceae > CFX2. Next base: position 128,125 of record JAIUNI010000007.1, read on the forward strand.
CGACAATCGCTTAAAGGACGAGGTAGTTATGGCTGATTCGCCTCCTGCCGCATTGGAAGTGCGCGGGCTAACAAAACGCTTTCCCGGCGTACTGGCAAATGACCACATCGACATTACATTACACAAAGGTAAAGTGCTGGGGCTTCTGGGCGAAAACGGAGCCGGTAAATCGACGTTAATGAACTTGATTTACGGTTTGTATGAGCCGGACGAAGGCGAAATTTTGGTGAATGGCAAAGTCGCTCACATCAAGAATCCCAACGACGCGATTGCTGCCGGAATCGGCATGGTGCATCAGCATTTCCAACTCGTTCCCGTTCTCAGCGTGACGGATAACATCATGCTCGGCAACGAATCGGTTGGGTTCCTCGGCGCATTCCTGAACCGCCGCGCTGCCCGACAGCGCATTCTCGAAATTTCCAAGCAATACGGCCTCGAAGTTGACCCTGACGCGCTCGTGCAGGACTTACCTGTCGGTGTGCAGCAGCGTGTGGAAATCATCAAGGCACTCTACCGTAAATGTGACATCCTCATTCTTGACGAGCCAAGCGCCGTACTGACCCCACAGGAAACCAAAGGGTTGTTCGGCATCATGCGAACACTCTTGGAACGCGGTGTGAGCATCATCTTCATCTCGCACAAGCTCAAAGAAGTGCTGGAAATCTGCGACCATGTAACTGTCCTGCGGTTAGGCAAGGTCGTCGGGCAAGCTAACCCTAAAACCTCGACCGAAGAGTCCTTAGCCTCAATGATGGTCGGGCGCAGCGTTCTGCTGCAAGTTGAAAAGAAGCCTACTACCACCCGTGGCAATAAAGTGCTGCACATTCAAGATTTGAACGTGCGTGACGACCGCAAACTGCTCGCCGTTGATAATCTCTCGCTCGAAGTATATGGTGGTGAAATCTTGGGCATCGCGGGTGTTCAGGGCAACGGGCAAACAGAATTGGTGGAGGCCATCACCGGGCTGCGGCGGGTCGAAAGCGGCAAAATATCCATATTTGAACAAAGTATCGAACAAAACATCACCCACGCCAAGCCCCGCACCATCACGGAAACGGGTGTGGCACACGTACCGGAAGACCGCCGGAAGAACGGCATGGTTGCCACCTTCCCAATCAAAGACAACATGGTACTGCAAACCTACTACATCGGGCCGTTTAGCATCGGTATTCTGGCGAACGAGAAAGCCAAAGATGAAAATGCTCGCCAACTCGTTAAGCAGTACGATGTCCGCACGCCGAGCATTTACGCGAACATCGGCACCCTATCCGGCGGTAACCAGCAAAAAGTCATCATCGCCCGTGAATTCTCACGTCAAAACCATTTGCTTTTGGCGGCACAACCAACACGCGGCTTGGATGTCGGCTCGATTGAATTTATCCATAAGCAAATTGTAGCGATGCGTGACGCAGGGATGGCCGTGCTGCTCATCTCAACCGAACTGGACGAAATCTTCTCGTTATCTGACCGCATCGCGGTGATGTATGCCGGAAAAATCATTGACACCGTGAATATTGATGATGCGACACGCGAGTCCGTCGGCTTGCTGATGGCGGGTGTCAAACGCGAAAAAGGACTAAAGGAAGCAACTCATGGCTGAAGGCACATTACCCGCCCCAACGACCGGCGCACCAGCAAGGCGTTGGGCTAGACTCTCATCGCGCCTCGTGCCATTATTTGCGGTCATTACAGCGCTGGTCGCGAGTATGTTGTTCATCATGTTCACCGAACTCCTAACGCAAGGCTATGTGGACATCCCGCAAGTTCTGAATACCACAGGCACAGCCTATAACGGTTTGATCGAAGGGTCGCTCGGCATAACGATTAGCAACACCCTGCATAATCAAGACTTATCGCTGGCGAAAACGTATGCAGCCAACGCCGACGAACTCAACCCGCGCGGGCTGAATGTAGCCGCCCGCTTGACCGATGAGGTCAATGCAGCAGGTATCGACAATGCGATACGTTATGGCGAGGTTTTAGGCAAATTCCCCGATCTCAGCGATGAGGAAATCGTCGTCCTCGGTACCGTTATCCCGGAGGTTCAAACCTTCGGCGAAGCAAACCTCTTGGGAATGCGAACACTGTTAGAGGGGTTGAGTGAGCTTGATCGTTCTGATGCAAATGATCTGGTCGAAAAGTTCGCCGATGACGAAGCATTAACCCCCGAAGCACGTGAAGAAATCAACACGGCTGTTCCGGCAGCGGCAGACCTGAGCAATGCGGATCTACTCGCACAGCTCAAAGTTATTCAGACCAACGGCTTCGTAAAAATGGAGCGCTGGTTGCAACAGGTGGATTTACTTGCTGAAAACAGACTCAACGTTACCTCGCCCGAAGCGCAGGATTTAGCGACGATAGGCACGCTCGACGTAGCAAAAGTACGTGATTGGGCGGTCGCGGCGGAAAACCTAAAAACGCTCGGCATCAGCAACTTAACCGCACTTTCAGAACAATTGCGTATCACCAAAGTGTTATACGACAAAGGTCTGCTGGTTGACCAAAACGCGAATACAGCACTGACCAATGAACTGGACAACGTTATCCAGAATAACTATGTCATTCTGCGTCCAAATAACCAGATGCTGTTTGACCCGAACCCACGCAACTTTGGCACAATCCTCGCCGAAAACAAGACACCGGATGACCCCAGTGACGATAACAAAATCGAAGCGGTTTACGTCAAACTTGGCGACCGTGCGCTCATTTTCTATCCCGGCACGCTGGAAAGCATGATCGTCCGCTCCATTCCGTTTGTGATCGCTGGTTTAGCTGTGGCGCTTGGCTTTAAGGCCGGTTTGTTCAATATCGGCGCGGAAGGCCAATTGTATGCGGGCGGCATCATCACGGCTTGGGTCGGTTTCTCGCCACTGTTCGCGGATATTTCGCCGATTCCACATATTGTTCTGTCGATTATCGCGGGGATCATCGGTGGGATGCTCTGGGGAGCTATACCGGGATTATTGAAAGCCTATACCGGCGCACATGAAGTCATCAACACTATCATGTTGAACTTTATCGCTATCAATCTGGTGGATTGGCTCATCAAGTCAACCAATCCAGTCATCCTCCTCGATACAACCGCCAGTGTCCCCCGCACGCCTTACATCCCACCACAGTTTCGCATCCCAACCTTTAACCAAATCTCGCCGCTGTGGTTCGTCGCAGCCGCAGTCCTCACAGTTATCATCGGACTATGGCAGCGCAGGGAACAAATAAGGAATAAACCCTCCCTCATCATTCGCCCTATCGTCAGCGGTATATTGATTTTTGTGGCGGGCATCGCCCTCGCTTGGCTCACCGTCAACAGCTTGCTACACGTCGGTTTGATTTTAATGGTGGCCGCTGTTTGGTTCACCGAATGGTTTCTTGACCGCACGACACCCGGCTTTGAACTGCGTACCGTTGGGGCGAACCCCGACGCGGCACGTTACGCGGGGATGAACGTACAGTGGAATATCGTGCTGGCGATGGCCCTCAGCGGCGCGTTAGCAGGCTTGGCAGGGGGTATCGAAATCGCGGGTGTTCACTTCAATATGACTCCCGGTTTCTTCGGCGGGGTCGGCTTCGATGCGATTGCGGTCGCACTGCTCGCCCGCAACAACCCGCGCAATATGATCGCCGCAGGGCTGCTCTGGGGCGCACTCATTTCCGGCGGCGGCCTCATGCAAACCCGTGCCAGCATCTCAATTGACCTCGTGAAAATTATTCAAGCGCTCATCATCATGTTCATCGCAGCAGATGCAATCATCCGTTTCCTGTGGCGCGTGCCAGAAGCCACTGCCGAAGAAAAAGAACGCACGTTGTTCGCTGCCAAAGGCTGGGGAGGCTAACCCATGACCACATCATCACCGACTATAGCTCCAGTCTTACCCGAAAGCACAAGCTGGCGCGACCGGATTAAAATCACCCGTAAAGGGGTATTTGCTGTCCTGTATATTATACTCGGCGCGTGGGTTCTGCTCACCGTACCGCGCAACTACGGGACGGATGTCACTACCCTCCTAACGATTGACGCAACCGGAACAACGGGTGTTCCAGTGCCGACGGTCGGCTTTTCGGTTGTCGTTGCCCTCCTGTATATCGCGGGTGGGGTGGTCAATTTGCTACCCATTCCCGCGCTCAAACGCATTCAGTTCTGGTGGCTGCTCATTAACGGGTTTCTGTTCGTGCCGATGATTCTGGTCATCATCGCTGCGGGTGGACGCTCAAACGTCACGGTGATGCTCACCGAGAGTTTCCGCCTCGCCACACCGGTTGTCATCGGGGCAATAGCCGGTATCTGGTCGGAACGTGCGGGTGTGGTCAACATCGGTATCGAAGGGATGATGCTAACGGGCGCGTGCTTAGGCTTTGTGGCCTACACCATACTGGCTAGCAGCGGTATCGACTTTGGTGTGGCTCAGGTACTTGGTGTCGTCGCGGCTATTGTTGCCGGTGGGTTAATGGCCGCCCTGCACGCATGGTTGTCGATTACATTTAAAACGAACCAGACTGTTAGCGGTACGGTCATTAACATTTTAGCCATTGGCCTGACCAGCTATCTGCGTCGCGAAGTCCTCATTAACTCCGAAGCCGCCATCAACCGCTTACCCCCACTGCCTATTCCCGGCCTTGTTGATATTCCGGTGCTGGGGCCATCCCTGTTTAACGGGAAGCCTATTTTTTACAGCATGATTATCCTCGTGGTGCTGACGCATATCATTCTCTACTACACCCGTTGGGGGCTGCGTACCCGCGCCGTTGGAGAAAATCCCCACGCGGCGGATACTCTCGGCATCAAAGTCAACCGTAACCGCTGGATCAATGTGTTGATTAGCGGCATGATCGCTGGCCTAGCCGGAGCATGGTTTACACTGGAAACCAATGGCACATTTGACGACAACCAAACTGCCGGTCGTGGGTTCATTGCGCTGGCAGCCATGATCTTCGGCAATTGGACACCCTTTGGCGCGGCGGCGGGTGGGTTACTGTTCGGTTTTTCGGACGCACTAGGGCAGCGCTTCCAAATTTTAGGGGTGCCTATTCCGGCACAGTTCCTGCAAATGGTGCCGTATATCGTGACCATCGTAGTTCTCGCAGGATTGATTGGCAAGGCAAGCCCGCCCAAAGCTGATGGTGTGCCGTTTGAAAAAGAATGACACAGCCGTTGGTGTTTCCGTAACATATTGTTATGAGACATGATTAGCGAAAATAGGTATAATCTGCATTTTACGATTTAGCTCAACGCAAAATAGGTCATTTTGGCGATAAAGCTCAACTTCGAGGTCCGGCAGGTCGAAGCAAACGAGCGCCCATTGGTTGCGGCATTCCTAGAAGCGCAGTGGGGGTCGGTGCAAATCGTCAGTCGAGGGTGCGTCCACGAAGCCGATCAGTTGCCCGCCTATTTCGCGATCTGGGACGACCAACTTGTCGGCTTAGTCACCTATCACATTAAAGGCGACGAGTGTGAGATCGTATCACTCGACTCGCTCATGGTTCGTATTGGTGTTGGCGGGGCGCTCATCGAAGCGGTAGTTCAAAAAGCCGCGTACCATAATTGCAAACGCCTTTGGCTCATCACCAGCAACGATAACCTCACCGCTTTGGGCTTTTACCAACGGCGGGGCTTCCGGTTGGTAGCGGTCTATCAAGGCGCGATTGATGCATCCCGCAAAATCAAACCATCTATTCCGTTTATCGGCATGGATAACATTCCCATTCACGACGAAATCGAGTTAGAGCTGTGGCTCCAAGCTGAAACTTAAGTCTTGTTTCACCTTCTCCACAGTTATAGTATGACTAGATAAGCTGATAGCCACTTGTAAGGTTCATCTGGTTGAATGCGCTCTTGGAAATTGCTAAGAAGTCTGTCTATCGACACGAGTTAAGGAACATCGTTCATGATCGAGTTTATCATTACACGTGGACCAATCATCGCTTACATGATGATCTTTGGCATTATTTTCGCAGAGTCGGGCTTGCTAATCGGGTTCTTCCTACCCGGTGACAGTCTACTGTTTACTGCTGGATTTTTAGCATCCGACGCGGGTAAAGAACTGCTCGTCAAATTCGGTCTCCCCGCCGAACAGCCCTTTTTCTCGCTCACCCTGCTCGTTATCGGCTGCTTCGCTGCTGCAATAGTCGGTGATAGTGTCGGTTATGCCTTCGGTCGCCGCGTTGGTAAACATCTGTTCCAACGTGAAGACTCGCGCCTTTTCAACAAGAAAAACCTGTACAAAGCACAGGGATTTTACGAAAAGCACGGTGGCAAGGCGATTATTCTTGCACGCTTCGTGCCGGTCGTACGTACCTTTGCACCCATCGTCGCGGGCATTGGTGACATGAAGTACACGCGCTTCGTAACCTTTAACGTCGTTGGTGGCTTCGTTTGGGCGGTTGGTGTTACGGTCGCCGGTTACTTCTTAGCAGCCATCATCGGGCCTGATAACATCGACAAATACCTGCTGCCGATTATCGTTCTAATTGTCGTTATCTCGCTTGCTCCTCCCGCGTATCACCTGTGGAAAGAACGCCAAGCCGAAAAACAATCATCGAGTGTTGCATAAGAGCCGCGTCCAAATCAGCGGCGATTAAGGCATTCACGACCCAAGTGTGTATCAAGGCCGGATCGCATCCGGCTTTTCATTTATCTAATCGCAAAACCTTCAGGAGGAAGATTTAATGTCCGTTCCCTTGCATAACCCGGAAAAGAGCCTCGGTGAAACGTTGCAATATATGAGTAGTTCTATCACTCAGCCAACCGTCAGCCTACGCGAACTGCTTGAACTGATTGGCGAGCAAGGAATGCTTGTCTTTTGCATGTTCTTAACCATCCCTTTCCTGCTGCCCGTTTCGATTCCGGGGGTAAGCACGGTGTTCGGATTGGTCATTACGCTGATCGGCATCGGCGTTGCTTTCAACCGTGTTCCGTGGCTGCCCGCGCGTTTGATGAACCGCACCATCGAGCGCATTCACCTCATACCGGCTCTGGAAAAAGGGGCTGCCCTTTTTACCCGTTTGGATAAAGTCGTGAGTCCGCGCATTTTAGCGCTCACACATGGCGCGACCATCAACCGCCTGAATGGTTTGCTGCTGATCCTCGGCGCAATCTTATTGATGGCTCCTTTTGGGCTAATTCCGTTCTCGAATACACTTCCTGCGCTCGCTATCTTGTTTTTGGCCGTCGGAATGCTGCAACGTGACGGCATTTTCGTACTGCTCGGTTATCTGGCGCTGGTGGCGACAATCGTCTATTTCGGCGCGTTGGTTGGTGCAGCAATTCTCGCGGGACAAGGTTTGAGTTCACTGCTCGGTTCGGGTTAGTTTAGATACCGATACTCGTCAACCCAATTTAATGACACGCCGCTTAGGGTTTAGTGGCGTGTTTTTATTTTCGCAGAGCAACCTTCTATGTTATGGTGCGTACAAGCACAATAGCAGCAACAGCACATGATAGGACTCTCGATGAGACAACTTAATTTTTACCTGCAATATGCTTTTCGCAATTTATGGCGCAGCCGCCGCTGGTCAACGTTCGCGCTCTTTTCGGTAGCCGCCGGTGTGGCAACTGTTGTAGCGCTCCGCAGCCTCGGACTAGCGATTGGTGACTCGCTGACCGGTAACGTCCGCAGTAGTATGCACGGGGACATTGTTCTCGAACTCGGTGGCGACCCCAGTTTTAACTTTGGCGACCCGAATGACTTTGATGCATTTACAGCCAGTGATGTCGAAAAAGTAGAAGCATGGGCAGCCGAAAACAATGCAAAAGTCTCGGCTTCAACGCAGGCAGGCAACTTACAAGTCACGTCCTTGAATTTCGACACAGTAGGTCGGCCTCAAATTATTACCACCTACTTCGTCGACCCTCAAACGTACCCGCCGACTGACGACATTCGTGCCGTCGAGCCGGCTGGGGTGCCGCTGCGCGATCTGTTTCAAGGTGGCAATGAGATCGTTATTAGCGACAACATGGCGAGTAACCAGAATATCAAACTGGGTGATACAGTACGGGTGAGCGGCACCGAAGAAGAATTTATTGTGCGCGGTATAGTCCCTGCCAGCACCGAAGCTGGCTTGCGGAACATTTTCGCCGCCTTCTTTGGCTTCGCCTACTTTGACAACAGTTTGAAAGCGAAATTACCGGTACAACAAGATGCGACGAATATTGCTATTGCCCTGAATAATCCTGCACCCGCAGCCATTGAACAAGCACGTCAAGAACTTGACGCTCTAGTATCGACCCGACTCTACTACCAAACACGCACGGTTACTGAAGCAATTAAAGATAACCAACAAATCGCAGATGTACTCGGCAGTTTCATCGTGGTACTGGGCTTAGGCGCACTGCTGATCGGTGGTGTAGGTATTATGAATACCATGCTGGTGCTGATGCGCCGCCGCACCGATGAAATTGCCGCCCTCAAGACCTTCGGCTTAAAAGGCGGGCAGATTGCAGCCATGTTCATGGCAGAGGCGGTGTTGTTGGGGGTGGCTGGCAGCCTCCTCGGTGGCGTATTCGGTGTACTGCTCAGTGGGCTAACGAATGCGTATGGTCAAGCGCTCATACAACAGCCGCTTTCGTGGCGCATTTACCCGGAAGCCATACTTTTCGGTTCAGCAGTCGGCATCCTCATCACCGCAGTCTTTGGCATCATTCCGGTACTCATCGCCGTGAAGGTGCGTCCAGCAATTATCCTCCGTCCCAACGAAAGCAGTGTCCCCCGCTTGGGCTGCCTACAATCCTTCGGCATGATTATTCTGGTCGTCGTCGTACTTGGGCTGATCGCCGGACAAATGCTGCTTCCCGCGTTCAACGTGACCAATGGGCGTTCACCAAACGCATTCGTTTCAGGCATCATCATGGTAGGTGCAACCCTACTCATCTTAGGTATCCTCATAGGCATGTTGTGGGTCATCGTCTGGTTGATCGGTAAGCTGCCAGCGTTCGGCTTTATTGACTTACGCCTTGCACTGCGTAACTTAACCACCCATCGCACCCGCACGGCAACGACTCTGCTGGCACTCGCGGCGGGTATGTTCGCACTCAGCAGCATCGCTTTCTTCGGCGCGGGTATCCGGCAGCTCATCCAATTCACACTGAGCCAACAACTGGGCGGTAATGTCATGGTGTTTGCGGTGTTACCGTCTAGCATCAGCAATCCACTCGTTGATCGGGTACTCTCGAATCAAGAAGGTGTAATTTCACGAACCCGTTTCACCATGTCATTCGGTGTTATCCGAGATGTGGACGGTCGCACAGTCGAATTACCGGATGCACCGGAACCGTCAGCAGAATACGAGTTTGATGGTCCCAATACGATTGTGTTCACGGATTACACCTTACAGATTAGCATCCGCGACACCACCAATCCCATTAGCTCTACGGGAACGATCATCGCCGGACGACCGCTTACACCGGATGATGATGGGAAGCCAGTTGCAGTACTCGCTAACCTACCCCGCTTGCAAGCGCTAAACATCGGAGTTGGCTCTCACATCAGCGTCGAAGTGAACGACCGCCTCACGGCATTTGAAATTGTCGGGCTAGTAGAAGCTCCGAATGGGAACAACATGCAGATTCTCTACATGGGAGGCAGCGACTTGCAAATTCCAACGGGCGTAATCAGCAGCGGACAGTCATCATTCCCCTTCACCATCGCCAATGTAGAAGCTGACTCGCTGAATAAAGTTCTACTCGCTCTCAACAGCATCCCACTGGTGTATTCTATTGATGTCACCTTCATCGATAACGTGATTACCCGATTTATCAATCAGATGAGCGCTATTCCCATTCTGGTTGGCATCTTGTCGCTCGGTGCAGCAGCCGTCATTATGGCGAATACCGTCGCGTTAGCTACACTGGAACGCAGACGACAAATCGGTATCCTGAAAGCAGTCGGCCTTAAGGGACGACGTGTACTGGTTGTCATGCTGCTGGAAAATACACTGGTTAGTTTGTTAGGCAGTCTGCTGGGTATCGGCCTTAGCGCCCTCGGTATCGGCATCTTGACGGCACTCGGCGCGAGCATCACCCAGATCATACCCCCTGACGCGACCCCTGTTGCGATTGCATTGCTCGTCACCGCAGTCTTAATCGCATGGGTGGCTACATTCCTGAGCGCACGTACCGCTGTCAGCGAACGGGTAACCAACGTACTGCGCTACGAATAATCCTATCAGCACTTTAATGCACGCAAGAAAAGAGAGTCAACCAGCGACTCTCTTTTACATTATTCATACTTCAAAAGGTTTTACATCCCGATTGCAGCCTTATAATAATGTTAGGTATTATTTAGGTAAAATGTTGTATTCTACAATCGGCAGTTCATATACTTCTCGTAATCTTCGTGTTTTGGCGGTTAATGCCTCCTATTCATGAGCAATTCTTAGAGAATCATCCATGTTAAACAAATCTCGTTTTTTGCGTCTAATTGGTTTTGGGTTATTTATCGAGTTAGGACTGATCGTGGCATTCGTCGTCTCGACGGCTGCACCTACGGCCTCCCCCGCTGATATTCTGCCTACCCAGATGGTACTGCCGGTCGCGGCGACACCAATGCCGGATGGTGAAATTGTCAGTGTGGAAAATTCCGCATCTGTAGCCAATCCTGTGAATACGGAGGCTGAGACAGCAGTCCAAAGTGAATCACCAGCGATTGCAGTTGTCCCAACGACGACTAGTGAACAGCCAATTCGCGAACGTCGCCCGATCACAATTTCCCAGCTTATTGAACCGCAAATCGACGGTTCGCAGGCTCTTGAACCAGTAGTACCTATTGACCATAACCCGGTTCCAAACCAGATCGTTCTCCAATTTGAGCCACATACTAAACCCGCCGATATTGATGCTTACATCGCATCCATCGGTGGTACGGTCACTCAACAAATCAACACCCTGAACACTGTTGTGGTCAGTATTCCTGCCGCACAGGCCGCGCTGCCTCTGCCGGAAGCCTCGCAAATTATTAGCAGCGAACCGGATTATGTTGTGAGCGCTCAGGTGAGCCTCCCGCCCAGCGACCCGTTCTTTGCCCAACAATGGGCGCTGCCGGTGGTCAAAGCGGCTGATGCATGGAATATACTCTCTGCTGATGCGCCACAAGTCAAAGTGGCAGTCATCGATAGTGGTCTCTGCGCGGATCATCCTGATCTGCAAGGGCGTATCCTCGCCGGTTGGGACTTCGTGCAAAATGATGCGACCCCACAAGATGAATATGGTCATGGCTGCGATATTGCCGGTATCATTGCCGCCAACATTGATGACAACATCGGTATCGCAGGTGTCGCCCCGAATGCCATGATTATGCCGTTCCGTATTTTAGACGCGCAGGGGTTAGGCACCTACTCGAACGTTGCGGCAGCGATTGTACGCGCGGTGGATGAAGGCGCACAGGTCATTAACCTTTCGGTCGGTGGTGCGAACCCTTCCACTATCCTCGAAAATGCCATTCACTACGCCGCCGAACATGATGTGGTGGTCGTAGCGGCAGCAGGCAACACAGGCAGCAACATTCTTTATCCTGCTGCATACGAATCCGTCATTTCAGTCGGTTCGGTCGATTCCAATCTCGAACGCAGCAGTTTTAGCGCTCACCTGCCCCAGCTTGATACGCTTGCTCCCGGTCGCGATATTTTAACGACGAGCAATAATCAAGATTACGTGACCGTCAGTGGTACGAGTTTCGCGGCAGCCGAAGTTTCGGGTATTGTCGCGCTCAACCTCGGCGCGGGTCATCCGCTGGAATTCAACGGTCAAATCCTCACGTTTGGCAACCAAGCGCCTGCAAGCGACACGTCGCAGCGGGCGACACCCGTTCCCGGTGGCGCAGCCGCCGAAGGCGATAAGATCGAACCGCTGGCAGTAATCGGCCCTGATACGCGCGGGCGTATCACTAATACGACTCAATCTCCCAACTCGGCTATCGTAAAAATCGAGTTTACCAGTGGCGGCTTTCAATATATGTGCAGCGGATCTTTAATTGCGCCGCTGTATGTCCTAACTGCGGGTCACTGTGTTTATGATGAAGGTGTTTACTCAGACGACATCTGGGTCATTCCGGGGAAGAGAGGCCCATTTGATGAACCGTATGGATATACATCAGCCTCCATTGCATATGTGCCACCGGTATGGGTGAACACCAATACAGCGGCTTGTGGTTTTAGCTGTGCGGATGTGAATTATGACTGGGCGCTGTTGAAGTTGGACAGCTCATTCTCGATACCGCCAATGTCGATTAGTGCTTATTCGGATAACTACCTTAAATTTGAAGTTGGAACCTACTTCAATGCTGGTTATCCCGGTGATAAATGCGTCTATACTGGCGGTACCGTCACCTATTGTCCAGCTTCATATTCCTCACCACAATGGGCAAATGTAGTTTCGGATGGTCAAGGCTCAACTCAATGGGGAAGCGCGGGGGCAATCGACGGCTTCCTACTTTCGACTTATTTAATTGGCTCCCAAATTGACACATTCGGAGGGCAAAGCGGTTCCCCACTCTATGAATATGACAACGTTAACACGAAGTACATCATTACAGGTGTTCTCAGCCACAGCTATAACACGAATCCTTACTGGTATCTGGATTCCTGTCAGTCAACCCCCGGCGCACAATGTTCACCCCAATATGTGAATAATTTCTTCCGCCGTGTCACCAATGAAATGCTTGAAGCAATCATTGCTAGTAATGTTCAGATCGACAACCCTAGCTGTAATGGTGTCACACTCAACATCAGCGGTAATGGTTCCGTCGAACAACCTGTTCCGCGCTCAATCGGCTGTAACATGGGTAAATTCTTAAGCGGCCAAATCATCTCACTCAGCGCTGTTGCCGAACCGGGATATATCTTCAACGGCTGGAGTGGCGGCCCAACCGGTGATGTAAACACCACCTATACCATTACTGGCCCGACAACCATCACCGCTAACTTCATCCCCCAACCGGCTCCTGCGCCGGGTACCATTCTTGAGCGTGGCTTCTACGATGACCGTGCAGATCACATAAACTACAGTAGCGATTGGACAGATTTCAACACCACAAACGCGAATGGTGGTACCCTGTCTACCACTACGATGAAAAATGCTATCGTGCGGTTTGCCTTCGATGGTGATGGGTTTGTAATGTACCGCACCAAGACTGCGACCCGTGGCCCGGTTCTTGTCTGTATTGATCTTGCCTGCCAAACCGTATCCAACTACAGCCCGACCGTGCTATGGTCGTCATCCCAAATCTTTGAAGATCTTTCCAACGATGTTCATCAAGTGAGCATCCGCAGTCTTTCGACATCGGCTGTCGATCTGGATGCCATTCAAATCCTTGCGCCGACGAGTCAGATTCCGCTCGGCACCTATCAAGAAACCAATAGTAATCTCACATTTATTGGCAACTGGACAAATGTGACCGACGGAAATGCGCTGGGTGGCACACGCCGCTACACGAATGACGCAACGGCGCGGGTACGTTTTAACATCGGCAACACGGTTGGGCGCGTCACGATTTTCCGTACAGTAGCAGGCAGCACTTTTGGCACCATGCAGGTATTCGTCGATGGTGCGTTGAACAGCACGATACCGAATAACACCAGTGCATCAGTACTCTATGGTCAGCCTTTCACCTTCAGTGTTAATCCGGGCAACCATGAAATTGAGATTGTTAACGTTGGCACGAAGTTTAGTGACATCGACCAGATTACGCTTTTAGCGCCGCCTACCCCGCTCGGCATCGGTATGTATGAAGAATCCAATTCGGAAATCATCTACACCGGTAACTGGATAAACATCTCGAATGCTGGTGCATTGGGTGGCGCTCGCCGTTACACCAATGATGCAACCGCCCGTGTGAGCTTCGGCATCACCGATGCGGTTGGACGTGTGGTGATTTATCGTACAGTAGCAGCCAGCACCTTCGGCACCATGGAAGTTTATGTTGACGGTGCGTTAGCGGGTACGATGGTCAACAACAACAGCAGTACCGTCGTATATGGTGTGCCGTTTGCGATCAACGTAACACCCGGCAGCCACACCATTGAAATACGCAATATCGGGGCGAAATTCGGCGACCTTGATCGCATCGAACTCCTTGCGACCGCCTCTTCGATAGGTACAGGTACAATCGAAGAAACCGACTCGCGGCTGACCTACAGCGGTATCTGGACGAGTGTTACCGATGGTAATGCGCTCGGTGGCACACGCCGTTATACGAACAACCCCGGTGCGCGCGTCAACTTCAATATCGACAGCAGCGTGGGCAAGATTACCGTCTTCCGCACGATTGCAGGCAGTTCTTTTGGCTCAATGCAAGTCTATGTTGACGGCGTGTTGAACAGCACCATGCCGAATAACACCAGCGCGACCGTTCAATATGGTGTGCCGTTCAACTTCACAGTCACGCCCGGCAACCACTCGATTGAACTCCGCAATGTCGGGGCAACTTTCAGTGATATTGACCGGATTACGTTCGCCGCGCCGCCGTCGCCGCTGTCTGTTGGAACCTATCAAGAATCCAACAGCAATCTGGTTTATGTTGGCAACTGGACAAGCGCAACCAGCATCTTAGGTGGTGCGCGCCTTTACACCAGCGATGCGACAGCGCGTGTTAGCTTCACGATTGATAACAGCGTTGGCCGCGTGACGATCTTCCGCACGATTGCCGGAAGCACCTTCGGCACCATGCAAGTCTATGTTGACGGTGTATTGAATGGCACGATAGTCAACAATAACAGCGGAGCGGTTCAATTCGGTGTTCCGTACACCTTCGCAGTGAACCCCGGCAGCCACATCATTGAAATACGTAATGTCGGCGCTAAATTTGGTGACATCGATCAAATCACACTGGAAGCTCCAGCAACCGCACTAGGCGTAGGTACCTATCAGGAAACCCTGAGCGACATTACCTATACGGGTAACTGGGTCAGTGTGAATAATTCCGGTTTGGGAGGCAGCCGTCGTTACACGAATGATCTGAACGGTCGCTTCAGCTTCAACATCAACAGCTCGGTTGGTCGCGTGACCATCTTCCGCACGACTGCCGGAAACACCTTTGGCTCAATGCAAGTGTTCGTGGATGGCGTACTGACAACAACCAACATCGCCAGCAATATCAGCAGCTCGGTTCAATATGGTGTGCCATTCACCTTCCCTGTCGCACCCGGCAACCATCGCATCGAATTGCGAAACGTGGGAACGGTATTTAGCGACATTGACCAAATCACGTTGGCAGCCGCAACTACACCGCTCGCTATCGGCACCTATGAAGAAACATCGTCACAACTGACATTTAGCGGCGTTTGGACGACCACCAACATGGGCGGTCTTGGTGGTGGTCGCAGCTACTCCAGCGACCCCACTGCGCGTATGTTCTTCACCATCGACAATACGGTTGGCTGGGTGACCATCTTCCGCACGATTGCGGGCAGCACCTTCGGCACACAGCAAGTCTATGTTGATGGCATCTTGCAAGGGACGATGACCAACAATACCAATGGCGCAGTTGCGTATGGAATCCCCTATACATTCTCGGTCACGCCCGGCAACCACATCATCGAAGTTCGTAACATCGGAACCAAGTTCGGTGATATTGATCGCGTCGTGGTTCAAGCACCGGGTTCGTCAAGCCTACCGGTGATCACCTCAACAGCACGACCGACGGATGAACCGACTGCAACAGTTGAGCCTACAGCCACCACGACGATGACGGCGACGGTTGAAGTAACCGAAACAGTAACCGTCGAGCCAACCCAGACAATCGAACCGACGGCGACTGTAACCGATGTGCCGAGCGCTACACCAGTACCGACGGATGTACCGACCAGTACACCGATCCCAACTGAGGTGCCGACGCAAACCCCGGTACCCACTGATGTACCAACGAGTACACCGATACCAACGGTAGCACCGACGAGTACGCCGCTACCGACCGAGGTTCCCACCCAAACGCCGGTACCGGTTGAACCCACAACGGAAGCACCAGCGTAACGACCGAACAGAAAAGGGTCTGGATGAACTTATCCAGACCCTTTTCATTATTTATGTGCGAGGTATTTCTTGAGATTAACATCCTCAAAGTTCGTGTACACTAAACTCTTATACACTCATCACATTTAGGCCGTAATGAAATGTGTTAGGCGGGCTTTAGGCTCACCCATGTTAAATAAAATTTGTTCACTGAAACAGTTATAGGATTCCATTCCCAATGACTAACAATCCTGATGTAAACGACCGCAAGGCACTTCTCAAAAACGCCTTGGTCGCGCTGGACGAAATGCAGTCGCGCCTTAACGCGGTGGAAGCAGCCAAACACGAACCCATCGCAATCGTGGGTATGGCGTGCCGCTTCCCCGGTGGCGCGAATTCACCAGATAAATACTGGGAACTGCTGCACAATGGTGTAGATGCGGTGCGGGAAGTACCTGCGAACCGCTGGGATATGAGCGAATATGCTGACCTCAACATCGCATGGTGGGGTGGCTTCATCGACAATATTGATCAATTTGACCCTCAGTTTTTCGGCATCACCCCGCGCGAGGCCGCCAGCATGGACCCGCAGCAGCGCTTGGTACTCGAAGTCGGGTGGGAAGCGCTGGAGAACGCTGGACAAGCGCCGGACAAATTGGCGGGCAGCCAAACGGGTGTTTTCATCGGCATTACCACTAATGACTATGCCCAACTCGTCAAACAAATCCCGCCCGCCGAGATGGATGTCTACAGCGCCACCGGAACCGCGCTTAACGCAGCCCCCGGACGGCTGGCCTATACACTCGGCTTGCAAGGGCCGTCAATCGCAGTCGATACAGCCTGTTCATCGTCGCTGGTTGCGATTCACCTTGCCATGCAAAGTTTGCGGAATGGCGAGACGAATATGGCAATCGCGGGTGGGGTAAATGCCCTGCTCGTGCCAGAAAACTTCGTCTGCTTCGCGGGTTGGGGCATGATGGCTCCTGATGGGCGCTGCAAAACCTTTGATGCCAGCGCGGATGGTTTCGTCCGTGGCGAAGGCTGCGGCATTCTTGTACTCAAACGGCTGAGTGATGCGATTGCCGACGGCAACCACATTCACGCCATCCTTCGTGGTTCAGCCGTCAACCAAGATGGTCGCAGCAGCGGACTAACAGTACCGAACGGCCCCGCACAACAAGAAGTCGTCCGCAAAGCCTTGAAGAATGCACGGGTTAACCCAGCGGACGTGAGCTATGTCGAAGCACACGGCACGGGTACATCGCTTGGCGATCCGATTGAGGTTGAGGCGTTGGGCGCAGCATTGGGTGAAAACCGTCCTTCCGATCAACCGCTCGTCATTGGTTCCGTCAAGACGAATCTCGGTCATCTTGAGTCAGCCTCCGGTATCGCAGGGTTGATGAAAGTTGTGCTTTCGCTCCAGCACCAAGAAATTCCACCGCATCTTCACTTCCATGAACGCAGTTCGCGCATTCCGTGGCCGGACTTCCAAGTGACCGTCCCAACAACCCCTATCGCTTGGCCCATAGGCGAAGCAAGCCGTTTCGCCGGAGTCAGCTCGTTTGGTTTCAGCGGCACGAATGCCCACATTATCATTGAAGAAGCGCCGCGCACCGCACAGCCGACCGAAAACACGGCTCGTCCTGCACATATATTGACCTTGAGCGCCAAAAATGAACAAGCGCTGCGGGACTTAGCCGCGCATTACGCCGCTGATTTAGCGACGAATGACCACAGCCTTGCTGATGTGGCATTCACCAGCAACACGGGTCGGGCGGTATTCAACCACAGATTGGCGCTAACAGCCGAAACCGCCTCACAAATGCACGAACAACTGGCAGGCTTTGCGGAAGGTGTGCAACTACAAGGCGCAAGCTATAACGTTCTGCAATCAAAAGAGCGCCCCAAAGTCGCGTTTCTCTTTACCGGTCAGGGTTCGCAGTACGTCGGTATGGGGTGGGACTTATACCAATCACAGCCCGTTTTCCGCGATACTTTAAATCAGTGTGATGAACTGCTGCGTCCTCACTTAGTTCAGTCATTGCTTTCAGTGATTTATCCGCAAGATGGCGTGACATCGCCGCTTGACCATACGGCTTACACCCAACCTGCTCTCTTCGCCCTCGAATATGCGCTGGCGAAACTCTGGCAGTCATGGGGGATCGAACCGGCAGCCGTGATGGGTCACAGCGTTGGTGAATATGTCGCCGCGTGCATTGCGGGTGTCATGTCGCTCGAAGACAGTTTGATGCTGATTGCAACCCGCGGTCGTTTGATGGGTGCGCTGCCTGCTGGTGGGCAAATGGCAGCTATTTTTGCTGACGAGGCTACGGTTCGCACTGCTATCCAAGCCGACAGCGATAAAGTGTCCGTCGCTGCTGTAAATGGGCCGGAAAACACCGTTATTTCAGGTGATGGCACCGCTATCCAAGCCGTACTAACCACTCTGAATCAACAAGGCATCAAATCCCGCGCACTGAATGTCTCACACGCTTTCCACTCACCGTTGATGGAACCGATGATGCGCGAGTTTGAAAATGCCGCGAAGACTGTCAGCTTCAACAAACCGCGTATCAAGCTCATTTCGAACGTCACAGGGCAAGCTGCTGGTGCTGAAGTACAAACTGCCGCTTATTGGGTACGCCACATTCGCGAAGCGGTGCGTTTCGGCGACTCGGTGGCTGCGCTGCACGAAATGGGCTGCAATTTCTTCTTGGAAGTCGGCCCCGGTTCAACGCTGCTCGGTATGGGCCAGCGCTGCCTACCAGAGTTAAGCAGTTCGGCGCATTGGCTGTCATCCCTACGTAAGGGGCAAAATGACTGGCTGCAAATCCTCAACAGCCTTGGTGAATTGTTCGTTCATCAAGCACCTGTCGATTGGGCAGCAGTCGAGCATGGATATGCCCATCAGCGGATCGTACTACCGACGTATCCCTTCCAACGCGAACACTACTGGATTACCACATCGACTTCAAACCGGAAATCACGGTCGAACAACACGGATCATTATCACCCGCTGCTCGGTAAGCCCATGCGTTCGCCACTGGTTAAAGAAACGATCTTTGAAACCAACGTTAGCGTCGATTACCCGGCCTTTATCACCGATCACCGCGTTTACGGGTCAGTCGTGTTTCCAGCAACCGGCTATCTGGAGATGGCACTTGCGGCGGGTATGACGCTTCGAGAAGGCGCTCAAACCATCCGTAATCTGTCTATTCAAGAAGCCTTTATTCTGCCAGACACAGGCGAACGTTCTCTGCAAATGGTCATGCTGCCCGACCAAAACGGCAACACCGAATTCAAAATTGTGAGTGTGCAAGACACAGGTTCATCATGGAAGATGCACGCCGCCGGTCAGATCGCCAGCCAACCCGCGCCCGCTTCTACCGTGACTACCCTTCGTGAACTTCAATCGCAGCCGCGCGATACTGTAGCTGTTGACCAATACTATCAACAGTTGTTCGACAGCGGCTTGAATTACGGCAAAACCTTCCAGTGTATAACGGGCTTATGGGTTGATCGCGATAATCGAAATGTCTTAGGCCAGATCCATATTGCTGCCGATGCTTCTAAAGGTTACTACCTGTTCCCCGGCTTGATCGATGCGTGCTTCCAACTTTTGGGCGCAATGTTGTCGTCCGAGGACAGCGTTTATCTACCGGTGTTGATGGAAGAATTCTCGTTCAACGGGCTGGCGACAACCGACCTCTGGGCATACGCGACTGTTCGCAACGACGAATTGCATGGTGAGACCTTAACCGCCGATCTCTCGTTCTTTGATCTGAGCGGGAACCTCATTGGCGAGCTAAACGGTTTACGCTTGAAGAAAGCTACCCGCCAAACACTCGAACGCCTCATGCAGCCTTCCTACGACGAATGGCTGTACGAAGTCGATTGGAAGCCCATTCAACTCGCGGATACAAACACATCCGGCGAGTGGCTTATTCTCGCCGACCAGAGTGGTACCGGTGAACAATTGGCGGCTGAACTGCAAACGCGCGGCGCATCTCGCAGTGATGTGGTCTACGTGGATGGAAACGCGACATCAGTTGAATACTTTGACAACCTGCTCAATCAAGCAGTCTATCGCGGAGTGATTTCCCTTTGGGCGCTCGATATGCAGGTACCCGAAAAAGCAGTTGATACGACTCCTTACCTGAACACGCTGCACCTCACACAAGCACTTGCTAAACGTGGCGATGCCGCTCCGAGCCTAACCATCATCACCCGCAACGCCCAGCAAGCGACGATTGCCGATGTTCAAATTCAGGTTGAACAATCAGCGCTATGGGGGTTGGGACGTGTCATCGGTCTCGAACAGCCGACAGCGTGGCATGGTTTGATCGACACCGACTCAAGTACCCCTATTTCACTGCTTACTCAAGGCGTTTTGCAAACGGATAGCGAGAGCCAACTCGCCCTTCGTGGGGAGATCGCTTACAGTGCGCGCCTCACGCACAGTACACATAAGCAATCAGCAGTCAAAGGTAGCCCTGTTGAGTTGATAACAACGGCTCCCGGCATTCTCGACAATCTAGAGCTTATACCCCTCACACGTCGTTCACCGAGCGCGGGTGAGATCGAAGTACAAGTTCTCGCTTCCGGCCTCAACTTTCGCGACGTACTCAATGCGTTGGGTATGTATCCCGGTGTCGCGCCGCTCGGTAACGAATGTGCGGGCATAATTGTGGGTATTGGCGAAGGCGTAAGTGGGTTTGCAGTCGGTGACGAAGTGATCGCGCTTGGCAGCGGCACCTTCAAGTCCTATGTAACCGTCACAGCCGATCAAGTCTTCCACAAACCGGCAACTCTGACTTTTGCCGAATCGGTTAGTGTACCGACGACCTTCTTAACCGCCGCCTATGGTTTGAACCATCTCGCGAATGTCCAGCCGGGGCAGCGCGTACTCATCCACTCGGCAGCGGGTGGCGTGGGTATGGCAGCCGTCCAACTGATGCAGCGTGCCGGGGCAGAAATCTTCGCTACGGCAGGCAGCCCAGAGAAACGCACCTTCCTTGAGCGTATGGGTATCCAGCATGTGATGAACTCGCGCACCTTAGACTTCGCCCAAGAGATCATGACGATTACCAACGGCGCAGGTGTAGACGTAGTTTTGAACTCCCTATCCGACGAATTCATACCCAAGAGCCTATCGGTACTTGCGCCCAACGGCGTTTTCCTCGAAATCGGCAAGCGTGGTGTGTGGGCTGACGAACAAGTTTCGGCAGCCTACCCAACGGTTAAGTATCACCTTTATGACCTTGTGCAAGAACTCGACAAAGATCCTGAGTCGGTTTGGTCTCTGCTGCATCAACTTTTAGCAGACTTGGGGAGTGGCGCATTAAGCCCGCTGCCCACGCAAACCTTCCCTATCGAAAATGCAGTCGAAGCCTTCCGACATATGGCACAGGCGAAGCATATTGGTAAGGTGGTCGTCACGCATCAACCCGCGAAGGCGATTGGCGAACTTATCCATAGCGAAGCCACTTACCTCATTACAGGTGGTTTGGGCGGGTTAGGTCTAAAAGTTGCGGATTGGATGGTTGAACACGGCGCACGAAACCTTGTTCTGTTGGGTCGCAGCACGCCATCTGAAGCGGCACAAACGTATCTCCAACAATGGCATGACTGTGGCGCATACGTTCACGCCGTACAAGCGGATGTCAGCAACCGTGAACAAATGGCGGACATCATCAATACAATCAGCCAGTCTATGCCACGACTGCGGGGGATTATCCACGCGGCAGGTATCGTGGATGATGCGCTACTCGTCAATCAGAATGACGAGCGATTTGAACGGGTTCTCGCACCTAAGGTACAAGGCGCTTGGAACCTGCATGAACTGACCAAGAAATCGACTCTCGACTTTTTCGTCTTATTCTCTGCCGGTGCTGCCGTTATGGGATCATCCGGTCAGGGTAACTACGCCGCTGCGAACGCCTTCTTGGATGGCTTGGCTCACTACCGCCGCACTCAGGGCTTACCGGCACTTAGCATTAACTGGGGCGCATGGTCAGAAGTCGGCATGGCAGCCGCCCTCGGCGACCCATATCAGCAGCGTTTTGCCGCGCAAGGCATCAGCAGCATCTCGCCTACAAACGGCGTAAAAGTGTTGGAACATCTCATGGTCAACCATGCTGTTCAAATGCTGGTTATGCCTGTCAAATGGGATGTCCTCGCTGGACAATTCTTGAACGGCGTAGTGCCACCATTCCTGTCGCTCGTGGCACAAGTCACCAAAACAGCAGCGCCCAGCACAAACAGAACAGCAGCGTCCGAACCCAGTTTGCGCTCACGCCTAGAAGCCAGCACGACCGCCGAACGCCGCGATGTTTTGGTGGCGGCGATCCGCGAGCAGGTCGAAAAGGTGTTGGGGTTGAACGCCTCTCATAATATTGGGCTGCGGCAGGGACTTATGGAAATGGGTATGGACTCGTTGATGGCTGTTGAACTGAGTAACCGCCTCAAAGCTCTTACTGGACAATCCCTTCCGACTACATTAGCATTTGAATACCCAACTATTCATGCACTCGCCGATTATCTGGAACAAAATGTTCTTTCAGATCTGATGACAGAACCTGAGGCCGCGCCTACTTCCCAACCCAACATCGAAGAAAAACTCCTTGCGGAACTCGAAGCGCTTTCCGACGACGAAATCGAATCTTCCGTCCTAGATGAACTGAAAAAAGCCGGGTACTAGAGAAAATCACATGACTAATTCACCAATCGATAGTCAGGATCAATCGACACTTAAGCGTGCATTGTTCGCGCTTAAGGATATGCGCGCAAAACTTGATCAAATCGAGCAAGGTAAAACGGAACCGATTGCGGTCATCGGTATGGCGTGCCGCTTTCCCGGAGAGGCCAATACACCGGATGCTTTCTGGGATTTACTCCATGAAGGACGCGAAGGCGTTGCGGAAATGCCCACAGATCGATGGGATGTTGATTCGTTTTACAGCCCTGATCCCGAAGCACTCGGCAAGATGATTTCGCGGCGCGGCGGGTTTCTGAAGGGGATTAAGGAATTTGACCCACAATTTTTTGGCATCTCGCCCCGCGAGGCGATTACCCTTGATCCACAGCAGCGTCTACTGCTCGAAACATCGTGGGAAGCGTTGGAAAACGCGGGGTACGCCCCCACATCACTGGCCGAAAGCCAAACCGGTGTCTTTGTTGGGGTTAGCAGTTCGGAATACCTTCAATTCAACCTCACGCACGAAAACATCAAGAATGTTGACCCGTATATGGGTACCGGCGGCATGCTTAGTGTCACTGCCGGACGTATCGCCTATGTCCTTGGGCTGCATGGCCCCACCATCGCGCTTGATACGGCCTGTTCATCATCTTTGGTCACCATTCACATGGCTTGCCAGAGCTTACGCAGCCGCGACTGCGACCTTGCCCTCGCGGGTGGCGTAAATATTATGCTGATGCCGCTTGCCAATGTGTACCTGTCGAAAATGGGTGCGCTCGCACCGGATGGACGCTGCAAAGCATTCTCAGCGAATGCTAATGGCTTCGTTCGGAGTGAAGGCTGCGGTATGGTCAGCCTTAAGCGCTTGTCGGACGCACAAGCCGACGGCGATCACATTCTCGCTGTCATTCGCGGTACTGCTATTAATCATGACGGTCGCAGCAGCGGGCTAACCGCACCGAACGGTTTGGCACAACAAGCCGTCATTGAACTGGCGATGGCGGATGCTGGCGGGTTACAACCGCATCAAATCAATTATGTCGAAGCACACGGCACAGGTACACCCCTTGGCGACCCGATTGAGGTTCGCGCGTTAGCAGCCGTACTCTGCAAAGACCGTCCGAAAGACAATCCGCTGATGCTGGGGTCGGTAAAAACCAATATCGGTCATCTGGAGTCAGCCGCTGGTATCGCGTCCTTCATCAAGACCGTCCTTGCCCTTCACCACAAAGAGGTTCCCCCTCATCTTCATTTGGATGGTTTGAACCCGCATATCGACTGGGAGAACTTGTCCATCGATATTCCAACTGAGCCAACTGCATGGGTGAATACAGGCGAACCACGGCGAGCGGGTATTAGTGCCTTTGGCTTTAGCGGCACGAATGCCCACATTATTGTGGAAGAAGCCCCCGCACAGCCGGAAACCGCTCCAGTCCAGAATGAACGCCCCGTACATATCCTAACACTCTCTGCTAAAGCTGCGAGCGCCCTACCGCGTCTGGCACAGCAGTACGCCGATTATCTCGATGCGAACCCCGAAGTCGCCGTCGGTGATGTTGCCCTGACGACCAACGTGGGACGCTCCCAGTTTGGTCACCGTGCGGCTGTGGTTGCTGATACGCATGAGCAGCTTCTTGAACGGCTAGGTGCGCTCAAGAACAATGAAACTGGTACGGGAATTGCCTCCGGCTGGAGTGAAGAAGACAATCCACCAAAGATCGCTTTCCTGTTCACGGGACAAGGGTCGCAATATGCGGGTATGGGGCGTGAGCTTTACGAGTCGCAGCCCGTTTTCCGCGAAGCGCTCGATCAGTGCGCTGCCCTACTCGACCCACAGCTTCCGCAGCCACTGTTGTCGGTCATATATGGCGAAAGCGAACTCCTTAACGACACACGCTATACCCAACCCGCGCTGTTCGCTTTGGAATACACCTTAGCGATACTCTGGCAATCGTGGGGTATCGTACCGTCTGCGGTCATGGGTCACAGCGTCGGTGAATACGTTGCGGCGACAATTGCTGGCGTATTCAGCTTGGAAGATGGTCTCAAGCTCATCGCTGCCCGTGGTCGCCTCATGAGTGCGCTGCCTGCTGGCGGGCAAATGGTCGCTGTCTTAGCCGACGAGTCGGTTGTTAAGACAGCGCTCCAAGGTTACGAGCAGTCGGTTTCAATTGCTGCTGTCAACACATCATCCCAGATTGTAATCTCGGGTGCTGGCTCAAGCATAGAAGCCATCGTCGCCAAACTTCAATCCAACGGCATCAAAACCCGCACGCTGACCGTTTCTCACGCTTTCCACTCGCCGCTTATGCAGCCGATGTTGAAGGATTTTGAGGCCGTCGCCAGCCAAATTCGTTATACACCGCCCAAAATTCGTCTCATTTCGAACGTAACAGGTCAGGCCGCAGGTGCAGAGATCGCAACCGCTTCCTACTGGGTCAAACATATTTCGGCTCCGGTTCACTTTAGCCAAGCCATCCACACCCTCGATCAACTGAATTTTGGCGTTTATGTCGAAGTCGGGCCGGGAACGACGCTAATTGGTATGGGGCAGCAGTCGCTACCCGAAAATTCTGCCGCTTGGTTAGCGACCCTTCGCAAAGGCCAATCGGATTGGCGACAGGTCGCTGACACACTCAGCCAGCTTTTTGTACACGGGGCAAATGTTGATTGGAAAGCATTCGAACAAGGTTACAACCACAAGCGTATTCCCTTGCCGACCTACCCCTTCCAACGGGCAACCTACTGGAACACAACAGCGAGTCAGTCGAAGAACAGCCGCGCCCACAGCCGTCGCGCCTCCAATTCAGCCCATCCGCTGCTGGGTCAGCGCTTACCGTCGGCTTCGCGCGACATTCTGTTTGAGAATGAACTGAGCATCAGTGACTTCCCATACATCAAGGATCACCGTGTTTTTGGTGCGATAATCATTCCGGGTGTGACCTATATGGAGTTGGGTTTAGCCGCCGCACGGGAGATCCTTACCAAAGGTCAGTACGCCGTCGAGAATTTGAATCTCTATGACCCTCTCATTCTGACAGAAGGCAGCAGCCCTCTCATTCAAGTTGTCGTCTCTAAGGACAACGCGAACAAAGCGTCGTACCAAGTTTTCAGCCTCGCTGAAGACGGCGAACAAGAGGATAGCTGGGTACTTCACGCGAGTGGGGACATCCGGTCTGAGCAGCGAGCAGTCGCTACAGCAGAACCGTTGGCAAATGTTCGTGCCACCGTCGATCAACCGATCAGCTTAGATGGTTACTACGATCATTTGAAAGTCACTGGCCCAGAATATGGTACGGCCTTCCAAGGGATGAAGCAGCTCTGGCTTAAACCAGCCGAAGCGCTCGGTTATCTCGAAGCGACACTTCCGTCGCGCGACACCGCAGGTTATCTGCTGCATCCTACCTTCTTAGATGCGTGTCTCCATCCATTGGATGGTGCTTTAAGTGATGATCTTTATGCACACAACACGGATATTTACCTGCCCGTCGGCCTTAAGCGCTTATCAAGTTATGGGGTGGTTGACGGTGACGCATGGAGCCACGTTCGGGTTAAAGCTGAAAACGGCATTGAAGCCATTGGTGAAAGTTTTGAGGCCGATATTCAAATTTACAGCGCTAGCGGCCAGTTGGTTGCTGAAATCGAATCGATGTACTTCAAACGGGCTACACGGGAAAGCGTACGCCGTGCTTTGGAACGGCGGCAGGAAAACGTCCAATACGAAATTTCATGGGCTGGGGCACCGCTGTCGTCACTTAACCAACCGGAAAGCAGTCGATGGCTCATTCTGGCTGATCGCGAAGGCATCGGTGAGCAATTAGCTGCACATCTGGATACGCTTGGAAACGCCGTTGACCTGATGCATGTTGACGAATCGGGTCACGTTCCCAGCGTGGACACGCTGAAGGCAGCCATCAATAAGCAGCCTTATCAGAATGTTGCCCATTTGTGGTCATTAGATGCTTCCATTGCTGATCTAGAGCGGGCGCAAGCACTCAGCACGGCTAGCTTACTCCATACGGTACAGGCAATTACCAGCGCAGAAACACCAGCGCGGCTGTGGGTGGTTACGCAGAACGCAACCGCCAACAACCCCGCACAAGCCGCCACATGGGGTTTGGGACGTGTGATCGCTAATGAGCATCCTGAAATCTGGGGCGGGTTGATTGACCTGCAAGGTTCTAAGGCGGAACTGGATTTGCTCACCCAGCATCTGACCAACCCTGACCGTGAGAAACAAGTCGTTCTGCGCGATGGTGAACGTCTAGCGGCACGTCTCGTCCCGATAACAGCCTCGGCGGAAACTTTCGAACTCCCTGCTGGCGAACGTTTCGAACTTGATGTCAGCGAACGTGGTATCCTCGAAAACTTGTATATCCGCCCGGCGGAACAACACACGCTCGAAGCCAATGAGGTTGAGATTCGGGTATTCGCCAGCGGCTTGAACTTCCGCGATGTTCTCAATGCGCTGGGCATGTACCCCGGTAATGCCGGTTCATTGGGAACGGAAGCTGCGGGCGTGGTCACAGCCATCGGCGAAACTGTGAGTCATGTGACTATCGGCGACGAGGTTCTCGTTCTCGGCAACGGCACGTTCCGCAGTCACGTTGTCGTTAAGTCGAATATGGTGTTCCATAAACCGCGCAACCTGAGCATGGCGGAAGCGGTTACCATCCCAACGACCTTCCTCACGGCGTACTATGGCTTTTACCGCCTCGCGCACCTCAAAGCGGGTCAGCGCGTCCTTATCCATGCGGCAGCAGGTGGTGTCGGTTTAGCGGCGGTACAACTCGCCCTGCGAACGGGTGCCGAAATATTCGGTACCGCAGGCAGCCCAGAAAAACGCGCCTTCCTGAAGTCCATCGGAGTTCATCATGTCCTCAATTCGCGTACGTTGGATTTTGCTGATGAAATCATGTCAATCACCAATGGCGAGGGTGTTAACGTCGTATTGAACTCGCTCGCCGGAGAATTCATCCCCAAGAGCTTATCGGTTTTGGCGAATGGTGGATGCTTCCTCGAAATTGGTAAACAAGGGGTGTGGAGTCCTGAGCAGGTCGCAGCGCTGAACCCAACCTTGAGTTCCTACGTTTATGACCTTGCGGAAATTCTCTATACCCAACCGGGTGTCATCCAAGAAGATTTGGAAACCCTTCTAAGTGCCGCAGAAAAGGGTGAAATCCAACCGCTGCCGATTACCATCTTCCCGATGCAGTCAGCCATCGAAGCGTTCCGCTACATGGCACAAGCCAAGCACACGGGTAAAGTGGTCATCACGCAGGAAGATCCGGTCACAATTCACGAGAATGCTACTTACCTTATCACCGGCGGTTTGGGCGGCATCGGGTTGAAGGTTGCACAGCGCTTCGCCGATGCTGGGGCGAAACACCTTGTCTTGATGGGGCGGCGCGTGCCTTCACACGAAACCCAAGAACTCCTCGAAACGCTGCGGCAAAAGGGAATCGAGATCGTCATCGCGCAGGGTGATGTTTCGCAAATGGATGACCTCGCGCGAATGTTTGACGATATTCAACACCATATGCCGCCGCTGCGGGGTATCATCCATTCAGCGGGCAGCATCGACGATGGTATGCTCAACCAGCAAACGTGGTCACGGTTCGAGCGTATCCTCGCGCCCAAAATTCAGGGTTCTTGGAATCTTCACACGCTAACCAAGTCGACAGCGCTCGATTTCTTCATCATGTTTTCGTCGGTCGCCTCGGTCATGGGTTCCGCTGGTCAAGGCAACTACGCCGCCGCGAACGCCTTTATGGATACGCTGGCAGCACACCGCCGCTCGCAAGGGTTGCCCGGTTTGAGCATCAACTGGGGTGCGTGGTCAGAGGTCGGTATGGCATCGGCGATGGATACCCAACAGCAGCAGCGCCTAATCGACCAAGGACTAAACTTCATCAGCCCGGAACAAGGTCTATCCACCTTAGAGCAACTGCTCGACAGCAAACGCAGCCAAATTGTGGTCATGCCGGTCAACTGGCAAAAGCTGATGTCCCAGTTCCGCGAAGTACCACCATTGCTCTCAGCCTTCGAGCAGCTTGCTACTGAAAAAGGCGCTACTGTGTCGAAGGAGATCTTCATCAACGAGCTCCGTCAAACCGAAGCGGAACAGCGCCAGCCTACTCTGCTTGGGTTCGTGCGCGAGCAAGTTGTGAAGGTACTCGGCCTCAACGCCACTCAAATACCGGATGACAACCAAGAACTCATCCAGATTGGTATGGACTCGCTGATGGCGGTTGAACTGAGCAACCGTTTCCGCACGCACTTCGAGCGGCCATTCGCGACGACCTTAGCGTTCGAACAGTCGAATATCACCGCCTTAAGCAACTACCTGTATGAAACGGTTGTCGTGCCGCTGTTCGCAGATGCGGTGGCTGAGACAAACCCCAACGGTTCCGGTGCTGTTGACGATATGGACGCAGCACAACTCCTTTCCAATATCGACAACCTCTCGGACGAAGACGTTGAAAACCTGCTTCGTCAAATGCAAGCCGAACAAGGAAGCAATCCATGAGTGACAAGATCGAACGCGGCATCAAGGATTTATCACCCGAAGAAAAACGGGCGCTCCTTGCTAAACTCCTTGCCGAGAAAGCGTCACAAAACAAATCCGAATACGCGCTGTCTTATGGGCAGCGCGCATTGTGGTTCATCCATGAACTCGCGCCGGAAAGTACCGCTTACCATATCGGCACATCCTATCGCGTCACCGCGACTGTCAACATCGACGCACTCAAGCACGCGGTACAAGCGGTCATTAACCGGCAGCCGACCCTCAGAACCACCTATGTTCAGCGGGATGACCGTTTGGTTCAGATCATCCAACCACAAACGGATGCCCCATTTGAACACGTTGATGCGTCCGGTTGGGATGAGGCTGAACTCTATCATCAGGTCGTTCAGTCAAGCGAAGAACCGTTTGACCTGCTCAATGGGCCGGTCATCCGGTTTGTGCTTTTTACCAAAGCGCCGACTGAGCATGTTCTACTCATCACGATTCACCACATCGCTTTTGACGGCTTCTCGCTGTTCCCGCTGCTGACCGACTTAAAAGCGGCCTATAGCACTGCGGCGGCAGGTGGAACACCAGCCCTTCCTCCACTCAAATTGACTTACCTTGATTATGTGGATCAACAAGCGAAACTACTCGCGTCCGAAAAAGGCCGCCAACTCAAGGAGTACTGGTTAAAGCAGTTAGAAGGTGAACTGCCTGTTCTTAACTTGCCAGCCGATTTGCCTCGTCCACTCATCCAAACCTATAACGGCGCAACCGTTGAGCGGTTTATCGAGCCGGAGCAAACCGCACAGCTCAAGCAGTTTGCGATGAGCGAGAGTGTGACGCTCTTTATGGTCATGCTAGCCGTTTTTCAATCCTTGCTCCACCGCTACTCCGGCCAAAATGATGTCCTGATCGGCACACCGAACTCCAATCGTGATGTGACCGAATTTGGTGATGTCGTTGGCTACTTTGTAGATCCGCTCGTCTTGCGTTCAACCGTGGAGGCAGGGGGGGCCTTCCGTGGTCTGCTCGCCCAGACGCGCAAAACCGTGCTGGATGCACTTTCCCACCAAGGGTATCCCTTCATGCTGTTGGTAGAGGAATTGGTGTCCGCACATGACCCCAGTCGTTCACCTCTATTCCAAGTCACCTTCAATTTGCACAGCATGAGCCGCATTGAAAGCAGTCTGATCCGTTCACCGGGCGATGCAGCAGCCGCGAATACCCTGAGTCTTGAAGCGTACAAAATCCCCCAAGAAGAAGGTCAGTTTGACCTGATGCTCGAGGTGATCGAGACCCAAAATGCGCTGTGGGTTGGCTTCAAATACAACACCGATCTCTTTACAAAAGAGACTATTGACCGGATGGCGGGTCACTATATCACGCTGCTCAACGCTGCCTTAGCCCAACCGGAAACACCACTTGCACAACTTCCCTTACTCTCGGAAGTTGAACGCCGGCAAATCCTCACCGAATGGAATGCAACACAACTCACTTACCCGATGGACAAATGCGTTCACCAGTTATTTGAGGAACAGGTGCAGCGCACGCCGGACGCGGTTGCCATCTATTTCGAGGATCAAAACCTCACTTATGACCAACTCAACCGCCGCGCCAACCAACTTGCCCACCATCTCCGAGGTTTGGGCATCGGCTCTGACAAAAAAGTCGGTATTCATGTCGAACGTTCTCTCGATATGATGGTTAGTCTATTCGCCGTCCATAAAGCGGGCGGTGGGTATGTTCCGCTCGACCCAACATACCCTGAAGAGCGCGTGGCCTTCATGCTGGAAGATGCACAGGTCGCGGTTCTGCTGACACAGGAACATAACCTTCAGCGGCTGCCAGCAACGAACGCACAAGTCGTCTGTATCGACCGTGATTGGACGACAATCGCCCAGCAACCGGATAGCAATCCGACCAACCAAACCCAACCGCAAAACCTATGCTATATGATTTACACTTCTGGCTCGACCGGTAAGCCTAAGGGCGTGATGATTGAGCATCGGAACGTGGTCAACTTCTTCACAGGGATGGATCCAATTATCCCACATCAGCCAGCAGGGATCTGGTTAGCGGTCACCAGCACATCGTTCGACATTTCGGTGCTAGAGTTGTTCTGGACGCTGACACGCGGCTTCACGGTAGTGGTTTTGGCTGACTACACAACCGATACACCTAAAGCTGTCGAATTCTCGATCCATGCGCTGATCGACCGCTACAGGGTCACACACCTGCAATGCACGCCCGCGATGGCGGATATGCTGCTGGTCGCAAGTGACTCAGCGGCAGCCCTCGGTAAGCTGGAGACGATGCTGGTTGGTGGTGAAGCACTCAGCCTGAGCCTCGCAACCCGCCTGCACGAACGGGTGAAGCGTGACCTGATTAATATGTATGGGCCGACCGAAACGACCATCTGGTCATCGACTTACCGCGTTGATGAACCTACACTCAACGTTCCCATCGGCAAGCCTATTGCTAACACGAGCATGTATATTCTTGATGCACATATGCAGCCTGTACCGGTCGGGATTGCGGGTGAACTGTTTATCGGTGGCGCAGGTGTGGTACGCGGCTACTGGAACCGCCCCGAACTTACAGCAGAACGCTTCATCCTTGACCCATTCAGCATACAATCCGGGGCAAGGATGTACAAAACCGGCGACCTTGCCCGTTACCTACCGGATGGGAATATCGAATTCCTCGGTCGCAACGACTTTCAGGTCAAAATTCGTGGTCATCGTATCGAACTTGGTGAGATTGAAACGCTGCTCGACCATCACCTTGCTGTCCAAAAAGCGGTTGTTATCGCGCGTGAAGATGTCCCCGGTGACAAACAGCTAGTGGCCTATCTCATCTTGAATAATGGTCAGCAAGCCGAGGCAGCAGACTTCCGCAATCACCTGCGCGAAACGCTGCCGGAATATATGATTCCGTCGGCATTTGTGACGTTAGATGCCTTTCCACTTACGCCTAACCGCAAGGTTGACCGCAAAGCGCTGCCCATACCTGAAGTGCAGAAGCGGGCTGAGGTGGAAACTGAGCTGCTACCGACCAAGCCGATGGAAGTCACGATTGCGAACATTTGGCGCGACATCCTCAAGGTGGATAGCATTAGTATCTATGACAACTTCTTCGATCTTGGTGGGCATTCGCTACAGGTCATGCAGGTCGTCACACGTTTGGAAAGCGAGACCGGCATCAAAATCAATCCAGTTACGATGCGGATGCAAACCCTCAGCCAACTCGCGTTCGCGGTCGAAAATGAGGTGGCAAACCCGACACCCGTTCAGGCCGAACCTGCCCGCCCACAAAAAGGCTTATTTGGCTCGTTCAAGCGATTCGTTACAGGCAAACAAGATAAGGGATAACCTTGACACCACAAATACTGCCCGGTGAAAACATAGAAGCCTTTTATTTCGGTGGGGAAGATAAGCCACTGTTCGGCATTTACCATGTCCCACCTAAAGCTAGCACCCGCAGTCATGGCGTGCTGCTGGTTCCTTCGATTGAGCAGGAAGCCATTCGTGGTCATCGGGCGTACCGACAGCTTGCTATTCGTCTCTCGCGCTTGGGTTTTCCAGTCATGAAGTTTGATTACTGGGGAACGGGCGATTCCAAAGGCGATGGCGCGATTAAGGGACTGGCGCAGTGGCAGTCGGATATCGCAGCCGCGATTGCGGAACTGAAGCAGCGCAGTAAGGTGGATAAGGTTTGCCTCGCAGGGCTGCGGTTAGGGGCAGCCTTAGCTGTTTTTACCGCAGAGAAAACGCCGATTGAGGGGTTGGCCTTATGGGAACCGGTCATTAACGGCGAAAGTTATGTCGAAGCGCTGGCGGGATGGCATCAGGATAAGCTGCGCTACTTCCTTAGTGATATGCCTGATTTCGATGTGAACACCCAACCGACCGAACTCCTTGGCCTGACTATCAACAAAGCGTTTGTGGATGACCTGCGGAAAATCGACCTTCTCAAAATCCAGCAAGTATCCGCGAAGAAAATCGTAATCGTCGAGCATCAAGAACAGCCGGAAGTGGCAGCCTTCAGGACGCACCTGCAACAGTGGTCTTCGGACATTCAGCACCGGACGGCAGATGACCCGCGCGTGTGGACGGATGACCCCGACAAAGCGCTTGTACCCAACCAAATCTTACAAAACCTCGTCAATTGGTTTTCGGAAAACTTCAAATGAAAGAAAATGTTGTCCTCCTCGGCACGAATCAGAATCTCGTCGGGGTGGTTACTGAACCCGACCAAACACCCGCAGCCAATATGCCAGCCGTCATCCTGTTTAACGCTGGGCTTACCCATCGTGTCGGGCCGAACCGCATATATGTTAAGCTCGCCCGTTACCTGACCGAAAAAGGTATGGTCGTACTACGATTTGACCTTTCCGGCGTGGGTGACAGCAGCGTTCGCACCGACGTGACCAGCATGGAAGCTGGCGTGATGGACGACGCGAAGCACGTTATGGACTATCTGGAACGAACGCGCGGTACCAAGCAGTTCTTCTTGATGGGACACTGCGGCGGTGCGCTCACTTCATTGGGTATCGCGACGATTGACCCGCGTGTCATCGGCATTGTGATGATTAACGCGGAAGGTGGCGATACGCAGTGGGATGAATACGACCGCAAGCGGAAACTTTCGGCCTATTACGAGAATTACTATGGGCGAGGCGCACTGACCAGCTCGGAAAAGTGGAAGAAAGTGCTGACAGGCAAAGCATCTTACGGCAGCATTCTGCGTAACATTTTCGTGAACATCCTGTGGCACCGAATTTCGGCTACGTTCTTTAAGCTCAAGAAAACGCTATTCGCTAAACCGGAAGCGCTGACCCGACCTGAAGTGGCAGCCTTATTCGCGAATATCCCCTCACTGGTTGAGCGAAAGACCCAAATTCTGATTATCTACTCGCAGGGGAGTTCGGGGTTAGAACGTACCCAACTACTGCTACGCGATGTTCGCAAGAAGATTGGCGACTCGCCACGCTTTAAGCTGGAAGTGATGCCGCGCTGCGACCACACCTTTACGATGATCGACAGCCAGCAGCGGTTGTACCATATGATTGCTGATTGGTGCTTCGCTAACAAACCGACAACCACTTAGCAGTTCTGTCGAACTGCACAAACTGCACATTAATCGCAAAATTCCGCTGAAATGACAGGCGGCACATTCCCGTGTATCCGCCGATTTGTCATTTTATGTCGGCGGGAGTGAGGGAGCGCGGCGCTGAAATTTCGCATTTCGGCGGATTGCTCTCCTAATACCACCGCCGTGCAACATTTGCAGTTGCATAGCGGGTGTGAGGGAGCATTTCGCCGAGTGTAGTTGCAAGTTGCAAGAAAAGGCAAATACAAGATTCAACCACAGAGGCACAGAGGACACAGAGATGAATGCAGAGTCATTCATTTAAACCGCCAAATCGCCATCCGCAGGAGGCTTCGCACCGAACGCCAAGAGAGGTAGGACTGCCTTAAGTCGTGGATGATTATTTTAAGCCCTCACCCCCACGATGGTACGTTCGCAGGCTCACTCCACCATCAGCCTCTCCCTCAGGGCGAGGGGAGAAAAGACCGAAAGACAGCTTAAAACAATGCTCTTCCGCTTGAAAATTCGTCTCCACCGTTTAGTGTGGTGCTACCCCAAGAGAACACAAGAGATATTATAGCACAAAAATTCTTATGTGATGGTTAGAGTTTTCAAACTTTGGGGATTAGTTCGACAAGTCGGTTGGCGGTGATTTGGAGAATACAGGACGTAAGACAGGAACGGTCTGGGAGGAGTCATACGGGAGGGACATAGACCCTCCCCTACGAGAAGAAACGATTTTGTTTGGTGGTCACGCGGATGAGGCAACCTCATTCCTACATCAGAAATCGATTACAGGCCGAGTTTCTTGGCAAGTAAGTCGGCGAGATCATCCTCTGACATATCATCCAGTTCATCAGGAAGCGCCCCGGTTGGTGCGGGTGTTTCGGCAATAGGTTCGGCCTCGACAGGCGCGGTTTGGAGCAAGCCGAGTTTCTGCTGTAAGAAGCCAGCAAGTTCCAAGATGGTCGGGTAGTTGAAGGTTAACGTCGAGGGTAAGGACTGCTCAACCGAGGTTTCCAAGCGTGTCTTGAGTTCGACCGACATCAACGAGTCCATGCCCATATCGAACAATCCCTGCTCAACGTCGATGCTGCTTGCATCAGCAACGCGCAGCACGAGTGCCGCCTGAGCGCGAATATGCTCGATCAACAGGTCAAGCTGGGCTTCCGGTGCGACCGATGACAAGCGTTCGAGCAAGTCGGATGATTTGGCGGCTGGCTGGGCAGTACGAGCCGGTTGGCGGGTTGAGCCGACCAACTTCAAGAATGGGCGTTCACGCCGCGCCTCATAAACCGCCTTCAGACGTTCCCACTCGACGGCGGCTACCGCAAGCTGTGTACGGTCGGTTGCGCCGAGGAAGTCGCCCATGATTTGAAGCGCCTGTTCGAAGGGCATCCGGTCGAGACCGGATTGCGAGACAAACTCTTTTTCCTCGGCTGAGGCGACACGCATGATGTCCCACGTTCCCCAGTTGATGCTGAGGGCGGGTAAGCCAAGCTGATGGCGGTAATGGGCAAAGGCATCCAAGAAAGCATTCGCCGCCGCGTAATGACCAAGCAAGCGTGAACCCCACAGCGCGGTAGTGGACGAGAACAGGACGAAGAAATCCAAGTTCAAGTGCTGTGTCAGGCGATGCAGCACCCACGTTCCAGCGATCTTCGGCTGGAACATGGCCTGTAGATTGGCTTCGGTCAGATCAGCAATCGCCGTATTGTTCTGGTCAGCCGCCGCGTGAATTACGCCACGGAGGGCGCTACCGATCTGCTCGAACAAGCGCGTCATGCTCGCTTCATCGGCTACATCTACAGCCGCGACGGTTACGGATGCGCCGAGTGCTTCTATGGCGCGTATGCTGGCGACGTGCTGTGCCGCACGACTATCCGGTGCGAGGTCATCCCATGTTGAGCGGTCGGGCAATCCACTGCGGCTGGTCAGAACCAGATGCCCTGCTCCACGTTCTGCAAGCCACCGAGCGACATTCAGCCCTAAGCCGCCGAGCGCACCCGTTAATAAGTAAACCCCTTCACGCTGGAGGATGACCGGTTGAGACGGGACAGGTGTGCTGCGGACGAGCCGCGCGACATGCCGCTTCCCCCCCCGCCACGCGACTTGATCCTCGCCATCTGACTTTAGCACCTCGCTTAACAGATTATCGAGGTTTAAGTTAGCAACATCCAGATCGACCAACCCACCCCACAACTGCGGTTGTTCGAGGGCAATGACACGTCCCAAGCCCCACAGCGGTGATTGCGCTACAGTAACAGGGGTTTGATTATCGGCTGAGACCGCGCCGCGTGTGACCAACCATAAGGCGGGAGGTGCAACTTCATTCGAAGCGAGAACCGCCTGAGTTAGCCACAAGAGACTGCCGGACGTTTCCAGTTCAGCAGCTTGCAAATCGGCGGCTGAGAGCGAGGCAGCATCGGGCGTATCCAAGCTCCACAGGTAAACGACGCGGCTGCACGGCAACCCATTTAGCGAACGAACTTCATCCCATAGGCGGGTAAAATCGTCGCGGCGGTTGAGGTTCACGACCCAACGGTCACCGGCTAGACGCTGGAAGCTAGCGCCAGCGGTGACTATCAGTGGATGTGTGCCATGTTCAGCCAAACGTTCAGCAAAGACCGCGCCAATACCGGTTGTATCGGCAAAAACCAAACTGTTCGAGGTTGGCGTTGCAAGCCCGATGTTCGCGCTCGGTTGTGGTGCGCGAGCGAGTATTATGGCCTGAGATGCCGCGATACCGGACTCATCGGTAACTGCTACCGCGTCTTTGAAGCCAGCCGCAGCCAACACGTGCTGCCAGCCTGATTGCGCCAAGAGTGGATACTGTGGACGCAGTGTGTCGTCAGCAAAGCGCCACCAACCTTCAGTGAGGCCAAAGGTCAGATCAACCCAACGCTGCGGCTGTGTGCCTTCGAGCAAGACCAGCAAGCCTTCCGGCGCGAGGGTTTGACGCACATTTTCCAACGTCTGCCGTAGATCGGTGGTGGCATGTAGGACGTTCGCTGCGATCACCACATCAAAGTAATCGGACGACAGATCTTGTTCGAAAGGATTGACCTCAATGTCGAGCAATTGGGTACGCAGCGCGGTATTACCACTAAAGGTATCCTCGGCGCGGTTTAAGAAGGCATTCGACAAATCGGTAAAGGTGTACTCGGTACGACTGGCATCCAACGCGGGCAGGACGTAAGCGGTGGTTGAACCTGTCCCTGCGCCGACTTCCAGAACCCGCAGCGAACGGCCTTGCGGTAAGTGCGATGCCGCTGTGGTAACGATCTGCGCCACCAACGTGTTATACACCTGAGCGAGGGGCGCATCACGATACAGACGCTCGGTTAGTTCCATCGAACCCTGCGGGAACAACAGCTCCAACGGGTCTTGTTGACCACGCAGCACCTCCGCCAAACGCGGGGCGCAGCGCACAAGGAGCGCCGCCTCCGCCCCATACTGCGGGAACTGTCTGATGAGCCGCTCAAGTTCTGCATCGGGAGATGATGACTGCGGTGTTTGAAGCACGCGCCAACCCTGCCCTTCGCGGGTTAGGAAACCATCCTGTGCCAAACTTTCGAGCAGCCAACCCAACAAGCGTTGATGCCGGGCGACCACGCCTAAACGCTCAGGCTGGATAACCTCGCCCACGCGAAGGTTAGCACCCAACGCGCTCAAGGTTTGGACGACATAGGTGGTGCTGATGCTGTTGAGTTCTTGAATGTAGGCTTCGTAACCGCGTACGTCATCACTGGAGGCAAGCTGACGCAATTCGGTGGATGCTGAGTCGGCCAATGTTTGCACCGGCGGGATAAAGCTCGCGGGGGTGATGGTGTGTACGGGTTCGGGGTGCGGTTGTACCGGCCATTCGACATCGTAGAGCCACTCGTTCAAGCGCTGCCGACCTTGCAGCAGGGCTGCCCGCGCCGCGCGTTTGAGCTGCAAGCCGTGGGCTACCGCGACCAGCGTGCCATCCTCGTTCAAGAGGTGGATACTGCCGGTTAGGATTTCCGGGCGTGTACCTTCGGGGAGCTGTAAGTCAACCGCTGCCCACAATTTCGCTTCCGGCGCGTGAAGCAGTTGGAAGTGGTCGATACCGATAAGCAGGTAAGCCGACCCCAAGTATTCGTCGAGCAAGGGTGCGCCTACGGCATGGAAACACGCATCCAGCAGGGCAGGATGGATGCCATACGAACGCGCCTCTTTGAGTAAATCGTCCGGCAGGTGAATTTCAGCTAAGGCTTGATCGGTTGTGTACCAGAGGTGGGTGATGCCCTTGAAATTGGTACCGAACTCCAAACCAAGCCCCGCGATAAGGCCATAATACTCGTCGCCCACAATCTGACCAGTACTTTGCGATTGGAAGGCAGCCGGATCGAGCGCTAAATCAACCGAAACAGACTGCGGGTCCAGTAATATGCTACCGCTGGCATGGCGCTTCCAACCACCGTCGCTTTCGCTAAACACCTCGAACTTCGAGCGACCGTTCGCTTCCGGCGACAGGATGGTTTGGAGGGTCAGCAAGCCGTCATCGGGCAAGATCAGCGCTTCATCAATTGAGAAATTTTCGACCGCGTACGGGTGTTCACCGAACGCCGCTTGAGCCGCCGCAAGCACCATCTCGATATAGGCCGGTGAGGGGAGAATAACCACATCGAAAATCCGGTGATGGCTGAGGAAAGCAGGATACTCGGCGCTCAACTGCGTCTCGAAAACGTAGTCGGTCATTGAAGGCGAACTCAGGCGCTGCCCGATGAGGGGGTGAGCGCTGCCGCCACGCACCGCGAGCTTCGGGGCGCTGGGGGTGAACCAGTAGCGTTCGCGCTGGAAGGGATAGGTGGGGACATCAACCTTACGGCGCGGGTAGCTGGCATCATAGGCACGCCAATCGACCGCTGCACCAGCGACATATAAGCCGCCCAAGCTGGTTAACAACTGAGTCCAGTCGTTCACGGTGTCCCGCAGCGACGGCAGCCAAACCACATTTGGCTCGGTGAGTTCGCGCTGCCCCATCCCGATCAAGGTAGGGTTCGGGCCGATTTCGAGGAAAACGCGCACGCCTTGCTCGTAAACGGTATGGAGCGCGTCGGCGAAGCGCACGGTCTGGCGGAGGTGCTGCCGCCAGAAGCGGGCGTTCGTGATTTCGGCACCGTTGACGGCCTTACCGGTTAAGCCGGATACCAGCGTGATTTCGGGTTCGTGGTAGGTGACGGTGGCAGCAATCGACTCAAATTCGTCCAAAATGGGATCAAGCAGCGGTGAGTGCGCGGCTTGGGCGACGGCGAGTTTGCGCGACTTGATCTTCTGGCTTTTGAGGGTTTCTAAGACGGCTGCGAGGGCATCCGGTACACCGGAAATCACGATGTTCGTCTCGCCGTTGATGGCGGCAACTGAGACACGGTTTGCGTAGGGCGCGACCGCTGCGGTGACGGTGGCTTCGTCACCAAAGACGGCGACCATTTCACCGGCTTCGGGGATGGCATCAAATAGACGACCACGGGCGGCGACGAGCTTCACGCCATCTTCGAGGCTGAACACACCGGCGATGACAGCCGCCGCGTATTCGCCCAAGCTGTGACCCATCATCACGGAGGGTTGGATGCTCCACGACTGCCACAGGCGACCTAAGGCGTATTGCAGTGCGAATAACACGGGCTGGGCGTACGTCATCTGGTTGAGCAGCGCACCATCCGCACCGTCGGCTTGGAATACGATCTGCCCCAAGCGGATGTTCAAGTAAGGCTGGAACAGGGCATCACATTCATCAAATGCCTGACGATAGGCGGCCTGTGTTTCGTACAGGTGACGGCCCATATCGACGTACTGAGAGCCGTGGCCGGTAAAGAGAAAGGCAACCTCCGGCGTAGATGATGCGCGTCCGGCTGTCACACGGTCAGACTGTTCTCCGGCAAGGTAGGCATCCAGCGCTGTACTCATTTCGCCAGCGGTTGCACCTGTCACGGCGAGGCGATGGGTGAAGGTGGCGCGGCTAGCGTGGGTGCTGTAGGCGAGATCAGCGGGTGATAATTCCGGCTGCGCTGATAAGGCATCGCGGAAGGCCACCGCGAACTGGCGAAGGGCGGATTCGCTGCGGGCAGAGAAGGCCAGCACATGCTTCGGGCGGTCAGCTTCGGGCAGTGGCGCGGTTTCAAGCTGCGGGGCGGCTTCCAGCAGGACATGGGCATTGGTGCCGCTAAAGCCGAAGGAACTCACACCGGCGACACGATGACCCTCGACTCCTTCCCACGACTGGACATTCTTGACGAGTTTGAGAGGGAGTTCATCCCACGGAATGTAGGGGTTGGGCTGATTGAGGTGCAACTGCGGGGGAATTTCCCCATGCTTCAACATAAGCACGGCTTTGATGAGGCCGCCGATACCGGCTGCTGATTCCATATGCCCCATGTTGGCTTTGAGCGAGCCGATGATGAGGGGGTTCCCGGTCGAATGCCCGACTCCTAGCGCCGCACCGAGTGCTTGGGCTTCAATCGGGTCGCCGAGCGATGTGCCGGTGCCGTGCGTTTCGACATAGCTCACTTCAGACGGATCAAGTTGGGCATCTGCCAGTGCCGCACGAATGACGGCGACCTGCGAAGGGCCATTGGGGGCGGTGAGGCCGTTGCTGCGTCCATCCTGATTGATGGCCGAGCCGAGAATGACGGCCAACACGTTATCGCCGTCTTCGATGGCATCACTAAGGCGCTTGAGGACGACTACGCCGCAGCCTTCCGCACGCACAAAACCATCGGCAGCCGCGTCAAAGGCTTTGCAGTGACCATCGGCAGCCATCATTCCAGCACGCGAGAGCATGATGGTTGAAAGTGGTGAGAGGATGGCATTCGTGCCACCCGCCAGCGCCATGCGGCACTCACCCCGGCGCAAACTTTGCACGGCGAGATGCACGGCGACAAGTGAGGATGAACAGGCGGTATCGACCGAGACGGCTGGCCCGTGCAACCCTAAAATATAGGAGACGCGGCCTGAGATAACACTGTGGGCGTTGCCAGTGGAGATATACATATCCCAATCGGAAGGGTCGCCAGCCGTTAGCATATTGCAGTAGTCGCTGTTACACACCCCGACGAACACGCCGGTTTGG
This sequence comes from Chloroflexota bacterium, assembly GCA_020161935.1. GTDB lineage: Bacteria > Chloroflexota > Anaerolineae > Aggregatilineales > Phototrophicaceae > CFX2. The sequence continues at coordinate 169,457 of JAIUNI010000007.1, forward strand.
CTGCCGTTCAGCGTGGGCGGCGCATAACCGGCACGTTCCAGCGCTTCCCACACGACCTCTAAGAGGATGCGCTGCTGGGGGTCCATCGTGATTGCTTCGCGGGGGGAGATGCCAAATACCTGCGGCTCAAAGCGATCAATATCATCAATGAAGCCGCCCCAACGTGTCGCGATTTTTGCCGGAGCATCGGGATCAGGGTCATAGTATGCGCCGACATCCCAGCGCGAGGCGGGGATTTCGGTAATCGCATCCGTGCCACTTCGCAGGAGTTCCCAAAAGGCTTCCTGCGAATTCACACCGCCGGGGAAGCGCATCCCCATGCCAACGATGGCAATCGGTTCGGACTTTGCGCGTTCGAGGTCTTCAACCTTCGATTGGAGTTCCATCGCCAGCAGCAGCAGCCGCTTGGGCGACATATCCTTAATTTGCTCGTAAAAGTCGGTCATTTTCGCTTCTTCATCCGTTCATTCAACAAACGGTCAACATCATCATCGGAAAGTTCGCTAATCGACTCAGCCATCTGACCGGAAGTCACCGGTTTCGGCGCTTCTTCTTCGGCGGTTTCACCAGCCACCAGCATCAACACATCTTTCCGCAGGTAATCGGCGATGGCCTCGACGGTCGGATAGTCAAAGACAAGTGTAGCAGGCAGCGGCCGTTTGAGGGCTAGGCCGCTGGTCAGGGCATTCCGCAGTTCGACCGCCATCAGCGAGTCTAGGCCGAGTTCGTTGAGCGGCATCCGCTCATCAATCGCACGGGCCGACTCCACACCCAATATCTTACGCGCACGTTCTTGAACATAACTGACCAGCATCGACCGCTGGCGTTCGGGTTTGGCGCTCGTCAACTGGCTCAACACTTCAGCGGTTGAGGATGATACCGACGCTGCCGAGCCGCCTGCGGAAGCTGCTATTTTCACCACTTTAGGCGCTTCAACCGGAATCTGGTCAGCTAAGAACGGCGGTTCATGGCCTGTAAAGGGCTGGAGGAACTTCGCCCACTGCATCGGTACCACACCGACCTGCGGCGCGGAACCCCGCATCAATGCACCGAGTATATCGAGGCCAGCGGCAGGGCTGATCGTACCGAAGCCGCGCTGTCCGGCGGTTTCGACCACGTTACGGTCTACCGCCGCGCCAACCTCCGACCACGCGCCCCAATTGATGCTCAAAGCGGGTAAGCCAAGTGCCTGACGATGGTATGCGAGGGCATCCTCGAAGGCGTTGGCGGCGGCATGGTTGGCCTGCCCCGATGACCCCAGCAGCGAGGCTACCGAGGAGAACATCACGAAGAAATCGAGCGGCAGACCCCACGTGGCGTTATGCAAGTACCACGCACCGTTGACCTTTGGCCCAAGTACGGTGGTAAAGCGTGACCAATCTTGATGCAGCAGCACGCCGTCATCCAGCAGCCCTGCGGAATGGATAACACCCCGCAGCGGTGGCATATTCGATTGGATACCGTCAATGACACGGGCAACGGCTGCCGCATTTGAAACATCCTCGCCGAAAACAGTGATTTGTACACCCCGCGCTTCCAACGCATTCAGGGTCGCCAATGCCGTTTCTTGCGGGGCGCTGCGTCCCATCAAGGCGAGATGACGCGCACCCTGTTCAACCAACCACTCTGCCACCAATAGGCCGAGGCCGCGTAAGCCACCGACGACGAGATAGGTCGCGTCAGGGTGAACAGCGCCGTTCCAGCGCACATCGGGCTGCTGTGACAGGATCACTTTACCGATATGCTTGGCGTGCGCCATATGGGTGAAGGCGCGGGTGGCTTCCTCAATCGGGAATACTTGATATGGCAGGGGTTGAACTGCACCTTCGTCTAAGGCTGCGATTAGCTGTTCTAACATGGAGCGTATCAACTGCGGGTTATGCAGCGCATCACCTGTCCAGTCAATGATCGAGTACTGAATGCCACGACCGAGCGCGGCAGCTTCTTCGGCTGTCAGCAAGCCACTCTTACCGATTTCGAGGAAACGCGCACCATCAGCCAGTACGGATAGGCTCTTGGGGATGGTGTCCCCTGCTAACGAATTGAGTACGAGGTCAACCCCTCGACCATTCGTGATCTCCATGATTTCGTCGGCAAAACTCAGCGAACGCGAGTCCATCACATGCTGTACGCCAATCGACGTGAGGAACGCGCGTTTTTCGGGACTGCCAGCGGTCGCGAAGATTTCCGCGCCCATTTGCCGCGCCAACTGAACCGCCGCGAGTCCAACCCCACCGGCGGCGGCATGGATAAGGACACTTTCGCCCGCGCGGATATGACCGACGTGATGCAGCGCATAGTAGGCGGTTACGAAGGGTATGGCGAAACCGGCGGCGGCTTCAAAGCTCATGCTCTCCGGCTTATGAACAGTCAGGGCGGCGGGTGCAACCACATAGCGACTGAAACTGCCAGAGGCCAGCGCCAGCACCGCATCTCCGACACGTATGCCATCCACGCCTTCGCCGACAGTCGTCACACGACCGGCGCACTCGCCACCGAGCGCACCCGCGTCACCGGGGTACATGCCGAGTGTGTTCAAGACATCTTTAAAGTTTAGGGCGGTCGCGAGAACTTCAATTTCGACTTCACCGGATTGAAGCGCACGACGTTCAACGGGCTTGAAATGGAGGTTTTCCAGCGAACCCCTTTCGCGAATCTGCAACTGCCACGATTGATCCGGCAGCGGCGATGTGACCTTCGACTGCTGGGTAAGGCGCGGGATATAGCGGTCGCCATGCCGGAAGGCGACCTGATCTTCCCTATCGCTCCGCAGCAGTTCTGCAACCAATAAGCGCTCGTCTCCGTTAGAGAACGTGTCAAGGTCGATCCGGTGAATATTGAGTTCAGGGTGTTCAAAAACAACCGTCTTGGCGAAACCCCACAAGGCTGCCTGTGACGGCGAAACCTGTTCATGATGAACGGCCTGTGCGCCACGAGTAACGAAAGTGAGTTCCGGTAAGTCGCCGTCGACAGCGACGAGTGCCTTCACCAGATGGAGCGCACCACCCAGCACAACCTGATTCACCGCGTCGAACTGCGCGTTGAGTGCTTCGTACCCGGCTGGCGTATCGACACCCCACAGATATACAACCTTATCCACACTGCCGACATCGGACAGCAGGTGTTTGAAGTCATCCGCGTTGGGGGGGGCAAGCTGGTAGTGATTATCGCTCAGTGCTTGATAGGCGGTAGCAGCTTGCGCCAGCACGACCGACACGCCGTTTTCCAGCAGCGGTTCGACTAGCGTAGAGGCTGTTCCGCCACCATCCGCGAAAACCAACCAGCGGCTGTTCGCGGTACCCTTTTCGGTTGACATGGCGCTGTTCCGCGCGATGACAATGGCTTGCTCATCATATTCCTGTCCAGCTTCGGGATAGGCGATGACATCAGTAAAGCCTTCGTTTCGCAGCAGGTTTGTCCAGCCGTGTTGATCCAGAAGCGGGTAGTTCGGGCGGACATCGCTATCGACAAAGCGCCACCAGCCATCGGTCATCCCGAACGTAATATCGACCCAACGTTGGATGCTGGTCACTTCGGTCATTAAGAACAGCCCTTCGGGCGCAAGCAACTGCCGGACGTGCGCCAGTGTTTGATGCAAGTCCTTTGTGGCGTGGATCATATTCGCGGCAATAATCAGATCAAACTGCTGATTTGCCAGCCCTTGCCCGGCGGGGTCTTCTTCAATATTGAGAGTTTGATACTCCACAAATGGATAGGCGCTAAACCGTTCTTTGGCTTTCTCGACAAACAGCGGGCCAATATCTGTAAAGGTGTAGCGGGTGCGACCAGCGGGAAGTTTTGGCAGGACATAAACGGTCGTGCCGCCTGTGCCGCCGCCCATTTCGAGGATACGAATGGTGCGCTCAGGGGGAAGATGGCTCAACGCCGCTTCCACAGCCAGTGCGACTGAGGCGTTATACACCTGCGGCACGGGCGAGTCGCTGTACATCTTCTGGGCGACTTTGCCGCCGTTGGGGAACAGGAGTTGCAGCGGGTCAACCTGACCATTCAACACGCCTGCCAGATCATCACCACACCAGCTGGTTAGCGTCAATTCGGCTTCGTAGTCGGGATATTCTTCAACCAGCGCTTCCCAATGGAGTTTGGGGTTCGCAGGTCGAGGCAGGGTCTTCACCAGCCAATCCTGACCAGCAGCCTGTAAGATCCCTTCTTCGGCTAACATTTCGAGGAGGCGACCGAACAAACGGCGCTGCTGCGGGGTCACTTTCAACTGTGCGGCGAGGGCATTAGTGGTCAAGCGCTCACCGACACGCGGCTTCCACCCCAGCTTACCGAGCGCCTGCACCACATAGCCGATACTGAGTTGTTCCAATTCTGGCAGCAGCACGCTAACGAAGCTGCGTATCCGATACTGCTCGGTGCGTTCCAAGAACGGCGCATTAATCTGCTCAGTTATCTCAGAGGGGGCGAGCAAGAAATCTGGCGCATCGCCACTCAATGACAACGGCTGCCGCTTCCAAACCATCTCGTACAGCCAATCGTCGTAGCGGGCTTGCGAGAAGTGACGCAGGACATCGGTGCTGGCGCGTTTGAGGGCGATACCAATGACTTCAGCAATCACCTCACCATTGGGATCCAAGACACGGACGTTTCCACGCAGAATATCCCGCGTTGAACGTTCGTCAAACTGAACATGGCTCCAGACTTCCGCGTCCGGTTGGCGGTACAGGCGGAAGTTGTCGATGTTCAAGGGCATATAGAAATCGGACTGTGAGGGTGCTGCCCAACTCAGAGCCTGCAAACACGCATCGAGCAAGGCCGGATGCATGTGGTAATTCGGCGCTTCGGTCGCCACAACTTCTGGCAGATGGATTTGAGCCAGCGCCTCGCCATCGCGCCGCCAGACCTGAACCACACCGCGCAAGCCTTCGCCAAAGTCGAGGCCATGACCGGCTAACAACGCATAGTGCTGTTCGTGGCTAATGGTTTCCGTCAAACGCGATTGAATGTCGTTCAAGGATACGGGCGGCTGGGGTTGTAAGGCGTTGGCAACAATCGTTCCGGCGGCGTGCAGTTTCCACTCGTCATCATCACCGGCGGTAAAGTATTCGAGGGTCGCCTGTCCATCATCGCCGGCGGTGACGACCAACTGCGCGGTACGGGTTTCGTCATCGCCAACCGCTAAACCGCTGTGGATCACGAAGTCCTGGACGACAGGCGCATCGTAGCCCATGCCATCCAGCGCGGCGGCGAAGGCCAATTCCAGATAGGCGGTCGCGGGTAGAAGCGCCGCACCGTAAATGCGGTGGTCATTCAAGTAAGAAAATGCTACGGGGGTAAGCTGTGTTTCAAACTGGGCGGACTTCACCGCCGAGCGGACTCGGTAGCCCAGCAGCGGGTGCAAAATTTTGCCGCCCGCGTTCGAGCGCACCGTTGTACTTGGAATACGCCAGTAACGCGACCGCTGGAATGGATAGGTCGGCAGCGTTACCTTGCGGCGTGGATAATCGTGGTCAAAGCCCTGCCAGTTCACCGGCACATTAGCGACGTAGAGCTTGGCAACCGAGTCGGTTAGCTGCGCCCAATCGCTCTTGCTGGGATGCAGCGAGGGCAGCCACAGACCGGGGCTTTCAGCATTGTCGACGCAGCGCTGACCCATGCCGAGTAAGGTCGTACCGGGGCCAATTTCGACAAAGATATGGCTGTTTTGCTGGCTGATGGTCTCGATTGAACGTGCAAATTGGACAGCCGCGCGAATATGCTGCCGCCAATATGCGGGGGTTGTTACCTCGCTACTGGCGACCTGACCCGTCACGTTCGAAATCAATTTGATGCGAGGCGCTGAGAACGTGATCTCGGCGGCTACCCGCTCAAACTCGGCGAGGATTGGCTCCATCAGCGGCGAATGGAAGGCGTGCGAGACGGTTAGGCGGCGCGATTTGATGCCCTGCTCTTTGGCAGAGTCGAGGATAGCCTGCACATCAGCGACCACACCGGAAACCACGATGTTATCCGGCCCATTGACGGCTGCAATTGACACGTTCGGGTAGGCTTTAATCGCCGTTTGTACCCATACCTCATCCGCGAATAGGGCGGCCATCGCCCCACCAGCGGGTAATGCACCCATCAGCCGCGCACGGGCAGCGATCAACTTCAAGCCATCTTCGAGGCTAAACACGCCAGCGACACACGCGGCAACATATTCGCCAACGCTATGCCCCATGACTATATTCGGCTCGACACCCCACGAGCGCCATAACTGCGCTAAAGCGTACTCCAGCGCGAATAACGCGGGTTGGGTGTAGGCGGTGTTGTGCAGCAGTGAATCTGCGCCGTTGTCCTCGAACAACACGGAAAGTAACGGCTGTGATAAATAGGGGGTGAGGATTTCGGCGCAGCGGTCGAGCGCCGCTTTAAACGTGGGCTGGGTTTCATAAAGCTGCTTGCCCATGCCGGGGTACTGCGAACCCTGACCGGTAAACAAGAACGTGACTTTGGGCTTGTCAGTTTGGCTGATGTAGCCGGTAATCACCGATTCGGTATTACCTGCGGCGAATTGGCTAAGTTTGTCGTGCAGTTCGTTTAAGTCAGAAGCAATAATGGCGGCACGCTGATTTAACTGCGCTCGCCCCGTATTCGCGGTGTAGGCAATATCCGCCAGCGTATCCGACGTTTGCTCAAGGTAGTGCGTGTACCGGCCAGCCAGTTCGCGCAAAGAACTCTCGTCGCGTGCGGAGAGCGCCATGACCTGTACAGGGCGTTCGACCTGACCGGGAGCAGTCTCGACGCTTGGAGCGGCTTCGAGGACAATGTGGGCGTTCGTCCCACTAAAACCGAATGCACTGACACCCGCAATCCACTGCCCGCTTATACCTTCCCACGCAGAATGTTCTTGCGGGATGACCAGCGGCATCTTATCCCACTGGATAAAGGGATTGGGGCGGGTGAGATGCAAATGGGGTGTAATCTCACGATGTTGAAGCATCAACACCACTTTCATCAGTCCCGCGATGCCGGCTGATGCTTCCAAGTGACCGATGTTGGTTTTGACCGCGCCAATCACCAACGGTTGTTTGGCTAACTCGCCACTACGAAGGCTGCGGGCGATGGCTTGAATCTCAATCGGGTCGCCAAGCGATGTGCCTGTGCCATGCGTTTCGACATAGCTGACCTGAGAAGCCTCGACACCACCATTCCCCAGTGCGGCACGAATGACGGCTTCTTGTGCCGGGCCGTTGGGGGCAGTCAACCCGCTGCTCGCGCCGTCTTGATTCACAGCCGAACCACGGATGAGCGCCAAAACGCGGTCGCCATCGGCAACGGCATCCGAAAGCCGCTTGAGCACCACCATCCCGCAGCCTTCGCCACGCACAAAACCATCGGCAGCAGCATCGAATGTCTTGCAGTGACCATCCACCGCTAACATGCCGTATTTCGACAGCGCGATATACAGTTCAGGTGCGAGGATCAGGTTCACGCCACCCGCCAGCGCCATACGGCATTCCCGCAGCCGCAAACTTTGAACCGCCAAATGAACCGATACCAGCGACGACGAACAAGCCGTATCGACTGTTAGGCTCGGCCCTTGCAAACCGAGGATGTACGAGAGACGACCGGAGGCGATGCTGTGGGCGATGCCGGACGCATAGTAGGCATCGAGCAGCGAGAGATCACCAGATTTCATGAACATCTGGCTGTAATCGTTGGTCGTCATGGCGACGAACACACCGGTCGCGCTGCCGACGAGTTGGTCAGGTGCTTGACCCGCGTTTTCTAAGGCTTCCCACGCGACTTCCAGCAACAACCGCTGTTGGGGATCCATGCTGGCGGCCTCGCGCGGGGCGATGCCAAAAAAGGCTGGATCAAATTGATCGACCTGCTTCAAAAATGAACCGTGACGCGCTGAAATCTTTCCCGGCTGATTGTTATCTGGATCATAAAAGGACTCTACATCCCAGCGATCCTTTGGAATTTCAGTGACGGCATCCCTACCCTCGCGCAGCAAATCCCAATAAGCGGCAGGGGTATCGGCATCACCGGGGAAACGGCAGCCCATCCCCACAATCGCGATAGGTTCGTGCTGCTTTTGCTCCAGCGCATTGAGCCGGGCTTGCATTTTTTCGAGGGCGAGATAGGCTTGTTTAAGTGGTGAAAGCTGAGGTGCAGGGTTTACATCTTGCGCCATTCAGTTCCTCTTCAAATATACTTTTCGTTTTGTTATGCACTCAGTTGAAATGAGACGCGGCTCATCAGGTTTATTGTCGTCCTGATGAGCCAATTGCGCTAATCGAGCCAACTATAAGTCCGCGTCCTAAAGACCACCTAACTTTTTCATAATGAGGGCGGCCACCTCATCTTCGGACAACTCATCAAGGTCGACCTCGGCCTCGGCAGCCGCTGGCGCTGCGGTTGGTAGGGTTTCCACGGGTGTACCCGGTGCGAACAGCAGCGCATCTAAATAGTTTACAACCGCGCCAATCGTCGGATAGTCAAAAATCAAGGTTGCGGGCAGAACGCCGCTTAATTGAAGGTTGGTTTCGAGGGCGTTACGCAGCTCGACAGCCATCAACGAGTCAACCCCCAGATCCATCAAACGATGATTGGTGTCGAGTGGATGGGTTGGCGCGAGGCGCAGGATGCGAGCCACACGACCGCGCACGAACGTGGTCAGCCGCTCGATACGATCATCCGGCAGCAATCCAGCAAGTTCGGTAATGAGGTTCTCGGCAGTTTGTGAACTTTCCGCCGGTAAATGCTGCGTGACCGAGTGGTCATCCTGTACGGTTACACGGTCGCCTACCGCCGAAGCCTGTGCAACAATGATGTGTTCCCCGAATATTTCGGTTACTGCTCCGGCCTTTGGCAAGGTAATGACCTGTTCAAAGCCATGTTCACGGAAAGCCGCGTCCCATTCCTCAGGTTTCAGTAATGGGTTATCGCCGCGCAAATCATCCTCAAAACGTCCCCACCCTTCTATCAAGCCGGTGGTGATGTCGTACCATTCATGATGATGGGTGGCTTCAAACAGGATGACGCGACCGTTCGGTGCTAAGAGTGAGCGCACATGATCGAGCGTTTGCCCCAAGTCGCGGGTGGCATGGAGCGCGTTCGCGGCAAGGATAAGGTCGTAGCTATTGGGTACGAAGCCCTGTTCCATCGGGTCTTGCTCGATATTAAGCAAGCCAAAGTTTAAGAACGGATAGGCACTAAAGCGCTGTTCGGCACGCCCCAAGAAGAAGTCGGACACATCGGTAAAGGAGTAGCTGGTACGCGCAGCGGGGAAGATGGGCAGGACTGCGGCAGTGGTTCCGCCCGTGCCAGCGCCGATTTCGAGGACGCGCAACTGACCGCCGTTATTGGACTGGCTCACAATGGCTGACGCAACCGCTTGCACGATGTTATTGAAGTAGCGAACCATCGGCCACTGGTTGTAGAGAAAGTCGGTGGTTGTAAATGCGCCATTCGGGAATAAGGTGTCCAGCGGGCTAACTGTGCCGCCGAGAACGGCCTTTAACTGGTCACCGCAGCGTTTCATATAGGCCATTAACTCAGGAATATCCGCCAGTGTTGTGTGTGCTGCTGACCACGCTTCATCTAGACCTGCTTCCGGCAGTGGCTGATGACTGATATACGTATCCCCTTGCTTAGTGAGATAGCCTTTTTCGGATAGGGCATCCAGCCAGCGGGTTATCAGGCTGGTGTATCCCGCGCTGATGGCGAGATGGGCCAGCAAACCCGCGACCGTATGACGTTCACCGGCTGCTGTAAACACACCGAACTGTCGCAGCGCCGCGATTTCGTAGGCGGCTGTGAGGTCGTCGGTTGCTTTCCACTTCTCAGGATAGGTTTGCAGCACTAAATCCAACGGTGCTTGTTCGGCCTGACGCAACCCTGCATCGGCTATCGCCTGCCACACGACATTTTCATCCGCCTTACGCACGGTTGACCGCGCTGCCGATGGTACATACCAGAAGCGCTCACGAGTCCACGGATAGGTGGGCATGGGGATATGCTGACGGTTCGGGTTGCCATTCACGGCTGCCCAGTCAATACGGACACCGAGCGTATACAGGATGGCAAGGCTCTCCAGAAGCTGCGTCCAGTCATCCAAGCCCTGCCGCAGCGACGGCAGCCATACGCCGTAATCATTGGCGACAACCCGCCGCCCCATGCCTAACAGAGTCGGGTTCGGCCCCACTTCAAGGAACAAGTGATAGCCCTGCTGTTGCAGCGTTTCGATGACACCCGCGAACTGAACAGGTTGACGTAGATGCCGTCGCCAATATGCGCCATTACCGACTTCGGCAAACACGGCTTCTTTGCCAGTCACTCCCGAAATCAAGCTGATTTGCGGCGCGGAATAGGTGATCTCATTGGCTACTCGCTCAAAATCACCGAGGATGGGTTCAAGCAGCGGCGAGTGGGAAGCCTGCGGTACATCCAAGCGCCGGGACTTCACACCGGCTGCGCTGAGGGCAGCGAGGACTTTTTCTACACTCTCCTGTGCGCCAGAAATTACGATGTTGGTTGGGCCGTTTACAGCGCCAATCGACACGCGATCCGCATACGGCGCAATCGCAGCGCTCACCTGCTCGATACCGGCAAACACAGCGACCATCACGCCTGCTTCCGGCAGCGAGTCGAACAAGCGACCGCGCGTGGCGACTAACTTCATACCATCGGCGACACTGAATAAGCCCGCGATACAGGCAGCGGTATACTCGCCAACGCTGTGTCCCATGACGGCGGCGGGGTGGATACCGAAGGACATCCACAATTTCGCCAGCGCATATTCCAGTGCATAAAGCGCAGGCTGGGCATACTTCATCTCGTTCATCAGGGCGGATTGGGCATTGTCGGCAGGGAATAAGACCGCTGTTAGTGGCTGTGGTAGATACTGTTGAGCAATCTCCACACACTCGTCGAGTGCCGCGCGGAAAACTGGCTCGGTATCGTAGAGTTTGCGCCCCATGTCGGCGTAATGCGAACCGTGTCCGGTAAACATGAACACGACATCTGGTGCAAGGACATCGGTGAGTTCATGGTAAAACACGCCGGTGGTTTCTTGACGGCTGAGGAACGCGGTGAGCTTCTCTTGGGCTTCGGCAGCAGAGGCCGCAACAACCGCCAAGCGATGACCAAACTGTGCCCGTCCAGCATTCGCAGTGAAAGCCACATCGCTCAATGAGGCATCCGTCTGTTGGAGGAAGTCGATATACTGTTCGGTCAATGTTTGCAGCACATCACCACTACGGGCAGAGAGCGTCAACACTTGCAGCGGGCGCTCAACCGCATCCGGTTTCGGTTCGGTTGGCGGCGCGGCCTCCAACACGACATGAGCGTTCGTCCCGCTAAAACCGAAGGAACTGACACCAACAACCGGGCGCTCACCACGAACAGGCAGCGGGCGTAACGTTGTTGGTACATCAAGCGGTATCTCATCCCACGGTATGAAGGGGTTGAGCGTTTGCAGATGTAGGTGCGGCGGAATTTGCCCATGATGCAGCATCATGACAGCTTTCATGAAGCCGCCGATACCGGCTGCCGCCTCCATATGGCCGACATTCGTTTTGAGGGAGCCGATCAGCAGAGGGTCGGATTTGGTATGCCCCTCGCCCAGCGCAGCCGCGAGTGCTTGCACTTCAATCGGATCGCCGAGCGATGTCCCTGTGCCATGAGCTTCGACGTAGCTGACTTCGCCCGCAGAAACACCAGCGTTCGCGATGGCTTGGCGCAAGACCGCTTCTTGTGATGGGCCGTTCGGCGCGGTTAAGCCGCTGCTGCGTCCATCCTGATTCACGGCGGAACCGCGAATGACCGCCCAAATGCGGTCACCATCCGCCACCGCATCCGATAGCCGTTTTAGCACAACCATGCCGCAGCCTTCACTCCGCACATAACCATTCGCGGCGGCATCAAAGGTTTTGCAGTGGTCATCTGGCGAAAGCATCTGCGCTTTCGAGAAGTTAATGTGGGTTTCGGGCAGAAGGACTAAATTCACGCCGCCCACCAGCGCCATATTGCTCTCTTTACCGCGCAGGCTTTGCGTGGCGAGGTGGATAGCCATGAGCGAGGAAGAACAGGCGGTATCAATCACCATACTCGGCCCTTGTAAACCGAGGATGTAGGACAAGCGACCAGCCGAAACACTGTAGGCGGTGCCGGTACTAAAATACACATCGACATTTTCAGTATCCGACCACACGATACGGCTGTAGTCGTTGTTACCCATACCAACGAATACGCCTGTTGCGCTGCCAACGAGTTTATCCGGTGCTTGTCCCGCGTTTTCCAGCGCTTCCCACGCGACTTCCAGCAGGAGGCGCTGCTGAGGATCCATACTCACAGCCTCGCGCGGCGAAATACCAAAAAACGCCGGATCAAATTCATCGATTCGATCCAGAAAGCCGCCAGCACGGGTGTACATCTTGCCAAGTGCTTTGGGATCGGCATCGAAATAGTCGTTGATGTCCCAGCGGTCTGCTGGAATCGGGCTGATCGCATCCACGCCATTTGCGAGGAGCTCCCACAGCGCGGCGGGTGTTCGCACGCCACCGGGGAAGCGCATCCCCATGCCGATTACCGCAATCGGTTCCGTGCGGGCGGCTTCCTGCGCGTCGAGCTGGGAACGCATATCGCGGAGTTCAAACAGAGCCTGTTTCAGCGGTGAAAGTTCCGCAAGGCGGCCTGAAACATTTTCTTGAGCCATATCGGTTCCTCAAAAATGGATAATGTATTGGTTTGTTAGTGGGCGAACAACAGCTTACAGTATATTGCAATCATCATAACGTGATTCTAAAAGCAGGGAACTTTCATCAGCCTTGCGCGGTTAACAACGCAGCAAGACGGTGACACAAGAGTCTGCACCACCGTCTACAACTTATCACAGAATGGAACCGAGAAGTGTTATTTTTTCTTTTGGATCGCTCTCAGCTCTTCCATCAGCAGCGCTTCGGCCTCATCATCCGAAATTTGCTCAAGCTCATCGAGCGCGGCTTGCTGCTGCGTTTCCTGCACTTCCGACTGTACCACAACGGCAGCGTCCGGCTTGAACAGTTCTTTGTCGAGGTACAAGGCTAACGCTTCAATGGTGGGATGGTCAAAAACAAGTGTGGTTGGCAGCTTGGTTTGCATCCCCGCACCGAGCAAGTTACGCAGTTCAACCGCCATCAGCGAATCCAACCCCAGACTTTGCAACGGTTGGCGCGGGTCAATGACGAAACTGGCCTCCAGCCCCAGCACTTTGAGCGCTTGTGAACGGATAAAGTCGATGAACAAGTTATGCCGCTTATTCGGGACGGATTCATTCAACCGACTGCGCCATTCGCTCGTATCGGATTGTGCAGTCGAACTCACTGCTTGCCGTGCAGGCATACCTGCTGCCAAAGCCATAAAGAACGGCGGCTGCATCGCGAGTTGGCCCAAATACTGCGACCAATTGACCTTCAACGCGGTTACTTGTGTAGCCGCCTGCGCGATCAGGTCGCCTAAAATCTGTACGCCTTGATCCAAGGTAAACGCGCCAATGCCGAGCAGATGCGCCCGTTCCTCGACGCGCTGGCGAGTGGCCGCGCCGACCTCCGCCCATGCGCCCCAGTTGATCGCCAAAGCGGGCAGCCCCTGAGCGCGGCGGTAATAGGCGAGCGAGTCTAAGAAGGTATTTGCCGCAACATAATTGCTCTGCCCCGCGTTACCCATGACAGACGCTATCGAGGAGAACAGAACAAAGAAATCGAGGGGCAGGTTACGGGTGGCATAGTGCAGATTCCACGAGCCTTTTACCTTTGGCGCAAAGACGTGTTCGAAGCGTGACCAATCCTGCTGGATCAACATGCCGTCGTCGAACACCGCTGCACAGTGGATGACACCCCGCAGCAGGGGCATTGAACGCCCGATTTCGTCCAATACACGTTCCACATCGGCTTGTTTGGCGACATCGGCTTCAAGCACGCGCACTTGAACACCGAGCGCCTCGATTTCGCGCAGGGTTTCAAGGGCTTCTGGCGAGGGTTTATTACGGCCTAACAGCGCTAAGTGTCCAGCACCCTGCACGGCGAGCCAGCGGGCGACCACCAAGCCCAAGCCGCGCAAGCCGCCTGTGACCAGATAGGTCGCATCCTTGACGACGTTTATCGAAGATGCACCGGTATCCTGAGTGACGACGATACGACCAATGTGCTTGGCCTGTGCCATATAGCGGAAGGCATCAACAACGGACTGCATCGGGAAGATTTGCATGGGAATGGGGCGCAAGCGACCGGCATTAAACGCACCGCGCAAATCACTGAAAATGGCTTGTACAACATCGGGGTTTCCGAAAATGTAAACGGGATCGATAACATGATAAGCAACATCGGGGCGAACAGCCCGCATCCGTTCATCGCTCCAAATGTCACGTTTACCAATCTCGATAAAGCTGCCGTCCTCAGCTAATATCGATACACTGCGTTCAATGAACTCACCGCTGAGTGAATTCAAAATGACGTTTACACCCTGCCCGTTCGTCAGCTTGCGGATGTCATCAGCGAAATCCAGCGTCCGTGAATTGAGGACATGGTGGACACCGATGGATTTAAGATAGTCGCGTTTCTCATCACTTCCAGCCGTGCCAAACACTTCCGCCCCGGACTGAAGGGCTAACTGCACCGCCGCGAGACCGACACCCCCTGCCGCCGCGTGGATCAGCACACGATCACCGGCTTTAACCTGAGCCAGATGGTTTAGCCCAAATTCAGCCGTCAAGAACGGTGAGGGAATAGTCGCCGCCTCGGCAAAACTCAACCCATCCGGCTTGAGAACCACAAAGCCCGCCGGAACAATGACGTGCGAACGGAAGCTGCCGATTGCCAGCGCCATGACCGCATCGCCGATTTTTAATGCATGAACGCCTTCACCAACGGCGCTGATTATGCCCACGCATTCGCTGCCGAGCGCCGGAATATCGCCGGGGTACATGCCGAGCGCACCGAGGACATCACGGAAGCCGAGACCCACCGCCTTGACTTCGATCTCGACCTCGCCAACACCGGGCTGCTGGCGTTCAAGGGGTTCAAAGGCGAGATTTTCCAAAACGCCCTTTTGAGCAATCGTGACTTGAAAGGGTTGACCCTCAAGAATCTGGTTTCCCTTGTGTTCGCCGCGCCGTACGAAACGCGGCACATAGGCAGCTTCCTCGCGAAGGGCGATTTGATCTTCTGCGCCAGCAGTCAAGAGTGTTTGCAGCAGTTGTTCAGCCTCATGCGCTGTACCCTGTGAATCAAGGTCAATCCGTGTACAGTTCAGCTCAGGCAGTTCGAGGGCGATTGACTTGCCCAAGCCCCACAACGGCGACTGCTCAACCTGTGTCTGCTCACCATGAACCGACTGCGTACCGCGCGTCACCAGATACAGCTTCGGCGACGAACCGGTACTGGCTAGCGCTTGAGCCAATGCCAGCGCACTCTGGCTGCCGTGTGCCTGTGCGTCCGTAAGCTGCTGCAAATCAGTTTCACCAGTGGTCGTATCCGCTCCCCACAGATGAACAACGCCCTTCAAATCTGGATGCTGCTCAAATATCGAGACGAACGTTTGCGGTGTAAACGTGTGATCGGCGGGCAAATGCAGCAAGATACTTTCGCCACCACGTCCTTCAAGAAGCGCTGCTAATTGGCTTGCAACGCCGTTCTCATCGGCTAACAGCAGCCACTTGCCAGCGGCATCGGTGCTTTCAGCCGGTGCTAACGGTTCCCACGTCACCTCATACAGCCAATTTTCGACCGGGTCGCTGCCCAACTGCGTATCGGCAGCGACCCGTTTGAAACTCAGCCCGTTAATTTCGGCGATGAGTTCACCTTGTTCGCCTAACAAATGACCATCGACCTGTACGATGTCGTGGCTTTGACCGTGACGAGCAACTAAGTGACTCCAAACGGTATCAGCGGGAGGGTAGTAAAACTTCAGTGCGTCGAGACTGAGCGGCAAATAGGTGGCGTTCTCGCCCTCTGGCAGCACACCACTGACGACTTGCAAACAGGCATCCAGCAAACCGGGGTGGACATGATAACCGTTCAAGGAAGCCGATTCAGGTAGGCGTACCAAGCCAAGTGATTCGTGTTCGCTGCGCCAAATTTGCTCTAGCCCATGAAACGCCGCACCAAAATACATACCGCGCCCGGTGAGCTGCTGGTAATGGGAGGCGGCAGACATTTCTTCCGTCAGCCGTTGGCGTATCTGGTTGAGATTGGGTGATTCACTCGAAGGAACACTGGCAACGACACGACCCGAAGCATGTAACAACCAAGTGTTATCCGCTTGGAGGCTTAATATCTGGAATGCGCCATCGACTTCAAATACGGTTTGCACGACCGTTTGTATGTCATGCGGGAGTACTAAAGCTGTTTGAATAAACAAGTCTTCAACCGTGGCAGTATCAATCCCTAAGACCGCTGAACCCGCAGCCAGCGCCATCTCGATATAAGCCGTCGCGGGAACGACAACCTGCCCCCGCACCTGATGATCGCTCAGAAGTGGGGTCGTTTCAGGATTAAAGTGGGCCTCAAAGAAAACCGTATTTCCGGCGGTTCGCAGTTGTGTGCCGAGCAGCGGGTGTACTTGAGGCTTATTATCCGCCTGCCGCCACTCGGTCTGCTCGACCCAATAACGCCGCCGTTCGAACGGGTAATTCGGCAAACCCATCACTTTGTCGCCAGCAAAGCCTTCATGATAACTTTGCCAATTAATCGTAAGGCCGCTAGCAAAGGTGCGGCTTAAACTGCCAAGCAGTTGGGTGAGGTCGGACTTGCCCTTCCGCAGGGATGGCAGCCATATGCCGTATTCTTCTGGCAAGCAGCCGCGCCCCATACCCAGCAAAGTTGGATTTGGCCCGACTTCCAAAAAGACCTGCAAGTCGTTTTGTTGAAGGGTTTCCATCGAGGATTTGAACTGGACGGCTGCCCGAATGTGGCTGCGCCAATAGTCAGCATCCGGCATTGTGCCTGTGGCGAAGGGCTGACCAGTCACGTTCGAGATGAGCATGATCTGTGGGGCATGGTAGGTTACACCACGCGCCACTTGCTCAAACTCCGACAAGATCGGCTCCATCAGCGGTGAGTGGAAGGCATGTGAAACGACTAAGGGCTTTGTTTTAATCTCACGCGCTTGTAACTGCTGAACGATGGTGTCGACGGCTGCTTGTTCACCGGAAATCACCAAGTTACCCGGCCCATTCACAGCCGCAATGGATACTTTATCGGTGAACGGCGCAACTGCCGCTTCGATCACGGCTTCGTCCGCCAGCACAGCCACCATCGTACCGCCAGCCGGTAAGGACTGCATCAACCGCCCACGGGCCGCGATGAGTTTGAGGCCAGCCTCCAAACTGAACACACCGGCGATGCAGGCTGCAACGTATTCACCAACGCTGTGCCCCATCACGGCGGCAGGTTTAACACCCCAAGACATCCAGAGTTGAGCAAGGGCGTATTCCAGCGCGAACAAAGCGGGCTGCGTGTAAACCGTTTCGTTCAGTAATGCCGATGTTGACTCGTCGGTGGCAAACATCACGTCGAGGAGCGGCTTTTCCAAGTGAGGGCGCAGGAGTTCGGCACATTGGTCAAGCGCCTGACGGAATACTGGCTCGGTGTTATACAGTTCCTGCCCCATCCCCGCGTATTGAGCGCCCTGCCCTGTGAATAGGAAAGCCACTTTCGGCTCATTATTTTCTGGTGTATATCCAGCAGCGATACTGCTTGCTTCCGCGCCGGACGCGAACGCCACCAACTGGTCGCGCAGGTTATCGAGCGTTACCGCCACCGCACCCAAGCGGAACGGTAACTGTGAACGGGTGAGATTGGCTGTGTAGCTCAAATCCGCCAGTGAAAGTTCTGGTTTTTCAGCTAGCAGGTTCGCATATCGCCTCGCCAATTCGCGCAAGGCACTCTCGCTGCGGGCTGAGAGCGTCAAGACGTGCTGTGGGCGACTGGCGACTGGCACCGCCTCGGTGGTCACGGCTGGCGCGGACTCTAAGATGGCATGAGCATTTACACCGCTCGCGCCAAATGAACTTACACCAGCGACTCGATGCCCTTCCCACGCCGTCAGCTCGGTGGGAATACGCACCGGCATTTCGTTCCACGGGATAAACGGGTTGGGTTCGTGAAAGTGAAGGTGCGGGGGAATCTGCTGATGATGCAGGGCGGATACGACTTTCATCAGGCCGATGATGCCAGCGCCGGCTTCCAAGTGTCCGAAGTTCGTTTTCGCCGAGCCGAGCAGTAAGGGGTTACTCTCGTCGCGGCCTTCCCGCAGGGCCGCTGCTAATGCCCGTATTTCAATCGGGTCGCCTAAAGATGTTCCCGTGCCGTGCGCTTCGACATAACTGACCTGCGCGGGTTCGACACCGGCATTGGCTAAGGCAGTACGAATAACCGCCTCTTGAGCGCGTTTGTTCGGCACCGTGAAACCGCTGCTGTAGCCGCCGTGATTGGTCGCCGAACCGCGAATGACGGCTAATACCGTGTCGCCATCGGCATGTGCTTGTGACAGGCGCTTGAGGGCGACAGCACCGCAGCCTTCGCCACGCACGAAGCCGTTCGCACGCGCATCAAAGGTTTTGCAGCGTCCATCGGGGGACATCATATGGGCCTTCGACAAGCCAATGGTCATCTCCGGCATCAGCATGACGTTGACACCCCCGACCAACGCCAAGTCGGTTTCG
This sequence comes from Chloroflexota bacterium, assembly GCA_020161935.1. Classification (GTDB taxonomy): domain Bacteria; phylum Chloroflexota; class Anaerolineae; order Aggregatilineales; family Phototrophicaceae; genus CFX2. The sequence goes on from JAIUNI010000007.1 coordinate 188,112, forward strand.
CCGTTCCGCAGGCTTTGTACGGCCAGATGAATGGCGACGAGTGATGAGGAACAGGCGGTATCGACGGCCATACATGGGCCGTGCATCCCAAGTAGGAACGATACACGACCAACCGCCGCGTTTAACACACCGCCCGTAACCAGATAAGCGTCGATCCCGTTGGGGTTCATGCGACTGCTGTGCAAGATGTAATCGGGCATGGTGATGCCCACGAACAACGCGGTTTGTGTACCCGCCACGCTGGAGGGGTTAATACCCGCATTTTCCAGCGTTTCCCAGCACACCTCAAGAAGCATACGCTGCTGCGGGTCCATCGTGCGAGCTTCGCGGGCGGAAATGCCAAAGAACGGCGCGTCAAAAGACTCGATGGGCTGTTCGATAAACCCACCCCAGCGGGTGTTCATCTTACCCGGTGCTTCGGGGTCGGGGTCGTAATACGCATCAATATCCCAGCGGTTTTGGGGAACTTCGGTAATGGTATCGACACCATTTTTCATCGTCTGCCAGAATTGTTCCGGTGTATTCACGCCACCGGGGAAGCGGCAGCCCATCCCGATTACGGCGATGGGTTCGCTGCGTGCGGCCTCAACCTTTTCCAGCTTGGCTCGCATTTTTTGGAGCGCCAGCAGCGCACTTTTTAGGCGATTTTGAACATCACCATCCGGTGAATTGGTCGTCATTCATCGTCTCCGATCAAATCATCAATCGCCGCAAGTTCACTATCCAGCAGCGACGCGAGTTCATCTTGCGAAAGTTCATCCAGCAATATGTCATCCGGTATGTCTAATGGGGTCTCCGGAACAGTTTCGCTCACCTGCCCCAGATGGAACACATCGTCATAGATGTATCCGGTCAGGCCGTCGACTGTTGGATATTCCAGCGCAATCGTGGGCGGCAGCGTGCAGTTCAAGCTGGTTTGCAGCCGATTACGCAGTTGGATGCTCATGAGCGAGTCCATGCCGATCTTGAAAAAGCCAGCACGAATATCGAGCGTTTTGGCTTCAAAACCCAACACTGCGGCGGCGATTTCACGAACGCGACCAAGCAACCGTTCACGCTGCTCGGCAGGCGGCAACCCTTGTAGCTGTTCGATAAAGTTCGTGTCGACAGTGACGGTTCCGGTCTGTTGTTGGCGCTGCGTTTTAATCCTCGCGAACAACCCATTGGAACGCTCACTCGCTTTTAGCGTCAGCAGCGTGTCCCAATCCACAGCGGCGATTAAGTTCTGGACGGCGGTAGACCGAAGCAGATAGTTCATGGTGCCAACGGCGGTGTCGGGGTGCATCGCCCCTAGACCAACCCCCTTAAAGTAACCGCTCATACCCACTGCCAAGCCCAACTCATCCCAGAAGCCCCAGTTAATGCTAGAGGCGGCTAAACCGAGCGCTTGACGATAATAGGCGAACGAGTCCATAAAGGCATTGGCTGCCGCGTAGTTCGCCTGACCACCGAGGCCAAACAAAGCCGACACGGACGAGAACAGCACGAAGTAATCGAGCGGCTTATCGGCGGTTAGGGTGTGGAGATTCCACGTCCCTGCGACTTTGGGAGTCATGACCTTTTGAAAGCGTGCCGCGTTCTGCTGGGTGATGACACCATCGTCGGTCACACCGGCAGCGTGGAACACACCGCGCAAGGGCGGCATTGTGCGGTCGAGATCCGCGAACACCCGCGCCAAATCATCGTGATTGGAAACGTCCGCCGCTGCGACTTTGACCGTTACCCCAAGAGTTTCAAGATTTTGAAGGACGGGTTGAACGGCCTCGGACGCGCCGCGCCGCCCCATCAGTACCAAGTAGCGTGCGCCTTGTTTCACCAAGCCGTTGGCAATCTCAAGACCAACGCCGCCGAGACCACCCGTCACCAAGTAAGTCGCATCTGGCAGCACCTGTGGAGTCGGGTCTTTGGGTGTCAGATTTTCGCTGGGGGCGAGCCGAGCGACGTAACGCTGACCATCGCGCAATCCGATTTGATCTTCAATATCAACAGACACGATCTCATTAAAGAGTTGGTCAATAGCGGCATCGTTCGTAACCGGCGGCAAGTCAACTAAACCGCCCCACAAATCCGGCTGCTCGCCTGCGGTTGTTCGCCCGAAGCCCCACAACGGCGCTTGAGCGATCACCAAGTCGGATAGGTCAGCGGCGCTCACAGGCTGCGCGTTCTGGCTGACCAGCCATAAGCGGGGATAAACCGTCCACGTGCGGCGGGCAACACTTTGGACGATGTGCAGCGGGGCGTATCCACTGATGGCTTGCGCGGTTTGAAGGCGCTCACCATCTAGCTGCGCGGTCGCTGGCAAATCAAGCGCCCACAGATAGAGTATGCCCCGCAGCGTTGGCTTCTCGGCCACGACCCGATGCAGCAGTTGGTGGAAATCGTCCGGCTGAGTGGGGTTCACGACATAATCGCCACCATTCGCCGAGAACGCCTCACCAGCGAACACCCGTGTAAAGGTGTCGCCGCGCTGGTTCAGCCGTTCGGTCACTTGATCGCCGATACCGGAATGATCGCTGAACACCAGCCAATGCCCGACATCGACTTTAGATGTGGGCAGCGCTGCCTGTGGAACCCACTGCACTTCGTAGAGCCAATCGGTCGCGACTGGCTCGACTTCAAATTGGCTGCTGGCCTTCAATACCCAACCCGTTTGGTCAGCAACGCGGCTGTAAATCTGAATACCGGTGTTAGTCGAACCTGTGGACAGAACCGTTTGTAAACTCAGATTTGGTGTTTCAACCAAGCTCTCGTGAACTATGAGGTCACTCAGCCGGTAGCTCGCCTCACCGTAAACTTCCCCTATCGCCGCGCCGATAATGGCTTGATAAGCGCCATCACCTGAAAGTTCGCGCATCGTACGCCAAAAACTGCCGCCGGTGCGGTTTTCCCAGACGACCGTATCGGGCAACTGCGCTAAATCCGGCAGCCGCTGACCAAGAAGGGAATGACCACCCGACCACGTTGGTTTGGCTGCGGCAGTTTCCAGCCAGTGACGCTGGCGCTGCCACGGGTAGGCGGGCAACGGGACAACACTGCCACCGTTCGGATATAAACGTGACCAATCGACATCCATTCCGCCCGCGTACACCGCACCTAATCCATTGAGCATGGCTACGGTGTCATCGAGCTTGCGCGAGAGCGACCCAACCACCTGACCACGCTGACCGAGGTGATGAAAACTATCTTCAATCGCCGAAAGGAGAGTCGGGTGAGGGCTGAGTTCGACAAAGGTTGTGTAACCATCGACGACCAACTGCTGGACGCGGTTGGAGAATAGTACGGGCTGGCGCAAATTGCGTCCCCAATAATCGGCGAACATGGTCGCGCCATCGAGAACGGCATTATCGACCGTCGAGTAAATCGGGAAATTCCCGGCTTGAGGCTTAACAGTCGCCAGCAAATTGACCAATTCAGGGCGCAGCGGTTCCATTTGTGGGCTGTGCGAGGCCACGTCTACTTTCACCGCGCGGCAAAAGATATTTTTCGCCCGTAAGGTTTCCAGCACCTGCTCAAGCGTGGCTGGATCACCGGAAATGACGGTTGAACGCGGGCTATTACTGACAGCAATCGACAGGCTTGCCTCATAGCCTTTCAGTAACGCAGCGGTTTCATCAAGCGACAGCCCAACAACCGCCATCGCGCCCTGCCCGCTGGTACGGCGCATGAGTTGGCTGCGGTAAACGATGACCTTCACCGCGTCATCAAGGGAAAGCACACCGGCGACGTAGGCCCCTGCCACTTCACCAAGACTGTGGCCGAGGATCGCATCCGGTTCGATGCCCCATGAACGCCACAACGCGGCTAATGAAACTTGAATGGCGAACAGGACTGGTTGAATAACATCAATTTGTTCCCAGCGCGGGTCATCTTCCGGTGCGTTCAAAACGTCGACCAATGACCAAGATGCAATTGCCGAAATCGCAGCATCACAGGCTTCAATCGACTGGCGGAACACGGGTTGGGTTTGCATCAGGCCACACGCCATGCCCACCCATTGACCACCCTGACCGGGGAACACAAACACGACACGCGGATTCGTCTCGGATTCTTTTTGCCCGACGACAACACCGCTTGCATCCTCACCTGCATACGCGGCGAGTTTAGCAGCCAGTTCGCCGGCGCTTCGTCCCGCAACTGCTAGACGGTAGTCATGATGACTGCGGCGGAGGCTGGCGGTGGAGGTGATGCCGTTCAGCGGTAAGTTTTGGCTGGCGGTGTTGGATAAGAAGGCCGCGTACGACTGCGCCATCGCGGTTAAGGCTGACGGTGAATGGGCGGAAAGCGGCAGAACGACTGCATCTCGCTCATCGCTCACTGGCTTTGGCTGCGGTTCAGGCGCTTCTTGCAGCACAATATGGGCATTCGTTCCAGCGATACCGAATGAGCTGACACCGCCAATAGCTGGGCCGACATGCTCCGGCCACGGAGTTAGTTCGGTATGCACCTTTACCCGCAGGTCTTCCCACGGGATGTTGGGGTTGGGTGTCGTTTGGTGCAAGCTGGCAGGCAGCATTTTGTGCTGGAGCGAGAGCGCCACTTTGATGAGTCCGGCGATGCCTGCCGCGCCCTCGGTATGCCCAAAGTTGGTTTTGACCGACCCTAACTCGCAAACGGAACCATCGGGACGATCAATGCTCAACACTTTGCCCAACGCGCCGATTTCAACCGGATCGCCGACGTTCGTACCGGTTCCGTGAGCCTCGACATACTGCGCCATGCCGGGTGAGATGCCCGCGTTGGCATAGGCTTTGTGGAGCATTTCTTCCTGCCCCGCGCTGCCGGGGGTCGCCAAATAGCCGCTGCTCTGCCCATCGTTGTTCACAGCACTGCCCCGAACGAGGGCGTAAATCGGGTCGCCGTCTGCGATGGCTTGTGACAAGCGCTTGAGCACGACGACCGCCGCGCCTTCGCTGCGAACATAGCCGTTGGCTTCGGCATCACCGAACTTGCACAGACCATCCGGTGACATCATTTTCGACTGCGAGTAGGCAATCGTAATATGCGGCTGTAAAATCACATTTACGCCGCCCGCGACAGCCATTTCGCACTCGCCAGTTTGTAAACTCTGGCAGGCGAGATGGACAGCCACGAGTGATGATGAACAGGCGCTGTCAATCGTGATGCTTGGCCCCTGCATCCCCAGCACATAGGAGAGGCGACCAGAGGCGGAATAACGACCGGAGCCGGTGGTCATATAAAAATCGACTTGGGACGGGTCATTAAATAGGCGGGCTTCAAAGTCGTTCAACCACATGCCGACAAAGACACCGGTTTGCTGGACTCCAGCCGATTTCGGGATTTTGCCCGCGTCTTCCAGTGCTTCCCAAGCGACTTCGAGCAGGAGGCGCTGCTGCGGATCCATGCGTTCGGCTTCACGCGGGGAGATGCCAAAAAACGCGGCATCGAAACGGTCAATATTATCGAGATAACCGCCCCACCGGGACATAATTTTGCCGGGAGTCGCGGGGATCGGGTCAAAATAGGTATTTACATCAAATCGGCTCGCCGGGATTTCCGTAACGGCGTTGACACCATTGACCAGAAGCTGCCAAAAACTCTGCGGGTCATGCACACCACCCGGAAAACGGCAGCCGATACCGATAATAGCAATAGGTTCATTCATTACGCGATCCTTCGTATCCATCGCTTTAGTTAACATACATTGGAACAGCTTCTATTGAAGCGATTAAGGGCTAACAAGGTGCTAACATTACTTTACGATTCTTTAGTATTTTCGCCATCGCCTAACACCTGTATCAGCGAGACACCTCTGCATTTTGCAAGGTGAGCGAGAGGCCGTATCATCCATAATAAAGCTAATTTCTTTAAACAGGCAGAGAACTTTATGACTGAAACCACTGCATCCGCGCCAGAACCCAAAACAAGTACCGGGCGCACTATTGCCCGTAATACCTTATTCAGCATCGGCTCGCAACTTATTCTGCGAGTCAGCGGTTTTTTGCTTAACGTTTTGATTATTCGACAGTTAGGGGATGACAACTACGGTCAGTATGCGTGGATCTTGGCATGGGCCAATTTCTTCTCATTTATTGGTGATCTGGGCATCACCCAATATATGACCCGTGAATACGCCCGTGAACCCGAAAAAGCGAAGCATCTCTTCTGGGACGTAACCGTTATACGGTTGATTCTGGCGTTGGTGACATCCGTAATATCAGTTTCCGTCGCACTCCTAAAACCCGACCCTGTAAGTTCGCGGGTGGCGCTCGCCATTGGTTTGTATACCACCACTTACTTCTTTATGGCAATCATCATGCCACTTTCATCGGTCATTAGCGGGTATCAACGATTAGATATTATCTCCGTTTTACAGGTGATTGCTCAAGTCCTTAATATTGCCATCAGTGTGCTAATCCTCCTGATCTGGAATGACTTCGTGCTGCTCGTAAGCTCCACCCTTGTTACGCTCCCCATCATGCTCATCATCATCATTTGGGTCATTAGGCGCTATAAGATGAGTCCGCCGAAATTCAGGATTAGTCCGCGCGTCTGGTTGGGGCTTATCTGGTCAGGATTACCATTCGCCTTAAACCAGATCATGCTCACATCCGCCTATCAATTCGACACCATCATCATGCAGCAGTTCTACGCCAGTAATGTCGTTGGTTGGTATAACGCTGCCTATAACCTCGCGAGGTCCTTATTGATTTTCACGTCCGCGTTTAGCAATGCGCTGGGTCTGTCTTTGATGCGCGAATATGTCAACAATCCCGAAGTGATTCGTCCGTGGTATCACCGCTCTGTGAAGTTCATGATGTTTATCGGACTGCCGTTAGCGGTGGGGGGAATGGTGCTATCCGGCAAACTCATTCCATTTATGTATGGTGGTGAATATGCAGCAGCGGCCATAGCATTCGCCATCGTCATATGGGATATACCCCTGCTGATGTACACATCACACTGCGGCAACATTGCAGTGGCGATGGGGCGTGAACGCCGGACGGCCTCGATTTACGCAACCGAAGCCGGCATTAACATCTTCCTGAACATCCTCCTCATCCCGCGTTACGGCATTGTCGCGGCTTCATTTACCACATTAGCAACCGAGTTTACCGGTGCGTGCCTGTTTTACATCATGTTCCGGCGTGAGTTGGGGGCAGGCTTGGGATTCAACAGCATCTTACGTATTGCGGTGGCGGCGGGTGTTATGGGGGTCGTTCTTTATCTCATACAGTCGATGTCGCTTATCTTACTCGTGCCTATCGGTGTGGTGATTTACATCGTGATGGCGCTGTCAATCGGGGCGCTGAACGCCGAAGAACGAGGGATGCTCACCGGATTCGTACAACGCAAGTTAGGGCGGGTTCTGGGGCGGTTCCGAACCGCGTAATTCACGCCGTTCACCAATTGCACATTTTGCATATTTTCCCGCTGAATTGACAGGCGGGAAGCTCCCGTGTATCCGCTGAATTGACATTTTATGTCGGCGGAAGTGAGGGAGCGCGGCGCTGAAATTTCGCATTTCGGCGGTTTGCTCCCGTGATACCACCGCTGTGCAACATTTGCAGTTGCATGGCGGCTGTGAGGGAGAATGCCGCCGGTAGTAGTTTTAAGTTTCAAGTGTTAAGTTACAAGAAAGTCACCAGTCACCAGCTATCAGTCTCCAGTCAAAGACCATTACAGAATACAGCAGAAGTAAATCACGTGTGTGGTTTGGTGGCGTGGACGCGATGTATCGCGTCCCTACACACGCGGTTTCGCAGTTTGTCGAGTGAAATGATTACCAAATCAACTTCATTATAGAACAAAAGTTTCAACCAGTCAACCCAAAATGGTTTGAGTTTTCAAACCTTACGGTGAATTTTGCTCTCGCCTATCGAACCCTCCTAGCCGCTAATCGAAAAACTCACGCATGACCATTTCGAAGGTAATCAGCGGCGCGATTTTGCCAATCGTCCACTCCTCGCGACCGGAGATATGGCGATCCATCAACGTATGCAGATAAGCGGTGCTAAAGATACCGCGTTCCTCGGTGCGGCGGTCGAACAAAATACCTTCTGCCCAACCGCGTAGTTCGTGGCGCAGGTAATTTTCGTAGTCGGCATAGAGGGTCGGGCGAACCGGATACACCTTCAAGCGGCGGCGGGCTTTGACCGAGAGTTGATGGGTCTTATACAGCAGCGGGTTCATAGTCGGCAGGTATTCCTGCTTGTCGTAGGGAATACGCGCCAACTTGGGTGTTTCCTGCGTGATGATATGGCGATACAAAATTTGGTCACCGCGAATATCGGGTCGCAGCGAGTAGATAAAGTCGATCAGGTCATAGTCGAAGAACGGGAACCTCACTTCGATGTGCGAACGCGCAGTGGTGACCATGTTGACGGTAAAGCGCCAGACATGGTTGACCATATAGAAATACTCGGCGGAATACTCGTGACGGAAGTTCCAGAAGCGGTGAAACTCCTGCCGCAGCGAGTCAAAGGCGACACCTTGCATCTTCGGACGGAAGGCTGGCGTATAGAGTAATTCTTCCTCAGCCTCCGTTATTCCCGGCCACGTATAAGCCTGATTAAACTGTTTGAATGTCTCGGCAATAACGGATGCTTCGTCAGTTGGATTATTATAAACTTCGCGTATATGGTCTCTATGCCCCATGACCGTGCCACCATCCCAACCCGTCAGGTTGTAATCCATCAGTTGGCGCAGCTTGGGGAGCATGGTGATGCTGTGCATGTGCATCCAGCTATGGAAGCCTTCGGTCAGCTTGAAGTGCAGGTCAAGATTTTCCAGCACCCAATTACCATTAGGGAAGTCAAACCAATTGTGATTGCTGCCGACAGTACGAGCGATGCGCCCGGCATAATAAACATCACGCGCGTTATGCACGCCGAAGGTAGCGGTCACAGGCGGCGGGTTGCGGGGCGGCATAAGGCCAACGATGGTGCGCGAATCTAGGCCGCCGGTTAGGAATGCACCGGGGCGGTACTGGTCGGTCGAGAGGCGCTCGACAGCCCGCCGAAAGACCTTTGCCCCTTCTTCCAGCGCTTCGGGGAATTCCATTTTGGTGTTATCGGGAACCTGATCCCAATCCCAGTAGCGCTCGGTCGTCCAGCGGTTCTGGCTGAGATCAAACCGCGCAAACGAGCCGTAGGGGAACAGCGAAATATCTTGATGAAAGGTCTTTTCGCCAAAAAGCTGTTGAAAGCGCATGTATTCGGCAGCGCTGACGAGGTTCAGCTTGCGCGGGACAAACGGCGCGGCAGCTACCCCTTTCACTTCCGGCGCGAAAACGAGCTTATCACCCTGTACATAGTAATAATGCGGGTACAGGCCAAAGCGATCATTGGTCAGGACGAGATGGTTCCGGGTGCGGTCGTAAAGGGCGATAAAAAATGCGCCGTTGAGGTGCTTGGCGAACGACACTCCGAAGGCTTGATAGGCGCTGAGTGCCAGTTCGGGGGCGATACCGCTGCGGGGTTTGGGCGCACCGTTGATCTCTAACTTGCGGCGTAACGACTCGGTTTCATAGAGTTCGCCTGCCATCAACAACACGATGTTTTGATCCGCGCTGATAATGGGCTGCGGTTCGGGGTTAAAAATGCCGATGCCCAAGCGCCCCAAGCCCAGTGGGACGTTCGGCGCGACCCATGTATCCGCTTTGTACCACGGGCGATGTGACATGACAGTGACGGCTGAATTGAGGAAACTGGAGATGTCCCCGGTGGGATGAATAATACCTAATATTCCCGACACATAACCCCCTTAAATATCTATATCTCAATTTTGTAAACACATCTCTCAAAACAGAATGATGATATAATACCTCCAAATAAGGAGGAATAACCATGTTAATAGAGGTAAGCGGATGCGAATTCTGATTGGCGCACATGGTTATCCGCCTACCCATTCTGCCGGAGCCGAACGCCGCGCCGAGCGTATGGCGCATTGGTTAGCCGTGCAGGGTCATGAAGTGGAAGTCTTTGCCATCGAAAGCCTGAGTGAGCCGGGAGTCCGGCTGGATTCCAGCGTTCAAGATGGTGTCCTCGTTCATCGCCTCTCCTACGACATTGAAGCCAGCGACAATCCCTTCCGCAACCTGTACGACAGCCCGATTGTGGGTAACGCACTGCGGCAGGTACTGCAACAAACCCAATTTGACTTGATGCACCTCGTCAGCGGTTATCTACTCGGTGGTCAAGCTATCCATACTGTACACGAAGCGGGCATACCGGTTGTGCTCACCTTAACGGAATACTGGTTTCTTTGCGCGCGCCTCAATCTCATCCAAGCAACCGAGGCACTGTGCAACGGGCCGGAAAGTGCCGAGAAATGCACCCGCTGTCTGATGGAGTCGAAGCGCCGCTACCGCCTCCCCGCGCAGCACGTTCCCCAACTCATGAACTTGCTATGGGTGGGCATTCATAAAACAGCCTCTGCCAGTCATCAACTGAATGAGGTCAACCGGCGGCAGCAAGTCCTGCGTACGGCACTGGATGCCGCAGACCTTGTGATATGCCCTTCCAAGTACTTGATTAGCATGTTTGAAGAATACGGTTTCGACACCTCGCGTTACCTATTCATCCGGCAGGGATTAGCCGTGCAGGGTGCCGAAGGCCATGTGCGGAAACCCGCAACGACCGGGGTCATGCGGATTGGCTATGTCGGGCAGATTAAACCCCATAAGGGTGTCGACCTGCTGATTGATGCCGTCATCGGCCTCATCAACGCTGGTGAAATCGTTCGGCTTGAGCTGTGGGGCAAGGAAAGTGAAGCCCCTGAATATGTCGATATGTTGAAGGCACGTTCCAGCGCCTACCCGGAAATTCGGTGGAACGGCAGCTACACAGGTGGGAAGGTGTGGGAAGTGCTGTCGGAACTGGACACGCTGGTCGTACCCTCACGCTGGCACGAGAACAGCCCGAACGCCATACTGGAAGCCTACAAGATGGGGGTGCTGGTCGTGGCAACCGACCTCGGCGGTATGGCGGAGTTGGTCAAGCATGACCACTGCGGCTTGGTGTTCCGGCTGAATGATGTGGACGATTTACGCCACCAGCTTGAACGGCTGCTGCATGAAAAAGGGTTAGCCGAACGGCTGCGCGAAAATATCCCGCCGGTGAAGTCGATTGATGAGGAAATGCGGGAAATTACCGAGCATTACCGGCAGCTCTTGCCAAACCTCTCTTAAACCTGCTGACTGAATCAACGGCTATATTTCCCCTAAAGGCCAATCAAATGTCTGCACATCCGTTACCGGCTGGCGAACTGCGACCGCGCCGGTGTAATCCGTGCCAATATTGAAACTGTGGAGCGTCCAACGGTTGGCTTCTTCCGGTTGACCGGCGACCCGCAGTACCCGCGCCGGTTCCCCCGGCAGCAGCGAAACATCAAACGAGTCGAGCGGATGCGACAGCCCCTCGCCAATCGCTTTGATATACGCCTCTTTACGAGTCCAACAGTTAAAAAACACCTGTACCTTTTGGTGCGGCGGCACACGGGCAAAGACCGCATTTTCATTGATCGAGAACGTATTGCGGGCTAGCGAGTCAATGTCGTCTAGCGTTCGCAGATGCTCAATATCCGCCCCAAGCGGCTGACCGATACCGACCGCGAGAACCGCCCGCGTGTTGGAGTGCGCGAGGTTGAAGTGAAGGTACGAGAAACCAAGTAGAGACGGTTTGCCCTGCGGGTTGTAGCTGAACAGAAGGTCGCGCGGCGGCTGATGGGCATAGTGACCGAGGAGAGTCCGCAGGATACCGCGCCCCGCAGCATACCGCCGCTGGTCACGCTCGAAGTAAAAGGCCGCTGCCCGTGCCGCCTCATCCGGCGCAAGCAGCGCGTTCCACGCCGGCAGACGCTGATCCGCGCCATCAAGGTCGATGCGCCAGAGGTGGATGACTCCGGCGGTTAAGGCGGTGTATGAAACCATACAGGTTGATTAAATCCCGACCGCTTGAAAGACCTTTTCCAGATCATTACTCACACGGCGCAGCACCACCGGCTGCTGGGATTGCAGGTAGAAGTGACCACCGGGGAACACGCGCGTTCCCCAAAAATCGGCTGATTGCTCGCTCCATGCCGCAAGCCCACTGACGCTGGTCGTGGGGTCATGGTCGCCGCCAAAGGCCGAGAGTGAACAGCTCAACGGCGGTTCGTCATCGTATTCATAGTGTTCCATCGCACTGAGGTCAGATCGTAAGATGGGGATAAACATCGCTAGTAAATCCGGCTCGGCCAGCACCGCCGCCGGAATCCCGCTGTAACGGGCTTGAATAGCCTCGATAAATTGGTCGGTGGGTAAGCCGCTCAACGGCGGCAGGGTGCGCTCCAACTGCGGCCCCGACCACGCCGAGACGAACAGGTGCGCCGGAAGCGCGTGTCCCCTCCGCCGCAGTTCACGCGCCGTTTCGAAGGCGACCATGCTGCCCATGCTGTGTCCCCAAAAGGCGAACGGGAGATTCATTTGCGGCAGGAGTGCATCCACCAGCGAGACGGCCAGTTCCTTCAAATCGGTGATGAGTTTTTCGCGCAGACGGGTTTCACGCCCCGGCAGGCGGATGGCGCTCACTTCGACCTGCGGCAGCGCTGTCCCCCATGTGCGGTAGACGGCAGCCCCCGCACCGGCGTAGGGGAAGCAAAAAAGGCGGAATTTGGCGTTCGGCTGCGGCTGGAACGTCACCGTCCATTGTTCAGGGTTGAATGTCATAGATAGCACTCAAGAGGTTGATAGGCTGACAATGAGAGCATTGTACAACAGATTAGGCTGCCCATCGCGAGAAACAATAAGCGCCGACGTTATGTGTAGGCTGCTAACATGGGTAGGACTACCTGAAGTGGTGGAGGGTAAATTCGACCCCACCCCAACCCCACATCAGCACGGTCGCAGGCTCCCTCCGCTGTTAGCCGTAGTAACAGGGAGGGGCTTTAAAAGTCGCAACAGCTCCCATTTGCGACGGAAAAAGATAAATTCTGTTTCCACCGCTTAGTGTAGTGCTACCCTAACGTGCCTTACAGAAATCAATAGAATGTGAGAGCTGAATAGGGAATAGGTGTCAGCATTATGGGGCGGGAAAACAAAAACGAGCTTGTCGCCCGTTTTTAAAATGTGTGCCTGGAGAGATTCGAACCCCCGGCCCTCTGCTCCGTAGGCAGATGCTCTATCCGCTGAGCTACAGGCACATGATGACTATACTTTAGCACCATCAACTGGCAGGGTCAAGATTCAGTTTGTCATAATCGGTACGTTAGATAAGCTATAATCATCAACAGCTCATTTAGAACGCACCAAATGGAACTTTCTCATGTCGCCCACTCTCATCAAGATTTTAACACCCAACGGCTTACAACTGGCGGACTACACCGCTAACTCGCTGGCGGATGCCGTGAAGTACGAGCCGCACGATGGTATTTATACGTTGACGAACACCTTCAACCACGGGCAGGTACTCAAAATGGATGCCCACCTCGACCGGCTGGAGGACTCAGGGCGGCGAGTGGGAATGGCGTTCAAACTTGACCGTCCAGCCATCCGCAAGGCACTGCGACAGATGTTGGACGAATCCGGCTATGGGGACGTGCGTTTCCGCATCACCATTCCCCAAGCCGAACCTGACCGCATCACGCTATCAATTGAACCATTCAGCGGACACCCCGCCGAGACCTACATCAACGGCATACGCTGCATCACGCTCAAACCGAGCGTCACGCGCGTCAACCCCGCCGCCAAGACGACCGGTTGGATGCACGACCGCGATGCTGTCGCCACGCCACCGGGTATCTTCAGCGGTATCCTGCTCGATGAAACAGGCGACCTGCTGGAAGGCACCAGCAACAACTTTTACGCGATCATAGACGGCGAACTGCGTACGGCTGGTTCTGGTGTGTTGGCCGGTATCGCCCAGCAGATCATCTTCGAGGTCGCGCCCAACATCCTGCCGGTGAACCGCACCGCTGTCAACGTACGCGACATCCCACGCTTCAGCGAGGCGTTCCTGAGCGGCAGCAGCCGGGGTATCGTACCGCTGGTCGAAATTGACGGCATTATGATTGGCGACGGGAAACCGGGGGCAATCACGAAGCAGTTGCGAGAAGCCTACGCCGTGTGGCTGAACGAACACCTTGAAGATTTATAGCGCAGGGAAAGCGTTTATTAAGGAACGTTAAATCACTTGCGCGAGATTTCACATTGGCACTATATGGACTAAGCCAACCTTGAGTAAGCTAGGGTTATCCTCGTTTATTAAGACCTACAGGTTTGACTGTCCCATGTATGCTTTTCGGCGTTTGCTTCCCCTGCTCTACCGTTACCGCTGGCACATGCTGGTTGTGATCGTCTCATCTGGCGGCATCACCGCTATGAACCTCGTCAACCCGTGGCTGGTGCGCGAACTTGTCCAAATTCTCCGTGTGGAAACCGGTGATGCGGCGACCAACCGCATCTTGCAATTGGCGACTGTTCTCTTTGTGGTATTCATCTTCCGCGCGATTTTCCGCTTCATGTATCTGTATATCGCGCATGTCATGGCGTACAGCTTCGTCAATGACCTGCGGGTGGCCGTTTATGACCACCTGCAAAAGTTATCAGCCCGCTTCTTTGCTGACCGACAAACGGGTGAACTCATCAAGCGTGTGATTAATGATACCCGCGACATCGAACCGCTAATCGCCCATTACATCCCCGATATGACGGTGAACGTCCTGCTGCTCATCGGGGTCGGTATCATCCTGTTCAACCTCAACCCCATGCTTGCCCTGCTCACGCTGCTGCCCATGCCGCTACTCGTGGTGAGTAACTTGTTCCTCGGCAAGCGGATGCACAGCGCGATTAAAGACTCCTCGCGGCGTTTGGGTATCCTGACCGGTATCGTGCAGGATAACCTCGTTGGCATCAAAGAAATCCAACTGTTCACCCAAGAAAAGCGTGAACACGAACGCATCAATGAATACTCGACCGATACGACCAAGACGCTGCTTTACGGCCTCAAGATGCAGGCGATCCTCTCGCCCTCGATTGAGTTCCTGACGGCGATGGGGTTGGTGATCGTGGTGCTGTTCGGCGGGCAAGCCGCGCTCGGCGGTACACTGCCAGTCGAGGACTTGGTGGCGTTCTTCCTGTATCTGAACATCTTCTACCAACCGATCACCCTGATGACCCAAATGAATGAAATGCTGCACGTCGCGATCACCGGCGCGCATCATGTGGTCGAGGTGATGGACATCCGACCCGATGTGGACGACGCGCCGAACGCGGTCAACCCCGGTCGTTTGCGCGGCGAGGTCGAATTCCACGATGTCAGCTTCCTCTATAATGAACACGTCGCCACGTTGAAGAACATCTCGTTCAAGATTCAACCGGGGCAAACGTTGGCGCTCGTTGGGCCAACCGGCGCGGGTAAAACGACCATCGCCAGCCTCGTCCCGCGCTTCTACGATACCGCCAGCGGCACCGTGACCATCGACGGGATTGATGTCCAAAAGATGACGGTTAGCGGCTTGCGCTCGAACATCAGCATGGTTCTGCAAGACGTGTTCCTGTTCAACGGTACGATCCGCGATAACATCCGCTACAGCAATCTGAACAGCACCGATGAGGAAATTATCGCAGCCGCGAAAGCCGCCCGCGCCCATGACTTTATCATGGCGATGCCGGAGGGTTACGATACGCATATCGGCGAACGTGGGGTGAAGGTGTCGGGCGGGCAGAAGCAGCGTTTAGCCATCGCCCGCGCCGTACTGAAGAACGCGCCGATCCTCATCCTCGATGAAGCGACATCGGCGGTCGATACGGAAACCGAGGCGGAAATTCAGGAAGCGCTGAACGAGCTGATGAAGGGCAGAACATCTATCGTCATCGCGCACCGCCTGTCGACCATCAAAAACGCGCACCAAATTCTCGTGTTGGATGGCGGGCGCATCGTTGAAAAAGGCCGTCACCAAGAATTGATCTACGGTCGTGGACGCTACCAGCGGCTGCACGAGGCCAGCGCCCGACTCAATTAAAGGCGCTTGCAAGGTGCTTGTGTTTAACATGACGTTCAACAACTTGATTAAACGATCTCCGCGTGATATAGTATTTTTCAAGTTGACAATTTCATAGCTTGTTTTGTGCAGTTACGCACACATCAAGAGCGATGGAGGGAAACGGCCCTTTGAAGTCGCGGCAACCCCTAAAGCATTGGGAAGGTGCCAAATCCGTCAGAGTAATACTCTGGAAGATGAGCAGTCCGGTTACGGTCATACGCGCCTCTTCTGTTCCAGAGAGGCGCTTTTTGTTTTGGAGGAAAGGTAATGACGACAAAGGAACAGGTTCAGGTGAGCAACACCACGTTTATGACTTCGCCCCACTACTTCTTTACTTCGGAGTCGGTTTCCGAGGGGCATCCCGACAAAATGTGCGACCAGATTTCGGATGCCGTTCTGGACGCGATTCTTGAGCAAGACGCAAACGCCCGCGTCGCCTGCGAAACCGCGACGACCACCGGCCTCGTGCTGGTGATGGGCGAAATTACGACCAGCGCTTATGTCGACATCGACAAACTGGTGCGTAAGACCGTGACCGACATCGGTTACACCCGTGGTAAGTACGGCTTCGATGCCGAAACCTGCGCCGTGATCGTCTCGATCAAAGAACAGTCGTCGGACATTGCCCAAGGTGTCGATCAGGCGTTGGAAGCCCGCGAAGGTACAATGACCGAGGCCGAAATCGCGGCGACCGGCGCAGGGGATCAAGGTATGATGATCGGCTTCGCGTGTGATGAAACGCCCGAATACATGCCATTGACTATCTCACTTTCACACAAGCTGACCCGACGCTTGGCCGAAGCCCGTAAAGCTGGCGAAATCGAATGGCTGCGCCCCGATGCCAAGAGCCAAGTGACGGTCGAATATGCTTACGGGAAGCCGAAGCGTATTGATACCGTCGTGATCTCGACCCAACATGCGCCGGAAGTCGGCAACGATGAAATCCGCGCGACGATCATCGAGAAGGTCATCAAGCAGGTGGTTCCGACCGAACTGCTGGACTCGAACACCCGCATCTTCGTCAACCCCACCGGTCGTTTCGTGACCGGCGGCCCGTTGGGTGATGCTGGCCTGACCGGCCGTAAGATCATCGTGGATACCTACGGCGGTGTCGCCCGTCACGGTGGTGGCGCGTTCTCCGGTAAAGACCCGACGAAGGTTGACCGCAGCGCCGCGTACATGGCGCGTTACATCGCCAAGAACGTGGTGGCGGCTGGCCTTGCGACCCGCTTTGAAGTGCAGGTGTCGTATGCCATCGGTGTTGCCAAGCCGACCTCGTTGGCGGTCGAAACGTTTGGTACGGGCGTGATCCCCGAAGATCAAATCGTGGCGCTTATCAACAAGCACTTCGATATGCGTCCGGCGGCGATCATCCGCGACCTGAAGCTGCGCCGCCCGATCTACAAGCAGGTGGCGGCTTACGGTCACTTCGGTCGCCACGACATCGACATTCCGTGGGAACAGACCGATAAGGCTGACGCGCTGCGTCGGGACGCGGGTTTGTAAGACAGGCTATCCGCAGCGACGCGGAGTTCGCAGAGAAATACAGAGAAAATACGAATCGCCAAGTGCGCCAAGATTAAAGAGAGCGCCAAGGGTTCGTTAAACAGTAAACAAGAAATCCTCATCAGACGATGGGGATTTTTTATTGCACAAACTGCGAAACGTGCAGCGAAAAGTGCAGATTTTGCATAATTTGCACATTTTCCCGCCGAAATGGCTGGCGGGATGCTCCCGTGCTGCCGCTGAGTTGACATTTTATGGCGGCGGAAATGAGGGAGCGCGGCGCTGAACTGGCGCACTTTCGGCGGATGTAAGGGAGCAAACCACCGCCGTGCAATACCTTCGCTGCCGCCAAGATTGCAATACGATTTTTACCACGAAGGCACAAAGAAATGGAGAAAGGTAGAGAATAAATCATAGTTTCATTATAGAACAAAAGTTCATTACTTGTCAACAGGCGGAATGGTTTGAGTTTTCAAACTTTTGAGGGTATTAAAGTCGGTATTTGGGGACAGCGGACGGCATGTATGCCGTCCCTACGCACAACCACGCCGATATGTGTAGGGACGCGATACATCGCGTCCGATTAACGACAAACCTACTTTTCAAACGGCTTCTAACTTTTGAGGTGAGAAAAGTAGAAATCATGATAGGCAGCGGATGTGATTCAATATGCAACGGACGGCACACTGCGTAGATGCCGTCCCTACGCACGACAATGCCGATTTTTGTAGGGACACGATACATCGCGTTCGCCCTCAACATTAACTTGATGTTTTGTGATAAAAAGTATCTTGTTCCCACAACGCAGGATTATTCACAATATAGTCGCGGATACGTGTTAGGTCGGCTTCATTCCGAATAATATGATCGTGAAACCGTTCCTGCCACAGATTACCTGTCAGACCGTTTGTCATACGATTGACTTCACGAGTAGCAGCAGCTTTGTAAGTGCCAATAACCCGCCCTAAGTGATGTCGTTTTTCCTTCGGCAAATGGTCTTGATGCAACACAACCATTCCGTGAACGTGATTGGGCATCACAACGTAAAGATCAATCTCAACCTGCGAGTAATGCTGTGGGATGGCTAACCAACATGCCGCTGCTATATGCCCAGAGGCGCTTAAAACCATTTGCCCCTCAACCACATCGCCAAATAGATAATCACGGTTTGCGGTACATATCGTCACGAAATAGGAACCATCTGTGGTGTAATCATGCCCTTTTAGGCGTGGCGATTTACGTTGAGGATAAGTCGGTTGCGACATTATCAACTCGTTTGATTGGTTCAGATCGGACGGCACACTGCGTAGATGCCGTCCCTACGCACAACCACGCCGATATGTGTAGGGACGCGATACATCGCGTCCGGCCACCCGCAAACAGGAAACAGAAAGCCTATTTGAAGCGGGAAATGCGAAAACCGACATCGTTGCTCCTGCCGTGAGGATTGCCCCCGTTCCGGTACTCGCAGCGGAAGAAATCCGCATTGTTGACGTACCAAGCACCGCCGCGCAGGACGCGAACATCCGTTCCATCAAGCAGATTATTATTGGCCTCATATTGTGTTAAGCACCATTCCCAAACATTGCCACTCATATCCACAACACCGAAAGGGCTGTCACCCTTGCCTTCATATTGGCGCACCGGTGTGGTTTTGCCAATCCCTTTACCATAAACATTGTTGTTACAGCGGCTGGCATCCCCCTGTTTGCC
This sequence comes from Chloroflexota bacterium, assembly GCA_020161935.1. Lineage (GTDB taxonomy): Bacteria > Chloroflexota > Anaerolineae > Aggregatilineales > Phototrophicaceae > CFX2. The sequence continues at coordinate 207,312 of JAIUNI010000007.1, forward strand.
CCAAGGATAATCTCGTCCATCATCGCCCTGCGCGGCTCGCTGCCATTGGTCTTCGGTGGGCAGCATGATATTTTCACCCGAAGTTTCGCCCAACCATTGGCAAAAAGCAACTGACTCATACCAAGAGACACCAACGACGGGATAATTCGGCTTGTTCCATTTATCGTCCCACCAGTAGCGCGGCTCGCTCCATTCGTTTTCTTGTCGCATTTCCCAACCATCTGCCGTCCACCACTTTTCTTGCTCATATCCCTTTGCTTCAACGAACTTGGCGAATTGGGCGTTTGTGATGGGGTATTTGCCAATCTGAAAGGCTGCCACTTCAAAGGTAGTTGCTATCTTAATGTAGCCGCCGTTTGCGTCATCATTGCCACCTAATGTGACTTTTCCGGCTGGAATGTCAATCCATGCGAAGGGTTGCGGCATGAGGGAGAGAGAGGTGGGGCGAGAAGGCGCGGCGGACGGCATGTATGCCGTCCCTACGGTGGGGGGAACGGTTGGGGGTGGCACAACAAAAAGACCTGCAATATTGTTCGGGTCGTAGGTAACACCATACTTTTGTATATAAACGCGCCAAGCAGCCTTCGCCCCTCTATACAAGGTCGAATTGGCGGACATCTGGACAATGGTCTGATATTCCTTATTGCGACTATTCTCATGCTGGATTTCTCCGACCCGTTCAGCCGCAGCCAAACCCCATCCAGAGGGATCAGCCTCTTTCACCTGCTGAAAGAGTTTCAATGCCAATGAAATGTTGTTTTCGGCTGCGGCTTCCTCGGCGAGCATATAAACTTCTGATATTTGTTCAGGCTTTGACTCTGGCTTTGGCTCGTCTGGACGATCTGGTAATGGCGAAGGTGGCGGATATTTACCTTGAAAAATATTCACGCGAACATCACCTAGCGCCCGTTCAACTGTAAACAAGGTATCACCCAAACTCATATCATCACGCACGATAGCATACTGAATACGGCGCGATTTTAGCGATTGTGGGGTATCACACTGCTTAAGCATTAAAGGCACAATCGGCTTATTCAGAGCCAACGCATAGTTGAGTTCGGCGGTGCAATAAATCGACTCAACGCACTTGGGAGACATTATATAAATGAAGCATTCACAGGTCTCAATGTTTTGGAGAATACCCTCCCACCAATCCTGTGCTGGCATAAGGCGTTGGTCAATCCATGCGTCATGGTGCGCTCGATCACGCAGCCCCCGCCACAACTCATAAACCCATGCTTTATCATCACGAGAATAACTAATGAACAGTTTCGACATAATGGGGTCAATCATCCGTTGTGTACGATGTCAGTATAGGATGTATTCTGACATAAGACGATTGACCCCGCAACGTGTTCACTTCCAGAGGTTGAGTAGGCCGCTGGTGCTGACGTATCCGGCATAGATGAGGGCGGCGATCAGCATCACCCGCCCCAGCAGTTCGGAGCGTGCCGCCAGTGTGTCGCGGAAGAAACGGTGCAGCAGCATGGGCAAGAAGATCAAGCCAAACGGCAGGATGAACAATGGCAGAATACCCGCGAGGATGTAATAGGCGAACAGCACGATCAACGTGCCGGAGGCCGCCAGCATCAGCCGTGAGCTGACCTGCCGCCCGAATGTCACCGTGAAGTTGTGGTCGGTCAGCACGTCGACGGCGTAGTCGCGAATTTGCTGTTCCAACTGCGCCGAGAGTGAGGTCAGCACGAAGATCGACACCAGCGCGGTATCCAAGCGCGACCACTCTAAACCGACCAAGAGCATGGTCGCCAGATAGGGGAAGGTTTGCACGAAGAACATATGCATCAGCAGATCGGCAATCGGGCGGCTTTTCAGGCGCAGCGGGGGCGCGGAATACGCCCAAATCGCCAGCAATCCGCAGGCGACGACCAGCAGACCCTTCACCCCAAACTGAGCAAAGAATACACCCAGCGCCACGCTGATCCCGGCGAAGAGGATGCCCGCGTTCAAGCGCGACAGCTTGACCCCCACGAAGAAATTACGCGCCCCTTTTTTCGCTTCTTGCGCGTCAAACGGCGCGTCGAAATAATCGTTCACGGCGAAGCCCAGCCAGTAGCAGAAGGCCATCACCACCGGCACGCCGAGCAGTTCGACCTTGAACGACTCGTGACCGATGAGCGCCACTATGCCGATGATGAGCGTGATACCCCACGCATCGGCATGATTAAAAATGAGATTGGAAACCTGCTTCAACATGATGCAAAACCATACTTCCATGATCGATTCAACAATGGGTCAATCATCGACCAAGCATCATCAAATGTCCATACACCTTTTTACCGTTACTTGTCATACGTTTGTCGAGGCGTAAAAGTCGCGCAACGAATTGAAAGATCGGCGTTACAGAAATCATTTGCCGCAATCCTCACCACCGTTGTATAGTGAGAACTGCATTAAGAACCTACCGGCGAAGGAGCCACCCATGCGCGCTTTGAAGACCATTGGTAAATATTTCTGGCGCTTTATGATCGTGTTTTCGTTCATTGTGAACATCATTCTGGTTGTGGTACTCCTCGTACTCGGCCTGACCATTTTTGACATCAAGAAGAACATTGCCCAGCCGCTGATTCAGGGCTTGCACAGCAGCTTCGTCGGATTGAACGATGCGACGATTGACTGGACGATTCCGGTGCAGGATACGATCAGCGTTGACCGCGCCAACGCGCAGTTGGAGACGACCATTCCCATCAACCTTGCTGAAACGGTGGTCACCCTGACGCAGCCCGTACCGCTCACGGTCGGGGCGAACATCACCGCGCCGGGGCTTACCGTCAGCGGCGCATCCGTCAGCCTCACGCTCCCCGCCGGAACACGCTTACCCGTGTCGCTGGCCTTCGACCTGCCGGTGCAGCAGGACGTGACCGTCAGCCTCGATGTGCCGGTTGACCTCAAGGTTCGCGCGGTCATCCCGCTTGACCAGACACAAATTCACGACCCTGTGGAAAACCTGCGCCTGCTGTTCGAGCCGCTGGTGCGCGCCCTCGGCAACCTACCGGGCGACTTTAGCGAGGTTGGCACGTTCGCGGGGCAAATCCTGAGTGGCAACGCGCCAAACCTGCTGGCGGAAACCCCTTACAGCCAGAACCCGTGGCCGGGATACTCGACCACCGCCGGAACGAATTACACGCTGGGTAACGCTGAGATCCCTGCGGATAACGTCGCCTCTACGACAGGCATCGTACCCATCGGTGGCATCCCCGCGCTGGATGAGGGCATACGGCCAGAGCTGTACCAGAACGGCAGCACACCGGCGACACTTAACCAGCAGACCATCAACAACCTGATCGGCGCAGGCGTGAATCCCGCCGCCTTCAACGGCAGCTACGCGGATACGGCCAACAGCCCGTCGAAGCAGGGCAGCGGGCAGCAGCCACCGACAACGACCGACACCACCAACCCGCCGATAACGGACACCGGCGACACGGGGCAGCAGCCCACCGGCGAAATACCGGCAACGCCCATCCCCGGCGGTGGTGATCTCGGCATCGTCGCCACCCCCGGCGGGTAAACCTGTTAACGAGAGAGGCGCATCAACCTGCGCCTCTTTTCATAAGAATTGACGACACATGGACTCTCACCCCTGCCACGTTTGGCTTATAATGAAGGGGTTCGGAAGCAGCAGTACGCTGGTTGGTTAAAAGAGGAATGTATGACCAAGCCTGATATTCGGCCTCCCATCTGTGACTACGAAGGGTCCAATTACCGCACCGAATTCTGGGAGGGCAAAGGCCGCGACTACGAAGATCAGGTCGAGCGCATCGCCCTGCGCCGGATGCTGCCCAAGAATGGCAGACGCTTGCTCGAATTGGGCGCGGGCTTCGGGCGGCTGACTAACGAGTACCATATGTACGAACAGGTTGTGCTGGTCGATTATTCCTTCTCGCAGTTGCAATACGCGCAGGAAAAGCTCGGTCGCAGCGGGCGCTATATTTATGTGGCGGCGGATGCTTACCAACTGCCCTTCCGCGCGGGTGTGTTCGACGGTGTGACGATCATCCGCGTCATCCACCACATCGCCGATGTCAACGTGGCGCTGCGGCAGGTGCGGCGTGTCCTCGTGCCGGATGGCAAGCTCATCCTCGAATACGCCAACAAGCGCAACCTCAAGGCCATGTACCGCTACTCACGCGGGCTGCAAACGTGGGACCCGAACGACCTCCAGCCGGTCGAGTTTGTCGAACTCAACTTCGACTTCCATCCGGTGTACATGCAGCAGCGGCTCGCGGGGGCGGGCTTTAACACCGAGCGCAGTATGCCGGTGTCGTTCTTCCGCGTCGGCGCGTTGAAAAATCACCTACCGGCCACGCTGCTCGCTGGCTTAGACGGCATCTTGCAGCATTCCGGTTTCCACTACACACCGAGTATCTTCACGCTGAACACGGCTACGGGCGCGTCACCCAACAACCTTGAAACCGACTCGCTGTTCGTCGCCCCCGGTTCCGGTGATGAACTCGTTAAGGAAGGTGACACGCTGGTTTCCACACGCACCAACCAGCGCTGGGCGATCCGTGACGGCATCTACGACTTCAAAGCGCCAATTGACGAGTAAGACAAGCCTGTTTACGGGCATCAAACAGGTTATAACATCGCTATTTCACGAAGGAATTTCATATGACTGATACCCCTGTCCGCGTCGACGTATGGTCGGACTTTGTTTGCCCGTGGTGCTATTTAGCCGCCACCAGCCTCGAAAAGCTCGAAGCTGCGAATGAGATTGAAATCGTCCGCCGTTCCTACGAACTGCGCCCGAAGGGTTCACCGCCTATGCCGGAGGAATACCGCAAGCGCATCGAGGACGGGCAGCCGCAGTTTAATGCGATGGCGCTCGAACGCTACGGCATCACCATCAACCGCGGGCCGTTCGGCATCGACAGCCGTCCCGCGCTCATCGGTGCGAAGTTCGCCGAGGAACAGGGTGCCGGTAAGGCGTACCACGATGCCATGTACCGCGCCTACTGGGAAGAAGCCCGCGACATCGAGCAGCTTGACGTGATGCAAGACGTAGCGGAAAGTGTCGGCCTCGACCGCGAAGCCTTCGCCGCCGCGCTCGAAACACCCGCCTACCTGCATCAGGTGATTGCCGACATTACACAGGCGCAGGGGATGGGCTTACAAGGTGTCCCCGCCATGATCTTCGCGGGGAAGTACCTCGTCAGCGGCGCACAGCCCTACGACGTGCTGAAGCAGGTCGTCAAGGACGTGAACACCCGCCTCGCGGCCAACGCCTAAAGCCGTTATCCACCCAACAAAAAAGCGCCTGTCAGCAGTAACAGGCGCTTTTGATTCAGAAGGTACGATGACTAGATGCCGGAATTGATCTGCACGCGCCCCAGATGCGCCATAAACTCATTGCGGGTCGATTGGTTCGAGCGGAACGCGCCGAGCATGGTGCTGGTGGTCATGCTGGAGTCGTGCTTTTCCACGCCGCGCATCATCGAGCACATATGCTTACCGTCCACGACAACCGCCACGCCCAGCGGGTCAAGCACTTCGTTGATGAAGTTGGCGATCTGCCGCGTCATGCGTTCCTGCACCTGCAAGCGCTGCGCGAACATATCCACGATACGCGGGATCTTCGACAGGCCGATGACCTTGCCGCGCGGGATATAGGCCACATGCGCGTGACCGATGAAGGGCAGCATATGGTGTTCGCACAAGCTGCTGAACTCAATGTCCTTCACTATCACCATATCATCGTACTCGACATCGAAGATCGCGTTGTTAATCAACTTAATCGGGTCGGTACGGTAGCCGCTGAGGAGTTCGGTATACATTTTGGCGACACGGTGCGGGGTGTTCAGCAAGCCTTCGCGGTTCGGGTCTTCACCCACCGCCGTCAGGATTTCAGTCGTTGCCTGCTCAATCCGGCTGCCGTCAACCGGCGGCAAACCGAGTTCGAAGATCCGCAAAAAGTCTTTCGACTTCATTTTGGCATCAATCTCAGTCGATGCGTGAGCATCGGCGATTTTATGTTCGTCAATTTGTTTACTATACATCCTGTTCCCCTTTTGTCTAGCTTTTGTACATCTATTATAGGGTATTTCTTGCCTAATAGTCCGAAATCTCAGCGGTTACTACCGACTTTCATATCCATTTCTCACTATCGTTTCGGAACTATTGTATAGTCCAGATGGCCTGAGTTTTGTTACACTTACGCCATTCTCATCGAGGAGTCATCTTATGCCGAACGCCTACGACATGATTGAAATTGATAATCTTCGCCTGCGCTGCATCATCGGCTTTAGCCAGCACGAACTCAAAGACAAGCAGGATGTCGTCATCACCCTCCGCATTGGAACCGACATGCGGCTAGCAGGTGAAACCGATAAGCCTGAGGATGCTTTCAACTACCGCACCGTGACCAAAGCCATCATCACCCATGTCGAGGCTTCGCACTACGCGCTGGTTGAGAAACTCGCCGCTGCCATCGCCCGTATCGTCGTGGTTGATCACGCCGCGCCGTGGGTGCAGGTGCGCGTCCATAAACCCGGTGCGCTGCGCTTTTCGGACAGCGTGGGTGTGGTCATCGAACGGACGGCTGATGACTTCCGCTAACCCCTCGACCGCTTATATCTCACTCGGCTCGAACATCGACCCTGTAACCAACCTGCGCCGCGCCGTTGAACTACTCGGCCAGCGCACGACTTTACGCGCCGTATCCCACGCCTACCGCACACCGCCGCAGGGCTTCACCGATCAGCCGGATTTCCTGAACGCGGCTGTTAAAGTCACCACCGACTTAGACATTCTCTCGCTCAAACATGAGATCCTCGATTGGATCGAGCGCGAACTCAAGCGCGTACGCGACCCGAATAACAAGAACGCGCCGCGTACCATCGACCTCGACATCTCCTTATGGAATGAAGAAGCGTTCACTTACGGCGAGAAACCGTGGCGTGTCCCCGACCCCGACATTCCCCGCTTCGCTCACGTCTGCCTGCCCCTCGCTGAAATCGCGCCGGAGTATATTCATCCGACCGAGAGGATAACCTTATCCGCCATCAGCACCCGATTTACTGATGCTCAATTTGACCGGCTCTCCCTCGGCTAAACCTGTTTCAGCGTTTAATCGGTGGGAATGCGCCCTACAGGATGTTGTAGGACGTGGTACAATCGCACCGTTTGAATACGCGGTAGTCGGTGACAGATCATTTCTGACCACGCTAACAGCCAATCGTGAACGGCTCACCGCTAACAGGAGTTTGCCGACCTATGATCTTACTTGAATATGGACGTATCTTCATTCGCCGCGCGTGGATTATCGTACTGCTCGCCGCGTTAGCCGCCGCCGGTGCGTACTTCCTCGCCAAGCAGCAGCAGCCTATCTACCGCTCGGTGCAAACGGTACTGATTCAACCCGCCCGCAGCGACAACGGCCTGACCATTTCCAGTAAGGAACTGCTCAACAACTACAGCTTATTATTGGACAGCACTTACACTGCCGCGAAAGTCATTGACCAACTGCAATTGGATATGACACCAGCAGCCCTGAAAGGCGCGGTGGATGTCGTGGCGGATACGCTGACCATCTCCATTAAAATTTCGGTCGACTTGCCTGATGGTGAAATGGCAAACCGTGTCGCCAAAGCATGGGGCGAACAGTTGGTGATCTTCCGCAACGCCGAAAACCAGAAGGTGCAGCGTGCCGACCAAGTGAACGCCCTGCTGCAAGACGACCCCGTGTACGAACTCAACCGCCCGCGCCCGACCATCAACGCCGCCGCTGGTGCGATCTTGGGGGTTATCCTCGGCGCGATCATTATCTTCGTGCTGGAATTCCTAGAAAGCAGCGTCATCCGCCGCCGCGAAGACCTTGAGCGCACGATTGATGTTCCCGTACTCGCTGCCATACCCGACAACAACTAATACTGTAGGGAGCGTTTATGACCCTTCCTTGCTCCAAAAATCGAAATACGATGACGAAACCCTTGCACACGAATAGGTATAACGAATGCCGAATGTAAACCTCATCACCCTGACCGACCCACGCGCCGCCGCTGCCGAAGCCTTCCGCAGCCTGCGTACCAATCTCATGTTTAGCAGTGTCGAAAATCCACTGCACACACTGCTGCTCACCAGCACCGCCAACAGCGACGACAAAAGCGCCACGCTCGCCAACCTCGCCGTCACCTTCGCCCAGAGCGGCAACAAAACCATTCTGGTGGATGCCGACCTACGGAAGCCGAGCCAGCACGACATCTGGGGCGTACCCAACGACCGCGGCCTGACGACCATGATGATCGAGGACACGGCGATGTCCACCCCGCCGCTGGTGAACACCGGTGTTGAGGGGCTGCAACTGCTGCCCACCGGCCCGCTGCCGCCCAATCCGGCGGACATCCTCAGCAGCCAGCGCATGAACGCCCTGATCGGGGTACTCAAAGCCCGCGCCAACTACATCCTGTTCGACGCGCCGCCTGTCCTCGCCGCCACCGATGCCGCCCTGCTGGGTGCCAAGCTCGACGGCGTGCTGCTGGTCGTGCGTGCCGGCCACACCCGCCGCGAACACACCGTCCGCGCCCGCGAAGCCCTCGAACGTGTCCACGTCCGCATCCTCGGCGCAGTCCTCAGCAATGCGCCTAAGGAAAGTGTCAGCGGCGAGTACAAGTAGGCAGCGTCATGCAAACCCCGAAGGATATTCGCGTTTCCAGTTGGGCGGAACTCAACGATGTGATCTTCTACCAAGCGTGGGATGAAGAACTCGGTCGCTACCGCACCCCCTACGCTTTTCGCGGCCTTTCGGATACCGACTACGACCTGAAAACCAGCCTCATCCGGCTCGGCGGCCCGTATGCTCAGTTGGAAGGTGCATTACTCCGCAACTTCAAGAAGTACGCCCACCGCGACACCAGCCCCGGCGACTCGATCTGGAATTGGCTCGCCGTCGCCCAGCATCACGGCCTGCCCACCCGCCTGCTCGACTGGACGAACTCGGCCTACGTCGCCATGCACTTCGCCACCATCAACCTCGACAAAATCGTCGTCGATGGTGCGATCTGGTGCGTCGATGTGCGGAAGATCCAACAGTGGATGCCGCCTAAAGTCCGCGCCGTCCTCAGTGAGCAGTCCGCCAACTTCTTTCAGGTGGATATGCTGGGCCGCGTCTCCAGCACCCTCGCCGAGTTTGACAACCTCTCGCCCGACCCGTTCGTGCTGTTCTTCGACCCACCCAACCTCGATGACCGCATCACCAACCAGTACGCGCTGTTCTCTACCATGTCCAGCCCGACTGCCGTGCTTGACCAATGGATGGCCGATAAGCCGGAGATTTTCCAGCGCATCATTATTCCCGCCGCGCTTAAGTGGGAAGTGCGCGACAAGCTCGACCTCATCAACATCACCGAGCGCGTGTTGTTCCCCGGCCTCGATGGTTTGTGCGGCTGGCTCAAGCGTTACTACAGCCCGCGTACGCAGGCAGTTAAACCGCATGTCGAACCCTGACCTGCCGCCAGACGACGACCCCCAAACCGCGTGGGAAAAGCTGCCGAAGAACACGCCTTCGCGACAAGCCTTGCCACCCATGACCGGCGGTACGCGCTGGGTGTGGGCGTTCGGCATCTTGTTCCTTATCATCGTAATCTTTGGCATCTTGCAAGGTCGAATCGGGTAATAATAGAGAGATGATGTTTTCTCGTAGGGGCGCACAACCATGATACCGCCACATAACAGCGTGGTAAGTGTGTTAAGCAGAACGGACGGCATATATGCCGTCCCTACAACGAACATAAAATGGAGATTATCTCCCTTAAATCTTCATGTAGGGACGCGATACATCGCGTCCGTTTTCTCAAAACTTCACCCACCACGCTATTGTGTACACGTACCACACCTATGCGCCCCTACCTTTGTCTGTATAAGAAAATGAGGGATGAACCACATGAAGGGACTGATTTTAAGCGGCGGCAAGGGAACAAGGCTGTATCCCCTGACCTATACCAACGCCAAGCAGTTGATTCCGGTTGCCAATAAGCCCGTCCTCGTGCGGGTGATCGAGTCCATTCGTGATGCGGGTGTTGATGAAATCGGCATCGTCATCGGGCAAACTGGCCCGCAGATTCAGGAAGTCATCGGCGACGGCAGCAAGCAGGGCGTGAAGATCACCTATATCCCGCAGGAAAGCCCCGATGGTCTCGCCCACGCCGTCAAAATCTCGCGCGATTTCCTCGGCGACGAACGCTTCGTCATGTTCCTCGGTGATAACGTCATTCAGGGCGGCATCACCCAGCTCATCAGCGACTTCGCCAAGAGCGATTGGAACAGCCAGATCGTGCTGAAAGAAGTCGAGAACCCCACCGCCTACGGGGTCGCCAAGCTGCGCGACGACGGCAGCATCGAGCAGTTGATTGAGAAGCCCAAGAACCCGCCCAGCAACCTTGCCCTCGTCGGCATCTATATGTTCGACCCCTCCATCTGGGAAGCCGTCAACAGCATTCAGCCCTCCAAGCGTGGCGAACTCGAAATCACCGACGCGATTCAATGGTTGGTCAATGCGGGCAAGCGCGTGTTCCCCCACGTCCACAAGGGCTGGTGGATCGACACCGGCAAGCCGACCGATATGCTCGAAGCCAACAGCCTCGTGCTGGAAGAACTCGTCCCCGGTATCGCAGTCGATGCCACCGTCGAAAACGCCCAAATTGACCGCCGCGTCACCATCGAAAGCGGCGCGAAGATCATTAACAGCGTCGTTCGCGGCCCGACCATCATCGGCGAGAACACCATCATCGAGAACAGCTACATCGGCCCGTTCACCAGCATCTACCACCATGTCACCATCCAGAACTGCGAAATCGAACGCAGCATCGTCCTTGAGCACAGCACCATCGCCGACATCGGCACGCGCATTCAAGACAGCCTCGTCGGTCGCCACGCGGTCGTCCGCCGCAGCGACGACAAACCGAAGGCGCTCAAGATGAACATCGGCGACCACAGCAATTTGTGGGTCGTTTAATCCAGCACTGTGGCATAATAAGAGGCAGCAGCCATCTCAACACGTAGGGAATGGTCTAAGACCATTCCGCATCTATTCCCCTCGCCATGAGGAGAGGGTAAGCGCCGTACTGAGCTTGTCGCAAGGAAGGCGCTATGGGGTGAGGGTTCCCTATATTCTCCCCCAACTTCCCTAGTCAGTCCTGTGCGTCACCTACGCACTATCTTTTGTGAGAACTATGACCGAAATAACAATCACGCAGCCCATTAAACTGATCGCCATCGACCTCGACGGCACCCTGCTCAACAGCAACCACGAAATGACCGAACGCACCGAGACGGTGCTGAAAACCGCCCTCTCTAAGGGCATCCGCGTCATCATCGCCACCGGCAAAACCTTCCTGTCCTCGCGCCACATCGTCAAGCGCCTCGGCACGAACACCCCCGGCATCTACAATCAGGGGACGATCACCTTTAACAGCGACGGCACGGTTCACAGTCAGCAGGTCATCGACAAAGTGACTGCGCGGCAGGTCATCACCTACGCCGAAGATCGAGGCTACATCGTCGGCGTGTACAGCGGCACGCGCATCCTCGTCCGCAAGCTGACCCAGCGTATGCAAGAGCTGACCACCTACTTCCACGAACCGATGCCGGAAGCCGTCGGCCCACTGCAAAATATTCTCGAAACCACGCCGGTCAACAAAATCATCATTTTCTATCCCCACGACCCGCGCCGTGTGCAAGCCCTGCGCTGGCAGCTCAGTATGCAGATCGACACCGGCACACGCTTGCTCTCGGCAGGCATTCCCGACGAACTCGAACTGCTGCCCACCGGCGCGTCCAAAGGTTCTGCACTCAAGGTGCTGCTCAAGGAGATGGGCATCCCCGCCAGTCAGGTGATGGCGCTCGGCGACGGCGAAAATGATGTCGAAATGCTCGAACTCGCGGGGATCGGTGTCGCGATGGGCAATGCCAGCGAGCATGTCAAGTCCATCGCCAACGTCACCACCAAGACCAACGACGAGGATGGCGTGGCAGAAGCCGTTGAGAAGTACGTGCTGGCTCCGCTGGCAAAGGCCGCAGAAGCCGCAGCCGTGCCAACCCCGACACCGAATGCCACCACCGAACCCGCTTCACCCGCCAGCAAGGTGGAAGCAAGCCCTATCGCCTAAATTAGCGCTATATTGATCCGATGTAGGGGCAAGGTGCTGACTTGCCCTTCGGGTAAACAAGGAGCATCACCCTTATGAAAAATATTCTCGTTACCGGCGGCGCGGGCTTTATCGGTAGCTGCTTCGTCCGCCGCATGACCAAGAGCCACCCCGAATTTAACATCATCGCCTTCGACAAGCTGACCTACGCCGGTAATATGGATAACCTGCTGCCTGTCAGCGGCGCGTCCAACTTCCAGTTTGTGCAAGGTGATATTGCCGACCGCGAAGCCGTCATGAGCGCCTACGAAACGCACGGTGTCGATACCGTTGTCAACTTCGCCGCCGAGTCACACGTTGACCGCAGCATTCTCTCGCCGGATGCCTTCATCAACTCGAACACCGTCGGCGTACATATCCTGCTCGAATCCGCCCAGAAGCACGGCATCGAACGCTTCTTGCACGTTTCCACCGATGAAGTGTATGGCGACATCGAAGGCGATCATTTCTCGCTCGAAGATGACCCCTTCAAACCCAACAGCCCCTACTCCGCCAGCAAGGCCGGTGGCGACCTGATGGTACGCGCCTACCACGTCACCTACGGCATGAACACCATTGTCACCCGAGGCAGCAACACCTTCGGCCCCTACCAGTACCCCGAAAAGTTGATGCCCTTCTTCATCTCGGAAGCCATCGACGACCGTCCGCTGCCTGTCTATGGCAACGGGATGCAGGTGCGCGACTGGCTGCATGTGGAAGACCACGCGGGTGGAATTGAAACCGCGCTGCTCAAGGGTACGGCGGGGGAGGCATATAACATCGCGGGTGAAAACCAGCAGACCAATATTGATGTTATCCGGCTGATGCTCAAGCACCTCAATAAGCCGGAAACCCTGCTGAAGTACGTGCCAGACCGCGAAGGCCACGACCGCCGCTACGCCATGAACGCCGATAAGCTCAAAGCACTCGGTTGGAAGCGCCTTTACGACGCGGAAAACTTTGATGCCGCCGTCGAAAACACGGTCAACTGGTATCGCACCAATGAGTCATGGTGGCGCAAGATCAAGAGTGGCGAGTATCTCGAATACTACAAGCGTCAGTACGCCGCCCGCCTCGCCGCCGCTTCCGCCTCCCCGAATTAATTACTCAACGCATCAAATAAAAGGGCGAACCAATGTGTTCGCCCTTTTACGTTCAACCCATTCCAGATTTTACCGGAAAGGTAAATAGGTCACTTTATCTTTCCACTCATCGGGGTCACTCGCACTAATGATGAGGATTAGTTCTTGTATCGCCACTAGTATGGGCACGGTGTCACGAATCTCAAACACTCCCGGCATCGGTAATCCATTTGCTATTCGCTCATAGGCGAAACCAACCATCGTTTCGACATCATGCGTCAGCAAGATGCGATCTTCTTTTGCAAGCCAGTCTAAAAGACTTGGATCATCAATACCTGCTATTTCAGTATCTTGAATACGAATGTAATCAAAATCAGGGTTTAAGCGCTGTACGCCGCGCAAAATACGGTTATCGAAATTTTCATCCGCCGCAAACTGCATGAACTTACTCTCGTTTTTGCTTATCGAGCCGTGCTTGCAAACGTGCTCGGATGCCAACCATTTCGGGGTGACGAGCTTCTACTTCATGTCGAACTTTTTCGGCGCGTTCTTCCCGTTGGTGGATATAGTGATCGACTTCTTCTTGGTGCCGCAGATAAAATGCGATCACATCATAAGTATCTGCCAATCCGAGGGCAGGATATGCAATAACGATTTCTTCTGCCGACATCGACCGGTTGAACGCATTAACCACAGTATCGAGCGTAACCCGTGTACCACCTACACGGATGACACCATCACGCATTTCGATGGGTACAATCTCAGTTTGAGGAGTAGAAAACATATGTGGTACCTCAACTCATCAGGGCATACGACTAATCTAGTTTATCATCATTTCAAACCAGACTCCAACTTCCTAAATTTTGTGCAAATAAAGAGCCATGTGAGCGAAAAAGAATAGGTCACGAAAGGCGCGAAAAATGACAATGGCGAACAAGTGAGCAAGCTCTGGGACAACACTAGGCGAGGATAGGGATTGTTGCAACTTCCAGTACCGTACCGCTTGCCGACCATTCGTGTCTCCCTCATTTCATCTCTAATTTGCACAAAATTTGGTAGCACCGCACTAAACGGTGGAAATTCATTTTGTGTCTATTTCATCGCAAAATGAACCATAAAAGTCTTTAAAGTCCCTCGCCCTGAGGGAGAGGGATTTAGGGTGAGGGCTTAAAATAATCATCCACCACTTAAAGTAGTCCTACCCAAAATTTACGCGCTTGACAATTTAGACTTTTTGTTCTACACTGATTCTATAAACGATTTCGCCTGTAGACAGACCATAACATCATCAAATGTCAGTCTGACACTGACGACACTGACGACACTGACGACATTTCCGACATAAACCGCTTTTGCCTTAAGCGAATGACTGCCGACTAAAGACTATTGACTACTAAATGGCGCTCTACTGCCGCCGCCGCCACTGCCGCCACAAAATAGACTCTCGCAGTTGCAGTATTCGCAGCTTTTCGCAGTTGCTCGCTCAAAAGTTGCAAATGTCGCGATTCTCAACTGCAACAACAGCATCAACAGCAACATTTCACCGCTGCTCATTCAGAATCTTCGAAAATCGACGTTCTGAATTTGACGAATTTGAAGCATTTTCCGAATATTGGAGGCAGCAATGACAGCAGGTAGCGGCACCAAACAAGACCCGTGGCAGCTAAAAACCCCACCCGGCACATCCGAATACACCATGTATAAGGACGAAACCCACGACCCGCCGATCCTCGTCTGCACCGTCGGCAAAACCGTCCTGCACTACGACCTACGCGCCATCAACGACCTGCACGCGATGCTCAAAAAGCACGGCGATTGGATGGAACTTGGCAGCGCCGACGAGCAAAAGGACGCGAAAGAAGGCACGGTCGAAGCGTGGGGTCGCTCATCGGATAACCCGGTCGGCGGTTGGTACGGCCTCAAAAAAGGCTATCGCGGTCGCTTCGGCATGTACATGCCCCCGCTGATGGAAGCCCTCGGCCTCGTGGAACTCGAACACAACGCCAAAGGCAACCGGATGCGTGCCAAATAGCAAACGTTGCAGCAGCAAACGTTGCAGCAGCGAACCCTGTTAATTGCTGCTGCAAAATAACTTTGATAACTAACGAATCTCGTATGCTAACCGCTTGGCCTTCTCCGCCTTCACTTGGCGCGCTTGGCGATTCGTCTTATCTTGTATTGTTACTCAGTACTCGGCACTCAGTACTCGGTACTCAGTACTCGGCACTCAGCACTCAGTACTCAGTACTCCTAAATACTCCCCAGCGTCACCCCACCGTCCACCACAAACACCTGCCCTGTCGCGAACCCGGACGCGCCCGAAGCCAAGTACACCGCCATCCCCGCGATGTCGTCCGGCTGACCGATGCGCCCCACCGGTGTCCGGTTCACAATCTCGCCCAGCAAATCTTCGTTCGCCCAGATCGCGCTCGCGAACTTGGTCTGCACCAACCCCGGCGCTATCGCGTTCACCTGAATATTTTCGCTCCCCAGCTCCATCGCCAACGTCTGCGTCAGGTTAATCATCGCCGCCTTCGTCATGCTGTAGATGCCCTGCATCCGCCCCGGTCGCAGCCCGTTAATCGAGGCCACGTTGATGATCTTCCCGCCGCCCTGCGCCTTCATGTGCTTAACCACCGCCTGCGTCAGCCACACATTGCCCATGATGTTGACCTCAATCGTCTTCTGCCACAGGCTGTCCTCGGCTTCCAATAACGTGCCAAAATGGGGGTTCGTCGCCGCGTTGTTCACCAGAATATCCACCCGCCCGAACGCCTCCACCGCCGCCTGTACCAACCCTTGCAAGGCTTCCTTCTGCCCGTTGTGGGCGGCTATCGCCAGCGCCGTGCCGCCCTTCTCGGTGATGCCCTGCGCCACCACGTCCAGCCCTTCCTGCTTCCGGCTGCTCATGACCACCTTCGCGCCCTGTTCCGCGTAACGCTCGGCGATGGCCTGCCCGATCCCGCGTGATGCGCCCGTAACAATCGCCACCTTCCCGGTCAAATCAAATAAGTTTGCCATGTCCCTCTCCAATGCGAATTTTAGGCTCATATGGTCGCTGTCAAATCTGCTAGACTGTAAACTGATAACTGTTGACTGACAACTACTTACTGGAGACTGTTCCTTGATCTACGACATCACCCGCCCCGTTACCCCGAACCTGCACGTCTGGCCCGGCGACACCACCTACAGCGTAAAACCACTCGTCAAAATCGCCGAAGGCGGTTCGGTCAACCTCGTGACGCTGGAAATTAGCGCCCACACCGGAACCCACGCCGATGCCTACTACCATTACGAAGCCAATGGCGAACACCCTATCGACATGCCCCTCGACTCGTACATCGGGCGTGCTAAGGTCGTCACCGTCACCCGCCGCGATGGTGGCCTGCTCCCCTCAGATTTTGCCCACGTTGACCTCACTGGCGCGGAACGGCTGCTCATCCACAGCCACGTCAGTGACCTGCCCGATGACCAATGGCCGACCGGGTTTCCCTACCTCAGTGTCGAACTGATCGAGTGGCTGCACGGCTTGGGCATCGTCCTTATAGGACTCGATTCCCCTTCCGTAGACGACTTTAATAGTAAAGAATTGTTATGCCACCACGCGCTGAACAGGTATAGAATGGTCAATATAGAAACGCTTCAACTGCGTGGTGTGCCGGATGGGGATTATGAACTCGTCGCGCTGCCACTCAAACTCGACTTGGCCTGTGCCTCACCTGTTCGGGCGATCTTACGCGCATTGTAAGGAGGAAACACGATGCAAGGGACATCATTACTCATATTTGCGGTTTTCGCGCTCGTCCTCGCGGGAATGTACTTATCCATTCGCCGGAGTTGGTTCTCGCCCATGCTGACGGCAGCCGTTGGCATCGGCCTCAGCATCATTCTAATGGTGCTGGTATCCCTCGCCCAGAACAACCTGCCCATTCAGGCGGTCATCGTCGGTGTGCTGCTGGGCGGCGTGTTCAGTGGTATCACACTCGTCGCCGCGTGGTACTTCCACTCGCAGGAGCTACAGGCCAACTACCCCAACACCGAAGAAGCCTACCAATCAGACGAAACCCCAAGCTAACAGCAAGTCCTTCGCCCTGAGGGAGAGGGATTTAGGGTGAGGGTGAATATCAAACCCTCACTACAACTTCACTTCTTCGGTATCCGCGCCAGCACGGGCAAACCCATCGCCTCAACCTGTTCCTTGCGGTAGACAAACGGGTCGAGATATTCCCACAGGAACGCCAGCGCGATACCCGCCAGCAGCGCCAAACCGATGCGGATAAACGGCTCAAAGCGGTTCGCAATCGCGGGCGGCGCGGGGGCAGTCACCGGCGCGTCGAGGAACGTCACGGCTGCCGACTGCCCGCCCAACTGCGGGAAGTAAGCCTGTGCGCGGTTCATCAGCACGTCCATCGCCGCCTGTGTGATGCGCTCTAGCCCCGCCTCATCAGGGTAAGCCAGAACAAGCTGCCCGACGCTGCGCTTGTTATCCGCCGCCACGCCCAGCGCCGCCATATCAAGGTCACTCACCTGCTGCCCGATTTCGTCCTTAAACGTGCCGCTGCGTACCCAGTCGGTCAGCGCGTTCACGGCTAACTCAGAAGCCAACCATACGTCCTGATAATCTCCATCGCGCGGGGTGACGTTCGCCGCCGACTGCGAAGCCGTGTAGCGCAGGGTCACGCTGAAGCCGCCGCCCGCCGTCGAGCGTTCCCGCAGCCACTGTGGGATAACAACCGCCGCTACCACCACGACCGGAATAACCACCAACCACCAGCGCCGGAGCAGTACTCGAAAAAACAAAATCAGTTCCATATTAGTCGTTTACCTGTTCATATCGCAGGGTGTTTACGTAGTCTTGTGCATCTACCCCATTTAATAAACCCTTGCCGATGCCTTGAAATTCCAACATTCGATGTTCTTTCACTTCATCAAGTGAATCAGAAATAATCATCATGAGTGTTTTGCGCTCATCTACGGATAGGTGCTGAATTTCTTCGATAATTTCTTGGAAGGTCATAATAGTCTCCACTAGCTTCCAATCATTTTACACCAACACGCTTGGCTGCTTGAAAGTTCTGCCACTGCGTATCCACGAACGCCGAAATCTGCTCATTAAAGACTCGCGTATCAAACTGTAACGCATGTCGCCGGATCCCGTCAGGATTATACCGTGTCGCGTCAAACCCCTGCATGACGTTTACCAGACTGTCCACCGTCAGTTCGTTGAATAACTCGCCCGTCTGTCCGGGTATCACCGTATCCAACGCGCCACCCGCGCCGTAGGCAATCACGGGTCGCCCCGCCGCCTCGGCTTGTACGGGCGTAATCCCGAAGTCCTCGAAGCCGGGGAACAGGAACGCCTTGCACCGCGCCATGAGCGTTGGCAGTTCGTCATCCGGCACATAACCGAGGAACTCGACCGTCGGCCCCGCCATCGCCCGCAGCCGTTCCATGTCGCGCCCCTTGCCGCCGATCTTGAGCTTCACACCCAAGCGCGTCGCCGCTTGCACTGCCAGATCAATCCGCTTGTACGGGATCAACCGCGACACGATCAGGTAATAATCCTCAACCTCGCTGGCTGGCACAGGTTGAAAACGGGTTGTATCCACCGGTGGGAAGATAATCACCGAATCGCGGTCGTAATAACTCTTGATGCGCTGCTGAATATCGCTCGAAATGGCGATAAAGTGCTGTACCCGCTGTGCCGCCGCATAATCCCAGCGCTTCAACCCCGCCACCAACGGGCGCAGCCCCGCGAGAACCGCCTTCCCTAAGCCCTCACGCGCGACATAATTCTCAAGCTGCCACACATAGCGCGTCGGCGCGAGGCAGTAGCAAATATGCAGCGTATTGTCGCCAAATTGGAAGCCGTGGCAGAAGCCACTCTTATTGCTCAACACCACGTCATAATCGGAGAGATCGAGCTTGCCCCAGCCCAACGGATACATCGGCAGATACGGCTGATGATGTTGGTGGATACCCGGCAGCTTATCCAGCCACAGCGTTCGAATATCCCATTGTCGGTAGTGGGGGGGCATCAGTTCCGGCGCATAGATGCTCGTGTAAAGGGGAGTATCAGGATACAGATTCACCAGTGTATCCAGCACATCTTCCGCGCCGCCGATCTGGTTCAGCCAATCATGGACGAGTGCCAGCTTCACACCGCTACCCCACCGGACAAATTACGAACGGGTGCGAACGTCCGGCGGTGTTCCGCGCTCGCGCCGTGCTGGCGCAGTGCCGCGAGGTGCCGCACCGTGCCGTAGCCCTTATGCTGCCCGAAGTTATAATGTGGAATCGTGTCGTCAAGCTGGCGCATATAATCGTCCCGCCACACCTTCGCCAGCACACTCGCCGCCGCGATGCTCAAGGAGAGCGAATCACCCCGTACCATGCTCTGATACGGCACATGCGTCAGATCATCCCACTTGATTGAATCCAGCAGTAGATAATCCGGCTGGACATCCAGCGCAGACATGGCGCGGTTCATCGCCAGCAGCGTCGCCCGTACAATGCCGTGTTCGTCAATTTCGCGGCTGGTCGCGCTTCCGGTCGCCCAGCTCACCGCCGTCTGCTTGATGTTCTCCGCCAATCGTTCCCGTTGGCGGGGTGTCATCTGCTTACTGTCGCGCACACCTTCCAGCACCGTCAACAGATCATCACGGTCATGCGGCAAGCATACCGCCCCCGCTGCCACCGGCCCCGCCAGTGTCCCACGCCCGACCTCATCAATACCCACTACGTACCGGCAGCCGACCGTCCAACAGGCGTGTTCGTTGTACAGCCCCGCCGTCACACTAGCGCGTTTCTCGTTTGGCATAGACACCCCAGAACCAATTCCGACGAATTTGCCAGATCTCCACCAACAAATTGAGCGAGTCACCGATTAACCGCATCCGGCTGTCGGCATCAAAGTACCACGTAATCGGCACCTGTTTAATTTTATACCCGCGCTTCTTCGCCACAAACAGCAGCTCAATATCGAAGCCGATACCGACCATCTGCTGTACACGGAACAAATCCTCAGCGGCTTCGCGGCTGAACATTTTAAAACCGCACTGGGTATCTTCAAACCCGTTGACGGCCGTCAGCTTAATAATCAGGTTATTCACCCGCCCGATGAAGTGTCGTAATGCCGGTTCGCCCACGCGGTTCGCGCCCTTACCCTCGCGGCTCGCGATGATGATGTCCGCGTCGCCAGTCTGCGGGGGTAAAAACTGGGGCAGGTCGTCAATCCGCATCGAAAGGTCAGCATCACAGATGAAGCGAAAGTCGCCCTTCGCCACCAGCATCCCCTCTTTGACCGCCAACCCCTTCCCACGCACCGCCGCCTCGATCACCCGCACATACGGGTGTGTCGCCGCGAACGCTTGCGATACCTCAACCGTCCGGTCGGTGCTGCCGTTCTCGACGATAATCACTTCCGCCTCATACGGCTGTGTCTTGAGGAAGGCATCGATTTGTTCAAGGCTGGGGGGTAAACGGAATTCTTCGTTGTGTGCTGGGATGACAATCGACAGCAGCGGCGGTTTTTGTTCGCTCAATTCCATCCTATCCTTAACAATGCGCTCGGCTGTCACTTAAAACTGTGGCGGCCAAAGCATCGCCTCTAATTCGTTAATCGGTGTCGTGCGTGCGGCTTGGATCGCGCGTCGTTTGCGCCATGCGCGGGGGATCTGCCACACGCCCGCCCACATCCCGCGTAAACGCGCCCGTGCCGCCGCGCCGCGCCATGCTCGTGCGGCTTCCAGCGCCAGCTTGAACTGCGCCCGCAGCACCTTCGAACCGTACTTGCGCCACAACGCGGTCGGGTAATTCTTGACGAGCACAAAAATCAGGTTCCGCCCGTCATAATAACTCGCCGTCACCCCGCCGCCTGTAGCCGACAAATGATGGTACACGATGGCTTTAGGTGTGTAAAGACAGCGCCAACCACGGAGCTGCGCCCGCCACGCCAAATCCATATCTTCCAGCGAGAAAAAGAAATCGTCGTCTAAGATACCGATCTGGTCGAGCATCGTCTTACGGTAAGCCGACGACCCACCACACGCGCTGAACACGTAGTCCTCGCGGTCGAACTGTCCCTCGTCCGCCTGCCACACGCCGCGGTTCCCCGCCCGACCATCCACCGTGAAGTAATCCCCCGCCGTGTGGATGTGGTCACGCTTGTCGAACAGCAGCATCTTGCTCGCCACAATCCCGATTTCGCCGTGTCGGGTAAACGCCTCAATGACCGCCGCCGCCCAGCCCTCGTCCACTTCGGTGTCGTTGTTGAGCAGGGAGATATAGTCGCCGGTCGCCGCCCGTATACCCGCGTTACACGCCCCCGTAAACCCGCGATTTTCCGGTAGCTGCACCACCTTCACCACCGGATACCGCTCGGCGATCAACGCTTGCGATCCGTCCGTCGACGCATTATCCGCCACGATCACTTCAATATGCGGGTAGGTCTGCCGGTTGAGCGCATCCAAACACGTAGGCAAAAACGTCCCGCCATTCCAATTCGGAATGATGACCGATAAAAGTGCTGAGTGCTGCGGCTGCTGTTGATTGTTTTCCAACTTAATTTTCTTCAACGAAGGAACTGATTATGCGTGTTTGAAGCCTTCCCCTGTTACTACGGGGGAGGGTTGGGTAGGGGTTTTGTTCTCACTTCAACAAACCCTCTTTGACGAGAAAAT
Organism: Chloroflexota bacterium; assembly: GCA_020161935.1. GTDB lineage: Bacteria > Chloroflexota > Anaerolineae > Aggregatilineales > Phototrophicaceae > CFX2. The sequence goes on from JAIUNI010000007.1 coordinate 229,212, forward strand.
CATCCACCGCCGCTTGCCACGGTCGCAGCGAGATGCCGATGTGCTTCCCCGCCAAGTTCGCGAGGCTGGCATACGTCGGCGGCACAGAAGTGCGCGGCCATTGGGCAACGCTAATCTTCTCTACCGGCGTATCCGCGTAACCCAGCTTATCGAGGAAGTAGCGCGCGAACGCCCACCGCGAACAGCCGCCCTCGTTCACCAGATGGTACGTCCCATAGCGTCCGGTTTCCACCAGCCGCCCCAGCGCATCCGCAAGATCGTCGTTGTAGGTCGGGTTCGCCACCTCGTCGGTCACGATGCGGAGCTGCTTCCCCGCTGCCGCGTTGTTCAGCACCGCCTGAATAAAGTTCTTCCCGCCGTGTGCGAACAACCACGACGTTCGCACAATGTAATGACGCAGGTTGACGTTCACCAGCGCCCGTTCCCCCACCCACTTGCTGTAGCCGTAGGGGTTAATCGGGTTGGTCACATCATACTCGCGGTATGGGCGGCTGCCGTTTCCGTCGAACACCTCATTACTGCTCACGTACAGCACCGCCGCGCCCACGTTCGCTGCGGCCAGCGCCACATGCTGCGTTCCGAAGCCGTTGATCGCAATCGCCTTTTCGGGGTCTTTCGCGCAGCCGTCCACGTCCGTCCACGCCGCCGGATGAATCACCACGTCTGGCTTAATGTCCGCCACCAGCGCCCGTGTCGCCTCGAAGTCGCCAATGTCCACATGCGTCACGTTCTCGCCAACAATGTCCGCCCCGCTGACCTCATGCCCGCGTGCAGCCAGTGTCGTCAGCAGCCTGCCCCCCAACCGCCCCGCCGCGCCTGTGACTAAGATCTTCATGTTTAATGTGTGCTCCAGTAGTCAAAAACCACTTGTAAATCGGCTTCCCACATCGCCTTTGGGTCAGCGCTCCCCTCAGCGTCCGGTCGCTCCCCCGCGATGCGGAAGTAACCCGTCCCCGGTATACCGCTCTGCTTCCCAACCACGACCGCTGGCAAAATCGGTCGTCCTGCCTCATGCTCAATCGCGCCGATCTCGTCCAGCAGCTTCACAATCTGCGGCGAGTGGTAATGCAGATACGCCGTTTTCAGTTCGGCGCACAGTTCCGAGTACGTAATCAACTGCCCGCGCCGCGCCGTCTCGATCATCAACTGGCGCATCTCGTCACGCAGCGCTTTCCATTGGGCTTCCGCGAGGGGTTTTCGGCTCATGTTTACCGCAGCACAAAAGTTATGGATTGGGTATCAATCCGAATATCCGCCAAATTATAGACCCCGCCGCTCGCGTTCAAACTCGCCGCTTGCAGCAGTTCATTCGCCTTGTCCGCCACTTCCTGTACCCGCTGCCCCAGTTCGCCGCTCGGCAAACCGTACAGTGTCCCGCCCATATCCACCCCCGCCACCGCGAACTGCCGCCGCGACGCATCCAACCGCAGCACAACACCGATGGTTTGCTGTAAGCCCACTTCTGGCACGTTCACATCGGCATAAACCACGCCGCCGTTCGGCTGCAAGTCAATTCGCACATTCTTATATTGCGCGTTGCTGTTCGAGCAGAAGGTCGTCCGCTGCGTACATAAATTCATAATATCCGCTTCGGAAAACGATACGACTGCCGCCGCGCTGCCGTCAATCGTGCCGGTTTGCACGTTCGACGCGGGCAAGTCCTGTACACCCGAACTACCGAGGTTCACCGTGGCCTGTGACGGTGTTGTCGGGTTCTCCAACTGCACTGGCGGCGCACTCGTCTGCCCCGTGAACACCTGCATCGTGCTGCCCTGCGGCGTGAAACCCGCCACCCACAGCGCGAGGCTCGGCATCCGCAAGAACACCACCGCCGCGCCGATGCCCAGCACCATCACGATAACAAACGCGCCAATCAAACAGCCGCATAGGCCAATTGGCATCCCATTCCGTCGAGAAGATCGTTGTACGCGCAAATCCACCTCTATACATCACTTAATGCCTTGCACATTGTACATGAGGACGATAGCTTTTCAACCGCATGGTGTCGCCCTCACGCCTGAATAGCGGTAACATTGGGTGACTGTTGGAGGTAACGACGATGAAAAAATTCACCATTCTCGTGGTGCTTTCCGTATTGCTATCCGTTCAGTTCGCCGCCGCGCAGGACGATGCGCCCCAAGCGGGTTCCAGCGGCCTCGGTGACCCTTACTTCCCCGATTTGGGCAACGGTGGCTACGATGCCGAACATTACACCATCAGCCTCATCTGGGACGACGAAACCAATAACATCGAGGCTACTACCACCGTACTCGCCAAAGCCAACCTCGACCTCATCACCTTCAACTTGGATTTCGGCGGCTTCGACATTGAGCATGTGCTGGTCGATGGCACAGAAGCCACCTTCACCCGTGAGGAACGCGAACTCGCGATTACCCCGGCCACCCCGCTGCGGCAGGATGAAACCTTCGAGGTCATGGTCAGCTACAATGGTGTCCCCGGCGAGGATGTTTCGGATTACTACGATGTGTTCGCGCGGGGCTGGATGCGCTATCCGTCGGGCGTTTACGTCGCCAGCGAACCCGATGGCGCGGCCTACTGGTATCCCGTCAACGATCACCCGCTCGACAAAGCCAGTTACACCTTTATCATCACTGTGCCGGATGCCTACACCGCCGCCGCGAACGGTCAGCTTGTGAGTATGGTGGATAACGACGACCCCACCACCACCTTTACGTGGGAAGCGCGTGATGAGATGGCGAGCTACTTGGCGACCGTCAACATCGCCGAATTTACCGAAGTCACGGCTGCCGGCCCCCACGATCTCCCCATTCGCCACTACTTTCCGGCGGATAAAACCGATGAGCTGACCGAAACCTTCGCAAACTTCTCCGATATAATCGCCTACTTTGAGACCATTATCGGCCCCTATCCCTTCGAAGCCGCCGGTGCAGCCGTCGCCGATGTTCGTCTGAGCTTCGCCCTCGAAACCCAAACGCTCATCCTCTTTGGCAGCGACATCGCCCTCGGTCGCAGCGGCGCGGAGGAAGTCATCGCGCATGAACTGGCGCATCAATGGTTCGGCAACAGCGTCAGCCTCGCTCAATGGAAGGACATCTGGCTCAACGAAGGTTTCGCAACTTACCTTAGTATGCTGTGGTTGGAACATTCCGAAGGCCAGAATGAACTGCTGCGCCAGATGAACGCTTACTACACGTACCTCGCGCGTTCTCGCCGCTCCACCGCACCCGCCAACCCGCCGCAGGATAACCTCTTTAACGATGGCGTTTACCTGCGCGGCGCGTGGGCCTTACACGCCCTCCGCTTATCCGTCGGCGATGCAATCTTCTTCGACATCCTCCGCACCTACTACGACCGTTTCAAGTACAGCAACGCCACCACAGCCGATTTCATCAGCGTCGCCTCTGAAGTCAGCGGTGAAGACCAAAGTGACCTGCTTCATGGGTGGCTCTTGGACGACAAAATCCCGCCCAAACCCAAACAAACCTTCAAACCCTAATCAACAGACGGCGCTGTACCAACCATCATCTTCACCCTGCCGTAGGGGCTTGCCGCTGGCAAGCCCACCACCCACAATCAATGCCTGCCGTAGGGGTTTGAAGCGGTTAATCCATCTCCGCATTTCTCTGTGTCCTCTGTGCCTCTGTGGTTAATTCTCCGTATTTCTCTGCGTTCTCAGCGCCTCTGCGGTTAATCTTCTCCGCATTTTCTACAAACTACCGAAACGTTTTGCCGCCCGAACTCGCCGACCGTGTCGTCTCTTTCTTCTCCGCCTTCGGTTTTCGCAGCGCGGCAGGCAGAGTCGACTTCGCCTTCAACGTCCGCTGAATCTCGCCGGTCAGCGTCTGGCTGTTCAAGTAGTCGCCTTCGAGTGGAATATTCAGGGGGAGGATCGCCCCAATCGCCAGCAAACCCGGCAGCAGGTATCCGCCCAACGCCAGCGCCCCGCCCACCACCGCCAGAATCCCGTAAATAATATAACGGCTGCGCGGGTCGGCCCCGTCGGAGACAAAGCCCCGCACCACCGTCACACCGTTTTCCTTTTCAACCTTCCCACTGATTTCCGTAGTGCGCGAAAACCGCTTCAGCACCGTCGTACTCACCCGCAGCGAAAAGCGTCCGTTCTTCTCGACCCAACCATCGAACTTGCCGCTTTTTTGGTGCAGCCGTTCGTTCAATGCCAGCATACATTGTGAAACCGTTTTCTCGGAATAGTACACGAATTGCACGATGGAACTCCTGTAATGGTTCATCGCATTTTAACAGGTCAAATCAGACCGGTAAATAGACTTCCGTCCCTCAAAAGTTTGGATATTCTAACGCACAAAACCGAATTTTTGTGCTACAATAGATTTTGTATTCTCTTGTGTATTTCTTGGCGCTCTTGGCGACTTGGCGGTTTATTTGAATCGCTTTGTATTTCTCTGTGATCTCTGTGTCTCTGTGGTTAATCGCTTTCGTATTTTTCTTGTAACTTGCAACTTAAAACTTGAAACTTGAAACTCCTTTTGGCAATTTTCTCTCTCACAGCCGCCATGCAAAGACCAAATTGGCGATGGCGGCGGATTATTCCCGTAATTCCGCTGAACTCCCGCCATTTCAGCGGGAACAGCCGAGCCTCCCGCCGCCACAAAATGTCAATTCAGCGGATACACGGGAGCGTGCCGCCCGTCATTTCGGCGGATGAATGTGCAAATTGTGCAAAATCTGCATTTGGTCTAATGATCTAGAACTAGTGATTATAAAGTAAGTGATAATATCGTTGCTCTCCCCTCGCCATGAGGGAGAGGGGTTGGGGGTGAGGGCTTTAGACTAAAATTCAAACACCTGCTGAACTTGGGGCTTCCCGTACTCCGCCCCACCGGTCAGCACCCTCAGGTTATCTCGCACCTGAACGCTGCCCTGCCCGTGCGAATGCCCACACAGCACCGTAAGCTGCCGGTCAGGGTAATCCGCCATCACCTGAACCATCGCCTCGCCCGCCGCTTGGCAAACGAAATGCGGCAGCCATTCTTGGTCGGAAATCCCGCCCTCATGCCAGCACGCCTCGGTAAACGGGGGGACATGCGTCAGTAAAATTACCTGTGGATACTTATCCAGTGCCTTTGGCAGCCACTCGTGGATGTAACGCGCGGCTTCATCGCCCAACTGGTTCAGCAGCTTGAACCGCTGCATCTCGTCCAGCCCAACAAAGTCGCGGATTGCAAGGTAATCGCTCAACAGCACCTTCGAGGTGAAATAATCACCCGCTCTCCCATCCGCCCATCCCTCATGCCCGATCAAGCCAACGTCAGGCGCGAGTTCGACCACCCCACTGGTCGTCAGCCAGTGCAGTCGTTGGGAACGACTAACAATTCCCTTCGTCAGTGTATGAACATCAGCAAACGACGCGCCGTAATAATCATGGTTGCCAAGCACGAAATAGATGGGAAACGGCAGCCGGGATTCCAACTGCTGCATATACCACTGTAACTGCGGCGCTTCACCAATATCGCCGGAAATCAGCACGTAGTTCGGCCTAGAGGCCCTGACCAGTTGGTAAAATTTGTCGATTTGTACAGGTTTGAGAAAATTGAGATGAATATCCGTCAACCATACCGCACGTGTCATAATGCCTGCTCTGCTCGCAGCCGCTGTAGAAAAGCCGCGCAGCCCTTCGTTACCAGATCATACGTGAGGTCAAACTTGCCGTCGTACCACGGGTCAGGCACATCCTCATAAGTCACCGCACCCGACTTCACAGCATCGCTCAAGAACAATGAGACGTTGGCTTTGCTGTCCCCAACCCGCCGTTGTAAATTACGAAGGTGACTGCTGTCCATCGCCAGCAAGTAGTCGAAGTCTTGAATGTCCCCGCCCGTAATCTGCCGCGCCGGACGGAAACCGTCATGTTGAATACCATACTTCCGCAGAATGTTCACCGTTCCGTGATGAACCGTATTGCCCACTTCTTCCGCGCTAATCCCTGCCGAGTCTACGCTAATCTGGTCGCTCAATCCCGCCTGTTCGACCATCGCCTTCAGCACATATTCTGCCATCGGTGAACGGCAGATATTACCTGTACACACCATCAACACCTTAATCATGCGTCCTTATTATCCTTCTGCATGTAACACAATCCCACCAGCGATGGCGACCGGTACCACGTATGCGCCAGCGCGATCAGGTCATGTAGACTGTTTCGTAAAGCCGAGCAAAAAGCCGCGTCAGACATTTCCAACGCCAGTCGGGTCACCCCTTCGATATGTTCCGGTTCGGCCTTCAACAGCAGCGACCAGAAATCCTCTGCCACCACATAGGTCGAGGGCGACCCCGGTTCTGCCGCGTCATAGCGATCATCGAGCGCTCGAATCTCATCCGTAATCGTCAGCGGTATCCACTCCGGTGACCCCTCAGCCGGTAAATTCCCCGCGTCCAGCCGGTCAGCCGTTTCAAACTGCCGCACCCGCGCCAGCAGTTGTAAAGCCGCTGCCGTGCGCATCACCGTCTCTTTAAAGTTCGCTACCAGATAGCAGTTATAAACCGACTGGAACAACGAAGACCGTTTCGCCACCGGTACAACGTCCGGGTACATTTCGATCAAGTACTCGTCGGAAAGATCGCTCAGGGGAACACGCGCGGGGTCATTCAGCGCCGGATTTGGTCGGCGGCTCAACCACGCGGGTGAACGTTTCAACCGCGCCAGCCGTGGCATCAAATCCTCGATTGCGAAATTTTCGGTAACGGGGAAAGGGGTTGAACGGCTTTCGAGGCGGGTAAAAGCCGTGACAATTGGTCGTCTGCTCCAGATTTCTTGTAACTGTAGCAGATCAACCACATCCAGACTAATCCGCATCGCTAGGCCTCTGCCGCAATCGGACGCGCGACCTTCACATTCCGTTCGCCCAAATCGGCCAGCGCCGCGAACGCATATTCCCGCACATCTTCACTCTGCTCGACCATCAACAGTTCCACCAGCGGGCGTATCGCGCGGTTATCTTGGCTCCAGCCGAGCGCCCGTGCCACATACCGCCGCACGTAACCGTCCGTATCCTTGAGTCCGTCGATCAAACCGTCAATCGCCGATTTATCGACCACCCAGCACAACGCGCGGGCTGCGTACCGCCGGACAAATTGGTTCTCGTCGTTCAAAGCCACCAGCAACGGCTGCACCGCGTCATGCCCACCGACCCAACCCAGCGCCGTCGCCGCGTGAACACGCACATCGCTGTCCTCATCCATCAGCAGCGCAATCAGCGGATCAACCGCTTTATCACCAAACTGGATGAACTCCATCACCACCGACTTGCGTATCGCTGGATCAGGGTCAACCAATTGTTCCTGCAACTTGCGGAAGTCGGAGGTGTGGCGTGAAATGGTTCCCGTTTGCCCGCTGTTCTGCGCCCGTAAGGCGAGGGCGCGGTTCAGATAATGCTGGGCGTTCTTGTAATGCTTATCAATCGACAGGATACGCTGAAGGTCGTTAATCACCTGCACCAGATTCGGGTTGTCGCTCAACATCTCGCGCATACAGCGGAAGTACAACTGCTCGATCTCACCGACGAGCGACCGTGCGATGTTGCTTTCGCGGCGCGGCTTAAACCAGCCGAAAATACGATCCAACATGATAATGACAATCAGCACGACGATCATCAGTTGCAGCGGATGTGTAACGGCGTGATCCGGCGCGAGGATGGTTGCCGTGATCGCTGCCCCTACAATCAATATAAACAAAACGCTTAGAAATCGGCGCATGGTGTACTCTCTGCGTCAGCTATGCACTCGGAACGGCGGGAGTTGAGTCATCGCGCTCATCAAGCGTCGGCACGTCGGCATCGTCCAACGGTTCGTCTGCCTGAGCGACCGCATCCCGCAGATCTTGTGTCAGGTCAGCATCAGCGCTAACGGTTTCTGGCGCACTCGCTAAGGGTTCAGCCGACGATTCATGCCCGACCATCGTGATCTTGCCGTCGATGAATGCCCCTTCCTCGGTGGTCAGCGCCGTGGCACGGATGTCACCCCACACGCGGCCTGTACGCAAGACTTGCACCTTCTTGCCGGTTATATTTCCGCGCACGGCTCCAGCGACCGAGATATTACGGGCATTGATGTCGGCTTTAATTTTGGCAGTCTCGCCCACCAAAATATTGCCGTTAATTTCCAGTGTTCCGCTGAATGTGCCATCCAAACGGATGTTGGCGTTACTTTGCAGCGTACCCTCAAGCACACTGTTCGGGCCGAGGACACTATCAAAACCAATAGCGGGCTGGGGCAAGGCGGGTTTAGTGACTTGCACGGGTTGTTCAAGAGCAGGTGACGCGCTAGGCTCGACCTGACGACGGTTTCCAAAGAAAGACATGAGGCAACTCCATCGTAATAGCATGGATATGGAGACTATTCTTATCTTACACTATACAGCGAGTCTATCAGTGATTCAACCACATGAAATTTACAAAACTGGCTCTATCGTGGATATTTTCACAAAAACGTAAATTTTATATCATCAATGCGGGTGTAGACGACATTCAGAAGTGAAGGTACGCTGCTGCCCATGCTGTGTTAATATCATGCCGTCCGGCACTTCGCAACGATGTACACAAGGTTTATACCTCCCCTACCGATCACAGCTTAAGACGAACGCACGATCAGCAAAAGAAAGCTAAAGGTTTCGCGCTATCCATGAACATTACACGCACAGTCGGCATGGCTTCGAGCAAAGAAAAATCGAATTTTCATCACCTTGTAATGGATGTCGTGTGGTTTGGTCTTGCGATCTCGGCGATTGACCGCTTTCGTGAAGTCTACGCCATCCGCCTCGGCGCGGATACAACCCAGCTTACCCTGTTAGCCTCGCTGCCTTCACTCGTGCTGTTCGTCACGTCATCGGTCGCCAATCGCTGGCTAAAGCGTTACGCCAGTTCGAAGGATGCCATCAAGTTTCCCGGCCTCATCTTCCGTCTGGCCTTCATCCTGCCCGCGCTAACCGCCTTTTTTCCGCCGGAGCTTCGGCTGCCGTGGCTCATCTTATCCGTGCTGCTGCCCGCAATCGGGCAAGGCATTGCTGCGGTCGGCTTCATTGTCATGTTCCGCGAGGCGGTATCCGGTTCACTGGTCGCTTCCCTCCATACGCGCAGGATGATGGTCATTAACATCACCGTTGCCATCAGCGGCCTTACGATGGGCTTCTGGCTGGAACGTGCGCCCTTTCCTTTTAACTACCAAATGGTCTTTGTCGTCGGCTTTATCCTGTCGCTCATCAGTTGGCGGCATGTCACCAAAGTAGAGCCGCTGCCCGAACTGGTCACTCCGCCGCCAGCCGAACCAACGCAGCGCGTCAACCCATGGCGCTATCCGACGTTTCAGGTCGTCGCTTTCATCATCGTGCTGTGCTTCATGACTTTCACGTCCATCAAACCCATGCAATCGTTATACATGGTGAACGTCTTACACGCCGACGAATGGTTCTTGAGCCTGTTTGGGCTTGTGGAGCTGGCATCCGGTGCGTTCGTAGCCTTGTTTACCGCCCGAGTCATTGCCCGCTTCGGCAACCGTACCATGATCGCCTACGGTCTCATTGGTACCGGTATCGCGGCATTCATCATTGCCAGCGCACAATCGCTGCCCATCACCCTGCTATCAGCCGCAATTGGTGGTTCGGCATGGACAATCGTCAATATTGGTCAGTTCGCTTACTTCAGTGAAATGACCCCGCACGAACACAAAGAACCCTTCACCACCGCTTATCACCAAACCGTATTCATGGCGACCTTCATCGGTCCCATCATCGGCAAGCTGTTGACAACAGGCGATCTTCCAATGGTATCCGTACTGGTGATTGGTGCCATCCTGCGCGTCACAGCCGGTATCATGACTCAGATGCACGCTCGTACATGGTATGCCCGCGTCCAAAAGTTCGGCTACAGCCGCCGTTAAGCGCTCTGCCGCGCGGGGGTTATGCTGGGTGTCAAGGTAGGTGTCGGGGTTTCGGTAATCGACGGATCGCGCGTATTGGTTGGCCCAACGGTTGGTGTCTGTGATGGGGTCATTGTCGGTACGGGTGTTACGCTCGGCGGTGGTGGCTGCGTATTCGTCGGCGTAGGGGTCGGGTTATTCGACTCAATCACACTCTCGTGCATGTAAGCGATATCCACCCGCCGCGTCTCCGGTTTCCAGTCGATGATGTACCACTCACTGTCTGGCGAGACACGCCCGACCACACAGACCGGATCGCCTTGAAAAAATGAGGTTAATACAGCGCCGGTTTCACCCGCAGCACCCCGCACACGCGCGTTTGGAACAATCACGGTAAATGGTTCGCAGGGTGGGAATGGTGTATTTGTCGGTTGAACGGTGGGGATACCGGTTTCAATAAAAGCGGCTGTCGCAGTCGAAACAATTGCAGCGCTGCGGGTCGATTCAATAATCCCTCGTCCGCCGCTGCGTAAAAAGCTCTGTACACCCAACCAAACATAATACGCACCAAAAACCAGCGCGATGCCTACCAAAAAAATAAGCCACGCTGGTAGTCCATCTCGTCCACGCCGATTGGTTGGCCTTCTCCCTAAAGTCATAATGCCATCCCGCATACATCTAGGGCGTTTGTACCAGTTCGCGCCGCAAGCTGTCAACCAATCAGGGGGTTCGGTGGGCAATCGTCAGGTTAAAACAGGCTTCATGAGCGTTCAGTGAGGGCTTCAATCTGGATAAGCATACCGTGTACGTCGAGCGGTTTAGCAACAAAACCGTCGGCCCCCGCCCGTTTCGCTTCGCGGATATTTTCGTCATCATCCATCGCGGTCATCAGCAGAATGGGAATTGGGGCAGTTTGCGGCGATTCTTTAAGCAGAGCACACGTGCTGTAACCGGTCAAACCCGGCATATTGACATCCATCAGGATCAGATCAGGCTGCTCGGTCACCGCGATAGCCAGCGCCTTCTCGCCATTATTAGCGAGCCGAACGTGATAACCGACATTTTCGAGGTGCGCCTGCAATAACTCACGGCTCAGGTAATCATCATCAACCACTAAAATCGTCTTTGTCACGCTTCACTATCCTGTTGCCGTGCTTAACTCTTGTCGTAATTGTAGTCGGTGAACCATTCGGATGCCACAGGTAATTGCTGCCTACCCTATTCCATGCTAGAATAGCCTGCATGAGCCAACCTACACCCGACGAAACCCTACTCGGTCTGCTGACGCACCAACCTCAGCATGGCTATCAACTGCTCGAAACCTTTGAGGATGTGCAGGCGTTAGGTCGCGTCTGGAAGCTGAGTACCAGCCAGCTTTACGCGGTACTCAAACGCTTACAAAATCAGGGGTTCATTACAGGCGAAGAAGCCTACTCAATAGATGCCCCACCTCGTACGGTCTACCACATCACATCCAACGGTGAGGCATATGTCAAAGCGTGGTTGTGGGAAAACCACCCGTCGCCGAGTGTGCGGCGGGTGCGGGTCGAGTTCCTGAGCCGGTTGTATATCGCCCGACTACTCAACTTCTCGCAGGCTGACATCATCCGGCACCAAAAAGTAAGCTGCCTCGCTAAACGAGATGCGCTGCTCGCACAACAAGATTTCACAGATGACAGCATCGGTTCACAAGCACTAGCACTCGAAATCACCCAGTTTGAATCCATCCTTGCGTGGATTGCACACTTAGAACACATCGCTATTTAAATCGCTCAGATTAAAGGGGAGATTATGAAACGCCGTCTATTGAGTTTAGTTCTTGTTGTCTTGCTGCTTTCGCTGTCACTTGCCGGTATCACCAGCGCCCAAGACACGCAAACCTTAACTGTGTTTGCAGCGTCCTCACTCACGGATGCCTTCACCGAAATTGGTGATAACTTTAAAACCGCCCACGAGGGAGTTGATGTGGTTTTTAACTTCGGCAGTTCATCTACCCTCGCCACCCAACTTACCGAAGGCGCACCTGCTGATATTTTTGCCAGCGCCAACGCACGGCAGATGACCGTCGCCAGCGATGCGGGGCGGATTGGGGGCAAGCCGCAAACCTTCGCTAAAAATCGCCTAATCTTGGTTGTTCCGGCAGATAACCCTGCCAACATCCAATCACTTCATGACCTTGCGAACGAGGGTGTTAAACTGGTGGTCGCCGCCCCCGGTGTTCCGGTGCGCGATTACACCGACGCGATGATCGAGAAACTGCTGGCAGACCCGAACTTTGGTGAAGACTATAAGACTGCCTTCTACGCCAACGTCGTCTCGGAAGAAGACAATGTACGTCAGGTGTCGGCGAAGGTCGCGCTGGGTGAAGCGGATGCCGGTTTGGTTTACAAGTCGGACGTGACACCGGACATCGCCGATCAAGTCATCGCCTTCCCCATACCAGATGCCATCAACACATTGGCGACCTACCCTATCGCCGCAACCGATAACACAGCCACCCCCGAACTCGCTGCGGAATTTATCGGCTACATTCTTTCTGACGAAGGTCAGGACATTCTGACCAAATGGGGTTTCATCTCCGTCCGCATCCCTGAACTGGCAGCAACCGTCAGCCTGCCAACCAACGGCACATTCACTGTGGACGGGCAGGTACTCAACTCACTTAGCCTGACAATCGACGCACTTAAAGCCGACTATACCTCTCACACCACCGATGTCACCTATAAGAGTGGCGAGGATACCGTCACCGCCTCGTTTACCGGTGTCTCGTTGTGGGATATTCTTGGTGCGGCACAGCCTAACTTCAATACCGATGTCAAAAACGATAAACTGAGCACGTTCATCGTCGCGACCGGCAGCGATGGCTACCAAGCAGTCATCGCGTGGGGCGAGATTGACCCTGAATTCGGCAGCCAGCCTATTCTCGTGGCCTTCGAACGTGACGGCGAAACACTGGAGCTGCCGACGCTGGTCATCCCCGGTGATGCCCGTGGCGGGCGCTACGTCAGCGGTTTGGTCAACCTGAGCCTGCGGGATGCCCCTACCGTCAGCCAATAATCGCCAACGAATGTTATGATACAAAGCACCGGATAACGCATCCGGTGCTTTTAGTTATCCACCCCTGAGGTACATATGCTGACGATAGATGGCGCGGTCGCCCAACCACAAAGTTTTTCGCTAACCGACCTGCAAGAACGTTTTCCACAGCGCACCGTTCATACCCGCTACGCCAATGATGACCGCGTTGCGACTGCCGCTTATACAGGGGTTCTCCTATGGGATCTGTTACAGACAGCACAGCCGATTCTGAACACGGATCAGCCTGAACTGATGCGCGTCATGGCGCGGTCAACCGATGGCTTCCGGTGTATCGTGAAGTGGCACGAGTTTGCCCCCTCAGCCGAGAATAAGCTGATACTGGTTGGCTGCTTGCAAAATGGGCAACCGCTTGACGACCGCTATGGCCCGCTGCGGTTGGTCGTCCCCGGCGATAAACAAGGGGTGCGCTACATCCGTCACCTCGCCTCTCTAACGGTACTGAACCAGCACAGCGACGACCAAGAAGTACAATGACACGACCACCAACGCGCAAGAACACGCTGCAAACCATCAGTGACCGTTTACCCGGCAAGACACTGCTTGCAGTCGTCGCCATCTTCAGCTTGCTATTCCTTACCCTGCCTATCATCGCGCTGGTCATACGCGCCGTTCAAGCACAAGCATGGGCGGAACTTGGCGGCTCAGGTCTAATCTCGGCGGTCATACTCAGTTTGTTGACCACCCTCATTACGGCGCTGCTGACGGTCACTTTTGGCACACCCCTCGCCTACTTTCTGGCGCGGCGGGATTTCACGGGCAAGCGGCTAGCCAGTGTCCTGATTGAGCTTCCGGTGGTGCTGCCGCCAGCGGTCGCGGGGCTAGGATTGTTGGTCGCATTTGGTCGGCGCGGGTTGTTCGGCCCGACCTTTGAATCGCTGGGGTGGTCGCTGCCGTTCAGCACGGCGGCAGTCATTATCGCCCAAACCTTCGTCGCCGCGCCCTTTTACATTCGTGCCGCACAGAACGCCTTCCAAACCGTTGACCCTGAAATCGAAGCCGCAGGACGTGTCGATGGTGCGGGCGGACTATCTCTCTTTTGGGAGATTACCCTACCCCTCACCAGCCGGTCTTTAGGCGCGGGTTTGGCGCTCAGTTGGGCGCGGGCGCTGGGCGAATTCGGGGCGACCATCTTGTTCGCGGGCAGCTTGCAAGGCATCACCCAAACGATGCCGCTTCTCATTTATAAAGAGTTCGAGCGCAATATCAACTCCGCTATTTGGGCAGGTGTTCTGTTGGTAGGCTTCGCGCTGGCGGCCTTGCTGCTCGCCCGCTACCTCGGCAGGAGTGATGCCTAGCTGTTTATTTGTCTGTAAGGTCATGGAAGTAGCCTAACAGCGTAATCTTAATCTTGCAGATTGAGGTCAATATGACTGTGCAGCCTTCCCGACGAACTTATGCGATTACGCTCTTTCTTATCCTGCTTATTTGTTATGGTTACTTCCTGCCCAAGTGGGCGGATTGGGGCGCGAATTCCCGTGCCGATATTGTGTATGCCTTCGGTGACAAAGGCACGCTGATAATCGACGACTATCACACCAACACCGGTGACCTTGCCTGCTACCCCGGCCCATTTGTCGCCGATCCCGATAATGTACTCGGTGGCGACTGCACCGGTCATTACTACAGTGATAAGTCGGTTGGCCCGTCCCTGCTAGCGTTACCCTTCTATATGGTATTCAAAGGGGTTGCCGCCATCCCGCCCGTTCAGAATTTCATCAACAGCGGTAAGGGCTTGGGCAGCATGGGCGATACGCTCAACCCCGACGGGCAAGGCATCCGCCCACAGGCCGTTTACGAATATATGGCGCTGGCCTTCATGACCTTTTTCGCCTCAGCCGTTCCCTCGGCGCTGCTGGGTGTGGTGGTGTTCTTGATGGCAGCCCGTTTCGCCAGCAAAGATAGCTACGCCTTCTTACTCGCGCTGGCCTATGGGTTAGCGACGATGGCCTTCCCCTACAGCAACGCCCTTTACCAGCATCAACTGGCGGCGTTTGGTGCGTTCGTCGGCTTTTATCTGCTGTGGCGCGTCATCTATGAAAACGCAAGTTTGAATTGGCTGTGGCTTGTTGGTGTCTTGTTCAGCTTCTCAGTCATCACCGAATACCCGATTGTCCCCGGCCTCGCCATTATCTTTATCTGGGCGGCTTATAAGATGCCCAACCGCCTCGCCCTTTACCGCGTGGTGCTGGGTGCAATCCCGCTGGGGCTGCTGTTCGCAGGGTTCAACTATATGGCTTTCGAAACCATCATTCCGGTCGGCTACAAATACTCGACCAACTGGCAGGGGGAGCATCAATCCGGCTTCCTCAGTTTGCAACTGCCGTCGCTGGATAATGTGGTGCGACTCTACGGCCTTACCTTCTCGCCCGTACGCGGCATCTTTGTCACCTCGCCCTTCCTGCTGCTGGCGATCTGGGGCTTTTACCTGATGTGGAAGCAGGTGAAGGAAAAGCGCAGCGCCATTGTTGCTATCGGCCTGTTCGTCGCTTACTTCTTCTTCTACAACTCGTCCAGCGTCATGTGGTGGGGTGGCTTCACCATCGGCCCGCGCTACCTGATTCCGATGCTGCCGTTCTTCGTGCTGCCCATCATCTTCGCCTTTAATAAGCTGCTGCCGAAAACGTGGGGGAAAGTGCTGGTCACTGTACTCATCGCCATCTCGGTGTTCAGCGTATGGGCGATGAATATCGCGGGACAGTCGTGGCCGGAAATCAACACATGGCCGATTACCATCGGTCAAATGATCGTGAACTTCCCGCTGCTCAACTACTCGCTGCCGCTGCTGGCACAGGGCAGGGTCGCCCGTAACTATGCGATGATCGCCGGACTCCCCGGTTTGCTCAGTCTCATTCCCTTAATCGTGGCGGTCTTGGGCGTGTACTTCATCGTGCCGCGCCTGCTCACCCGCCGCGAAAACCAATCTCAGTTACAAACTCAAAACCTGAAACGCGCTACTGGAGGAACGGATTGACCACCGCACTTGACATCAAAAACCCGCGAAATATTCGCTGGATTGCGCTCGGCTTATTTGCCCTAGCCATCATTACCCGTATCCCGTTCCAGAGCCAGTACCTATACCACTGGGATTCAGTGAATATGGCATTCGGCATTCTGGACTACAACGTCCAAGCTGGCGCACCGCAGTTCCCCGGCTACATCGTGTATATCGTCATCGCCCAACTGGTGAACGCGGTATTCAACGATCCGCAGCGCACGATGCTGTTCATCAGCCTCGTCAGCAGCGGCCTCGCAGCCGTCGCCATGTTTTATCTCGGCAAGGATATGTTCAATCCGGTCACGGGTGTTATCGCCAGCCTGTTTCTGATAAGCAGCCCGTTATTCTGGTTCTACGGTGAAATCGCGCTGCCACACGCGCTCGACCTCTTCGCCATCACCTATTCGGCGTGGCTGCTCTACAAGATCATGACCGGACACACGCGCTGGCTGTGGTGGACAGTCGTGTTCCTCGCGCTGGTCGGCGGTTTCCGCCAGCAGGATTTGTTGTTCCTTGCGCCCATGATTATCTTCGCCTGCTACCGCGTTGGCATCATACGGATTATCGGTACGCTGGTGTTGGGCGGCTTGATCACCGCTGCGTGGTTTATCCCGTTGATGGCGCTGAGTGGCGGCATCCGTGCCTATCTTGACGGCTCGGCAGCTTTCTCGTCCAGCTTCTTCACCACCACCTCCCTGCTCGACGGCGCGGGTGAGTTCGGCCTACGCCGCAACATCTTCAACAAACTCGTTCCCTACACCCTTTATGGTTGGTCGCTGGCTGCCCTGCCCATGCTGTACTGGCTGCCGCAAATTCCCGCGAACTTCCGGCGCTGGTTGACCAGCCGCAAAGTGTGGTTCCTCATCCTGTGGATTGCACCGGCAGTCGGTTTTTATGCCGTTATCCACATGGGGCAGCAGGGGTTGGTGTTCGTGTTCCTGCCTGCGCTCATCGTCATCAGTGCCGAAGGCTTATACCGCATGTTCCGGTCACGACCAGCCGTTTTGCGGGCAGCGACAGCGGTGATCGTGCTGATTAGTGCGGCCGTATTTGTGATCGGCCCGACCTACCCGCTCGGCCCGAACAGCTTCAAGCTGCTGACCTACAGCACGCTCCGCGAACACGACCAAGAACTCAATAATCAGATCACGGCGGTGAAAGAGAACTTCAGCCCCGACGACAGCCTGCTACTCGCAAGTAACTGGCGATTCTTCCAGTTCTACCTACCCGACTATAAATTCGCCCGTTTCGTCCTCGGTTCACGGTTTGAGGTGAACGAAGGCCAAGCGACCGGTGCTGACTATGTGAACCAGCCTGTAAGCGCCTCAGAAGTCGGGTTACCTACCTCTGGCGACTGGAAGATTGTGGTGATGGACGCGGGGCTGGATACCTTCGCCGCTAATCCTGACGCGCTCGAAACCGTAACGCTGCCTAACGGCTATACGATGGCTTACTTGCCCGTCCAAGCTGACGAGGTTTATCTGACAGACGGCACGACCTTCGGCGCGGGTAAGCAAACCGCCAGCGCTGACTAAACCTTAGCGATTCATCTGAAAATAAAAACAGAGCGGCTAATATGTCGCTCTGTTTTTATTTGCTTTATTGATGAGTGAGTTTTATTCGTGGGGGATGCTAAAGACGAAACGCGCCCCGCCCATCGGTGAAGTTTCGTAGCGGATTTTGCCGCCGTGTACCATCACCATGCGGTCGACAATCGCCAAGCCCAACCCCGTCCCGTTGGATTTGCCCATCGTCACAAAAGGTTGGAACAGGGTGTCGATGATCTTTTCCGGCACGCCCGGTCCATCATCTTCGACGATGAACCGCAGGAGATTGCCAATTGGTTCAACACGTACATCAACTTGAGTACCGCCATGCGTTTCGATGGCATCCACCGAATTATTAACGAGATTCTGGAACACACGGACGAAACGCTGGGCATCGACATTGATCTTATAATCACGTGCTGCGTCGTAGGTGACAATGATCTTAGTATCCCGCGCTAAACCGGGCGGGTTGAGCAAGTCAGCAACATAGGTCATAAACTTCTCGACCGACGTTTGTGACTTATTGACACCCGCATCGCCGGAGGTGTAGTCCAACACTTCCTGCGCCATCGCCGAGAACACTTCGATGTACTTAATAATTTGACCCGCGAACTCGAAGCGTTCTTCGTGGGTCAAATCAGTTTCTTGGAGCAAGCCGGCATAACCCATCACGTTCGACAGCGGCTTCCGCATATCGTGAATCAGGCTGCCAACCGTTTGCCCGACGATGCTCAAGCGCTCGTTCTGGCTCAGTTTGTCCTTCGTCGCCTGAAGTTCCGTGAGTGTCTTTTCAAGGACGGTCTTTTCATCCGCCAGCTTTTGTACCAACCGCGCCACGTAAATGAACAACGCCGTATTCTGGGTCAGTGTCGTCAGCAGGTTTATATCGCCCGCTTGGAAGCGCTTATCATCACGCTCGTAAACCAGCACCAGCGAACCGAGCAGCTCGTCGTTGAAGCGCAGCGGCGCACAGATCACACGGTCAGCTTCAAAAAGCTGGGCTTGGTCATAAGCGTATAACGTACTGAGCGCCAGTTCGCGGATACGCCCGCTCCAAAAGTCCGTGTTGGTTTTGTTGCCGAAGTGGCTAACCGGAACAATGCTGGAACCGGCGGAGTCCCATACATAGATCACACCCGCATCCGCTTGCACGAGGCGGTTGGTTTCGTTCAGCACGAACTCAACGATTTCCTCTTGTCCCAGCCCTTGCGCGAACTTTGTTCCCAATTCGTAAATCAGGTTGAGTTCTTCGTAACGCGAAAGCACCTCATCCGCCATCTGGTCACGGCGTTGAATTTCGGTCGCAATCTGCGAAAGCGTGGCGGCAAAAAATACTAACCCGCGTTCCAACATGGGTTCGGGCGAGTCACAATAAATGACCACCGAGCCAGCGGGGAGATTACTGGCGCTATAAACCGCGCGGTAGTTCGGTTGGCGGCCTCTCGGCTCTGCGCCGAAAACAAGGACATCATCGGCATCAAAAACCGCAACGGAATGTTCGATACCGAATATGGCTTCAAACTGGGTAACCAGATCGCTCAGAACGGCATCGGTAAAATTTACACGGACAGAATCTTTCGTCATAGTCGAGTACATAGCAAACTCATCACATCGTTATTTAGGTGTACACGGCTGGCTGCAATTGATTATACAATGCAATATCATGAACAACGAACAATTAAAGTCCCCAAATCTGGCTGAGTTGGTTCATCAACCGCGCCGGATTAAATGGTTTGGTCATAAAATCATTCGCTCCGATGGCCTCGGCTCGCTGGCGGTCGTTGCTATTGCCCCGTGCTGTCAAAATGACCACGTAAGGGCTGTAATCAGCAATCCCGCGTACCCGCTGGCAAACATCGTAACCATTCATCTTGGGCAGCAGCACATCGAGCAAGATCAGCCCCGGACGTTCTTCATTCGCCATCCGTATCGCTTCTTCGCCGTCTTCCGCAAGCAGTACCTCTAACCCATCGACGCGCATACGCTGCAAAATGTGGGTGAGCAGCACCCGTGTCATATCTTCATCATCAACGATGAGAACTTTTTTTAAATTATTGGGATGATCCATCACGCTCTCGTTCAATAAGTTGGTCATACCATTATAGTATAAGCCTGCTTTACCAAAATTAGTGCAAAAATAACTTTGAGTACAATAGACATACCGTAAAAAAGGTAAAGAGGTTACGGCATTCCACAATTACCGGTTATCATGATACGCAAAAAAGCCCCGCGACGGATGTACTCGTCACGGGGCTTTTTATCATCAAACGACATGTCGAGCGCATACCCTGATGCGCCCTACCAATCAGTCGTTAGGCGAAATTACATATTGGCGATCACGGCAGTCGCGAACTCGCTCGTTTTGACTTCTTTCGCGCCGTCCATCTGGCGGGCGAAGTCGTAAGTGACGATCTTCTGGTCGAGGGTCTTTTCGTAAGCCTTCGTGACCATATCCGCCGCTTCTTGCCAGCCAATGTGTTCGAGCATCATCACGCCGGAGAACAGCAGAGAACCGGGGTTCACCTTGTCCAAGTTGGTGTACTTGGGGGCGGTACCGTGGGTGGCTTCGAACAGCGCCACCGCATCACCGATATTGGCACCGGGGGCGATGCCAACACCACCGACCTCTGCCGCAATCGCGTCGCTGAGGTAGTCACCGTTCAGGTTCGGGGTTGCCAGCACGTCGAATTCGCTGGGGCGCAGCAGCATCTTCTGGAAGCTGATGTCGGCGATGGTATCCTGAATGAGGATCTTGCCTTCGGGAACCTTGCCGCCGTGGTTCTTTTCAACATCCGCCCACGAAATCGTTTCGTTGGGGAACTCGGCAGCAGCGACTTCGTAGCCCCACTTCATGAACGCGCCTTCGGTAAACTTCTGAATATTACCCTTGTGAACGAGGGTTACGCTCTTGCGCTTGTGGTCGATGGCGTACTGGATGGCGGCACGCACCAAACGGGTACTGCCAAAGGCGCTGATGGGCTTGATACCCAAACCCGCATCTTCAAAGAAGCTCGCCCCTAATTCTTCGCGCAGGAACTTCGCCAGCTTCTTGTTTTCTTCCGAACCGGCTTCATATTCGATACCAGCGTATACGTCTTCGGTGTTTTCACGGAAGATGACCACATCAACTTCTTCCGGGTGGCGCAGCGGGCTAGGCACACCGCGATACCAGCGCACCGGGCGAACACAGCTATACAGGTCGAGGACTTGACGCAGGGTGACGTTCAAGCTGCGGAAGCCCCCACCGACCGGGGTGGTCAGCGGTCCTTTGATGCCGACGAGGTATTCGCGCAGCGCGTCGAATGTTTCTTCCGGCATATAGTTGCCGTCGTACAAACCCGCAGCCTTCTCGCCGCAGTATATTTCCATCCAAGCCACTTTACGCTTGCCGCCGTAGCTCTTTTCCACCGCCGCATCCCAAATGCGTTTGCTGGCGGTCATAATGTCATAACCAATACCGTCACCTTCAATAAACATCAATATTGGGTTATCCGGCACGATGAGCTTGCCGTTTTCGACGGTAACTTTTTGCCCTTCCTGAGGGACAACAATCTTGTCGAATGCCATAAGACTACTCTCTCCTTAAAGCTGACGAATTCGGTTAGTTGAAAACGGGGGAATTATACGCCGATCATGCTGTTTCATCTATCGCCATTTTTCCAAATGCCGTTCTGGTGCTAAACTACCCATGCGATTATCGAAGATAGGATAGCTGAGGACATTGGCTGTCCTGCTGCAAAATGGAGCAATCCACGTATGGCACCAATTATTCAGGTTGCAATCGGGATGTTATTCGTGTTCAGCCTATTGAGTCTGCTGGTCACCCAAACCAACACCTTCATCGGCAATCTGCTCAACTGGCGGGCGAAGAACCTCAAAGAAGGGGTGGTTCAGCTTGTTAGCGACCGAGAGTTACAAGCCAAAATTCTGGCGCATCCACTCATTCAGTTGGTCGAGGCACGCCTAAAAACACTGTCGCTGGCAGACCCTTCCGCCCAAACGGCTGATAAAGGCGTGACGTATAACTACGACGACATTATCAACGCGCCCACCACCAAAGTTGGCAATATTCAACCCAGCACCTTCGTCGAAGCGCTGATCGGTATTCTTTCGGCTCAGGGCGGCACTGCCATCTTTGATCTGGTTGAACAGGGCATTGACGCACTGCCAAACGACGAACATAAGCTGCGGCTGCGCCAACAACTGCGCGACCTGAAAAGTTTCAGCGATACGGATACGACCCAACTCCGCGAGTCGATCCTCAAAATTGAGAATAACGACCAGCGGATGCTGCTCTCTTACGCGCTGGAAAGTGCCGAGGATGCGCTTGGTCGCGCGTCGGTCAAATCGGGGCAGATGATCCCGCTCCTCGAAGGTATCAACAAAGTTGGCGATCAAATCTTCCGCGATGCGTTACAAACCATTTTAACCACCGCGCAGAATTTAGAAGACGCACGAGTCAAGCTCGAAAGCTGGTTTAACGATGGTATGAACCGCACCAGCGAAACCTACAAGCGCAAGATCGCGTGGGTATCCTTCGCCGTTGGCCTAACCATCGCCGCGCTGCTGAATATCGACACGATGCAGTTGGCACGCTCGCTGTGGAATGACGAGAGTTTGCGTGAATCGGTGGCGACGGTCGCACGAACGACTGCCGAACGCAACGCCCTCGTTAGCCCGATACCGGATGCCGCCCCGCCCGTTGAACCCGGCACGGAGGAAGCGCAAGCCGCGACGCTCGAATCGGCGGCTGACTTACAAAAGACCCTCAGCGATTTGCTCTCGCTGAACCTGCCCATCGGGTGGGAATATACCAACGTCAATGAACAGCTCCGTCAGGAATGTATTAGCAACTTCGACACAGCCAGTTTTGATGACACGATGATTAATGACTGTGTGCAATCAACCATTCAGGCGCAGCTCGACGCAGGACTGCCCGACCCGCGCGAAAACAGCCGCAACTTCTGGACGTTACTCCCCGGCAGCGGGAACTGGTTCACGAACTTCATTTGGAAACTCATCGGTATCGTGGTGACCGCTATCGCCGCCGCGCAGGGTGCGCCCTTCTGGTTCGACCTGCTCAAGCGAATAACAGGCGGCAGCAGTGCCAGCACGCAAGCTGCGCCCGTCGTCAACGTCACCGCGCCAGCACCCGCCGCGCCAGTGGTCAACGTCACGACAGCCGCGCCGCAGCCGGAAATAGCCCAGCCAGTCTATCGCGTCAGCAGCGACATCCTGATGCCGGACGACACCAACGCGGGGTAATCGAAACACAAACGGGGGCAGCAGTGCCCCTGTTTTATTACCAGCTACATCTCTAATGATGGTGCGTTATCCGTCTCAATCGCTTTGATGGCAATACGCGCCACTTCTTTTACCGAGCTGGATGCAAACGAGAAGGTTCCAGACAGCGATTTAAGCACCGGAAGCGCCTGATCGGCGATAGAACCCAGCTTACCCAATGCCACACAAGCCGCCTTACGGGTATATTCGTCTTTGTCGTTCAGGGCTTCAATCAATACCGGAACAGACGGCGCACCAATTTTTACCAGTGTAAAGACCGCGTAATTACCCGGCACATTCGGATTACTTAGGAGTTCAATCAACGCAGGGACGGCCTGTTCGCCGATGCCGACCAATGCCATCTGGGCTGCTGCACGAGCGGTGTCGGGCTGCGTGGTCGCGCTCAGGATGCTAATCAGAACAGGTATGGTGTCACTCGCCGCCTCACCCATCACAGCAAGTTCTTCACAGGCACGGGGAATTTCATCCCGCGAGCGGATCATCATTTTGACCAGATACTCTGGTTTGGCCCGCTCAATGAGCTTAAGCACGTCCCATGCCTGCCAACGGGCAGCGGGTCGATCCATGAATACATTCAATAGGGCATCTCCCGCCTGCGACACTTGGGAGCCAACTCGTGCCAGCGCATCACAGGCATCACGGATTTCAGTATCATACGGCGAGTCATTCAATACGCCAATAAGCAGCGGTGTAACTTCTGGTGGAATTTCCTCATGTGTGGCCTCACTAATTCGCTCAATCGCATTAAACACATCCGCCACCACCGAGGTATAGACATTATTCTCACGTTCCGTAGCTTGGTGCAGCAAGCTCACAAGCACGGGTAAAGCTGCTTTGGCAGGTGCGCCAATACTACCGAGGGCTTTACAAACCGCTGAGGCGACACTGGTGTCATATTCTAAATACCGAATGCGTTGTATAAGTGCCGGTACGGTTGAGGCCGCTGATTCACCAATCACCGTGATGACACGGCTGGCTTGAATGGGGTCACGTTCGACAACAGGATTTAAAAATGGGACAGCGAACGCGGCTTGTGAACCCATCCGTTCCAGATTTTCGGCTGCAATACGCCGCTCATACGAGTCGGGGCTGGCAAGATTGCGGATCGCCAACTCAGCCATCGTCTGCTTGCCAACAGCACTCATGGGATCGATATTCTGCGGAAAATTACAGTGTTCGCAGGTTTGGCGGTGAATAGCGAATAAACGGCGGCAGTCGGGATTAACACATTTCCGAGTGAGTCCTGCGCCACAGGTGCATACCATCGCGTTCGGGTCATTGACGCGCCCACATTTGACGCAGATGCGCTCGAAACGCTCTGGTATATACAGTTCATGATTAACGGTGATGACTGAAACGGTATTGCAGAAGCGGCACTGAATTTCATAACCATAGGCCACATCACGCGCCACCACATTATTAGGATTACCGCATTGTGGACATTTGAGTTCGGTCATCTGCAACATACTGTTTTCCTCGTGTATAGAGCTGTTTTCAGTCTAGCACGGAGTCATGCTGCAATTGCGTAATTTTTTAGCGTTCTATACCACTGATCAAGCGGAACCCATTAACCGGATTCAATATCCGTTACGATCATGTATCACTTATCCAACCAACACGGGACGGAATACTTCAGCATTAGGTTATGTCGGCGTATTCACTCCGTCATCAGTTACCGCCAAGAAACCATACTCATATTTCAGCAGTATCTCTTCCCAAGTTGGCACGCGCGTCGGTACGCTGTTGGGTGGATTTAAGCTGCCTGAGGGAAATTCGAGCGGGGGGTCAGCAGCCCGCAAGACTACGACAGCTGCGCGTTTGTCTTGGGCTTCTAGTTCAAATGTAGCATATGCATCCAGCTCATAGTATTCCATATACTTCTTGGGCAAAAAATCTGGCTTGAGTTCCTGTATGCGTGCCATAACCGAATCAGCTTGTAACTTTGCGTTGACATTCGTTGAATAGGACAACAAAACGACTTGATAGCTGTAGCCAGAGCCATGAAATGTTCCGAACACAGCTAAGTCATAAGGAGAAAGTGGAAGCCACCCCTGCGTAATGCGCTCAATTTCGGCCTGAGCTTTTGCCGGGATCGTTCCGGGCTTTAGAACTAAAGACGTGCCAGCGGCGGAAAGATTATCTCCATTTATGAATACCGCCATCGTCAATTCACCCAAATTTGTCAAGCTTTCATCTTCGAGGAAGGCTGCAACTGCCTGATAATCAGGATTATCAGCCAAACTCGGTATTTGTTTATTCAGCGCTGCATTTGACAAGCCGATAGTATCAATTTCTGATGAAACAAGCAGCCGATTTTGCGGAAGGAGCCAAATATTATTGAGCGCGAAAAAACGATCTCCATAACTATATAGTTGGCCCCACTGCATATCTTGAGCTGTATAATCTATCTTCTCAAGTTTTGATGCAATTGCTTGAGTTGTGGTCGCATGTTCAATCAGCATTAGCGTTTGTTGACCACCGCCTGAAACTGCAAATCGGTCAACATTTTGTACATCAAACCCAAATGTATCCTGAACATCTCCCTTTGGTAAATAACTAAGTATAGGAGGAGGCAGTGTTTGTCTGGGCAAAATATTCAGCCAGTATAAGCGTTGATACTTATCTAAGCCTTCAACATCAGCATAAGTGCTAATCGGGGGCATATTCCAGCTTGTTTTCCAAGCGGCAATATCACCAAATGTAACAGCTCCATTGTACTCAGGTGTATCTGGAATAAACCGCAGCATCGATAACAAAGTTGAGGACTCCTGGGCTTGTGCCGGAGATGGCGCACTCCCCAAAGCAGCCGCAATACAAACCACCAATATGAGGCAATATAGTCGTCGCATAATAGCACTCCGTTACCATCTAGAAACTTCAACGGTGCATAGTGCTATTTTCGCATACTTTTCTGATTCGTATATAAAGATATGTCTTAGATCGCTTCAAGCGACCAGACGATACGGGACGCGGGGCTGTAAACAACACGATACTGCTGTCCCGCTTCAGCCATGCCATAGGCGGCGCGGGTCAAACGCATCCGGCCTAAACGGGTGAAGTGACCGTGTGGTTTACGGTTGCCCCTACGCGCGCGGTGGGCACGAGTCAGCTCATCAACTTCCACCACGGACACACCCAGCAGTAAATCCCGCAGGCTTTTGCTGGCTTGATAGATCTCCACCAATAAAACAAGTACGAGAAAAACAGGCAGCAGAATGGGCACAGGCTGCCCCAATATATTAGGCAGGAGTGTCAGAGAGAAAAGGATTGCTAGCACAAAAAAGATCACGGGTAAAAAGCGGCTTGCAAGCCACATTTTCTGATAGGTCGTTAAAGGTACGGTCGTTTCAGAAGCCATCATCGTGGACATTATCACCCTCACATCAACTGAATCGAAATGAAAGTTCGAATAACCAGCGCCGGAAATCAAACAGGCTGTATCGTTCTAATGTCCACAATCCGGTTTCTATCGACTACCCAATCCCCTGCTTACCCAAGTCGCTGCCTATCTTGAGCAGCGCATCACACATATCGGCGGTACGCGCTTCGGCATAAATCCGCAAGACGGGTTCGGTTCCACTGGGGCGAATGAGCAGCCAACTGTGATCCGCCAGATAGAACTTCACACCGTCCAGCGTATCGACCTTGACGATGCGTTCGCCGCCGACCTGCTGCGGCGCGGCATCCACTAACCGCTTGACCATCTGCTTTTTCGGTACTTGATGGGCAAGCCGCACGTCGATCCGGTCATAGAGCGCCGGGCCAAACGTAGTCTGCAAATCCTCAACGATTTCGTGCAGCGGAGCGCGTTTCTCCGCCATCACCTCCAGCAGCAGCAGTCCCATCAGGATACCGTCACCTTCGGGGATATGACCGCGCACACTGATGCCGCCGCTTTCCTCGCCGCCGATCAGCACGTCCTTCTTGTCCATCAAATCCGCGATGTGGTTAAAGCCGACGGGCGTTTCGTGCAGTGTCAGCCCATGCTTCTCGCAAATGCTGTCGATCATCAGCGTGGTTGAAACGGTCTTAACGACTTCGCCGCGCTGCCCCTTGCCCTCAACCAATTGGCGCAGTGTGAGCGCAAACACGGTATGCGGATCAATGAAGTTACCAAGCGCGTCAATCGCGCCGATGCGGTCGGCATCCCCATCCGTCGCCAACCCGACGTGCGCCTGTGACCGCTGCACCGCTGCCACCAAATCTTTGAGGTAGCGGGCAATCGGTTCGGGATGAATGCCGCCGAAGCCGGGGTTGAGTGTGTCGCGAATCGAGGACACATGGCAGCGCGACCGTGAAAGGATGCTCTGAAACGCCCCGCGCCCTGCCCCCCACATCGCATCCGCCACGATGTTAAGTTCAGCCGCCGAAATCTTGTCGAGGTCAACCAATGTGCCGAGGTGCTGGTAATACGTCCACGAGGGGTCAAACGTACGGATGAGTTCTTTATCAACCGCTTTCTGGTAATCCATTAGGTTCGGGCCGCGTGCCTCACGTTCCATCACTTGCAGCGCCTCTTCAACCTGTGCACAGTCTTCCGCGATGGCACTCCCACCGTAAGCCGCCTTCAGCTTGAAGCCGTTGTAGCGCGGTGGGTTGTGGCTGGCAGTGATGACGATACCCGCGTTCGCCCCCTTCGCCTTCACGTTGTAGGATACCGCCGGTGTCGGGGAGTCCGTGCGTGTCAGCCATGCCACAATGCCGTTACCCGCCATCACCCGCGCCGCTTCCGCCGCGAAACGGTCGGATAGGAAGCGCGTATCATAACCAATGACCACTTCCGGCGGGTCATCCCCCATATGCTTGCTATTCACCCAGTCAGCGACCGCTTGGGCGATTAATCGCAAATTTTCAAATGTAAAGGTATCGGCGATAACGGCTCGCCATCCATCCGTCCCAAAACGAATCATAACGTTATATATCCTTTAATATCATCCAGCATTTAACTATTGTACATGAGGCCGCTGTACAAATAAAAAAGGAATGGCATCAGCAGCACATTCCTTTTAGAGTATTCCCGGTTCAGTAACGGGGTTTAACCGTGTACGTCCAGCCCTGCCTTCGACATAACCTCGGCAATCTTCTCGTCGGTCAGGCTGATTTCGTTGAAGATGCTGTACGGCAGGTTATGTTCCTTCACGTATGCCGGCATGTTCTTCAGCGTTTCGCGCACGTCATTCGGCTGCAACTGATCGAGCCGGATACCCGCCGACTCAATCGTATCGCGGATCGGGGCGATGTCCTGCCCGTGAAGTGCCGCCGCGACCAGAATGCCGGGGCCAACAAGGTCGGCATAAGGGATACCATAGCCACTAGCCGTCTTACCCTCAATGGCGTAGGCGAAGTACTGTTCACTACCTTCCTGTGGACGGTTGTGGTTGAGCTGATTAGTCAGCGCCACTTCGGTACACATCAGGTCAAGCAGGTTACGCAGCGACTCCACTTTACCCTGCCCCACACCTTGCGCGATCTTAAACGCTTGCTGGGCGATACCGGCTGCCAAACCTGCCGCCCACGGTTGAAAACGTGTTTCGGGTGTCGTCCGGTTACGCTCGGCGGCATAACGCCAATCGAGCAAACCCGTGACAATACTGAGCAGTTCACAAATGCCCGTACCGCGTAAGTGTGCGGGTGCGGCGCTAATAATATCCCAGTCGATAATGACCGTATCGGCTGGGCCAGTGGTCACGTAGCGCACACTGTTATTCTCACGAACGGCCACCAACGCGGTGAAAAAGCCATCGACACTGAGGGCAGTCGGCACTGTCACAACCGGTAGTTTATTCACCCAACCAATGTACTTCGCCGCGTCGGAAGCCAAGCCGCCCCCAACCCCATAAATCACTTCAACTTGTGGCGGTAAATCCGAGGCCAACGACTTGAAAAACTCGTGGTCGGCTTTGTGGGGTTCTGCTTGAATCACCAGCGGCAGATTCAGGAACTTCCCAGCCACTTCCCACGAATGAGTACCCGTCAGCAAGGCGGCGGGGCGGGTTTCGGTCACAGACTTTAAATCACGAATTTCAATCCGTGGTAAATGCCAGATTGTTTCCATGTGGCGCTCCATGCGGAATAGATTAGGTCAGAACTACCCCATACTATAGACTGAAACAGCATATTTTTCCAACCGCACTGCCATCATTATTAAAATCGACCTACGGCTACCCACTGATATACTCCAAGTTGTTATATAAATCAGAATTATGCTGTATACAGAAATAGTATTGCAAAGTACATTAAGCAAGGAGGGTTTATGACGGAATGGTGTCATCTCTTTGAATTGAACACTTCAGAAAATCAATGGGGACAAGCGTATTGAGGCGTGCTTACGAATAACGGTTGGGAGTCGGAATGTAATCAAAGTCCACCAGTATTTAACGATCCAAATTGGTACGAAGGGGTGGATATTAAACTAGAGTTACAAACTGCTATCGTACTTACCGAATTCAAAATGGAATTCACCTACCAAGCAGGCAACAACGCGCAAGCAGTACAATGTTATCTATCCATAAATAATACAGGTGCTGGAACTGGCAACCCTAGCCGTGTCGCAACTACCAATAGTGGCTCATCGCCTGTGGTATGGATGGGGCAGCAAAGTGTATCCTATTTAGAGGCAGGTGCATATGTGGGATATGGCTCATCATGTCCGGGCGGAAAGGGTATAATCAAACGCATTTTGCTAAGAGGCACAGGCAGGAACCCCTTCAACCTCGACGAAAGTGACCACCAAACTGCCCTCGATACCACGTTTGCTGCGGTTCGAGATGCGCTGCAAGCTAACCCTAGTGCCAATATCAACACACTAGTAGCCAGCTATAAAGATGCGATTGAAGATGCCTTCGGTGTGACATTCGAGGGTGAAAACAGCGCACCGAATGCAGGGGTGTGGACAGCTATCTCACTGCATTTTGCCCGTCAAGGCTTACAAAAAACAGCCGAAGCCTTTGAAGCATGGGTGGAAGCCGAATTGGATAATGAGTGCATCCCTGTAGATCGCTTTGCCCTTTTTCGCCGGATTATGGGCAACATCACCTTCAAAAACATGGCTGAAACACGTATTAATTTCGCCGAATCTAACCAAGACTTGATCAAGGTGTTCCAGCGACCAAAGTTTATCGAGTACTATGTCTATACGGATAACGGTCAAAAGGTTTATGCGCCTACAATCTTGGTTGATAGCACTCCACAAAACCCTCCAGCACAATGGAATCCGGCTACCGATAAGAAAGAACTTCTACCACAGTACGACAGTGATGTTTACCTGCAAGGCAACTTAATCGCTAGTGGTCGTCAAGCCGTGATGACACCCAACAACCTTATACATGAGTTGGGACATACCTTCGATGCTTTCGCCGGGTATGGGTTCAAGAAAATCGGCAGTATCGAAAATGCGCTTAATGCCGCACAAATGCCAACTTCGCGTGATGGTATGGGACCAGAGTATTTACAGGTCCAATTTTACCTACATGCGACGATCAGCGAGGACTCTACTACCAACGAGGCAATCTTTACGCCGATTGATTACCCAACGAGTTATAATCCGACAGGGTATTTGCTCCATGATGTAATGGGAGATAACTACAACACTTGGAACAGCAGCCTTTACACCAACCTCTATGGTAACGCTGCAAGAATCGATACGAATGTTCAAAATCCTGATACCAATACTGATTATGTTGAAACCGCAGCCGACTCATTTCTCAATTGGGTGATTAATGGTTTTGAAGGAACAGCAGGGGCAAACTGGCAAGCATTTTATGCCGACAACATTGGTATATTCCTGCGAAATGCTACCATCTACAACTATCCCGGTGGCATGGTGCAGTTCTACAAAGATCAAGGTGTCATTCCTCAGATGGCAATTGATACGGGAACCCGAACTACAACCGATTATAGCGTCCGACTATATCCTCAACCGATTAATGCAACTGAAATCACTTCCACCGCATCTTTACCCAGTACCTTTCCTATATTTGGATGGCAAGAAATAGATCCGCCTCTCAATGATGGTTCAGTTTATTGGCTACTCATCGCTGATAACAATAATCGATTAGTTTGGGCAGCGGAAAAAGCTATTGGGCATGACCCCAACAAATTGAATACACAAAATAAAATTGACCCAACACTACTTAATCCTTCGAGAGCCTACACAAATCTAGACCTATCGATAATCATGGGAGAATGAAAAATGAAATTTCTACTATTTTGTATAGGCATACTGGCAGCATTTACCCAAGATGCACTCCCTCCAAAAATAATGTCTGTTGAAAATGTCAACCAACTATCCGAAATACGAAGTAAAGCCTATGAGAATGCAATTATTGACGACCTCACATTTCAGCCTAATAGCAATCAATTGGTTGTTATCAAACAGGAACAAGGACAAACATTGAATGGAAATGTCGTATTTTTGCACACCAATACACTTGAGCAACTCAAATTTTCAAATGAGATCGTCCCTGCAACTGCTTTGACGTTTAGTATCGATGGCTCAGTATTCGCTACAGGGGACGATCAAGGAAACATTACGGGTTACTCCACAGATTCCTTTGAGCAAATTTGGGCATTCCAAGCTAATTCTGATGTTGTAAATGATCTAGCAATTAGCCCTAGCAAGAGTTATTTAGGTATAACGTATGGAATTTCAGAAATTGTGCGTGAAGGTAAAGTTGCGTTTCAAATGCTTCAACTTCCGACAGGTAAAGAAGTAATCCCGTTTCCACTTGATACCGATGTTTACGGAGGCGGAGTGACGTTTGACAAAAACAATGAAACTGTTTTCTTCTCCACTGTAAACATGGCAGACTCGACTATTATCATACATGCTTGGGACATAACAGCAAATCGCGAACTGAATCAATATGTAGCTTATGGTACTACAGGACATGATCTGCTATTTGACCCTGCAAACACTACCCTTTTCAATATTGCATCACAGGGCGTTCAGGCGAAACAATTTGACTCTGGTCAAGTCATAAAAGACAGAATTTTGAGTACAATTCAGAAGGATGAATTCATTACACGAATAGCTATTCATCCAACCGAACCAATTCTCGCAGTTGGATTTTTTGAGAAGAACCCTAGACCTGATGGTGGTCCTTCTAATACAAGCGCGGGGATAATTCGCCTATACAACACAGAAACTGGCGATGAACTCTTGTCACTTGACGTACCAGAAGGCGCAATCATGAGCCTCGCCTTCAGCCCCGACGGAACGCTGCTGGCTTCTGGTGGGACCGATGGCACGGTTCGGCTGTGGGGTGTGGCAGGGTGAGCCAGCTCAGTTGAAACCGCAGCCGACTCATTCCTCAATTGGGTGATTAATGGTTTTGAAGGAACAGCAGGGGCAAATTGGCAAACCTTTTACGCCGATAATATTGGTATGTTCCTGCGGAATGCTGTCATTTACAACTATCCCGGTGGCATGGTGCAGTTCTACAAAGATCAAGGAGTGATTCTATAATCACCCATTGCAACGGGTGTAATTGTACTTTCGCGTCAACTTCGTCTTACACCCTCAGAATCTTCAACTGCCAATAACACAATTGGCAAACAATCCGATACGTCTGGCACATTACCTACTCCAGTAGAAATTTTTAGCTGGTATCCACCGCCTCAACCAGCAAACACCTTATCCGATGGGTCGCCTCGTTGGTTGCTTATTGGGGATACTCAAAATCGGTTGTTATGGGTTGCCTCAAATGCTATTGATGTTGGCACAACAAACGTGGAAACCTATACTCAGGCGGATATCGACTTGCTTTCTCCGGCACGTCTCTACAGTAATTCTGATCTTCAAACCATTTTGGGGAGTTAGGCTGATGAAAATACTAGTATTGATAATCTGGTCATTCCTGATTGTAAATATGTCAAGTGAAATTCAATCGCCCATTACGGTTGAAAACGCACCTCATTTGTCTGAAATGGCTAGTTGGACGGGAGAGGCAAGTTTTATTTCCGACCTAATGTTTAATCATGATGGAAGCAAGTTGGCTATCGTCGGTGGTCGTGGCTTGATTGACAATGGAGATGTAATCTTACTAAATCCCATGACACTCAAAGCTGTATCATCAACGAGTGATCCCCTAATTGCTACAAGAATTGCTTTTAGCCCTGATGGAACCTTGTTTGTAACAGGTGACGAATCAGGGCAAATTACCATTTGGCAGTCTGAATCGTTTGAGCAAATTAAAACAATTCAAGGGGCAAAAGGTCGAATTCTTTCGATTGCAATAGATCCCTCAAATCAATTTGTAGCAGCTACATTTGGGTCGGTTGCAACAGGCATGGGCGGAGATAGCATCTTTAAGATATTTAATATTGAATCGAATTCAGAATATCTATCAATTAAGTGTGAAAATCAAAGTGCATCTGGTTGTGATGGGCCTTATGGTTCGGCAGTAAGTTTCGATGAGCAAGGCCAAACGATTTACTTGGCAACCAGTGACGGCAGAATCCACGCTTGGGATGTAAAAACATTGCGAGAAAATATACTCGGCAATGATTTTTCTCAACTGTCTTATGACTTCACATTTGTCAAGGATGGGGTGGGATACATAACGCAAGAAGGATCAATAAGACTATTGAGCATTGACCGCATTTCTAATGAGCCTATCACATTCCCAGTAAACAAGTCTGACACTGAGTTTCCATATGCTCTAGCTTCACATCCAACCGAACCTATCCTTGCAATATCTTATGGAGTGAATGTTAAAGACTCGCCAAATCGAGACTCAATTCTAAGACTCTTGAATGTCGATACAGGAGAAGTATTGACAACGATTGAAATATCTACTCCTCAAGATGACCCTATCTTTAGCCTGGGTTTTAATCCCGACGGCACGCTGCTGGCTTCTGGTGGAACGGACGGCACGGTGCGGTTGTGGGGCGTGGCGGGGTGAGCCAGCTCAGTTGAAACCGCAGCCGACTCATTCCTCAATTGGGTGATTAATGGTTTTGAACCCACGTTAGCGGGTCAACTATGGACACAATTCTATACCGATAATACCGGTCAATTCTTGCGGAATGCGGCGATATATCATTACTCCGGTGGCATGGTGCAGTTCTACAAAGATCAAGGAGTGATTCCACAGACGGCAATTGATACGGGAAACCCAACGACTTTTGCATATCAATTGCGTTTGACACCAAGTTCAACTGCTGACAACGTAATTGGAGCTTCGAATAATCCAAATGATTTACCAGTTGCCAATGTCGAAATATACGGTTGGTTAGATATACCACCATCGACCACAGAACCTTACTGGCTTCTCATCAAAGATACTCGTAGCCGACTTGTTTGGGTTGCTTCTGGAGCGATCCAACACAATAGTATAACTGTGACTGCTTCAACGGAAATCAATCCTGCATTAATAGCTCCTGATCGACCATATGTAAATTCTGACCTCAATACAATCACAGGAAACGGAGGTTAATTATGCGTTACCTTGTGTTCGTTATGATTCTGACATTGTTAGGTGCGAAGGTAGTTGCATCCAGTATTCAGACGAATAATCCAATCACAGTGGAAAATGTTCGTCAATTGACCCAAGTTAAAGAATGGCAAGGAACATCTTCAGTTGTAAGTAATCTGGCATTCGATCCCTTAACTGAATCGATTGTGTTTATTGAACACGACCAGTCAATAGGATACGGCTCAATTCAGTTTCTTGATGCTGCTACCGTTGAACCGATTGCAGCATCAAGATTGACTGATGAAACACTTGCTTTTGCTTTCAGCCCAGATGGAACACTTCTTGCTAATATCGACAGTAAGGGAAACCTAAAAGTATATAAGACTCAAGGTTTTGAATTGATTTCCAGTATTCGTGTAGGATTAGAGCCGATTCAAAATCTTGCAATAGATACTAATAATCAGTATGTAGCTATCGCAATTGGCGTACCGGAGATTGTGACAACTGAAGAGTTTGTGTTTCAACTGTTTGCTATCGAGACAGGGATTGAACTTTTATCGTTAAAAAGACAAAGCACCGACATTGATGAAATTTTCGGTACAGGCATCCTGTTTGATGCTAGTGGAGAAAACGTCTTTCTTTCAACGTCTGATGGCAAGATTCGCAAATGGAATATAAGTACACCGCAAGAAGAAATCATTGCGGATGGGGCATTGCGTGGCATTCAAATCCTAGAACATTCACCAAAGTATCAGCTTATCTATTTGAGGCAGGATGGAGGAATTGGTTTACTGGACAAAAACGGGAAGATACACACTTTAGCTTCCAAACAACATCCTGAGGCAAAGTATTTTTTTGCATCTTCAATCGCCGCGCATCCAACAGAATCTTTGGTAGCAATTGGCTACATTATGCCGAGTAGTCGTACTGATTCACCTGCAACACAAGATAGTATTCTTCAAATATGGGATGTTGACTCCAGCATCTTACTCTTGGAAATACTTGTCGCTGAACCGGGATCAAATCGGTTAACTGACCTCGCCTTCAGCCCTGACGGAACGCTGTTGGCTTCCGGCGGAACGGACGGCACGGTAAGGCTGTGGTGTGTGGCAGGGTGAGCCAGTTCAGTTGAAACCGCAGCCGACTCATTTCTCAATTGGGTGATTAATGGTTTTGAACCCACGTTAGCGGGTCAACTATGGACACAATTCTATACCGATAATACCGGTCAATTCTTGCGGAATGCGGCTATTTTAATGAATGGTATGTTGACCTACTATTCGGAAAAGGAAATCGTACCAGCAGTAAATATTGCTCTGGGTACGCTAACAGATAATGGCGCTAATGTCCGTTTAATGCCTTTAGTTAGCAACACCAATACCATTATCGGGACTGCCGGAGATTTAATTTTGGCGAATAGCATTCCTATTTATGGTTGGTCTGATGTTTATCCAAGCGGCGCATCTCCTTACTGGCTTTTAGTCACCGATATGCGTGACAGGTTAGTTTGGATAACTTCAGGTGCAATAGACCATAATTCGTCCACCCTCACCCAACAAAATCGAATCTCAAACCCTGATTCGCTATTCCCAATTCGCTCGTTCGACTCATCCGATCTCGATTTGCTCATCGGAGGCAATTAACTATGTTACAGCTAGTTGTTCTATTTGTTGTATTGGTTTCAAATAGCTTGCTTATCTTGCAAGACGCTTCCGATTTGTCAAAGATTTCCGTAACTAACGCACATGAGGTTAAACAAAAACAGTTACTTACAGGAAATGCGATGTGGATGTCCGATCTAGCGTTTAGCCCGGATGGCAGTCGATTAGCTGTTGCAGAGACAGGCAGCGCATATGAAGCCTTCAAGAATGTTCAAGGCAAAGTTCGTATTTGGAACACAACTACTTGGAAGGGAAAAATGACCTTGAGTAGTGACGGATTATCAGCCATGAGTCTTGCTTTCTCTCCTGATGGGCAGAGAATTGCAGTGGGCAATACAACAGGAAACATCGACATTTGGGATTGGGCTAATCAAGTTGTCGATAACACACTAAAGGGGCATTCAACATGGGTCAACAAAGTTGTATTTGATGCTAATAACAATTACCTCGCTTCGGCAAGTGGACATCTGTTCAAGCAAGAAGGCGACTACACTGTTCGCCTTTGGCTTACGGTAGATTGGCAGGAATTTTCTATCTTAACACCATCAGACTCTAATTTAGGTGCGGGTTTAAGCGTGGCAATTAGCCCCGACGGCGGAATTATTGCTGCTGGTATGAGTAACGGCACTGTTCATTTATGGGCATTTGAAGGGCAAAATGAACTCGCGGTTCTCGATGAATACGCTTGGGCAGATGACCTTTTCTTTACTCCAAACGGGTCACAAATTTTGTTCGTCGCTAAAGATGGTGTTCGGATTTGGAATGTTGCTGATGCTATCGAAACCTATGGTAATATCCCTGAATATAAGCTAATTGCCCCCCTCCAAGAAAAGGAATTCATATTCAGCATCGCACTTAGCCCTGATGGAACAGTTTTGGCAGCAGGTTATCAAGATGGGACTGTCCGGCTTTGGAATGTGGAAACAGGCGATCAACTAATCGTTTTGAAAGGACATAAAGACCGAGTAGTGAGCCTCGCCTTCAGCCCCGACGGAACGCTGCTGGCTTCCGGCGGGACGGACGGCACGGTAAGGCTGTGGGGTGTGACGGCGTAAAACATAATCCTGAAATGGCGCGAATTTGATACAACAGACTTGAAGGAAAGACGTGGATAAGAGACAATGGAGTACCTTCTAAGGGATTATTAATCGCGCCATTTCGGGGAGTATTGTTATGTTGGAGTCGCCGCTACCAAGCAACCAGGAACTGCTAGAGTTTAGTGCCAGTGTACCGTGGCAAGAAATCGAAGCGCAAAAACGCAAGTTTAACCAGGCGCTGAAGGATATTGCCGCGTTCGACTACAATCAGTCGCTGCCACTCGAACAACTATCGGAAACCATCGGCGCACCCGTCTCGACTTACTACGACCCCAACGACACCCTCGGCGCGAATGTGGTGTTGGCAGAGGTCAATGGTGTCAAGCATGTGCTCGGCTCGGCGGTCAGCACGCGCTATCGCGGCAAGAAAACCTTCCCACAGAGCATCGTCCCCTATAACTTTAATCCCAGCGTCAACCACACCAACCTCGCCGAAACCGACGATCCGACGACCAAGCTGCGTTACCTCGGTGCGGAAATCGAACTCGGTCTCGTACATGGTGACGGTGCATATCCCTCCGAGCCAGATATGCAGCACTATATGCAGGTGTATCGCGGACACGCCCAGAAGCTCGGCTTCACCCCACAGATCGACCGTGAAGCCGGTCAATATCAGGTCGAAACCCATCTCTCGCCGGTACTCGGTTATCACAAGACCCGCGCCTCGCTCGGTGGCATCCTCAAGGTACTCACCATGTCCAGCGAGGAAACCGGCATGATTACGGCCATCATGGCGGCTTACCCCTTCGACTCGGACTTTAAGCTGACCGAAGACCCGAAGGTGCAAACCGCAGTTGACCTGATGCAGGAAGTCAACGGCTTCTTCCCTGAATACGCTGATCGGCTGCACAAAGCACATGCCCGTTACCATGTCAGCCCGACCAACGACAACTACGTGCAGATGTTCCGCAATCAGGGCTGCCACATCCACCTTGACCTTGCCGGACGCTGCGAGGCATTGGGCTTGCTCGCCTTCTACACCATGCTCCGCAGTGCGACCGCTGTTGCCAACGCAGCCGTGCTTAAAGGCTCGCCATTTGTCAACGGCACGCTTGATCCTGAACTGCTTTGCACACGCGAGTTCCTCCGCAGCGTGACCGCCACAGGCCGCTACCTTGATCTACCGACCAGCCCACACCTCACACGGAATGGCCTCGAACGCTACGGCACCCTGCTGCGCTCGGAACGGGTGAACTCCCCTGCCCGCGCCATGCTTTATGATGACGGTCTCGACCAGATGATCTCGGTTATGCACAATCCTATCGGTCGCATCCGTCCCGATCTATCGACCAATAAACGCATCTGCACCCTCGAAAGCACCGGTATGCCAGCCTCGGTCAGCGCGTCCCGCATGGCCTCGGTTCTCTGCGACTTCGAATACAGCCACATCATCATCGAGGACTACTTTCGTAAGCACGGCTGCAACCTTGAACCGATGCACGAAAACAAGCAGATGTGGTCGATCCTCGGCCCGCTGGACACCAAGTCCTTTATCGCCGCGCAGGACGAGTCCGACCGCCTTTGCACCGATGCACTCGTCACCACCGCTACCGGCGACCGTATGACCCTCACCGAGTTCTACGACATGAAGCGCCGCTTTATGCACAAAGCGCTGTACGACATTGATGTCAATATCCCCCCGCGCGATATTGACGATGTGTACATCAGCCTTGCACGGATGCTCGAACCGCCGCACGGTCATACCGCGCAGACGGTTAAACAGTTCATCGCTGACCCCAAGCTCAAGAGCACGGGAAACTGGGGACAAATCCTCAAGAATGCCTTCCTCGAAATGGGCGGTACCCCCGGTGAACATCGTCCCGACCTCGTGCTGAAGATCGTTCACCAGATGCACGATGCGCTGCGCCTGCGCTATCTAGAAAGCTAACAACTCACATTGAAAGGGCGTAGGATAACCTGCGCCCTTCACAGCCTCGTACCAATTCCCCACCCGCATCTCCATTCAAACTATTAACCAGACGCTTATCGAATTCCCCCGTCGAGTATGCGCCGCTGTAAGAAATTGTGGTATAATGGCATCAGATAAAAATACGCCCCGAAATTACTACGTTTATTACAAGACCTGTTTGAACTATTTAAGAGTGTACAAAATAAACACGCTAAGAAAGGAAACAGCCGCGCGCCTACAGGTGGCGCTCGGCACATTTGCGCTATATGGCTAAACAACCAAAACTACGAATCATCCCCCTCGGCGGTCTTGGGGAAATCGGCAAAAACATGACCGTGTTTGAACTCGGCAACGACGCGATTATCCTCGATACCGGCATCATGTTCCCCGCGAACGACATGCTCGGCATCGACTATATCATCCCCGATTTCAAATACCTCACCGACCGCAAAGACCTCAAAATTCACGGCATCCTCTACACCCACGGTCATGAAGACCATGTGGGTGCGACTCAGCATGTCGTTGCCGCATTCCCAAAGGTTCCCATCTGGGCAACCCCGCTGACTGCTGGCCTCATCAAGCTCAAACTGGGTGAAGCACAACTCGATAAATCGACCACCATGAATGTGTTCCAAGCGGGTGACACCATCCGCATCGGACCGTTTGTGGTCGAGAGCTTCCACGTCTGCCACAGTATTCCTGACTGCGTTGGCTTCGGCATCAACACGCCTTATGGCCTCGTCGTCCACAGCGGCGACTATAAATTCGACAACTCGCCCGTTGACGGCAAGAAGCCGGATTACGCCAAGCTGGCCGAGTTTTCGAAGCGCGGCGTGCTGATGCTCATGGGCGACAGCACCAACGCTGACCAACCCGGTTGGACTCCTTCTGAAAGTGTGATCGACAACGCTTTCGATCAGGTCTTCCGCAATGCCAAAGGCCGCATCATGGTCGCCACCTTCGCCTCGCTCATCTCGCGCTTCCATCAGGTCGCGGTTGCTGCCGAGCGTTACGGGCGTAAGATCGCGGTCGCGGGTCACAGCATGGCGAACAACATCAAAATGGCGCGTGAGCTGGGCATCCTAAATATCCGTGATGATATGTTCATGGACATCAACCGCATCAATCAGGTACACGACAGCAAAGTCGTCATTCTGGTGACGGGCGCGCAGGGTGAACCCTCCGCCGTCCTCAGCCGCTTGGCAACCGGTCGGCATCGTCAGCTCGACGTGAAGCCCGGTGATACCATCATCTTCTCGTCGCACACCATCCCCGGCAACGAGGAATCGGTCAGCCGTACGATCAACCGCCTGTTCCAGCGCGGCGCGGATGTGGTCTACGATCCCATCGCACAGGTACACGTCTCCGGTCACGCGCGGCAGGAAGAAATGCGCCTGCTGATTAACTTGACTCATCCCAAGTACTTCATGCCCGTTCACGGCGAACTGCGCCACCTCCGCGCCCACGCCAAGCTGGCGATGCAGTGCGGTATCTCGCATGAAAACATTTTCGTCGTCGAAAACGGTTATGTCATCGAAGCCGACAAGAACGGTGTACGCACCACCGAGCGCGTCCCCGGTGGCTACGTCTTTGTGGATGGCAGTGGTGTCGGCGATGTCGGCCCTGCCGTCATTCGTGACCGTGAAATCCTCGCCCGTGATGGCTTCTTGATGGTGGTTGCTACGGTTGACCAGAAGAGTGGGGAGTTGATCGAGGAACCGGAAATCATCTCGCGCGGCTTCGTCTACTTGAAAGATGCGACTGACCTCATGAAGTCGGTCAAAGCCACAATCAATGATGTGTTCTCGCACTCGCAAAATGGCAACCGCCGCGACAAGCTGGAGGACAGCCTCGGTCGTGTCCTCTATAACGAAACACGCCGCCGCCCGATGATCTTTACGGTCATCAACGAGCGCTAACAACCGTTTGAATATTGGAGGGGTTTGCCGCTGGTAAACCCCTTTTTATTTACGGTGTACTGGCGGCCTCAGCGGGTTGCGGCGCAAAGCTCGGCACGAAGCTCACCTTAAACGTGGTTCCCTCGCCCACCTTGCTCGTTACCTCGATCTTGCCCTTGTGCATGTCCACCAGCCGCTTGGTGATCGCCAGCCCTAACCCCGTGCCACCGCTCTTGAGCGAACGGGCGCGGTCAGCACGGTAGAAACGGTCGAAAATATTCGGCAAATCGGCTTCACTAATCCCGATGCCGGTATCCGTCACTTCGAGCATCACAAACACGCCGTCTTTATACGTTCGCAGCGTCACACTGCCCTTATCCGGCGTGTAGTTAATCGCGTTCTCCAACAAGTTCGAGACGATGCGCTCCAAACCGTCATGATTGCCCAGCACGAAAGGGATGCTCGTTTCAAGCGACAGCGTGAGCGTTTGCTGCTTCGTTTCGCACGTCCCTGCAAATCCC
This sequence comes from Chloroflexota bacterium, assembly GCA_020161935.1. Lineage (GTDB taxonomy): Bacteria > Chloroflexota > Anaerolineae > Aggregatilineales > Phototrophicaceae > CFX2. The sequence continues at coordinate 270,530 of JAIUNI010000007.1, forward strand.
TCTTTAATCGGCGTAATCAAATCATTCAATCGCACCGGACGCATGGTGATCGTATCCTGCTGTTCCAACTTGGACATCATCAGCACGTCATTAATCAGCCGTTCCAACCGCCGCGACTGATCCTCGATCACCTTCGCCTTTTCGCGCTGCCGCTGGGGATCATCGAACTTTTGCAGGAGGTACAGGCTGTTATTGATGATTGAAAGCGGCGTTCGCAGATCGTGCGAAAGGTTGCTGACCAACTCGTTTATCAGCTCCACCCGTTCCTTCTTCACCACCATCTCCACCAGCGCTTGCTCGGCCCACTTCTGGCTGTAGAGATGCTCAAGCGTAATGCGGTACAGTTGCAAGATTTCAATATCCTGCGGGTTGAATGGCTGCTGCCCGTAAAGGTTGTCGGCGCATATCCACCCCATTAACCCCTTGTCGTCGTACAGTGCGCTCGTCAGCTTCCACCCGCGCTGTGGCTCTCCCTCTTGCAGCAGAATATCGTCATCCACCAGCACACCCGTTTGAGGCTGCTCAGGCTGCTTCAACCGCGCCAACAAATCTGGGGGGATGGCTTGCTGGTCTCGCTTCACCACACATTGACCGGCTCGATCAGTCACAAACGTGGTTGTGATGGTAGTAACGTTATCATCCACCAAATACAAGCTCATGCGGTCAAACCCTAAGCGCTCGTGTCCCAGTTCCAGCGCCTTACTGCATAATGCATCGGTGGTTGCCAGCTTATCGAGTTCATTGCTGACGCTGTTCAGCACACGCAGCCGTTTGTGCAGTTGCTTATGCTGTTCTTCCGTCACACGCAGCGCGTGCGCCACCCGTTCGCGTTCGGCGATCTCGGCCAGCAGTTGCGCGTTATTCTTCGCCAGCCCATGTTCGCTGACTTGAGCGCGACTCAGCGCGTTACTCAAGCTGTAAACCGAGTAGCCGGTAAAAAACCCGACAATCGTAAAAATAACACAGTCGAGCAGCAGCGTAAGACGTACCGTTTCTAAGGTAAATCCCGCTGGCAGGGGTAAAACCATGTAAAGGACTATCGAACAGGCGATGACCAGCAGCGTGAAGATGATAGCTCCCCACCACCCCAGCACCACACTCGCCACCACCAACACCAGCACAATCGAAACACCGTAATTCAGATCGGTTAGCCCCACACCATTATCAAATCCTGCCGCCAGCACCATCAGCAGCAGCAAGATCGAGAATATCCACCCCACACCACGCACATAATGTTGGTGCAGCATTCCGATCAGCACGCCAATACCGACCAACACAACACCATTGACCCACAATAAGTCGCTGGAAAGTCCAAAAACCACAACCGACGCTGTATAAATCAAATTGGCTGTGAATGTCAGCAGGAGGATGTAGTGCAATAAACGCGCCACGAGTTGTTCTTCATCGTGTGCCAGCACTGGTGGCCTTAACCATGCACGCAAATAACTAGACATGCTGCTAACCTATCGGGGATTTGTAATCTAAGTTCATGTTATTAATTTATTATCATACTCCATTGTCCGTTTATATCCCTGAAAAGCAATATATATCGTCCGAAAAATTCATGAATCAGAAGAAGTTGTAATAAATGTAAGTATAGCACCTCAGCACCTAACCATTCTGTTAGCTTATCCCTCCCCACAAGTTGAATGCCTTTCCATCGGCTTTGTGCGATGATAACGTCATCAGGTAAACAAATCGCATTGAGCCATTAGCCACCCGCTAAAGGCCAATTGCTACATGAAGGAGCTTTCCAATGGCAGACATTCTGCAAACCCTCTCAGACTCAATGGCTGGCGCGGTCGAAACCGTCGGCAAAAGCACTGTCAAAGTCGCCGCCCGCCGTCGAATGCCCGCAACCGGTATCGTCTGGTCAGCCGATGGGGTTATCGTAACCTCGCATCATGGGGTCGAGTTTGAGGACAATATCAAGGTCGGCCTGCCGGACGGCAAAACAGTCACCGCCTCATTCGTTGGCCGTGACCCCGGCACCGACCTTGCCGTCCTCCGCGCCGATGTTAGCCACCTCACCGCTCCCACATGGGCAGCCGCCGAATCCGTACGTGTCGGGCATCTCGCGCTCGCGGTTGGTCGCCCCGGTGACGATCTGCAAGCCACGCTGGGGGTCATCAGCGCCCTCATGCCCCACAAAGAAGAAAACAAGTACTTCGCCCAGACCGATGTGGTCATGTACCCCGGCTTCTCCGGTGGGCCGCTGGTCAGCGCCTCCGGTGAGGTCATCGGCTTGAACTCCTCCGGCCTGATGCGTGGTGTCAGCCTCACCGTCCAAACCCCGACCATTCAATATGTGGTCGAGAACTTGCTCAAACACGGCAAGATGCGCCGCGGTTTCCTCGGTGTCGGTGTGCAACCCGCTCGCCTCTCACCGTCACTCGCCGAATCGCTGGGGCAAAAATCCGGTGCGATGATCGTCTCCGTAGAAAGCGGCAGCCCCGCCGAAAAAGCCGAACTCTTTATGGGTGATACTATCATCACACTCGGCAGCTACAAAGTCGGCGATCTCGAAGACCTGCTCGCCGCCCTCGGCAGCACCCAGATTGGATCGACCATCACCGCCAAAATCATTCGCGGTGGGCAGGTCCTCGAACTGCCCGTCACCATCGGCGAACGGGGCTAATCGCCTCATACGCCATTCGTTCCCTTCTCCAGAAAATCTATAGAGAAGGGAACATAAATGACTGTCAACCATAGACTGTTGACTAAGGACTACTTATGCCAAGCATCATCCAACAGCTAAACGAGTCACTCGCGAACCGCATCAGCGATGTTCACGAAAGTCTCGTCCAAATCAGCAACGGTCGCGGCGCGGGTGCGGGTACAATCTGGCACGCCGACGGCCTCATCATCACCAACGCCCACGTCATTCGCGGGCATCACGGTCTGAACGTAACCCTCACCGACGGGCGCAAGTTCCCCGCCTCGGTGATCGCCGCCGATGACCAGCTCGACCTCGCCGCCTTGTCGATTAACGCCGACAACTTACCCACCATCAAAACAGGTGACTCACGCGGCCTCAAAGCCGGTCATTGGGTCATGGCAGTTGGTCATCCGTGGGGTGTGCAGGGTGCGGTTACTTCTGGCGTGGTCATCGGCGTAGGCGATCAGCTCCCCGAAATGGGGCAAATGCAGCCCGGACGCGAATGGATTGCTCTCAGTCTCCACATGCGCCCCGGCCATTCCGGTGGGCCAGTAATCGACTCGGAAGGTAAACTGGTCGGCATCAACACCATGATTACCGGCCCCGATGTCGGCTTTGCCATCCCTGTCCATGTCGTCAAAACCTTCCTCAAAGAAGCCATCGGCAGCAAAGCCGCCACCGCCATCTAATATCCAGCTATAGAAGGGGTTCACTGCCGGCAGCGAACCCCTTTTTGCGCTCCTTGTAATCCTCTGTGTTTCTCTGTGTCCTTTGTGCCTCTGTGGTAAAACGCATTCGCCTTTGGCTTTGACTGGAGACTGATAGCTGACGACTGGCGACTGTGTAAGAATTCACCTCAAGAAACCATCAAAAGTGGTATCTTGTGCCCTTAATCCACAAATTCTATCATGTGCTAAGAACCCAATTATTGGAGACTCTTTGATGAGCAGCGTCATCTCGACTTTGCGTGGCAGTTTCTCGCCGCTTCGCCTACTTAACTTTCGTATTTATCTCAGCGGACAGGTCGTTTCGCTCATCGGCACATGGCTGCAAGTCACCGCGCAAGCGTGGCTCGTCTGGACGCTCACTGGCTCGGAAGAAGCCAGCGGGTTCGTCGCCATGCTCAGTGCCTTGCCCTTCCTGCTGTTTGGCCCGTGGGCGGGTGTCATCGCCGAACGGGTTGACCGCCGCAAGCTGCTCATTGCTACACAGGTCATTGCGATGTTCTTAGCCTTCGCTCTCGCCATCCTTGTCCAAACCCGCACCACGCAGCTCTGGCACGTCTTCCCGCCGTGGTCACAGCCCTACAACGAAACCTCGTGGGGCATCAATATCTCCATCGTCCAAATCTGGCATGTTTATGTACTCAGTTTCCTGCTTGGCATCGTCAATGCCCTCGATGTACCCACCCAGCAAACCTTCCTCGGTGATCTTTCCGGCACAAGCGAACTCCGCAAAGCCGTCAACTTGAACGCCATGATCTTGCAGGTCAGCCGCATGATCGGTCCTGCCATCGCGGGTTTGGTTATCGCCCGTATCGGCATCGCACCCGCCTTCTGGGTCAACGGCCTGAGCTTCATCGCCGTCGTCGCCAGCCTGATTGCCCTCACTTCGACTCAGAAGCGCGGCGCACATAAACCGGTGCAGCCCTTCCGCGACCTAGCCGAAGCGCTGCGCTATCTCAAAACACAGCCGCGTATCCAAGACCTCTTTATATTCTCAACGCTAACTACCCTGCTCGTGCTGTCGGTCATCCTCAGCCAGTTGCCCGCTGTGTCGGATAAACTGCTGCATGGTGATGCGGAAACCCTCGGCGTTCTGCAAGCCGCATCCGGCGCGGGTGCGCTCATCGCCGTACTGTTCATCATGCCTATCTTCCAGAATTTACGCCGCAGTGGGATTGCCCTCAGTGTCACTGCCATTTGGATGGGCGTTTGGCTGCTGGTCTTTTCGGCCTCGCGCTCGCTCCCGCTGTCGATGGCAGCCATATTCTTTTGCAGCATGGGCGCACCCACCACCATCGCCACCGCCCTCGGCATGGTACAGTTCATGACACCCGCCGAAATGCGTGCCCGTGTCCTCAGCCTGTTCACAATGATTAGCTTCGGCCTGCAAACCTTTGCCGTACTCATCGTTGGTCTTATGGCGGAACGTCTTGGCATCTCAACCGCCATTCAAACTAACGGCATCATCCTCATCCTCGGTGCGGCCCTCATGCTCATCTTCCGCACCGAAATGCGCCGCTGGGAAATGACCACTACGCCCACCGCCTCACCCGCCGTCGCCGCTGAAATCATCTAGGTTTGAACCGGGCAAACATTTTACATGCCCTGATCAATTGTCGATTAGGGCTGTATTACCTTCATCTTAAACTGATAACTGGAAACTATTAACTGATAACTGCCCATGAATCACACCGATCACGTCAACCTCATCCACGCCGCCGTTCCCACTTCCGGCGGCATCTGGGCGGATTTCGGCGCGGGCAGTGGCGCGTTTACCCTCGCCCTTGCCGGTTGTCTCGGCACGTCCTGTACCATCTACGCGGTCGATCAGGATTCGTCCGCCCTGCGCCAGAACAAGCAGGCGCTAACCTCACACTTCCCGCACATCTCCGCCCACTATCGCACGGCTGACTTTACCCGCCCGCTGGACATCCCGCCGCTTGATGGCCTCATTATGGCGAACGCGCTGCACTTCCACCGTGACAAGCAGCCCATCCTTCGCCAGCTCATCAGCTACCTGAAACCCGGCGGTCGCTTCGTCGTGGTCGAATATAACGTCGATAAGGGGAATACGTGGGTTCCCTACCCCTTTACCTTCGCCTCTTGGGAAACCATCGCAGCCGCCGCTGGCCTGACGCAAACCCGCCAGCTTGCCGCCCGCCCCACGCGCTTCCTCAATGAATTCTACTGCGCCCTGAGTCTAAAACCCGCTGACTAAACTCTGCTTATTCTCTCTATAAATCTTGGCGTTCTTGGCGATTGGAATTTAGCATTTTGCTCTATTTTCTCCTTGACTTTTTCGCCCATCTGTTCTATAATGGGGTTTCATTCAACAGCACAGCAAGAGTCAGAGTCGGCAGCAGCAAATCAACCAATTTTTATGATTTATCGTAAGCAGTTTAACAACCCATCGACGACATAAACGGCAAAACTCTCCCTCGCGTCCGCCATGCAAAAGCAAAATTTGCACGGCGGTGGATACACGGGAGCAATCCGCCGATTTGTGTCATTTCAGCGCCAGCCTCCCTCACATCCGCCGACATAAAATGTCAATTCAGCGGACACACGGGAGCATCCCGCCCGCCATTTCGGCGGATAATTTGCACAATCTGCAACACTTATAACATTCAACTATCGTTAGCAAATCCGAGATTTTTCAACCAGCAGGTAATCGCATCATCTTGTATTGAGCGAGAAGCAGTCAACCAATGACCTGCATTAAACTTGTAACTTTCAACTTGCTACTTGTAACTACTTCACGCCCATCCGAACCGCACCATCCAGCCGGATCACTTCACCGTTCAAATACGGGTTCTCGATAATACTCTGCGCCAACTGCGCGTATTCCTCTGCCCGTCCCAACCGGCTTGGGAACGGAATCTGGCTGGCTAACGAAGCCTGTAGTTCCGGTGTCATCGCCCCAACCATCGGCGTTTCAAAGATACCGGGGGCAATCGTCATCACCCGTATCCCCGCGTAGGCGAGATCCCGTGCGATAGGCAGCGTCATACTCGCGATGCCACCTTTGGAGGCCGCGTATGCCGCCTGCCCGATCTGCCCCTCGAACGCCGCCACCGAGGCCGTATTAATCACCACGCCCCGTTCGCCGCTTTCATTCGGGGTATTCTCGCTCATCCGCACCGCTGCCAACCGCAGCACATTAAACGTACCGATCAGGTTAATCCGAATAACCGACTCAAACAGGTCAAGCGGATGTACACCCTTCCGCCCCACCGTCCGCGCCGCCCATGCTACACCCGCGCAGTTCACCACCACGCCCAACCCGCCGAACGCGCTGTATGCCATATTAACTGCGGCCTGCACCTCAGCCTCGCTGCTCACGTCCGCCTGTACGAAACGTGTACGCTCACCGAGTTCCTCAGCTAACGCTTGCCCACGCGCGTCGTCACGGTCGAGGATAATGACCTTCATGCCCTGCCCGACGAAACGCCGGACACACGCCGCCCCTAACCCCGAAGCCCCACCTGTCACTAAGGACACTTGCCCTTGAATATTCATCTACCCCCCAATAATTCTTTTCGTCTTTCCTCAGTACTCGGCACTCAGTACTTTTACACTTTACCCAGCTCATCCACGCTGAAATCCAGCGCGATCAAGTACGAGTCGTCAATACCTAACAGGCGCATATTCCGTGAACGCCCATGTTCGTCCTCGTCGTCATACAGCGGTTTCTCGTCGATGCCCGCTTGCATCCCGTGGTGTGTCAGCACCCGCACCATGCGTTCCGCCCCCGGTTTGGGCATCGTTCCCAACACACCCTGTCCGCTGGTCAATAGATTAACCAGTGGTTGAGCGCGATTAATGTCTTTCACCAGTTCGCGCCACGGCCCAAACGTGCTGAGATAGGCTTGGTTAATATCCAGCACCAACTCGTTTACATCATCCGGCTGCCCCGAAAACTGGATGGTCGCCCTCGGCACGTTGTAATGAAGCAGTACAGGATGCTCATCCGCGATGAACAAGTTCCCGAACACACCCAAACTCACGCGATGCTCGACCACACCCAGCGCCCGTATCACATATTGGCTTTTAGGGCGTAACCCCTGTACCTGCTCGTCAAATACCGCCGTCTGCACCATCAATTGCAGTTCCTGTGGTACGCCCCCCATTTGAAGGGCTAGAAAGATGCCGTACTGCTGCTCACCAGCGAGTTCAGCCAATAACTGCTCGCGCTTATCATCAAAAATAATGCTCATGCCCATTCCTTACATAAAGTTCGACACCAAGCTACCCGCGCAAACGCCCCGCTGTCCAATCCACCGCCGGATAACCGACGCTGCCCAGTTCCGCGATAATGGTTTCTAGGTCAAACGGAACCCGCCGCAGGTCGACCTGCACTTGACCATTCTCGAACGTAAACAAGCCCCAACCCGCCTGACCTTTTACATCCATTGGCGCACCCACGCTGCCCACGTTGATCGCCCGCCAGCGTCCCAAATCTCGATCCATCTGAATATGCGTATGTCCACCCACACCCATCCAGCCCTCGCGGTCGAGGAAGAAATCGGCTGCTTCATTCTCAGGTGTATCCGGGAAAAGCGTGGTTTCGTCGTTCCCGGGTATCGCGTGGTAGCCAATCACATAGCCGTATCCATCAACCTTTTTAGACAGTTCTTGCCCGTTGATCTTCTTGAGGAACCCATAATCCTCGAAACTCAGTTGGTCAACCGCCCACAAAAGCGCATCGTTAATCGAATGCCATTCGGACTTAAATTTGACTAATCCCGCTTCGTCCGCCGGAAACGGAAACTTCGGTCGTTCGCCCGTCAGCAGGTAACGGTCAGTGTTCCCACCAATCACCTTGAACGTCTTGCCCTCATTCGCCTCACTCAGCGCCTTGACCTGCCGTAAACACTCCACCGGGCGCGGCCCGAATGCCGATATATCGCCCAAGCACCACGTCAGATCAATCCCGCCTACTTTTTCCATATCCGCTAAAACAGCTTCCAGCGCTGTCAAATTGCCATGTATGTCTGAAAGTATTGCCAGCCGCATCGTCTACTCCTCTAAAAGCTGCTATCCATGATTAACTGATTGTCCGTCTTTGGCTCACTTTTAGCTGATAACTAAAAACTGTCAACTGATAACTGAGATAGTAACACGCTGATCGGTTTCCTTCACCCCGAAATGTGAGTATTGGGTGATTGGTAGTAGATAACCCAAAACGGCTATGGTATCGTATCCGTATCAGCCTTAATTCACCAGAAAAGAGGATTTCATGGCAATCCGTAAAGCACAAGCAGTTTGGAACGGTACGCTTAAAGAAGGTTCAGGCACATTCAAGGGTGGCAGCGGTGCGCTCTCCGGCGGCTACACTTTTAAGACCCGTTTCGAGGACGACCAGAGCCAGACCAACCCCGAAGAACTGATCGGCGCGGCTCACGCAGCTTGCTACGCCATGTTCCTCTCGGCGCAGTTGACCACCGCTAACTTCCCGCCCGAATCCGTGACGGCCAACGCTGAAGTCGACTTCGGTCGCGATGACAAGGGGCCGGTTATCAACGGCATTACCCTGAACGTCGACGCGAAGGTTCCGGGTGTCTCACAAGAAAAGTTCGACGAACTCGCGCAGAAGTCTAAAGAAGGCTGCCCGATCTCGCGCGCCCTCGCCAGCGTTCCGATCACCCTGAACGCCAAGTTGACCAACTAATCGTCTCGTCTTTCAAAGGGGTTTGCCAATGGTGAACCCCTACTTTTCCTCTTTGATTTAATCTTGGCGTTCTCTGCGTCTTGGCGGTTAAGTATTGTATTTTCTGAGAATCTGCTCAACCGTCCTCACATACCCGCCCCCAAACAACCGCACATGCACCAGTAACGGATACAGGTTGTAAAGATCGCGCCGTTCCTCAAAGAACCCTGACACTATCGGCCTAAGCTGGTGATAACGATGGAAAAACGGCTGGCCAAACGTGCCGAACAGGGTGCTAAACGCGAGTTCAATTTCAGGGTGGGCATAATAGATCGCGGGGTCTATGAAGCCAGTAATCTGCCCATAGGTCGCCAGAATATTCGTCGTCCACATATCCCCGTGGATGAGTGATGGATATTCCGGTTCGAGCAGCCAGCGTTCAAGCTGTCCCGCTAACTTCTCCACCCGCGCCAGCACCGCCGCTGGCAGCCTGCCGACCCGCGCTGCCTCATGCGCCGCGTACAGTAACCGCTGCTCACGGAAAAACGGTATCCACTGGTCGTGTTGTTTGTTCGGCTGGTGCACCCCACCGATTACTGTATCGCGTTCCAACCCGAACGCCTGCCCGCGAACAGTATGTAACGCCGCGAGCAGTTCCGCTGCGTGTTCTTGTGCGCCAGCATCCAGTTCACTCTCGCCTTCAATGTATTCCATTAGCAGGAGTGTATCGACGCTGTGGTAGACCTCCGGCACAGGCAGTTGGCTGTGCTCACGCAGGTAACGCAACATGTAACCCTCAACCGCTAATGTCGCCCCGCTGCCGTCCGCGACCTTCGCCACCACCTCTCGTCCATCCTCAAGCTCAACCTTATACACCTCACCGATGCAGCCGCCGGAAAGTGATGAAGTTTGCATAACTTTTGTGCCAAGGATTTCTTCTATCTGATAAGATAACAACATAGTGATAAAACCTTATAATATTTGAGATGACAATGAACAGCAACTCACTCAGCAATTATTTGAACCAGTTAGAAACCGATTGGCAATCCGCTTACAAAAAAGCCAAAGAACAAATAGATGCCAACAAAACACCAACTGCGCTGGTGGATTGTGTACATAACGCGCTGCTGAGATCAAGTCTAAATACCTTCGCAGAAAACCTCACGCCTAAAATTGTTGCTCGGTTATTCGAAACCAACCTCTGGACAATTGAAGATATTTTGGCGCTAATTTCAGTCATACCCGATCACTATCGCAAAGCTCAAAACTACATTGCACTTCTTGAAACAGGAAAACTAGACCGTGATCTGACCATAAAAGTACGCAATGCGACCTTAGAAACAGCTAACGCAATTGATTTCCCTGCCTATCAATCGTGGGCGATGAAGAAACTTTCAGAATTTAGCGATGCAGAAGCGCAATATACTGCCCTTGAAAATGCCGTAGATGCTGCAATAGCCTATGCTGATCATCCAGTCAACTTATTCGGTGGGCATAACGGATACGAACTTTGTCGATTAATAGAAACTCTACCGGAAAACCTACTCGAAACAACCGAGAGGAAATTACTAAAACTTAAGAATTCTGAAGCACGTGCTTGGACTCTTACTTATCTAGCCCAACGGTTAGATGGTGATCATAAATATCGAATACTCGCACAAGCACTCCAAGCAACATTTGCAATCAAAGGCAGTGATGTACAAATAGCTAATGCTTTAGCGCAACTTGCTACTCATTTATCAGGTGAATTGGTTCCACAAGCGCTTGATTTAGCCTTATCTCTTAAAGAAGGAAACTGGCGACCACGTGCTGTCGTGGGCTTAATGGATAAAATCGACGAATCTCAGATAAAACGTGTACTTGAAAGTGTATTAACAATTGAAGATGAATGGTGGCGTGCAGATGGTCTTATATCTGTTATTGAGCATTCAAATGACGAAACTCAATTACAAGCGCTTCACAATTTGCTGCCAATTGAACACGGAGAAACTTATGGAAAAATCATTGAATGGATAACCAGTCCTTGGACATTACAAGAAAATATTAACAATGCTATTCTTGCCGCCGAAAACATTCCAAATGAGTTGCACCGCACTCAAATTCTTGAACAGCTTAATCAAGTGGCACGTAACAACTTAGAACGAGAGAAAATAAAAGAAATTAACGACATAGAAGAACAATTAGAAAAATTCCTAGAAAGAATCGAGGAACGGCTTGAAAATCCACCACTTGAAGATGTTATAAACGCTCGGCTGATAATCCACAAAGTAGAAGATAAAGTAACTCAGGATAAACTTTGGGCAAAATATAATGAGCTAATGGAACGTGGCAATCATATAATGTCCCCTCAATCTATCACTGTTGAGCAACTTGAAAACATATTCAAAATTGATTGGGAAGAAGAACGTGCCGAAGAATTATCTTATATTGTTGACCGGATCCCTGAGGATTTAATTCCATTAGTAGTTAATCGCTCAAAAAAATTCCTAGAGTGGCTTCATCGTGACCGAGTGCTGAACCGTTTAGCTCCACGACTAAGTGAAGAAGTTTTAGCGTCAGCAATTCAAGAAGTAGCTGATTATGACGACACAACCTCATTGATTAATGCACTCAAATATTTCGCCCGACACCTTGACAAATCCCAAAAGGAAAAAGTACTGAATTATGCCCTAGATACAATTTTAGCAATTGGCGAATCAGATTGGCATATGACAGATCCGTTACTGAAATTACGCTCAGAATTAGACGGAGAACTCGAAGAAAAAGCGACCGCCAATTTACCCGATGAACTGAAAAATACCACATATAAAGAGGTTACAAATCAACGGCTAGATGAAACGATGAAGCGATTTGAAGAAGATCCCGAATCCAAAAAACGCCTCGAAGAACAAATAGAGGCTACGAGAGAATACTATCAAGCAAAAATAGCTCAAGAATCTGCTCTTGCTATTTCAGAACCACAAAATTCAGTGATCGAACTACTTGATGACTTATCAAATGCTCGCATGAAGAAACGAGAGTCTGTTTTATGGTTATGCATCACTATTAGCGAGCTTGTTGATGACAAAACGCTTCCCGAATCCATCATTCCCGTAATCGCTGACGACATTATCGACATCCACCAAAACTGGCGTTGGCCGCAATAAAGCAAGAGAGGCGCTTCTAGAAGCGCCTCTCGTTAGAACTGGCTATGGTTGATAGGCTTTATTTCAACTCAAGCGAGTGGCTGTCGATCAAGCCTTTAGCCTTCGAGATGAAGTCTGCCACCGGCATCGCGCCCAAGTCCTCGTCCGTCCGCAGGCGAACGCTGACCCCGCCAGCCTCGATGTCCTTGTCGCCGACGATCAGCATGAACGGAATGTGCTTCTCACGTGCCTCGCGGATTTTGCCGCCCATACGCGACTTGCCGTTGTCGATCTCGACGCGGATACCCTGCTTCCGCAGTTGGCTGGCAACGTTTTCGGCATACTCCACGTGACGGTCAGCCACCGGAATAAGGACAGCCTGCACCGGAGCCAACCACACGGGGAATGCACCCGCGAAGTGTTCGATCAAGATGCCGACGAAACGCTCCATGCTGCCGAAAGGCGCACGGTGGATCATCACCGGACGCTGGCGGCTGTTGTCATCCGCCACATATTCGAGTTCGAAGCGTGACGGCAGGTTATAGTCCACCTGCACCGTACCCAACTGCCATTCGCGCTTGAGCACGTCACGCACGATGAAGTCCAGCTTCGCCCCGTAGAACGCCGCTTCGCCTTCTTCGACCGTGTAGGGCAGCCCCAAGTCGTCACACGCCTGAATGATGGCGTTCGTGGCGTTATCCCACAGTTCGTCATCACCCACGTACTTATCACTGGCGGGGTCGCGCGTACCCACGCGGGCGCGGAAGTCCACCAAGCCCAGCGAGTTGAAGATGTTCTGAATGAGGCTGACGACCTTCTTGAACTCCTCCAGCAGTTGGTTGGGCGCGACGAACAAGTGCGCGTCATCGACCGTGAAGCCGCGTACCCGCGTCAGACCGTTCAACTCGCCCGATTGTTCATAACGGTAGACCGTACCGAACTCGGCATAGCGCAGGGGCAAATCGCGGTACGAGTGCGGCTCGCTCTTGTAGATCATGATGTGGTGCGGGCAGTTCATCGGCTTGAGCAGGAACTTGTCCTCATCCACGTCAATCGGCGTGTATTGGCTGTCCTTGTAGTACGGGTAATGCCCCGACGTTTCGTACAGCTTGATGTTACCGATATGCGGCGTGACCACCGGCAGGTAGCCGTTCTCGATCTGGGCATCACGCAGCCAGCGTTCCAGCGTGTCACGCAAGATCGCGCCTTTGGGCTTCCACAGCGGCAAACCCTTACCGACCAGCGGGCTAATCGTGAATAAGCCGAGCTTCTCGCCGATGATACGGTGATCGCGCTTCTTAGCTTCTTCGAGCAGGCCGAGGTAATTCTGCAACTGTTCGGGCGTTTCCCAAGCTGTGCCGTAGATGCGTGTGAGCTGCTCACGGTTTTCGTCACCGCGCCAGTACGCACCCGCTACCGGCTTGAAAGTAATGCTGATGGCATCGGGGTTGATTTCCTTCGTGTTCTTGACATGCGGCCCACGGCACAAGTCGGTGAATGTATCCTGCGTATAGAACGTCATTTTCTCAGCGGGTGAGGCGATTTCGTTGCCGTTCTCGTCCACGCGACCGTTGACTAGATCGTTGATGAGTTCCGTCTTGTACTTCTGACCTTTGAAGAACTTCAACGCCTCATCCGGTGAGACTTCCTTGACGTTGAAATCATAGCCACCCTTGATAATTTCCTTCATGCGGTTTTCGACCCATTTCAGGTCTTCTTCGGTCGGCGGCTGCGGCAGGCCGAAGTCGTAGTAAAAGCCATCCTCAATGGGCGGGCCGATAGCAATCTGGGCATCCGGGAAACGCTCCAGCATCGCTTCTGCCATGATGTGCGCCGCCGAGTGCCGGATGCGGTAAAGTTGACTGTTCACATAATCTTGCTTGGACATTTTTGCTCCTCAAATTTGCGCTGATAACGGTGTGCTACTCAAGCATCACCGGATAGATACAAGGTTGGGTTTCGATTTCGGTCGCTGCGGTACGGTGTCATCGGGTAGACAAACAAAACGCCAAGTCGGATGGCTTGGCGTATTATAATCGTCTTCGGTCGGGTTCGTCAGTGTTTTCTGCTTACCCGTCCACCACCAGTACATCCGAAATGACCACCGCAGCGACCTCAGTAGTCGCGCGTTTGCCACCCATATTAGTTCGAGTCGTTTCGTCCTCAGTCACCAACGTGAACACACTCTCGAAAACATCCAATGCAATCAAGTTATCAATCGTGTCTTCGATAGTGTCCCGCTCAATCTTTTCAACGACGACGTGCGGTGTTTCCTGCACGGCGTAGCGCACGGGCAGCGCATCCGGTAACTGCTTGCTGACGGCAAAGCTGAGTTCCATCTGCCGCTGCAAGTAGGGAATGGTCGTAAAAAGCGATGTATAAATTTTACGGTTTTCCAGCTCAACGATCACATCACACGCATCAGATTCACCCGCGTCATTCGCGTGTGCTTCGATCCATACGTGTTTGACCATCTCGATCATAATAATCACCTGACATCACTAAAATTTCTGCGAACACAAAAGTAATTTTTCTGTGTTTAACTGTAAGATTTCGCGAGTACCGTTGAAAGCATATGACAAATAGAGTCTGTTTGTCAAGCATTCCAAAAGCATCAATTTTTATGGTGTGACCAGTCCCAAACCCTGCACAATCAGCCACCCGCCAAACACAACCATGACCACCAGAGTGAGAAGAATAATGCCACGTGTTACCCGTTCGTCGATGCGGCGCAAACGGTCGAATACCAGCACATACACGCCCAAAATAGTGATGAATGTCCCATAAAAACCAAGCAGAAAACCCAAACCTGACCAGATTGACTCATTGAGGCCGCGTACCAGCAGGGGGCCGTTCAAGGTCGCCCAGAAGATATACGGGCCGGGACTGAGCCAACCCATGACCGCGCCCTGCATCAGCAGTTTGCCTTGCCCTACCCCGACGGAGGAGTCATCGGCTTTCGCGCTGAACGACACCTGACCGGATTTGTACTGCTTCCACGAGCCGTAAGCAATCCATAACAGATATAGGCCGCCGACCAGTTGGATAACGCGCGTCAACTCCGGTGGAAACTGCTTCAAGATCAACACCGCAAGCAGGATAATCGGTACATCCGTCACCAGCGGGGTGAGGATGAGGATGATACTTTTACGCCAGCCCTGCGCCAGCGTCCTGCCGATCAAAAAGGTGGTGAACGGCCCCGGCTGTGCGCCAGCAGCGAAGGCGATACTGATTCCTTGGGTCAAAAAGAACATAACAACACTTTCATCATATAAATAAAATCGCGCCTACTTGATTCCGGCGCGACCTATTGTAAACCAACCACCGACTATAGTAAGGGTATCGAACCGGGTTTCTCTTCTACGAATTCCTCGTCCTTGCCGCGCTGGCGAAAGCGGCGTATCGGCTTGACGATCAAGCGCATCCGCTGTTTGGCAGCCCAACGGCCAATCGCGCTGAGTTGGCGGAGACCGGTTTCCATTGCGCCGCCTTCATCGTACCCAAAGCGGTACGTAAGGAAGTAAGGGTTATCTTTCAAATAAGCCAGCGCCGCGTCAGAAGCATCCGCCAGCTTAACAGGGTCATGCTCTTTGTCGAGCGCTTGCAGGGCTTGTACGGGCAGCTTGAGGTTACGGGAGAATACGTCCAGCAGCAGCGGACGGTGGAAGAACTTCGCCAGCATTTCCGGTCGGGTAATTTGGAGTTCGGGCGGCAGTTCAGCGGCTTGCCCATCCGCACCCTGTACCAACAATTGAAGTTCAAAGCGCTCGTCCACAATACGCCGCCAACGCTTTTTGTCGGCCTCCGGTATCAGCGCATCCACCCGTGACATGATATAGCTAGCCGCTTCTTCGAGCGCCGTTTTGCGGGGCTTACCAGTTGCGTCAGGGTCAATCGCGGGGATGACCTGCCCGATATTCATGGTGACTTCTGGCCGCTTAAGGTTGACAGCCGCGCCCAACGCGCCATCTATGCCACCGAAGCCAATCGGCACAATCGGCGCACCGGATTGGTAACTCAACCACGAGACACCCGTTTTGCTTTTCTTGGCGCTGGATTCCCAAATGCCGCCTTCGGGGAAGATGCCGACCACGCCGCCCTGCTTCAACACATCGAGCGCAACCTTGAGCGCCTCTCGATCCATCGCGCCACGGACGATAGGGATGTAGCCCCATGCGTGTACCGCCCAGCCGTATTTGGGGTCAAACGGAATATCACCGTTGCCAATCAGTTCAACCTGAAACGGTGAACAGAGTACCATCATCGCGGCTTCGAGCATGGCGACATGATTGCCCACCAGAATAAGTGGGCCTTTCTTCGGGATATTTTCGTAGCCGCTGACGCGCACCCGTGTGAGCAAACGCAGCAAGCCGTAACCTAAGAAGCGCAGCACAAAACGCCATACCACACGCCGGGGATAGCGTATCGAAGGAGATTCAGAAGCCATATTGTGGATTAGTCTGCCTGTTTCGTAATACTAATATCGGCTGTGTAAGCGGCTAAGGGTGCGCTGGCAACCTCGCCGGCGACATCCACATCGACGTACATGCCACCGGCGACCGCAATATCATCGGGATTGGGGCCAAGTTGGAACGCCTGCACCTTGATACGCGCTTTGTCGAGCGTGCCAGCGGTGATGGTAAAGCTCTTGTGGACAGCCACATTTTCAACCTCAAAGGTCGCTTCCTGTGGGCGGGTCGGCTCGGCGTTCACCAGCGAGACACGCAAAACAACTTCGGCCTCATCGTCGATATATTGGTTGCTGCCCGCCGGATGGAAACCGATATGGAAGGTCGTCGCCGCGCCGGACTTGAGAGTCTTCGGTACGACCAGCACCATCTTACGGGTGACCTTTTCCTCGACCGCGACTTTAGCAACCCGTTTCTCGGCAGGGAATTCGTCGTCATAAGCGGCGAGTTCTTCAACTGCGTCCTGACCATTTTCGCTGAGGCGGTAGGCTTGGTCACCATCCATTTGGAGGTAACCGCGCGTCACCAAACGGCGGATGACCTTACCAAAGGTGCGATCACTCAAGCCGACTTCATCGGTAATCAGCGTGGCATGGGCAACAGGGTCTTTCAACGTCCCAAAATAACGCAGGACATCCAATGCTTCGGGCGGAAGTGCTTTGAGATGGAACGGTAAGTCCATAGATCAACCCTGTGTTCTGAAATAGTTAAAACGGAATAATTTCAGTATAGCGCAGATTGCTCATCCGACAACTTTAGACTAGAGCAGCACAACCCGCGCCTTGCCCTTCCGCGACTCGATCACGTGGCGCGTATCGACCACTAATTGAGCGTGGTCAACTAATTTTTGATAATCAAATTGGCTGTGGTCGGTGGTAATCACCACACAATCCACCCCACTAATGAGGTCGTCGCTGTAAGGCGTATTTTCCATTACTGAGCCATCTTCCAAGCGCAGACGGGCGACGAACGGGTCGTGGTAGCTGAGGACAGCACCTTTTTCGTGCAGGAGCTTAAGGACATCGAGCGCGGGACTTTCACGCACATCATCAATATCGCGCTTATAAGCTACACCTAACACCAGCACCTTCGAACCGCGAACGGCCTTGCCATCATCATTCAGGGCGTTGGTGATCTTATCCATCACATACAGCGGCATGTAGGCGTTCATCTCGCTGGCGAGTTGAATATAGCGCGAGTTGTAGTGCAGGGTTTTCATCTTCCAACTGAGGTACAGCGGGTCAACCGGGATGCAGTGACCACCGACACCGGGACCGGGGTAAAACGGCATGTAGCCGAAGGGCTTGCTGGTCGCAGCTTTGATGACTTCCCACACGTCCACACCGAGCATATCGCACATAATCGCCATTTCGTTGGCGAGGCCGATATTGACTGAGCGGAAGGTGTTTTCCATCAGTTTGACCATCTCGGCAGTCTTGGGCGACGACACCGGAACAATGGTATCAACCGCCGCACGGTACAAGGCGACCGTGACTTCGGTGCAGGCAGGCGTTACACCACCGATGACCTTAGGCGTATTCCGCAGGTGGTAACGTGGGTTGCCGGGGTCGATGCGTTCTGGCGAGAAGGCGACGAACACATTCTCGCCAACCTTGAAACTGTCGTGGTTGATACGCGGCAGGATGGTTTCCTCGGCAGCACCGGGGTAAGCCGTGCTTTCGAGGACGATCAACAGACCATCGTGGATGATTTTGGAAATCGACTCCACAGCATTAATGACATACGACATATCGGGTTCTTTGATGTCGTTCAGCGGGGTCGGTACGCAAATGCTAACGGTATCAATATCGCGCAGGTCGTCATAGCTAGTGGTGGCGCAGAGCTTACCACTTTTGACCAGCGGCAGGACACGCTCAGACGGAATATCGAGGATGTAACTTTCACCGCGATTGATGCTCGCGACCTTATCAGCGGCGACATCCAGCCCGACCACTGTAAACCCGGCCTCGGCAAACTCGACCGCCAGCGGCAGCCCTACGTAGCCTAAGCCGATGATGCTGACGCGAGCGCTGCGGTTGTTGAGGCGGTCAAGAAGTTGTTTTTGAGTGGTCATACATCTGCTTTTCACTATTGGCTGAACAACCGCGCATTATAAACGCCCTGCCCAAACACCTTCAAGCGTCCATTAGGCAAAATAAAGCGCCTGACAGGATCTATTTGTCGGGCGCTTGGACTACGCTAGGCCGATTATTTAGGTGTAATCGTTACCTCCTTTTACATCGAGGTGCCGCTGAGGGCGGGTTCCTGCGGCTGCTGGGGAGCCGGAATTTGGAACTGGAAGCTATGACCATCCTGATTAAAGAACGGGAAGGCATCACTCATCGGCATTTGTTCCAGCGTGACTTCGATTTCAGTCGATGTGCCTTCACGCATGACTTCGAGCTTAACGGTATCACCGGGTTCGTAGGCGAACAAGCGATCACGCAGGGTATGTTCCTCATCAACCTTATCGCCATCGACTGAGACCACCACATCATTGGCCTTCAAACCGGCCTTTTCAGCAGGTGAGTCCTGCATGACGGTTGTGACCAGCGCACCGACGGTTTCGGTCACATCATGTTCCTTAGCAACATCGGCGTTCAGGGTTAAGAACTCGACACCCAGACGTGAGCCACCACCCCTATTAAAGGGCATGTTGAAGAATGGGAACTCGCCGGGGGTCATATCGAACGCACCACGATCAAACAGTATCAGCGCAGAGACGGGCAGCTTGATTTCCTGATCTTTACCATCGCGGTTGACGGTCAAGGCCACTTCAGTCTTATCGCCACTGGAGAGATATTCACGCAGACCAGCCGCATCATAAGCCGTGCCATCGAACAGGGTGATCTTGTCGCCTGTGCGAAGGCCAGCTTTATAGAGTTCGCTTTGTTCGGCGACGTTATTCAGCGTCCATGACTTATCGGCTTCGTTGAAGGTGACGCTCAAGCTGTTGTGCATGGGGGTCGTGATGTTCATGCCGGTTGAGGCTTCGGGTGTGACATTCACGGTGACGGTTTCATTCCCACGAGTGACTTCAACGGCGACTTCCGTCCCTACGGTCAGGTTTTGAACGGCGGTCACGGCTGACCCGGCATCGGTGATTTCAGTATCACCAATCTTCGTGAGGATGTCATCGACTTTCAGCCCGGCCTTCTCGGCTGGCGAACCAGCAGCGACCGCACGGATGACTGGCCCGTTATCGCTATTTTCGATTTGGATACCTAGCATTGGCCGTTCGGTCATGGTGGGAACCGGCGGTTCGGTGGCCCCGGCAGGGCGCACACCCAAAGTCAGCGAGAGTTCGAGTGTTTCGGTGTCGCGGGTGACGGCGAGTTTGATTTCGTCGCCGACTTTGTGTTCAGCGACAACACCCGAGATGGTTTCCGAGGTGACGGCTTTACCGTCGATGGCGGTGATGATGTCGCCGACTTTTAGACCGGCCTTCGCGGCTGGACTTTCGGCCTGCACATCCTCGACTTTTACCCCGTTATCGGCAGGGCTGAGGCCGATACCGAGAAAGGGCGTTCCAGTTGAATCTTGAGCGCCAACGATGCCGAACGCAGACACCACCAACGCGAGAATGAGTAACCCAATTGCGAAACGTGTACCTTTACGATTTGCGAGCATGTTCTTGTACTCCTCCCAGAGTAACAACGTGTGATAAGCCTTAACGAACGAGAACCTTATCACCGTCAAGAACAGTAGTCCGCTGATCTGAACGGTAGCTGAAATCAAGATAAGCGCGATGTAAATAGTCGATTGGCAGAATATTAGTCGGTAGGCAAGCCACCAGCTATCAGTCGCAGCCTTCAGCTAAAAGCAAAAGCAGATGCGTTGGAACTTATTAAATGTCTGAGTAAGTCATTCCAAAACTGCAAATACTGCAAATTCCGCAAACGCGAAACCCTAGTAGACGGCGGATGTGAGGGAGCGAAGTGCCGAAAATGCACAATATTCTTCAAATTCGTCAATTTCAGAAGCAGCTTTTGCGATTTGATGTGAATGATGCTGTTGTTGTTGTTGAGAATCCGTTGTTTTATGTCGGAAGTGTCGTAAATGTCGGCGGTGAGAAGCGTGTTTCTCCCTCAATTGGCGGAAATGTCGTCAATGTCGGAAAGGGCAGTTGGCAATATTGGCGACAATTTCGGCAATGGCATATCGATTTGAGTGCTGATTCGGCGAATGGCTCGGGTGAAACCACGGCGATGTTGGCAAAAGGTCTGCCGCCGCCAAGATTGCTAAACCGTTTTCCAACCTTTTCACGAGCCATTTCAATCAGAGTTGTTGCAAAGTGATGTGTGCAGTATCAACGCATAACATTACAATTCATTTTAGAACATTTGTATTACGAAGTCAAGGGGGTTGGGTTAGAATTTTCAAATCTTTGGAGGGGTATAGACCCCACCCCTATAAAGAAAATGCTGGCTGGAGTGGGCGGTGCGGACGAGATGTATCTCGTCCCTACGAATGGACATGGTTTGTGGTCGTGGCAAGAATAGCGACAGGGAGAACACATCCCTGATCCCTTTCATCAAAGGGTGAGTGCGGTCAGTGGAGCGGACAGCCTGTCTGCTGTCCCTACGAATGGCCGTTGTTTGTGGTCGTGGCAAGAATAACGACAGGGAGAACACATCCCTGATCCCTTTCATCAAAGGGTGAGTGCGGTCAGTGGAGCGGACAGCCTGTCTGCTGTCCCTACGAATGACCGTTGTTTGTGGTCGTGGCAAGAATAGCGACAGGGAGAACACATCCGTGATCCCTTTCATCAAAGGGTGAGTGCGGTCAGTGGAGCGGACAGCCTGTCTGCTGTCCCTACGAATGACCGTTGTTTGTGGTCGTGGGCAAAGTTAGGGAAGAAGACATCGGTGATCCCTTTCATCAAAGGGTGAGTGCGGTCAGTGGAGCGGACAGCCTGTCTGCTGTCCCTACGAATGGCCGTTGTTTGTGGTCGTGGGCAAAGATACGGAAGAAGACATCGGTGAGACCCTACGAAGAAAGTTGTGTTTGTGGTGGGGGATGCGGACGCGATGTATCTCGTCCCTACGAAGAAAATGTTAGGGAAATAAAAAGGGCGCAGATGCTGCGCCCTTACAAATATGTGTTTGCGAAGGAGAGGGTTATTTGTCGCCCTTGTTGCCAGAGAGCTTTTTGGAGAGAAAGCCGCCCATTAGACCGGAGACGAGATTACCGCCGAAGGATGGATTGCTTGAGTCATCTTTGCTGTCGTCCCACTTGCCGTTGGAGCGTTTGTTGATCCACGTGTTGTAGGAGTCGGCGGCGGTGGTGAGTGCTTCTTCGAGCGAGTCTTGATCGTTTTCGGCGATAATTTCCCGCAGCGCCTTGAGGGTGACGAGGAGTTCATCGGTCTGACGCAGGATGCTATCACGGTTGTTCAAGATCAAGTCGCGCAGGTCGTCGGGATGCGTATCGTAAAGGTGGTGTGTGAGGCGACCGAAGGCGGGATTGGTCACCCGCTGCGAGTCCACCCATCCGGCGGCCTGACTGGCGGTGTAGAAGCTGGCGAGGCCGAGCAGCGCGGGCATACCTTCGGTGAGGGCGACGATGCCATCATGTTCGGCGGGGTCATAGAAGTGCGGCACCGCGCCGAGAATGTTAGCAAAGTCTGACGAGAGTTCGACGGCTTCTTTGGCGCAGCTTGTGGACGGCATGAGCAGCATACTGCCTTTGTCGAACAAGTCAGCGGCGGCATGGGCGGTATCGTCAAGGCCATCGTGCAGGTACTTGGGATTGATGATGGGAGTCAGGCCGACCATATGCACTTCTTTGCTGAGGTGCTTTCCCGCCCATGCAAGTGACTGCTGCTTGAGGAGTGACATATCCAGCACGACAGCACCCGCACGGAGGTCACTCGCAATCGCTTTGTAGGCTTCTTGCATTTCCGCGAGGGGGAGCGCTAACACAACAATATCTTTTCGCGCGGCGGCGGTGAACAGATCACGCTCGATTTTATCTGTGATGCCGGCCTTGGCCGCATCGTCGCGGACACCGGTACGCATATCCGCACCCACCACATCAAAATGGTGCTTCGAATCTTTGCGCTCGTTATACCGTTTGAGCGCCAACACCACCGATGCGCCAATCCGACCTAAACCTAATACCGCTACCGAAACGTTTGCCATGACATCCTCAATCTCTCACCGACTTCTAATTCTGATTATCCGCCTGTTGTAATCGTCGCAACAGGTGAACATAGGCATGATCTTGCCACTTTTCAATAGGATCGGCGTGGTGGGTGACAAGCCACTGCACGGCCTCGCTTGCATTCGCTGATGCCAGCAGTTCACCACTCCACGCGGGATGCTGTTCGTAAACTACAAACGGACGCTGCCACAGGTTCAACGGGTTCCCTTCGCTCCAACGTTGGTAGCGAGAGGGCATGAGCGCCCGCACCAGAACCGCCGCAGTCTTTTGCCACACACTGATCGGGTAGCGTGTTTTGCCGACATCGTGCAGCAGCGCCGCCACCGCCAAGTCGTCCGGTGTTTCGCCCTGTGCCAGTACATCACGCAGGACGGCTAGACTATGCAACTGTTCCCCTCGATCAAACCGTTTAAACAGGTCTAACAACGTGGGTGACAGGTAGCTGGTGACTAAGCTCATATCCACAGGCTGCGAGAAGGCGAACAGCGCCTTTATCCCCTGCCCGATCCGGTACGCTGCTGACATTCATTGCCGCCAAACTGCCTTAAAATCCAACCAGAATCCTGAATAACTGCGTGCTTGGTTGGCTGATCAAGATACCCAGAATGTTGAACTGACCACCGATGAAACTCAGCAAAATCAAGAGCATAAACAGGTAGTAACTGTTCTGTTGGTTGGCCTGCCACCAACGCGCCTGCTCCGGCGGCAGGAGCGAGTACATGATGCTCCAACCGTCCAGCGGAAACAGCGGAATGATGTTGAAAATGGCGAGGATGATATTCAAGAATATGATCTGCGCGAACAACTGAAAGAGAAAGTCATTCCCGAAAATCTGCTGCTGGAAAATTCGCATCGGAATAGCGAAAACGATTGCCACGATGAGGTTCGAAAACGGCCCTGCCGCGACGGCTGCAAGATAACCCCAACGCGGGTTACGCATCCGGTAGGGGTTCACGGGAGCGGAGCCGAGAAAACCGAAACCGATCAACACACCCATGAGGAAGCCGATGGGGTTAATATGCACCAGCGGATTGAGGGTCAGCCGCCCCTGACTTGCGCCGGTGTTATCGCCCATACGGTAGGCAACATACACATGCGCGAACTCATGAATAGTCATCCCGATCAACAAGGCTACAGCACGAATGAGTAAACTAACGGGATTCAGGTCTAACAAGGGAAGCTCCACTCTGGCTACATCGTGATTTCGCCTTAGTATAACACAGGCGAAGGCAGGCTTCTAAACCGACGACTACGCAACAATAGTGCAACACCATACGTAAAATGGGGTTGTATGTGTTATGATCGATAACATTTGGACGATAAGTAAACGGGCAACAATGCACAACCATGCCGAGAAGGAGGTGACGGGGAAACACCTCAATCACAGCATCAGATAATCCATCACACAATGTTTACCCCTGACCGCATCGGTTTTTGGGGGGTGAGGATTGTGCTGTGCCGCATCACGGACTAACAACACAGGATTACGGCACACAACGCAATTTAATGAGGGAATTTAAATGAAGCGTATTCTCATCTTGTTCTCGGATACCGGAGGGGGTCATCGTGCCGCCGCCGAAGCCATCCGCGACGCGCTGATGATAAAGCATCCGAATGAAGTCAGTATTGAAATGGTAGACGTATTCCGCGCCTACTCACCCTTCCCATTCAAATACATGCCCGAAATGTACCCGTGGGTCGTCAACCGCAGCAAGTCCGGTTGGGGCGTGGGTTACAACTTCACCAACACCCGCAGCAAAGCCAAACTGATTCAGCAAACGATGTACGTGAGCATGGAAAAAAGTATGCTCAAGATGCTGCGCGAGCATCCAGCAGACTTGATCGTGTCGGTACACTCCCTGCTGACCCGCACCACCATGCAGGGGTTGATGCAGTTTGAAAAGCGACCGCCTTTCATGGTGGTGGTGACCGATTTGGTTTCGACGCATATGTTCTGGTACGACAAGGATGTTGACCGCTGCATCGTGCCAACGCAGCCAGCGTTCGACCGTGGATTGCAAAGCGGCCTGACCCCGGAGCAGATGCGGATTACGGGGTTACCAGTACACCCGAACTTCGCCGAACGGTTGATGGACAAAGCCGACGCGCGGAAGGAACTCGGTTGGGACCTTGACCTACCGGCGGTGCTGATGGTAGGCGGCGGTGAGGGCATGGGGGCGCTGTACGAAACCGCGCGTGCCGTCAACGACATGCGGCAGAAGTGCCAACTGATCGTCATTGCGGGGCGCAACCACGCGCTCAAGGCCAAGATCGAAGCCGACCGCTGGAACCAACCGACACACGTTTACCCTTTCGTCACCAATATGCCGGTGCTGATGGCCGCGTCGGACATCCTCGTGAGCAAGGCGGGGCCAGCGACGATCAGCGAGGCGTGCATCGCGGGGCTGCCGGTTATTCTTTACGACGCGATACCGGGGCAAGAAACGGGGAATGTGGAGTTTGTGGTCGAGCATGACGCGGGGATTTACGCCCCCAGCCCGACCGAAGCCGCCGAAGCCGTCGCCAAGTGGCTGGGCGAAGGACCGGAGGGGTTGAAGCGCCATTCCGACAACGCACGCCGACTTGGCCGCCCGAACGCGGTGTGGGACATCGCGGACGAAGTGTGGGAGTACGCCCAAAAGCCGCTTATCCCTACCAACCGCCGCAACATTTTCATCGACTTTTCTAAGCGCGTTCCCATGCGTTCGCGCCGCTTCTAACAGCCTGCTAATGCAGTTTGGCCTATAATGATGGGGAGTGGCGTGATCCACTCCCTTTTTTGTTCCTATTTCACTATGGAGTTTTACAGATGCGAATTAAACGTTCCGTTCTGGGAATGGCAGCGCTTCTGGCGTTGGCAGCCGGCTCACTGTCAGTCGCTTTCGCCCAAGATGATGCGCCGCCACCGGCAACAATTGTTAACGACGAAGGTGGGCCAGTATCGGTCACGGGTGAAGTGGCGTATTCAAACGGATTCTTCACATTGGGCGCGGACGAGCCGCTGATTATCCTTGAGGATGAAGCGGGTTTTGTTGACCGTGACCGCAGCTATATTATTCCTGAAAAGACACAGGTGATCGGCAAAATCACCTCGGACTTTTATACCTCTCCGTTCACTTACACACTCGACCTGCCGATTGAACCGTCGGGTTCACTGCGCGACGTTGACCAAGACGGCGAGAAGGACAGCGGCGTGATGGTTTACGGTATCGCCTACTGGACGAACATCTGGGGCGACCCGTTCCTGCAAGAGCGTGACCTGTACGGCGGTGGTTGGTCAGGTGCGTATGCGTCGTTTACGGTTGACCCCGATCCTTCGGCGAAGGCGGAAGTCATCGGCGGCAAGTACATCGTCTACGCGCCAGATGCCGAGCAGGGTTTCCCGTCAGGCTTCGGCGATGACGGCAAGCTGTTCACCGAGGACGACCCAATTGTCACCCTGCCGGAAGGCTACACCATCGTCGACATGGACACTGACCCGTTCACCTTTGACCGTTCCAAGTTCCCGGTGATTGACCTGCTGGAAGGCGAAGGCTCGGAACAAGCGGACTTCTCCGACTTGAGCTACACCGAAGCGTTCGACGGCATGATCGAGATGTTCCGCAAGAACTACGCCTACACCGAACTCAAGAACATTGATTGGGACGCGAAGAAGGCCGAATTCATGCCGCGCATGGAAGAAGCCGAGCAGAACGAAGACTTCCTCGCTTACCAGAAGGTGCTGCGGGACTTCATCTGGTCGATCCCTGATGGTCACTTGAGCGCTCCGACCGACAATGAGGAATTTACGACTGCCATCAGCGGCGGTTTGGGCTTGGCGATCCGCGAGTTGGACGATGAGCGGGTGATCGTCAATTACCTGACACCGGGCGGCCCTGCTGAAGAAGCCGGTATCGAACTGAAGGCGGAAATTATCTCGATCAACGGCAAGCCGATTGATGAGGCGATTAGCGAAACGGTGCCGTGGTCGTCGCCGTTCAGCGCGGAACACGTTCTGCGTTTGCAGCAGCTTCGGTATGTTATCCGCTTCCCGTTGGACACCGATGTTGAAATTGAGTACCAGAACCCCGGTGACAGCGAAAGCACGACTGTGGAACTGAAGACGGTTGACGAACGTGACAGTCTTGCCTTCTCGTCGTTTAACGTGGGCGCGACGGGTTTTGAACTGCCGGTGGAATATGAATACCTCGACAGCGGTTATGTCTACGTGGCTATCGACAGCTTTGCCGACAGCGACAACCTGACGATCCAGTTGTGGGAACGCCTGATTAGCACCTTGAACGCCTACCAGATTCCGGGCTTGATTATCGACATGCGCCACAACGGTGGTGGCAGCGGCTTCCTCGCTGACCAGATGGCGGCGTACTTCTTTGATGAACCGCTGGTGGTTGGCAATGCGTCTTCGTATGACGAATCGCTCGGCGAGTTTTACTCTGACCCTGAGCTGGAGTCGAAGTTCATTCTGCCGTCGGAGGAACTGCGCTACCACGGCGCGATTGCGGTACTCGTCGGGCCGAGCTGCAGCAGCGCTTGCGAGTTCTTTAGCTACAACATGACGCTGGAAGACCGCGCGGCGATTGTCGGACAGTATCCGTCGGGCGGTTTGGGCGGTGGTCAAGCGACCTACGCGATGCCGGACGGTATCCAATTGCAGTACTCGATTGGCCGCAACGAAGACGCGGACGGTAACATCATCATCGAAGGTACGGGTGTTGTGCCGACCGTGAAGGTTCCGGTGGACGAAGAAACCCTGTTCGCCGAAGGTGACGTGGTGCTAGAAGCAGCCATCGCGCACTTGGATGAAGTGACGCAGTAGTCCGTAACCGATTTCGTTCGGCATTCTAAGTCCTAAGGGTGAGGATACGGCGTGTGCCGATCCTCACTTTTATTTTGTGCAGAATCAACCAAGTTGTTGTTGCCCTGCAAGGATTTCTTCTGTACCATGCACATACGTCTTGCAGCCTTTTTCACACGCCAATGGAGGCATCGACATTTATGAAAGCCGTTATTCTCGCCGCTGGTAAGGCAACACGGTTGCGCCCAGTGACGCTGACAATGCCTAAAGCGCTTGTCCCTGTTGCCAACAAAACACTCATCGGTTACGCCTTTGACGTTCTAAAAGCGGCGGGTTTTGATGAAATTGGTATCGTGGTCAACGACCTCGACTCGCCCCTGCCCCAGACGTTAGGGGATGGCGCGGCGCTGGGCATCCGCTTGCAGTACATTGTGCAGGCCGAGCAAAAAGGTTTAGCGCACGCGGTCGGGCTGTGCCGCGATTTTGTGGGCAACGAACCCTTCTGTGTTTTCCTCGGCGACAACATCTTCCAAGATAAGATGAGTTCGATGTTCGCCAACTTCCTGACTTCGGACGC
This sequence comes from Chloroflexota bacterium, assembly GCA_020161935.1. Taxonomy (GTDB): domain Bacteria; phylum Chloroflexota; class Anaerolineae; order Aggregatilineales; family Phototrophicaceae; genus CFX2. The sequence goes on from JAIUNI010000007.1 coordinate 298,695, forward strand.
GGAGTCAGCGATTGCGCTCGGTGAAGTTTCCGACCCGACGCGCTTTGGTATCGCTGAACTAAACGACGATGGTTCGATTGCCCGTGTGGTCGAAAAGCCGAAGGAACCCAAGTCGAACCTCGCCATTTCCGGCGTGTACCTGTTCCGCCCCAGCATCTTTGACGCAATTGACCGGATTAAGCCGTCGTGGCGCAACGAACTCGAAATTACTGATGCGATCCAAAGGTTGGTTGACGATGGGAAACGAGTGGACTCGTACATCCTCAAGGGTTGGTGGATTGATGCCGGTAAGCCGGATGCGATTGTGCTAGCGAACCAACTCGTCCTTGAAGAACTGCCGTATACACCGGCGAACGAGGACAAGACGCAGATCATCGGTAACTCGACCGTGACTCACCGTGTCATCCTCGGTAAGAACAGCCAAGTGATTGACAGCGTGGTACGCGGGCCGGTGATTATTGGTGATAACACAGTCATCCGTAACAGCTACGTTGGTCCTTACACGGCGCTGGGTGATAATGTGACGATTGAAGGCAGCGAAATCGAAGCCAGCATCGTCATGAAGAACTGCACCATCAGCAACATCAAAGGGCGCATCGACTCGAGTTTGCTGGCAGATAACGCCCAACTTTCGGCAGCCAACCATATGCCGGAAACCCACCGTTTTGTCCTCGCAGAAAACAGCTACGTGCAGTTGTAAGATCGACATATCATTTGCGGTTACGTCTGCCGGAGGATAACCCCGCAAGGGGACTATAGACCCTCCGGCAAGTTCAATAAAGCCCCGTAAACGGGACTCTTTAAGCCGTCAGCCCTGCCTAATGAATTGCTGTTTCGTCGCATCAACAGCTTCCATCCGCGAAATACAATGAGGATGGAGACATATGCAATCTACTTCATTTCAAAGGAGCAAACATCATGTCCCGTAAAACGGAATTGAAAGCAAAACTTGAACAGAGCCGCCAGCATTTGAACCATGTGCTTGATCTCGTGGGCGACCGTTGGGATACGCAGGTTTATACCGAAGGCGCAGCGTGGACGGTGCGACAGTTAGCGGTTCACCTGATGATTAGCGACAAGGGGCAAACCTCAACGGTGATGGGCATCGCGCGGGGTGAAGACCCAATTCCGGCGGATTTCGACCTCGAACGCTACAACCGCCGTTCGGTGGAAAAACGGGCGGACACACCACTCGGCGACATCCGCGCCAGCCTCGCGGCGAGCTACGCCGAACGCGAAGCGTGGCTCAACACACTGGATGAAGCGGCGCTGGACAACAGGGGACGGCATGGTTCGGGTCAAATCCTCAGTGTCGCCGAAATTTTACGGGTGATGGCTGACCACGAGGAAGCCCATGCCAATGACATCGCGCGGCTATTGAAGATCGATTAAATCCCCTACTTGACACACGATATGATATACAGCGTATCATATCTCTGTGAAACGCTTATTGTAATGATGTAGCAGAATGGGGTTTTAGCGATGGCAGCAGAGTTACCAATTCACGCCGTTCAACCGGAAGCCGGTAAATGTCCCGTTGATCACAGGCAAATTTCGCGTCAGAAAACGGCGATCAAGGTTGATCCCTCAACGCTGCCGATTGAACGTGACGCGAAGGGGGTATGGCATATACGCGGCTTTCATGAGGCGCGTTCCATTCTGCGAGGAACGGAAACCCGGCAAGCGGGATTTGGTGCGCGCTATCTCATGGATGTTAAAGTGCTGATCAATCTCCCGATTCTGTACCTTGAGGGGAAAGATCACCTCTCGCAGCGACGGCAGACGGCACGGTTCTTTACTCCCAAAACGGTTACAACCGATTACACGGAATTCATTGAAGCACTCGCTGACAATTTGATTGCTGACCTGAAACGTAAACGCCGTGAAGACCTCGATAAAATGAGCCTTACGCTGGCGGCAGCAGTGGTCAGCCGGGTTGTCGGCTTAACACACAACCTGATGTCGGGGATGGAAAAGCGGATTGAAGTGTTCTTCCAACAAACTAGCACGACCTCAAAACTGCTGGAGAAACTCCAAGGACTCGTTAAGCAGTTCCAACTGTTCGTGTTTTATCTAATAGATGTGCGACCTTCTATACAGGCACACCGACGACAGCCGCAAGAAGATGTAATCTCACACCTGATCGAAAACAAATACAGCGATCTAGAAATCCTTACGGAGTGTGTGACGTACGCTGCGGCAGGCATGACTACAACGCGCGAGTTTATCGGCGTGACGGCGTGGCATTTCCTCGAAAACCCGGAACTGCGAGCCGAGTATCTGGCGGCGGATGAGGAAAAACGCTACGAAATCCTCCACGAAATGCTGCGGCTTGAACCCGTGATCGCGCATCTTTACCGCCACGCGATGGCAGACATCTCGGTGGAAAGCGGCGGCAAGACCTACACCATCCCCAAGGGCGAGATGATCCAACTGCATCTGTATAACACAAACACGGATGAACACGTTATTGATGGCGACCCGCGGGAACTGTGTCCGGCGCGTCCGATCCACGGCGACCATATTCCGCCGATGTTGATGAGCTTCGGCGACGGACATCACCGCTGCCCCGGCGCGTATCTCGCGATCAAGGAAACCGATATTTTCTTGCAGCGGCTGCTGGCAATTCCCACGCTGCGAATTGAGAAGCAGCCGACGCTGGGCTGGAATGAAGTGGCGCAAAGCTATGAAATCCGCGATTTTATCCTGACGGTAGAGTGACAAATACCGACTAAATTAACTTCTATCAACTTATCATTTTCGCAATTTATAAGACGCGATTTTGAGCTGTAAATATTAGGGCTAAGATCAGCAAACTTTTGTCTTAATCCCCTGCGTAGAAACAAGCCGTTGGCTCCTTTATGATGGGTGTCTTTGAACTATTCGGAGACACCTATATGACTTTGCAGACTGAAACCCATGCCAACGCAATGTTTGGCATGTTTCGTATCCTCGCCCATGTCGTGCGGGCTGCCGACATCAGCCCGCATATGCGACGGGTAACGCTCGGCGGTGAGGGACTGCGCCCGCTGGTGGATACTGTCCAACCGGCGGATGCGATCAAACTGTATCTGCCACTTCCCGGCGGCAAGGGCTTCATGCCTAAAATGTTTGATTTGCTAGGGCGTTCGCCACAACACCATCTTCGCGCATACACCGTTCGCAGCTTCCGGCCTGAGGCGTTGGAACTTGATATTGATGTGTTTATACATGGTGAGACACCCGGTTCGGTTTGGGCGCGAACAGTGCAAGCGGGTGAGCAAGTCGGGTTCATCGGCCCACGCCACGACTTTAAACCACCTACCGAGGCACAGTGGTATGTGCTGGCGGGTGATGAAAGTGCGCTGCCAGCCATCGCCTCAATTATAGAACGCCTGCCCACAGGGACACATGCGGATGCGTTCATTGAGGTTATCGACGCGGCGGACGAGCTGCCTATCAATACTCCGGCTGATGTGCGTATACAGTGGCTGCACCGTGGCAGCAAGCCTACGCACCAAAGCGACCTGCTCGAAAAAGCGCTGCGCGGCCTCCAGTGGCAGAGTGGTCAGGGGTACTGTTGGGCTGCGGGCGAGGCGGGAGTTATCCGCAAAATACGCACGCATCTGCAAAGTGAACGCGGGCTGCCGAAAACGGCGGTACAGGTGATGGGTTATTGGAAGCAATCGTGAGGAGTTGACTATAGGAAAATGGAATGGTCTGAGAGGGTGTTTAGAAACCTTACCCCCACGATGGTACGTTCGCAGGCTCACTCCACCATCAGCCTCACCCTGAGGGAGAAGGGGAGTCATACGGGAGGGTCTCAGCCCCTCCCCTACAAATAGAGATGCTTTTGTGAAGTTGGAAAGGGCGCAAAGCCTTGCCCCCTACAGCTTTGAGAGCAACTTTTTAGAAAGCGATCAGGTCGCACATGCGCTGGCGGATGTCCGCCACCTGCGGCACCACGCCTTCCATCAACACGGTGCTGAAGGGTACCGGCACGCTGGGCGCACCCATGCGTTCAATCGGCCCATCGAGATCGGTAAAGGCTTCGGTGGCAATTGTCGCGGCGATTTCCGCACCGAAACCGCTCATCAGGATTTCCTCATGCACGATCAGACATTTACCCGTCTTTCGCACGGAGGCCAGCACACACGCTTTATCCCACGGCACGAGCGTCCGCAGGTCGATGACTTCAATCGACTCACCAGCTTCTTCTGCCGCCAGTTCACAGCGTTCGACCATGCCGCCCCATGTGACCACGGTTAAGGCGCTGCCCTCGCGGACAATTTGTGCTTTGCCGAAGGGCAGCACATAGTCATCGCCGGGATAAGGCCGCCGCGCCCAACTCGCATCTAACATGGCCCGATGCTCGAAGAAGATGACCGGATCATTACCGCGCATGGCTGCCCGCAGCAAGCCAACGGCATCCTCGGCGTTGGATGGCACCGCTAACATCCAACCCGGTTGATGGACGTAGGTGGCCTCGCTGGTGACGCTGTGCCACGGGTCACCAATCCGACGGTAGCCACCGGCCATACGAATGACCATCGGCGCGGCGAAGCGGTTGTCCGTGCGCCAGCGAATGGTGCCGCAGTTGTTGATATGCTCGGTCGCGGGGTCGGCATATTTGCGGTATTGAATTTCTGGCAACGGCATCAAACCAGCGAAAGCCATGCCGACTGCACGACCGATAATGCCTTCTTCGGAAAGGCTGGTATCAAATACCCGTGCTTCGCCATGCGCTGCCTGTAAACCCAACGTCGCGGCATGTACGCCGCCCTTCACGCCCACATCCTCGCCAAAGACGACGCAGCGGTTATTGACGCGCAGTTCGACATCCAACGTTCGGCGAATGGCTTCCAGCATGTTCAAGCGCCGTAAATCGGGCGGGTTGGTAACGTTGGTGCCTTTGGGCAGTTCGATACCTTCCGCCGCCAAACCACCCATCAACTGGGGTTCGCCTTCTACAGCAAACACCCGCCGCGTCACGGTTTGTGGTTCAGCGAACGGGTACTCCATCGCGCGGTCACGGGCGGCCAGCACTTCAGTTTTGATGTCACCCTTTAGGGCTTCCCAATCTTCTTCGCTCATGAGTTCCGGCACAAGGTAATCATGCAGCGCCGGAATAGGATCACGCCCCCACTCAGCGGCTAATGTTTCCGCTGATTTATAGGCTTGATTATCGACACTCGAATGACCGGAGAGGCGCGGCACCGTCAAGCGCAGGAGTGCAGCGCCCTTCCCTGCACGCACATGCTCGACTGCCTGCACAACGAGGTCAGCCGTTTCGGCAGGCTGGGTTCCGCTGCCATCCCAGATCGCCAAGTTCTTGAAAGAGGCCAAGTTGGCGGCGATATTCGCTCCGGGTGTTTGGGTCGGGCTTTGCACCGAAATGGCGTAACCGTTGTCCTCGACCATAAACAACACGGGTAGTTCTAAGGTGGTCGCGATATTTAATGCCGCCCAGAAGCCGTTGCTGGAAATCGCACCGTCGCCGGTAAAAATGACGACCATGCTATCTGCCAGTTCAGTTTCGCCCAACTGCTCGACACGGTAGCGGATAGCCTGTGCCCAGCCGACGGCGGGCGTAAACTGCGCCCCGACATCGGCAGCCATTGGCAGCACGGTTGCCCGTTCGCGGCGCGGCAGGTTGAATACCACGCCAATATCACGTCCATCGCTGATGCCACCCGCCCGCGCCATGTCGGAGGCAATCGCTTCTTCGACCGTTAAACCGCAGCCGTAGACAAAGGGACGCGAACGGTAGTAGGCGCTGCCCGCATCAAACGGGCGGGTCATCAACTGTGCCAGCAGCACCTGACCCAATTCGTGGCCGCGTGCAGAAAATTGGTAGTTGATATACCCTTGGGGGACGAGTTCTTGTTCTTCAAGTTCATCGACAAAACGCGAGGTTAGCACCAGTCGGGCGACTTCGTGCCAGTCAAAAGCCGGATGTAAAGCGCTCAAATTATTTTCTCCAGAAGGTGGTTAGGGCGAATAAGTAAGTGAACAGTGTGACCATCCTGAGTGTATTTCTACTATATGTCCATTCTAACCCAGCGTTGCGATGATATACCCATTCCATAAACAATTTCGTATACTTTGATCGAAATCACCAGAAAAGGATAGCACATGGAAAAAAAGTTGCAGGAACTCAAAACGCGACTGCTGGAAATTAACGATTTGAATAACGCTGCCGCGCTGCTCTCTTGGGATCAATCGACCTACATGCCGCCGGGAGGTGCAGAAGCCCGTGGACGGCAGATGGCGACCCTCGGCAAGCTGGCGCAAGAAAAAATGGTTGATCCTGCGGTGGGCAAGCTGCTAGACGAACTACGCCCTTACGAAGAAGGATTGCCCTACGACTCGGACGATGCCAGCCTGATCCGCGTGGCACGGCGCACCTTCGAGCAAGCAGTGAATATCCCACCGAGCTTCGTGGCCGAGTTTACCAACCACAACGCCCTCTCCTACCAAGCGTGGACGGAAGCTCGCCCCGCGAACGACTTCAACCGTGTTCGCCCGATGTTGGAAAAGACGCTGGATTACAGCCGCCAGATGGCGGAGTATTTCCCCGGTTACGGTCATATCGCCGACCCGTTGATTAACTTCACCGATTACGGCATGAAGGCTTCGGATGTCAGCGCGATCTTCGCCCAACTACGGAAAGAACTGGTGCCGATTGTCAAAGCAATCACCAGCCAAGAACCGGCGGATGATTCGTGCTTGCGGCAGTTTTACCCGCAGGATAAGCAGTTGGAATTCGGCCTTAAGGTCATTAAGAAGTATGGGTACGACTTCAACCGTGGGCGGCAGGATTTGACCCATCACCCGTTCATGACCAAGTTCTCGCTGGGTGATATTCGCATCACAACGCGCGTGCATGAAACCGACCTCGGCGACGCGCTGTTTAGTACGCTGCACGAGTCGGGTCATGCCATGTACGAGATGGGCATCAACATGGCGTATGAAGGTACACCGCTGGCGAACGGTACGTCATCCGGCGTTCACGAAAGCCAATCGCGGTTGTGGGAAAATATCGTCGGTCGCAGCCGTGGCTTCTGGGACCATTTCTACCCTGACCTGCAAGCGACCTTCCCCGACCAACTCGGCAAGGTATCGCTCGACACGTTCTACCGCGCGATTAACGGGGTGAGGAAGTCGCTCATTCGTACGGACGCGGACGAGGTAACGTATAACCTGCATGTCATGCTGCGTTTCGACCTTGAAATGCAGATGCTTGACGGATCGCTGTCGATCCGCGACCTGCCGGAAGCATGGCAAGAACGCTACGAGAACGATCTGGGTATCGCCGCGCCGGACAACCGTGACGGTGTGCTGCAAGATGTTCACTGGTACGCTTTCACCATCGGCGGTGTGTTCCAAGGTTACACGCTGGGGAACATTCTCAGCGGCCTGTACTACCAAGCGGCATTAAAAGCACACCCCGAAATTCCTGCGGAGATCAACCACGGTAAGTTCGATACGCTGCATAATTGGCTGCGAACCAACCTGTACCAGCACGGCAGCAAGTTCACCGCCGCCGAATTGACCGAACGGGTAACGGGTGGCCCGCTGCGGATTGAGCCATACATCCAATACCTGAAAACCAAGTACGGCGAGTTGTATAAGCTGGATTAGGTGACCTCACCGTAAATGGCGTGGGGATCAAATGCACGGGAGGGTCTCAGCCCCTCCCCTACGAAAAGACGTGTTTGTGGTTGGTGGCGCGGAGAAAGAACCCCCTCCGTCGCTGACGCGACACCGATCTGCTACCTTGCGGCAAGCTCAGTCGCAGATCGCCCGTAAACGAGGGAGGATCAAATGCACGGGAGGGTCTCAGCCCCTCCCCTACGAAAAGACGTGGTTGTGGTTGGCGGCGCGGAGAAAGAACCCCCTCCGTCGCTGACGCGACACCGATCTGCTACCTTGCGGCAAGCTCAGTCGCAGATCGCCCGTGAACGAGGGAGGATCAAATGCACGGGAGGGTCTCAGCCCCTCCCCTACGAAAAGACGTGTTTGTGGTTGGTGGCGCGGGGAAAGAACCCCCTCCGTCGCTGACGCGACACCGATCTGCTACCTTGCGACAAGCTCAGTCGCAGATCGCCCGTAAACGAGGGAGGATCAAATGCACGGGAGGGTCTCAGCCCCTCCCCTACGAAAAGGCGTGGTTGTGGTTGGTGGCGCGGACGAGATGTATCTCGTCCCTACAAAATCACGGTAAACGTAAATCAGAAGTGCAAAAACAAAAGAGGCTTCGTTTTTCACGAAGCCTCTTTGTCCCCAAGAACTACAGCCTGCTCATTACCCCGATTTGGGCGGAATTATCAATTCGTCTCCGGGACTTAGGCGGTCAGGATTGTCCAGACTATTTGCCCGTTGGAGTTCAGCAATCGTCACGCCGAATTGCAGACCGATGCTGTAGAGTGTATCGCCACGCTGCACCACGTAGGTTTGGCTGCCAGCGGGCAGCAGCGTTGGGATGACGGTCGGGCCGGATGGGACAGCGGTCGCATCTGTGCTGCCATCGGTATCACATTCTGGAATACTCAGCGTATCGCCGGGTTGAATAATATCACCCGTGACCTGCGGATTGGCCTGCCGCAGGGATGCCAAGCTCACTTCATAGCTTAGGGCGATGCGGTAGAGTGTGTCGCCGGATTGGACGGTATGAACGCACGAGTCATCCGCATTCGGCGGTGTGAAGGCGGTCGGTGTTACCAAGCCGGATGGTGTCGCGGTCGGTATGCCACCACTTCCACTTTCGGTAGTCGCGTCTACCACCGGAACTTGCGTGATTGGCCCCAGCGGCCCGGACGGCGTGATAAACTGGGTTTCTATCGGCGTACCCTGCGCGTCGACCAACTGCTGGCTTTCGCTCGTTGGCACTTCACCCGAAGGCGTGTTTGTCGCGGCGGGTGGGATGGTCGCTGAAATAATGGTCAACGCGACCGGTGGATTACTGCCATCGGATGTGGCATCCGGCAGGGTGTCAACCGGTTCGGTTGGCAGCGGCAGATCCGTCGGCTGATCGCCCGTTTGTCCGGCTGTCGTCGTATCGTCGGTCGGCAGCGGCTGAGTCGTAATTGATAAGTCCGGTGCGCTGACCGCTTCATTGGTAGTCAGGGGTTCTTGCAGCGCCGTTCCAGCCTGTTGGAAACACCCTGTTAGTGTTAAAGCTAATGGTAGGCTAACTAGCACAAAACACATTCGCAAACGCATACCGTCATTACTTTCGTTTCATATTCGTTACATATCCTGTCACAGCATACTACAAAGCATTAATCTAAGCAAAGTCTCAATGCAGAAGTCTTGAATTTACCTATAGGTCAGGCTACAGTATAAATTGAGCTTTATTTCACATAGATCACACACAGTCATTCGCAGAGGTACCGCCCCGTGTCAGAAGTCAAGAAGCGTATTTTGGTCATCGACGACGAAGTTGCCATTCAGAACCTCATTCAATCGCTGCTCGAACGCTTTGGTTATGAATTGGTTCGAGCGCTTAACGTGGCTACGGCTGTCCAAATCTTACGCCAGAAACCACTGCCGGATCTCGTCCTGTTAGACATGATGCTGCCAGATGTGGACGGGTTGGAACTGCTGCGCCAAATCCGCGAGACAAAAGTGTTCGACAGCCTGCCCGTGATTATCATTTCAGCCCTCGCCGACTCCGACCATATCCGTAAGGGGTTGGAAATGGGTGCAGACCGTTACATCACCAAGCCCGGCCTCGGTCATAATCTATTGAAAACCGTTCAAGATGTCCTCAAAACGGGGCGACGAACGACGACTTAGCCCTCACGGCGGTAATAATTCATAGACAGCGAAGGGTGCTTGGTCGTAAGTACGGGTTACGCTAAACCCCGATTGCCGCAGGGCATCCAACCACGCGCTCACATCCGCCCACGCTGGAACGACGAAATAGCGTGGCGCACGATCCGGTTGGAGCAGCGCATCCGCCGCAAAAGCCTCCGACGTTGGGTAATAGACGCGCCGCTTATCCGACCACGTTCCCATGTAATAACCGAGTTCCCAACCGAGCCAATGGTCGTAAACGATTGCCCCTAAGCGCTGGCTGTTCAGGTAATCCGCTACCTGCTCGATGCCGTTGTGCTTACCCCGATCCCCTCCAATCGGCATTTGCCCCTCGCTGGCTGCCCACGCTGAAGGCAGCATGACACACCCGATAGCAATGAGCAGAATTGCTTGATAACGACTGCCGACCCGATACTGATCCAGTAAGGCGATGATGCCACGCGCCACGACAAGGACGAGCGGCGGCAGGGTGAGCAGCAGGTAGCGGTCGTAGATGTTGATGGCGACCAGCCAATGAATGAGGGCGTAGATTAGGATGTATAGCGTGAAGATTCCCTGAAAGGTGATTTTTCGAGTACCGGACAGCATGTATGCTGTCCCTACAACATGCGATTCCCTGTAGGCGGCATAGGTGATGCTTATCAGCCCTATCCCCCCTATAAACAGCAGCGCCGCAGTTATGAGTGGCGAGCCGAACAGATAGCCGGCATACTGCCACCACGCGGCTAAACGCGGTAGGAGTTCGTCCAGCCGCGCCAAGCGTCCGGGGTCGTTGTTGGTGGTCGCGAGCGCCCACATGCCAGTTGACTGCTCACGTGCGCTATCCCAGACGAGCAGCAACATGAAGCCGAGCAGGATAGGAATGATAAAGCGGGCTATCTTAATTACGGTGAGATGCTGCTTAAACCGCCGTTCACACGCCCAACCCACCGCCAGCACCAGCGGCACGTAGAGTACGGCCTGCTGCTTACACCACAAGCCCGCAACCAGCCATACACCCGCCCACAACCAGCGCCGACGACTGCCCATCCACAGGGCGAGTGCGAGGCATAAAAGCAGCAGCCCATCGGTGAAAGCGGTGGCGCTAAAGGCAACGGCTAAGGGTGATAGGGCGACCAGCAGCGCGGCAGCAACAGGCGTACATGCGTCACGCGGGAACACCCGTTTTGCCAGCACGTAGACGAGGGCGATCAATAGCAGGCTGGCGAATAACCCCGGCACACGAGCGGCAAATTCGCCGCGATGAACATCAAGCGTCAACACACCATCCGGCAGCGGGGTGATGCCAAACGCGGTGAGGGCTAAGGCGTTGATGTAGATCGTCAGCGGCGGCTTATCCAGCGAGCCGTGCAGCAGCCAATCGCCCTGCACGGCGGCCTGACGCGCGAAGGTCACAAACAAGGCTTCGTCGGGGTGGAAGCGAGCATCCTGCCCCAACGCATGAAAGCGCAGCACCGCGCCAACCAGCAGGACGGCGAGGATGCTGACCAGCGGCTTATTTGGCAAAGCGTTCGCGCAAATAGTCGAGGGCTACGCGGTCGATGACTTCGGTGTTGCCTTCAATATTCCAGCGTTCTTCCAAGTTCTCGTTGCAGACCATTGTCCAGAAGGATTCCTTGCTGACAGTATCCCAGCCGTTAGTGGTTTCGGCCTTCAGGTAGCCCTGTGAGCGCATCCAGTGTTGAATTTCGCCAGCGATGATGGGGGTGATGGGCGTGAGGTCTTCCGGTCGTGGTCGCCCGAAGAACAGATGATGGGTTTGCACCAACTTTTGCAGCTTCGGGAGCGGATTAGGGTCATCGTCAATCCGGCAATCAAGATATAGGTCGGTATCACCCCCATAGCCACCACCCGGCTTCCTGACCAGCACGCCCGCGCCCTGCTTACCACGACGGTCACCACCGGCTTCGTCACCTGCCACAAGCGCGGCGACTAAACGGTCAGCGAGTTCACCGGTTGCGGACTTGTAAGCGTCGGCCATTGCTTGAACAACCTGCGGCCCCGCGAGGATATTCCCCTGACAGGTAAAGCCTTCGCCCGATATATGCCCTGCCCAATTCAAACATTCTACGCCTGAGTGTGCGGCTGCATTACCGTAGCGGTCAACCACACCGATCTGCCGGTGGACGAGTTTGGGGTCATCCTTGAGCAGCACCGCTATCGTTTCCTGCGCCGTCTTGCCCTGCGCCAGCAGCGCCAAGCCATCTGGCCCGAACTTCACTTTCGACATGGCCTGTGTCGCAACCGCACCTACGCCGGACTGCGCCCAACAAACCAACCCGCCCACGCATGGGAATTTACTGGCTACCGCCGCGCCCCACGCCTGTTCCGCCGGATCGTACGCTACAATTGAAAATGTCATCATCGCCCTCGCTAATCTCTGGATGTCGTCTTATCATACCGACAGCATTTATACCCTGCCACTGATGGCTAGTGATTGTCCTATGAAAGTGAGCCTCGCGCATGATTCTCTCGGATATTAAGGCGGTCGTCAGTGATATGGATGGCGTGCTGTGGCGCGGTGATGTGCCGCTGCCGGGGATGGTCGATTTCTTTCACATGCTGCGCGAGCGCAATCTGCCGTTCGTCCTTGCCACCAACAACAGCATGAAAGCACCATCGGATTATGTGGTGAAGCTGGCGAAGTTGGGCGTGCCGGATGTGAGCGTTGAGTACATTTTGACTTCCAGCACCACGACCGTGAGCTACTTACAGGCGAATTATCCGGCGGGGTCGCCCGTGCATGTGCTGGGCGGTGACGGGCTGCGGCGGGTGATGCAAGCCGGTGGGTTTACACTCGATGACACCGCACCTAAGGCGGTCGTCGTCGGGCTGGACACGACCCTGACCTACGAGAAGCTCAAAAAAGCATCATTCCTCATTCAAGCGGGGGCGGCATTCATCGCCACCAACCAAGACGACTCGCTGCCAACGCCCGAAGGACTGGCCCCCGGTGCGGGTAGTATTGTAGCGGCTCTCAAAGCAGCAACGGGCAAGCAACCGCTGGTCATGGGCAAGCCGGATGCACCGATGTTCGAGGCGGCGCTGCGGCTGCTCGGCACCAAGCCTTCGGAGACTCTGATGATTGGTGACCGGCTGAATACGGACATCACCGGCGCGTCGCTGCTGGGGTTCAAAACGGCGCTGGTGCTTTCGGGCGTGGCGACCCGCGCCGAGGTAGAAATCAGCACGATTAAGCCGGATTGTATTTATGACCATCTGGCAGCGCTGCGGTTGGCATGGGGCTAAATCTCATTAACCAACTGAACCTGAATATAAACCGAGGTCTTTTCCAGCGCCGTGCGACGTTCATCACTCAGGTAGGGGTACATCTGCCGGAGTAAATCACTCAGCGGCATCTGGTCGGCGGTGAAGGGGCGGGCGTAGGCATCCACCCGTTTTCCGCGTAGCACGAGCATCACCGGCGCACCTCCAATTAGGTTACGCCACCACCTGCGTTCCTGCTGGGTGAACAGCATCAGTTCCTCACCGTTATACCGATATTCCAGCGGCGTAACATACACGCTGCCACTCTTGCGCCCTGTGACTGCTATGAGCAGGACATGGTTACTCGCGACAAAATGCAGGGGCGAGGCGAGCAAGGGTTTCATCAAGCGGTTAGCGAGGGTGTTCAAGAAATTTCGCATTGTATTGGTGCCCTCCTTGCCCCACTATAGCGCTTTCGGTGATGCCGATGCAGTTATAGAGGTTATGAGAAACGGGTGATTTTCTTCAACCTTCTGCTAAAATAAGCATCCGAGCGTATGGACTATTTGTTCAGAAAGCGGATTATGCAATATACACACATGGGACGTACCGGATTACTTGTCAGCCGTTTATGCCTCGGCACCATGAACTTCGGGCCGGAAACAACCGAAGCCGACAGCTTCGCGGTCATGGATAAAGCCCTTGAGTTAGGCATCAATTTTTTTGACACCGCTAATGTTTACGGGTGGAAAAAAGGTGAAGGCGTTACGGAGCAGATCGTCGGGCGGTGGTTCGCGCAAGGTGGGGGCCGCCGCGAAAAGACCGTTATCGCTACCAAAGTATACGGCGATATGGGCGACTGGCCGAACCAGAGCAAACTTTCGGCGCTTCACATCAAGCGGGCTTGTGAAGACAGCCTGCGCCGTTTGCAAACCGATTACATCGACCTGTACCAGATGCACCACGTCGACCGTGCAACCCCGTGGGAGGAAATCTGGCAAGCGATGGAACAGCTTGTCCGCGAGGGCAAAGTGCTTTATGTAGGCAGCAGCAACTTCGCCGGATGGCACATCGCACAGGCCAACGAAATCGCCAAGAACCGGCACTTTATGGGGTTGGTTTCCGAGCAAAGCCTGTACAACCTTGCCGCCCGTACGATTGAACTGGAAGTCGTCCCCGCGTGCGAAAGTTACGGCCTCGGCATTATCCCTTGGAGTCCGCTGGCGGGGGGTATCCTCGGCGGGACGAAAGAAGCGGGCAAGCGGCGGCAGACCAACCGTTCAGCCGACATCAGCCAGAAGAAAGCCGAGCAGCTTGCCAGCTATGAAGCCTTCTGCGACAGCATCGGTGAAAAACCGGCGGATGTGGCGCTGGCATGGCTGCTGGCGAACCCGGTTGTGACCGCGCCGATCATTGGCCCGCGCACGATGGAGCAGTTCACCGGCAGCCTACGCGCGTTGGAAATTAAGCTCACGGACGAACAACTGAAACGCCTCGACGAGATTTGGCCCGGCCCCGGTGGCAAAGCCCCAGAAGCCTACGCCTGGTAATCGTAAATACAGGGGCAGACGAGCGTTCGCCTGCCCTACTTCAGAGCCTATGACACATCACATTCAATTGACTCGCCGCCGCTTCTTGCAACTCCTCGGTTCTGCCGCCCTTCTACCGCTGCAACAGCCGCCCACTGGCCCGAATGATTGGACGCAGGAAACGGATTTGGCACGCAGCATTCGTGAATTCCTTGAGGAATCGTTTAGCGGATGGGAGATGGCGCTGGATTTCCGGCGCATCAACGCGAACAACAACCAAGAATTTATCATCCAAATTCAGTCGGACAAGTTGTATCCGGTGGCGAGCTGCTTTAAGGCGTGGATCGCCCTGTACTATTACTTCTATACACCGCGCGACCAGTGGCAGGATACGCAGGGAACGCCGCTGTACAGCACCATCGTGTTCAGCAACAACACGGAAGCTGGAACGACGCTGGCGGAGGTTGCCAACCGCGTGCCGGGGGCGGGCAACCCGATTGAGAAATTCAACGACTTCCTGCGAACACGGGTGGGCATGACCAACGGGATGTACTCATGGAACTGGACGGGCAGCGGAACAGCCGGATTTACGGATGAGCGGTTCGTACCAAGCGACAACCGTGGGATGACTTATAACGGTGAGTTTTACCGCGTGGATAACCTGTTTAACGTGACTGACTTAGCGCACGGCTACGATGTGCTGCAACGGGGTCAATCGTTCGCGCGATGGAGTACGATGTATGACGCGATTATGGCGACGGATGCGCTGCTCAGTATCCGAGCGTCGGATTACACCTCGCCACTCGAATATGTGTTTCCTGAGGGGTATATGGGCAAGGACGGTATTCTGCCCGCAACCGATTTACCGCCGGGGTTGGGGCGGGTGATCGCGGATGCCGGTGTGATTACGGTCGGCGATGCCCATTACATCATCGCGTTTATGTCGATGGGTGTGGGCGAGTCGATTGTGCGGAACAAGCTGGACGATCTGGCGCGGATGATAGAGGTCTACGAACGCGGACGACCGAGCATTACCCCACCGCCGTATGACGACGGCAACCGCGATAATTAGGGCGAGGCGGGTTTATTCAGCGCTGCACAAATTGCATATTTCCCGCTGAAATGGCTGGCGGGAAGCCCGGCTAGATCCGCTGAGCTGTCATTTTGTGGCGGCAGATGTGAGGGAGCGCGGCGCTGAATTTGCGACATTTCAGCGGATTACTCCCGTGTATCCGCCGCTATGCAACAGTTGCAGTTGCATGGCGGAAGTGAGGGAGCGAACCGCCGAATGTGCGAAAGCCCAAACACCACAACAAAACGCAAAGACGCAAGGAAGCAAAGGCGCAAAGAGAATACAGAGAAAGCAATACGATTAACCACAGAGCGCACAGAGAAAATACAGAGACATTCATTTAAACCGCCAAGTCGCCAAGAACGCCAAGGAAATACAAAGACAGATTAACCACAGAGGCACAGAGGACACAGAGAAAACACAAAGAGATACAAGAGTAATTATAGCACAAAAATTCTTATGTGATGGTTAGAGTTTTCAAACCTTCGCCGTTCAGAGAGCAGGTTAATCGGATGATTGGGGTGGCTGAGTGATGGGTTGCATACCCTGCTGAAAGGCCTACAATGCAATTATTGGCAGTTACAATGAGGTTGTAAAAGCGCAGCATGATTAAGAAACTTGCCCTCACCCTCTGTTTGTTTCTCATGGCTACGGTGGTTTTCGCACAAAGCGAACCGGAACTCGGCGAAAGTGGGGTTGACCCAATCAGCGGCCTGACCGCACAGTACCCATCCGATTGGTTTTATATTCAGATCGAAACTCCGCAAGGCGGCATCAAACTTTCCAGCAAAGACCCGCGCACGCTGACGCAGGGCGCTATTCAGCCGGATGAGATAGGAGTCGAGGTGATCCCGCCGCAGCAAGTGGCAGCGCTCGTCGGGGATGCCGACTTCGAGGATGCGTGGGAGCTTGTTCTGGAGCGCACACCGGGCGAACCGGAGGATGCGGTTGATGTGGATGATTACCCCAACCGTGCGCGTTACCTGACCAGCGAGGTTCAAGCGTACACCATCACCATCGGTTTGGTTGAACTGGATGACGGCGTATATGCCCTGCTGCTGGGCACAACGCACCCCGACACGGTTGAGGAAGCACTGCCGTTTTACTACGCGATTGGCGGCAACCTGTCGATCACTGAAACGGCTTCCAACACAATTTTCGCCAGCACGGCTATGTTCACAGATGAAACCGAAACCTTTGCCTTCACCTACCCTGCTGTTAAGGGGTGGACGGCTTACCAAGATAACGGCACGGCTATCGCCACGAACGCGAAGAGCCTCGAAGATTTCTCGGCGGATGACGGTCAATACTTAATCGTGGTGAATGCCGTCCCTGCTGACGACGCGGATGAATCGGCTTTATTTGGGGCGATGCTGCCAGTGAACAATTTCTTGCTGTCTCTACCCCCCTTCCTGATTAACGCGGACGGCAGTGAGAATACGGATGGTGCGGCGCTCGAAGGGTTAACCGGTAAACAAGCCGGTGAGGATGTCAGTGTGGCACTGGGTATTGTCGCTGCTGAAAGCCCAACACTGGGGATCGAAGTCGCCGGTGGCAGCCAAGCCAATTTCAACTTTACGACCGATGCGGATCTGGTCGCGCTCATCAAGGTGTATGGGCCAGCGGGTGAGGATGAATTGGTGGCGCAAATCCTGAGCATCGTGGCGAATTCGCTGCATGTGCCGGTGAACCTGTCGAGCATTAAACCCAGCGACATCGACCTTTCCGAGACGTGGGTTGAGGGGCAAATCACCGTTCATTATCCCGAAGGCTGGGAGAGCTACTTTAGAGGCGGCTTGAACGTCGCCGGTATCCCCGAAGATGCTACGGATGCCGTCCGGTTGATTATGTCGGCGCGTAATCTGGAACGGGGCGAAACGGCGGAAGACGCGCTGCATTCATTCGTCGAGATGTTCGGCTACGACACGTTCGACAGCATCGAGCTGACGGATGGGCGTACGGCTTACATCGGCACGACATCCCTACTGACAGAGGCCGTTCTGACGGTTGAATATGAGGATGATATTGTCATCACCATGAGCCTGCTGCCGAATAATCCGGCGGATTTCAAGCTGGGGCTGCCGATTGCGCTAGCGATCCTTGAGGCGTTCGAGATTGATGTGTAGGATTGAAACCCTCACCCCTAACCCCACGACGGTACATTCACAAGCTCACTCCACCGTCAGCCCTCAGGGCGAGGGGAACAAGGTAGGAGGGTCACAGACCCACCCCTACAAAAAGATGGCAGCGGGGCGCACAGCCGTGCGCCCCTACAGGATTGACAATTAGAATTGACCGGCGGCATTATGGGCTTGGCGGATGGGTTCCGGCAAGCGGTATTTGGGGGTGCAGCGCATGACCAGATCGAGCGAGGTGGGTAAATCCGCCAGATGCCCCGGCGATATATAGACCGGTTTGACACCCTGCCGCGTCCGCAGTACGCCACCAATGACCTCGCCCTTATCGTAGAGCAAGCTCCAAGCCCCGCGTTCCTGCAGCGGCTCGTCGTACTTGCCTAAGAAGTAAGATTTACCACAGCCAATGGTTGGCTTTTGCAGCCATACGCCCATGTGACTGGCGATGCCAATACGGCGCGGGTGCATGATGCCCATACCATCAAAGATAAACACATCCGGTTCGTTTTGCAGTTTGGCGAAGGCGGCTTCCAGCACCGGCCCTTCGCGGTAGGTGAGCAAGCCGGGGATGTAGGGAAAGGGTGTCGGCTGCTGCATGAGGACGGTTTCGATTACTTGGAGGTCGGGGTACGTCAATATGACGACGGCGGCCTGCGAGACGTTTTCTTTCACACTGACATCCACACCCGCGACCAGCTTGATCGCGGTGATGTCGAGCGGCTTGCTGCTGACCACTTCGGAGGCGAGTGTTTTTTGTAGAGCAATCGCTTCGGAGGGGGTGACGTTCCAATCATGGCGGTGGGGAATGAGCATAGTTACTTCAACATATCCTGAATTGCTTTTCCGATAGCTAAATAATCAGGTAAGGTATCTTGCCACAAGGTAGGCACATGCAGGGCAAAGTTCGGCAGCAGCGGTGTTCGATAGTTGCCATCCGAATCGACCTGATGGGCTTCAAACAATCCTTCGGCGTTCAGGCGATAGAATAACGCTTCTTTCCGGCGCGGGTCGAACAACCAATACTCACCTACTCCACCTGCTTCGTACTCCAAAAACTTATCACCCCGATCCATATCTTCTGTACCGGGTGAAGCTATTTCAATACAAATATCAGCGGGGCCATCGAGATAAGTTTGTGTTAGTCGAGCCAAATTTTCATTTAGAACGATGAACAAATCCGGTTCACGTTTTGAATCGATCAAGAGCAGGCGTTGAACAAATGGCTGAGACAGAATTTTCCCGATAGGTCTGTGACCAAAATAAGCACTAAACAAGCCTATCAGGTACAGTTGCAAGTTATTATGACTGAGAGACACTGGCGACATTTTAATGACATTCCCATCGACAAGTTCACAGTGCATCCCCGCAAAACGCTCAAGGTATTCTTCAAAGGTTACATCAGTCGCTAGGATTTCACCGGTATGTGGCTTGATGACATGATTAGATGCCATGATTTCACCTCATTCACTATTCTGTGTGCATTATAACCCTAAAACAAAACGCCGTACTGTTTCCAATACGGCGTTCTGAGGTTGTTCTAACGAACGGAATTGATCCGTTTATTCGATGGTGTCACCCGCGAGGCTGAGTAAGCCCGTACCCATCTTAGGCATACGCGACTTTTCCTCGTCCTTACCGAACTTGATGACCTCACCCGTGTCGGAGATGGCTTCGACCGCCAAGCCGAGGCTTTGCAGTTCCTTCACCAACACGCGGAAGCTGGTGGGGATACCCGGTTCTTCAATCGGTTCACCCTTCACGATGGCTTCGTAGGTCTTGACGCGCCCCTGCACATCGTCGGACTTGACGGTGAGCATTTCTTGGAGGGTGTAGGCCGCGCCGTAGGCTTCCAGCGCCCACACTTCCATTTCACCAAAGCGCTGACCACCGAACTGCGCCTTACCACCCAACGGCTGCTGGGTCACGAGGCTGTACGGGCCGGTCGAGCGGGCGTGAACTTTGTCTTCGACCAAGTGCGCCAGCTTCAGCATATGAATGAGGCCGACGGTCACGGCGCGGTCGAACGGTTCACCCGTGCGTCCATCGTACAGGGTATGCTTGCCATAGATCGGCAGCGGCTTGCCGGTATCAAACATGGTTTGGTCGGCGATGCGCTTGAGGTCTTTGTATTCCAAGTCCAGAGGAATTTCGAGTTCTGGATTGGCCCACAGCGTCCACTCGCGCAGGGTGGCGACCATCGCCTTCTCATCACGGCTCTGGCGTTCGGCCTTGGTCAAGCCCGTGGTGTCGAAGATCAAGGAGCCATCGGCATCGTAGCCCTTTTCGTTGAGCCACTCCGCCAGCACCACGCGGCGGGCATAAACCTCGTCCGCACGGAGCTTATCGGCATCGTACTTACCCGATTCGCCCAGCCAACTATGAATGTACAGACGGCGGACTTCGTTGTCATCCTCGAAATCATCGGGGTTGTGTTCGAAGCCGTTCAGCCAGACCCACGCACGGTCGGTAATTTCCTTCCACGCACGGTCGATCATCCACGCGCGACCGAGTTCGGCCTGAATTTCGCTTTCTTTCGCACCGTCGAACACGGGGGTGATGGCGCGGAAGCCGAGACGGTCAGCCGCCCAACCGAGGTGAATTTCGAGCACCTGCCCGATATTCATACGACCGGGAACGCCGAGCGGGTTGAGGATGATTTCGACGGTACGACCATCCGAGAGGTAAGGCATATCTTCGACCGGAACGATCTTGGAGATAACACCCTTGTTCCCGTGACGGCCTGCCATCTTGTCACCGACGGTCAGCTTACGCTTCTGGGCGACACCGACGCGAACCATCTTTTCCACGCCCGCAGGCAGGTCAGGATGTTCGTCGCGGGTGAAGGTCTTGACATCAACGACCTTACCCTTCTCACCGTGCGGCAGACGCAGCGATGAGTCCTTCACTTCACGCGCCTGTTCACCGAAGATGGCGCGGAGCAGTTTTTCTTCCGGGCTGAGTTCTTTTTCGCCCTTGGGGGTGATCTTACCGACCAGAATATCATTCGGGCCGACTTCCGCACCCACGCGGACGATACCGAATTCGTCCAAGTCCTTCAGCGCGTCTTCACCGACGTTCGGAATGTCGTAGGTGATTTCTTCCGGCCCAAGTTTGGTGTCGCGGGCTTCGAGTTCGTGCTTCTCGATATGGATGCTGGTGAACTTGTCGTTCCGCAGCATTTCCTCATTGATGAGCAGCGCGTCTTCGTAGTTACCGCCGTCCCACGAGAGGAACGCGCCAAGTACGTCATGACCGAGCGCCAAGTGACCATGATCGGTCGACGAGCTGTCGGCGATGACATCACCCTTCTTGACATACTGACCCTTGAACACCACCGGACGCTGGTCGATGCAGGTCGATTGGTTGGAGCGGTTAAACTTCCGCAGACGGTAAATATGTTCGCCACCGTTTTCCTCGCGCAGGATGATGCGGTCACCCTGAACACTGATGACTTCACCGTTGCGGTCGGAAACGAGCACCTGACCGCTATCATACGCGGCCTGACTTTCCATACCCGTGCTGACAATCGGCACATCCGGCTTGAGCAGCGGGACGGCTTGGCGCTGCATGTTCGAACCCATGAGTGCGCGGTTGGCATCGTCATGCTCAAGGAACGGAATGAGCGCGGCACTGATACCCACGATCTGACGCGGCGCAACATCCATGTAGTCGATGCGGCGAGCCGACATCAACAGGAACTTCTGGTTGTAGCGGGCAGACACACGCTCGTTGGCGAACTGGTTGAATTCGTCCAGCGGCGAGTTGGCCTGCGCCACAATGAAGTGATCTTCGTTATCTGCCGAGAGGTACACATTCTCCGGGCTGACGAAAGGCATCACCGGAACCTGCTCAATGCCAGCCTTTTGCAGCTTCTTTGCCAAGTCGGCATCAATGATCGCACCGTCTTCGGCAATCGTCTTGCCGCCTTCGGTTTCAATTTCTTCACGCAGAGTACGACCGATCAGGTTTGGATCATCCGGCGCGAGGAACTTGATAACCTTGCGGTACGGGGTTTCCACGAAGCCGTATTCGTTCACACGGGCATAGCTGGCGAGACGACCGATTAGACCAATGTTCGGGCCTTCCGGTGTTTCAATCGGGCAAATACGACCGTAATGGCTGTGGTGAACGTCACGGACATCGAAGCCGGCGCGTTCACGGCGGAGACCACCGGGGCCGAGAGCGGAGAGTGTACGCTTGTGTGTCAGTTCTGCCAGCGGGTTGGTCTGCTCCATGAACTGCGACAACTGCGACGAGCCAAAGAATTCACGGATAGCGGCCACGACCGGACGGATGTTCACCAGTGTCACTGGCGACAGGTTATCCGACTCGCGGA
Organism: Chloroflexota bacterium; assembly: GCA_020161935.1. Taxonomy (GTDB): domain Bacteria; phylum Chloroflexota; class Anaerolineae; order Aggregatilineales; family Phototrophicaceae; genus CFX2. The sequence continues at coordinate 320,775 of JAIUNI010000007.1, forward strand.
TGGACATACGTTCCTTAACGACACGCTCGGTACGGCGCAGACCGACACGCAGCTTGTTCTGGATGAGTTCACCGACGGTCTTGACACGGCGGTTGCCGAGGTGGTCGATGTCGTCCTTACCGGCCTGACCGTTGTTAATCATAATCATGCGCTCGACCAGCTTCACAATGTCCGCTTTGGTCACAATGCGAACACGGCGCGGAATTTGGTTGTCTAAGCCCAAGCGTTGATTCAGCTTATAACGACCGACGCGCTCAAGATCGTAGCGGCGTTGGTCAAAGAGTTGGCTAATCAGGTATTCACGTGCGTTGTCAAGCGTCGGTGGGTCGCCGGGGCGCATACGGCGGTAGAATTCCAGCAGCGCGGCTTCGGCGACGGTTTGTTCCTTCTTCAGTTCCCAAACCGGTTCCATTTTGAGCGTCGCCGCCAAGTACTGGTGGTCAGGGTTGGTATCAACCCCTGCGTACAGTTGCAGCAGTTCTTCATCGCTGCCGGTCTTGATCGGCGACCAGTCTTCCGGCATCCCATCCGACACAGCCGCTAAAGCACGGAGCAGAATGGTGACAGGAATGGTACGCTTGCGGTTGAACTTGATCGTCAGGTAGTCGGTCTTGCGGGTTTCAAATTCCATCCATGCCCCACGGTCGGGGATGAGCTTGGAATTCGAGAGCAAGCGACCGGTTGTACGATCTTCTTCCGCGTCGAAGTACACACCCGGCGAACGGATCAATTGGCTGACGACGACACGTTCGGTACCGTTGATGATGAACGTACCCTTATCGGTCATCAACGGGAAGTCACCCATGAAGATGTCCGAGATAAGCACTTCGTCACCAGCTTCGCGGTTGACCAACGCCACGCGCAGGTACAACGGCGCGGAGTACGACATATCGCGTTCGAGACAGACTTCTTGGCTGTACTTGGGTTCTTCGAACCAATACTTCAAGCCCAGTTCTTGCGACTCACGGCTGGTTCCCGGCAAGTACAGCTTCAAGTTGTGGTTGAAGCTCTCAATCGGGCTGATTTCATCAAACAGTTCCGCCAGACCATTTTCTTGGAACCATTTGAACGATTGAAGCTGCACCTCAATGAGGGACGGCAGCGCCTGCACATCAGCCGTGCGGGCATAATTCTTGACATTCTTTAGTCTGTCCAATGGTCCACTCCTTATTCAAAACCACTTCATGGAAAGGCGTTGAGAATCGAAACATTCCATAACGGAAACTGTGTTAAACAATGCTGTTTGGGGCTATAAACATTTGTACCGCTTCACTTCTGCAATTGAACGGTCAAAATGTAAACATGAAAATGCGAGAAAGAGAATTGTATGGAAAATGGGGAGGCTTGTCAATACATTGGGGCGGAATTTGATGAGCAGTTTACCCAAATGGTGTGTTCTAAGCCACACGGGAGACAGGTATTCTTAACACAACTCAGAAACCTTAAGACTATCTACCATATCAGTTGCAAATCTCAATTATTCAACCCGCGCTCGATTCGCACACTGCCATCATGGATACCGCGCCGCACCACGTCCGTATCCAGATCAACGATGCCCTGACCCGCGATGGAGATGGTACGGCGGTCAACATTCACCACATAGCCGTGCGCCAGCATATGGTCATGCTGGTAAATTTTGAGGACTTCGCCCACTCTCGGCATCCGGTTTTCGCGCACGCGCCGCAGCAAACTCATGTCGTGAACCTTACCCCTATATTCCAACAGAAACGACAGGGAACTATTTTGTATCGGTTGACTAATCGCTAAAGACTACCGGCTACTATATCACTTCATAGGATTTTCCCCAAAGGGCGGTTGCGTCCGCAACAATCGACTGCGTACCGACGATTAGGATGGTTCCTGCCGTCCCAACCAGCGCCTTCGCCTGCTCCACCGCTTCATCCAGCGCCTTCGTGTAGCGCACATCACCATGATAGGCACGGGCAGCGGCGAGGGCTTCATCCTCCGGCAGCCAGTGTAAAATCGGGTTGCGCTGCGTTTCGGTTAGGATGAGTGTTTGGCTCACCTTACCCAGTGCGGCATACACACCGTTGTAATCCTTGTCGTTCGGCACGGCGATGATCGACACCACCGGCGCATTCAGCCGCCCCTCCAAACTTTGTACCAGCAAGTTCGCCGACTCATCGTTAATCGCGCCATCCAAGTACACGGCGGGTGCGTCTTGCAGCTTCTGGCAGCGCCCCGGCCACGTCACATCCGAAAGTCCCGCCCGTATCGCCGCGATGTACTCCACCGACCCGTGATGCACCCCGCGCAGCCGCCCGTGCATGTTCCCGGCGGCGATCACGGCTAATGTGGCGTTCGGTATCTGGTAGCGCCCCAGCAGCGAGAGTGTCACCACGCCATAGCGCCCCATGTCGATCTGGATACCGTCGTCGTTGGAACCCACATACAGCCCCATGTCACGTTCGGCGATCCAGTTGAACTCGGCACCCACGCTGGTCGCCTCGGTTTCAAGGACGTTCAAGACTTCGAGCGACTGCGGCACACTGTAGGCGTAGCTGTAGGGTTTGATAATGCCCGCTTTGTGCCACGCGATACGTTCAACCGTCGGCCCGATGTAATCCGCATGTTCCAACATGATCGGCGTGAACAACGACAGCTTGTTTGGCACGACCGCAATATCATCAAAACGCCCACCGCGCCCAACTTCGAGTACCGCCGCGTTCACATCGTTCTCGGTAAACCAACTGAGGGCAATCGCGAGGAATATACCCTGTGGGCTGAAGTATTTATCGCCCGCCAGTGTCGCTTCAATCGCATCAATCTCATCGGCGAACGTATCCAACAGGCGCAGGAAGTCGGCCTCCGGTATCACGCGCCCGTTCACGCGGATGCGTTCCCGCCAACTGACGAGGTGCGGGCTGGTAATCGTCCCAACGCGATGCCCCAGATGTTGCAGCAGTTTGGAGGTAATAACGGTCGTCGAGCCTTTGCCTTTGCTGCCCGTCACCACCGCGTACTCGCGCGGAACTGCCAGCAAATCGTGTGCCATCAATAAGCGGCGTGTCGGACCAACGTCGCGGGTTAGTTCATCATATTTGCGGGTTTGCCCGCGCAGCTTCCGCATCGACCGGAAAATATAGGTGACTGCTTCTGCTTCCGTTTGAAATCGCATTCAGAAACCGACTTTCAAGCTATAATATCTTTCAAGACAAATCCAATTTTGGCTATTTTAACCGCTTATGCCATACCGTATTTTACGACTGCTCCTACTTTGTTTGTTCGCCACAACGGTTGTTCACGCGCAGCCTACGCCTAATCTGGTGGTGGCCTATCTTAAAAATGATGACCTTAGGGTCTGGCGGGCTGTTGATAATTCAACGACCATCTATACAGTAGGCGAACCTTTTAGTCCTTACCTCTCGCCCGATGGACAGTATATCGCCTATACGACGGCTCGCACGAACAGTATATGGCTTGTCGTTCCAGATAACCCTGAGCCTATCGAAATCTTACCTCAAGCCGCGCTTGCCGAAAATGGCTCCCGCTTGCTTGGATTCTCGCTGCTTGAATGGTCGAAAGACAACAACCTCTATTTTACAACTTTCGTCGAGTCGCCTACCCATTATCGGAAATCGGATGTCTGGGTCGTAAACGCAAAAACCCTTTCAATTGAAAAATTTCTGCCTTCAACGGAAAGTGGAATTCTTACCCTCAGTCCTGATTATTCCAAAGTGGCGATCAGTCAACCGGGGAAGTACGACGAAACCGAAGGTTCAATTCGCTTGCTGGATGTTCAGTCCCACGAAGAACTCACCCGCTTCACATTTCCCGCCGTCAGCACCGCGTCAAGCATTGATTTTTACCCGATAATCAGTTGGTCAGCCGATAGTCAGTATGTAAATGTTGCCATTCCCGATAAAGATCTGATTTACTACGAAAAGAATGGGCCTATAACCCTCTGGCGGTTGGGGTTGGATGCTTCTCAAACCCAACTGGGCGAGATTGAAGGTTCATTTTTTGGCTTACCGCAGTGGTCAGATGATGGGCAGCACATTTTCTATGTGAGTCATAACGGCCCTTTTGCCGATAACATCATCGACTTGTACACCGCGAATGGGGATGGCAGTAACCCGATCTATGCGGCTGGTGGGAAAATTGGCGCGATTAAATTACCCAATTGGATTGCCCATACCCACCTGTTGTATTACCGATCAGGGGTGCATGATACAGGACAGGCTTGGTTGGCCGAACCCGGACAATCTTCGCAACCGTTTGCAGGCACGTATTGGGACATTCAATTTGTCGATTCATCCACCTACGTATTTGTAGGCTCGCCCGATCAAAACGACTATGGATTCTATTACAACAGCCTGAATAGCAACCAGCCAGTTTTAATTGATCCTGATGACAACTACATTCCACGTTTTGACGCGGTTCTTATCCCGCCGCCAGCCTGACATCCGCTAATCGCTAAAAGCGAATTGCTCCTAGTCATCCCACCAGTCGAAGCCTTCGGGCAGGTTATCCATCCCCGGCCCATAGCCATCTTGCAGCATCGGTGGGGCGACCGTGCGGGGAGCCGCGCGGCGAGAACCCGGTATGGCCTTCACCCGCAGCGCTGGGGCAGGAATTTGCTCGCGCATCATCCGCAGGTGGTTGTTGATGACGATCAAAATCGCGCCCAAGCCCATAAACGCCGTGATGGCGCTAAAGATGATGCCAATCGCCGGAAGCGACACGACCAGCGACATGAGTAAAATGCCGACGACTAGGCTGATGAACATCACACGCTGGCTGCCGTCGTCGCCAATCACAGCGCGTACAATAATCTTCCCCAGTAAGTAGGCTACCATCACACGGCTGACAAAGATCGCTGTGAAGTAGAAAATACTCGCCGCCCCACCCCACGCGCCGAGTACCGTCCCGCTGAACAGGAACACGAACAGGCTATCAAGCTGCAAGATGATGAGGGGTACGATCAAGATCAGCACGATCAAGATCAGCATCACAATCGTGATCGGGAACGAGATAATAAACGCCAGCAGTCCCATGCCGACGCTGGGCAGGGTGCGGCTTTGCAGGGCGCGAACGGGATACTGGAACTGGCGCGGCACGACCAACAAACCGATCACGCCGATCAGCGCTAAGATGGCAAACTCGTGAATGGTTTCGCCGACGAGCAGCCGCACACCGTCGCGGTTCTCGCTCTGGATAATCTCGTTTAAGTCCGGCTGGGTAGCAACTTTGGTGAACAGTGTGTCGCCTGTCACCCGCCCGCTGACCGTACCTTCCGCCACCGACGTGTACTTCAAGTGACCGTCGATCACACCAGCGTCGTTCACCACCAAACCGGGGTTCACCAGTTCGACATCCCAGCCAAACGGGACGATCAACGTCTGCAACTGCGAGACCCCGGTTGACTGCGGGTCGCCGACCTGTGCGTCGACATCCCCGCCGATACTGCCGTCAATCTCCAGCGCCGACCCCCAGAAGCTCAACTCGCCACCCACACCGCCGTTCAGCACCAACTGATAACCGGCAGCCGTCACATTCGCTGGTATCTGCGTACCCCTGTCAAGTTGGGTGCTGAGGCTCAAGCTCATCAGGTCAGCCGACTCGCTGCTCAATACCGCCGATGGGGTTAGGCGCAGTACAGCACCTGCGAAATGCACATCCTCACCAACCTCGCCGGAAATTTCGAGCTGGCCGGAAACGAGATACACATCGCCAGTGATCTTCCCGCTGATCTCGGCCTCGGTCGCCGCGCCCAGCACATCACCATTGACCGTGCCTTGAATTTGCAGCGTCCGGCACAGCGCAAACAGGTTGCCTTCAATCGTTTCGGTCGGGGCAATCACGCATTGGTCGCCCTGCCGGATGGCGCGTGCAAGTGCCGAGCCATTCCCCAACGCCAGCAGCAAGCTGATAAACAGTAAACCCCATGCCAATCGTCGCATGAACAAACTCCTTCACTGCCCCGATTGTACGAGTAATAACCACTGGTTGCCAATATCTCAATCGTCTGCCACAATTGCATCTAGCATTAAAGACAAAATCGAAAGCCTATGCTGCCTGAAACTGAGCCGCTTTCCAACAGCCCGTCAGACGAGCCTTTGAATGCGCCGCTTTCGGACGAAAATCCAACGCCGACCGAGGAGGCTGCGGTTTTCGACCCCACAGCGCATACGGTCATCCCGCGCATGGTGAAGATGACGCTGCAAATCCTACCGGATGCCACCCGCTCACTGCGTTTCCCGCACAATTCGCGCATCCTTGTTGGCCGCGCGGAGGACGAAGAAACCGCCAACGACCTGATGCTCGAACTGTCCCACTATGGCGGTGAGGGCAGTGGTGTCTCGCGCATCCATGCCGCCATCCACGATCAAGACGGCATGGTCTACATCACCGACCTCAACAGCACCAACGGCACCCGCATCAATGGTCTGCCGCTGGTGGCTGACCAAGCCTACCGTCTGCGTGAAGGCGACGAAATCCAGTTCGGCAGCTTGACGGTCATCCTAACCGTGCTTGCCCGTTGAGGGGTTTATCACGACGCGCAACCCATTCCGTAACCCAAATTGTAACGCTAAACCCGTTAATCCTGCCGAACCGAAGTTATAACTTGCCACAAATTACCCACTGAGGTTATAGTGATAGGGTTCATTTTTTATGATGTGCGAACAGCGAATTGTCGCTAGTTAACGCGGCAACTACCAACGGATGACAGCTTAGGCATGTATCGTAGTTTTACAGATCGAATTTTCGGCGGCGTGTGCGGCGGCTTGGCTGCCATCATTCCACTCGGCGTATGGTGGTTTCGTGCCGCGTTCATCCTACTCTCTCTCGTCACATTGGGCGCGTTTGCCGCCTTCTACCTGCTGCTGTGGCTGATGATCCCGCAGGAGTCGCCAGCCGTTCGGCAGCGCGGCGGGTCGGGTCGGCTGCTGCTGGTCATCATCCTAACGGTCTTGATGCTCGCTGGCTGGGTCGCCTCGATCACGGGTAACCTGCAAGGCCCGTCCGGTCAAAACCTGTATGCGCCGGTTGTGCTGCTGATCTTAGCCATCGCCTTCTTCCTACGGCAGGTGCGCGCATGAAAATCCCACGCCGCACCAACTTCCTTTTTGGCCTCGTCATTCTGGCTGCTGCGATTGTTTTTCTGCTGCAAGCACTGGATGTTATCCCGGTCGGCATCGCGGACATCATCAACCGTGCATGGCCGGTGGTGCTGGTTCTGTTCGGCTTGGGCATCTTCTTGCGTGACCGTGTTCGCCTCGGTGGGCTGATCGCGCTGATGGTCGGCGGCTTGCTCGTCGGCGGGATGGCAGCCACCGCCTTTTCCAGCCGTGCCACAGGCCAGCGTACCGACTACACCGAGCCGATTAACCAACCAGTCACGGCAGGCATCAACCTCATTCGCGTCAGTGTGCAAACCCTCAGCACCGATGTGGAAATCGTCCGTTCGCTGGACGCGCGTCTCATCAGCGGTGAATTTGTCGGCAGCAGCGAGAGCTTGCTCACCACCACCTACACCGAAGGCGACGACAGCACCGCCAACCTGACCATTACCGAAACGCAGCCGAACCAGTTCCCGCTGCTCGAACGGATGGGTCGCGGTCGCTTTACGCTGGAACTGCCCGCCGATGTCGCTATCGACTTCGACTTCCGCGGCAGCGACGGCATCCTGACACTCAATATGAGCGGCCTCTCGCTCGAACGCCTCAACATGGACTTGGCGAAGGGCGACGCGCTCGTCACCATTCCGGCCTACCAGCCCCTCAGCGCCCGTGAGGATTCACCAATCGGTACATTCATCGTGCGCGATGGCGACATCAATGTGTTCGTCCCGCCGAATGTCGGTGCGCGCTTTGAACTGAATCGCGGCGGCAGCGGCCTTGAACCGATCTTTGACACCCTCGACTTCAATTATCTCGTCGGGGATATTCTCGAAGCGCGTACCTTCGACGCGGCGGAGATCAAGCTGCGCTACGCCATCACCGCCCCGCGCGGTCAAATCACCATCGGCTCCACAGGAACGGAATAGTCATGCCTACGCTGATCCAAGATAACGCCCGTGTCCTGTTTCAGGGCGACAGTATTACCGACCACAATCGCAGCCGAACCGACCTGAACGACCTCGGCTCCGGTTATCCCCTGATGACCGCCGGATGGTTCTCTGCTCTCCATCCCCAGAAGCAGGTTAGCTTCTTCAATCGCGGCATCAGTGGCAACCGCGTAGTGGATTTACTCGCGCGCTGGGACGAGGATTGCATCGCATTACAACCGGCATGGCTGTCGATTCTCATCGGGGTTAACGATATGTGGCGGCGCTACGACAGCAATGACCCCACCAGCATTTCCGACTTCGAGGCCAATTACCGCCGCTTACTCGAAATTACGGTCAGCCGCTTGAACCCCAAGCTCATCCTGTGCGAGCCGTTCCTGCTGCCCGTCCACGAAGCCCAGCGGAGTTGGCGCGAAGACATCGACCCCAAAATCGAAGTCGTTCGCAAACTCAGCCGCGAGTTCAACACCCTCCACGTACCTTTGGATACCCTGTTCGCCGAAGCCGCCCAACAGCGTGAGGCCGCGTACTGGCTGCCGGACGGCGTGCATACCTCACCAGCCGGTGCGGCGCTTATCGCCCAAGCATGGCTCAAAGCGGTTGAAGCCATCTAACGGCAGCCGTTGTAATACATTTCAACCCGGCGCGTATTTACCTGTAACGTTCAGCCGTTCGCTTTACAGGGGACAATATGCAATCTGTCATCGCCGCGCCAGAAAATGAATCGCTGCTCGTCCGGCAAGCACAGGCGGATGCCGCAGCGTTCGCGCCCATTTACGAGTTTTACTTCCCGCGCGTCTACAACTATATGCGCTATCGGGTGCGCGACCCGCAGCTTACCGACGACCTGACCGCCCAGACCTTTGAGCGTGTGCTGGCAAATATGCACCGCTACCACGCCAACCTCGCACCGTTCGGGGCATGGCTGTTCAGCATCGCGCGGAATGTTATCGGTGACCACTTCCGCACCCAAAAACGCCGCCGCTGGCTCTCGCTCGACGCACTCTTTAACCACGCCGCGACTGACCCGCCGCCCGAAACCCGCGCCGACCAATCCGACCAGCAGCAGCGCCTACTCACAGCAGTTAGCGCCCTGCCCGAACGCGAGCGCGACATCATCGCTTTAAAGTTCGCCGCCCATCTGAATAACCGCCAGATTGCCGGGGTCACTGGCTTATCCGAAACCAACGTGGCGGTCATTCTCTACCGGACTATTCGCCAATTGCGCGGACTATTGCAGGAGGAAACCTAATGGACGACAGCCAAAAAGCACTGGACTTTAACAACCAGCTCGACGGCTTCCTGAACAATAAATTCACAGATGCAGCCGAGGATCGGGATTTGCTCGGCGTTGCACAGGCACTTTCGACCGCCGACTTCAGCCACGAGAGCCGCATCCGCCAACCGCTGTATGCCCGTCTGCGGGCTACTGCTTACGCCCGTGCATCCCGTCCAGCACATTGGCAGCGCCGCCTATTGACCACCGCGTTCTCGGTCATCATCACCGCCGCCGTCATCTTCACCGTGCCGCCCTTGCGAGCGTTGGCGCAGGAAGTGATTAAGCGCCTGCAAACGCTCACGCTCACCAACGCGCCTTCCTATGTCGAAACCTTTCTCACGGCGACCCCGACCATCGACCCAGCCAATCCGCCCGTGTACCAGATGGATTTACCTCTTCAGCAAGCCATCGCGAAAGCTGGTTTCACCCCGCTGCTGCCAACCTATATGCCTGAGGGGTATTCATTAGAAGGCTATCGCTCAAACGATGGGCAGTTCACAGCCTCATTCCAGCCCTCGAACATGACCTATGAGCGCTGCTGCGCCGTACTCAGCCTCACTCAAATCCGCAATCCGCCCAGCGATAGTGCGCCGTTCCCAATGGGCGATGTGCCGATTGAAGATGTCACCGTGCGCGGTGTACCCGGCCTGTGGGTCGAAGACTCGCATACCGGCATGACACCTGATGAGAAGGGTGAGCTACAGATTATGCCCACCAGCATCCTGACGTGGGAAGCTGACGGCTACTTATTCTGGATGAGCAGCTACGACAGCCAAACCAACCAACCGCTTTCAAAGGCGGAAATGATGCAAGTGGCGAACGCTTTACAACCTGCCACGAACGAGTAAATGTTCAGCCAGTGGAGTGTACGTTTGTACACTCCACTTTTATCCCAATCCTTTAAGGTTTGGGTAGCTCGCTTGCACCCCGCCTCATTCTCCACTACACTTATCCCAAGTTATCACAACCAAAATATCCCAAGTGGCGCAAAGTGTAACCATGTCGTGGCGCGTACATCTCACCAACCAAGCCATCCAAAGCCTGCACATCCTCCCCGGCAAACAAACGCTGCTTGCGGCGTGGACACAGCGTGACCGCGCCACCTACTTTGACCTTGAAACGGGTGTCGAGGTCGGTGAACATACACACAAAGCCGTCAGCCGCCAGAGCGACAAATGGGTCGATTTTATCGCCAGCCTCGTCGCCCCCAACGGCGCATTTCTCCCCTATGTCCGCACCGCCCAAATCGCGCTCTATACCACCAACGACGGTAAGCTGCGCCTGTATTGGATGACGGGTGACGAACTACTGCTGGAACTCGACGGTAAAGAGGTCAAGCTGGAACACAAAGCCAAGTCGAACCTTGTCGCCCTCGGCCTCGACCGTTTGCTGGGTGCCATCGCCGCCCTCGACTCCAAAGGCAAGCTGCACATCTTTCAGCAGCATATCAGCGTCGGCAGCTTCGACCTAAAGCTCGATCTCAATGAGGACGCGCAGCCCTCGCTCGCCATCGCCAATGGTGGCGCGGCCATTTTCGTTTCCGATGGGCATGAAATTGTGTTGACGGATACCAGCGGCAAGGTGAAAAAGCGCCAGCCGGTGCATTATTTCATCGGGCGGATGATCTGTTCGCCGGATGGCAAGCGCTTGGTGACCAGCGATACCGAAACCGGCGTGATTCGTTTCTATACGGGTGATGAACTTCAGCCCACGCACCAGCGCCACGCCCTCGACCTGCTGCAAGATGCCGCGCAGTTGCAGCTCATCGCCGACCTGCCGCCCTTTAATGCCGCCCCCGGTGCGCTTGCCATCGACGACAAAGGCAACCTCGCCTTCAACATTTCCGGCGTGGTCTGCGCCACCACCCTCAAACAGCTCGACGCGCTCCCCCGCCCGCAGCCGTTGTTGTAGTCGGTAGTCGCCAGCTATCAGTCGCCAGTCTCCAGCTAGAGTTTCTGCTGTAGGGTCGCTATGAGCTTCGCCAACATACGTCTAATTTCAACCAAAGATTGTTGAAGTGATCGATAGGTTGAAGGATCAATATAATTTAAATCATGGGCGACTAAAAAATGATATTCAAGTTCATTAACTGAACCGTATGAAATCTGACAAAATCGAGCGAACTCTTTATCTCCGCCTCTACCGCTGCCTTCCGCAATGTTAGTCGGTATCGACAAAGCAGCACGACGAATTTGACTGGTTAATCCATATAATTCTTCTTGAGGAAAGGCTTTTGTAACTTTGTAGACAGTCAAAACCAATTGATGTGACTTGACCCAGACACCTAGCTCTTGATAATTCCCCCCGCGCGACTTCCTCCACTCGCCCAATTCGTCTTAGCTGGAGACTTATAGCTATACACACCGATTATTTCATCAAAGGTTTAATCAACTCACGGCAAAACTTAGTCGCAACTTTCTTCGCCCTCACATCTTGTTTTAGCTGGAGACTGGCGACTGATAGCTGGTGACTAAAAACTTCTAACTTCCCAAATCTTTCTCCGCCAACGCCCGCTGCGGGAACACAAACCGGTCGAGGGATCGCGTACCATTACTCAACGAGCGACGGTTCGCCCGCTCAAAGTCATTATGGAGATCGCGCACCAGCGTCGCCTGCGCCACCGAAGGCTCCAGCATGAACATCGCCAGCGTCACCGCGTACTCGCCCAGCGCCAGCACCATCCACTGCCCGCTGCCCATCTCTTTACGCGCCAACCCGATCTTGGGCCGCTTGTTCATCTTCCATAAGGCTTGCAGCACCCCGCTCACCTGATCCATATTCGGCTGCTGCTTACCACCCATCATCAGCGGTGTTGGAATGTTATGCTGGTATACAAGGAAGTACACCAACCGAGCCTCAAAATGCTGCCGTAAAAACGAGGTATGCCCCGGTGCAGCCGCTTGCTTCCACGCCGGATTTTCAGGATTGCGCTTGAGCAGCGTTTCGATGATCGTCCGTTGTTCACCGTAGCGCCCGTACATCGCGTTAAACTGGGCGCGGTTAATCTTGCCTTCGCCGAACTCGTTCGCCACGATTTCCATCTTCCGCCGCAGCAGTTCCAGCGCCGCCTGTGGATTTTCCGGCATTTTATCCGGTGTCGCGCTGTCAGCCTGTGCCATCGCCTTATCGGTCGAAATCTGCGCCGCTTTAGCGATCAACCCGCTGCGTGCCGGGGGTGCAGCCGGGCGCGTCGGATCTTCCACCTCTGGATGCACCGGGCGGATCGGCGAACGCAGGCTGCTGCTCTCGTCAGGGACAGGGCTTAAACCGGGTGAAGTTGGCTTTTCAGTCTGGTCTGTCAAGGCAATATCCACTTTGATGTTACAAAATTCTCACACAACATCAGTATACACCAGACATCAAATACCGCTGCATAAATGCGCTATAATCATCACAATTTCAGACACTTTTCACACGCGCTCCAGTGTCCGGTGCGCTCGCAGTCGCTATTACAGGTCACATACATTCAATGCCAAACTTCCAGCACTTCGGTCTTTATTTCACTGCTGACCATCTCCACACCGCACAAAAATATGCCGACCGCGAACCCTTCCAAACCGCATGGGCTTATCTCAACGCCGCGCCGGATGATCTCGTCATAAATGGCCTGCGCTACCGTCTCAGTGAAAATCAGGCGGCGGGTGAACAGACAGCCCGAACCCTACTCTCCGGCTATGGCCTCGACCTTAACGCCTACACCAGCTATTTTGATGCGCTGGCGGCTGCCGTCACGCTCGCGCACGCTGCCGAACTCGTGCGCGATCACAGCGCTTTTGACTTCAACATCTGGGCGACAGGGTACACGGCGCTGGCGGATAGCCTTCAGCAGCCGCCAGAAGGCAGCACGATTGTTGAGCAAGTGTGGCTCGGCTTCGTCAACCTCGTCTCCGGCATTGTGCTGGAAGCCGAAGATCGCTTCGAGGCGGGCTGCGAAACTTTCCGTCAAACCATTGCTCAAATTCGCCCCGAAGGCTATCTCGCCGCTGCCGTTGATGGCGGTGACGAAGCCAGTTTCCAGCGCCAATATTGGGTTGTCGCCGCGCTCGTCTGCATGGCGGAAGCAGCGGCCCACGCGGGTGTTGACCTATGGGGTTACAACTATCGCGGCATCTCCGTCACCACCGCCGCCGCTTACGTCACCTACTACTATTACTACCCGACGCAGTGGCGCTGGGCGACCATCCCCGAAGAACCGACCAAAGCACTCTTTAAAACATTCGGCAGCTTCTTGGAAATTGTCTACCATCGCGCTCGTCCGCATGACCTCAAACTTCTGCTGGACGAACAGCGCCCGCTGTATAATGCTGCCCTCGGCGGTCTGACCACCCTCACCCACGCCCATCCCGCCAAAGAACGGCGCGGCTTATTCGGCTAACCACAAAGGCTCATCTCATGACGCAACCCGCACTCCCCACCCGCGCCGCAGTCGTCATCATCGGCGGCGGGGTTATGGGCGCAAGCACCGCCTACCACCTCGCCAAACGCGGCGTGAAGGATGTCGTGCTGCTCGAACGTGAGGAATTTTTCGGGCAGGGTTCGACCGGACGCTGCGCCGGTGGCATCCGTCACCAATTCTCGACGAGCATCAACATCGAACTCTCCATCAGGAGTCTCGCCATGCTGCGCGACTTCGAGGCTCAAACGGGGCAGGCCATCGACATCAAACTCTGCGGCTACCTGTTCCTGCTCTCCACGCCTGAACAGGTGGCGCAGTTCGAACGCAACGTCGCCCTCCAAAATAGTCACGGCGTACAGTCGGAAATCCTGACCGTCGAGCAAATCGCCCGCCGCGTCCCTCTGCTCAACCTCGATGGCATCATCGGTGGCAGCTACTATGGCGGGGACGGCATCGCCGACCCTTCCGGCGTGGTCAATGGCTACATCGCCGCCGCTCGCGAACACGGCGCGTCTGCTTACAATGGTGTCACCGTTACAGGTATCGACGTGGAAGACGGCGCGGTCACCGCTGTACACACCAACCACGGCAGCATCCAAACCTCGGTTGTCGTCAACGCTGCCGGCCCGTGGTCAGCACCTATCGCCGCGATGGCGGGTATCGACCTGCCCGTTACGCCCGAACGCCAGCAAATTCTCGTCACCACCCCCATGCCCACCATTCCCGCCGACTTCCCCTTCATCATCGACTTCGGGCAGCGCCTCTACTTCCACCGTGAAGGCGGGGGTCTGCTCACCGGCATGAGCGTTGTGGGCGAACCGCCGACCTTCGAGCAAACCGTCAACCCCGACTGGACGATGGGGCATATGGACGCAGCGATGGAACGCCTACCCATCATGGAAACTGCGGGCAAGCTCACCGAATGGGCGGGTCTCTACGAAGTCACGCCGGATGCCCACCCCATCATCGGGCCGCTGGCGGAAGTGCGCGGCTTCTACGCGGTGACAGGCTTTAGCGGTCATGGCTTCATGCACGGCCCGATTGCGGGTTTGCTGATCAGCGAACAAATTCTTGATGGCGCTGCCCACACCCTCGACATCACCGCCCTCCGCGCCGAACGCTTCGCCGAAGGCCAGCTCATCACCGAGTTCAACGTGGTCTAGCACCAGCCATGCTGCCACGCTCCCTCCTCCCCTTCCACACGGTAAACCCCAACAATCCCCTGTTCAAGAACGAGCTGCGCCACGTCCGCTGGGCATCCACCGAACCCGCCCTCAAGCGCTACATCAAATGGGTCGTCCTCGGCATACCGGCGCTTGTCATGGGCGGCTGGCTCATCGAGGTCGCGTACCTCAACCCCGCCATGCAAATGTCACGCTTCGAAACGGTCATACTGATCATTCTGTTCGCCGCCGTCGGGGTCATGCTGCTATCCAGCCTCTACAGCATTCCGGCGGTCATCGGCCCGTTCACGGCGCACATCAACGCGCCAGATTGGGATCTGATGCGCCTCACGCCGCAATCGCCGGACTCCACCCTTGCCGCAGCCGATGCGGTTGCCCAAATACGCTTGTGGCGGCTCACGGCGGTCGAAATCGGGCTGCGGATGGGGTTGGTGATGTGGGTCATCTTCACCCAGTTCTACCGCATGTACACCTTTCGCGCCGACCTTGCCGCCTTTCTCGCCGAGGTGCTGCATCCCTTCTATTGGGGCTTCTGGCTCATGCTGGTCATCTTCAGCTTCGCCCTGTTTATTGAGCCGGTCATTCGCACCCGCCTCATCATCGCCATCAACCTTGCCATTGCCGCCCGTCTCAAGGGGTTCATCTTCGCCGGACTCTGCGCCATCTTCGCGGTCGCGCTCGTTCATGCTGGCGAAGTGCTGGCAATCATCATCGGCCTGCAAATCATTTTCGCGCTCGCCAGAGACCCGATAGGGCTGTACATCATCATCTGCATCGCGCCCCTCGCCCTCATCCTGCTCGGTGTCGCCATCCTAGTCTGCCACTGGATTCGCGCCGATGCCCTCACCTACGCCAGCAACCACACCTTTAAGCAGAATTAGTAGAGTTATGCTGCATTCAACACGAACTTACCTAAAAGAAATTTTTCGACCTTATGGTCGAATTGATGTCTCAAATACAATCTTTCAATGGCAGTGGAAAAAAGTACGCTGGCTAAACTCTGAAACGAGGATCAAGCGTTTCACATTACTCGTATGGTTGGGATTGCCCGCCTTAAGCCTCATAGTTTGGTTAATAACGAAACAACATACAGGAAGTGTCAGTGGTTCAATGTATGGCCTAAACACGCTCTTATTGGTGAGCCTTGTTCCGTTACTACTATCCAGCCTTTATTCCATTGCGGTTGTCATCGGCACTATGAATACGCATTACACCGCTAAACATTGGGAGGTACTCAGGCTCACCTCACAAAATTACAATAACATCCTGATGGGCTATGACGCATTTTTCCAGCTCAAACTTTGGCCGTTGGTGATCGTCGAAATGGGGCTGAGGTTGAGTATTTTCGTAATTTTCATTGCGAACTATATCTCGGAAACCCATAATTATTTCACATCCTCAAACGTATCCTTTTTTGCATCCATAACATTTGCTACGTGGATTATGTTCCCGGTTGTCGCGTTCGGCTTTTTCATCGAACCAATCTATCGAATCCGTCTCTTAGTTGCCGCGCAGATGGCTATCGCACTTCGTGTGACCAATATCGCATTTGCCTTTTTGTTGGGCGCTGCCGCTGTTCTCATCACACATTTGATCCACCTCATTTTGTTTGATGGCATTTGGGTAGTCTTCTTAGCGATTGCAATTAATGACGCTGGGAGTGGCATTGCCCTCTTTTGCCTAACCCCATTTGCAGTATTTGGTGCGTCCACAACATTTATTTTTTACATATCCCTTCGCGGCGCAACCATATCAATGGCCTACAAAGCAGCATTCAATCAGGATTAATCGAACGATGAGGCTGGAGACCATTATTGATGATCTTATTCCCTTCACGTCCTTTGCATCCTTGCGCCTTTGCGTTTTGTTATTCCCTCTGTGCCTTTGTGACCTTGTGCCTCCGTGTTAAAAATCTTCGCTTTCACCCCATCAAACCACTTTCTAACCATCTCCCAACCGTCTTAACAATCCTACTCCCTCATTTCGGTTGGTAAACTCGTCCCTTAAAAGAGACCATTTGTTCCTCACAAACCAAAACATTTGTGCTATACTGTTCATATCTCTGTATTTCGGTAGCACCACACTAAACGGTGGAAATTTATTTTGTGTCGATTTCATCGCAAAATGAACCATAAAAGTCTTTAAAGTCCCTCGCCCTGAGGGAGAGGGCTGATGGTGGAGTGAGCCTGCGAACGTAC
>JAIUNI010000024.1 GCA_020161935.1 Chloroflexota bacterium
GCTTGAGCAAAGATTATGAAGAGCGGTCGGATGTGAGTGAAAACATGATCTATATCGCCATGATTCACCTCATGCTTCGCCGCCTTCATCGCTAGATAACAGTTTATTACTTATGCCAAACAGGCTCTGACAACTAAAAACTGAAATGGCACTCCATCGCCGCCGCCGCCGCCGCCACAAACAGTCAACCGTTAACCATGAATGCCACTTGGCGTTCTCTGTCTTTCTTGGCCTCTTGGCGATTTGGTTTTGCCTTAAGCTGGAGACTGGCGACTGATAGCTGGTGACTTGATTGAATCAAAAGGGCAACTCGCGCCGCCCTTTCATCATGATAAGGAGGGAACTAACCCGCAGGGGCGAATTCCATTTCGAAGATACAGCTTGTGCCGTTTTCCAGCGAGTAGCTGTACATACCATACATGCTGCCGTCGTTCTCACGGCTAAAGATACCCATATAAACAACACTGTTATCCGGGTTAATCGTCGTATACATATACTGTTCGGCCAACTGCATCAGCGGGTACTCGACACCATCACTTTCCAGCGTAAATTCCGTACCACTGCCGCTCAAGCTAGCGTTCTCAAACGGCGGAATTTGTGGGCGCAGGGCTTCCGGGCAGGTCAATCCCACCATCTCGCTCAGGCTCACGTTGAAGTCACCAGCTTCAAGTGTGAAGCTCGCACTTTCGTCACCGCCGGAAGATGAGCCGGTGTTCCCGCCCGCTTCTGCTGGTTCATCAGCCGGTTCTTCAGCCGCCGCGCTGCCGGGGAGCGCGATATTGCTGGAATAATAGCACAGGTTTCCCGTGTCGATATTGTTGATCGACCATGAGAGGTAACCGCTGGTACGGTCGTCCGAAATCGAGAGGCTAATCGACTCCCGCAGGTTATTATCCCGTCCGCTGTTGTAGTCAAACGAGTCATAATCGTATGGAAACAAGGTACGTGTCACGCCACCAAACTCGATAGTCACCGAGTAATCTGACGCTTGTTCCACCGAAATCTCGTCAGCCTGCGGTGGGGTATTGGTCGCGTCACACTGCGCCGGTTCGGAAAGCGAAGGTTCACGAATGATGTAGGTCGATTTCGGAATAGTCGGAACAGGGGTCGAAACCGGTTCCGGCGTAGCCGCTGCTGCTGGAACATTACACACCGAGTCATCCGGTGTCACCAATTCCAGCATATACGTCGAGTTCTGGGTACACCCACCCGCTTCTTGCCGGAACACATGGACGCGAATTTGGGTAGGTGAAATGACCTCGTACTCAGTCATCGTCGTGATCTTGACGCTGCCTATCGACTGCCCGCTCGAATTGTTGATCGGCCCAAACGATTCTTGGGGCGCACGCCCGTACATACTGCTGCTTCCGGGTAAATAGGGGTGGCTGCCATCCGTCCATGTGATGAAAGGAGGTGCGCCAGCTATCGCGTAACCGCACAATGGATTACCGGGATTCTCGTTATTGGCACCGCTTGAGCCGGGGCCGTCGTTGTCGCCGTTGGTCGCGATACAACTGCCGGTCGTGCTGACCGAATACGGAAGCGGTCGCCAGTAGCCATTGATCGGCAGGTTCTGGCTCGGAACCATAATTTCGATCAAGCGCTTCATCCGGCGTTTCACGATTTCCTTACGCTTCACATTCGAGTCGTTCAGGTAATCATTGATCGCGTTGATGACACTCTGCACCATGAAGTTTTGCTCGGTTGGGGCGAGCGTGTCTTTACCCAATGCCTGAGCATTTTCGCGGTTATATTGGTTGAATGCGTCCGAAATTTCTTTCGCGTAGGCGCTGGACTCTTCTGGGGTCAGCGGATCACCCGCGTCGGCATCCGCCACACCATCAGCAATTTCTTGTGCCGCAGGGTTATTCGCGGCTTCGGCTTCTAACTTGTTGATGAGTGCCTCAAGGTTTTTGGAAACTTCACCCAACGTCTGCGCCATCGCTTCGTCATGTGAAACATGCGCAAGTTCATTATATTGGCCGGTCGTGTCCTCGACTTGGTTAATCAGCTCACTGTTTTGCGGGCTGCTTTGCTCAAACGTATCGACCTTATTGCTAAAGTCGTCCATTTCCTGTCGCATGAGGCTTGCCAAGTACACCTCGGCAGGGCTGTTTGCCCCATCGCCGGATGGCAGGCCAACAGCCGCCGCGTTACGGTCAATATTGCTAGCCAGATCAGAACGATCTTGGGCTAAAACGAGCTGGGTACTCAAACACAAAGTTGTCAAAAAGATAAGAATACGACTGCGACGCATAGCTGCTCCTGATCGAAAACTATTTCTCAATAGATGGCAGTATAACGGCATCACTCCCGCTTTCAATCGGTCTAAAGACGGAGCATCAAGTAGGCCATTTTCTAGGACTGGGCATAAACGTCAATCCGTTGTCGCTTCCATTTGCGTAGTAACAGTACATCGGTCACAATAGCAGAAGAGTTAGTGGCTGAACAAAGAGGTCATTCACCATGCGTCACACGGTTTTATTCTATAATCCGGTTAGTACCTCAAAAGGCAAACAGCGCTTACCACTTTCCCTACTCGCGGTCTCAGCCGTCATCGCCAACGACTACGATGTCGAGTTCATCGACGGTAACTTAATCGACGACCCTGCCGAACGCATCATCGAACGCGCGAAGGCAACCCAAGCCAAACTGCTTGCCGTCACCTGTATGCCGGGGCCGCAGCTCCGCCAAGCCGTACCCGTTTGTAAAAAGGTCAAAGCCGCCCTCCCCGACCTCACCATCTTATGGGGTGGCTACTTCCCAACCCAGCACTACGAAGTCGTCTTGAAAAGCGGCTATGTGGATTACACCATCGGCGGGCAGGGTGAAGCGCCGTTCCGCCAATTGGTCGACCGCTTACATTATGGGGGCGCGATAGAAGAAATCCCCTCCCTCGGTTATCTCAAAAACGGCGAGGTCTGTGTCAATGACCGCGCTCCCAATGTACCGATGGACAACCTGCCGTGGTTCCCCTACGACAGCATTGATGTCAGTCAATACATTGGTCACAGCTATCTCGGCACGCGCGTCCTGAACCACAACACCAGCTTCGGCTGCCCTTTCGCCTGTAATTTCTGTGCCGTCGTCGCGCTGGCGAACCGCCGCTGGTTGCCGGAAAGTGCCAAACGGGTCGCCGACATCGTGACGCATCTGCACGACAAATGGAACATCAACGGCCTCGAACTCCACGATATGGACTTCTTCGTGCGCGAAGATCGTACCGCCGAGTTTTCCGAGCGCATCACCGGTAAAGAGATTAACTGGTGGGGCTTGGGGCGCGTCGATACCCTCATGAGCTACAGTGATGACACATGGGAGAAAATGCGCCGCAGCGGAGCGAAGATGATCTTCATGGGTGCTGAAAGTGGAGACGACGAAACGTTGAAACGCATGAACAAGGGGGGCAAGTCCGGTACTGCCCAAACGCTCGCCCTCGTCGAACGCATGAAGCACTACGGCATCGTGCCGGAGCTGTCGTTCGTGATGGGCAACCCGCCTGACCCGCGTGCCGATATTGAGTCCACCATCAACTTCATCCGCAAGATCAAGCAAATCAATCCAACGACCGAATTGGTGTTGTATATCTATACACCCGTGCCGCAGGAAGGTAGCATTCTGCTGGACGAAGCCACCAAGCTCGGTTTCCGCTTCCCCACCACACTGGACGAATGGGCTAGTCCTGAGTGGGCGAAGTTCGCGATGCGCCGTGACCCTAGTACGCCGTGGTTCAAGGACAGCACCCGCCGCCGTGTACGTAACTTCGAGTCAGTCATTAACGCCTACTACCCCACCGTCACCGATATTCGCCTACAAGGTCAGTGGCGCTCGGCTCTGCGGGCGCTCAGTGGCTGGCGTTATAAAATGCAGTACTACGATTGGCCTTATGAGTTGAAAGCACTACAGCGGGTGATGCACTATCGCCGACCGGAAACCACCGGCTTTTAAATAGGTGACTTCAATCACAAATAATCCAGTACGCATACCATAAGGGTTGTTCGCCAATTGCAGGTGGTTTAGGGCTGTGATATACTCCGGTTAACAATTTGTTCCATTTCTCACAATGAACTTCCACAAAGGTTGTGGTTATGAAAATGATACTGCGTTTAGCCTTCGTTATGATTGGTATTAGCTTGGCAGCCTGTGGTACTGTCGCCACGCCGGTTTGGTCTGAACAAGCTCAGGCGACCGAGGTTGCGCTGCTGGCAACGGCTGACCACCTCACTGAAATTGCACCAACGGCAACCGCCACGCTCGTCCCAACCGAAATACCCACCGACGCTCCAACGGCAACGCCTGTTCCGGCGACCGCGACGTTGGAGCCGACTGCGGAACCAACAGCAACCGATGTCCCCGCTACGGCAACGACTGCGCCAGTTGCAAGTGCTGCTGGTGATCCCGTCAAGGGGCAAGAACACTTCGAGACGATCCGTGCTGAAGTCAACTTCGCCTGCATTACCTGCCATTTTGCCAACACCGAAAACCAACTCATCGGCCCCGGTTTGCTCAACATTGGCACACGCGCCGAAACACAAGTTGCAGGGCAATCAGCGTACGACTACATTCACACTTCAATTGTGAACCCAAGTGCGTTCGTCGTCCCCGGCTTCCCTGACCAGTTGATGCCGCAGACCTACGGCGAGTTGTGGACGGAAGAAGAAATCAACGACATCATCGCCTACCTGATGACATTGAAGTAAGATCAACTCACTCAATACGGGTTAATGAAAGCGCGGCGTAACAGTCGCGCTTTTTATTTACTTGGTGTGCTTGACGCGGATCGTTTCGCCTTCGTGGTCGAGATTTTGCAGGAGCGGTAGCTGATAGCCGACCGCCGAGGTGATCGGCAGCGTGAAGTAAGCAGCCGTACCGACACCCGGTTTGCTCTTAATTTGTAACATTCCACCGTGCGCCTCGATAATCTGCTTCGCCACGTATAAGCCCTGCCCCGTCCCCGGTACACGCATCACCTCACCATCCGGTAAACGCGGCGTACCACGGAAGAAGCGCGTCGCCAGATACGCCGCGTCCTCACGGCTGATGCCAACGCCGTTATCGCGCACACGCATCAAAGCCCGACCATCGGTCTCGCCATTTATTTCGAGCGTCAGCTTGCCGCCAGCCGGGGTGTACTTGATGGCATTATCCACCAGATTACCAACCGCCCAGCGTAGGCGGCGTTCATCGCCCAAGACAAACAACCCGCGTTTTTCGATCAGCACTTCGAGCGATAGGTTCGCCGCTGTCGCGATTTGCCGCCACTCGTTAGCGATTACCCAAATGAGCGTATCAAGATACAACGGACTCTGGGACTCGCGGGCAGCGGGTGCATCCGGCATGGTCATCTCGCGCATGGCGAAAATCAGCTTCTGTAAGGCACCGGCGTGACGCGATAACCCCAACGCAACTTCCTTCATCGGTAGCGAGGATAGTTCCGCACGGGCAGCAGCGGTCAAGGGAACATGCGCTTCATCCGCCAACCGCTTGAGCATCTGCTCCTCAACCTGTTCACGCCGTACTTCTTTGGTGATGTCGCGCAGCACCACCAGCGTACCGACCCGTTGGTCAACAAGGTTCATAATCGCGGTGGCCTGTGCGCTCACCATATGCCCGTCCCATTCAAGGCGGTGAGGTTCGCCCAGTGTATAGAGGCCGGGGGCAAGCGGTTTATAGGTGGCACTTCCAGCAGGCGTAAGATCACGTAAATTGAGCCTATCGTTTGGCTGCGTACCGAGCAAACCCCGCGCCTGTTCATTCATGACGACGACTTGCCCATTTTGATCGTGGACAAGCACCCCATCCGGCATCGACTCCAATACCGACTGCAAGAACTCGAACTCACGACGTTGACGACGTAGTGATGCTCGCAGCGCGTCTTGCCGTTCCTGCACGTAATCCGCAAATTGGTCGAGGGCATGACCCGCTGCCGCAACCTCGTTCACAGGCTGCATCCCTGTCCGTACTAATGGGTTGCCCGCCGTCAAGGCAGAGGCCGCAGCGGTTACCTGCGCCGCCGGTCGAATGACCAGCATGTACAGCACGCCGGACAGCGCCAGAACACCCGCACCCGCTACCGCCGCGAAGGTTAAGCCACCAAGCTGCTGCGCGGTTTGCGAAATCGCCGGGACACTATCCGGTAACAGAACGGCTGTCAAACCAACAACATCCGCACCAAAACGAAACGGCGTGTAACCCACCTGATAACCCTGCTCGTCGTGGGTTAACGGACGAATCACCAGTTGGTCGGACGTAGAAAGGGATTGCTGAAAAACATCCAGCGCTAGGGCAAGGTCAGTCGCGATGAAATCCGACGACGGCAAAGTTGATTGCAGGAGTTCGCCCTGTGCGTCGTATAGCGCCAAGTCCGCAATGCCATCCGCTTTCAATTCCGCCAGCAGGTTATCGAGCGCACGTCCTACCAGCACCAACCCAATGCGCTGGTTATTGTCGGTCATCGGAATGGCAGTATAAAGCATGAGTCCTTGCGGTGTGCGGAGTAAACCGGCTGCACCTGTGGCTCCCTCGTCCAGAATATAACGAATAACCGATTGCACATGCAGATCAGTTCCCGTACTCACCGCGTAAGCCACCTGTGAGTCCTGCTCGACCCGCAGCACACCCGCGACCTCGATTCCCTGTGCATCCGTCACGATGATGCTGTCTAACTTGGCGAGTCGGGCGGAACTTTCCAAAATCGGTTGCAGTTCGACCGCTGATTGAGCCAGCGTCAGTTGAGGTACACCGCGCGTAAAGGCGACACGCTGCGCTTCCAACAGGGTTTGTTCGTAGAGGTCATTAGCGCGTTTGCGAACAGCATCGCCGACCTGAATTAGGAAATTTGTTTGCGGGGTATTGGCTGCTGCGGTCAAGTTCTGCCCAAGAACAAATGCCCCGACCATAACAGCGATCATCAAAGCGCCAAGTACGGGCAGCACCAAGCGCCAACGCAGCGAGATGAAACGAGGCTGTGATAAGCCAGCCGTCATAGAAACTCCTCACATCAAAGCGAAGATTTAAAACTTTATTATATTCCGGTTCGTGTTTTAGGGAATCAACCGAAGGTCGCTGGTACAGAGTTGTTACATCGCCTCAGCACGAACGGAAGCCGCGTACCTCAAAAGTAAGGGGGTCAACCGTCACATCGTTGATGCGCGTTTCATAATGGACATGCGGGCCGCTGCTGTTCCCCGTGCTGCCGCTGAACGCGATCACCTGCCCTTTATTCACAAAATCGCCCTTTTTGACGTTAAAATCGGAGTTGTGACCGTAATAAGTGATGAAGTGACCACTATGGATCACGACCAGATTGCCGTAACCATAGATATTCCACTCCGCCCAATCGACGTAACCGCTGTGCGTCGCTACGACCTGCGTTCCGGTTGGCGCAGAAATATCGATCCCCATATGCCCGATGAAGTAACGCTGGGTCAA
Source organism: Chloroflexota bacterium (assembly GCA_020161935.1). Lineage (GTDB taxonomy): Bacteria > Chloroflexota > Anaerolineae > Aggregatilineales > Phototrophicaceae > CFX2. The sequence continues at coordinate 7,432 of JAIUNI010000024.1, forward strand.
TCGTCCTGATATTGGCAAACCGGAAGGCGAACATTCCGTTCCGGGGGGTACAGTTGGTACCGGAATCGTCGGCACAATCACTTCGGCGGTTGGGGCATTCACGGTCGCTACATACACCTCGACCGGGGTGATTGTTGGTGACGGCATGCGCGTCGGAAGATCCGTTTGCGTCGGCTGAAAAACAGCGATTAACGTCGTGGTCGCCACGGGAGTCAGGCTCGGTGGTAATGAAGGGGTCGCCGTCATCACGCTAAATTGTGCGTTCCCCGACTGCGGCAGGTACGCGCCGACCGGAACAATCCCCTCGCCCAATACTTGCAGTGGCACAATCCCATCTTGGAACTGCCCATATTGCAGGTAGGGCATGATCGCGGAGTCAACCTGAGCAAACGGCGCAATCGGTGTCCAATCCACGGTTGGCAGCGTCGGTAACGCGGCGATACTGACTTGGCGCACCGAATCCGACTGGCTGCCGAGGTACATCGCAGCAAACGCCAGCAAAAAGACAAGGCCAACAGCAGCACTCAGCACGAGCCAGCGCAGATAACGGTAAAAACGTTTTTCAGGGTGCATATGATGGATTGTACAGCAAGTCCAAGAACGGCGCGGACAGCACATTGTTAACGAACGTGGTGAAGCCTTTAACGGGATTTATCCGCCCCTTAGTCTAGCGTGAATATGAGTATGAGACAGTAGGTGTAGCAAAGATCAAAAAGGAGGAGCTGCGCGGCAGCTTAGTTAAAGAATGAACAAATGGCGAACGATCACAAATTAACCGGACGGGCCGATATTCATATCCACACCAACTTGAGCGATGGTATCCCCACCGCCCAGCAGGTACTCGACAGCGTGGCGAAGCGCGGCCATCTGGATGTCATCGCCATTACCGATCACGACAAACTCGATGCGAGTCTCTGGGCATACAGCCAGCCCGCGCGTTATCCGTTCGACATTATTCCGGGGGTTGAGGTCACTGCCCATAAGGGTCATGTCCTCGCGTTGTGGGTCACTCAGCCCATCCCGATGCACCTCTCGATACCCGAAACGGTTGCCGCAATCCACGAACAAAATGGTGTTGCCATTCTCGCCCACCCCGGCGAATTCTTGATCGGTTGGGATCAGGTCTTGCGTTACCTGTGTACCCCGTCAGTGTTATTAGAATGGGGACTCGATGGTGTCGAGGTCTTTAATGCCGGCACCATGACACCCGGTAATAACATTCTGGCGCGGCGGATTGTACGCGACTTGGGCATCCCGTTGGTGGGCAACAGTGACGCTCACACCTTAAACGCGATTGGTCGCGGGCGAACCTTTTTTAACGGTCGTTATGCAGACGACTTCCGCAGCGCCTTAGCAGCCGGGCAAACCGCCGCGGAGGGCGTGCGATGGCAACTAACCGATTACTTAAAGCTCTCAATCAAATCCATCCCGATCAAGCGGAACAAATCTACGCTTCAGAATTCGCCTTCGACCTACCCGACCGCCTAACAACCCATTCGGCGATCAAACGGGTCGCTATTTTCGCCGAGTCGTTCTTGCCGAAGGTTGACGGCGTATCCAAAACCGCGTACTTAACCACCCGCTACCTACAAGCCACAGGCCGCGAGGTACTGGTTTTCGCGCCGGACATCGCCCCTACCCACATTGGCCCGTCGAAGGTCATCCCTATGCCGAGTATCGGTGTGCGGGTTGCACCGGAGACCCGTATCGCCTTACCCAACATCTGGATCAACCGTCACCTCGAAGAGTTTCAGCCTGACCTGATCCATCTATTCAGCCCTGCGCTGCTCTCCGTCAGCGGCATGTTAGCCGGACGGCGGCGGCGTATCCCCGTCATCGCTAACTATCAAACCGATATACCAACCTATGCCAACCACTACGGTTTATCACTGTTTGCCCACGCCAGCCGCGATTGGCTGCGCTTCATTCATAACCGTTCGCATCTGACGCTCGTTCCCTCAAATCACACCTTAAGCCAGCTTCAAAAAGCAGGCTACAAACGGCTTAAACGCTGGGCGCGAGGTGTGAACACCACACACTTTACCCCCGAACGCCGCAGTGACGAGTGGCGCGGCCGTCTGCTGAACGGGCGTGACACCAATTCGCTCATCGCGATTTATGTGGGGCGGCTCGCTAATGAAAAACGGATTGACCTGCTGCTCCAAACCGCCCGAACATCCGGCATCGCGCTAACGATCATCGGCGACGGCGCACGGCGAGACGAGCTTGAAACCCTGTTTGCGGGAACCGGCACACATTTTATGGGCTACCAATTCGGCGAAGACCTCGCGAATGCCTATGCCAGCGCCGACCTGTTCATGTTCCCCAGCCCCTCGGAAACATTCGGGCAAGTCGTCCAAGAAGCAATGGCATCCGGCCTACCCGCCGTCGTCATCAATCAAGGCGGCGTGGTTGATTTAGTCCAAGAAGGTGAAACAGGCTACATTTGCCCACCAGAGCCAGCCGCCTTCGCCGCAGCCGCCGAATACTTGCGCGATAACAGCGACTTACGCGCGAAGATGGCGCACCAAGCACGACAATACGCCGAAGCCCATCCGTGGAGCGCGATCATGGCACAGCTTGAGGCTTATTACGCAGAGGCGTATACTATGAATAAACGAGTCTTGAAACAACAGCGACTCGTTGCCGTTCGTACGCCTTTGTGAGGTCAAAGTTATGCATGCTGTCCACAAACCGATGCTCATCGGCATCTTGCTCTTGCTTGCACTGAACATCACCGTTGTATCCGCCCAAGAAACGCCAGAGACAACTATCGCGCCGCTGTTTGTGGCGGCTGTGGGTGGGCAGAAAAGCACATGGTCGATTGTTATGCTCGATCCGGCGACAGATGGCCCGCAATACCTCACAGATGACAGCCTTGACGAAATCTCGCCGATTGCGTCGCCAGATGCGCGTTATGTCGTCTTCCAACAGGGCGATTTTACGACTGAAATCCCTTTCGAATATTATATCCTTGACCGGCAGTGTTTACCGGAATGCCAGCCACGACCGCTGCCCGCCGAGGTCAACGAAATGCGTGATCTGCGCTGGTCGCCAGTCACACCCCAGTTAGTCGCATGGGGGAAAGACAATGCCGCTTGGCTGATCGACATTCCATCCAACAGCGTCCAGCAAATAATCGGCGGGAAATGGAATGCCGAACCGTCATGGTCGCCAGACGGCAGCGTTATCGTCGTCAGTTCGGATGTGGTACCGGAAGACGATATGCTCTCCGACGATATACAAATTGTTCCAGCACGGCCCAATCAGGACGACAGCATACGCATCAACCTCACCTACAGCGGTTTATTCGTTGAGGAAGTTGATCCACACTTTTCACCCGATGGGCTGTATATCGCCTACCGCACACGTACGTTAGTGCCAGACACAGGTGACAAGTTCGCCTCCAGCCCATTTGGTTTGCTCACTATTGAAGCCGACTGTGTGATTCAACTTTCGACCTGCCTTGACACACGTATCTTACGCAGCAGCGAAGGCCAAGAAGTTCACCAGTATTCATGGAGTCCGAATGGGCGCTTCATTGCCTATCGAACCGGCAGTGAAACGGACAACGATCAGCTTGGAGACCTGTGGGTCGTCAGCGTTGAAACCGGACTCGTAACCCAATTAACCGAAGGGGAAACCACTGGCACCTTTACGTGGGCACCGGATAGCACAACAATTGCCTATGAGCATGTTAGCGACTCGATCTTTGACGTATACTTAGCCTTTCTCGATGGACGGCGCGAACCGGGACCTGTTTTGAGTGGTTTTCGGGGCAGTGCCACCCCTTATTGGTCATATGAATAAACCAAGAAAGATACGCAGCACATTATTATGACAGAGAACCCCAAAACCCTTGCGCTGGTTGCCCACGACGGAAAGAAAGCCGATATGGTTGCGTTCGCGCTTTCGCACAAAGAAGTGCTTCAAAAATATGATCTGGTTGCTACCAAAACAACAGGGCAGTTACTTAAAGACAAATGTGGGCTAGAAGTTCGCCAGATGCTTTCCGGCCCGCTCGGTGGCGATGCCCAAATCGCGGGGCAAGTTGCCGAGGGGAAAATCGAAGCGGTATTTTTCTTTGTCGACCCGCTGACGGCAAACCCGCATGACCCTGATATTCAAGGGCTGCTGCGTATATGCAACGTCCATAATGTGCCGCTCGCCACAAACGCAGCCACGGCGAAATACATCATTTCGACTCAGGCGTTATAAGCATATTCAGTCGGTCACGGCACTTTCGAGTAGAGTGATTTTGCGTGTATCGCAGTTCATTTCAGCCTGCACACCATAGGGGATCACCATCATCGGGTCAGTATGACCAAAATCCATGTTGGTGACGATTGGCAGATTAGAAAGCCCTTCTTCCTCAACCACAATATCAAGGATCGCCTGATCGTATTCAGGGAAGCGCTCCGGTGGAATACCCCCGCCGGGGCGACCGACCCAAATCCCCGCAAGCTGCCTTAGAATGCCCATCGCCCCCAGCGGACGCAGCATGTGCTTCACTTGGTCAGGCGTTGGGGCCTCCTCGGACGTTTCGATGAACAAGATGGCAGATTGCCAATCGCTCAATGGTGGGAAATAATCCGTGCCGCGCAGCCAATCCATCACTTCTAAACACCCGCCGACAAGCCGCCCACGGTGAATGCCCTGTCCTTGTAACCAGCGCCAACCGGAGTTGGGGTTCAGTTTCCGCTTCTGAGTTTGGTTGTCGGGGTTTTCCCAATCTAAATATTCCACCGTCCAACCGTCTTGGTTGGGCTTTAGTTCACCAATCGGCTCTGTGGAAAACAAAGTGCGGCGTACTGAATCCGCCATATACGGGAAGATCCCGCCATTTTCCGCAAACCCTGCCATGAAGGATGGCCCATAATACGAAATCAGACCAGCCTTCCAACAAGCGAAATGGCTGACCAAAGTATCGGAGTAGCCCATGAATATTTTGGGATTCGCGCGAATAATCTCCAAATCCAGATAAGGCAGCAGGCGCATCGAATCGTCGCCACCGATCATCGAGATAATCGCTTTAATCGTCGGATCAGCGAAGGCTTGCATCAAGTCATCCGCCCGCGCTCGTGGGTTGCGGCTTATCCAATCCGGGTCACGCAGCGCATGAGGCGTTTCTGCAACCCGCAGGCCAAATTCCGCCTCAAACTGCCGTTTACCGGCTTCGTACCGGTGTGGCAGCAGCCCCGCGCCACCCCAAGATAGGGTAATCGCCGCAACAGTATCGCCGGGATTTAATTTGGTTGGCTTTAGCATGGGCAGTACTCACTTGTATGATGTCCCTTTGCAGAGACATCATACAACGCAAGCGCGGTTTGTGTCTAAACTTTTAACAGCGAAAGATCAAAATCGCGGATCGCATCTTGCAGCATGTCCGTGCCGGTCACAGACGTATCAGGCGAGGTCACGACCGCCAAATCCGCTGGCAGACGGTCATTCATATCACGGCCCGTCGCTTCCTGCGCCAGTGAAAGTGCCGTAGCCGCACAGGCAATCGCATATCGCGGTTGGCGACCATCGAGTTTGTTATCGGTGAAGGTATAGCTGTTATACATCCGCTGAGTCAAGCGCTGGGCTTGGAACAGTGTCTTGAGCTGCTGACGCTGCTTCTCTTTCATCTTGGGTAGATGTTCAGCGATAAACGCATCCGGTGTCTGGTCAGCAAAAAGCGCCGGAAGGTACTGGTCACGCAGGATATAGGGATCGACATCATGTGGAAGTATCAGGTCTTCGTAAGCCCGATCAAGATCGCTGGCAGCGTTATCCAGCGCACGGCGCAGCGCACCTTTCCATGTCGTGTTCTTGTACGCATCTGCTGAACCCATAAACCACTGCGTTAACCCCGGCTCAACACCCCAACTGCTGCGCTCGACAATTTGAACAGTGCGAATGGGTTTGCTATTCAAATAAACCTGATCGAGCGTCGTGAGTTCATAGCCCGCTATCATCGCTTCGTGCTGCACGAGCCAATACAGAAATTGTTCCTCACCCGCGTAATGATGCCCGAACGTCTCCCCAGCCGTCGCCAAAAGCAGCAGCGAGCCAACCCACTTACGTGCCGGGCCAAGTGCATTCCGCGCCCAATGGCCTGCCCCGCCGAGGTTATGCACCTTGAAGGAAAGCTCGGTCGATAAATCGTCGTGTCGGGCAAAGACGACGATACTCTTTCCATTCGGCAGTTCAACGCGGTAGGGGCCAGAACCTTCCGTTGGTTGAAAATCAGCAATCTGCTTACTCGTCAGTAAGGTATAGCCGATACCCGCATCCGACAAAAATTGGAGCGACTCGGTATCGACGGCCATCTCTGGCAGCCAAAAGCCAAGCGGCTTCCGCCCAAAATGACGCTCGAAGGCCGCGATCCCCCATAAGATTTGTGTGCGCTTATCCCGCTTACGAGCGAGAGGCAGGATGACGTGGTTATGCGCGGTCGCCAATGCGCTGCCCGCAGGTGGATGGGCAGCGACCGCCTGTTGATCGCCCTCGATAATCTTGCGATACGTTTCTGGAGCATTTTGCTCCAACCACTTCATCAACCCTTCGCTCACGCTAAAGCTAATGTGGTTAAAATTGCCAATTTGAGCATTCGGCTCATACGAAGTGGCATTAATGCGCTCGTTCCAATTTTTGTAAGGGGATGCGTCTAACTCATCACCAATCTCATACGTCAGGGGATTACCACGAGGAGGCTGACTAAAATGCCCATAAACCACTAAAGCGGTACGCTCGATTTTAGACACAATAAAACTCCTAAAATAATGATGCGATAAGTAAAACACGAAGGAGAGCCGTATGAACGTGTCACTTATCCTATTTTTTTAATATTTAATCTCCTCTCATATTCGGGTTGAGTATGAGAGGAGCAGCAACGGCAGATAGATTTATTATTTTTTCTTGTAGCCGATTTGTGTTCCGTTCGGCACGGACTTGTTCGCGTAGGACGAGAAATCTTCCAACCGTAGATCAGTGCCGAGGATGCAGCTATGACCAACGCTGTACCCCGCCGGAATGTGGGTATTCTTGCCCACGCAGGTAATCCCCAATTCACCCATATCTTGAATCTTGCCGACCCGCGCGTTATGCCCGACAACTACGATCTTATCGAGGATGCAGCGTTCGACCACCGCACCCGCTTCAATATAGGTGTCCGTCAAAACAATCGACTCACGCACGACAGCGTTCGGCCCAACGTACACACCCGGCGATAGGATCGAGTTTTCGACAATGGCCCCTTCGGAGATGACCGAGCCGTCAGTAATCAAGCTGTTCTTGACGGTAGCGCCCGTTTGAATATGTACAGGCGGGCGTTCCTCGCTCAAGGTATGGATAACCCATGTACGATCATTCAGGTTGAGAGAAGGCGGGGAACCGATCAAATCCATGTGCGCTTCCCAATAGGCATCAATCGTCCCCACGTCAATCCAGTAGCCGCCGTAGGGGTAGGCATACACGCGCATATTCTCGACCATCATGCGCGGGATAATGTCTTTACCGAAGTCGTGGCTCGACCCCTTCCGCTTCTGGTCTTCCGTCAGCATTTGCTCCAACACGGCGTAGCTGAAAATATATACACCCATGCTAGCGAGGTTTGAGGGCGGATTTGCGGGTTTCTCGACAAACTCCCGCACGCGGTAATCATCATCCACGTCGAGGATGCCGTAGCGGCTGGCTTCATCCATCGGAACGCGAATGGTGCAAATCGTCGCGTCGGCTTTCTTCTCGCGGTGGAATTGGAGCAGTACGTCGTAGTCCATTTCGTAGATGTGATCGCCGGAGAGAATAAGCACGTAGTCCGGTCGCCCGCTGCGAACAAAACTCAAGTTCTGGGTCAGCGCGTCTGCGGTACCCGCGTACCAATCGGTATCGTTGCGTCCCTTGTACGGCTGCAAAATCTGCACACCACCCGTAAACGACCGATCCAAATCCCACGGACGACCGCGCCCGATATGGTCATTTAAGCTGTGTGGGCGATACTGCGTCAGAACAAGCACATCAAAAATATTCGAGTTGACACAATTGCTCAAAGTAAAGTCAATAATTCGATATTTTCCAGCGAACGGCACGGCAGGCTTGGCACGTTTCGCCGTCAGGGTATAGAGACGTGTTCCCTCACCGCCAGCGAGGATGACAGCTTTGATCTTCAAGATACCTCTTACCTCCTACGTTGAATGATTGCGTTACGATATAAATCTACATACTGGTGAGCGCTATTTTCCCAACTGAGATCGGTTTGCATGGCGCGGCGCTGCATCCGCTGCCAAGCGTCACGGTTATTATGATAAGTTCGTAATGCCCAGTGAATCGTACCTAGAACGGCTTCGGGCGTTTCCCAGTTAAACACAAAACCAGTTCCTGAATCCGCTGCGCCGTTGTCGTAGTTTTGCACGGTATCCGCCAATCCACCTGTTTCGCGCACAAGCGGCAGCGCACCATAACGCATGGCGATCATCTGACCGATGCCGCACGGCTCGAAGTGGCTGGGCATCAAGAACACATCACAGCCGGCATAAATGCGCTGGGCGACCGCCGCGTTATAGCCTTGAAATATCTTGGCTTTCCCCTGAAAGTCTTTACCCAACCGCCAGAATTGATAGTCAAGGTCAGGATCACCCGCGCCAAGCAGAATAAACTGCACATCAGTATCCGAAAGTAGCTGGCGCAAAGCGGGCAGCGCGAGGTCAAAACCTTTCTGTGCCACCAACCGGCTGACAACACCGATCACCATCACATCATCCCGTGTTTCGAGACCGGAGTCCAGTTGCAATTGTCGTTTATTGGCAGGACGTTTTTCAATAAAGTTTTCCGCGTTGAAATTAGAAGCCAGCAATTTATCCGTGTCGGGATTCCACAAGTCCATGTCGATCCCGTTCAGAATACCGCGTAGATCATTCGAACGCGCCCGAACCAAATCATCGAGGCCGTATCCCATATACGGGTATTGAATCTCGACCGCGTAGCGAGGGCTGACGGTTGAAACCATGTTCGAGTAGGCAATCGCAATCGCCAGCATATTGTCACTCAGGCCGCGCCATAACAGTTCAGGGTGATTACGCCCCGGAATGCCTAACTGCCACATCCACCCGCCGATGTGTTCACCTTGATAGGCCATATTGTGGATGCTAAGGACAGAAGCGACCTGCCCCCACACCGGATCAGATTGGTTAAGGTCGAGGAAAAATGGAATCAGACCCGTATGCCAGTCGTTCACATGGAAAACATCCGGGAACCAGCCTTCACGCTGACGGATTTCCCAAGCCACTGCCATCGCCACCTGATTGAAAAATGTGAAGCGCGGGACATCCCATACCCATTCGGTATATACCGTGCCTTCTGGCCCAAAGAACGGCCAGCCCTTTACCAGATAGAACGTCACTCCATCTTGAACTGAGGTGTAAACCTGAACATCCGTCACACCCGTGTTCCGTGGAAACTCAAAGTTAAAGGCAGGGACAATGTGAAACTTCTCGTCGTTAATGAACCCGTAGTGGGGAATAATGACACGGGCATCAACACCCAACTTACGCAAGGCGGCAGGCAGCGAGCCTACCACATCCGCCATACCTCCGACTTTCGCAAAAGGGGCAGCTTCGGCACTAACAAACAGGACATTCATGTTCAAACTATTTCTCCAGTTTATAAGCCGACGCGATATACTGCATTACAACAATACCCTTTATCGTGCGATAAACCTACCCATTTCAGATGCGTGCTGCAAACCAACGATAATCCAATTCTGGAAATAACTTATCGAGTTCGTAATAACGCTCAACCAATGTTGAATCGGGTACGCCACTATCCAGAATCTCGATCAGCTTGTTAAAGCGTTCGAAGTGCTGGGTAAATCGCTGTATCGCATACTCTTTAGCCTGACCAGTCGTTACCAAGAACGGCCAATCGGAACTTTGCATCAGCATTAATTCACGGGCAATTTGATTCAACAAGTGCCGCTGTTCATCCGAAGGCTCGGTAAATCGTGCAGCCAATCCTTCCATCTTCAGTTCGGCATCGTGAATAGACTCCCACATCCAATGGGTTTCAACGTTGTCCCACGTAAAATGGTTGCCGTTGCTGCCCCACGAACTTTCTGGGATATGCAGCGTTTCAGTCGGCGGATGCTTTTTCACGAAATCACTGGCGGTCGTGAGTTCAATATCAGGAATAGACGCGAGATGGCGGAGAACCTGCCCCAACCAGCGAACCCCCTCATACCACCAATGACCGAACAGTTCGGTATCATAATTCGAGGCAATTACCCCATATTCACCGGTTTGCTTATGATAATCGCGCAGCAAATCACCAACCATATGAGCGAAATGCTCCGCGTGCTGGTCGATTTTATAGGCTGCCCATTCGGGATGATAATAATCCTTCGAGCCGAGGTCAGTCTTATGTCCGGTTACTCGCCAATAGCGCAGGCCGCTTGTCCCCGCTTTCTTATGAAACTCGCGGTAATCTACATCGCCGGGATAGCCCCACTCCGAACTCCAAACCTGCATTCCCGTCTGGTTATTCCGCCCGATAACCGTTACACCTGACGATTGATTGGCATCTGCCCCGGCAACCGTTTCGCTGACATTATAGGGTTGAAAAGTTGTTGCAGGGCGCTTGGGGATTTGTAGGGTTGTACTCGCGGGAACCAGATAGCGGCGCTTGATATACCCGTATGGGCCGATGACATCTCCGGCTGCGACCCCGACAGGCTGCCCGCCGGTAATGGTATGTGTCTCGCTGAAGAACAACTTCAAACCCTGCTCTGCTAAGAAGGTTTCCAACCCCGCGCGGCGCTGGTCGTCGTCTGCTAGATACGCGGGGCGGTAAGCACATTCAGGCAACCAGATCGCCTTCGGCTTACGCCCAAACAGACGCTCATAGGTTTGAACGCCGGTTTTCAGTTGTGCCACAATCGAACTATCCCGCGAAAGGAGCGGCAGATACGCATGTGTGCCAGCGGAGGTTATGATTTCGATGAGATCTTCCTCCTGCAAGCGCCGGAATGAACCGATGATGTCGCGGTTAAAACGCTGGCGAAATGCCTGCTTAATGGTCTCAAAGTCTCGCTGATACTGCCTCGCCAGTTCGAGCAGCCAAGCATCCGCCGACCCCGCAGCCTCAAAATAGTTTTGGTCTTTAATCGCTGCCGCAATTTTATCGTCAATATATTGGTCAAGGTGGTCGAGGACATCGGGCGAGGCAAGCTGCTCGGCAAGAACAGGTGTCATGCCTAATGTGAGGCGGAAATAAACCCCCTGCTCTTTCAGATCATAGAGGGTTTGCAGCAGAGGAATATAGGTTTCAACAGCCGCCTCATGTATCCACTCTTCACCGTGCGGCCAACGCCCTGCTAAACGAACATAGGGTAGATGTGTGTGCAAAACAAAGGTAAATGCGCCTAAAGGTGGCACGCCAAACTCCACAACAAAATTAAGTTTATTTTTCACTGCGAATTGTAACGTTAAGGGAAGGGATGGGCAAATGATGATGCGCTAGGAACAACAACGGAATCGTTAGAGAGATGAAGAAAAGGCAGTCATAAAGCGTACCTACAGCCCCATGTATTTGACAGGAGGCTGTATTACAGGCAGCAGCGATTGTCGACTAATCAGTTAATGGTTGAAGTGGCAGCACCATTGTAAACACACTGCCCTGCCCAACCTCGCTTTGAACGGAGAGATAACCGCCATGCGCTTCCGCCACCGTACGCGCCACGAATAAGCCCTGCCCCAACCCGCGCGGGTCGAGCAGCTTCCCGCTGCGTGTACGCGGTTCACCCCGGTAAAAGCGTTCAAAGATATGTGGCAAATCGCGTTTGGAGATGCCAACGCCTGTGTCGACCACCTGAACAGCGACTTTATCATCACCACTCAGGCCGACGATAATCACAATATGACCTTTGGGTTCAGTATAGCGGATGCTGTTTTGCAGCAAATGCCCCAATGCCCAGCGGAGGCGCTGATCGTCACCGAGGAGTTTGATGCGCTCAGAGTCCTTCACCATAATCTTGACATCAAGGCGAGCTTTCTTAATTTCGGGCTTCATGCCCCGCTCGACCTGCCACACCAAATCCTCAAGATTGAGTGGTTCGCGCCGGACGGAAAAAGCCGTCGCGCTCATTTCACCAATGTCGAGCAGTTCAACGATCATACGATCAAGAATATCAACGTTGCGGCTCAGTGTTTCCAAAAATTTACGGTTCGGGGGGCGATCCTGCGGCTGCCCCATGATGACATCGCTCATCCCTTTGATGACGGCCATCGGGGTACGCAATTCGTGAGAAATCGCTGTTACGAAGCTGTCTTTCAGGCGGTCAGCTAGCGCGTCACGGGTGACATCTCGCAGCACCATCATCGTACCGATGCGCTTACCTTTGCTATCGGCGACCGCTGCCACCTGAGCACCGATAATCATGTTATTAATCTGGACGCGGGCGGGTTCGCCCAAAGGCGCTAACTCCGAGTCCAAGCGCACCACATCACGGAAAGCGTTGAACAACGTGCCAAGTTCACTCGTCCAAAAGTCTTTACGACTGCCGATGAGTTTACGGGCGGCGGCATTCTCGATCAAGACGCGGCCTTCGTTATCCTGCACGATGATGCCTTCATCCAGCGCGTGAATGATGGCATTCAACCGTTCGATGTCCGCATCACGGCGTTTAATGGCCGTCGAGACATCTTCAGTCGCGTTATCAACAGGTTCGGGGGGCGGTGGCACATTTGATGCGGTCGGTGTAGAGCTTTGGCGGAGGCGATGATACAACCGTCCGAATAGCTGCGAGGTCGCGCTGCCTAGATGATCAACCCGCCGAATCACGCCACTTAATTCTTGAGGATCACTGGTACTCATGGTTGGTTCGCCCCGGTTTGTGCAACTCGCTTATTGGCGATGATGCCGGTAAGAATCGTTCGCAATTCATCAAATGCAGGGAGCGGCTTCGGTATCACCGCATCCACCCCATCCTGAACTTGGAAGGTCTTCTGGTCAGCTTCACTTAATGAGAAGGCCGTCATCAATACAATAGGGATATTATGAAAGGTGGCAATCGTTCGCATACGATTCGCGACTTCATTACCTTTTTTGCCCGGCATCCGAATATCCATCAGGGCAAATTCCGGTAAGTCTCCGGTATAGGTACCCGCTTCAATTTTATCCAACCAATCCCACACCTTTTGGCCGCTCTCAAAAGGCAGGGTTTTGTATCCCCACACTTGAACAACCATCGTAAGCAAACTCAGAATATCGGTTTCGTCTTCCGCAATAAGCCACATAAAAACAGGCTTCTCCTAAACTTGACGGTGAACATAACATGAGTGTTATATTCAAGTATACTCGCTGTAGCCAAAACATGCTTAAAAAATCACAAATTTTTCAACCAGCTTGATAAACTTCAAGAGTTCGCTATAACGGCTTGACCTCAATTGCCGTGTCCTTTAACTACCAGTATAATCAAGAAAATGATGTTGAACGTCGTCGGTGATAAGGAGCCTAACTTGTCTACATGGATGGTTGTTGAGGATGAACCCGATATTTACGAAGTCTTATTGGCAATGTTCGAAATGTGGGGCATCGAAGGGGTGGCTTTCGTAGACGGCGAAGAGGCTGTTTCGTGGATAGACGACGTTGATGAAGGTCGGTTCAAGGGCGAACTTCCTGAGTTAGCGCTTTTAGATATTCGCTTGCCGGGAACAATTAATGGTGACGTGGTTGCAATGCGCTTACGCAAAAGCCCTATTCTAGGACAAGTTGCAATTGTCTTCGCGACGGCCTATCGCCTAAGCCCGGAAGAATACGACGCGATCATGAAATCGACGGATGCAGACCGGTTGATGTACAAACCACTGCCGCGCTTTAATGAACTCCAGAAAATTTTAGATGAAGTTCTGACTGCCCGACGAGCCAAGATTTCGGCGCAAAAACGTAACGTAAAGCAGTAGGTTTGTCGATGGAAAATATTGCACCTGTACGCGCCTTAACCCGTCGGTCACGGCAGCTTCTGCAAATCGCCTTCATCATCTTAGCCATTGGCGTATTGATGGTCGTTGTGGGCGCACTGCTGACGACCATTCTACTCATCCCGCGAACCCACCAACTTTTCGGGTTGTACGATTTCACCGGAAACGCTCTGATCTGGTTAGGCGCAATTGTCATTTTGATTTCACTCGGCACGTTCGCCCGTGCGCTTACGCGGCGTAAAGAAAATGATCTGGCTTATTTAACGGGTGACGTACTGAATGAAAGCGCCTATTTTGATGGGCGGTATTCATTCATCCGTAATATTAACCGTTCGGGATTAGGTTATATCGACGCGGTATTGGTAGGCCCGCCGGGAGCGCTCGTTTTCCGTATTCTGAATAGTACGGGCAATTATGCTAATGAAGTCGCGAATTGGTTAAAACAGGATAAACAAGGCGAATGGCTGCCATTCACCACAAATCCAACCAAGGAAGCGGTCGATGATATCCAACACTTACGTGATTATTTGCTCAAAAACCGTTTAGAGACGGTACCCGTTTTCGGCATCATTGTTTTCACAGCCGGGGCGGGAGCCGTTCAAATTGCCGAAAAAAATCCCGTGGTGCCGATCAGTCATCTGCATTCCTTATTACAAAACTTGAGTGAACAGTATTTAGCTAAACAAGATCGCATACCACAGGAGACTGTCACGGCAGTGCGCCGTCTGCTCCTTGAATAGAGGACTTACGCTATGCCGGCTGAACTCCTGATTGCCCCTGTTGGCGCAGGTAAAACTGAACATGCACTCCGCCTGATACGACAAACGGTTGAAGCCCGGCCTTTTGCCCCGATTTGGGTACTGCTTCCCGGTCGGCGGCAGGAAGATGCGCTGCGCCAACGCTTGATTGACGAGCAATATATCCGGCGGCGAGTTTACTTCAACGTCAGCTTCTTCAATTTTTACACCCTCTATGCGCGGCTGCTGGACATCGTAGGGATGCCGCAGCGCGAACTCGACGACAGCGGACGCATACGACTGCTGCGCGGACTACTGTTAGGACTTCAGCAAGAAAAACAATTAACTGTGTTTCATAAAATTGCTGACAAACCGGGCTTCGCTCAGGTGATGGCAGACTTTATTTATGAACTCAAACAGAATGTTGTAACCCCTGAGCAGTTTGGGGCATATGCCGATTATGGCACAGATAAAGATCGCGACCTCGCCACAATCTACACCCAGTATCAACACACCTTACGCGATAATCAATTGGTTGACCGCGAAGGTGAGGGATGGCTAGCACTCGCCGAAACACAAAAACCGGATAACGAGTTTGTAGGCCAAGATGTCCCCTTAATGCTGGTTGATGGGTTCGATCAGTTTAATGCTTTGCAAACCCGTTTATTAGCTGTACTGGGCAAGCGGGTTCAGCGAATGGTCATCACCTTACCAACCGTTGAAGGGCGCGAAAGCACAGTTGGCAGGCGGTTTCATGAAGTACAGCAGCAAGTCATAACGGCTTTTGAACGTGAGCAAGCACCACTCGACATTCAAACCCCTCCCGCGCTACTTGAAGCCCTCAAACATGAGGCACTCCGACACCTTGCCCAGCACAGCTTCATGAATGGCGCACCGATGGCAGCAGGCGACGGGTGCATCAAATTGATCGAAGCGCCTGACCCCAGAGCCGAAGCATTTTCAGTCATGCGGCAGGTTAAGCAACTTCTCTTAACTGGCACTCAAGGCGACGAAATCGTCATCGCCGTACGCGATTGGGAGTTGTACGCACGACATTTCAATACGGCGGCACAACGCTATGGCATTCCAACCGTTCAACATTACGGGGAGGCACTTGGCAATAATCCAGCGATCATCGCTCTTTTAAATATGCTGGAGTTATCACGTTACGATTTCCCGCGCCGCCATGTCCTTGATGTACTCCGTTCGCCCTATTTTGATGTACCGGGGATCAGTCAAACGATTGCAGATCGGCTTGACGCAATCAGCCACGAACAGCAAATTATTAGCAGTATTAAAGACTGGAATGATGGCATTCAAGCGGCTGCCAAATCCTTCACCGACGAAGATGGTGAAACGCGCGATGCCCTACTTAGAGAGGATGAAGCTGTCCAAATCGAGCAGGCTCTCAATACGTTCTTTAGCGCCGTAACACCGCCCGAAACTGCAACCGTTTACGAATACATCCGGTGGGTTGAAACGCTAGTCGGTTCAGAAGCGACACCTGAGAATGAAGATGAACCGGATGAAGCAGGTGGATTTAGCCTGAATATGGTCAAGCGGGTCAGCCATCAAGCTACCCCGGAGTTCGTAGGGCGTGACATGCAAGCCTTGCATACGCTCAAGAAGATTCTTGGTGGGATGCTGGCAACGGAAAACCTGTTTGCAGAAGTCAAATTACATGCCTTAGCCCAAACATCATGGCATGATTTTTTAATTGAGTTGAAGCGAGCATTAGGGCGAACACCGACCCAGAACAATGCTAACCGAACCGGTCACATCCTCATCACCTCGGTGACGGACGCACGCGGCTTACCACATGAACACGTTTTCATTCCCGGCCTGTCTGAAGGAATTTTCCCACGCCCTACCGCCGAAGACCCGATTTACCTCGACAGCGAACGGGAACTCCTGTGTCAAGCGGGCATCTTACTGGAGACACAGGCTGAACGTGCTGCCGATGATGGGCTTTTCTACGAACTCATCACGCTGCCGAGACGATCATTGACCTTATCACGTCCTACCGTACAAAATGGCGCGTTATGGCCTGAAAGTCATTTATGGCGCGCGGTTAAGGTTCTCTATCATGATGCGGAAACCATCATCGAGCGCTACAAAACGCCTTTGGGCGGCACAGTACGGGTAGAAGATGCTGCCAACTTAACCGAAGCCGCGTTGGCCGTCGCGAATAGCTTTAGCCAACCGCAAGCAAACGAAACCGCGAGTCCTCTTTATAACTGGCTACTGAGTGAATACCCCCAATATTGGGAGGGGATTTTGCAAAGGCGTGCCATTGAAGTTGGGCGCATAAACGATCCTCATTTAGACATCTACAGCGGTCAACTGAGTGATCCCACTTTACTCGATTGGGTAAAGAGGGAGTTAGGCGATAAACGGGTTTGGAGCGCCAGCCAGTTCAATGATTATGGGCTGTGTGGGTTCCGCTTCTTCTCTAAACGCCTGTTGAAATTAGAGGCAGTCGAAGAACCTGAGGCGGGTATGGATCACCGGCAGCGTGGCACGGTTATCCATGCGATTTTGGAAGAGACCTACCGTGAACTCGCCGAGCAAGCGATTAGCATTGTCCCCGACCATATGGGAACAGCGCTTGAGGTATTATGTGCTGTAGCCGACCGCATATTGCCGACTGCCCCGCGCGACTTTGGCTTCCGCGAATCGCCGCTGTGGAAGCAAGAACAAGCGATACTAATGCGAAAAGTCGAAGCCTTAGTTCGTGCAGATTTTTCGGACGAATCGCCCATTGGCAAGCTCTTTAGCGGCGGCGAACGCTTCCCCTATTTACAAGAACAACCGCTCGGCGCTCAACCAAACAAACCGTTACGTTTGAATCTAGGTGATACCACCGTTCAAGTAATGGGTTTCATCGACCGAATCGACCGTGTTGGCGACCGCTTAATCGTGCTGGATTATAAGACTGGCTCGACGCGCATTCCGACCAGTGAAATGACGGAAGGCCGCAACTTCCAGATGATGGTCTATCTCCTCGCAGGGGAAGAAATAGCCGCCCAACAAAATGCTCCCATGACGATGGCGGGTGGAACATTCTTTCACCTGAACCGCAGCACGAGTGGCGCAGTCGACATGGATAAACCAGAAGATCAAACGGCGATTGACGATGCCCGCTTGCGTTTAGGAAAACATATTGAACAAGGACGTGCTGGCAATTTCAGTAGTGTATCCAACCGCAGGGGTGGCGGGGCATGTAACCATTATTGTGAGTTCACGCAATTTTGCCGCGTCAGCATTATGAACCGACGGAAACAAGCATGACGAGTGTGACACTAACTGATGCACAGCAAACCGCGATATACGAACATGAACGCAATTTGATCGTTGTCGCAGGGGCGGGTTCCGGGAAAACCTATGTTTTGGTCGAACGTTTTTTGGGGCTACTGGACAAAAATCCTGACTGGCCGCTGAACTCGCTGGTTGCCATCACGTTCACCAAAAAAGCGGCGCAGGAAATGCGGGATCGCGTACGCCGCGCACTGGAAGACCGCTTTCAACAAACTGCTCATTCGCTGGTTGACCAAGCCATCTGGGCAACGCGCATCGCCAACATGCCCAGCGCTCGAATAGATACCATTCATGGTTTATGCGCCTCCATCTTACGTGCCAACGCTGCCGAAGCAGGGGTTGATCCGGGCTTCCAAGTGATGGAGGAAATTGACGCAGCCCTGCTCCTCGACGACTGCATCGATGCCGTACTCCAACATGCCGCACACGAAAACACCGAACCAGCGGAACTACTGACGCAGTACGACACCTATATCGTCCGGCAAGTATTGGGCAGCTTCGTTAATATGGATGTCCCAGATTTAGCCGATGATATTGTCGCGCATTGGAACACCATCTGGCTGGGAAATGCTCAAACCCTCATCACGAACTTACTGGCAAGCAGCGAGTATCAACAGTTAACCAGTTGGGTACCCAGCACCGGATGGCCTACTGGCAGCGACCTCATCTACGACATCTGGTTACTGTGCCAACCGCTCATTACCTCATTAGCAGATAACCAAGACATCGAATATTGCCACGACGTATTAGGCAAGATTCAGAGCAGCATCAAACTGACCGGCGGCAAGCAGAGTGCATGGGGCGGCGCGGAAATACTCGCCGAAAGCAAAGACGTTCTCAAAACACTGCGGGGCTTGATTGATAAAACCCTGAAGTCTATCGGTGACAAAATCGGGGAGATTGACCAGCGAACGGCGCGATTTGTCCCGTTATGGATGCAGCTTATCCAGCAAACACAGACAACTTACCGGACGCGAAAGGAAGCCGAAAGCCTCTTAGATTTTGATGATCTGGAACGTTTGACGCGCGATTTATTGAGCAATAATCCTGCGGTGCGTGACCGTTACCGTGGTACCGAGTTCAAACATTTATTGGTTGACGAGTTTCAAGATACGAACAGTGTTCAGTGGGAGATTGTGCAAGGGTTGGCGGATATACAACGGGGCGGCAGCCTGTTTGTGGTCGGCGACCCGAAGCAAAGCATCTACCAATTTCGCGGTGCAGATGTCAGCGTATTTGAGGCAGTCAAGCAGCAAATTATCCAAAGTGGCGGACGCGATGTCGCCTTAGCCCAATCATTCCGAACCCACGAAATACTGGTCAACGGGTTTAACGATCTATTCTCTAACCTACTTGCTCGCGATCTCACCAGCCCTGCCCACAAGTATGAGGTCGAGATGGGTGAACCGATGCGTGCTACACGTACTGATGCGCCATCGGACAATCCAGCAATTGACTTCATTTATCTGGATAAAAACATTGGCGGTGATGCACTCGACTCGGAAGCCATGCGCCGTTGGGAAGCACACGAGCTAGCAACACGCCTAAAAAACATCGTTGAAGTCGAAAAACGCCTGATTCATGATAAACAACTACGTGCGCTGCGTCCGATTGGATATGGCGATATTGCTATTTTATTCCAATCGACCAGCAATATTGTCTTGTATGAAGACGTGTTCAAGCTGCTTCAATTGCCTTATGTAACCATCGCCGGACGCGGCTATTACGGGCGGCAGGAAGTATGGGATTTACTGAACCTCTTAAGCGCCCTGCATAATCCTGAGGATAACCTCGCGTTAGCTTCAGCCCTAAGGTCACCGCTGTTCGGGTTGAGTGACGACACCCTCCTGACTTTACGCCTACAACGTGACCCAAACGATGACAAAAAACGTTTATCGCTGTGGAAAGCGCTACTGAACACTGAGAATATCGCGGTTGAAGAACAAAGAAGTGTTATTTTCGCGAACGATTGTTTGCGTCGGCTGCGTGAGCTGGCGGGGCGGGTTTCAATCGCCGATCTCCTTCAAAGTGCGCTGGATGAAACGGGCTATTTGGCAATCTTAACCAGTTTATCAGACGGCAGTCGACGACGAAACAATGTCGAAAAGCTGCTCGAAAAGGCACAGGCCAGCCAACAGGTCACACTCGGCGCATTTTCGCAGTATTTACGGGATCTTTCAGTACGCGAAGTACGTGAAGGTGAAGCCCTACTCGACGTATCCGACAGCGTAACGTTGATGACGGTTCATGCTAGCAAAGGTTTGGAATATCCGCTCGTCGCCCTTGTTGATATTGGTTGGAGCAAAGGTGGGGGCGGCGGGGATGCCGTCATGATCGACCCGCTGTATGGGTTAGTCTGCAAGATTTATGACGGCGCGGAAGATAAGTTAGTCGGGGGTTATGCTTACCAGCAAGCGGAACGGTTACAAGCGCTGCGCGAAACAGCCGAACGGAAAAGGCTATTTTATGTGGCTGCAACCCGCGCACAAGATTACCTCATTTTGAGCGGGCAAGTCTTGCGAAGCAGCAAGGACACATGGTTTGCTTGGCTGAGTACGGCTTTTGAACTTCAAGACGAACTTGAGGCTGGAACAAGGTTACTTGATAAAGACTGGGGACAGCTAAAAGTTACGGTTCCGGCTGAACGACCGTTGGATCATATTTATGTTAGCGATAACACGAACGATACAAGTGGTTGGGAGCAAGAAGCGGTTCGCGAAAACCGGCCTTTACCGGGTGAGAGCAGCGCCCCATTTGTAGGCCGCATCCGCGTCAAACGCAGCGACATGATTCGGCATATCACGGCGACCCAAATTGCGGATGCCGGAAGCGCGTCCGATCCATTTTTCAGGCGTAAGTTCCGGCGCAGTGTATTACAAGATGCGCCAGTTACCATTGACCAAGTTCACCAACGCAATTCCCATGATGTTTCACAGCGCATTATCGGCGAAATGGTACACCGCGTCTTAGGCTGGTGGCAGTTTGACCAAGCGCAGCCCAACTTTGACGCGCGGCTTGATAGCTATGCATGGGAATTGGGTGTCGTGGATAGTGAGCAGCGCCAGAAGGCGGTTGCAAAAGCCCACAGACTCATTGACATGATGCTTCAAAATGAGGTTTATGACTGGCTTCGAAATGCGGTTCACACCTACCGCGAAATCCCCTTCGTCTATCAGAGCGACAAGCGGATTATTCACGGCATCCTCGACGTTTTATTTCAGCGACCGGATGGCACTTGGGTCGTCCTCGATTACAAAACGAGCCACGTAGCAGGATACCAATCGCCGGCTGACAAAAAGTTGGTGAGCGATCATGCGCTACGGTATCATTTACAAATAGGTGTTTACGCAGCGGCAGTCAGCGCACAACTCGGCGGCATCATACCCGAAACTTACATCTACTATATTCGTTATGGGCAGTGTGTCGCTGTTCAAGAAGCCGAATGGACAACTGCCGTGAGTGGTCTCGAAACAATAATTGGTGATTTATTGGATGGACAGGCGGACTAATTATGTTGCAAAGATTAGGATTGCAGCTACCGGATTGGGCCAGTTCAAAACACCCGCATGTACGTTATGAACTCGGTCAAGCAGAGCAAATAACGCGCCGCGCTCGTTATATGCGAGCAATCGGGTTTTCAGTCATCATCGTTCTGCTGTTCGTCGGTGGCTACGTCGTCGGTACCAATTTCCTGCAAAATGTACCGGGGCAAAGCCTTACTGAAAGTATGATGGCGATCCTCTTCTGGCCGACCTTTATCCTGCAACTGATTTTACAATTCGCCGCCATGATCCTGACCGCGAATACCGTGAGCGAGCAAAAACGCCGCTTGACGTGGGACAACCTACGCGCGACGGAAGGCGGCATCGGGGTAGGACTGCGGGCGAAGTGGGCGAGTATTTATTACCGACTGCGGCTGCTGTTGGGTTTAGTTATGGGCATCCGCATCATTCTCGTCATTGGCATCTTATATGATTTAACAGGCTTCCAAGGGCGATACATCGACCTGCTGATTAACAATATCACACCGGAGGTATCACCCATCGTCGGGGCGCTACTCTTGGCAGTGCTTATGACGGCAGCGCTGCTGCTCCCACTCACCTCAATGGGTATGCAGGCAGCCATTGGCCTGCTAATCGCGGTTAATGCACAACAGCGCATTTACAATGTGATGCTGCAAATCATCCTTATTGTGCTGCGTTTACTCATTGTGGTTGGCTTAATATTTGCGACTACCCAATTTATCAATAACCAGCTCGTCTTGGCGGATGCCCCAGCATGGCTGCTGGCTGGCGGTTATGCTGCGTTTGGCGACTGGGGACTGCGGTTTCTGCATGTCGGATTTTACAGCGAGATTTGGGCAACCATTCCCTATACGATCTTTTATGGTGTCGCGCTGCTTGTCTTTGCCTTAGGGCAATCATTAGTTACCGAGTGGATTTTAGCATTGAGCATCCGGCAGGCGGAACGAATTGGCTAATTGCATCATATATTCGTGGGGTAATCGCTCTGATTATGGACGAATAGATGTTGAGCCGTTTCCCATATAATGATAACTAACCAGATCAATTGAAGGGGAAGTGCATGAAAAGCAATCTAAAAGTTCTGACCACCCTCAGCTTATTATTATATGTATTTGCGTTTTCAAAACCGTTTACGACAACGGCACAGGATAGTCTGCCCTTAGCGGCTGACTTAGAACCGACGATTCTTGTTAAGTGGATGCAGCTTTTGTATGACCGGATTGAGGCTGAGAAAATATCCGCACCCGCCGCCTCACGTTTATATGCATATGCTGGTGTGACGGCTTACCAATCCATTCTGCCGGGGATGCCGGATGGGATTTCAATGTCCGGTCAGGTTACTGCCCTACCCGACATGCCGTGGATTGATGAAGAAAAGTCCTATGACTGGATTTCGGTTGAGAACGGTGCTTTATCAACCGTTTTCGCCGGTCTCTTCCCAGAAACGGCAGCCGATACCCAGAACGCCATTACCGCACTCCGCGACGCAGAAGCCAAAGCACGTATCGGAGCATTAGACGAACAGACTGTTGAAGACTCGTTGGCTTATGGTGAAGAAGTCGCAGCCGTTATTTTGGAATGGGTGGCGAGTGATAATTTTGCTGAAACCCGCACGATGACATGGGATATTCCAGCCGGTGACCCATCATTATGGGTGATTACGGCTGAGGGTATGAAACCTGTCGAACCCTTCTGGGGACAAATACGTCCCTTCGCCCTATACTCGGCAGATGCTTGCGCTGTACAACCAAACCTCACCTTTGAAGAAACAGACGGCTCATCGTTTTATCTGCAAGCGCTCGAAGTCAAGGAAACCGGTGACAACTTAACGAATGAGCAGAAGGACATCGCTCGCTTCTGGGTCGATACCCCCGGTGAAACCGGTACTCCAGCAGGGCATTGGATTCTGATCGAAAACCAAGTTATCGACATCTTGGATTTGAAGCTCGAACGTGCTTCGATGATGTATGGTCTAGTTGGCCTCGCGCTCGGCGACTCGTTCATTTCGGCGTGGTCGTTGAAGTATCAAGTCAATCTGCTTCGTCCGGTCACCTATATTCAGAACTATATCGACAAAAACTGGAAGCCATTCATTGCTTCACCCGGTTTCCCCGAATATCCATCCGGTCATTCGGTGGTTTCTGAGGCCGCAGCGGAAGTTTTAACCGGGATGTTCGGAACGGTTGCATTTACCGACCGTTCGGGTCGTAAGCATAATCTGGGTGAGCGCTCGTTCACATCCTTCGAGGCGGCAGCGACCGAAGCGGCGATTTCGCGGTTGTACGGGGGCATTCATTACCGTGCGGCGATTGAAAACGGGATGCGGCAGGGGCGCTGCATCGGGCGAAATGTTTTAGATTACATCACCTTGCGCTCACAACCACAGGGCGAGTAAGGCGACGAGGCAACAAAAAGGGATACGATGTATCCCTTTTTTATTGACCTTTTGTATTAGGTCGTGACGACCGAATTATCGCCGCTGAATGGGTTCGGCACATACTTATCGGCGTGCCAATCGTTGTGCCATTCAGAACCGTTGACCAAATAGCGGAATTGGTATTCCTTTTCTTTGTCAAGCTCAAGCGTGACGGTAAATTGACCGTTCTTCTTGAGCTTCTTCATTTCGGTAGCTTTTTCATCCCAGTTGTTAAAATCGCCAACGAGGTAAGCGTTTTCTGCCTTTACAGCTTCTGGCAGCGTGAATGTGACTTTGCAAACAGGTTTGCTTTTGAGGGGTTGCTTTTTCAGCATGGACATATCTTCCTCCACTACAATACTACACGACTTGCATTTGGGAAATTATTCACCATCTGCGATTGTATCATAGCAAATTTTGCGGTAAAGGGTGTAATGTGAATATATTTTTTCATTTAATGGACGTTGAAAATTGACAAAAGTATTGCTAAAAACCATAACACTTTACCATGCTGTTCAACTTGAAAGGCATAGTATAATCACAACAGCACATCCAAATTGACCCTCATCTAGGAGACAATCCGAATGGTTAAACCAGTCACGCGAATTAACGTGATACCCAATTTACCAGAGCCATTATCCCGTCTACAGGAACTTGCTTTCAATCTTCGGTGGGCATGGGATCATGAAACGGTCGCTCTATTCCGCCGACTTGACCGTGACCTGTGGGAGACAACCGGTCATAACCCGGTACTGATGTTAGGGATGATTAGCCAAGAACGCCTTCAAAGCGCGAGTGATGATCCAGCGTTTATGGCAAACCTCAACGCCGTATCC
This sequence comes from Chloroflexota bacterium, assembly GCA_020161935.1. Lineage (GTDB taxonomy): Bacteria > Chloroflexota > Anaerolineae > Aggregatilineales > Phototrophicaceae > CFX2. Next base: position 32,218 of record JAIUNI010000024.1, read on the forward strand.
GAAGCCTTTGACGAATATGTGAATTCAAAAGACACGTGGTATGAAACGCATTACAGTGACATCAAGAAGCCCATACTCGCCTACTTCTCGATGGAGTTTGGCATCACTGAATGCCTGCAAAGTTATTCGGGCGGTCTTGGTGTCCTCAGCGGTGACCACCTTAAGAGCGCGAGTGACTTAGGGCTACCGTTAGTCGGCGTAGGGTTACTCTATCAAGAGGGTTACTTCCAGCAGTATTTGAATGCGGACGGCTACCAACAAGAACTCTACCCCATCAACGACTACTCAGTTTTACCTGTCACCCTTCAACGCCAAGCAGACGGCACACCGATTAAGATTTCGGTGCCGATGCCGGGGCGCGAACTATACGCCCAAATCTGGAAAGTACAAGTCGGGCGTGTTCCACTTTACCTGCTCGATTCAAACGTGCCGGAAAACACCCGTCAAGAAGACCGCATTCTGACCGACCGGCTTTATGGCGGGGACAAACGGACACGCATCCGCCAAGAAATCCTAATGGGCATCGGCGGTATTCGCGTCTTGGAAGCCCTGAACTTGCGCCCTTCGATCTGCCATATGAACGAAGGTCACTCGGCCTTCTTAGCGCTTGAACGCATCCGACAGTTGATGACTGAGAAGAAGCTCAACTTCTATCAAGCGAAAGAAATTATGGCATCCAGCCATATCTTTACAACGCATACGCCCGTACCGGCGGGGTTGGAGCGCTTCGGCTTCGACCTGATTGATGAACACTTTACGGATTACTATCGCAGCCTCGGCCTTTCGCGCGATGAGTTCCTGAACCTCGGACGCGAAAACATGGGCAGCTATGAGTTGTACTCAATGGCGGTTATGGCCTTGAATCTTTCGGCGGGTTCAAACGGTGTGGCTAAACTGCACGGCGAGGTTTCCCGCAATATGTGGCAGTGGCTGTATCCAAATGTGCCGGAACATGAAGTGCCTGTCGACTCTGTAACCAACGGCATTCATGTGCAAACATGGGTCAGCCGTGAAATGTCTACCTTGCTCGACCGTTACCTCAACCCGGCATGGCGCAGCGAGGAAGAGCGCGCCGATGTGTGGGAAGCGGTCGCGACGATACCGGACGCGGAATTGTGGCGCACGCATGAACGCCGCCGTGAACGGTTGGTGGCCTTTACCCGCACACGCCTACGCGGTCAGCTCGAAAAGCGCGGCGGCGCGTTAAGCGAAATCGAAGCGGCTGACGAAGTACTCAACCCTGATGCGCTCACAATCGGTTTTGCGCGGCGTTTCGCGACCTACAAACGGGCGACCCTGCTGTTCCGTAATCCAGAACGGCTGAAGAAAATCTTAAACAACCCTGATTTCCCTGTTCAGATTATCTTCGCCGGTAAGGCACACCCCCACGATACGGGTGGTAAAGACCTCATTCGTCAAATCGTCAATCTGGCACGGGAAGCGGATTTCCGTCATCGGATTGTATTCCTCGAAAACTACGACATGAATATCGCACGGCATCTGGTACAAGGGGTTGATGTGTGGCTGAATACGCCGCAGCGCCCCAAGGAAGCCAGTGGTACCAGCGGTATGAAGGTCATTTACAACGGCGGCTTGAATTGCAGCATCCTTGATGGTTGGTGGGCAGAAGCCTATACTAGTGATGTTGGATGGGCGATTGGTAATGGTGAAGAATACCCCGAAGCGGAGTGGGAACACCAGAACTATGTCGAAAGCGAAGCCCTTTATAACCTGCTGGAACAGGACATTATCCCGTTGTACTACACGCGCGGACGTGATGGTTTGCCACGCGAGTGGATCAGCCGTGTGAAGAAGTCGATGGAAACCCTTGCACCCGTGTTCAATACCCGCCGCATGGTGCAAGAATATGCCAGCAAGTTCTACATGCCTAATTATAAGAACGTGCTGTCGATGGGCGAAAATAATCTGAAAGATGGGTTGGCCTATACGAACTGGCGTAATAAGTTAAGCGGCGCGTGGAAGCTCATCAAGATTCGCGATGTACAGATTTCCAAGACCCAAATCAAAGTTGGCTCGGACATTGAAGTGACGGCTTACATCGACCTCGGACAAATGACACCCGACGAGGTGCGCGTTCAAGTCTATTACGGCAAGCTGACCACATTGGGAACTATCAGCGAACAAGCCGAGGCCATTGATATGAAGGCCAGCGGTGTGGATAACGATGGCATCTGTAAATTTACGGCGAAGGTGACTTACGATACCAGCGGCGAACGCGGACTTTCTGTTCGTGTAATGCCGTATCATCGTTATTTACACACGTCGTTTATCCCCGGTTTGATTACGTGGGCGAGCTAACCCAGTAACGAGAAAGATTTGTATAAAGGCGGTCGAGTTGACCGCCTTTTTCTATCCCCGTAGCAGGCGTGTTATATCACGCAGTTTGGGCGCTTGACCCGCCAGCAGCGTTTGTACACGAAATACGCGCCCGGCAAGCCAGATCATCACCATATCTAAAGCGATCAGTAAGGCGAGGCTTAGAAGGATTTGCCATGCCGGAACGGTGGTGATTGAAATCCGCATCACCATTGATAAAGGTGCGGTTACGGGAATCAGGCTCAGGATGACAGGCAGTGGTGCATCTGGTGAGGTGGTAAACAGCCCAATGAAGTAGAGCGGAATGGCAGCGGGCAGGGTGAAAAAGACAGCGAATTGGGGGCCTTCTTGCATCGAAGTTGAAATTGCCCCGACAATGCCGTAAGCCGCCGCGAAGAAGAGATAGCCAAACACGAAGTAGAGCAAGAACAACAACACCTGAAACGGGGTGAGGTTCAGGCTAATGAGTGCCATCACCGCTGTTAAGCCACTTCCAGCGGCTAACCGCCCTAACCAAACAATAGCGACCAACCAGACAACGATTTGTAGGAAACCTAAGAAACCAAGCGCGAGGATTTTGCCCGCGAGGAGTTGCGTGGGGCGCATGGATGAAATCAGGATTTCGATCAGGCGGGTTTCTTTTTCCTCGATGACCGTTTGCATCATGTAGCCGTTGGTGGTGAAGACCGCCAACATGAGCAAGATCGCGAATAAGTAGGCTACGGCAAAGTCAGTGCCAAAGTTGCTCTGTGTTCTACCGGAAGAATCACGCTGAAGGTTGATTTCCCGAATACGCATCGGGTCAACCAAACGATTGAACACATCTGAATCGATGCCTTCGGAGAGTTCTTGTAGGACGAGGCGGCGCACAGGCGCGTCACTCGTTTGCCCTAAATTGAGGCGCGGTGTAACGAGTGTTACATCGCCAGTACTCAAGTAGTCGGCGGCGATGACGTAATAGAGGCTTATTTTACCGGCATCAAGCGCAGCTTCCGCAGCGGCTTCGTCATCAAACCGTGTGAACCGATTTCGGAGCGCACCGGGGTCGTCAAAGCGGCCTGATAAATCGACATAGCCTACTTGCCCGGCATTCCTAAAAAAATCACCCGCAGAGGTTATGACTTGGGAGGCCGAAGAACCAGACGAACCGGGAGATGCTTGGTTGTTATTGGCATTCCGATTATTGATGAATTGATAGCCAAAGAAAACGACAAAGGCGATCAACGGAACGCCGAACGTGGTGAAGATATAACCTCTACGCCGAAAGTTACGGCGAACCTCGTACAGAAAAACGTGCGAGACATGCTTAAACATTACTCGTTACCTCTGGCTGAACCGGAATGTGAAACACCCATTTCAGGAGACGACCAAATGACCCGTATCAATTGGCGGATACCAATGCGTTTGCCATACAGGAGCAAGCCCCAGCGGAACACGCGGGCGGATGCCCAAATGACAAACAGGGTTGTTACCAGCAAGATCAATAAGCTGACCGCGATCTGCCAGAACGGGACGCTGCCGAACCCCATTCGCAGCAAGATGGTAATGGGTGAGGTAAAGGGAATGAAGGATAAGGCGAGGGCAAGATTGGAGTTCGGATTGTTGATGAAGGTCGTTAAGAAGAAAAATGGGATGACCAATATCAAAGAAATGAGCGACGCGAACTGGCGGCTTTCTTGCTCCGACCCAACAACCGCGCCGATGCCCGCCATCAAACTCGCCAGTAAGAAGTAGCTGACGAGAAAAAAGATTACAAACACGACCATTAAATCGAGCGGGAAGCTGATGCCGTTTAGAAATGGGAACTGCTGCCCCACATTTATCAAGATTAGCCCTGCCCCGCCCCACACAACTAACTGAGTTAAGCCAAGCACACCGAGACCGAGGATTTTCCCCATAAGTAACTGCGTCGGTGTGATGCTGGTCACGAGGATTTCCATAATGCGGTTGGATCGTTCTTCTACAATCCCGCCCATGAGGAATCCACTCGTGACATTGGAGGACATGAGAAAAACAAACGAGAAAATGAGCGGGATGAAAACCAAAGCGGGTAAATTAGCTTCGGTCAGTGTTCGCCCTGAGTCCAAAGGATGTATCGTTAGCGTAACCGGCTGCTGAATACGGTCAACCGGGAAATCGGTTTCAACGCCACGACTCAGGTTTGCGAGCAGAAATGATTTGAAGGCATCTTGCAGCACTTGAGGAAGACTGTCATAGCTGTAGCTTTGAACTTCACCCGTGCGTAAATAGTTCTCCGGTAGGAGGAAGTAAGCGCCGATGATCTTTTCGTCTAGGGCGGCGCGAGCTGATGTTTCATCCGCGTAGGGTTCAAAGCTCTGTGGGGCATCTGACACGGTAACAGGGTCAGCCAGAATGCCGGACTGGTCAACATAACCATAGGTCATATTTGCGCCTAGTGTATTATCACTATCGGACATGACGACGAATACAACCGCCCAGACGACAAAGGTAAAAACCGGAACACCAAAGACAGCAAACAGAAAAGAACGTCGTTTGAGGTTAAACAGATATTCACGTTGGGCAACAAGGAGGGTCTTATTCATGCTTGAGCGCCTTCTACCACGCGAATAAAAATATCATTCAAGTCTGGAACGGCCATTTCAAAGCGCTCGATATGCATATCCGGTGAGGCAGCAATCGCGGCTAAAATGTGGTCAGCAGTGGCCTGTGGTTCGAGGTGCAGCAGCACGGCTTTACGCCCATTCTGGAGGGGTTCAACTTTCGATACGCCGGGTAACGATGCCCACTGGCCTTGCCCTTCCACGATAACCGCGTGAAGGGCGTACTGCTGGCGAATGGTTTCTACCGCACCATACAATTTTTGCTGACCGCGATTAATCATCAAGAGGCGGTCACACATTTCTTCGACCTGTGCCATCTGGTGCGTACTCATCACAATCGTGCCGCCACGATTTTTAAAGTCAAACAGTAAGTCTTTAAGTACGAGCGAATTCACCGGATCGAGGCCGGAAAACGGCTCATCAATGATGATGAGATCGGGTTGATGTAAAACGGTCACGCCGAACTGAATTTTCTGCTGCATCCCCTTACTCAGTTCGCTCACCTTTTTCTTGGCTTGATCGGCCATGCCGAGGCGTTCTAATAATGCGAGGCTGCTCTGCTGGGCGTTCGCGCGGGACATGCCTTTCAGTGTACCGAGGTAGACCATCATTTCGAGGACGCGCACATTGCGATAGAGGCCGCGTTCTTCGGGTAAATAACCAATCCGGTCTTTGGTGGATTCCGTCAACGGGCCACCCAACACGGTAATTTGACCCGTATCCGGTTTAAGAATATCCAAGATCATCCGCATGGTGGTCGATTTCCCAGCGCCATTTGGGCCGAGCATCGCAAAGATTTCACCACGATAGACTTCAAACGAGAGGTCATCAACGGCACGGAAACTACCGTAGCTTTTGCTAATGTGGTCAACGCTGATAGCAGCGTTCGAATTCATACAACCTCCTTAGAGAAGAATAGGCATTCTCCTCACGATCAATATACGCAACGGTCAGGAGAGAGTTGCGTGGTAATTGTACTATAGCGAATCGGGAAATTGATGGTATTGTAAGAATAGTTCGCTTGTTTCGGTGATGATAGCATGTTATGATCGAGACAGGTTGCCAAAATAGTAGCTTTTACAAATACTTCCTTACAAAGAAAGCTGATTTCTTTCGCAAAATAGGATTGAAATGGCAATTTAAATATGAACAATAGGTATTGAGGGAAAAGCTCAATACAAAGCTGTTGCACCAGCATTGAACGTGGTGTTAAAATAAAAATATAGTTGAGATAGAACCCACTTAACCATTGTCGATATGGTGAGTGAAAACTTTTGATAATGGACTCTACAAACACTCGAACGCCTCGGAGGATTGCATGAAGAAGCATATTCTGGTCGTGGACGATGAAATCGGTGCGCTGACGCTGATTGGCATCATGCTAGAGCGCGGCGGTTTCGGCGTTCTTAAGGCTAAGGATGCGCGATCTGCGCTGGGTGTTCTCGATCAAAACACACCTGACATGATTATTTTGGACGTGATGATGCCGGGTATGGACGGTATTGAACTATGTCGCGTCGTCCGCGAGCGCACAGATACAGCCAGTACTCCTGTTTTGATTTTATCGGCACGCGGCGATGCAGAAAGTATAATGCGCGGGATTGAAGCTGGCGCGAATGATTACCTGCCGAAACCGATCTTGCACCATGACCTCGTGGCGAAGGTGCGGGTGATGCTGGAACAGGTTGACGGCGCTGCGTAAACGCCTAATTAAATAACCCTTTAAAGCGCACTCCAATGGGTGCGCTTTTGATTCCACCACCTAACCTGTTTGACCGTAAAGGGAACGGTAGATGCTGTAGAAGCCATAGATGCGCTGAACGTAGGTACGGGTGCTATCAATCGTGATGGCAGTCATAAACTGGTCAGGGTCGCCACCGGAGAGGTCAAGCCAACTAATGGCGCGACCGGGGCCAGCGTTGTACCCAGCCAGCGCAGCCAATGCATTCCCATCAAAGCGACCGAGATTTTCGGCAAGGAAGAACGCGCCAAACTCAATGCCTGCGTATGGGCGGAACAAGTCGGTATGTTGATAGTTCGGCCAATTGAGTTCATCAGCGATGTATTGGGCGGTGGCAGGAATGACCTGCGTCAGACCTTTTTCACCTGCGGCAGCGGTGGCGTAGGTGTTAAACAAACTCTCGTGGCGAATGAGTGAAAACACCAACAGCGGGTCAATTGAGTAGCGCTGGCTGACATCCTCAACGACTGAGAGATAGTAAGCGGGATAACGGAGACGTGCGAGATACGGCGGTGCATCTAAAGTCGAGACGTTGGCGGCGCGGATGACATTCGCCCCAGCTAACACCGAGGGGTAATAGGCACCAATGCCGCGCAGGAAGATGGCGAGTTGGTAGGATGCGAGGCCATCGCTTTCAAAGGCGGTGATGACATCACCAAACTCGACCTCTGCTTCGGGATACGCACCAACCGTCCAGAGTTCGTTACCCCGGATCAGGCGTGGGTCAGACTGAAGGGCGGCTGACAGCGGCCAGAGCGCCCCTTCTTGGGTGATACTGAACTTCTCGCGCATCCAGTTTTCGGCTTCAGCAATCTGGGCATTATCGTCAAACTGAAAGTTATAGCCTGTTGGCTTGGCGAAGGAGTCACGACCCGCCACAATATCGCTGGCGCGGGCGCTAAAGTAGCTATCCGGCGCAGCAGCAGCCGCGAGTTGGAATGCCTGTGTCGCGGTTGATTGGTCACCCCGGTTACTGGCTAACTTGCCAACCCAGAAATAAGCGGAAGCCTGATCCTCGCCAGTAGTTGTGGTGGCAAGGCGGGCATAGAGGCGTTCCGCGCCTACGGGGTCATCGGTATTGATGGCAGCAGAAGCCGCCAAGAATAAACCGCTGCGAGCTTGCTCGGAATTGGGGTAAGCATCGGCGAGGCGCTCGAACACATTACGCGACTCAGAAGGATTATCATTCGTGCCGTAAAGGTAACCGACACGCCACAGGGCTTCGGCGGCTTCTGGTAGGTAATCGTAAGTGTCTGCGATGTTGAAGTAGGATTCAATCGCGCCGGGAATATCACCTGCCAAGAATTTGGTACGCCCCTGCTCTAATAAGGCTTCGCCAAACAGGGGGTCAGTTTTGTAGGTGTCGATTATGATCTGGAAGGCGACGTTGGCAGCCGACGAGTTCCCAATTTCACGGTAAGCACGACCGACAAGGAGATGCAGATTGGCCGGAATGGACGAAAGCGGGTTCTGAGTGGTGTAGTTGGTGAAGGCATCTATCGCGTCTTCATAGTCCCCATAGGCGTAGCTGACCTGCCCGCGCAGGTAATCATCGACTTCACGGTCGGCGGCTAACAACAACTGCATCGCCTGATAGGCTTCGGGCGTGGTGGGGTAATTGAGTACGATCTGATCCATACGGTCGAGGCCGAGTTCGTTCGCGCCACCGTCGATCATGGTTTGGGCGAGGCGGAATTCAATCGTCGCGCGGTAGGGGGCATTCTTGGCTACGGCGAGGATCGCTTCATATTGGGCAATCGCATCTTCAAGATCACCAGAAGCAGTTAGCACCTGAGCTACCTTTTCGCGGAAGGCTAGAAGCGGGACAAGGGTACGTCCGGCATCGGTAGCCGCTTTATAGCTGGTGAGGGCAGACTCTTTTTGACCGAGCGCAAGTTGAGCGTCGGCAATCCGTTCCTGAGCGTAGCTATCAATCATGCCGGGGCGCTGCGAGAGGTAGAACTGAAAGTCATCAATGGCAGCCTGCCACTGGGAGAGGCCGAGATAGGCATCCCCACGCAGGAAATGGGCTTGAATCACTCGACCGTCATTCGGGAACTGGTTGATAAAGTTGGTTAATGCGGTAACCGCATCTTGAAATAAGCCTTCACGCAGAGCGGAACGACCTAAACCGAAACCCGCCGAGGCAGCTATATCAGCGGGCGCACCGGTATTGGCGATAACACCCTGATAGGCAGCAACGGCGCGTTCGTAGTAGCCATTTGTGAGATATTGGTTAGCGAGTTGAATAGCGACTTCGGGGGCGACCGTGGGGGTCGGCGGGATCGTCGGTGTAGGCGGTATTTGGGTTGGGCCTTCGGTCGCAGGGGGCGGCGTGGCGGTTACATAGATGACGGCGGGCTGCTCGGTTAAGGAACAGGCGGCGAGAAAGATGGAGACACACAGCAAGCGGGTGACCGATACCCCCACCCTAACCCTCCCCCGTAAACGGTGGAGGGAATGCAAATAGCCTAGTTCACTATCCGATCTATGAGCAGTTGAAGAAAATTTGAGGGACATGGGCAAGAGCCGGAGATGTTGATTGGACAGAAATTTCATAAGGGGATTATGGCGGCAGGGAATTGTGATGTCAATAGGATTACCTGACGTTATCCCGACGGTGGAGCGAGTTCACCTGACAGCCACGGCATTCCAAAACCGATGACAAGATGACCCGATTCAGCGAGTGCTTTACCGAGTTCATCGGTATTGGAGAACACCCACCAGTAGTCGGCGTTGGGCAGGATGGCGACCTTAAAGTCCTCGACGACGAGCGTACCGAGGTCGCGCTGGGCGAAGGCCGGATGGGTAGAAGGCAAGCGGGGAGCCGATTGGTCGGTGCGGGTGAGCGTGACGCGGAAGCGAGAGGGATTACGGGATGCCCACATGGTATCGGTATAGGCAAGAAGTTGATATTCGATGAAGGCGGTCAATGCAACCTCACCCCCCAGCCCCCTCTCCATAAATGGCGAGGGGGAGCCATTCTCTGAGCCAAAATGAATCGACTTGGCGAAGCGAAAGAGACCACCTGCCCACTGGGCGGGGCGTTCTTCGAGGGTATAGCCAGCAGCGGTAAACGCCTGACCGACTACGGTGAACAGGAGCAGGCGGAAGTATTCTTGAGGCGATTGGGCGATGCTAGTCATTGGTTGATCGTTGGTAGTCAATCGTTAAAAGCGATCAGCGGCGAAGGTTGTTGGCTCTGCCGCCGCTGTCGCTGCTGAACGGGATGATTCAGAAAATTCGTCAAATTCCTCAAATTCGGAAGCCCGATTCTCGAATTTCTCGAAGATTTTCCCTCAAATGATGCTGTTGTTGCTGTTGATGCTGTTGTTACACATCCATTATGCACGTTCGTTTCCGGTAATCGTATTTTGTGGCGGCGGCGGCGGCGGAGCGCCATTTAGTAGTCAATAGTCTTCAGTCCATAGTCTATAGTCAGAACCAAAAGTAGCGCATGGTGGCGACAACATTTGGAGGGAATACTGCAAATACCGCAATTGCAACTCCCGTTTTATGTCGTCAGTGTCGTCAGTGCTGTCATCCACAGGAGGCGTTGCACCGACAATCGGCAAATTCGGCGGCAAAGGCAGCAAAAGCGGCAATGGCAAAGTCTGTTTTCCTGCCGATTCTGCCAATTTGCGTGACCTCCACGACCGATATGAATAGGATAACACAAAACGAGGTGTAAATGTGGAACAAATGGTCTCTTTTATGCAACGAGTTTACCAACCCAATTGAGAGAGCAGGATTGTTAAGATGGTTGGTGGATGGTTAGAGAATGGTTTGGAGGGGTTTTTGGGGGTATAAAAACGACACCCCCACCCCAGCCCCATCAGCAGGGTCGCAGGCTCCCTCCGCTGATAGCCGTAGTAACAGGGGAGGGAGCAAATGCAGGTTATATCGTGATATAAAATCACGGTGGATAAGCCCTCACCCCCAACCCCTCTCCCTCAGGGCGAGGGGAGCCATACGCGAGCGTCTCTGACCTCCCCTAGGGAAACCTATTTTGAAGGTGAGAGAAGGGATTCGACCTCGGTGGGGGTGGTGACGGGGCGGGCACAGACGAAGTGACGGCAGACATAGACGGTGGGCTGCGCGTCGCGGATGGTGCGGTAACTGAGCAGCGGGACTGTGGCTTCCGCAGGGACATCAACAGGTGAAAGCGCAGTGATGATGTTCGGGCGGTAAGGCTTGCGGACGACATCCAGCAGCGCTTTGGTGGCAGGTTCAGCCGGTGCGCCGACAAGCGCAACTTCCGCCAAGCCATCGACCAACATATCGACGGCATTCAGCGACTCGGCAAACGCCTGCGGGTACTGGCGCATGGCTTCGGTCAGTAAGCCTAGCGCACGGCGGGCAGACTCATCATAGCGCTCATCAGCGGTGTAGGCGGCGAGGCGAATGAGGTTCTTGCTCATCATGGCGTTGCCGGACGGAACGGCATTGTCCTGCATATTGCGCGGGCGGGCGATGAGCGCTTCGTGGTCGTCAGCCGTATCGAAGAAGCCGCCATCGGACGCGGCGAAACGTTCTAAGACAATATCAGCTAAGGCTCGGGCTTCGATAAACCAACGTTCGTCAAAAGTCGACTGGTAAAGTTCGAGCAGACCATCGATCAGGCAGCTGTAGTCCTCAAGAGTGGCTTTAATACGCTGATTGGTGACACCGCTCTTATGGGTACGAAGCAGACGACCGTCAGCAGCTTTCATATTGGTGAGGATGAAGTCAGCGTTTTTGACGGCGGCGGCTTGATAGTCGGCACGATCAAGGACACGGGCGGCTTCGGCTAGGCTGGCGAGCATCATGCCATTCCATGAGGTGAGAATTTTGTCGTCGAGGCCGGGGTGAACGCGCTGAGTGCGAACGGCATAGAGTTTATCTTTGATGGCGGTGAGTTTGACGCGGAGTTCATCCACAGAAATGTTGAGGCGGCTGGCAACGACTTCATCATCGTTGGGGACATAGAGGATATTGTGGCCTTCAAAGTTGCCGCGCCCAGTGACACCCCAATACTCGACGGCGATTCGGGCATCATCGCCCAACAACTCTTGCAGTTCAGCCAGACTCCAAATGAAGAACAGCCCTTCTTCACCTTCACTATCGGCATCGGTGGTACTGTAAAACGCGCCCTCGTGGGTGGTCATCTCGCGCAGAATGTAGTCATCTATTTCGACGGCGATGGTTTTGAAGAACGCATCACCCGTGAGCTGGTAGGCATGAAGATAGACGCGACTGAGTTGGGCGTTGTCGTAGAGCATCTTCTCGAAATGCGGAACGAGCCAGAGTGAATCGACACTGTAACGGTGGAAACCGCCGCCAAGCTGGTCGTAGATGCCGCCACGCGCCATCTTCCGCAGGGTGAAGGCGACCTGCTCTAAAGGTTCGGGATCACCAGAGCGGAGGTGAGCGCGAAGCAGAAATTCGAGGTTCATGGGTTGGGGGAACTTGGGCGCACCGCTGAAACCGCCATGCGATTCATCAAAGCCCTGCCCAATTTTCTGATAAGCGGTGGTGAGCAGGTCGGCGCTGAGGGAACTTTGTTCACCGCCAATACTCAAGAACTCGCGGTTGAGCGCTTCGGTCAGATTGGTGGCGGAATCCTCGACCTGCTGGCGACGATTGGTATAGGCTTCGGCAACACCGGCCAACACTTCACGGAAGGCAGGCATTCCATGACGGGGTTCGGGCGGGTAGTAGGTGCCGCCGTAGAAGGGGCGACCGTCGGGCGTGAGGAACACGGTCATCGGCCAGCCGCCGTGACCACTGAGGGCTTGAACGGCCTGCATGTAGATGTCATCCACGTCAGGACGTTCTTCACGGTCGACTTTAATGTTGACGAATAATTCGTTCATGAGGTTGGCGGTTACGGGTTTTTCAAAGCTCTCGTGGGCCATGACATGACACCAATGGCAGGCGCTGTAGCCGATGCTGAGGAGGATGGGTTTGTCCTCGGCGCGGGCGCGTTCAAAGGCTTCATCACCCCACGGATACCAATCAACCGGATTATCGGCGTGTTGGAGGAGGTAGGGGCTGGTTTCGTGTTGGAGGCGGTTAGGCATATAGTCCTCAGTCGCCAGTCAACAGTCTAAAGCGATTATTGATGGCGGAGTAATTGGTCATATTGAAGGGCATTGTAGCATATGGGGAAATACAAATTGAACCGCAGAGGCGCGGAGCGTGCAGAGCAATACATAGGGAATTACCACAAAGGCACGAAGGTGCAGAGGAAAAGTTAGGAATTAGGCGAGAAAAGCGCAGAACAGTATAATTCAGCAACTATTCTAGAGATAAGAAACCAGCAAACATGAAGATATTTATTAGTTATGCACATGCAGACACGCCGCGCATTTTGGAGTTCCAGAGGGCGCTGGAAATTCACGACGTATGGTTTGACCATCACCTGTCGGTGGGGCAAGAGTGGTGGAATGAGATCGAACGGCAGATTAGTGCCAGCCACTGCTTCATGCTGCTGCTGTCACCGGATTCGATGGCATCCGAATACTGTCAGAAAGAACTGGATTTGGCGCTGCGGCTGGAAAAACCGATTGCGCCGGTGATGATTGAGCCGATGGAGATACCCGAACGACTGCGGCGGTTTCAGGTCATCAGCGTACCGGAAAATTTGAATATGGAGGGTACGGTTAAGCTGCTGAACGGTTTATTCGAGATTGAGCGTGCGGTGTTCAACCCGCTGAAGGCCGGACGTAATACGCCTAATAATGAGTACAAGACCAAACTGGCAATTTCCGACCTGTATTTTGCGACGACCAACGCGACCAAGAAGCGCATGTATGAGCAGCTTTTGAATACGGAGCTGCAAACCTCGGCTATCCACCTTGACGATATTCAGCACATTGACACCGGTGAGGTGGCGCTGAATAAGGCGGCTAAAGCGTATGACATCCTCCAGAAGCCGGTATTCGTTGACCATTCGTCGCTGGCGGTACGGGCGTGGGGCGGGTTCCCCGGCGGTTTGACGACCAGCTTCTATGTGACTGTTGGATTGCACAACATCTGCAAGATGCTGCAACCGTTCGAGGATAAATATGCTGAGGCGATTTCGGTGATCGCTTTTGCGGATGGCAGCTTGCGGCGCAAGTTTGTGAGCAGCGTACCGGGGCAGATCGCGGACGTGCCACGGGGCAACGGGTACAGTTGGAACAACATTTTCATTCCGGCGGGGTTTGATAAGACACTGGGCGAAATGAATGCAGAAGATGTGCTGTCGCTTTCGAGCCGACGGCGGGCGATGATCGAGTTTATGCGGTTTTTGCAAACGAATTATGAGTTTGAGTAACCCCTATCCCACTAATCTTAAACCCCCTCATCCCCAACCCTTCTCCCCCGTAGTAACAGGGAAGAAGGGAGTAAATATACAGAATGGTCTGAGATCCTTCCCTACGAAAATAGAAGTGAGTTTCGTTCGCTATTTGAAGCGTTCACCGGCCTCGATGGGGAACGGGAAGCGGTTGCTGCGCGGGGGCATGGGGCAAGTGGTGAACTCGCAGAAGGCGCAGGGCGGATGGTAGAACTTGTTGAAGTCGAGTTCGACGGTGGTTTCATCAATGAAAGGAGCCATCATAAAGCGCCCTGCCCCGTAGGTGGATTTGCCACTGGTGGCATCCCGCATGAGCAGCCACACGTAGTCTTTACCGAGTTCGGAGGCGCAGGCTTCGAAATGGAAGGCTTGCGCGTGCAGTTCAAAATCGACTGAGCCAATGTTTTTGAGGATTTGGGTTTCGCCGCCGGTGTGGTCAACCACCATTCCTTTGGCATCTGGATACGGGGTAAAGCGGCCTGTGGCGCGGTAGTTGGGGTCGATGGGATACCAGACGCGACCGGGAAAGTTCAGCCGCTTAGGGGCGTTGGCATCCCACACGCGGATGTTATAGGGGTCACTCGCCCACTGCATGACACCGAAGCGCACATCACGGACGTTGACGACAGACATGCCGCCGGGTTCATAGTGGTTGCGGAGCGCGGCGGTGCGAGTGGGTACACCATCAACGGTAACGGTTTCATCAGTCGTGACGTGGAGCGTGCCGTGCTGTCCATCAAAGCTGAGGATGCCGAGGCGTTCGGGGGCTGCGCCGGCAGGCAACTGCACGGCACTATCCGGTGCGCTGCCGATGGTGTTTTCGCCCACTTCGAGCGGGTACATGCCAACGATGGCGAGCCAACCGCCGGGGCCGGGGGCGCGCATTTGGGCATCCATGTTCTGCCGCCATGCTTCGACCTGTGCGATGTAATCGGCTGTGGATTGTTCGGTAGGTGACATGCCGCGTGCCTTCAAGAGATTAGGGAATGGGTTGGCATGAGTATAGACAGAAAAGCGGCAGGTGTCATTAAGTGTCGCCAGTCTCCAGCTTTCAGTCATCAGTCCAATACAGAGTCGGCTAACTTACTCTCAATGGCAGCTAGAGACAGAACTAAAAAGGCGGTACAGGTGTGGCCTGTACCGCCCGAAGCGAGGGGGAAGAAAGCGGGGAACTCTTGATTAGAAGTCCTTCTGCCAGCTAAAGGTGTACACTTTACCTTCAGCATCGGGCGGTGTGGTCACCCAGAACCAGCCGGACTGCGAGTAATTGAGGGTGTAGCCGTTTTCTTCGGCAATGGTGAAGTCAGAGGCGGTGTTGGAGGCAATGGCATCTTCGATGGCTTCACGCGAGACATCCAGCACTTCCGAAGCACTTTCCGAGGCGCTGCTCCAGCTTAGGAGTTCGATACCACTGACAACCGTTTCGGTGGTCGCGAGGCCATCTTCGTCAACGGTGGCGACTTCATCGCGGGTATTGAAAATGGCGACCGGTGCGCCAGCGTCGTACGCATTGATGCGCCCGTCATCAAACGACGGAACGGCAGGGGTATCTGTGTCATCAGCCGCTTGAACGGCGACGACACCCGTGACCAGAACGAGGGCCAACATAAGACTCATACCGAACTTCTTCATGATCTAAACTCCTTAACTACGATGGTTATGCGGTGTTTTGTTTATCACCATGACTGCCATTATGGGGGTTGAGTGTGGAGAAGTCTTGGAGACGGGCTGAACAGGTGCTGAAGTTTTGGTAAGTGGTGGATGAGGGCGCTCGCGCAATTTGTTTACAGGAGGTAATAAGCAAGGGCGTGAAGGCGACAGTGGTTATACGATTAACGACGAGGAAGCAAGATGGACATTCACCTAGACGCACTAACCGTTAGCCACAACGCAGAGAACCGGCGCTTTGAAACCCAATTGGGTGAACAGACGGCAGTCGTGAGCTATATCATCCGGTCGGGCGAGATGATTGTTACCCATACGGAAGTCCCTTATCCTTACGAGGGTTATGGTATCGCGGCAAAGATCACGCAAGCGGCGTTGGATTACGCGCGGGAGAATGGGCTGCGCGTGCGCCCGATGTGCCCGTATACGGCGGCGTACATTAAGCGGCACAAGGAATATCAACCGATTACCGTTGGTTATTGAAGCACTATAAAGGGGAATACTGAATGGATGTAAGCCAGTTGGCAGTCGAACACCGACCTGACTTGAAGCGATTTCAGATTGAGATTGATGGGCAGGTGGCGATGGTCAAGTACTATCTTGGCAACAAGGAGATCATCTTCACGCATACGGAAGTGCCAGAAGCGTTCGAGGGGCAAGGCGTGGCGGGGAAGATGGCGAAGGCGGCTCTTGAATATGCGAAGGCGGAAGGGTTACGGGTACGCCCGATGTGCCCCTATATCGCGGCGTACATTCAGCGGCACCCGGAGTACCAATCGATCACCGAGGGGTATTAGGAGGCTGCAAAGTAGGTTATCGAAAATCGCAAGAAAAAGATTAACCGCCAAGTCGCCAAGAACGCCAAGATCTTTAGCGCAAGAATTTCGATAAACCACTCATGTAGCAAGTTTCGAGAGAGAAGTGCTGAGTTAACCCCCACCCTAACCCACGACGATACGTTCGCAAGCTCACTCCATCGTCAGCCCGTAAACGAGGGAGGGAATAAATGCAAAAGCTCATTATTTACGAGAACCTGCTCAGTAGTAAGTTTTAAGTGGGAAGTATAAAGCAAAAGGCGGGACTGGATAATCAGTTCCGCCTTTTTGTTACTCTGAGGGCGGCGCAAGCTGTGCGCCCACCGTTTTAGGGGCTATTAGAAGTCCTTCAACCAGCTAAAGGTGTAGACCTTACCTTCATAGTCGGCAGGGGTTTGAATCCACAACTGATTGGTTTCCGAGTTGTAGTTCAGCATATAGCCGTTCTCGCTGGCAATGGGCAGCATTACCGAGTTACCACCCTCATCAATGGCGGCTTCAATATCCTCAATCGGGACATTCAGGACTTCGGTTACGCTGCCTGCATCACCATTCCAGCGCAGCAGTTGAATGCCGTTCACAACCATCGCGGTCGTGGGTACGCCATTATCGTTCACAATCGGTGCTTCTTCATAGGTTTCGAACACAACGACCGGAGCCGCTGCATCAAAAGCGTTGATACGCCCGTCCGTGAATGATGGAAGGATGACAGTTGGTGTCGGTTCAGGCGTTGGCATGGGGTCGGCTGCCTGTGCGGCAAACACGCCACCTGCTAATACCAAAGCTGAAATTACTGTCGCGTTTAGTTTCTTCATGCTCATTACTCCTTGAGCTTGGAAAACAGAAATGGTGCTGTTCACACCATGCCTACAATTATTACTGGTTTATATAAATATTTTTGAGGCAGGGTCTAAATATCTCATGAAAATTTTGAAGGTGAAAATTGGCGAGATTTTAGCTGACAGGGGAGGTAATTCTCATTAAGCCATTATGATTACGGGGTGTGACTTTGTATACGATTGTCGAAGAATTGGAGCATACGGTTGGCATATTCAGCGGGTGCGGTGTAGGGGCCGTTGCAGTGGGTCGCACCGGGGATTTCCCAATATTCGGCGTTTGCGCCAGCGGCTTGCTGAAAACGGCGGACATAAAAGCGCTCACTGCCAAACTCACCCGCGAATAAGAGGATCGGGCGCGAGGCGATTTGACTGACGGTATCCATTAGCGAAGGCGGGATGGACATGCCGACTTGCAGCGCGACGAGGCGATCTACAAAGCTGTGATAACCAATTGTCAACTGTCCTTCTAAACCGTCCGCAGGGGGTAAATCAGCAGCAGAAACGGCGGCAGGGCCATCCGCAAAGACGGCAGCGAGTTCAGGGTAGCGGGCAGCAGCACGAAGCGCGACCTGCCCTCCGATTGAACATCCCGCAATTGCCAGTGTATCCGCTTTGCCACTTAGAAAGGCAATCGCACCGCCAACATCTTCTACGTCACGCCAGCCTAAGGAACGCTGGCTGCCATCACTTTCGCCAGCAGCCCGTTGGTCGTAGAGCAGCGCACCGTATCCGGCTCCGGCAAGGTGCAGTGCGTGAAACAGCATCTCGGTACGGTCGTTGTAGTAACCATGCAGCAGGATAACGACGGTGCCATTTTGCGGCGGGATATACCAACCCCGCAGCGTCAGGTCATCCGCACCGATAAAGTTAACGTCTTGAGTCGTGGGTGGTAAGTCAGAAGGACGGACAACCGTACCGCGAAAGGGCATCACATAATTGAAGGCGAGGCCAAAGGTGGCAAGGAAACCGAGGGTGCAAGGTATGAGCAGGATTAAACCGACAAAGAAGATCAGGAGGCGCTGCCAATAACGGCGGCCTCGCTTCTGCGGAGGTGAGAACCCGGTCATGCTACCAAGTTAGAAGGTTGGGGGTCGTTCCGGTTGAGGCGGTGTCGGGATTCCAAATGGAGGCGAGCCAGTCGTGCAATTCACCTTTTACCTCATGGGTTAGGCGAATGCCGGCTTCAAAACCGTTGGGCGAGAAGGCGTACAGGCTGGCGAATTGGCGGCGAATGGTGCAGATGAGATAATCTTTTTCCCAGCGAGACTGCCCCCAGAGGAAGGCGACACCATCTTGCTCGCGGTGAATAAGCTGCAACCAATGGGCGCAATCGACGGCGGTGAGGTCGTGCAAGCGGAAGCGGAAGGTTAACATCGAGCCGAGGGTATAGGCGAGTTGGAATTGGTAGCTGTTCGGCAGCGCTTCGACTAGTACGGTGGCAGTACCATCGGGAGCGGAGAGCGCGGCGACGGCGGGCTGATAGGCGGCTTTCGACCCATAGGCTTTGATGAGCGTGATGAGGGGCAAGGTGGGATAGCGGTTGGCGAGTTCAACGGCGAGGTCAATCTTGCCACCGAAATGCTGCTGCAAGAGCCACGGCGCGTTGAGCGTCGAACGGCTGATGGTGGCAGGATGAGCGCTGTCATCAACTGGAATTTCGGGCAAGGAGGCACGCGACGCTATCGTTAAGTCATCCTCAAGTTGGTTCTTCCTCGTTTCGCGTGGCATAATCTACCCTTCTTCTGCTGCAAGCATTCTATCTCTTTTCAGCTTATAACAGGGTGAGGGAAAGCGCAAATGGTGATTCCCCCTCATAATTAGGGGATTTGAGCGATTGTAATACCAAAATGACAATGCGCTCATGTAGTTCTAACACGCGATGGCTATCCTTGTAACAATTTTAACGAAACAGAGGTAATAAACCGTGCAACCTCCGGGACAGGACAAGCAACCCAACAACCAGCCCCCCGGCCCCCAGTTCAAAATACCGAGATGGGTATGGCCGGTGGTGTGGATCGTACTCATTATTTGGGCATTTACACGTGTACAAGATATGGTCAGTACGGCGACAGGCGAACAGCCGATTACCGTCCCGTACTCATTCTTCCGGCAGCAAATCGAAGACGGCAACGTTGAAACCGTCGTCTTTCAAGGCGACCAAGCACGGGGCGATTTTAACAAGAGTGTACAGTATCCTCCGGCGGGTTCGCCACTCCTACAGCAAGGTGTGACGCAGCAGCAGTCGAACCGTTTCGTGACGACGCTGCTGCCGATTGAAGATCCCAGCCTCACAACCCTCCTGAATGAAAAGGGTGTGACGGTTACGTCGCAAGTCAACGATACGTCGCCACTCCTTTATATCCTGCTGCAATTCGCACCGTTCATCCTGATCCTCGGTTTCTTTTTCTGGTCGGCGCGACGCGCACAAGGCCAGATGGGGAATGTGTTCGGGTTCGGGCGGACGCAAGCGCGTGAATACACGGTTGAACGTCCACAGGTGACATTCGGCGATGTGGCGGGACAAGACGCGGCGAAGGCGGAACTGGTCGAAATTGTCGACTTCCTTAAAGAGCCGGATAAGTACATTGCGCTTGGCGCTCGTATTCCGCGCGGTGTGCTGCTGGTCGGCCCACCCGGTACGGGTAAAACGTTGATGGCGCGGGCGGTGGCTGGCGAGGCAAGCGTGGCTTTCTTCAGCATTTCGGCCTCCGAGTTCGTGGAAATGTTCGTCGGCGTGGGCGCAAGCCGCGTACGTGACCTGTTCAAGCGGGCGAAGGATGCCGCACCGAGCATCGTGTTTGTTGACGAAATTGATGCAGTCGGTCGCCAGCGTGGTACCGGTTTGGGCGGCGGTAATGATGAACGCGAGCAAACGCTCAACCAGATGCTTTCAGAGATGGACGGCTTTGACCAAAACGAGAGTGTGATCGTCATGGCAGCGACCAACCGGCCAGACGTGCTTGATCCGGCGCTGCTGCGACCGGGGCGCTTCGACCGGCAGGTAACGGTGGGTTTGCCTGACCGTACCGGACGCGAGAATATTCTCAAAATTCATACAAAGGGCAAGCCGCTGGACAGCGAAGTCAAGCTGAGTGATATGGCGAAGGCGACGATTGGCTTCTCCGGCGCTGATCTTTCGAACCTCGCGAACGAAGCGGCACTGAACGCGGCGCGGCGGAATGCCAAGCGCATCAGCCAACGTGACTTCCTGAACGCATTCGACCGGATTGTGCTGGGTACGGAAAGCCCGCCCCTTTCGAACGAGCAGGAACGCAAGGTAGTGGCTTATCATGAAGCGGGTCACGCGATTGTAGGCGCATTGACACCCCATGCAAACCCTGTATTCAAGGTCACGATTGTGCCGCGCGGACAAGCGCTCGGTGTGACGGCTTCGCTGCCGGATGATGACCGCCGCAATTACTCGAAAGAGTTCTTGATGGCGCAAATCTATATGCTGCTCGGCGGACGGGCGGCTGAGGATGTGGCGATTGGAGAGATCACGACTGGCGCTTCGAGCGATCTGCGGCGTGTGACGGATATTGCCCACCGGATGGTTGCCGAGTTCGGCATGAGCGAGACGATTGGTCAGCTCAACTTCGGTGACAATGAGCGCCAGCCGTTCCTCGGCTATTCGCTGTCTCAAGGGCGCAATTACAGTGAGGCGACGGCAGCACGGATTGACGCGGAAGTGCGGCATATCGTAGACGAGGCTTACAAACACACCGTTGAACTTGTCCGCCAGAACAAAGATAAGCTCGAAGCCCTAGCCAATGAACTACTCACCAATGAGATTGTCGAAGGCGCACGGGTATACGAAATTGTGGGGAAGAAGATTGAAGACGCTATCGAAGAAGCGGATGTCAGCACCCCACAGCAGGGGCTTATCGCAGGGCCAGCGTAGTTCAAGTTCGGTTCAAGTTAAGTCATGATTGCAAAGTAAGTGGTGGTTAAACCCTAGCCCCACGACGGTACGTTCGCAGGCTCACTCCACCGTCAGCCCTCAGGGCGAGGGGAACGAAACAAGACATCACTTACTCTATGACCACTATCCGAGATTTTAGAGAAACGCTCCAATTCAGTTGGGGCGTTTTTGATTCACCGCGCAACGTGCAAAAGGCTTGCTGCGTATATATAAGCAAATAGCAAATTAAGGTCACTACAATGGCGAACGGTTATTTGACGTTCCTTGATTATTTTGAGATGCGGCGGCGGATTGAAAGGCGGCTGGCATCCGGTAGATTATTTTTCCTACATATTATTCTCTTTGCTATCGGAGCGGGGATCATCGGTAACGCGGCCTATTCACCGTATTACTATGTGGGACGCGACTATTTTATATACCCATTTACCGGACATTGGGTCAGCCTGTGGAGTGGGATACTCCTTGTTCACGGGTTATGGTCATTCTGGCAGTCGGGGGCAAGGGGTGGACGGCGGGAAGCCGTTATCGAGCATGAAATGCGGCAGCGGGTACAAGACGATGCGCTTTATTTGAGCCAACGACCGAAAACACTGTTCCGGCTGCACGGGTTGTTGAGCGACGACATCCGCAAACGGTACAGCGGTATCCCGATCATGCTAACGATTGTGTTCCTCAATGCGCTGATCTGGATTCCGTGGACAGTCACGGGGCAGGCTTTTACATCGTTCGCGTGGCAAACCGCGCTGGTGCTGGTGATCCCGTTTATCAGCCTCGTGCTATTCAACGGCTGGCGGCGAGCGGGACACGAAAAACGACTGCGACAGCAACTGGCAACATTCCTCGACGAGAATGACGATGAGGAGGTTGACACTTACGACCGCGAAATGCGGCTTGGCGACGATGGCGAACTGGTCACGGTTGAAGATTATATGCTCAAGCAGAAACGCAAACGGGCTTGAGTTCTTGTCGGATAGCATCCTATTTAGCTAGGAGACAAAAATGAACGAGCAACGGCCAATTGAATGGGTTACGGCGTATACCGCACAGAACTTACCCGAAGCGTATATCGTGGTGGGGCGCTTAAAGAGCGCAGGCATTGCCCACTTCATCAAGCCAGATTCATTTGGTCAGATTCACGGCTTTAACGTGGGCATCCACAGCGGCGTTGAGGTGCTGGTGAACGAAGCCGATTATGACGAGGCGATGGAGATATTGGATGAGGGATAACCACACCTCACCCCCCGATGGAACGTTCGCAGGCTCACTCCACCATCAGCCCTTTCCACAAGTGGCAGAGGGGAGTCAAACGGGAGGGTCTGTGACCCTCCCCTACCTAAAACCAATTATTGTCATTAGACAGCGGCGACACCCGCGTGGGCGGCTTTGTGGGCATTGATGATCGGTTGGGCGACCTGCGCCGGAACCTGCTCATAGTGGCTGAACTTCATGGTAAATACGCCACGCGCTGCCGAGATGGAGCGCAGCACGTTGCCATAGCGCATCATCTCGCTGTAAGGAACCTGCGCGGTAATGACTCCCTTATGGCCTTCGGTATCCATCCCCTGCACACGGCCCCGGCGGGTATTGAGATCACCCATGACATCGCCCATGATCGATTCGGGGACGGTGATTTGCACGTCCATCATCGGTTCCATCAGCACGGGGTTGGCGGCTTCAAACACTTTCTTGAAGGCTTCGCGACCTGCCACTTGGAAGGCAATATCTTTCGAGTCGACCGGATGCTCTTTACCGTCAAATACCACTGCTTTGACATCGACAATCGGATAACCCGCGATTACCCCTTCGTCAAGGACGGAGTGAATGCCCTTTTCAATCGAGGGTATAAAGCTGGCGGAGATTGAACCACCGACGATCTTGGTCTCGTAGACGAAACCGCCACCGGGGTTCGGTTCAAGGCGCAGATGGACTTCGCCAAACTGCCCTGCTCCACCGCTTTGCTTCTTGTGACGGTGGAAGTCGGAACCCTGTTTGGTGATGGTTTCTTTATAGGGGACTTTGGGGACGCTGACATCCATACCCACGCCGAGTTTAGCAGCGCGGCTGATGGACAAGTTCACATGGGCTTCGCCCATCCCTTCGACAATGGTTTGCTTGACATCAGGGTCTTGCCGCCAACGCAGCGTGGGGTCGGACTGAGCAAGGCTGGTGAGAATCGTACCCATCTTGGCACTGTCGGCCTGTGTCTTGGGGCTGACGGCGACAGCATACAGGGGTTCGGGGAAATCAGGCTTGGTAATACGGATGGGGTTGGCACGGGTGCTGAAGGTGTCACCCGTTTTGGTATCGTTCAGCTTGGCAACGACACCGATGTCACCGGCATGGAGGGTCGTTACTGGAATTTGCTCCTTGCCACGCATGAGTAAAAGGCTGTTGAAGCGTTCTTCAACATCACGAACCGGATTGTAATAGCGCCCATCCGAACGCATTGAACCGGAGAATATACGGAAGTAGTTGAGTGTACCAACGAAGCGGTCGTTGGTGGTCTTAAAGACGTAAGCCGCGAGTGTGCCTTCGTCCGACTGCGGCGCGGTGAGGAACTGCTTCTCACCGGCGGGATCAAGGTATTGGACACGGCGCTGCGACGGCGGCGAAACGTAGACGACGAGCGCTTCCATCAAGGGAACGGTACCCACGTTCTTCGCGCCGGAGGTCACGAAAACGGGTACGGTCTTGAGGTAAGCATCCCGCGCGGCTTTACGCATACCATCGCGAATTTCGTCATTGGTCAGCGTGTTTTCATTGAAGTATTTTTCTGAAATATATTGCGTGTCATCATCCTGACCCAAGTTGAACCTGTAAAACTTCTGTTTTGCCCTGAAGTAACCAAGTAGCCGAATGAAATAAATTTTTGCTTTTACAGTCCTGTATTTTTTAACAATGAGCATTTCTTCGTCTGTCAATGAAAAATACAGTGTACGTTCACCGTTATTAAATTGAGGATAGAATAAATGTCGTCAATCTCCTGATCGGATAACAAATGGATGCGGCACTGACTTTTACTATACATAAATTATCCGGATACTTTTTATTAAAAACGAACGTTTTTGAGCAGATTAAATTGGCTTATAAAGATCAGCGTGCTTATAGGATCTTTATATTCTCAATAACCATTATTGATATTACCTTGTTGCGGCATTATACTTGATATGAGTTTCGAGAATAAGGGAAAATCAGTTAATACCAACAATAAGTACATTTTATGGAATATTGATTCAAATATTTTGGGGAGATCATGCACCACCTCATTTTCATGCGCGTTACGGTGAATATAAAGGCATCATTAATATTCATACTTTACAAATGCTGGAAGGTGATTTACCGCGTCGTGCACTCAATTTAATTCTGGATTGGGCTGAACTTCACCAAAAAGAATTATTACTTGACTGGGAGCTTTGCGAGAAAAACCAGATGCCAAATAAAATTGAACCGTTGAAGTAGGAGAAACCTATGTATTGGGATGTAAGTACTGTAAAACCGGTTGAGCATTTAATCTTGAAGGTAACATTCGTTGATGGTTTGGAAGGAACGGTTTGTTTTAAACCTTCATTTTTAACAGGTGTATTTGAATCTATTAAAGATGAATCTTATTTTAATAAGGTTTATGTTGACCATGGTGTTGTTACCTGGCCAGGAGAACTTGATTTGGCACCTGATGCCATGCATACAGAAATAAAAAAACGTGGGTCTTTTGTCCTGGAGTAAATTATGCTGGTTGGTTATGCTCGCGTTTCAACAGTCGATCAAAATTTAGATCTTCAACTTTCTGCCTTGAAAGAGGTTGGTTGCGAAAAACTCTATCAAGATCAAATGTCAGGTACAAAGGCAAATCGTCCAGGACTCAGTTTGGCGCTCGAGGTTTTGAGAAACAATGACACATTAGTCGTTTGGAAATTAGACCGATTGGGGCGAACTGTGAAAGGATTAATTGATTTGGTTAATCAATTGCATCAGAAGGGTATCCACTTTAAAAGTATTACTGATAACGTTGACACATCAACGGCCGCTGGCCGGTTCTTTTTTCATGTTATGGCAAGCCTTGCTCAAATGGAGCGTGAATTAATGGCGGAAAGAACTAAAGCTGGATTAGCAGCTGCCAAGGCAAAAGGAAGAGTAGGTGGTCGCAAACGAAAAATGACCCAATCTAAAATTGAGTCAGCTAAACAACTACTTGCTTCTGGCACCCTACCTAGGGATGTTGCACAAAATCTGGGTATATCAGTACCGACTTTATATCGTTGGGTTCCTGCTTCTAATAACCTAACTTAAGTGAGTAGACAATTAAATTATGATAGATGAAAAAATTCCAGAGTATGAAGGTGGGTGTTTATGTAATGAAACTACTTTTACAGCGAGAGGTGAACCAAGCAATCCACATTTGTGTTCCTGTACAATGTGTCAAAAGTCATCTGGTGCGCCAACTGTTGCTTGGGTTGAATTTCCTTTAAGTACTTTTCATTGGGATGGCACAAGAAAACCTGGTTTATTTCAATCTTCAGAAAATACTCAGCGTTGCTTCTGCTAAAATTGTGGGGGGTTGCTAGGAACTCTTAATAAGGGATACCCAAACG
>JAIUNI010000008.1 GCA_020161935.1 Chloroflexota bacterium
GGTCGCCGTTGAAGTCTCAGTTGCTGTTGCGGTATCCGTGTAAGTCGCGGTCGGCGTTGCGGTGTCCGTCGCTGTTTCGGTTGGCGTTGCCGTATCCGTATAAGTGGCTGTCGGTGTAGCGGTGTTCGTCGCCGTCTCAGTTGCCGTTGCAGTCGGCGTATCGGTCGCCGTTGCAGTTGGTATGTCTGTATCGGTCGCGGTCGGCGTTGCAGTGTCCGTTGCTGTATCGGTCGCCGTTGGTGTTGCAGTATCCGTGTAAGTCGCGGTCGGCGTTGCGGTGTCCGTCGCTGTTGCCGTTGGTGTTGCAGTATCCGTGTAAGTCGCGGTCGGCGTTGCAGTGTCCGTATAAGTCGCGGTCGGCGTTGCAGTGTTCGTATAAGTGGCTGTCGGTGTTGCAGTATCCGTGTAAGTCGCGGTCGCCGTTGCGGTATCTGTGTAAGTCGCGGTCGGTGTAGCGGTGTTCGTTGCTGTCGCGGTTGGGGTGAAAGTGCGCGTGGGTGTATGCGATGGAGTGAAAGTAAGCGTTAGCGTAAAAGTACTGGTCGGGGTGGGAGTCGGTGTCGCCACGATGATACCGGAATTGTTCAGCAGTTCATTATCAGTGAAAGGCGTGATCTGTAAACCGTAACCTGTCGAAAGCGCGTTGATAAAGAAGTTCGCCA
The DNA here is from genome assembly GCA_020161935.1 of Chloroflexota bacterium. GTDB lineage: Bacteria > Chloroflexota > Anaerolineae > Aggregatilineales > Phototrophicaceae > CFX2. The sequence continues at coordinate 663 of JAIUNI010000008.1, forward strand.
GCAGCCCCGAACCGACCGTCCCCATATGCCCTACTGAATCATTGAGCTGTAAATAATGCGGATCATTATTTTTCACAAGTGTGTTGATCGATTCACTACCAACCAACATATTGCCGTTCGGTTGGATGCGCGAGAGTAACGAACGCCCAAAATTATACAAATCGGCTACGACGATCCCTCTTGAGATAGCCAATGCATTTAAGCGTGTGTTGATCGTCACAATAGCATTGGTGACACGCGCACGCCCCTGCGCGGAGGGGAACGTGGTGATATACGCATACGACTCGCCGGGGTCGGCATAATTCGCGAGCAGAATTTTGGAGTTCCCGGCTGCTTTGAGTGCATCAACAGCGGTCGTGATGCGGCTGACGATGCTGTTAATCTTCGCATCTAAAGCGGTGCCACCGAGGGATTGGTTATAGACTTGATTGTAGGTATCGTTCCAAATGGCGAAATCATTCGTGCCAATGTAGATGACTACGTATTCGACCTGCCCGGCAGCCACCTGCGCCGCCAAGCCGGTATGCTGTCCGCTGGTTATCATACTTTCGGAGGTGGCCGCAGAACGCGACCAATTGAAGGCATACCCCGAACGACGCGGTTCGTTCCATACGCCCCACACACCCACATCAATACCACGTTTATTCACGAGCAGTTCGACCCAATTGAGCGTGGTGGCGGAGTACGGCGTTCCACTCGCACGGTTATCGTTTGAACGGTACTCGTCGGTATTGCTATCCCCCAAGAAGCCGATGGCGGGATTGACGGCACGAGTCGCCGAGGGAGCCAACGCCAAAAGTGACATAACCACCAGTGTGATGGTCAGTATACGCCTTGTCATACAGCACTTCTCGGTATGATGAGGGTCAGGTTATGATGCGTGCCACAGTAATAAAACCAATATAAAGCAGTAATCATGGTCAATGTATGAATGCAAAAAGATTTGACGTGTAGGCGACACAATACGAGCTAATACCGCCTAGTACGCACTTCAGTATTTGATATTTGATAAAGTAAGGGTAAGCACAATACGGCTGAGGATTTTATACCATCACATCGAAAATTACAAATATTACTTAAGATATAAGTTTAGATATTCGAGCGATAATTATATTGTAATAATGGGACTAAATGCGCCTCGTTTTCCGAAAAGCTCACCGCATTTAGGAAGAGGCTGCTATACCGGCATTGGCAAGGATTTCGGCATCGGTAAAGGGTTCAAGGGATAAGCCGTAGTTTTCGTTCAACACCTTGATAAAGAAGTTTGCCAGCAGCCCTGAACCGACCGTACCGATATGACCAGCGGAGTCATTCAACTGAAGATGGTGCGGCTCATTCCCTTTGAACAAAGTGTTTATCGACTCGCCCCCAACCACTAAGCTGCCTGTGGCATCAATGCGCGAGACGAGCGTCGAACCGAAGCTGGCGACATCGGCAAGGACAATCCCACGAGAGGAGGCTAACTCATCGAGGCGGGTGTTAATTTCAGCGATGGCATCGCTCACCCGCTGGCGACCTTTTGATGAAGGGAAGCTGATAAAAGCGAGGATTGTTTGACCGGGATCGGGGAAGTTAGCAAGGACAATGTTGGGATCACCAGCAGCTTGGAGGGTATCAACGGCGGTGGTAATACTGTCGACGATGGAGTCGATTTTCGCGTCAAGCTGCTTATCGTCCAGCGTACCGTCATAGACTTCCCGGTAGGTGTTATTCCAACTGTTGAAATCATTCGTGCCGATCCAGATGACGACGAATTCAACTTCGCCCTCAGCGACTTGTTCAGCGAGGCCGGTATGCTGACCTTCGGCAATCATGCTCTCGGTGGTCGCGCCGGAACGTGACCAGTTATAGGCGTAACCGGAACGGCGGGGTTCGCCCCATTCACCCCACTCGCCCGCATCCAAACTGCGATGGTTAATAAGGAGTTCCGCCCAGCTTAAGGTTGTATCGGCATAAGGTGTGTTGGCCGCACGATTATCGTTCGAGCGATACTCGTCAGTGTTGCTATCCCCCAAGAAACCGATAGTCGGATTGACGGCGCGAGCCGGTGCAGGGGCGAAAGCTAGTAACAGGGCTACAGCGATCAGGGTCAGCGGGGTGCATTTCATCATCGGAACTCTCCTCAGAAACGATGGGCATGAAACTTAATAAATACGGGCTTTCATCCAATCGTTACTATTATGGAAATCCGCGACCACATTACCGGGGTGAACCAAGTTATCGAGCAGTTCACGGTCGGCAGCGTCGAAGCGCTTATCGGCAATCGCCAGCGCGTCTTCCAAGTGCGCCATCGTGCGCGGGCCGAGGATGGGCGAGGTGATACCGGGTTGATCTTTACACCAGAGCAGCGCAAATTGAGAAGCGGTCATCCCACGTTCTTGAGCGAGTTTGTGCATCTCTTGGGCAACTGTTACCCCGCGTTCGGACACGCGATCTTGAAATGAAGCCCCAACCCGTTGGGCGCGGGAGCCTTCGGGGAACTGGTTGGTTGCGCCGTAACGACCGGCGAGGATGCCACCGGCAAGGGGCGACCACGGGAGAATAGCGATTCCGTACTTCTGGCAGAGGGGAACGAGTTCGTTTTCGATACGACGGTCGAGCAGGTTATAGGGCGGCTGCTCACTGATATAGCGCACGAGGCTGTACTGTTCACTGGTCGCCAGCCCTTCCATGACCATCCACGCGGGGAAGGTGGAGCTGCCGATATAGCGAACCTTGCCTGCCCGAACGAGGTCATCCAGTGCGCGGAGGGTTTCATCCTGCGGGATGGTGGCCGAGGGGCGGTGAAGTTGGTAAAGGTCGATGTGGTCGGTTTGCAGGCGGCGAAGGGAGTCCTCGCAGGCTTTGATGATGTGATAACGGGAGATGCCCTTATCATTCTGGCCTTCGCCCATGACCCCGTTGACTTTGGTGGCGAGGACGATGGCTTCACGCTTGCCATTGGCTTTGAGCGCTTTACCGAGGACGACTTCACTTTGCCCACCATTATAAACGTTGGCGGTGTCGATAAAGTTGATGCCCGCGTCTAAGGCACGGTCGATCATGGCGATGGAGTCCGCCTCGTTGGTAACACCCCCAAAGTTCATAACCCCTAAACACAGGCTCGAAACCATTACGCCTGTACGTCCCAGCGGTCGGTATTCCATAAGTCACCTCCTTGTTTTTGTTCGTGCGCCCCAACTCTATCTTAGCGCTTCATACGAGTTGCGCTAGTCGAACTGGCGGAAGTTACTTCCAAGTCAACGTATGATAAATGCCATCCAGAGACATGACAATCATCATACTGAATTTTATTCATTAACTTAGAATATGCGCTATGATAAAAATATCACACGAATCAATTTTCAATCCATTCATCCATTCGGGTATTCGATACGTTTGCAAGTAGCATGTTCCTAGTCAATTGCCCGCTTAGTTTTGTAAGGAAGTAAAATGACAAATCCGTTGATCGTTGTTGTGGAAGACAGCCCAACCCAATCACAAGCGATTGGATTTTACCTGAACCAGTACGGAATTGACGTTCTCATTCGCGAGGACGGCCCACAAGGGATCGCAGCTATTCAGGAGTATCAACCGATTGCCGTCATACTTGATGTCAATTTGCCAACAATGAACGGTTTTCAGATCGCCCGCCACCTGAAGCGCCATCCGTCCACCTCTCACATTCCAGTCATCATGCTGACCCGACTTGAGGATACCGACCACATGGTTGCAGGTCTTAACAGTGGTGCTGATTATTACATCCGCAAAGGCCCGGCGGCAGAAGAAGAAATCTGGAAAACCCTCTGCGGGTTCGGAATCATCGACTGGTCACGACGATAGGCACTCCGATTGACAGCGCATTTGAGTTCATTTTTACTGAGGTAGTAAGTGGAAAGTCGTATCGTTTCATCTGTCCCGGTTTTTCACAGCTTTTTGCTAGAGCTTATTGAAGCGCGTCTGGCAATCGGCCTCAATGACCATTCAAAAACAGATATTATGCGGGTGGCTGAGGAACTGCGGACGGCTGGAATCATTGCGGGGGTACAAGACCTGTGTGATCAACTTGCGAATCAGGAGATTACGCATCCGCTGTGGCAGCGTGTCATTCAAGTCGCGACGATTGGTGAAACCTATTTCTTCCGCGACCGCAGCCAGATGGATGTCCTCAAGCATTCTACCCTCCCGCATTTAATCCAGAATCGACAAGATACCGGATTGAAGCGATTACGAATCTGGAGTGCTGGCTGCTCGACAGGCGAGGAACCTTATTCCATCGCCATCATGTTGCGCGACCTTGTACCTGATATAAAAAACTGGGATATTCACATCCTCGCAACTGACCTCAACAAGAACTACCTCGAACGGGCAAAACGGGGTTTATACCGCTCATGGTCATTTCGCTCCGAAACACCTCCAACCTGCCAGCAGCAGTGGTTTGTTAAAGCCGAAGGCGGCTACCAGATTGATGTATCTATCCGCGAAATGGTGACGTTTGCACCGCTCAATCTGGCAGATGAAATGTACACCGTCTTCAACCATCCCGTGATGCAGATGGATATTATTCTGTGCCGGAATGTACTCATCTACTTTGACAGGTTTACGGTCAGCAACATTATCAAACGATTTCACGGCGCTTTAAATGAAACGGGTTGGTTGGTGCTGGGGCATTCAGAGTCTTCGCACATGACCAGCCAACCCTTTCAAGTCCATAATTTTGATGGGGCAGTCCATTACCAAAAGCAGCGCCCCCCGGAATGCCCCACACGGGCAACCACACCCGTGATGAACAATGAGCCGGTTTCCAAACCCCGGCTGCTGGCCGCGCGTCTTGCTCAGAAGCATGATCCGGTTGTTCCAGCAGCGGAAAGGGTAACTGCACCGTCAAGGGTTCCTACAGATAAGCTCGACCCGTGGACATTGGCACACTATGCCGCAAATCGTGAAGACTGGGAAGAGGCGCTGCATTGGCTCAATGAAGCCGAGCAGGAAAACGTCATGCGCCCTGAAATACATTATCTGCGAGGTGTAATTGAGCTTCAACGAGACGAAATTGAAAAATCGTTAATGTCGCTGCGGCGAGCGATTTACTGCAAGAATGATTTCGTATTAGCGCATTTCACAGTCGGCGAAATCTTCGAAAAACTGGGACACCTCAAAAAAGCCGCCAGCCATTGGACACATGCTCATCAAATTCTCGATTGCTTGTCCCCCGATCAATTCATTGAGCATAGTGACAAGTTAACGGTCGAGATGCTGAAAACGGTGCTTGAATATCGACTGGAGAATCTATCCGCAGCTCCGCAAAGGCATTTATGATGAATATTCAAGACCTCTTTTCAGGCGAAGAACTGAAGCTGCTACAACTGCGTGCGGAACGTGTCGGCATCCCGATGCATGAAGACGATAAGTTAGGGCGCATATCGGTACTGACAACCGCTATCAACAAAGAACGCTTTGCGATCCCAATCGACTCCATTACATCGGTATATGACGATGTACTCATTATTCCCATTCCCGGCGTACCGGGGTTTATAGCCGGAATCACGAATGTTCGGGGACATATTATTTCAGTCCTGAATTTAGGTTCTGTACTGGGGTTGAAAACCGAAACGATCCTGCACGGTGCGATGCTTGTGACAGAGACTCAGAACGGGAGCATCGGTTTATGTGTCGAAGCGGTTGGTGAGGCGGTTGAGTTACCGCTGAATCAGATGAACCCCACGCCAACCAACCTCAATTTAGATCATCCTGAATATTTTCAGGGCATTTTTCTGGATGGTACGGCCTTACTTCATATTCATGCCATTTTAGCTGATCCTCGCTTGATTGTTGATGATTCAGCTCTGTAGATAATGCATACACGATAGATGTTTTTCAAAGCAGCAACCGGTCAAGATTCCACCAAAGTGATTTGGCGATTGCACTTGGTCAGTGGAACAGCTTCCGAAGTTAGAATTGCCCACAGGTAATATCATGTTCAAGAACACCAGCATTCGTATCCGGCTCCTTTTCGGCTCACTTCTGTTCATTGTTGGGCTTATTTGCATCAGCCTATTAGGGCTTTTGCAACTCAACATCATCGAAAAGAAAGTGGCCGTTATCGTCAATCAAGAAATCCCCCAGTATGTGGCGATTAATCAAGCCTATAAAAGCATACTAGAGTTGGAAATTATCATTCGCAATCACATCATCACCCCTTACGACTCATCGACTGAACGCTTTCAGAAGACAATCGCCGATAAAAGAGTTGAAATTGATGCGCTGTTATCCCTCGTTTCGATCAACCTTGATCCCAATGATGAGGCTGATACGTTCAACCAATTTGTGAAGGCTTGGCAAGATTATCAAACGCTGCAAGATCGAGCAATCGAGATGGCAATTTCTAATCGAAATCCAGAAGCAATGGGGGTTATCAATGGTGATGGGCTAATACTCTTTAACCAGATAAACGGCCTGTACAAAGCGATGGGTGACAAGCAGATTGAACATGCCACCCGACAGGCTACTGAAATCAATAATCTGGTATACAACATTGTCCCCTTCCTGTCACTCCTTATTGGTGTTGCCGCCATCATCATTGTTGGCACGTTTAGTACGTGGACAATACGCGGCATCATCAAACCGCTGACTACACTCCTGAGTACGACACAGAAAGTCAGCAGCGGCGACCTTACGCAACGCGCCGCGATTATGAGTCATAATGAAATTGGGACACTGGCTGAAAACTTCAACCATATGATTGATAACCTGCAACAGATGGTGGAAATGGAAACACGCGCCAAGACCGGCCTGCAAAACACGATTTCAACCTACATGAACTTTGTGCAGAAGGTCGCATCCGGCGATTTGCGTACACGACTTGACCCACATGGAGCGATAGGGGTTGGTGAGGTTGATACCGACCTGCAACAGCTCGGCCAGAACCTGAATGATATGGTTGACAGCCTGAGCGATATTACCCAGAAAATTCGTGAAAGCGCCTCCGGTGTGGCAGCGTCAGCCGCCGAAATTTTCGCGATGTCGAACCAGCAGATCGCAAGCGCCACCGAGCAACACGCCGCCGTTGCCGAAACCGTGGCAACAGTTGAACAAATCCGTATCACAGTAGTCCAATCGTCAGAACGCGCACAAGCGGTTGCACAGACGGCTCGCCAATCATTGAACGTGTCCCACAGTGGACAGCAAGCCGTGGCAGATACGGTGCATGGCATGGAAATGGTGCGGCAGCGCGTCGAAAGCATTGCCCAGAATATTCTTGCCCTCTCGGAACGTACCCAGCAGATTGGTGAAATTATCGCGACCGTCAATGAAATTGCCGACCAATCCAAATTATTGGCCCTCAATGCCAGCATTGAAGCGGCGCGCGCCGGAGAAGATGGCAAAGGGTTTGCGGTCGTGGCGATGGAAGTGCGCCAGTTGGCGGAACAGTCGCGTGAAGCAACCGCCCGTGTACGGGACATCCTCAGCGAGATTCAACAGGCGACGAATACGGCTGTCATGGTCACGGAGCAAGGGAACAAAGGTGCCGAGCAAGGCATGATCCTCGCCGAAGAAGCCGGGAAAGCGATTAGCCAGCTTGCTGAAATTATCGAGGAAGCGGCACAAGCAGCAACGCAGATCGCAGCCAGTTCATCGCAGCAAAGCAATGGCATGAACCAATTAGCGACAGCGATGACACAAATCGAGCAGGCAACCCGTCAAACAGCAACCAGCACGATCCAAACCGAGAAAAGTACGCGAGACTTGAATGAAATGGCACGGCTGATGCAGGATGCTGCCGCACGTTACAAAATTGCTGATGCCGTTTAGTAAGGATGCGACGCATGATCAAATCTGAAGATCTGATGCAGCAGCTTTTGCAAACGTTCCGCGCAGAAGCTGCCGAACATTTGCAGAATTTAAATATGGCTATCCTAGCATTGGAGCTTCGCCCTGAAGATACAAAGCGTCGCGAACTTGTCCAAGAAGCGTTTCGGTCGGCACACAGCCTAAAAGGGGCGGCCCGTACCGTTGGACTGGAAGCCATTGAGCAACTTGCCAATGCGATGGAAAGCGCCCTACAGAAGGCGCGCACTACCGAAACGCATCTCGAAGAAAAGATATGCGAGGCACTCTACGATGCGCTGGACAACATCGGGTTTCTGCTCGAAGGAAAAACGGTTGCTGTTGAGGCATTAGTGAGCCGTTTATCAACCGGGGACGAGGACAAAGCAAACCCTACCACTCCGGTTCAGGCCGCACCGCCACCGGGCGCACCCATACCGGAAGTGCCTAAACCAAGCAGCCCATCCCGAATCGACACATCACCCACGCCGGTGCCTGCCGAAACGACTCCGCACGATGATTCCGCCAATAAAACGGCGATGACCAGCGGTGAAGAATCGATTCGCGTGTCCATCAGCAAACTGGATGATTTGATGGCGCAGGTGGGGGAATTGGTGGTTTCCCGCATCAATGCTGAACAGCGCATCGCAGAATTCAGGGACATCCGGCAGCAGGTCGCCCATTCGTCAAAAGTGTGGCGCGAAATAAAAACCCTGCTGCCAACACTTGACGTTGATGCCGCACACCAATTAACCGAAATCCTGTTCCGTTACGAAAAGCAATTTGAAGCCACGCTTCAAAACATCAACCGGTTCGACCAAAGGCTGAAGCAAGACACAGTACGGTTAGGAGTTATTACCTCCCAGCTTCAGGATAATGCCCGTCATGTGCGGATGCTGCCATTTGAAACCCTCGTGCCAACGTTGCAGCGTACCATTCGTGATGCTGCACACAGCGAGAACAAACAGGTTATTTTTAACGTTGTCGGTGGCAGTGTCGAACTGGATAAGAAAGTGCTTGAAGCCCTGAAAGACCCCTTTATCCACATGCTGCGTAATGCGGTCGGGCATGGTATTGAGTCCGCAGAGGTTCGTCAAAGCAGAGGCAAGCCGGTTGAAGGTCATGTGCGGCTAACACTCCAACAACGAGGATCAGAAGTCCGTATCAGTATTGCGGATGATGGTGGCGGATTTGACCTCAAAGGGCTGCACGATGCGGGAAGTAAAAGCAGCGGGCAGGTCATCAATGAACATGACAACGATCATGCCATTATTGAATTGGCCTTTTTACCGGGGATCACGACCAAAAAGGAAATAACGACCCTTTCCGGTCGCGGAGTCGGCCTTGATGTGGTACGGGAACGGATTGAAGAACTACAGGGGCATATCGAGGTTGAAAGCATTCCCGGTGAAGGGGCAGCGATTCATCTGGTCGTTCCAAGTTCCTTAACGATCTCGCGCGGGTTACTCATACAGGTGGAAAATGAACGCTATGTGCTGCCACTGCTGTCCGTACTGAAAATACTGCAACCACATGAAACATTTACCGTCGGCGGGCAATCTATGATTACAATTGACGGTGTGACAATGCCGATAATGCCGCTTGCAAGTTTGCTGGGACGTACCTTTAACTTGGAAAAGCATCATCATCCATTGGTGGTTATTATGGCTGTCGCCGAACAGCGCCTCGCTCTGCTGGTGGATGATGTGTTAACCGAGCAGGAGTTGGCGATTAAGCCGCTCGGTACACCCCTGCGCCGCGTGCATAACATTGCTGGCGCGGCACTCATGGGTGACGGGCAGCCCGTTGTCGTATTGAACGCAGCCGATCTTGTGCGGGCGGCTAAGGGCGGTCACAAGCAGGTTTTCTCGCTGAAGCAGAACGAAATTGAGGCAGAAAAGCCGGCTACACGAATACTTGTCGTCGATGATTCAATAACTACACGTACACTAGAAAAAAGCATCTTAGAAACCGCAGGGTATGAAGTCATCACAGCGACCGACGGTTTACAAGCCCTGCAAAAGCTCCAAGAACAGCAGATCGAGCTGGTTGTGTCCGATGTTGAAATGCCGAATATGGATGGAATCACCCTCACCAAAGAACTGCGTGCAAACAGCGCATTTGAGTTCCTGCCTGTTATCCTTGTAACCTCACTTGAAAGCGAGGCAGATCGCGAACGCGGTATGATGGCGGGTGCAAATGCGTATATCGTCAAACGCGGGTTTGATCAGGGTGAACTTCTTAAAACCATCACTGAGTTGGTTTTTACTGAGGATGATTAACTGTGTCAATACGGGTGTTAATCGCGGATGACAGCCCAAGCGCTCGCGACCATTTGGCGCAGCTTATTGGGAACTCACCCGATATGCAAGTCGTAGCGTTCGCAACCAATGGCTTTCAGACTGTCCATATGACAAAGGGAATACAGCCCGATGTCATTCTCATGGATGCCCTCATTGCTCATATGGATGCTATCGAAGCCATCCGTGAAATAATGGACGTGAACCCGGTACCGATTGTGGTCATCTGTGCAGCATCGAATCATTGGGACTGTGACATTGCATCCGAGGTGGTCAAAGCGGGAGCGTTAACGGTTTCGCGCAAACCTAATCAGTCGGATGATGCTGCTAATCATGCGATTATGAAAGACTTGGTAAACACGGTACGGGCTATGTCGGGGGTTCATGTCATCCGGCATCCCAAATCGCCCGGCACCCATGTGGCTGAGAACGGCAAGCCGTTAACCTCAGTGAACTCAAACGCGAAGCCCAAACCCGAAATTGTTTCAATTGTGGCCTCCACGGGTGGCCCACAAACCATTGGCGAACTCGTTAAGCGCTTACCATCCTCGTTTAACCTGCCTATCGTTATCGTCCAGCACATCACCCCGGACTTTGTGCCACCGCTCGTCAACTGGTTAAGCTCCGTTTCGCGTCTGCCGGTTCAGGTAGCCGGTTCAGGTAAATACCCGGATGCGGGAACCATCTATTTCGCCCCGGCGAACACCCACCTCCGTTTGGGGTCAAATCATCATTTTGAGTTGAGCAATACGCCCGCGAATGTGCCTCATATTCCTTCAGGCGATATTTTTTTACAATCTGTGGCAAAAAATTACGGTTCACGTGCAGTAGGGATTGTCTTAACCGGCATGGGGAATGACGGCGCACAAGGGCTGCGGGCTATGTACGATGCCGGAGCCATTACAGTCGCACAGAACAGCGAATCGTGTGTTGTATTCGGGATGCCCCACGAAGCAATTCTATTAGGTGCCGCGAACCATACCTTAAACCCTGCCGGAATTTCTAAACTGCTGCTTGAATACGCAAACTAAAAGTGTGTCTTATCACCTAACGATCTAAAACTAAGCGAGAGAAAACGATCATCAAAATGTCTGACAAACTGTTCAAATGCCTTACCGTGCGTATCGGTGATCAATGGGGTGGAATTGATGTCACATCAATTATCGAAGTCCTCTATTTTATGGCGTTCAAACCCGTTCCAACGCTCCGCGACGATATTCTGGGCTTCATTACCGTTCGCAACGAGGTCATGCCTTTGATTGATATGCGGCGGCGATTCGGCATCACAGAGGTGGAATATCGATTGGACATACCCATTGTGGCGCTTCGTGAAAAGCATGGGCCAATTGCACTCATCTTTGATGCCGTCGATCAGGTTGAGGACATCCCCCGCGCACAAATCACCCCATTACAAAGTGAAGCCCAGTTTCCTGATATTTATGCGGTTGCAAAATTGTCTGACCAGCTTGTACTGCTCCTACAGACAGATACCATTAGCCAAGCGATCCACACCACCGACTTCGAATCGCATCACGCCTGAGCCTTTGGCTTTTCGACGCAAAATCGTCGCCACGCTCCCACCGGGTATCATCAATACCATGAGGCGGCGCTGCTTCGTTCGTGGGCTGCCCGCGCGACCGATCAAAAATCGCCAAGCCGTACTCTGCACACTATTCCACTTGCAATAACCCGTAATTACGGTCATGAGACATTGACTGCCATAAGAAAAGTCTCAATCGTATATCCATTACAGTTGCGGCGCGTTGTAGCAGGGGTAAACTAAAGTATATCGCGATATTTTTGCGCCACATTCATAACAAGTTAAAGGATTATTACTTCATGCGCTCACTTGCACTTATTGGTTGTGCTCATATTCATACGCCCAATTTTATTGAACGGATCAAGAAGCGCGATGGGCTGCACGTCAAGTATGTGTGGGATCACGACACGGAACGGGCGGGGCGTTCTGCCGGGAAGTTAGGCTCCCAAGTCACAAGCGACCTCACCACGATCTGGAACGATGACGACGTGAAGGCCGTCATCATCTGCTCCGAAACCAACCGCCATGAACCGCTTGTCCTCGGCGCGGCGGCAGCCAAAAAGCATATCTTTGCCGAAAAACCGCTCGGCATAGGCACAGCCGATTCTTACAAGATGGCGAAGGCGATTGAGGATGCGGGCGTGATCTTCCAGACCGGCTACTTCCAGCGCGGCAACCCGATCAACCAATTCGTGCGCGAACATATTCAAAAGGGCAGCTTCGGCAAGATTACGCGCATCCGACACACCAACTGTCACAGTGGTTCGCTGGGCGGCTGGTTCGACACCGACTGGCGCTGGATGGCCGACCCATCACAAGCAGGCGTTGGCGCATATGGCGACCTCGGTACGCACTCGCTGGACATCCTGATTTGGCTGATGGGCAGCGTTGAGCGCGTGACGGCGACCCTCAAAGTGGTGACAGGCCGCTATGGCGACTGTGACGAAAGTGGCGAAGGGCTGCTGCAATTCAGCAACGGGACGATTGGAACCCTCGCCGCCGGTTGGGTGGATGTGGCCGACCCTGTATGGCTGCAAATTTCTGGCACCGAGGGGTTAGCGTATGCGGTCGGCGACCAATTGTACTTCCGCAGCCAGCACGTCGAAGGCGCAGACGGCAAGTCGCCGTGGACAGACTTACCCGCACCGCAGCCTGCTGGATTCGACCTCTTTTTGGATAAGATCGAAAGCAAATCGGACGCGCCGCTGGTGAGCGTGCAAGAGGCGGCTTATCGCAGCGCCGTTATGGAAGCGCTGTACAAGGGGGCAGAACAGCAGACATGGGTTGCACCGAGCGCGGCTGAATAAGCGTACGCATAAGGCTATTGTCACTTATTTTGATTGATGCATACATATCCGAGGGAAAAGATGAGTAAAAAGTTGAAGGTCGGCGTGATCGGGTTAGGCGGCATCGCCAATACACACATGCCCGGTTGGATCGACAGTGATTACACCGAAGTGGTGGCGGGCTGCGATGTCGTTGAGTCGACCATGAGCACATGGCGCGACAAATATGGCATCGACCGCGTAACGAACCGCGCCGCCGATCTGATTGATGATCCGTCGATTGATATTCTCGATCTGTGCGTACCGAATAACTACCATGCGCCGCTGGCAATCGCAGCCATGAAGGCGGGGAAGCATGTGCTGTGTGAGAAACCGCTGGCACCCAACCCTGCTCTCATCCGCGACATGATCGCCGCGCGGGATGCCTCCGGCAAGATGCTGATGGCGGCACAACACTTCCGCTTTACGTCATCGGCGAAAACGATGAAGGCTGAAATTGACTCCGGCGTGCTGGGCGATATTTACCACGCGCGGAGCTGGATGCTGCGGCGGGCGGCTGCACCCACGCGCCCCGGCTTCATCCTGAAGGATCAGGCGACCGGCGGGGCGACCATCGACATCGGTGTGCATATCCTCGACCTGACGCTGTGGTTTATGGGCAACCCCAAGCCGGTGAGCGTGACCGGTGTCGCCCGTACCGAACTGGCGCACAAGCCGGGGACGTTCAGTATTTGGGGCGGCAATATTCCGAAGGAGATGGACGTTGAAGAATTCGCGACTGCGTTCGTGCGCTTCGAAAACGGCTCGACACTGATCCTCGAAGTGAGCTGGCTGCTGCACCACAAAACCGACGGTGAGGATATGCAGATGTGGCTCTATGGAACCGAGGGCGGTATCCATTGGCCGCAAAACGCCGTCTACCACACCGATCTTGTGGCGCAAAAGCATGTTGACCGGCTGCTGACGGATAACCTCGAACTGAAGGAAGCCCACGCGCAGGAATGTATCGAATTCGCGGAGGCGATTTTGCAGGGTAAGCCCTCGCCCGTTCCGGCGGAACACTCGCTGCAGGTACTCACCATTCTGGACGCGGTTTACACGAGCCAGCAAACAGGCCGTGAAGTGCTGCTGGCGTGAGGTTTCAATACCCTTGCTAATAAACAAAAATCCCCGCTCGTCACGGGGATTTTTATATGCCTAGGCCGACCTATAAGCCGCCTTCTGTACCCCTTGCGAGGTGGCGATCATCTATCTGCCGCATCCGTTACCCGATGCGGTCAAGCAGCACACCCGACGCTTTTTACGGGACGGGTCGCCCCAATGCGTCTGCTTGGCCTTGCTCCCGGTGGGGTTTACCTAGCCGCAAGCATTACGGCCTGCGCTGGTAGTCTCTTACACTACCGTTTCACCCTCGCCGTTGACCGCACCAACCGCGTACTTTTTTCAAAGCACGCTTTGGAGGCGAGGTCAAAGGCAATATACCTCTCTGTTGCACTTGCCATCGGGTTACCCCGCCCGGCTGTTAGCCGGCACCGTACCCTGTGGAGGGCGGACTTTCCTCCCTCTGCCGGAGCAGAGAGCGATCACCCGGTCAACCTAGACACATGCTTATTATAGGGGTCACATCCTGCCGTGTGTAGGGCAACTCAGCCCGTGCGCGTGGTAGCGACCGCCGCAGCCGTCACGAGCATGATGCCGATCAGTTCGCGTGGGCCAAGCGCTTCTTGTAAAACAACGAACCCGATAATGGCAGCGACGACCGGCTCCAAACTGGCGAGCAATCCAAAGACGCGCGGCGTAAGGTACTTAATCGCGGTGAAATCCGCCGCGAAAGGAATGATAGACGACAGTAGTGCAACCACGAGCGCCGTCACGATCAGCCCGCCGTCTCCAAGAATTTTGACTGCCCCTGCTCCACCGAACGGCAGCGCGACCACCGCCGCGATGCACATCGAAATCGCCAGTGATGCATGACCTTCGATCAAACCACTGACGCGCTTGGTGAACAGGATGTAGAGCGCCCACGCGCCCGCACACAAGAATGCCAGCAGCACGCCCGTGCCGTCCAGCGTGACATTCGCGAACGGCGAAAGCAGCAGGATACCGACCGCCGCCAGCGCCACCCACACGAAGTCCATCAACTTGCGCGAACCCAGCACCGCCACCAACAGCGGGCCGCAGAAGGCGATGGCGACCGCTACGCCGAGGGGAATGCGGCTGATCGCGGCGTAAAACAGGAGCATGTTGGCGGCGATAACCGCACCGTACAGCGTCATATACACGTACACTTCGCGTGTGTAACCACGCCACTTCGGTCGCCAGATGAGCGTAAAAACGATTGCGCCGATGAAAGTACGGATGAACACGACACCCGCCGTACCGCTGACATCAAACAACTGCTTGGCGAAGGCCGCGCCAATTTGAACCGAGACGATGCCGAACAGCACCAACGCCCACGGCGCACGGCTCACCCAACTGCGGGCAGGCACTTGCAGATCAGATGAGCTTTCCAGCAGGTCAGCGGGTGGGGTAACAGACATAGGCAGGGTAAACTTTCGACTCTATAAATGGGAAATCCTGCCAACAATATCGGTTCGGAAGGTGCGTTACAATAGCCATATAAGCCGCACGAACAACGCCGCACAAACGGTTAAAGGTGGGTAAGCGTCAGTTGCCAGCGGTTATTGTTGCCCGTACAATGGGCAGTGTTCACAATATCAGGTGTTTATGACCAGTTACCCCAATCAACGTCTACCCCTCGCTGTACGCCTCCAACGACAAGCCGCCCAAACATGGCGCACCCTATTCGCGCCCGGTGACTGGCTCACCCTCATCATCGCCTTCGTCCTGTTATTCATGCCCGTCATGGCGCTTTCGGCGGCGGGCTGGCCTTTGGAATTGCGGACGATTGTACCGGTGACGGCCTTCAGCCTCGGCTTTGGCTTCCTGCTGGCACGCAGCCAGTACAACGAACTGCTGGCGCTGATCCTCAGCGCTGTTTACGGTGTGGCCTTCATCTTCCTTGCCGCCTCGATCAATGAACCGGGGAATCTGCTCGAAGGCTTTAGCAGCGTCATCACGCGGTTGGTGCAGTGGTCGGTTGCTGCCGCCACCGGCGGGTTAAATCAAGACGACTTAATTTTCACCATGCTCGTGGGGCTGCTGTTCTGGTTCCTCGGTTACAACATCGCGTGGCATCTATTCCGTGTTGACCGTATCTGGCGAGTCATCCTGCCGCCGGGGTTAATCCTCGTCACCAACAGCCTGTACTACAGCGGCGAGGCCAACCTCGATATTTACCTCATCATCTTCATCTTCCTGTCGCTGATGCTGGTAGCCCGTTCCAACCTCGACGCGCGGGCGTGGGAATGGTACACCAGCGGTATGCGTGTGCCCCGCAGCTTACGCCAGCAGTTTCTACGGGTCGGCGCGATGCTGGCACTGATCGCACTGGTGATCGCCGGCGCGATTCAGGTAGACGATGTGCAGGAACGGCTGAACCGCTTCCGCGAGTTCATGCAGTCCGAACCGCTCACTCAACTCAGCGAACTCTGGAACCGCTTATTCTCCAGTGCCGAAACGCAGGGGCCGACCACCAGCGATTACTACGGCGGCGATTCTCTCCAACTCGGCGGGGCGATCAAGCTCGGTGACCAAACCGTATTCGTGGTGCAGGTACCGCAGGGGCGGCGCTACTACTGGCGCTCGCGCGTGCTGGATATTTACTCAAACGGACGCTGGTCGCCGGGGTCAGATGTACGCCTGACCGTGCCGGAAGCGCCGCTCGAAATCAAATACAACACCGACGAATTGAACGCACGGTCGCCCGTACAGCAGCGGTTCATCATGGGGTTAAGTGCCTCACGACTGATCTATACCGCCCCGCAGCCGCACATCGTTGATCTCTCAACACGCGCCGACCTACTGTATATCATGAATAGTTCCGGCGAACGCGACAGCATGAACATCTCGGTTGTGCGTCCGTTGCAGGTACTCAAGCAGTCGGATACCTATACCGTCAGCAGTTTAATGACCGACGCGACCGCCACGCAGCTCCGCGCCGCACCTGCCACCTACGCCGATTGGATGGTTCGGCTGTACCTCGAAGTGCCGCCCTCCATCAGCGACAACACACGCCAACTGGCGCAGCAAATCGTGGCCGACGCAGGTGCAACCACACCCTATGACCGCGCCCGCGCCATCGAAAGTTGGCTGCGTACCAACATCGCCTACAACGAAGCTATTCCCCAGCCGCCGACCGACCGCGATCCGGTGGAGTGGGTGCTGTTCGACATCAAAGAAGGCTACTGTAACTACTACGCCTCGGCGATGGTGCTGATGCTGCGGACGCTCGGCATTCCCGCACGCATGGCAGCCGGTTTCGCGCAGGGAACGTGGGACGACGCGCAAGGTGGCTACTTGGTGAAGGAACGCGACGCGCATACGTGGGTTGAGGTGTACTTCCCCGGTTACGGCTGGATCGAGTTCGAGCCAACCGCCGCGCAAGCACCGTTGAACCGTCAGGACGACACCCCGCAGCCGGACGTGCCCACCCCGACGGCAGTTGCGACCTCGACACCGACCGTTACGCCGTCACCTTCACCGTCGCCGTCGCCTGATCCGTCTACGCCGCAGCCACAGGTCGCGCCGCAGTTCCCGACGTTCACGCCGACACCATCGCCAACCGCGACACCGGTGATCGTGCCAACGCAGCCGCCGCCCCTAACACCACAGCAGCCGGGTTTCCTCTCGGTACTGCTCAGTGCATTGGGAATGCTGTTAGTCGGGCTGATCGTCATACTGCTGCTGGTTAGTGTGGGCGTGTTCATCTACTGGTGGTGGGAGTGGCGTGGGATGCGTGGCCTCAGCCCCATCACGCGGGCGTACGCACGGCTCGAACGTTACATCGGCTTGCTCGGCATCCGCTTCGGCAGCCAGCAAACACCCGACGAACGCGGCCAGCAGATTGCCCGACGACTGCCAAAAGCCGAAGCGCCGATCTCGACCATCACCGGCCTCTATACGGTCGAACGTTACAGCGGGCAGCGCCCTGCTTCCCCCGCGCAGGCCGAAGTTCAGTCCGATATGGCGGACGAAGCGTGGGTGGATACGCGCAAGAACATCCTTCAGCGTTACCTGCGCCGCTTCATTCCGTTCCGGCGGCGTGACGACTAACTCGAACAACTCATTAATAAGGGCGTACAATCGTGTGCGCCCATATACAGCACACCTTATTGATTGAGCAGAGAAACACGCATCCGCCGGAATCTAAGAACCGCATAGTTACCCATGCGGCCCTTAGCAGAAGGAGGTACTTCGGAATATAGCTGTTGGAGTCAGTAAGTGGTGTTCTTGCTGAGATAGTTACAGTATAGCGTGTACTGACTGGGCTTCATGCCACGAAATATCCAAAAAAGTCACCAATTTTACTAGCAATGGTGTACAGGCCGTTGATAGTCTCTCAACCTTCCGAGCGTAAGCATCCCCCATGTTCATCATCCTGCACAAGCGTTGTGGGGTAGCCAATTGGAAGGTCGGCTGAATGCAGTAGCGGTTTCCGTTCCCAATTGTCTTAAATGAACATTTTGTAATATTCAAGTAACAGCGCATAACAGGATTTAATGTCAGAATGGTTTAGGGGGATATTCGCCAGCGGATTTTCAAGGCTCATGTTAGAATATTCTCGCATTTAATAAACATTGCTTTAATCAAGCACAGAGACTAAAGGAGCCGTTATGCGTCGCAAAGTCGTAATTGTGGCCCTGCTAGCGTTGGTCTTTACCATCTCTAGCAGTGTGTTCGCACAACCCAATCCGGGCGAAACCGCCCATGTGGTGCAGCGGGGCGAAAACTTATTTCGGATTTCGCTCAAATATGGCGTGACGATGGCATCTATCGCCCAGCGTAACGGCATCACCAACTATAATTTAATTTTTAGTGGTCAAACGTTATATATCCCTGCCGGTGGTGTCGTCGTTCCGACCAGCACCCCACGCCCCGGCACGACTGCCGTTCCCGCAACCCAAGTTCCCTCGACCGGAACCTACACCGTCAAGCGTGGTGATACGCTCGGCAGCATCGCCCGCCAGTTCGGCACGACCATTCAGGCGCTGGCGACCTTGAACAAGATCAGCAACCCGAACCTGATTTACGCAGGTCAGGTCTTGCAAGTCTCCGGCACAGCTCCTGTTCCGCAGCCGACTGCTGCCCCCGGCGCAACTGCGGTTCCTCCGGGAAGCACACCAAGCGTTCCAGTCGCGGGTGGATTTGAACTCGGCGGTCACGTCTTCAGCTTCTCCTACCCCGCCCAGATGCGCGGCGCGGGTATGACGTGGGCAAAGACTCAAATCCGTTGGGACGGCAGCGCCCCGCCAAGCGTTGCCCAGAGCGCGATTGATGCGGCACGCAGCAAGGGCTTCAAGATTCTACTGAGCATTGTCGGCAGCCCCAGCCAAGCCAACCAGAGCGCCTACATTCAGCGCTTTGCCAGCTTCCTCGGTGGTATCGCCGCCCTGAACCCGGATGGTATCGAAGTCTGGAACGAGCCGAACATCGAACGTGAATGGCCTGCTGGCTCGATCAGCGGTTCCAGCTACACCCAGATGCTCTCGGCAGCCTACTCGGCGATCAAGAGCGCCAACCCGAACGTGCTGGTCATCAGCGGTGCGCCTGCCCCGACCGGCTTCTTCGGTGGGCGCTGCGCGAACGGCGGCTGCGATGATGACATCTTCTTGCGCCAGATGGCACAGGCCGGTGCGGCGAACTCGATGGACTGCGTGGGTATCCACTATAACGAAGGTATCCTCTCGCCCAGCCGTACCAGCGGCGACCCGCGCGGCAACTCCGGTCACTACACCCGCTACTATCAGGGGATGGTGAACCTATACACCAGCATCTTCCCCGGCAAGCCGCTGTGCTTCACCGAAATCGGCTACCTCTCACCGGAAGGTCTTGGCCCGCTGCCGAATGGCTTTAGCTGGGCAGCCAACGTGACCGCGCAGGATCAGGCCGTTTGGTTGGCCGAAGCCGTGACCCTCGCGAAGAACAGCCGCCGCGTGCGCTTGTTCATCGTGTGGAACGTCGACTCGACCACCTACGCCGCTGACCCACAGGCCGGTTATGCCCTCATCCGCCCGAACAACACCTGCAACGCTTGCGTCACCTTAGGCGCGGCGATGGGTGTGAAGTAACCCCGCAATCAAAAAGGCGCACCGCTAAAAGTGCGCCTCAAGAAGATAAAATAGGGACATGCAATCATGTCCCTATTTTATTGGTCTAATAGTTGTCCATTGCGCTGCACTGTGCTCAATTCTGAGGATAATAGAGTAAAAGCATCATCAATTACATTGATATTTTTTCAAAGGATTTACCATGATTCGTATTGCGATGTTGAGTTTCTGGCACGTACATGGCAAAGATTATGCGCGGGCAGCCGAAGAACACCCCGATACCGAAATTGTCGCCATCTGGGACGAAGTACCCGAACGGGGTCGTGCCGAAGCCGCCAAACGCGACGTTCCTTTTTTTGAGAATCTTGATGAACTTCTCGCACAACCCAATGTCGACGCAGTCGTGGTCGATGCACCAACCTCGATGCACCGTGACGTGATGGTCAAGGCAGCACGCACGGGCAAGCATATCTTCACCGAAAAAGTTATCGCGGCAACGCAGCGAGAAGCCGAGGAAATCGTTCGGGAAGCGCAGCACGCCGGGATCAAGTTGGTCGTCTCGATGCGCCGTCTACCGCACGCCTCGACCCGCGCGATTAAGAGCATCATCGATCAGGGCTTGCTGGGTGACCTAACCTTAGTCAGCGTTCGGGATGCCCACAGCGCAACCTTGCCGACCCCCGATAATCCGCGTGGTTTCCTCAGCGACTCCTTCCTTGATCCGAAACTGGCTCAGGGCGGCGTACTGATTGATATGTGTCACTCGGTCTATCTGACACGCTATTTTCTCGGTCGACCGGAGAGCGTCAGCGCGACCTTCGGTTATCTCAGTGGTCGTCAGATAGAAGATAGCGCGGTCGTAACGGTTCGCGCGGCAAATAACAGCATGGGCATTATTCAAGCATCCTACGCCGTCCGTGCCGCACCATTTTCCATCGAAGTGCATGGCACCGAAGGATCGCTCCTTTACAGCGAAATCGGCATCGGAGAATTGATCGCCCGGCGCAACAGGCATATCGAAACCGAGACGGCCAATTCACCGGATGGCAAACTGCGCTTGTTCAGTACGAAAAACGGGAGCAGCGATTGGCTGGTGCAAGCGGTCACCGATGCCGCACCCGATGCCTTCGACCAGTGGGTCAGCCACATTCAGCAGGGTACGACAGCCGACGAGAACCTCGCCATTGGCCTTGACCTCTCGGCACTAATTGAGGCAGCCTATCACTCGGCATCAACCGGGCAGTCAGTTACGCTCGATAGTCTGGAACACGCTTCTTAGAAAGTAAGTGTTTCAGTCAAGCAATGAAATAGGGACTCCTCAGCGTGTCCCTATTGATTGGTCTACGACGGCACAGGCGCTGCCACATCGAGCAAACCCGCTTCGTGCAGCCGGTTCCACAACGCGGCGGGGATGCTCTGTTGAAGTGCATCCAAACACGCTTGAACTTCACCTGCCGCTTGAAAACCCACCAGAATCGCGTTCACCGCCGGATGCGCGAGTGGCAGTTGCGTCGCGGCGGTATGAAGGGATACACCAAATTCCCCGCAAATAGCCTCGATGGCTTTGACCCGTGTGACAATTTCCGGTGGCACGGGCTTATAGTTATAGGTTGCTCCCGTTGAAGTCGCACCTTTCGCCAACAGGCCGCTGTTATAAATACCTGCCGCAAAAATCGCGATGCCTTTTTGGTGACACAGATCAAAGAATGCGCGTGCGCCCTGCTCCAACAGGGTATAGCGGCCTGCGATCAAGAAGCAGTCGAAATCGGCATGTTGGGCAAACCGCATCGGAACCTGCCACTGGTTCATACCGGCTCCAATCGCCTTAATAACCCCTTGCGCCCGCAATTCAGCCAGTGCCGGAAAGGTCTCATTCAGCACTTGGTCTGCGTCATTATCCGCGTCATCCACATGCAGGATGTCAACCGCGTCGACCTGTAACCGTTTAAGGCTGCCTTCAAGACTGCGAAGAACACCATCGCGGCTGTAGTCACGCTGTACGGTTTCCCCACTAATTTCGACACCCACTTTGGTGGCAACAACAACCTGCTCGCGGGGGATTTGCCGCAGGAACGCGCCCGTACGCGCTTCTGCCAACCCTTTACCATACATGGGTGCTGAGTCGAAAAACCGGATACCGTTATCGAAAGCATATTGAAGCGCTAGCAATGCTTGGTTTTCGGCAATCGGTTCACCGTCGCCCCAACCGGGCGGCATACCCAACGGCGATGTGCCAAAACCAACGCGCGGCACTTGTAGAGTTGTCCGTCCAACTGCTTGTGTAGGCAGCAAAGTCGCCATCGTAGATGCTCCCTCAGTTCCAAAAAATAAATCGGCAAAGGCAAATATCCGCCTAATTCTTGCGCTAAAAACGCCAGTGGGTGTTAATCAGCAGGTTTTTCGTCTTGCCTTCGTCAGCAGCAATTGATTCCTGTTGCACTTCGCTATTAAAGATCATGTTTCATGACCCGTATTTTTGCAAACCTATTTTGTGCCGAGCCTCACAGTAGTACAGCAGATGTCTACCCGACCGGGAAGAATCAAAAAGGCGCACCGTTAAAAGTGCGCCTCAGAAAGATGGAGTAGGGGCACGCGATCATGTCCCTATTCTACTTGGGCTAGCTGTTCGCCGTACGGAACATGCGCGAAGCCCACACGGTAAAAATCGCCACCATCACGATCATCAGCCCGAACGCAGGAACAATCGATGGGTCGCCCATCCGCCCGTCAAACAGGGCGCGTGTCGCATCCACGACATGACTAAACGGATTGATGCTGGCAATCGTTTTGATCAAGGTTGGTGCGAATGTCAGCGGAATGAGAATGCCCGACAGCAGCAGAATCGGCTGCGTCAGGAAGTTGAAAGTCGCCGCGATGCCGCCCTCATCACGGATGACCAATGCCACGCCATAAGACATCGCCGCCATGCCCATGCCAATCAGCGAGATCAGCACAAACGCCACTACGATACCGCTGATGTCGATCCGCAGCCCCATCGCGAACGCCACGATTTGCAGCAGCGTCACCTGCACCAGCAGCAGCAGAACATCCACCAGCACCGGGCCGAGCAGCAGCGCCATCCGGCTGACAGGCGTAACACGCAGCCGTTCGACCACACCGGCTCGCAGATCATCAATCAATTTGAAACCCGCGAATGCTGGCCCCAGCATCGCCATCATCGTCAGCAAGCCGGGCGTGAAGGTTTGCAGCGCCTTGCCACCGGGGATCATGCTGTCCAGCAGCGGTGCGTACAGCAGCATATACAGCAGCGGTTGGAATAAACCGATAATCAGCCAAACACTGTTTCGCAGCGAAACTTGCAAGCTGCGCCCGAACACGAGGCGCGTATCACGAATGAGTTTAAACATGAGCTTCTAATCTCCTTAGGGTTCTAGTCATTGGTTGTAACGTCTTAAAAGCCCTGCTTTTAAGCAGTGCTGCTCGTAAACAAGACTTAATGCCTTGTTTCCCCTCGCCCTGAGGGCTGACGGTAGAGTGAGCCTGCGAACGTACCGTCGTGGGGTCGGGGGTGAGGGTATATCTTAATTCGCGCTGGTTTCGCGCAGGCTGCGTCCGGTTTGGCGCAGGAAAACATCGTCAAGCGTCGGGCGGGCAAGCGAGACTTTGTTGACCTTCAACCCTTCCCCGTCCATCAGCCGCAGGATTGCCGGCAGCGTTTCTTCGCCGCGCTCCACATACAGTTGGAACGCATCCGTGCCGTCATGGATTTCGCGCACATAAGATTGTCCACGCAGCACGCTAAAGGCATGTTCTTTCTCGCCATTTTGGGCGACCACACCCAGCGTCACTACATCACCCGCGATCTGCTGTTTCAGCGTGTTCGGTGTCCCTTCGGCAACAATCGTGCCGCCGTCCATAATCGCCAAACGGTCAGCCAGCACGTCCGCTTCATCAAGGTAATGAGTCGTCAGGAAAACAGTCGTGCCGCTTTCGCGCAGCTTCCGCACTTCTTCCCACAGGTGGGCGCGGCTCTGCGGATCAAGACCAGTCGTCGGCTCATCCAAAAACAGCAAATCGGGATTATTCACCATCCCCAATGCCAGATCAAGCCGCCGCTTTTGCCCACCCGAATACGTTTTCGCCAACCGCTTCGCAAAACTGTCCAGTTGCAGCGCGACGATCAGTTCTTCCGTACGCTTTTTCGCGCTCTGCTTATCCATCCCGTAAAGCTGGGCTTGCAGCATCAAGTTTTCGACCGCGCTGGAATGGGTATCCGCCCCGCCCGCTTGGCTGACGTAACCAATCTTCTCGCGTATCTTGTCCGCTTGGCTGTGCAGATCATAACCAACCACTTTGGCATCGCCGCTGGTCGGTTGCAGCAGTGTGGAAAGCATCCGCAGCGTCGTGGTCTTACCCGCGCCGTTCGGGCCGAGGAAGCCGAAAATCTCGCCTTTCTCGACGTTCATGCTTACGCCCTTCACAGCCTCGACCAACTGCCTCTTACCCTTGTCCTCACGGCTTTTAAAACGCTTACGCAAATCGTGTGTCTCGATGATATTCATATCCGTTCCCCTCTTATCTTGGACGTTCTAGAGCTTCTAACGCGCTTGAATATGGGAATGTTCAATATTCTCTTGAAGGCCATCTATACATCAGGATAAACGGGGTTTAGGACAGCTTCCGCCCTAAATATATTCGAGGGAAAATACGCTTTCGGTAGCGGGTATCCGGTACGTAACGCAGCACCGTTTAAGGAATCACAGAATCACGGTGTAGGGATGCAACAGGAGCGTATTTAAAAGGCTCAAATAGTGTTTGGTGTAGGGGCGTAGCGTGCTACATCCGCGCCACCGACCATAAATCTCGACTTTTCGTAGGGACAAGATACATCTCGTCCGCGCCACCAACAAAACCTATTTTTTCTCGTATCGGTAAGATTTTTCTAACCGATTGTTTGAAAACCCAAACCATCTGAATAGAATTCTTGTGCTATAATTTCTATTGTATTTACTTGGGGTATCGCCACACTAAACGGTGGAACTGGTTTTCAAGCGATAAAAATCGTTATAAGCCAACTTTCGGCCTTTTCTCCCCTCGCCCTGAGGGAGAGGGGCTGGGGGTGAGGGCTTAAAATAATCATCCACCACTTCAAGTAGTCCTACCTTACTTGAGGTAGCGCCACATTAAACGGTGGATACTAATTTTATGGCAACCTCCTATGTATGGTGAGCCATAAAAGTCTTTAAAGTCCCTCGCCCTGAGGGCGAGGGATTTAGGGTGAGGGCTTAAAATAATCATCCACCCCTTAATGCAGTCCTACCTTACTTGGCGTTCTTGGCGGTTTAATTTGATTTCTCTCTGTCTTTTCTCTGTGTTCTCTGTGGTTAGTCGCCTTTGTATTTCTCTGCGTCTCTGCGGTTCAATACGCATTTGTCTTTGCAGGCTCGGCGAAACGCTCCCTCACAACCGCCATGCAAAGGCAAAATTGACATAGCGGCGGAAACACGGGAGCAATCCGCCGCACCAGCGCCATTTCAGCGCCAAGCTCACTCACATCTGCCGCCACAAAATGTCAATTCAGCGGCAGCACGGGAGACTCCCGCCAGACAATTCGGCGGGAAAATGTGCAAATTGTGCAAAATCTGCGAAAAATGCGAATCATAAATTTACCGGACTGCCTAACTAAAAATCTTGGCGTTCTTGGCGGTTAATTTTCTTCTGCTGTTAACTAATCGCCGTTCGCCTCAAATGAAATCGGCTTGGTAATCACACGGAAGTTTTGGTGCTCGCGGTTCAATGGGAGGGTAAAAGCAAACGTACTCCCCTTACCCAATTGGCTGTCAACCATCAACCGCCCCCCGTGGGATTCAACCAAATGCCGCGAGATCGAAAGGCCGAGTCCCGTCCCTTCGATGCTCATGCCCTTCACACGGTCAGCCCGTTCGAACGGCTGGAACAACTGCGCCATCTCGTGCGGGGCGATGCCGATCCCCGTGTCCGCAATCGCAAACTCGATCACATCGTCACTCAGGAAAACCGTAAGCGTAATGCTCCCAAACTGGGTGAACTTCACCGCGTTCGTGAGCAAATTCGTTAGAACCTGCCGGACGCGCCGCGAGTCCATTGGAACCAGCGGTAGGTCATCCGGTATCTGGGCATCCAGCGTAATCGGCGCGTTCTTCGCCTCGATGAGCATCAACGCCGAGTCGAGCGCATCTTCCAACACCGGACGCAAATCCGCCATGATAACGGTGAGTTCCATCTCACCGGCCTCGATCTTGCTCACGTCGAGCAAGTCGTTAATGAGTGAAAGCAAATGCTCGGAACTGCGGATCGTCTGGTCAAGCCGCGTTTTCTGGTCGTGGGTCACGTTCCCGAACATACCGATACGCATGAAATCGAGGTTGTTGATAATCAGGTTCAGCGGTGTACGCAGTTCGTGGGTCACGCTGGCAAGGAAGCGCGTCTTAACGCTGTTCGCGCGTTCGGCTTCATCCGTCGCGGCCTCACGCTGGATATACAGTTGGGCGTTACGCACGATAGGCGATACGAGGTTGGCGAACAACAACAACAGGCGTTCATCCGGTTTACTGAAAACCGCCGCTTCCTCGCCACGCCCGACCATCACCGCCCCAATCGGTTTGTTGAACAACATCAGCGGGGCAGCCATACCACGTTCAACCCCCGCCTCGATGTGTTCGCCCAACCGCTGCGGCCAACGGGCGTAATCATCGACGATAACCAAGCGTGCCTCGCGGGTCGCTGCTCCGGCTAACCCTTCGGTGACATCAATCATGATGTTTCGGGTCGCCGGGTCGCCGGTACCGGATACCAATTGGAGGTGTTCTTTGCTCTCGGTCAACAGCCACACCGCGCAGTAATTCGCATCCAGCAGTTGTAGGAGGTTGTTCGTCAATTGTTGGAGTACCGCGTCCAGCCGGTAGTCGCTCACGACTGCCAACGACGCATCATAAACAGCCTGTAGTTCGTTGGCGTTGGCTTGGGCAACCTTCTGGGCTAAAGCAAGTTCTTCCGTGCGCTGCCCGACCCGCTTTTCAAGGGTTTGGCTCCACATCGAAAGCTGCTGATAGGAGTACGACAGATGACGTTTCATGTCTTCCATCGCGTTCGCCAAGCGCCCAATCTCGTCCTTCTGATCTTGGAAGGCAATGCCGTAGCGTAAATCACCACCTCCGATATGCTGCGCCGCCGTACCCAGCGTCGCCAGCGGTCGGGATACCGTCCGGTTGACGAAGGTATACACCACCCACGAGAGCAGGATCATGCCGATTGCGGTAACAAGCGCCATTTCAAAGATGCTGCGGTTCAGCGGGTTTTGAAGTAGGGATGAAGGCACAACGCTGACCAAGCGCCATCCCGTTTGCGGGAGACGATTAATCAGCACAATCGACTGCTTCTGTTCATCAAAAGGGTCAGTACCCAGATAGAATGTCCCTTGATTGGGTTCCGCTTCCTCCCATAACCGCGAGATTTCCGGCTTTGCTAAAAACGAAGTCAGCAGTTCAGTGCTGTCCGTCTGGGGCATACTGGTATAAAAATCATGGCTGCTTGCCAGCGTACTTTGCTCGTTAAACAACAAGCTGTAACCGCCCCAGTCGGTCATGTCGATGGTTTTATCCATCACACGGGACAAAGTACTCTCAGAAATATCGACCCACACCGCCCCGGCATATGCAGTACCCGGACCGGTGTAAGGGACAGCATAAGAAACGACCGGTTGAATAGTGGAGGGGTCGAACGGTTGGCCCTGCTCCCGCCATCGTTCTTTCCCTTCCTGAATGGCTTGGAGGAACCATGTATCTGCTGGAATATCGCTGTTAAAATACTGCTGAACGATTGCACTCCGCAGCGGGGGAACCGGGGGGTTAAAAATCACGATCTGGTGATTATCGCCGGAAAACCCGTAGACATTGATGCGCCTGACGATACTGCTGGTATCGGCTAGAGCATTACTCGCCATCTGCCACACCTGCGAAAGCGGCGCGACCGGCTGTCCTGCCAACGCAGCCGCAAAGTTACGCGCTGTAATCGCAGCCGTCTGTAGCTGCCCATCCAGCGCGTTCGCGAACATTTGGTTCGAGTTGACGAACGCATCTTCCGACTCACGGCGCAAACTGGTCGAGTAAGCACTCAGCGCAATAATCGCGACAATCACAATCGTCGGGATCGAAATCATCAGGATGATCTGCACCAGCCGGCGACGTATGCTCCAATCAGCAGAGAATAATTTCATAGGGTTGTCCTCATTACAATCCCTCTAATTGTAACGGGGAATTGCATAATCACAGTCTAAAGAAGGTTGTGATTCAATTTGGTTTCTGTTAGATCATGAGACCATTTGCCTATAGGGAATTGTGGGATAGGCTTTTACCGATGGAACAGCCGATGTATAATCGCCCCATACATTGATACGCGGGGCGGGAGTAAGGTGTGCCAATCCTAAAAGAAGGTCAACTCGATATCATCAGCCACAGTGCGGAACAGACGCAGCGTCTTGGCTCACGGTTGGGTGGCCTGTTGACACCGGGAGACATTATTTGCCTGTCAGGTGATATGGGTGCAGGGAAAACCATGTTTTCGGTGGGCATTGGTAAGGGCTGGGGATCAAAAACACCGCTTACAAGCCCGACATTTAACCTTGTTCACGACCATACCCGTTCAACCGATTCGCAGCACCTGTACCATCTTGACTGCTACCGCCTTGAAAAACCAAGCGACGCGGATAGCATCGGAATTGATGAAGTACTGAGTGGACGCGCTGCTGTCATTCTGGAATGGCCGGAGAATATCGTCAGTATTCTGCCAAAACAGCGCCTTTGGATCGAGATACGGGTCGTTGAAAACACGCGCCGGAACTTCGCCTTTTTGGCCGAAGGCAAGCGTTATGAAGACTTAATCGCCAAATTCCGCGAATTTACATTCGGGGTATAAGCAAGACGTTGGTCACTATAAACCGCAATCGCTATTCTGAATCTAGATAAACCTATTATGCTGCTCGCATTGGATACCGCTACTCAACTCATCAGTTTGGCCTTGTACGATGGTCAAAACTTACTTGCTGAACAAACATGGCACACTGCTTTTAATCACAGCACGCAGCTCGCGCCGACACTGCAAACCCTGTTAGACCGCGCGGGCTATGGCACTGATGACCTTACGGCAATGGCGGTCTGCATCGGCCCCGGCTCCTATTCGGGTTTGCGAGTGGGCGTATCCTTCGCGAAGGGCATGGCAGCCGTTCACAAACTGCCGTTGGTGGGTATTTCCGCCCTTGATATTATTGCCGCAGCACAACCTCACTATGCGAATGGGCTCATTGTCGTGGTGCAAGCTGGCCGTGAGCGTATCATCGTTGGGCGCTATCAATGGCGTAAAGGGCGCTGGTCGCCGCGCGGGGATGTACAGCTTATGGACTGGGACTCGATGCTCGCCAGTGTGGACGGCCCAGCCCATATTACAGGCGAAATTAGCGCGGCAGGCCACACTATTTTGCATGAGGCTCAACAAAAGGATATTCCAATTAATATTGTTCCAGCGGCGTTCCGGTTACGCCGCGCGGGATTTTTGGCTCAAGAGGCATGGGAGCGCTATACGGCAGAACCGAGCGGGTTTGATGCTGCTCAACTTGTGCCGTTTTACATCAAAACTCAGGATGTCCCCGAAACCTAATTTACTGTTGCGGTATATGACGGTGGCTGATCTACCCGAGGTCATGGAGATAGATCGGCTGTCGTTTGAGATTCCATGGTCAGAAAAATCGTACCGCTACGAAATGGCCGAGTCCGAGCAAAGTTATATGGTGGTGCTCGAATGGCATCAAGAACGGGCAGCGACACGCTGGCAGCGCTGGCTGCACATTCAACCCTATGCTGAACGGCGCGTCGTTGGTTATGGTGGTATGTGGTTTATCAGCGGGGAAGCGCATGTTAGCAGTATCGCGGTTCATCCGCGCGGGCGGGGGCGAGGCTGGGGTGAAATCCTGTTGGCAGGCATGATCCGGCGGGGATTGATCTTAAGGGCCGAAGAAGTGGCATTAGAGGTGCGGGTGAGCAACCAACGTGCCCAAAGTTTGTACCGCAAGTATGAGTTTAAAACAGTAGAGATCAAACCGCGTTACTACCGCAACAACAACGAGGATGCGTATGATATGCGGATGGATGCACTCGACCCGACCGTTTGTAGGCGCTTTAAGGAACGCTACAATACACTGTTTACACGCTTCCGGCTCACCGACAAATTTAGTGGGCAGTCCCCACCGAGGGGTTAAGCCGATATGTTACCTTAGATAAACTTAACACACGCACGGCCCAGAGCGTTGTACGATAACATAGACTTTATCTCGCGCTGGAAATCTTACATGCACATTCTCTACCTAGTACCGCATGTTCCAAACCCAACTAAAATACGCTCACATTATCAGATTCTTGGCTTAATTGAAGCAGGTCACCGCGTGACTATCGCCACATTAAACCGGAGCTTAACCGACGAAAAATCGATCGCTAAACTCCACGAGAGAGGCTTACAAGTTATTGAGGTAAAACTTCCAAAGCACACTTCATTATGGAACGCTTTTACAGCTTTACTTCAAGGTCTGCCGCTCCAAGCAAAATTTATGTGGTCGTCCCAATTAATGGATGAGATACTTGCATCCATAAAAAATGACCCACCAGATATGATCCATGTTGAACATTTGCGAATGGCGTTCTACGGAATTCGATTACTAAATCGTAGAGCAGTACTTTGGGATGCGGTAGATTATCTATCATCACTATACGGTGAGGCCAGCCATCATTCACACAATATCTTTACTCGCATCATCTATGGCTTAGAAGCGAAGTTGTTAAAGCCCTATGAAAAATATTTATCAGCAAAATTCCCACTTACTTTAGTGATCTCTCAAAAAGATCAATTTCTCTTTCAAGAGAACAGCAATACTCCTCATAAGATTATCTATCAACCACAAGGTTTCCCTCTATCTAAAAATGTGGGCGACTTAATAAGGCGAGCAGATACACTTGTTATAACAGGTACCCTAAACTATCATCCCAACATCGCAGCAGTAAAGTATTTTGTTCAGTCGGTATTCCCACTCGTTCAAGATGCCGTGCCAAACATTCGATTACAATTGGTTGGGGCCAATCCCGATAAAAGTATTCTTGCGCTGCAACTGGAAGATACCTCAGTCGAAATTACTGGCTTTGTTGATTCGATAGCTGCATATTTACAAAAGGCTACAGTAGCACTCGCTCCTGTACTTTATGGGTCCGGTATCCAAATCAAGGTCTTAGAAGCATTTATGACTGGGACACCCTTAGTTGCTACTTCAGTGGCGCTGCGGGGATTAGATGTACAACACGAGCGTGAAGTGCTTATTGCAGATACTCCCGATGCCTTTGCGAATGCGGTTATTCGACTTCTAACTGATACAGAACTACGAGAACGATTAGGTGCAGCTGGTCGCAAATATGTTGAAGAAAATCATAACCTTTATGACACAACGCAGAAACTAGTCGAGCATTATCAACACATAATCAAAACGAGCAGCGAAAATTGATATGAAGATTTCGTTTATTGTTATTACATATCATCGCGGGCAATTACTCAATCGCTGTCTTGAGTCCATATACACTCAGCAAAATATCCCCTATCCTTTCGAAGTGATCGTTATTGACAATGGGAAAGATGTCTTGCTGCCGCAACCGGATAATCCCCAAATCAAACTCCGCGTTGAAACCCCAACGGGAAACCTCGGCGTGGCGGGTGGACGAAATCTTGGTATGCGTTACGCGCAAGGTGACTACTGGATCATATTAGACGATGATGCCACCTGGCATGATAACTTTGATGCTTCAAGATTAGTTGAACATCTTGAACGTGATCCTACAGTTGGAGCAGTCGCAATTCAGATTCTTGACCCGAAAGGCGAACAGGTTGAGTCGCTTTTGACACATCCCGATAAAAAGGCTGTTCGGGAACTTGATAAGCCTATCGAAGTTCCCTACTTTTATGGTGGTGGACACATTCTTCGGGCGAAGGCCATCCAAGAAGTTGGTGATTACCCTGAACGCTTCTTCTACGCGATGGAAGAAGTGGATATCTGTCTGCGAATTATCGATGCCGGTTATAAAATTTTGTATGATCCGGCTGTTGCGGCTTATCACCACACAGACCAAACAGGGCGAACGGTATACGGGGAAAACTATTGGAAGCGTAACGCCTTAAACAAGAGTCGTGTTGGCTGGCGGCTCCTTCCTCTCCCCTATCCAATTACAATTATGATTATTTGGGGTTTAGCCGTTTTGGTCAAAACGCGTCGATTCGGCCCTCTTTGGGAAGTTTTGCGTGATCTTTGGCGGGAACGGCAGTTACTCGCTTCAGAACGAAAGACTGTTAAACCTAAAACCGTCCGTTACCTCAAAAGTATCGGTGCGAGGCTGCTATACTGAATACCGGCGTTCGCGAAGATTTTTAACAACCTTTTGCACAAATGCCACTGACGCAGCAGAATTTATGCCCAACGCCTTCCGGGCTAAAGAAATCCCTGCTAATGGCGAACGCTTCGCTATTAGGGCGGCAGCGGTCAAGATTTTCACAGCAGCATCAATCGAGACATTACGCAATTCACTCGAACTCATCAGGGTTTGGGTTCGGAACACGTTATATGCGTCTTGAATAACTGTTGAGAGTTTGACAACTTGCTCGACACTTGCGCTGCCCAAACGCCCCGAAAGTATTCTTTGCAAATCTAAACCATCTTCAACTGAGAGGCGCGTTTCACCAAATAACACATTGAGCTGGTCAATCATAATGACGGCAGTTGTAGGCGCTTCGGTTTTAGCGTTAACAGTCGATTTACTTTGACTCCAATAACGATAGTGTAAAAGAACTTCAGAGACATTTGAGATCTGTGTTATCTTGCTGGCTCGCACTAAAAAGTCGTAATCCTCAACTGTCATTGACCGATAGTAACCGAGTTTCTCGCCAACACTACGTCGAAACATCCATGTGGGATGTGCCAGACAAGGTGCAAATAACAAGCTCCATTGGATAATCTTGGTCGATGTCGGCGGACACCATTGGCGGGGTTGAAGCTGATCATGCTCATTGATGTAATCGATCCATGTGCCAACAAATCCAACTTGCGGATTTGCGTCCAAATATTGTATTTGTTTAGTAAACCGTTCCGGCAAACTAATATCGTCGGCATCCATACGAGCAATGTAGTCACCAGTTGCTAGCTGGCACCCCGTATTTAATGCCTCGACCAAGCCCTTATTTTGGGGTTGACGATGCACTCTTATACGCGAATCATGTTTTCGATAGGTCTCTAAAATTTCCGGACTGCGATCTGATGAGCCGTCATCGATGATGATGAATTCAAACTCTTTAAAGGTTTGTGCGAGGATACTATCAACGGCTTGTTGAAGAAATTTTTCGCCATTATAGACAGGCATAATGACGCTGATATGAGGCATTAGTGATTAACGTCCTTTTAGGAATTTGGGATTAGCACGAAATTCACGGTTACCTTCTTCAGTAAGAAATCTCCCAAGATGATTAAAAATTTTCCCTAAAATCCTTTTAAAGGGCAAAAGCTTCGCAATAGTTCTAATTAGTTTCATTTGTGAGGATAGGTCTTGACCATCCAAAATTGCTTTATTAGGCCAATTTATAGATTTTATTCTTCCCCAATATTGATCAGGGCTGTCGTGATTAGAAAAAATTGGCAAGGGTAAAATGCCGGATTTATTTAAGATGTATATATCTCCCCGATCACCTCGTAACGTCGGTAAATCAACTTCTGATTTTTGAACAAAAGCACAAACATTATACCCATACTCAATAAAGTGACCCTGCCGCACATCAAAGCCATTCACCGCTAACACATAAAGAAGCTGCCCAACATTCCACCCTACTGATATGTGACCTGCTACAACATAATCTTCATGTGGAGGGACAAAAAGTAAAAGATACCCTGTTGACTTAAGAACACGTCTAATTTCGGAAAGGACGAGACTGATGTTACCAACGTGTTCAAGAATATGGCTCATCACAACCGCGTCAAATGAATTCGTTTTGAACGGCAATACGTTGGCATTCGCTTCCATGATTGCAATATTGTGTTCTGATTTTAATAAATCGACATCAAGATCATATGATCGTAACTCTAACCCTACTCCAGTAACTTGTTTCCCTTTTTGGGCAAACCATTTCGCAAGTTGGCCTTGACCAATTCCGATATCAAGTACAGAGTCAATCTTTTCCAACGGTGCCGACTCAAGCAGCATTAGAACATCTTGCATCCGTTGATCCAGCCTACCTCCTGCTCCACCCATATCTGATGAAATGGCCTCAGGCCGCGTGTATTTGTTGGTCATTATGGTTGTCTCTTCATATTTGCTGCCAACGCTGGGTATATTCAGAATTTGATGTCACAAAAGGGTAACATAATTGTTGCGTAGTCTTACACATGCCGCATTATAATCATACAATGTATGCGATTACAAATCTCAAGAATAGATGTATTAAATGCCTAAACGCACAACTTTCCTTATCACCTTAGCACTATTATTTAATAATGCATTACCGCTTATCACATTTCCTATACTTACCAAAGCATTTGACATCACATCATATGGTATTTGGGTTGAAGCTAATACACTGGTTAGCCTTATAGTTTTATTCGCAAATCAAGGTATTTCTAATGCACTAGGAATGATGATTGCAAAAACAGAAGAAACAAAACATGATTCAATTTATACTAATGCGCTGTATATTTTTTTAACTATATCAGGGTTATTTATGACCCTGCTTATTTTGACCGCCCCCATACTCAATGAATTAACCATGCGGAATCCAACCGGTATTCCAGTGCTTCAGCTTCTGAGCTTACAAATTATTTTCTATGCGCTCAATTCACTTATATTTCAAATTTTCCGAATGAGCCATCAATCATTTAAAGGAACACTGCTTGATGTAACCATGAGCATCGCTCGTTTAGTTGCCGTATTGACAACACTGTTTATTAAAGAACTTATTTTTTTTGCGACGATTTATGTGGTATTACAAACAATTGTTATTTTAGTGCAATTTGCCTTATCCTACCAAAAGCCATACTTCAGTAGGCCATCTCCCAACATTATTAAGGAACTTCTTTCGAGCGGATTCAATTTATCAATCGTCAGCCAAGCGAACTGGCTGGTTATGTACGGTGATCGGCTGATGCTGTCGATTTTATCGTCAAGTGCAGCCGTAGCGATTTATGCAGCGTCTTATCAAATTACGCTCGTAATTAATGCATTAGGCTACCCTTATCTCTACCAGCTTTTACCGATACTTGGTGAGCGATGGAAACAAAACGATATTGTAGGTACGCAAAATGCAGTAAAAAATACAACGCGTATGATTGGCCTATGGGTTATTCCGTGCTTAATTGGAATCGGATTAGTTGGGGATACCCTGCTTCGATTTTTAGCAACTAAAGAATTCGCCCAAGGTGGATTGTTAATCGGGATGATCGCGGCAGGTGTCGTCCTTGACATTTGGGGTACAGCCCTACAGTATATTTTCTACGCACAGGGGCGGCCAGAGGTACTGCGGAATATTTACCTACGGGCAGCGGTTCTTAATATTCTTGCGAACGTAGTCGCTATCCCATTATGGAGTTACAACGGCGCGGGTTTGACTACCCTTCTCACATTTGTTTATATCTTTTACTCACTCTGGCGCAAAACCGAGATGCCCTTTACCGAACTATTTGACGTTAACGCGATGGGACGCTGTTTATTAGCAAGTGCGATTATGGGTATCTGGGTGGTATTTACGGCACAACCCACGATACTTGGGCTTATAGTAGCTATTGGAGGCGGAGCGGTTATTTACGGGATAGCGATCATTCTACTCAAGGTTATCTCGTTGGATGAAGCGCTGGCAATCCCGCGCGGTATTTTGCGGCGGATGAATATTTTTAAAACCGTCTAAACCACGTCCTCGCGGACGGCGATGTGGTCGATGAGTTCGCGGAGGATGGTTTCACTGTCGTAGTGGTACTGCCACGCCGGATAATGCTGCTGGAACTTGCGAACGTCACTCACGTACCAGATATGGTCGCCACTTCGCGCTTGGTCCGTAAGCGTGTAGTCAAGCTGATAGCCACCGATTTCGCGGATCATACGGATAGCCTCCAACATCGACACGTTGGAATGGCGCGAGCCGCCCATGTTATAGACCTCACCCACGCGCGGCTGCTGGAAGAAGTGCCAGAACGCCTCCACCAAATCTTTACTATGGATGTTATCCCGAACCTGCTTACCCTTATAGCCATAGATGGTGTAATGCTGACCACGCACGGCACGCAGCGTTAGGAAGGCGAGGAAGCCATGCAGTTCCGCTCCACTATGGGCGGGGCCGGTCAGGCAGCCACCCCGGAATAAGCCTGTCTTGAGGCCAAAATAGCGCCCATATTCCTGCACCAGTACATCCGCAGCGACTTTACTGGCCCCAAACAGGCTGTGCTTCGATTTGTCGATGGTCATGCTCTCGTCGATGCCATGCTGGGCGAAGGGGTGTGATGGGTCAACTTCCCAGCGTTCCTCCATTTCGACCAGCGGCAGGGTGTTGGGCGTATCCCCATAAACTTTGTTGGTGCTGGTGAAAATGAACACGGCTTCGGGGCAATAGCGGCGGGTCGCTTCAAGCATATTGAGCGTGCCGTTGGCGTTAATCGTGAAATCGGTGAAGGGTTCACGGGCAGCCCAATCATGCGAGGGCTGGGCAGCAGCATGAACGACCAGCACGATTTCCCCGGCATAACGGGCGAAGACCTGCTCGATCTGGGCGAAATCGCGGATGTCATAGTTATAGTGCTGGTAACGCGGTAACTGGTTAATCAACTGTTCGCGGTTCCAAGACGTGCTGGCCTCATTCCCGAAGAAATAGGCGCGCATATCGTTATCAATACCCACGACATCATAACCTTCGGCGTGAAAGCGTTTGACCGTTTCACTACCGATTAAACCAGCCGAACCTGTAACAACCACTATCGCCATACATACTCATTTCTCAATGGCGTGATCAAACAGCAACCACGCCATAACCTTGAACGTTGTTTAGAGGGGTAAAACGGTTTCCCAGAAGGTAGTTAGATCATTCAACAGATAATCGGGATTCGACTCCGCCAACTCGGTTGGAGTGGCGGGAAAGCCTGTTTTGACGGCGACCGCGACCGCACCTAATGCACGGGCGCAGGCAATATCCGCAGGGGTATCCCCAATTACGATGACCTGCTCCGGCGCGATTTTGCGTCCGGTCAATTTCTCGGCGCGGGCGACCGCGAGGGCAGGCAGCGCGTTCCGGTCAGGCGACTCGCTCCCATACGCGCCGACCACGAACCAGTCGGGGTCAAAGCCACCGGCTCGGAGCTTGATAGGCGCAATGGTGGAGGTATTCCCTGTCACCAAACCCTGCAACGGAAACCCACGATGGTGAAGCTCGGTCACAAGCGCATGAGCACCGGGGCAGACTTCAGCGGCATAGTCGGCGATGATGCGGGTCATATGTGAGGCAGCGGCTTGCTCGTAGGCGGGCATTGACGCTTCGATCATCAGTTCAGTAACGCCGAGTGGAGGCAGGAGATCAAGCAGCGTGCGCCAGTCGGTCTTTCCTCCAAAGTAATGATTTTCGAGGCCAATATCCATTTTGAAAACTTCGAGCATCGCCAAGCGGGTCGTTTCCCGACCAACGCCTTTCATGGTCAGCAGGGTTCCGTCAATATCCCACAGGATCAGTTGAATGTCTTTTGGGTTGGTCACCAACGGCAAGATGAGGCTACTTTCTCATGGCTGGACTTTCCCCAATCTTAATACAGGCGTTCCGACATGAGAATATCCGGTTTATAGTGAGGGGCTAAAGAGGCGGGGTAGAGGGCGCAAGGCTTTGCGCCCCTACACCTCAATAAGACCGATTAGTCTTTACTCAGCAGCTTACAAACCTGATCAAGCTGTTCAGCGGATTCGCTGACGAGCTGTTCCCCTAGCAACTTAAGGACGCGGATGTTGGTACGGCTGGCATCATCCATATCGTCCATGCCTTCGTTGAGGCGTGTTTGAAAGCGGAAATAACGCTTCTTGCCACCTGCGTTCGCGCCGAGGACGGTACGCATCTGGTAATCGACCGTTTCACTGTTCCCATCCATCAGGACACTAATGATGGGAATCACCCATTGGGCGGCACCCCAGCCACAAGCCTCATCATAGGGCAGGCGGCGCGTGAGGACACCAGTACCGAGCGACACAACTAAGACATCACTCGGACGCGATTCTTGGGACATGGCATCCACGTAGGCGCACATAGAGGGATTGTTGGCGAACACGCCCCCATCAACCAGTGAGTAATAATCAGTCGTTTGGTCAACATCAATTTTATTGGGTTCGAAATAAGTGGGGGCGGCGGAGGTTGAACGGGCAACCTTCCACATCGGAAAGTCGTAGGTTTTCGGGTCGAGGCGCGCGCGTGAACTGCGGAAGAACCACGGCGAACGGCGCTCGATCTCGTAGCTGGTAATCATGACATCGTTCAGGGCTTGGCGCAGACGGGTTTCGCCAAAGGTTTCTTGAAGGACGGCTTGGACGGAGGCGGTGGGATAACGCTCGTCGGTGATGCCATTCAGCGAGGTTACGCGCTTCCACGGCGAGCGCGAGAAAATACGACTGCCCTGTTCTTCGTAGAGGCGAACGCCATCTTCGGCGGTATAGCGCGGTTTGGTGATGTCTTTCTCGTCGGGGCAGGTGACACCGAGGGTTAGCACACCACCGGTAGAGGTTCCGGCGATCAGGTCGAACAACTGCGAGATGGGTTTACCCGTGCGGCGTTCAATATCAGCCATGACCATGCCGGGGATGATGCCCCGAATACCGCCCCCATCAATCGAGAGAATCTTAAAGAGCTTCGCCATGATATAGCCTCCTATTAAAAGAACGCCGAATAAGGGCAGTATAGCATGAGCCGGTTTTAGGCACTGACTGATGCTTTCATATCTAATGTCAGGAGACCGGCGTTTATTGCAAAATTCGCAACTATTCCGCCGAATTGTCTGGCGGGACGCTCGGCTAGTTTCGCTGAAATGCCATTTTGTGGCGGCGGAAGTGAGGGAGCGCGGCGCTGAAATGGCGCAAGTGCGGCAGATTTACGGGAGCGATCCGCCGCCACGCCATTTGGGTGCCGCCGCAGCAGATATACGGGAGTAATCCGCCGAAAATGCAAAGCGATTGAACCACAGAGACGCAGAGAAAGACAAGATTAACCGCCAAGTCGCCAAGAACGCCAAGAGAATACGGAGAACGATTTAACACAAAGACTCCAAGTCACAAAGGACACAAAGGTAAATACAGCATAGCATATTCGGAGATGATTAGGGTGAACATTTGGTCTCTTTTAAGGGGCGAGTTCACCAACCATTTTGAAGGAGCAGGAATGTTAAAAGCGTTGGTAGATGGTTAGGAAATGGTTTGTTGGGGAAAATTGGGGGAAACGCAAACGCAGCAAAGATCAAATAGTGTTGGTGGTGCGGAGGAGGTGTGCCTCCTCCGAACCAATGGCACACGGTCATTTTGGTACGTACGATAAACCCTTGCCCGAATGCAGGCAGCGTGAATGGATTAAGAAGATGGTTTCTGATGAGACAGGAACCAATCGTAGAGTTCGGGGTTGTCGTAGGTGGTCGTCCATGAGTTATGTTGCAAGTCAGGATACAGAGTGAGCTTGACATCACCACCCGCCTTTTGAAGCGCGGCGACCATATCCCGCGAGCAGTGCGGCGGGACGACATCATCAAGCTCGCCGTGAAATGCCCATACCGGAACATCTTTAAGCCCTGCGACTTCGGAGGCGACTCCGCCGCCGCAGATTGGTGCGACCGCCGCGAACAGTTCGGGATAGGATGCGCCGAGCGTCCACGAACCATAGCCGCCCATGCTGAGGCCGGTGAGGTAGACGCGGGACGGATCAACCGGATAATCGGCGATGATGGTTTCCGTGAGCGACTTGAGCGCCCCGGTATGCAGCGTCCACCATGAGTAGCGCGGGCATTGGGGCGACACGACGATAAAGGGAATGTCTTTTCCCTGCTCGAGCGACTGCGGAAGCCCCGTTACATTCAAAATGTTCAAGTCGGACACATTGTCGCCGCGTTCGCCGAAGCCATGCAAGAACAGGATGAGCGGCCAGCGTTTGGATGTGTCGTTCGCGTCATATTCCGGCGGGAGATAGAGCAAATAGTTGAGGATTGGGCGCTGTGTGAATTTGGAAGTCAGTGTGTGTGGCTGCTGCATGGTGTTACTCGTCTAGAATGATCTAAAGAAAAGTTTAAAGGAGAACGGAATGGTCTGAGGTCATCCCCTACAAGCATACAATATTTGGTATGTGCCATACCAATGATCGCCGTGACAGGATGCAATTCGGTTAGGATGACAGCGGGAGCCAGAAGCCGAATTGACTGCCAATGCCGACCTGACTTTCCACCCAGACTTTGCCCTGATGCCGCTCGACTACCGTTTTAACGAGGCTGAGGCCAACACCCGTGCCGTCAATGTGTTCGGTTCCGGCTTGCTTGGCGCGGTAGAACGAGGTGAACAGTTTGGGTAGGTGTTCCTCACCGATACCAACACCATTATCTTCCACCACAAAGTAGAAGGCCGTGCCACGCGCAAAGGCACGCACGATGATTTGTCCCGCGTCGGGCGTATATTTGACGGCGTTACTGACGAAATTTTCCATCGCCTCGCGGATCATGATGGGGTCGGCGACGATTTGTTCGGGCAGGTCGTGGAAATCCATCAACAACTGCTGCTGCTTTTGGTTGGCACCGGGCAGCGAGTTTTCGATGATGGTTGCCAGCATGGCTTCGACATTAATCGGCTGATAAAGTTCAAGCGGCGAGGACTGAATACGCTCGATCCGCAGTAGGTCGGTCAGCAGGTTATCCATGCGGGTGGTGGTACGGCGCACGGCTTCCAAATAACCGAGCAATTGGGGCATGTCAGGCGGCAAATCCATCTCAATGACATCGCAGTAGCCGGTAATGAGCGCCAGCGGACTGCGGAGGTCATGCGAGGCCATCCGCAGCATATCATTCTTGAAGCGGTCAAGCTCGATGAGGGTAGTCACATCATGCATCATGACGACGAAACCCGATTCGCCCTGCATGGGGTTTTCCCACACGGACATCAATACATCAAAGTGTAGATTACGCTGTTCGGAATGGGCTTTAAAGAGCCAATGATCTTCGCCGCTTGGGGGGGTGGCGATGATGTCGATAATACGGTTAAAGGCGGTGTCGTCCTGCACCGTATCCACGAGCTTGCGTCCGAGTTTTAGCCGGATCTCGGCAGCGGCGAAATAGCGCTCGGCAGCGGCGTTCATCATCTGCACCTGTCCCTCACGGTTCAACACCAGCATGGGGTTGTTGACAGCGTGAAGGACGGCCTGAAATTGATGGCGACCGGAGCGCACATGATTTTCCAAACGGGCATTATGCACGGCGACCGATGCCTGATTCATGGCGATTTGGACGAGGCGGAAGTGGTTGTCGGTGAAGTGTTCCGGCTTGGGGTGCAGGAGCAGCAGCACCGCCATCAAGTCTTGGTTACAGATGAGGGGAACCGCCAGCGCCGACTGCGCGTCCCGCAGTTCGCTGCCGAACACGTAACGGCGGTCATCCATCATCACATCGCGGACGAGAATGCCGCTGCGTTCCTCCACCGCAAGGCCGGGTAAGCCGCTGTCGAGGCCGCCGACACTGGCCGTAAAAATCGTGTCAGGGTCGAGACGGTCGGTCTGAAAGATATTGCGCCAGTCAAGTTCGTAGTTGGGATGCAGGAACAAATGGGCGCGGGAGGCACCCACAGCGTTGGCGATCAACCGGATGACACGCCCCAGCACCCGCTGCATGTCAAATTGGGTTAGTAACTGGGCGACTTCGGCCAACAGTTCTAAATCGGATGACGGATCAAGGCGGCGGAGCATTCGGCTGGACATAAATAGTTTTGATGGTTAATGATGCTCAACAGGTTAGCAATAAAACGCAAGCCGGTAATACCGTTCAAACACAACTTGTTAAAGGACAATTTGGACTTATACGTT
The DNA here is from genome assembly GCA_020161935.1 of Chloroflexota bacterium. Lineage (GTDB taxonomy): Bacteria > Chloroflexota > Anaerolineae > Aggregatilineales > Phototrophicaceae > CFX2. The sequence continues at coordinate 42,883 of JAIUNI010000008.1, forward strand.
ACTATAACACACAAGTAGACGGCTTTCACCGCTTTAACCTTAAGGTTAGTATTACATCATGGAGAGGGAATGGGAACTCCCATTCTAACCCTCCCCCGACGTATCAGGGGAGGGAATAAGACCATGAGCGTAGGATGTTTACAAGACGGCGGGTTTGCTGAGTAAGCCCGTGAGCAGCTTGATACAGGCTTCGAGATCGTTGCTGTCGATGGTTTCGCTGGTGGTGTGGACGAAACGGCAGGGAATAGAGATACAGCCGCTGGGGACACCGGCGCGGGTGATCTGGATACCCGCCGCATCGGTCGAGCCGAGGGTGAGCAGTTCCTTCTGGTAGGGAATGCCGTCGGCTTCGGCCTGCGCGACCATCCAATTAACGACAGCGGGCGGGACGACGTGGCGGCTGTCATGCACTTTGATGGCTGCGCCACCGCCGAGCTTGACTTCCATCTTGGCGTTCTTGATGGTGTCCCCGGTCGCGGTCACATCGAGCGCAATCGCAAGGTCAGGCGCGATGCCAAAGGCGGCGGGGCCAGCGCCACGCAAACCGACTTCTTCCTGCACGGTAAAAACGAAATAAATCTCGTTGGCCGATTTCTTTTTCTTAGCTTTTTTGAGGCGGCGCATGGCTTCGATGGCGACCACGCAGCCGATACGATCATCCATCGACTTGGAGATGAGGCGAGTGCCGCGCTGTTCAAAGGTACGCCAGAAGGTAGCGGGGCTGCCGACCTGCACGGGATTACTGCCGCTGCCATCGCTCACGTCGATAAAGAATTCATCGAGGTCGGGGGCGGTGGTACGCGCCGCGCCGAACATATCGGGGGCGGCGATGACACCGGTTACACCGTTTTCAAAGCGGACACGATGACCGAGCAGCGTGGTCGCCAGCACGCCGCCGATGTTGGTGAAGCGCATATAACCGCTGTTGGGTTCGACGTAGTTCGCCATCACGCCGATTTCATCCATGTGGGCGGCGATCATCACCTTCGGGCCGCCCTGCCCGACGCGGCAGATGAGGTTGCCGAGCGGGTCAACGGTGATTTCGTCGGCGAGGTCAGCGACTTCGGCGCGGATGAGTTCGCGGACTTGATGCTCGTAGCCCGAAGGCCCCCACGCTTCCACCAGTTTACGGATTAGTTCGATCAAAGTATACGCTCCTCAAATCAACAATAGGATTTACGTTGCCAATTCGGTTTGCAGGTCCAACTCTACAAACTGAATGGCACTATTCGAAAAGGCGATGACTAACAAATTCCCGTTCTCAAGCAGCCTGACTTCTTGCGGGAAATAGAAATACGGTATCCCCAACGTGTCTGCGGTAAGCGATGACAATACAGAGCCATTTGCGTCTAAGTGAACGAGTATACCGGAATCATCACTAGCGCTATATTTCCCGATAAATAGGTCGCCCAAATCAGTCACATCTAAACTCGTGATATTAGATTGCAACTGCACTTGGCCTAAGGCGAGACCTTCTTTTAAAACATCTCCTTCTGTGTCAAAAATCGTTATCCCTTTTTGACCGTAGCTATCGGCGATGTAGACTTCACTGTTTGAGGTAATCGCTATGCCGTTGATGCCCTGCCCAATATCATACTCTTCGCTGCTCACAGGGAATTGGCGGATCAATTCACCGTCATAACGCATAACCATTACATAGGTGTTGGTCTCCTCACGGCGAACCTCATTCGGTGGTTGTGTTACTACCGGCGCAATTCGATCTGTCACGACCACATATAGGTGTTCATTCTGGTCAGACCGGATGGTGATGGAACCCGCATTATCATTCAACCCTAACGACTGCAATACCTCGCCCTCGGACGAGAATAGTGCGATGTCATAGGTTCCACCACCATAGCCCATACCGCCATCAATAACCGCCCAAAACTGACCATTGGTAATCGGCACGAGGTTGTAAATGAACGGTGTGCTTGCTGATAAAGTTATCGTTCTGAGCACTTCCCCTGTAAAATCCACTTCCAGCAATTTGCTCCTACAATTTCCGCACGGGTCACGCTGGAACAGATAAACACTTTGTTCACCCAAGCCCAGCAACCGCCCTGACATACTCACGGTTTCGTTACGAATTACCGTAGGGTTATCTTGAAAAGTAACTTCACTTCCCTGTTTTAAGGAATCCGCTATCTTAAATAGAAAATCGGAAATCGCTTTCGAATCGGCAAAGGGCATAACCACGTAAAAAACTATAAAACTCTTCGGTTGGAATTCTACGACTGCTATACCTGCGAAAAACCCTTCACTTTTATCCGGTCGTGACGAAATGGCGACCTGTCTGCCATTGGTCAGTGTGCGGATTTCGAGATTTGTAAAATCATTTATCCCGGTATAAGGTGACAGCGCAAACTCACCGCCAACCCAATCCGACATTTCTTCTAAATCTTCGATGGGTTCAAATTGATCCCACATAAAATAGAGAATACCATCAAGCCCAACCAGCATCAGGCCATCATCGCCCTCTAATTCTCTTTGATCAGCCGGTGATTGAAATAAATCCGTATCACTCGCAAAAATAGTGAGACCTACAGACTCTTGAGTAATCCACCCCGCTGGATAATCAAAGGTGAACGCTAAATCACCGACTAGCATATGGTACGTATCAGTCGGCATATTCTCTTGCGCTAAGAGGTTGAGCGGCATAACCAGTAAAAAACCCAATGCCAGCATTAACAGATTACACATCCTAGACATACAAATTCCTCCAAAACCTAGCCATTGGAGATTTCTAAACTACCCTCACCCATGTACACGCATTCGCCACCTACGCCGACGAAGGTATATGCCCCAGCCGCTTGATGGATTTCGATGTGGATGTAGCTCGGCCTGCCCATCTCGAAGCCCTGCTCGCTGATGATGTGGGCGGGGTTGGGGTTGCCGCCAAAGCGCTCGTTGGTGAACACGTCAAGCAGGTGGTAGTGCAGTCGGCGCATATTAGACAAAATAGCCTTTCAAATCTGCTGGTAGATAGTTAATTGCTAAATCTTCTTTTGCAGTCCATCCTTGAGGTTGGTAATCGCCCAGAAAGGTTTGATCATTATGCCAGAAAGAGCCAATCCAAAGTTTTTCATCAAGGTTGATCAAAAATGTCAGACGCATTCTTTGTTCTGTATTTTCTAAATACAGATTAGGAACTTGCTCTATGGTGACTTCTGCAAACATAGACCTCATCCACTGTTCAGCGTTCGTTTCATCAACGATCAATGTGCCATACCGGAACTCACCTTGAGTGGGGTTATGGTCACCATGATAGGACGGATAGTCGAGCAAAAACATCACGTCTATATCGTAAAAGAATCGCCACTTACCCATAAACTTCACGGCTGCCAACGAATAATCCCAATCGACAAAGATTTTATCAGGCATGATTCCACGTCCTCGAAATTGTCAGCGGGAAATGGGCTTTCAGGCGGTTGACCGCGCCGCGCAGGGTGACGACGGGCGGCACACCGAGCGCGTGCAGTGCGTAAGCATGGCGCAGGATGTTGCGGTCACCGGTGATGAGTCGGGTATCGTTCCCCTGTTCGGCGAATGCCCACGCCGCAGCCACGATTTGCGCGTCGAGGTTATCACCACGCTTGCGATGACCCAATACGCCGTTGATCTGCGAGAGCAAGCTATCTGACGTAACCACACCCGACAGCACACGCTCAAGCGGCAGTCCAAGCGTTCCCAACTCGGCGGCAAGCTGTTCCCACGAACGTCCCTGCTCGTGTGCGCTGGCAGCCGGAAGGACGATGCGAACGTGTCCGGCACGATCCCAGTCGAGCAGTTGGCGCGTCAAACCCACCTCTGTGTTCCCGGTAGGATGCAGCAGGTGGATAAGAACGTTGGTATCGAGCAGCAGGTTAATCACGCCGTTCCCCTACATCCGCACCGCGTCCCACTGAATGTCTTTGAGAATGGCCTGTATCAACTTGAGTGTGTTGTCGTAGTCGTCGCGGTTGAGGTAGGCGGTGGGCGCGTGAATATAACGGCAGGGCATCGAGATCACGGCTGACGGAATACCGGCGTTGGCGCGGTGAATAGCACCCGAATCGGTGCCGCCACCCAACGACGTTTTAAGCTGATAGGGCAGCTTGTTCTTCTCGGCGGTCGCGCGCACAAAGTTCAGCAGGTGCGGCGGGACGATCAACGAGCTATCCATCACCGTCAGCGCTGGCCCACCCCCCAAACGGCATACGGCATTGGGTGGAATATCGTCGTCAAGCTCGGCGGTCGGGTTCGGAACATCATTGGCGGTCGTGCCTTCGAGGGCGAAACCGACATCGGGGTTCAAGCGCTGCGCCGCGACCTTCGCCCCACGCAGGCCGAGTTCTTCCTGCACGGTGAAGGCCGCTAGCACATCGACCGGATACGGGCCGCCCTGCAAGATGTCGATCAGCAGCGAACAGCCGACGCGGTCATCAAAGGCTTTGCCGCGCAGGGTCTTCTCGCCGAGTTCCATATAGCGGCTGTCGAAGGCGATGCGGTCGCCAACCTTGACCTTGCCGCCCACGTCGTCCTTATTGCTGCCGCCGATGTCGATGCGGAGGTCACTCAGTTTGACGGTGTTGTTGTTGCCGCCCGACTTGTGGATCGGTGTCCAGATGATGACCCCCGGCACCTGATCGCTGCCGACTTTGACACGCAGCGCGGGCAGAATACGTTCGTCAATGCCGCCGATGTTGGTGAACTTAATCAGCCCGTCACTGCCGATGCTGGTCACCATAAAGCCGATTTCATCCATGTGGGCATCCAGCATCACGCGCGGGCGATTTTTACCCGTGCCTTTTTTGATGGCGGTGACGTTGCCCATCGCGTCGATGGTGATGTCGGTGGCGTGACCGTCAATGGCCTTGAGGACGATCTCGCGGACGGCATCCTCGTTACCGGACACGCCGATTGCTTCAGACAGTTCTTGTAAAATCATGTGTTCAATCCTGAAATGTTGAAACGCTTATAGGTATTACATCAGGGCAAAAGAAGCAGCACTCATCCAGCCGCGATTGTGGGCTTTGACGACGCGGCCTGAGCGACTCACGCACCCGCCGCTTTCAGGTCATCCCACTTAATCACCTGCATAAAGTCAGCATCCAAGCCCGCGATGAAGTGCGCCATCAAACGGCCTGCCCGCTCGACATCGCGCAGGTCAATCGTTTCAACCGGCGAGTGCATATTCCGCACCGGCACTTCGAGCAGCGCCGTCGGTATGCCTTCACGCGCCACCTGAATAGCCCACGCATCCGTACCGCTTGCGCCGGGGATGAGATCATCCTGAATTTTAATTTCCTGATTACGCGCGGTTTCTTTGATCTTATCCAGCAGCTTGGGGTGGAAGTTTGGCCCGATGCCAATCCCCGGCCCGCCGCCCATCTCACAGGCGCTTTCGGCATCAATCCCCGGCTGCGGGGCAAAGGTCACATCGAGCGCGATGGCAATGTCCGGGTTGATGTGGTAAGCGGCGGTCGTCGCACCAATCAAACCGGTTTCTTCCTGCACGGTGGCCGTGGCGTACACATCCCAGTGGTGGTGCATCCCTTGCAGCACATCGAGGCAAACGGTGACAGCCGCCACACAGGCGCGGTCGTCCATCGCCTTCCCGGCGACCTTTTTGCCGTTCAGGTCGATCATGGGCGCGTCGGGGGTAATCAGGTCGCCGATTTGCACCAAACGGGCAACTTCGGCGGCTGGCAACCCAACATCAATCACCAGATCGTCAAAGGTCGGGTATTTCTTGCGGGCATCCGCCTTGAGCAAATGCGGCGGCACGGTGGACACAATCCCCGGCAGCGGTTGGCGACCGTGAACCATGACCGTTTGCGCCATCATAATACGGGCATCCACGCCGCTGATGCGATGTACGTAGATAAAACCGTCAACCACGTCGCGTACCATCAACCCAATTTCATCCATATGCGCCGCCAGCATAATTTTGCGGGCGGGCTTCACCGGATGTGTGGCTTCCTTCACCGCGATCAAACTGCCGAGACCGTCTTGTTCCATGCGGTTGGTGAGCGGCTTCCACGCGGTACGGACGATTTCGCGGATCGGCCCTTCATGACCGGAGGGCGCGTGGGCATCAACAAGCGACCTTAAATGTTCTTTTACGTCTAACAAAGATGTTCTCCCCTTTTTAGTAGATTACCATCTCGCCGCCCCTGAGGTTCGAATTAGGGAGGCGGCGCTTCAATAGTCGTGTCTTCAAACGGCAGCGGCGTGATAGACGGCGGTACTGCTTCGGTGTTGGTTGGCGCAGTTGTCGCAGTCGGTGGCGGCGCATCCGTCGGCACCGGCGGCGGTGTAAACGTCGGTAACGGTGTGCTGGTCGGCAGCGGCGTTGCGGACGGAATGAGTGTCAGAGTCGGGGCAAGCGTATCTACCGGAATGACCGGCACAAGGTAGGGTGTATCGGTCGGTGGGATAAACTGAGTCGGTGGGCGGTTAATCGGCACGAATTGAATAGGTGTCGGCTGCAAAGGACTGAGCAGTGATGGGGTCAAGCCGATTCGCGTAACGGTCGGCAAACCAACCGTCGGCGTAAGCCCTGCACCGATGGGCGTGTTGGTCACGGCGGTGGGGATGGTGGAGGCACGGGGTTGAGCTGTTCCCCACAGCAGGAAGCCGATGCAGTAAAAGGGTGTCGTCATCAGGATGATGATAAACAGCACGATACGGATATTGCGCTGCCGGTTGGCAGTATTGGTCACGGCATCAAACATAACACAGTCCTAGTTATCCAAAATCGAGTGCTAACTATAGCACAAAAAAAGGCACGCGGCGGCGTGCCTTTGGTCTACGATTGTACTACGCCAGCCTAGTTATCGAACGGCAGCGGCGTGTTGGTGATCGCGGGCTGCGTCGGCGGTGGCGGGTTGGTCGGCACCGGTGGATTCGTCGGTGGCGGCGGATTGGTCGGGATAATAATCTGCGGCGTGGGCGACAGGAAGCGTGTCGGCACCATCAGCGTGGGCATCACCTGTGTCGGGAAGCCGCTATCCTGTGTCGGGAACTGCGGCGTAATACCGAGCGGTGTCACGCTGGGGAAGAAGCCACCGAGCGGCGTGGCCGTCGGGTCGGGCAGTGTGGCCGTCACCACCTGAGGGCCGGGTGTCGTCGGTGTAGGGGTTGGGGTGCGCTGCGGGGCGGTTCCCCACAGGAAAAGACCGGCGCAGTAGAACGGTATCGTGATGGCGATAATGGTACCCAGCGCGATACGCCAGTTTTTGCGGCGTGTTTCAGCCGCTGCAAGCCGCTGTGAATTACTACTCACATCACTACCCTCCAATAAGCCCCTTCACAAGACCAACTATAGCACATCTTAGAGGCTTCGCACCTGATACAACTGCCCATCGGTGAAGCCGCGTTTGCGGTAATATTCGCGGGTGCCGATGGCGGAGATGACCGCGAGGCGCAAAAAGCCCTTTTCGCGGGCGATTTCGACGGCGCGTTCGATCAACTGTTTGCCGAGGCCGAGGTGTTGGGCGCGTCCGGCTTCGGATGCACCGAGTTCGAGCGACTGCCCGTAAACATGGATTTCGCGGATCATGGCGGCACCGGTGAGTTCATCGGTGATGGCGGGTTCGTTGGGCAGCGACAGGCGCAGGAAACCGGCAATATCACGGCTGGCAGTGATGAACTGCAAGAACACTTCATCGGAGCAGCCACCGTCATACCACATTTCGTCTAGGTGAAGGTCAACCGCATCAACGGCTTTGAAGCGCACTTCACGGGCGCGGATGTCACGGCTGCGTTCACCGGCTTTCGAGAGTTCATTTTCCACGATCTGGCGGAAGTTCGTCATCTGGTTGCCGACGACAATATCGGTCGAGGGGATGTCACGGATGACGCGGGTCAGGCGGCAGTATTCTGGCGTGAGGCGGAAACTTTCGGTCAGCACATGCAGCAGTTCGTCGTGGGTGTACGGCTTCCAACTGCCATCCTGATAGCGCTGCATGAGTTCAGCACTTTCGATCAGCGAGCAGGGATACACCTTCAGTTCGTCAGGGCGGAAGTCGGGGTCGTCAAACATCAGCTTATAGTCGGCGATGTCCGCTTCTGGCGATGAGCCGTACAAGTTGGGCATCCAGTGGGCGTGAATTTTGAAGCCGGCTTGACGCAGCAGCTTAACAGCACGGCGGGTGGCTGCGACTTTGTGACCACGTTTGTTGAGCTTCAGCACCTCGTCGTTGAGGCTTTGGAAGCCAATTTGGACTTTGGTGCAGCCGAGGCGGCGGACACGAAGGACTTCTTCGACACTGATATGATCGGGGCGGGTTTCGATGACCAAGCCGACACTGCGGCAGGGTGCGGTTTCATTTTCAAGGTGGGCAGCTTCGAGTTCTTCCCAAGTGGCAAATTCATCCACCGGCGAACGGGCGACTTCACCACGGCTGATGGCTTGGGCGAGGTCGGTTGAGCGCAGCATTTCGTCTTTATAGACCAACTGCACGACGGCGTTATAACGCTTTTCGATGTGACGACCGTCGATGGTGGCGGTGGTGGTGTTGCGGTCGGGGTGAAGCTGTGACTTTTCAAGCAGGGCATCTTCAACGGCTTGGCGACTATCGATGCCTTTGCCGAAGTCGTGCATGGCATCAAAAATACGCTTGATGAACCAGATCTGGTAGCTTTCGGGATAGAACGACCATGTGCCACCGAGGACGATAATCTCGATTTTATCGGTGGGATGACCGGTGTTGTGGTAGCTTTGCAGGCGGGTATAAGTCTGCAAGTACGGGTCAAAGCTGTTCTGTTCGGCACGTTGGGCACCGGGTTCGTCGGAGAGGTAGCTTTTGGGCATCCGAACGTCGTTGGGACAGAAGATACATTCACCGGGGCAAGGGAACGGCTTGGTGAGGACCGTAACCGGCGTGACACCGGAACTGGTACGAACCGGTTTGCGGCGCAGGCGTTCGAGGACGGCCTGTTCATAAGGCGGCAGGGATTCACCGGCGAAAGTGCGGTAAGCCAAGATGAGATCATCACGGCTGTAAGTACCGTCGTGGCCTTTGGGATAGTCACGTAAGAGCTGGTCAAGCTGTTTGCGGGAAATATCCGGTTGGGTGACGACGGCGGTGAGGATTTTGAGCAGCGGTTCACGGTGCTGCTGTAGGTCAATGGTCTGTCGGTGACTCATGAGCTTCCAGTAAAGTAGTGGTCATTATCGGGCTGATTCTAGCAGAGATAGTGGTCAAAATGTAGCGTTGTGCCTGTTAAACAGGTGATAACAGGCAACATTAAGGGTGAGATTACAAATAAAGACATTTTGAACCGCAGAGACGCGGAGAACGCAGAGATAAAACAGAGGATAAAGAGCTTTTGGAGTGCGTTTATGGCGACAAAAGGCAGTGAAAGGCGTAAAAATAGGCGAAAATGGTTCGGAAAAACAAACCAAAAGGAAACGGGAAGTAAACGGGAAAGTCTTAAGACATACGCGCATCAGTTCGTATTGGCAACACCGGGCGGCAGTTTTATACTTGATATTTAGCTGGCAAATTAAATTGAGAGCGACATGAATAAATACGATGACTATATCGGCGTACTGCTGTACAACATAAGCAAAACTCAGCGAAACATGGCGCAGGCCGAATTCAACCAACTGGGCCTGCACGCCGGACAAGAACGGGTGCTGCTGTCCCTGACCGATGACGCAAGCAGGGTTCAATCCGAGCTGGTGAACGATTTGTGCGTCGAGCCGCCAACCGTCACCAAAATGCTGCAACGGATGGAGAAGGCGGGCTTGGTTGAACGGCATCAGGACGGCGAGGATGGACGGGCAACCCGCGTGAGCGCCACGGCGCAGGGCAAGGCGCTGCAAGAACCGATTCTTGAAATATGGAATGACCTCGAAAAGCGGATGGTCGCCAACATGAGCGTCACCGAGCAAACCCTACTGCGCCGCCTGCTCATGCAGGTGTTGACCAACCTCACTACCGAGCCGGGCGAGGCATAGTGTTATATTACCGATTTAGTTAGCCACCTAACTAAAAGTGTAGTATACAGCCAAGCTAGATTGTTCCAAAATTATTGGAGTTATTCCTGTCTATTTAGTTAGCCGACTAATAAAAAGCCCAGAAATAAAGGAGAGTACGTCATGATCGTCAATTGGTTGTTCAAACAGATGATGCGATTTCAGGTGTTCATGTACCGGCGCAGCGGTGGCAAGCGGATGGGGTCGCTTCGGGGAATGCCCCTCCTTCTGTTAACGACCACTGGACGCAAAACGGGTAAACAGCGCGTCACACCGGTGATGTATATCCGCGACGGCGAGAATTATGTGGTGACCGCCTCAAACGCGGGTCGCCAACAAGATCCGGCGTGGTTTGTGAACCTGAAGGCTAATCCGCAAACAACGATTGAGGTTGGTGAGCAGACTCTCAACGCGGCAGCACATCAAGCAAGTGCGGAGGAAAAAAACCGGTTGTGGCCGGAACTCGTCAGGCAAGCGCCGTTTTTTGCCGACTACCAGAAAAATACGGCGCGTGACATTCCGATGGTCATCCTTCAGCCGACGAACCGGTAAGTAGAACGATCCATGAGTAAAGGGGACGTGCCGGGCATATGCGGCTGTAGATACACGGCAGCGCATGACGGTTTAAAAGCTGCCGGTTTGAACTTCACCTGCGCGTACGTAGTTGGCAATAATGATGCCATTTGGGGAGATTTGGCTTTCGGTCACTTTGAACGCTGCCGGAATCGTGCCATCCGTAAACAACTTCTTCCCACTGCCGAGCGTCAGCGGATAAATCTTGAGCCAGAACTCATCGACCAGATCATGCTTCATAAGCGTCTGGACGAGGTTCGCGCTGCCGTAAACGTGCAAATTCGGCCCATCCCCTTGTTTGAGTTCAGCGACTTTCTTCGCAATATCGCCGCTTAAAAACACGGTCGGCTGCCAGTCGGTCGAAGTGCGCGTATTCGAGGCGACATACTTGGTGGCGGTCGCCGCACCCGGCCAGATGTCCGTATGTTTCGGCCAGTAGGGTTCCCAAATGTCAAAGGTTGTACGCCCTAGCAGCAGATCAAACGGCGGGGTCATCTGCTTAGTCATGACTTCCCCAAGTGTGTCATCCGAAATCGGCGCTTGCCACCCGCCATACTTGAAGCCGCCACTGGTATCTTCCTGCGGGCCGCCGCCCGCTTGAATGACCCCATCCAGCGACATGAATTCAAGTACAATCACTTTTCTCATGGTTGGCCTCTTTTATGTGTAGAAAATCCAGCTTAAAGATAGCACATATGTTCAACAAGTACAACTTGGTACAGTTCCAACATCGTTTACGGAATCAAAAAAGGCGTGCCGATGTCGCACGCCTTTTTTAGCTGCCCGGCCATTAACGGCTGACGCTGTGCTGGCCTTCGTATTCGTTGACCTTCGCCGCCGCCGGAGCGACGGTGACGACCAAGACGGTCACGACCAACAGCGCGAGGACGAACAGGTTACGGAGCTTCTTCATTTCTGATTGCCTTTCAACATGAACGATTAACTGGTCTCAGGTTACGACAAGTCAGCCGCGTCATCATCCGTATCCAGTTGGATTTTAGGCTGTGCAATTGGCGGATACGGGATCGGTAGAAAGGCTTAGAGCAGTTCTTTAACAACACTTCAGGAAATAAGGCGCGCAAACCCTTACACCCGCAGCACACCACGGAAGCCCCGCGCGGCGTAGTAGGACTCCGCGCCGTTGTGGTAGACGAACACGGTGTTGTAGCGGCGGTCGGCGAAGATCGACCCACCAAGTTTGCGAATGTCCTCCGGCGTTTGAATCCAACTTGAGGTTTTCAGGTCGAACTCGCCCAGCTTTTGCAACGCGCGGTAGTCGGCTTCGGTCAACAGTTCAATGCCCATCTCCGTCGCCATGTTGACCGCACTATTCTTGGGCTTATGTTCTTTGCGGGCATTCAGCGCGGCATGGTCGTAGCAAAAACTCCGGCGACCAACCGGACTTTCCGCCGAGCAATCGTAAAAGAGGTACTCGTCGGTCTTTTTGTCATAGCCGACGACATCCGGTTCGCCGCCCGTGTTTTCCATCTCGTTGAGCGACCAGAGTTTTGTAGGGTTTGCTTCCAGTTTTGCCCGTACCTTCGCCCATTTGATGCCGGGGTGGCGGGTCATATTTTTCTCGAACCGGATTTCCAAGAGTCCGAGCAAGGCTTCCTGTTGGTCGGCTGGCAGATTCATAATGGCTACCTTTCGCTAGAGCTAACCTATTCACCTTATCAGATCAAACTTACCTACCCCTCCCACACCAGCCTGCCACCGACGTAGGTTTGCTGAACGCGAACGGAGAGCAAATCCGCAGCGGGTGTGGTAAGCGGGTCGGCGCTCAGAACAGCGAGGTCTGCCCACTTGCCGGGAGTCAGGCTGCCGCGATTGTCCGCGTCGCCGCTGGCAATCGCCCCGCCCATCGTATAGCCGTAAAGCGCTTCTTCGGCGGTAATGGCCTGATCGAGCGCAATCGGTTCGCCGTTGGGGTCGCGGCGGTCGATGGCGGCCTTCATGCCGAGGATCGGGTTGTCGTCCGGCACAACCGGCGCATCCGAACTGAGCGCGACCGTCAGCCCTGCATCCAGCATCGAACGAATGGGGTAACAGTGGTCGAGGTAGTCATCCGGCAAATAGCGGCGGAAGCTGGTGCCAAGCGCGGCGAGAAACACGGTTTGCGGCGCGATGATAATGCCCAGCTTGGCGCAGCGCGCGTAATGGTCGGGGTTGGGCAGGCCAAGATGCTCGATGCGGTGGCGCAGGTCAGGGCGCGGCAGGCGGCGGTGGCATTCCTCGTAGGCGCTCAACACCTGCTCAATCGCCACATCACCGATGGCGTGGGTGCCGATGCGGAAGCCCGCGCGGTGCGCCTCGAACATCAACTCGGTCAGTTCAGCGAGATCGAAGCGCAGTACACCCGTCTCGTTGGTCACTTTATAAGGGCGGCTGACGGCAGCGGTCGCACCACTCAGACCGCCATCGGCGAAGAACTTGACGGTATCAATCCGCAGCCAATCGCTGACAAAGTGTTCTGGCAGGGGCAGCGTTTCCGTACCACCATCGGGACGGCGAATGGGCAAACCATTGACGCGCACAGCAAGCTCACCCGCCGCTTCTAACTGGCGGTAGACGCGCAGATGCAAAGGGGTGAGCAGCGGGTCGGTGGCGCTGGTGATGCCGAGACTGAGTTGGTGCTGGTTGGCGGCTTTGATCGCCTCCGCCATTTCGGCATCAGTCGGGTCGGGGATGACGCGGGTGATGAGACCCATCGCCGTTTCTTGCAGCAGGCCGGTCGCGTCGCCGTTCAGATCGCGGACGATCACACCACCGGGGGGATTAGGTGTGTCGCGGGTGATGCCCGCCAGTTGCAGCGCGAGGGTGTTGGCGACGATCATATGCCCGCAGGTGCGCGTCAGGGCAATCGGATGGTCAAGGCTCGCGCCGTCCATATCGTGGCGGGTGGGGTGGCGGCGTTCGGGTAGGTCGGCCTCGTTGTAACCGCGCCCGACGATCCACGTTCCCGCCGGCCAAATCTCGGCTTTGTCGCGGAAGCGCTCGATGATATTTTCGATGTCCGGCGCAACGAATTTGTTGGCGACCACCTGCCGCGTCAGCAGCAACCCCATCTTCCAGATGTGAACGTGGGCATCATTGAAACCGGGGATCAGCGTGCGCCCCGCGAGGTCGATGCGCTGCGTTCCGACGGCAGCGGCGGCTTCGGCATCCGCCAGCTTACCGGCGAAAAGGATGCGCCCGTCATCGCCGACGAGCAAGGTTTCAACGCGCGGTTGATTTGCGTCGATAGTATGGATAATGCCGTTATGAAAGAGGAGCATGGTTGACCTCAGGAATTGAGTAAAAAGTGACAGTCCTCATCGGGCTATTCCTTCTCGTTGATTTTTCTCGCTAAGATTATAGCCAGCTTATCCGGTTGCCGCCGCACCGAACGGATTCCACCATGCCCGCCTTCACCGTCACCCCTGCCCAATCGAGAGACTATAACCGCATCCTCAATTTGATCCAGCACGTCACGCTGCTAACCGAGGGCATCCTCGCGGCGGGAACCCGCTATTGGGTCGTGGAAACCGCAAGCGGCGAACTGGCAGCCTGCGCGGGATTGGAGTTCGGCAGCGATGCGGTGCTGTTCCGCAGCTTGGCGGTTTACGAAGCCTATCGTGGGGATGGGTTAGCGCGGCGGTTGATCGACCACGCGCTGAACGAGGCACAGGCGGAAGGCTACCATCACGCCTACTGCTTCAGCACACGCGCGGCGGATTACTTCTCACGCCTCGGCTTCCGCGAAGTGCCGGTCGCTCAACTCGCCGCTGCCCTGCCGGACGCGCCACAGGTCAAGCACTTCGCCATGATTGGCAAGCTGGCGGGCGAACGCGCGTGGTGGAAGGCACTGACTCAAGAAACCAATTGAGAAGGTTTGATAATACCGGACAGCCTGTCTGCTGTCCCTACGAAGATAGCATCTCGACTTGTGTAGGGACGCGAGACAGTGCGTCCGTTTACACAAAAGTCAGCTTCCTAACCAACCAAACAAAAAAGGATACGGTTTGTCACCATATCCTCTCTGTGCCTCTGTGTCATTGAGCCTTTGTGTTAAAAAGCTCGGCTTTATGGGTTACGTGTAAAACTCAGGGCGGCGGTCGGCGAGAACCGTCATCTTGTTCCGCACTTCGTCCACAAGATCGAGTTCGATCTCGGCGGTCAGGAGCTGCGGGGTTTCGCCGCCTTCCACCACGATCTTGCCCCACGGGTCAACAATCATCGAATGCCCACCGAACGTCGTATCACCCGTCAAACCGGCTGCGTTGCAGGTCACCATATAGCACTGGTTCTCGATGGCACGTGCCACCACCAGCGCCCGCCAGTGTTCGACGCGGGCAATCGGCCACTCGGCGGGGACGACGATGACCTTCGCGCCGTCAACCGCGTACTTGCGGAACAATTCAGGGAAGCGGATGTCGTAGCAAATCGCCATCGCCGTATTGCCCCACGGTAGGTCGAGCGACAGGCGCGACGACCCCGGTTGCAGCCACTTGTCCTCGTCCATCAGGCCGAACAGGTGGATTTTCCGGTAGATGCCGAGCATACGCCCGTTGGGAGCGAAGAAGGCCGCGCTGTTCGAGACTTCCAACCCGCGCTTTTCCAACACCGAACCCACGAGGCTGATCTTGTTCTGCGCCGCTGCCGCGCTCATCTCGTTAAACACGCCGGAGTTCAACGTACTGGAGAGTTCCTTTGCCTGATCCCACGCGCAGCCGGTCGAAAACAGTTCGGGGAACAGCACTAGATGCGAGCCACGCCGCGCGGCTTCGGCTGTCCACTTTTCCATCTGCGCGATATTTTTACGGGCATCGCCTAGCGCGATATTCATCTGCGCCAGACTAATGACTAATTTGGGCATTATGAAAACCTCATGTCACAAACTTGTTATTCTCTACTGACTTTAACACGGCTTGGCGCGTTATGTCTACCAGCCAAGCGCTCTACTTAGGCACGTTCACGGGCAAACCACTGGCAAACTGTTCCCATATCGCGACCACGCTGCTGATGGTTTCAACTTCGTTGAGGCTGGTGGTATCCAGCTCATGCACGCCCTCCACCTTCCGCACCGCCCACTCGCGCTTGAGATGCCCGATTGCCAGCGAGCGTTCGCTGGGGTTATGGTAACGCCCACCCAGCGAGAGATGCAGCCGCCGCAGCACCATGTCGAGGGTGACCACCAAGCAGACCATCACGCCGGTTTCGAGCAGGCGGGGCGCGGTTTCCGTCCGCAGCAGGGTTTGCCCGCTGACGCGGATGACCGCGCCGCGATAAAGCATCACATCCTGCATCACATCCGCTTCCAACATTTTGAGGCGCGTTTCGCCAAACCGCGCTTGCATATCCTCCACGTCCATATCACCGCGCGACTCCAGCAGCGTATCGACGTTGACATAGCGCATCTTAAGGCGGTCGGCGACCTGCTGCCCGATCAGCGGTTGACCGGGGCCAGTATAGCCTGTGAGGATAAGGTTACGATCAGGATAGGAAAATTGCATGTGTAATTAGAAAGGATAACTAGGATATGACTCAGGCAACCTGATAAATTGCGGGTTTATAACGCGGCTCAGGAATGGGCTGCCCTGCCTCAAGCATGGCTTCAATAATGGCCGCTTTAGCGACAAGTACTTCTTCCAATGCTTCCTGCGGCGTTGCGCCATGTGCTGAACACATCAAAAAATCAGGAATATCCGCAATATAGCTGGCATCTTCCTCACTATAAAAAATATTGATGTGATAGTCTCGCATGTTGGTATTAAGCAGCTTGATCGCGCCAACCGGGGAACCAGTTGTCGAGGATCGGCGGCAGTTCTTCTAAGCTGTTGATCGCCGCGTCCGGCACGATTAGCCCACTGAGCATCTGCGGCATGGGCGACGTGATGCGGAAGACCGCTTGCATCCCCACCGCCTGCGCCCCCGCAATATCCGCTACCGGATTATCGCCGACGAAGACCGCTTCTTCCGGCTGCACACCCAGCCGTTCCAGCGCCAGTTGGAAGATACCGGGATGCGGCTTCAGGACACCCGCATCTGCGGCGGATAAGCGGCAGTCGGGAAAGTATTGCAGCAGTTGGTGTTCTTCAATCTCAATGTCGCGCAGCGTCATCGGTTGGGCGGCGTTGGTCACAATCGCGGTTTTAATGCCGTGCTGCTTGATGGTCGCCATCACTTCCGGCACTTCTTTGAACAACTGCGTCCCCGGTACGGCGTGCCAGCCATACGCGCTGAGTAAGCCTTCAGGCGTGAAGCTGCCAAGTGGTGCGCCCTGCGCTTCCACCGCCTCGACCATCACCCTGCCGATGTGCGGGGCGATCAAACTGGTGCGCCCCAAGCGCCACGACTCGCGGATGCGCGTGTGGAACTCGTCGATAAACGCATCCAAATCGGGCAGCTTGCTTCCCTGCCCCGCGCAGTAATCAAACACGCCGGTCAGGAACTGGCATTCGAGGGCTTTCCAATCGCCCTGAAAACCGCTCCAGTCGAGCAGCGTGTCATCCAAATCAAACAAAATCGCTTTCAGCATATCGTCACAAATTTCCAATTCAAACCATTAATATGGGGCGACCTGTCATCGCCCCGCAGTGTACAAAATTAGGCCGTCGTCGGTTCAGCCGCACGCCATTGCAGCAGCGTCTGTTCCAAGCCGAGCTTGTAGTTCGGGTAGCGCGGTGTCCAGCCCAGCACCTGCTTGGCCTTGTCATTCTTCAACCGTGCCGAAGTCGTCAACAGCAGCCGCTGCATATCGCTGGTCGCGCGGTTCAGCGCAAACGCCGGTACGCTGCTGTTGCCGGGGGCGGTCATGCCCTGCGCGGTCGCCAAGTATCCGGCGAAGGTGTTGGCGCTCGTCGGCTCATCATCCACAACGGTGATGATCTCGCCGGTGGGCTGCTTCTCAGCCGCCAGCACAGCCGCGCTTGCCAAGTCAGCCTCGTAAATCCAGTTGTGGATGTTATGGCTGTCCACCAGGTACGGGCTGCGACCGCGCCGGATGCCCTCACCCAGCGAGCTAATGGCCGTCGTCTCACCACCGTACACAAACCCCGCCCGCAGGATGCACGACGGA
The DNA here is from genome assembly GCA_020161935.1 of Chloroflexota bacterium. Lineage (GTDB taxonomy): Bacteria > Chloroflexota > Anaerolineae > Aggregatilineales > Phototrophicaceae > CFX2. The sequence continues at coordinate 60,483 of JAIUNI010000008.1, forward strand.
ACGCTGCTGGACTTGATCTGGTGTTCTGCCGCCAAGCCGGGGCGGAACGCGCGGCTGCCGTGACCACCGCCGTCTTCGGTCAGCCATTCGCCGTGCGAGTCGCCATACAGGAAGGCGTAGCTGGTGTACACGATGAACTTAACACCCGCGTCCTCGGCGGCTTCCGTCAGCGCGACGGCGCTTTGCACCATCTCGCGTTCATTCGCCTCGTAACCATCCTTCACGGGAAAACTGTTACCCGCCTGTGGCAGCAGGTGAATCACCACGTCAATACTCGACATCTTAAACAGGCTTTTCAGTTCGCCCGCGCGGGTCGGGTCGGAGTACGCGGGCAGCGCACCATCTTGGCGAGCTTTGGCCGCGCCGTCCGAACCGGTTGTCAGCACCGTCACCTTATGACCGCGTGCCACAGCCTGCCGCGTGGCTTCACGCGCTGCGCCGGACGCGCCACCCGTGATAAAAATATTCAGTGGAGAATTCGTTTCCATTATGGCTTCTCATCTTCTCTTTTTGGCTGGTTCAATTCCCCCATTATGCCATTTTATAGACCTCTCAGCAATAAAGAACCCGCCAGATTGGTGCAACCACAGCAGATAAAATTGGGTACAATCAGCATAACCTTGAATCATGAAAGTGTAATCCTGTGCGCCTGACCATCGACGGTATTCCGTACACCTTTATCCCGATCAAAGAATTTCGCGCTGCCCATAACCTGCCGTCGGCCTTCGGCATCAACCTGTTCGAGGACAAAGACTACACCGACTTGGGGCGCATTGATTCGGCTGGCAGTCATCTCAACAGCTTGCGTGACAATATCATGGAATCCCTACCCCAGCGCCTGCCGCCGATGCAGTGGTTAAGCGAAGTCACCACCGTCACGCGCCAGTTCCAAAAATACCTCTATTACATCAACGATCATGTGGGCTTGCGCGATGTCGAGGTGGAGTTCGCCGTCGCGGGGTTTAGTGACGTGCTGCAAGTCTACGCCTACGCGCTGGCACGGGCCGAGGCCGCCCACAGCCCACTGCCGGAATTCCGCGAGTTGTACGAGGAATGGTTATTCGGCACCACCAAAGTTTTTAAAGAGCGCCATGCCTATATGATTGACGACCAACCCTGCACCGTGCGCGTCGTTGCCCACGCCTACGGGCGCATCGGCTTGCTCATCCACGCGGCGCAAACCTACGCGGTGTATGATCCGGTTCTCGCCTGCCCCGCCGAGGGGTTCATGACGAGTTTCCTCGCCGAAATTACGAACCACATGCGCTTGGCGAGCCAATAAATGTTCCGGTTGGCCGTGGTCGGTGCGCTCGTCCTCGGCGGCATTACATCCGCCATGACAGCCGGTTCGCTGCTGATCGCAGGTGTTTTACCCTACCGCATTCTGAGTTATGTCAATTCCCCGTTCGCAACCGCTGTTCTGCTGGATGTTGACCGCCGCTTACCTATCGAGTTGATTGATGGCGTTTACAGCCCAACAGGGTCGCCCGATGGGCAGCAGCTTGCGTTTTATGCCCCGACGTTTAACAACCAGCGCAACATTTACACGTTAGACCTGTACAACCGCCGCGTCCGCCGTCTCACCTTCAACGGCGCGAACAACCACGACCCCACATGGTCGCCGGATGGTCGCGAAATCGCCTTCGCCTCGAATTACGGGAACGCCTTTGGCATTTTCGCGATGGATGTCGATTGTGTCGCCCCCTTTGAAGTCTGTGCCACACGCCTCACCCCGATTGACGACAACTGGTACGCCGCGCCAGCATGGTCACCGGATGGGCAGCAAATCGCCTTCGTCGCCACCCTCGATACCCTCGGCAGTTTTGACACATCACTCGGCAATTCGAACCTATACATCATCAACAGCGACGGCACGAACATGCGCCGTATCACCACCAATTTGGGCGAGGATTACACACCCGCGTGGTCGCCGGACAGCCGCAGCCTCGTTTACGCCGCGCAAAATATCCAGAACAGCTCAATGGACATCATGATGATGGATGTGGACTGCCCCATTCTCAACGGCTGCCAGCGGCAGGTGTACAGCGATGTGGTCGATCTCATGCCGTCATGGTCGCCCGATGGACGCGAAATCGTGTTCGTTGATGTGCAGGACGGCAACTACGAAATTTGGATTGCCGCCAGCGACGGCAGCAGTATCCAACAGATCACCGATAATGACCTTGACGAGATCACCCCGCGCTGGTGGCCTTGACCGCTTGTGGAAGCCTGTTAGATACGTTAATATTCCACTCATTAATGGTGATCGTAAAAATACAATGCTTTTAAGCCCTTTTGCGGCAGCGAGGAGGCGCTATGAACGCGCAGGTTGCACCCAATTACGGAAGGCGAGCCGTCCTGCTCATTTTAGCGCTGGGCGTGGTCGGCGTGATCTTGGCGCTGGTCTCCGGCAGCACTGATAACTTCTTGACCTTTAACATCACGCAGGTGCTGGTGCTAGGCATCCTGCTGCTGGTCGGCGCGGTTCTGCTGTTCTTGGGGCAGTTCGCCAGTATCTCCCCCGGCACGATTGGCAGCGTTATCATCGGCCTCGGTGTCACCGCCATGATCGTGTCCATCGTACTCGGCTTGGGGCGGCTGGCGAGTGACTTCCTCAGCTTCGACCTCACGCAAATCCTCGTCCTCGGCGGCGTGTTCGTCGTGGTGGGCTTCATCGTGCGTAGCTGGCTGGGTTCAACCGAGCGCATCAACGTGCCGCGCCGCATCGCGTGGATTACCATCGCCATCGGTATCGTCGGCATCATCGTCGGCGTGGTCGCCAACAGTATGAACGTCCTCGGCTTCAGCCCTATCCAACTAATCGCGCTCGGCGTGGTGTTCGCCATCGTCGGTGTTCTCCTGCTGCTGTTCTTTAGCGGCGACATTGACCCGACCCCCGCACCAATGGCGCACATTCGGACGCAGCCCTTACGCTCGTCCGCACCCGCCGCCCCGCCCATGCCGCGTGCCAGCGTTCCACCGCCCACACCGACTGTCACCACGCAAGCCGCGCCACCGGTTCCCGCTGCGCCAGTGGTCACACCTGCCGCCCGCGCCACCGGCAAACGCGATGACCTGCTGATTATCGAAGGCATTGGCCCCAAGAGCAAAGAAGCGCTCAACAAAGCCGGTATCACCAGCTTCGAACAAATCGCCAACCTGTCGCCGGATGACCTCTACCGCATCGTCAAAATCGAAGGCGGCGTGAACCTCGTCGGCGATGCCAAGACATGGCCGAAGCAGGCACGGTTGCTGGCAGACGGCAAGATGAAAGAGTTCGAGGAATACGTGAAGTACCTCGTCAACTCACGCGACCTCAACACCAAGTCGTAATCAGATTGCATCGGGCGGAGGGACACTTTCGCCCGATTCCTACCTCCGTTATCACAACGATTAACAATTTGGTCATGCATGGTTGGGGTATCTCCACTACAATAGGGGCGTTGTAGTTTTGAGGAAGTACCATGTTAATCACCCGCAACGATCATGTTATCCATGACCTCTTGAAAACAGCCCGCGTGATCGCCGTTGTTGGTCATTCCGACCGCACCTACCGCACCAGTTACCAGATCGCTGGCTACCTGCGGCGCGTCGGTTATACCGTTTACCCCGTGAACCCCGAAGTCAGCAGCATTAACGGGAATCCCTGCTATCCGTCACTCGCGGATGTCCCCGAACCCATCGACATCGTGAATGTGTTCCGCCGTGCCGAATTCCTGCCGGATGTGGTCGAGCAGGCCGTCAAAGTCGCGCCGAAGGTCGTTTGGGCGCAGTTGGGCATCACCAGCGACGAAGCCGCCCGCATCGCCGAAGCCGCTAACCTGCCGCTGGTGATGGATATGTGCATCAAAGTCGAACACCGCCGCTTGATCGGCGCATGACATTCCCCGATTTAGACTCACTCACTCGCGCGGCGACTGCGAACCTCGCCGCGCATTTCACCTATGTGCAGGAACGCACAACGGGGATGAGCGTTAGCCGCAGCAGCGAACTTATTCTGACCGACTGCGGCCTCCCCTGCGACACCTTCAATGCCGTGTGTGCCGCGAGGCTCACACCCGAAAATGCGAACATCCATATTCAACAGGCCATCAGCCATTTCAAATCAGCTAATCGCCCCTTCTCGTGGTGGCTCTCCCCCGGCGACCAACCGTCCGACCTCGGCGCACGGCTGCGCGACGCGGGGTTGCAGGAAGCCGAAACCGAACTGGCGATGGCGGCTGACCTCGCTCATTTAGACACCTCCGCCGCGCCAACAAGTGGCCTCAGTATCCGGCGTGTCACCACCGCTAGCCAACTGCGTGACTTTGCCACCGTCATCGCCGCCAACTGGTCGCCGCCGGATGAACTCGTCCTGCGCTTTTACGAACGCGCCGCGCCTGTTCTGTTGACCGTTCAGTCACCGCTGTGGCAGTTCGTGGGCTATGTGGATGGCGTTCCGGCTGCCGCTTCCGAGCTTGTTTTCGGCGGTGGCGTAGCTGGCCTGTACAGCGTTTGCACCCTCGCGGCTTATCGCGGTCGCGGCTTCGGCAGTGATATGACTCTCACGCCCCTCATTCATGCGCGGGCGGCGGGTCAAACCACCGCCATCCTGCAAGCCTCCGAACAAGGGTCACGCATCTATCAGCGCCTCGGCTTCCAACCCTTCGGCACCGTCACCGAATACAAACCCTAACGGGCGAACCGCCTACCTTATTTCAGAAAGCCGTTCGATCTCGCTGCTGAGGCTGGCGCGTTCTTCCTCGCTGAGAGGGAGTTCGCGCACTTTTTGCAGGCTGGCGCTGGCGGTTGCGGTGTCTTCCACGTCCAGCGCGATTTCCGCACGCAGCAGCAGCGCACGAGCGATGAGGATTTTTGCCTCGTCTGGATAGCGTTCCAGCGCGACATCTAGAATTTTCGCCGCGCCAGCCAAATCAAGTTTGGACTCACGGAAGCGCGTCGCCCGCGAAATCGCAAATTCCATTGGGCTTTGGTCGCCCTTTTGCTCGGATTTGGTGACCATTTCCTCGTCTTCATCCCCAAATTTGATGAATGTCACCCAATTGCCCGAAGGGTCGGTCACAGTGAAGCGCGTTTGTCCCGGTCGGATGCGCGTGATGCGTGGCACGCCTTTATTCGGAACACGTCCCAATTTCTCCTTCAAAGCTGTGGAGAAATCTTGGTGTACAGCCTCAACATCTGTCACCATCACCAGACAGTTAGAAGGGTTTTCTTCGGGCTTTAACCATTTTTGCTGGACAAAATGCAGGCCGAATTCGCCGCGGCTCATCACCCCATAACCATAAGGGCTTTTCTGATAATAGGTTTTTTTGAAGCCGAGCGTTTCCCAGAAATCGAGTGTTTCATCCAGCCCAGCAGCGAACAATACCGGCACAGTCATCCATTCTTTTTGATTCATGGTGTCCTCCAATTGCTTTCTGGTCTAATTCTAAAGGGCTGGTGTATTCATAGAGGGTTTTACCGGCGCTGTTCCCGAATACAAACCGTAACTGAACCCCTTCAAACCAAACTCAAACTTGACTTTGTAGCCTATTTGTTCTATACTGGTTTTTTAGTCATAATTTCTGTCTCAGTGAGGCTGTTAATCAAGGGAAGCCCGTCTGCTGTCCCTACGGCAACATAGTCTCGGCTTGCGTAGGAACGCGAGGCAGCGCGTCCGTCTGCGGAAACTGACAACTGTAAACTGTTCACTGATAACTCTGATCCGCTACACACCACAGGGAAACCACAAATGGAAACATGGCTGAAAACGTCGGTTTGGCTGCAATATGGCGCGGCGATGGATATGTTCGAGGATGCGCTCAATCTCTGCCCCGACCACCTGTGGACAGCCGCCCTGTGGAAAGACCCTGACGACGAACGCTACGGCCAGTTCTGGTACATCGCCTATCACACACTGTCGTGGGCTGATCTATTCTACGGTGGTACCCAAGAAGGCTTTGCCCCACCGCCGCCCTTCATTCGGGGTAAACTGCCGGATGCACCCTACACCAAAGAACAGATCAAAGGTTATTTCGCCTACTGCCGTCAAAAGGCCAAAACGATCTTCGAAAACCTCACCGATGAGCAAGCCACGAAGCGCTGCATTTTTGAGTGGATGGAACCGAACTATTTGGAGCTTCAGATCTACGCCATGCGCCATTTTCAAGAACACGGCGCACAGTTGAATCTCTTTCTCGGCGGTCAGCATGACATCACCGGCATGGATTGGGTGCCACAAGCGCGTGAAACCATGACATAATAAACCATTTGAAAAGTAGGTTTGGGGTTCATCGGACGCGATGTATCGCGTCCCTACACGAAATTCGCATCACAAACGCGCGTTGTTGTAGGGACAGTCTGGTATTTCAGAACTTCTCAAGTGGTTTCTAAGCGGTCTGACAACTGCGACACTGACGACACTGACGACATTTGAGGGAAGAACTGGTCGACCGATACCGACAACTGCGACATTTGCGACATAAAAGAGGATTCTCAACAGCAACAACAGCATCAACAGCAACATTTCGCCTGATGACAGCAGGCATCCAGATCTAGAGAAATTAAAAAGGTGAGCGTATTGGATGTAGGGACGCGATACATCGCGTCCGTTTCTCGTAAAGACCAATTTATGTCGTCGCTAATTTGGACACAAATTGCAGGGTGAAATTGACGACTTTGACTCATGAGGCCATCGCAAGCGCAAAGAGTAAGTGGTATAGCAAAAAATCTTGGCGGTCTTGGCGACTTGGCGGTTAATCTTCTTGTGCCATCTCCCGCAAAATCGCCGCCGCCGCCGCCGCCGCCAATCCACGATGGCTGATGCGGTTCTTCTCCTCCAACGGCAGGGCGCTAAAGGTCGCCGTATAGCCCTGTGGGACGAACACCGGATCGTAGCCGAAGCCACCGCCGCTAGCATCTTCCTCGGTTGCGATCCAGCCCTCGCAAACCCCGCGTACCGTTTGTGTTTTGCCTGTGGTCGGCTCCGCAATCGCGATCACACACACGAAGCGAGCCGTCCGTCTGTCCGTCGGTACACCCACCAGCTCGCCGAGCAGCTTTTGCCGCCGCTGCTGCGGGTTCAGCCCCGGCCCACCATACCGTGCTGGATAAATCCCCGGTGCGCCGTCGAGCGCATCCACGTATAAGCCCGTGTCGTCGGCCAAAGTCACCAAGCCACTGGCCTTTGAATATGCATCCACCTTGAGGGTCGCGTTACCCTCCAGCGTCGTCTCGTCCTCCGCCACGTCCATATCGCCTAAACCCACATCCTTCAGGCTCAGGAGTCGCAGCGGCAAACCAACCAATAATTCTTGAAACTCGTCCAACTTTCCGGGGTTACTCGTTCCGATTAATAAATCCATCTTCTGTTCCATGTGTTGATTTGAATACCCGCTATTCTAGAACATACGCCGCAGATAACCAGCCCGACGGTTGGCCTGCCGTATCGCAGTCGGCTGCTGCTTGTTATAATCAGGCGCTAAAAGAGTAATTGGATGGAGAAGATACCGATGACGCTGGTAAGTTCCAACGCGGGTTGCGAATACTCGATTACCGAACAGGGTATCCATCAACTCATCTTTCGCGAATCCGGCAAAGAATCCATTGATGAGTTCTTTCGCGTTCTGGAACATATCTTTGTCAGCACGTCCGACCAGTCCACCAACCGCTACATCGTGGACATCACCCAAGCTGGGCAAAAAGATGTCGGGCTGGTTTCCAATGTGCAGCGTTTTCGCCGCCTCGAAACCTTGTTCCCCAACCGTCCACGTGGGCGCACCGTCATCCTGCACCGCCCCGGTTTAGCCTACACCTTCATTGATAGTTTTATCCGCGCCATCGCCCCCAGCCGTGATGTCACCCGCTTCTTTCCGGTGGATAAACGCGACGAGGCCGTCACATGGCTGTTGAGTGAAAGCCGTTAACAGCATCCATGCCCGCTACCCACATCGCCACCTTCAAAGTCCGGCATTACGAATGTGATGCTCAAGGCCACTTGAACAACGCCAACTACGCCCGTTATATGGAAGAAGCCGCTTTCGAAGCCTCGGCTGCCGTCGGCTATGACAAAGCCCGCTATGATGCGATGGGCTTCCTCTGGCTGGCCTATGAAACCGGCATCGAGTATCTGCATCCGGTCGTCTATGGGGACACGCTCGAAGTCAAAACATGGGTCGGCGATTTCCGCCGTGTGCGTTCCCGCCGCTTCTACGAGTTCCGCAAAGCCAGTGACGACACGCTGGTCGCGACCGCCAACACCGATTGGGTCTACCTCGAAGCCGCCACCGAGCGCCCGACTATCGTGCCGCCCGAACTCATTCACGCCTTCGCGCCGGAAGGTATCACCGAACCCGCCCCGCCGCGCGGTAAATTCCCTACGCCGCCCCCTCAGCCCGCAGGCACATTTACCCTGCGCCGCCGCGTGGAATGGCGCGACATCGACACTGCCGGACACGTCAACAATGCTGTCTACTTCAACTACATCGAGGACTGCGGGATGCAGGTCGCCAACCACTTCGGCTGGCCGCTGGCGCGTTCGCGGGAAGCCGGTTGGGCAGCCGTCGCCCGTGAACACCACATCGAGTACAAGCACCCCGCCCTGCTGGATGACGAACTCACGATCAGCACATGGGTTGCCGCTGCCACCCGTGCCAGCGCCGACCGTTTCTACCGCATCACACGCCCGCGCGATAACCTGCTGCTCGCCCAAGCCCGGACGCGATGGGTATGGGTTGACCTGCAAACTGGCCGCCCCATCCGCATCCCGCCCGACTTCCTGAGCGACTTCGCCACGAACATCGCCCAAACCGATGCTGCCGATTAGCACCCTTCGAGGAACTGCGCCCCCAACAGGATGCCCTGCTTCTCACCGGCCTCACTGCCGTTGAAGTGCATATCTTCGAGTTCGATGGATACCGCGTCGTTGTAACCCGCGTCCTTGAGGATGCTGAATACCTGCGTCCAACTGGTGACCCCATGACCGGGGATCGTGTAGCGCCACGCCATCGAGCCGAAGCCCATCTCTTGCCCGAAGGTCGGCGGCTGCTCATGCCCGTAGTTATACAGGTTATCCGCGAACAACTCGGTGTCCTTACCGTGAACATGGTACACCTGCCCCACAAACTCCCGCAGGAAGCGCAGCGGGTCAATGCCCATGCGGATCAAGTGCGAAGGGTCATAGTTCACGCCCATCGCCTTCGACGGGCATTCTTTCAAGAACGCGCGGTAGCCTTCCGGCGTGCAGCACAGCGCCCCCGGCCCCGGCCAGCCTTCGATGATAATCCGTGCGTTATTGGCTTCCAGCGCCGGTGCAAGTTGGTTAAAGCTCTCGACCATATAGCCGAAGTTCTCACTGCGCGGCAGGGTGACGTTCTCCGGCAGCATCACGAGGAAGTGGTTGACCGTGCCGTAAGCCGCACACGCTTTGACGTACTCGGTGTTCCGGGCGACTGCCTCCGCGCGTTTCCCCTTGTCCGCCGAAATCATCCCTTCCCACTCCAACAGGTCAACCGAGCCGATCCGCAAGCCAGCGTCCACAATCGTCTTGCCGATGCGGTCAGCATCCCGCCCGATGTCGATCACCTCTAAGCCCGACTCTTTTGCCCACGCAATCGCCCCTGCCGTATCCTTCTGCCAATCCGACCAACCGCGCCGAAAGCCGATTGGAAAGCTGCCTGTCCGCGTTTTCATGATCCAATTTTCCTTTGCGTTTTCATTAAGTATCAAATCGACAAACCACCGCCAACCATTATATCCGGTTTGGTTGCAGCCCAACTGTGACATGGGTATAGTGGGCATTCACAAAATAGGAGATTTATTTAATGCAAACGAAAGATGCCCTTCTTGAACTTGGTGTGACCGACCAAACGCTGACCCAAGCCGAAAAAGATCAACTCGACCGGGATGGTTTTTTACCCCTCTACAACATTTTATCGTCCAGCCAAATCACAGCCCTCACTGCACGCCTTGATGAACTGATCGCCATCGAAGGCCAAGACGCGGGTAAGGAAGTGCATCAGGAAGCCGGAACCACCCGCCTGAGCGACCTTGTGAACAAAGACCCGCTGTTCGAAGTATGCTTCACCCACCCGCGCGTGCTGGCGGCCATCAGCCATGTCCTCGGCGGCAACCTCAAGCTGTCGTCGCTCAATTTCCGTGCCGCGCTGCCCGGTTCTGGCCTTCAAGGTTTACACGCCGATTGGGGTGGAGCCGTCGCCCCAAATGATTATTACGTCTGCAACTCGATCTGGCTGCTGGACGACTTCACCGAGTCCAACGGGGCCACCCGCATCGTCCCCGGTTCGCAAAACAGCGGCAAAGTCCCGCGTGATGTAATGTCAAACCCCTCTGACGCGCACCCTGACCAAATCCTCGTGACCGCGCCTGCCGGAACCGTGGTGATCTTCAACTCGCATACATGGCACGGTGGCACGCTCAACACCACCGACAAGCCGCGCCGCGCCATGCACTCGTACTTCACCCGCCGCGACCAAACACAGCAGTTGGATCAGAAAGCCTATATCCAACCGGAAACCTACGAACGGCTCAGTGTGGCGGCACGGTATATTCTGGACGTTTAGCGACCGGCGCGGTTTTTGGGTGTACACTGAGGCTAACCCAGCTAATATGTGAGGCGATGATGCCCAAACCGCGCCGCAATCCGAACCCATTAGAACAGTACGACCGCTTCATGTTTGGCGGGAAAACACCCGCCTCGTTTCGCGGTCTCGTTCACGTCACAGGGGCATTCGTCGGGAATAGCCTCCTGTGGCTCACCGGCCTCATCACCGTCGCGCGGTTAGGTATGGTGCTGGCGTTCTTCCTCGCGGCGGCAGTCACCATCGGCGTTTTACAGCGGTTTGCTCCGGCGCTCGACTTAACCGCCCTGTTCGCGGTTGGCGGACTCGTTGGAGTGATCGTCGTCGCTGTCGGCGCGGCACTTCTTAAGGGGATACTGCGCCGTGATGCCCAACGCATCGGGAACAAGCCGACCTTCGGTGTTTATGATGAAGACATGCGCAAGTTCCGCGCCAACCGCCGCAAATCGAGGCGTTAATCCAACATGACCGAAACCCATCCCATCACCGCCCTCGACTCCCGCCGTGTCTGGGAATGCCCGTGGTACGCCGTGCGTCAAGACCGTATTCAACTGCCCGACGGCAGCGAAGGGGTTTACAACGTCGTCGAACTAGCGGATGCGGTTTGGGTCGTGCCAGTCACCACCAGCGGCGAGATCATCCTGCTCTGGCATTACCGCTACCCGCTGCAAACGTGGGGGTGGGAGCTGCCCTCCGGTGGCGGCATCACCCGCGCCGAGGATGTGCTGCCCACCGCGCAGGCTGAACTCCAGCAAGAAGCCGGTGGCACGGCGGCGGATTGGCGCTTCCTCATGAAGGTCGCCACCACCAAAGGCATCGGCACCGAGTACGCCCATCTCTATCTCGCAACCGGTATCACCTTCGGCAGCACCGCCCATGAACCCGCCGAGATTATAACCGTCCACAGCTTCCCGATGGACGAGGTGTACCGCATGGCACGCGCGGGTGAAATCCACGACGGCATCGGGGTACTGGCGCTCCTACTCGCCGAACCTTTCATCAGGTAACAATATGCCCCTCATCACCGTCCTCACTGGCCCCTCCGCCGCTGGCAAAAACACCATCGGTTATGCTTACGCCCGACAATCCAAATCCTGCTCGGTCATTGACGGCGACCAAGTGCGCTGGATGTACACACAGCCACACATCGCGCCGTGGCAGGGTGACGAGGGCTTGCGCCAGCACCAGATCGGCGTGCGGCACAACTGCTTACTCGCCCGTTCGTTTTATGGGTTGGGGTTAGAAGTGGTGATTCTTGACGTGCTGTGGAAAGATTTACCCGCGCTCTACCGTGCCGAACTCGCTGGCCTGCCCTACCGCATTGTGCGGCTGCTGCCCACGCTGGAAGAATGCTTACGCCGTCATCACCAGCGCCCGCCGTCGATCAGTGATGACGAGGTGAAGTGGACGCATGACCACACTACCGCGCTAACCGACTATGACCTCACGCTCGACACCACCAACCTATCCGCCGAGCAGGTCGCCGCGTGGCTGCGGAACAAGGACGATTAATAGGTCGACATCAAAAGTATCCTGTAGATACAGGTCATGAAATAGTGGATGGCAATTAAGATGGTAACCCAAGAAAAACTCGCAGCCAAAATCCTAGACTATCTAAATGGTCAAGCTAATCTAAACCAACTTGTTACTTGGGCAGAAGATGCAATTGTGACATTCACGGAGTCAAATATGCGACCTGCAAATGCTGATGAAATATGGCAGGTTTTGCTTTACATTGGTGCAGGTGACACGCCTGACTTCCCGCTCACTTGGGAAGTTATTAAGGGGTTTCTCGAACGACTCAACCGTCCAATTTTGAACGTGGTTGCATAACTTTAGCCATTGCCCCTTATATGCGCGCTGTGTCCAACTGGTTAAAGATCGCCTCGACCGTCTGCTCAATCGTCAGCGCCGAGGTATCCAACCACAGGCCGATATGCGGTGTCTCATCCCGTAATGCTTGATCGAGTCCCTCCGGTGTCCACGACTGGTACGTTTGCTTGTGGCGGTGGGCATCCCGCTCGAACACCACCGAGGCTGCCGGACACAGCACCACCACATACAACGGCCACCCGCGCCGCATCGCCACGACCTCATTCAGCAGATCGCCAATAATGATGTCCTGATAAACAACCGTGAACCCTGCCTCACAGTAGCCGTTAGCCGCGTGGGCGGCCAGTTGGTAGCGCAGCCGGAGCTGTCCCAGCGCCGCGTCCGAAAGGGGCGACTCCATCGCCGCCCGTCCGTTCACGATCATCCGCCGGAATACATCACCGCGCAGATGGACACTTTTCGGCAGCCGTTCTGCGAGCGCCTGTGCGATGGTCGACTTGCCCGAAGCCATAATCCCCGTAATCAGGATTTGCGCGGGTGACTGAATATCGGTCATCGAAGCACTACCCCGTAACTTTCATCCCCGCGCTGATGCCGTTGACCGTCGCCAACACGTTCCGCATCAGGGCGCGGTATTCCTCGGCATCCGGCGTGAGGTCGCGGAGCTGCCGCAGCAGGTCAACCTGAATGAAGTTCAGCGGGTCAACATACGGGTTGCGCCGTTCAATCGAGCGCTGCATCACGGGCGACTTTTGCAAGAGAGCCGGTTCGTCAAAGACTTGACACACATATTCACACGCCAGCGTGTATTCCTGTTTCATCTCGTTAAAAATGCCTTCACGCAGCGTCTCGTCACTCACCAGCGAGGCATACAATTCAGCGATACCCATATCCGCTTTGGCGAGGTCAAGCTGGGCGTTTTCCATCAGCGCCTTAAAAAACGGCCACTCGGCGTACATCGTCCGCAGCGTATCCATTCCGTTCTCGTGCTCGTCACAGTACTGCTTCAGCGCCGTTCCCACACTGTACCAACTGGGGATAATCGCGCGGCTTTGCATCCACGAGAACACCCACGGGATCGCTCGCACATCGCTAAAGCTGCCGCCCGACTTGCGTTTGGCAGGACGTGAGCTGATCGGCAGGTTTGCCAGTTCATTGATCGGCGTGGCTTGGTGCCAGTATTGCAAGAAGCCCTCGGTTTCATACACGAACTTGCGGAAGGCTTTCCGTCCGGTCGCGGCGAGGAAGTCCATCACCTCGCGCCATTCGGGTTTCACGTCATGGTCGCTCGGCTTGCCGGTTACCAGCATCACGGCGTTGATGACATGGTGCATATGCCGCCGCGCGATGTCGGCGTTGCTGTAACGGTAAGCGATGACTTCACCCTGCTCGGTGATCTTGATCTTCCCTTGCATCGACAGCGGCGGCTGGCTGAGGATGGCTTGGTTGGTCGGGCCACCACCACGCCCGATGCTGCCGCCTCGCCCGTGAAATAACTCCAACGAGATACCGTGTGCCTCGCAAATTTCGGCAAGGTCATGCTGCGCCGTATACAGGTTCCAGTTGGAAGCCATATACCCGCCGTCCTTGCCACTGTCGGAATAACCGATCATCACCTGTTGATGATTGCCGCGCACTTTTAGATGTTTGCTGTAGGCGGCGTTGGCGAACAGTGCCGTCATCACTTGAGGGGCGTTCTGTAAGTCGTCAATCGTTTCGAACAGCGGTACGATGTCGATGTCGTCCTCGATGCCGACCTCATGCGCCAGCAGCAGCATCGCCAAGATGTCGCTCGGCTGTTGGCTCATGCTGGCGATGAAGGTATCAATCACCGCCTTGCCGTACTGCTTGTGCGCCTGTGCCACCATGCGCCATGTCGAGATAATCTTGTTGGTCGCGTCGGAAAACTTGAGTTCCGCCGGGAACAACGGCCGCGGGTTGGAGATTTCCATCGTCAGCAGCGTTTGCTTATCGGCTTCCGAAAGCCCTTTGTAACTCTCGGTGCGTCCATACTGCTTAAAAATTTCCTCCAGTGCGCTGGCGTGCATCCGTGCATCCTCACGCACATCCAGCGGCGCGAGGTACAAACCGAATAGGCGCACCTTTTCCATCAGACGACTGAGCGCCCCGCTTGCCGTGTGCCGCCCCTTGTTGTGGCGCAGGCTCGCCTCGATTAGCGCCAAATCGTCGTACAGGTCGAGGCTGTTCTGGTACTCGTCCCGCGCCAGCCGCCCGCTAATCAGGTTGATTTGCTGCCGGTAAAACTCGGTCGGGAAGCGTTCATCCAACCCGCCAGCCGCCGTCACCGCCTCGCGCAGGTCATCCGACACCGGCACTTCATCCGAGGATTGTGTCAAATGCTGGCTTAGGAAGTTGACTTCATCGGTATAAACCCGCAGCGCCGCTAAGTGCTGGGTTCGCAGCGTTTCCATCGTCACCTCAGGGGTGACATTCGGGTTGCCATCGCGGTCGCCACCGATCCATGAGGCATACCGCAGCAGCATCGGCAGGTCTGACCAATCCGTATCAGGATAATACCGCGCCAGACACGCGCTTAAGTCCTCGTAAATATCGACCACCGTGTCCATGATCGTAGAAGTGACGAAGTACACGCCAAAGTCCACTTCGTCCGCCACCGTCGCGCGGGAAGCACGGGTCGGCCTCGTCTGCCACAATTCCTCGATCTCGGCGGTAATCTCGTTCTCGACCGCCTGCTGTTCACGTGGCAGCAGCATCTGGCGGTCGCGTTCCGCCATCAGGTTGGCGATATGTTGCAGCTTAATCAGCACTTCTTTGCGCTTGGCTTCCGAAGGGTGCGCCGTCAGCACGAGGCGGATCGAGATTTTTTCCAGCAGGGCCTTCATGCCGTCGGCGGTCAATCCATCAGCGTGCAGCTTATGAACTGCGTCGTCAATCGACTCACTCATCCGCCCATCCAGTTCTCGCTGCCGCAGCACACGGATGCGCTGCAAATCTTCGGCGATGTTAATCAACTGGAAGTAATTGCCGAAGGCTTTGATGAGTACCCGCGTCTGCTCAAGATCAACCCCGCCGACGATCTTCGTCAGTTCAGCGGTTGCGCCTTTTTCGCCCGAACGCCGCGCCTTCGCCGTCGCCCGCACCTTCTCGACCAACTCAAACGCCGCCTCTCCGTGCTGTTCGCGGATGACATTACCGAGCAAATTCCCCAACAGGCGAATATCGTTGCTCAGGGGATTCAGCATTTCGCGTGTAGCTGTTTTATCAGTTTCGATGCTCATTGAAGTGAGTCCCTATTGCGTGCTATTAATAGATCGGAACAGGAACGCAAGTGTAACGCATCCCCACTTCAATTCATATATTTATGTTGCCGCATCTTGCCCCTGAATTGCCTTTGGTCAATCTGCCTCAACACCCTCCGCGAGTTCTACCAAGCGTTCGATATGCGCCTCGTCCATCCCGTCACTTCCATATAAAATAACAATCACAGCGTCGAGGTCAGCCGCGTAATACACCGCGCCGGTAAAACCCAGCACCGCGCCAGTATGACCGATCATTAAACCACTCTCGTCCTCATACACTTCCAAACCGATGCCGTATTGATCGTCATTCCGCCCGGCATCAATCATTTCCTGTACCGAGTTTTCGCTTAAAAGGCTGTGCTCCACGAATAACGCTTGATAAAAACGTGTAATATCAGACACGGTTGAAATCAGTGCGCCATCACCCAGCCCCGCCCCATCGTTATAATCGGTGACATCCTCCGCTTCACCATCCCCATCAAAATCTTCATAACCATGAACGAAAGGCGAACCACTTTCCTGAATTTGAACGTAAGTATCATCTAAACCGAGTGGCTCAAAAATCCGTTCTCGCATTACCGCGTGCATCGGCTGCCCCGTAACCGCTTCGACAACCACTTGCAGCAAGACGTAATTACTGTTGCTGTACTCAAATCCCTCGCCCGGCGCGAACGAAGCGGGTAGACCATGAGCAAAGCCAAGCACTTCTTCCGGTGTCCAGGTCGCGGCTGTATTTTCCGCAACCGCATTAAAAAAGTCGTCGTTCAAATATTCAGGAATGCCGCTGGTCATCGTCAAGAGTTGTTGAATCGTCGCTTGGTCGGCATTCGCCAGCGCCGTCACAACCGCATCCGGCAGCCAGTCGCGGGCTGCATCGCTCAAAGACAGCTTCCCCTCATCACGCAGTTGCATCACCACCACCGCCAACCACGTTTTGGAAATACTGGCGATACGAAAAGCGTCACCGGCGGTCGCTGTTGTAGTACCGGTCACATCAACCAGTCCCCCTGCCGCCATCCACTTTTGATCGCCAATCGTGATACTCACCGCGACGGCTGGTCCATCTTCCGGTGCAATTTCCGCGATGAACGCCTCAAGCCCCGCCTGTACATTCTCTTGAGCGTGAACTGCCGCAAATGGAATCAGAAACACCACCAGCCACATGATACGCACTGCTGCTTTCATCATCGCATCCCTTCGTCGGTTGTAGAGAAGAAACATCACATGCTCTATGTCTCACTATACAAGCGGGAAAAGCAGAAGCCGCATAAAGAAACAAAAAGGGCTTACCGTGACGGTAAACCCAATTGTGCTAACAGTAAATGTGTTCTCAGCCGTTGGCTAACAGTAAATCGCTAACAGAATATACGGGGCAAGCCATCGCCTGCCCCATCTCACATCCAAAACTTAGGCAGGAGCAGCCTCGGTCGCCTTGATGGCTTCGAGATCCAGCTCAATCGTCACATCCTTGCCGACCAACCAGCCGCCCGCTTCGAGCGCCATGTTCCAGTTCAGGCCGAAGTCTTCACGGTTGATCTTGGTCTTGCCGTTGAAGCCCGCGACGGTCGTGCCGAAGGGCGATTGCCCTTGACCGAGGAACTCAGCATCCAGAACCACCGACTTGGTAACACCCTTGATCGTCAGGTCGCCGGTGATCTTGGCTTCGGTCGCGCCGGGGGCCGCTTCAACTTTAGTGCTCTTGAAGGTGATGGTCGGGAACTTCTCGATGTCCAAGAAGTCAGGACTCTTGAGGTGGCCGTCACGCTGTTCATTACCGGTTGAGCTGATCGAGGTCGTGTCAATAACCGCTTCGACCGAAGCTGCCGACGGGTTCGCCGGATCAAAATTGATGGTACCGGTGATCTTGTTGAAGTTACCGCGAACGGTCGTAATCATCATGTGGCGGGCAGCGAAATTCGCTTGGGCGTGTGTGGTGTCGATATTCCAGAGAGCCATTGTTGTGTATTCCTCATTTGCTTGTTTAAGTGGACTGTAGTCCGTTTGCAGAAATGAGGATACACCGTTATGCAGGGCTTGTCTATTAGAAAAATGTTAGAACTGGACTAAAGTCCGTTTACATCACCATGCGTTCGATCATCTGATTCATATTGTCGGTGATTTGTTCGAGGCTGTAACCGCGTTCGTTCTGCAAGAAGTAGATATTGTGGACATCCAGCAGCACGAAAATCGCGTCCGCCAGATACTCGGCGTTTTGCGCGGGGTTAATTTGCGAGATCATCCCACGCAGCGTTTGCCGCCACCACCAATGGGCGGGATGCGCCAAAGAACCCGCTGGACCATTGTCACTCGCACCCGCACACAGCAGTTGGCCGTTGCGCTTGGTAAACAGCAGCACTTCTCGCACGAACCATTGCAGCGTTTCGAGCGTCGGGCCGTTATCGCGCATCTGTCGCAGGGTGCGGTCTTGCAGGTCGCGCTGGTCTTCATCCAGCATCGCCATCGAAAGTTCGAGCTTGTTCTCAAAGTGGCGGTAAAGCGTCCCCTTACCGACTCCAGCCGCATCCGCCACTGCCGACATCGTGACTTCGGAGACACCTTGCTCGGCAAAAAGGCGCTTGGCGGTCGCCAGCAGTAAGGCACGATTTTTAATAGCATCCGCACGGCTGCGCGAACTATCAACAACGGTCAGGCTTTCATCAGGCATCATGGTAAAACTCAATTCGTACTACATTAAAACTCAGATACTACATCAAACCATACACCATATCATATTAACATTGTACATGAAAAACACCGGAGGTTACTCCGGCGTTCGACTGATGTACTTTAGAACAGGTTGTGGAAAATTACGAGGCTTTTGCCATCTCACCCATCGCCACCATCACGGTCGAGGGATGCAGCATTCCGGCGATCACCCGCTGCGAACAGCCAATAACCGGCGAACTGCTGGCAGCAGGGTTGGACTCAAAACTCGCGCAGCAGGCGATCAGGTGATACGCCTCTTGTGCCATCGCCCCCACGACTCCGGTATCCAAGACTTCTTGGAACTTCCACCATTGGGGAATACGGTACGCTGGGTTTTCCAACGCTTCAACATCGAGCAAACGGCCAATCGCCACCTGCTGCTCATACATAGCTTGATACAAATCCCAAGCCTGTGTGGGGCTTCCCGGTTTCATACGGTAATCCTTGCCATAGCAGGATTGGAATATGCTGGTCATCTCGATTAACTCAGCGGTCTTGGCAGCCAACAGTCTGGCGCGTGCTGTGTTCATCTGCATACTCCTTTCGGGGAATATCCCCACCCGGATTTGCGAGGCATCGCCGGATGGTTTGTTAACGATATTTAACACAGTTTAACAGAATTTAATGATGGAAAGCAAGCGTTTTGGGAAGATTTAATATTAAGAATCCAATCGAAAAGGCGTGGCTTCTATTAAGAGCACACGCCTTAAAATATTCTGAGGGAAAATGGAGTTACTTGGTGTAATCCAGCGGCACGCCCGCGCTGCCCTTCTTACCATCGGGCCACGTCGTCTTTTCGTCGAACTTCAAGCCGCTGACGTTCGCACCCTGTAGGTTAGCACCTTGCAGGTTCGCGCTGTTCAGCGTGGCGTTGGTCAGGTTCGCGCCGGAAAGCCGTGCGCCGGTCAGGTTCGCCCCGCTAAAGTTCGTCCCTAGCAGCGTCGAGTTGTTGAAATCCGCGAACGGCATCTGTGCCGTCGTGCAGTCCACGCCCGTCATATTGGTCGAGCGCAGGATCGTTTCGCGGCAGGTGCAGGCCATCATGTTCGCGCCGCGCAAGTTCGAACCTTCGAGGTTCAAGCGCGTCATATCCAATGCGCTCAGGTCAACACCGGCGAGGCGCGGGTTAGCTGGTGCGCCGATGAGTGCCAGCACGAGGTCCTTACGTGAGATTTCCGCCATCGTTCATCTTCTCCCTGTAGTAGTGGATGATTTGGTCAATGGTTTCATCCAACCGGGTAGTTGGTTCCCATTCAATCATAGCTTGGATTTTGCTAATGCTCGGCACACGCCGCCGGAAGTCCTCGAAGCCGCTGTCGTATGCTTCCGAATACGGCACGAACACAATCTCCGACGTGCTGCCTGCCCGTTCTTTCACCCGCTGCGCCAGTCCGAGGATACTCACCTCTTCCTGACTGCCGATGTTAATCACCTGCCCGATTGCGGCTGGCGACTCGGATAACTGGTAAATCGCCTCGATCACGTCAAATACGTTACCGAAGCACCGCGACTGCTCGCCGTCGCCATACACGCGGATCGGCTTCCCCGCCAGCGCCGCCTGCACGAATCGCGGCAGCACCATACCATACTGGCCGCTCTGCCGGGGCCCGACCGTATTGAACAGCCGGAAAATCACCACCGGTAGCTGGGCTTCTTTATAGTATGCCAGCGCTAAAAATTCGTCAATCGCTTTGGTAGAGGCATAGCTCCAACGGTTTTTGACCGTCGCACCCATCAGGGTGTCGTCATCCTCGGTGAACGGGAAGCGCACCCCTTTCCCGTAAACCTCCGAAGTCGAGGCCAGCAGCACCTTCTTACGGTAGCGCCGCGCTGTTTGCAGCACCACTTCCGTCCCGCCGATGTTGATCTCTATCGTCTTAATCGGCTGGCTGATGATCTTCTCGACACCCACCGCCGCCGCCAGATGATAGATCACATCGCACTCGCTCACCAACCGGTCCATCACCTGCGTGTTGCGGATGTCCTCGATCACCACATGAAAGTTCGGGTTGCCTTCGAGGTGGCGGATGTTAGCGTACTGCCCACTGCTCAGGTCATCAATAATCGTGACCGTTTGCCCCACCTTCAACAGCCGCTCGGCTAAGTGGCTGCCGACAAATCCCGCCCCGCCCGTTATCAATGCGTGTGTCAAACACTCACCCCATTCATCCACAAATACGATCTATCGAAAATGTTTGCAATCCCACATTGAGATTTCAGTTCCCTCCCTGTTACTACGGGGAGGGTTAGGGTGGGATCTCAGTTGCAACATTCGCCTATCAGCTAACATACTACCCCACTCGCTCGTGCCTCACAATACGCATCTTAGCCGCTCAACCGGTCATCACCCGACGCGGCAAATTCCCGCTTGCGCTTTTCCACTTCCGGCTCGCCTTCCAAGCTCACCCGTAAGCCGCCGAACCAATTCGCCACCAGATTGTAACTGAACGCAATAATCAGGCCGAAGATGCCGCCGCTAACCGCCGAAAACACCACCCCCAGCAGATAACCGCATCCGCACGTCGCCAAACCTGCCGCCGCCAGCGCACTTGGATCAAACGCTTGCGGTTGCCCGTTCACGGTAACGCTCGTCGCCAACGAGTTCAGGCCGGTGATAATCAAACTCTGAAACACCGCCCACAACAGCGCGAACACCGTGAACAGTATTGCGTTCACCAGCGCCCCCACCCGCATCGCTGATGAAGGCTCAATTCGCTTAATCGTGACCATATCCCACATCCTTCCACACGGTTGCCGTACTATCTCAAGTCTATCCGCAATCGACATTATATGCCTAACAGTTTTCCGCCCAGCCTAAAAATGTAGATGTCAACAATTTCCAGCATATCACTGACCACCAAGTCCACGAACCCCCAGCCCATCCCTAATCAACCCCGCTTCATAACAACTCCTGTAGCGAGGAAGCGTGCCTCCTCCGCCTTTCCCCTCGGCGTTCTCTCCTATCTTGGCGTACTTGGCGATTCCTTTTCTCTCCATCTCTGTGTCCTCTGTGCCTCGGTGGTTAATTCTTCCGTATTCCTTGGCGTTCTTGGCGACTTGGCGGTTAATTTTTCTCTGTGTTCTCATTGTCTCGGTGGTTAATCTTCCCCCTTTCACTTTCGACTTCCCCCTTTTAACCTTTAACCATGAACACTGAAACCATCACTCGCCTCAACGCCATCAACCGTGACTTCTATGCCGCTGTCGCCGACGACTTCGACCAAACGCGCGGCACCGCATGGCCCGGTTGGCAGCGGTTGTTACCCTACCTCACCACGCCCTTATCCGTCCTCGATGTTGGCTGCGGCAATGGTCGCTTCGCCCTGTTCCTCCACGACAACCTGCACCCTTCACCAAACGCAGGCATCACTTACACGGGTATAGATTCCAGCCCCGCACTGCTGGCCCATGCCCACGATGCGCTCATCGGTAAGGCTGGCTTACACGTCACCCTCGAACAGCGCGACATCATCGAAAACCCGCCCGATACCGGCGAGTATGATCTCGTCGTCCTGCTCGGTGTGCTGCATCACATCCCCGGTTATGAGCAGCGCCAAACCTTCATGCGGCAGCTTGCTAGGCGTGTCAAATCCGGCGGCTTGCTGGTTTTCGCGGCGTGGCGCTTTTACGAATATGAACGCTTCCGCGAACGGATTGTCCCGTGGCCGGAAGATATGCATATCGAGGCGAATGATTACTTGCTCGATTGGCGGCGTGGCGCGGTCAGCCTCCGTTACTGCCACTACACCGACGATGCCGAGCATGATGCTCTCGTCACCGCCACCGGCCTCACCGAGATCGTCACCTACCGCGCTGATGGTCAGGGCGGCGCGTCCAACCGCTACAGCCTTTTACGATATTCATGAATGTAACAACCTGTTAAGCCGCGCGTAAGGTTCACCTTAGCTTTGCAATCTATGCTGAGAATAGTCAACCTTCATTGTGGAGAATTTGCACTCATGAGCTTCATCGTCAAGGAACGCCTCACCAACGACATCATCGCTCACGCCGAGGATCACAGCACTGTTCGCGTTTTCGAGGGCAACTGGTACTTCGCGCCGGAAGCCGTCAACATGCAGCACCTCAAAATTACCGACCGCACTTATACCTGCCCCTACAAGGGCGTTTGTTTTTGGATCGACCTCCTAACACCCGAAGGTCTCGTCGCCCAAAATATCGCGTGGGTCTATAACAACCCCAAGCCGACTTATGAATTTATCAAAGATCAGATCGCTTTCTACGCCCGTCCAACCGCCGGCACACTTTCTGAAAAAATCGACCAAGCCGCCGCCGCTGGCTAACCCGATAAACCACTCGTAGGGGAGGGTCTGTGATCCTCCCGCTTCCCCCTAAATAATCAACGTCATGTGCAGCAGGTCAATATCCTGCCCCTCCACCCGCATCCCCTTCGGCTCAACCCCATAACGGGTAAACCCACACGCCTCGTAAGTCTTGATCGCCGCCGTATTCTCACTGTTCACGGATAAACCAATAACTGCCATTCCTGCCACCGTTCGCGCCCGCCCAACCGCCGCCTGAATAAGTGCCTTCGCGATGCCACCGCCGCGCTGCTCCGGCATCACATACACCGCGCCAATTTCGCCTTTGTGCCGGAACTTCTCGCCCTGCTGCCGCGAAAAATGCAGCATTCCCACCGGCGCATCCTCCACCCATGCACCCAGTAAGAACCCCTCACCCGCGACGATATTTCGCAGCAGGTCACGGCTCTGCTCATCCGTCACCCCACGCGCCCATTCGTAAGGTGCGCCGAACGCCTGTGGATGATCGTGCAGCGCCCGCACCCACAACGTCCACATTGCTGGCATCTCGGCCTCATTAACCTCGTGTATATCCATCGCGCACCTCCTCTTTAAGATAGGCATCCTAACACGACAAACCACTTTCTAACCATTCACCAACCGATTTAACAATTCAACTCCCTCAAAAGGTTGGTGAAGTCACCGCTAAAAAGCGACCAAATGTTCACCCTTTCACCCCCGAAATGTGCTAATCTGTATTTATCTTTGCGTCATTGTGACTTGGAGTCTTTGTGTTAAATCGTTCTCCGTATCCTCTTGGCGTTCTTGGCGACTTGGCGGTTAATACTTTCTCTCTGCCTTTTCTCTGTGTTCTTTGTGCCTTTGTGGTAAATCGCATTTTGCATTCTCGGCGGCTTACTCCCGTGCATCCGCCGAAAGGTGTGCAGCGGTGGATTGCTCCCGTCATTCCGCCGAAGGAGTGCCATTTCAGCGGATACAGCCGAGCCTCCCGCCGCCACAAAATGTCAATTCAGCGGATGTGAGGGAGCTTCCCGCCTGCCATTTCGGCGGATTGTTTTGCATTTTGTGCATTTTTTGCACGATCAGTAATATTGAAACCACTATCCGTTTGATATGAAAAGCTGGTGATTGGCGACTCATGACTGGTGACTTGCAAAAAACCATCCTGATTACCGGCGCGTCGCGGGGCATCGGCCTCGCCACCGCCACCCTGCTCGCCGGACGTGGCTTCACCGTCTACGGAACCAGCCGCCAACCGCAGGCCGAAACACGCAACAGCTTCACCCTGCTCCCGTTAGATGTACGCGATGAGCAGTCGGTGAACACTTGTGTGGAAACAGTCATCAGCCGCAGCGGTCGCCTCGATGTCCTCATCAACAACGCCGGATACACGCTCTCTGGCGCGGTCGAAGAAGCCACCGTCGCCGATGCCTACCGCTTATTTGAAACCAACTTCTTCGGGGTCATGCGCCTGACCAACGCCGTGCTGCCCCACATGCGCCGCGCGGGTCGTGGTCACATCATCAACATCAGTTCGCTAGCTGGCTTGATCGGTGTGCCGTACCTCGGCCTGTACGCCGCCAGCAAACACGCGCTCGAAGGCTACAGCGCCTCGCTCCGCTACGAGCTGTACGCCAGCAACATCCATATTTCGTTAGTTGAACCGGGGGATATTCACACCAGCATCGCGTCCGAGCCGCCATCCAACCTGTTAGCCGCTTACGATGGTGTTCGTGAACGGGTCGCCGCTGTTCACGCCCATAACCTGAAGCACGGCCCACCGCCAGAGAAAGTCGCCCGTGTCATCCTCAAGGCCATCGAACAGCCGGAGCCTCGGCTGCGCTACACCGTCGCTGGCGGCGATGAAACCCTGCTCCCGTGGGCGCGCCGTCTGCTGTCTAATGGGCTGCTGGAGTACTTCATCCGCCGCGCCTACGGCCTAACTGGCTGAGTTCATTAACATAAGTGATTTTGATCAAAGAAAGAGCTTCTAAAGTCCCTTGTCCTGAGAAGGTTTCTGAAAAGCCCTGCTTTCAAGTTACAAATACCTGAACACGAGGTTTACAGTATGATTCCCCTCGCCCTGAGGGAGAGGGACTAGGGGTGAGGGTTCACGCCACTACCAGCGAGAGGATCGCCAGCAGCAGCCCGATCACTGCCGAGACAATCGCCAGCTTGCAGTAGCGTTCGACTTGGTCTTGCATCAGGCTCAACTGTGGGTCAACCTGCCCCTCCGGTCGCTCGGAGTAACGGTGTTTATAAATCCAGTACAAGGGGAAGTCGAGTATCCACATCACCGCCAGCGCCCAAACCGCATACCCCGCGCCCAACAGGACGAATGGCGGAAAACGTGAGTCTTTCAGAAACGGCAGCAGCATGAACGCCACCACCGTCGTCCAGATGAACATCAGCAGCGTCTTCACATAACGCAGCACCAACCGACGCAGGTAAAGCACATGCCGGACGAGGGACATCTCAGTCATCGCCACTTCTTCGGTCAGCGTCCGGTCGAGCGACCGCGCCAAGCCCAGCGCCGCGTTAAAACGGTTAACGTTATCCTCGTCATATTGCGCTGGCAGCACCCCCAATCGGTTGAGTTCTGTCACCTGCCGCGACTTTGGGATGATATGCCCCTGTGTATTCTTAATAATGGTATCGAAGTAGAGTTCACTGCGTTCCCGACTGAACGGGATCATAAAACCCATCTGCGTCGCGTTATACTGGTAGCGCATCACCTCGGCCTTCGCGACCGGCGCTTCATCAACGGGCAGCATGATACCGGTCAGCGCGAAAGTCGGGTTCAGCAAATCCTCCGAAAAGCCGGGGGTATAAATCGTAAAGTAAAAGTGAGTGATGTCCTTCAGCAGCAGGTAAACACCGTACAGCGGGATCGCCATCGACAGGAACAGCGGGTAAAACAAGCATAGATACATGATACCTGTGAGTACGACCCCCAATGTCCCCAGCGTGGAGAAAGGGTTATTAATCTGCGTCAAAATCACAGCCAGTAAACTGTCGAATGCGTCCTTAAAAAATACGGGGATCAGCAGCAGCAACCCCGCTCCACCGATGAACGCCGTCGCGACACGGTGCAGCGTCGAAAGCCGAACCTCGCAGCGTTGAATATAAGCACGCATAGCGTTCCGTTCGGCATCGCTTAAATGGGGCGGTTCCGGGAGTTCCGTCTCGACTGGCATCACAATCGCTTTCTAAGTAAATAAGGGAAACTTGATGGGGAACATACCAACACTTAATTGTATACTAATAATACGCAGCTTAGAAAAATGAAGCTCCAAAACATGACATCTGTCACAACTTTCCAATACACTTATCGCATTCAAGCGCCTGCCGACAAATTATATAAGCACCTGTCAGAACCTACCAACTACATCGGGTTATCACCTTTGATTGTTTCACTAACGGATGTCCAGTGGGATACAAATCTCCACGGTCAGCGGTTTGTTCAATATAAATCGGTCGAATTGTTCCGCTTTTTAGGCTTCATACCCTATCGAAACCCATTGGATGTCGTCATGACGCTGACCATTCCGCATCAGCAAATTGTCTCGGAAGTACAAGCACCGCTAAACGTTCGCGTCATCTTTACCTTCGACCTTGAACAGCAAGATTCGGGAAGCACCGTTACCGAAACGATTTCCATCCATTCCCCCCTGTGGGCAAAACGGTTCGTCATCAGTCAAGCCAAAGCCGTACAGCAAAACCGCGTACAAGTATTAACCAGCCGGATGGAAATGAATACAAATTAACACAACCCTTATTTAAACATTTGATATGCTCAAAACTTTTACAACTTTCAAATTGGTTAAGCGAGCGAACTGTATTTTTTTATGTTACCATTAATATAACGCCGTAGATACATTTAAAGGATAGGTATGACGCTGCGGAAGAAAACGCTTCTGATTACTGGCTTCATGATCGCGGGCATGGTCTTGCTGGTTTATATCATCGCGCAGTTGGTCATCCTCCAAAGTTACGTCAAACTGGATAACGATGCCGCTAACCATAATACGCAGCAGGCGATTAATGTCTTCACCAGCCGCTTGCAAAGTATGGAAAAAATCATTATCGACTGGGCATTCTGGGACGACACCTATACCTTCGCCGATGGTGAGTATCCTGAATTCGTCGAAGATGCCATTTCGGGCGATGCGTTCGTCAGGCTGAACCTGAACATGATGCTGTTCATGAACAAGGCTGGCGAATTGATTAACGCCTCCAGTTACGATCTCGCCACCGAGCAGGCCGTAGACATCCCGGCTGATGTGATCGACATCCTCACCCACGACCCGCTGCTCACAACAACAGATGAAGAATTCAATACCAAGTCCGGGATAGTGGATGTTGGGGGTCAAAAATTGATGGTGGCCTCTGCGCCAATCCTCAAAAGCGACATTCAAGGCCCGCCCAACGGCACAGTCATCCTCGGTCGCTACTTGGATGACCAAGAGGTTCA
Source organism: Chloroflexota bacterium (assembly GCA_020161935.1). GTDB lineage: Bacteria > Chloroflexota > Anaerolineae > Aggregatilineales > Phototrophicaceae > CFX2. Next base: position 87,634 of record JAIUNI010000008.1, read on the forward strand.
CTTGATTGGCGAAACACTCGGTTTGCCAGTTCGCGTGTTCGCCTTCAACGATACCGGCCTGCCGGAAGACGTTTCAAGAGCCAAAACACAGCTCAGTCAACTCTCGCCGATCTTCGTTCAAACCATTGCCGATAACGAACAGTCCGGTTATGCCATCATTAGCAACATGCAGGGCGAACCGGATCTCATTATGCGGATTGACATGCCGCGCAGTGTTTACCAGCAGGGCAAACAAACCCTGTCATACTTCATCATTTTCCTCATTCTCGTTGGTCTCGGCTTTGGCGTGGCGATCTTGTTCATACTCGAAGCCTCGGTACTCTCGCGTATAGCAGCCCTCAGCCGCAGCGTTGTCGACATTAGCGAAAGCAGCGACCTGCACAAACGGGTCGTTGAAACCGGCGAAGATGAACTCTCCAGTTTGTCAAAGGTCATCAACAAGCTCTTAAATTCAACCGAGCAATCCCAAACCGAGCTAAAGCACCGCTTGGAAGAACTCGCGATATTACAAAATCAAAAAGATCGCTTCTTTACCCACGCCGCCCACGAGTTCCGCACCCCGCTGGCGAACTTCCGCACCCACCTTTATCTCGCCCGCAAGCGCCCCGACCGCGCGGATGAATACCTCGGCGTGCTTGATAAAGTGACCCGGCAGATGACCGAATTGGTCGAGGATATTTTCGACGTTGCCCGCTACGGGGAACGCAGCATCGAGTTACATGAACTGTTCACATCGCTTGGTCAGTTGCTTAACGACATCAGCACCGACCAGCGCCCATTTGCCACGACCAAAGGAATCGAGTGGGAAGAAAACTTCACGACCGAGAAACTCAACGTGATGGTTGATAACGCCCGCATCACCCAAGCCTTGAGCAAAATCATCAATTACGTCATCAGCTTCACCCCCCCCAACGGCAAACTCAAGCTGGAGCTTACCCGTTCTCAAGATCAAGCGGTTATCCGCATCGGCAGCAGCAGTATGAACATCCGGCGGGAACAAGCCTCACAGATCTTCCAGCCCTTCTTCCGCACCAGCGAAGGCAGCACCGTCACCACCGGTTTAGGGTTGACGATTGCGAAGGAAATTGTCGAGCGCCACCACGGGCGTATTCATTTCGAACCCAATGAGGATAAAGGGGGTACTTTTGTCGTTGAACTGCTCCTCATGAATGAGGTCGATGCGACAAATAAAGCGCCCCTATTAGAAAGCCAATCATAGGGGGTAATTCACCATCTATCATTCAACTTACCAGCGACAAGTTCAGCCATTATTACAGCAACGGGACCAATAATTGATGTCAACTCAATGGCTTACCAAAACCATTTACGTCGCCCCCTCAAGTATCGACAACGTTGGAATATTTTCCTTGCGTCCGCTGCGGGCTGGCGAAACCATCTACACCGTGACCGGTAAATTTGTCCGTAATGAGTACTCTGCTGTATTCGCCCTACTTGGGCCGAACTGGATTGGGGTCAGCAAAGAATTGTGGCTCGACCCCGACCAATCGAATCCGATGAACTTCATGAACCACTCGTGCGAACCGAATGCCATCGTGACCGAGGGGCTGAACGTGGTCGCCCTGCGCGATATTCCCGTGCATGAAGAAATCGTGATGGACTACTCGACTACCGAAATTGACCCTTATTGGCAAATGGATTGCCACTGCGGGCGGGCAACCTGCCGCAAGGCGATCCGCGCGTTTCAATTCTTACCCACCGAACTCCGGCAGCGTTACGAAGGGCAAATGCTCGCAACCCTCGTCGCTGCTGCACCGCTAACTTCCAAAGTCGGCTAATCGGGCGGTTCGGTATGAATGGTGATGCGTTCCAATAACGGAATCTGCGCCCGCAGCAAGGTTTCGGCGCTTTCCGCGATCTGGTGCGCCGCCTCAACCGTGATTTGGGCGGGCAGCGTAACGTGCATCGTCAAGGTAAAGCCCATCAGTGTCGGGAATACCTCGAAGTGATGCCAATCCGCCTGCGGGAAGTGACTCCGCAAGAGTTCAGCCGCTTGCGTCCGTAACTGCGTCAACTGCTGGCGCTGATCGCCATCGGTGACCGGTACGTGCGAAGGTGCAGGTTCGATGTGGGTAATCACCTCATCCACTTCCGGTAGATGAGCGCATACATCAGCTTCGAGCTGGCTCACCTGTTGGTGCGCTTCTTCGAGGGTTTGTCCGGCTGGCACCTCGACGTGCATCTCTAATACTTTCCCCTTTTGCCCTTCCCGCAGGTGAACCTCGTGAGTCGCTAAACCCAGCGCATCCGCCCGCGCACGGGTGAGCAGTGCGTAATCAATCTCGTCGGTTTCGGCAGGGACAAAGTGAACTTCAACTTCCGCCAAGCCGCTGATCTTCTGTTCAAGTTCGGCGCGGATCGCACTGCTGATCGCTTGGGTTTGGGCGGCAGTCATCGCGGGCGCGACCTGCACATCAATATCCACCTGTACCGCGTCCAACGAGCCACGGCTGCGCGCCCGTACTACATGCTCGACACTCGGCAGCGCTTGTACCCACTCAGTAAGCTGTTCCGGGTCAAATGGTGCGGTATCAACTAACACGCGCGTCGTCCGGCTCAGGACTTCCCACGCGGCCTTGAGGATAAACAGAATGATGACAATCGTCGCGGCGGTATCCGCCCACGACCACTTGAACACCGCTACCAAACCCATACTCACCAGAACGGAAATCGTCACGAAAATATCCGAGCGGGTATGGGCGGCATCCGCACTCAGCAGTTCCGAGTTGAGACGGCTGGCAGCGCGGGTTTCATAGGTGTTCACGAAAATGTTGACGACCAGCGTCGCGACCATCACCCCAAAAGCTAAGGGCGCGATTTCTAACGGCTCGCCCGCGCCTTGCAAACGCTCGATCACAGTGGAGATCAACTCGAAAGCTGTCAGCAGTAAAAACGCACCGATCAACAGCGCGGCAATCGTTTCGAAGCGCCGGTGACCATAGGGATGATCTGCATCTGGTGGGCGGTTGGCAAGGCGATTGGCGAACAGCGCAATCACGTTCGATGAGGCATCCACCAGCGAGTTCACGCCGTCGGCTGAAATCGAGAGTACACCGCTCCATGCGCCGATGACGATCTTGGATACCGCTACGATAATATTCAGAATGAGAGTGATAACCAGAACCTGCCGGACTTCATCGCGACTTTTCGATTGAGAGAGTGCATTGACCACGCGCGTTATTAAACCTCCTAACATCATCCCTTTTATATCCGATCATAAAGTCATTTAGGCTGTTTCGACAATCACGAACACGAGAATTAGGCAAGGCTTATCCCCGGTCGCCCCACGCCGAAAACAGGCTTACGACTTAATGCCGTTTCACTTTTAAGGTATAATTCCGTGCGAAAGGTGGAAGCCTAACTTTTATGGATGCTTTGCAGTTCATTCCTATTCTGGTATTCGGGTTCGCGGCCTCACTTGGGTTAACCCCTGTTTCACGACGAATTGCCATGCGGTTGGGCGTGGTGGATAAACCTAACCAGCGTAAAATCCACAATGACCATAAGCCGTTGATGGGCGGGCTAGCGATTTACGGTGCGCTCGCGCTGTCACTGCTCCTGTTTAGCCCACCTCAGCACCTGCGGGAGTTTGGCTTCATTCTCGCCGGAGCCGCCGCGCTCGCGCTGGTTGGCTTGCTCGATGACCGCTACAACCTCGGCATTCGCATTCGCCTCGTCGCGATGACCGTCGCCGCGTTGGGCTTGATTGCGGCAGGGATCAGCATCCAGCTTTTCGGTACGCCGTGGATTGATATTCCGGTGACGATTTTCTGGGTACTCGCCCTCACCAACGCCACCAACTTCATGGACAATATGGATGGCTTAACGGCTGGTATCAGTGCCATTGCCGCAGCTTACTTCGTCGTGATTGCCTACTCACAAGAACTCACGCTCGTCACCAGTTTGGCGGCGGCCTTGATGGGCAGCGCGGTGGGTTTCCTCGTGTTCAACTTCAACCCTGCCAGCGTTTTTATGGGCGATATGGGCGCGCTGGTGCTGGGCTTTATCCTGTCAGTGCTGGGCATCAAACTCAAGTTCGGGGTGCAGCCGCTGAATGTGACGTGGATGATCCCGCTGCTGGTACTGGCCGTTCCGCTGTTTGATATTACGCTGGTGGTGATTACCCGCCTGCTTGAAGGGCGTTCCCCTGCCCAAGCCGGTAAAGATCACACCTCGCACCGCCTGATGAGCATCGGCTTCAGCCAGCGGCAAACGCTGTTCATTCTCTACGGAGCAGCCACGATTTTCGGGGCAATCGGGTCAATCGTCGGGGCAGCACCGCCAGATATTGCGCTCAAAGTTGGCATCGCCGGATTAGCATTCTTAGCCGGTTTATTCATATTGATGATGTGGATACGTCTGCGCTACCAAAAACCCACGCAGCAGCCCACCCCACCGCCATCACCACAGTCTTAGGAAATCAGCATGACCACAACCTATGTCGTGACCGGGGGCGCAGGATTTATTGGCTCGCACATCGCCGAGCGCTTACTTAGAGAAGGGCATAAAGTCCGCATCGTCGATAACTTCATTACCGGCAAGCGTGACAACCTCGCTGCTCTCAAAGGCGACATCGAGTTTCACGAAGTTAGCATTACGGATGTGGATGCGCTGCGACCGATCTTTAAAGGCGTAGATACCATCTTTCATCATGCCGCGCTGGCTTCCGTCCCATTGAGCATCGAGAAGCCGCTGCTGACGCACGAACACAACGCCACCGGAACGCTCACCGTCCTGACCGCCGCGAAGGATGTAGGCGTGCGGCGAGTGGTGTATGCCGCGTCATCCTCAGCTTATGGGAATGATGCATCCGAACAGCAGACCGAAACGACACCACCCAAGCCGATTTCGCCCTACGGTGTATCCAAGCTGGTCGGCGAGTATTACTGCCAGAGCTTTGCCCACGTTTACAACCTTGAAACGGTTTGTTTGCGCTACTTTAACGTGTTCGGCACACGCCAAGACCCGACCTCGCAGTACGCGGCAGTGATCCCATTATTCGTCACCAGCATGATCGACGGAAAAGCGCCAACAATTTACGGTGACGGCCTACAATCACGCGATTTCTGCTTTGTCGAGAATGTGGTTCACGGCAACCTGCTGGCGGCACAGGCTGAACACGCCAACGGGCAGGTTATTAATATCGCAACAGGAATGCGGGTCAACCTGCTGGAACTGGTCGCACAGATCAATGCCCATCTTGGAACAAACCTTCGGCCTATCCATGCTGAAGGTCGTACGGGCGATGTGAAGCACTCGCGGGCGGATGTAAGCAAGGCGAAGACGCTGCTTGGATACGAACCCGTAATCGCCTTTGAGGACGGCCTCAAGCAGACTATCGAGTGGTATCAAGGCAGGTCATAAACCTATGCGCGTCGTCCACCTGATGAAAGTCGTGGGTATCGCCGGAGCCGAGCGACACCTTATCACGCTGCTCGGTGGGCTGCGCGAGAATGGGATTGATGCGCGAATCATCGTACTGGTTACGCCTGATAAGCCCATGCAGGATTATATTCAAGCGCTCGGCGAACGCGGCATTCCAGCGGAGACGATAGTCATCCGGCATCATGCAGATGTCCGCCTAATCCAACGGCTGCGTGACAAACTGCTTGAGCTTAAACCCGATATTCTCCACACCCACCTGATCCACGCTGATCTCTATGGAACGCTAGCGGCACGCTGGGCAGGCGTACCGGTGGTCATCAGCAGCCGGCACAATGATGATGCGTTCCGCTACCGCAAGCCGGTGAGGCTGTTCAACCGCTGGTTGTGGGGCAAGACGGATGCCGGAATTGCGATTTCAGACGCTATCGCGCGATTTAGCATTGCGGTTGAAGGAGCAAAACCGGAGCAAATCCAGCGGGTTCATTACGGCATTGACATCAGCCAAGCCCCGCGTGATCGAACAGCCGCCAAGCGCAGCCTACAAGCCGAACTCAAGTTACCACTAGATAGCATATTCGTGGGGATGGTGTGCCGGTTGATCGAGCAAAAGGGTGTACGCTACGGGTTGGAAGCCTTCACCGGGATTGCGAACGAATACCCGGCGGCGCACCTGCTGGTCGTCGGGGACGGCTTGCAGCGGGCGGAACTGGAAGCCCAAGCGAAGGCCGCCGGAATGATGGGGCGAATTCACTTCCTCGGTTGGCGCAAGGACGCGGCGGCCTTGATGGCAGGGTTAGACATCTTGCTCGCGCCAAGCCTGTGGGAAGGGTTCGGCTTGGTGCTGCTGGAAGCGATGGCGCAGCAAACCGCGATTATCAGCAGCGATGTAAGCGCGATACCGGAAGTGGTCATTCACCGCGAAACCGGCATCCTCCTCCCACCCCGCGATGTGGAGGGGTTAAAAGCGGCGCTGCGAGAACTACTGAAGGACGCGGCGCTGCGGCAGCATATGGGGATGATGGGGCGCGACCGATTAGAGTCAACTTTTAATGCAGCGCGTATGGTCAAGGAGACAATCGCGTTTTATCATACGGTGACGGATGGAATTTAAGGACAGGTTCAGGTTATGGCAGTTCGAACATTGCAGGACAGCATCCAACTTGAGAAAGAGTTGGTCGAGGCGATCAAACAGAATACACGCAAGCACGGGGGGACAATTTTCAAGAAGCTGCTGATGAGCTTCGCTGTACCGTATGTGGTTTTTATCGTGCTGTGGGTGATTACCAGCGAAATACGGAATATGGTCGCCATTCAATACGACGATACGACTTTAAACACAACCAGCTTGATTTCGAGCATCTTACTGGTGGTGATGGTGACGATTGTGGTGTGGCGCTGGTTGGAGAAGCGCTTTCACGGCGTAGCGCTGATCGGGCAGTTGGTGGGGATTTCAAAAGCGGTGCTGGTGGTCGAAAAGAAGATTGAGGAAACCAAGCAAAAGACCGAGGCTGCGCCAAGCGACGTAGCGGAGATTGAACGCTTGGCTTATGCGGCGTGGGATCAATATACTCAAGTGATGCGGGATGCAGGACTGCCGGTTGACTAACACAAGTGAACGGATAGCTGATGAGCCAAACACAACGCCCGATAAAAATCATGAATTTGATTGCGCGGCTGAACGTCGGGGGGCCAGCGGTGGCGGTTACACACCTGACCGAGCAGCTCGGCGCACCGGATTACGAGAGTTTGCTGGTCTGCGGCACGATTGAGCCGGGTGAAGGCGACATGAGCTACTACGCCATCGAGCGCGGCATCACCCCGATTATCATCCCCGAACTCGGCCGGTCACTCAGCCCGATCCGTGACATACGGACGCTGTGGAAAGTCTACCAGCTTATCCGGCAAGAAAAGCCAGACGTGATCCATACCCACGCGGCGAAGGCCGGTTTCGTGGGGCGGGTTGCGGCGTGGCTAGCGGGTGTTCCGGTGATCGTCCACACCTTCCACGGGCATGTCTTTCGCGGGTATTTTAGCCCGACTAAAACCCAGTTTTTCATCGTTTTAGAGCGGCTTACTGCCCGTATGTCGGACACGGTCATTACCCTATCAGATGGGCTGCGGCGGGAGCTGGCGGAGGAATACCACATCACCCGCAAGGGGCGGATTACGGTGCTGCCGCTGGGTCTTGATTTGAAGTATCTAACCGAGATGCCGCGTAAAACAGGCGACTTCCGCAAAGCGTATAACATCCCCTTCGACGCGCCGCTGGTGGGCATCGTCGGGCGGATTACCCCGATTAAGAACCATCCGCTGTTCCTCCAAGCGGCACTCAAAATCCGCGAACAACTGCCGAACGCACGGTTCGCAATCGTCGGGGACGGCGAAACACGCGCCGAAACCGAAGCGCTGGTTGACCAACTCGGCCTGCGCGAGGCCGTGATCTTTACCGGTTGGCAGAAGGACATGGGTAAGGTTTACAGCGACCTCGATGTGCTGGTCATCAGCAGCGTGAACGAAGGTACGCCTGTGACAGTCATCGAAGCGCTGGCGGCAGGCTGCCCGGTGGTGGCAACAGCGGTCGGCGGATTACCGGATTTGCTCGACCACGGCAAACTGGGCAAGCTGGTGGAACAAGACGCGACGGCCTTATGCAGCGGGATTGTGGACACGCTGAACAGCCCGCCGGACGGACATGAAGCCCAAACGCTGATGGTTGACCGCTACGGTATCGAGCGGCTGGTGAAAGACCTCGACGGTTTGTATCGCGGGATACTGGCGAAGAAGCATCGCAGTAAAACCCCACCCTAACCCTCCCCGTCGTAACTTCAGGGGACGACACTTTTAATTAAGGGAGGGTCTGGAGCGAGAAACAGTTCCAGACCTTTACTTTTGAGAGAGCGAAAACGCTCAAAGAGATAATCAAGACCTAAACGGAAGACGCTCAGGCGTTGTTGGCGACGGGCTAAAGGATAGAGAAAGTGAACTTTAGTGCCTTCGGTGAGTGACCAGAGCGTAGCACAAGCCAATACTAACAGCAGCCGTTCGACGTGAGCCGGCAACCAAACGCGGGAGCGCTGCCACTGAAAGCCATCACTTTTCAAATCCCGAAAACTGGCTTCATGATAAAAACGGTGGCTGTACAGATCGGTGGACAGATCGGCTTGGTTACTGAACAAGCACCACGGTTCGGCATAGCCGACTTCCCACACGAGGTAAACCCACTTCCACTGCCAACCGGCTTTCTTAAAGACTTGAGCGCGTCCACTCCACATGTGTCCATAAGCGACCAAGCGCCGCAGCGGTTGCGGTTTTTGACCGGGCAGGCGAATGAGGGTCGAGCGTTGAACCCGCAGTAAGTATTGCCAACCCGTATCGCTCAAGCGTTCCTGCCAAGCGGGTGACGTGCCTAAGCCCCGATCCGCGAGGAGCAAAGCCGTTTGGTCGGACGGGATGTGGTGGCGTAACTCGGCTAATAATTCGTTCATCAGTGCCACTTGGCCTTCCTCTGGATAGTCCTCAACCGAGTATGCCCGCCAAATCAGCGGAATAGCACTGGCATGGTAGGCGACCCCCACCATCATGACCGCCACATGATTGCTGAGTTTGGTCTCGTCCACTAAGATCACCAACGGTGCTTTTCCCCACAAGCGCAACACCCAATCAATCCACACCCCAAACAGTGGTTTCATCTCAATCCGGTCGTTGGCTAACCAGCGCTGCATCCGCCGTTCTTGGCTGCTGGCATTCGCGCAGCCGGTCAGTTCTTGTGCCACTGTGTTCAAACGGCAACTTTGTGCCGAGATCACCCCATAGCTGAATTCCCCTAGGAGTTGCTTTTGCCAGCGTCCCATTTGTGGAAATCCCTTGTCAATCATTTCATTCCACTGGTACAGTAGCACTGAGTTCATAGTGGCTTCCTTTGGTTTGTTTGGTGACTGCCAAATATGCCCTATGAACTCCTTTTTGTTAATCCTTTTTCCCTTCCTTAAAAGTGTCGTCCCCTGAACCGTCGTAACAGGGAGGGAACAAAATCCCATAATACAGTCATTTTAAGAACAATTTAGCAGTTTGCTGTTCGCTCATTCAAGGCATCTACAACCATTATCCGAAGCGGTTGCGGGAGGGTTTACATCACCATGACTTTTTCGTAGACGGCGAGGGTTTCTTTGGCGGTTTTGCGCCAGCTAAAGTGGGTGGCGCGGGCCAGCCCCTGATTGATGAGCGAGTCGCGGAAGGGCTGCTGAAGCAGGAGCGCGATGATCGCCCCGCCCATCGCCTTCGCATTCCCCTCATCCACCAAGAAAGCCGCATCACTGGCGACCTCAGGAATGGAGGACACGTTGTTGGCGACGACTGGCGTACCGGAAGCCATCGCTTCCAGCACAGGCAGGCCGAAGCCTTCATAGATGCTGGGGTAAACAAACACATCAGCGAGGCGGTACAGAGAGGGTTTGTCGGCCTCGTCGATGTAGCCGATCCAGCGGATGTAGTCGGTGATGTTGAGTTCAGCGGCGTACTTGCGGAGATCGGGGAACATCGGGCTGCCCCACTCCGGTTCACGCCCCGCAATCACCAGCGGGATATTATCGCCCTCGGCCTGCCCCACATAGGTATAGGCCAGCAAGAGTTGGTTGACCTGTTTGCGAATGTCGAAGCCGCCCATATACAGCACAAATTGGTCGGGCAAGTCGTACTTGGCGCGAACTGCGGCATCCCGTTCCGCACCCATGCGCGGGTGATAGTTCTCGTTGACGGCGAGGTAGGTGGTGGTGATGCTGTCTTCCGGCAAGCCAAGATATTTCACGATGTCGGCTTTGGCGGCGTTGCTGATGGTGATGGTGTGGGCGTTGCCGCGCGAGGCCGCCGTGACCAGCGAGGTATATAAACGGGCGCGAAAGCCACTGGAATATTCGGGCAGCGCGACCGGAATGACATCGAGGATGCTAGTAACAAGTTTCGCCGGAGAGGACAGCGGCGGCCCCCAATACGGCACGTGGGCAATATCCGCGCCGGACTGTTTGACGGCGGCGGGGTATGAACGCTGCTCGAACAGCACTTTGCCGAGATTGCCACTGCCGCCGCGCGTGGTGATGACGTTCACGTTGGCGGGCAGGTCATCCGGCGTGGGGTTATGCGGCGGGGCGACGAGTGTCAGCTCCAAATTGGGGGCGACGCGGCACAGGTTGTGCAAGAGGTAGCGGAGATATTGACCGCTGCCGGTGTTGGGCTGGTTCCAAAACCAGCCGTTGAAAGCGATATGCATGGTTAGGTGTCAGTCTACAGTTATGGTTTTTAGTTAGAAGTGTAGAGAAATTCTCGTTACATGATTGAAATAGATATGCGGAATTAAATTTCTGTAGGGACGGGATACATCCCGTCCGCTATCACTTGAAGTAGTTTTAATTCCACTGATCGCCCCGCTCGATTAGGTCATCAGCAAGACTGCCAGCAGTTGACTCGATAAATGCTAGCCATTCTACCCGATCCATATTTTCATCTCGTGTGATTTGTGAACTGACAACCACAATAACTTCAAGGTCACTATTCGAAACGCCAACCGGCAATTCCAACTTCAAAATACCATCATGACCAACATGGGTTTTAACCTTAATTGCTTCCATATGTAATCCCCTTTCGTCATGAACACTTCTCGCAGATGCCGTAAAATTCGAGCAGGTGTCCGGTGAGTTTGACGTGCAAGCGTTCTTCCAGTTCGGCGGCGATGGCACCGAGGCCGCAGTTTTCGAACTCGATGATGCGGTTACAGTTGGTACACACGATATGATGATGGTGTCCATCGGGCATGAGTACATAGGTCGGTGTCATGCTGCTGTTGAGATACGTCGGGCGGATGATCGACAGGCTGGTGAGCAGATCCAACGTGCGGAAAACGCTGGCACGCCCGATGGACGAATCAATCGCCTCGACCTTATCCAACACCTCTGACGACGTAATATGCCCGCCGCTTTCTTCCAATACGCCCAGCACGGTTAAGCGGGCGTTGGTGAGTTTGTGTCCGGCTTCGCGCAAACGGGCGGCGCGGGGACTCAGGTTTTCAGTTCCAGACATGAGGGAAACCCTCCTTACACTCAAATGATGGCAGACGCTTTTAGCCACATCTGCTGCTTCTATTGTACCTGCAAAAGCCGACAGGACGGTAGATGCGGGTCAACATTCAAATGCAAAACTTAACCGCAGAGACGCAGAGAAAGAGGAGAAAACAAAGGTGGGTGTAACATTTGGGGTGGGTTGGGTGAATACGCTATAGGAAAACGTGCAGCCGGTACCGAAAGCAGGAATTCCAAGATATGGCTCAGACGGAGAAAACACGCCTCCGGCAGTTCATTGAGTACGAGTCCAGCACGCTGCTCGGCACGCTGCGGTATTACCTGTTCCGCGCGGGTTTGAGCGGGCGGGACTTGCCTTTAGAGGCGGCGGCTCATGATTTGCTGAACGACGTGGTGGCGGAGGCGCTGGAACACGAGGAGCGCTTCCGTACGGCGGCACACCCACGCGCGTGGCTGCTGGGGATTGCCGCCAACCTCGTCAAACGGCGACAGCACGACATTGCCCGACGCGACCAGCGCGAACCGCTGCTGCGCGATTTACACCCTGAAGTGGAAGGCCAGATGAGCGACGACGAATTGTTTGACTGGATCGCGGAAGTCGCGACGACACCGGACGCATTTGAACAGCGCGAGGATGTCCATCTGCTGCTGGCGGCACTGCCCCAAGACGACGAACGGGTGCTGCGGCTGGCGATCATGAACGGGTTGAATGGCGCGGCACTGGCGCGGACGCTGGGCGTTTCGCCGGGGGCGGCGCGGGTGCGGCTGCACCGGGCTTTAGGGCGGCTGCGAGTGATTTATGCCGAACAGGAGAGTGACCATGCGTAAACTGGATGCCCGCCAAGTGGCACGGGAGAAAAGTGCATTCCGGTACAGCAGTGCGCTGGAGCGTGGTGACTTTTCGACGGTGGAGATCATCTTGCAGGAGGCCGAGCGCGATACGGCGCTGGCGCAAATGCTCGCCGAGATCAACATGGTTTACGAAAGCGAAATGATCCGTTTGAGTCCTCCGACTACCGGGTTGAACCACTCAACCAACCATCACCGGAAGGATTTACTGATGACGACAATTACCCTACCCGTGCCCCAACGGAGCGTACAACGCTGGCTGCCCTTCACGTTAGCGGCGGCCTGTTTATCGGTATTATTCATTGGTGCGCTGCTGATGCGCCCGAACCCTGACGGCGGTCTGCTGGCGAGTTTACAAGGACGGGCGAGCGAAACGCCAACAGCCCTACCGACCATCATTCCCACCCTGACGGCAACACCGTTTCCGTCAGTGAGCAGTGCGGGAACAGCGCTGCCGCCGACAGTCGTGCCACCGGCTGGCGACTTTACGCCAACACCGGCAGCCGCCATTGGGGTGGTAGGGCAGCCAACAAGTGTGCCACCGGAAGCCAGTCCAGTTAGAAATTTCACTTTCGAGTTGATGAAAGCCCAAGACTTCAAAACACAAGGGCAGTTTGCAGAGGAAGCAAAGGTCTACGAATCGATATTGGCCCTAGAGCCTCAGTATGACTTCGTCCTCTACCGCTATGGGCTGGTATTGCTAGAACTTGACCGGCCACAAGATGCGCTCAACGCGGCACAGCAGCTTATCGCCATTAGCGCAGGGGATGTCCGCGCGTACATCTTACAAGCACTAGCCAACCTGCAACTGGATTATCCGAACAGCGCGTTAACAGCGGCAAAGAAAGGTTACGAGATCAACCCCAGCGATTCGGATCTTCTCGCCGTGCTGTCGCAAGTGCATCTACAACTGGGTCGCTATGACGAGGCGCTGCGATTTGCGGAGGCCGCCATTCAAGCAAATAGCATAAACGCGACTGCACATCAGGCATACGGATGGGCGCTGGCAGCACTTGGCAGACGCGACGAGGCGATCCGCTCATTTGAGCAAGCTATCGCCTATGATGGGAACCGGTTCAGCCTGTATGAAGATTTAGCCCTGCAATACAAAGCTACCAACCGTATGGACGAGGCGATTCAGACACTCGAACAGTTCTTACAACGACAGCCGGATAATACGGCGGCGATGATCGGCCTTTGCGAAACCTATGGGCAAATGGGTGATAACCCGAACGCCGAACGTTACTGCGAGCAAGCAGTGGCGACTGACCCGACGAATGCACACGCTTATCAGGTGTTAGGCGGCGTACACTTCCGCCAGCGGAATTACGAAACAGCGATTAAAGATTTCGAGCAGTGCTTAACACTCGGCTCACTGGCGGTTGAGTGCTACTACCAGCGCGGGTTGGCGAGTTTCTACATTGGTGACTGCGACACGGCATGGAGTGCCTTGACCGCATCCAGCGCCTTCAATCCTGACGAAGCCGTGTTCGAGATTATCAAATCAGGATTGCAGTTGATTACCGAAAACTGCCCCAAATACAAAGACCTTGTGATCGTACTCAATACACCTGCATCTGCATCAGTTGAGGTTGCTATCGCGGATGCCGGAGCGACGTTTACGCCCACGCCTGTACCTATGAGCGGCACGAGTGATCTGCTGGCGACCCCAACACCCTTCCCGATGGTTGGCGCTGCACAGCAAGCGATGGAAGCCACCGCGACACCCATGCCGATACCCAGCGTACCGACAGGAGTACCTGTTCCGAGTGAGGATTTGGTTGGATCATCAGGGATCGCCTGCGACTCGCAAGATACGGTCATTCTTTCGCCGACTCGTAAAGCTGTGGTTGCCGGGAAGGTTGAGGTTACCGGCATTGCAACAGGTGAAAAGTTTGGGGCGTACCGGTTGGAATTGATCGGGTTGGCGACCGGCGGCAATTATGTTGAACTCCTTAGCAGTAACCAACCGGTGCCAAGTGAAGGAACACTTGGCGAACTTGATCTGGGCAGTTTCCCGCCAAACAATTATGGGCTGCGGCTCGTGGTCTTTGACACACAAAATCAGGTTCTTGGCTCGTGCCTCGTTAACTTCACATTGGCACGTTCGGCGGATGCTGCTGAAATTCCAGCAAATGCGCTGCCAGCAGGAACAGCTTCACTCATGCCCTCAGGGTTTGTGAAGGTGGAAGGAGCTGCGCTGCGCGATGAGCCAAGCGAAAATGCGTCGGTTATTGCGACGCTGGCACAAAACACGGCTGTAGGGATTTACCAGTTGTCGCCAGACGGTTTATGGCTGCTGGTGGTGCTTGGCGACAAGACACAGGGTTGGGTTTCATCAAGCGAAGTCCTTGGCATTGAACCCACGAATTTAAAACCAGAGATTATGTGCAGCGGTGTTACCGGCAGCCAACCGGCACCGCTTTTCTCACGCCCGAACCTTTCGGGAAACGCGGTTGCGATTGGAAGTGTAGACCCGAATAGCAATGTACTGGTTTTAGATATGGAAAATCAATCGCGTAACTCGGCGGCGTGGTACTACATTCAACTGCTCAAGAACCCGGGGTTAGTGGGATGGGTTGACGGTAACGCATTCAGCATCACCAGCTATTGCGCCCAATTCGTGCCAGAGCCAGCCACCGCGCTGCCCACTACCAGTAATGTGGTGCCGCCGACGGTGGTACCACCCGCGCTGGCGGTCGCATCCTGTACAGTGGTGAACACCTCTGACAACAGCGTGCCTGTTTATTCCAGTCCTTCGAGCAGCGAAAGCGAATCGCTGCTGGTCAACAACCTCGCGCCGAACACGCCCGCACAGTTGTTATTCCAGCAAACGACAAGCGACGGGGACAATTGGTATCTGATGTTGGCGATACTGGACGGCGGCAAGCCGGTTTCAGGCTGGGTAGACGCGGACGGTGTTCAGCTCGTCGGTGAGAACTGCGCCACCTTCCGCTGAACAACAAGATGAAGGGATGTCTAGCGATAAGAGAGGATTAAAACCCCTCTCTTATTATTCGTTTAAGTCGTTCAACATTTCTGCTAAACCAACGTTGAGCGCGTCGTAACCCGCCGCGTTCAGGTGCAGTGTATCGGGCATATAGTCAACGCGGACGCGGCCTGCGCTGTCGAGCAGGACGGTATCGGTGTCGTAGATCAGCACATTCTCCGCAGCGAAACCTCGCAGCACGGCGTTGGCTTCTTCTGTGGCGCGGGCGATGTCGTCCGACCAGAAGAAGATACGGCGTTCGATTGTGGGTTCGGATACCGGGAAGATGGTGGTGAGAATCACGGTTGCGCCGAGGTCGGTGGACTGCTGAATGACGGCCTGTATGTTGGCGAGCGCATCGGTGATGAGGCTGCCACGCGAGTCGGGGAACATGGCAACGGTTCGCAGGTCATTCACGCCAAGCTGCAACAACACGACATCCGGTTCGAGCGGCGCGAGGTGGTACGGCAGGCGGCCAAGAATTTGGGCGGTGGTTTGCCCGCCAATGCCGCGATTGATGAACTCGTAGCCCGTAACGTTCTCCGGCGGTGTCCAGCTTTCGGCGCGGGAGTCGCCAAAAAACACGACTCGCTTGAGGCCGGGCGTTTTGGGTACTGGGTCAAAAGGGTAGTTAGAAAGCCCAAGCGGTTGTAGACGCACCGCGTTTTCATTCGCGTAAAACATCCGCGCGAAGGTGAAGGTGACGAAGGCAGCCACCAGTACGCCAACAAGCAGCAGAACTAAAATAAGAAAAACCATCAGGGTCTTATTGAAGCGTCGCATTGAACTCTCCAGTTGTTGAACCTTTGCCCCGGTAATATACAAACCAACCGCATCAATACCCTCGTGTGAGTCTGATTCCGATAAATCGTATCCATCAACCTTCCAATAAGGAAGATGAACAAAAATAGAAAGTTATGAGTATACTTATGCGTAAGTTTAATGTGTGAGGGGCTATGGTCGAACAGGTCAGCACCAACATACGACTCGCTAAAATGACCGAGCATGGCAAGGACATTGACAGTCGGCTGCCCGTATGGTCACGGCGAACCAACCCCCTCGTCCGGCGGGAACTCGGCGTGGCGTGGCGCACGATGCTGCCGGAAGTCGAGTTTATGCGGCAGGCGTTTGTCGTGCAAACGGTGTTGATCGCCCTAACGCTGCCCTTCCCCTTCATTATCGAACTCGCATTACCGACGGTGACGGCGGCGATTATCCTGCTGCCATTCGCGATGGTGGTGTACGCGCGGCTGCTGATATTGGTCGGCAGCGCGGGCGCACGTTCGATGACCCATGAAATTCAAAACGATACGCTCAACGTCCTCCGCAGTACACCGTTCAGCCTACGCGAGATCATCTTTAGCAAAGCAGCAGCGTCCATGTGGCGGCAAGTTGAGGATTTGGGACTGCTGATGCTGGGGGTAACGCTGCTGAGTACGCCGCTGCTCATCTCGCATTACGGAACGATGTGGTCGATGAACGAGTACCCGCTGGTGACACGCGCCGCATTCATCTTCGGCCTCGCGGTGGCGATCATCCGAATGGTTCTCGAACCGTTCATGATGGCGATGATCGGTGTGTTCATGGGTGCGGCGTTGAAAACTCGCCCTGCGGCAACGGCTGGAACGCTGGTGGTCGGCGCATTTTACTTTATGTGCTTGAACCTCGCCCGGCTGATCCCGATGGCGTGGCCTGTACGCTTCGTGCTGGATTTCGTCCTGCCCGTTGTGATACCGATAGGGATGACGTGGCTGGTGATCTACCTGACCGACCGCCTCGTTGATCGCGGGTAGCAACCTAACGGTGGACGCGCTTTACCGCATTTTTGGCCCGCCCCACGAACTCTTGCACATTCTTGCCCTGCTGCTCATCGGCAGGCGACCAAAAGCCGTCAGCAGCCGCTACGTTGATATTCCCAACGACCTTAGCACACCGGCTTATGTGTTCGTGGCAGGACTGCCCGCGCTGGTGTTTTGGGGGGCGGCGCTGGCTGCCTTGCTTGCGGTGGTCAACAGCCAAAGTATAGGAAGCGCGTTGATCGCCTTCGTGGTGTTCACACTGGCTGCTGTGGCAGGGTTCGGCACGCTCGGCGACATCCAGCTTATCCTGCGGCGGCTGAGGCAATAGAACGACTTTTGGATGCTCACCCGCTAACATTTAACATAAAACAGACTACTTTTAACAATTATCCTTAATATCATTAACCCGATATTTTTAGCAATCGCTCCTTTGACATATCCGTTATAGCCGAAAAAAACCTCCGATACTTGTATCGAAATATAATAGGCAGCGAGTACTCCACCATCATTTGCATGATTACGGTTAATCTTGCATAATGATTTCTTAACAATGCTGCTCAACTTCATTAATCGACTGTTCCTAAAATACTATGTGAATCGTTTAAGGCTGCAAAGCCACTTTATAGAGGAGTTAGATAAGAACATGCAGAAAAAACGTTTGTTACTGTGTATGCTGAGCGTTCTCGTGACCACCATTGCCTTGAGTGTTTCAGGCGTGGTCATGGCGCAGCCGGTCGAAATTAGCTTCTGGCACGCGATGTCCGGCAACAACGGCGAAAAGGTTACCGCGCTCGTGGCGGCCTATAACGCCTCACAGTCGGATGTGGTCGTCGTCGAGCAGAATAAGGGTAACTATAACGAAACCCTGAACGCCGTCATTCAAGCTGCCGGTCAACAACAAGGGCCGAACATCGCCCAGATTTTCGACCTCGGCACCCCGCTGGCGATTGACTCGGGCTTCTTCACCCCCGTTGAAGACCTGCTGACCGCCGAAGAACTGGAAGCCATTAAGGCCGATGTCCTCCCACCGCTGATCAGCTACTTCTCGGTTGGTGGCAAGTTGAACTCGATTCCGTGGAACAACTCCACTCCCCTGTTCTATTACAACAAGGATATGTTCACGGCAGCCGGACTTGACCCTGAAAAGCCCCCGACGACTTGGCAGGAATTGGAAGCCGCTTGCGAAGCCATCAAAGCCGCGAACGCTGCCCCGAACTGCATCAGTATGCAGATTTATGGTTGGTACTTCGAACAGTGGATGGCGCTGCAAAACCAAGAACTGGCGAACAACGGCAACGGACGCGACGACCGCGCAACCGAAACCAACTTCACCAGTGATGCCGCCAAGAACATCATGACCTTCTGGAAAGACCTGAACGACAAGGGCTACTGGACGTACACCGGTAAGCTGCACGACAACCAAGGCGCGAACCAGATTTTCATCGCCAAACAGGCCGCGATGATCGTGGAAAGCACCGGCGCGTTGGGTACCTTCACCACTGGCGCGGAAACCTCCGGCTTCCAACTCGGTACCGGCTTCTTCCCCGCGAACGGCGACATCGACCGCGCGGGTGTCATCATCGGCGGCGCGAGCCTGTGGATTGGCGCAGGTCACCCTGATGAACAAAATCAGGCGGCAGTCAACTTCATCAAGTGGCTGCTGGCTCCTGAGCAAATGACCGTTTGGCACAAAGGCACCGGCTATCTGCCGATCACCCTCAGCTCGCAAGAAGCATTGGAAGCTGAAGATTACTTCACCTCGCACCCCGGCCAGAAGACCGCCATCGACCAACTGGCAGCCGTCAACGGCAGCAGCGCGACCGCTGGCGCGATCATGGGGCCATTCCCGCAGATTCGTGACATCACCGAACAGGCTATCCAAGCGGTTGCTAACGGTGAGGACATCGACACGGTATTGGCGAGTGCCAAGGAACAATCCGACGCGGCGTTAGCAGACTATAACAGCCGTTTGTCACCGTAAGCACGGGCATTGTTTGAGCAGTATTCTAGGGGCAGGCGCACGATGGCCTGCCCCATCGCATTATTAGGCCGTGTATCGAACGTGTGCGTGCTAGAGGTTAGCCGTAGCACACACTACCCTTATGTGACAAGGACATTTTAAGATGCAGTCGTACTTTCGGAATCGGTGGCTGCCTTACTTACTACTCATTCCCACGTTAATTATTCTTGTTTGCTTTCTTTATTACCCGATCCTCAGCACCTTTAGCCTGAGCTTTAACCGTTCGGCTCCGAACGGCATTGACCTCACCTACAGCGGCCTTGAAAATTACCAACGCCTGCTCGACCCGCAAATTACACGTACCGAAGCCGGTGTAACCCTTTTTAAAGGTCAGTATCTGATCGTCCTCGTGCGGTCGCTGGTCTTTTCGGCGATTATCGTGGTGGGCGGTCTGGCGCTGTCGTTGGGGATTGCGGTACTCGCCAACCAAAAAATCAAGGGCATCCGCATTTACCGCACGCTGCTGATTTGGCCGTATGCTATTTCACCGGCGATTGTGGGTGTGGTGTTCCTGTTCATGTTCAATCCGGTGGTGGGTGTCATCAATTACGCATGGGGCAACATTTTCGGCACGCGCCCCAATTGGCTCGGCGACCCGATCCTTACGCCGCTGCTGGTGATTGCCGCCGCCATCTGGAAAAACCTCGGCTACAACATGATTTTTTATCTGGCGGGGTTACAAAACGTCGGCGGCGAACTGCTAGAGGCTGCGTCGATTGACGGCGCGAATTCGTGGACGCGGTTCTGGAAGATCACCTTCCCCTTACTCTCACCATTCACCTTCTTCCTCATCATCACCAACCTGACGTACTCATTCTTTGATGTGTTCGGGACAATTGATATTTTGGCGGGGCCGGGGCCGGCGAACTCAACCACCGTGTTGATTTACAACCTGTACCGCGATTTACAGGTCAACCACAACACCGGCTTGGCGGCAGCCCAATCAGTGATGCTGTTCGGGTTGGTGGCCTTCCTGACCATCATGCAGTTCCGTACCAACGAAAAGAGGGTTAATTACAATGCGTAGTGCTGTGGTCACACCCCGCCGCTCCCGTCCTAAAATATTCATTCATCTTGCCCTGATTGTGATTTGCTTCATCGTGGGCTTCCCAATGATCTTCACAATTATCAAATCGACGCAAAACCTCGGACAGATTATGGCCTACCCGCCTAACCTCATGCCCGGTGACCAGATCGTGCAAAACTATACCGCAGCGTGGAACACCAGCAACCTCGTGCGGCTGATGAGCAACACGATTGTGGTGGCGGTGGCCGTCACGCTCGGTAAAACGATTACGTCGCTGCTGGCGGGGATGGCGTTCGTCTACTTCCGCTTCCCGCTCAAAGGGCCGCTGTTCATCTTTGTACTGCTCACGCTGATGATGCCGACTGATATTCTGATCGTGGCCTTGTTCCGCCTCATGGGGCAGTTGCGCTGGACAAATACCTTACAGGCGCTGATTGTACCCTTCCTCGCCAGTGCTACCGGAACACTGCTTTTCCGGCAGCACTTTTCGAACATTCCCGCCGAACTGAACGACGCGGCGCAAATTGATGGCGCTGGCCCCTTCCGCTACCTCCGCAGCATTCTTATACCGCTGTCGTGGAACGTGATCGGTGCGCTGGCGATGATCCAGTTCATCGGCGTGTGGAACCAGTACCTGTGGCCGCTGCTCATCATCAACGACAACCAACGCCAACTCGTTCAAGTCGCGCTCAAGGGCATTACGGTGAATGCGCTGGATGCAGGCAATTGGGGTGTAGCACTCGCGGCAGCGGTCATCG
The DNA here is from genome assembly GCA_020161935.1 of Chloroflexota bacterium. Classification (GTDB taxonomy): domain Bacteria; phylum Chloroflexota; class Anaerolineae; order Aggregatilineales; family Phototrophicaceae; genus CFX2. Next base: position 108,547 of record JAIUNI010000008.1, read on the forward strand.
CGTCTATTCCACCGCTCATTATGTTCCTCGCGCTGCAAGAGAGCTTCCTGCGCGGGTTTACGCTGACGCGGGAAAAATAAACTCAAACAAACCCTAACGGAATTGTGACACCATATAACCACAATTCTGATGATTTGAGTTGCGAAAATGCGCTAAATCAGGCACATTCGAGGGGCGTTTCAATATATCTTTTAGAAGGATACGTCATGACTATTCGTATGGGGAACGCTCCGGTAAGCTGGGGCATTTATGAATTCAAGGATATTGATCCCAAATACCCTTATACGCAGGTGTTGGATGAAATTGTCGAGACCGGCTACACCGGCATCGAGTACGGCCCGTGGGGTTACCTGCCGACCGACCCCGCTGTGCTGAAACCGGAACTGGATAAACGCGGCTTACAACTGCTCTCGTCGTATGTGCCGGTCAAGCTGGTGGACGCGAATGCCCACGCCGAGGGTGAAGAACACGCGCTCAAAGTCGGCAAACTGCTGGCGGCCTGCGGGGCGAAGGTCATCGTACTGGCGGACGACAACGGCAGCGTGCCGGAACTCTTCGCCCAAGCCGGACGGCGCAAAGGCTCGGCCTTGAACTCCGCCCAGTGGGATGTGTTCGCGGCGGGTGTCAACCGGATTGCGCGGCGGGTGTATGACGAGTTGGGGCTGAAGATCATGTTCCACCACCACTGCGCCGGCTACGTCGAAACGCCGGAAGAAACCCGCATCCTGCTCGAACGCACGAACCCCGAACTGGTGGGCTTATGCCTCGACACCGGACACTACGAATATGCGGGCGGCAACGCGCTAGAAGCCGTCAAAACCTACGGCGAACGGGTACGCTATCTGCACCTCAAAGACTGCGACCCGAACATCCGCGAGTTGTGCATTAAAGAGAAGCTCAACTACCGCGAGGCGACCCAAGCGGGTGTGTTCTGCGAACTTGGCAAAGGCTCGGTGGACTTCCCCGCGATTTTGGCACACATGGAGTCGCTCGGCTACGACGGTTGGGCGATTGTCGAGCAGGACGTGCTGACCGACGACCTCGCCGCCCCGCGCCGCAGCGCCCGCAGCAACCGTGAGTACCTGCGGAAGCTCGGTTATTAGGCTGGTAGTCTTTAAACGCTAGTCGTTAGATAATAGAAGGCGTGGGCAACCGCGCCTTTTGTTTTGCTGCGGTCGGTTCAAAGGGGAGTTGGCATGGAAATCGGGATGGTCATCGGTTGGGCGATAGCAGCCGTCTTTATTGGCGGGATCGCGTTCATGACGGTGCGGGGTATCCGCCACCTGCAACTGCGAACGGCTGTCTACAACCATCTCAAAACGCTGCAACAGGCGCAGCCCGATATGCTGTTGTTCCACCTCTATCCGACTCGTTTCGCCCTCGAAACCATCAACAGTAAAGCTGGCAAAACGCAAAACGTGATGTTCACTTTCTCGCCGCAAGCCATCGCCATCTACCCCGTTAAAACCCCGCCCGAAGCCATCTTCTCATTCGCGCCAGAGGATGTTCGCTGGTTTGGGCGACCGGAAGCCTACGGGCCGGGGCGCAACGAAATCTGGCTGCATGTGGAATTGAAACGCGAATGGGTGCTGGTCAAATTATGGCTGGGGCAGGTGCAAATGATGGACTTCGTTCGCGCCCTCAAGCCGCTGGTTGATCCGGCGCTCGTGACGGCCTACCGTCGCCGCCGACCCTACATCCACCACGGGCCAACCGCCGCCCAACCCGCCGAGCAAGATATTCACGGCGCATGGTCGCTGGAACCCACTGTATCGCTCTACCTGATGCCGCGCTACCTACTCGTCCTCCATGACGAAGCCGTACAAAACCTCATCCCGCTCGACAGTGTGCAGCAGATCAGCGCCTTGCGACGGCTGGACGCGCCACAGGCGAACGGGTTGGTGCGCTTCCAGACGCGCGGTGAAGCCTATGCCTTCGCCCTCAAAGACTACGAAGCGTTCGCCACCGCCCTCGCCGAAGCCGCCAAACGTACCCTCGAAGCGCCGGTCATGCAAAAGCAAAAGGGCAAGGACGGCGAGTGGGATGATTTGGATGAATAGCAAACAAGGAAGCCCAAATTGCAAACCGCACATCACTTTCAAATCACCGATTCCGTAACCATGCCCTACCTGCTCTATCTGCCGGATGATTACACACCGGATACAGAACAGGTGTGGCCGTTTATCCTGTTCCTGCACGGCAGCGGTGAACGCGGCGATACCCCCGACATCATCCGTTTGCATGGTCTGCCCCGCCTGATCGAGACACAACCCGACTTCCCCTACATCGTGCTGTCGCCGCAGTGCCCGATGGATACCCGCTGGCCGGAACAAATTGACAACGTTATCGCCCTACTGGACTCCGCACTTAATGCCTTACGGGTCGATCACTCGCGCGTTTACCTCACCGGCTTGAGTATGGGTGGGCAAGGCTCGTGGCACCTCGGCGCGACCTATCCCGACCGTTTCGCGGCGCTGCTGCCCATCTGTGGGCGCATCCCTCCCGTAGAAGGTTTTCCAGAGAAGGTCTGTGCGCTTCAGGATGTCCCCGTTTGGGCTTTTCACGGCGCAAAGGATGATCGGGTTCCGGCTGAACAAGCTGAACAGATGGCGAGCATTCTCCATGACTGCGGCGGCCATGTGAAACTGACCATTTTCCCGGATGCCGACCACTTTTGTTGGGATCGCGTTTATCGCGACCCCGCAGTATGGGATTGGCTGCAAGCACAGAGGCGTTGAACGAGGACATCATGGTACAAACATCACACCAACGGACACTGAGCAGCCGCACGACTATCCGCTACCTGCTCCACCTGCCCAATGCTTACGCAGCCGACACGCACCAGCGCTGGCCGTTCATCTTGTTTCTGCACGGCAGGGGCGAACGCGGGACGGATGTGGAGATCGTGCGGCATATCGGGCTGCCCTATTTGCTTGACCAGCAGCCGGATTTCCCGTGTGTCGTCCTTTCACCGCAGTGCCCTGACGACGTGCGCTGGCCGACGCAGGATGCCAACATCATCGAGTTATTGGATACACTGCTGCCCACGCTCCACATCGACCCGCAGCGCGTTTACCTATCAGGACTCAGCATGGGCGGCGAAGGGACATGGTATTTCGGCTCGCGCTACCCCGAACGGTTTGCGGCGGTCGTACCCATCTGCGCCCGCATCCCGCAGGTCGATGGCTTCCCCGAATATGCGGAACGGCTGAAAGATACACCGCTGTGGGCCTTTCACGGCGACATCGACGACACCAACCCGACCGACCACACGCTGCAAATGATCGCGGCTGTTCAAAATGCAGGTGGCAGCCCCAAGCTCACGATCTTCCCGAACACCAACCACGACTGCTGGGCGAAGGTCTATGAGGATGCGGCCGTGTGGGAGTGGATGCTGGGGCAGCGCAGGGTATGAGGTACTAATCACCGCTGTAAATAATCCATTGAATTAAATACCAACCAATTTACAAAACACCACATTCTTAAACTATGAAATATTTATGAAGCGGACAAATCATACTATCTCAATTAGGGATATAAGGTATAATTTGAATCAAAAGTCAACTATAAGTGGAGTTTATACCTATGGCGGATTTTGTAACCTTATCTTGCCCAAATTGTGGTGGCAAGTTAAAAGTAACATCTGATCTCAACCGTTTTGCATGTTCGCATTGTGGTGCAGAGCATGTAGTCAAAAGAGGAGATGGCATCGTTTCTTTATCACCAGTGATGGATGCGATTGCGAGAGTACAAACTGGTGTTGATGTTATTGCTGAGGATATTCGATTTCGAAGAGAGCAAGAAGCTAAGGCAAAAAGCAAAATTGCATCTGAAATGGCAATTAGCCGTCTAAAATCCGATGTATCACAATTACAAAATCAACTTGATCCTTTGCAGGATAAGAAAAATAAAGCGTCAGTAAAGAAACTTCAGGCAGGCGCTAAAAGTTCTCTAATAATGTTAGTTGTATGCATTTTTTTGGCAATTTCGTTAGGGTCTGGGAATATTGCCTCTACTAACAAAGTTTCAAGTACAAAAAGTTCAACCTCGACTACTACTGACACTACTACGTGCGCCGGAGCATCGTGGCTAGCCGCAATAATGTTTGGAATAAGTGCATATTCGACCCGAAAAAAAGCTAAGACCGCAGCTGATATTGAAAGCAAACTGACCTCGGAAATTTCTGAAAAACACAGTGAAATCAAGCGTCACGAAGAAATTATTAACCAACAAATATAAAGTCTTTAAAACCGCTAAATGGCTTTGATAGGCTATTCAAGTCATTAATCATTGAAAGTCAGTAACTGGTTTCAGCGCAATACCAACCGCACGCGCCGCAGTTTCTTGCCGCGCATCGACAGTAACCAGCGGATAACCGAGGCGTTCGGCGAGAGCAATATAAGTCGAGTCATACACAGCGAGTTGGTGTTCTACACCAATTTCGAGGGCGCGTTGGAGCAGCAAGGGGGCTGGCTCAACATAAATGGGTAACAGTAGCAAATCTTGGATAGATGCTTTTGCGTCAGCAACAGTAAGATTATTGAATCGAACCTGCTTCCAAAGCACATTGGTACATTCCAGCAAGCAAAATTCCGGCACATGAATTTCTAGGGTTTTGCTGATCTCATCAAACAGTGAATCAGCATTAAATGTAAAAGTATCAGGAATAAAGTGCTGAATCACAACACTCGCATCTACCACATAATGAATCATCGGTCACGATCTTCCCGCAGCAGTTCTAATGTTGAAGGTGTATTCGGTGTCGGTGTAACGCGGCGGCGCTTGATTGACTCATTTATTTCATCGGTGGTTCGGGCATCACTTTTGGATGCAAATTCGTTTAAACGAGTTGTTTTGATAAAACGCATCCGGTGATCCACTTCCCGCTGTATCACCGACACTAACTCACTCATCGTCATGTCGCCAATGCGGTCACGTTCCATAATTGCCTCCCACACATCATTCCATGCCCTATTATACGCTACTTCTTATAGTACTTGCGCCCATTAAACGCTTCTAATGCCAATAGTGTGCGAGTTTGAGGCGCATAGTAAACCACGCAAGAAGGAAATTCATTTGAACGATCAGTGAGCAAATCGTAAAGAACTTTGTCTACGCGAAACTTAACACCATTGGCGCGAAATAGATAAACCCGATTACCACGATAGATATAAGTAACGAGTGCCAACTCACCTTCCGCTGCGATACCTTGAGTGAGATCAGTGGCATACTGACTCCACTTAAGCCAAATGTAGAGCAAGCCGACGGCGACCGCAAGACAAAGCAGAATGCCAATTGTAAGTTTTTCGGATGAGGTTAAAGCGTTGTCAAAGACGGCTCTGGCAAAAAGACCGATACCGAGGATGAGTGCGACACCGGCAAGGATAAGCCAACCCTGCCGTTTTGTTCTTAGCTTCTGCCCTTGCGCGTCACTCAGCTTACTTAACCGATTAGCCGCCAAATCGGCTTCGGTGAAGCCAATGATATTTGCAATAGAGGCGAACAAATCAGCGTTCATAGCCTACTTCTTATAATACTTCTTGCCCTTCAACGCTTCCGGCAGCAGGTCATCCGTCGAGTACATCTCGTACCCCTTGCCGTAGCCCAGTTCCTTCATCAGCTTGGTGGGTGCGTTCCGCAGAGGCAGCGGAATCGGCAGGTTACCCTGCGCCTTCACATCTTCCAACGCCGCGAAATAGGCATCGCCGGAAGTGCGGTCTTTGGGAGCCATCGCCATATAGGCCGTCCCTTGAGCGAGGTTGAACTGGCATTCCGGCAGGCCAATCGTTTCCACCGCGCGGAACACCTCGTTCGCCACCACCAGCGCCGTTGGCTGCGCGTTGCCAATGTCCTCCGAGGCGAAGATCACGAGGCGGCGGGCGATGAACTTGGGATCTTCGCCGCCGTTCACCATCCGCGCGAGGTAATACAGCGCCGCGTCCACGTTGCTGGCGCGCATACTCTTGATGAATGCGCTGATCGTGTCATAGTGTTCTTCCGCGCCCTTGTCATAGCGCAGAAACTTGGATTGGAGCGCATTTTTGAGGTCGTCGAGCGTAACCGTTTTGGTTTCTTGGGCGTAAAGTTCGACCGTCACTTCGAGCAGGTTGAGCGACTGCCGTGCATCCCCGTTCGCGAACTCCGCAAGAAATGATTGTGCGTCCTCATCGACGGTAATGCCCAGTTCGTCCGCGCCCTGCTGGATAATCTGTTGGATTTCCTCAACCGTCAGTGCTTCCAGCACGAACACACGGCTGCGCGACAGCAGCGCCGAGTTCACCTCGAAGCTGGGGTTCTCGGTGGTCGCGCCGATCAGGATCAGAGTCCCATCCTCAACATACGGCAGCAGGAAGTCTTGCTGCGCTTTGTTGAAGCGGTGGATTTCATCGAGGAACAGTACGGCACTGCCTCGCTGCTTGGCTTCGGCCTGCGAGAACAAATCGCGTTTATCCTTCGCCTGTAATTGCTCGACAATCGCCCGTATTTCCGCCTTGCCTGCCGATACCGCCGACAGTTCAAAGTATGGGCGGTTGGTGGCGCTGGCGATAATCCGCGCTAAGGTGGTCTTGCCCACCCCCGGCGGCCCCCAGAAGATCATCGAGTAAATGCGATCTTGCATGATGGCGATGTACAGCGGCTTGCCCTTGCCGACGAGGTGCTTTTGACCCACATATTCGTCAAGGTTTTTCGGGCGAACACGATCAGCAAGCGGTTGGGCGTGAGTGGTTGTTGACATTCTAATGCTCCTCCGCTATATTTTACCCCATGAGCAACTCTAATCTCTATCCGGTAATGATGTGTTGTGGCATGTGTATGTGTTGTACACAGGATTCATCACGTCTGCGCTCGGACGAGTAACGGTTGTAACCCGCAAGTAACACGGATAACGGACAACCCAAGCCGACCTACGCAGGTCGGCTTTTTGTTTGTGGGATGGAAGGGGGAAATGTTCGTCTGAGAGATACTGTCGGTAGCTGTAAAACGCTGGGATTGCCCGGCGTAATGTTAAAAGTTATGATTATCGAGCGACCTAATAAAGGTAAAAAGGAGTTCAAAGATGGGCGACATTGCAAGCCGTGGATATTCCAACCCCGATGTACTGGTTTCCACTGAATGGCTGGCTGAACATCTGAATGATGCCAACATCCGCATCATCGAATCCAACGAAGATCCCCTGCTCTACCCCTCTGGCCATATCCCCGGTGCGGTGCAGGTGGACTGGACGAACGACCTGAACGACCCGCTGCGCCGTGATTACCTCCACCGTGACGGCTTCGAAAAATTGGCCTCGCGCATCGGCATCACCAAAGACACCACCCTCATTTTCTACGGCGACAAGAACAACTGGTGGGCAGCTTACGCTTATTGGGTCTTCCAACTGTTCGGCCACACCAACGCCAAGATCGTGGACGGTGGCCGCCTGAAGTGGGAAAAAGAAGGCCGCGAACTGACCAAAGAAGTGCCGAGCTACACCGCCACCAGCTACACCGCGCCGGAACGCAACGACAACGAAATCCGCGCCTTCCGCGATCAGGTGCTCAAGCACGTTGAAGCCGGTCTGCCGCTGGTTGATGTACGCAGCCCTGACGAATTCAGCGGTAAGCTGACCCACATGCCCAACTACCCGCAGGAAGGCGCACTCCGCGCCGGTCACATCCCCGGCGCAAAGAGCGTCCCGTGGGCGAAGGCTGTTAATGCCGAAGACGGCACCTTCAAGACCGCCGACGAACTCAAGGCCATCTACGAAGGCGAACAAGGTTTGAAGGCTGATGATAACATCGTCGCCTACTGCCGCATCGGTGAACGCAGCAGCCACTCGTGGTTCGTGCTGACCAACCTCCTCGGTTACAAGAACGTCCGCAACTACGACGGCAGTTGGACGGAATGGGGTAACTCGGTCAACGTGCCGATTGAAAAGAGCGTGTAAGCCATCGTTGGCTGAATACGTCAATAGAATAGCAGCATCACGGGGAGGGTTCACACCCTCCTCTGTGTTTCATAAACGATATACGGTTGCCAAGTCAGACATTAGGGATACAGCGTGTGTTAGACGACAAAGGCTTAGACCAAAGAACGTTATCAGTTTAAGGCATTGTATTTTGAAGTCCCTTAAGTGGACTTGTCCGGTGGTTAGCTGGATGGCTTTAGCCTCCAGCGACAAAGCAACACATCTTATTTTGATCCGAGTCTATGTCATCTAACCGATACTGCATCTGTATTGTTATCCGTGTATTGATGACATGACCAACAAATTCCTATGACTGGCGCTGCCAAATATGGTAATATGCGCGAAATTTTGTAACCTACAAGGCCAGAGCCGAGCATGAGCAACTATCCCGACAAACTCAACGACATTCTTCAAGACTTCTCGATGATTAGCGACCGCAACGAACGCGCCGAATACCTCATCGAAATCGCCGACCGCTTCCCCGAAGCCAAAGTGCCGCCAGACATCGCCACCGAACCCTACGACGAGTCGCACCGCGTACCCGCCTGTGAGTCCGAGGCGTTCGTCTGGGCGCTGGATAACCCCGATGGGACGATTAAGTATTACTTCGATGTGCTGAACCCGCAGGGGCTTTCCGCCAAGGCCATGTGTGCCGTGCTGGATGAAACCTGCTCCGGTCAGCCGTTGGATAAGGTCGCCTCGCTGCAAACCGACATCGTGTTTAACCTGTTCGGCAAGGAAATCTCGATGGGCAAGGGTCAGGGCTTGATGGGCATCGTCAACATGGTCATGTACGAAGCCAAGAAGCGACTGAATTAATCTCTGATATATGGTGGTATTCAACAAGGGCGAGAAGTTGTTTCTCGCCCTTTTGATTCAAGGAATATGTTATGATTGGAACACATCAGTAATGAACGAGGTGTATTCATGACAACACCAACCGCCGCCTATAATGTGACTGCTGCACACATCACCCGCACCCCGGGCGTACGAGGTGGCAAACCTTGTATCGCGGGGCACGGCATCACCGTTCAAAATGTGTATATCTGGCATGAGCATCTGGGCATGAGCGCGGATGAAATCGCCAGCGCCTACTCCCTCACATTAGCGCAAATTCATGCCGCCCTCACCTATGCCTTTGAGCATCTCGACGAAATCCGCGCCGACATCCTCGAAAGTGAACGCACGGCAGAAACGATAAAGCAGCAAAATCCGTCGAAGCTGCAAGTAAAACTCAACAGCCTGCAAAATCTTGACCAATAAAATAAGCTTTTACCTTGATGAAAATATGCCTAGAGAAGTTGCGGATGGGCTACGCACCCGCAACATCGATGTCATCACAACCCCCGAAGCAGGACATATCGGCTTTAAAGACGAACAGCAAATTGCATATGCACTTCAGGAAAATCGTGTCTTCGTAACCCAAGACGAAGATTTCCTGATCTTGCACAGTAAGCAAGTTCCACACGCAGGTATTGTTTACTACAAACCCAGAACACGTTCTAATAAAGATGTGATACGAGGTCTAGTCCTCATCTACGATGTACTCCAAGCAGATGAAATGACAAATCACGTCGAGTTTCTTTAATCTACTTCCACGGATACGTTGGCTTTGCGCCCGTCGCCACCTCAACAATTTCTTCGATGGTCGTAAACTGCTTGCGGTTCATGAGGAGCGCTTGAGCCATATTGAGCGCGAGACTGCCCGCCACCGCCTTATCATCCGCATTTTCGATGCCGCGAATGTCCTCCACCCCCGCGAGGCCGATCACCCGCCGCATCATCTTGCACGCGCCCATACCCGCCGCGTCTTGTAGGATGTTCAGCATGTAGTTCTGCTGGTAACCCTTCGGCATGTTGATCGGGTCAACCTGATCCCATACCGGCTGGAACTCGCGCACGAACACATGCCACAGTTGGATAATCGTGTCGGTCAGATACTTGCGGAAGTCCGCCCGTTGCGCCAGATCAGCCGTGCGTACCTCGTGCGAGGCGTAGCTCAACAGCAGGTTGGCGATCACCGCCCCCACATCAAAGCCAATCGGCCCATAGAACGCGAACTCCGGGTCGATCACATAGGTATCTGTCTGGTTAACCATGATGCTGCCGGTATGCAGGTCGCCGTGTACCAGCGCCTGCGCCTGTGTCATGAACTTCTCTTTCATCGCCGCCACTTCGACACGCAGCGCCTCATCCGCTTGCAAGGCCAGCACCTGCGGTTCCAGTTCCTTGTGGAACAAGTTGCGCTCGGTAACGCGGTACGGCTCGGTGAAGACTAAATCCTCAGTAATTTTGCAGAGTTCGGGGTTAATGAAACGCGCCACTTCCATTTTCTTCGCACGGTAATCCAGCACGAGGTCGGAGGTACTCCCCAGCGTCCGCGCCATAAACGTCCCGATATGCTCGGCAAAGCGCGGGTACTTGATACCCTGAATCAAGCCCTTCCGCATAATGAGGTGCTTGTTCAGGTTTTGCATCGCCGTCAGGTACATATCAGGGTCATAGAAATAAACATGCGGCGTATGCTCCGGCACGAGGCGCGAGTGAATCTCCAGCGCCTGTGCTTCGATACGCGCACGGTCGGGCGGCAGCGGCCAACTGTCACCCACCAACCGCACATAAGGCAGCGCCTGTTTCAGCACAATCGTCCGGTCGGGATCGGCCTTTGCCCAGATTTTAAACACAAGGTTGAGGTTGCCGTCCCCCACTTCGACGGCTTCCAATTCGTCCGATGGATTGAATATCGCTGTCAGTTCAGGACGTGTGCGAATGTACGCCCCTACCGTTTCGGTAGTGAGAGGACGGTAGATCGATGAGAGATCGCCAAACATTTTTACACCGTTTTATCCCGCGCGGCGCGACCAGAGAAAACTACGTTGACCACGAGCGCAACAACCAGCACCAAGCCGGTAATAAACTCTTTGAGGTAAATGTCGATACCGGGAATATTATCCAATCCATTGCGAAGTGTGCCATAAATCAGCAGACCAATGACCGTCTGCAAAATGCCACCGCGCCCTCCCGTGAGCGCCGTACCACCCAGCACCACCGCGCTGATGGTATCGAGCAGGTAGCTCGGCACAGGGTCAGGCTGTGCGCTGCCGAGCCGCCCCATCCCCACGATACCGGCTAGCCCTGCCGTAAACCCGCTGATCGTCAGCACCGCTACCAAAATTGTATTGGTGTTGACACCCGCCAACCGAGCGGCAGATTTACTCGCACCCGTCATATACACATAACGACCAAAGCGTGTATACCGCAGCACGACATAAGCGATGAACAAGCATATCGCGGCTACGATCACAATGAACGGGAAGCCACCCTTACCCGCCTCATCGGTGAAGATACGCCCACTGCCCAAAAACCGTGCGTAATCCGGCAGCGTGGTCAGCGTGCGCCCTTTGCTAACGTAAGTCGTCAAGCCAGAACCAATAAACGAGATCGCCAGCGTCCCCATAAAGGTGGGTATGCGAAAGCGTGTACAGATAATGCCGCTAAATAAACCTAACAATGTACCCACGAGCAAACCAGCGAACAAGGGAATCGGCTCTTGAAGCTCCAACGTCGCGAACAAGTATGCCGCGAACATGCCGGAAATCGCGGCGGTCGAGGAGATGCCGAGGTCAATTTCGCCCGTCAGCAGCACGAACGTCATCCCCGTGCCGAAGATGGCAAGCGTCGAGACTTGCACCAAGATATTGTTGATGTTCAATGGGCGCAGGAAGGAAGGCGACGCGATGCCGAAGAAAATGAACAGCGCGACCAGCGTCCAGACCGGAGCGAGAGTCGTAACCCAACGCGGCAAACCACGCACACGGGCGGGGGCCGCTGGAGCATCAGAACGGGGTGAAGTCTGTATGGTCATAAAAGCCTCATCAAAACGTCTTTATCAATATTTTTATTCTCAAGTTCCGCCACCACGTTCCCGTGGGACATCACCACAATCCGGTCAGCGACCGTCAGCACGGTTTCTGGCTCGCTGGAAATCACCAATACGCCATAGCCTTCGTTGCGGAAGTTGCGGAGGATCGTCAGCACTTCATTTTTCGCGCCCACGTCCATCCCGCGCGTCGGCTCCGCCATCATAAACACTTTGGGCGGGAATGGCAACCAACGCGCGATAGCCACTTTCTGCTGGTTTCCACCGCTCAACTGCCCCACCGGATTCAGCGGGTCGGACGGATGCACGCCCGTCAGCGCGATTTGGGGTCGCGCCTTTTCCAATTCAAAACTTGGCTGCGGCAAAAACACGCGCCCCAAGCGCTGCAAGTGCGGCATCATTACATTCCGGTAGATGGCTTCTTCCATGAACAGGCTCTTGCGCCGCGACTCGGTGGCATACGCCAAACCGTTCTTAATGGCGTATCGCGCAGAGAAATCTTTCGGGAACGGCTTACCATCGACCTTGATCGTACCGCTGTCGAAGCGATACATGCCGAAGATCGCCCGTGCGAGGTCAAAATGCCCCGCGCCGATTGCCCCGTATAACCCGACGACCTCGCCCTGCTCAACTTTCAGGTTCACATGGCTGAACACATCGGCAGTCAGGTCGCGTACCTCCAGCAGCGTATGATCATCTGTTTGGTGGGTCGCTTCTGGCAGTTTGGCGTTTATTTCACGTCCTAAAATGAATGAGATGACCTCATCCATGTTGGTCTCTTTTTTGTCGAGAGTCGTTACTTTACGACCATCGCGTAAAACGGTGATGCGGTCAGAAACATACATGACCTCATCCAAAAAGTGCGAGATGTAGATAATGCTGCGGTTGCTCTGGCGCAGCACGTTAATCAACTGCATTAGCCGTTCGACTTCCGGCGGTGAAAGCGCGGTCGTCGGCTCATCCATAATCAACACCTGTGCGCCAGAAAGGATTGCACGCAGCACTTCCACCACCTGCTGCGTCCCCAGCGAATAATTACCCAGCGGATCACGCACGTTGATATGGTCGAAGCCAATCTTCGCCAGTTCTTCTTGCGCGATGCGGTTCATCTTGCGCCAGTCGAGCAAACCGAATGGGGTTGTCAACTGCCGACCCAAAAATACGTTCTCCGCGACCGAAAGTTCCGGCATCACGCTCAACTCTTGGTGGATCATGCCGATACCACGACTGAGCGCCTCACGAGGGGATTGCAACTGTACCGGCTTCCCGTTGAGCAGGTAGTCGCCCTCGTATCCGGTATAAATCCCCGCGAGGATACGCATCAAGGTCGATTTACCCGCACCGTTTTCGCCCACGAGCGCGTGAATTTCACCCTGCCGCAAATCGAAGTCCACAGCGTCCAGCGCTTGAATATTCTCAAATCGTTTGGAGATATGCTTTAGTTCGATGACCAGTGGAGCAGCCATAACGTCCTCATGTTGAAATAGCAAGCAAGGGGCTGGTGTTGCCCCGCCCCTTGCCGTGTATCATCAGTCGTATAGATCAGCCTACACGCTTTAGAAGACGAGCTGTTCTTCTGCCCAGATCAAACCCGCTGCGGGGCTGAGGCCGTAGTTATTGAGCTTCCACGGTTCCGCCGCCAGATCGGGGTTGTTGTCGATGTCGCCGTAAATCGCGGGGCCGTCTGCCAGCACGAAGAACGGAATGTCCTGCCGCGCTTTTTCGATACCGACGCTAGCCGCATACGCACCGGCGATAACCGCCCACCCGTGGATACGGGTCGCCGAGTTACGCGCAGTCGCCACCAGCTTGCCATCCGCCACCGCCTGAATAGCGGGGGTCATCGCGTCCACACCGCCGACGAATACTTGGTCGCCCAAGCCAGCGTTCTCGACCGCTTGGCGGGCAGCCAACGCCATATCGTCGTTATCGGCGAAGATACCCTTAATATCGGGGTGGCTGTTCAGGACGCTCTCGGTGAGAGCAGCAGCCTTCGCCACATCCCAGTCTGCCGGTTGGTCGTCAACCACTTCAATATCCGGGTAACGGGCGACCACGTTCAGGAAGCCCTGCCCGCGTGCCTGAGCGCCGGTGTGACCGGGTGCGCCGCCGATGTGGGCGATCTTACCCGCGCCGCCCATCTTCTCGACGAGCTTATTCACGACCGACTCGGACATAAACACGTTGTTCGGGGCGATCAATGTCACCACGCCCATCGTCTGAAGTTGATCCAGCGGGGCGATCAGGGTATCCATGTCGATGACCGGAATACCCGCGTCAATCATCGCCTGTACAGGCTCGACCAACGTGCCAATCGCACCGGGCTGCATGGCAACAAAGTCCCATGTCTCGGTCGCCATCTGGTCGATCTTACCGCGTTGAATGGCGGGATCGAATTCACCATCGAACCACGTAATGTCGACACCGAGCAGTTCACCCCAGCGCAGCGCGGCTTCCTGCCCTTGCGCGTTCCATGTTCCGGCCAAACCGGCGCTGGACATCGCGGCACGCAGGCGGTCACCTTCTTGGGCGCGTGCGCGGCGGTATTCCATGAATGAGAACAAGTTGGCAGCGACTAAACCGGACGAAGCAAAAAGCGAACCCTTAAGAAAATCACGGCGGCTAAAAGTTTTCTTGCTGGACATGATTAGACCTCTTTCAAATAGGATTTATCAATTAATTACTGACTATTACATAGTTGTGAGTAGAAGTACCCTCCAGACATGATGTGAACGGTCACAAGAGGTTACATAATTTTCTTATCATCGTCAAGGAAATCGTAATACAGAATGCACAAAACGGCGGGAAGAATACAAATAAAAACCGGAGGTGGCTGCCCCATCCCCCGGTTTCGCGAACTTATCCCCTATAAGCGCCCAATGCGCCCCAGATAAGCCGCGACTTAGTGTTCGAGCGTTGCTACATACTATAACACGGTCACGGCAAATGGTTGTGGGAATTCTGTCCCAATTTGTGTCATACAGTGTCCTATCCGCCTTTAGCCGGGGGTACGAACCGCGCTAGTATGCCCCTTTGCTCATGAGGACAGCCGGAATGGTTTGGACAACAATCTGCAAGTCAATCCAAATCGAGTAGTTGCGGATATAATTCATATCCAGCCGCACACGCTCCTCATAGGTCAGCTCACTGCGCCCCGCCACCTGCCACAAGCCGGTGATGCCGGGCTTGACGGTGTGCAGGTTCAGCCCCCACTTGCCGTATTTCTCGACTTCTTCCATCGTAATCATACGCGGCCCGACGATGCTCATCTCGCCGCGCAGCACGTTAATGAGCTGCGGCAGTTCGTCGATGCTCGTCTTACGCAGGAACGCGCCCACTTTGGTGATACGCGGGTCTTCTTTGAGCTTGTAGTACTTGTTGTATTCATCGCGGGCGTGCGGGTCACGCGCCAGCAGTTCTTCCAACACTTCCTTCGAATTAACGACCATCGTGCGGAACTTGAACGCATCAAATTCCTTACCACCCACGCCCACGACACGGCGGCGGTAGACAATTGGCCCCGGATCGGTGAACTTCATCGTAATCGCGATAAACAGGAACAGTGGCGACAGCGCGATCAAGCCGAGGATTGCGCCGAGGTAGTCAATCAGCGCCTTCAACACGATATTCACGCCGGTCAAGCGCACACGGTTAACGCTCACCATCGGCACGCTGCCCACGTCCTGAATTTGCACGCCCGTGGTCAAAATCTCGTACATTCCAGACGACAGCCACATGGTCACGTCCGACGAGTTGACGAACCGGCGGAACAGGTCAACCATGTTCTCGCGGTGGATGCCGCTGGTCGCCACGATCAAACGCTCGATACCAAAGCGCTGCACCAGCGTCTCGGCGCGGCTGGTCGGCCCATGCACCACCACACCCGGCAGCACTTCTTCACCGGGGCTAATGCCGTCGTCAAGGAAGCCAATGATGTTCACACCCGCCGCCGAACTGCTCATCAACTGTTCGGCAATCGCGATGCCTTCCGCGTTCGCGCCGACGATATACGCCGGTGACATGAAGTGACCACGACTCCGCAGCCAGTAGATCAATCGGCGGAAGGTGAAACGCTCGGTCATAATCAGCGCAATCGCGAACACCCACGCGATAATCAGCCACGCACGGGCCAGCACCAGCGATGGGTCAACATACCCCGCGAAAATAACCAGCATGAAGCCAGCCGTACAACCGTTAAAAATGTTGGCGTATTCGCGCAACCCGCCGAACAGCACCGTCGGATCATACAGCCGGAAGATGAAGAACACACCCACCCACACCGGCACGAGGATCACCATGAACCGGATGTAGAAGTTAACATCGTTGACCGCAGTCGGATCGAACAGGGTGGTCGTCGGGGCAATAAACCGGATGTTATAAGCCAACGCGAATGAGAGAATCAGCGACAGAATATCCTGCACCACTAAGGCAGCCTGCACCACGCGGAACTTGGTGTGCATGTTACGGCGGACGATATTGTTAAATAAAGTAGCGGGATTATAATCGGCTACTTTCGGGGTTCCTTCAACGACTCCTGTTCTCATCATCAACCCTTCTACTTGTTGACCGAACGCGAACGTCCAGATTGTGCGGCTTCTGTGTACATGGCTTCAAGAATGGAAACTGAGTGATCCCACGTTTGATAGGTTTCAACATAGCGGCGGGCGTTATCACCCAACCGTTGGCGCTTTTCTGGCGCGCCGAGGAGGTCAACGATGTGGTTGGCAATCGCTTCCGGCGTATCCCCCACCAGCACATCCTCACCTTGACGAACGCCCAGCGCCGAAACGGCTTGCGGTGAGCAAACCACCGGGGTCGCCATCGCCATCGCCTCCAGCACCTTGTTTTGCACGCCCACGCCGTAACGCACCGTACTCAGGGACATCGCCGCCGAAGCGAGGTACGGGCGCATATCCGGCACCGAGCCGGTCACCACCACGTTCGGGATTTGACCAAAGGCTTGCACCGCCTCCGATGGATCTTTGCCCACGATATAAAGCTGCGTTTGCGGCTGCTTCTGCCACACCAGCGGCATCACCTTCTGCACCAAATCCTCAGCCGCCGCGATATTCGCGTGGTAGCTCATCTTCCCCGTGAACACCAAACGCTGCGGTTCGCGCGGGGTCGGCAGCGGGTTGAAGTAATCCAAGTCCACGCCGTTCGAAACCACCTTCACACGTTCAGGGTCGTTCCCCAACTCCACCAACGCCTGCCGGTCTGCCGGACTGGTGACCGCCACCTGCTTGAAGCGCTGCGTGAGCTGCCCCTCGAAACGGCGGGTACGGGCGAGGTCGAGCTTCGCCATCAACTGGCTTTTCAAACTCGGCGCGTCTTGCAGCACCTTGCTAAACAGCAGCGAAATACTGTCCACCGAGTCGAATACCACCGGCAGATCACCCAGCGACTCCGCCAGCACCGCGCCCCGCAAATGCTCGATATGCGCCACATCGAACGATGAACGCCCCAGCAGATCACGGGCAAAGCTCGCAAAAGCCGATGAGCGCGAATAGGCTGCCTGAATGGGGAAGCCCGTTGGCAGTGCAAGCGCCGCGTTCATCAAGGTTTGCGTCCGCGCGTGCGGGATCACATGCACAACCTCGCACCAGCGGCGGAGTTCCGGCAGCGCCTCACCCTCGTCCCCCGGCGGCTGCAAGGCCACCAGTGTCACGTAATGCCCGCGCTTCACCAACGTGTGCAGGATATTGTAAGGTCGCACACGGATGAGTGACGGGATGTAAGGGCTGATGAATAAAATTCGCATAAGGTGCGGTTACTTTTTCTCGTGATGTCCCGACCAATAGGGATATAGGCATAATGTTCCAGACAACCCATACTTAGATTCAATGCGATGCGACTTGCAGCAGACTAAATTTTTGAGTTAGGCGGTTAGCGGTAAATGTCATCCAGCGGTTCGCAAGCCCGTCGGTAATCGTATTTTTGCTCGGCGGTTTGGCGGCCATTCTGCGTCAACTGCTGGTTAAGGGTGGCATCTGTCAGCAGCCGCGCGGATTGTCTCGCGAAGTCTTCCGGTGTGTCCGCCACCAGAATGTCATAGTCGTGCTTCACGTCAATCCCCTCGCAGCCGACCGTCGTACTAACCATCGGCAAACCTTGCGCCAGCGCGTTCAGGATTTTGACGCGCATCCCCCCGCCCGCCCGCAGCGGCACGATCATCATGCTCGAGTCTTGCAGGTAAGGCAGCGGGTCATCCACGTATCCGGTGACTTTCAGCGAAGAGTCAGTCTGTTCGCGGTCTTTAATATCCTGCGGCGGTCGTGCGCCGATCAACGTGCAGCGCACATCCGGCACTTGCTGTTTAATCAGCGGGTAAATCTGGTCGAGGAACCAGCGGATACCGTCAATATTCGCCGGCCAGTACATCGTCCCGACATGGACGATATGCGGGCCTTTCGGGCTGCGCGGGATGAAGGCTTGCTTGTCGGTATCAACCGCAATCGGGATCACCTGAATATCCCCTCGCGCCCCCGCCTCAATCAGCGACTGCTTATCCTCATCACTCACCGCCGTCACCGCGTCGAAGTCACGGCACATCTTCCCTTCGTAGGTTTTCAGCAAGCGCCAATCGCGCATCAGCAGGTACTTCATCGGGTTATGGAGGGGCAGCGCCGCCGCCATCCGCTTGTACAGCACCCACAGCGCGTTATGCAGGTCAAGCACCTTGCGGCTCTTGGTGAACGGCAGCGCATACTGCCCCATGTTCAATTGGTCGGCATGAACCACGTCGAACGTGGTGGTCGCCGCCAACTGGCTGAGTGCCTCGCGCATCTCCGGTCGCTCGTCGCGCAGCATCATCCACGGCTGGTTGGTGAGCAAGCTCTTGAACAGGAACAGCAGATCACAGATCGGTGCGCGTTTGATCGGTACAGTGATCACCCGTTCGCACAGCGTTTCGAGGTGCTGAATATAGTCGGGCTTATCCGTATCCCGCACGAACGATACCAGCGTAACTTGGTGCTTTTCAGCCAGATATTTGAGGACGTGGTACGTTTTGACTTTCGGGCCGCTGTCGGGCGGGTATGGCAGCACTTGTGTGAGCAGCAGGACGCGCATGTTATTAAGTCATTACTCCTACCGGACGTGCCAACCGGATACGGTCAGCAACCAGACGCGCATGGGCAACGGCGGCTTCACTCGTTGGCAACTGCGGGTAAACCTGTGCCGTGTTCGCGAGGAATAAGCCAGCATACGGGGTTTGAATATCGAGCTTATTCTGCAACATATCAATATTATGAATCGGCTCGACATATCGTGAACGGCTGACGGCAAAATGCAAGATATGTTCTTCTTTGAACGCCGGGAAAATCTTCTTCAAGTGCGTAATCCATGCCTCGCGAATGTCGCTGTCCGCCACACCCATCCAGTCGTTGTCCGGTGCGGTGTAGCGCGGCAGATGCACGATGTAACAGTTCGGCTTTTCAGGATGCGGCGTTTGAATAATCGTCGCGAACGGATACGTTGGGTCAGTCAGGTTCAGCGTCCAAAAGTTGGAAAGCGGCGTATCGAGCACCATTACCGGACAAATCAAGCCAAGATAGGTCGACTTTTCCAACCGCGCCAGATAACCCGCATCCGCCGCCGGAATTAAACGGGCGAAGATCGGCGTTGCAACCGCCGCCACCAGCATGTCGAATTCCAACGTTCCGGCATGAGTCCGCACCCGACCAAGCTGCCCATCTTGCAGTTCGATCTCACGCACCCGCGCGTCATATTGGATCTTACCGCCGTACTGTTGCAAAGCATCCGCCAGCGCTTTAATCAGCGAAAAGTGACCACGCTTCAGGTAGCCAATCGTGCCAGAAAGCTGCGGGGCTTGGCGTACCGAGGACATGCGGTTTAACCACGCCCAAATGTAGGTCGCCGCGACCTTATCATACACGCCGTCAAATTTGGCTTCGAGCAACGGCCGCCAGATGCGCTCGAAGGCTTCTTGCCCACCGACCCGCACCAACCATTCTTTCGCGGACATCGTGTCCAACTCTTGCCAGCTCGATTTACCGCGTGTTTGCAAGATCATCCGCCCCAGGCGGAAACGGTCACGCAAACCCAGCACCGAAAACGACAAGAAGTCAAAGATGTTGCTCATGGGGTGAATGGTGTTCTGGTTGACGAAGCCAGCACGGGCGCTTTGAAAAATCAACTCGTCCTTCAAACCTAGTTCAGCACACAGCGCTTGCAAAACCGCGTCGGAGGGTAAGAGCGCGTGCTGGTAACGCGGCACGGCCAACCCGTCCTCAAACACCAATTCGTCATTCAACCCGCCGAGATGCAAACCTTGCTCAAGGAGCGTAACCTGCTCACCGGATTTCGCCAAAAAGTATCCAAGAGCGACCCCCATCAAGCCGCCGCCGATAATGCCGATTCGCATGACTAACTCTTTTTCCGCTCGCTGCGGGCGACGATGAACACCCCTGCGATGATCGTGATGAAGCCCAGCACGCGCTGCCACGTCACTTGGTCGCCAAACAGAAACGCCCCGCCAATCAGTACGGCGAGATATGTCAGGCTCAGGAACGGATACGCAAAGCTCAAATCAGCCTTCGCCAGCGCGAACAGCCACAACAATGTGCTCACGCCGAAAATACCGATGCCGACGATCAGCAGCGGGTTAGTCGCCATATGAATGAGCGTTTCAGGCGTGAGTTGGAGTTTGCCGTAAGTCTCCACGATGCTGTTCATACCGGCTTTAAGAATAAGCTGCCCAACAGCGCCAAAGGCAACACTCGCCAGTACCATCCCAATCGACTGGATGTTGTTGGCGTTATTCGGTTTGGTGGGTGTTTCAGGTGTAGGTAATGTACTTGCTGCCATTCTGCTCGTAAATCCTCTTAAATGAGTCAATCGTTCTGTGTGCAACAATAATGGTAACACCCTTACAGCGACCTATCGGCATAAAGACTGCTCATTTACGCTCATTTATAGATTACTTCCCCGTAATAATAGCCGCAAAGTGTGTACCCTTCGGTTTGTAAACTCTAACCATCACCGCTTGACAAATTGAACTTTTGTTCTATAATAAACTTATCACTTTGTATTGGTAGCACCACACTAAGCGGTGGAAATTTATTTTGTGTCGATTTCATCGCAAAATGAACCATAAAAGTCTTTAAAGTCCCTCGCCCTGAGGGAGAGGGATTTAGGGTGAGGGCTTAAAATAATCATCCACCACTTAAGGTAGTGCTACCTTTGTATTCATCTTGGCGTTCTTGGCGACTTGGCGGTTCAAATGCCTTTTGTTCTAACTTCTGCATTAAAACCTTTGCGCCTTTGCGTTTTGTTTCGTTTTCTCCGCCTTCCACTTGGCGGTTCAATCATGTTTGCTCCCTTCCCCTGTTACTACGGGCTGACGGTGGAGTGAGCTTGCGAGCGTACCGTCGTGAGGTGGGGTCGAATAAACCCTCCACCACGTAATGTAGTCCTACCATCTCTGTGTCTCTGTATTTTCTTGGCGTTCTTGGCGACTTGGCGGTTCAAATGCCTTTTGTTCTAACTTCTGCATTAAAACCTTTGCGTCTTTGCGGTTTGTTATTCCTATCTTTGCTTTCCTCTGCGTCTCTGCGGTTAATTTGCTTTTGCCTTTGCATTTGACTGGAGACTGATAGCTGATGACTGGCGACTTTCTTTCAACTACTATGCAGCAATTACAGCGGCGGCAGACACAAATAGCACGGCGGCGGATTGCTCCCGTAATTCTGCCGCAGTAGCGCCATTTCAGCGCCGCGCTCCCTCACTTCTGCCGCCACAAAATGTCAATTCAGCGGCAGCAGCCGAGCGTCCCGCCAGACAATTCGGCGGGAAAATGTGCAAAATATGCAAATAGTGCAGAATTTTGTGAGATTTGTGAATCAAATGGAGTTCAATCAGGGCGAAACAGATCGACTGCTCCGCCCTTGCGAATAAGAGCTAGCGCCGGAAGCGAATAAACACCAGCACGACCACGCAGAACAAAGCCGAAAGGACTAACCCACCCACGAAGGCCAGTGCCACGTAATTATCAGTCGTGGTGACCAATAAATTCTCCTGTACCCCCTGTACCGTCGGAACGGGTGTCGGGCTTGGCTCGATGTTAATGAACACCGTCGCCGTTGGAGGTGGTGTCACCGTCGGGCGGAACTGGCGCGTCGGTTCTGCCGCCATCGTTCCCGGTAAATAGCTGTAGTAAACCTTTAGGATACAGGTATTGCAGTCCGAACCGGGGATCACCCCACGGTTATACCAGACGAGGTAAATGTCGTTCGCCGGCCCAACAATCGCCTCCGGCCATTCAGGTCGCTCGTCCGAACTGTAGTAAATACGCTGGGGCTGCACCCAATATTGAGAGGAAGGAACATAGGTGATGTCGTACAGCGCGTCTTTGCGCTCGGTCGGGCTGTCGGTCTGCCCCACCGCGAAAAGATGCACCGTCCCTAACCGATCCGTCACCAGCTTATAGTGATCCAGTGAGCTGGCATTTACCGAACGGGCAAAAATCCCCGGTACTGGCGCGGGTTCCGTCCATGTCTCGCCCACATCATCTGAAATCTGGTAGTAAATGTTGCGGTCGAAATCGGTCGCGTAACGCCAAACGACCATCCATGAGCCATCTCGCAGCTCGGTCATCGCCAGCATAATCGGGAAGTAACCGTCTTCCCCCGACCCTCTAAAGATGATCGGATCAGACCATGT
Source organism: Chloroflexota bacterium (assembly GCA_020161935.1). Classification (GTDB taxonomy): domain Bacteria; phylum Chloroflexota; class Anaerolineae; order Aggregatilineales; family Phototrophicaceae; genus CFX2. The sequence continues at coordinate 131,058 of JAIUNI010000008.1, forward strand.
TCGCCCGCCGTTATCCGAATACACCATGCGGACATCCTGTGGCGACCCCGAACTCACGTACCAGTCCAGCCCTTCATCCCATGTGATGTAGAGGCGACCGGATGCCCCCTGCTGGATTTCGGGACGATCTGAACCGCTGTACGTTTCGAGCGAAAGAGGCACTTGATCGGTCCACGACCTACCGCCGTCCTCAGACCGCATGTAGAACAGGTCGAAGCATAAAAAGCACTTCGCGCCTTCCGCGAAGACTTCCGCCGCTTGGTCACTCGTGGGGATACTGCTGCGTTCGCTCACCACAAGCTGTAAATTATCACTGCTGTCGGCCATCATATCGAGGTAGTAGCCGTCTGCGCCAATCAGGATGCCCGACTCCCAGTTCGCGGCGTTTGTCGAAGCCATAACCGGCGCATTCGCCAGATAGTGGTTCACGACACCGCGATAGGCAACGTGCAGTTCACCATCACTCGTAACAGTAACAGCGTTGCGGATCGTGAAACCACCATCGCCGGTATAGACCGCATCCAACGGAGTCGACCATGTGTCATCGCTGGACTTCATCGAATAATAAAGCGTATCGTGGGCGAGGCCGTCCCCCGCTTCATAACTGCCGTACCACGTTACATGAAAATTATTCTCTTGGTCGAGCGCCGAAGACTGCCACCAACCATCGCCCAAAAACTTGGGTGTCGTCCAAGAAGCCTGCGGGGTATCCTGCCCCATACCGGGTACAACCTGAATGAGCAGTAGGCCACAAACAAAAATAAGGAGAAACTTCCTCATAAACACGCAGACTCCAGATCAATCATGACGCTGAACCATCAGCTAAAGTGGGGGAAGAAGCCAAATCGACCAATTGCCCGGCGGGCTTCTTCGGAGGTGTAAAGTAGTATAAGGCGATTGCTAAACCGGAAAGCATCCACGACCAAATCGTGTAGTCGATACCTCCCAACCCCTGTGTATAAGGGAACGGGGTAATCCAGTCGCCGAGCATCATACACACCAGAATCGCCGGATAACACGCGACGAGTGAATAACGGAGGGCTGAATAGAAAGGGTCTTCGATGCGCTTATTAAACAGCTTCCACATCATCCAACCCTGCCCTATCCACATCCAAATCCATATAACAAACCCGATGACACCGGTCTGGGCAATGATGTCAATGTAATTATTATGTGAAAGGTCAGCCAGACCAACGCCCACATCGTAATAACCATAGGCGTGAAAGTAATACTCGTAACCAGCGGGGCCAGCACCGAACAACAAGTGCTTCTCGACCACCCCGAAGGTACGCGCCCACGCTGTCGAGCGCGTGCCGCCGGACTCATCTTGTTCACCGGCGAACGTTTCGCTCACGAAGTCGAAGTTTAATGCCCCCCAAACCGCTACCAGCACCAAGCCAACGATCAGCAGTTTGCGCGAGTAAAGGGTAATTAACACACCCATCACGGCAACAATTGGTACCCAACCGCTCAACCAAGAAATGCCCAAGCCGAGTGAAATCTGGCACCACAAACCAATTGGAATGAGCAAGCCAAGCCGGATATACCATGCTAGATTTTTGTTAAAGAGTACTTGCCCCAACGCGAGCGCACAAACCCACGTCGGTAACTGTCCACGTACGTTCAGTGGGGGTATCACATAACCAAGCACAAGCCTCATAACGGCTGTGACTAAGCCAAAGGCAATGAACCACCATACGATGATCTTAAATGACAGTGGCGACCGCATCAGGTTCGAAAACAGTACATACGTCAATGGTGACACAATCAAAATAAGCGCTGTCATTAACCGCACCATCGACTTTTGGGCGATCATATAACTGGCTTCTTTTTCGGGGAACGCACCGCTCCAAACGTATGAAATCAAAACCACGATACAGAAAAATAAAATCGGCCAATTCGCCGTCGATGGTCGTAAGTTAAATGAGCGTTCGACAATCACCTTGCGAAACAACCAGATGACCGACCACAACAAAAGCGCTAAAAAGGTGAACGTTAGTTTAGTATCCGTGCCAGTGCTGACTCCATCGTTGATGAGTGTCGACACGAACAAAATGACTAACGCCGTCGCTTCCAAATACCGGTACATCAACATGGCGACGGTCAAGCCGCCCAGCGCTAAAATCGGCAAGAACGCCTTGACGATGCTGCCAAAGGAAGTCGGGTCAAAATCCCGCAATAGCAAGGTTGAAATGACTGTCAAAATCAGGCACAGGCCAACCAACATCGCGGGAACAGCTTTGTTGTAGTTCCGGTCAAGCAGCCAAAAGCGCAGCCACCCGATGAATGAAAACCGTTGCAATACAGAAGCAAGCATATGCTATTCCTCAACTGCTCACGGACAACGGTCTATTCTGTTGCCTCATCGGCAGCGTTCGGGTCACGCGCAGAAGCGAGCAGCGCGTCACGCTGACCACCGAGCAAATCGCGCAGTTTACCGCTGGAAAGTTTGCCCGTCGCGTTCTTACGGACGATAGGCGTAGAAGCACCGCTTTCAGCCGGTAGTTCATGGCGTGGCAGCCGCTCCAACAGTTCTGAAATCTCGGTTTCGGAAATCCAATCACGGCGGTTGCGCTTTTCAACCTTGATGGAGCCTTTTTGAATCCACGATTGCAAGGTGTCTTTGCTGATGCCCAACTGAACCGATGCCGCAGGCAGCGAGTACAGCCGGATGCCGTTCGGGTCAACCATGATATTATTGTTACGCCCCGCCAAACCCGGACGCTTGCCAGCCGTCAGCATTTCTTGATTCAGCTTATCCGGGTTGATCGCGAAATCACGGCGATAGTATGGGCGGCTGTAGGTGCTGGTGAGTTGCAGGGACACGCGGTTAAACACGATACCGTAAATATTTACGGCACGGTTAGCACCCTGTTGCAGCGTTTGCAGGGTTCGCCGCAGCGAGCGACGGGTCGTACGCTGCCCATGAACGACGATGACCACACCGTCACTGTGTTCGGCAAGGAACGCCGAGTCCGGCCCGCCGATGCTCGGAACCGAGTCCATCACAATTGCGTCAAATTGATCGCGCAGGAGTTTAATCAAATCACCCAAACGCGGCTTGCTCAACAGAACCGCAGGGTTACTGCTGGCGCGGCCTGCTGTCAGCAAGGTCAAGTTTTCGACATTCGTATCCAGCAAGGCACGGGACAATAACACCGAAAGATCATCGCGCCCTGCCAGAATATCCGACAAGCCCATGACGTTCGGTAAGCCGAAGAACTCGTGCAGATTACCTTTGCGGATGTCACCGTCCACCAAGAGCGTACGCAACCCCGCCTCAGCCGTCACCAGCGCGAGGTTGGACGACGTAACCGATTTACCATCGCCTGAATCGTAGCTGGTAATGGTCACTACTTTAGGCTGTGCGCCGTCAGTTGCCAGCACCAGCTTCGCGCGGAGTTGGCGCAGCACTTCCGCTTCAATCGTTCCCGGCATGTTGGACACATAAAGCGGCAGCTTATTACGCGGGATCATACCCAACGGCCCGATAACACGAACGCCGTCGATTTGCTCCAAGTTGTCCTGCCACACCAGCCGGTCATCAAAATACGCGATGAGAATAATCGTCAAAATAGAGAGGATAAGACCACCCGCCGCTGCCAGAATCACACTCGCAAACGAACCCGTTACAACCGCCACATTCTTGACAGATGCCGACGAGAACACTGAAAGCTGATTGCCGGTATTCGCCATACTGGCACTCATCGTCGCGTAAAGGGTACGGACGTTTTGTAGTGTCGTCAGGGTCGATTGCATCCGCGTTTCGTTCTGGGCAATTTCGAATGCCGAGGTCAACGTCGCGCCGGTCGCTATTAAATCATCATACTCGGATTGCAACTGCGTAATTTGAGCTTGAAGCTGGCGGAGTTGGTTCGCCAAGAACTGCTGTTCCTGCGTAAGCTGCCCACCGGGGCCGTTATCAATCAACTCCTGAACAATCGCGTTTGCGATATTGACCGCATTATCAGCACTTGTATCTGAAACGCTGATGTTCAACAGAGGCAGGTTCGGTTCTTCGGACACTTCAATACGTTTATTGAAATCCTCAACCGAAATCGGCAGTTGTAACCGGTCGATCACCGGCTGCAAGACTTTGGCTTCGCGCACCAAATCGCCATAAGTGGTAATTTGCTGACGGATTACCTCAAATGCCTGCACCTGCGCCGTCGATTGGAAGAACTGCCCCAAAATAACCGTTGCCTTAGCGACATAGATATTCGGCTGTTTGGAACGGACAAAATAGCCCACACCGCCACCGATAGCGACGGCGATAGCAATAAGCCACCACCACTTCACAAGGAGTCGCAGGACAATCGTAAATGGGGAGGTTGTTGAATTCACGTCCGAATACCTCACTAATAACAGCGCCTAACAAAAACAGCACTCAGTTTATGCTATAAAACCTTACAAATAGATAAATACTAACACAGGTTACATGGAAAAACCGATGTAATGCAAGTCAGGTATCCCGATGATTTGTCAGAAAAATAGAATTTCTGAATAGGTCAGATTTCGATAGTGTTGGCAATTTTAGGCGGCAAACGTGGAAAACACACCTAATGAGGAGTGGGCATCAATCCTACCCCTCGCTAGGTGCGATTTTGATTTTTGTTATTCACAACGACGAATTATAGGGGTGCAACGACTTTTAGTAGTCGTCATCATCCTCATAATAGTCATCATCGTCGTCGTCGTCATCATCGAGGAAGTCATCGTCATCGTCATAGAGGAAATCGTCATCATCGTCATCGAACTCCGAGATGTCGTAACCTTCGTCATCGACAAAATCTTCGTCAATTTCGATGTCTTCTATCGTTTCTTCCTCTTCTTCCTCGAAGTCGAGATCCTCGAGGTCTTCATCCTCAAAATCCAGATCGTCGTCTTCTTCGAGGATTTCCTCTTCGTCGTCGCCAGTGTCAATTTCGTTCAGTAGTAAATCGTCTTGATACATACTCACAGCCCCAGATGGTCAAATATGGATTTGCGGGCGATATTTTAGCAGGTTATGGGCAATTGTGAACGGCAAGATTGGACGAAATTTGATTTCACAATCGGCTAAACCGCCCTACGCAAACATCATAGCACCACTAAAAGCAATGTTTCCTTAAGATGTGGTTCGCATTTCCTGTGTTGATCGACGGTTCAGTGCCATTGATTTCACAAGACTGCGAACCTCATTTAATAGCTGCTCTTGGCTGTATGCGCCCTTCTGCAAAACCTGTTCGACAGAACCATTCAAGCGCTGGTGATCGCCGCTGCTCAAATCCATCGCGGTAATGACGATGACAGGTATATCGGTTCCGGTCGGCAGCTTACGCAGTTCTTGTAAGAAGCCGAAGCCATCCATATGCGGCATCATCAGATCGAGCAAAATAAGCTGGGGTGGTTTCTGCTGCACAACCTGCAACGCCTCAAGGCCATCACCCGCCTGCAACACATTCCAGCCTTCTTTTTCCATCGTGCGCTGGATGATCTCGCGAATTTGTGGCTCATCATCGACCACCAGCACATCACAGCCGGGGACGTTGCATTCATAGCGTTTCAGGATTTTGATGAGGCGTTCACGGTCAATCGGTTTGGTCACATAGTCGGCTGCGCCGAGGGCGTAGCCCAAGTTCTGGTCGCTCACCATCGTCAGCATAATCACGGGAATTGAAGCCAACTGCGCGTCACTCTTGAGCGCGTTCAGCACCGACCAACCATCCATTCGCGGCATCATCACATCTAACGTAATGACATCCGGGCGCAGTTCGCGCGCCATCTTCAAACCGGTTTCGCCATCTTCAGCCGTGTAAACGTTATAACCCTCTTTAAGCATGAACCGGTTGACGAGTTCACGGGCGGTCGGATCGTCATCAATCACCAGCAGCGTTCCAGCGAAAGCGGCCACTGGCTGCGTCTTGCGCTTACGGGTAACAGTGGAAATGGGTTCTACTTCAGGTTGGACGATTTGTTCACGGTTTACCGGCAGCTTGAGGGTGAAGGATGAGCCAATACTGATTTGGCTCGTCACGGTAATGTCACCGCCGAGCATTTGTGCAAAGCGGCGGCTGATCGAAAGCCCCAAACCCGTGCCGCCGAACTTACGGGTTGTCGAACTATCCGCCTGCGAGAAGTCCTTGAACAACTTGATCAACTGCTCGGATGTCATGCCAATACCCGAGTCGGTTATCGTAAACGCGATCACTTCCTCTCCGGCTTCGACACGCCGATCTAAGTCCAGTTTGACCAAGCCTTTCAGCGTAAACTTGCTGGCGTTGCTCAACAGGTTAAACAAGATTTGACGGGTCTTGGTTAAGTCCGTTTGCATGAGGCCAACCCAATCGGGGCAGTTAACCTCCAACCGGTTACCGTTCTTCTCGATTAGCGGCAAAATCGTCATCGTGACTTCTTTAATCATATCAGGAATGTTCACGGTTTCCATAAACAATTCCATCTTGCCCGCCTCGATCTTAGAAAGGTCGAGAATGTCATTAATCAAAGACAGTAAATGGGCGGCGGCTGTTTGGATCTTCTTTAAGTCGGGGATAAATTCGTTGTTGCCTTCATCGACCATTTCCTCCTCAATAAGTTCACTGTAGCCGATAATCGCATTTAACGGCGTACGCAGTTCGTGGCTCATATTGGCGAGAAAGGCACTTTTTGCCCTATTCGATTCCAGCGCTTGATCGCGAGCAACCATGAGTTCGCTGGCAATGTTGTTGAACGAAACCGCAACCTGTGCCAGTTCATCCCTGCTCGCGGAGGTGAACCGATAATTCATATCACCCTTGACCATACGCTGTGTCGCTTCGTCCAAGCCAGCGATGGTTTGCTTGACGGCGACATAAAACCCGATTGCCAGATAAATGGCTGCGGCAATCGCAACCAATGCGACCACCGAAACAACCGAACGCCGTGCTTCAAACCGACCGACACGCGCAACGATTAAATTGTCGAGTGAGGACGACACCTCAGGATAAAAGCGGTAGACTTCATCAATCGTGACCGTTGCAGCGTCATATACCGCTTGTGGGGTCATCGATCCGCTAGTCGCGCCGACCGAATTCATCTCTCGGTTCATTTGCGACAAGAGTGCTGTTATCGTCCGTTGATAAGCAGCGACATCCTCTTGGAGAACAGCCCGCAGTTCCGGGTTAGCGGCGAACGAATAACCAAAACCCTGCACGTTGTAGTCAACATTATTATTCACCAAACCAGAGAGAATGGTGAGACGTGTTATATCTTCCTGAGTGACGGCTTTCGAAACGAAGGAGGCCGTACTGTAACTGCGAATTTGACTGAGATACTCCGTCAACGGCGGCAGCTTATTGATAACCGTGTCCATCAAATAGTAGCTATCAATGTCAGGATCGAGAATAAGGTTTGAACTGTTACCCGATATGACAACCAACTTGAGGATGTTATTCAGCAGTTCGGTGTAGGTTGAAGCGCTGGTTGCAGGGTTCATACCGGGAGAAGCATTTTTGACGCTCATCCACATGCTTTTGATCGAAGCCCATGTTGACCGCGTATCCAGCATATCCCCGTAACGCGCATCCACTTCATTGACCGCTTGTACTGCTTCATCAGCGGCTTGCTGGGCCTCACCCAAAGCGGTGGTGTTGAGGCTGCTATCACCTTTCAGAATAGCCATCTTTAGCGAAGCGTGGCGCTGAATATATTGAAGAAACTCTATCACGGGTGCGTTGTATATAAGGCCGAGGCGCTCTTTCTCTGCAAAGTCAATATCTTCATTGATCTTCGAAAGAAACTGTGTGATGACCACGATCAGGGGCAGCAGAAACAGAATGCTGATCAGCAAAAACTTTTGCGGATACTTCAGGCGGCTCATAACACGTGCCGCAGGTTGAAACAGTGCCAGCATCGCTTGGCCTTTCACCAGTTCATGTACGAACTAAAGAACGTAAATTATGAATGTGATGACCTAATCATATGAGGATTTCTCAATTAAAAATACTTGAGATGCCCGAGGCGGCTCATTCGCTTATCTTTTCATAAATAATTCGGTTCTGATTTTTACTTTTATTTTGAAAATTCTCATACAGTGGAATAAGGGGAGCAGTACAAGGAAGCTAGGATGAAACTGCGTCGTTACTTTTTATTTGGTATAGGCGGTACAGTTATTGCGCTAACGGCAATAATTCTGTTAGCATCCCAGTTTATCCTCGCGAATAATTACCAGCAGCTCGAAACGCAAGATGTAAAAGCGCAAGTCCAACAGGTCGTCGACACCTTCCAAAATGATATTGGCTCCTTCAATATCACTGATATTCATTGGGCAGCGCCTCCACAACCTCGTCCCGCTCCAACCGGTCAAGGACGCGGCAATGTTGATCTGCGCCTCGTTGAGAAGATAGGCTTTGACACCGGTTCAGCCGTTATGGTACTGGATCAAGAAAATAACATCATATTTCGCAATCAAGGTAAAAGCAGCGCTAACCACGCAGCCCCCTCAATCCCAACAAGTGTCTTACCTGAAATGCCCTCAGAAAACCCATTTACCAACGCCCACAACACACAGCGGCCACTCAAGGGTTTGATAAACCTGCCCGAAGGCACGCTGATGATGGTCTCAATACCCCTGCCAGCAGGCGGTGGACGCATTATTTGGGGGCGCTATTTTGATGAGGCAGAAATCCAACATCTGAGCGACGTAACCAACCTCGACATTCAGGCAGTCAGTTACGATGAAGACAATGTGCCGGCTGAGTTCCAGCGGGCGAAGAACAACCTCAGTAATGCCGACTCGTTTTACAGTGAAGCGGAGAACAATCATACGCTCGCAGGCTACCGGTTAATGAACGATGTATACGGCAAGCCGAGCATTATTCTACGCATTCAAATACCGCGCACTATTTACCAAGTCGGGCAAGGCGGCCTCACGAATTTCGCGTTAGTACTCATACTCTGTGTCATCGCCGCTGGTGGTGCCGTTTATTTACTACTCGAACAAGTCATCCTCGGCTCAATTACGGCTTTAAACGGGAATATAGGCAGTACAACGCCACCCGCAGCCGCGACCACCTATCAAATTGATGAGTTCAACAAACTCGCGACAGGTATCCAATCCTTGATTGCGGCACGGATCGTCGTGGAGCAAAAACTGCAAGAATCTTATGCCAAGTTGGAAAGCCGCGTGGAAGAACGAACCAGCGAGCTTTTCACGATTAATGCCGGGTTGCAGCAGCAGCTCGACACCAATAAACAAATCCAAGCCGCACTCGCTGAAGCGCGTGATAAAGCATTGGAATCCCTGCAAGCCCGTTCACAGATGCTTGCAAACGTCAGCCACGATGCCCGTACACCGTTGACAATCATCAACCTGAACACAGAAATGCTGCAACAAGGGCGGCATGGCGAGATGAACGCCAAACAGAACGAAGTCCTTGACCGTATTCTGACGGCAACACGCCAGCTATTCAATTTCATGTCCAACATGCTTGGTGAATCGCAGTTGGAAAACGGTAAAATCTCGCTCGTCAAGATGGTATATGAGCCTAAACTGCTGGTTGAGGGCTTGGTCAGCATGTTAAAACCACTGGCTGAAAATAAGGGTCTAGCCATGCACGTCGAAGCCGATTTAGCACTGCCCTCCAATACAATGGGGGACCCGGAACGGCTCAAGCAAGTCATCACGAACTTGTGTGAAAATGCCATCAAGTTCACCAAAACCGGCGAGATACAAGTCAAGGCATATCGTAAAGACCAGTTCAACTGGGTGATACAAGTTCACGATACGGGCTGCGGCATCCCTCGTGAAGCCCAAAACCGTATCTTTGAAGCCTACTGGCAGGTTGAAAATACCGGTATACCATCAGCGAACCGGGGTGTGGGATTGGGGCTTTCCATCGTCAAGCAACTGGTGCAGCTCATGAATGGGACGATTACGGTCGAAAGTGAAGTCGGTAAAGGGACAATCTTCACGGTAACACTGCCTCTTGAAAATGATTCACCCCAGCTTGTCATCGAACCCATCAAACAACCGAACCGGATAGCCAACCCTTCATCATTTGAATTCTCGTGATACTCCGCATCCTCAGATTGTGTTAGGACAGCGCAACTCAAACACGTTACACTGAATACAGATAGGTGATGACATATCATCTACAGCTATTCCGTATTTCGTGTTAAGGAGTTTGCGTGTGAAGATTTTTGTTCCGGGTCGCATCTGCTTACTCGGCGAGCATTCGGATTGGGCAGGTGGCTACCGTCGAACCAACGCCGAAATTGAAAAAGGCTATGCGATCATCGCGGGAACGAACCAAGGGATTTACGCCGATGTTCAACCGCACCCCAACGCACTCGTTTTGTACTCAACCTCTCCCGACGGCGAACGACAAGGCCCATATACGATCCCGATGGAAGCAGAAGCGCTGCTCGATGAGGCGGAAAAAGGCGGCTTCTGGAGCTACATCGCGGGCGTGGCTTATCAAGTCCTGACACATTACCATGTACGTGGTTTAGTCATCGACAACTACAAAACCGATATGCCGGTTAAGAAGGGGTTATCGTCAAGCGCAGCCATCACCGTACTTACGGCTCGCGCGTTCAACCGGATTTATGACCTCAAAATGACCGTGCGCGGTGAAATGGAAATGGCGTATCAGGGGGAAATACTCACCCCCTCGCGCTGTGGTCGGCTCGATCAAGGCTGTGCGTTCGGCAACCGCCCTATCCTGATGACGTTTGATGGTGACCGGTTAGATACCCGCGAACTCCAAGTGAAGCGTAACTTGTACTTCGTGATCGTGGATCTCCACGCGAAGAAGGATACCCGCAAAATTCTGGCTGACCTGAATAAAGCCTATCCTTTTGCCAACAATACGGTCGAAAAAGGCGTACAGGAACTTTTTGGCAGTATTAACAAGCGGATTGCCCACGAAGCGCTCGAAGCCTTGCAAGACGCGGATGCTGAGAGTCTGGGCGCGTTGATGACCGAAGCCCAATCGTACTTCAATCAATTTGCGGCTCCGGCCTGCCCCGAAGAACTGACCGCGCCTGTACTGAACAAGGTGCTCAATTATGAACCGTTAAAACCGCACATTTGGGGCGGGAAAGGTGTCGGCAGTCAAGGGGATGGTACGGCGCAGTTCATCGCCCGCAGCGAAGCCGATCAACAGCACATCATTGACATCATCGAACGCGACCTCAACATGACCGGTCTGAAATTCACGCTGTATGCCGGAGCGCAAGTGCGTAAAGCGGTCATCCCTGCGGCGGGATTTGGTACGCGCTTATTCCCGGCGACTAAAGCGACCAAGAAAGAACTATTCCCGATTGTTGACCGTGATGGCATCGCTAAACCGGCTATCCTGCTGATCGTTGAAGAAGCGCTGGCGGCTGGCATGGAAGAAGTCATCATCATTGTGCAGGAACAAGATTTACCGTCGTTCCAAGCCTTCTTTAGCGAACAAGTGACCATCGAAAACTACAACAAACTACCACGTCACTTTCAAGAGTATGCCCAAAAACTGCTTGAGATGGGGCAAAAAGTCAAGTTCGCAATTCAACGAACGCAAGAAGGTCTAGGCCACGCGGTTTATGCCGCCCGCGAACTGATCGGCAACGAACCGTTCTTACTCATGTTAGGCGACCATATCTATCGTTCCGACAGCGACCGTTCCTGTGCCCAACAATTGGTGGAGGCTTTTAACCAACAGGGTCGGAGCGTGGTCGGCATGCGCCAAACTGGCGAACATGATATTGCCAACTTCGGCACGTTAACCGGGCATTGGCTGGAAAAAGATACACTGCTTAACATCACCGAGTTTGCCGAGAAGCCAACCGTCGAATATGCCCGTGACAACTTGCGCGTAGATGGATTAGATAGTGAGCAGTACCTCACTGTATTCGGGCAGTACATTATCAAACCGCAGATTTTTGACTACCTTGAAGAACATATTCAACACAACGTCCGCGAGCGCGGCGAGTTCCAACTCACCTCCGCGCTTGATCGACTGCGTAAAGAAGATGGTTTCGCGGGTGTGCTGATCGACGGCAAACGGTATGACATCGGCCTGCCAGACTACTACCTCGACACGCTGCAAACCTTCCGGGAGGGGTAAAACTGCCGAGTACGTCACATGAAGATAAAGGGTGCGGAATACTCTGCACCCTAGCCTCATACTTGTCTTTTATCGCAGTATCAACACTTACGATTTCACCAGAACGATCATGCTACAATCACATAAGGGTCTATTTACTCATCAAGGCTTACCTTATGCGACTGGGACGAATCGGGTTTATCCTCTTTACCATTTATTTAATGTTTCTGGGCGGCAGTGCTTACTACTCACTAGTGTTCCCTATCCGTCAACTGCACCACACTTTACTGACCCTCGTTATGGCGGTCTGGTTGATATTCCAATTACGGCGCGGTGGGCTACCTCAAACCCCACTTAATTGGCCGATTGCGGCGGCAGTGGTCGTGTGGTTTTTGAGTGCTTTCATGAGCATTGACCGGCGCATGGCATTTGAGAACTTGTGGTTTGTACTCATGCACATCCTATTCTTTTATGCGTTAACTGATTTATTTCGACGTGGGCGGCAGCGAATGGTCATGGATGCGCTTTTTATGGTAAGCGCTGTCGTTATCCTCATGAGCGCGGTGGAATTAGCCTCATGGTATTTTGGACTTGGAATCATTCCTAATACCCAAATCGGTTGGTTCAATGTGATTGGAACAGGGGCGTGGTTGCCTTTGACTCCAATTCGTTTATCACTTGCGATGAATATCAGCACACTCTTAGCCGGGTTCGTCGCGCCTATTGTCACGATTACGGCTGTGTGGGCGCTCACAACATGGAAAAAACCTTTTAGCCGCGTATTGTGGGTTTTATCGGGGCTGCTGCTGATTGTTCTGATCCTCACTTTCTCACGCGGCGGTTTGCTTTCTATCCTTACAGCAGTGGGAACAATGGGCGTACTGCAATTCGCCCAACTGAAACGAGTTACTAACCGCGTTCCAGCACGGTTAATTTTGGGCAGTGCAGTATTCATTGGCATCATCATCGTCGCCGGATATGTCATTTACTCGATCACACAATCCCGCAGTACCAATTCAGGTGATGCCGGAAGGCTCGATATGTGGCGTAGTGCTGCTGCCATCACGCGGGATTATCCCATCACCGGGGTTGGTGTGGGTATTTATGGGCGGGCATTCCGCACCTATCGCGACCCAACCATTGTTCAGGATAAACTTGCCTCGGCGCACAATGCCTATCTGAATACAGCGGCAGAAACAGGTATTCCCGGAATTCTCGTCAGCATATGGCTGGGAATCGTTATCATCCGCACATGGTACAAGAATTGGAAAACAACCGAATCACCGGCTCGCAAACTTCGGTTAGCAGGTGCCTTTGGCGCACTGCTTGGATTAGGCGTTCACAGCATGGTCGATGTCTTTACCATTACCCCTATTGTTCTCATAATCGTTGGGTTAGCGGCCTACTGCATCACGCCCACTGATATGGTCTATGAAGGCCAACGCGACTTCAGCACCACGACGCAGCGTCGAAAACTAATTACTTATGCAGCTTTGGCAGTCGTTATCGTCTATGGGATCTGGTTTATTCAACTCGACCGCGCCCAAACCCATTATCTAAACAGCTTTAATGAGTCCGAAAACCCAGCAACAGATGCTCAAAATGCGGCAGCAATCGACAGTGGTTTAAGCCTCTATCCATTGCAAACGGCTTATCTAAATGACAAAGGCGGCTCATCGACCACGATTGATGATTACAAAGCTGCTCTAGAACTTGAGCCGACATGGGATATTGGTTGGATAAACCTCGCCACACGAACCTTACAGCAGGGCGATACACAAGCAGCGCTCGATTATTTAGACAAGGCGCGCAAGATAAATGCCCATAATCCAGCCTCCCTCTTTTGGGCGCACTTGGCTGAAGAAACAAACAGCGCTCCGAATGACGAAATTATAACCGCCTATATCCGCGCTATTGAAGGTGGCAGCAGCCTTCCACTATCATCTTTTTGGTATGCCACAGATTTACGCAAGCAAGCCATCCATGAGTATCTAATGACGCAGCCACTTGATATTCAATATCGCGTATTAAGTATCCACGACGCAGCCCGTACTGCTGAACTCATCCCTCAAAGCCCCTCAACATCGGCTGACTGGTGGGTCACAGGGGAATACGCACTCACGGTATCAGGCCAACCAGAGGTCGCAGTCCAGAATTTCAGCGAAGCTATCCGGTTGAGTCCAGCCAACGGTGATTATTATGTCTCACGAGCACGTGCAACCTACCAAAATGATCCCACAAGCGCTCAACGGGATCTTCAAATTGCAGCACTTTTAGGTACGATCAATGAATTCCCTAATGTGCTGCTTGCAAAACTGACCACAATCCCTGCTGAACGCGAATTGCTATTAGCGCAAGCACTTCCTAATAAAGCGGTACCCCAAGAATTCGCCGCGGTCTTATACAACCGGCCCGCCATTTTTCAAATCAGCAGCCTTATGCAAGGTATCGGACCGGGGCATACTGTCATGCAGCCGTGGTATACCCTCGCTGACGAGCGACTAAAAGTAGGTAATCTTGAAGGAGCTATCCGCGTATACCGCGCTATTTTGGAATATGCGCCTGATGAAACGGAAGCGGCAGAACGATTAGCTCAACTGTCTTCCTAATCGTCAAAATATCATTAATTGCTCATACTTTGCCCAACAAAAAGCAGATACCATTGGGTATCTGCTTCTCGAAAATAAATATTGGATGTTCGAAGGTTAGCTTTCTAGCATCTTATAGGCGTTGGCAGCGTAGTCTTTCGCCGTCCCGGACACCGGTAGCAAATCCACGTCATCGGCTATGGCTTGCATCTTTGCCGAAGTCACAATTTCCTTTAGCTTCAGCACATCACGGTCGGTTGGGTCAAGTGGAATAGCATCGTTGAGCAGAAGATCCGCTATACCGAGATGTTTGGGGCTTTTTGCTAGCAAACGTACCGTATCCACGATATTGCTCACGATGTTTTCACGGTTATTCGCTTCATAGGCGAGGTGCAGCGATTGGCGGTAGCGGATCAACGCTTGGCCGAGCTGGTTGGCTTTATACGAGGCGTATCCGAGGTTGCTGAGTTCGAGTGCCTCAGCGTCTTTATCCTTCACCTCGCGGGCAATATACAGCGCCGAGTTGTGGAAGTTGATGGCTTCCGTCCAGCGGTCGAGGTCGCCATAAGCCGTACCGAGGCCACCCAACACGCGACCTTCATAATCGCGCTTCCCTTGCGCCTTGAACAGCTTAAGCGCCTGTTCCCATGTTTCAGCCGCCGTGTCCGGTTGGC
This sequence comes from Chloroflexota bacterium, assembly GCA_020161935.1. Lineage (GTDB taxonomy): Bacteria > Chloroflexota > Anaerolineae > Aggregatilineales > Phototrophicaceae > CFX2. Next base: position 146,370 of record JAIUNI010000008.1, read on the forward strand.
TGCTATCCAGTTGAGCATATCCGAGCTTATAGAGAATTAGTGCCTCATTCTGTGCATCATCTTCAGAACGGGCAATTTCAAGCGCTTTCTGATACGAACGAATAGCATCGTCGCTTTCGCCCAACTGCTGGCGAGCATCTGCCAATGTAATCAACAAATGCATTTGCGTATCCGCATCAGCTTGTTCTTCGGCCAGCTTGATACCGCGCGTTGCGTGAAGAACAGCCGCGCTAGAGTTTTCCGTTTTCACCATCAACGCAGACAACATATCCAGCATGTTGAGGATATTGTCTGGATCATCCAGTTTCTCGTAAGCAGCCAATGCCTCGGTATAAGTGCTGATGGCTTCGTTATCCATACCACGACTGGCTTCTAATTGGCCAATCTTCCCCAAGAGATCGACTTGCTTCTTGGTATCGCTTTGCTGCCGCGACTGGCGCAGCGCATTTTGGAGGCGTGTCAGTTCGTCAGCCGGTTCATCCGCTTGCGCTTCAACAGGGGTTAAATCCGGTGGCAAGTCATCCAGTTCGTCAAGTTCCTCAACTTCATCATCCTCATCTTCGTCGTCATCAAGGTCAAGCAGGGACTTCGGAGGCGTGGGCGGGGCTGCCGATGGCGTACTGACAACCGGTTTACTCTCGACAGACTGCCACAGCGAACCTACAGCGGCAGACGCGGTAGGCCGCAGCCCTAACCCAAGATCGTCTTCGCTGTCGTCAACATCATCATCTTTATCGAGTTCATCTTCGTGAAGGTCGTCGTCAAACTCCTCGACATCCTCATCAAACTCGTCGTCGAATTCCGCATCCTCATCATCGAACTCGTCGTCAAATTCTTCGTTCTCGTCATCCGCACCAACAGGGTCAACATCTTCTGGCGGTAAAGCAGCAGGATTTGCGGGGAACGGACGGGTGAAGCTAGAAGCCATCTCGCGCAGCTTGAGTAGTTCAGCCACATACCCTCGCTCGTTGACGAAATCGCCCGCCTGCATCAGATCAACAACAAGCTGGTTGACCACCTCGCGTTCACCGTTGTCTGAACTCCATTGGGCAACCGCCATTAACAAATCCATCGCGGCAGCCAGTTTGTCATGGGCAGCGGGGCTGTTGTTACTGTACTTCTTTACGTAGGCCAGCAAGGATTCCCGCACTTTAACCTGCAATGATTCGAGGCGGCCATTCGGACGCAGCCATGTGGTCGCAAAGGTGGCGGTAATTTCATGGAGGCGATAGTAAGGCGACTCGTAGCGGTGGAAACGCTCGACGAGATGACTATTGACCAGCGTGGTCATCACATTATCAATTGTCTCTTGGTTCGCACCCGCCATCATACTCAGCAGTTCACCGGTTGCCCCAACCCCGAAGGTCGCCCCCAACAGCAGCAGCACCCCTTGATAAGCGTTGCTCAACTTGCGAAAACCAATCGCCAAGGCGAGTAGCTGAGGGCTAGCGCCGGAACTACTCGGTATCTTTTCAAACTCGGCAAGATAATCCGCCGGACTGATCTTTGCCGAGCGGAGCGTGCCGCCAGCGACCGATAAAGCAAACGGGATGTAGTCCAAAATACTGGCAACTTCGTCCAGATCATCATCCAAGCCGGTGGCCGTTTCCAAACCAGCGGTTTGCTTGAGCAGTGCCAAAGCCGGATCTTCTGCTAAGTTGCCGAGTTCAAAATTTGTCCACGGCCCTTCCAGCGGTTCTTTCGAGAGGATAATCGCCGGTAGATTGTTGGCGCAGCGGGTGATGAAATCCGCTGTCCCTTTAGGGTCAGGATTGCCATCAATCACGATGAGAGGCTTATTCGCGGCGAAGGAACTGGCAACAGCCGCAACCATACCCAGCGCATTACTACTGGCAGCAATTTCCAAGACGTTATAAGCACGACCCACACGCACGATCAAATCAGCGAGTGAGCTAGCTTCTGATTGCAACCATAACGCGCCGCCGGGAAGTTCGGTGTAAGCGCTGGCAAGGGTAGCGGCGAGCGCGGTCTTGCCGATGCCCGCTTCACCGTAAATCAGCACGGCTTTATTGGCTTTTAATTGACTGTAGACTTGTGCGAGTGTGCTATCCCGCCCGACCAGCTTAACGGGTAACTGCACAGGGAGAGATTGGGCTTTGTGAGCCGCGGCTTCGTGGGATGTGAATTCGGCCATCGCTTGCCACACCTTCATGTTCATGAACAGCGCATCGGAGGAATTTAATGAAAGTATAGCATGATCGCGTTTATTGCCAAATGTATCGCTTACGCTAGGACAAATGGCTGAGTGACATCCTCGAAATCTTCCTATACTGAATAGGGTTCCGATCAACATCAGATGGAGGTCATAATTGCATTCTTCTAATGGCTCGCTATACGGCGCTTTCGCCAGATGGCAGCTAGATTGCGTGGTTCGATGAGAGTAACGACCAACTTTATATCGTCCCACTCGTAGAAGCGGCTACAGAATGTTACCCGTTTGGCGAGAACTTTGGTCATGTCGGGCGTTTTTCAGTCTTGAACTGGTCTCCTGATGGACGATACATTGTGACCAATGAGAGCTTCTTCGACCAACTGTATGACAGTGATAGATGGCAGTTCGACACCGAGACAGGCGTTTACCAATCGCACCGATGACGGTTACAATGGCAGCTATCTGGAAATGCCGGATGAGGGAATTGTTGATTATCTGTCGACATGGAACGGCGCAACCGGCGACTTGTACTTCTTCCGCACGCCGCGCCAAGAGTCCGAGACCAAGAACCTGCTCAGTGATCTTTGCCAACTGCCTGTCGAAACAGGCGAACCGACTCTGATCAAAAGTATGGGTTCGGAACTGCCCGTTCTCAGCGTCTACCGTCCGGCTGTCGTCTCGCCAGATGGTGCGAAGTGAGCCTTCCTCGTACTCCCTCAGGACTTTATGGAGAACACAGCCACCGGCGTATAGACGTTTGAGTTTGCAAGCGGTGAGTTCAAGCAAGTTACATCACAAAGCGACTTGCAGTCGGGGTTGTCCGCATTTGCAGACCCTGAGCGCCCGCTCATCCCCAATAATCTCAGTTGGGCGGGAAATGACGCGCTGGTGGTTGCCAGCCGCGACTTCGAAGCTGCTGGGCCGGTCGTACAGAACAGTTACTATCTCGACCTGAGTGCTGAGACCGTAACGCCCCTCATCGACCTTTCCAGTATCCAAGAACGAACCGAATTGTTTAACCAGCCCGAAAATGGGGAACCGCCACTGAGCGCCCAATTACCTCTAGCGAGTGTTGCTATGCCCGATGGCAGTGGCGTAGTTTATCTGGGTATGGGATCTGGCACGAACGTGGCTTATCTCTGGTGGAAAGCCTTACCGACGAAGCCCCGACACTCATTGGGACGCTAGAGGAATTTACCGTCACCCGAGCGGCGGACAGCACACCGACCATGAGCGCGGATGGAACACGTGCGATTCTATTCGGTTATCTGATTGAATTAGCGCGTTAAAACGCATACCCACCTTGTCAGCAGCCTATGATCGGCGCTGCTGGCGAGGTGGGGCTTCATCTTCTTCTTGGAAGGATAGCAGCTCGTCCAAGCTCATCTTACCGAGGCGGTTTTCGGCGAGGGATGCCCGCAGTTCGTTGCTCAGTTCGCCATCTTCGGTGATATGGCGACGAATAGCGCGGGTGTTGGTTTCCTGCCACATGAACGAATGGTTGGCTAAAGGCAATCCGTCCGCGCTCACCCGTATCCGCCAGTTCCCGTGCATCGCTTGGGCATCATGGATGGGCAAGCGTGCCGAGGGAGTGACAAGATTACGCCCACGCTCCAAGTTATGCACATCCTCGTGGATGAAAATCACCTGTCCATCGCTATCAATCACTTCAAACTTAACGCGACCAACCGCGCGAGTAGGCAAACGAAGCTGCACAAAGGGCTGAATATAATCTGCGTCGTCAGGGACAGGCTGGGTACGGTAGACGACAGGATCGTTATCGCCTTGAAAAACCATGACCCCTAAGTCCACAGGCAAGACTTGAGCCGCGTCAGGGTTCAGGCCAGCCGCTTCAACAGCCCGTAAGGCGTGGGCATAGACTTTTTCCGCCCCGGATTGGCGCGGAAGGGGGTCTTCTTCGTAACTGTAGTCAAAATCAGGTGAAGAATCTTCACCGGAACGATTTCGGTTATTCGTCGAATTAAACTGCCGCCATAATAACCAAGCACCAATAGCGAGCATCAGGATGCCAAAAGTCGCTTGACTTGGGAGCGAGGACAAACCCATGAGAAGCAGGAAGAGTCCAGCGACTATTTTCCCATAATGCTGTGGGGTTCGTGCGTTCGACATGAAAGCGACCTACCGGCGTTGGCGCTGCTTATCGGCAGCCCGCATCAGGTCTTCGAGGGTCATTGGGCTATCATCCGCCGTATCGTCCTGCAAACGGGTTGGCGCATCATCGCCATGATCCGACGCGAATTGACGACTGCGGGCAATCAGCGAGGGTGTTGTGTTAAATCCCAACAAACCAACGGTCATATTGTCAACCGACACGCGCAAATCCCAATCTCCTGCCCCCGGTAAGCGGTCGTTATCCAAAAGCGGCAGTTGAGTATCCGCGAGGATATTCATCTCACCATCGCGCAGAAAGGTTTTCATCTCGTGGACGTACTGCGTTTGCCCGGTATGGTCGATAATCTCGAAACGAATGGTCGCGTTACGATCAGCCGACTGCGGGTCAATATTCAACGTAATATAAGGACGAACACCTTTATCATCCAACGAAATCTGCCGCCCGCGACGCATGGTCATGCTGCCATCTGAACTCGTGACCAATGAAATGAGGCCGATGTCGAGCAGGTTGATGCCGGGGGGCGCAAAGCTGCTCCGTCGGCGGGCGCGTTCGCTGGCCTCGCGGGCTTGTGCGCTCATCCGCATCATGGCGAGGGGCGAACTTGGAATAGCCTCACGTAAGCGTCGCGGCTGCACCTCGATAAACGAAGCGGCCAGCGCCACACCCAGCAGCCCGACGAGCAGGATAATCGCTGCGGGATTCGCGGCACCTGCTACGATGGCGACTGAAGTAATCGCTGTTAAGGCCGCTAACCAAGCGGTGTTTCGTCTACGAAAACGCATAATACTTTGTGACCATCATATGTAAACACTTGCAAACTGCGATTCTGCTGATTATCAACACGCTTATTATACGCCAAACCGCTGGCGAAGGTTGCACCACACACCCCCAATTACTGCTGTGTTCAGGGTTTTATGGAGATGTACGCTCGCGTTAACGTTGCCCAATCCTCCAAACTGAGGGTTTCGGCACGACGACGCGAGTCAATTTTGGCTGCGTCAAATAGAGCGTTAGCCGTATCCGCGTCTAAAGCAAGGCCACTGCTGAGGGCATTCTTAAGTTGTTTGCGCTTTTGCCCAAAACCGGCCCGCACGACACGGAAGAATGTTTTGGTATCCGGCACATCGACCTGCGGCTTGTCGTACGTGTCGATGCGGACAACCGCGCTATCAACTTCAGGGCGCGGCCAGAAGACGCTGGGCTTGAGGCGTGCAGCGATTTGCGGACGACCAAAGAACTGTACGCTGACACTGAGAATGCTCATATCATCAGGCTTGGCGATCATGCGTTCCGCCACTTCCATTTGCATGGTGAGTACCAGACGGGTTGGAGGATGATCGCTTTCCAAGAGATGTTTGATGATGGCACTGGTGATGTAGTACGGCAGATTAGCGACGACGATATAGGCCAGCCCTGCATACAGTTTATTGATGTCGAGCGTCAAAATATCCTGATAGCGAATGCTCAGGTTGGGATGATTGGCGACGATCTCCGCCAACACCGGTTGCAACCGTTCATCGACTTCAATAGAAGTCACTTCCTTAGACGCTTGAGCAAGACGTTCAGTCAGCAAACCCGTACCCGGCCCAACTTCCAAAACCAGATCGTTTTTTGTAAGGTCAGCAATCGACACGATTTTATCGAGCATATTCGGGTCATGCAGGAAATTTTGCCCGAGGCTCTTACGGGGGAGAATATCGTATTCTTCAAGCAGGGTTTTGGGGTTCATCACAGTTCCGTCGTACTGAAAGCGTAGGGACAAACGGTGGCTCATCACTACTCAAGGCGCAATTATTATTCAGGCAGCAGGTAGACAATATTAGCAGGTAAGGGGGTCAGGAGGTAGACATCGCTGTACTTCGACCACGATACCCAATTCGCGTCGTCATAACCCAAGTCAATCCACAGCGCGAACTTACGCGGCCCACCCGTATCCCCCGCGATACCAATACCATAACCGGGTACATAAACCTGCGTGTCGTAGGGAATAATTTTCGGGTTGATGCCCACGACACCTTTGGTCAACTTCCGTCCAGTAGCCGTCACATCATCACCACCGAGGGCGGCAGGATGATAGCTGGTGGTATACATCCGCAGGACGCGCCAATACTCGCGCGGGCCATCAGGTGTATCAATCGTTCGCAGGACGATATTCGTGCCGTAGGCAATGATACGATTAATGGGCGCACGAGCCAGCACCGTTTCTTCCGGCGAACGGCTGACTTCGATGCCGTTCTCGTAACGGATACGAATATTGGTTTCTTGGATGCCTTTCTGTCCTTCCTGCAAGACGAGCTTTTGATCGAGTTCCATTGCAGGGTCAGGCTGGTAAACCACCTCAAACGACAATACGGCTTGCTCAACTTCGACTTTTTCAGTCACGCGGATGACCCGAATAGCCATCCCCGGCAGCAGGGGGCTGTCCTCAGCCGGAATAGAATAGTCGAGGCCGGTGAGAGCGACCCCCGCCCCGAACAGCGCATCGGCAACACTGGCCCCTTGAGTCCGTGTTTCGAGCGTTACCCCATCCGCGACCACGGTGATTGGCTGTGAACGGTTGATGCTGATGGTCAGGCCAGCCGTAATCGGTACGTTCAACGGCGGTTGGACATCATCAGCAAGGAATAAGGTTGTACCGGTTTCAAAGAGGGCTTCGCCTACGGTAGGTGCAGTCGTTTCAATCGTCGTGGTGAGGCCACCATCCACAATTCGCACGGATACCGCACGTTGAACCGTGATATTGGTTACCGGAACCGGCCAGACGAGTAAATCGTTGGCATCGGTTGGGGTGCCATCAACCAATACCCGATCCTTCGTACCGAGCGTGATACCGGATTCCCGTAAAATATCCATCGGGTTCGTAAAGACGGTGTTGACGGGCTGCGCGAGGCCATCGACCGTAACCGTAACCGTGCGAGCGCGTTCGACACGGACAACCGACCCCGCAACGACTGTCGATTCAGGAGCCGGGGAAACCGTATCACCATCATTTATAGGGATGGAAAACTCACGGAGTAAATCCCCGACGGTTAGGGCGCTGGTTTGAATTTGATAACCGATACCGGAAACGATAATCGTCGCGGGCTTCGTGGGCGGCGGCTGGAAAATATTCAATGTCAAGACCACGCCACAAACCAGCGTACACGCCAGCAGGACGAGCATACTGACCAGCGCGAGCAACAACGCACGGTAGCGAAAAAAGCGATTTACTGCGGGTGACGATGTAGAAGGTGATTGCAGATCAGCGGAATGGGTTTCAGTATGCATTTCCGTGCGGAATTTATATTACTTGGACGGAAGGTGGATGTGTGAATGAGGATAGAAACGAAAGGAGTTGTTATCAGTGCGATCAGGCCGGGCTACCTGCAACACCCAGAAGAGACTCCTTAGTGCTGCTCCCGTCAAGGCCTGACACGGTTCGAAGGTTCTGCCGTGCAGGACCCAGTCTGACCGTACCGACAACAACTCCAACAAAAAATGTATTGAAAAGAAACGCGATTTAGTTAAATAAGTTTAATTGTGCATATTGTATTGATAGCGAAGCGAATTGTCAACCATTTTGCACGTTGTTCATAATTGACCGCGCAGATTATGACTAAAGACCTATCAAAAAATTGACAAATTTAACAAACTCTTTAGCCTATTCAGTTGCTCAATACGCCTACAATACGAATGGCACTTCGATGTAAACGTTATTCAAACGCTTATCGCTCATCCTCACGATTCTGCCATCATTTGAGCAACCACTTCTTAGAAAGATCAAGTATGTCCGAAAAGAATCTATCCGCGACAAAGGAGGCTGCCAACCATAAACAATCGGTGGATGCTTTGTTGGCGCAGATTGAAAGTATTCGGCATGAGGATTACCAACGGGTACTCGAACTGGCTGAGAACGCTCACCAGATAGCACTCGAAGACAGCTATTGGTCAGGGGTCACCAAGAGCTTGTATCACATGGCGGACAGCTATTTACGCCTCGGCAATTACGCGAAGGCCAGCGCCCCCGCCCAGCAAGCCCTGATTACGGCACGGACGCATGGTTTGGCGATTGAAGAAGCCTATGCCTTGAGTGCGCTTGGCGCGGTCTATGCGTATCTGGGTGATGAGTCTGAGGCGACCGATCTCTTTTTCCAACAGTTGACGATTGCGGAAGCCTATAACCATTTAACACTGATGGGTTATGCCTACGGCGATTTAGGCAGCATGTACCTGCGGACAGACGCTTGGAAGCAGGGGTTAGAACTCATTGACAAGTGCAACCAAATCTTCGACTCGCTCCAACGGGAGGAAGAGAAGTATATCTGGTACTTTGATATTGGGAACTTCTACAATACGCGGGGCGAGTTCGAGAAAGCCTACGAGATGTTTGAAAGTATGTACCGCCTCGGCACACTTAAGAATATTACCGAGGCTAAAATTTTAGGGCAAACGGGGATGGCGAAGGCGAAGGCCGATCTTAATGACTATGCCATCGCCCACACATGTATCGACCACGCCCTATCCATCATTCAAGCGTCGAACTCATCACTCAAGTGTGAGGTGTTTCTGGAACGCGGGAAGATTTATACCCGGCAGAATCATTATGAAGCAGCGATCATCACCCTGACCAATACGCTTGAACTCGCTACTCAAACGCAGCATTGGAAAGTCCTCTTGGAAGCACGGCAGATGCTGTGTGAACTTTACGAGAAAACGGGCGACTACCAGCAAGCACTTATTCATAACCGGGCTTACCACGAGGCGCGGGATAAGGCTTTCAACGACCGTTCGAATGCACGCTCACAGACCCTCCAAACGCTGTACGAGATCGAAACGGTGCGAAAGGAAGCGGAAATCAACCAGTTACGGTTACAAGCGGCCGAGCATGAACTGGAAGAATACAAACAAGCCGAAGCCAAGCGGCTGGAAATGGAGCGTCTCAAGGTCACACTGGCGGGCGAACGGGAGCTGGTTGAAATCAAGGAACGCATCCTGACACGGATTTCACACGAGTTCCGCACCCCGCTGGCGATCATTCGTACCTCGATGGATATTCTCACGCGGTATGCAAACCGGCTGAGTGAGGAAAAGCGCCAAACGTATCAAGGGAAAATCGACGAGCAGTTCAAGGCGATTGAAAAACTGCTCAACGATATTGGAATCGTCCTTCGGGCAGATAAGGGGCAAATCCCCAAGTCAAAAGAGGCAATTTCCCTCAGCCATATTTGTAGGCTGGCGATCCGAAACGCTCAGACCCAGACGAACAGTTCCCAACGGATTCAAATGACGATTGAGGCAAACCCGGACGCGATCTGGATTGAGCGTGACATCCTACTCGAAATCCTCACCCACCTCCTGACGAATGCCCTGAAGTTCTCAACGGGCATTGTGGAGATGCAGGTTCAGACACAATCGGATCGCATCACCATTCGGGTAGCGGATACGGGCATCGGTATCCCGACTGACGAGCAGGAAAAAGTCTTTGAGTCCCTGTACCGTGCCAGCAACAACGATGAAGTGCCGGGGAACGGGCTGGGCTTGACGATTGTGCGGGATTATCTCTCGTTGATCGGTGGGACGATCAAGCTCCAAAGCGCCCTCAACGACGGCACGACCGCCCTTATCACCATTCCTGTTACGTCCCAAATCCCCGAAGCGGATTAGTCGCGTTTCAATCCAATTTGCGCTATGGTATCCCTAACTATTGAAGTTAATGAGGATACTTATGACCAGCCCCACTATTCCTTCTGATAAAAAAGTTTGGTTCATTACCGGTGTTTCGACCGGATTAGGCCGCACCCTCACCGAGGCCATTCTGGAGCAAGGTGACACTGTAGCCGGAACAGTACGCAACACAGATCAAATCCCAGAGTTGGAACAACTTGCACCCGGGCGCATCAGCGTGACGCGCATGGACGTGACCAAAACGGATGAGGTGAAGGCGGCTGTTGACCATGTAATCAACACCTTCGGGCGGATTGATGTGCTGGTCAACAACGCGGGACACGGCTTTATCGGCGCGGTGGAAGAAGTGAGCGATGCCGAGGCGCGGGCGCTATTCGATGTGAACGTGTTCGGCGTGCTGGCCGTATTACAGGCAGCCCTCCCCCACATGCGGGCGCGGCGCAGCGGGACGGTGGTCAACATGAGTTCGCAGGGCGGGGTTAAGAGCTTCCCCGGTTCCGGTTGGTACTGCGCGAGCAAGCACGCACTGGAGGCGCTTTCCGAGTCGATGTCCGGCGAGCTGGCAGCCAGCGGTATCAAGGTGTTGATCGTGGAGCCGAGCGCCTTCCGAACGGATTTCCTCGGACGGTCGATGGTGGTGGCGCAGAACGTGATTGGCGATTACGCGAACACCTCCGGCCAGCGGCGGGCGAACCTCAAGAACCTTGACGGTAAACAGAAGGGCGATCCGGTACGGGCGGCGAAAGCGATTATCAAAGCGGTTCAATCGGAAAACCCTCCGTTACGACTGGCGCTGGGGCAAGAGGCGCTCAATGGAATACGCGACAAAGTCAACGGCATGTTGAAAGATTGGTCGGCGTGGGAAGCCGAGAGCGTGGGCGCGGATTTCCCGGACTGACGGTGGATGGTTGTGGATTGGCAGGCAGTAGGTTAGGCTTTCAGACATCAACCCGCCTTTCAACATCGGAGAAATAGTTATGGCACGAACATTTATTATTGACACGGACACCGCCTCGGACGATGCGGTGGCGTTGATTATGGCACTCCGTTGGCCGGACGTTGAGGTGAAAGCCATCGTCACGGTGGCGGGGAACGTCGGCTTGGAACAGGCCACCCGGAACGCTCTTTACACGGTTGAACTCTGCGGGAGCGACATACCGGTTTACAAAGGGGCGAGCAAACCCCTAACCCGGCGGCACGAGGACGCGCAGTGGTTCCACGGGCAAGATGGGCTGGGCGATCAAGGATACCCGGCACCCAAAAAGCAGGCCAAAAGCCAAAACGGGGTGGAGGCAATTATCGAGACGGCGAAAGCCAACCCCGGCAGCGTATTGGTCACGCTTGGGCCGCTGACGAACGTGGCGCTGGCGGTCAGCCGTGCGCCGGAGATCGTACCCCTCATCAGCCGGTGCGTGGTGATGGGCGGGGCGGCGAACTGCGTAGGTAACGTGACCCCGGCAGCGGAGTACAATATCTGGGTTGACCCTGAAGCGGCGCACATCGTTTTTTCCTCCGGTTTGGCGGTGGAGATGGTGGGCTGGGAACTGTGCCGAGGGGACGCGAATTTACGCCAGCACGACATTGAGGCGATACGGGCGATGAACACAACGTTCGGTCACTTCGCGATTGACTGCAACAGCGTGGCGATGCAGGCGAACTACAAACAATCGGCTGAGATCGGGATCGCCTTGCCCGACCCCGTGACGATGGCAGTGGCACTTGACCCGACGGTCGCGACCCACGCGAGCAAGCATTACGTGGCGATTGAGCATAAGAGCGAGCTGACGCGCGGGATGACGGTGGTTGACCAGTTGGGCGTGACAGGTGAAGCGGTGAATGACGCGACATGGGGCGACCTCCGTAAGAGTGAACCGAATGCGACGGTGGTGTGGGCGATTGACATCGCGCGTTGGAAGCAGATGTTGTTCCAAGTCCTTAGCGGTTAGCTTTTAGCGATTAGGTCTAAGGCAATACGGATTAACCGCCAAGTCGCCAAGAACGCCAAGATTTTTAACACAAGAAATTCAGCGAACGATTTGACATTTAGTCGACATAACAGCAGAGACGCAGAGAACACAAGAATACAGAGTAAAACGGAAGTTGATGGATGAAACGCTGTTCGAGAGGACAGCGTTTTTGATTCGCAAAATTCGCAATTTTTGCACAATTTGCACATTTATCCGCCGAATTGGCTGGCGGGAAGCTCCCTTACTGCCGCTGAGTTGACATTTTGTGGCGGCGGGAAGCTCCCTCACCGGCGCTGAAATGGCACTTGTGCAGCGGATGGCTCCGCTAAATCCGCCGCCGTGCAACAGGGGGTGCCGCCGCAGCGGGTTTACGGGAGGCTGCCGCGCGACGTGCTGCAAACATCCAATCGCGCAGGGTGCGTTCCGGCACTTCGGCATAACGGGCGGTGGCGGCTATATCGCCCCGAAAGGCTTCTTTGACGAGGCGGAGGATGAGTTTTTTGTGGGCGGGTGAGTAGCGCATGGTAGTCGGTAGTCCTTAGTCTATAGTTGGCAGTTGGCAGTTGTCAGTTTCCAGTTGTCAGTGAAGGCTAAACGAGTATGAACGGTGCGAGCAAGTGAGTTTTTAGTATCAGTTCGGTAACGTCCCTCCATGTTTGTTTATGGGCGCAAATTGGGAAGTTGGGCGCGACGTGAACCCGATTTTTAGACAGAAAAGCGGAATGGTCTAAGACTATTCCCTACAACAATTCAATTCGTGGCAAGCCATCACGCACGAGATAACCATGACTATATACAGCATAGCACAAATGTTTTGTTTATTGGGGAACAAATGGTCTCTTTTTAGCGACGAGTTTACCAACCATTTTGGGAGAGCCGAATTGTTAAATCAGTTGGTAAATGGTTAGAAATCGGTTTGTGAGGTTTTTAGAGGCTACGAAAATGGGATAGGCAGTTCGCCAATATAGGCTACGTGGCTCATTCCATATCTAACAATCATCCTTACAGTACAGGTAAGGATGATGCTGTCCTAATTATAAGAAAAAACTATTTTCCTATAACATAGTTCAACAAAGCCAGATAAGACCGTTATCGACCTTAGAGGGTTTACCCTCTCCTACAACACCATATTGATTACACACCGCCTGTTTGCCCATCCGCAAGTAGTATAAGGGGATGATCCGATGACACAGCAGAACGAAGCCAATCCGCTCGCCATTCATATCCCTCAAAATGACCGTAATCTCTCATTGGTCGGTGGGGGTTTGCTGACGCTGATCGGCGTGGCATTCGGGCTAGCAAGGCGTAATCCATTTGGGGCGCTGCTGGCGGCAATCGGCGGGACGCTGATCTACCGGAGTATGACAGGGCGATCTGAAGTATATTACCTGATGTCCTCGTCATCATCCACGATGTCGGAGGCTGAACGTGTGATTGCCCTTCCGCCAAAAGAGCAACGGCAGCACGTCACAGCCGTCATCACGGTCGATTATCCGGCTGAGAAGCTGTACCACATCTGGCGCGACTTCCAACAAGTGCCGCGCATCCTATCGTCCATCGAATCGGTGACGGTTGTTGACCGCATCAACAGCCATTGGACAGCCAAACCGGTTGATGGATTCAAGATGAGTTGGGATGTGGAAATCATCAGCGAAGTGCCGAATAAGGTCATCCGCTGGCAGTCCATCGGTGACGCGAAGATCGCGAACGCGGGGTCGGTTCACTTCCGTCCGGCACTGACCACACGCGGAACCGAGATGCGGGTGACGTTGGAATACGCGGTGCCGGAACCAGATACGGGTGTCAATGTGGCACGCTGGCTGGGTGTGGAGGCGGATAACCACCTGCAAGGCGACCTTGAGGCTTTTAAGGCGAATGTGGAACAAGGCCGGTTTGAACCGCCGTACGAGCCGTGGGTACAGCCCGACGATGGTCAGTTTTATGCGAATGACACAACAGGACGTGATGAACACCGTCACCCGATTGATGGGCAAGACATCGAAAACGTGAACCGGAATATGTAGGCCGCAAAGCAACAGCTAGCAGGACGTAGACCTGCCTCCCCCCTTAGGCCGGTTATACGACTGATGAAACCGCCCCATCCATCTCTCCGGGGCGGTTTCGTTTGTAGGGGGCGAAGACTTTTAACCGCAGAGACGCGGAGAACGCAGAGAAAATGCAGAGGGATTTTTAACACAAAGGCTCAAAGGCACAGAGGGATAAAGAGAAGAGAGGATTAACCGCCAAGTCGCCAAGAACGCCAAGTTCAAGGCAGAGAAGACAGGATAGAACCTCAGGGGTGTGGAGAAAATGCGGAGAGAAAGGGCGCAAAAGACCAAGACGATTAACCACAGAGGCACAGAAGTAATTCCAATAAAGTAATGCGAATACAAACCCCCTCCGTCGCTGACGCGACACCTCCCCCGCAAGCAAGGGAGGAAAATCATTCACTCACTCATTTTCGCAATATTTACTTGGAACTACTGAGAACACAGAGGAAATAAAGGGCGCAGGAGTGCTGCGCCCGACAGATGACTAGATTATTGGGGAGCGTAGGTGGCGGTGTCGATGACATTGAGGGCGATTTGCTGCCATTTTTCGACCTCACCGGGGGCGGCGAGCAGTTGAACGGTGATGAGGTTATCACCGTCGGTAATCAACCACGCTGTCCCCGCGAAGGCGGAGGTTGAGAAGTCGACACGGGCAGCGGATTTACCTGCCAGTGTGGTTTCCTCGACGGTGGTGAAATCCACGCTACCGGCCACAGCGACGGTGGTCATTTCCAGCAGTTCAACAGCGGTCGCATCCGGCGTGAGGGGCAGGTTGGCATCGTCGATGTAGTCCGCAATGGTGCCGAAGCTAAAGAGAATGTTGGCCTCACCGGAAGCCAGCGAATCACCGAATGATTTTTCAACAGCGGCTTCGGTGTTGGCGATGTAGATGCCTTTGCTGCCATGTTTACGGCTGAACCACGTCGCGGGGTACATGAGCATTCCCCCACCATTGGAGGCGCTGTTGGTGAGTTCTACCGGTTCGGCAGTGACATCCGGTTCAGGGGTTTCGTCCGGGGCGGATGTTGCTTCGGCTTCAAGAGGGCTATTGGCTATCTTGACCGAGCCGAGGATGTCACGAGCGATGATATCCCATTTATCGCCTTCACCGGGGGCGGCATACAGGATGATGGCGACAATCCATTTATGTTCAAGGACGGTCAGCAGCAGTTGGCCTTCACCGCGATCTTCGGCGATCAGGTTGACACGAACGGCGGGAATACCATTGATCTTAATTTCGCCAGAGTCGCCAAACTCAAATTCGTCGGGCATTCCCTGCGAGGTCAGCGCGTCGAGGATTTCAGCGGGTGATGAGTCGGTGGTAATGCCGGGAATATCGGAGGCAAGTTCAGCAAGGGCGATGGCGGCGACTTCGATATGCACTTCGCCAGCTTCAAACACATCGTCGAGGTTAAAGAGTTCTTTTTCGAGCGCGTCGGGTGTATTCGCGACCTTTAGCGTGAGAACGCTGTCGGAGTCGCTGCCGGGTTCCGATACCCAATCGGCAGGAAATTGGACGAATGCGCGACCGTCTTCGGTGGTGTAGACCTGCAAATCGGTGGTGCTATCCTGCGCGGCGACCGGCAGCGCCAGCACGAAGGCGGCGAGCAGCAGTGTCAACAAAGATATGCGAGACCATTTCATGCGGTGTTGTCCTTTCAGTGTGGAAACCGTTCTATCCAGTAGACGACAGGGCGCGGGGAAATGTTCCCATGCCCCACCACAGGATAGCATCGTTCTATTAAGAGTCATGGGTGAGGGTTTTATGAAAGTAGGGGTTTACCGGCGGCAAACCCCTACAGAGTCATTATTAAGCGGTGATTATGCGGTGGCGAGAGCGGGACGGCGTTTGTGCCAGTCGGTGGCCTGTTCGTATGCATGACCGACGCGCAGAATGGTATCTTCGGCGAAGGCTTTACCGAGGATCTGCATCCCGATGGGCAGGTTGTCCTGATCGAAGCCACAGGGGACGTTCAGGCCGCAGATGCCGGCGAGGCTGGGCGGCAGCGTGAACACGTCCTCGAGGTACATGGACAGCGGGTCGCTGCTGTTCTGGCCGATTTTGAAGGCGGTCTTGGGCGCGGTCGGCGCGACGATCACATCCACATCTTTGAATGCCGTGTCGAAATCCTGCTTGATGAGCGTGCGGACGGCCTGCGCCTTGCCGTAGTAGGCATCATAGTAACCGGCAGAAAGCGCGTACGTGCCGAGCATGATGCGGCGCTTGACCTCCGGCCCGAAGCCCTGCCCGCGCGTGGCTTTGTAGGTCGGCCACATCTCACCCTTATCGACCTTCTGCCCGAAGCGGATACCGTCGTAACGCGCGAGGTTAGCGCTGGCTTCCGCCGGGGCGATGATATAGTAGACAGGGAGGCTGTACTGCGTGTGCGGCAGGCTGATCGGTACGGCCTTCGCACCCATCGACTCCAGTTTGGCGATGGCGGTGCGGATAGCAGCCTCAACCTCCGGCTGGATACCCTCGATGAAATATTCCTTTGGAATACCGATCTTCAAGCCTTTGATGTCACCGGTGAGCGCGGCGAGGTAATCCGGCACATCGACGGGCATACTGGTCGCGTCGAGGGGATCTTTACCGGCGATGACCTGCAAGATGCGGGCGCAGTCCTCAACCGAGCGAGTCATCGGGCCAGCGCCATCCAGAGACGAACCGAAGGCCACCAAGCCGTAACGCGAGACGCGCCCGTAGCTGGCCTTGAGCGCGGCGATACCACAGAACGAGCCGGGTTCGCGGATGCTGCCGCCCGTATCCGTGCCAATTGCACCCGCCGCCATGCCCGCGCTAACGGCTGCGGCGCTGCCACCGCTGCTGCCGCCGGGGACGCGCTCGATATCCCACGGGTTGCGGGTGATGGCGTAGGCCGAGTTTTCGGTGGAGGAACCCATCGCGAACTCGTCCATGTTGACCTTGCCGAGCATGACCATACCGGCATCGGCAAGGCGCTGGACGACGGTGGCATCATACAACGGCTTATAGCCCTTGAGGATTTTTGAGCCGCAGGTGGTTTCGATGTCTTTGGTGGAGAGTACGTCCTTGATCGCCAGTGGGATACCGAGCAGCGGACGCTCGTCGCCAGCGGCGCGGGCTTTGTCGGCGGCTTCGGCATCGGCGAGGGCGCGTTCAACGGTGACGGTGAGGTAGGCTTGGATGGTGGGATCGAGCTTCTCGATTTGATCGAGGTACGCGCGGGTGAGTTCGACGGAGGTAATCTCTTTGGCGCGGAGTTTCGCCAACGCCTCGGTGATGGTTAATTCAGTGAGTAACGTCATGGTTTACTACTTCTCGTGTGAGCCGCGAATGATGGGGGACAGTATAGCATAAAATAGTGGTCAGTCGTCAGTCAACAGTCTCCAGCTCAATGCGAAGAGAAAAGCGTTTGAACCGCAGAGACGCAGAGAACACAGAGGAAGACGGAGAAAGAGGATTGAACCGCCAAGTCGCCAAGAAGAATATCTAGGGGATTGCTGGCAGCAAGCCTGAGAGATAGGCCAAGCGGGTTTTTACAGGGTGGGTGGGATGGCGTAGACTGAGGATAGTAACGAGCAACAGAGGGAAATGAGCTATGCAGCGACCGCCGCTCGACTTGGAAATTAAGGTGAAGGACTTCTTGGCGTTCTACTGGCTGAAAGCCGAACTGGTGGAGTTTTGCCGCGCGAACGGGCTGCCAACGGGCGGATCGAAGGGTGAGCTGACCGAGCGAATCGCCCACTTCCTGCGGACGGGCGAACTGCTGCTGCCCACGACGCGCCCAAAAATCAAGAGTGATGGGCAGCTCCCGACGCTGGATACGATTATCAACAAAGATTACCGCTCGTCGCAGGTGAACCGCGCGTTCTTTGAGGAGATCATCGGTAAGAAGTTCCACTTCTCGACAGCGTTCCAGCAGTACTTTAAGGATAACGTGGGTAAGACGTTCCGCGACGCGATTGAGTACTGGTACACGCTGGAGGAACGGGCGAGGCGCGGCGAAAAGACAACCATCGCGCCGCAGTTCGAGTATAACCAGTTCGTGCGGCAGTACCACGAGCAGAACCCGAACACCACCCACGCGGCGGCGGTGGCAGCGTGGAAGGCATACCGCAGCCAGCGGCGGGAGGATGCAGGGTCAAGCGAGGCAGGTTAGAATAGGGTTTACCCTCACCCCTACCCCTCTCCCTCAGGGCGAGGGGATCAAAACAAGTTGTTTGAGATGAATGAGGGATTGAGCAATAAATAAATGTGATTTACGGCAAAAGGGATTTGATATGGTCGCAACAATCCGCGAAAACCCGGTGTATAACCCGTATGATGGCAGCGTGGTCGGGCATGTGCCTGAATTTAGCGAACAGGATGTGCGCGAGGCGGTTGGCCGTGCCGCAGCCGCCGCGCCCCTAATGGCCGCTATGCCCGCCCACCAGCGCGGGAGCATCCTCAACAAAGCGGCACAGATTATCGCCAGCCAAGCCGACGAGATCGCGCGGATTATGGCGCGGGAGAACGGCAAGCCGATGAAGTACGCGCGCGGCGAGGCCATGCGTGCGGTGGACACGTTCAACTTCGCGGCGGATGAAGCGCGGCGGCTGCACGGCGAAACCATTCCGCTGGATGCGTCACCGGGGGGCGTGGGCAAGATCGGTTATTACGTGCGCGTGCCGGTGGGCGTGATCGCAGCGATTACCCCGTTCAACTTCCCGCTGAACCTGTCCGTACACAAGCTCGCGCCAGCCATCGCGGCGGGGTGTCCGGTGGTGATGAAACCCGCCCCATTCACACCAATGACGGTCATCAAACTGGCGGAAATTATGCGCGAGGCGGGATTGCCGGACGGCGCGTTCGAGGTGGTGACAGGCGGCGCGGAAGTCGGCAGTTGGCTAACGACTGACCCGCGCATCGCTATGATTTCCTTCACTGGCAGCCCCGCAGTTGCCCACCATATCAGCAAGGCGGCGGGCATCCGGCGTGTGGTGCTGGAACTGGGCGGCAACGCGGCGACCATCGTGGACGAGGACGCGAACATCGACGCGGCGGTCAACCGGACGGTGATGGGCAGCTTCTCGTACAGCGGTCAGGTGTGCATCAGTGTGCAGCGTTTGTTCATCCACCGCAAACGCTATGACGAGTTCCGGGGCAAATTCCTCGCGGCGACTGAGAAACTGGTGATGGGCGATCCCTTGAGCGACAGCACCGACATCGGCCCACTGATTAACGACGCAGCCGCCGAGCGGATTGACGCATGGCTGGGCGAGGCGGTGGCACAGGGCGCGACCGTGGCAACCGGCGGCACGCGCGAAGGCCGGATGTACAAGCCAACGGTGTTGGAGAACGTCAAACCGGATATGCAAATTATGTGTGCCGAGGCGTTCGGGCCGCTGGTGAACTTCGTGCCGTTCGACACGTTCGAGGACGCGCTGCGGATGGCGGACGAAGGCACATTCGGTTTGCAGGCGGGCGTTTATACCCGCGACCTGAATAAGGCGATGCTGGCGGTGCAGAAGCTGAACGTGGGCGGCGTAATCATCAACGACGTGCCGACCATCCGCATCGACAACATGCCCTACGGCGGCAACAAGGACAGCGGTGTGGGGCGCGAAGGCCCACGTTTCGCCGTTGAGGAAATGACCACGCTCAAGATGGTCATGATAAATTTGGGGGTGTAGGGAAATCAATGGCTGAACAAAATGATGTGCCACAACCAAAAGGCATTACTGGCATAACCATCAGCGGTTTCAAATCGCTACGTGACGAATCACATATTGAAATACGTAATCTTACGATCCTTGCTGGGGCTAATAGCTCCGGCAAGTCAAGTATTATGCAGCCATTGTTATTATTGAAGCAGACATTAGAAGCCCCATATGACCCCGGACCTTTATTATTAAATGGGCCAAATGTTAACTTTAGAAATGCAAAGCAGTTTTTTTGGAAAGTTAATGAAAAAAGATATAAGGATTTTGTGTTACAAATTGACATTGATGGAAAGGCTAATTTCAGCAACAGATATCATAAATATTTCGAGAAAATAGAGCTAATAGAAACGTCCACTTTCTACGCAGGTAAACGTATTAAACTTCATCCCAATATGACTGAAGAAGAAATTGTTGCAAAAGTACCTGAGGTTCTACGCAAATTCATCGATTCATGGGAGCAAGACTTACAAGGACGTTTACGATTCTTTGTAGTGAGAAATCGTTGCTTTCTTGGACTCGACATAGCTCATCCAGATTCAAATGTGCCTATAAAAGGTATGGGCTTCCTTACTGAAATCGATAATAGAAAAATACTTGAAATGATACATGTGCAGGGAATCAGGTCTCGTCCAGAAACGTTATATCCAATAACATCAGGACTTGATTCAATGTATATCGGTAACTTCGAAAATTACACAGCAACAATTGTTAACAATTGGAAATCATCAGGTAGTAACAGATTTTATGAAGTAGCGCGCATTCTTGGTTCATCAGGATTGCGATTGACATCTGGAATAGATGTACGTCAAGTAAGCGATACTCATATTGAATTGCTAGTTAACCGTCTTATTGACAATAGTTTATCAAGCAAATCTGATATGGTTACAATTAGTAATGTGGGCTTTGGCGTTTCTCAAGTGCTCCCCGTACTTGTTGCTTTATTGGTAGCTGAACCTGAACAACTTGTATATATCGAACAACCTGAATTGCACTTGCACCCTCGCGCACAAGTGGCACTCGCGCAAATCGTGGCTGACGCAGCAAATCGTGGTGTGCGGGTGGTAGTAGAAACACATAGCGATCTACTCTTACTCGGTATTCAAACGCTGGTTGCCGAAGGAAAACTTGCAACAAATAAAGTTAAACTCCACTGGTTTGAGCGTGATAATGAAGGTGTGACTCACATTACACCCTCAGACTTGAATGAAGATGGCTCATACGAAGGCTGGCCCGAAGATTTCGCGGATGTCCAGTTTAGGGCAAGTAACGATTATCTTGATGCTGTCGAAAAACGCCAACGTGAGGGATTGAATGGTCATTAAGAACCCGAAAACTTTGGCAGTTGATACATCGGTGATGTTAGCCGCAAGCAGTGGGGAACATATACTTGATGGAGAGGCAAAACTCTGTCGGGATTTTATGGAAGAAATACTCAAAGTAGGGCATAAAATCATATTCACACCAGAAATTGTGGCAGAATGGGATAAATACGACCTTCGTCGAAAAACATTTGTACCTAAAACTATTCCTTGGTATATCCAGATGCAGCGTCGAGGATTGGTTTCTCGTCACAGTGATGCTACACGTAGCGATTTAAGAGAAGCAGTTTTCGCGGCTGTTGAGAAACATGCGATTAAAGCCGTTGAAAAAGATATGAGATGGGTTGAAGGCGCATTATTAGGTGACAAATGCATTGCTTCCCATGAAAATAAGGCTCGTGGACACTTTAAACGTGCCGCACAAACGGTGGATGAAATTAAGTCGATTATTTGGGTTAATCCTCGCATCATTGAGGAAAATTGCATCTATTGGCTACGCGAAGGTGCACCAGCAGATGAACATCGAACATTAGGTTATGTAAGTCCAGAAGATTAGGTTTTAGATTTCTGTTACATCGGTAAGACTGCTGCGGCTCTTACCGTCCTTATGAGGGCAGCGACACGCAGACTTCATTTTGCCCCGTCGCTGCATCATCATTTCATCGGTCAATCTTATCTAAAAAAGAGAGTAACAATGGCACAGACGACTGCGGCAGCAAGCGGAACTTTTCTATTGGGTGGCGACATTCAGATTAACCGGCTGGGCTTTGGCGCGATGCGGATCACCGGCAAGGGCATCTGGGGCGAGCCGGAAGACCGACCCGAAGCGATCCGCGTTCTCAAGCGCCTGCCAGAACTCGACATCAACTTTATCGACACAGCCGATGCATATGGGCCGGACGTGAGCGAAGACCTCATCCGCGAAGTGCTGCATCCTTACGGCAACATCCTTGTGGCGACCAAAGGTGCGAACACACGGCAGGGGCCGGACAAGTGGCACGCGGTAGGCCGCCCTGAATACCTGCGCCAAGCGGTGCTGATGAGCATCCGGCGGCTGGGTGTGGAGCGTATCGACCTGTGGCAGCTTCACCGCATCGACCCACAAACCGACCGCGAAACCCAGTTCCGCGTGATTGCCGACATGCAGCGCGAGGGGTTGATCCGGCACGTCGGCTTGAGCGAAGTCAGCATCGAGGAAATTCAAGCGGCGGAAAAACACTTCAAAGTGGTGAGCGTGCAAAATCTGTACAACCTCGTCAACCGGCAAAGTGAGGCGGTGCTGGATTACTGCGAGCAGAACAACATCGGCTTCATCCCGTGGTTCCCGCTGGCGGCGGGCAGCCTGAGCAAGCCGGGTGGCATCGTCGACTCGGTGGCGCAGAAGCTGGGCGCAACGCCGTCGCAGGTGGCTCTGGCATGGGTACTCAAGCGCAGCCCCGTCATGCTGCCAATCCCCGGCACAGGCAAGGTCAGCCATTTGGACGAAAACACGGCGGCGGCGGGATTAACCCTTTCCGATGAGGACTTTACGGCGTTGGACAAGGCCAGCAAAGAAGCGTTGGGTTAAATAAAACTGTGGGAAGTCATAATTTTTTGATAGGAAGCGGACGACATATATGTCGTCCCTACACCTTTATCAATTTGTGTGAAATGCTCCCCGATTGTCTGTTTTTGTAGGGACGGGATATATCCCGTCCGACACTTCTTAAAAGCGGCTCAGACCATTCTTTTTTCGCAACTATGCATTTATTTGAAACAGGAGTGATTATGGAAACGCGGCAGTTGGGTAACTCGGATTTACAGATCACGCCCATCGGTTACGGCGCGTGGGCGATTGGCGGTGCGGGTTGGGAAGCGGCGTGGGGCGAACAGGACGACGGCGAGGCTATCGAAGCCATTCAGGCAGCGATTGACGGCGGCATCAACTGGATTGATACGGCGGCGGTTTACGGCCTCGGTCACTCGGAGGAACTGGTGGCGAAGGCGCTCAAAGGCCGCGCGAACAAGCCTTATATCTTCACCAAAAGCTCGAAGTTGTGGACGGAAGACCGCAAAGTCTACAGCAGCCTGAAATCGGTACGGAAAGAGATCGAGGACAGCCTGCGCCGCTTGCAAACCGATGTGGTTGACCTGTACCAGATTCACTGGCCGAACCCCGACGACGAGATCGAGGAAGGCTGGGCGGAGATGGCGAAGTTGAAGGCCGAGGGCAAGGTGCGCTGGATCGGCGTGTCGAACTTCAACGTGTCGCAGATGGAACGGGCGGCGAAGATTGCACCCATTACCTCGCTGCAACCGCCCTACTCGCTGGTCGAGCGCAAGGTCGAAGCCGAAACCCTGCCTTACTGCGAGCAGCACAACATTGGCGTGATTGCCTACTCACCAATGGGCGCAGGTTTGCTCACAGGTGCGATGACCCTCGAACGGGCGCGTAACCTACCGGCGGACGACTGGCGCAGCCGCAGCGAAAACTTCCGCGAGCCGCGTTTGACCCGTCACCTGCAACTGGTGGACATTCTGAAGGCGATTGGGGAGAAGCACGGGCGCACCGCTGGCGAGGTGGCGATTGCGTGGACGCTGCGGCTGCCCGCCGTGACAGGCGCAATCGTCGGGGCGCGAAGTGCCAAACAGGTCGAGGGCATCATCGGCGGGTTGGAGTTCCGGTTGAGCGCCGACGAAATCGAGCAGATCGAGGCGTTCTGCCGCACGAACCCGTAACGCGGGAATAAAAAAGTGTACAGAGCAACCCACAATGCTCTGTACACTGCAAATGATACACCTGATGCGGTGATCACCCATTAGCGTGTTGAAACCGGAATTTTCCCTGTCCGGCGTGACCGGCGACGGATGACTTTGAGGGTGTGTTTTTTCTCGCGGCGTTCCTGCCGCCGCACTTCGACATTTTCGGCATGATGTGGATTATGCTTTTTCTTTTCAGAACCGGGCTTATCCTTACTTGCCATGATAGCCTCCAGCACAAACAACCATCCATAACGTTGACTATAGACCTTCAGCGCGATTCCGTTAGTGACAAATGGAATGGAACATCCGTGACGTTCATCGCAGCGCAGGTCGTTTGCGCTTCGGACGCGGCATATCCTCGATGCGGTTGGCGAACTGAGACGCAAGGTAGCCATAAATCGGGACGGCCAGCGCGGGAGCAGCCGCCTGCCCGATGCAGGGAACCACAAACAGGATACCCAGAACGATATTGGCGATCACCATAAATACTGCCCATTGCAGCGTATCACTCATGTGGCGGTAAACGGTGCTGAACAGGTCGCCGAATTGGAAGAACACACCGATGTTATCTTCTTCAGCGTAGCGCACGATGGCGAGGGCGAACATCGGCCAAGTGATGAGGTTGTAGGCCAAGACCAGCGGCAAGATGCAGCACATCACCAAATAGCCAATCGCGCTGCCAATGAAGTTATCGCCCCAGAAGCCCGACGTGGTGATATAGCAGCAGGTGGGCAGCAGCAGCGGTAGGTTGTAAACAATCAGCGCCGCCAGCACGTTCCCGCCCCGGCGCAGCTTGTCGCTGAACTTGTCCCAGCGCGGCAGCGGGGTTGGGACGTTCGCGTTCAGGTTGCGGATCAGTTCGACGAGATAACCGAGCAGCAGCGCCCAACCGGCGAAACCGACGAGGACGATGCTAAACACGAGCGAGGCCAGCGCGATACCGGCGCTGATCGCCAGCTTGGAAGCCCACTCGCGGTCATCCAGAATATAGGTGAATGCCTTCGTAATATCCAACTGCATAACCTCCCAGCAGAATTCAGGACATTATGCAAGGGCATCCGGTTTATGACAAGATGGTTTAAGTCGCCAGTTTATCGATGTAGGCTTGAACATCCGTCAGCGTAATCATGCCGAAGTGCCGGTAGCGAATCACACCGTCTTTGTCCACAACGAACGTGGTGGGCAGCGCGTTGATGCCAAACGCCGAGTAAACCTCAACGTTTGAGTCGAGGAGAACCGTCAGGCCGCTGATATGGTTTTCAGTGAAGTATGCGTCGATCTGTGCGCCGCTTTCGCCCACGTTGACCGCCAGCACCTGCGCTCCATCCGTACCCTGCTCGCCCGCCACCTGCATCAGCGCCGGCAGCTCGATACGGCAGGGAACGCACCACGTCGCCCAAAAGTTGACGAAGGTCACGTGGCCTTTATACTCGCTCAGGCGGTGCTGCTGACCATCCATCCCCGCCAGCACGAAATCCGGCGCGGGGTCCCCCACCAACGATACAAAGTTCGAAGGAACGGCTTGCGGTGTCGCCAGCGGCTGCCCACCCACTACGCCATCACTGATGGCAAGCGCGACTGCCGCCACGATGCCCAGCAGCGGAATGAACAGGAACACCAGCAAGATCGGCGATGGTGCGCCACGGGGAGCAGGAGTCTGCGGAGGAATTTCGGTCATAGCGTTTCTGTCTACCTTTACTGCACCAGCTTAGGGAACCCAGCGCGGGAAGTAAGCGTTATCGACCACCTTCACCAGCGTCTTTGTTTGCATATCCAGTGTCCAAATTTGCGGCAGGCCGGGGTTATTCGGGTCGTTCAACGCCACCGCATCCGGGAAGCGCTGCACCACCAACTGCGTCCCGGTCGGGTCGAGCAGGAATAAGCCGTTCTGGTAAGTTGGGTCAACGATCAACGGTTCAACGCTGTTATCGCTCGGATTGATGAGATAGATTTGGCTGCCGCGTGTATAGCGGTCGTCGGTATAACGCCGCCGCACGATCAGCGACTGATTATCGGCTGTCCAGATGGCGCTGTCATCATCAATCGGGTCGTCGGGATTACTCACGCGCTCAATCGTCTTATTGACCAGATCAACCACCTGCAAGTAGCTGGTGGCTTGGTCGGTGACGAGCGTCACTTCGGGGTAAATAATCTTCGTGCCGTCGGGCGAAAGCTCGCCGGGGTTGCCGTATTTGCTGGGGATCACTTCGGTGCTGTCGTTGACGAAATCATGCACCAGAATCCCTTGACTGCGATAGTCGAACATTGAAATGCGGCTGCCATCGCCTGACCAACGCACCCCGTAACCCAAGATTTGCGAGTCGTCGAATAAGGGGCGGGTCGTCGCCGATTGGCTGCTGAGGTCAACCAACCAGATGCGCGTCGGGCTTGCGCCAAGCTGTTCCGCCATATCCGAGTTGAGGTCAATCCGCTCGTAAGCAATCGCCTGCCCATCAGGCCGCCACACGGGTGTTTTACACTCAGCATCCGCACAGTTAGTGACCTGCTCCACCCCACCGGTATCCAAGTCCAGCACTTTAATATCCATCGTGCCTGTGCTGGTGTTCTTCTCGGCGAAGGCGATTTTACTGCCGTCGGGACTCACGCCGAAGTCGTAGATGCCGCTGGGGCTGTTGGTGACCTGCCGCGCCGAATCAGGCACAGCGGGGTCAGCCACCCAAATATTCATCGGTGAACTATCCGCAGGCGCGAGGAAGGCCACACGCGGCGTGCGAACGGTGAAACTATAACGGTATTCCGAAACAACTTTGCGCCCACCGTCACTGGTCGCGCCCGGTTGCAGCACCACCTGATAGGCCGCGCCGGGAGTCAGCGGCTTGGTCGGGCGGAAGTTAAGCGTCGTGCCGCTCCACGTCACCGTACCGGAAACGGTGCTGATGGCATCTTCGGCAGCGACGATCCCATTCACTTGGTCAGTCGGTATCTGAATAACCTGTAACTGCGGCGGAACAGTGACGCGGTTCATATTCTCGCTGAACTGCATGATGATCGAGCTGGTGCTGCGGGCGGCCCCCAGCGGCGCGACCCGTTGCAGCGTCACCCCGACGCGATCCCCCAAGAAAATGGTGAAGACGGTCAAGGCCAGCAGTGCCAGCAGAATGAGCGCGACATTTCGGTCAAATGCCGTCAACCGCAGAAAGTTGGAACGCGGGGCGGGACGTGATACTGCCACGTCCGGTTGTCCAGATGGCATCAGGCAATTACTCTCGACTGCATCGACAGGATACCGGAGGCCGCTTCAAAAAGGGAAGCGTCCGGTAACGAATTGTACGATAACACAGGTTGCCGCCCGCTGCGAGTGCGTGTATGCTCATCATCAAGATACTCTCATGGTGCAATCAGCAATTGTTCAGCTTTCAACCGCGTGCAAACCCTATGCTCAACATTAATCCTGACAACAAGAAATTAATCCTCTCGGTGGATGGCGGCGGGGTGCGCGGCATCATCACCATCGCCATGCTGGCGGAACTCGAAGTCAAAACGGGTAAAACCTGTGCCGAGTTATTTGATATGGTCGCCGGAACCAGCACGGGCGCGATCATCGCCGCCGGTATCGGGCTGGGGATGTCCGCCAAAGAATTACTGGAAGAGGTCTACCGCACCCGCCTACCGCAAGCCTTCCAGTCACAACCGCGCGGCATATTCCTTTACCTGCGCTACCTCCTCGGCGGTCTGCGCCACTTCTACGAACTGCGCCCGTTCATCGAGGCGCTCGGCCCGTTTGCGACCGGCAAAAAGGTACGCGACTTCAACCGTCCGATTGTCTTCATGACCACCCGCGACGTTCGTACCGCCAATACGTATTATATTGTGAGCAAAGGGCCGGGCGCAGGGCGCTTCGCCAATTGGCCGGTGACCGGTGCGGTCGGCGCGAGTGGTGCCGCCCCCGTGTACTTCGCGCCCGTACTCGGCAACCTGATCGACGGCGGCGTGGGTTTAACCGGCAATCCGTGCCTAGCGGCGACCGTTGAAGCGATGGAGTACATCGGCGCTTCGGAAGGTTTCGTGGACGGCAACGTCATCCACTTCTCCATGGGTACAGGCTATTCGCCGCGTACCCATAAAGATGGCGACGCAGCAGGCTTCTGGTTACTCCAATGGGTGCGCTACATCATCAACCAGACGCTCGACGACACGACGTTGGAGCAGGTGCTGATGACGCGCCAGATTTACGGCAAACGGATTGATTTCCGCCGATATAATCCGTATATCGAGGATGAAAACGTGCGCGACATCCTCGGCGTTTCGCTGGAAGGTCGCCCACTGCCGTCGAGCATCGGCTCTGGCTTAGAGGACTTCGACCAACCCAAAATTGAACTTTTGGAGGCCATTGGGCGTGCTTATGCGAACAAGGTGGAATGGACGGAACCCGGCTACCTGCCGTGGTTAGACTCCGGCCCCGATAAAGGCGATGGGCGCGACGGCGGTCATCCGCTGCCGGGGATCGAGGCGGTCAACTGGTCAGACTCAGTTTATCTCTAGTCAAAAATGGCATCCGGTAGGACGACATTATGAAGTTATATCGAGGTTGTTTACTCGGCTTCTTCGGCCTGATTATCGGGATATTTTCGCTGCTGTTCAGCCAAACATTCGGCTTGCTGGGGTTACTGCTGCCACCGGCACTGATTACATTCGCCTATACGCTGGTGGCAGCCATTGTTGAAGAACTCGCCTATCTGCTCGGCGCGGACGACTAACCCTACTCTGAAACAGCCGATGCTGGCACGCCAACCGTATCGGTATTTTCATCCAGCGTTTCCGCCTCAACCACCCGCCGAACCACATGCACATTGACAATACGCCGCCGCACCAACGACTCGACGCGGAAGGTCAGCGTCTCATGTTCCAATGACTCCCCGACTTCCGGCACGCGACCGAACTCGGCAAACAGGAAGCCGCCGAGCGTATCGCTTGATTCCGTCGGCAGTTCGACATCCAGCAGGTCGTTGAAGTCGGTCAGGCTAATACCTGCGTCAATCCGGTAGGTGTTTGGCCCAAGTTCGATATATTCCTGTTCCTCGTTGGTGTCGTACTCGTCCTGCACGTCCCCGATGATTTCCTCGATCAAATCCTCGAAGGTGACGATACCCGCCGTACCACCGTATTCATCGACCACCACCGCCATATGCACCTTTTTGGTACGCAGTTCCGCCAGCAGTTCGTCCGCCCGCTTGCTATCCGGCACAAAGAATGGCTGCCGCAGCAGGAGGCTCAACGGCTTGCGCGATTCCACCGCCCCCTGCATCACCCGCAGCAGGTCTTTGGCGTACAGCAAACCCTTGATGTTGTCGATATTTTCCTCGTACACAGGGATGCGCGAATGCCCGCTGTCGAGCAGCAGCGCAAGCGACTCGTCAACCGAGGTGTCAATTTCGATGGCGATCACATCAATACGCGGGATCATCACCTCGCGCACGGTTTTATCACCAAATTGCAGCACCGAGTAAATCATCTCTTTTTCGTCTTCCTCAATGCTGCCTTCTTTCTCGCCCGCATCAAGGATCGTCATGATTTCTTCTTCGGTGTAGACGTTCACCTTATCGCTGCTGCCGACCACACCCGCGATCCATCTACTGACCGCCATGATGGCAACCACCAGCGGGGTTAGCGCGATGATGAGCAAGCGCATCGGCAGTACGAACCAGCGTGCCAGTGACTCGGCACGGGTGCTGCCAATCGCCTCCGGCACCAGATCGCCGAGGATAATGGTCACAAGCGCCGTCGGGATCAGCACCAGAATATCCGCCAGCAGCAGCTCCACATCGTCGTTTTGCAGGTGCAGCACACTGGCGAGGCTGTGGGCAAGCTGCGTCACCGCTACCGCCGCAATCGCAAAACGCAGCAGCAGCGTACTCAGCTTGTAGGTGATGTGCAAGCGCGGCGGCGCGTCACCTTCCGCTTCGGTCTGGTCGCGGAACAGCGGTTCGCGCGTGTTGGTTAAGGCTGCATAAGCGAGGGCTACCACCGCATGAAGGAGGATTAAGCCGGTCAGAGGCACGATACTCGCAACGTCCAATGTGATATTCTTTCTCCTGTTTCAACCACCCCAATACAAAAACACCGGGCAGTTAAGGCGCATTCAAAAATGCCTTAAGCCGGTGTAATGTGTCGGTTAAGTCGGAATACTGACTGGGAGGGTGGTCGGAATCTTGTTCGTTCACAATTCAATACAATAAGCACAGTTCATACTGGCGTGCCGATAGTCTACCATAATCGGCACGCCGAGAGCAATATTCGCGCGTAGGAAAATTGTAACCGTGGGTGTAAGGTGGGATATAATAGATAGAATTACAGAGTTGGATTAAAGTATGCAATCCTCTAATAAGCGTAAAGTCGCTTATACCTATCCAATCAATTTAGTTTCACCCCTACCCCTCGAAGAATGTGCCAGTCGCATTCGCAACAGCTTTAATTACCGTATGGGTATTTCACTTGCCGTTATGTATGGCTTCATTCAACGAATTGACGAAAATACCTATCAGTTCGAATTATATCAAGAACTTCGAGACGGACGGCAAACCATCAGCGGATATTTACGGATGCAAAGCGCATCCCAAACGGTAGTCGAAGCGGCCTTTGAACCAGATATAAATGATGCTTGGACAATCATGATTGCGATTATGATGCTGATTGCCGCTTCGCAATACAGAGAAGGCGCAATTTTTTCAGTCATCATCTTAGTTGTTTTCGGCCTCTATTTTTACCGCAGCCGAAACAAGGGGGACAAACCACCGCGCCAAGCGAAATCACCACCTGTTAGCGAACTACTCTGGTACTTCGAGCGCACGCTCAAGTCCTAGTAATCACTAATCCGTACTAAAGTCTGGCATACACAGAACGAACGGCTGCTCCAGAATGCGATTGTTCAACTTGAGACACTTTCCACCCATCAGGTGATGAATAGGCTGTGCTACACTGTACAAGGTTCTGTGAGTTAGCTTTAAGGACAACGCACACATGAAAGTAGCCATTAATTACTCGCCGCAAACGGCAGAACTGCTGGCGGCGGGACGTGTGACCTTCGACCTCTACAAAACGACCGAATGGCCGGAAATGATCGCCGCTGCCGAAACCCAGCGTCCCGCCATCGCCCACTTCCCACTGATGGCCGGGCGGCACAACCTCGAGCAAGTTGGCGTGGCACGGATACAGGAAATCCTCGACACGACCGCGACCGGGTTCGTGAATACCCACCTCGCCCCTCACGCCAGCGACTTCAGCATGGACTTCACCACCACCGACGTAGGCTATGTCGAGCCGCTGGTCGAAGCCATGATGACCGACATTCACGAGATGATCGCCCACTTCGGGCGTGAAATCATCATCCTCGAAAACGCCAACTACGACCCGAATTATCAAGTACCGACGCTGGTCATCCAGCCGGAAGTTATCACGCGCGTCGTGAATGAAAGCGGCTGCGGTTTCCTGCTCGACCTCGCCCACGCGCATATGTCGGCAGCTTACTTTGGTATGGATACGCGCGAATACATGAACCGCTTACCCGTGTACGCCCTGCGCGAGCTGCACGTCGCCGGAACCCGCTATGTTGCCGATCAAGAACGCTTGGTTGACCACTACCCCATGACCGCCGACGATTGGGCGCTCACCGAATGGGCAGTCGATAATATCCGCAGCGGCGCATGGGCGGAACCCGCGCTGGTGTCACTCGAATACGGCGGCACGGGCGGCTTCTTTTCGTCCAACAGTGATATTCATGTGCTGGCGCACGACATCCCGCGCCTGTGGGATTTGGTTCAAGGGGTAAGTGTCCCCACGTCCGGCTGATGCGTATCTTACTGATTTCCCGCTGCCCGCCGTGGCCCTTGTACTTGGGCGACCGCCTGATTGTCTACCACTTGGCGGAAGAACTCGAAGCCCGTAAGCACACGATTGACCTGCTGGCGTTCACCAACCGCGTCGAAGACCTTGCCGAACGCGATGAGTACGACCATCTCTTTGAGCATGTCGAACTCTTGCCGGAACCACCGCGCAGCCAAACGAGCTACCTCCGCCGCCTGCTGCTGCCCGGTACGCGCTTTCCCAACCGTGCCGATGACTCATGGTCGCCGGAGATGTGGCGGTTGATCGAGTCGCGACTCGCCAGCCAGCACTACGATGCCATCCACCTGTTTGGCGGCATCCACGTCTATGAGTTCTTCCACGCACTCGGCGGCCAACGGGCGGTCATCACCCCCTACGAAAGCTACAGCCTGTACCTGCGGCGTGAAATCGAAACGACGAAACCCTCACCATTCAGCAGCGTTCACCTGCGCCACCAAATCGCACGGCGTTTCGAGTCGTTCATGTTTGCGCCCTATGCGGATACCGTCGTCGTTTCCGACCGCGACCGCGACGAGCTGCGGTCGATCAATCCGGCGCTGCGCCTAACCGTCATTCCCAACGGCGTTGATACCTACCAATTTCGCCCGCGTCCGGTCGCGCGTATTCCGGCGCTGCTGTTCGTCGGCAACTACGAATACGCCCCCAACGTGGACGCGGCATTACGCTTGGCAACCGAAATCTTTCCAGCCGTAAAAGCCGCAATCCCGCAAACACGCTTGTGGCTCGTGGGCAACGCCCCGCCCCCCGAACTCACCCGCCTCGCCAATGACCATATCCGCGTGACAGGCCGTGTGCCGGATGTGCGCCCTTATCTGGCACGGGCGAGCGCCTTTGTCAGTCCGCTGCGGTTGGGCGCGGGTATCAAGAACAAAGTGTTGGAAGCCTTAGCGATGGGCTGTCCGGTTGTGGGAACATCCGTGAGTCTGGATGGTATCGCCGTCACGCACGGGCAGGATGCGCTCCAAGCCGATGGTCAGCCTATGGTCGATGCTATCATCAGGCTGCTGCAGGACAAAACGCTGCGCGATCAACTCTCGCGTAACGGGCGCGAACTGATCGAAAAACATTACTCATGGGACAGCGTCGGCGAACGCTACGAGGCGCTGTACCAGCAGCTTGCCGCGCAGCATTAATCCCCTGCCGCTTGCGTCACCTTCTGCATAGGCGGCGCATCTTCTTCGGGGACGTGCGTCGTCAGCCAGAATCCCCAGAAGATCAAGATCACACCCACCATCTCACCCATGTACTTAAACGAGGGATCACCCAAGCGGATGAGCGCACCACCCAGCGCTGGCAGCAAACCGCCTGCCGCGATCAGCCAATTGCCGACGACACGGTTCCGCATAATGTTCTTGCGGCGGAAAATATAGGCGGAATAAATCGCCCCGCCCACCAGCGCCACCGTCCCCCACGTGTTCATAATCGGCGAGAAGAAGCGCACCGTACCCCGCGCACTGCCCGCCATGATGCCCTGCCGCACGACGGTGCCATCCGGTGCGACTTCATCACGGTAAATCTCGGTCATGTCCGCGCCCGCGTGCCACGCGCTGGCATTAAATGGTGTCAGGAAAAGTGTCCACGGTAGAGTCATAATCCCCACCAGAATGAGCGCCATCATCACATTACGGGCGATGCTCCCGCGCCGCACCAGCAGGTAAATCGTGCCCTGCCCCAGCCACGCCGGAACCATCAACGCGCCGCACCAGTACCACAGCGCGAAGAACAACGGACTCCACACCAACGACAGGATGACCTGCGACAGCGTACCGACGAAATACAGGAATAAGCCGATACCCCACGCCAGCAGGTGTGGGCGTGGCTTTTCCCACCAACGGCGCAGGACGATGAACGCGAACACGAACGTAACGGCGCTGCTCACGACCGAAAGAATGAATGCTAAAGAGAGAGACTGCATATCAAACGGCTTTCTCAAGTTGTAACGAGGGATATGTGAATTTTAGCGCAAACGGGTTGAACTTACCTATACCCACTACAACTCTGGGTTTTACCCCGTACAACTTTCCTAGTCATCGAAAAATTTACGTTGTTAGGGAGTTGGTAATACGCTTTTGTGGTATCGTTGTATAAAATACTTTTCGAGCTTCACCTTTACTGTAACCCATAGGATTTTTTGACAGATGGATAAACCACATCTTGTCTATGGTATTGCTACCGACCATACGCATTCCCGCGAAGCCGCCCAAGATGCCTCCAGCGCCCTGATGATGTCCACCACGTCCGACGCGGGCATCCAAAACGTGGGGTTGTTTGTGGTGGCGGATGGCATGGTCGGGCGTGATGAAAGTGAAAGCGCGGCGGCGCTCGCGGTGCAAACCGTCGTCGCCGAAGTCATGCGGCAGGTCTACGCGCCGCTGCAAGCCCACATGGGCGACTACGAGGTTCCCGTGCGTCAAGTGCTGGTGAACGCCTTTCTCGCCGCCAACCAGCGCCTGCTCGCCAGCCCATCTTACGGCACGACCGCCATGACCGCCGCGTTGGTCAACGGCAGCATGGCCTACATCGCCCACGTCGGTGATACCAGCGCCCACCTTATTACGCCAGCCGGTGTTCAGCAGCTCACCACCACCCATCACTTAGCCCATCGGCTCGTGGAATCCGGTCAGGCCACATGGGAACAGCTTTTCCTGAATCAAGTCGATGTCACCAACGTTCTCTATCGCACCGTCGGCAAAAACGAGCCGTTAGAAGTGGATGTCATCACCGCGCAGATTGACCCCACCAGCCAAATCCTCCTGTGTACTGATGGCCTTTCCGGCTGGAATTGGGAGCGCGTACCCAAAAACGAAATCGCCAGCGTCATGATGAGCAGCTACGACCTGCAGTTCGCCTGCAACCGCCTCATCACCCTCGCCCAAGAGCGCGATACCATCGACGCGGTAACAGCCATCCTCGTCGGCGTAGATAACCACTAAATTATGGAAAACACACTCAACACTCCGAAAGCCGCCGTCATTCCCACCACAACCCGTTTGGGACATGTCCACCTGACCGTCGCCAACCTTGATCGCCAGATCCAGTTTTACACGCAGGTACTCGGCTTTCAACTCCATTGGCGCGAAGGCTCAGAAGCCGCGCTCGGCACCGCCGCCGAAGTCCTGCTGCGCCTGACGGAAAATCCCGCCGCCTATCGCGTCCAGCACACCACCGGCATGTATCACTTCGCCATTCTCTACCCCAGCCGCAAAGAATTGGCGCGTGCAATTGCTCGCCTGTTCGTGCTGCGTTATCCCAACTCCCCCACCGATCACGGTGTTTCCAAAACCACCTATTTGGATGACCTCGAAGGCAACACGATTGAACTCTATGTCCGTTCGTTGGACGATGCCAAGTTTGAAATCGTCAACGGGCAAATGATCGTTCGTTATGCCGATGGTCGCGTCGGCAGTGGGCGCGACCCGCTGGACTTGGATGCCCTTTTCAGCGAGCTAACCGATGAAGACCGCCTCGATTTGCCGCTGCCTGAAGGCACAACCCTCGGCCATATGCACCTCTACACATCCAGTCTCGAAAAGTCGATGGACTTTTATGCCGGTATCCTCGGTTATCAGGAAGGGCCAATGATCCCGTCTTTCCGCATGGGTGAGGTCGGCTTAGATGAGCAGCAGAACCACGTCATCGCCTTCAACACATGGAAGGGCGAAGGTGCGCCGCCCGCCCCGCCGGATGTCTTGGGGATGCGCTACTTCACCATCGTCCTGCCAACCGCTGACGAGTTGCAGCGCGTCATCGACCGTCTAACCGCCGCTGGGCTTCTCACCGAGCAAACGACTGACGGAACGCTCGTCCGCGACCCCTCGCACCTCAACATCATCCTCACCGACCACCTGCTGCCTGTTAAGCCTTAAGCAGCCGGATACCGCGTATGCCAACCTTAAAACTATCCTACGGATTAGCAAGTACTCAAGGTTCAAAACACACCACAAATGACGACCGAGCAGCCGCGTTCATTTGGCCTGATGTAGCGCGATTCAATCGGGAAACAGTCGGGTTGTTTATAATTGCAGATGCTTTTAACTCTCAAAAAGTGCCTGCCACCGCATCACAATTGGCAGTTGATATTGTCGCTGATGAGATTAAGGCTTATATTTTTGAACCAAGCGAGTTGAGCATTGAACATCTCATGACAGGGGCTTTTCAAAAAGCAAACACGAAAATACTTGAACTTACGCCGGATGATGGCGCAACCCTCACCGCCGCCCTCCTTATCGGCCATCAGTTACACATCGCCCACGTTGGCGACACACGAGCGTATTACATCAATAATGCGTCAGCTATCCAACTCACCAAAGATCATGTGTATCTTGGTCCGATCTCAATCATTGAAGAATGGGCAGAAGTAACTCCAAGACAACCTCGTCGAGTACTCTACCGGGCTTTAGGTCAATCCGAAACGATTGAGGTTGATTACCGAAATGAACAACTCGTACCGGATAGCTACCTCCTGCTCTGTACGGACGGCCTCATCAACTTAGAGTCCACTTTTACTGCTGATGAATTGCTACCGAGCATCACAAACCACGCCCCACAAATCGCTTGTGACCAACTCATCGAACTCGCACAAAAACATGACTCGACAGATGACATCAGCGTCATCGTAGTCAAAGTTCAATAACTGCCGTCCTTCTCCTTTGTTTGAGTTTTCAAACCAAACTTGGTTGACTTAAAATGAACTTTTGTTCTATAATGAACTTATCTCTTTGTATTGAACTTGGCGTTCTTGGCGACTTGGCGGCTAATTCTGTATTGTTTTTCTCTGTGCTCTCTGTGTCTCTGTGGTAAAAATGTATTGCATTTGCTTTTGCATTCTCGGCGGCTTCCTCCCTCATAACCACCAAATGTGACACAGCGGCGGATTACTCCCGTAATGCCGCCGCATTTGTGACATTTCAGCGCCGCGCTCCTTCACTTCCGCCGCCACAAAATGGCACTTCAGCGGATGCAGCCGAGCGTCCCGCCAGACAATTCGGCGGATAAATGTGCAAATTGTGCAATTTTTGCAACATCTACAACATTTGAGATGGCTCGAATACGCTTCCCCTCCGCATTTCCTGCTCCCCGTCTTTTGGGGGATACGCCACAATTCAATTAGACCTATAATCACATTAAACATGAACGAATACGGATATTGGAGTTTCATAACGTGAAAACGATTGAAACAGATGCCATTGTTACTAATGAGGGTCAGCTTAATCTCAATGTGAGCGTCGACCTTGCACCCGGACAGTACAAAGTAGTGCTTGTTGTTGAAGAAAACACGGCTCAAACACCGAAGCAGAATCGGCTAAATTTGCCTGTCATCGATGTTGGACCGTGGCCGGAAAATTTTTCTCTACGCCGTGAGGATATGTATGGTGACGACGGGCGCTAACCAAATTTTCTTAGATACCAATATTTTGGTCAGAGCGACTGTAGCAACTGCACCCGATCATCAAGCAACTCAACGTAGACTCGAAAACATGACAACTGCTGGTGATGAGATGTGGATTAGCCGACAAATTATGCGCGAATACGCTGCCGTTTTAACTCGGCCTCAAACATTTTCGGCACCCGTATCATCGAAAATAGTCGCAGCGCAATTACGCACGTTTGAGGAACAGTTCCATCTCGCAGAAGACAATGCAACCGTTTCAGCAAACTTAATTAGCCTACTAGAAACGATTCCACTGGGCGGTAAGCAAGTCCATGATGCAAACATTGTAGCGACGATGATGGCATATGGAATCAACCAACTATTGACTTATAACGGCGCTGATTTCGCCCGCTTTTCAGGATTGGTTAACGTAATCGCTTTCACGAGTACATAATATGCAGCAACGACGCGCCTATTCACAGGCTCAAGCCACCCAACCCATCCGTGTGCGCCAGTATCCGCCCCAGCAGCAGCAGGGGTATCGCCCGCCGCAGCCAGTTCCCTACGCCTACCCTGTACCGCCGCGCCCAACCCAGCGGATACAACCCAAAGTCGCGCCCCGTGCCAAAGCGAGTAACAAGCGCGTCTATCTCTGGCTGGCTGCGGGTGCCGCTGCCTTTATGCTCATGTCCTGCGCCGCGTTCACGCTGGGGCTTGGCCTCGTTTACGGTCGCGGCATCCTCCCCGGGGTCAGCGCGGGTGGTGTCTCGCTTGGTGGCCTCTCACAAACCGAAGCCCCCCAAAAGTTAGCCAGCGAATGGAACTTACTCCGCCTAACCGATGGTCAGCGGTCGTGGCGCTACACCGCTGCCGACCTCGGTATCTCGCTCGATGCATCGGCGACCGCCCAACAAGCCTACGAGCAGGGCCGCAGCGACTTAGCGAACGTGTTCGGTGCGCTCATCGGTCGGGTCGAGACCCAACCCATCATTCATGTGGATACCGCTGCCCTTGAAAACACCCTAATTACCAACGCCGATCAGTTCAGCCAAGCACCGGTAAACGCGGGGGTCAAGCTCGAAAATGGGCAGGTGACAACCACCCCGCCCCAAAATGGTCGGTCACTTGATGTCGCGGCAACCATCGCCCGTTTACAGCAGGACTCCGGCACAGCACTCGCCAATGGTCGCCTTGAGTTGGTCATGCAAGCCGTCGCGCCAGCCGTCAGCGATGCCTCGCCAATGGTTGAGCAAGCACGGCGCTTATTAACCAGTCCGCTCGATATCCGTATCTTCGACCCCATCACCGGCGACTCGGTTTATTGGTCAGCCCAGCCCGACCAGTGGGCGAATTGGCTCACCGCCGACCCTGATCCCACTAGTCCAACTGGCCTCGCCCTCACCACCAACGACGCACCTGTCCGCGCTTACTTAGCCGCACAGTCCGCCGTGCTGGATGCCACCCGCTACCTCAACTACGACGAAGCCGTAAGCAACGTCCAGCAGGCCATCCGTGAAGGCCGCACCAACCCTTACACCCGTGTCTATCACCACGACAGCCAGTATGTAGTGCAGCCGGGTGATACCATCACCAGCATCGCGTGGGATGTCGGTCAGCCGTATCTGTACATTCAACAGGCCAATGGTGATATTAACAGCGTGTCGGTCGGTCAATCCATTACCATTCCGTCACCGGATAACTACCTGCCCTACGCCGTAAATCCAGATAAGCGGATTGTCGTCAGCATCAGCCAGCAGCACACATGGGTTTACGAAAACGGTCAGATCAAGTGGGACTGGGCAGCCAGTACCGGCATTCCCGACAGCCCCACATGGCCCGGCATCTACCAGATTATCTCGCACAAGCCGAACGCCTACGCCGGAAACTGGGACTTGTGGATGCCGCACTTCATGGGTGTCTACCAACCCATACCCGGCGCGGACTTCACCAACGGGTTCCACGGCTTCCCCACGCGCGGCGGCTGGCAGCTCCTCTGGACGAACAGCCTCGGCACCAAAGTCACCTATGGCTGCATTCTCCTCAGTAACGAAAACGCCGAACTGCTCTATAATTGGGCGGAAGAAGGCATCATCGTGGAGATACAACCGTGAAGCTCGAAACATCCGGCTTTTTGACATCGTGGAAATTCATCCTGCTGTTAGTGATTGCAGGAGTCATCATTCGCCTCGCCGTGCCGGAAGTCAGTTCCTTGGGACTGGTGCTGATTTTTTTCGTCGTGCTGGTATTGGTTGTCTTCCGCAAGGTCATCGTTCAAACCATTGTCAGCCTGTTAGGTAATC
Organism: Chloroflexota bacterium; assembly: GCA_020161935.1. Classification (GTDB taxonomy): domain Bacteria; phylum Chloroflexota; class Anaerolineae; order Aggregatilineales; family Phototrophicaceae; genus CFX2. Next base: position 185,639 of record JAIUNI010000008.1, read on the forward strand.
GCCGCACCAACACCTACTTATTTAGCGATGAATTTGAGAAAGCGGTTGAGTTCTCAACCGGGCAGATTGCTAAGAACCCGCGAGACATCATCGCCTATTTAAGCCGCAGCACCGCCTATATCCACCTCGGCAAGCTGGATGCCGCCCGCGCCGACTGCGATATGGCACTCTCGCTCGACCCTAAGTCGGTTTACAGCCTGAACAACCGCGCCATCATTTCGCTGCACGAGGACAACTTACCAGCCGCCCTCGTTGATATGGAGCAAGCCGTCGCCTTACAGCCGGATAATCCGGTCGTGGTTTATGGGCGCGGCGGCGTGTATGCGCGTATGGGCAAAGCTGCCGAGGCATTAAAGGATTACGAGGAAGCGATTGCAATTGACCCTGAACAGGCCATCACATATGTTGGGCGGGGACTCCTCACATTTCAAAATGGGGATATTGCCGGTGCGTTAGACGACTTCAGGGAAGCATACCGCCTATATCCCGAAACACACCAAATCAGTGCCGCGCTGGCCGTTACCGAGTTCGCCTCTGGGCAAGAGGCAGCCGCCTTCGCACGCTGGCGCGAGCTACCCACACGCTACACCCGCTATGCCGACCCCGATTGGCAGCGCCGCGTCCTCGGCTGGCCGCCCGCTATGATCGACACCGCCGCGAAGCTCGTCGCAACCCTAGATACCCTTCAAACTACCACCGAGATGTCTTCTTAAGATTCGCTCTAAACTGCCCATTCGCATTATTTTAAATTTATTCTCCCAATAGTGCATGGCGTAGCAAACAATTAACTTTTCAGATCTTTCGCGTTGATGAACTAGCTTTCAACACATAGGTGAACACTAGACATTATAATTGAGCTAAAATGCATTTAAAAACTAAGATAGGGAATTTGCAAGTCTTAATCAATAGCAAAATTAATTTTTTTAATATAAATGTAACAATTTAAATATCTTTACATGCATAATATTTTAAATTATTATCCTATAATCACAGAATTCCTGTGAAGTCATGTATTAGATTCTTAATACAAACTAAATGGGTGACATAATGAGTACAAAAGTTCCTTTAAAATTGTTCTGGGATTCAGTGCGAGGAGATAGTTACACTACAGCAACTCAAGATGGCGAAAGTGATGCAATTGCAAATGGATATTCATTAGTTCGACAAGAAGGCTATATATTTTCAAGTGAAAGCCCTGAAACGAGACCCCTAAAATTATTTTGGAATCCATCAAAAGGCGATAATCTTCTAACATCAACTATAGAAGGTGAAGATTATGCAACTACAAACGGCTATACCTTCATTCGGGTGGAAGGCCATCTGTTAGCAATACCACAAGCTGGCACAGTACCTCTAAAGCAGTTTTGGAATTCCGACTTAGAAGATAATTTTGCTTGTGGAAGCCCTGAAGGGGAACAAGTGGCTAACACAAACAACTATCAATTTACTCGTGTAGAAGGCTACATTTTTCCCAACGTATTGCCCCCAAGTCAATCTATATTACCAGAAGGGTTTGTTCTGCATGAAGGCGCATTATTACCTATAGCAAGAGATATATCTAATGATAGAATTGTTATGGAAAATATCACACGACCTGTTGGGGTAATTGGTCGAGTACCTCCTGTAATACGAGAATTATTTAGCGACTTGTCTATCGTAAAACCTGTCGACGAAACCATATATAAATATCTACAAAGTTTACCACAGTTAGCCTATTTGCCAGATAAAACTACTACCCTTGAATTAAGTGATGACAAAGCAATTTATGATGGGATTGAATATACAATCAAACGACAAAGTGTAGAGGTTAGAAAACAGCTTGATGAATTTAATATTCTAAGTCCGATAGAAGACGTTATTTGGCCGGGTTGTCTTATTCAAGGTAAAAGTATAGAAGGTGGAAGACTAGCTCCAATTTATCTCGAAAGATCTGCTGGTGAATTATCGATTACAACCGATTTTGATCTTGATCCCAACAATGCTAGGACGGCAAGTAAGACTATTGCCGATCCTAGTTTAGCGAGTATTTCAGATGCAAGGCGAGAGCTATTACTTCAATTAAACCCTAAAACTTCTGCCGGGGCTGTTACATATGATTTTATAGAAGCGCGCACACTAGAAGCTGGGATGCTAAAATTAGGAATTAATGTTAAGGGGGCAAACTGGAATGTAGATGTATCAGGCCAGTTAAACAGTTCACTAAAAACAAATTCAGTAATCATCAAATTCACCCAAAAATATTACACTGCATCCTTCCGACCCTTAGGATCACCCGCAAAATTTTTCTCTGACAATGTCAAATTAGATGATTTGAAACCTCTGGCTTATGTAGGTAATCCACCATGCTACGTAGCATCGGTTTCATACGGAAGGCAATTATATATAGTAATTACTTCTACTGCGTCTAGCAATGAAATAAAAGCTGCTGTAACAGCAAGTTGGGATGCGGCCATAAGTGGCAAAGTGTCCATATCTGGAGAGTATAAGAAAACACTAGATTCTTCTACTATTCGTATGGTTAGTGTAGGGCCAACTGGTCAATCCACCATGTCGTTACTCACAGATCCAGCAAATCGGTTGGTTGATTACTTTAGTAGTGGAGCTTCTTTTTCCACTTCTAATCCCGGAGCACCACTATTATTGACACTACGCTATATAAATAACTATGAGATTGCGCGAGTGACATTGGCAACCACCTATATCGAACCAATTGGCGCTTCTGCTCCACAAGATAAAGGTAGATCGCCTTACAAAGTTTGGGATCATGGACAAAATGGAGGCAATGTTGATACCGGAATATATGTTGCAAGAGGAGATTCTGTAACTATCACTGCCACTGGTCAAATTTGGGCGGGTGTTTGGGCTACGGGCACAAACGGGCCTGAGGGATGGCGGTCATGGAAAGCTGGTGCATCTTATCCACTCCCAAATGAAGCACCACATCAATTAATTGCGGGACTTAATAACTCAAATTGGCGGCCAATTGGATCTGGTACCACGTTCGAGGCTAACAACGCAGGAAATCTTTGGCTTGGATTAAATGATGATAATCCATACAACGGTAATGGGGATACAAACTATTTCAGAGTAAATGTAACAGTTAGCCGGCGAAGCAAGGAACAATTGGGACTAAATGGAGTAGGATCGACAGCTTAATACTCCAAAGAAAATATCATGCAGACAAGGCAAACGGTCAGCCTAAACACAGGTCATTAGATATGTAGTAATAGGATTAGACTCGTTTGCCTTTAGAGCCTGTTTTAGTTTGGAAATATTATGTAATTATTGGCATTTAGTTGATAGTGCAAAGTACAAGTTTCCCTAAAATTATTACGCTAAGTCAACGAGATAATGTGCCAATATTATGACACATGACAATAGTAAAACAGGCTCTTAGTAATAATAAATTGGTGGGCTTAAATTGCTTTCAGCACCCGTTCCACAACTTTAGTGTACTGGGCAGCCATCGCCTTGACCGAGAACAATTCCTCGACGCGCACCCGGCCTGCCGCGCCCATCCTCGCCCGCAATACCGCGTTGTCCAGCAGCGCGATCACCTGCAACGCCAACCCTGCCGCGTCCCCCGGTGGCACGAGGTAGCCTGTCACGCCATCCGCCACCGTTTCCGATGGGCCCCCTTTGTTGGTACTGACGACCGGTTTGCCAGAGGCCATCGCCTCAATGTTGACCATCCCGTAGCTTTCGAAGTGTGAACTGCATACCACCACATCCGCTGCCGCGATCACCCGCTCGGTATCGGCGCGGAAGCCGAGGTAATGCAGGTTGTTCTTGAGCAGCGGGTCGTTCGCCGCCGCTTGGAGGATGCGCGTCTTATACTCGTTATCAGCGTTGGTTTGGGTGTTCTCCCCCGCCACCACGAAATGGACTTCGGGCATCATTCGAACCACCTGCCGCGCCATCTCCTGAAACACATCATGCCCCTTCACATCCTGAAACCGCGCCAGCAGCGCCACCAGCGGCGCACTCTTCGGCACACCTGCGTCCTGCCGTACCGATAAACCATCCAGCCCCGGTTGAAAGCGGCTGGTATCTACACCTGTATAGATCAGATCGACCTTCTCCGAAGGCATGAACGGCGGCTCACCGAGGAAACCGGCTTTGATGGCCTTCGAGAGCGCGATGGTCGCCGCTGGCCGCTGGAAGAACCCACGCTGCCACCACTTCGGCTGGAACCACCACCCCCAGCACCACCACAGCACCGGTACGCCCGCGCGTTCTCCGGCTGGGAGTGCCATCGGCAGCGTGTGGTAGTCACTGTGGACGAGACGAATATCCTGCTGGCGGATGAGGCGACCGATGCGGCGGCTGATCGGTAGCTGCGCCCATAACGCCGGAACGAAATAGGTGGTTGCCCCGCGCCACGGCATCACATCCACCGGCCAACCGCGCTTGCGCCATGCCCCGGCAAGCTGTCCTTCTGCGCGTACCAGCAGATGCGGTAGAAAACGCTTCGTGTCGAGGTTATCGACGAGGTTAAGCAGCGCGGTTTCCCCACCGCCGAGGTCGATGTAGCTCGAAATAAACAGGATATTCGTTCGTTGGTTCATGCGTTTATGTTGATTAAACCGATACCGGCGAACAGGACTAAAGCGACCGCACCCTTCCGCACTAGCTCACTGCGGTTGATATTCTCTTTATACACCGTTGGCGCGACCACAGTCAGCAACCAACCAGCGACGATGCCGAAGAAAACCTGTGTGCCACCCAAGACGCTGACCAATGCCGTTGGACCCAGCGCCACTGCTGCCAGTGTCATCAACTTGGCGACCACAAAAATCGTCTCGTTCAGGGCGATCACACCCAAAGCGCGGCGCGGCACCTGCCGGACATTCTCGTGGAAAGCCTTCCGAACAGACGGGAAGAACAGGTAGATGAGCAAGCCGCCCAGTGCCATCCCCCAGCTTTCATAGGCGAGAAAGCGCGTAAAATCGCCGGTTTCCGCCACGAACTTGAACAGCACCACCGACAGCGACCACAGGAAATTGACGATCAGCAGCGGGATAAACGTTGATCGGGGAATGCCGCCCATCCCTTTGCGTACCGAAAGCGCCAGCACCGCACCCAAGATCAACACGAAGCCTACGAGTTGCATAGGCGAGATCGTTTCATTCAGCAGCAGAAAAGCCAACGTCAGCACCATCACTGGCTGCATCTGGATGAGGACGATCACCTTACTGGTTTCCTCGGTTGCCAGTGCGCGATAGTAGAGGACTGCCCCAAAGGCCGTCAGCAAACCGGGGAAAATCACGATCACCATATCGTGCAGCGAAAGTACCGGAAAGCCCGTCAGCACCCACAAGACCGTGCCGTTCAGCAGCGCCATCAACGATACGAACGGTGACATCATCAACGGATTGCGAATATGTTTTTCGAGAATCAGCTTATCAACAAAGTTAACGACCGTAAAAACCAACGGCGCTAAGAGCGCGTATATGAACCAAGTCATGCCTATTCCTTAACGTGAAATCCTTTTGCATCAGTGTACATCAGCCCTGTAGCTGGGTGTAGGCCATGCCAAGCCTGTTAGGGTAATATAGAGCGTATTCCAAAATCAACGAGTATAAGGTCTATCCCGTGATTGATTTCCAACCCTTATTTCAGGCTGTGCGCCAAGCTGCTGTCCTCTGCCGCCGCGTACAGGAACACTACCTCATCAGCAGTGACAAGGGCGGGCATGAACCTGTCACCATCGCCGACTACGGCGCACAGGCCATCCTCAGCCGTGCCATCAGCCAGCACTTCCCCGACGATGCCATCCTAGCGGAAGAACAAGGTGGGCAGTTCATGGAACTGGTCTCGGAGGATTTGCGTAAAGAAGTCATTCAGCTCATCAGCGACATTCTGGATACACCCGTCACACAGGTTGAGGTCGTCAAGTGGCTGGATTACGGGCAGAACCGCGAAGCCGAGCGCACATGGGTCATCGACCCGATTGACGGCACGAAGGGTTATATCTCACTCCGTAACTACGCCATCGCCGTTGGCCTGATGCACAACCGCAAGCCGATTGGGGGCATCATCGGCGCACCTTCCTATCCCGGCGGGGCGCAGTTATTCCACGCGCAAAGCGGTGTCGCTTACATGCAGCCATTAGCCGGTGGCGCGGTCAAGCGCATCCATACTTCCACCCGCACGGAATCCGCCAGCTTACGGGCGCTTGAAAGTGTCGAAAAGAGCCACGCCAACCATGACCGGATGCAGCATGTCCGTGAGGTCGCCGGTTTGGGTGAAGCCACACTGATTCATATCGATAGTATGGAGAAGTACGCCCGCATTGCGGCTGCTGATGGCGAGCTTTACCTGCGTCTGCCCCGCATCGGTAGCACACGCCCCTTCATGATCTGGGATCACTGCGCGGGAACGGCGATTGTCGAGGCGGCAGGTGGTCAAGTAACCGATATTGACGGCTCACCACTCAACTACTCAAGCGGAAAAACCCTGAATAATCAGGGTATTGTCGTCAGTAATGGCGCGATCCATGACCGCATCATCGCGGCTATTCAGCAGGTGTTGAAGGAAGAAAACCCAACCTGAGGCTTAGTCGTTTTCGTGCAGCGGTAAGCTGATGTTGATCTGGGTACCGGAACCGGGGCGGGAAATAATTTCCAAGTGACCGAAGTGCGCTTCGATAATCCGGTGTGCCAAGTGCAGCCCCAACCCTAGCCCCTGCTGTTCGTTGCGGTCACGGTCAATCTGCTCAAAGTCACGAGTCGCTTGTTCAACTTGTGCTTCGGTCATACCCGGCCCACAGTCGGTAATGCTGATGTAGATCCACGAGTCACGCGCCCATTGGGCAACCGTCACATCACGCCCGGCCTGAGAATAATCCAACCCGTTCGCCATAATCTCCGCCAGTGCGTGCGTTAGCGAAGGCGCGTTGCACAAGACCAGTGAAGCCTTATCACGGTCATCAACCTGAATTCCCCCTGATGGGTTACGATAAGCAAAGCGGCGCGAGAGGTTCACGGCAGCCATCAGCACCGTCCAGATCGGTGTAGCGAACCCATATTCGCTCACAACATCTTGGCTGAGAGTGTTGGTATCCAACTGCGTCATCAAGGCCAACTGCTCGGCAAGATGGTAAATGCGGTAGCTGCCCATCTGTAAGCTGTCGAGGATGTCGCGGATTTCGTGGGTTTCGAGCGAGTCTAACTGGGCTGAAAGCAAGTTTTGCACCATCAAAATCGAGGCGACCGGTGTCCGCATTTCGTGGGAAACAACACGGGCCAACCGCTTCTTAACCGATTCCAGTTCCTTCGAGGCGCTGTGCTGGGTTGCCACGTGGCGGTCAAGGCGTGCCTGAATAGCGGCGAGCAGTTCCGGGTAGCTGAACGGTTTCGTCAGATAATCGTCGGCACCCAATTCCATGCCATGACGAACAAAAGAACGGTCAGCCATCGCGCTCAAGAAAATCACCGGAATATTGGCCGAGCGTTCGTCCTTACGGAGTTCCAGCAGCGCCTTGTAACCATCCATATTCGGCATCGAAATGTCGGAAATAATCAGGTCAGGATGTTGTTCACGCGCACATTCAAGGCCAACCAAACCATCTTCGGCTTCGAATACATCAAACCCTTCCAATTCGAGGAAGTCTAGAATGTTTTTACGCAGGTTGGGTTCGTCTTCAATTACCAGTATACGGGACATGAAACACCTTTTCAGAAGATGATTTGCATCTGTTTATTACGTGGCCTGTTTATATTTAGTATAGATATAACCCACCAAAGAATCCGTTAAGAATAGATTTCTTCTTCGAATTTCATAAATTCTTCAATTTTTCACAAGCCTTTTTCTGAGGTGTGCATGGGAAAAAACGTCGGCTAGTCTCCGGCTTTCCCCTCGAAAATTACAGCAGCCGCATCCATTAATTCGGTTCGTCGTTCGGGGGGAGTTTCCTTACTTAGTAAATAACGCTCCAGCAGTTGTTCTTGGGTCATACCTTCCGGGCTGCCACCCAACCGCGCCCGTATCGGCTGCTCGACCTGTTTACGAATGGCGGCCATCTGGCTCACACCCGCGCGTTTGAGTTCATCACGGATCGTGACCTCGTTCAGTCGCGCTTCGGTTTCCGGCGCAAGTTGGACGTTTAAGCGCACAATCGCATCACGCAGCGCATGTTTGGCGATCAATTTCAACACTTGCTCAGTCGGGTTTTCAGCGGTGCGTAGGTCAGCCGTGAGCGTGACGAACGGACGCGCTTCAAGCTGAACGAAACGCCACTCGGTCTTTTCGCGCGAGAGTTCCACCCAACAAAAGCCTTTCGGGTCGCCCTCTTCACCGAAGTCGATGCGTTCCATGCTGCCGCTGTAAACCACTGGCGGCACACCCGCTTCGCCTCTGGTCATATTCTGGTGTTTGTGGATATGCCCCATCGCTACGTAATCCCAGCGGGGGTCAGCGACCGAGGACAGCAGCACTTGAATATCGCGACCGAGCATGATCGCCCGTTCACTGCCGAACACCGCCCCGGCAAGCGTAAAATGCCCGGTCAGCAGACGTGGCATCTCATATCGGTCGGCTTGTTCAGCCAGATCATCGAGTATCTGGGTGAGGTTTTCTTGAAGCAGCGCATCCGTTTGGGCGATGGTCATGCCTGCGGTGTGGTTGTCCTCCAGCAAGCGCGACCGGATCGGGTACGGCGCACTGCCAACCACCACCGGCCCGCGTTTGGTTTCCTGTGTAAACACCTCATAATCCGCAGCAACCCGCACATTCGGTACACGCAGCGTATCATAAATTTCGATGCTGCTGGCCTTGAGCATCGTCGGCGGCAAGTCGTGGTTGCCGACCAGCATCACAACCGGCGCGAGGTCAGAGAGGTCACGAATGCGGTGGGCGAACTCACGTTGATAAGTGGGGTTTGGGGCGCGGGTTTTAAAAGCATCCCCCGCGAAGATAATCAAATCCACGTCGTTTTCCCGCGCGAACTCGATCATCTCATCAAGGCGGTGCAGGAAGTCCACCACTCGGCTGCTCAAGCCCGTTTGCGGGTCGGTCTTACCGTAGTTTTCCATCCCAACATGAATATCGGCGAAGTGCAGCACGCGAATAGGTTCGGTCATGATTGTCGATCCATTTCTACCGGCAGGGTTTCACCCGCATAGGCCAGCACAATCTGTTCGCGTGGGACACCCGCTTGAAGGAGTGCTTCGTACAGCGGCCGGTCGGTTATATCCTCATCAATGACGATCACGTCACCAACAATATGTGCCATCACAGTGACGGTCGTCTTTGATTTTCTTGGATATTGATAGTCAGGAACAATAATCACCGTGAATGCCAGATGATCAACATTTTCAAAGTAGTAGGTTTTCGCTTTTAGCGCTGGCCCGTGATAGTCCATCACTTCGCGTTGAAGAATATCGGTTAGCTGATTTACTCTCTCCATTGTGAGATGGTCTCCGTCTCTATGTTGACGATGACTAACTTAATCCTATTATCGCTGATCGTCCGCATAACTGTCGAATCAAATATGTCTTCATAGGCATCCAGCGGTACGGCGAGATACAGTGGCAGGTCAATCTCTTCCTGCGCCAATAACGCTCGATACAGGATATATTGTCCAAAGGCGATATAAAGCTCTTGAGTCGTACTTTCGCGGTCAGGAAAACATTTGACTTCCGCCAATAATATCTGCTGGCGACGACCATTTACGCCTTTAGCCGCTTGAATATCAATAAAGACCAATCGCTCCTCATGTATCAGTCGGCGCGGCCGAGCGTCTACTTGCCAGCCATCATTTTCCAGCGCATGAACCACCTGCTCGTGGCACTCATCAAGCCGAGGCATCTCTGACTCCGATCAAAAGCGGAAGTGGATAAAGATGCGCCCGAAGTTTTTATCGTCCTTCTCGACCCGATGGTAAAGCGCACGAATGTGCTTCTGGTCAAGGAAACGCAGCACCTTTTTCTTGAGGGCACCGCTGCCCTTGCCGGGGATGATCTCGACCAATTCGATCTTCTTATCGACGGCTTCCTGCACAATCCGGTTGAGTTCCACGTCGATCTTATCGCCCTTGTTATAGATGTCGTGCAGGTCAAGTTTGAGTTTCGCCATGTGGTTGCATCCTATCGTTTGGCTGACGGCATCCCGCATTTTACCATCATCGGGTAGACTTGAGACGGATTATCCTTGTGAAAGGCCGCTCATGATGCAGAACCCGATTGCTACCCTACTCGAAACCCAGCCTATCGTCGTGCTGGACGGGGCGCTCGCGACCGAACTTGAGCGGCGTGGGGCGGATTTACGTGACCCGCTTTGGTCGGCGAAAGTGCTGATGGAAGCGCCCCACCTGATCCGCGAGGTTCACGCCGATTACTACGCGGCGGGGGCGGACTGCGCGACGACAGCCAGCTATCAGGCGACGTTTGAGGGTTTCGCGCGGCGCGGCCTGAGCCATGAAGCGGCAGCCAACTTGATGCGCCTTTCTGTAGCCCTCGCGATTGAGGCGCGGGATGCGTTCTGGGCGGACACCGCCAACCGCGTTGGGCGGGAGAAACCATTCGTGGCAGCGTCAGTTGGGCCGTATGGCGCATTCCTCGCGGACGGTTCGGAATACCGTGGGGACTACGGGCTGACGGTCGAGCAGTTGATGGATTTCCACCGTCCACGCATGACGGTGCTGGCGAGTTCCGGCGCGGATATGCTGGCGTGTGAGACGATCCCCTGCTTAATCGAGGCACAGGCGATTGCCCGACTCCTGCGCGAATTCCCGACCATCAGCACGTGGATCAGCTTTAGCGCCCGTGACGGTGAACACACGAACCACGGCGAACGCCTCGCGGACTGCGCGGCTTTGCTCGGCGAGCATCCGCAGGTGGTGGCGATTGGCGTGAACTGTACCGCACCACAGTACATCCCTGACCTGATACAGGCAGCGCGGGCGGCGACCGATACGCCTATTCTGGCCTACCCCAACTCCGGCGAAAGCTACGACCCGACCACAAAGTCGTGGAGTGAGGAGGACACTTGCCCGGCATTTGCTAACGATGCCAGACTGTGGCACGAGGCCGGGGCGCGGGTGATCGGCGGGTGCTGCCGGACGACACCGGAACATATTCGCGAGGTGGCGGCAGGGCTGCGGATATAACGAGTTAGTTTGCCGTACCGACCCGATATATCCGAATGACTGGCCCCGGCCTGACCTGCCGACCAAGTGCTGAGGGGTTTTGAAGCGCGAGTCCGGTACGCGCGTCGATAATCCCCAAGCAATCATGACCTTCAAAGGGTGAAAAGGTCATCACCAGTTCCCACTTGGCTTTCAGCGCGTCATTGATGGCCGGAAATTCCAAATCGGATTCCGAATCCGGTCGTTTGGTCGTGCCGGAGCAGTAATCATCTTCGATCACATAGGTAATCTGTTCATCAGCAATCAGCCCTTCAAGGTCTTCAAAGGTTTTGACACGGGCTTGCATCTCCGGCCCGTAGACATCATAGGCGGGCTGTGGACGTACTTCCGGCAGTTGGTTGAGCCACCAATCCCAGCTTTGCAGGGGCAGCTTGCCGAGCGCATAGGCACGCTCGATACTGGTTTCGTCGCGCTGCAAGGGGACGGCGTAGGCAACGGTATCGCCCGCGACTATTTTGGTTCCGGCTTCCCAATTTTCGCTCATGTACTGTAAGGCTTGCTGGCGGGTATCGGCAGCCGTTTGCTGATAGACGTTATCCGCCAAAATCATCAATTCCATCAGAATAAGCATCAAAATAGCGACGGAGGCCACCCGCTGCAACCGGATCTGCCGCAGCCAACCGATGAGCGCGTCCATACCGATCCCCGCGACCAGTGCCATCGTACCGATCCACGGTATCCAGTAATAGAACTGATAGAAGCGGGTGCTGACGTTGGCAATCGTCACCATCAGGAATAGGAACGCGCCGACGATAATCCAGTAATCAACACGTTTGCGATACTGCCATGCCGCGATGAGTCCCAGCAGCGAAGGGATGACCGTTATATCCCAGATCAACGGATAAATGCCGCGTATATGCCCCACGATGATTTGTAAGCGGTCAACTATGGTGAGCGGCCCGGCATAGGCGTAAGAATTGAGCCGTGTGATCTCATAGATCAGGTCGTCAATATGAATGAACGCAATCGGGTTCAAAGCGATATTGCCGACGACAACCCCAACAACTAACCACAACACGCCGCGGCTGAGAACGAACCGACGAGCAAACTGCCGCCAATCCTTATTTGCCCCCACCCACGCAATCGCGCCGTGGGCGATGATGATGCTGATGGCGATGGTACTCCCGCTGAACTTGCTCAACATCACGACCGCCAAACTCAGCCCCGCCGCGACGTAATCCCGCTGCCGTTTGTAGGTGTAAAGCCGCATACTCATCCATAGGCAGAGGGCTATCGAAAACGCGATGAGGCTGTCCGGCAGGGCATACAACGAACTGATCGTAAAAAAGCCGTTGGTCGCCAAGACAGCCGCCGCGAACAAGCCGACCAGTGGATTGATATAGCGCCCGATGAGGCCGGTGAGGGTGATGGCAAGTGTGGTCAAAATGGCGAGGGTGATACGGGTAGCCTGTGTGAAAAGCGCCCGGTCGCTAAAGTATAGATCACGAAAGTCGGCAAGGCTGTCAACCTTGCCCGTGAGGGAACTATAACCGTACAACCCACCAACCGAGGCCATATTCACATAAGCGATGAACGAGCGGTGGTAGCGCACCTCGCGCGGCGGCATCTGGCCTTCGGTCAGGCGCAGCGCCGTCGAAAGGTCGGAGTTCTCGTCGCTGGTTTGAATTTGCGGCAGGCCGTGATTGATACCATACAGGCGGACGACCAGACTAAACAGCGATATGACAAGCAGCAGCGACCAGAACAGGCGGGAACTCATTTGAGAAGGCTTCATGTATCCCTCACCGTATTTCACAAGCATTTGGTTGGACAAATGGGGTGGTTAAAATGTGGTGGGGATTATAAACAGGCCGTGGGGATTTTACGATTGGGGGGATTGCTACCGATAGTTAGAAACCTGCTATAATTTTGCTCGGCAACTGAGTCATGATGGAACATCCCATGTCCACTTACCGCGAAGTCTACAAACAAGGCCCATTCCCACACCGTATTGACCCGTGGGCAGAAAATCCACACTACTTTCAGCAAATCCGCAGTGGAATTATCGCTGACATTATTGACCAGATTCATGACACGATTTTTGATATGGGTTATCTGGCAGGCAAAGAAGCCAGTTTACTCATCACAGAACGCCGCGAACCGGATGTTTTTGTTCGCTCACGCACGTTCACACCGATCACACAACCAGAATGGAATTACTCGCAAGCGGCTGCAACCATTCAAGCTGAACCGGGACTTGAATTCAGTGGTGAAACATTTCCTGAACCGGATGCCATTCACATCACGCACCGCGAAACGGGTGAGCTTGTAACGATAGTCGAAATTATTTCCCCGCGAAATAAAGACCGTTCGAGCGATATGTGGGATTACATTGAAAGACGTAACAGACTCATTTATCATAAAGGGGTCAACGTTGTCGAACTCGATTTAACACGCTCCAACAAACGACTGACCCAAGACATCCTTGCCGAAACATATGCGTATCACATTGCGATTTATATGTCCGATCAATCACCCCGTTTCATCGGCATGGAATATGGACAGCCTCTAAAACGTTTCGCGCTGCCACTGCGACATCAAGTCGTTGGTGTAGAGACGCAACATGCCTACGACAACGCCTACCAGCTTGCCTACATCGCCAGCCATATTGAAATCGACCTCCAATATGCCGCTTCGGAAATTCCATTCCCCTCGCTGTTGAATGAGACGCAAACCCGCGAGGCTCTTGAAACCATAGGCAAATGGCGGGAAACGTTAAAGGGGTTGCAGGGAAAATAAATCAAAAAGCAGCCCCACACTTTCGCGCAGGGCTGCCCTCTTTTAACCTTTAACTTGTCACTTGTAACTTACCGCTTGAAACTCTTTACGGGTACTTGCGGTTGAGCATACGGGCGTAAGGAATGGTTTCACGGATGTGCGGGAGGCCGCAGATCCACGCGACGGTGCGCTCTAAGCCGATGCCGAAGCCGCTGTGCGGGACGCTGCCGAAGCGCCGCAGGTCGAGATACCATGCATACGCCTCGCGACCCAAGCCCATCTTCTTCACCTGCTGCTCGATGAGCGCCGAGTCGTAAATACGCTCGCTGCCACCGGTGATTTCGCCGTAGCCTTCGGGCGCGAGCAAGTCGACGCTGCGGCAGACTTCAGGGCGACCTTCGACAGGCTGCATGTAGAACGCCTTGAACACCGAGGGGAAGTTGTAGACGAACACCGGCTTGTCGAACATCTCCGCCACTGCCGTTTCGTGCGGGCTGCCGAAATCGGTACCCCAGTCGATGTGCAGGAGCTGCTTCTGTTCGGGGTCGGTGGCCGCGTCGGAAAGTTTATTCAGTCGTTCGACACATTCGTCGTAGCTGATGCGCGGGAAGGGCGGCAGGACGCGCTCAAGGCTGGAGGTGTCGCGTTCGAGAATCTTCAATTCTTCCTGATGCTTCTCCAAAACGGTTTGGACGATGTGGCTGATAAAGCTCTGCTCCATGTCCATCAGGTCTTCGAGGTTGTAGAAGGCCATCTCCGGTTCGAGCATCCAAAATTCCATCAGATGGCGGCGCGTCTTGGATTTCTCGGCGCGGAAGGTCGGGCCGAAGCAGTAGACCTTGCCGAACGCCGCCATGTTGGCCTCGTTGTACAACTGGCCGGTCTGCGCGAGGAATGCCTTCTCGCCGTAGTAGTCGAGTTCGAACAGGCTGGTCGAGTCCTCACCTGCCGAGGGGGTAATGATGGGCGTATCGACGAGCATGTAACCGTCGTTATCCAGCCAGTTCCGCATGGCGTTGACGATGGTCGAACGGATGCGGATGATCGCCCACTGGCGCGACGACCGCAGCCACAGGTGGCGGTTGTCCATCAGGAACTCGACACCATGATCTTTGGGGGTGATCGGGTATTCGTCCGCCATCTGCACCAATTGCAAGCTCTTGATGCCGACCTCAAAGCCACCGGGGATGCCGGGTGCGCGCTCATCCTTGCGGACGCTGCCGGTAATAATCACCGACGACTCCTGCGTCAGCTTACCCGCAATGTCGAACTGTTCCGCGTCCATATCCTTTTTGAAGGCGACACACTGGGTAATGCCTGTACCATCGCGCAGTTGGATGAATTGCAGCTTGCCCTTGTCGGTGCGGTTGTACACCCATCCGCGAATAGTGACCTCTTGCCCGTCATATTGGGCGATGTTCTTGATGCTAATATTAGTTGCCACGTTCAATAATCCTTCTTTAGACAATTGATGTAGGACGCATTCTGCCGCGACCTAGCTCGCCTATTTAAGATGAGGAGGATTATACCACGCCGCGCATTTGTGTATTTCGTCACAAGAAGCGTTTGTATTTTTTGTAGGGGTTCACAAACGCCGAATATCACCTTGATGGATATACTTAACCAAAATTTCAACACTGTCGCATTCACCCTTAATGCTCATCTAATAGTATTTTTGCGAACTTCATCTTATGGTTAGAGAAGATGATTAACATAAAGGGGCGTGCTGCTGATGAAAGTGTTTCAAAACCTCACTGATCTCCACTTCGCTTATCAGGATATGTACCGCCACTGGCACGCCGACTCGGAACGGTATACCGGCGGTGACGCGCTGAACACGGCGC
Source organism: Chloroflexota bacterium (assembly GCA_020161935.1). Classification (GTDB taxonomy): domain Bacteria; phylum Chloroflexota; class Anaerolineae; order Aggregatilineales; family Phototrophicaceae; genus CFX2. Next base: position 201,350 of record JAIUNI010000008.1, read on the forward strand.
TTGAAGAAGGCTGGACAGTGCAAGAAATCGTCGGCTACCAAGAAGTCCACCATATGGGCGCACGCGGTACGGTTATCTATCACTTCGAGCTTTCGCTCGGCGAAGAAGCTGTCACCATGCCCGTCATCGGCAACCCGTATGTCAGCCGCCTCGTTATGCTGATGGAGTTCAAGCTCGTCCCGGTGACAACCGCGAAAGCCAGTTAACGCGCCACACGAAAAATGGCGGATTTACGTCCGCCACAACTCTTTCTTATCTATTTCCCCTTCCTACTACTGTCTCAGCCGAATGGCCCATAACGTCCCGAATTTTTAGGCGTATTCTCAAGCCTAGGGGGTAAACACACATCAATTTTCGGGAGAATCTGATATGCGGAATGCGAAACAGGCTGCTGTTCGCAGCATTGCTTTTATTGGTAGTTACACACCTCGTCAGTGCGGCATCGCAACCTTTACCCAAGACTTATCCAAGGCCATTTGCGACTATAATCCCGACATGAATTGTTTCATCGTTCCGGTGAATGATACGGTTGAGGGTTACGATTATCCCGACGAGGTTCGCTTCGAGATTCAGGAGCAAAATATTGACTCGTACCGCACGGCTGCCGACTACCTGAATATCAACGGTGTTGATCTTGTTTGCTTGCAACACGAGTACGGCATTTACGGCGGCACGGCGGGCAGCCACATCCTCGCCCTGCTGCGCGAACTGCGGATGCCAGTTGTTACCACGTTTCACACCGTCTTAAAGACCCCCGACACTTACCAGCGTAAAGTGCTGACAGAAATCGCACGCCTTTCTGACCGGGTAGTGGTGATGAGCCAGATCGCGGTCGATTTCCTGACGAGCATCTACGAGGTTCCGGCGGATAAGATCGACCTTATTCATCACGGTATCCCTGACATTCCATTCGTAGATCCAAACTTTTACAAAGACCAATTCGGTGTCGAGGGTAAGCCGCTGCTGCTCACCTTCGGTCTGCTTTCCGCCAACAAAGGCATTGAAAACGTCATCAACGCTCTGCCAGCGGTCATCGAACATTACCCGGATGTCATGTATTTCGTGGTCGGCGCGACCCACCCGAACGTGCTGCGGCATGACGGTGAAGACTACCGGCTGCGGCTGCGGCACATCGCCCGCCAGAAAGGCGTAAGCGACCATGTGGTTTTCTTCAACCGCTTCGTGAGCATGAAAGAACTCATCGAGTTTATCGGCGCGACGGACATCTACATCACTCCTTATCTTAATCAGGCGCAGATCGTTTCCGGTACGTTGGCTTATACGGTCGGCGCGGGGAAAGCGGTGATCTCAACACCCTACTGGTATGCCGAAGAACTGCTGGATGAGGGACGCGGCAGCCTCGTACCGTTTGGTGATTCAGAAGCGATTGCTGATCAGGTTATCTATATGCTCGACCACGAATCCGAGCGCCATGCCATACGGAAGAAAGCCTATCTGTTCGGGCGCGAAATGATCTGGCCGGTCAGCGCACAGCACTACCGGGATACGTTCGAGCGGGCTTCCCAAACACGCGAACTTTTGCCCCGGCCAGCCAGCGACAAACTCTACAATCGCCCTATCGAGCTTCCACCGCTTAAGCTCGACCATATTGACCGTATGACCGACAATACGGGTATCTTCCAACATGCCTTGTACGACATTCCTAATTTTCAGGAAGGCTATACGACCGACGATAATGCCCGTGCCCTAATCCTGTGTGTGCTGTTGGAAAAGTCTGAATCATCCCTACAGAAGCGGGCACAGCAGTTGTCCGCGCACTATATGGCCTTTCTCAATTATGCATATTCGGAAGTGACAGGACGTTTCCGTAACTTCATGAGTTTTGATCGACGCTGGCTTGAAGACATCGGATCGGAAGACAGCCACGGTCGGGCATTGTGGGCGCTAGGTACGGTGCTGGGGCGGTCGAACAGTCAGGGCATGGCGGCGCTAGCAAGCCGTATTCTTGTACCCGCCGTTCCGATTGTTGAAACCTTCACCTCGCCCCGTGCGTGGGCATATACCATTCTGGGACTGCACGAGTACCGCAAACGCTTCGCTGGCGACCGGGTAGCCCACGACGTAATGGAACATCTGGGGGAAAATCTTTTTGGCCTGTATGGAAAGGTGAATACGGCTGAATGGTCATGGTTCGAGGATGTGGTCAGCTATGGCAATGCCATCCTCCCACACGCGCTGTTGATTTGTGGGCAGGAACTCGACCGCGCCGACATGACAGAAGCCGCCTTACAATCGCTTCGCTGGTTGGTGGAGGTCCAGTACACCGGCGAGGACTTTTTCCAATTCATTGGCAATCAGGGGTTCTATAAGCGCGATGGCGAAAAAGCCACCTTTGACCAGCAGCCGATTGAAGCGCAGGCGATGGTTTCGGCCTGCCTCTATGCCTACACCGTTACACAGGATATGTACTGGTATCAACAAGCTCGTGCCGCATTTGAATGGCTGCTGGGGCGCAATCATTTGGGGGAACTGCTGTACGTACCCTACACAGGTGGCTGCCGCGACGGTTTGCACCCGAACGCCGTGAACCAAAATCAGGGCGCGGAATCCACACTTTCGTATCTCATTTCCAGCGTCGAGATTCAATTGATAGAGGCGATGAAAGAGTTTGTGAACCCCCTTGAAAGCCAAACACCTATACAGTCACAGCATGAACCCATTGCACATGGGTTTTTGGCGACAGGCGGACTTTAGTAAAGTGGGGGGGCGTAAAATCCCCTTCCTTATCGGTGAGCCAGTTCCCGTATCCGTGCCGCAATCGCCGCGTTGACTTCGAAGTGCGCTTCGAGGAACGCGAGTATCGCCAACGCCGACTCGCGGCTGCGGTCATAGCCCTGTATGAAGGAGGGGAGACGAGCGGCGACATCGGGGAAGCGCTGCTCGAAACGGCGTTCGACACCGAATGGGTCGATCAGCGCGGGTTTTGCCTGTTCGATCTCACTTGCCATGTTCAAGATTTGGTCGACCGCGTAGTGCTGGATGAAGCGCGAGGCGGTGAGCTTTTCGCCGCGATGGTAGCGACCGAGGCCGACATATAGGTTCGTCAGCGCCTCGCCCAAGCGCCACGCGATCAACTTGGGTCGGTGACTGGTCGTATCAACAGCGGGGGCAGCCAGCGCCGTATCAAAATCCGCTGTCGCCCACACGATACGTCCCGCCGTGAACGGAATATTGGCGAGTTCACGCGGCTCGAACACCGCAAACTCGCAGAAGATGCCATCCTCGTACAGCGCCTTGTACCCATCTTCCGTGTTCATGAAGGAGTAAGCAATCGGGTTAGGTTCTGCCAGCCAATCGAGGTTCGCGAGGTAGCTCTGTTTTGCTCCCTCGCGCACGATGACGAAGAAGTCGAGGTCGGAATATGCATCTAATCGCGCCGTTTCTGTGCCTACTGAGCCGAGGCCGAGCAGCGCCAGCGCCGTATCGCGCTTACTGAGCGAGTGACCGATGGCATCCAACCGGGCGAGGAGTTGTTGGGGTGTCGTCAAATAATCTTTGCTCCAATAAGTAGAATCACTAAAAGATAACTTAACATCGTGGTTAGGTAAATAGTGGTTGTTGCGACATCGTGTTGAACAAAGGTAATTTCATGAAGTGCGAACCAATAGTTGGGCTTCCATGGAAAGTGCCGCCATATCTTATAGTAGCGCCAATATGCTCTGAACTTAAATTTGAATACGGGAATCCTCAGGATAAATTTTAGAATTCTCAAAGGTTTAGAGCTTTTGCGCCCCAAAAACTGTCCGGTATCCATTCCCAATTCCACTTCAATTCGACGGGCGCGGCTAATTAAGTCATCGTAAAGTTCGGAGTTACGGCGATCATACAAAAATATTGCAATCGTGATGATCAAGCCGAAACCGGCAGCAAAAATTCTTGAAATAGACGAGAGACCTTTTCCCGCTTCATCCATTGACAATAAACTTACTAACAACACCCCAGAAATCGCAGGGACAAGACCTAATAATTTGAAGCGCACATCCGTCAACATGCGCCAGTTGTTACCGATTTCGTTGTAGAGTGTGAGCAATACAGCTTCATGAGGATGGGGTTTTACGTATGGTTTGAAAAGCGGTAATTGAGTACTCTTATATGCACGATTGGCTTGTTCTTGCTTTAGCGTTGGCATAAAATACCTTAAAATATGCAATATATTTTATTATACCATTCCTGCCGCAACCCGCACGGTCGCGACATGAATATCCGCGATGTCATCTACGTTTCGCGCGTAGCCACCGGCCATCGTGATCGCGACCGGCAGCCGTTGGGCTTTACATAACCCCAGCACCAGTTCGTCACGCTGGCGCAAGCCGTCTTTCGTCAATTTTAACCGGCCTAAACGGTCACCTTCAAACGGGTCAGCCCCCGCGAGATAAATCACCAGATCGGCGCTGCTCATCGCCAGCGCCCGCTGGATACCTTCTTCGAGAATATCCAAATATACCTGATCGCCTGTTCCGTCCAGCAGTTCAACATCCATATCGCTCTGCTCTTTGTGGTAGGGGAAATTCTTTTCACCATGAATAGAAAAGGTGAAAACCGTCGGGTCGTCACGCAGGATGGCGGCTGTACCATTGCCCTGATGCACATCGCAGTCCAGCACCACCACCCGCCGCACACGCCCCTCGGCCTGCATGGTGCGGGCAGCAATCGCACTGTCATTAAACACACAGTAGCCTTCGCCGTGGTCACGGAAGGCATGGTGCGTCCCACCCGCGAGGTTGACTGCCATCCCCTCGACAAGTGCCACACGGCAGGCCGCCATCGTCGCGCCGGACGAACGGCGCGAACGTTCAACCATTTCCGGTGTCCACGGGAAGCCGATCCGCCGTATTTCCTTCGCGCTGAGTGCGCCGGTTTTCACACGCTCCAAGTAATCGGCATCGTGCGCCCGTAGGATGTCCTCGTCGGTTGCCGCATCCGGCACACGCAAATCTTCGGGGCGAATGACCCCTTCGCTGATGACGCGCTCGCGCAGCAAGCCGTACTTCCGCATCGGGAAGCGGTGGTCAGCGGGCAGCGGCAGGACGAAGTGGTCAGTATAAAAACACTTAAGCGCCATTTTGTCGGTCATCACCAAAATGAGTAAGTTGATACATCGCCATCAGCCCTCGCCTATTGTCTGCATATTAGCCAAATATCCTAGTCCCATATCATCCAAGTGTACGATGATGCTTTCACAGATGCGTTTATGATTGAAATAGCCTTCAGTAACACACTACTAAGATAACTCGTGACAGACCTAACCATCATGTTATCCGCCTCGTGTCGTGTTTTTCGTCAGTTTCAACACCGTTTTTACTGAAAATTCGTGCATATTGGACAGGCAGAATTAACACTTTTGCAATCCATTCTGCCGTATATTAGGGGTATAAGGCTGTTCAAATGAGATGTAGAAGGTCTTTTGTAACAGTCCGGCAGGGTTTGGTTCTCAGGTATACGGCGACAGGCAACGGTCAAATTAATAGTAGTTTCAGGAGCAAAAAATATGGCTACGACCATTCCGTTGTTTATGGACGACGTTGATTTTTACCGTCACTGGCATCCACAATCCGAACGCTTCGCGGCGGGTGACTGCCTCGCGACCGCCCTGATGACTGGTTGGACGCTCAAAGCCCCCATTATCAATGACGTGTACTGGTGCATGGGTTCGCGGCAGGTAAACGTCTATCACTGCAATCTGGTTCGCGACGAAGAGACCCTGCATATGCCGGTCATCGGCAACCCGTATATGGATCGGCTCATCCACCAAATGGAACTGCCGGTGATCGTCTCGGAAGAACCCAAGCAGTTCCTCCTGCAAGCGGTCGCACCTGCCCCAGTTCAACTGGAAAAGGTATCGGTCGAGCAGTAAGCAGTCGTTATTTGACACTTCTAAAGGTGCGGCGAATAGGCTGCATCTTTTTATTTCCCCCACCAGCGCAAGATTGTGCTGCCATCGGTGAAGCCCAGCGGCAGGAGTGCGCCCAGCGAAAACACCAGTAGGTTATCGAGGAACAGGAACAGCGCGACCCATTCAATCGTTGGCGATAAGTGGGGTTCACTGCTGCCGAGGGTGAACGTACCGCTGGCAAACAGATACAGTAGGCCAGCCGCAATCGTCAGTGCGAAACTGAGCAGCGGCCCACCCAACGCTCGCCGGATATGAGTGCGCCCCGGCAGCGGCGGCTCGTCCTTCGGGTACACCGACAGCCCCAACGGCCCCCAAAATGCCACGCCGCCCATCGGGTAGCCTGTGCGCCGCGCGGCAATGCTGTGGCCGAGTTGGTGAACCATCTCCGAGGCGTAGTGCAGGGCTGCCGCCACCAGCGCGCCGATAATCGCTTCACCCGCTGGCAGCTTCAATACGCCGATGGCAATCACCGCCAGCACCAACCAGATCACGAGTAGGGTGACAACCGCCGAAGGATACGCCGTCAGTCGCAGCCCCGCCAACCGGCCAAGTTCAATCCGTTTCATCGCATCCTACCTGTTTACAAATACAGCAGCGCCAGCGCCACGTTCGCCGACCACGCCAGCACCTTGAATGCACCCGCCCGTAACGCCGCTTCCACTTCTGGCCGGTCGAGCAGCACCATCTCCTGCTCCTCAAGGTCATCCGCGTGGATGTCGTGGGTTTTGACCGCGCCCTTCGCCAAAAAGAGATGCGCCACACCCGCCCCACGGTTGCCATCCACCGCGTAATTGCCGAGGTTCACCCATTCTGCCGCCGTGTAACCGGTTTCCTCGCGCAGTTCGCGCTGCGCCGCCGTCAGTGCGTCTTCACCGGGTTCGAGGTAGCCGCCCACCGGCGCGAGTGACACCCCTTCCACCGCGTATTTGACCTGCTGGAAGCAAATAAAGCGCCCAACCTCGGTAACAGCGACGACGTTGATGTATTCCGGCAGGATAATCCACGTCCAGTCATCAATCACCTTGCCGTTCGGCAGTTCCAGCGTCCGGTACTCCACCGTCGCCCACTTACCATTCTCCAGCACCGTTTTCTTACTCAGCGTTTTCCATGCTTGCATAGTATTCCTTTTGCGGTTCTGTCGATTTTGTCGCCTCAGCAGTCACGTCAAAGACCTGCCACAGCATTGCTTCAAACGCCGCTGGCTCAAACGCGGTACACACCTGTACCTCACTGCCAGTCTCGTCCTCAACCACCCGCCCGATCTGGCTCCCCGCATCTTGGATCACCCGCAGCCGCCGCGTTTCAAATGTGGCTTGCTCAGGGTGTGTCGCAATCGTCGCCGTGACCAAATCCCACAGGGTCAGTTGTCGCTTGCCGCCCAATCGCTTCACCCGCTTCACCACCCGCGCCACGAAGTCATCCAGCGGGGTAAGTGGCTCATCCGTCAGCAGGTGATACACATCATCCGTCAGCGGCAGGGTGTTGGTCACATCCAACGGAATCAACGTTACCGGTGCGCCGGAGCGAAGCACCACATCCGCCGCATAATAATCCACATAAATATTCCATTCTGCCCAACGGTTCTCGGTTTTGGGCAGCATCTCCGCCAGATTACCCGCCGTATTCAGCGCACCGCCCATCACGTAAATCATCTCAATCTGTTCCGCCAGTGCCGGATATTCGAGCAGCATTTCGGCAACGTTCGTCAGCGGCCCCAGTGTCAGCAATGTCACCTTCTCCCGCGACGAAGCAATCTCATTCGCCAAAAAGTGGTACGCGGGTGCGTGCCACGGCTTCTGCTGAGTTTTGGGTAAGAATAACCCCAAACGGAAATCCATCACAAGCCGCACGAACAACGGGAAGCGGTGCTGACCTTGTAGCGGCGTGGTACGCCCGCTCGTCACCGGCACCTCGCACTGACCCAATTGCAGCAGCCGCAGCACCGTATCCACCCCCGCCCGCGCATGTACCTCGCCCGTACCGGCAACCGTCACGCCGCGCAGGTCAACCGAGTCACACTGCATCAGGTAAGCCAGCGCCAGCCAATCGTCAAACGCACAGTCCGTATCAACAATGAATGGAATCGCCATAAAAAATACCTCTAAATTTAGGAAAAGTAGTTTATAACGCATAATTACTATAAAGTAATAAAATTTCTTTATTTATTACACCGTAATTACATAGCTATCAGTATCGCAATATAGAGCCTAATCCGAATCTGTCAATTCGTAGATATGGGTCGGCAGGCCATGTTCATCCGGCTCGCTGCGGTTGTACACGAAGCCGAGCTTGTTCGCCACCCGTATCGAGGCCGTGTTCGCCGGATCTATCGTGACGATGATGCGTTTCAGGCTGTACGTTTCGAAGCCATAAGCCAGCATCGCCGCGCCGACCTCGGTTGCCAGCCCCTGCCCCCAAACCGCCTTCTTGAAGCTGTAGATCAGTTCCGCGTCGTCCGGTGGTTCCGCCAGTTCCGAGCGCACCAACCCGCAGAAGCCAATGAACGCCCCATCGCGCTTATCAATCACCGCCGAGCAGCCGTAGCCTTTGGTGGCATAGTTATGTATCGACACCTGTATCCACTTGTCGCTCAACTCGCGCGAAAGTGGTTTATTGTCGCCCATGTACTGCATCAGTTCCGCGTCACCCGTCACCGCATAAAAGCTGTCGCTGTCGGCTTCCGTCAGGTGGCGAACGATGGTGCGTGCGGTTTCAAAGATCGTCATGTTTTCCGCTCTGCATCCGTGTTATTTGTCATCAGCCAAAAACCGTTCGAGTTCAGCCACGCTGTCGAGTATAAGTTGCCGCAGCGCAGGCTTCTCTAAATCCCCAACCGACCGCACTTTCACATGCCGCAGCAGTTTACCCGTTCCCTCAAGCAATCCGGTCGCATCCGGCAGCAGCGCCCCGCGATAAAAGCCGATGTTGATGCGGTCTTTTTGTGGCGCGATATACGCAAACCCCTCGGTCATCGTCTCACCCATCAGGTAGCTCACCGCCTTATAGCTGGCATACAAACGTTCATGGGCTTTGGGTACCGCTGCTGCAATCATCTCCTGCGCCTTATTCGCCAGCGTCTGCACCTCAGCAGGATAAGCTGCGAGAAAGGCATCAATCTCTTGCGTCATACCGCCTCCTACAAACTCTCGTCCGGTGCGCCAGAGAACAACTGCCCGACCGTCAGCGAAATCCCCGGCAGGCAGGCGAACATCACCACATCCTCGGCATTAAACTTCTTCAACGCGCCGTACTCGTCATTCACCGGCTGCGAATACAGTCGGAGCTGCTTTTTCCACGCATCGACCACCACATACTCCGGCACACCCGCTGTCGCATATGCAGCCAGCTTCACCCCTTCGTCGTACCCCTTGTTGCTCGGCGAAAGCACCTCGGCGATCAAATCCGGCACACCGCGTATACGCTTATCCGCCATAATCCCTACGTTTGCCGCCGCGATGAATACCGCATCTGGCTGCGCGGGTGTCACGCCTGTCATAATTAACCCCACAGGCGCGAGAAACATGAAGCCTAGCTGCTTTTGCTTCGCTGGAATACCGACGTATTCATAAAACTGCTGCACGATCCACTGATGGTACAAGCTCGGCGACGTTGACATATACAGCACCCCATCAATGATCTCGTAGCGGTTATCATCATCCGGCAGCCGTTCCCAGTCGGCAAGTGTCCACTGACCTTGAGGTGGCCCCTCAATCCGTTCCACGTCCGTTAGTATGGGTAAAACCATCGTCTTGAACCTCAAACTCGCTTGCGCCTATTATACGCCAGTTCCCCCTGCACCGCTTGACAAATTATAACATTTGTTCTAAAATTAGACAGTAACTAATTTGAGGTAGCACCACACGAAGCGGTGGAACTGGTTTTCAAGCGAAAAAATCGTCATAAGCCAACTTTCGGCCTTTTCTCCCCTCGCCCTGAGGGAGAGGGGCTGGGGGTGAGGGCTTAAAATAACCCTCCACCATTTAATGTAGTCCTACCTAATTTGACAGGAAGCCTCGTGAGCCTACCACCAATACTCTCGTCTTTCTCCTCCCAACTTGGCGCTCTTGACGATTGGTATTCACTTATCTTTTCTTTGTGCCTTTGTGGTAAAAATGCTTTTGCACATTCGGCGGTATTCTCCCTCGCAACCGCTGCACAAACTGCAAATTCGGCACAGCGGTGGCAGCACGGGAGCAATCCGCTGAAATGACGCAACTTCAGCGGATGTGAGGGAGCGAGCCGCCAGACAATTCGGCGGAATTTGTGCAAAATTTGCAACGATTGAGACTCAATAACTATTGCTTTCTCTGTGCCTCTGTGTCATTGAGTCTTGGTGTTAAAAATCATTGCGCCTTGGCCGCCCTGCCTCTTTGCGTTAGGCTTCTAATCCTCCCCGGCAGCAGCGGCGCGAGGCGTTCCAGTTCCTCCGCATCCAACGGGCGCAGCGCCAGCAGCACGCCGATATAGACCACGCCACCCGCCGCGACCGCCAGTATCTCGGAATAACCGGACCCAGCCACCACCACACCGATCATCACCGCCGTCGCCACAACCGGCTTCCACAGCAGCCGCACCCAGTTAATCCTACCCACCGCCCCATGCAGCAGGATGCCGAATGGGATCAGCAGCATCAACTCGGAGAGAATAGTCGTCACCGCCGCTGCGCGATAGCTGTACATCGGAATCAGCACAAGGTTGCTCATCAGGTTAAAACTGACCGCGATGAAGAAGGCCCGTGTAATCCGCCGCTGGAGGTCGAGCGCGATCAGAACGTACTGGGTCAGGCTGTTAATCCAGCCAATCGGGATGCTCCAGATCATCAACTGAGTGGCAATCGCCCCGTCCGGCAGGTACTCACTTCCGCCGAGGATACCCGTCAGGATGAAGGCCAGCGCCGTGAACACCACCGCCAGCGGCAGCGCCACGCTCACCAGCAGCTTGATCGCCAGCCCATAGTTACGCTTGAGTCCAGCCTTGTCCTCATGCGCCTGTCGGGACATCATCGGCAGCAGCGCCATCGTAAAGAACGCAGGTATCACGTTCAGCGCCGCCACCCACTTATAGGCCACCCCGTACTCCCCCACCACCTTATCGCCGTGGAAGTACTGGATAATCACCACGTCGATCTGAAAGAAGATGGTCGCGAGGAAGTGGTTGAGCATCAGCGGCCAACCCTCTCCGATCATCCCGCGTATCAGCTTGCCGTCTGGCCTATAGCTATTTCTCTGTGCCTCTGTGCCTTCGTGCCTTTGTGTTAAATTGGATTGGTCTTTGAGCAGCCCACGCCCCACCCACACCATCACCGCCAGCGTAATCGTGTTGGTGATGATACTCGCCGCTGCCAAACCAATGACCCCGTAACCCAGTACCAGCGCCGTCACCCCGAAGATCACCTTACAGATCGTAGCAATCGTGGAAATCGCCGCCGGATATTCGGCCTGTTGGAAGGCGTAAAACAGTGCCGACATGCCCGTGCTCAGGCTGTTGGGCAGCAAGCCGATATACAGCAGCCCAATCGCGATCAGTGCCTCCTCGCTCAGGGGCGAACTCCCCGCGCCTTCCAAGCTCTGCCGCGCGTTCAAGAAGCCGATCAGCAGCACCACACCAATCGCCATCAGCACCAGCCGCAGCCCACTCGTGTTGTAGAAGTAGCGCCACGCCTTCGACGGATCACGCGCCACTTCCCGCGTCAGGAACACATTCAGGCCGAAGTTGGTGAAAATATCAAACCAGCCGAAGATGAAACCGGCATAGGTATAGATACCGCTGCCTTCCGGCCCCAAAATCCGCAGCATGATGAACGCGAAGCCGAAGTCGATACCCCGGTTGAACAGGTTCAGGATGATCGGTGCGACGCTGTTCCGTGCCACCACCTGCACACCCTCAGTCTGCCCGCCCGCGCTGACGAACAAGCGCCACAGGTACACGCCCGCCATGAACACCAGCAGCACCCCGCTGATGAACGAGGCGAACAACCCGATTTGGAAACTTTCAGGGTTATAGCTAATCCGCAGCGTAAGCTGCCCATTATCCAGCGCCGTTCGCAGGTCATCTGGCAGCGTATCGTGAATATCCGCGAAGGCCTTTTGCACCACTTCCGGCGAGACATCCACCCCGACGAAATTCTCCAGTACCTTCACAACCGTTAACGGTCGCTCGGTTGACTCTTCCCCGCCACGTGGTCGCGCGAACGCCCGCCAGCCGCGAAGATAGGTCTCACTGATAATTACAGTAGATTGCCATTGGGGATTTTCAAGGTTAACCCAAGCCGTATCCATATTCAGAATCTTCTCGCGTCCACTATCGCTCTCAATTGGAATCTCAATATCCTGAGGCCATTGGAATCCAAGATCGGGCGAATGTGCAATATCCTCTCTAATTACACGCGGTCGATAAGCGTGTTCCCAAATGCGAACCGCCTCATCCTCATAAGCCAGTGTCCAACGCACTTGAGAATCATCACTTGTCATCAACGCGGATGGCATCTCAAACTGCTTCGAAGTCATCACATAGCGTACATTGAGTTCCTTTAACAGCGGTGAGTTGAGCGCATCTTCCAGCTTGAAGTCGAAACCCATCCCTGCGTACTGCTCGCTCGTGTACAGTGGCGCGACGCGGTTGTAGTCCAACTGTACCTGCGGCGCGAGCTGGCTCATAAAGTCCACGTACTGCTTGGGGATGATGCTCTCGTAGCCGCGAATGTCGTCCAAATCATAGCGCCAGCCCATATTGGCGTTCATGATCTTGCCGCGTTCGCCCAGCGTTGGGTCGTCAATCGTGGTATAGCGCCAGTCGCCTTCCTGAGCCTGTAACCACTGGATCGCTGGGGGGGTGAAGTCCAGCAGCGCCGGATCGCTGGCGGGGTTAAACGTCCACGAGGCTGCCATCAAATCACCCGCTACCAACCCCACCGCCAGCACCTGCCAGATAGGGATCGATTTGGCTCCCCCTCTCTGTACACGGAGAGGGGGTTGAGGGGTGAGGTTTCCCGCCCACAGGAACACTACGCCGGTACCCAGCAGCGCCAAACCCAGCGCCAGCACATTCGTGAACTGGTAGCTGTAAAACATCCGCGCATCGCTAAAGGCTACGTTCGCCAGCGCCATATTGTCCACGATGCTCTGGATCAGCGGCTCAACCTGCCCGAAGAACACCCGCGACAACAGCAAGCTAACCAACACAATCACGCCGCTAGCGATACCCGCATAGCCAAATATGCACGTCACCCGCACCGATTTAGCCACACTCGTTAGTGTATCCGCACCAAAACCGGCTAACACTGCCACCCCCACCGTCACGCCGAATATCCAGCGAAACGGCGAGTGCAGTTGGTTGATGCCCGGAAAGCCGTAGTACAGAATCGCGTAGGTCGGCAGCCCGAACATGAACGTCAGCGCCACCACCGTCAGCACCGCGAATATCCCCTTATATGGCGGCTTCTTTTTTCTCTCTGTGTCCTCTGTGTCTCTGTGGTTATTCCCCGTGTTGAACAGTCCGTATACGGCTAACACCAGCGGCAGGATGCCTAAATACAGCGCACCCTCGACGTAATTCTTGATACCCCAGTCAATCGTGTTGATCGGCTGTCCAGCGGCGTTCGTGAACTGCGTCACGGTTTGCCCGCTGAAAATGTCAACGTAGCTGTGGTGCGAAGGGTTGCCATAGAAGTTCGGCAGGAGGAACTGCACTACATCCCGCGTGGGATGCGCCCAACCCAGCACATCGCTCAAGCTGGCACGACCGTCACGGTAATTCATACTCGCCAGCTCAAACAGCGGTATGAACTGAATTGCCCCCAACCCTATACCCAGTACCACCATCCCCAGCAGCCACACGCCGCGCTGAACCACCCACTTCCAGCCGTTTGTCTGCGTCCGCCGCCCCGCCCACCACGCAAATAGCAACCGTGCCGCTGCGTAGTATCCGGCGATAATCAGCACATAGTACGTAATCTCGACATGCCCTGCCAGCACGTTGCAGCCGAGCGCCACAGCGCCCAGCACCACCCACGGAATAGTCGACGGTCGCCCGCGAAAACCTACCCGCTGCTGGATCACCAGCTCGACCGCCAGCAGCACCAACGGCAGCCACACCGCCGCCGCGATAATCATCGGGAACACAGCGCTGATGACGAAGAATGCGCTGAGTTGATACACCACACCTGCCAGCACCCCGCCGAACCGCCCGACCCCCATGCCGCGCATGAACAGGTACATGAACGCGCCAGCCAACCACAACTGCACCACCGTAAACCAGCCGTAGGCAGCAGGTAACGGCAGTACATAGTACAGGATGCTAAAGGGGTACAATGTGGACTGCTGCCCTGCTGCCATAAACGGAATGCCGCTGAACTGGTGCGGGTTCCACAGCGGCACGTCGCCCTTGCTGATGCTCTCGCGAATAAAACTTTTCCACTGGAAATTTTCGAGTACGAGGTCGGAAAGCAGTGCGTTATGCGGCACTTCGGGCGCTTTCGCCACCTCGCGATAAGTGGCGAAGGGTTCGTACTGAAATAAATTCTCGGTCGGCAGGAGGGTTCGACCACCCACCGTCTGCTGCCAGAACAGGATTAAAGGCAGAACGAACAGGAGGGCGATGAGGGCAAAATCAGGTTTATAGCGGCGTATCAAAACCATTTTCCTTCAGGTAAAAATCACAAACATCTGCCCACTATACACGCTTAGTTTTGTTTTTTCGACCGACGGTTGCCCGCCCTCCCGTAAAAATATAGGTGTATAGAGTCCATAAAGTGCTACTTTTTGCTAGCCATTTATCCTACGCAAAAACCCCCCAACCTACGGATGAGAACTCTTCAAGACACGGCTAATATGTTGTTCAGATGGTTTGTTCAAATATCTACTGAATAAAGGGGAAACAAAATGGATGGTGTAAACTTAATCGCTTGGATTATCGTCGGTGCAATCGCTGGTTGGCTTGCTAGCATTGTGATGAGTACCAATCGTTCGCAGGGTCTCCTGACTGACATCATCGTCGGTATCTTGGGCGGTTTCATCGGTGGTTTCGTGCTGAACGCCTTGAACATCGGTGGCGCTGTAACCGGTTTGAACATCGGCAGTGTCGTCGTCGCCTTCATCGGCGCGGTTATTCTGCTGGCGCTGGTGCGTATGCTACGCGGCTCTCGCGTATAACTACCGCTTAAAAGCTATTCATGAGGCCGTTGTCCTATATACAGCGGCCTTTTGATTCGGTTTAATAGAGGTTGTTTGAAGAATTAATACGAGTGCAGGAGCGATGTACGTTATAATGACACTAATTCAACTCGTGCGAGGTCGCTTCAAGTTTACGGGGTTATTGGCTGCCATATCGGTTGTGAACCCACCCCAGCTTGATGTCACACCGTCGAACCCGTTTTATTATGTCTGGAGCCTATCCATGCTTGACCGCGCTATGATCTTTGGACTGGTTGCCGGTATCGGGGCTTTTATTTTCGTCCTCGAACTCGTGCGTCGCCGCCGCTTAAAAGAAGAATACTCGCTGCTGTGGTTAGCAACGGCTGTCGCCCTGATTATTCTCAGCCTGTCACGCCCTGCCCTCGACTTGCTAGCCAGCGCGGTCGGTATCATTTATCCACCCAGCGCTCTATTCCTCGTCGCCATGATCTTCGTGCTGTTCATTCTGCTGCACTACTCGATTGTGCTCACACGCCTGACACATGAAAACAAGGAGAACGCCCAGCAGTTGGCGCTCCTTCGCTGGCAGATCGAGGAGATGCAAAAGACCCTAGCGGCGCGAGAGGAACACACCTACGAACGTCAAGATAACAAGGACAGTCGCGTAAAGCGAGACGAACCAGTAGTGCTTACGCAAGGGGTTGATGTCCTCGCCCAATAATTCATTGGGATGATCCGGGTGCTGTCGCAAATTGAGGATCGGGCTAATCACCCACGACAGCACCAAACCGCCGACGAGTCCGCCAGCGTGTCCCCAATTGTCAATCTGCAATCCATCGCTCGAAAGCTGAGAGAGCAGTCCACCAATAAACGTGATGACCGCCAGCGCCACCAACGACTGCCGCCGCGCCCGCCCCGCCGCACCCATCAACTGCCGGTGATGCCACAGGTACACGAACTCCGCGCCCAAGATAGCGAACACCGCACCCGACGCACCGACGGAATATACATTCGGCCCCATCAGCAGTGCGCTAACGATTGAACCGGTTAACCCGCCCAGCAGGTAAACGATCAAAAACCGTGTATGCCCAAAGAGCCGCTCCATCGACATGCCAACCGCGTACAGCACGTACATATTCGAGATAATGTGGATACTGTATTGCAGCGCGAAGCCACCGTTTTCGTTGTAAACCCCCGCGTGTAAAAACATCGCCGTCAGCAGGCGGTAATACTCGCCCTTCTGGAAAATATCCGGCGCATGGTTCGCGCCCCACAGGAACAACTGCTCGTCAATCTGCACCGAAAACGCCCGCAGCAGGAACAGCACCACATTAATCGCGATCAGCACGTAGGTCGCTTTGGGCGTGACCGACGGAATACGCAGGTTCACTCGTTGGCGCGGTTCACCCGCCGGACGCGATGCCGGTGGCTGTTCCAGTGGATGCCGTTTCGGCGCTTGCTCAAGTGGGTGTTTATCAGGTTGTGGATCATTCATCAGGGGGCGGCTTTCGATTATAATGATGCCCATCATCAGGCCGCATACCAGACTGTATGCGCTAAAGAGGCTGCAAGTATTATGCCGAGTTACGATTACCGATGCAATAACTGTGGGCGCACCTTCGCCCTCTTCTTCAAATCCATTAAGGATTACGACCCCGCCGCCGCCCAAACCTGCCCGCACTGCCAGAGTACGGATGTCGCCCGCCGCATCAAAAAGGTTGCTATCCCCAAGCAGGGGCGCGACCTCACCCACCTTTCCTCCGGCGAGATGCTTAATGTGTTCAACTCTGGCGACTCGAAAGAGGTCGGTAAGATGTTCCAGCAGGTAACGGATACCACCGGCGTGGACGCGGGTTCAACCTATAACGAGGCGACCCAGCGCTTGCTCAAGGGTGAAAGTATGGATAGTGTCGAAAAGGACTTAAGCAGCCGCCCCGGCGCTTCCACCGGCGACTCGGATTAATGCGCCAGCGCTTGTACCGCCTGTAGCACCGACTGTTCGCAGCAGCTATCCACATGGTAATCCAGTTCCATCTGCTCGGTATCGCTGGTGTACACACCCGTGACCGTCACTTGGGGCGGGTTCCCATGTTTGGCGCAGCGCATGTCGCCGAGCTGCTTGACCACATGCCGCCGGATTTGCTCCCCCGTGTGTTCGAGTATCTCTGCCAGATACTCATCGGTAATCTCGTCCACTTCCACAGGCCGGTCATCGACCTCAAATTGTATAGTGATGTCAATCATCTTTTATCGCTCGGTTCTTAAATCCGCCAACTTCGCCTGCCAACGGTTTACCTGCTCAAGGGCTATCTTCCGTTGTGCGCTCGTCATCAGTGATGGAAACGGCAAGTTTCCTTCGACATAACCACCTGTCGCTTCAATCTGTGGTGCAATCGACGCTTGCTGATAGGCTGCCTGATAAACAGCTTGCGTTTCAATCGGAATGACTTCATTACGCAGCGGTAGAGCGAACGATTTGAGCGCTTCCCCGTATTCCCAACCGATTAACCAAGCATCGTAGGGCATATGAATAGCGAAATGATAGGGATAGGTACTGGCTACAAGATCACGCACCAGTCGCTTAATGGATCGGGTAAGGTCAATTTCAACGACGTTGATCCCTTTGTCCTTCACCAACCGATCCCGCCGATGTTGGTAGTACTCCATATCTGCTAACAAATCTTTGTTGCTCGGTGAAATCACCTCAATAACAGTTACTAATTCACGACTTTCAATTTGAGTTATTTTTATGGCTTCTAATTCCGGCGTGGCATCTTCGATATTGATCCCCGGCTCAAGCATTACGCCCGCAGCCGCGTAATCCCACTTACTGATCTCATCTGAGGCGACATTAGGATTACGAATAGCAACATCCGGCTGTACCCGTTCGGCAATCTGCAAACTGGTTTCTCTGGCAGCGATATACCCAAGCCGTAGTAAGGGCAGCCGTAGTCGCTCAAGTAGATCACTGATGATGCAGCCGAGAATTTGGTGGAAGTATCGAGCAGTTTCTGACCACGGATCAATCTGGTTTGGAAATGGACCGATGCTCAGTTGGTGTACATAATCTTGGGAAAACATCGTCATTGTTGTCACCGAATGACTGTAAAGAGATCACTTATTATGCCATATTTTTACTGTCTAAGCGCCCCACCGCTTGACCATCGTTCACCCACCTCACCCGCCCCAAATGGCGCACTTCCGCTATAATCGGCGGCATGATGAATAAACGCCTACTCAACATCCCCTTCCGCCGCCTCGTGATCGCCCTTGTGGTGATCGGGCTGCTCACTGTTGGCCTCGCGCTCGACCTCGCCAACCGTGGCCTTGCGTGGCGCGTATTCTGGTCGCTCACCGGTGAAGAAACGCCGCTGGCACAGGTGCGCGGCATGGTCGAGTGGGCAGGTAATTACCTGCGCCCCGCCCTGCAAACCGCACCGGATGTACCGATCAGCCACACCGATGTCTCCCCCTACGGCATCAACACTTTCTTGCAGCAGGAAGTCGAAATCGCCAAGCGTGACCGCAGCCTACAGATGATTAGTGAGGCTGGCTTCAAGATGATCCGCCAGCAGTTTGAATGGGCGGATATTGAAGTCGGTGGGCGCGGCGACTTCACCGACCGCCGCAACGACCTGAACGGCGACGGCACGATTGACGACAGCGACGCGATCTCCGCATGGGCGAAGTACGACAACATTGTTGACCTTGCCGAAAAGTACGGCATCCAAATACAAGCCCGCCTCGACAACCCGCCCAAATGGTCACGCGCCAACCCCGACGCGGGTGACAAAGCCCCGCCGGATGACTATCAGGACTTCGTGAACTTCGCCGTCGCGGTCGCCGAGCGTTATCAAGGGCGCATCCATTACTACCAGATTTGGAACGAGCCGAACGCCAACGAGGAATGGGGCAAGCAGCCCGTTAATCCCGAAGCCTACACTGACCTGCTCTGCCGCACCTACACCGCGCTCAAAGCCGTTGACCCAAACATTGTGGTCATCAGCGGGCCGCTGTCGCCTACGGTATCACTGACCGAAAGCAACCTTAACGACTTCATCTTCCTCCAGCGCATGTATGACGCGGGGGCGAAGGACTGCTTCGATGTGATGTCCGCGCAGGGCTACGGCTTCTTCAGCGGCCCGACCGACCGCCGGATGCGCCCGATGACCCTCACCTACTCGCGCCACATTTACATCCGCGACATCATGGTTGCTAACGGCGATGCCAATAAGTCGATCTGGATTAGCGAGGCGGCATGGAACCCGCAGCCCGACGACCCGAACATTATTCAGAACGGCGCGTTCGGTATCGTCACCGAGGAAGAAGCCGCGCGGTATATGCCGCTGGCTTACCAACGGGCGCAGGAAGAATGGCCGTGGTTGGGCAACATCTCCTACTGGTTCTTCAAACGTCCCGCTGACTACGAGAAGAACCAAGCCTTTTACTACTTCCGCATGGTCGAGCCAGATTTCACGCCGCTGCCCATCTACGACAGCATGAAGCGTTACATCACCGGTCAAACACCCACGCTGTATGCAGGAGTGCATCAAGCGGAAAGCTGGGCAGTCACCAAGTCCGATGATGCAAGGATTGTCGAGGATGAAGATGCAGAGTTTGGGCAGGCTCTAGAGACAAAGGAATTAAAATTTGCAGCCTATGGAACCGATATAGTTGTAAGAATTAAAGACAATAGTTACATAGGATTTGATTCGTACGAATACCCTAACAGATCCATCATAAAATCTGATGTTGACGATACGTACATCTACGGTTGCATGTTAATAGTTGATGAATTTTGTCCATTAACACAAAATTTTCCAAGTACCGAAAGTGGATGGGTCGAAATAACAGTATTGCACTCATTTCTCCCAACTTCTTTCTCAATTCAACAGGCTTCCATTAATGTAAGTGAGCCATTCCAAATCGACTCTGTCACCGTCCTTGACCGCACCGTGCAGAACATCCTGCCCCTCGCGGCGGGCGCACTCATCGCCCTCGGCATGACGCTCTACGTCATCGTCAGCGCTTTGCGGGAGCGCCGGAAGTCATGAATACGGTTCAACACAAAGACACAATGGCGCAAAGGCACAAAGGAATTTCGCCCTCTGTGTCTCTGAGTCTTTGCGTCTCTGTGTTAATTCTGCTCCTCGCCGCTGCCCTGCGCTTCCACCACCTCGGCACACAGTCGCTGTGGAACGACGAGGGCAACGCTTACGTGCAGGCCACCCGCACCTTCGCCGACATCGCTTCGAACGCCGCCCGTGATATCCATCCCCCCGGTTACTATTGGCTGCTGGCGATCTGGCGCGGCGTGGCGGGCGAGAGTGAAATCGCGCTGCGTTCCCTGTCAACCTTCGCCAGCATCCTCAGCATCGCCTTCACCTTCGCCCTCGGCAAGCGCCTGTTTGATCCGGTGGCAGGGTTAGCTGCGGCGCTGCTGGTCGCCTTCAACAGCTTCAGCATCTACTACGCGCAGGAAGCCCGCATGTACGCCCTGCTCGCCTTGTGGGGTGCGGCGGGCATGTGGGCATTAGTCGGCTTCATCAAAAATCAACCGCTTGTAGGGATGCGATACATCGCGTCCGCCTCAAGAATTGTCCCCTCGACCGTAAACAGGGGAGGGTTAGGGAGGGGGTTCAAATGGGTTCTAGCCCTCGCCCTCATCAACGCGGCTGGCCTCTACACGCAGTATGCCTACCCCTTCATCATGCTCGCGCAGGGCGTTATCTTTCTCCTCTGGCTAACCTTCCAAATTTTGCGTCCTCCGTCTATTTCTTCACTCGCTACTCGGTACTCGGCACTCATCACTTTTGTAGCGGCTAACCTGCTCGCCCTACTCATCTTCGCGCCGTGGCTGCCAACTGCCCTGCGGCAGGTGACCCAATGGCCTAGCACGGGCACGCCCATCCCACCATTGGAAGCACTCGGCATTATCGGCGGCTGGTTCACTCTTGGCATCACCTACGACTTCGTGCCAAATGCCCTCAACTACCTACCCATCGCGCTCGCCTTACTGCTGGTCGGTTTCCTTAGCGGAATGTGGGTGTGCGGTCGCAAAGGGCTGTGGTCGGCGCTCGTCCCTGTGTTATGGGCAGGGCTTCCCGTTGTCCTGTTTCTCGCGCTCGGCCTATTCCGTCCGGCCAACCTCAAGTTCCTACTTCCCGCGCAAATTGGCTTCGCGCTGGTGTTGGGCGCGGGCTTCGGCGGTTGGTGGGCGCTGGCACGGCGAGAATATAAGATTGACCGCATCACCTTCACCCTCGGCGTATTGCAAGCGCTGTGGCTGCTGGCCTACCTCTACAACGGCCTCCCGCCGCTCTACACCGACCCGCAGTTCCAACGGGCTGACTACCGCGCAATGGTCGCGCAAATCACTGCTGACCCGCGTGAAGGCGATGCCATCATCCTCGACGCGCCCAATCAGGAAGAAGTCTTTCGCTACTACTATCATGGCACAGCGCCTGTTTATCCGCTCCCCGCTGGCCTCGGCGGCGATGATGCACAAACACTCGCGGCGGTTGAAAATATCATCGAGCAGCATGACCGCATCTTCGTCCTGTTCTGGGGCGAGGCCGAGCGTGACCCGAACCACATCATCGAGCGAACCTTAGACAGCGCCACTTTCGAGGCGGGGCAGGATACATGGTACGGCGACGTTCGCTTCGCGCAGTACGTCGCGCCTGTCGCCATCGCCGAGTCGAAGCCCATTCACAAGCGCTTCGGCGAGTCCATCTGGTTAGAACGCGCCGCCATCAGTGGTGAGCGCTTCCGTGCGGGCGATGTGGTGCAGATCCGGCTGGAATGGCAAACGGATACAGTGTTGGACACCCGCTACAAAGTGTTCGTCCAACTGCTGAACACAGGCGGTGTCTTGGTCGCGCAGCGCGATAGCGAGCCGGTCGGCAATTCCCAGCCGACGACCACATGGCCGCCGGATACCGTCATTCTCGACCAGCATGGTCTCGCCCTCCCGCTAGATTTACCCGCTGGCGATTATCAGATCATCGTCGGCCTCTATAACATTGACGACCCCAACCAACGCCTTTCAGTAGCGGACAACACTTACACTAGTCTCGGCTGGATTACAGTTATTGACCCGCAAACCTGAACAAGACATGAGCAATCGTTGACGCTGCTTTCAAAGGGACGTTACAATCGCTTTATGATGTGGGGCTTATTCTAAATTCACCTATTCGGAGGCGGGTACCATGCGCGTCATTATTACCGGCGGCACAGGGTTAATCGGCAGGGAACTAGCCAACAGTCTGGCACACGATCACCACGAAGTCATTGTCCTTACCCGCAACACCAATAAAAGCAGCGGCCTTGATGGCAGCGTGAAGCTCGTCAAGTGGGATGGGCGTACGGTGCAGGGCTGGGGCGAACTGGCAAACGGCGCGGGGGCAATCGTCAACCTCGCCGGAGAAAGCATCGCTGGAGAAGGTTTCCCGCCCAGTCGCTGGACGAAAGAACGTAAAAAGCGCATCGTCGAAAGCCGCATCAACGCCGGTAAAGCCGTTGTCGAAGCCATCACCGCCGCCGCCCAAAAACCGGATGTGCTTATCCAAGCCTCTGCCGTCGGTTACTATGGCACACACGGCGACGAGCCGATTACAGAAGAACACGCCCCCGGCAGCGACTTCCTCGCCCACACCTGTGTCCAGTGGGAAGCCGTCACCGAACCGGTCGAGAAACTGGGCGTTCGCCGCGCCATCATCCGTACCGGCATCCTGCTCACCAACAAAGGTGGCGTACTGCCACAGCTCTCGCTCCCCTTCAAGTTGTTCGCGGGCGGTCCCATCGGCAGCGGTAAACAGCAAATGCCGTGGATACACATTGATGATGAAGTGGGTGCAATCCGATTCCTCATCGACACCCCTTCTGCAAAAGGCGCGTATAACCTGAGCGCACCGCATGTCGTCAACAACGCTGCACTGGCTAAAATCTTAGGGCGTGTACTCAAGCGGCCTTCCTTCGTACCAGCACCCGCCTTTGCCTTCAAACTCGCGTTTGGCGAACTCTCCATCCTCTTGTTGGAAGGCCAACGGGCCATCCCGAAGCGCTTGGAAGAAGCCGGTTATGCCTTTAAATTTCCCGAACCAGAACCCGCGCTTAAGGATTTGCTCGACAACAACAAATAATTTAACCCCTACTCTTTTCTTGCCGGGAGGAGTGGGGGATAATGAATTTCTCAATCAAATCCCTGAAGCCAAAAAGATGTTTAAGACAATCATATTTTTTGACCTCGACGGTACGCTGCAACTGAACCCGTTCGAGCGTGCCGTATGGCCCGTTATCGTGGGGGAAATCACTCAAAAGACAGGTAAACTCGGACACGAAATTATCCAAATGTTCGAGGAAGAAAGTGCAACGCGCCAGAATGATGACAGCATTCCGGCTGTCCTCGCAATGGATTTCGACAGCATTTGCACGACGGTAGCGCAGCGGTTGGGGGTTAGCCTGATCAACAACGTCTCCGACCTCGTCCGCGCACACGCTGCTACCCATTCGACCTTATTGGAGGGTGCGCTCGAAACATTAGCCAAGCTCCGCGCCCCGCACCGTGCGTTAGTGGTCGCGACCAAGGGGCTGGCGAGATACCAGCTTCCCGTCATGAACGCGCTGGGTTTAACACCCTATTTCACCTCTATCCTATCGCCAGATTCGCACAACGGCCTCAAGAAACACCGTCACTTCTTTGGCGAATGGGCCGATTATCCTGCGCTGCGAATGATGGTCGGCGATTTGTATGACGATGATGTGCTGTACCCCGGCGATCACGGTTTTAAGACGGTGTGGAAACCGCTTCCGACGCTTGTTCCGGCGGATCTCCATGCTTACGACCCCTTTACCCGCGCCCAGAATTACCCGTATACCGCGCACCAAAACCGCCCTGCGGATGCCATCATCCTCGCATTACGCGAACTTCCGGCGCTGGTGGCCTATATGGAACAGCAATACAACGAATGACCCTCGAAAGCGCTTTACGTTTCATCAGCCAGCCGATACGCGCAAACGCGCTGCCGGCATCCCTTGACCACATGCACCAGCTCTTGTCGATATTAGGTAACCCCCAGCAGGCGTTTCCGTCTGTTGTAGTCGCGGGTTCGGTCGGCAAAGGGACGACCTGTCACCAACTCGCGGCATTGATGAGCAGCAACCTCAAAGTTGGACTGTATACCAGCCCGCACCTGCACAGCTTCCGTGAACGCTTCAGCATCAACGACGAACGAATCTCACCCCTCGCCTTCACGAATGCCGTGTCGATTATTCAGCAGGCGGTCACCCAAACCAGCATCAGCTACAGCACCTTTGAAATGTCAACCGCATTGGCGTTGTGGTGGTTCACCCAGCAGGGGGTTGATATAGCCGTGCTAGAAATCGGCATCGGCGGGCGAATTGACGCGGTCAACACCGTCACTAACGCGCTGGCAGTTATCACCCCGATTGAGTTGGAACACGCCGCTATGCTCGGTGGCACGCTCAGGTCAATTGCGGGTCACAAAGCCGGAATTATCCAGCCGAATGGCTACGCCGTTTCCGCGCCTCAGGTCGATGAAGTTGCTAGCGTGCTGCGTGACGAAGCCGCCGCGAAACAGGCTGATCTCCATTTCGAATCGGTTGACCATTTAGCCCTCGCTGCTTGCCAGAACCTCATCGAACGTCGCCTTATTCCGCCCATTGCGCTGCTAGCCACAGCACCGCCAATCACGCTGGCAGGTCGCATGGAGCAGCACGTTATCAGCGGCAAAACATGGTTGATTGACGGCGCACACACCCTCGCTAGCGCCCGCCGGTTACACAGTGAAATCAACCGCCTCACGACTGAAACCTCTATACACTTGATCGTCGGGATGTTGCGGGATAAGGCCGCGTACGACTTTCTAGCGGTATTTGACGACTCTCGCTTTCACATCGTCCTAGTGCAGCTTGATACACATCGCGCCTTAAATGCTTCCGATCTTTTTCAATCATTCAAACCAAATCACGCGCAATTGACGCTCCATCCCGATTTACCAACCGCGCTGCAAGAAGCTCATACCGCGCCGGAAACATGGATCGTCGTCACCGGCTCGCTGCGAACCGTCGCCCGCAGCCGCGAACTGCTCGGTTTACTGGATGCTGCCGCGCTCGACGAAGCCCAACTGACACGCGACATCTTCGAAGGGGCGGAGTATCTCAACAAACTGCGCTGAACAATTCGAGGTTTTCATGCGTTAAATCATGAGAGAACCATTGCCTCTAACACAAAGTTAAACATCTCTACACCAATTTTTACGATTCTTATGCTAGAGTAAAAACGTCTTAAACAATGTTACGACCGACAACACCTCAGTCATTAGATCACTATTGGGGAACAGGTATTTGAACGTCTCATCTTACATGAACGCCCGTTGGGCGCGTGTCATCTCGAACTTACTCAGCCCGCCGATGGTCTGGGCGACCCTCGTATTTTTTATCGCCTTCCACTTTGCCGAAAATCGTTTGCAAGGGCTGATGTGGGCGCTGACCTATGGCATCCTCGTCTGCTTGATGCCCATCCTGTACATCGCGTGGCGCGTACGGCGTGGCAAAATCAGCGACATTCACATGAAGGAACGGCAGGAACGCATTATTCCGTTCGCGGTTTCCATTGGCTGCGCTATTCTGGCGTGGGTCGTGCTGCGGATGATGAACGCGCCGTCCATCCTGCCCTTAATCGCCGCCATTACTCTCGTCGAACTGGCGGTCATGCTGCTCATTACCTTCGCGTGGCAGATTAGTATGCACGCCATGAGCATCAGCGTTGCGGTTGTGGCGACCGGCATCGTGTTTGGCGCGGCTCCGGCGCTCGCGGTTTCGCCCCTGCTGCCGATTGTCGGCGCGGCGCGTCTGCGGCTCGAACGGCACACCCTCGCGCAGGTCATCGCTGGTGCAATCGTCGGCGCGATCATTCCCCTCATCGTTCTCGCGATTATGTGAATAAAAATAGGGCGACTCTCGCCGCCCTATTCTTCTCAACATGGGTTGTTGTTTTCACTAAGGGAGAGTCTGTGACTCTCCTTTTTCTTATCAGTCAGCCACCTTTAAGTCCCTCGCCCTGAGGTCATTGGCGACTGAGCTTGTCGCAAGGTAGCCAATGAGGGATTTAGGGTGAGGGCAACTAACCCGTCACCGGAATTTGGGCAGTCACCGCGCCGCCCTGAATACGAGCATAGGTTGAACTCACCCAACCAATCGTACCCTTGTAGTTCACCTGCCACCACGCATTGTTCGCGGTACGCCCGACAATACGAACGACCTCATTACGCTGAATCTTGGCAAGGATCGTCGTGCCGCGTGTCGAAGGTGCATTGCGGAGGTTGACGGTCGCCAAAGCGGTTGCGTCATAGCCCGTGTCCACCGGCTGCGCTACCGTCTGCGCCGAACCGGAAACCACATTCACGGTCTGGTTGCCGCTGATATTCACGAACCGCGCCGAAACCCAACCCGTGATACCGTTGACATTAATCTGATACCACGACGAGTCACCATTCTTGCCCACAACTGGATACGTCTCGTTCAGGCTGATCTTGGTCAAAATGGTTGCGGTCGCGTTCGGGTTATCGCGTACGTTCAGCCGTCCAGTATTTACCGTCGCCGTCGTACCCGTGTTCACCGGATTAGACGGTATGCTCGGCTGCTGTATCACAGCGGAGGTTACACGGGTCAGATTGTACTCAACGAATGCGTCACCGGCTGCCTCGTAGTACTCGATCATAATCGTGTGCTGCCCCGCACCGAGGTTCAAGTTGGTGCTGTAGGTGGTTGTGGTTGCCGAGTGGAACTCATTAATCACCGCGACACCATCCACAAATACGCGCACACCGTCGTCCGCGCGGACGCTCAAGGTATAGCTGGCAGCATCAAGAGTCTGCGTACTCGTCCAACGCGCCGAGAAGTTATCCGCCGGAACGCTTGCGCCCGGTGAACCACTGCCCCACACGTGGCTGGGGGTGGTTTCACTCTGGATCAGAATAGGCGAACCGGAAAGCGCGGCATTGTTAAAGTACTGAGCCGTCCACTGCCCATTGTTCACATTTGAGTAGGATACCTGCGGCACGGGGAAGTTCGGGCTGGGGTTGCCAGCAGCCGGTGCCCATGTCACATATGCGTAAGCATTACCCGAAACTTCTTGGTAATCGACACGTACCTTATGCACACCCGCCGTCATCGGCACATCAACTGAAACAATCTGCCCGATCTTCGCTTGGCCGAAGGTGTCGAGTACCGGCGTATAACCGTCGTCAAGCGTAATCTTGATGTTGTCATCCGCCAGCGCGAAGAAGCGGTAAGTACCGCCGTTAAAAGCCGCCAGCGCCGTCCAACGTACCGAGAAGCCATCGCTGCCCACACCATTACCGGGGGCATTGTTGCCAAAGTCGAATGCGAGGACATTATCGGTACGGGTAAACGCAGGTGAACCCTGTAAATACGGATCGTTGTAATATTCGCCCGTCCATGAATAACCCTGCGCCGCGACCCACATGCCGGGTTGCAGCGTGAACAGGCTGAACATGGCGAACACGACACTGAATACACTCCATCGTCGCCACTTCATCAGTTTGCCTCCTATCATAACCAAATGGTTGTCTGCACAATCTAGTTTCATTATAGGCAAAATTGAGCGAGAAAGGACGCTGCGTAGAGTAATCGTCAGGTTATCGGTAATATTTTAGCGGGTTACAGACGGCTTTTTAACCCAACGCTAATACGATCACACCCGCCATCATCACCAGCGCCGCCACGATGCGCCGCCGCCCGCCCTCTTCCGAAAGTAAGCGGGTGCCTAAAAACGCGCCAATCAGGATGCTGGTTTGGCGCAGCGGTGACAGGTGTGTCACGTCGCCAGTCGAAAGTGCGATCAGGAACAAAATGTACGCCAGCGAGTCGATGATGCCAACGGCGAACGCCTCGCGCTTATGCACCTGCCAGTTGTACTTCACCCTGTCCCAACGGCGTACTGCGTGGGGAATCAGAATAACCGCCCGTACCACGTTGCTTGCCCATGTCAGGATCAGCGGCGGGACGAGATAATAACTTACGACTTGTTTGTCTTGTAGCGTGTAACCCGCAATCGCCAACGCCGTCAGCAAGCCGTAAATAACCCCGCCGCGCACGCTGCCAGCGAGGGTCGCGCTCGGTGCGCTCGTCAAGATGACAACCCCCAACGAGATCAGCACCATTCCAACGATGACCAGCACCGTCGGGCGCTCGCCCAACAGCAGGATTGCGCCGATTCCCGCCAGCATCGGCCCGACACCCCGCGCGATGGGGTACACCAGTGACAGATCACCCACTTGGTATCCCCAATTGAGGAATAAGTAGTAAAGGATGTGGAGAAAACACGTTCCCGCCAGCGCCGTCAGTTCGGGTGTGCCAAGCTGTGGCTTTTGCACCACCACGATACCAATCGCCAGCGGCAGGTAAAGCAGCGTGGCGATGACACTGAAGATCCAGACGAAAGCCGTGTCACCGCCTGCCTTTTTCGAGAGATAATTCCAAGTCGCATGAAGGGTTGCGGAAACCAATACCAATACAAAGGCTAATGTGGTCAAGTTTACTCACAGGTTTCGGTTGCGTTTAGGTCAATCAGCCATAAACCACCGTGTACACCCTCAGCCGCCAGCGCAATCGAGTTATAGTCCGGCGAAAGCCACCACCAACCGCGCTCGTCATTTTCGAGCTGCAACGGCAGTTCGGTCAGGTCGTGGGTTTCTTTGGTTTCAACGTCATAGCAAACCAATATCGCTTGGTCGCCACGCGGGACAGCAGCATACACGTAAGCCTTCCCGTCGGCATCGCGCTCGTAAAGCGGCCCCGGCCAATTGTTGGTTGGCAAAGGCGAGTCGAACAGTGGAGTGATGGTGTCAAAGGCTGCAAGTTTGACATAATAACCCGTTTTGCCATCGACTTCTAATCCAATCACAATCCGTTCGCCACTTGGATTCGCGCCGGGGGTAATCAGTGACGGTACGCTGTCAACCGGCGAGTCGCTCAAGATGCGTCCATCCGCGTTCCCGGTAAAGTATGTCACAGGGTCGTTGCTGGAGCCGTAGTAATAAGCAAGGAACGCCCCATCTTGCAGCCATGAAATCCCTTGCAGCGTGCGCGTCGAAAGGGTTTCGAACATCACCCGCTTAAACGAACCATCAGCCTCGGCGGTGATGAAGGTGTTAAGATCGGTCTGGTAGACCATCCGGCGACCATCCGGGTCAAAGCTCAACATCGAATGTTGTAAGTACAGCGGGTCTTGTAACCCCGTCTGGATGAGCATCGCTTCACGGATCAGTTCAGCCTTCGGGTGGGTGGCGCTCTCAATCGCGCCGGTATCGAGGTCATACTCGCGCCACGTCCACTGGTTGAACAGGTCACGCCGGCAGCCCTCGCCGTAGCGTAAGTGTGTCTCGTCAATCCATTCGACGCGCACCACTTCACGCTCATCCACCAACATCACACCCTCACCCAACGGCGCGTCAACTACCGTCGGCACTTCAGTCGGGTCAGCGTTTACGGTAATTTCCACACGGTCAACCACCGCGTCCGTTTCATATAAATCCAGTGGAATCGCATAAAACTGCTCGTTGCCCGGTCGCAGCACAAAATCCGGCAGTGCCACGCCGCAGGCATTCGTCAAGTAGCCTAACCCTTCACCGACTTCTTCCCCTGCCGCGTCGTAGGCGATTGCGTCCAACTCAACGCCGGTGAACGCTCCTTGTGTCTCATTGGTGATAACCCCTTCGGCAATCAACGACTGCTGCCCGTACGGGTCGGGTTCCGTCACCAGTGTCGGTTCACTGGCTGTCAGCGCGTTATCCTGTGCCATGATAACCGCGGGAGCCACGCATAAGGTGCAAGCCAGTACGATCCACAATCGGCGCATCATTTGAGTCCTCTTATTCACACTTCGTAACACGCATTGTAGACGCTTGGTTGGATTTGTCGAGAGATAGCCAGATGCCCGTTAATTGAACTATCACCAAAGCACTCATGTTCGTGCGGTTATTCTCTAAGGTTGAGAAGACGATTAATACATATCCGACCGGCATGGAATGTGGTAGCATATTTACAGAAATATCACGCTCGATAGTTAGTTTTGATCTATAGGGATTGATATGGATTACGGAACCCGACGCAATTCATCCCGCCGTGCGCGCGAACGCCAGATGGCGCGACAGCACCGCACCGCCTCGACCGCCCCGCTTAAAGATGCCATTCGTGGGCAGTTGTCTGGTATGGCGATGCCTAATCTTGAAGCCAGTTGGATCATGCGCGTCCGCATGGTCTTACAGGATTTGTTCTGGTATATGACCCATACGCGCCAGATTATCTTCGGCATCGTCGGGCTGGCGGTGCTGCTTTTCCTGTTGTTCATCGGCAGCCATATTTTCACAGGGCGCATCTTCCCCAACGTCTACGCCATCACCGTGCCTATAGGTGACATGACAATCGACGAAGCCACCGCTGCCCTCGATAATATCTGGGCAAACAATTACCAGATTCGCCTTGTCGATGGCGACCGTGTATGGTCAGTTCGTCCCGCCGACATCGGCTTACAGCTCGACTCGCGGAAAACAGCCGAAGCCGCCAAGGGTGTCGGTCTAAGCGGCTTACCCTTCGGCATCGGCATCAAGCCGTTCGTTTCCGTCGATTACAACACCGCCAACAATTACCTGCTGAACCTGACCACAGCCACCGACATCGCCCCTTACAACGCGGGCTACGAGTGGCAGAGTGACCAGCTTGTTGGCGTGGCGGGTAAAGATGGTCGGATGCTCGACACCTCGCTGACGATGGATACGCTCCAAACCGACACCGTGGAAGTGGTCGAGTTTGGGCGGCTGGACTTGTCCATGACCGTCATCCCCCCCGATATTACCGACCCTGAACCCAATCTCGAAGCCGCGCGGAAGTTTGTCAGCCAACAGTTCAGCATCAACGGCTATGATCCCTTTACCGATAAAACGACGACATGGACAACCTCCAAAGAAGCCCTCGCCTCGTGGTTGGAAATCGGCACCGATGGTCTCATGCTCCGCGAAGCCAGCTACGCGCCCTTCCTGAACGCACAAATTGACTCCCTGAATCCGCCGGAAGCCACCGAAACTCGCTACCTCGATCCGTTGGAAACACAGGAGAAGATGAATAAGGCCATCAATGAAACATCGACTTCGGTGACACTCCGCATCCGCTACCGCGACACGCGCTACACGGTTGTCTCCGGCGACCGCGCCTACTACATCTCGCGCAAAACGGGTATTCCCTTCTATCTCATTCAAGAGGCTAATCCGGGGCGCAACCTTGATGTACTCTCACCGGGCGACACCCTCAACCTGCCCTCGAAAGATAAGTCTGTTCCGCTCGACCCTGTTCCCAATAAACGTATCGTGGTCAACCTCGATACGCAAAGTATGATCGCTTTCGAAAATGGGCAGGAAAAATTCAATTGGCTAATTTCGTCAGGCATGGATCAGTATCCAACTTCCCCCGGCGTTTACCAGATTCTTTCGCACAGCGAAGAAGCTGAAGGCGGCAGCTATACCCTGTGTAACGACAGCGGCTTCAACTGCGGCAGTTGGACGATGTACTGGTTCATGGGTATGTATGAAGTCGTACCGGGTCTCATGAACGGCTTTCACGGCGCGGTACTGCTGCCCAACGGCAACCTGCTCGGTGGTGGCAGCGTTGGCTCGGAATATACCTTCGGCTGCGTGATGGCCGAAAATGACAACGCCAAACTGCTTTACGACTGGGCAGATGAAGGCACTGTAGTCGAGATTATTTCTGGCGAATACGCCCCGCAAAGTGACCTCGGTCACCGCGTTTGGAACGGCACCCTTAGCAACCTCGCCTAAAATTACCATGTTTGTAGGGGAACACGGCTGTGCGCCCTTATATCAGAAAATATAAAGAAAACGGGACAGCTACTGTGCAGTCCCGTTTTCTGTTACGCACTCCGCAGCTTGTCCATCGTATTCTGCAAACCTACGGGCAGTGGTGAGGTAAACGACAACCGTTCGCCCGTTGTCGGGTGGTCGAAGCTGAGTTCCGCCGCGTGGAGGAACTGCCGTTTGAGCTTCACCCGCTGCTTGCGGAAACCATACACGCTGTCCCCCACAATCGGGCAGCCGATGAACGCCATATGCACACGAATCTGGTGTGTACGTCCGGTGTGCAGCGTAACGCGCACTAACGCCTGCTCACCGATGAAGGCGTGGTCGATCACCTGATATTCGGTGATTGCTGGCTTACCACCGCGTACCACCGCCATCCGCTTGCGCTGGTTCGGGTCGCGGGAAATCGGTGCTTCGATGCGTCCCGTCAGCGTTGAAGGCAGTTTTTCCAGTAACGCGAGGTAAATTTTATCGACGGTGCGCGTCTGGAACTGGGCTTGCAGCTTGAGCCGCGCCGCGTCATTTTTGGCGATAACCATCAAGCCGCTCGTGTCTTTATCGAGACGGTGAACAATGCCCACACGCTTCTCAACAATATTCATGCTGGCGATTTCCGGCCAACGGGCGAGCATCGCGCTCACCAGCGTCCCCTTCTCGTTGCCCACGCCGGGGTGAACCGTCATCCCTGCTGGTTTATCAATCACAGCAATGTCCTTATCATCATACAGGACGACCAGCGGGATCGCTTCCGGCTGCACTTCCTCCGGTTCCTCGCGGGTTTCAATCGTCACGCTGATACGTTCGCCGCCCTTCAGCTTGACACCACTCTTAACTTGTGCGCCGTTGACGGTGACTTTGCCCTCTTTGATGAGTGCTTGGATCTGGGCGCGGGAAAGGCCGTCGCCGACCTGTTCGACGACGAGTTTATCCAACCGCTCTCCAGCGTTGGCGACGGTGAAATCAATTTGTTGTTCTGTCATGGGGTTACTCTTGCTGCCTAAGTTCGCGCCTTATCGTAGCAGAGTCAGAACGAATTTAGAACCGGCAAGCATTCACTGACGAAGCCAATCAAGTGCTTTCTGCGTGTCCGTGAAATAATTCAGGCTAAACTTCAGCCGCCCCAGCGACGCGAAAAAGATGCGCGAGTAATAGGGCGCGGTTCGGCTGGAGAATAAAAAGGCGAAGCGCCCCTGCCGTGTCCGGTAGCGCGTGAAGATTTCGACCGAACGCTGGCGAGCGCGGGCGGTAAAGTTCACCTGTTTTGCCGAAACATCCATCAATATCCGAAACGGCTTGTCAATCGGGGTGGCCTCAATGTGGGCGATCAGCGCGGCTGCCCATGCATCGACATCCGCATCTTCAGAACGGGTGAAGCCATAGACCATGACATCATCCCGCTGTTCACAGTAAAACCCGTCGCTCATCAGAAGCCCTATCCTGTTCATTTGATGTGATGCCATTATAGCTGATCTGTTTTAGGCGAACCGATAGCTTATGGCGGCGGCGGCGGCGGCAGTCGAATGACAGATGTTCGGCACGATGCTGTTGATGTTGTTGATGCTGTTGTTACAACAATCCTTTGAGACGGCGAATACGAGGGAGCGCGATGCCGCAGCAATGCGATTGAGGCCGCTGCTGCAACGTTTGCTGCAAAATAGTCGGTAGTCCATAGTCGACAGTCATGAGTCAAAAGCACAATCAGCAGCACAAAAAGTTATCAGTTGACAGTTCAATGCAAAAGATCAGCAGCGAAGCATTAGAGGCTCTGCCGCCGCTGTCATTGCTAATGCGGTTGTTAAGGTGCGTGAGGGTCGTTGAAAAAGGTTTGTCTGCACCAAACCTCTACGTTCAGCCCTTTCAATAGCATAAACGAAACGGTGGCGCTTAGGGTGAACATTTGTCAGAACATTTGGTCACTTTTAAGCGGTGTTGGCGCTAACTTTGCAGGGGAGCAGAAATATTAAAAGGTTAGTGGAAGGTTGGAAAACAGTTTGTCGGGTTAACCGAAAATAAACCTGAGTTAGAGTATCGAGTGCCGAGTACTGAGTAAGTGCAAGAGGAGTTTCACGTTGCATGTTAGGGATTAGGCGTTCACATCACCTGATCGTTTTTCCCTGCCAGTTAGCGCAGGACGTACAAACAGCACGCCCTGCATAAATCCCTCACCCGATCACCTTGTCATTCTTGCCCGCGAGCTGCCGCAGCAGTTCGAGGTTGCCGATATGGTACGCTTCGTGCCACAGCAGAAACTCCAGCCAATCCCACTTCGGCGCGGTATCCGCAGGGATACGGTGCGGCACTGCCTCCACATTCAGGTCAGCCGGTGTGCAGCTCTTAAGCCAAGCGTGAATTTGTCCCTGTGCCGCCGAATAATCCGCCACAATTTTCTCGAACGGCAGCGCATCTTGGGCGGCGACAATCGGCTCCGACCCGCGTTCGTAGCGGTCGCACTGTTCCTGCGTCCACTGGCGCGGCGCACCAATCATAATCAGGATGCGCTCGCGGCTCATCACCAGATGCCCCAACACCCAGTTCATGCAGTTGCCTCTAAACGGCGGCTGAATGAGGCTTTCCTCATGCGTAATGCCGTCGATCTGCCGCATCACCACACCGTAATTACGCTCTAAAATCATCGTCAGCGATTCAGCATCAATCATTTTCGTATCCCTATTTTTGTTTATGTGCGTTGGCATACGCCTGCTTGACGAACGACAGCAGCTTGTCATTCACTTCAGCCGGCGCGGTGATTTCCACCATATGCGTCAAGTTTGGCATCGCGCCCAAACTCTTGGCTTTCTGGGTGTAGTCATCAAACGGCAGGTCGCCCAAATCGAGGCCGACGCGGATGTTATGCTTGGTCAGCGTCGCACATGCAAAGCAGCGTTTGGCTTCGATTGAAACATAGGCTTTAGTCGGAATAAACAGCGTATCCGATAGTTGCGCGAGGGTGTTTTCTTGGAGTGCATTGTAGGTCGCCCGTAAGTGTTCTTTGCCGTCAAATAACTTGGCGAACAACATCTGCTGGTCATAAACCGGCTTACCGTCATTGAGATAAATACCAGATAGGAAATTAGCCTGCATATGGTTGAGTTTGTGATTTTCCTTCAGCCAGCTCAAAATCGCGTTCGGCTTGCTCTCGCCGCTGGTGCTGATAACCTGCATCCATTCGGGTATATCCTTACCCGTTTTCTCACGCGCCGTCGAGATAAATTCCCGTTCCAGCCGTTCCGAATCCTTCGCCATGTCCCAACCTCCGTGCTTGAAATATCCAGCGTATCGGTTTGATAGACCAAATGTACGACTTAAACCTAACTTTAAGTCAAGCACGAGTTTTGAATGAGGTCTATTCGGCGGATGCAGCCGCTTGATCGAGTTCGAATTGCAGCGCACCACAAATCAGCGACTCCTCCAGCAGCGCCTTCATATCCTGCGCGTGTTGAATGACCGCATCGAGTTCGCGGATTTTGACCGCCGCCAGTTCCCGCCAGCGGTCGGAAACCGCCGTGCCGTTCGGCTGTGATTGCAGCAGCACCTGAATTTCCGGCAGCGAAAAGCTGGCTTCCTTCGCCATCTGGATGATCGCCAGCATCGGCAGCACCGCCGTCGTGTAGCGCCGTTGGCCGCTCATCCGGCGGGCGGGCGGCAGCAACCCAATCCGCTCGTAATAGCGAAGTGTGGACGCTTGCACACCCGCTAAATCAGCCACCTCGCCAATCGTGTAATAGCCACCCGTGTTGATTTTTCCCACCGCGCTTGACCTATTCTCATCACTTGCCAAAAGCGAGCCGTGCTATAATCTGCGTATGATCGCGACTAAACTTTCTACCAAACTTCATTATACGAGCCGTGGCGACGGCCCCGATATACTCTTGATCCACGGTTGGGCGAGTTCAGGGCAAATGTGGTCGCGCCTCGTGCGTGACCTTGCCCACACCGCGCGTTTCTGGGCGGTCGATTTGCACGGTTTCGGCCAGTCGCCGCGCCCCGCTGCTGAACACACCCTCAGTATCCAGCACCACGCCGAGATGCTGCTCGACTTTTGCGCCCACTATCACATTCAGCCTGCCGCGCTCGTCGGGCACTCGATGGGTGGCATGTTGGCGCTCAAGCTCGCCGTCATGCAGCCGGACATCGCCGAAAAACTGGTGCTGATGTCGCCTGTCATCACCGGGCGCTTTGGTCATCCGGTCGAAATAAGCGGCTTGTTCGCCAACGAACGGGTCAACACGACGCTTTCGAAAGCCGCGCCGCTGTGGACGCTGGCGCAAACCGTCGTCAGCCCGCTTTTCACGCGCCCCAGCCACTGGTACTTGAACAGCGATGATGCCGCACGCATTCAGCAGGACTTCCAACGCGCCTCATGGCAAGCTAGCACCCACGCCTTGCACAGCATCGCCCGCGAGAATATGCAGCCGCATCTACCCACCATTCAGCATCCCGCGTTGGTCATCCTCGGCAGCCACGACACCACGGTTCCGCCGAACGAAGGCCGCCTTGCAGCCCGGACGCTGCCCAACGCCCAACTGCTCGAACTCGCGCGTGTGCATCACCAGCCGCTGGATGAACAACCGGAGCGCGTCGTGACAGGCGTAGAGAATTTCTTATACTAAGTGACCTATTGCTCACCCTTCATGTTATGCTACAATGCCAATTGAACATGGGTTTTGAACCTGTGTTCGCCGTATCGTTTGCAAGTGCTAGGAGCATTTACTCTGGAATCAATAGAACTCGCCCGTTTTATCGTCAATTCGGTGGAAGATAAAAAAGCCGAAGATATCCTGCTGCTCGACCTCCGCCCGGATGCGATCATCGCGGATTACTTTGTCATTTGCACCGGTAACAGTGACCGCCAACTGCGTGCGCTGGCAGACGGTGTGCGCGAACAGGTCAAAGAAAAGTATGGCAAACTGCCGTTCTCGGTCGAGGGTACCCCCGATAGTGGTTGGATGCTGATGGACTACGGTGATACCGTCGTGCATCTCTTCCAGGAAGAAAAGCGCAGCTACTATGACCTCGAAGGCATGTGGCGCAGCGCTCACGTCCTGCTGCAAATTCAGTAACAACCACCACGCGATACGACTTAAAACATTTTAAATTCGGTTATCGCGTGCTTCATGTAGGGAGGAGGCGTGCCTCCTCCGAAACCCCTCTCAACACCAATTTACCCGCTGCCACACTAACTCGTCGCCACCGCGAACGCCGAGGCATATTCCGCCGTGTGAGTCAGGCTGATGTCCCACTGCCGCAGTTCAAGCTCATCCGCCAGTCTTGCCGCCGCGCCGTGCAGGTGCAGCCACGGGCGACCGCGCTCGTCGCAGCGAATCTCGATTTCCTTCCACGCCACATCACCGATGCCCGTACCCAGCGCCTTACTGACGGCTTCTTTCCCCGCCAGCCGCGCCGCCAACCGGTTCGGCTTATCACCCGTATCCTCACGTTCACCGGGGGTAAAGAAGCGGTTGAGAAAGCGTTCGCCGAGGCGTTCAATCCCTTCCTCCACACGCTTAATTTCGATCATGTCAATTCCACAACGCAGCATTAGCTGTTATCCTGTTTGAGTTGTACGAGAGGCAAGTAGAGGCGTTGAAGTTCGTTGAGCCGCCCTGCCACATCCGTCCACGGTTTGAGGTCGAATTCGGTTCGTAGTAGGTTGAGTTGATACTGAAATTCGGGGTCAGTCATAAAATATTCACAACTTTCTTGCACCACCCACTCATTAGGCTGCGAGAACCTGAAACCATCATCATATCGCTTAAATGACGGCAAATTTTCAAGGTGAAAGAAACCAAATTCTGAACCCAAGCATAAGAATTCATGTAAATTACTGCCAACAATTATGTTGTCTTGTGATTCGCTAGCGCTCATTGGGCTTGTCATGCAAACGGGCGATTCGTCTCTCACTTCACCGTCGATGTCTAATAAGCCGAAGTGGACACCATCGCCGCCCGTAGAAGCAAATGTGGACGAATTAATCGGTGTACAACTATACTTCCAAGTCGTGAGTGGGCGATCCAAATGCAAATAAATCCTATCAAATAGGCGGTAAACAGGTATTCCACTTTCCGCCGCTTCTCGGTCTGCCAGTGCCCACAATTGGTTGAGCAGTTTCATGTGCAGGTACTCTCCCCCTCAAATCCCGCCGGAGTCCATACAGGCGGTGTGTTTGCCAAAGGCACATCGTTCAGCAGCGACCACTGCCCCGTCGCCACATCAGCCAGCGCCAACCCGTACTCACTCCGCAGTGCCAACCAGCGCCCATCAGCGCTGAAACGGGGATAATCCACGAACGACAGTGCGGGGTCGTCGATGAAGCGTGTCGCGTCTGTATCCGCGTTGCCTACCAGCGGGATGCGCCACAGCACATTGTCCTGCACCCCTTGGAAGTCCCGCACCGCCGCGAGGATCGACGCGCTGTCGGGGAACCATGTCGTGTCCATCACCGCGCTCCATAGATAACTTAACTGCGTCGGTATCGCTCCCTCCGCATTCCCGATCATCCAGAACGTTTCGTTATTCGGGCTGGGCGAATAAATGAAGCTGATCAAGAACCCATCCGGCGACCAGCGCGGCGCACGAATGCCGCCGGTCGGAAAGTCTGTCAAGCGGTACTTGGTCTTGCCGTCCGCACTCACTACCCACAAATCGGCCTCACGCAGCAGCGTTCCGGGCGCGGATTCCTGTCCTTCCGGTGTAGGCACCGCCGTCGAAGCCATGTCCGCACCGGGGACACGCTCCGTGAACGAGATATACGCCAACCACGCACCGTCCGGCGACCAATGCGGCTCGAACTCATTTCCACTGACGCTGTAAATCGCTGGTATTCCACCTGCCGCGTCCACAACTGCGAGGTGACTGGTGATCTTGTTCGCCTGTGCATCCTTCCGCAGCAGCGTGAAAGCGATCAGCGACCCATCTGGTGAGGGTGTCGGTTCCCATACCCCCCACGCATCGGCGGGCAGTTCATCAAACTGCACCAATTCGCGCATGTCGCTGCCGTCGAGTTTGGCGCTGTACGCCCGCCCCCATGCCAACCCCTCGCTCATGGTAAAGATCACGCGGCAGCCGTCTGCCGAAAATGCCCACGGCATGTGCCACCCATCGCCGAAACTCAGCGACCGCTGCGCCCCGTTGGACACGTCATACAGGATGATACGGTCTTGCTCCGCCGTATTCACCGCCAGCAGCGGCCCACTCAACGGCGCGTCAGACTCTTGGGCATAAGCCGTCGTCGCGATCACGAGTAAAAGCACAGCAATTAAAAATGGTTTTCGCATTCTCGACCTGCAAACACAAATATCCATATCACCTAAGCGTAGCGGAACAGGCGGTCAGTCGTCAAACACCGAATATCAATCTGGCATGTTTACACCCAAAAGTTTGAAAATTCGAACCATCAAAGCAGAATTTTTGTGCTATAATGTCTCTGTTAGTGGTCATATGGTAAGTGATAAATCATTGCTTTAACACAAACAGAATCCATCGTGTAGGGACGAGATACATCTCGTCCGCGCCACCGTTTCACACATACCACTTACTTTGTAACCACCACAATATCTCTTATATATCTCTGTGTTCTCGGTGTCTCAGTGGTTAATCTGTCTTTGTATTTCCTTGGCGTTCTGTGCGAAGCCTCCTGTGGATGGCGACTTGGCGGTTTAAATGAATGACTTTGCTTCCTTGCGACTTTGCGTTTTGTTATTCTTTCTTTGTGCCTTTGTGGTGAAAACGTATTGCATTCGCCTTTGCATTTTCGGCGGTTCACTCCCTCGTATCCGCCGAACCCGTGTCGGCGGCGGATACACGGGAGCAATCCGCTGCACTTACGCCATTTCAGCGCCGCGCTCCCTCACTGCCGCCGGCACAAAATGTCACTTCAGCGGATGCAGCCGAGCCTCCCGCCAGACAATTCGGCGGAAGTTTTGCGAAATTTGCGAATAATGTGAATCAAAAGAGCGAACCCATCGGCTCGCCCTTTTAACGTCATCAATGATCGAAGTTACGGTGTGGTCACATCCAGAACCGTACCCGCGTTCCCACGGAATGCACCCAGTTCAGCCGCGATCCAACCCTTCACCACCGCGTTATCGCAGGTCGCCTGAATTTCGTACCAGTCCGTCGCCCGCGTCCGTCCCACGGCGATGTACTCGGTGTCGCCAGCAATCGTGCAAAGTGGGATAGCGCCCGCTGCCGGTGCGGAAAGCAGCGCTTGGCGGCTAAACACGTAAATCGTCGCAGGGGTAATCTCGCCTTCCGAAGGCACAACCGTCACGCTCGTCAAATCACCACGCGCCACAAGGAACTCGGCCTTCGCCCAGCCCACAACATCACCGGCCTTCACAAACCACCACGTAAAGTTGAGGTTGCGCCCCAGCGGGATCAACTTCGTGCCACCATCAACGATGCCCACCAGCGTGTATTCCGGGCCGTCACCACTGCGGAGCGACAGGTTATCGGTGTTGACGATCAAGAAACCCGGCAGCAGTTGGGTGATTTCCTCAGGGTTGGTCGGGCGCGGCGGCACGGCGTTAATATCGACCGACTCGGAGGCAACAGCGTCCTCAATCGTCGGCAGTGCGCCGAAGGTTTTCAGGTCGCCGCAGCTTCCAGTCGCGATGGCAATCGTCTTTTCTTCCAGCTTATTGCCCGCGAGGCTGACCACACGCAGCGTCAGCGGGTTATATTCAGGGGCTTCCGTCCACTCGATCACGTTGCCCGCCGTCCACGATACACGACCACCAACGAAGAAACTGTCCACGACTGGCTGGTAAATAATGTTGCCCACGCCATCGGTCACGACGACTTGGAACGCCTCGCGCGACGAGCCGGTGTTGTCGCGGTCGAGCAAGATTTGACCGCTGCCCGAAAAACCCGTGCAGCCCAGCGAGAATGACGCATCGACGGTGCTTCCGGCGCTAGCTGGCAAAACCGCCGCGCCCAGTACGAATAGCATCACGACCATAATGAAGGTTGAACGCCGCAGCATAAGTTTGCCCCCAATTTATTTTGATAATGGTTCTTTCTGTGATTAATCATAACCAGATTGCGTTTTTTCGCAATTCATCAATCTCTAAGCGAGGCGTAGGTTTTCCGTAGGGGTCGCGTAGTTTCACTCTCACTTTTCCCTGTTATAGTCATCCTTGTTCGGCGGCAGTTACCCCCACTTGCCGCCGAACAGGCTGCCCCGAATACCAAACGCCTCTACCCCCTAGAGGCGTTTGGCTTTCTTAGGGCTGGTGTTAAAATCAGCGCGACTTTCCCAAAATCAAATCGTATTAATCATCATCCGGTTACGCTCATTCCCGTACGATCACGAGCGAAAGGTCAGTTATGACAACCGCTAACCAACCCGTTGCGCTTCCCAAAACCCACACCCGCAAACGCATCGAAGGCCACCCCGCCGACAGCAGTTGGCTCGATAGGCTATCGGTATTCACCTCTGCCGCCTTCATCATCGGTCTATTCGTGGATGGTTGGGCGCATAATACCATCCCCGAACTCGAAACCTTTTTTACCCCGTGGCACGCCGTTTTATATGGCGGCTTCTTCTCAGTCGCGATCTTGATGGCCGTTACGCAGTATCGTAGCGTCGGCAAAGGTTACGCTTGGGCGAAAGCCATGCCGCGCGGCTACACCCTCTCGCTCGTCGGCGTGGTGTTATTCTTCATCGGCGCGGGTGGTGATATGCTCTGGCACGAAACGTTTGGTATCGAGCAGGACTTGGAAGCCCTGTTCAGCCCCACCCACCTCCTGCTGGCGACCGGCGCATTTCTGTTCATCACTGGCCCTCTCCGTGCCGCGTGGCAGCGGGTCGGCCTGCGTGGCTGGCGTGATCTGTTCCCCGCGATTTTATCCACAACGCTGGTGTTCACATTGTTCACCTTCTTCACCCAATATGCCAATGTGTTTGCCAACGCGAGCATCTTGACTATGCCAGAACCGTATGGCAACTCTCGCTACTTCACCGAAGTCACCAGTGTCGCCTACATCTTTATTCCTGCCGCCTTGATGATGGCCGCGCTGCTGCTGCTCATCCGGCGCTGGCAGCTCCCATTCGGTACGGCAACCGTCATGTTCGGCATCAACGCCTTTCTCATGTACCTGCTGCGTATTGAGTTTAACGACGATTATTTACTGGTCGTGATTGGAGCACTGGTCGGTGGTCTGTTCACCGATGTACTAATCGCACGGTTGCGACCGTCGGTCACGCGGCATAACGCGCTGCGCCTGTTCACGTTCCTTGCACCATTCGTCTATTTCTTAGTGGTGTTAGCCGCCATCGCCCTCAGCAACGAACGAGGTCTGTGGTGGGAAATTCATACATGGCTGGGTGTACCATTCATTGCCGGTGCAATCGGCCTCGGCCTCAGCTTTTTGGTTGTGCCACCGCCCATTCCGGCAGAAACCTAACCTTGCCACAGCAAACTTCTAACAGGATACTGATGTAAAGGCGTATACATCGAACAGGGTTTCTGTTATAGTAGTCTCAACACGGGGGTGTACTAGATTCGACAGGGGAGGCTGTGTCCGTGTTGCAAGCCGTGGAGCACGACCACGTAAAAACAGGCAAGGCATTAACTGCCAACAATAACACTTTCGCTCTGCCCGCAGCCGCCTAAGGTTTGCGCCAGAGTGTTAGCCCTGCGGGGTTAACCGTTCGCCCCATCCGTCGCTGTACGGG
Source organism: Chloroflexota bacterium (assembly GCA_020161935.1). Taxonomy (GTDB): domain Bacteria; phylum Chloroflexota; class Anaerolineae; order Aggregatilineales; family Phototrophicaceae; genus CFX2. The sequence goes on from JAIUNI010000008.1 coordinate 243,989, forward strand.
TGGATTGGTGAGCGTCATTAAATACAGCGTGCGGCACTGCTCACACCGATAAAGCAGGTCAAAGAAATCATCGGTTAGTCGTCGGCATACCTCGCCACTTAGGGCTACCGGCGATGAAACCAAAGAAGTGGATACGCTTGTAGACGCACGTCCACGAATCTTTTGGACACCGGTGCAATTCCGGTCACCTCCACACGTAAAAACAGCCTGAGAGATCTGCTCAGGCTGTTTTTATTTTCAGCTTTAGGGGCTACCCGTTCGCGAAGGGATCAGCGGGCTTTTCCTCGTCCGTGAACGTGCCTTCCGGCGGGTCTTCGGGCAAATCGACATGCAGCGCCCCCGGTGACAGCGCGCTAAACGCTTCCGGTGGCGGCGGTTGGTCATCCCACGGATTATCATCAACGGGCTGCACCGCTTGTACCGCCTGAAGCTCGCCTTCGGGTACGGCATCTTCTGTCACAGGGAACTCGGATTCGTTGGGTGCAGCCACTTCATCCGTCGTGGGGAACTCGGTTTCCACCTCTGGCACGTAATCGACTGCGGGGGGTACCGTTTCGGCAGGCGAGAATGTTTCTTGCAGCGGAACGGCATCCTCCATGACCGGATAGCTCGTTTCGATAGGCGCGGCATAGGTGTCCGATGGGAAAGACTCGGACGGCACCACATCTTCAATCGCGTCATCCAGTCCTTCTGGCGGTATGGTGTGTTCAACCACCTTCGCCTCGCTAACCGGATCACTCACGGTTGTGGTCAAGACAACGGGTACAGGCTCATCCAGAACCGGTACAGCACCCCCGCCACTGCCAGCCGGTAGCACACTGGTTTCTTCAGGGTGTACGGTGATCGTTTGCTGGCTAAACGCCGCTTTGGGCGTACCCGCTGCCACGATCTTGCGGATGGTATCAATCTGGGCATCTGTCAGTTGCAGGCTGCCCATCATCGTGTTCATCGTGCGTTCGTCAGTGGTTTCGCCCTGTTCCTTACCCGAACTCTGGACGAACTGCCCCCACTGGTTGACCTCACCCGTAAAGATTTCCTCACCGCTGCTCACCAGCTTGGGGTAAATACCGGGTAAGTCGGCTAGTGCTTGCCGGTCTTTATCCGGCGTAATCAGCTTCACCCGTTCCAGCCCCAACAGCGCGTCGCGGTAAATGCTGATCTGCCGTTCCCAACCATAAAGCTGCCGGAATGCCGCTAACAAGGCTGCGAACGCTGGAAGGATCGCCGACATCAACGAAAGGACAGGCGAATTACCAAACGCGCCGATGGTCGCCACAAAGGCCGACAGCGCCATAATGACCGTGCTCAGGACGAACGTAAAGTCCGCGTTGGCTTGGTTTTCGCGCACGCGGCTTTCGTAGAACGATGCCTGTGAGGCGAGCCGCTTTTCCATATAGATGCGGTACAACACCTCGATGTCACGCCGTTCATGTATTTGTTGATCTAAATCGAAAGCATGATTGGCGGTAGCAGTTTGGGCTGCGATATGTTCAGCTTCAGACATTTTCCTGCTCCTTCACGCGAATATTGATAACGTTCTCCCGCAGGCGTTGTAAACGATCCGCCGTATTGTACGGTTCCATATGAGAAAGATACGTAAAGTAGTGCATACGCAGCTCCTCAGTCAGGCGGCGTGTTTTGCCCCATCGCTTCTGCGGCTCGTGCCGGTTGCTCAAGGCCGTATAAATCGTGGTGATCGTACCGATAATTGCCGTGATGATACTAAACACCTGCTGCCAGTTTATCACGTTCAGGTTCTGCGATTGTTCAGCAACGGCCGTCGCGGCAACCGATAGGTTCGGCGGTATGTAGAGCAGCGTGGCGATTGCCCCGGCCACCGTCGTCAAAAACGCGCCAATGACAAACACCCATTGGTAGAAATAAAAACGGTCTTGGTAATGCTTCGACTTTTGGCTGTACTCGAAATAACTGGGGAGTAAATATTCAGCGAGGTCATAGGCATCATGAACAATCACGGGGTATTGGCTCAAATCGTCATCCGACCAATACTTGGGCGACACAAAGCCGTCATCATGAATTTGCTTCTGGTAAGCATCGTCGCTGTCCGGCATTTGCCAGTCCTTCGGCAAAGCACGAAGATGCGGGCGACGACGGTTAAAAAATAATTCTTGGTACCAGCTTTTATTGGACTTTTTTGCAGATTGGGAAGCAGTCTTGGCTGTCATAATCCACTCCACAGCAGAAAGATGAATGGCATACGGCGTAAATGTTTACTCGGTTGGCAAATGGTTTTTATGTAGTATAGTGCGCTTTTTTAAGGAGGGCGAACGCAACCCGCAATATCCACCGCTTGCACTACGCTAACCTTGAACATCTGGCCTTCACTGCTAGACTTAACCTTGTTCGTAAGGTTAGGAGGCGTTCACTAATGCCACATAAGTTGATACAGATTACCATATTTATCGGGATGCTGCTCATTACAGCTTGTTCAGATAATTCCGCCCAAGAAACGCTGGTTGCCGACAACGCCTTGCTTGGCACACAAATCGTCGAACTGCGTGTAACCGCAACCTTTCTGGTCGATGAAATCCGGCGTACCGAAGAATATGTCATGACCGAGATCCCCAGAGCGCAGCAGCGTACGAGTGAATTAAGAGGCACCCTTCAAGCAGCCGGTCTAGATCCAACATCCGTCCTTCAAGTACAACCCAATACGGATTTCGCTGTCGCCACCGCGCCCGCTTCTGGACAATCCAATATTCCGTCCGGCCCACCACCCACCAACTCGACCCCCGGTTCGCTTGAACAACTCAGTTTCGCCACGCCAACCGGGGGTGCGCCGTCCCTGTTCAACCTCGTCACCGCGGAAGGAGTCGGCTCGAATGACTGTGCCTTGTCCACGGTTACAACCTTTAGTCCCGAGTCAAGCCAGATTTATGTCGTCGCGACTGCCGTCAATATCAAGGCAGGCAGCACCATCGCCGCCCAATGGTACATGGATGGCACACTGGTGACCGAACAGTCCTTTGCGCCGGATATGGACATTAACGACAACTGCATCTGGTTCTATGCCGAACAGGTTGATTTCGCCTTCACCCCCGGCAATTACCGCATTGATCTCACGGTTGATGGTGGCTCACTGGTGAGCGCCAACTTTAGCATCGCTGCCCCGCAGTAACGCTGTATGACAAATCGGTGAGATTGCGACCGCCACCCGCAACAATCGCTCTAACACTGCGTATTACAGAGTGGAGTTCGCAATTATGCCAATTCAAGTCAGTTGGGACTCAAACGCCCATCACATCGTCCGCATCACGTTTCAACGCGGCTGGACATGGAGCGATTTACATCAAGCGGTTAAACAAGCTGACGCACTCATTATCAGCCAACCGCAAACGGTAAACCTGCTTATTGATATTCATGAGGCGGGCGGCATCCCCGGCGATTTCATCACCCGTGCGGGCGAGCTTTTCGCTCAAGGGGAAGCGCGTACAAATGAGGGGCAAAAAGTGGTCGTTGGCGCGGGAACGCTCATCCGCATGGCCTACAAAGGTTTCCTGCGCGTTTATGGCAGCCGCATGGAAGGCCGCCCGTTCATCTTTGCCGACTCGGTGGAAGCCGCCCGCGAATTACTGACGCATCCCTCAACTGCGTGACGGCAGCCCTAAACGAATAATCTCGATTTCCCACGCTTTGTCTTCATCGGGTTCAATCGTCATGAAGTAGCGTCCGGTAGCAGCGACCGAAAATCCGAGTTCGCCTTCCCCGCTCTTGATACCGAGGATTTCCGAGTCGCTGCCAACTTTGCTCAAGAGTTCAACTTTGACCATTACCCCTTCAGGAAACCAGTACATCAGCTTGTAATTCCCGGCGGCGAGATCAAACGCATCTGTCGTAAAGTCGGCCTCGCCCTCAAACGCAAGGCTGCCATTAACGCCGAACTCCGTATCCTCATTCAGCAGCCGTTCGTCCGGTGGCCTGTACAGGTTGTCGAACGTCCGCCGGTCGCGCTGCGCTTTGGCATACGCCATGTAACCAACCAGCGCGATTAAGAGAAGTGCCACCAATACCCCGCTGCTATCCACCTTAACCCTCTTTCACGCACTTCAACTGAATAACACGTACTGCGTCAGGAAGCGGATAGTGGCATTCAAGTAGTGTTCAATCGTCTCCGGCTTCCGCCACCCATGTCCCTCGCCCGCGTACACATGATATTCGTGTGGGATGCCCCGCCGCTTCAATGACTCGACAATCGCGTCCGATTGGTTACGCGGCACGACCACATCATCCTCACCTTGGAACACGATCACCGGATCGACGATCTTGTCGGCATGAAATAGGGGTGAACGATCATGGTAGTGGTCAGCCGCTTGTGGCAGCGGCCCAATCAGCGAGTCCGAATAATGCGCTTCAAACTTGTGCGTATCCATCGCCAGCCCGAACTGGTTGCTGACCCCGTACAAGCAGATACCCGCCTTATAAAATCCCGGTTTATCCACCAGCGATTGCAGTACCGTATACCCGCCCGCGCTGCCGCCCCAGATCACAACCTTGCTGGGGTCAATCAATCCGCGCTCTGCCAGATATGCCGCGCCGGAAGCCGAGTCCTCAACATCATAGACACCCCAGTTGCCGCGCAGCATGTTCATATAATCGCGACCGTACCCTGTACCGCCGCGATGGTTCACCGCCAGCACCGCGTAACCCCGTGTGGCGAAGAACTGCGCCTCACCGTGATACCGCGCCGTCACCTGTGAAGTCGGCCCACCGTGGACGTAAACAATCAGCGGCGGTTTGCCAATGCCCTCAAAAGTCTCGCTCGTCGGGGGGTAATAAAGCCCGTAAGCCGTACCACCATCGTGTCCTGTCCATGCAATCGACTCCAATTGAGCCAGCGCATTGGTCGGCACATTCTCGGTATTCGAACGGCGGTGAATAACTGGCGTACGTTCATCGTCCTCGTTAATAATCTGCAATGTCGTCGGCGCGGTTGACGGCAATCCCACCAGTGTTGAGGCATTGGGTGTAATCTCCGGCATATAGGTCACCACGCGCGGCGGAATCTTGGACGATGAAGCAATTACCGCTACCCGATTATCCAGCGGCGAAACCGCCACATGCGACATATCAGTATACTGTCCCAGCCCTTCCCACAGACTTACTTTAGATGGTTTATCGATGTCCAATACCGTTAGGTAGCGCCATCCCTGCAAATTGTAGGTGTAGATGATATGCTGGCTGTCGATGCACCAACCGTATACCCGAAGACCCTGCACCCACGCCGGTTGCCCATGATCGGCTTCAGCGGTTGTCAACTGCGTATACGTCCGCGCCCCAATGTCATAGATATAGAGTTGGTTCCATCCGGTCGCATCACTTACATAAGCCAAATACCGACCATCCGGCGAAAACTCCGGTTGAAAAGTCGAAACATCCGTATGCCCGGCAATCGTCACCGTTTCCGCCGCGAATGGAACGCCGTCACGGTCGTATTCCAACCGCGCCAGCCGTAGTTCAGTTCCATCCCACGGCATTTGCGGATGATTCCACGTCACGTAAGCCGCATACTTGCCAAATGGATGCCATACCGGCTGCATGACGAAATCCGTTCCTTCTGCGAATTTGCGCGGCCAATGTTGCCCTTCGGTATCCACCAGCGCCAGTGTATCCTCATCTTCGTAACTATGGACATAAAGCAGCCACTTGCCGTCTGCCGATACTTTCGGCGAAGCAGCCGCACCAAATGAAGGGGTAATCGGTCGTGCCTTCCCACCCGCCAGCGCCTGCTTATACAAACGTCCGCCATCCCCTGCGAAGTACACCTGCCCGTTCGCGACGGTAAAATCGCCGCCACCGTATCCCACCCGCGCCCGCACCGCGTTGTCGTCCGTCAGGTCACGCGGCGCTTGGCTGCCCGCCTGTGCCACCAGAACGCCTTTCCCACCGCGCCGTTCGTGCCACACTAATGTGCCGGAGGTGGTATCCCACTGAACGTCATTCAACACCATCGACTCGGCGAGGGAACGGGATGAAATTGGGCTAGACCATAATCCATACCCTTTTGCGACGCGCGACATAAAATTAACCTCCACTTAAGCAAGCTGTATCTGCATAGGGGTATTGTAGCGGAGGGCAAGAGAAATAAAAAACGCCCCGTTTTCACGAGGCGTTGGGTTTGCTGACGCAGAGGGAAAGAAATTTATTAAAGAAGAATTTTATTTCTCTGCGTCTGTTTCATTTTTCTGATTGTTAGTATACGGAGCTTAAATGCCAGAGTCAACCGGCGTTACACGGCACTTTTTATGTGCCTTTTGGAATTATCGTTAATTCCATTTTGCACAATTAAGCGTTTTTGATGAGCCGAAAGTTAAAAATCGTTTAAGCTCTTTTAATAATGATGGAATAATTGACCCTTAATTGACATCCATCGCACCTTAAAATCGAAAACTATTTTAAGCCGTTTCTTAGTGACAAAAAAGGAATCAGAAGTTCGTACAAGCTGCACAAAAAATTGACCTGTGTGGCTCTTGATTCCCAAATTGATCTATCTTTTGTGACCTGATGACAGTGTAAGGCAAGACGCATGACCCGCGCCTCAGCCTTAAGACGGATTACGCACCGTGACAACCTTTGTAACATTGAATTCATGCTTGTCTAACGTAGGAGTCCATTTATCATGTCTCGCTTCCCATTATGGAAGAAACTAATGTTCGGCATCATCGTGCTGCTGCCGGTTGCCTGTAATCTCACCACTGTCGATCCAACACTCACCCCGGTGCCGCCGACAGCAACCGTCTTTAGCACGGCGACCAAAACACCGACCGTCACCCCGTCGCCCACCGGCACGGTTCGCCCGACCGCGACTCGCCCTGCGCCCAGCGGCCCGACTGCCACGCCCATCTTCCGCGTATCGCAGCCCTTACCTGCTGCCATCTGCGGTGTGTATCCCAACGTCGATGCCGCCAACATCCGCAGCGGCGCAGGAACCAACTTCCCGATTATCGGTGTGCTGCCCGCCGGACATTGGGCGCTCGCCAGCCGCATCGGTGCAACCGGTTGGTATCAAGTGAATGTTCCCGGCACAGTCGTCAATGGCGGTTGGATATCGAACACCGTTGTTGATTTACAGCAGCCCTGCCGCTGTACCGCCGATGGTTGTACCCAAAGCGGCATTGTCCCACCAACTACGGCTCCATCCCAAACGCCGTTGATCGGTGTGGTCGGTCTCAAGCCATCTGGCTTGGGTGAGTGTGTCATCACGGCGGGTGGGACCAATGTGGAAGTCTACAGCGCACCGCAGGGCTTACCGCCCGTAATCGCCATCTTAGGTGCGAACAGCGGCTTACCAACCTTCCAGTACAATTCGGGGCGCTATGCGGTCAACTTCTCCACCGAAACCCAGCAGCTCGTCGGTTGGATATCCGAACAATTGGTGATACTCGAAGGTGACTGTACGCCGCTCAAACCGCCGACCGTATGCAGTGTACAGCCATCTGTGGGTCGTATCATCGACATCTACGCCGAGCCACGCCGCGACTCAAAGATCGTCAATGCACTCAACGAACGCTACACCCTGCCGTTCATTAGCTTCAACGATCAGGGATGGTTCTTGGTGAACATGGGTATCACCGGCTCTGGCTGGATTGCACCGGACGAAGGTGTCCTCGTCGGCCCCTGTGACAACGGTCGGTAGACTATAACAAACCGTTCACTGCTTATACGCATTGGGCAGGCTTTTGTCTGCCCTTTATATTCTCACAACCCCTCCGCCAACCGGTGGAAGTCGCCCTTCAAGCGCGGGTACAGTTCGCGGAAGTGCGCGTACAACACGTCATATCGCGCATGGTTCGCCACGTTCGGCTCGGTCACGTCGCGGTAGCGCACCGTCCGTTCACACGCAGCTTCAAAGTCGCTGTATACGCCCGACCCCACACCTGCGATCAACGCCGCGCCCACACTCGCCTGTTCCTTCAGCAGCGTCCGTTGCAGTGGCAAGCCAAACACATCCGCCTGTATGCCGCGCCACAGGTCGCTTTCCATCGCCCCGCCGGAAGCAATCAGCGTATCCGCCGTCGCCCCCAGTTCGCGGCTGATCTCCAGCGCCTCCCGCAGCGCGAAGGTCACGCCCTCCATCACCGCCCGCGCCAGATGCCCGCGTGTGTGGTGTGCGCTCAACCCGATGAAGCAGCCCCGCGCTTGTGCATCCATATGTGGCGTGCGCTCGCCGGAAAGATACGGCAGGAAAATCAACCCATCCGCCCCCGCTGGCACACCCGCCGCCTCCGCGCTCAATATCGGGTATGCATCCGCCGCACCCTTCAACCCCACCAGATCGCGCAGCCACCGCAGCGAAAGCCCCGCCGACAGAATCGCCCCCAGCACATACCACGTATCCGGCACAGCATGGTTCAGCACATGCACGCGCGGGTCCGTCCGCAGCGCCTCGCCGGGCTGCCGCATAAAGGGGATACTCACCTGCCCACCGCTGCCGGTCGTCACCGAACCGCGCCCCGGTTTAATCAGCCCGTTACCCACCGCCTGTGCCGGTTGGTCAGCGCATCCGGTCATCACCGCCACGCCCGCCTTCAGCCCCAGCTCTGCCGCTGCCTCCGCTCGTAAGTAACCCGCCACCGCCACCGATGCGCGTACATCCGGCAGCACATTTACGGGCAGTCCAGCTTTGTTAATGATGTTCGCCGCCCACTCGCGCGTCGTCACGTTAAAGAGCGCCGTCGCCGCCGCGTCGCTGGGGTCAGTCGCGATCTCGCCGGTCATCCGCAGCCGCACATAATCCTTCGGCAGCATCACCTTATGAATACGTCCCAGCAGCGCCGGATCATGCTGTTTCAGCCACAACAGTGTCACCGCCATAAACCCCGCCGCAGGCAGTGTCCCCGCCGTCGCCGCGTAGGCTTCTGCACCCATCAGGTCGACCAACTCGCTCACCGTGCTGCCTGTGCGCTGGTCAGCCCAAATAATCGCGGGGGCAACCGGCTTGTGGTCAGCCCCAACCATCACCGTCCCGTGCATCTGCCCGCTGAAGCTGATCCCCGCAATCCGCTCAACCGCCGCGCCAGCCGTCACCTGCCGCACGATGGCGACCGTTGCCCGCCACCAATCGTCAGGGTCTTGCTCGGCGCGGTCAGGTGCGGGGTGATGAATCGGGTATTCCTGCCCCGCCACCGCCACAATCTGGCTGCTCTCCACGTCGAACAGCACAGCCTTTGCGCTCGACGTGCCAATATCAATCCCAAGTAAAAAGGTCATAAATAATCACTGTTTTGGGGTAAATTCATTAGACAAAAATCATACAAAGTGGATGAGCTAAACGTTATTAGCTACTTCGGTTTCACCTTGGTAAGCCAATATCATTTGTTCCCGTGGAACCCCTGCAGCCTCTAAAGCCTTCCAAAGCTGCTTATCCCACACGTTATCGACATCAACAACGATCATATCGCCTTTGATATGTGCCTGAACGATTATCCAATTGCTATTGGGGCCGGGTTCATTTTCAACGCCGGTTACAAGATAAATCTGCTGTACTTCATCCGCTATGAAATAAGCTTTTGCATGAGGTGATACACCCGCATACTTTTCGACTTCTCGGCGTGTAATCTCAATGAGTTGTTGTCCATTTAACCGATCCATTGAACAATCTCCTCACGTTCTATATCAATGACAATCAGTTTAATTCCGTTACCCGTAATCATATTTTGAACAATAGCTTTGCGGAACAAACGCTCATAAACCAAATTTGGCACGGCGAGATACAAAGGTAGATGTGGTGCTTTTAACTGTAAAATGCTGCGATAGAGCATGTACTGACCAACTGCCCGATACAACTCATCTTGGTCAGAGCGCTCATCTGCAAAGCATTTTACCTCCACAATAATGATTTGTTGGATATTCCCATTAACCAGTTGAGCTTGAATATCTGCAAAGATAGTTAAACCATCTGCTCGCAAAAACACGGGTTTATCCGTTACATTCCAAGATGCCTTCCGAAGCGCATTAACAACTTGCTGGTGACAGCTATCTAAAACAGGCATTTTTGCATTTTCCAGCAACAAAGTGGTGCAACATGAGTTACACCACCTGACAAAATTCGGTTACTTACTCAGCAGGTCGCGGGCAGCCTTCAACACCGCTTCCGGGGTCAGGCCGAACTCGCGGTACAGTGTCTCGTAAGGGGCGCTGCCACCGAAGCGGTCAAGCCCGATGGTCACACCTTCGGAGCCGACGTAACGATCCCAACCGAGCGTCACACCAGCCTCGATGCTCACACGGCGCTTAACACTGCGCGGCAGGATACTTTCCTTATAAGCGGCACCCTGCTTCTCGAACAAGTCCCACGACGGCATCGACACCAACCGCACTTTAACCCCTTCGTTTGCCAGCGCGGTATACGCCTCGTGGGCGATATGCACTTCACTGCCACGACCGATCAGGATAATGTCTGGCGAGTCGCTGGTTTCCGCCAGCACATACGCGCCTTTTGCCACACCTTCACGGATGTTGCTGCCGGTCAGCACGGGCAAATCCTGCCGCGTGAAGATCAGCGCAGCCGGGTTCTTGAGCGTCATCGTGGTGTGCCAAGCGGCTGCCGTTTCATTGGCATCTGCGGGACGGATAACCGTCAACTGCGGGATAGCCGACAGTGCCACGACATGCTCAACCGGTTGGTGCGTCGGGCCGTCTTCGCCGAGACCAATGCTGTCGTGCGTGAATACATAAACGGCTGGAACACTCATCAATGCGCCGAGGCGGATAGCATTCCGCATATAATCGCTGAACGTCAGGAAGGTGGCGCTGTACGGCTTGATAATGCCGCCGTGCAAAGCCAAGCCGTTGACGATAGCACCCATTGCAAATTCACGAACGCCGAAGCGAACGTTGCGGCCTTTGACATCACCTTTACCCGTGTTGGGCGAACCTTTAATCAGCGTCTTGGTGCTGCCAGCGAGGTCAGCGTCACCACCGATCATCGTCGGGAAGTGCTTGGCGATGGCGTTCAGCACATCACCGGAAGCGTTGCGGGTAGCGATTTTCTTGCTTGCATCGAACGTCGGGATGTCAGCATCCCAGCCTTCGGGCAGTTTACCACTTTGCGCCAAATCCCATTGGGCGGCGAGTTCAGGGTTCTGGTTGCGGTAATCGGTGAACAGCTTATTCCATTCATCCTCGTAAGTGAGACCCTTTTCAACCGCTTCACGGAAGTGTTCGAGGGCTTCACCGGGGATGTAAAAATCTTCCTGCGGCCAGCCGAAACCTTCCTTAACCAGCTTGATTTCGTCTTTGCCCAGCGGTGAACCATGTGCCTTGCTAGTACCCTGCTTATTCGGGCTGCCATAACCAATGACGGTGTGAACAAGAATAATCGTCGGTGCGTCGGTGTGCGACTTAGCCGTAGCGATGGCTTCGTGGATCGAGGCGACATCGTTACCGTCAGCGACATCCAACGTGTGCCAGCCATAAGCACGGAAGCGGGCAGCGACATCTTCGGTGAAGGTCATGCTGGCTTCACCATCGAGGGTGATCTTGTTGTCGTCGTACAGGAAGATCAGCTTATTTAAGCCCCATGTGCCAGCCAGTGAACAGGCTTCGGCACTAACACCTTCCATCAAGTCACCATCACCAACGAGGCAGTAGGTGTAATGATCGACAATCGGGAAGCCGAGTCGGTTGAAGTGGTTGGCGAGGAAGGCTTCGGCGAGGGCGAAACCAACGGCGTTGGCAGCACCTTGACCGAGTGGGCCGGTCGTCGTTTCGACACCGACGGTTTCATGCACTTCGGGATGGCCGGGGGTGTGATAACCCCATTGGCGGAAGTTCTTCAGTTGGTCAAGCGGCAGGTCGTAGCCGGTGAGGTGCAGCAGCGAGTACAGCAGCATCGAACCATGACCGGCTGAGAGTACAAAACGGTCACGGTTTGCCCATTTGGGGTTGTGCGGGTTGTGGCGGAGGAAGTCTGTCCACAGGGTATAAGCCATCGGTGCAGCACCCATCGGCAGGCCGGGGTGACCACTGTCAGCCTTCTGCACGGCATCAATCGACAGAGTGCGGATGGTGTTGATTGCCAAATTTTGCAGGTCAGAATTCACGAGTTTTACTCCTTCGTGGCATGAAAGCGTCGGATAATGACGTTTCAATTAGACGGTGTTCCATAACACCGATATTACGACAAGTGGATATATTGTTGTTTTCCAGTGAGGATTATAGCACGTTGGGCGAGGTTCGGATGAGAAGAAGGGCTTAAAAACACATAAAGGTGTTCATTTGCCTGTTAAACAGGTGATAACAGGCAAGATTAAGGGAATTATTACGAGAGTTGAGGGAGGCGTTAGGAAGAAGTGCTGCGTTCTGAGTGCCAAGTGCTGAGTAAAGAGCTATTGCGGCAGAATAATTCTCGGCTGTGAGATGGCGGAGAACTGGCAAAGGTTTGAAAAAACAAATCAAACCCGAACCGAAAATTAATTGATTTACACAGAACTTTTGTGCTAAATTGTTAAACTCCTTGATTGCTGGTCGGGCAAGAAACTTTTATATAACCGCCAAGTCGCCAAGTTTAATACAGAGCAATTGTTAGTCGAAAATCTTGGAGCGCAATTACAAACCCCCTCCGTCGCTGGCGCGACACCTCCCCCGTAAACGAGGGAGGATAAATACAACATTTTGTTACCCTTTTGTCAGTACGTTCACTCAGTTTATCCAGAAGTATCACATAGCAGCAGGTGAAGCATGAGCAAAGACATCACAAACAGCGGGCAATTTAAGGCTGGTCAAAGTGGGAATCCGAAGGGGCGACCGAAGCGCAACCGGATTTTGACCGAGCTACTGCAACAGCAGGGTTCGGCGCGGTTCATGGTGGGACACGACAGCGTGACGGCGCAGGAGGCGTTGGCACGGGCTGTTTGGCAGTTCGTGGTGACGGGTGAGGTGTGGTTGATGGGCAAGAAGCTGGAAGCGAACAGCGCGGGCGAGTGGGCAAGCGTGGTGAAGTGGCTTTACGCGCATGTTGAGCCGACCCAAACGGCGACCGTCGAGGAGAGTGACGGTGAGATGGTGATTCGGGTGGTACGGGAAGAATAAGGGGAAAGAGAAGTGCTGAGTGCTGAGTGAAATGCAAACGCGATTAAACCGCAGAGGCGCAGAGAACACAGAGAAAGCAATTAACCGCCAAGTCGCCAAGAACGCCAAGTTCAATGCAGAGAGCTATACAAGAATTCACCACAGAGGCACAGAGAGCACAGAGAAATGCGTTTAACCGCAGAGACGCAGAGAAAAGCGAGAGAAGAAATCAATGGAAGTTGAAATCCGGTTGGCGAGGCTGCATGAGGCACAGGCGAAGATACGCGAGTCAGGCGCGCGGTTTAAGGTGCTGGCGTGTGGGCGGCGGTTTGGTAAGACGACTATCGCTGTGGACAGCCTGTGTGATGCGCTGATTGCGGGCAAGAGCGCGGCGTATTTTGCACCCACCTACCGGATGGGGTCGGAGGTTTGGCGCGAGGTGAAGCGGTTGATGATGCCGCTGCTACGGGATTGGAATGAACATGAGTGGCGGATGGAATTGGTGACGGGCGGGGTGTTTGAGTGCTGGTCACTGGCGAACGGGGCGGCGGAGACAGTGCGCGGGCGGAAGTATCATTTCGTGGTGGTGGATGAGGCGGCGCTGTTTGAGTCGGGGGATGTGTGGCACAGCGCGATCCGCCCGCTGCTGACGGATTATGCGGGTGGGGCGCTGTTCGCGAGTACACCGAGGGGGCGCAATTGGTTCTGGCAGTTGTATCTGCAAGGGATGAGCGCGGCGTTCCCCGAGTGGGAAAGCTGGTGTTTGCCGACGGGGAGCAATCCGTATATTCAAGCGGCGGAGATTGAGGCGGCGCGGACGGGGATGCCGGAGCGATTCTTCCGGCAGGAATATGAGGCAGTGTTTCTGGATGACGGCGGGGTGGTGTTTCGGAATGTGGACAAGGTGTGCAGAGGGGAGCAGGAAGATGCAAATGCAATTGAACCGCCAAGTCGCCAAGTACGCCAAGAAGAGCAAGAGGAAGATTTTTCACCACAGAGTCACAGAGAAGAGGAAGCCCTCACCCCTAGCCCCTCTCCCTCAGGGCGAGGGGAACAAGGCGAAATCGCGGAGAGTAGGGAGACGTGTTTCTTTGGGGTGGATTGGGGGAAGGACAATGATTTTACGTGTGTTTCGGTGATGACGCGGGATGGGCAGCAAATCCATCTGGAACGGTTTAACCAGATTGGTTGGGCGGTGCAGCGGGGTCGGCTGGCGGCGTTGTATGAACGGTTCAAGCCGAGGGTGATTTTAGCCGAGGAGAACAGCATCGGGAGTGTGAATATTGAGGCGCTGCAAGCGGAGGGTTTGCCGGTGCGGGGGTTCATGACGACGAGCAAGAGCAAAGGACCGTTAATTGATGAGCTGGCGCTGGCGATGGAGCAAGAGACGATTGTCTTGCTGAATAATCCGGTGCTGAAGCACGAGTTGATGGCTTACGAGTTGAAACGAAACCGCAGCGGTTGGTCATATGGTGCGCCATCGAGCGGGCATGATGATACGGTGATGGCGACGGCGTTGAGTTTATGGGCGAGTAAGCGGTACGGCGGGGTGAGTATCTCGTTTGTGTGAGTACTCAGCGTAAAGCTTATAAACCCCACAAATTGCGGGGTACAAAACAAAATTTCTTACACTAAAATTATTTAATACTTGTAAATGAGGTGTATATTCATGAGCGAATTTTTAACTGACTTACGTCGTATGGAACTCCAAAAAATACTGCCAACGTTACGTAATCATTTTATCTTGTTCACCGTATTAGGTGTCGTCGTTCATTTTGTACATCCTGAAATATTGGGAATGTATGTGTTATTTGTATTCATGTATTTCGTTGGTCTAATGTTGCTAGGGTTCGGCTTCATTACATTAGCTTGGACAGCAAATAAACGCTCTGAAGCATTTCGAGTGCTGTTTAATCTATCCCATTTTTTACTAGCAATGAAGCTCTTCTTTGTCATATGGGAATGGAAAAATAACCCTACTGTCTCTACTTACGAACCAGAAATAGCATTTTATGCATTTCTCGTCGCCACAATGGAATATCTACGTCATCGTCTAGGTATTAAAGAGGCTCCTAACCAGATAGTTGATATTTTCAGTTCGCCGAGCAAAAAGCAAGAAATAGATTAAAATGGTAGAAACACAACCTTATTGTCCCAGTCGTGGGGTTCACTTGCGCCTAAAATTGCGAGGAGGTCATCAATCACTTGACCGAAAGGTGCGTCATCATGCACGGCCAATAAGCCTGCCATCGGTTGCCCTGCTTTAAGCCGAGCATTTGCGAACCCGATCATCGTATCAATATCATGCGTTAAGAGGATGCGTCCTTCTCTTGCCGCCCATTCCAGCACATCAGGATCGCTCGCGCCGTAAACGGGCGACTCTTGGACGCGGAGAATATCAGCGTCAGGATTGACCCGACGGACACCCCTTAGAATACGCCCATTGAAATTTTCATCCGCAAGGAAGCGAACCATACCGATCAGTTCCCGCTGTTCCGTGAGGCGCGAAGGCGGGCGCGGAGTGCGAGAATATCGGGAGAATAGTTGGCTTCCGTTTCATGACGGATTTCCTCGGCGCGTTGGTCAGCTTCACGCACGTAAGTATCCACCTCATCGCGGTGGGTAAGATAGTATGCGAGAACCGCATAAACATCTGCCAGTTTGAGCGTGGGATAGCCATCGACGATTTCTTCGACCGTTTCGCCGCGACGGTAGGCATGAATAACCACTTCAAGCAGAATGCGCGTTCCTTCGATACGAATTTTCCCATTGGGATCACGATATAGGGGAACGGGAAACACATTTGGAATAGCAATCATGTTCAATTCCTCATCCACCAACACATTCAGTTTAGCATAAAACGGTGGCTGATACGGCTAAGGGCAAGGTTGTCCTGTTTTATGCAGCAAGACTTTGGAACCAATTATGCAGAAAGTAATAATTGACCCTATACAGGGGGCAGGAAGTGTGGGACACTAGTCCACGCTAGAGTATACGACGTTTGGTTTCCACTGCACATCGAGTTTCATCCTCATTTCTGCACTGTTGCCACATCAAGTGATCTGCTCTAACAAATTAAATCCGGTTTTAAGTTCTAGGAGAAACCCAAATGGGAACCAAGCTGTACGTCGGCAATTTGTCATATTCAACCACCGAAGATACCATCCGTAACCTGTTCGCGCAGGCTGGTGAAATCGCGGAAGTCGCTTTCATTATGGACCGTGACACGGGCCGCCCGAAGGGGTTCGGTTTCGTGACCATGGCGACCGAAGAAGGCGCGCAAGAAGCCATTCGCCGTTTCAACGGTCAAACCGTTGACAACCGCGCCCTGACCGTCAACGAAGCCCGCCCGCGTGAAGAACGCTCCGGTGGTTTCGGTGGTGGCAGCCGTGGCTTCGGCGGCGGCAACAACCGTGGTGGTGGTAATGGTGGCCGCGGCCGCTTCTAATAAGCGACCCGAATAACCGTACACAACACAAACCGCGCCGGTCACAAGCTGGCGCGGTTTTTTATTTGCCTAGGAATCCCTACCCTAACCTGCCCCGCAAGCGAGGGAGGGACAAATCAACATACCATTTTGTGTTATGTTAAATCGTCGCTGTCGAGGGTGCGCTTGCTGATACGTTCGAGCTTCATGATGAGGCGTTCATCGGGGTCGGGGCAAGCGACGAGCGAGTCGCGTTCGAGCCAGTCCCCGGCTTCAAGCTGGCGCTGCTTGGCGGCGAGGAGCGGCAGGACGCTGCTGAGGGCGTAGATGCAGAAGTGCTTGCCTGCGGGGATGCGGAGCTTGTTACTCTCGGTGAGTTCGAAGTAGTCGCCGACCTGCATACTGCACACGGAGCGCCCTTCGATGGCGGTGACAGTAATCCGCAGGTCGTAGAGTTCAAAGTTGTGGGGCATCCGCACTATCCTTTCGCGAAGATGGGGCAGATTGCTGCCCAGCGTTAAGCCGAAATGTGCGCCTGCGCCAGTTCGCGGCGGGCGCAGCCGAATAACAGATTATAACCCCTTAATTTCATATCAGGAAACGGCTTCCAGAGTTAAGAATCAGGAAAAATTCAGGCGCTCATGTAAAGCGGATTACACACCGGAACTCACGTTTTTAGACGAGTTCGTGGCAAGCGCTGCACGGGCATAAGCCAATGCCTCATCCAGCGTTTGAAAGGTGGGGAAGCGCATGGCGGAGTACTGCGGCTGCTCGACGATGGTACGGGCGAGGTTCACCCACTGGTTCATGCCGACGAGAATGGCCTTGATGCGCGGGTCGCTGGTGGTGCCTTCGTCGCCACGACTGGCGATCTGCGCCATGCGGATGAGCTCCATGAAGGAACTGCTGGCCTCGCGGAAGTCCGAGATGCGGTAGATGGGCGCGGGCATTCCGGCGAGCAGCTTGCGCGATTCGGCGAACATCCCCGCAAAGTCCTCAACAACCAGATGACCTTTGGCAACGGTGATGAGAATTGGTTCGTCGGGCAGAAGCTGAAGGGTAAAGCCCATACCATTACTTTCTGAACAGCGATTCGCAATCGTATGGGCTTATTGTAGGCAAGGCACCCTATCACCAGCATAAAGAAGCGTAAATTCTGCCCATGCTTCATTAACGCTTTAGGCGGCGTTCGCACCGGGTTTGGGGTGCGCTTTGAAGAAGGCGACCGTTTCGCGAATGGCTTGGTCGATGGGGGTGGCGGTGATGCCAAAAGTGCGTTCAAACTTGGACGAGTCGAGGATGAAGGGCTTGTCGAACTCGTAGATCATCTCGACGATTTCGCGCACATTCGGATTGAACAAACCCATCAGGCTGAGGATGAGGCGACCACCTGCACGGATTTTGAGGTTGTTACCCGCTTCTTTGTAAACGAGGGCGACAAGCTGGCGCTGGGTGAGCGGGGCGAAGCTGGGAATATGCCAGACTTCACCGAAGGCTTCATCGTGTGTGCCGAGGGTGGCGAGGGCGCGACCAACATCTGGCACGTAGGTGAAGCTGTGCGGTTCGTCGGGGCTGCCAATGACGTTGGAGGTTTTGCCCTCGATGGCGGGATACACCAACTGCTCTGCCCCCATATAGTATTCCGGCCCGACGAAATCCGAGGCGCGACCACGAGCAACCTTGAGCTTGCCGCTGTTATGGGCAGTAGTCAACGCTTCGGTCATGGCGGCACGAATTTTGCCCTTTTTGGTGTGAGCCGCGTGGGGGAAATTCTCGGTCATCGGGCGACCGTTGGGATCACCGTACATATAAACATTTTCCATGACGACCAAACGCCCCCCACTGGCGGCCACACCCTCAACCACGGCGGCTTGCAGCGGTGGGAACTTCTCCGCCCATTCGTAGTACAGGGGTTGGGCGGCTTGATAGACGCTGGTCGCGCCTTTGGTCAATTGGGCGACGTTGGCGGCGTTGTAGACATCGCCTTTGACGACCTCCACACCGGAGGGCAGTTCAGCCGCTTTGCCGCTGCGGTTGACCATGCGGACATGCTTGCCCATGTTGGCGAGGGCGCGGGCAGTGGCTTTGCCGACCGCACCTGTCCCCAGAATGACGTGTAATTCGGTGCTGCTCATGATTGTTTCTCCTTTTTAGACCCCCACCCTAGCCCTCCCCCGTAGTAACAGGGAAGGAATTCAATTCAACGGGTGCGGGTTGCTAAACATTTTTGATAGATGGGTTGTTGAAAGAATACGAGATGGATTAGGCGACGGCTTTACGCGGTGCAGATAAGGTATTGACGGCTGGCTGCGGGATACGGCGAAGGACATAGATGCCGACACCGACTAACCAGACTGCCCACGCCATATATGCGATGGCGCTGACCATGCCAACCGCCTCGATACCGAAAGGTTCCAAGATGCCGAGCAGGATGCCAACGCCGCTGATGATGCCCAAGATCGACCACAGGCGAGCCGTACGGAACAGGGTAACGGCGATCAGGATTGTCCACAGCGCAGTCAGCAGGTAGCCCATGTTTTCACCCACCGAGACACCGGCATAGTAGTTAAAAGATTGGAAGATGAGGTCAACCGACTCGCGAGTCGTGCTGGTGGCAGCAGGGTTCAGGTAAGTGTTGGCAAGGTACCCCACCATGAACGGCCAGCGAATAAAGCCGAGGAACTGTACCGCACCCGCCAGTACGCCGAACATGGTGGCGATCAACAGTACAGGATTATCCTGCGCGGCGGTCTTGAGATTTTTGTGTACCAGAATGGCGAGTGGGATGAGCAGGAAGGCAGAGAGCGCCATGCCGTACCAGTTGAGAACGAGTGTCAGCCCGCCCTGCTGATAAGCAGTCAGCACGGTATCGGTCGGCTCGCGCAAAATGGTGGGATAGTTGAAGGTGACACCCAAGAGCGAAAACAGCGACATAAAAACAACAGGGACGATGATGAGTAAAATTCCGGTCAGGCGTTTGCTGGTCATGATTTGGCATCCTTTTAACGATTGTTAGCGTTCAGTTTCGAGACAATAGACCCCCACCCTGGCCCTCCCCCGTGGTAACAGGGTAGGGAATAAATACACAGTGGGTTCACAAACCTTGGCGATAGGCGCGTTTAAGAGAACCGTGATGGAATGCGGCGATAGTCAATCCTTTCTATTGGGTTAAAACTTACTTATGGTCAGGTAAAAGTTTTCAGCCCCATGGCGGTGAGCATACTGGTCATTTGCGCTCGATAGAACACATCGGTATCGCCCACGTTATGCTGGATGTGGTTGAACACTTCGAGATAAATCAGACCATGTATCTGCGTCCACAGCACCAACGTCAGATACATGGAAAGAACCGCTATCGGGTAACCGTTTTCGTCGATCAACTCCTGAATACGCGCACGGGCGGGTTCTGGAACGTCGCTGTAAGGCGCGACAGGAACCAACTCACCCGTATGCAGCGCTTCTTCCATCAAGCTGACCGCGACTACGAACGTCCGCACCACTGCCGGAACGGTCGCCTCAGGCGGGGCAACATAACCGGGGATGGGATTGCCGTAGATCAGTTGAAAGTCCAGCGGATTTTCAACCGACCACTGACGGTAGGCCAATGTCACATCGAACAAGCGATTGCCAGCCGTTTTAGCTGACGATTTCGCCGATGCTTGTTCGAGGGCATCCGCAAGGGCATTGAAGTTCTCGGCAATCAAAACGGTCGTCAGTTCATCAAGGCTGGCGAAGTAGTGATAAATGGCAGGTGGTGTGAGGTCGATGACCTTGGCGATACCGCGAATAGACAAGCCATTTGTGCCTTCTTCAGCCATGAGCTGCCGCGCCGCGTTTTTGATTGCTTCGGCGGTGGCGGCGTTGAGTTCCTCGTTGCGTTTGCGTGCCATCAGTTACCCTTATCGAATTAACTTTACAGCGTTAACTTAATCCGATGAATTCAATTTACACCGTTAAATTAATTCTGTCAAGTCGGTTGTTGAAATTCATTTTAAACCGCAGAGACGCAGAGAGTTTTAACACAAAGGCACAATGACTCAAAGACTCAGAGAAGACATCGGAAGATTAGAGGCAAACATAAGCCGCATATGAACCGTTAGCTGACGATTACCCGCCGCATCTTGCAGAGTGGGGAGGACGGTGGGATACTTGGCAGGCGGTTTCATGTCCGAGAGTCGACAGTCAATTCGAATATTAACCCCCACCCCAGCCCTCCCCCGTAAACGGTGGAGGGAATATGAAAAAGTAGTGTGGGTTGGTCATTTACCATTCGCATACTAGTTTATTGGTTCTGGAATGCACGTTTCGCTCAAACGCCCTGCCCTGATTTCGCTGATTTGTTTATCTGTTCTGGTGTCCTTGCTGCCGGTGACGGCGCAAGATGGCGGCACGACCATGCCGACCCCGGTGGTTCCGGCGACCCCTACGCCTATCCCGAAGCCACCCCCGACGACGGTACTTACCGAGGAACGGGCGACGCTGGAGGTTTACTTCGCATCATTGGAACAGGGGCAAACCGGCCTGCTGCATGTGATGGGCGATGGGTTGGCGGGCGCGCGGTTGAGCTTCGCCAATACGCTGGTGGATTTCTTCTCGATGCCAGACGACGGCTACTACGGTTTCCTGTCGATCAGCATGGAGCAGACGGCGCGGAATTACGACCTTGATGTGCTGGTGTGGTATGCGGATGGAACACGGCAGACGATCAGCACCAAGATTGAAGTGGTGATCGGCGGCTTCATCAAGCAGGTGGTAACACTCGCGCCGGATAAGTCGTATCTGGCAGACCCTGAATTGGAGCGCAACGAACTGGCGAAGTTCGAGAGCATCTTTAGCAACGTATCGCCGGACAAGCTGTGGGATGCCAGCGGCTTCCAGATGCCGATTCCCGGCGGCGAGCTGACCTCCCCTTTCGGCGCGTTCCGCAACTTCAACGGCACGATGGACACACGGCACACGGGTTGGGACATCCGCGCCACGCTGGGGCAGCCGGTGATGGCTTCGGCAGCAGGGACGGTGGTCTACACCGGATTCATGGATATTCACGGGAACGTGGTGGTGGTTGACCACGGCATGGGGGTTTTTACGACCTACAACCATTTTTCGCAGACGCATGTTACACGCGGGCAGACGATTACGGCGGGGCAAGTGCTGGGGCTGGTGGGCGCAACCGGACGCACGAGCGGGGCGCACTTCCACTGGGAAGTGGCGGTCAACGGCAACTTCGTGGACGCGGTGCAGTTTATGAATATGTGGAAGCCGGGGTAAGGGAGACGCAAAACGCAAAGGCGCTAAGGTGCAAAGCGTTTTAACACAAAGACTCAATGGCACAAAGGCGCAGAGCCGCCAAGAAAAGTTAGAGTTTGGTTCTCGCGAATGAAAATGCGCGTTCAATGTATGGAAATATTCTTGAAAAGAGCTGAGGAAGGGCAAAAAGAGCACTTACAAGTGCAAGAACTATGAAAATAAGTCCCTCGCCAAATCCACGTTCTGCGCTAAAAAAAATTGCGATTAGCGCCATCACAATAACAATCGAAAAGACCACTGCTCGTTTTGTTCCTCTTTTTTGAAGCCAAGTACTGATGCGCGGAAAAATCAAGCTCATTACTACTATAATCGCAATCAGCAGGTTCATATATGATTGAACATTTACCCACAAAGACGGGCTTTCAATGACTCGATAGCGGTATTGGGCAAATAAGCCTGTGACCCAGCCAATAACTAACCCACCAAAGATCAAAAACATAAAGGCAAGTATGTATTGTGTTACGGTTTTCAGGCGAGCCAAGAGTCGATTTGATGGCAGATCGTTGGAGATGGGTTCGGCAGCCAATTTGGTTGGCGGCGGGGCGGGTGTTGGGGGTGAAACAGGCGTTGCGCGTGGTTGCTCTACGGGTGGGGCGGCCTCGGCGACAGGTGTTTTGATGCCGATATGGTTTTGAATGGCGGTCATCAAACGCGCCATGTTGGTGGTGTAATTTTTGCGAATGTCAACCCATTGGTTGCCACTCAAGGTATAGGGAACGGATTCGCTGGGTTCGCCCTGCGCGAGTACGGTGAAGATGTGGACACGGTGCAAACCTGCGAAGTGAATTTCATCACGTACGCCTTTTGAGTCAATGACGTTCGGTGTCAGGATCACGAGCACACAGGCTGCTGATTTCAGCGCATCCTCTACTGCACGATCCCACAGCGGCGTACCGGGTTCAATCCCTTCATCCACCCAAACATTCGTACCTTCGTCACGCAACGTATCGCGAACACGATGCATAATATCCACATCGCGGCGGCTGTAACTCAAGAAAACATAAGGATAGGTATTCATCGTTACAATTACTTTTAAGCACTTAACTTTAGAAAGAGTGTAGCATGTTTCGCTTGGTTGTCATGCATTTAACCCCGATTTAACGACTTCAGGTTAAACTCCGCGCTTCGATTTTTCACCAATGAGAAGCGCATGACCACAACCGCACCCCACTCAACTCCCAAAGTTAGCTACAGCGATTTGATACGCCTGTTTTTGAAGTTAAGCCTAACGGCTTTCGGTGGGCCGGTGGCGCATATCGCGATGGGCGAGGACGAGATCGTGACGCGGCGCAAGTGGATGACACGCGAGGGGTATCTCGATCTGGTGGCGGCGACTAACCTGATCCCCGGCCCGAACTCGACCGAGGTGATGATTCATGTGGGTTATGTGACGCGCGGCATCCCCGGTGCGCTGGTGGCGGGGGCGTGCTTCATCGGGCCAGCATTCTTGCTGACGCTAATCTTGGCGATTCTGTACGTGAGCAGCGGGCAAATCCCTCAGGTGGAAGCGCTGCTATGGGGGATCAAGCCGGTGATTGTGGCGATCATCGCGCAGGCGGGCTACCGGTTGGGCATCACGGCGCTCAAGAACTGGCCGCTGTGGGTGCTGTTCGGCGTGGCGATGGCGCTGGTGGTGTTCACGGATGTGCCGGAAGTGCTGGTGATGTTGGGCGCGGGGGTCGTATACGGGTTGTATGTGTTAGGGTTGGGCGGCGCGGTGGCAAGTGTGGGCGCGTTCCTAAACCCTCATCCCCTTTCCCTATCCCTCAGGACGAGGGGCGAAGATTCATTTGTACACATGCCTGCGATTAGCCCGGCATGGGTTCAAGCGGCGGCGACTGTACCGCCGAGTTTATGGGACATATTCTTTTATTTCCTGAAGATCGGCTCGGTGCTGTTCGGCAGCGGCTATGTGCTGATCTCGTACATTCAGCAGGACGTGGTGAACGGCTTCGGCTGGCTGACGGGGCAGCAGCTCCTCGACGCGGTGGCTATCGGGCAGCTCACGCCGGGGCCGGTATCGACGACGGTGGCGGTGGTCGGGTACATCGTGGCAGGTTTACCGGGGGCGCTGGTGGCGACCATTGGCATCTTCCTGCCGTCGTTCGTGCTGGTGATTCTGACCGCGCCGCTGATCCCCAAAATGCGGCAGAGCAAGTTTCTCGGCGGGTTTTTGGAAGGCGTGAACGCGGGGGTGATCGCGGCAATTGCGATCACGCTGGTGGAGCTGACGAACGCGGCACTCAAGACGCTGGACGGCGGGGGGTGGAGTCCGGTGGCGATTGGGCTGGCGGTGGTGGCGCTGGTGCTGCTCATCCGCTACAAGGTGAACGCGAGCTGGTTGATCGTGCTGGGGGGCGTGGTGGGGGTTGCGGCGGCAGTCGGGTTCGCGTAAAACGGATTAACCGCAGAGGAACGCAGAGAGCAAGGAGGAAAAGGTTTTAACCGCCAAGTCGCCAAGTACGCCAAGAAATACGGAGGGCTTTTAAAGCAAAGGCGCAAAGATTTTTAACACAAAGACTCAATGACCCAAAGGCACAGAGAATTTTCAAAAGTTCTACTTCAATTCTTCGAAGTCATGTAAAGCAATATTGGTTGGTACAGGGTCAAAGCGCGTATA
Source organism: Chloroflexota bacterium (assembly GCA_020161935.1). Classification (GTDB taxonomy): domain Bacteria; phylum Chloroflexota; class Anaerolineae; order Aggregatilineales; family Phototrophicaceae; genus CFX2. The sequence goes on from JAIUNI010000008.1 coordinate 268,372, forward strand.
CTCGGCGGCATACGTTGAACCATTGAGGGGATAGGACAAACACAGATGGATGTCGGGTTTATTGGTTTAGGGGCGATGGGTTTGGTGATGGCGCGGAACCTGTGCGCGGCGGGACACACGGTTACGGTTTACAACCGCACCCGCAGCAAGGCCGAGTCGCTGGTGGAACACGGCGCGAAGGTGGCAGATGCCCCTGCGGAGGCGTGCAAGGGTGAAGTCGTGATCACGCTGCTTTCGGACGACGCGGCGGTGGCGGATATGGTGTTCGGCAGCGGCGGGGTGCTGAACGCGCTCGCACCGGATACGGTGCATGTGTGCATGAGTACGATCAGCACGGCGCTTGGCGAACGGCTGACCGAGGCGCACACGGCGGCGGGGCGGGCGTATGTCTCCGCGCCGGTGTTCGGGCGACCGGACGCAGCCGAGGCGGCGAAGTTGTTCATTGTGGCGGGGGGCGCAGCGGCGGCGATTGCCCGATGCCAGCCCGCCTTTGACGCGCTGGGGCAGCGGACGTTCGTCGTGGGTGAGGAACCGGTGAAGGCCAACATCACCAAGATCAGCGGGAACTTCCTGATTTCGGCGGTGATCGAGAGTTTGAGCGAGGCGTTCACGCTGGTGCGGAAGTACGACATCGAGCCGCAAGCCTACTTAGACTTGCTGACGAGTACGATTTTTTCAGCGCCGGTTTACAAGAACTACGGCGGCATTATCGCGCAGGAAAAGTTTGACCCGCCGGGGTTCAAGCTGCCGCTGGGGTTGAAGGATGTGCGCCTCGCGATTGCGGCGGGTGATGAGACTAATACGCCGTTACCGATTGCCAGCCTTGTGCGCGACCATTTGGTGGCAGCGATGGCGAAGGGGTACGGGGAACTCGATTGGTCGGTGCTGGGCAGGATCGCGGCGCAGAACGCGGGGTTGGAATAAGTTAGACCCCACCCCCAGCCCCTCCCCGTAGTAACAGGGAGGGGAGCAAAGGCGGAGGAGGCACGCCACCTCCCTACAAAATGCTGTGTGTAGGGGCTTGCCGACGGCAAGCCCCTACAATGTCGTTCTGTGAAATTATCGTGGTTAGCTGCTCTTGGGCAGCATGGGCGCGAGCCAACCGACGAAGGCGCTGATCGAACGCGACTGCATCAACACGCGACCGGGGCCAGTGAGGTGGCAGACCAAGCCTTCGCCGCCGAGGATGGTGGACTTCCAACTGCCGGATTTTTGCACGGTGAACTTGAGGCTGGTATCCATGCCGACGATGTGGGCGGTATCGACAATGTAACTTTCACCGGGGGCAAGGGTTTTGTCGAAGATCGCGCCGTAAGACGAGGCCAGCAGTTTGCCGCTGCCGCTGACCTTCAGCAAGATCAAACCACCGCCGCCGAAGAAACCACGCGCCCCGCCCCAACTGGCATCCACTTTCAGACCGTTTTCACTGGCGACATACGCACCGCTGGCGAGCAGAAACTCACCCGTGACCGGCAAGACAAACATATCACCGGCGACGGCAGGCGCAAGTGTGATCTCGCCACCCTGCGCGGGGGCTTTCCATGTGTTCTGGAAGAAACTCTCGCCGGCTGCCATGCGCTTGAGGCCGCCGAAAATGCCGCCTTCGGCTTTGGTGCTCATCACCATGCCGTCGGTGTGGCTGACCATCGAACCCGGCTCGACGCGGATTTCCTCGTTCGGTTCCACTTTGACATACGCGAGGGAAAACGCTGGTTGAAACTTCAGGGTGACATCCATCTCTCTTCAAGCCTCCAAATAATCGGGCTATTCAACCCCGCACAGTGCAAGGTTGAAATACCTGTAATACACGCTCATTGTATGGTGAGATACGTTGAGTTCGCGCTTAAGGTTTCGCTTGTGTGATTATATCCCCCACTGCATAGGGGACAGACGGAACCCATTTAACCTTACAATCGTCTTTGAGTACGACCTCTTTTACCGTTGAGAAGTTCATCAAGGAGGAATCATGCGACGATGGGTGTTATTAATCTGTATTCTGGGTACGCTGCTCGGTTCAACACAGGTTTTAGCTCAAGACGCGGAACGGTTCTTCGGTCTGCGCGATGATACGCTCATCAGCTTTACGCTGGACGGAAACACCACCGAATTACTCGGCAGTATTAATCCAGAGGCAGTACGTCTGCTAAAAACGGACTCCCCCGAACACCCCCTGCTCATAGCAGAGGTCGATGGGACATTCAGATTATTTTTAGTCGGGCCGATCCAAAAACCGCAGCCTATTCTCCTGCCCGAAGGCTACATCATTGAAGACATGAACTGGGTGATCTTCTCGCGGCATCATCCGTATTACGTCCTTCAATCTTCGCTGCGGCTGCCGGAAAGCATCGGGCTTCTCGTCAACGTCGATGCACTCGTCGCCCAGCCCTTAAGCGGTCACCTTTTCTTCACCAATCAGGAGACAGCGAAATTTTCGGCAGATGGAACCAAACTCCGCTATCCCAGCAACACAACCGAAGGCCAGAACACATGGTATTTAATCGAGCGTGACCTTGCCAGCGGCGAGGAACACCGCTTTTATTCGGTTGATGATTATTATCCGCCGTTCACCAGTGACTCGGAAGGCGGGCGCTGGCTGCTGCGGCGTGTTGACCGCACGACTAAAATCGCGACCACTGAATTGATTAAGCCGGACGGCACCATTACGACCTACGCAACGGAGGACAGCAGTACCCCGCAGTTACGCCTGCTGTGGAATGACCTGCTGTATGTGACACCGGCTCTCTGCCAAACCGACTGCCCGATCAAAATTGCGCCCATTGAAGACGGCGACGCAGGCGCGGAACTCACCTTTACAGTACCGGAGGTTGAATCGCTGGCGGTGCCTCTCACCATGCCGGACTCGGAACGCTTAGTGATTACCGATAATTCCGGTTATTGGCTGCTCAAAACCGATGATACCGCCACTTATCTGGGTATCCATAACCCCGCGATCATTTATAACCCGCGCGTCCTTTCGGATGACGGACGCTGGTTGATGAGCATCACCAACGATGAAGATGGAGAACCAGTTCGTTATCAAGTATGGGACTTAACCAGCGAACGGACGGTTATCGAACGCGATATACCGCGCGGGTTAAATGTCTCCTATGACGACGAGGGGATTATTGTATGGGAATACACCAACACACAGCTTGTCTACCGTTTCAGCGATGGGCAGTTGTTTACACTTGAGATCGGCAACCGCGAAACCCTTTTCGCACTGGCAGCGCCTCAGATCGGTCTGGTCAGCGTCGGGAATGAAAGCAAAATCGGCGAACAGGGTATTTACGCCTACGACCTTGAAGCACAGACTTACCAACTGCTGGCGGCAGACACCCGTCCGCTGGTGGCCTACTGAGGCGAGAAATAAAAAAGCGGACGAGGAGTTTACTCGTCCGCTTTCGCAATCAAATGAATTAACGGCGCTTCTTCTTTTTCGGGGAGGGCGGTGACTCTTTGAACGGCTTCGTTTGTTCTTTGATCTTCGATAACTGATCGTAGTAGCCGGTGATGAAGTCCCCGCGATCCGTCGCGACCAGCAGCCCCGACAGCGTATTCACACTGAGTTCACCAAAATGGTCGATGAGGCGACCAATCTGCTCGCGGACGATCATCATCATCTCGTCCCAACTGACCCCCTGCGGCAGTTCCGCCTCGCGCACGCTGCGGGTACTGTTGAGGTAAGCCAGCGCCGGTTCCGCCGATGGGAACACCAGCGAACGCGGTAAATCGTAGCGCACGACGGCCTCGAAATGGCGGGCGAACAGGCGCGTCCCACTTTCGAGGGTGAAGGGATCGGTGTGCTGCCCCGGCACGCGGACGTTCGCCGTCCCCGGTGGCGAAAGCAGCGTGATCGCGCGGCGCATCAACGCCTGAAACTCCGGCATGGTGTGGATGCTGTTGGTGGTCGCCATGACGAAGCCGTTGGGCTTCACCACACGCCGCAGTTCCCGCAGCGCACGCATGACATCCGGCACATGGAACAGCATATGGTTCGCCATCACCACGTCGAAGCTGGCGTTGGCATATGGCAGTCGTTGGGCATCCGCCAGCACCAGCGTATTTTTATAGGGGTGCGACTTGACCATACTGCCGTGAAGATCACAGGCGTGGTAGTCGATATTCGGGAAACGGTCGTGTAAGGCGGTGTAGTAGCGCCCCGGCCCGCTGCCAATGTCGAGGATACGTTCGTCACCCCGCAGTTTGACCGAATCAACTGCCCACGCCGTAAAATCAAGTTTGGGTTGGCTGTAAAGCTCGTGCGTTTCCTGCCGGATGCGAAGCGACTCATCGGTTTCATACATACGACCGACAGCCTGCGGGTCGTTGGCAAAGTTGAACATCAAATCTTCCGTTCTAAGCAAGTCAAACATATGGCAACAGTTATAACTCTATTCAGAATATTAGCATCGAAAGGCAGTTTCGGGCTATTCTCACCCACATAGGATAACACAAGCCTAAATTTACGCATATTCAGTTTTGTTGGGTTTAGAGATCACCCTCGTCCATAAAGCGTTTGCCGACCCGTTCGAGCAGATTCGGGGCGAGTACTTTCAGCCACGGAAACAGCCAACCGGGTAAGCCCGCAACGGATGTGTATACAGTGCGTCGGCGAGCAAAGGTGGTAGCAGCGATCAATCGCGCTGAGTCGGCGGGGGTCATCTGCTGCGTACCTTCCAGCCGGCGGCTGATCCCCCCCGACGGTTTGCCATCCGCGCCCAACATGCGCCCCGCGAAACCCGTATCCACGAAGCCGAGGTAGAGCATGGTGATGCTCACGCCATCGTCCGCGACTTCCGCCCGCAGCGACTCGTAGAAGGCTTCCATCGCGTGTTTGCTGGCGACATAGCCGGTGCTGCCGGGGGTGATGATCTTATCCGCCATGCTGGAAATGTTGGCGATGCGCCCGCGCGACTGCTTGAGATGCGGCAGGGCGTAGTAGGTGCAGTAGACCGCGCCGAGGAAATTCACCTGCATAATCTGGTTAATGAGGGCGGGGTCTTTGAGGCTGGCAAAGCGCGACCACATGGTAATGCCCGCGTTGTTGACGAGCGTATCGACGCGCGCGTACTCGGTGACGGTACCCTGAATGAGGCGTTCGCAGTCGGCCTGCTGCGTGACATCACATTCCACCGCGATAGCTCTGCCGCCCAGCGACCGGCACTTTGCGGCGACCGCTTCAAGCTGGTCAAGCCGCCGCGCCGCCAGCGCCAACCACGCACCCTGCCCTGCCAGCTCATAGGCCAGCGCTTCGCCGATGCCGCTGCTCGCGCCGGTAATAACGGTGACGTTCTGGTGGTAGGAGGGAGTCATTGTTTATTGGTCAAGGCTAACAATGCTTTTGCTTTCAAAAGCGTCATAAACCTTTCAATTTCCAGCATTGATTCCAATTCAGTCTTTTCTTCGGCAGTTAACAATCCCGCATTGTTACGATCTAAAAGAATATCCGCACGTTCTTGTTCTTCCTCAGACATCGTAAAAGCCATTATGTATTCTGGTGTGAGTTCTTCAAATATTTTGTCCAGAAAGCGATCAAATGAGGAAGGCAACTTGGTCATATTGCAACATTTCCTTTCACTCGCTCCCCAAGGCGCGGCTGGTAATCAGTTTGCATAATAATTTTAAACAGAGGAAATAACTACCAGAGACCCGCAGCCATAAGTTCAGCTCGAGCTTCAACTTGTTTGGGGGCATTCATTTGTAAGAGACGAAGGCTTACCCTTCCAATGACTGTTGTGGGAACAATAAAGACTTCTTCAACCGAGAAATGTTCATCCCATTTTTGAGTGCGGGGATTAAAGAGTGGAGTAAGTAATCCCGTTTCGAGGTCATAAACAGCTACATCAGTTCCTTTATGCTGGTTACAAAAAAGACATGCATAAACCAAGTTTTCGAGTATGGTTAGACCACCATGCTTTAAAGGAACAATATGGTCAATGGTATGTCCGTATGCCGTCTGATAATCAGGGCGACGGCAATACTCGCAACGTCCACCTGCATTCAACCTAACTTGTTGCCGGAGCCTTTTAGGAATAACACTCATGATTGCTGATAGGCTTTTTGGGCTTTCGCTTTCAATATAGTGACCAGCAAGTCAAACTCTGCCATTTGTTCAAGCATCCCTTCTTCGCTGCTTGTCAACAAACCGGCACTCTTACGTTCAACCAAATCTTGTGCTAATTCTTTTTCCTCATCTGAGACTTGGAACGACAAAATTTCGGCAGGAGTGGCTTTTTCGACAAGAAAATCGAGGAGTTTATCATATACTGGCAAGAATATTGTTGTCACATTAGCACCCTCATCCAATAGATTAAAGTCATTATAGCCGATTTTTATTCAGCCCATTACTCACTCCGCAGGGCGCGGCTGGTGACAAGCTTGCCGAGCTTATACGCCGGATAAATCCCCGCCGCCAGCGAGGCGATGACCGCCACGGCGAAGGCTTGAGCGAACTCGGCGGGTGGCAGGTGAAGCTGCATCGTCCAGCCGAACGAGCGCACGTTGATGACGTAGATGAGTACCAGCGCCAGCGCGAGGCCGATGGGCAGCGCCAGCGTTCCGGCGGTAAAACCCATCAACCCTGTTTGGATGAGCGTATAACGCCACAACTGCGCGGGGGTCATGCCCGTCGCACGCATCACACCGTACTGGCGGGTTTGCTCCAGTTGGAGGGACATGAGTGCGCTCAACACGCCGATGAAAGCTACGACCGTTGCGAGAAGCTGCAAGGCGATGGTGATCGAGAAGGCTTGCTCGAAGATGGCGAACACACCCGAACGCAAATCGCTGTAACTCTGTACGCGCAGGTCGTAGCCGCTCAGGGCTTCGGTTTGTAGGGTGTCGATCACCTGCTGGCGGCTGGCTCCGTCTTCGAGGAAAACCGCGATATTGGTAATATACGGGTCATTGTAGAAAGAACGGTAAACCGCGTCATCCATCATCGCCACGCCTTGATCGGTCGAGTAGTCGTAGTAGACACCGACGACCGTAAAGGTGTGTTCGCCCTTGTCCGTTAGCAGTGTGAGGGTGTTGTTTTCCGGCGTGATATTCCGGTGGAAAGCAAAGGGTTCCGTGACAACAATATCCCCATTTTTCAACGCCTGTTCATAGTCGCCCTCCGGCGCGGTGTTCCAGATGAAATTGCGACGACCATCAGACGTATCCTCGCTGATCGCCAGCAGATTGACAGGCGGCAGATCGGGATAATTCGGCGCGACAGTCGTCACCTCGCGGACGGTGGCGGCGTGGGCGACCCCATCGACTGCTGTAATCAAGGGGACGACGGCGGGGTCGGTATTCGGCGTGGCGCTAATGACGGTCAGCAGCGGCGGCGAGATGAAAATATCTGCGCCGAGCGTGGTATCCAGCCAGTCGGAAACGGTCGTGCGGAAGCTGCCAATCATGACGCTCACCCCGACGATCACGCTGACAGCGATGGTCAGCGCGGCGACCGCAATCGAGGTGCGGCTGAGGGAACGGGTCACCGCGCGGGGAGCCATCCGCCCCAACACGCCAAAAATGCGCGTGGTCAGCGGCGAGGCAAGGCGCATCATCCCGATGAGGACAATCGGGGTAAACAACGCGCTGCCGATGACAATGCAGAATAACGCGCCGAAGCTCACATATAAATTGGTGGTCGGCAAGCGCAGCAGCAGTAACCCGATAAGGTTGGCGACCACTGCCCCCACGGTCGCCAGCGGTACAAGGCGCAGCGCCCGCTGTTCGACATCCGAACGGCGCAGCGTACCGGCTGGCGGGGTGCGGGTGGCTTCAAACGACGGGACGAGCGCGGCGGCGACACTGGCGAACACACCGATGGCAGAACCTTTAATCAGCGTGAACGGCGTAACGGTAATGGCCTGCACGCTAACCGTGAAGTACAGGTCGCTGATGGTGCGCGAGACGAGGCCAACCGAAGCCCGCCCCATAATGATTCCGAGCGCCAGACCGATGATGGTACCGACGAGGCCGAGCAGCAGCGCTTCACCCAAAATCAGCGTGAAGATTTGCCCGCGCGTCGCACCCAGCGCCCGCAGCACACCGATGATCGGGCGGCGCTGGATGACGCTGAAGGTGACGGTGTTGTAGATCAGGAACACCCCTACGACCAGCGCCAGCAAACTCAGGGCTTGCAAGTTGAGGTTGAAGGCGGCAGTCATCTGGTTGATGGCGCTGTTTTCGGCGTTGGGTGTGGTGAGAACGGCCCCCGCTGGCAAAATCGCCTGTATGCGGCTGGTATCGTAACCATCAGGCAGGATCAGGTCGATACGGCTGATGCGACCCGCCATGCCGGTGAGTTCCTGTGCGGTGGCAATATCGGTCAGCAGCAGGTTATTGATGGCTTGGGCACTGGCTTGGTCGGGCGTTTGCAGCAGGCCGACGATCCGCACCTGCACCTGTTGGTCGCCGGTTTGCAGATCAAGCGAGTCGCCGATTTGCAGGTTGAAACGGTTGGCTAAACTCGAACTCACCAGCGCAGTACGCGGCTCGGCGATGAAGGCATTGATGGCCTCGGTGGTCGTACCGTTCGCCCCGCCGCCTGTCGCGGTTTCCCCCGCGCTTTGGGACGAAGCCGCCGAAAGATAATCACGAAATGGCGGTTCAGCAAATGGGTCAACACCCAGCAACCGGAGGGGTTGGTTGCCCACGTTCAGGCCGCGTACGTACTGCTCAACGACCGGTGCAGCCGCTTGCAAGTCGAGGTCAAGCCGCAGTTGGCGGTAAAGGTCGGTCGGGATGCCGTTCACCCCGCCGAGGATTTGATGGGTCGCCTTGCCGGAAATACTCTGGGCGCTGAGGTCAAAGGCGCGGCTGGAGGAGGTGTTGGCAATATCAATGGCGATCACCATCGCCACGCCGAGGGCAACCCCCAGCACGAACAAGACACTTTGCAGCAAGCGGCGGCTGACGTAGCGCTGCCCCAAACGAACAATCGCGGATGAGATCATGTGGTTGGCTTTGACGATAGCGATTCACCCCATTGGCGGCGGTGAATACACGCGGATAACGAGATGAGCGATGTTACATGATTATAACCTTGTTTATCCCCACTTTCGGATATTATTCAGAGAATACTTATGCGCTCTTGATCGGCAGGGAAAACGATACAGGCGGCCTGCCGCGTGCAAAATGTCATATATTGGGTACCAGTCCTTTCGTCCTGTGTTCCCACAGAATCAGAATTGCACTATAATAGGTCAAAATCACCCTCAAGGAGTCCGGGTATGCAGAAACCGGAGCATGGCATCCGCCTTCGCAGCAGCGCACGTACCAGCACAGGGCAAGTGCGCCAGAACAATGAAGACAACATTCACCTGTGGGCAGGCGACGGTTTCGTATTGGCGATCATCGCCGACGGCATGGGTGGTGCCGCAGCCGGTGAGGAAGCCAGCCGCATCGCGGTCGAAACGATCAAAGCCGGTTTCAAACCGTCTGATACCGACGACACTCCGATCACCGAACAACTCCAAGAAGCCATTCACTCCGCAAACCTGAACATCGTCCATAAAGCGACGCACTCGCCTGAAATGCGCGGGATGGGTACCACCCTCACCTTAGCGTTCGTTCGCGGCACGTACGCCACCTTCGCGCATGTGGGTGACAGCCGCGCGTATCTGGTGGAGCCGGATGACGAAACCATTACGCAGATCACCATTGACCACAGCTATGTGCAAGCACTCGTCATGGCGGGGCATATTACGCCCGAACAAGCCGAAACGCACTCTATGGGCAACGTGCTGTACCGTGCGCTGGGGCAAAACGAAGATGTCGATGTTGATATTTACTACAAGCGGCTGCACATCGGCGACCGCCTCATCCTCTGCTCGGACGGCCTTACCCGGCATATCAAGGCGAATGAACTGGCGAAGATGGCATTCGCTGACCCGAATCCCGATGTCGTCAGCCAAAAAATGATTGACCTCGCCAACCAGCGCGGCGGCGAAGACAACATCAGCGTGATCGTCATCGCGGTAGAAGGCGACCCGACAGCCGTCAGCGAGGACATCAGCAGCCTGAACACCCCTTTCGCTGAGGACGACCGAGATGCCACCATCATCCTGAAAAGTAATCCGCTGAAACGTTCGCGCGAGACGGTGGAAGTCGAAAGTGCCGACCCGCACGATACGCTGCGGCTGCCGAAGATGAAAACGGAGCAGTGGTTAGACGCGCAGGAAAACGGCAAATCGCCATCGCCCATTAACGAAGCCGATTTGCTGCCGGACGACCCGACCGAACCGGTCAGCCCGATCACCGATGCCGACATCGACACGCTGAAGGTCGCTACCCCTTCCAACGGCAGCCACGACGGCGAAGGCGAGGGACGCGACACCCTGCGGCCCGACCAATAACCGGCGTACCGCAGTCGCCAATGCGGGCGGCAGCCAAGCGCCCCAGAGAACAACTTCCCCTTATTAAACATAACTATTTTGAAACATCGCAAACCCCATTTTGCAGCGAGCAAGATGGGGTTTTGCGTATTCGCGGTAAAAAGCCAAATCCGTGTATAATAAGCGCGTTAAGACAAACTATTTTCTAACCTTTGCGAGTTATTAGGGGTGGGGCGCATGTCCGATAACCCGTCTAAAAAAGACGATATTCAAGCAAATGGCAAAAAAACCGGCTGGCATACGCCGCAAACCGCGACCATTGAACCAGTCGCCGCACCCGTCGTCCGTACCCAGACGAGCAGCGGCTGGCGTGTCCCCTCGCTGCCGCAAAATGTGTCCGCCCAACCCGAAAGTCAGGGCGATTGGCACCTGCCGCGGCCTGAGGACACCGTGTTTACCGAGGAAAGCGAAACCGAGATTCCAGCCGAGCGCAAGGAAATAATCGAGTCGCGCCCGGAGGACTTTCTGGAGAGTCTGCTGGCGGAAGAGAGCCAAGCAGCCGCCCCAACCGAAACGACGGTCGCGATTGAAGAACCGGCTGCCGAAAAGACCGACTCGCAAAGCCTGCTCGACCTCGAACTCGACAATCTGGTGGCGGCGACCGGTGCGGATGAAGACGACGAGGACGAAGATGCGTTCAGCATGAGCGAACTCATCGCCCTGTCGAGCCTTGTTGAGCAAACGCCGCAGCCGAAGATTGTGCCTAAAACGACCACCGAGCAAACCGGCGCACAGCCTGCCGAAGTCACGGGTGAGCAGCCCGCAGCGGCGGATGACCCTGCGGCTTATGCCCGCCGCCAGTTGGAAGCCCTGCAAGGTGGCACCGACAAAACCGAACTCGATAACGATGTGGTTCCGGTGGTCACGCTGGAAGACACCGGCAAACTGGCAGCCGACGACCCCGCCGCCTACGCCCAGCAGCAGCTTGCCGCGTTGGGCGGTGCAACGACCGCCGAACCCGCCGCGCCCGGCCTGACACCCAAGCAGCAGGAACTGGCGCAAAAGTTCCGTGATACCGAAACGCAGGTACGCGCCCTCCGCGCACAGTATCAATCCGGCCAGCTTACCCGCGACCAGCTTCAAGAACAGCTCAAGCGGTTGATGATTTTGGACGAGGGCAATACGTGGTGGATGATGGGTGTCGAGACCGACACATGGTACCGCTTCCAGAACAACGAGTGGGTGATGGCAACACCGCCCTATTCGAGCGATGCACCGGCTGCCGGACGCACCACTCCACCGACCCTGACAACCGACCTTGACCCGAATGAGGTCATTCAAGGCTCACTGCCCTACTTCCCAACCGGCGCGGCTGCGCCACAGGTCGGCGGCTTCACCCAGCCGGTGACCGGAACGGGCGAAACGGGCGGCTTCGGCATTACCGAAGAACTCGGCCTGCCGCGCCAGAACATCCCGATCCAAGACCCCGAACGTACCGTGGTCAACACAGCGGGAACGTATCTCTCGCCCGTGCAGGCCAACAGCGCACCGACCGTCCCGAACCTGACACCCTATAATCCGGCGACCGCCCAAACGCAGGTCACACCCGCCTATGACCCGTATGCCTACGGGCCAGCGACCCCTGCGCCGATCCCCGGCCAAGCGGAAACCGCGCCGGAATACGAGATTCAGGAAGAAGCGGGAGAAGTTTTCGAAGATGCGGCCAAACGCCAGCAGCAGCGTACCGTTCGTATGGTCATCACGGCGACGGCGCTGGGCATCGGGGCGATACTCCTGCTCGTGGCCTGCGGCATCGGTTTCGTGCTGGTGCAGTACAACGGCCTCGCCAGCCAGTATCAGGCGCAGATCGCGGCGCTGGCGAACTACCGACCGACCTTCCAAACGGCGCGGGTGCTGGACATCAACGGCAATCTGATCGCCGAACTGAACAGTCAAGAAGGCGGGGCGCGTACAACCGTTCCGCTGGGTAGAATTTCTGAAGAGATGATCCACGCGGTCGTCTCGCTGGAAAATGAGCGCTTCTTCGAAGACCCCGGTTGGGACTGGGTCGCCATCGGTCGCGCCATCATCCAAAATGTCAGTTCGGGGACGGTCGAGTCCGGCGCGAGTACGATTACGCAGCAGATCGCCGAACAGCTCATCCTCAAAACCCCCACCAACACAGCAGCACTCAAGCTGGAAGAATTGGTGATCGCGGCGGAAATTTCCAAGCAGTACAGCAAGGACAAAATTCTTGAGCTGTATCTGAACGAAATTTTCTTCGGCAACCAATCGTATGGGGTCGAGGCAGCGGCACAGTTCTACTTCAACACCAGTGCCGACAACCTGAACCTGCCGCAAGCCGCCATGCTCGCGGGCATGATCGCCTCGCCGGTGCAGTATAATCCGGTGCGCTTGAGTACCGACAGCGACGACGATTATCGCGCCCGCCGTGCGGCGACCTTCGCCCGTATGGATTACGTCATCCAGCGGATGCAAACGGTCGGCTGCTTGACAGTACGCCCCGGTGGGCAGCCCTTCTGCGTCGACTCAAACGTGGTGCGGCAGGCGGTGGTGCAGAAGGCGCAGGTCAACGCGGCGACTTATACCCCGCGCGAAGTGCGCTTCAAGTACCCGCACTTCGTCCAATTCGTGACGCAGTACATCGAGTCGGTTTACGGCTCCGGCGAAATGTACCGCCGTGGCTTCGTCATCAAAACCACCCTCAACTCGGCCATTCAGGATGCCGCCGAAGCCGGTTTAGATCAGACGATGGCGAACCTCATCAACACGGGTGTAACGACCGGCTCGGTGATGGTGACTGACCCGCGTAACGGCGCGGTCAAAGCGATGGTCGGCAGCCCGGACTTCAACAACGAGTCGATTGACGGGCAGGTGAACGGTGCGCTGACATGGCAGCAGCCGGGTTCGTCGATTAAACCGGTTGAATACCTCAAGGCGTTGGAAGGTGTCGACGACAACGGCGACGGACGGCCTGACCGCTGGTACACCCCCGCGACTATTCTGTGGGATGTGCCGACGACTTTCCAGAATCCATCGTACACCCCCACCAACTTCGACAACCGCTACCACGGGCCGCTGGCGCTGCGGTATGCGCTGCAAAACAGCTACAACGTTCCGGCGGTCAAAGCCTATCAATTCGTGGGCGATGCTGGCTTCCGCGATATGGCAACCCGCCTCGGCTTGAGCTTCCCCGAAGGCGCGACCTTCGGCTTACCGACCGCGATTGGCGCGACCGAAGTCACGCTGTATGGCATGATGTCGGCCTTCGGCACCATCGCCAACAGCGGCGTACGGACAACCTTATACGTGGTTGACAGCATCACTGACTCGTCGGGTAACGTGGTTGAACTCCCCGCCCGCGCCCAACCCGCGCAGGTCATCCAGCCACAAATCGCTTACCTGATGGAAAATATCCTCAGCGACGACACCGCCCGCGCCACCGCTTTCGGTGTCAACGGCCCGCTGACCATCAGCGGCATCCCCACCAGCGGCTACGTGGCAGCCAAGACCGGCACGACCAACGATGCCCGCGACCTGTGGACGATGGGCGCGACCACCAACACCGTCGTCGGTGTGTGGCTCGGCCGACCGGACAACGGCGCGACGCAGGTGCGTGATGGTGGTTACGGCAGCGCCGCCCCATTGTGGAACCGCGTCATGACCGCCGCGCTGCAAGTGCAGGGGCGGCCAAACCCGTTCCCCAACCCGCCGGGGCTAATTCAGGCGCAAATTTGCTCGGACACGGGTACGCTGCCACCGGCGACTTGCTCGTCACTCCGTACCGAATTGTTCGTGCAGGGGCAGGAGCCGCCGTCGGCTGACCAAGCCTTCGTGCAGCAGGTGGCGGTCGATACGTGGACAGGCTTACGCGCCAACGAGTTCTGCCCTGACAACCGCGTGACGGCGACCGTCATCAACATCAACGACCCCACGGCAGTGGCGTGGCTGAACAGCCCGCAGGGTGCGGCGGATGCGCAGCGGTTGGGTATTTCCGCTGGCACGGTGACAACGGTTCCGACCGATGTGTGCAGCGTGAACACCGAAGTGCCGATTGCGCGTATCCTCTCGCCAACCGAGGGGCAAACGCTGACGACTGGCCCGACGCAGGTGTTCGGTACGGCTTCGGCGACCCAAACCTTTAACCGCTACCAGTTGGAATACGCTTCGGCAGTCCAACCGGATGTGTTCACCATCATCGGTGGCCCCGTGACCACCCCGCAAAACAGCGGCGTACTCGGCACATGGAACACGCAGCAGCTTCCGAACGGCGCGTATATCCTGCGGTTGGCGATGTTCTCGAATAACGGCGGCTACCTGTACCGGACGGTCAACGTCAACATTGTGAACGCCGTGCCGACGACACCGCCGCAAATCATCCAGCCCACATCAGCCATCCCGTTGTTCATCACGGCGACACCCTTCGGCGGGGTGATTGACGGCAGCGCCCAGACGCAGCCCAACGGTTTCGCGACGACCGCGCCGCTGCCCTTCCTGCCCGTGGTCACGCCTGTAACATCGCCATAAAGCTCATTTACCCCCTCACCCAACCCTCTCCCCCGCAAGCAAGGGAGAGGGCTTGATACAAAATAAAGAGGCACGTCCAACAACGGATGCGCCTCTTTTAATGTTATAATCCTGTAGAAAGCTGACAAGTTACAAGGACATGCAGCATGGTCACAGTTCATCTGTCTGCAATTGTTGATAAAGACGGCCAACTCACCATTAAAGTGCCAGATCACATCCCGCCCGGTCCTATCAATATCATTATTGAGTCGCAACAACCAGCTTCTGCACCACAGACCAATCCGGCGAGAGAAACAGCCCGAACGAAATTAGCCGCAGCAGGGCTGCTGAGTTCAGCCTACGAAACGCCGCCTCACAGCCGTGTACCAACAGACGCAGAGGTTGAAGCCGCTGGCACACTACCCGCTGACGCACGGCCTTCCGAAGAACTTATCAGCGAAGACCGGAATGAAGCGTGAGCAGTTATTACCTTATAATCACCTTTAGCCAGCTTTCCACCGGAAACCCACCCTAAAGCTGGCGGTTCACTGAATACACAAACAAAAGAGGGTAGCACCACACTAAACGGTGGAAATTCATTTTGTGTCTATTTCATCGCAAAATGAACCCTAAACATCCTTAAAGTCCCTCGCCCTGAGGGAGAGGGATTTAGGGTGAGGGCTTAAAACCGGCATCCACCACTTAATGTAGTCCTATCCAAAAGAGGCATATCGTAGGATGCGCCTCTTTTCATTGACAAAGGTTTGAAAACTCTAACCGCGCAAACAGAATTTTTGTGCTACAATATTCAAATGAATAATCTCTGGTAGCACCACACTAAACGGTGGAGATTTATTTTGTGTCGATTTCATCGCAAAATGAACCATAAAAGTCTTTAAAGTCCCTCGCCCTGAGGGAGAGGGATTTAGGGTGAGGGTTTAAAACTAGCATCCACCACTTAAGGTAGTCCTACCTAATCTCTGTATCCTCTTGGCGTTCTTGGCGACTTGGCGGTTCAAATGAATTGCTTTGTATTCTCTCTGTGTCCTTTGTGTCTTTGTGGTGAAAATGTATTGCAATTAAAGCGGCGGCAGAGGCAAATTGCACAGCGGCGGATTGATCTCTCACTTCTGCTGCAAAAATGTCATTTCAGCGCCGCGCTCCCTCGCATCCGCCGCCATAAAATGACCACTCAGCGGCAGCACGGGAGCGTCCCGCCAGCCATTTCGGCGGATAAATGTGCAAAATATGCAAATTGTGCAGTTTGGGAGTCAAACAGATCAATCGGACAGTATGTATGCTGTCCCTACACCCCACACAACCGTATTTTGTAGGGACGCGATACATCGCGTCCGCCAGATTTAATCGACTGTCGGTGGCGGTTCCGGGCTGTCCGTACTCGTCGGTGATGTGACTGCTTTCTCACGCTCGTCGCGCCAGCTCGCGATGAAAAACAGGATCACGCCGCCCACGACCGCATGGTCAGCGATATTCGAGACGTTCGAAACCACGCCCGGTATCTGGTAGTGGATGAAGTCGACCACGTAGCCGTAAGCCAAACGGTCGATCACGTTGCCCAGCGCCCCGCCGCAGATCAAACCGGTCGCCAGCCACATCAGGCGCTTGTCGTCGGGAATACGCGGGAACATATAGATCATCACGATCACGACCACAATCGCGATCACCGCGAAAATATCGCCCGCGTTCGGCAGGATACCAAAGGACGCACCGGTATTATGGCTGCGCGTAATCTGGAACACCGGACTGAGGAAGGGGATGATGCTCCGGCTCTCGTGCAGGACGAGGTTATCCACGATCAGGCGCTTGGTCACTTGGTCAAGCACCAATACACTTCCAGCGATCACGAGCAAGAGCAGGAGACGGCGCAGGGTTCGGTTCACGGGGTTCGTATTCCATTCGCTACAGGCTGAGTAAAACGTGGGCGATTGTACCACAGCACGTGAATGCCATTCTTAGAGGAAGTCTAAAAAATTAAACCGCCAAGTCGCCAAGAACGCCAAGATTAAATACAGAGGGTATATAGATAAACGACTAGTCGTATCAAGGATTACTCTACTTATCCAGTGTTCTCCATCAACATCGTGTGGAAGGCGGTTGCCGCGTGGCTGAGGGGACGCTCAGTAATGCTGATCTGGTGCAGCGTGCGTTCAAGGCTGAAGTCCGGCACATTCAATACCGTCACCGTTCCCGCCGCCCGTTCCAGTTTGACAGTCGCCTCAGAGACAATTGAAATGCCTAACCCCGCCGATACAGCCTCTTTCACTGCCGAGTTGCTACCCAACTCCATCGCGATATTCAGATGCAGCCCACGTTCACGCATCGCGAGTTCGATATTTTCGCGTGTCCCCGAACCCGCCTCGCGCATGATAAACGGCTCGGCTGTAAGCTGGTTCAAGGTCAGCCGCTTTTGGTTGACCAGCGGACTGTCCGGCGGGGCGATAATCACCAGTCGGTCAACCTGCCACGGGGTAATCGTCAAGCTGCTGGAGGCAACTGGCCCTTCGACAAACGCCAAGTCCAGCGGAGCGCTCCGTAGGCGTTCGATGATCTGGTGCGTGTTCAGGATTTCAAGCGAGAGGCGGACACCGGGGTACTGACGGTGAAACTGCCCCATCAGTGGCGGGAGTAAATAGGTGCCGATGGTTTGGCTCGCCCCCAGCGCGAGGCTGCCGCGCACCAAGCCTTGCAGTTCCTCCAACGCGACCTCTGCTGCATGTTCCGCCGCGAAAATATGGAGGCCGTGCTGATGGAGTAAACGCCCGCCTTCGGTTAAGGTGAAGGTGTAAATCGAGCGGTCAATCAACTCCATGCCGAGCTGCGTTTCGAGCTGGCGGATACCTTTCGAAACGGCGGGTTGGCTGATGTAGAGGATTTTCGCTGCCTGACTGAAGCTGCCGGTATTGGCGACCGCCACGAATACGCGCAGCAGATGGAGGTTAAGCGCCATTGATAACTCTGGGTTATGATGTGTATGAGTGATATGTATTGGAATTATACAGGCGAGGCCATTAAGCTGGTACTGTTCGCTGCTCGCCATCACCCGATGGTACATTGACTAACCCCTTGCAGGAGTTCTTAGGTGTCCCTTCCACAACTATTCGTCATTGGCGTTATCGTCGTTCCTTTAGTGTTGATTATCACCAATCGCATCCGGTTGGATGTCGCGGCGATCTTGACTGCCTTAGCGCTGGCGCTCGCCCAAATCGCCGGACTCGGTGTCCTCGGCAGCCCGAACACCCCCGACGAGGCCATCAAAGCCCTCAGCGGGTTAGCCGAACCCGTCACGGTGACGTTGTTCAGTCTGTTCGTCATCACCCGCTGTATCGACAACACCGGCCTTCCCCGCTGGCTGGCACGACGTATCCTGCGCTTTAGCGGGCAAACTGAGTGGCGGTTAATCGGCTTGCTCACCCTGACGAGCGCCTTCTTCTCTCTGTTCATGAACAATCTCGCGGCGGCTGCACTGGTACTGCCGACTGGCATGGATATTTCAAAACGCACGGGTATAAAACCGAGCAAGCTGCTCATCCCCATCGCCTACGGGAGCTGCTTAGGCGGCGCGGCAACTTACTTCACGACCGCAAACATCATCGCCAGTGACCTGCTGCGTTCAGCCAACCCGCCACAGGAACCGCTGCACATTCTGGCCTTCACTCCGACCGGCGGCTTGATCGCGATTGCGGGAATCGCCTTCATGACGATCTTTGGCAGCCGCTTACTGCCTGACCGTCCCCCAACCGAGGGGCAAATCGTCGTACGGCGCACGGGCAGCGAGTTGGAAGATACCTACCAGATCGGCGAACGCCTGTGGGAAATTCATGTACCACCCGAATCACCATTGGTCGAGCAAACGCTGATGGAAAGCTCGATTGGTCAGCGGCTGGGCTTGTCGGTGGTCGCCATCTGGCACGGCAAGCAAGCCATCTTCGCGCCTTCCCCGCAGCAGATGATCCAAGCGGGGGATATGCTGGTGGTGATCGGGCGGGAAGACCGTGTTGTCCAACTTGCGGATTACGGTCTGAAAATCGGACGCGAAACCAACTTTAACAAGCATGTTAGCCCGTTGGGGGTGTCATTCGTCGAGATGGTGCTTGCGCCCCACTCACGGGCAGAAGGGCAATCCCTAAAGGAACTCGAATTTCGCCGCCAGTACGGGTTTACGGCGGTGGCGCTGCAACGGGGCGAACGCAGCTTCCGCACCGATGTAGCGGAGTTCAAGCTGCAACCCGGCGACTCGCTGCTGCTCGTCGGCGAGCCGAAGAACGTGCGTTTACTCCAGCGCAACCCTGATTTCCTGACGCTCGAAACGGACCAGAGCGACCAACCGCTGCGCTGGAAACGGGCAACCTTTTGCGTCACGTTAACGGTGATGGCGATTGTCGCGTCGATTTTCGGCTTTCCGGTTTATATGGCGATGCTGCTGGCAGCCATTACGATGATCGTCACTGGCATGATCTCGATGGAGGAAGCCTACCGCACGATGGAGTGGCAAGCGATTGTCCTGATCGCGGGGATGTATCCGGTCAGCTTGGCGATGGTCAACACGGGATTAGCGAGTTTGTTGGGGGATTTGGTGGTGCAGATTGTCACACCGTTCGGGCCGATGGGGTTAGCAGCCGGCGCTTATCTGTTTACGGCGCTCATTTCGCAGGTGGTCGCGGGGCAGGTAACGACGCTGATCACCGCACCGGTACTCATCAGCGCGGCGATCAGCCTGCACACCAGCCCACAGGCGGTCGCGGTCGCGTCAGCCATCGCGTGTTCAGCCTCTTTCTTCACACCCATCGCCCATCCAGTGAACATGCTGATGATCGGCCCTGCCAATTACAAGTTTGGCGACTTCTTCCGCGCGGGGTGGATGCTCACAGTGCTTTGTTTCGTGATGCTGGTGATCGGGATGAGGGTATTCTGGGGCGTGGGGTAAGTTATAAACCTAACCCCCACCCTAGCCCTCCCCCGTAGCAACAGGGGAGGGAATCGAGAGATAAACCTATTTTGGGGCGTTTAATTAGCCGAAGCGAACCGAGTAGATCGGCGGGGCATGGTGGGTGACGCATTCCCACGTGTCGCCACGGTCATCAGAGACGAATAGGTTGCCGGTAGTCGTGCCGAAGGCCAGCCGATCACTGCTGATGTCGAGGGCGTGGCGATAAACGAGGTCGTAGCAATCTTCCTGCGGCAGCCCATTTCGCAGCGCCGTCCATGTCTTGCCGCCATCCTCGGTGCGGCTGATGCATAGCGCACCACCGACCGCCACACGGTACTCATCACTAACAGCAGGGGCAACCCACGCGGTCTGGTCATCTTGAGCATCGAGCGCGACCGCGAAGCCGAAGAATGCAGGAGCATCCTTCTGCGAAATATCGTCCCACTGTTGACCGCCATTCGCCGTGCGGAAGATGCCACAGTGGTTCTGCTGCCACCACACATCCGGGTTTGAGGGCGACATTAATAGGAAGTGCGGATCGTGTCCATACTCCGCTGCGGGATTAGGCAGATAACAGGCTTTCAGGCCGCTGTTCTTGCCCGACCACGTTTTGCCATCATCGAAACTTTCGAACACGCCGCCCACGCTGATACCCACGACGATGTGCTGGCTGTCACGCGGGTCGACCGCAATCGAGCAGAGGCCGGGGTAATCGCGCCCACCCCCGAACCAATTTTTCTCACGCGAGGGGTGATTCCACAGCGCTTCGCAGAGCTGGAAGCTGTCGCCGCCGTCGTCGCTGACGAACAAGCCGCCGGGTTCTACACCGACGTAAAGCCGCTGCGGTTGGTCAGTACCGCCGGGGGTGATGCACCAGATGTAGCTAACCTTCGCCGGAACGCCGGCTTCACGTTCCGCGCCTTCGGGATAGGCGGGGGCAGCGACTTCTTGCCACGTCTTGCCGCCATCTTTGGAACGGTGCAGCTTGCAGCCCCAGTGACCGTGGTCGAGGCACGCCCAGAGCGTCCCTGTGCGCGGGTCAACCGATGCGTAGGAAACCGGAACGGCTTGGTGCGCGTCACCCGTCAGTTCCCAACCATGCCCGTTCTTGGTATAGGTCAGCAAGCCTTTATTCGTACCGACATGCAGTGTGTTTGAGGGAGTCATTTTGCGTTAATCCTTTCACACGGGCATCGGCGCAGAATGATTCTGGCGCTTCTTGGCAAAGAGGTAGTTCAGTAAGTCCTGCTCGACCGTCTGTACACCGAGGCTGTGCAACCCAGCCAGAATTTGGGCGCGGTGGTCGGTGCTGTGGTTTAGGACCTGCATCATGGCATCGCACACCCGAATAGCAGGGCGTGAGTCCTCCCAGAAGTGCGGCTTTACTTCGCGTTCCAATTCGGCTTGGTCGAGCGTTCGCAAGTAGACCTGTACCTGATCTTCGACATCATCCCAACAGGCTTGAATGGCGCGGCGCGGGGGTGAAACACCCAACTGGGGAACGGCGGCGATGCCGGTCATAAACACATTGAACCACATCATCTCGGTGGCGAGGACATGCACACACTGGTTCTGGATCGAACCGACCGAGTAATCCAACGGGCGCTGGAACTGTTCGTCGGTCAGGCGCAGCACGCAGTCCCAAACCTTATGATGCGTCCAAAAATTATAATCAAACATTTTAATGAAGAACGGCTTATCCATTTTTACCCCCTATTCCCTTAATGTCCTGTAGGCTCATGTGCTTCCAGCGAAAACGGATTGCCTTCCGCGTCCGCCGCATCGACGACCTTTATCCCCGGCGCGGGCGACCGTACTTCCGAAGCGGCAACACCCCGACCGATGAGTACGCCCCGCGCGGCGTGAATATCCGTAACCGCAAATACGATCTTGGGCGTATCGGCATCATGTTTGCCGCTGCCGCCACCATGCAAAGCGACCGTACACGCGCCGGTTTCCAACTCGACCCAATACTCGTTACTATAATCATGCAGATCAGCGGGTGAACGGACAGCTAAACCCAGCACGTCACGGTAGAAACGCACCTGCTTATCCATGTCCCGTACGTAGACAATGACTTCGATCAGCCCGTTTATCATGGTAAATCAGCCCCCGGATAACGCCTGAAAAATATAAACGCGCGTTTTTTCGTCTATGGGGTCACTCAATTTCACGCGGTCAAGGATCAGCTCATCGTTCACGAAGATGTTGACGTGTTTCCGCAGGGAGCCGCGTTCATCCACCACATAGGCCGCCAAGCCGGGGTGCTGTTGATCGAGCGAGCGGATCACCTCGGCGACCGTTTGCCCTTCCGCCAGCGTACCCTGCTCCAAGGCGGGGAAGAAACGCTGCAAGTGGGTAGTGAAATGAACCTTCGGCATAATGTTGCCCTCCGTTACAGGAATAGGACTTCTTCGCGTACCTTTTGCTCTTTCAGCGGCATGACTTCAAAGAAAGCGGTATAGGCTTTGCACACCGCGTCATCCGGTGTACGCAGCAGCCGTTCGAGCGCACCGTAATTTTCCAACCAAAAGACCCAACTGGACGAGGGGCCTGTGCCTAAGCCGTGGCTGGCGGCAACCACCTCGCGAATCCACGTTTGCCCCTGCACCGCATCATGCAGACGGCGGGCGAGTTTGGCGTGGGCTTGTTCAAAAGGAGTCGGCCATTCAAAGTCGATAAAAACATAGATGCCAGCCTGCTGCGTCATTGTTTCCTCCATCTGGCATAGAACATAATTCCAATAATAGAACGCAAGTTCAACGGTGTCAAGCAACCGGCAAATAAAAAAGCGAGTCGTGTGACTCGCTTTTCAACCCCCACTCGATCTCACTCACCAAATAGCGTTATAAGATCGAGTGTGAATTTGGAGTACGGACGAGGCGTGCCTCATCCCTACATTGCGCTTCAATTACTTCAAAACTACAACCCTACTGGGCGGTGCTGCCCATGCCTTCGAGCACCTGCGACAAGTACCACACGCTTGGGCCTTCTTCAGGCAGGGCGATCATCGGCAGCTTCACGCCGTCCGCCGCGAGTTCCGTGCCGTCAGCGTAGTTCAGCGGCCCTTGCCACAGCCAGAACGTGCCTTCGTTCGCGGGATCGGTAGCGTATTCAGCCATCTTGGCGATGAAGTCATCCAGCGAGGTCTTGTTTTCTTCGCTCAAAGCGGGGCCTTCGACAAAGCCGACCGCTGAGGTTTCGTGGTTATTGATGTCTGTCCAGTCGGGGCCATTGAAGTCCCAGCTTGGGCTGTAAGTGCCAGCCATGACAGCTTCGACAATGCCCTTATACGACGGACCCCAATTGAAGTACGGCACACCGAGGCAGACTTCCGGCCCCAGATCGCAAGCGGTCGCAAGGTCGTAAGGAACGGCCCAAACCTGCTGGCCTTCCTTGGCGCGAGTACCGACAACGGTGATGGCTTCGGTCGTGTCGATGCCAGAGATCAGCACGTCCTTGCCTTCGTCGAGGAATTGGGTCGAGACTTCGGTCGGGTCGAGGGTGACACCGGGGATGTTGAACCAGAAGCCAATCCACACCACGTCGAAGGTGAGGTCAGCGCCGCTCATGCCACGATAATTTTCGTAGCAGTACTTCGCGCCGAGGTAAGCCGACGCTGCCAAGCGGTAGGTTTCGGCGTTTTGCAGCGGGCCAACGAAGCCGATGCTGCCCGTTTGGGTGGTCAAGCCAGCGGCGCAGCCGGCGATCATCTTGCCCCATTCCATCTGCCCCATCGAGTTACCGACGTTCGCGGGTGCGACACCGGTATACACATGGTCACCGGAAGCGTGAATGAAGGTCACATCAGGGAACTTGGCGGCGATCACATCGGTTTCGGCAGCGTAGTCGTCGGTGGTCATGAAGACGAGCTTCGCACCCGCGTTAATCAGCGCGGTCGCTGCCGCTTCGGTGGTGATGTCGGGGTTACCGGCGTTGATATTTTCCAGCGGTTCGAGGAATTCGACACCGGGAACGGTCTCAGCGACGTACTGACCGGCTTCGTAGTGGGCTTGGCTCCAGCCGCCGTCATTCTTCGGGCCGACGAGCACCATGCCAATCTTAAACGTTTCTTCTTGTGCAGCCGCCGGGACAACCAGCGCCGCAAAAGCAGCAATCATTAAACAACACAACAACATTTTACGAGACATGCAAACACCCTCCTCAACATGGGTTAAATGTTAAAGGGAGTTTATCAGGCAACTCAATTCCGGCAAGTGGTCAAGATGTACGAAAAGCCTAATAGGGTTATCGTGCATTCCAGCGCAGGTATTCTGTTCCAGCTTACTCATTATTTGATGCTATAATTTAACTTAACGAGCAGGTGGAGGATACATGGCGATTCAACAACGCCTTTATACGGTTGATGAATTCGAAGCATTTATCGCGCAGTCCGATCACGCAGATCGGCTTTTTGAGCTGATTGATGGGGAGATTGCTGAAAAAATGCCCACCGAAGAACACAGCCTCATTATCGGCAATGTGTATATGCCGCTGCGCCTTTTTGTTGACCCGCGCGGTTTAGGACGAGTGGCGTTTGAAGTCCGGCGTAAGATCATTGGAGACGACCATAACGCCCGCTTGCCTGATGTCGAGTTTACAAGCAAGGAACGTCTGCTGCCTGTGGTGAAAAAAGGCGCTGTGCCTCAGATGCCTGACTTAGCGGTTGAAGTCAAATCACCGGTTGACAGCTTTGTCGAAATGCGCGAGAAGGCGAATTATTATCTCAAAAATGGCAGTCGGATTGTCTGGTTGATCTTCCCCGACCGCCAGCAAATTGAAGTCCATACGAACGATGCTGCTGTGCGTACGCTCGGCATTGATGACGAGTTAGACGGTGGTGATGTGCTGCCGGGGTTCAAGCTGGCGCTGCGGGATATTTTTAAGGTTTGAGTCTAGGCAAATTAGTTTGCAAACTCGCCTACCGGTTCTGGGATGGGATGACCGTACTCCAAAGCCACTTCCAACCATCCGGTTTTGGCTTCCTCAATCATGATATTCAGTTCTTCCCATGTTTCAGCTTGTGTGATGCAACCGCGCAGTTCTTTTACCCGCGCCACATAACCACCATCTTCAATGTCTGGAATAATTTCGATGGTGTAGGGTAAAGCCAGATAGTATTCGAGGGTTTTATCAGTCATTGTCTTGTTCCTCAGAACTTTGTTCATCTATTCAACTACTCAACAGCGTGTAACCCTAAGGTCTGCCTCTGAAATTACTCCACCTTCCACACCAGCGCGTAGCGACCGCGTGTGTTCTCGCCAGTTTGGGTGTACATGATGGTGACTCCATCGACGACCAGCAGATCCGCGTGACCGATACCAACATTGAAGCCAGTCGGTTGCAGGATAGGGTTGTGCGGGTATTTTTCCCACGCGCCGTCAATCGTATCCCCGACCGACCGCGCGAAACCGAGGGCAAACTGCGTATCCATGCCGCGTTCCAGCACATCCGGCCCACGAATACCCTCATAGGTCATGTAGTAGTGGTCGCCAACCTTCAGCACCTCGGCGGAGCTGACATAGCGAAAGTCGAAGTAAGCGTCGATGGCTGCGCCAACGGTGATGTCCGTCGGACCATATTCCGCCGCGCCACTAAATAGCGGGTCGGTGTCGCAGCGTTGGAGGCTGCCGAGGTCGCCGTAGCGGTTGCCCTTGTAGCAACGCATATGCCCCGGCGCAGAACCCGCCGCTACAAACACGTACAGCGTATCGCCTTCGACATATAAGCCCGGCGGCGCACCAACCAAGCAGCCATCAGCCTGACCGCGAATGTTGGGGTGCGGGCCGATGGTTTCGGTAGAAGTGCAAGCCGAGTAAGACATCGGCCATGTACCACCGGGGGTTAAGAGGTATTCCCAACCCGACCAATTGATGCCATCTACGGATGAGCGCAGCATGACCTGTGCGTGCCACTCGTAGGCCATATACTGCCTGTCACCGGCATCCAGCACACGCGGGTACTGCTGGGCGGTGATGTGGTCGCGCTGGTCGTCACACGGGCATTGGGTACACTGCATCAGGCAAACCGGCGCGGTCATAGCGAACGACTCGCCGCCGTCGGTGCTGCGCCAGAGCGTCGTGCAGCCGGGGAACGCAACCGGATCACCGCACTGGTCAACCACCCCTGCCGATTGGTCGCTGGCGTGAAGGTACGACCAATACTCGCCGTTGCCTTTATACAGGGTATCGCTTTCACCCACCGGCAGCCCAACATCAAGGGCATCCACAACCCATTCCGCATCGCCGTTCCAAAAATCTTCGAGCGTCGGGGGTGTTTCTTGAGCGTAAGCGGTTGAGAAAATCAGGGGAAAAACGACGATGAACTGCCAAAGCCAGAACGGCTTTTTTGACCTGACCATTTTCTCATCCAGAATAATGAAGTAGATTAAGATAGCTTGCACATCCGAAAAGTGATTATATGTTATAATCTTCAAAACAGCCGCACGCCGGGCAGATTTGATTTGCTGGCGACAGGATCAGAGCAGAATGGCAGACATCAGCCTACGAGAATACCTCGCCAAACTGGATACCCTGCTCAACAGTGGCAGCGCCGCCGAAGTCATCCTGCACTGTCGGCATATCCTGCAATATTTCCCGAAGAACGCGCAAGCCTACCGGCTGCTGGGTCGGGCATTGGTTGCCACCTCGCGCTGGACGGAAGCGGGCGAAGTCATGCGCCGCGTCTTGAGCGTGTTCCCCGACGACCGTGACGCGCACGCCGGCTTAAGCGAAGTCTACCGCATCGAAAAGCGACCGGATGACGCGATCTGGCATCTGGAACGCGCCTTTGAACAAGCCCCGAATGACCAAGACATCCTTGAACGTTTGCGCGAACTCTACCGCCGCTACCGGAAGGTGGAGCATGGCAAAGTACAGCTCACCGCTGCTGCCGTCGCCCGCCAGTACATCCGCAACGGCCTCTACGAGCAGGCGATTGATACGCTGCAAAAGGCGCGTGCGACCTCGCCCGAACGGATTGATCTGCCGCTGCTGCTCGCCCAGACGTATTGGGATCGTGGGCAGCGGGTGGAAGCCGCGCAAACGGCGCTAGAAGTCCTCAAAATCCTGCCGGACTGCCTCGTGGCGAACACGCTGCTCGCGGCACTGTGGTTGACCGAAGCCCGCCCCTCAGATGCCCAGCGTTACATCGGGCGCATCGAGTCGCTCGACCCGTACCTCGCGCTGGAACTGGCGCAGGGGGAGGACGTAGACGACAGCGCCTTCAAGCTGGAAGAACTGGATTACCAACTGGCCGCCGAACGCGAGATGAGCAGCCAACGACCGGACTGGCTCACCGACTTCAACGCGAGCGGCGACATGCAAGAACAAGAACCGGAAGCGGAAGTCGAAGAAGACAGCTTTTCGTTCCTCAATGACCTGTCACCGGATGATGTGGTCGCGACTGAAAACTTCAAGACGAACCTCACCGCCGAAGAATGGGGTGATGTTGACCCGCGCTTCTTGGATGACGCGCCAACCGTTCGCAAATCTACGGGGGGTTTAAGCGGGTTAACCGGACGCATCGAAAAACCGGCAACTGGCAGCTTGGGTACAGCGCCAACCAGCGTCCCCGGTGCGAAACGCGGCCTTACGGGGCGGCTCACCCCGCTGCCGGAGCAAATGCCAGCACCGGAACCCATGCCGTCCTTTATGGATGAAATCCTCGCGTCAACCCCTGACCAGCTTGCCCCAACCGATGACGAACCCACCTTCACCGGTGAACTACCGGATCTCGCGAGCCTCGTGCCGCCAGCCGAAATCCCCGATGAAGAACTGCCCTTCCGCCGCGAACGCACCATCCAATCGGATGCTGACAGCGATCCGCTGGCATGGCTCCGCAGCAGCGGTGTCGAAATTGACGAACAAGCCCCTGCCCGCGCCGACAACGATATTTTTGGCGCGGAAGAAGATAACCTCGCGCTGCAAGAGGCCGATCATGCTGACCCATTAGCGTGGCTGCAAGGCTACGGCGATGATATGATCGTCGAACAGGATGCGCCTGTACCCGCAGCGCCTTACGTCTCCACCGACGAACTCCCGGCTAGCGACGACGATGATCCGCTGGCGTGGCTGCACGCGACTGAAAATGTTCCCTCCAGCGCTGAACTGAATGATGACGAACCCCTTGATTGGTTATCCGATGACAGCTTGCTTGACGAGGCTTTTAACCTTGAGTCGCTGGTCAATAATCAATCACCTACATTAGCACAACCACTTTCCACAGCGGATGATTCACCTACGGCTGCAACGCCAGAATGGCAGGACACTATGGCTGATGAAAAAGACCCACTGGATTGGTTGTCATCCGAACCTGAGTCAGAACCTGAACCGTCCGATTCGTTTACATGGATGGATACTTCGAGTGCATCCGAAGTCGCCCCGGCCGAGGATTTCCCCGATTGGCTAAACGCATCCGAAACGGTTGACGCGGTTGGCTCCGGTGAGGTGGATGACATCGAGTGGATGTCCGACCTGCCTGACCTTGATAGCAGCGAAACGACGCAGCCCGCATCCACCGGCGTAACCGGAATGCTGGATTGGCTGGGTAAAGAACCGGCACCGGAACCTGACCTGCCGACGATGACCCCCGCAGACACCGCTGCACCCGATTGGCTTTCTGAACTGCAACCGGATGCCAAGCCGGATGCTGGTAACACGATTGATGAGAACGGCTTCGAGTGGATGTCCACCGCCGATGAGTTACCGACGGTTGGCGACAAGAGCGAAGTACCGGATTGGCTGTCGGCTGCCGAGGCCGAGGTCGAGCCAGAGGTCGAAGCGTTCGGCACCGCCGATATTCCCAATTGGATTGCCAGCATTGATGAAAATACGGCTAAAGGTTCACAACCGCTTTCGGACGATACGCCCGAATGGTTATCCGCTGAACCCGCATCTGAACTCACGGCAGCAGCCGACACACCCGATTGGCTCTCCAGTATGGAAATCAGTGAACCGGAGGCCCAACTCAGCACAACCGATTGGCTATCCTCGATGCGGAGTACGGACGATGAGCCGGAAGCCGAACCCATCGCCGCTGCTGACACGCCCGACTGGTTGAGCGCACTTCCGCACGACGACGAGCCGGAAGCCGAACCTATCACCGCTGCTGACACGCCCGATTGGTTGTCCAGCATGGCACCTGCCGAGGATGAACCCGAAGCCGAACCCATCACCGCTGCTGACACACCCGATTGGTTGAGCGCACTTCCGCATGACGATGAGCCAGAGGCCGAACCCATCGCCGCTGCTGACACGCCCGATTGGTTGTCCAGCATGGCACCTGCCGAGGATGAACCCGAAGCCGAACCGATTGCGGCTGACACGCCCGACTGGTTGAGCGCTATGCAGCCCGACGATGATGAAATTGAGCCGGTCGTTGAACCCGTAACTTCCAGTATGCAGACGGATTGGCTCAGTACTATCGAAACGCCCAGTGATGAACCATTGGCGGACGACGAACCCCTGACAGCAGCCGACACACCCGACTGGTTGAGCGCCATGCAGCCCGACGATGACGAAATTGAGCCGGTCATCGAACCGGTGGCATCGAATGACCAACCGGATTGGCTGTCGAGCATGAATATCGGCGAGGAATCGACGCTGGAACCGGAACCGATCAGCCCAATTCAGGACGATACACCCGACTGGCTCTCGGCACTTCAACCAGAAGGTGAAACCGGCGCAGAACTCGAATCCGCCGCGAATGAGGATTGGCAGCCCGCCAGTGGTGATGATGTCATCGCCCGTGTGACGGCTGACCCGATGCCGGAATGGCTGACCGAAATGCCCGTTGAACCAGAAATGAGTGCTGACGAACCACTCTCCGACGACGAATGGGACGAAGCGGACGAACTGGAACCAGAAACCGCCAGCGACGTACCGGATTGGCTGACGGCGGTTCAGGGCAAGCAGCCGAGCGCCGAACCGACCTTCGAGTGGGAAGAAAACGACTCGCTGGAAGATATGCCAGCCGCACCCGCACCCGCCAGCAACGCGCCGGATTGGTTGAACGCGATGGTTCCGGGGCTGGATGTGGATTACGACGCGCCGGAAGACGAACCTGTTGAAACCGAGTTCCTGCCTGCTGCCCGTAAAGCAGCAGCCGAGAAAGCCGATAAAGATGCGAAAGTCCGGCCTGAGTTTGGTTGGCTGCTCGATATTGTGAACGAAGAGTCGCAGCAAGTGACCGTCGTCGCGGATAAAACCGCGCTGCGACGATTTGTCTTCTCGCGCCTACCGACTTGGCTGCGTAAACCGACTGAACAGCCCGACAAGCCAGCAGGTGATAGCGAAGCCGATAATGTGGATATTCCGCCGTGGTTACAGTGACCGCGCGGGCAACTTGTTGCTGAGAGGATTGAGCGATGGCGGATAATGCACCCAATTTTGACGCAATGACTCCTGAGGAGATCATGGCGTGGATGGAGAGCCTTGCCAAGCGTCAAGGCGCGGACAGCGCTGGCTTCACCACGGATGCGAATATAGACATTCCCGAAATTGACCCCGACTCGGTTGTCATTGACGAACCGGGTTATATCCCGTCCGAAGGCAAAGATCGCGGTAAGAAGATCGGCCCCGGTGTACCGATCAAGCCGGCAGCCGCCGCCGCGCCGCCTGCGCCCAAAGCAGCAGTGCCACCACCCGCAGCCAAAGCGCCAGAGCCGCCACCGGTCAAAGCACCCGAACCACCGCCCGTTAAAGCGCCGGAACCTCCTGCCGCGCAGCCCAGTGCGGCACAGCTTTCGATCTTCGATAATCCTGATCCGGTTGCCGAAGCGCCGGATTGGTTGGCGAACCTCGGCATGGATAACGAACTGCCGCCCGAACCGGTGGAAGACGATGAACCCGCGCCGGAACCAGCCGGAGCCAGCCTCTCGTGGTTGGAAAGCCTCGCGGTCGATTCAAGCAACGCGATACCCGAATTTGACCTGTCATCGCTCGGTAAAGAACTTGAACCGTCCGAGCCAGCAGCAGCCGCCAATAATCCGGTTGACTGGCTGGAAAACCTCGCCCAGAACCAAGCGGATGTCGTGCCAAGTGCTGCGGCGACCACCGATCCGGTCAACTGGCTGGAAAACCTCGCCCAAGAACAGGGTGTCCAAGATACACCGGAACCGGCTGCCACCTCGACCGAAATGGACCCGGTCAATTGGCTGGAAAGCCTCGCCAAGCGGCAGGGTGTGAGCGAGGACGAATTCACCACCGAAGCCGACCTTGACCTGCCGCCGATGGTCGCAGCACCCGCCGCGCCAGAGTCCGGCTATTCCAGCTACACCTTCGACTCGCCTGTGCCGCCAGCGAAATCTGAGCCACCGAAGCAGGCATCGCCCTTCGCCGAGGCGGAACCGTCTGATCCGGCGGCGTGGTTGGACTCACTGGCGACCCAAGCCTTTGTCTCCTCAAAACCGCCCGCAGCGCCAGCCGCACCGGTGAGCCAGATGTCAGACACCGATATTCAGCAAGCACTCAAACGCGGCGAACTTGTCCCGCATGACCAGATGGAAGCGTGGATGCAGCGGCAGCTTAAGGAAGGCGCGAGCCGCGAAGAACCCGAAGAACTCTCCGGCGATTACGATCCCGACGCGCCGCCCGTGAAGGCTGATCTCCCCGATTGGCTGATCGAGCAGGTTGGCGACTCGATGCCCGCCGAAGAACCGGCACCGACTGCCGCGCCACTCGCGCAAACACCGGCGCTGATCGACGCGATCTTAGAGCCGCCGAACGTCACCGATATTCCCGATTGGCTCAAGGATGATGAGCCGGATGGCGACGAACTCGACAGCATTTTCGCCGCGCCTGCTTCCGAAACATGGGCAGATACGGTCGGCTTCACGCCATCGACCACCCCCGAACCCGTATCACAGGTTAAGCCGGATGCTTCCGGTTTGCTCGACCCGAACGACCCGTGGGTGGAAGCGCTCGAAATGGAATATCATCAGGCACACGGCGAAGCCGCGCCACCCGCTGCACAGGCCGCGCCGCCCATGCCCGTTATATCAACCACGACCCAACTGCAAGCCGCTTCACTGCCGCCGGAAACCGAAGTGCCTGCGGGTACACTGGACACCGTTCCCGACTGGTTGGGTGGCTTAAGCGATGCACCCGTTACCGTACCGGCTGCTGTGTCTGAGCCACCAGCCGAACCCGCTGCGGAACCAATGCCCGACTGGCTGACGATGGAAATTACCGAAACCACGCCTGTCAGTTCGGATGTGCCGGATTGGTTGGCGGATGTCGATGTCGAGCCGGACGATATTCCCGACTGGCTCAAGCAAACCATCACCGCGACCCATGACGATATGGTCGTCTCGGCACCACCGCCAGCGGTCATCACCCCTGCCGCGCCCGCCGCACCGCCGCCCGCGATTGTGCCGGTACGTGCTTCTCCCGCGCCGGTTCCGGTCGCCGCACAAAATATCGACGCGGCTGCCGTCCTGCGCGAGGCACGTACCCACGCGACCGGCAACAATCTGGATGCCAGCCTGCCCCAGTACGAAACGCTCATTCGCGCCAACGCTTCGTTGGATGATGTGGCGGATGATCTGGGTAAGCTGACCGACAAATTCAAGACCAACCCCGCCGTTTACCGTGTGCTGGGCGATACGCTCATGCGTCAGGGCAAGCTGCAAGCGGCGCTTGATACTTACCGGAAGGCACTCAATCAGCTATAATCGGCTGTCAATCGTTTAGGTATTACCGATTAAACGGGTCAACTGCGACCCGTTTATCTTGTCAACCTCTTGCTGAAAGGAACATCATGGAACGTACATTTATCATCATTAAGCCGGATGCCGTCCAACGCGGCCTCACTGGCGAAATCATCAAGCGCTTTGAACAGCGCGGTTTGCGGATCATCGGCATGAAGTTCTTGCGTATTTCGCGCCCACTGGCGGAAAAGCACTACGCCGTTCACGCCGAACGCCCCTTCTTCGCCTCGCTCGTGAACTACATCACCTCGTCGCCAGTGGTGGTCATCGCGCTGGAAGGCACGAACGCCGTTGCCGCCGCCCGCAAGACCATCGGCGCGACCAAGCCGCAGGAAGCCGAAGCCGGAACCATCCGTGGCGACCTCGCGCTGGAAATCGGTCGTAACCTCGTTCACGGCTCGGACAGCGTTGAGAACGGTCAAATCGAAGTCGCCAACTTCTTCACCGAAGCCGAACTGACTTCATGGCCGCGTAACAACGACCCGTGGATTTTCGAATAGGGGTTCGTGAACTCTCAAGAAAAGAGGTGTGGTCGATAAAGGCCACACCTCTTTTTTTATTCCGCAATGGGGATCGCCACCGCGTCCGGCTGCAAGGCTTCCTGTTCGACTCTGATCTGCCCCATGCGCCGCAGTTCGGGCGCGTAGGCCGCAATCGCCCCGACGACCGCAATCGTGCCGAGGCCGCCAAATACGACGGCACCGACCGGCCCCAAGAGGGCTGCCGCGACACCCGACTCGAAGCCGCCAAGTTCATTGCTTGCGCCGATGAACATCGAGTTCACCGCGCCCACGCGCCCACGCATATCGTCCGGCGTAAAGACCAATGAC
The DNA here is from genome assembly GCA_020161935.1 of Chloroflexota bacterium. Lineage (GTDB taxonomy): Bacteria > Chloroflexota > Anaerolineae > Aggregatilineales > Phototrophicaceae > CFX2. The sequence continues at coordinate 301,714 of JAIUNI010000008.1, forward strand.
AGCGTGTGACGGATCACGACGCTGATATTATCCAGCGCACCCATGATGACCATCATCACCAGCGACAGCCAGAACGAAGTCGATAGGCCGAAGATGATCGTCGCCACGCCGAACCCCGCGACCGCCCACAGCAAGGTTGCCCCCGCCTTCTGGAACGGTGGGCGGCGAGCGACAAACAGCGCCATCCCCAGCGCCCCGACCGACGGCGCAGCCCGCAGTAAGCCTAAGCCGGTCGCGTCCACATGCAAAATGTCCTTCGTGAATACCGGCAGCAGGTAGGTCGCGCCGCCCAGCAGCACCGCGAACATATCCAGCGAAATGGCGGATAAGATAATCCGGTTGTTCCGCAAGAAGCGCAGCCCCGCCTTCAGCGCCTGCACCGGGGTTTCGTCCTGCGAGACATACGACTGCTGGCGCGGACGAATGAGCAGTAACGCCGTCACGAGCGCCATGCCGGAAATGGCGTTGATGACGTAAACGGCTGCCGCAGCGTTCGATAGGGCGATAATGAACCCACCCACCGCAGGGCCAAAAATCGCTGCTGCTTGCCATGTGCTGCTGCTCCATGTGACGGCGTTGTGATACAGCTTTTCCGGCACGACCAGCGGTGTCAGCGCCCCTTCCGCCGGATTATTGAACGCGCGCGCCGTGCCAATAATCGCCAGCACCACAAAGATCGCTACCAGCGGCGCTTTGGTGATCGACAGGAAGGCCAGCAAGAGCGAACACAGGATCAAAATGACCTGTGTAATCAGAGTAATATTCTTGCGGTTGTAGCGGTCAACGATATAACCTGCTGGCAGCGAAAACAGCAGTACAGGCAGCACCTGTACCAGCCCGACCATGCCCAATAAGAACGCATTCGATGTGCGCTCGTATAATTCCCAACTGACCGCCACCGATACCATCATTTCGCCCACTTGGGCAATCAAACGCCCACCGATCAACAGCCGGAAATCCGGCAGCCTCAACGCGGCATACGTATCGTGACGCGGCGCAGACTCAGCCATCTATAAACCTCAAAACTAGCTTAAAGGAAGAATCGTATTGTAGTGGAGTTTAGGGGGCATTTGCAAAACCGATTGGATACATCCAATATCGGAAAACAAGCGGAATAGGGGGAGTGATGCCCTTACTCCGCTGGCTGCTTGCGCTCAATATCCGCCAAAATTTCCCCGGCGAAACGGCAGAGTAAGCCCAGCAGTGCCAGATCGGAGTCTGAGAAGGGTTCATCCCCCGGCTGGTTGAGCGCCTCGATCACCCCGTAGACCTTGCCGTCACCGACCAGTGGCGCGGCGGCAATCGACTGGGTGCGGAACTTAAAGGTGGAGTCAACCGAATCGGAGAAGCGACCATCACGCCGCACATCCCGCACCAGCGCCGTCGTCCGCTGCTTAATCACCCATCCGGCGATGCCCTCATCGGCTGGCACACGGTAATCCTTAAGCGACCCCGCCAACGAACCACGTACAAGGACGAACACCAGCTCATTGGTGTCCTCATCCAGCAGCATCAGTGAGCCATCCGGCGCGTTCAGCAAACCCAGCGCTTTGGTGAAGGTCGATTCAAGCAGCGGCAGCAGCGCCTCATCCGAGACAACCGTCCTTGAACGGTCTGCTAACTCGTTCAGAATATCAACAAAATCCCGTAAACTTTTGAGTTCTTTATGCAGTAGATCGTTTTCGGCTTGCAAGCGGGCGTTTTCACGCTGGACAACGGCAACCGGATTCATCACCATTTGCTACCCTCCTTGCTTATCTTGTTGATAGTATAGTCCAAAATGGCTATTTACGTCACGAAGTCGCCCTTCGGATTACCGCCGTCTCCTCACCGGAACATCGTCCTCGATAATCTCCAGCAGTTCGCCGTCATCGTTCAAGGTCAAGCGGTCGCGCTTACGTTTGATCTCGCCGTCCGGTACTTGATCCATATTACGCCGCCACGCGCGTTCGCGTTCAATTTCCCGTTCAATCGCCCTTTCTTGGGCTTCCTTCAGCACGAATTGAACGCCGTGAATCACCAAGCCGGTTCCCCACAGGCCGCTAAGGATAGCAGCCAATGTAAAGTAGATACCACTCGGCCCCAGCACACCCCAGATGAAGCCATTGATGGCAGCATAGGCTACCAGATGGCTCAGAAATTCAGCACGGTTATTGTACCGCCGACTAATCCGTTCGCGGATTTCCTCATACTCAGGGTCCATATATTCCCCTTAGATACCCCGCTCAACCGCCGTTTAACCGCGCCGCTGCTGCTCGCTGGCGTAATCTGCATCGTCTTCGACCACTTCTTCAATTTCGCCGTCATCGGATAAGCGCATACGGCTGTCGTTCTTGGGCTTTTCGTACAGGCCAAGCCGTTCTTTTTCGCGTTCGACTTCGCGGTCAATTTCCGCTTCACGCCGTTCTGCGCCACCGCCGTATTTGTTGTAGTACTCAAAAATGTTCGCGACGAGGCCAATGCCCCAACCCACCGTGATCCACGCGACCCAGCTTGCCCCGTTGAAAAATATCCAGAAGGCAATATTCGTCAGCACATAACTGATGATATGAATAATCAGTTCTTGGCGCTTTTTATGGCGCTGTTCGACGCGCTGTCGAATTTCGTCGTACAAGTCTGTATCTGCCACGTTACGATCCTTCATAGTTAAGATACCTTATCTACTCGTTAATACGTAACAGGGGTCGCTCAAGTAGCGTCGTTAGTAGCTGCGTTTGCGCTTGGCGGCCCGACTAATCTCATCCTCTGGAATTTCTTCGAGTTCGCCGTCATCCGTCAGGCGCATCGGTACATCGTTCTTCGGCTTCTCGTATATAAGGCTGCGTTCGCGCTCGCGGTCAATCTCACGCTGAATTTCTTCCTCAAACCGCGCCGCGCCCGCCCCATATTTGTTGTAGTAGCTAAAGAAATGAATCGCCATGCCGATGCCCCAGAAGAACGTGGGGAAAATCGGCCACGGGAAACCGTCACCGGGGTTGCTGAGAAAGACCAACCACAACACCGAGTTCACCACAATATACGGAATGGCGTGGGCAATCACCCCTGCCCGTTCTTTGTACTTCTTCTCAATCCGTTCGCGGATGCGTTCTTCCGCAGAAATTTGCGTTGGCGGTTTGTTCGCTTCATAAGCCGCCGACCGTGCGCCTTCCTTGGCCGCTTCTTCAATCGACGCGCCTAAACTTTCCGCCCATGTCGCGCCTTTTTCGACATTCTCTTTAATGCGTTCGCCGAGCCGCTTCCAGTCGTTGCCGCTGTCAAACTTGAATTCGTAGATTTTGTGCTGGCGTTTGCCCTCGCCCCGCCGCTTGGTACGAATGTCCACATGCGACGGCACGTCGGGTTCGGGCGGCTTTGGCGGCAGCGGCGCGGGGATGCTCGGTTGGACAGGCGCGGCTTTGACAGGCGTTTCGGTACTCACCGTCGGCACGTCATCCAGCAGTCCATCCTGCATCCGCGAGAACGACTGCGCCGCAACCTCATTCCGGTTCTCCGGCAGCGCGGTCAAACCTGCCGCCGCACACGCCTGTTTGAAAGCGTTGACCATATCGACCGCCGTGTCGTAGCGGTCAGCCGGTTTCTTCGCCAGCGCCTTGACTAACACCGCTTCCACCTGCGGCGGCACCGCCGGATTAATCGTGCTGGGCAGTGGCAAATCGGTATAAATATGGTCATGCACGACGGCATAGGGTGTATCCGAGTTATACGGCACGCGCCCCACGACCATCTCGTATAAGATCACGCCCAGCGAATACACATCCGTGCGCGGGTCAAGCTCGGCTTGTCCGCTGGCCTGTTCCGGCGAAATATACTGCGGCGTACCGAGGATCATATCGGCGCTCAAGGTGGAAGCACCCGCCTTCGCCACCCGCGCAAGCCCGAAGTCCGTCAGGAATGGCACACCGTTGGCATCAATCACGATGTTCGAGGGTTTAATATCGCGGTGCAGCACGCCGTTACGGTGGGCATACGTCAACGCCGAGGCAATATCATCCATCACGCGGGTAATATCCGGCAGCGGCATTGGCCCGCGTGAGAGAACGCGCTTCAGCGTTTCGCCCTCGATGATCTTCATCACCAAAAACGGCTGGCCTTCAACCTCGTCAAAGTCATACACCGGTACGATGTGGGGGTGTTCCAGCTTGGCGACGATCTGCGCCTCACGCTCGAATCGTGCGAGGAAGCCAGCATCGTCCAGAAAGGCTTTGTGCATCACCTTAATCGCCACGAAACGATCAAGCCGTGGGTGGTGCGCCTTATAAACGGTCGCCATCCCACCATGCCCAAGCTGCCCAACAATCTGGTAAGGCCCTACCGTTTGTCCGGGGTTTAGTGCCATGCCCTTATTCGCTCCCACATTGGCTAAAGCATCACCGTCATTATAACTGAAACGCGATCAATTCCCCTAGCGTTATACGCAATTTAACATTGGATGGTTCGCGAGAACACGCGCTTCTGAATCAAAAAAGGGGATACAGCCGCGCCGTATCCCCCTTTCGGAGCCTAACTTAGTTGGTGTAGGTGATGACCAAGCGCACCGCGCCGCTGCTGCCACCTTCAATCGCGCGGACGTACTTGCGTCCCCACCCGCCATCCCCTTGCAGAATAAGCGTGAGCGGGTTGCCGCTTTGCCAACCGCCGAGGTTAATCATCTCTTGCACAATCGTCTTTACGTCCGCCAGCGTATACCATGTATTGGCTGACCACGCTTCGTCCGAAGTGTGTGCAATCCGCGCCGTTGTCAGCGCCCGCTGCGAAGGCAAGGCGTTCGCGGCAAAGACCGCACTGTTACCCGCAGAGTCACCCGCGATGGTCAGGTTGATGGCAATCCACTGCTGGTTGACGCTGTAGAACTGCAACTGCGCGGAGGTAATGGTCGCCGTCTTGGGAATGTTGACGCTGCTAAAGCGTAAGCCCGTGTAGCTGCTGGTTGTCCCCGCGCTGCCAATCCATAGTGTGCTGTTGGTCGAGTCCATCGTGCCGCTGACTTCATTCACATCATTGATGCCGCTGTCGATGCTCACAGTCACGGTATTGCCGCCTGAACCCGGCGTGGGCGAAGCAAGAGGCGGCACTGTCGGGAACGCAGGCAGTGTTGATGTTGGCGGCGGTGTGGCAGTGGGTGCATTGATGCCGTTCGGCATGACCATCACATCCACCCAGAAGTTATTCGCGTTGCTGGCTGTAACGGGGAAACTGCCGTTCGCCCCGCGTGTGAACACCCCATTCCCACCGGACGATGTGGTATCCGGCGCGGTGAGGATGCCGCTGACGACCGCGTTCACGAAGTAATTCCCCGTGTAGCTAAAGCGTCCGGTCGGGCTGTAGTACGACGCGATGTAGGTTGTGTTGGCGTTGATGGCAATCGGTGTCGCGAATGTGACCGTCTGCCAGCCGGAAGCCGTCTCGTTCATGAACACCGCCGTGCCGAGCAGCGTCCCGTTACCTGTCCACAGGTGTCCGGTATGCGTACCCGTATTGGTCGCGCCCTTGTAGAAGCGGATACCCGTCACCAGCGCGTTCACACTCGTGCGGAACTTCACGCCCAACTCAATCGGCGAGGTTCCCGCCACGTCGGCGACCGCCGGAGTCGCTGCGGTTGTCCACAGCGTATTCATGCCTACCGGCGTGCTGGTCGGTATCGGGGTCGGGGTCTTGGTCACGGTCGGAATCGGTGTCAGGGTCGGAATCGGTGTCAGGGTCGGCATCGGGGTTGCGCCTGCGCCGCCCGCCGTCACCAGCACATCCACCCAATAGTTGTGTCCGGCGGCAGATGGGAAGGTGCCGCTTGGCCCCGGCATAAACACACCGTTGCCCCCCACGCTGCCGCTGCTCGGCGCGGTCAGGATACCACTCGTCCGTGCGCTGCTAAAGTAATTCGCTGTGTAACTGAACTTACCTGTCGGGCTGTTGTACGAGGCGACATACACCGTGTTCGCGCTGATAGCGATGGGTGATGGGAACATAACCGTCTGCCAACCGGAAGCCGTTTCACCCGTGAAGGTGAATGTGGCAATCGGTGTCCCGTTGCTTGCCCACAAACGACCGACGTGCGTGCCGGTGTTGGCCGCGCTTTTCCAGAAGCGCATACCCGTGACCAGCGCGTTCACGCTCGTCTGGAACTTCACACCCAGTTCAATCGGTGCCGTGCCGTTGTATTCGGCTACAGTCGGTACGGTTGCGGTCGTCCACAGGCTCGCCGGTGGGATCGGTGTCGCGGTCGGCGGCGGCATGGGAGTTGCCCCCGCGCCACCCGGCACAACCTGAACATCTACCCAGTAGTTTTGTCCGGCGACGGTCGGGAAGGTGCCGCTTGGCCCCGGCATAAATACGCCGTTGCCACCCACGCTGCTGCTGCTCGGCGCGGTCAGGATACCGTTCGTCCGCGCACTGCTAAAGTAATTGGCGTTATAGCTGAACTTACCGGTCGGGCTGTTGTACGACACGATATAAACCGTGTTCGCGCTGATGGCAACCGCAGAAGGGAGTGTAACCGTCTGCCAGCCGGAAGCCGTCTCATTGGTGAACGTCGCGCTGGCGATCAGCGCCCCGTTGCTCGCCCACAAGCGCCCGATGTGCGTACCCGTATTGCCCACCCCCTTATAGAAGCGGATGCCTGTCACCATCGCGTTCACGCTCGTCTGGAACTTCACACCCAGTTCAATCGGTGCCGTCCCGTTGTATTCCGACGCGGGTATCGTCGCGTTCGTCCACAGGCTGGTGGCGGGTACCGGTGTCGCGGTGGGAACAAACAGGTTGAGATTGGCTGTATAAGTCGTATTGCCCGCTGGCACGGTGATGGTCTGCAACTGCGAACCGCCCTGCGACCAGTTCGCAAACGCATAGCTGCTGCTGCTGATCTGCTGCGGTGACGGCACGTTGATGCTGAAACGCATCCCTACGACCCGCGTAATCGTGCGCGGCGCGGGGAAGATCGCGCCTTCAATCGTCACCTGACCGCCGGGCGGGTTGGTATTAAACGTCACGTCTGCCGTGATCGGGTTAATATCCTTCACCACTGTCGTCCGCTGTCCGCGCGAATCGGTGATGTGCAGATAGACGCGGTACCAGACAATCGGGTCAAGTTCGCCCGTGTTCGGGATGGTAAACTGCCCGCTTGAGCCTTCCAGATACGGCAGGAAGGGATGCGTGTGCGTGCTGTGGTGAAAGACAATTTCCCACGTAAACGCACCGGCTGGCAGGGGTTCGTCATCGCTGGCGTTCGTCACCGCATACGACCATACGTCACCCGCGTAGAACGTGCTGCTCGCCGTGCGGCTGTTGTCCGTCAAGTTCGTCAGCACAATCTGGCCGGTCGCGGCTTGGTTGCCCGCGTAAATGACCAATGTGACGGGCGCTGATGTCGCCACCGGACTGCCGCTGTCCCGCACTGTCAGCGTGACCGTTTTATTGCCAACCGTGGAGTAAGTTTTCGTGGTGGTTAGAGTGGATGTCGTCGTGCTGGTGCCGTCGCCGAAGTTCCAGACGTAGGTCAGCGGGTTATTGGCATCCGGGTCATACGAACCAGCAGCCGACAAGGTGTAAACGGTACTCAGCGGGCCGCTTTGTTTGTCGCTGGAAATAACGGCGACCGGCACCTGATTTTGTGCCGAGGTATAGCGGATGCGGCGGATACCATCGACGCGATCAATTTCAGAGGTAAAGGTCAGATAGTAGAGGTTGCCGTCCGGCCCGCGCTTGAGGCCGATGATGCTCGACCCGTTTGTGCCAAAGTCCCCCGCCACCGTCTGCCATGCCGCAGTCGTCGCGTTATAGCTCAACCGCCGGATGAACCCGCGCACCACATCCGCATAAAAGTAATTGTTGTTATACGCCGCAGGCCAACCTGCCGTGCCGATATAGAAGTCGCCGCCGATAATCGCCGAGTCATAATTCGCGTTGATGTTGACGTGTGAATAAGAGGCCACCGGATTGTCGAACGTGGTCGCTTGGTACGGTGGTGAACAAACCACGCCGCCGGAGCAAAAGCCTTCGCGTTCGGGATGACCATAATTGCCACCCGCGCGAATCTGGTTCGCTTCTTCCCACGCGCCGCCGCCGACATCCCCCACGAATGGCGAACCGGCTCCCGGTATGCTGCCCATCGTCGGTTGAATCGTAAAGCGGAAGGGGTTACGCAAACCCGAAGCGTAAATTTCCTTACAAATGCCGCTGACCGTGCCGGGGGCAATCGTAACGCAGTGCTTCGACCCCGCCGCCGTGTTATAGGGATTGCCGTTGGTCGTATAACCGCCGACATCTGCCGCATTCGGCAGGATACGCAGGATCTTACCGTTCAGCGTGCCGAGGTTCTGCGATGTCCATGACTGCCCGCCATCACCGGTCGAAATATACAGGTACCCATCGCTGCCAAAGCGCAAGTCACCCGCGTTGTGGTAGCCAATGTCGGTGATGATACTGTCGATCAGCACCCGCTCGCTGCCCGCGACTACCGTATCGCCGGACATCTTTAACCGCGATACCCGGTTGCGCGGGCCGGTTGCGATGCCATTGGTAAACGTATTGAACGCGCAGGCTTGTCCGGTGGTCGCCTGACGGGTGTAATAAATGTAGATATATCCATTGCTGGCAAAGTTCGGGTCTACGGCGATACCCAACAAGCCGCGCTCCGAGTCGCCGCAGGTGTTCACCGTATACGCCCGTGTGGGCAGCAGCGTCCCGTTCTTGAACACGCGAATGCTAGCGAGGTTGCTGTCGTTCGAGTTCGCGCTGCCGCGTTCCAGCGCCAGCACACGCCCATCCGGCGTAAAGGTGAACGCACGCGGCGCGAGCAGCCCACCATAGGCCATCGTGTCTTCAAAACCGGCTGGCAGCGTCATTGGATTAGTCACCGCCGCGACCGGTGAAACCACAGTGGATAACGTCAAAATGAAAATAAGTGGGATTACCTGTAAAGCCAGCCGGATTATTCGTCGTAACATCATTCGCTTATCCTTACAAAATGATCTCATTTATTACGTTAAACAACGCGGTAACGGATGTTATGTTGGGTAAATGAACAAACACGACCAATTGGCAGTACCTGAAAGAATAGCCGCTTCACCCATTATGAATGCGCGAACTGCGCTTTTGCAACCAAAATAATGTCAGGGAAACTAAACAATTGTCGTCGGTGTATGCAGGAAATTGTTTATCTGAGGGCAAGCCGCAGCCAAAGATCGCACATCCTAAAATGTATGCAGATCTGCTTACAACAAACTTACGAGGCTTTTAGTAACGAGGTTTTTTGAAGCGAATTAGCCGCGCTTGAGGTAGGGTTCTATATCATCTTCGTCATAAAAATGATCATGCAGCGCTTCGCTCGCTTCGTCGGTTTGCGTCAAATGGCTGAAGTCGGATAGATCACGTTTGCGCTTCTCTGGCTTTCGTGTTTGGCTGTCCCGTTCGCGCCACATCACATAGCCGCTGTGCGCCAGCAGGATCATCAGCCATATCGGGTAAATCCAGAAGCCCTGCCCCTCACCCGGCTGCCGCGGTCCCGGCGGGCGTACCATCAACCACCACAGGAAAATCGCTGGCCCGAACGCCATAAACAACGAACTGTGCGCCGCTAAAACCATCCGCCGCCAGTACCGTTTGGCTGAACCCTCGGCATCGCCGTCCGCGCTTTCCCGCTGGCGAACACGGCCTAACATCAGCGTACACCCGTGCATCAGCCAGATGGCGATCCATGTGAAGTAAAAAATGCTCGACCCGACCGGCATCTTAAACCCCGCCGCTTCGAGCAGCAGGAAAAATGCCAGCATCAGCGTATGCAATCCCCAGAAAGCGTAAACCACGTACGGTCTGCTGACAGGGTAGTGTTTCGCTTTCGTCATACGCCCCTCCCACCGAACTCACAATCCGTCTCAACCTGCCGATTATCACTTGCGATTCTGTTGGTTAAGTTCTGCGTCTTCCACCACATCCGCATCATCCACGGCTTCCAGCTCACCGTCGTCGGTCAGCCGCATCAACCCTTTACGTTTGCTCTGTTCTTCCAGATCATTCAGCCCCACCCGCGCCATTTCCCGCCGCATTTCACGTCCGGTCGCGCGGTCACGTATCGAGCGTTCACCCCAACGTGAGTCCATAATCAGGCTTATAAACTGGAGCAGCAGCGCCACCCCCCAGCCCATGCTCACCATCACCAGCGCACTGGTACTCGGGTTGGTCAGCGTTCGGGTTATCCCCGGCCAATTGATAAAATCTTCCCAATTGGGCGGCGTACCCCCGTTGTTCAGGTACATCTGCCAGCTCATAAATACGAAAAGGACGAACAAACCGAGGTTCACCGTAAACAACAAGAATTTGACGAGATTCTTTTCTTTGCGGACGCTGGCCTCCACACGCTCCCGCATCCCTTTGTAATCCATCTCCTGTGACATGCCCTGCCTGCTTTCCCAACCGCGTGACACCTCAGGGTCTTTGCGGTTCAATATGTATTCCGCTACGGATTATTTCCCGCCACGCTTAAGCAGCACTTCTTCTTCCGCTGCCAGCACCTCGTCAACCGTCTCCAACTCGCCGTCGTCCGTCAGCCGCATCATGCCTTTGCGCTTATCGGTTTCGTCGGCTTCATCTAAGCCCATTTTGAGCATCTCACGGTTGATCTCCCGCGCCACCAGCTTCTCGCGCATACTTTCTTCTCCCATCTTCGTATCGAGCGAGAGGCCAATCGCTTGAAACATGAGACTTAAAAACCCTGCCATACTCAGCATGATCATCGCGCCAATTAGCGGGCTGTCGGATTGCCCTACCGCTACCGATGCGCTCAACTCCGCTCCGTTATTGCTCAAGAAAATGCCCCAACCGATAATCAAGAACAGGATATAAAGGCACAAATTCACCACGAACAGCGTTGTCCGCGTAATGCGTTTCTGCCGCTTTACCCCTTCTTCAACCCGTTTGCGTATCGCGCGGTAATCCAAGTCGGATGTCATATGGAGTCCCTTTCCTGTCACACTCTAATACGTACAAAGCCTACCCTAAGTTGTGCCAAACCAAAAAATATGCACCTCAATTTCATGTTATAATTCCAAACAAGGTTGGATAAGGATAGCTTTATGCGGTCTACACCCACAAACAATTTTCCATGTACTAACAGATTTTCTGGCGACTGAGCCTTCACCTGAAGCTATTATTGCATACCGCCTACCGTCAGAATTGGAAGCGCACGCCCTTGATTTATTAAACCGTAAGCGAGAGGCTGGACTATCGGCTGATGAAGAACTCGAATGGGTTGATTTCATCCGTGCTGATGACATGATGACTCTTCTTAAAGCCAAGACACGCATGAAGCACCCCGAAATGAAATAAATGACGACCTATATTCCTGCTGAATTGCGCCGATTGGTAATTGAACGTGGCTCAGTATAACAACCTTCCCTATTATCGCTTCTTTTGACTGGCGACTGATGACTGAAAGCTGGCAGCTCATTATGAAAAACTTCATCTCCCTGCTCGACTTTTCCAACGACCAGCTCGTACACCTGCTCAACCGTGCCGACATCCTCTATACGCGCTGGCAGCACCACCACATGCCGCAGCCGTTACTGGATCGTCAGGTCGGCCTATGGTTTTACGGGCAGGGCTTCCGCAACCGCCTCGCCTTCGAAGTCGGTGCGAAGGTCATGGGCGGGCAGGTGACGTACATCCCCGGCGAACTCGGCGTGCAGGAACCACTGGAGGACATTGGTCACTACCTCGAAAACTGGTACTCGCTGCTGGTCGTCCGTGCGCCCAACCACGAAGACCTGACGTACCTCGCGGCGAACACCGCTATCCCTGTTATCAACGCCCGCACCAACTTCAGCCACCCGTGCGAGATCATGGGCGACTTGCAGTACATCCGCCGCCAGCGTACCAGCCTCGACGGGCTGAAAGTGGTGTTCGTGGGCGAAATCACCAACCTGTGCATGAGCTGGTTTGAAGCCGCCGCGCGTTTTCCCATTCACGTCACACAGGTCGCGCCGGAAGCTGACCTCGCCACACCCGCGCTAATTAGTGTCCTGAGTACCGGTGCGCTCGGCTCGATCACCGTCACCACCGATCTTGATGAGGCGCTCGTTGGCGCGAACCTGATCTACACTGATGCTTGGCCGAAGCCTACACCGGAACGGTCAAAAGAACACATCCGCGACCAATACCTGCCGTATCAGATCACGCTGGAACACCTATCACGTCTGGGTGAGGATGCGCTGTTCCTACCCTGCCCGCCTGTCACACGCGGCGAAGAAGTCTCGGCGGAAGCCATGCAGTCGCCGCTGTGCCAGAATTACGCGGCGAAGAACTTCCTGCTGCACGCCCAGAACGCCATCATGGAAATGCTCGTCTCACCCGCATAAAGGCTGCCCATGTTCCCACACCTGCGCGTCGCCCGACCCACCGATAACCTGTCCGGCATCCTGCGTTTCTACCGCGACGGCTTGGGCTTCGAGGTGATCGCCTCGTTCGAGGATCATGAGGGGTTTGATGGGGTGATGCTGGGGCATCGCGGCGCACCCTATCATCTGGAGTTCACCGTCAAGCGCGGTCACGCCGCCGGACGCGCCCCGACGCAGGATAACCTGCTCGTGTTCTACCTGCCGGATGCCGCCGTGTGGCAGCAAGCCATCGAGCGTATGGCGCAGCACGGTTATGAAGCCGTTCCGTCTTTCAACCCCTATTGGGACAAACAGGGCAAGACCTTTGAAGATGCCGATGGCTACCGTGTCGTCCTCCAAAATGCGGCGTGGAGTGTGTAACCATGAACGACCTTCAGCAGCAGATCGCCGACCAACAACAAAAATTAGCACGCGCACAGCAAGAAGCAAACGCCGAGCAGCAGTTCGAGAGTCTCTACAAAATGGCTGATCTCTACAACCAGCAGCACGATTATCAACAGGCGATACTAACCCACCAACGTGCCGCCGCCCTCGCCCTCGAAATGGGTGATACGATGCGTCTTTTTCGCTCAGGCATTTCACTCAGCGTCCTTCAGGAATATCCCCAAGCGATTAACTGCATGAAGCAAGCCATTGAAATTAGCCTTCAGCAGCCAAATGGCGAATTACAGGCACGGCAGGTAACGAGTTTTCTAGCCGACCTGTACACCAATTTTCTTGATGATGTTCCGCAGGCCATTCATTATTATCAAGAAGCATTGAAACTCGCTCAGAAGCTCGAAAAAGACAAGGATGAAGTCCACATTTTATGTAAATTGGGCGAATCGTATCAAAAAGTAGGCAAAAGTCCTGAAGCGCTTGAGTATTACAATCGGGCGCGGACGATTGCCAATAAGCATGATAACCACGTCGAACTCGCGTCCATTCTGACCGACATCGCAACCCTACATGCCTCGCTCGGTCATCAGATAGAAATGACGACGCACTTTGAAAAAGCACTCACCGCTGCCCAAGCCAGCAATGACTCACGCGCTCAATCTTCTGTCCTCATTTGGTGGGGACATGCCTACAGAGAACACCCAGACCTCTCCCGAAGTATCAGTTACTACCAGCAAGCATTAGCGGTTGCTCAAGCAAGTGGCGATGTTGATGAGATTTGCGGCTGCCTGAGCATCTTGGCTCATGTATCGGAAAAGCAAGGCAACAAGCAAGAAGCAGTCGATTTATATCAGCAACTTGTGACGCTTCTGGGTCAAGCACGTGATAATCAAAAATCGTGGGCCGGATTTAGTCACTTCATTTACACCAACAGCCTCGAACACATCGGCGAGTTGTATGATGAGATGGGTAACCCAACAACTGCGCTGCAATATCTGGACGAAGCTCTTGCGAGCAGCGACCTTCCCGGTCATGTAAAGCCATTGGAAGAACGCATTGCCACCATAAAAAGCAAACTCAACTCTACTTCGGATGCGAATTGAGTTGGTGTCGCTTGACATTCTTGATGACTTCCAACGTTTGAATTGGGTTTGCGGATTCTAACCGCGCCTTCACAAATCGCCCAAAATCACACCCATTTTGCCTGTTATTGCCTGTAAAACAGGCACTCTTTTTTCACCTCTGTGTCTTTGTGCTATTGAGCCTCTTTGTTAAAACCTTCTCGGTATTCACTTGGCGTTCTTGGCGACTTGGCGGTTCATATTCCCCTCTGTGCCTTTGTGCTATTGAGCCTCTTTGTTAAAACCTTCTCGGTATTCACTTGGCGTTCTTGGCGACTTGGCGGTTCATATTCCCCTCTGTGCCTTTGTGCCATTGAGCCTTTGTGTTAAAAATCCCTCCGTATTCTCTTGGCGTTCTCCGCGCCTCTGCGGTTCAATCGCTTTGCATTCCTTGCGTTAAAGCTCTGTGTCTTTGTGCCATTGTGCCTTTGTGTTAAAAATCCCTCCGTATTCTCTTGGCGTTCTTGGCGACTTGGCGGTTCATATTCCCCTCTGTGCCTTTGTGTCATGGTGCCTCTGTGTTAAAAATGCCTCCGTATGCCTCTGCGTTCTCCGCGCCTCTGCGGTTCATATTCCCCTCTGTGCCTTTGTGTCATTGTGCCTCTGTGTTAAAAATCTCTCCGTACTCCTCTGCGTCTCTGCGATTCAAGATGCTTGTGTGCTAAAATTAACAGGATAGACTTCTGTAAGCATTTCATGTCAGACTGAGGTTATGATTACGTCCGCTCTCGCCAACCGCCGCACGCTGCTCATCGGCTTCGTCGCCCTGATCGTCGTCCCATTGATCGCTGCCCTTGCCGCCAGTTCCGCAGCCACACCTGCCACGCCACGTCTCCCCGGTGTCCAGTACCCGCAAAACTACCGCGACACGTTCGTCCTGTATTCCACTGTGCAGCGCCCCGACGGCACCATCCGTGACCTGTATATCAATCCCGTTGGTGCCGATGCCGCCCGTGCCAACCGCGTTCTGCCCGCGTCAACCGTCATGGTGGTCGAAGGCTATTACGCGCTCAAAAACGCCGACGGCAGCTACCTCACCGATGCCGACGGTCATTATGTCAAAGGCGACCCGATGCCCTTCGTCCACGTCCGCGAAAAGCGCACCGATTGGCAAGTCGAGGACTTCACCAGCACGGCTCGCAGCGGCGCATGGAACTTCGGCTCGTTCGATATGAAAAGCGGCGCAGATTATGACGAAAGCCTCAACATCTGCTTTCTGTGTCACAATACCGCGCCGCAAGACTTCACCTATTCGATTGGACAGTTACGCGATTTCGGTCGTGCAGATGAACCGATTTACTTCTTCTGCCGCACCACTGGCCGCACCGCCTGTGAATAATTAGATCATAAACTTCCGCTCGACCAGCAGCCCTTCGGTGTTATAAAAACCCTCGGTATCCGCCTGCAAAATGCCAGTGCGGTTAGCGAATAACCAATCCCACAGCGGGTCGAATTTACTGAACGTCATCTCGCCGTCTGAGCCTTCCCAGAACATCTCGACCGCAACGATCTGCTGGGCAGCCACCAGCGCCGCCGCGACGGTACGTTCCGCATCCGTCTTGGGTTCACCCAGCATTTCGGTAAAGGCGCTGATGTCATCCTCGAACAGCTCATCTTCCGGCGAGTCGATCTCCACCTGCCCGTAAAGCTGCCCGTCGTGCAGCACTTCCACCAGCTCATCCAAATCGGTCGCACGCAGCGTGTACTTCGTATCAATCGCCGCCAGCACTTCATCCAACGTCGCAAACGTCACCGGACGCGCATCCGTGCTGATATACCGCATGAAATAACCCATAACACTTACCTCGGAATGAAATCCGTCTCCGCCGACAGCGACCGCACGAACGCCGCGATCAACTGTGCCGCATGGTCAACATCGCTCATCTGGATCATCTCGTTCGGCGAATGCATATACCGGTTGGGGATCGAAACCACGCCCACCGCCACCCCCGCCCGCGAAAGATGAATCGCGTCGCCATCAGTTGCCGACCGCGCCGGATTAACCTTCACGGTGTACGGAATATTCTCACGCTCGGCAAGTTCCAACAGCATCTGGTGGACAACCGGACTGTTGACCGAACCCGCCGCCAGCACCGGCCCACCGCCGAGCTTGGCCTCACCTGCCAGCTTCTTATCCGCCGTCGGGTAATCGGTGCAGTGCGTCACATCCACCACAATCGCCGTCTCCGGCTCGAAGCTGAACGCCGCCGTATACGCCCCCGCGAAGGTGATTTCTTCCTGCGCCGTGGCGACCGCTGCAACGGTTGCGGTTGGTCGGTCTGCTGCCAGCAGCCGCAGCGCTTCGAGTACGGTATACGCGCCGATACGATTGTCGATACTGCGCGACACCACCCGCCCGTTCGGCAGTTCGTAGGCCGCCGCGTCGATCACCCCCACCGTGCCGATGCGGATTTGCTCCAGCGCCGCCGCACGGCTGGTCACACCAATATCAATCCACAGGCTCTCAATCGTGCTGCCCTGCTCATCCTTCTTCATCAGGTGGATCGGCTTCTTGCCAATCACACCAACGACATCGCCGTTCTTGCCCAGCAGCCGGATGCGCTGCCCCACCAGCACCTGAGGGTCCCAGCCGCCCACCCCCGCAAACGAGATAAACCCGTCATCGTCGATATAGCTGACGATCACGCCAATTTCGTCGATATGCCCCGCCAGCAGCACACGCGGCACGCCGCCCTTCAACACGGCGAACGAATTCCCACGCACATCCGTCAGGATTTCGTCGGCAAACGTCGCCGCTTCATCCCGCCACACCCGCGCCGGTGCGGTCTCCTGTGACGACGGCCCCGGTGCGTTCAACATCCGCTTCAAAAATTCCAAACTCATCTCGCTCCCCCTCAGTCTTTCTCTGTGGTCAATCTTGTATTGCCTTGGCGTTCTTGGCGACTTGGCGGTTTATCCCTCTCCGTATTTCTCTGCGTCCTCCGCGTCTCTGTGGTGAATTTTCTCCGCCTTTTCTCTGCGCCTTTGTGTCATTGTGCCTCTGTGTTAAAAGCTCTCCGCATTGATCTTGGCGACTTGGCGGTTTATCCCTCTCCGTATTTCTCTGCGTCCTCCGCGTCTCTGCGGTTCAACTGCCTTTGACTGTTGACTAACAACTGTTAACTATTGACTATCTTCATCAATCAACGTCGCCAATCGCGCTTTAAGCCGTTCCCGCCGCTTTTGGTACGTCGCCTCATCCACTGTTCCCGCATGGTAGCTCGTGTCCAACTCGGCAATCTGCGCCACCAAACCGTCGATCAGCTTATCGCTGCCGTCCGCGCTCGTCTGTACACTGAGCTTGCGGTTGCGCCCAAATTGCAGCACCAGCGCCGCGATCACCGCGATCACCCCCGCGAGGATCAGCAGCAGCGGCACCAGCTTGTCCGAACTCACTACCGACGCGCTGCCGGTATTCCCCTCAATGCCGCCGCTCACCGTATACCGGATTGAACCGCCTGCCGCGAGATTCAGCGCCCCGCCGTACCCTTGAAATGTCGCGCCGCTGAGTGTTTGTGGCCCTATCGACGGCAGCACATCAGAAGACACGCTGGCGGTCGGCGTTGCCAGCAGCAAACGGAACGAGCCGCTAAACGGATACGGCATCCGCTGTTCAACGGTCACTTCACCCTGATACGGCAGTCGGTAAACCATCTGGAAGATATGCTGCGTCCCCGGCAGCACCGGCGCGGTGTCGATCACGCTCTTGCCGTCCGCGCCCATCGCATACCGCGCATTCCGCACATCCGCGCTCAGGATTTGTGCGCCGTCCGGTACCGGCACCTGTAACCCCGCGTAGCGAATGGCATCCACCATCTGCTCGGTGGAATAAGCGCGGTCACTTGAATTTGCCACCTGAATGAAATCGGTGACTTCCAAATACCCGCGTACCACCTGCACTTGCGAAACCCACGCCGAAATACTCAATACACTCGTATCACCGGTCGTCTCGTAAACCGTCACCGGCAGGTCGAGCGCATTCAGCGTCGCATCACCATTCTTACGCTCACTGCCGTAGCCGCGTCCTTTGTAGGTCACCGTCACCAAATACTGTTCATCCGCCCGCAGGTCAACGTTGGCAAACGCAAAACGTCCATCTGCGCCCACGGTCGTTTCAGTCGGTGCGGTTACGCCTTGCGCCGTAATCGCATAAAGGTTGGCTTTCATCTCGCCTTCGAGCGCCGCCCCAGCCGTGCCGTTCGTGACCATTCCTGTCACCGTGCCGGTACCGACGGCTTGCGTCGCCTCGGCGGTCGCTTCCGGCGTGGTCACGGGTTCGGGAGTGACAACCGGTGTCACCGCGATCACGCCCATCTGCTGAGAATTCATGACCGTCAGTGAACGCAAGTACGCCGCCAGTTGTTCGCGCTGCTCGTCGCTCAGGCTGCTCACGAACGGCGCTGGCAGTCCCGCTTGGGTAATCAATTCCGCGTCCGTCACCCGCACCTGCCCGAACGCATCCGGCAAGTCGGCAGGCAGCACCGGATCACCCGCCGTCACCGCTGCCCCTGCCGCAAGGTCATCCTGTGTGTAATGCAGTGTGTAGGTGTACAGCGCCACTGCCCAGCGGTCAGCCTCCGGCAGCGCGTCCTTCCACGGCGGCATCAGCACGTCGAGGTTGCCGTTCGTAATCGTCAGGTACCAATCCAGCGGTGTTTGCTCGGCGGTCGTCACCGCGTCGAGGAAGCTGCGCGGTCGTGTCGGCACCTGCCCCTCGCCCGTGCCGATCAACTCGCCGTCACCCGCCCCACTTGTGCCGTGGCAGCGGGTGCAGTTCTGCGCGTAAAGTTCCGCCCCGCGTGCCAAATCCGGCGGGGTCGTCGGCGCGTCCGCAATCGCTGTCGCCGGTGGCAGAGTTGCCACGATCACCGGCTCGCCACCCAACCCGCCGCAGCCTGCCAGCAGCAGCACTAAAACCGTTCCTACCACAAACGTGATAAGGGGTATACCAGTCCTCTTTTGCCGCGTGTAATGGAAAGCATTACTAAAAATCTTGGCGTTCTTGGCGACTTGGCGGTTCAATACAGGTTTCTCTCTGTGTCTCTGTGGTTAGTTTTTGCTTTTATTCTTGGCGTTCTCAGCGTCTCTGCGGTTCAATTCTCTGCTTTTCTCTGCGCCTTTGCGTTAATGTTTTCCGCATTGGTATTTACAAGTACGGCGTTAAGATCGCCTCGACATCCGCCAGCGTTTCCGCGAACACCAGCTTCTCGCGCACGGCTGCCGCACCCGGCACACCGAGATGATACTTCGTGAGCTGTCCGCGCAGTTCATAAATCGTCTGCCGTTCGCCAATCGTGCTGCTTTCCACGCTCAGTTGTGCGTGGCGGATCGCAATCGCTGCCCGTTTGGAAGCACTCGGCGCAGGCAGCTTTTCGCCCGTGCGGATTTCATGGGCGATCTCGTGGAACAGCCACGGGTAGCCCAACGCCGCCCGCCCGATCATCACACCGTCACAGCCGGTTTCCGCCAGCATTTGCGCGGCATCCTCAGCGTTCTTCACATCGCCGTTACCGATCACCGGAATGCTTACCGCGTCCTTAACCTGCCGGATAATATCCCAATTCGCCTTGCCCGTAAAACCCTGCGAAGCCGTGCGCCCGTGTACGGCGATGGCCTTCACGCCGCTTTGCTCCGCCGCCTTAGCAAACTCAATCGCCGTGATGTGTTCGGGGTCAAGCCCGCTGCGGACTTTCACCGTCACCGGCACATCGACCGCCCGTACCACCGCCTCGACCACCATCGTCGCCGTGCAAATATCGCCCAGCAGCGCCGCGCCGCCGCCCTTCTTGACGACCTTCGGCACCCAGCAGCCCATATTAATGTCCACGATGTCCGCGCCGTGGTCAGCCACCAGCTTGGCCGCTTCTGCCATCATCGCCGGATCGCTGCCGAACAACTGCACCGCAAACGGGCGCTCGGCTTCCGTCCAGTCGAACATATGCCAAGTTTTCTTGCTTTTGTAGTGGATCGCTTGGCTGCTAATCAATTCGGTACACACCAAGCCGCAGTCGCCCATCTCGCGGCAAACCGTGCGGAAGGCGTGGTTAGTCTGCCCCGCCATCGGCGCGAGGGTTAGCGGAGTCTCAATATAAACGTTGCCGATGTGAATGGGACGTAGTGCAGTTTGTAGGGGAGCTTCCAGTAAAGGTGTCATTTCTTCTCAGGTTATTCGTCTACAACACACCTAATCATGACATTTCCCCCCACAAATGTCTATAGCCTTCACTTATTTCGATCTCATTCCACCTTCCGATTTTTGATTAACAGTTAAATGACGGCTTTTGCCTTGCGTAAAAATAATCTTTTGTTATAGACTGCGTGAGTACTCCAACCTATGGTATCCATAAAAAAGAAGATAATGCAGAAACCCTCGCCAGATAGCGATTGAGGGTAATCAAGATAAACTACATCAAGCCTGCCTAATCTCCCTTCAGTATGTCCTTCAAGCGTCTTGACACGATCTTCAAGATCATCAATCTGATGACATAACGACAATACACTTAGCCACTGTCCAGAATTTGCCGAAAAAAGACGCGCTAAAAACCTTTCTGACACTCTACTGGCTACAAGGTCAGCCGTCATATCGAGTAATTGAGATTCGTATTCAGTCATCTTAACTATCGCCTCGAATCATTTTTGATGTTCTTTTTTTAAACGCATGGGAGACGTACTTTATATTTCCATCTTAGCGTCTTTGCGTTAAATCTTCTCTGCGTTCCTCCGCGTCTCTACGGTTCAATTTTTCGCCTTGGCGTGCTTGGCGATCCGTCTTTCTTTTCTCTGCGCCTCTGTGTCATTGTGCCTTTGTGTTAAATGGCTTGGCGATCTTTGCACCTTAGCGTCTTTGCGTTAAATCTTCTCTGCGTTCCTCTGCGTCTCTGCGGTTCAATTTTTGCTTGGCGATCCGTCTTTCTTTTCTCTGTGCCTCTGTGCCATTGAGCCTTTGTGTTAAAAATCTCTGCGTTCCTCTGCGCCTCTGCGGTTCAAACTTCTCTGAATTTCTCTATTTTCTTTGTGCCTTTGTGGTAAACGTATTACTGTCCCAACAGCTTTGGCATCACCGCATCCATCAAACGTGACGTATCCTCAATCGACTGGAAGTCATCCGCGAACGACAGCACATCCAACTGCGGGTCATAGCTCCAGAAGCCCAGCGTATCGTACAGGTAGCGGATGTAGGTGTAGCAGATGCCGATCACAATCCGCGAGTAAATGCTGTACGCCATGTACGGGAAGAACAGGATCGCCCCTCGGTCATGAATATACAGCACAATCCCCAACTCCGTATTCGGGAAATGCAGCTCCACATCGTTCCCCGGCCCGCGCAGCGGCACCAGCGTCGGGTCGAGCTGAAGCATCAGCCGTGCCAGCCGCTTCTGCCGGATCTTCCGCACCGGCCAGAACGCCTCCGGTTGGTCGGTACTCTGTCCGTTCGCGAATAACCACTCCAGCATCGCGGGGGTGAGCTGCCCCGTTTTCGGCACATACAGGTGAATTTCGTAGATCATGTCGGCTTTGATTAAACTATTTCAACAAGGTAAGTATTGAGTGTAAGGTCAACCCATCCCCCACGCAACTCCTACTCAATTCTAACCAAAAACAAATTCCTAAATTTTGTGCAAATAAAGAGCCATGTGAGCGAAAAAGAGTAGGTCACGAAAGGCGCGAAAAATGGCAATGGCGAACAAGTGAGCAAGCTCTGGG
>JAIUNI010000002.1 GCA_020161935.1 Chloroflexota bacterium
GTGGTGGATGATTATTTTAAGCCCTCACCCTACGATGGTACGTTCGCAGGCTCACTCCACCATCAGCCCTCTCCCTCAGGGCGAGGGACTTTAAAGACTTTTATGGTTCATTTTGCGATGAAATCGACACAAAATGAATTTCCACCGTTTAGTGCAGTCCTACCATTGAACATTATCAAATACATTTTAGAACATTTGTATTACGGAGTCAAGGGGTTTTGGTTAGAGTTTACAAACTTTAGTGTCCGTTTTGTGAGGGAGAAAATCGCCAATTTATGGGATAGGTTCATTTTGGGTTTGTTTGACGAGCGCACGGAACCACGGGCGGGCAGTAAGCGAGATTTCCTCGTCGGGGAGTTCGGGTTCCACGCCGCTGAGGATGTCGGTCATGCGGGAAATCCAGCGGAGAAAATATTCGTCTCCTAAATTTCTCGATATTGCCCCAATCACACTTGATCGAATAAGAAATACCTCAATATACATGATCCAATTACTCGAACTGACATCGTGCCGTAACGCATAAGCCGCTTCAAAACGAATTGGTGTATGCGAGAATGTTTGTATTTCATCCCAAGCGGATAAAAATTCTGTCTGCCTCCAAATATCACCTGCATCGCGCAAAAGCTGCCATAATCGACTTGAAGCGTAATGATCAATGTGGGTCAAAGTCGACAAGAAGTAAACTTCTGCAGCAACTTTTGGAATATCCGCTTCAGAGTGTGCAATTAGGTTTTCTCTAGATGAAAACATTTCTCCATCTGGTAACGTTTCATTGGACGCAATATATTCGGCACGGCGTTTTTCCAAGTCTTGCCAAATGGGAGATGCTTGAATATCGCTATCCGAAATCGATGGAGGAACACGCCCTGTCTTTTCAAAAGTCACTTTTTTAGCTTCATATTCCTCAATGATAGCGGGACATTTCACAAAGAGTGCCGCTTTTAGTTCTGCCCAGCTTTCCAAGACATGAACTATATGCATACTGTCTCTATATTCATCCTCTTTGGGGAGCACGTTGATTCCGCTGATTAAACATAAATAGAGGAGTTCATCCCAACGATTTTTAAGCCAAAGCTGAACCGTTTCATCACCATACTGATGAAGTAAAGCTGCGGTTTCCAAGTCAAGTAATAATTTGCCATCGTCGTACAAACCCAACAAGTAAGTTGCAGGAAAATCAGGCTTGAACATTAACAGCTGAAGATAGACGTAGCGCTGCACATCAACAGAATTGTTTTCCATATACTTTAGCAGCCTGTTCACGTCAATATTATTGAGTGCTTCTCTGAGTTCGGGCCATGCATCCAGATCATGATTTACCGACTGTAAATGCAGATCTCGATTCCAATATTGTTCTCTTCCATAGCCTAAAGCCTTGTTAAGCCACAGAAAAACAATGTCATTCATGTGATTATGCAACCAACTTTGTATCCTTTCTCCGCCCTTTTTATGCAAGAAAAAAGCGCTGTATCTACTCAAGATGTCTTCATTTTGCGTGAGAATATTTAGAATTGGTTCCGTAACAACGTCGGGGAAAAATTCTAGAAGATTCATGTAAATATCAAGTTGTTGAGACGGCGTTTTGCTTTCAATATTGTCTATCATCCAAGTTAGGTTATTTGGATGGTGCTTCAGTAGACGAAACACAAGGGGATAAAAATTATAGGTACCAAAAACCTCACTCGTCATTATTGACTCAAATTCGCTAAGGTCAAAATTACCGGGCGTGGCACAAATCGCACGATAAATTTCAGTTCGCATACGATTACCGTATTTGGGGTCGAGGAACATGGCTTTGAGTTCGGGGATGATGGCGGGAGAGCGAACGGCCTTTAGCAGTTTGACGGCGCGTTCGGCGATTTGTGGCGGGGCGTGGTACACCAACTGCAATAGGTCGCGGGCGGCGGTATCGCGGTCAATCCATTTAAATTGTTGAGTTGTCACATGGGACGCACACTGAGCAGTGCGATGGCTCTAAAACTTGAGGATATGGGGAGTATACACCCAAATTAGGATTTTATGCCCTTACAAGTAGATAACAGGTGCGGTCGGTGGCGCGGACGAGAAGTATCTCGTCCCATACGCAGCAAGTTAAGGATTTTGAGGGTTGGCATTTGCCAGCGGATAACCCCACAAGGGGACTATAGACCCGCTGGCAAGGCGAATAAACCCCCATGAACGGGGATAATCGGAAAAGAATGCGTCCGAAGTGGAAGAAAATGTTTGTGGGCAGGAAGCAACGGACAGCCTGCCTGCTGTCCCTACAAACGTGGTGGTATTTCAAGAGACCATTCCCTACAAGGATACTTTGGGGTTATACCAATTTGTGGGGTGATGGAGCAGGTTTGAGTGGAAGCCGATTGTATTCAGCGGGCGATGGGTATAATCGGCAGGGTATGAAGGAGAGGGATATATGACGGTTTCATTGTGGCAGGTGAACGGGTCTCAGCCGATACGCGAGGTGGATTTTTTGGTGGTGGGCGCGGGGATTGTGGGCTGCGCGGCGGCGTACTTCGCAGGACAAGCGGGGCGGCAGGTAGTGATTACCGAGATGCGTGACATTGCGCTGGGGGCGAGCAGCCGGAACGCGGGGATGATCGTAGTGGGGGTGGACAGCAGTTATCCGCTGCCGGTGTTCCGCGAGATGTGGGCGCTTTCGCAGCGGACGCAGGATTATCTACTGGGGTTTGCCGAACGCAACGGGGTTGCGGTGAACCGCAGCGGGTCGGTAGCGCTGGCGGAAACCCCAGCCGAGGCGAAGGCGTTGCAAGCGCAGGCAAAGATGTTCGAAGCAGAGGGCATTGCGTGCGAGTACACGGACAGCGATCCATTCGGGCGGGGGTGGTGCGGGGCGCTGCGGCGACCGGATGACGCGGTGGTGCAACCGTATGAACTGGTGCAGGCGGTGTTCAAGGAAAGCGGCGCGGAACTGGTGGCGAATAACGAGCTGTACCATATCGTGCAAGATGATGCCGAGGTGGTGACGGTGTACACGCGGCAGTACACATTTAAGGCGCGGCAGGTGCTGTTGTGTACGAATGCGTACTCAGTTCACATCGACCCGTATTTTGTGGGCAAGGTGACACCAACGCGGGGACAATGCCTCGCGACCGCACCGCTGCCCCATACGCCGCTGCTGGGCAACGCGGCGTGCCACAGCGACCACGGGTATTTTTATTTTCGTGATACGTTTGACGGGCGTTTGCTGATTGGCGGGGGGCGCAAGACAAACAAGCTGTTGGAGGGCAGCACGACCGACGACCGGACGACCGAGCCGGTACAACGGACGTTGGAGGCATATCTGTGGAAGCATTTCCCGGATGTGGACGCACCGATTGAGCGGCGGTGGGCGGGGATTATGGGATTCAGCGTGGATGGGTTACCGCTGGTGGGCAGGCTGCCGGATAAGCCTCGGGTGGGGTTCGCGGTGGGGTTCACCGGACACGGGTTGGCGCTGGGCGTGGGGACGGCGGAACGGGCGGTAGACATGCTGCTGACAGGAGCCAGTGTCGGGGCGGTGGATGCGGGGCGGATTAACCGCAATTGACCCACCCCTAACCCCCATCGGCACGTTCGCAAGCTCACTCCGCCGATAGCCGGAGTAACAGGGAGGGGAATAAGGCAGAACGGTTTGAGACCATTCCCTACAAAAGATCGTGTTTATGGTAGGGTGGTCGAGGGACGAAGTACGCACCAGCATAAGAAAACTTGTGGGTGTTTTGTGCGACAGACAGCCTGTCTGCTGTCCCTACGAACGTGGTGATGTGGGCGGGTTGGTAACACGGAGGCAGCACGCTGCTTCCCTACAAACATAGTGGTGAGCGTGGTGGGAATCATTTAATACGGATGGTCTGAGACTATTCTCTACGAAAAAGCGATTGGCGGGAAAATGAGTAATTCGGTAGCAGATTTTTACGATCAGTTGGCGGATGATTACCATTTGATTTTTGGGGACTGGCAGCAGTCGGTGCGGCGGCAGGGAGCGCTGCTCGATGGGATTATTCGGCGGGAAATAGGTGCGCCACCGTTAAGTGTGCTGGACTGCACCTGCGGCATTGGGACACAGGCGATTGGATTGGCGCTGCATGGCTACACAGTTCACGCGACAGATCTGAGCGCGGCGGCGGTTAAGCGGGCGGCACGAGAGGCTGATGGGTTCGGCGTGAGCATCCGTACGGGCGTGGCGGATGTACGGAAGCTAGAGACGCAGGTTGAGGGGACGTTCGATGTGGTCATCAGCATGGATAACTCGCTGCCACATCTGCTGACGGATGATGATCTGGCACAAGCCGCACGAGGCATTGCCACGAAAACGCGACCGGATGGCCGCTTGATTGTCGGGATGCGGGATTACGACCAAGCGCTGGTGGATAAGCCGCGCTCGACACCGCCGCAACTGGTCGAGGATGCCAATGGGAAACACGTGACGTTCCAAGTGTGGGAGTGGCAGGGTGATGAGCCTTTTTACACAGTGAACCATTTTATCTTGAAAGAACGCGATGGTCAGTGGCAGACGGCCCACCGGACGACCGTCTACCGCGCCCTACGGCGGGCGGAGTTGGACGCGGCGCTGACGGAAGCGGGGTTTCGGGATTTGCAGTGGTGGATGCCAGCGGAAAGTGGGGCGTACCAGCCGATTTTGGCGGCGCGGCGGGGGTAAAACCCGAAGCAAACCTATCGTTCATCAAACCATTGCCAAGAGGTGATTGATGAACGCAAAAATGTCACCTGTGAACCTGTGTAGTCGTTCTGTGATAAAACACGGCAACTGGCCCAACTTTCATCATTCACGAAAGTGAGCCACTACCGCGTGTTCAGAATTAATTATTACTCGGAAGCGGCGGCACGTAAGAAGTGCTGATACAGCCCTCAGAGCTATCTGGTTTATAAAAGAGGCGAAAGTAAACGAAATGCACTCCGTTTTCGGCAACCAGATTTGAAGCATTGTCCTCACTGAGATACCACTGGGAATCCAACGGATCGTGAAAATCGAGGCGCGTCCAGCAATCGGCACCGGTGGGCTGCCACGATACGGCAATATCGGTTTTTTGCCGCAATCCTAATTGATTGACGACCGCATCCACATCAGCTTGAGTGAGACTGAGTAAACAATACGCTTCCGGCCCAACGTTGACACCGTTACCCAACATCGAACATTTAAGGTCGGTTGTTGACACGCCATATTGGCCGAGAAACTGGTTCATATCAGACTTAAAGCCGACGTTCGAATGCCCAGCAGGCGCACATGCCGAAGCCAGCAAAATGATTAACAAAAACAAAGCAATCCGGTTCATCGCACCCCTCGATTTAATACTTCGTTCATTATATCTAAGGATAATTGAAACTAACATTAAGGAGTATGAAGCTCGTGTAGTTTCAAGCGTGTGGAACGAAAACGTGACATTTTTCACAACAAAATGATGACACTACAGCAAGATTGAACATTTTAGCGAGGCGACCGTTAATACGAACATAACGCCTCACAAGAAAGGTCATTCATTATGGAAATGTCCGACTCGGCTCAAGCTCAAGCCCCTAAGCTAACTGCCCCACCGCCATCGCTGCTCAGTGTGCTGCGGGTACGCGACTTCCGGCTGGTGTGGACAGGGGAAAGCATTTCGCTGCTGGGCGACCAGTTTTATATGGTGGCGCTGCCGTGGCTGACGCTGCAACTGACTGGCTCCGGCCTCGCGCTGGGGGCGGTGGCAGCGACGGCGGGTATTCCGCGAGCGATCTTCATGCTGCTGGGCGGGGCGCTGACTGACCGCTTTTCGCCGCGCAGTGTGATGTTTGTGTCGAACACGATGCGGGTGGTACTCGCGGGGCTGGTCGCCATTCTGGTGCTGACGCATACGATCCAGTTATGGATGCTATTCGTGGCGGCACTGCTGTTCGGGCTGGTGGATGCGTTTTTCTTTCCAGCGAGCAGCGCGGTCGTGCCGATGATTGTTGATGCCGATCACATTCCATCGGGCAACGCGCTCATGCAAATTACGGCTCAACTTTCGGGTTTCGTGGGGCCAGCGCTGGCGGGAATCGTGATCGCCCAATTGACCGGCGTGAAAGATTTACAGGCACTGGAAGCGACGGGTGGCGCGGTAGACACGGCGGGGATTGGGGTGGCTATCGGGTTTGACGCGCTGACGTTTTTGATCGCGGCGGTGCTGCTGTGGCTGATGCGCGGTGGACGGACAGCGGCGGCACAAAGCGGGGAGCCGCAAAATGTGCTGGGGGCAATCGGCGAAGGGCTGCGACTGGTGTGGCGTGATCCGATTCTGCGAACGATGGTTGTGCTTACGGCGGCGATCAACCTGTTCTTCACGGGGCCGATGGGTGTGGGCATTCCCGTGCTGGCGAACCGGCTGCCAGAAGGGGCGGCGGCCTTCGGTTACATTCTTTCGGCGTTTGGCGGTGGTGCGCTGGTGGGCGCAATCCTCGCGGGGACGCTGCCCCCACCCAAACGGCTGGGTATCGTGGTTATGTCGCTGATCGGGATCGCAGGGATCGGGCTGGGGTTGTTCGGCCTCGTCAATCATGTGCTGGTGGCGGTACTGGTGGCGGCGGGGATGGGGATGGCGATTGGGTTCACCAACGTGTCAAGCATTAGCTGGCTGCAAAAGCGCATCCCGCCGGAAAAGATGGGGCGGGTGATGAGCCTCGTCATGCTTGGGTCATTTGGTCTCGGACCGATCAGCAACTTTTTAGCGGGTTTGCTGGTCGATCATCACCTGATGCTGATGTTTAGCGGCGCGGGGTTGATGCTGCTGCTGGTGGCCTTATTTTCGCTGTCGAACCGCGCGGTGCGGGCGATGGAGAATTGATGGGTGGTGGGGAGATAGACCCCCTCCCCTACGGGCGTGATGACGAAAGTGGTTGATAGCGCGGACAAGACACGCAATAAACCCTACGATAGGGCTACGTAAACCAATGGAGCGTTGAGTTCAGCGCTCCATTTTCATATACTGGGTTACAGGATAACGATTTGCCTTAAGAAAGGACATTTCATGAAACCCAGATTGGCTATCCTGTTCCTCGCCCTCACGGCACTGTTTACCCTACCCGTTCTCGCCCAAGACTCATCGGGCGGGCTTGCAACGATCAGCTACAACGGCATCACGTTTTCGTATGATCCGGCACTGGGGGCGGTGCTGCCACGCACGTATGAAGCTGTACCCGCAGCGGCGGACCAGATGATGGATACTTATTGGCCGGCACACACAAGTTTTATCTTTATTCCCGCTCATGAGGGGGAAACACTGAGCAGCCCTGATTTCTATCCGCAGTTGACTATTTATAAGACGGACGACATCAGCAATTACAACGATGATTTTTACACCTACCAACTGCAAACGTTGAGCGGCTTGCTCGAAGGTGGCGGTGCGGGGGATTTCAGCGATTATGAAACGGTACCAAGTGATGACCGCAACGTGACACTGCCGCATTTACCGGCTATTCCGGCGGGACAAGTGCTGCGCGCACAGGCGGAATACCTGCCGATGACGGATGGGAACGGTATTCGTTACTTGACGGCGTATGCGTTCGATGTGAGTCCGGTGACGGATGACCAGATTATTTACACCTATCAGGGTGCGACGCATCTGTTTTCCGGCAACGGAACCAGCTACTATGTGGCGCTTACGTATCCGGTTACGACGGGTGTGCTGCCGGGCGAAATTCCGTCGGACTTCGACTACAACGCCTTCTCGGATAACTATTATGACGAGATGAACGCGACGATTCAAACGATTAACAGTGCCGACCCGAACACGTTTAGCCCAAGTATTGCGGCGTTGGATGCGCTGGTGCAGAGTATTCAGTTCGAGGGGTAAGAAAAGAATCTAAAAGGGCGCACGGTTGTGCGCCCTACAAATATTCAACGTGATTGAGCATGTCTTCAGGGGTGTAAACAGTACAAATCAACTCAAGCCCATTCACCCAATCTCCGATTGAATGAGTTCCTTGATTACCAAAAACAATTCCAGTATGGTCTACTCCCTGTGAGTCCATGATGAGATAATCTGTGTCTTGCGTACACAAAACATAACCCATGTCACGCGCACGCTATAGATGATTTTCGTCGCTATCGCCTCGCATCCCCAAGTCATGAGCCGTTACTACGTTCATTCCTCGACGACGAAGTTGAGCGGCAATTTTAGGTGAAAGATTTTCATCTAAATAAAGGCTTATGACGGCTGCCGACACGTTTTTCTCTCATTTCATCTGCCAGTTCACGGCGTTGTTTGATGTCTTGATCGATTTCCGCTTTGTGGTCATAGTAGTAGGCTAAAGCAGCATGAACCTGCTGGAGCGGGATTTCAAAATAATCAGCAATACCATCAGCATCCAACAATTGGTAAATTTTTGCGGTGGCAATATCAGCAACCGTCAACGTCGTACCCAAAATATAGGGGCGACCATTTCTAACCTGTGGGTTCGTAGCAATTAGGTTGATACTCAGCACCGTGTCCATCAGAAATCCTTAAGCATGTCACTATTCGTGATGTGTCCACTCATTATAAACGGTTTTATAGGATGAGGGCAGCATATGGATGGTTCTTCGTTTTACGACGACAACGAAATTTTCAACACGTACATGCAGCGGCGGCAGCGAGCCGAAAGCCCGAATGACACGCTCGAAAAACCGGTAATGATGGCGTGGGTCGGCGATGTGCGGGGCAAGCGCATCCGCCAGCGCATCCCGCTATTTTTGATGATGTCGCTGCGGAAGGGGTTGATCAAACCCCCACCCTAACCCTCCCCCACCCTCCCCCGCAAGCAATGGAGGGAATAAATACCCAGTCCAAGAGTTGGGAATTCCTAACTCATTACTTAATCAAAATCGGTGGGCCAGTCGGGGTGGCGGTCGTGTTCAAAGAAGCGGTAAAGCTGCTTGAGTGTGACGCGACCGATGGAAAGTTCGAGCGAACCGAGTTCGGCTTCGGTGAACCAACCGGTTTCCTCGGTCTCGACATTGGCAACCAAATGCTGAACCTCGTCTACCAATTCACAGCGAAAAAAGACTTTATAGGCGTGGAAAATGTAGGGGGTGTGAGCGTGTTTATTCCGGTCATACAGCGCCAGCAGCTTGACCGCCCGCGCTGTGTAGCCAGCTTCCTCTTCGATTTCGCGCTCAGTGGCTAACGCGGGAGACTCGCCAACATCTGCCCAACCACCCGGCAGCGTCCAGCGCCCAGCATCCAGCTTCTCGCGCACCAGCAGCATTTTACCCCCATGAATGACGACACCGCGTACATCAACCTTCGGCGTAGCGTAGCCCTGCTGCTGGTCAAATAACTTTTCGAGTCCGTCCACCTGCCCCATGCCGCCCGCCGATAACATTTCGGCGGCGATGGCAGCAACTTGGTTATAGCGATCACGGTCGAAGTCGTTGGCGGCGAAGGTGAGGCCCGTTTGGGCAAGCGCCTGCAACCGCTGCGCCCAATTTAACCATGTGTCGGACATTTTTATTTACACTTTCAAAAACAAATGTTGTGGTTGACGTTTGCCTTTATGATGCGTTTCTTTTTACGAAATGTGTAGGCCGATTATCACGTTCTTCGTACTATTCGTTTTATACTTGTTTTATTCTGTTTGTTTTTTATGATCTTCTATTAGTATGCCGTAGGAAGCCGTAAAACCGCATCTATAAAATGTGAAAGATTTACGAAATTTAGATGAGGATGCCGTAATATCACCACTCATAAAGCGTTAAAACAGGTCTGAGCCGGTACTCATACATTCGGTTCGGATTGCACTATAGTAGAGTTAAACCTATACTAAGTGCAACTAAAAAGTTACACATAGAGGTGATTAGGGTATGGATAAACTCACGGTCGAGCGCAGTATTTGGATCGCCGCAACGGCAGAACGGGTTTGGCAAGCGATTACTGATCCGCAGCAACTGGGTAAGTGGTGGCCGCCGGATGAGTGGTCGATCTCTGCACTGCAAATCGGCGGGAAAGTGCAATTCGGCAACGAGGATGCGGCTTATGCGACGATTGCGGTTATCGACCCACCGCGTGAGTTCGCCCTCCAATGGCAAACCAACGAAAAATTTCCCTCGACAAGTATGTTCACGAGTATGCGATTGAATACCGAAAACGGCGGCACCCGTTTAAATGTGACCGAAGGTGGATTCGAAACGCTGCCGGAGGACATCCGCGAAGAACGGGCCAAGCAAACCGGCGACGGGTATACATTGGTGCTGCAAGATTTGAAGGCGTACGTGGAACAAGAATAGAAAGGACCCCTCCGTCGCTGACGCGACACCTCCCACGCAAGCGATGGAGGCGCAAATACGCGGGAGGGTCTCAGCCCCTCCCCTACAGGAGAACAATACGCGACCTAAAAACGGTGAGATAAAAGTTAGATGCGTATTGAAAGTAATGCGAATGGATTAAATCCATTGCCTATATGAAACAAGGTGGTTGTTGCTCGCACATTTAAGGCGCAGGGCGTGTTAAGGTATCCCTCATCCCCATACGGCACAATAGGCGGAACTACATGCCAAAATAACGACGAGTAGCACCTCACACGCTTCCCAAGTGAGCGTAGAGTGAAACTGTGGAAAAGGACACACCATGCAAACCCAGACAGCCCAACCCCTCACTGATACTAGACCGTATGAGTTGCTCAATACGCTACGTGACCTGCGCCAAGATATTTGCGACGAAGGCAACGAAATCTTCGCCCGCTGGCGACCGAGCATCGGCAACCGGCATTTCCTCCTGAGCGCACGCAACCTAGCGCTGTATCTGGCGCTGCGGAAGCGCGACCTGCGCCCCTTACAAGCAGACCTGACCCCGTGGGGGTTGTCATCATTGGGGCGAATTGAGGCGCGGGTGATGCCGAACCTCGACGCGGTGATTTCAACGTTGGGGGCGGTGTGCGGCGAGGATATTCCACGCCCAAAGGCCAACTCATTCGCGCGGGGTGAACGGCTGCTTTACCGGCAGACGGAGAATGTCTTCGGCGAGCCGCCAGCGGAACGGCGTGTGCGGATTATGGTGACGATGCCGAGTGAGGCAGCGCACAGTTACACATTCGTCCGCGATCTACTGCAACACGGGATGAACTGCATTCGCATTAACTGCGCCCACGATACGCCGGACGCATGGGGGGCGATGATCGGGCATTTGCGCCGGGCGGAGGCGGAAACCGGACGGCGGTGCAAGGTATCAATGGATTTGGGCGGCCCGAAAATCCGTACCCAGAATATCATCATGCCGGAAAAAGGTCGCCTGAAAGTGGGTGATACACTGCGGCTGACGAAGGATAAGCCTAAAGAATCGGAGGACTTCCCCGTCCAAGCGCAGTGTTCACTGGCGCACATTTTCGAGGCGGTGGAAGCGGGTGAGCAGGTGTGGATTGACGACGGCAAGCTCGGCTGTGTGGTGGAAGACGCTGACGGGGATATGCTGGTGCTGCGGGTGACACACGCCAGCCAAAAAGGCGAAAAGTTGAAGGCGGAAAAAGGCATCAACTTCCCTGATACCGAGTTAACGATTCCGGCGCTGACGGAGCAAGACCTGCTCGACCTCGACTTCGTGGCACAGAACGCGGACATCATTAATTACTCGTTCGTGCAGGACGCGAATGACGTGATGCTGCTGCAACAGGCACTGGCGGAACGGCTGGAAGACCCAAGCAAGATTGCTATCGTGGCGAAGGTGGAAACCCGGCGGGCGGTGACTAATCTGCCGGAAATTATGGTGCAGGCGGCGGGTCAACAGCCATTGGGTGTGATGATCGCGCGAGGGGACTTGGCAGTGGAGATTGGTTATCAACGGCTGGCGGAGATGCAAGAGCAAATCCTGTGGTTGTGCGAGGCGGCGCATGTGCCGGTGATCTGGGCGACGCAGGTGTTGGAAAATCTCGTCAAGAAGGGGCGGCCTTCCCGCGCGGAGATGACGGACGCGGCGATGTCCGAACGGTCGGAATGCGTGATGCTGAACAAGGGACCGTATATCCGCGAGGCGGTGACGATCCTTGATGATGTGCTGCAACGGATGTCGGCGCACCAGTCGAAGAAGACGGCGCAGCTTCGGGCGCTGCAATCGTGGCAGAATTAGGTTCGAAAACGGCGTAAGTGAACGCACAGGCGTATACCAAATATGCAGCAAGTTTAGAATTATTTAGGTGGCAGCAATTGCCATAGGATAACCCCACAAGTGGACTATAGACCCTATGGCAAGGCGAATATCCCCTGCCCAAAAGGACTTCCTTCGGTCGTAAACGGGAATGCTTGGAAAGTTTCGTACTTAACAAGATGGCTGTGGAGAAGAAGCGGCGGACAGCCTGTCTGCTGTCGCTACGAGCGTGGGGATGATGTTGATTGATGGTACGGATGCTGCTTCCCTACAAGTATCAACCGTTTGGGGTATCGGTGCGAGGGGGGTACTGCTCGAAAACCCAGCGAAACATGGTGTAGCGGGCGGCGATACCAGCATGTTCGTCGTAACGGGCGAAGGTTTGGGCGACGAGTTCGGGCGGGATGCGACCGCTGCCACCGAGCAAGTAGCGGTTGGTGGCAGCTTGGAGAACCAAATCATTATAGGCGACCCAATCGGTATAACCGAAGGCGCGTTCGAGGGTAACGGCGGCTGTCCAATGGCCGATGCCTTTGATGGCGGTCAGGCGCTGGTAGGCTTCGGTGGGCGATAGCTGGCCTAAGCGTTCCACATCTAATGTGCCATTCGCGATTTGCGCGGCAAGGTCGATCATGAGCGCCATCCGTTTGAAGGTGATTTTTAGCGGCAGCAGATCGTCCACGGTGGCGGCGGCGATTTGCGAGGGGGTCGGGAAGGCGAAGTGAACGCGACCTGTGTACTCGATAGTGTTACCCGCCCATTCAACCAGCCAGCGCTGCGCCTTTTGCGCCGTGACCCAGCTTATTTGCTGTTCGATGACGGTTTGCATAAGCGCTTCGAACACAGTGGCGGTGCGGATTTCTGGCAAGCCGAGCAAGGGCGCGACGACAGCCCACAAGCCCATGTCTAACTGTGCCGCGTCGTAAAAGCCGTTCCACTGATGGGTTAAAGGGAGAACGTGCTGAATGGTATCCAGCAATTCGGTGTCATCCACCGTGCCGCGACTGGCGGCTACATGCACATCCAACCGGGGCATATCAGGCGCACCGCTGCCGGTGACCCGCAGCAGCGCCAAGCCATCTACCGATTTGACGACGCGCCAGAAGGCACCGTCGGCGACGATATTGAGCGTCGGATGGGCAAAGCGCGTGAGGAAATCTAGCAGCAGCGGGAAGTTATAGGGCGGCATGGGGTGCAGGGTGGCAAGATGACGCATTGATAAACTCTTAATGGTCGTGCTTCTGTAGTTAGTACGGGCCGAACGCGCGATTATCGGATAGCAGGATGAAGACCTGTCCGCTGCTGCCATCCGCAAGCAAGCTGCCGTTCTGGAACTTCTGCATGACCAGCTTACTCCCTTGCTCACCCGTACGCGCAAAGCCGAGCGAGGCTTCCACACCGGGCAGACCCCGCCAGACCGCACCAAAACCCAACGAGGGAGCCATCATACCTTCCGGCACGATAATGTCCCCCGGCTGCACAGGCGGCGCGTTGGGTGAGTACCACATGCGGCTTTCGGCAGGTGCAATCGCCCAAATTTCGCCGGTGGGTATGAAGTACATCACCCCGCGTTCGAACAGTTGGAACGTTCCGGTAAATTCCTTGCCGCCTTCAATCGGGCAGCCGAGCGCGATACTGGCTTCCACATTTTCCGCCCAGCGCGTGCCGAACAAGACATCGGCTTGCGCGGGACAAACTGGCCCTGCCACTAATGTGACCGAGACACTGGAGGTCGGCGCACCGAGCAGCGCAGGCGGGATGACCGCCCCACCATCCCCTACCGTTTCCACCTCGCCGAGAAATACACCGATATAGGGTGTGGCGGTGGCAGTTGGTATGACGACAGCGGTGGCAGTGGGCGGGTTGGCGGCTGCCAGTGCCTGCTGCTGTTCAGCGTTGGGCGTGGGCGAGATCGCCACCGTCACCAGTATCTTGGGCTGCACGGCGGGCGGCGTAAAGGTTGCTTCCGTCGGCGCATTGCTCGTACATGCTCCTATTAATAGTACGACCAGCATACCGCCCACCAGTGACCTGAGGGTGGATTTGAGCTTCCGACCAACGGCGGATAAACACTTCTCGTCCCGGGGACGCGCCTCATTTTCGGTTTGCAGCTTGAAACTTTGCACTTTAAACTGCTTATCCACATTCCACCGCCGCGTTAAATGTATATTCGTTTACAAATTCGCCACTTGGAAGCTGGCGATACAACCCATAAGCAATGCTGCTGGCTTCCGGCAAACGTGGAAGGCGGTAGACATCGTGGATGACCTCACCTGCATTCCATGTGGTTAGGGGTCGCCAACCATAGACGGGTGCGGCCTCGTCCGCCTGCCCGATCATCGTGCCACTTGCATCGAGGAGGTGGACGAACACGCTCAAGTCGTGATCCGGCTTTTCCGCCGCTGCCCAACCCACCGCGAGGTCAATGGCGTTAGCAGTACAACTCACCTGCACGTTTGTCGCCTCGATGCCACTGATGCTGCCGGTCGCCATTGGCGGCGTGATGGCAATGGTCACCAACTCCGGCGCAGCGGCGTGGAGATAAACGGGCTGCCCTAACTGCGCTTCCCACCAGCTTACAGGTCGATTGTAAAACGTAAAATCGGCTGTGACCAACTCTCGCCCCTGCTCGACCGCTAAGGCTTTGAAATCGGCCTTATGGTTGACCAGTGTTATATCGGGCAGTTCGCCGAGGACATCATGGGCAAAACCCGCCGCAAAGTAACGCGGCCCCCAATCGAGCATCAGCACCGAACCCGGCGGCGTACCCCTAGCGAGTTCAATGGTTTGCAAACCGGTGGGGTTGGTGGTCATCTCGTGGATGAAGGCAAGGTTCCGGGTGATTAAGGTGGCGGCAAAGAGGAGGGCGACACCTATGAATAACGCTACGGCGAACCCCCTCCTCAATCCTCCCCCGTAAACGGTGGAGGAAGTTTCATTTCTTTGTGTTGTTTGCACCTTTGTGGACAGGAAGGTGAAAAGGGCTTCGGCAAGGAGCAGCCAGCCGAACGCGAGGGATAAGGTTATGGGGAGGATGAGGGCTGAGAGGACATCGGTATACAGCAGCACATGGAAGGCATAGGCCACGCCGCCGCTGAGGAGCATGGTGACAGCGACCTTACGCCGCGCGGGGTTCCACAGCGCCAGCAGTAAACCGATTAGGCCGAGGATCACCCCAACGAGCGTTAGATCGGTCACCAACACGGTATTCACGAGGTTGAGGTTGGCTAGCAGGCCGGCATTGGTGGACGGCGCACCGATAAAGCGGGAGGCTTCGCGACCCAAGAACTGATCCCAGAAGCCATCCCACGTCCCCGGTTCGCCATAAACCCATTTCGCGTTAGCCCATGCCCGCAGCGGGAGATAGGCGTACTGCACGAAACCGAGCAAACCCAGCAAGCCACTGATGACAAGCCGCCGAACGACAACCATATAACCCCGGCTTATGCTCTTTGTGGAGGCAAAAATTTCGCCCCACACGGCATAGACCAGCGCGGGGGCGGCCATCGCAATCGCCCGATGGTGGAACGCGCCGATGCCACCGAGCAGCGCCAACCAATACACGCGCCCACGAATGGGCTTCTGCCAAAGGGCGATCAACAGGAGCGCGGCGAGGAACATGAGGCCAAAGGAATAGACTTCGGCAATGGCGGCATGTACCCAAACGGTGCGGGTTAGGCCGAACAGCACAACCATTCCGGCAGACAGCCACGCCTTGCCCGTCACTTCGAGGGCGAGGCGGAAGATCAAGGCGAGGGCGACAAGCGCGTAAATAAGCGAGGTGATGGCGGGCGCGGTGGCGGCGCTGACACCCAGCAACCGCAGCAGGGCGACGAGGATATTGCTGACGATGACATACAGCGGGTAGCCAGTGGCGTGGAGCGTCCCCCATTGGTTGAGGACGTTCTGCGTTTCGCCCACGTCGATCATGTAATAATGTTCAGAACCGTTGGGGATGGTTTGGAGAGTGGTGAGGTAAACCACCACGAGAATGAGTAATGCTGCCGCGCCCAATAATCGTCGCACCCTTTGTTCCCTCGATCTCTTTAGGGGTTCACCCGTATATTCGTTAATGGGACCATATCACCGACCGACTGCCCATCGGAACCCCTTACGGGCACGCGGTCGCCATTGCCGCAGTCGCCGATGGGGCGGGTATCACAGGTGTATAAACCGATCAGCAGTTGATAGTCACCGGCTGGCATATCAGCGGGAAGGTCGATCACGTAATCGTCGTGCAGATAGCCGGTTGAAGGCCAGACTTTGGTGGGAATATCCGCCGGATTCAGCTTATCGGCCTGCGCGGATGGCGGCCCACCGGTTGACACATGGACGAAGCTGGCGTAGCCATACTCGATGGGGGCGGTCGTGTACCAGTAGACTTTTAGCTCGATGTGGTCACCCGCACGGAAGGACTCACCGTTCAGGTCGTAGCCGATGAGGTGGAGTTGATCGCCCAAGCGGTAGTCGAGTGGGTGTTCCGCCAGCAGCACCTCACCCACTGGCGAGACGACCCATGCCCCACCCTCGCGCATGTAGGCGAGTAGGAACAGGAAGGCGGCGACTGTGCCGATGCCCACGCCGACGATGAGTGAGGCTGATTGAGTGGGCGCACAGCCGTGCGCCCCTCCATTCGACGACTGTGTTTTGAAGCGGCGGATTCCAACGACCGCGACAACCAGCATCAATAAGCTAGCAAGTGAAATGAGGCTGCCGAGGTCACGCGCGGGGGTGCTGCCGAGGTAGACGCGAACGGTATGGCTGCCAGCGGGTACCGGCAAGGTAATGAGGCCGTGCGGGTCGGAGGGGGTGATGGGTACAGGCAGCCCATCAACTTCGGCTGTCCAGCCGAGCCAATCATAGGTGAGTACTTCGAAGGTGAAGTCGTTCGGCGCATCAATCTGCCAGACATCTTCCTGCGGGGTGTGGCTGACGGGGGTAACCGTTACGCCTTCGGGCAGGGTTTCGAGATGGGCTTTATTGATGGGATAACCATCGGCGTAATCCGCCATGAGGCGTGGGGTTGCCCCCGGCTCGACGGAAACAGCCTTCGGTAAGTATTCGTTGGAGAAGGTGGTTGCGCGCTGCAAGCCCTGTACTTCTGCCTGCTGGTAGGCCGCGACCGAGGTGTCAACGGTTTCGTGTTTCCATTCGGGAATGTAGAGCAGCGGGGAGGCCAAGGTGATGATGAGGATGATTATTACCGCCGCTAAACCTGCGCCTGTATATTGGGGCAGACGCAGCAGCCAAAGGGCATTCATCCCCGCTAAGACGGCGAGGCAAAAGGCGGCTGGCCCCAATAAGCGCCACGGGAATTGGAGGAAGGCTAAGGGTGAAATGACCGCCCATAAGCCGCTGGCAGCGGGCAGCATCAAGCCGACAAAGACAACCGACATCAGCGTGAAAAACACGAACTGTGGCAAGGCGGTGGATGCGGCTGCTTGTTTGCGCCACCTGTCCCAAAGCCATAGGCCAGCGAAACCGATGACACCGAGCAGCGCAAGCGTCCATTGGGCGACACCCAAGTTGAGCTGATGCTCAAGCCCGTTGAACGCGCCACCATCCAGACGCGGCGAGAAATCGAGCAGGTGTAAAACCGGCACGAAGAAGCGGCGGTAATCTAACTGTGCCACGCCGATCAAGTTGCTCAGTTTAACGGCATCGCCCTCTTTGACCACTGGCAGCCAGAAGTAGGCGGTCAAGCCGAGGCTGACGGCAAGGGCAAGTAGGGGCAGAACAAGATCGCGCAGATTACGACTGCTGCGTTGAGTACCGGCGGATGGACGCTGGCCGAATGCCTGATGACCAAAGATGGCAGTCCACACGAGCCACGCGCCCAAAACCGCTGTAAGCACGAGTGCCATCAGGTTATGGGTGATGATGAGTGCCGCGCTGCCCAGCGCCGCCAGCACAAAGGTAACTATGTGACCGCGCCGAAGCAGGCTGCTGTAGGCCCACATCACCAGCGGGAACAGGGCAAAAGCCATGAACTCAGGATACGCGCCGCGCGAATACGGCTCGGTAAACAGGATGTAGGGGCTGTAGGCGTAACTGACCGCCGCGATTACACCACCGGCTTTACCCGTGTATGCCCGCACGAAGCCATACATGCCGAGGCCGCCGCCCAACATGCCGAACGCGATTAATACCCGCAGACTATCGACCGCGTTCGTACCCAACACGCGCGTAAAAAGGCTGGTGGTGTAGTAGGACAGGCTGGCGTAATAATGAAATAGTGGCGCACCGTAGCCTTCATAAAAGGCTTCCGCCCAACGCGGCATATATACGCCGTGCGACCATGCCCGATCCATCTCGGCAGCGCGGTAAACGTGATAGAGTACGTCATCGCCGTTGGGCAAGCCTGCGCGGGAAAGCAGCGGCCATAAAGTGAAGGCGCACAGCACCAACACCAGCAGCATGGCAAGGTCAAATCGTCGGAATAAATCGTTGAGCAGTTTCATAACACGGCATTCTAAGCTAGGCACGCTTATAAATCCACAACGGCTTGCCAGCGACCTGACGACAAAATTAGACAGCCGACCAGAACGCTACAGCCTAAAACATTTCTCACAGGTTGCTTATGTCAATCGGGAACGGGCAGACATATAATCAGTGGACATCGAAATGGATAAAACATTGAAAGTAGCTAACCATGCCCAACGTTGGTGAAGTCGCACCTGATTTTGAACTCCTCAACCAAGAAGGCCAACCCGTTCGCCTGAGCGATTTACGCGGGAAAAAGGTGGTGATCTTCGCCTTCCCGAAGGCCAACACGGGCGGTTGCAACGCCCAAGCCTGCGCCTTCCGCGACGAACTGCCACGTATCCAGTCAAAAAACGCGGTGGTGTTCGGGGTTAGCACGGACAGCGTTGAAACCTTAAAGGGTTGGAAGCAAAGCAAGAAACTCCAGTACGACTTACTTTCTGACCCCAAGCACACATTTTTGGATGCGTGGGGCGCGTGGGGTATTCCCGTTTTGAGCCTGATCAAAATTCCGATGACCATGCGCTCATATTGGGTGATTGACGAGAACGGTAAGCTAATTGACGCACAAGTGGGAGTCGCACCGACGGACAGCGTGGATAAGGCGATCAAGGCGCTCGAAGCGAACACCAGCGTCACAGTGTAAGGCAGCGAATAAGGGGGAGAGCGACAAACTCTCCCCGATAGACCGCTTTAAAAGCTACCGCTTAATCTTCTAGTTCCTCGACAACCGAAATGGCCTTCAAGCCATTTGACTCCATAATGAAGTCCTCACTGAGCATGATCCGGCCATCCGGCAGATATTCGGGGGTGGAGAGCGACTTACCCCACTGCCATTCGCCCTCATCGGTCATGTGTTGAAAGCGCAAATCCAGTACACCGTTGGCATCGACAACCGCCATAAACTGCCCGTACTTGCAGCCGCCACCGACGTAATGCCCCCACACGACATCATCGGTCTGGTTGTAGTAGAAGATCGTCCCGGTAAATTGTCCGGGGTTTTTGCGGTCACGCATGTGGAAGCGGCGGTTGTTATAGTTAAACGAACTCATGAATATTCCTGCCTGTGGATAACACCCATTAATGGTTGAACAAACAGGCATAAGCATACCGTATGCTGAAAATTGGTGATAAGGCCATAGCCAGCAGATCGGGAGGCATACGGTACAATTGGGCGCGTACTTGTCGTCAGAAGGTTGTGGAGCCAGTCGTTTAGTTCATCGAGAGGAACAACAATGCCTAAAGTTGGTGAAGTCGCACCCGATTTTGAACTGCCAAATCAGGATGGCAAGCTGGTTAAGCTGAGTGATTTTCGCGGCAAGAAAGTGATCTTGTTCGCTTACCCGAAGGCCGACACCCCCGGCTGTACTACACAAGCGTGCGGCTTCCGCGATAACTTCCCCAAGATTCAAGCAGATAACGCGGTGGTGCTGGGCATCAGCGCGGACGAACCCAAAGATCAATTGAAGTGGAAGAAGAAGGAAAACCTTCCCTACGACCTGCTTTCCGACGTTGACCATAAAGTGCTGGAAGCATGGGGTGTATGGGGCGAAAAGTCGATGTATGGCAAGACGTATATGGGCATCACCCGTTCGCACTGGGTTATCGACGAAAAGGGTGTGCTAATTGATGAGCAAATCAAGATCACACCGGAAAACAGCATCGCGCAGGCTATTGGCGCAATCACCCTCTAAGTTCACTGAATAACAGGCGGAAGCGCACTCCGCCTGTTACACTTGTCATCCAACATTCGTATATCCATTTCACGAGAGATAAACACCATGCAAAAGCGATCTCTTGGCTCCCTGCAAGTTAGCCTGGTCGGACTCGGCACTAATAATTTTGGGCGGCGCATGGAGGACAGCGCGGTGAGCAGTGTGGTTCATGCGTGCCTCGATTCGGGCATCAATTTCTTTGATACGGCGGATGTGTATGGCGGCACACGCAGCGAAGAACTGCTGGGCGCAGCGGTGGCAGGTCGGCGGCAAGAAGCGATCATCGCGACTAAGTTCGGCATCCCGCTTGACGAGCAGCGCAAAGGCGGCGCGAGTCCGGCTTACATCCGGCAAGCGGCTGAAGATAGTTTACGCCGCTTGAACACGGATTACATTGACCTGTACCAGCTTCACCGCCCGGATGACAGCGTGCCGATTGCGGATACATTGGCGGCGCTGGATGCATTGGTGAAGGCGGGTAAGGTGCGAGAGATTGGCTGCTCGAATTTCTCGGTCGCCCAACTGCGCGAGGCGGAAGCGGCAGTCAAGGCAGGCGCGGCGCGTTTCGTCAGCGTGCAAAACGAGTACAGCCTGTTCAACCGCGCGGATGAAGATGATGTCCTGCCAGAGTGTGCGCGATTGGACATTGGCTATCTACCGTATTTCCCACTCGCAAACGGCTTGCTCACGGGGAAGTACCGGAAAGGCTTACCCGCGCCGGAAGGCACACGGCTGAAAAACGCGAAAAATGAATTATTGAGTGATGAAAACTTGAATAAGGTCGAGGCGCTCATTCAGTTTGCGGAGGCTAGAGGCCACAGCATCCTTGAACTGGCGTTTTCGTGGCTCGCCGCGCAGCCGAGTATTCCATCGGTCATCGCGGGAGCAACCTCAGCAGAGCAAGTCCGTGCCAACGCCGCCGCAGTAAGGTGGGAACTGAACCTAGCTGATCTGGCGGAAATTGACGCGATCATGGCCCCAGTTATCAAAGAATAGTCGTGGGATTCAATTGGGGAGCGCCTAATGGCAATTATTTGGTTGCGCCGCTGAGGGCTAAAGCCACTCAACTAACCGCACTAAAGGCGCTTCAAAATGCGCGACTGACCAACCTATTATTTACCGTAAATCGCTATTAGGCGCTCTAGCTACCGGACACTGAATGTATGTTCCAGTTCTCAAGAGTTCGCCTTGCGAATTGACATTACCTCGCCTCGACTTCCACATATTCGCGGCGCGCACGGTCACATAAATCAATCAGCGTATCAATCGTGTAGTCGAGTTGATACAGGTCGTGCCAGAGGGCGGCGAAGGCCATGCCGGAACCGTAATCAAAACGCGGGCCGGGGGGTTCGTTGCCCATCACGACTAAGTTCAGGCCAATCAAATCTAGCCCATCCTGCGCGAGCATGAGTGTTACGCCTGCCGGATAACGCGCCCAACGGGGGAGCGGGCGGCGGGTGATGGTCTGCTTGACCTTCGCGCTTTGCAGGTTAAAAGTCGCGCGGCCTTCAACCTCCGGTGCGACGACGGTTATACTGTTGTCACCGGAATAGCTGGCGGCGATCCACATTTCGCGCCCCGGCGCACGCACCAGCAGTTGAACGATATGGTCGGGGAACGCATCGGCAAAGGCGGCGAGCAGCATCACTGGCGGATTGCCAGAGTCCAAGGGACTCTCCACATCACACCTCTTCATCTATCCATAAAAACCAAGTACTGACTTGAGTGTAACATAGGGCGCAACAGACATTCATCAAGATTCAGGTAAATGCTGGATGAGCATTCATGCCTTTTAAAAACTACAACTGTAATACTTTGTGACTTTCGGGCAATTACCTCATAGAGACCTGTGATAATCGTCTCAAGAGGATTAATGAACGCTATTGCACAACCACTACCAGACGAATGCATATTGATCGCACGGGCTTTGAAGGACCCAACTGCTCTAGCCGCTGTTTACGATCATTACGCGCCTCGTGTTTACACTTATATGCGTTACCGCGTCAATGACCGAGCAACCGCTGACGATCTAACCGCGCAAACCTTCGAGCATATGCTAGATAATCTGCCGAATTACCGTGCGGATAAAGCGCCGTTCGCAGCATGGTTATTCGGCATCGCTCACCACATGGTCAGCCGCCATTACAGGGCAAAGCATCGTTGGCAATGGCTGCCGCTCGATGCTGCTGCTAATCATCCAGCCAACAGCCTACCACCGGAGTCGGCTGCCATCCACAACGAAACCCAACAACAATTGGTGATTGCGGTAAGTCGCTTAACTGATGACCAACGCAACTTGATTGCGCTCAAATTCGCGGGTGGGTTAAACAATCGCCAAATCGCCAGTATTACGGGATTAAGTGAAAGCAACGTTGGGGTTATTCTCTACAGGTCGATCAATTGCCTGAGGGAAATTTTGAATGATGAGGAAATAAAACATGAATCATAAAGATACCGTCAAAGCCTTTAATCATGACCTTGACCA
Organism: Chloroflexota bacterium; assembly: GCA_020161935.1. GTDB lineage: Bacteria > Chloroflexota > Anaerolineae > Aggregatilineales > Phototrophicaceae > CFX2. The sequence continues at coordinate 22,773 of JAIUNI010000002.1, forward strand.
ATTCCTAACCACTGGTGAGATGCCCACTTTACCGGTAGTGGCCCAAGATGAGCCACTGCGCGTTCTCGCTGACCAGCTGGCACACACCGATTTGAGCGCCGACAGCCAGCGATTGCCAACTATTCGCCAACACCTGCTCGAAACAGCCTCCACGTTACAGATAAGCCGAACACAAATGCGTTCCTCATATCCTACATGGCGCGGGTTACGCATGGTCGCTATCGGCCTAACAGCACTGCTCATTATCTCTGCCATCGTTCTCGCCGTACCACCCTTGCGTACTTTTGCTCAAGACGTGCTGCGTCAGATTGGGGCAATTACCGTCAGCAACAATCCCACTGGCTTTGATGTCTACAGCGCCCAACCTACACCGCCACCCAACTCGACACCGATTCCCAACATCACGCCGCAGGTTTATGAGATGCGGCATTTGTCGGTAGAACAGGCCAGTGCATTAACGGGTTTTAGGATACTTATCCCCGCATATTTGCCTCCTCAATATCGATCCAGTTCAAGAGATGTGTGGCAGCGAAATGGTATGAACTCGGTTACGGTAAATTATTACAACCACAAACTTGATGATGGTCTAAGTCTCTATCAAACCATATACGATTTGAATAATCCGTTGCAAACACGCGAATTTCCAGTCGGGGATGCACCGATCACTGATGTTCGTGTGAGGGGGTATAACGGTGTATGGGCGGAACAGGTCTCAACGTGGCCGCTGGGAGCTGGTATCAATATGCTCATCTGGCAAGAAGGTGAGTTTACTTTTATGATGCAAAGTCAAAAGCTGCCACTGGCCGAAATGCTGAAAATAGCCGAATCGCTCGTACCTAGCTAAACAACCGGTAATTTTATTAGCGCCAAGTGGGATTATTCACTTGGCGCAATTCCTACGCATTCCCCATTCTTTAATCCGGCAAGCGTTCCGTTCGCGCAATCTCTGGTAGAATAGCGTGGAAACCAGCAAGACGGATGGAACATATGCGGCGCACAATCTTCAGCTTTTTGACCGGAATCATCATGCTTGTATTCGGTGGTGTCTGGGCATTGGCTCAGGACTGCGCCCCGGCGGTCGATGCCATATGGACAGCCGCCAGCGATGCCTGCATTAAAGAAACGGTCGGTTATATCTGCAACGGCGGCGCACCACCGCAGGTTGAACCGGTAGGGCCAGTTAGCCATGCGCTGAACCCTATCGGCGCGTTGGTGGATGTTAGCGTCGTCACCAGCCTGCGTACATCACCTATCGCAGTCGAAAATAGCAACGGCGGTTTGATCTGGCTGCGCCCCGCAGCACCCATTCGTTATACGGGTTTGATGGTAGGGGATGTCAACCTCGTCAATAACACGTTTGTCGATTACCCTGCATGGCAGTCGGTGGTGGTACAAACCAGCGAACAACTGCCAAGCTGCGGCATTGCTCCACGCAGCGCCTATGTGGTGCAAACACCGTTCGGGCAGCCAACCAATATCGCCATTAACGGTGTCTCGGTAGGGTTGAACGGTACGCTGATGGTACAAACTTCAGGCACACAAACTATCTTCGCGGCGCTTTCCGGTCAAACCAGCCTGTACAGCGGCGGACAGGAACAAGTGATGCGCCCCGGCCAGCAAAGCGCCGTTAGCTACAATGCGCCGGACTTCGCTACACCCATCAGTTCACCGAGCTTTCCGGCACTGCTGGACGAAACAATGGTGCAAAACTTTCCGGTTGCGCTGCTCGACCGACCAATTACCTTGCCACAACCGGGTTACGTGACGACCGACGGCGCGGTTAATTTGCGCGTCGCACCGAATACGGATGCAGGGGTGATTATCCAAGTACCGGCGGGGCAAGTGTTGAGTGTTCTTGGTCGGGATGAAACTAGCCAGTGGTATCACGTCCGGTTGGACAGCGGCGAAACGGGATGGATGTTCGCGCAGCTACTCATTCAAAACGTGGGGAATATACAGGCCGTCTATTCAGCCACCCCACTGCCACCGCAGCGCTACGGCACACTGGGTCGCGCGGGTAAGGTGATTGCACCCGCAGGTGTGAATTTGCGGCAAGCACCGGACATCGCCTTCGCTTTGATTACGACGGTTCCGAACGATGCCATCGTCACGCTGCTGGCACGCAGCCCGTACAGCCCGTGGGTCAAGGTCGATTTTAATAGTATTGTCGGATGGGTGGCGCTGGTGGCACTCGAAACTAATGCGGTGATTGAGGCGCTGCCAATTGATTACAACGTGCCGCCCCTGCCTGAACCCACCCGCGTACCCGGTTCATTCGGCAACGCCTTCCCTGACCCGAACCTGCCGAGTAACTAGTTGGTGTTGCAAGCGCAAAAATTTGCTCTTTTTCATGGTGGGCAGTTCTGTTATACTGATACCCATCATTGGGGAGTCGCCAAGCGGCAAGGCTCCGGACTTTGGATCCGGCATTCGTAGGTTCGAATCCTACCTCCCCAGCCTGATTGGAGCCAATTCGAACATTGCTCCTGAGAACTAGCGGAATAATTTCCGCTAGTTTTCATTTGTGGTCTCATACCTTTGCGGCGTTCTATAGTGCGTATTTCGTCAGTCAAATCTTTCAGATACGCGAATGGAGTCCGCAATTCCAAACGTATTTTTCCATCAGAATTCACTACAACCCGGTCAACCACTTGACGCAGCAATTCTTTTTGATCACTGCGATCCAAGCTATTATACAGCAGTCCGATCTTTGCAATAATTTCGAGCGCTATGTCAAGATTGTTGATATGGATTTCTCTTTCTTGGTCAAGCGATTCTAAGCTGCGTCGTAATTGATTTCGTCTATCTTGCCATTCTGCCCACAGGTTATCCCAGATTGCCTCAGTAATTTTCCCTGCTGCGAATAACCTTACCATCCGAGTTTCCTCGTCATCAACAGCTTTCAAGGCAGCCTGAAGTTGTAAGCGGTCATCAGGGCGTAAATGTCCCAACTTGTCGGCAAGCTCATACGTATAGCTAGCACGAATAACAGGAACAAGTTCAGGGTCAACTTGAATTCGTGATAGTTCGAGCGGGATCTGTTTATCAATATCACAGCAAAGAAAACTGATACCTCCAGCACCGGCCACGCGATAATACTGTGTGCCGCCACCCGGCCGTCCGGCATTGGAAGTTGAGCCAGTGAGTCGAGCAAGACTTTTACCTTCATGTACAAAATAGAAAATCATACCTTTCAGGAGGTAATCCTGTTTGCGGCGGACACTGCGATGTTGGTTTCGGTGTGCCAGAATCTCCAAACCTCGTTCAAATTCCTCTGTAGTGACAAGTGGTTTCCAATTGCCCAGCAGGGTCTTTGGGGGAATACCATTGTTCGGGCTAACAATCCAGCCTGCATATGTCCAGTTGTGAAAGGCATTCGATAAGGTGCTTATGTTAGGCTTACGTTTGCCCTTAGGTGACACTTCAACAAATGGGCGTCCACTACGATACCGATACCCTTTGGCATGGAGGGCTTCGGCGATTTCATCAAGGGTCAGTCGATCTTCGAGCAGCAAATCCCAAGCATAACGCCAAATTGGAGCGCGTTCAGGGTCTTGTTCAATCCAGTGGGCGACTCGCCCTTGTAGCTTCTTGACATCTTGCGTGGTACGGGCTTCCACATTCAGATAGCCGTCAGGCGCTAGACTGACATAACCACCTTCTTGCCTTTTGGCCTGAAGACCTCCTTTCACTCTTATACCCAAGAGCGCAGACTCTCGTCTTGCCAATGTAAATGAAAGAGTAACGATAACGCGATCATCTGGATCCATCGGGTCAAGGTCAGGAGAATTGGCAAAACGTACGGCTACACCAAAATCATACAATTCGTCAATTGCCCGCAGTGCTTCAGTGTCATTTCGCCCGAAGCGATCTGCGCGCTCAACGACGACAAACGAAAATTTGCCTAAACGAGCGTCTTCGAGTAGTTTCTGATACCCTTTTCGGACAGGAGTCTTTCCACTTAATACATCTACATATTCCTCGTACACTGGCAGTTCAGAACGTTCTAGTACATTTTTCTCGATGACAAAGCGCTGCCTAGCCCGCGAAAGTTCTGGTTTCTGGTTCTCATCACTGCTGGTGCGTAGATAGACTGCCCAACCTGGCTGAGGCGCTGCAATTGGCTTGGGCTTGCGTGTGGTCGCCATGAATATGAACGTTCCTCTATACGTTACGACTGATATAATTTCATGACGATACTACAGGTTTTGCATCTCGTGTTTTTTCACTGGCTTCATCAGTTATTTTCGGGTTGATGACTGTTGCTTCACTGCCCTTAAAAAGTAATTCGGCAACAACAAGCACTCGTTTGACCATTTCCTCTTTCAGTCGAATTGAAGCTGCTTCGAATTGATCCTTAGGCATTTTGTGTTTGCTCCTACGGGTAATGAGACGCTATTTATGTACTAACCAGCCACCTATCAAAGAGTGGCCGTTGTTGTTCAGTGTTTTTCAGCGTACCGGATATTCATGGGTGGTAATGTCCTACAACTGACATCCCATACGGTCAAAAGATGTCATTTCAGCAGGCAAAATAGGACATTTCGGAGATAAAGTGGAATCAAGCTGTGGCAAGGGAAATAATCGGACTAATATCCCATTTTTGTTGTTATACGGTTTGTTATACTGCATTCCAATCATTCGCTGCTACATCATTGAGGGACAAATTTCTATTATGCGTTGGCAGTATGTGCGGTCGGTCGTGGAGGACTTAAGATACGATTTTCGACAGTTTGAGATCGAGAACTTTATCCAGCATCTGGAAGCCCAGCGAGCACGTTCTATCCTGTGTACACCCTATGATTTTCGGCCTGACGTAACTGGAGTATGGATACCGGCTGAAACAGCAGACTACATTTTTTATAGCCGTTATACGCACCCCGTTCATCAAATCCACATTGTGCTGCACGAAATCGCCCATATGCTCCTCAAACACGAGCATATGAAAATTAGTGAAGTCTTGCCTGTTGATACAGATATCTTTCACCTCACGCGCGATATGGGCTTCATGAATTCTTCTTCTATTCAAGACGATCAGCAAGAGCAGGAAGCGGAAGCCTTCGTCTATCTCATTCAGCAGCAGCTCGTCGCGGCACGACGTTTTGATCAACTCACGCGCGCCATTACTTCTATTAAGGGATTAGATCGATTCACGGATACGCTAGGCTGGATGGGATAGCCGCTACCGTGAATTTAATTACCATCCTCCTCCTAGCTACCTCTTGGAGTTTGTTCGGTTTGCGTCTTGCCTACGCGGTCTGGCATCGCCGTCTGGGCGCGGTGTTTTCGCGCCGTATCTGGATTCAGGTGTTCTTGTGTCTCATAGCTTTCACGCTGTTCGGAGAACAGGCCGAGCAGATTGTGGATCACGTATTCCTCGGAAAGCCGATTACACTCTACGTGAAATCGGTCGCTCTGCTTGGTATGGTGCAATTATATGAACAGACCCTGCTGACAATCAACCTCGCGTTGGAAAATTATGCAATCCTTCGCTGGTTAGGGTTTGGAACCATCCTATTCCTCACGATAATTTTCGCGCTTTACTTCCTATATCCCTGGATGATCCTCTCTAGTTTTCGTTTGGAGATGATTGCGCTGCGCGACACCGTGATATGTGTCTTTATCACCTTCTCGTTTCTGCCTAACGTTTGGTCTTTCTGGAAACGGGAAGAAATCGCGTTCATGAAACTCAAGCACGCCGCCTCAATGGTGTGCTGCACCAGCTATCTGATCGCATCGGTTGGCAGTATTGGAGCAGGCATACTCGTTCTCGCTGATCGACCCAATCGCGTGGATGCGCTCATTCAGACCTTTCGTCCGGCCATGTATATGGTGGCGGTGAGTTTTTTATTGATGCTGTTGCCGCAGCGTCGCCCACGAATATTCAGTTTTCCAGCGCGATTACTGGTTTATTGGCGGCTTAAACGGATTGAGTATCGGATTCGAAATCTGGGAGCTATGCATAACCCGGATCTTCAGACCAGATGGATTATATTGAATCCTGAGCGGCTGGAATTAGCGATTTACCGATCCCTGATTTTTATCCTGGACTGTCATCCTTTTATTCGCGTGAGCAAGGAAGGCGAAACGCTGTACCGCGCTATCCACGAGATTGCCAGTTCCCCCAATTCTTATCCTGATTTAGTGAATGAGATTATCAAACTGAAATGAATGATATGCGGCCAACTTACCAAAACCGGATTGCCACAGCTATTAGCCTGATCTTCCATCCGGCAGTCGTCGGCGTTCCCACACTTCTGGCGATTCTCAATGAGATGAGTTTCGCTGAAATACTGGGCTGGGCAGTTCTAATTCTGGGAATATTGCTTATTCCCAACGTTATTCTGCAACTAATCTTGCAGCGCCAAGGACGCTTCATATATCAACGGGATACGCGCAAACCACTATACATCGTCGGTTGGCTTAGCGTGCTCATCTGTCTTGTGATATTGATTATCCTGAACGCCCCGCGAGTTCTAGTGGCCTGCCTAATCGCACTACTCGTATGGATCCCGGCACAACTCATCATTAACCAGGTCTTGACCAAGATTTCGATCCATACAGCTGTGATTTCGGGTTGCCTGACCGGACTGCTGGTGCTGGGCAAATTGGATACGCCACTCCTCAAAGTGCTCTCAGTGATCATCCTGATTTTGACAGCCTGGGCGCGCATGGAAACAAAGAATCACACACTGCCTCAAGTGGCGCTTGGTGCGCTGGTGGGCAGCCTACCGGTTTTAATCGTCTTTCCGCTGGTACTGAGCTAAACAGGTTGTTTACTGCTGAGCCACTGGAGAATCACCAGCACATTGGCCTGCCCACGCGGCGTGAGCTGCTGGGAAGCACGGGTGATTTGTTGGATCGTCGGAGAACTCCGTTGGACTGTTCGACGTGCCAAGTAGTTCAGGCACGCTTCTTTGGTGTGGCAGGCAAAGTAATCCAAAGAGACTTGAAAAAAGTCGCAGAGACCACGTAGGGTATTCAGACGTGGGTCAGGCGCTTCACCATCTAGGATATTGGCAAGAGCCTGCGTCGAGATACCCGCTGCTTGAGCGACTTCCCGCAAGGTATGATGTTGTTGCTGTTCGCTCCACTCCAACAGAAGGCGGATTTGTTGGGCGACCGAGATACTCTGCTCAGCCTGTGGCATTTGGGTCATCCTGATTTTCCAATCCGGGCAGCGGCGGCAGATCAATGCCTTCCTTGCGCAGCTGTTCAGCGGCTTGTACCCACTGGATCACTTTGAGTACATCCTGCTGCGCCTGCGGCGATAGGTTCGTGGCGCGGAAAGAAATTTCATTCAGCGCTGGTGAAGGTGTCTCTTGCCCTTCAGCCAGGATAGCATAGCATTCCTCCCTGCTGTGCGTTTCGAAATAGCGTAGAGGAACATTGAAGAAGCGACATAATTCTCGCAGGGTACTCAACTGCGGGTTTTTGATCCGTCCAGATCGCAGTTGGCTTAGGGTCGCCAGACTCACATCAAGCTGGTCGCTCACTTCCTGAAGGGTATAGGGTCGTCCCTCCGGATGTTGTACCTCGTCAAATAAGATTTGTATCTGCTCAGCCACAGATAAATAATCCATCTTCACCTTCGCCGATTATAGTTTATTAAAATCGTTTGACTATTGTACCAAGTTCTCTATAATTGTGGTGTTGTGGATAACAATTCAGATTACGAGAAGAGGCGTATTTCATATTTCCTATTGATGACAAGCTGGGTGGAAAAAGTGTCCATCCTACTTGTGCTACAGCCGTATCTGCTACCAGACTGCTTATTATAGATTGGGAAAAGAGTTTGACAAATGCAGACTATCGAAATTGTCGTTGTCGACCGTCATGACTTGAGCCGTTATGGGATTTCGACCCTACTGTCCCGATCTCCCGGCATGATGCATGTTCTGGGGGTATTTGCCGATGTGCAAAGCGCCGAACGCCAGTTGTTCGAGCACCGCGCACATATCTTTTTGCTGGATGACAATCTACCCCATTCTTTAAGCATTGAGGAGATTATCAAACGCCTTCATGAGCAGCATCCGGGTCTGAACATCGTCGTGCTGGGTAACAAACTGAACCCCCGTTATATCACGCGACTTCTGGATTATGGCGCGCGCGGCTTCATCTACAAACAAGATAACATGGAAGACATTCTCATTCCGGCTATCAAGGTTGTGCGTAATGGAAATCCGTATTTGTCCCCGCGAGCAGCCGCCCTGTTTTACGCTAACCGTCCCTTGCAGCGCGATGACGGCCTGAACAACAGTGACTTATCCGTGCTGCATCTGATGGAGCAGGGTTACAACCCACAGGAAATCGCAGGACAGTTGGATTTAACCCCCCGCAGTATTTACCGCATTTACGGACGACTGCGGCAGTCACTCAACGTGCGGACGAATGAACAAATCGTGGATGCCGCGCGCAAAAAGGGTCTGCTTGATGAAGTCACGTAAATTGGTTTTACCAGCCAATCATTTAGAGGGAAAGTGATGACCGTTTCGATCATGCTCGCCGATGAAGCGGATTTGGTGTTGAAGGGTATCCAAAGCATACTCCAAGACTACCCGAAGTTTGACATAATCCACAGCACCCGAAGCGCTGAAGATTTGTTGGACGCCGCCCAACACTTTCAGCCAGAAATTATCCTTTTCAATGAGCGTCTGGATCCCCTGATAGATGTGCTAGCGCTTGTTGAGCGGCTCAAACAGGCTGCACCGAATGCCCGTTTCATTGTAATAGGTGGACAGGTGGATGGCCTGCTGGTGCGGGACTTGTTCGCCTGTGGAGTCTCAGGCTATCTCTTTAGCGGCGATGATTTATGTAATTGCCTGATTGCGACGCTAACGACAGTGCTGAACAATCGTCCTTATCTCTCGCCAACAGCCAATGCAGAATATCTGGTGGCAATGCAATCATCGACGCGGAATTGGAAGCTGGACTCGGAAGCTCGCGCGGTGCTGCGCCTGATGGCACACGGTCTGCACGTCAACGACATCGCCGCGCAGATGGCTGTACCCGTGCGGCGCATTTACTGGGTGCGCCAGAAGCTCCGCAAACGCTTTGGCGCGAATACAAATGAACACCTCATCAGCATGGCCGTCACTGAGGGCTTCGCCTCCACCGATCACTGAAATTTTACCAATCTCTCTGTCAGAACTGCCAAGTCAGAATTGTAATCCTGCACAGGTTTGATACACCGCATTTGTTACGCTGAGTCTCAGCAACGAGACTGCGGAGGTGATGAATGCGGCGATTTTTGTTAGTGCTGGCAGTGCCAAACGATCACGCAGCCAAATTCAATGACAGATTCCCTGACTTCCCGGCCTTCATGGGCGGCGACAGGAACGGCAAAAAGTCCAAGAATCAGAGACGTAAGCGCAAAAAAACCAAACAACCGCACATGCTTCATTCAGGTACTGCTTTTGACTGATTATCGAATAAGAAGCGTGGACACCAGAGCGACAACAAGGCCAATCACCACACCATACATCATAAGCCCCTTGAGAAAGCCCTTGAAGTGAAAAGCGAAGGTGTTGTATTGGGCAAGGTTTTCGACACCAGGGACAAAGAGAAATGTGGGCTTCAAGACCATCACAATCAGGTAATCCAGCACCAAAAGATCAAACAAGTTGGCGATCTCAAACACCAGATAGGTATTGATAAACAGGGGTATAAAAGCGTTCTCACCACTTCGGGCGACAAGTTGGACATTGGAGTAACCCATCACGCCCAGAGCAAACGCCCAAAATAGCAGCCCCATAACTGCCTGCTGTTTTTTCTCGGATGCAGTCATGGGTGGCAACTGTGCTTTGATTTCCGGTGGGTAGTCCTGCACCATCAGGCGCGGGTTTATGGTCATTCCGCCAAGTATGATGACGCTCAAACCAACGCTCAAGATAAGCCCATGTACGATAATTTGACTGAGCAGTAGTCCGTTCATTATGCCTTCTCCTTGTAGGCGAGTAATCGCAATGCATTTGCCACAACAACTAATGTACTTCCCTCGTGCAAGACAACCGCAAATCCCAACTGGACAATGCCCAAAACTGAGGTAAGGACAAGAAGTCCAATCACGCCCATTGAGATCGCAAGGTTTTGCTGAATAATCTGGCGGCTTGCCCGACTGAGGCCAACGGCAAACGGTAGTCGCCCCAGATCGTCTCCCATGAGAGCAACATCCGCTGTTTCCAAAGCAACTGCTGTTCCAGCGCCGCCCATTGCAATCCCAACGGTTGCCGTTGCCAGTGCTGGTGCATCATTCACCCCGTCACCAATCATCGCAATAGCGTGGTACTTTGCTTCCAACTGCTTGACAATCGTGAGTTTGTCCTCCGGCATAAGCCCAGCCTGGACTTCGGGGATACCAATCTGTTTGGCGATATTGTTGGCAACCGCCTCATTGTCGCCGGTCAGCATGATAAGATGCCCGATCCCAAGCGTCTGAAGTCGTTTGATGACTTGCTGAACATTGGTACGGGGCGTGTCGGCCAGTCCTAAGATGCCCAGCACCCGCCCGCCTTTGCTAACGCTCATGGTCGTGCGACCCGTTTTTTCCAATTCATTTATCCGTTGGGTGAGATCAGCCGGAACAGGGATTTGGGCTGTTTCTGAGAGAAGTTTGATTGAGCCAACTAGCACAGGCTCACCACCAATAACACTCTTTACGCCACGTCCTGGTATGTTTTCCAGTCCTTCCGCCTGCAAAAGTGAGAGCTTTTTCTCCTGGGCTGCTCGAACCACTGCTTGAGCGAGAGGGTGATTGGACTGCTGCTCAACTGTTGCGGTCACTTGCAAAAGCTCATCGGCTGATGCGCCATTTAAGGGAATAACGTCCGTGACACTAAATACTCCACTCGTAATTGTCCCGGTCTTATCAAAAGCGATTGCTTGAAGCCTCCCCAAGTTTTCCAAATGCACACCGCCTTTAATCAGCACGCCGTTGCGGGCTGCCTGGGCAATACCCGCAAGAACCGATGCGGGTGTACCAATGGCAAGCGCACAGGGAGAGGCCGCGACTAAAAGCAGCATTGCCCGATAAAAACTGGCCTGTAAAGGAAGCAAATTAAGCAAGGGCGGGACAACAATCATGAGTGCCGCTGCGATAAAGACAGCGGGTACAAAACGGCTGGTAAAGCGGTCTGCAAACTGCTGCGTTGGGCTTTGCTGGCTTTGGGCTTCCTCAACCAGTTTCATCACGCGCATGAGGGTATTATCTGCCGCAACCCGCGTAACTTTGATGTCGAGCGCATTGTCTTTATTGACCGTTCCGGCAAACACTTCGTCATTTGTGGTTTTCGTGACAGGGACGCTTTCCCCGGTAATGGGGCTTTGATCGACGGCACTACTGCCGCTGGCGACTGTGCCATCAACCGGAATACGATCTCCTGGTCGCACAACCACCACATCATCCACCTGAAGGTTCTCGACTGGTTCTTCGACAATCTCCTGGCCGCGCCGAACCTGGGCGGTTTTAGGCATGAGTGCGCCCAATTCATCAACTGCGCTACGCGCCCGATCCAACGCATAGTGTTCTCCGGCGTGGCCGATGGAAAACAGAAGCAGCAAAAATGCCCCTTCACTGAATTGCCCCAAAATAGCTGCGCCCGCTGCGGCGGCCAACATCAAAATATCGGTATCTAATTTGCCCTTAAAGAGCGCAGGAATAGCATGGGTGGCAACATCATATCCACCGGCAATATAGGCCAGAATGTAGAAGATCGTAGCCGCTTGAGGGGCAAACCCTAAGAAGCGTTCTCCCAGCCAACCCACCAGAAAAAAGATGGCCGCCAATCCAACCAAAATAAACGTCCATCGCTCTTGCATCCAATGAGGGAGGAAGTGGGGCGCGCTCCCGTGTTCGTGAGCATGTCCCTCATGCTCTTCAGCTTCATGGGGTTCTTGCGCTGTTTTTGAAGGGAGTGAATGAGAAGGTTGGACAATGGTCGCGCCCATTGAGCGTATTGCCGCCTCAATCACTTCGCGCGTGAGAACACTCGTGTCGTAGGCAATAAAAATTAAGCCTGCGGCATAGTTCGCGTTGACATGAATAACCCCCGGACGATTGCGGAGATTTCGCTCAAGACTGAGCGCAGCATCAGCCGAATGCAGGCCAGTAAAGGCAATTTGCTCATGCCGATACTTTTCATTGATTTCTGCACCTGCCTCCCGCGCCAGATGTTGAACTGTACTTAAGCTCAGGAGGTTCGGGTCATAGTGTAAACAGAGCTTTGCGGTACCGTTCTCCTGAACAATATGGGCTTTTTCGATGCCCTTCTGATAGGAAAGTCGCTCAAGCAGTAAGCGAACACATTCATCTTTCTCGTCCATTTGAGGGAGAATAATGGACAAATCCAGTTGAGTTTTTGGGGACATCGCCCACCACCTTTCATATATTGGGACTTAGTATCAATACATGAACATCTATTCATGTATTTGAGTAAAAAAAAGGTGCTATGCACCCTCTTCGTGAATAACATGCAAAAGACCCTGAGCAAATAACTGCCGCACATGATCATCATCGAGGGCATAAAAAACGTGCCGCCCTTCCTTGCGGAAACGAACCAGACGTAATTGGCGTAAATGCCGAAGCTGGTGTGAAATAGCCGATTGGCTCATACCAAGCACTGCTTCCAGCGTGTGAACGCACACTTCATTTTCTAAGAGCAGCGAAATGAGACGAAGCCGGGTTGGATCACTTAACGCTTTGAAAATTTCAGAAAGATGATACGCCGTCGTAGGATCAATAACCTGGGCACTGAGTTTTTCAAGCTGTGCCAGGTCGTCATCCTGATAAATGACTGAGGAGACGGAAGTTTGAAGAGCCAAGTTAAATGCTACCTATATATGAATATCTATTCATGTATTCTACGGATAAACCTAATTTTGTCAATCGAAAATGGATACCTGCTATAAAACAAAATCATCTCACTGAAATTTTACCAAGTCATCTGTCAGAACTGCCAAGTCGAAACTGTAATCCTTCACAGGTTTGAAGCGCCGCATTTGTTACGCTGATGTCTGGCGGAAAAGACCGTGGAGGAAATGAATGCGGCGCTTGTTGCTGGTTTTGGTTGCACTCTGCCTCCTCACCTGGGGAACAGCCTTGTATTTGCTGGTCATGCCGAAAGCGCATTCAACCGCATCACTGCCGACCGAGATGGTGCTGCCAACTGTAACACCGTCGCATACGCCGACCCGTACCCCAACCACTACGTCCAGCCCAACCACAACATCAACGCCGACCTTCACCCGAACCGCGACACCGACGGCGACCTTTACGCCTACACCAACAGCGACCCTAGCAACACGAGTTGTCGAAATCAACGCCATTATGCCCGGTGTCTTTGTGCCACCGACACTCACTCCTTTCCCGATGGGCATGATTCTGCTGCCCGCGCCGCCCAATCCAGCTGAGCCGCTGCCGGATGCCACCAACCAACCGCCACCTTATGAGGGTTGGTACAGCTTTGAGTCCGACAATCCCAACGTGATGTATTCCACTCCATGGGAGTCACGGCTAAATAACTTCGCCAGCCGCGGAGAATACCACCGCAGCGAAAGTGTCCAGAGTTACATCCACTTCAGTTTTGAAGGTGAAGGATTACGCATCCGTTATGTAGCGGCACGAAATATGGGCATCTTTCAAGTAGTGGTAGATGGCACAGTCATTGACACCGTGGATGCTTATGCCCCGGAACTCACATTTCCCGGTACGCGAGTGTATTTCGTCGGGCGAGGAACCCATACCTTGGAGCTGCGCAGCGCACAGCAGCGCAATCCGCAGAGCGAGGGCTATGTACTCGCGTTGGATGCCGTCCAAATATTTCGAGGTACGACCAATACTCTGATTATCCCACCACCTGCTCGGACAGACACACCTACACCCCCGCCGAAGCCTGCCGTCGGCATCGAATTGGTCGCCGCCCCGCCCACGATGCAACCGACCATTACTCCTAATCCGCCTGCACTGGTCACTATCTCGGTGGTCATTGCCTACGACGAAAACAGCAATCGTTCCGTCGATCCGGCAGAGGGGGTCGCGGGCATCTCGGTGCGGGTGGTGGAAGTCGGAACCAATCGGGTGGTCAGCCAAGCCTTCACCGACAGTTCCGGCTTTGCCCAGATGGCTGTCCTGACCTCGGCACAGACACGGGTAGTCGTCCCCTATTTCAGTAAAGTGTGGGATGTGCGCCGCAGCAGTCGCGGCGGGAATGTCAGTTTCACATTACTGCTCACACCCGGCAACCAACCCGGTCTAATTCCCTAAAACTGATGAGGTATACGTCATGGGCAATGAGTTGAGTTTTGAAACCGTGCGGCGGGAGATGCTGCTACGTTCCATCTATGTATTGTTTGTGCCGGTGCTTCTGCTGTTCGCAGTGCTGGCCTGTGTGGGAACCGTGCTGCGCGATGGAGCAATTTACATCTGCCCCTCACCAATCCCCGCTACAGCTGCACCGACAGTTCTGCCGGGTACGCCATCCCCACTGCCAACCGCGCTGCCACCGACTCCTTTTGTTATCACGCCACCGCAGAACTTCTATGTCGGCGATGCGGTATTTATTGGAGCCGAAGGCGCACCAGTCCGGGTGCGTTTACGACTGCAACCGATTCGTAGTTATCCAGCCTCACCCGCCGGTGGACAACCGCGTAGCATCTATACCTGGTCATTGGAAGTCAGGAATGCCGGAACCCAAAACTATGAAATCTTTCCAGCGGTGCAGATGTATCTCAATACCGTAACCACCGCGTCCGGGGAGATCACGGGGGTATGGGGATCATCGCAGGCTGCGGCAGATGAAGCGCGGCTGACAATTGATGATAATTTCTACACCCTCACCCCCGGCGAAACCCGAACCTTTCGCTTCGCGGCTTACGCGCCAATGGGCAGCGCACGGCGTTTCACCTTCACCCTCGATCCGACGGTCAGCCAAGGCAGTCCGGTGATTACCTGGATCAATCAGACCAATCCTTCCTGCACAGGCGATATCGCGGGCTAGAGAAAGGCACAGCAGAGTATGGATATCCTAGGCGGCCTGCGTGTTGCCATTGACACGTTCTGGTACAACCTGATTCTGAGCTTAGCTGGTTTGCAGTGGAGCCTGCTGCGGGGCTTCATCATGATGGGTTATACCATTGAGCTGATTAACCGCTGGTTGGCGACAAATGCCTTCGCGCCGCTGATCCAGTTCACCAACAACAGCTTGCAGGTAGCTGTCAGTCTGGCGTTTGTTATCGCCTTACTGGTGCTGGGCATCACCTACCTGCTGGCCGCCTTCGTCCGTCTGGACGTAGTCAACCCGCGCAGCGCCATTATGTGGTATGTGGCCGGATGGTTGTTCTTCAGTATCGGGCCATCCCTCTATCAAGGGATGAATGACCTAAGGATGACGATTGCCGAAGGTTTCTATGCCAGCGCTCTACAAGGGTTGCAAAACAGCGCAGGCGGATCCTTCAACTCACTCGACCAGGTGAAAAGCACTGATCTGGACATCGGGCCGCTGTGCGACCATCTGGAAGTCTATTTACCGGGAGCCACCGCGCCAGGGCGGATTGATGGTTTGGATGTCGCGCTGGCCTACTTGCGTGCCGACGGGCCGGATGTAATGGGCTATCCCCAGCCGATGTATTCTCCCGGTTGTCCAGCGCATTTGCTCAATCCCCTCACCGGCGCTTACATCAGTTCTGTCCCGCAGGAATGGTTTTTCGACGGTTCCTATTTTGATGCGGCTCAATCGCCGATGAACTTTGACCAGATGGATGATGCAGCACGGGCAACTTCGATTAGTCTGGCTTCATCCTCGCAGGGACGGTTGCTGACAGCTTGGCCGCTGGTGTTGTTCGGCGTGATTGAGCAGTTGGTCTACCTGCTGATTACCATCGCGCAGGGGATCACCTTCATCTCTTTTGCCATCGCAATCCTGTTCGCTTTCTTCAGACGCACCGAAATCATCGCCCAATCCATTGTGAACCAATGGATCGAACTGATCGTCCAGACGGTCATCATCGCTTTAATCCAATCGTTGGTCGTGGCTTTGTTCCTAGCCGGAACGGCCAGTGCCAGCGGCATGGTCGTACTGGGCATCGGGCTGATTTGTCTGGTGTTCATGGTCATCACCTTCTGGTCAGGCGTGAAAGCCGTCTGGAACAGCTTTAACCGCTTGTTCAATGCCTTCGGACAGGCATCCGGCGGCACGATTGTCAGTCCGGGAACGGCTGCGACGACCGCCGCAGCAGTTGGCATGGCCGCCGCGACGGGTATGGTCAGCGTGGGTTCCAGTGCGTTAGCCGGAATGACCGCTTACAACAATGGGGCGACCCTGGCGCAGTCAGCGGGTTTGGCCTTAGGCGGGTTCTCCTCTCTGAGCGGCGCAGCCCGCGCCCTTACCCATCTGCCCGGCGTGCGCGACACCGAACTAGGCGAAGCCGCTGAACAATTTACCGAAGGAGCGATGACCCGCCAAGTGGCGCGCCATGTGCCGCTGGTTGGGAACGTGACCGGTCCGATGGTGGGCGCAATGCTACTGACTGACCGTGACCCGGAACATGCTGAGGTTGACGATCAGGGGCGTGTATTGTCGCGTCCGATGCTCGTTCCGGCAGTCGGTGAGATGCTGGAATCCTGGACAGTGCCTAAAGGAGCCGAACCTCAAGGGCAAGGCAGACCCGACGGTGAATGGGAATGGTTTGAGGATGAGAATGGCGAAATGGTCTCCACCTTTTCGCCACTTCAGCCGCCCCGGATGGGAATGTTCACACCAGTCGCAGCGGCTGAACCTTCGAGCAATGCAGACGAAACCACATCTGAAATACGGCGGGACAAGGAACACAGTGAATATGCTGCCGACATGAATGAAGAAGAACTGGAACAGCATATGGCCGAGCAGATGCAGAGTAATCGTTCCTCCGCTGGCAGTGAAACAGGCGAGATGAGCCGATTGGGACAGATTGCCGCCGCGTTGGAGAAGAGTGCTGAAGCCCTCCAGCAGGCGGCGCAGATGCAGTTGATGCTCGGTCAGCTTCAGGTGAGCGGAGGTGGAAATGTTGCCGGTGTCCTGGGCGATACCATCCGGGTGACCCAAAATGAACGCGCTCAGAACGGAGAACCATTGATCGGCGGTATGGACAATATCGCTCTCGCCGACCGGATGGCGCGAGTCATGGGGATAACCCCAACAGCGGATGGAGAGTCGCCTGTCAAAGAGAATCTGCCTCGCTTTGGCCTGTTTGCAGATCAAGCGCTGCGCATGGGGGTTTCTGGTGACCAAGCTGAGCAGGTCGTGCGTGAAGTTAAGGGTTCACCTGATGGCCGTCTGCCGGATTCCACTCGTAGCGCCCTCATCGATCAGGCGCAGTCCCATCAAGGCGTCTCCTATGATTTCGCTCAGGGAGAAGTCAACCGGTTGGAGCACAGTGCCCGAATGCTGCCCGATGAGATCACGGCTTTTGGCATCATGCGCGTGTCTCCCTCGCCAACAATTCAACCGTCGGTTGTGGTCGAACCACAGATCGCGGTGACGGTTTCAGTGCCGCAGACGAACCAGCCCACTGCTTATGATGATGCCTCACGCGATCAGGCTGCGTTGGATGGCAGCGGCAGTGTTATAGAAGGATAAACCTAGTTGGACACCCTCAGCTATGAACCGATAGAACATCTGCGGAAACTGTCGCTCAACGAATTACAGGCACTGTGGGAACTGGTTCCGACTGACCGCCAGCGTGCCTATAAAGCGGCCTATGACCGTGAAGTGCGCTCAGCGGGCGCAGTCGGCTCCGATGCGCTGGAACGACAGGTAGCTGCTGAACTGCTGAAACGTTATGACGAAGCTGCGTTAGTGCCTGTTGGGGCACGTTGGGCGCGAACACCCGGTCGTGTGCAGGCGGCTGCCAGTCAGAATGTCGCCCTTGATGCGCCGGAAGACGAGCTGAAACCGGCTTCTAGTAAACCCTCGACCAAGGTCGTGCTGGTTCTGGGGCTGTTGACCTTGGCAGGTATGGGCTTCCTCGTCACACATTTGGCGGGCGGTGGACAATCCAGCATGGTGACTGCCACTCCACGTGCCAGCCTGACTCCAACGCCTCGCGTCAGTCCCACGCCAACGCCGCTGGCACTCGAAGATCAGGACGCCGTGATTCAAGGGGGTGACAGCGCCCGCGAAGCCGCCTATCCGGTCAGTCTGCAAATTACGGCAGATGAAGCAGCTCCGCGCGTCTGGGTGGTGCAGCGTCGCAAAGTACAGGCATCTGAGTGGAACTTTGACCCCAATCCCGATACCGCCTCCTTTGTGAGTGGGATGTCCGTCCGTCCGGTTATTGGTATTCCGTGGTCAGAGGAGAATGCGGCTTTCTTCAGTCAGATTGAGGCTGGTACGAGCTTTCTACTAACCATGAATACTGGCGCGGAACTCCGTTTCGTCTTCGACGATAAAAGGCAGGTGCGGCGCAGCGAAACCAGCATCTTCCGTCAGATCAGTCCTGGATTGGCACTGCTGCTAATTGGGGAACGCGATAGCGAAGGGAATCCGACGGCAGCACGCACAATTGTAACGGCCATCTATCCACCCGAACAGGAACTCTCCCGTGACGGGCTGGTTCTGGGAACCGGTGGGAGTGTGCAAGAGGGGGAAATTGGAGATCAGTTATCGCTAGGAAATGTTTCGATTACGCTGCACAATGCCCAGACGTTGATGGATTCGCCCAATCTCCCTACTGGGATGCAGTACCTACTGCTGGACTTCGAGGTGGCAGCAGGCGAGGAGATACTCGACACCACCAACTGGCAAATTGAGTTTATGGACTCAACCGGGCAGGTTTACCCCACCAGCAATGATGCACTCACCTACACCAACTTCGATATGTTGCCAACGGAAATTCCGGCGCTGTCATCACTTTCATCCTCTGCTGCCTATCTCATTCCACAAAATGCGTCTGGCGGTCGCTGGTTGATATCCGACAACGCAGGAAACAGTTTGGCATTCAGCCTGTCATGGGATGAGCCGAACCCCGCTGCAAACTACGAAGGTGTGGATGTGCGGTTGGTGAGCGTGACTTACAGTGAAGGACACATAACGACTCGACTCCGAATCTACAACGGTCAATCTGAGACGCTGCACTTCACTCAGGATGACATCTGGTTGGCGCTGGGCTTTGCGCCGAATCCTCCCGGCCCACGAAACCCTGCGGAAGGGCTGAACCCGTTCGATCTGCTACCTCAACAGGCGGTTGACCTGACACTGATCTGGTATTGGAGCAGTGAACCCTATGCTAGTATGGGGGTCGGAGAATATCGCTTTGCGATCCAGTTGAGCCGTTGAGACTTTAATAACCCACTTTACTCAAAAAAGGCGGGTTATCTAAGGTTGGGGTTCGTCACTTTCATTCCGATACACTAAATTTGTCCGTTGACTGAAGATACTTTACAAGTTGGCGTACATTTCCTAGACAGCAGTTCCCCTGTGGATTGCGCCAGTCACAAGCACACTGTCCCGCTTGAATACCGGCGTTGATGTCGTCAATGAGAGTTGTATCGCCCGATTGAGCGAGTTGATCGCGGATTTCACCTGGAGTGTGCTGAAAGCAGTAGCAGATCAAAACATCATCTGCCTCTGACTCTTTTTGATAAACGCGCTCACGAACAGCGTCTGTTGTGAATGTCTGTGTGCCGTCTCCACTAAAATAGACCACATTGCAATCAGCCGCAGCGCAGAAATGATAGGAAATCTCACGAACCTGACGCAGGCTGACAGACAGCATGGATTTCACTGTCGCTCCATCGACCGTTGTGCCTTTTGCCCCACAACTAGGACAGTTTTTTTGCTGCGTGGGCTGTGATGCCACACAAGAAGCGCATTTTGTGGTTGTGATTTCTTCATCCATCATATTCATCCCTAGCTCGTAAACCCGTTGTTATTAGGTGGCAAACGCACTGCTTCATCTCAATGTCCTCTGGCATAGTTAAGCCAACGCGATGCAGGGTCTCTAACTCATCACGCAAATGCTGTAAGTCGGCGATCCGTTCTTCAATCACCGCAATCTGCTGTGCCATCACATTCATCACATACTTACAGGGAGGCTCATTCTGATCCCGAAATGCCAGAATTTCAGCAATGTCCTCCAAGGCAAATTCTAACTGCCTTGCCCTGTTGACAAACCGTAGGCGTTCCACATCACTTTCGTCATAGACCCGGTAGCTGTTGTCGGCACGTTTCGGTACTGGCAGCAGCTTAATTCGCTCATAGTAGCGGATAGTCTGGGTTGATACGCCTGTTTGCCCGCTGAGTTCACCGATAGAAACCATCACTTACCCCCATGTCTTTATGCTAAACCTTATAGTGACTATAAGGTCAAGCCCTCAAAATCTGAAATTTTGATAACTCTTGTATCAAAATTGCTAACCCAAAACTGTAATCCTCGTGAGATTGGCGGCCTCGTTCTTGCTAGTCTGAAATACGTTGAGATCAGCAACATTCTGACTGCGCTCAATGTGTTATTTACCCGAACGGATTGAGGAGTTATTCACTTGAATTCGGTTGATGCAGTCTCACAAAATCCCCTCGCGAAAGTTTCTCTCCGGGCTGCCGTCTGGTTGGTGGTGGCAGCATGGCTTATCTTACAAATCGGACTGCCATCGATGCAGGGATTGGCCCAAGCACCCCTGCGATTAGGCATCCTAGGCGACAGTGGACATGATGAATATCAGGGCAGCGACAATCGGGGCGGCGCATATCATGCGGTCACCTTGAACTGGGTTGAGCAGTTGGTCAAGAGCCGAGGGATTGATGTCGGTATCTGGGGCAACTACCCAGAACCACGTCGCACAGGTTTCGCTTATAACTGGGCACGCAGCGGCGCGACGACGGCGAGTCTGCTTGCGCAGGGTCAGCACACCGGTCTCGCGGCGCAGGTCGCTGCTGGTCAGATTGACATCGTAATGATCTCCATTGGCAGTAACGATTTCGCGCCGTATAACTCAAATGGTTACGAGCCGATCTATAGCGGCTCAGTCAGTGGGGCAGCGCTGACGACGAAAATCAATGCAGTGATTTCCAATGTAACCACCGCTGTAGATACTATTCGGCGTGCCCGCTCCATCCCGATTCTCCTGATAACCATCGGCGACTGGAATAACTCTCCGCTGCTGCTCAATGATCCCCGTTTCGCTGATCCGGTCAAGCGCCAGCGAGTCGCGGATGCAATTGCAGCAGCCAATGCAGGACTAGCCACGATGGCACGCGCGCGTGGTGTCCAGATCATAGACAGTCAAGCGCTTTATACTCAATTGGTCGGTCGCGTGGTCAATGGTCAGCTCATTGTCGGCGGAGTCGCGATCCAGATGTTCTCCAGTGGGGATGAACCCCACAATGGTCTGTTGGGCGATCACATCCACGCTGGAACGGTCCTGGAAGCTCTGATTGCCAATCGTTTGATCGAAGCCTTCAATAACATCCTCCACACGAGCCTCACATCGCTGAGCGATACAGAAATTCTGACCAACGCCGGACTTATAACGACTCCCATCAACCGGTCACCGGTTGCAGGTGATGATACCTTTAGTGTGTATAGAGGGTCATCAATCGTGATTACAATCGCACAGCTCCTGAGGAATGATATCGACCCGGATGGAAATCGTCTGAGTGTCGTCGATGGCACATTACCGAAACACGGTACAGTCATCCCTCTGGCAGATGCTACAGGCGGAACCTATACTCCCAATCCCACCTTTGTAGGGACCGATACCTTCACGTACATCGTGACCGACGGCAAAGGCGGAAGTGACACGGCCCTCGTCACCATAACCGTTCGCTAATCCTCAATGGAACGGAGGGAGGGTCATCTGACCCCTCCTCTTACTTCCAATTCAATCCTCCTGTGCGACACACTTCCTTCCCGATACCAAATCCTCATAAATCCATTTCTGATTGACCTTACTCGGTAACCAAATCACCTTGCCCTCTCAGACACCACCTGTTTCACCGATGTATATCGACCTCCGCTACAGGATATCGGACTGTAATTTTGATTATCAGCTTAGCAAAACTACTAACCCGAAACTGTAATCCTCGTCAAGTTTGAACATCGGACTTTGCTACGCTGAAATCAGCCGGTGCGGGATGAATAACTCGTGCCAGATGACCTCAAAACGCAGGCAGTAGCGTGGGCAATTCCCCTTATTCGTCATGGCGCACGCGCTCGCTCCGGCTGCCCTTTTCATCCACTCATAGTGAGGAGCTTCTCGCTTGAACCTAAAGGATTTTGTTACCCAACTGTTCAATGATGTTCGGGATGTTGCCCAGATCATCGCGCCGATTGCCGCTGTAATCGGTTTCATCGGTCTGGGCATCATGTATATGGGGAGCAGCTGGCCGCTGATCGGCGACTGGAAGCGCGACAATCCCAAAGCCGCCAACCAGGTTGTCATCGGTCTGCTGTTCGTCGTCTTTGCCGCCAGTGTCACCACCCTTATCACCTTCACCGGCCCCTAATTCCCTCTCAATCACTGCACAGCGTAGGGTGTGGCAGCCCGCTGCACCTTTCGCACTTTTTAGGGAAAGGAAGATAACTTGATGGCTGCGGATTTCAAATCGCACGTCCTGATGCGCGATGAGAAAGGCTTTGTCGGTATTCCCTTCAAGCGCCTGATTTTGGCGGCGGTGTCGGGAGGGATTACCTATTCCATCCTGCGAATAGCCATACCGGATTGGTCGATTCCCATTGGCATCGGATTAGCGGTGACAATGTTGGTCATGACCGGAACACGCGGCGGACTGCCGCTGTGGCAGCGCCTGCTATATCATGTGCGGGGATCGCTGCTGCTGGCCGCAGCTCATGATTCACAGGGTCTGTTTGGACAAATCGCGCGTGTACTCGACCTCCCGGTTGACCTAGTGAAACTGGATGCCACCACGATCTTTGCCTCTGCCCACTCGCACCACACTATCGACATGCGCGAATGGGTGACGTTTGCCCGCGCCTCAGAAGTGGATCGGGATGACGGGTTGGTCTTCGTCGATGCGCCGATGGTGGAAGGAGCGAATTGGTGACCCCTGCTCGCACCTTCCTGATGGAACCGTTCGATATCGTACTACACGCCACCGAAGAAGGGGTGCAGTCGCTTCAGGCTCGCTTCTCGACTTGGCTGCGAACGCTGCGCGAACCGGCACGTTTCCTGTGCTGGCAGATGCCCGCCACGCTGAACGACAAAATCAGCAGCCTGAGCCGCAAAGCGCAAGAGGCGGATGATGCCCAGCGTCGGGCACTCTTAATGGAATACCGCCGCCACTTCGAGAGCCTTAATGACAGCGCGGAATATCAACGCGCTTTGTGCGGGATGGCACTGTGGAGTGACCAGAATGCTCGTGCGTTGGCTGGCGGCATGGCATCGGCTTTTGAAGTGCCAATCGTCGAAGGAAACTGGCCTGCTCTGTTTGAGAGGCGTTACGAAATCCGGGAAACCCCGTTCTGGCATCTTGCTCCAGCAGGTCGTCCCGGTGGCCGCCCCTTCTGGTCAATCCTGACCAGCTATGAATTCGCCCCGGCAACTTGGAACTTTTTCCGCCCGCTACCGCCGCTTTTACGGCTCAACTTTCCGCTGGCGCTGTCAGTAGACATCTCCAAAACCTATGACCGCAATGCCGCGATTGATGCGCTGGAACGCATCATCCAAGCCTATCAGGTGCATCTGGCCGGAGTAAGCGGCGAGGACAGCCGCTCGGTGCAGCGCATTAGTGACTGCCGCCGAGCGCTGCAAGAGATTAACAATGGCGATGCGCTCCATATGATCCAACTGACGATAGCCATTGCCGCCGATGACCTCGATCTGCTGAAAGAGCGGGTGCAAACCGTCATCAACGAAACGAGAGCATGGTTTTCACTGCGGCAGGAAGTGGGTGAACTGCTGGCGCGTTCAGTGGGTTTCTTCACGGCCAAAACCACCAAAGAAATCAACGTCCCCACCACGACATGGCCGGTGACCTCGCGCGAGCTGGCGCTGATGTTCTCGCCGTTGGGCTACCGGAAACTGTCGGCCACCGATGGCATCCTGCGCGGCGAAGCGGTCGGCGCGTCCTATCCGGTCTTCCACAACTCATGGCGGGATAAACGCGCAACCCATGAAATTTGGGTGGGTGTGTCCGGCTTCGGCAAGACCTTTGGGCTGAACTGCTATCTCACCCGTGAATATGCCGAAAACGGCATTCCGTTCGACCTGCTCGAACCGATGGGCCACGGACGGCACATCGCGGATGCCTTCGGGCTACCGTGGTATGTGATGAGCGCCAAAGCGACCAAGCTCAATCCACAAGACGTGATGTTCCCTACTCTCATTGAGCAGGTTTCGCATGTGACCCGCATTTACGAGACCGTGCTGGGACGCTCTCTGTCCGGCGCACAGCGCGAAAATCTGGAACGCGGGCTGCTGGGTGAGGCGTTGGAAATCCTGTATCGCGGTTTCCCAGATTTCGCCAAGATTACCCCCGATCTGGCTCCAACCAGTGATGTGGTCTGCGACGTGCTTTCAGGATTGGGCGATAAAGAAGCCACTCAGCACATCGCCAAAGACCTAGCCGACGAAATCGCCGGACTGTGTACCGGCAGCGGGCCGTGGTCAGGCTTTCTCAACGGGACGACCAACGTGGATTTATCGCGTGGCAGCAGGCAGACCATTCAACCGCGCGTCTTCAGCTTCCACGAACTGGAAAGTGACCCAATCTTGCAGGCGTTGGCCTACACACAGGTCTTGAGTGCTATACGCCGCGACAGCCTCATCGACGAGCAACCGCGCATCATCGCGGTGGATGAGGTCTACCGTCTGATGCGCCATCCGTCGCTGCTGGATTTTCTGATTGAAGCGGCCAAGACCTTCCGCACCCGGCGCAAAAAGCTCATCTGCGTCGATCAATGGATGCAGCACTCGCCAGAAGTTGTGGCGGGTGAGCGCGTTCGGCTTTGAATTCTTCCGTCCCACGCCAGTGCGTATACCGTCCATAGGGTTTCTTACCCGCATAGGCGCTGCGCCAGTGCCCGTTCCCGTACTTGTAGGCATAGCGTTCTTGCAGTGCCTTCCACGAATAATCGGGGAAGGTGCGGAGGATAATCCACTGGTCAACATCCCCTTCGACCATCGCCCGCAGCTTTTCCAAATCGTCTTCTTCCCAGAAGTAGCCGAGACTCTTGTGGGTCGTGCTGCGACGTGAGGTTGTGCCGTCGCGCCAGCACACCACTGCCTGTTTGGTATGGCGGCTGATTTTGCTGACCTTCACGTAGTGGGCGAATGCCTCGAACAGTGCCCGTTTTTCTTCGCTCGGCACATCGTTCCACCGGGCGATGACCATTTCCAGCGCCGGACGAGCCTCGACCAGTGAGCGCGAGCGCTGTTTACCCGACTCAATCCGCGCCAGTTCAGTCCGCAAATTGGCGATCTCGTAGTCCGCTTTCTCAAAATGTGCTTGAGCACGGGCGACCATCTCGGCATTGGAGAGCAGTCCCAAGCTGGCGATGATGTTGTCTTTCGCCATCTCCGCCTGCCGGATCGCTGCCTTTAACCGCCTCACCTCGGATTGATCCACGTTCTCGAAGCTCGCCAGCGCTGCCGCCCATGCTGCCTCATCAATCGTTGTCGCTCGCAGCCGTTCGAGTAGCATCTCGTCGATCAATCCGTCAAGGATGAATGCGCGCAGCTTCCATACGGTTGAACGGTACGGATACTCGTTGAGCAGGTACTCATATTTCTCGGCATGTGAATTCCAAATGCCTGCCAGTCGCTTGTGCGGAGAAGCGGGTAAATCGTCGGTGTAAATCAACCCGGAATAGGTAGGCGGTTTGGCGCAGCGTTCCGCTTTGTCATGCCGGATCCACGGGCGGTAGGGGACATAATTTGGATTGGGTTCACCATGAAAATCAGTCGGTGAGAGACGATTGAACGCATACATGAATAGGTCAAGTGGGATAATTGGCTCGTGATTATTCCACTGCACGACCGCCCCCATGTGAATCCAATGCCCGATGTAGGCAACATTGACCAGCATGTATTCCAGTCCTGTGCTTGAGGGAGTCAACTTTCCCGTAATCAGGGAACGACGGTCAAGATGATCGGTCGCCTTGAAGCCTTCTGGTACCATTCCCTCCACGATGTCGGGGAAGTAAGGTCCGTGATGCTCAATATAGCGCCACGTCTGGTAGAGATTACCGTTGTTCTCACGGAATAACTCGAAATAGCGCAGGGTTACATCGGCGTACAGGTCGAAGCGCTTGTACTTGCGGAAATCGGGGTTGCGCTGCTCATCCACTTTTGCGCGGCAGTCCACCATGAAACCGGGCAGAATCTTTCGACCCGACCACATGCCGCCCGCGCTCCGGCTGTGCCGCGCCTTCACCAAACGCCCCCGAATCTGATATTCGAGGTAGTCAGCGGCGCGCTGTGCTTCCTCGCGGAACATTTTGATGTGCGACGATCCCATGACGGGATGTGCAAAGTCGTAGACCATGCGCGGGGTCATCACCTGCACGTTGTTTGCGCGGCACGCTTCGATGAACTTGTTGGTTTCGATCATCGTCACATCGCGGAAGAACCGATCCACATCCTGCGCGGCAACCAAACCGAGCTGCCCTGCTTCGATCATCTGCATGAGCTGTGTCATGCCTTTACGCTCGTGAATCTTCTTTGTTCCACTCACGGCGGCATCAGCATCGATCATGATGACGTTCTCGCGCACATAGCCTTGATGGAGCAGATGCTCAATCATGTCGATGGTTTGTAGCGTCGTCATGATATTGCCGATTTGTCCCTCGGACGATTGGCGATAGTACACGGCTGCCGGGCGACCAAGCGGTAAGGGCTGTGCCTTGTACGGATCAATTGGCTGCTCAGGGCGTTTCAATGGACGTGGCATTTGGTTTCCTCCTTCCCGGTATGGATAACGAAAAACGCCCTGCTCCCGTGAGTGAAAATACGGCAAGAGCAAGGCGCTTGATATACAATGCGTCCTAGCCCTGCGGTGAGTCACAATCACTCGCGGGGTCAGCCGGATCGGGGTGTACCACCACCTCGGTTCGGCGTTCAATGGAATCAGTATAAGACTGTGTTTCCAATCGCGCAACAATCCGCAGGATGTGACGGCACACATCCACTAGATTGATGCGTTCTTCGGGCGGTAGGGGCGTATCGCGCAGTTCATCGTGCATCGATCTTCGTCCCCGTAATGCTATTCAGTTGTTGAGAAAAAAGCTGCTGCCGGTTCATCGTTTGCTCCGGGTTTTACCGATGACCTCAGCATAGCAAAGTCGCTACGGGAAAAACCCGGAATATTCCAGTTTAGGGTTGGGAATCTTCCAGTCAGGCGAAGTAAAATTCCGGTGTGTTCGTTCCTACGATGAATTGGTGGGCATTACGAGGAACAACGCTGATTGCACATCGCATGAAATTCTGGCTCTTCCGCGAATCATGTAGAACCGAGTTGGTACAGGACTTTCTGGCGGAGCAGGGCGAAGCTGGCACGCCTATACATCTGGCGCTTAATGAATTTGAGACGAGTAATTTGCCCTTCAGTATGTCCGTTGCTCCAAGGCGAGGTAAACGCTGCACGGATAAAGGCATACTCGTCGTGCAGTGACTTGGCAAACGAACGGATTTGCTTGAGGGAACTCTTCTCAGCCGTTTGTAACCATAGGTCGAATGCATCGTGATCGCGGTCATGAAGTGCTTTGCGAAACTGGTGAATGAGGCGGTGACACTGAGTGACCACGTCGTCCTGAGCTTTACCCCGAATAGTGGTTCTTCCACAATCCATGTAGTTCATCATAGTTCATATCAGAATCGGCAATGGAACCGAGTGACCAATGCCTTGTCTCATGCCTGTTTTATGTGAAGTCGGTTTCGATTCAACAGACTGTGCGGAAGAACCACTCGATAGGGTGAAGCTCAATACAGAAAAGGAGGGGGCTTAGGATTCGTGATGCTGTTGGCGAATCCCAGAGGGCACGGGTGTAGGGGCAGACCTATGTGTCTGCCCTGGGCACCCTACAAACACCAATTCGCCAACAACATCGTTTCAAACCTGCCCTTACGACAATCTGTGCATAGTATTGAGGCGAAAGCACGCGCTATGCCCCGCAATCCTCGTTAATGCCCCGATCCTTCGGTAAGCACGCCGTTGAAAATATCCGGCTGTTCCTCGCCCTCGACATACAGGTAGCCTGCCAACCCGCGTTCCAGCCGCGACAGCGCGTGATCCACCAGGATATAGCGCCCCGGGACCTCAACCTTGAACTCGACCATCGTCGCGCCGCCTGGCGGGACAATCGTCGTCTGCACGTCGGTGAGCGGCGGCGAGGTCAGCGACCCCAAATTATAAACCCGGTCAAAGATTTCGCCAATGATGTGGAACGACGAAATTTTGTTGGGACCGCCGACACCGAAATAGATGCGAACTGTTTCGTCGACATTCGCCCGGAGCGCATTCTCGTCAGTTGTGAGTGCCATCGATGCACCATTGAAGACATAGTACTGTGGACGTTCGTCGAGCATCGCCTGATAGTCGAAGGTCAGGTTGCCCTGCGTGCCGAACGGCTGGACCGTGTAAACCTCGCCCTGCATGACATAAAATTCTCGGTCAACCGGCGGCAGCCCACCGGCTGGCTCGACGACGATCAGCCCATACATGCCGTTGGCGATATGTTGGGCGACGCTGGGTGTGGCACAATGATAGACGTAGACGCCGGGTGCCAACGCCTTAAACGAGAAACTGGTCGATTCGCCGGGGTTCGTCTGAGTGAAGACCGCGCCGCCGCCGGGACCTGTCACGGCGTGCAGGTCAATCGAATGGTGCATCTGGCTGCTACTGTCGTTGCGGATATTCACTTCAACGGTATCGCCGACCTGCACGCGGATCATGGGTCCGGGGATTTGGCCGTCGAAGGTGAAGTAGCGGTAGGTCGTGCCGTCGGCGAGGATGCCGTTGACCTCGATAGCATTCAGATTGACGCGCACATTAGTTGGTCCGCGATCCCCGACTGGCACAGGTAAATCAGCGGGGTTACGCACCACCGACACGGCACCGGCGGTAGCGGGCGCGGCAGTCGGCACAGCAGCGACGGTCATCGCCATTGGCGTAGCGTTGACATAGCTGGCGAGTGCTTCCCCTGCGACCGTCAATGTGCCCCACATGCCGATCTGTCGATGACCGGGCTGGGCGCAATAATAGACGAAATCACCGGGATGATCGGGGACGAACTCGACGGTCGCCTGCTCGTCAAGCATTAACAGTTCACCGGTGTAGACATTGAATTCATCGATCTTCAGGTCGTGTAACACCGGATCGCCGTTGATCACGGTGATCCGCACGGTGTCACCGACATTGGCAGTGAGTTGGGGATTTATTTGTCCATCGATGCCCCCGCCGACACCGATAAAAGCCATTGGTGGAGTTTGTCCCATGATAGTTTGAAGCGTGTATTCAACAATATTGGTGTTGCCCTGTGCAGCAGCACGCAACAGCGGTGCGGCAGCAACACTGCCGACTATAACACCCGTTATTTTTAGAAAGTCGCGCCGATCCAGTCTTTGCGTTATGTACTCGTTAAACTTTTGGTTCTTCATACTTTATAGTTCCTCTGATAGATTCTTGCTTCTGATCGTATCGCACAACGATATAGGGCAGTTCAATTGCATCAACCGGGCAAATCGTCTCACAGATGGCGCAGTACGTACATAAGTCAGGAAAGACAAGCACAGCTTTGCCCTCAACCAGAGCCAAAGCGTTCGTCGGGCAAGCGGTGATGCAGTCGCCGCAGCCAGTGCAGGTATTTTGGTTCAGTCGAGGAAGCCAATCGCTCATGCCTTTCTCCTAACATCTGGTATCAGGATACAGGCGAATAAAT
Organism: Chloroflexota bacterium; assembly: GCA_020161935.1. Lineage (GTDB taxonomy): Bacteria > Chloroflexota > Anaerolineae > Aggregatilineales > Phototrophicaceae > CFX2. The sequence goes on from JAIUNI010000002.1 coordinate 52,638, forward strand.
GCTTCGTCCTTGATCTAGATCAAGTTGGGCAATGAATCAGAGCGTCGCCAGATCGCGCAGCAGGTCTTCACGCACTATCAGGACGCGGTGGCGGTCGAAGCGGATCACGCCGCTCTCTTCCAGTGTGCGCAGGGCACGGCTGATCGTTTCGGGTGTGGTGGCGAGATAGGCGGCGATCGCGGCGCGGGTGACACCGGGGGCGCTCAGAGCGGGGTCTTCCGCCTGTTTGAGCAGGAAACGCGCTAGGCGCACGACCACACCGTAGAGCGCCAAGTCTTCAATGTGGTGGACAAGCCCGCGTATTCGTCCGGCAAGTAGCTTAATCACGCGCCGCGCCAGCGCGGGGTCGGTGGTAAGCGCCGCGTTGATACCCTCAGCAGGAATTAGCCAGACGCTCGTCTCGCTCAGCGCGGTGGCACAAGCGGGATTTGCGCCGCCATCGAACGAGGCGACTTCATTGAAGGTGTTGCCCGCGCCGAGTAGATGGAGGATGTGTTCGACGCCACCGGGGTTGATCTTGACGATTTTGACGCTACCCGTTTTGATCAGCCACATGCCGAGCGCCAGATCGCCTTCTTGGAAGATCGTTTCGTTCGGCTCGAAGTGACGCAAAATCGCGCGAGCACCCAGCAGATCGAGCGTGGCTTGGGCGCACTCCTTAAAGTAGGGATGCGCACGCAAATGGTCAATGAGGTCGAGCATGAGAGTCAGTTTTGAATGAGAAAGTACGCCAATTGTAACGCACGCCAAGTAATAGATCACCTCTGCGGACGAATTGACTGAGCGAACCTGCACCATTCTCAAAGTTCTGATAATTGGTGTTATATAGAACATCATAGACTGACGCTTTGGTCATTTGTCTGCCTCATCCCCTATGAATTTAAGTCAAGTAGCCCTAGGTGATGATAATTGCCGCACCGGTTCACAGTTTTTTCTTTGTGTTATCTCTACTAGACTCAAAATTATAGAGCCAAACTAATCTTCAAACCCATGACCCCGAAACTTCAGTGTTCGGCTGTTCTCGTTGATCGTCCGCACCGTCGCATCGTCGAACCCGGCTTCGCGTTCGGCGCTGATCTCAAGTGTGATTGTTACACCAGTTCCGGTCAGACTTGTGAGGCGCTGGATGATTTCCTCAACGATGGTTGCCATCTCTTTATTGCCACGCTGCGGGTCGATTTCGACTGTGCCATGATAGCGGGTAATGCGTTTCGGCTTGGCGGTGAGGGTAGGCTGAAGTGGGCTAGAACCGCTGATCGAGCGGTCGTTTGCCGCTGACGGCGCGGCTCCCAAAGCCGAGTCGCGTTTACGCTGCTCTGCCTCAATCTGTGCATCTGCCACTTCAGGGCGTATCAACACCGCGTTATCATCGAAATACAAGCTGGGCGCTGGCTGCCGATACACTAACCCTTTGTAGGCTCCGTCCAAACCAACCATCGTTGCATAGCCGAACGGCGCATCATCACGGGCGATACCGTCGCTCACCGCTTCCAGCAAAACATTCTCGTCATACAAACGGGGGAGATAGCAATAACGGGCAAGGTACTCCCAGAGTAGTTTCAGCCCTAAGTGTTCTTGATCGCGCCAGAGAAACCGATCCAATTCCATGCGGAGATTGTCGGGCGACCAGCGCGGAATGAGCATTTCGCTTTGGCGCAGTTTACGCCCAGCCCGATCATAAAAGCTATCCTGTCCGGCAATGCGATGTGCCTGATATTCAATCGCGCCTGTGGGATCAGGCTGCACCGGGACGATCAACCAACTGTACGTTTCCTGCAAGCGGCTGAGCAGCGTTTCCTCGGTGCGCTTGCAGTTGGTCTCGACCTGCTTCCTCTGCTGTGCGTCCAGATTGAGCGGCTCGGCTTCGTCCCTGATCGACTTCCATGCCAGATACTCGCGTAGCGCCTTTTCCCATGCCTCGGCATTTTCGACATCAGCGGCGATGAACACCAGCATGTTGCGATAGAGACGCGGCGAACTCCCGCGATTTTCGAGGATTTCCTGCGCCACGCGCTGTGCTTGAGAAATGCCATTGCCGCGCTTATGCGCGTATTCTGGCGCGAGAACGACGACCCGCGTGCGCCATTCATCTGCGACATCGCCCGAAGTTTGTGGCGCGACGTGGGTGCCAGCGAAGTCCTCACGTCGGGGCTTACCAACGCGCAGCCGAGCAATCGCCTCTTTGTACACCTCGTCGGCATGGATGTTCTGCGCGCGATCCTGCGCCATGCGGTTGACGGTCGGGCGGGTATCGTACCAGTAGCGGCTGCTGTCGCTGTACAGGTATGTCAGTTGATTGCTCATGCGGCGTAGGGCGTCGTTGAACGCGGCAAGCTGCTCACCCGGTTGCACCGTCGCTAATCGGATGCGAACTTCTTCCACACCACGCACAGACTGCCCGGTGACAGACGGCGCGCTGCCGATAAATATTGATCTGCCGACACGGCGGGCGGCAGTATATTGTCCCAGAGTCGGCACGCTTGTATCGAGTTGATATGGTTTTGAGCCTTGCCCGTCAATGTCGGCATCGACGATGGCAGACCAGCCATCGGGCAAGTAGCGCAGCAGTTCATTACGCACCGCCGGGGCGAACAATGGGATTGACCCCGGCATGATCATGAGCGATTGATCGTTGTCGTTCCACAGCCGATGGATCACGGTCGCCATCAAGCGCAGTACGCCGCGCGTGCGCTGGAAACGGTCGAGCGTTGACCAGTCCTCATACAGCCGAGCGAACAACTCTGGATGAATGGGGTAGGCTTCTTTCATGCGGCGCATGTAATCGCCTTCGCCCACGCCCGACGGAAATTCACCGCTGTTGCCTGCGTACATCTCGCGGAACGCGGCGATCACCGCATCGCGAGCGGCGTAATCCATCTCCGACGAGAACAAGCGTCGGCGCACAATTTCGAAACTCTCGGTCGCCGTGACCGGCTTCCACACCGACTCGATGCGCCCAATCGTCTTGGCGAGAATGTCCAGCGCCGCTTTGCCGCCCTCACCGCCGATTTCGTTGTCACTTTCCGGGATCGACACCAACAGCATCGCATCGCTGGAACGCTTGACCGCTTCGGTGAGCGACTGCACAAACGACATGACACTATCGAATGATCCGGCGGACAGCCGTTCGCCCACACCAAAGAGGTTGCGTGCGAAGGCGACCAATTCGTCGATGACGATGAGCGCCGGTCCGTGAGCTTCCAGCAGTTTCGTCAGCGTCTCTGTGCCGGGGTTGACCGCCGCAAGATCGTCTTTCTCGACCAACTGATAAGCGGAGTGTCCCCCCAACTGATAGGCGATTTCACCCCACAGCGTATGGGTAGTGCAGTCGGGATACTGGCGCGGCTGCGTGGGACTGAAGTCGAGACCGACGATCACCGCACGCTTGGCGAAGATACGATCATCAATCTGCGGGAACTCGTTCGTGATGGTTTCGCCGCCGGGGATTTCGCTAAAGCCGATTTGTCCACCGAACAGGTGATAGAGCGCCAACATACTGTGCGTCTTACCACCGCCGAACGCGGTCTGAAGCTGCACCACCGGGTCGCCGCCCTGACCCGTGAGACGGCGCACGCCTGTCACCAACAAGTCACGCAAACCCTCGGTCAGATACGTGCGGCGGAAGAACTCGACCGGATCGGCATATTCGACTGCCGCCTTGCCCTGCATGACATCGGCGATATTGGCGACGAAATCCCCAAGGATGTAGCGCCCCTCCATCACGTCGGGATGCGGCTTGACAACCATGCGCCACGGGCGTAAGCCGGGGGTCGTCATCGTAGGCACTGCCATCATGTCGAGCGATCCAGTTTTCCTGCCGGACTGTTTCTGTTCGGCTTCAAAGCGCAGTCGCAGCAGGTCTTGGGCGATGTCGCGAGGAATCTGAGCTTGTTCAGGCGCGCCAACCGCTTCGAGCAAGCGCATGGCGGTATCGACAATACGATAGGCTTCGTCGTTCGTAAACGACTTTTGATGCGCCCATGCGACGCGCGCGTCTTGCAGTTCGCCGACGTATGAGCGTTCTGACTTGCCCAAGCGCGCTTTGAAGACTTGTTCCCACCGGCGCTGGATGGCGTTCAAACAGGCTTGCGCGTCCATCTCGCGGGCTGCACCCTCGGCGCTGGTGCTGGCAAGTCCGCCGTATGCGCCCGTCGTGAGCGCGTCATTGATTTCAGCGATCAGTTTATTGCCATAGACGCGAGCGTATTCACGCACCACGAACGGCGCGAGTCCTGCTTTCAGCGCATCCATCACTTCGCTGACGCGATCACGGTTACTTTTCGCCATACTATAAATACTCCACGTGGTTTTTCATCTCGTCTGCGTCGTATACGGAGCAGATGAGTTCTAATTTCGTCACCCAATCCCCGATTGAATGTTTATTTGGCTTGCCGTAAATGATGCCCCAGTGTTCCACACCTTCAGACGCCATCACCAGCAAATCGGTATCCGCTGTGACCAATGCGCGTTCCATCTCAATGGCGCGTTTGAGGTGACTCGCGTCGCTTTCTCCCAGCGCATCGAGATCGCGCACACTTACGGCATCAATGCCTCGCAGACGAAGCTGCTCAGCAATCGCGGGCGTGAGATTTTCATCCAAATAGAGGCGAATGGCGGCTGCCAATGCGTTTCTCCTTAAAAGCGTCCGCAATCGCGTTTTGTGCCGCGATCTGGTCGTCAATTTCCGCTTTGTGATCGTAGTAATAAGCAAGCGCTGCATACACCTGTGCCAGTGTCAGATGATAGTCCGCCGCAATCTCGTCCGGCGTTTGCATATGGACGATCTTGGCGATCACAATGGCGGACACTTCGATGGTCGTCCCGGCAATACAAGGTCGTCCGCTGCGTACCGCCGGATTGGTCGAGATTAGATTGATGCTGATGATCGTATCCACTTAAAAACCTCTCTACTCAAACAATCGTCCCTGCTGTGTCGCGTCGCCCGCTGCCTGAGCCTGCTTCAGCCGTGCCGCTTCTTCACCAATGCCCGCCCAACTGATGACCAGCGCGTTGTAATCGCGGGCGTGTTCTGCCCATCCTTTGCGCTCGCAAATGCTGTACAGCCGGTACGCCAGCGCCCGTGCCTCTGCCGCTGTAACCGAGGGCAGCTTGGTCATGAGCAGCGCAGAACCCGTCTCGCCGTGAATGTTGAGTTCCTGAATCAGGTGATGAGTCGCTTCCCATACCGTCGGACGTTTGTCAGTCGTAGGATCATACGGCGGATCGACCAGATAGTCTTTCCAGTGCAGCAGCTTGACCTTGCCGCGTCCCGCCGTGACCAACCCGGAGTCGCTCACGCCCGCCACGCTGGTATTCTTCGCCCGTGCCAGCGTGTCCGCCATGCCAAATTCACCCTCGGTGAACGCGAACTGCTCGAACCATGCCACCGCAAAGCGCGTATCCGCGTCGATGTCGCCGTCCTGCTCCGCGAGATAAGCATCGAGTTCCTGATTGATCAGCCCCAACGCGGCACGCACGCTCATTGGCGAACCGTCGGCTTCCAACACTTTGCTATAGCGGCTGTAGATCGCCATGCCGGGACCGATGCTTGCTTGTGCCAAATCCACCGGGGCGATGTTGCCGGACTGCATATTCTTGAGCGCGGCGGGCAGTTCGCGGCGCAGCGCATCAACGAAAGCGCGGCGGCTGCTGGTCGGTGCGTCTTCTGGGCGCGGGCGGCACACGAGGACGATGGAGGAGGCGAGAGCGTTTGTGCCAAGACCTACACTTCGCACGGCACGTTCTGTTCGCATGGGCCATGTGCCATCAATGCTGAACCCGGATTGGATGATGCCCGCCAACATAGTTTCCCAACCAGAAGAAGCAACTGTAACACTTGTGTTTGCCTCGTCTGTATCCTCGTCAAGTGTATCTACATCCTGCTGTTTGAAGGCATAATACACGGTTAGCGGATACTCGGACGAGGCAAAACGGCGGATATTCGAGAAGCTTAAAACCATGCCGTTTTCAAAATGTGCGTTGGCGGCTTCTCTACCACCATGACGATACGGACTGGCGATCAATTCCGGTTCTTTGGGAACGAGCATTGTGCCAAAAATGTCTGGGAAAACATCGCGCAGCATTCGCCGCATCCACACATAAAAGAAGTCGCTTAAATCAGCATAGCCAATGTTGTCATAGTAGGGTGGATCGGTGGAAAGTACCCGAATATCATCATCTTGGTGAGCAGCCGCATCTCGTTGATCTGCGGTATTATATGAAGAAATATTATCAAATTTCCAAAAAATCGATTCGGTCGCTTCCGCGACCCACTCGGAATTGTCGAGAAAATTGCCTGTCGAACTAGAGAATGGATTGACCTCCGCATAATCCCAAACCATTGGCAATGCCTGACGTGCGAAAGTTCCGCGGACAAAGTCCGCGGAACTTTGCCAAGATGCTATCGTAGAAGTTCTCTCAACCTGACGATCCACTGCGAACGCTAAGTACACGCTAACCGCATCAGCATAGGCACGCGCGCCATGTCCGCCATCGCGCAGGGGAATGTCATCAGTGGGCAAACCTGCCGCGAGTGCATCCGTTTGCGCTTGAGCGCGGGCTTCGGCAACCAGATCGCTGAAGGTAGTCAGCGCGACGAGTTGGCGCGGGGTGAATAGCTTATAGTGTTCATCCATCCCATACACTTGTACGCGAAAACTCAACGCTTTTTCCGGTAACTGCCCCATAGGCAGCCATTCCGGCACAGCGGATTCAGCTATTGCGACATGTTCCGTCATCGGGCTGTAATAATTTCGCCCACTTTTGCCTTCGGTCACGATTGCCATCAGCATTGCACCCATCCGTCCTGCTTGAGCTTCTTCGCGGACGTACTCAAATGGGATTGGCGAGCCTGAGATGATGCAGGTCGCACCTGTTCGTACTACAGTGCCCTCTTGTCCTTTCGGCGGCACACCGTCAAGAACTTCAAAGCGAACGGTATTGCCCTCTATGATTGGCTTTGCCCATCGGTCGCGCCCTTTCTTCTTGGTCACTATAAAAGAGCGTACCAGCGGCACATGGGCATTCACCGCCGGGTTGGGGCTTTTCACCGTCCGCGCCCACAACCATGCGATCACGGTTTCGCCGTTGTGCGTTGGGTACAGATGCCCGATCTTCTCCCAAGCCTTTTCGCGCATCCACTCGCCGTAATAGCGCATGTCGGCGGCGAGTCCATTCGCGCCGCGCCATTCCGCATCCGATTTCGCATTTTTGCCAAACATGGCGGCGCGGGCATCGGGATTGATCGGCGGCATGTTGGCAAATCGCGGCGGGATTTCGATCTGCGCCTTGTTGATCATCACGGCGACGGGGTTCAGGTCGCTGGCGTGTGCTTCCAGCCCCAACCGCTGCGCCTCCAACGGGATGCTGCCACCCCCGGCGAACGGATCGAGCAGTGGCGGCGGGTTGCCTTCTGTGGCAATCATGATCAGTTCGCGTGCGGTGGTCAGGATCGCCTCGTCGGTCGTCGCTTCCCACGTCACCAACCTCTCAATGAAGTCGAATAGACGCATCCGGGGCGTGTCTTCGACGGCAGCGTTCGCGCCTTTGGGAAGCTGCTTACAGGCTTCCACAAACGCGGGCAGCGCATCCGGCGAATCGGGATCATCGACCAGCGAGGTGAAGATCACCGCACGGGCAGCGGCAAGCGGTCGGCGCGCCCACCACAGATGCAGTGTGGAGGGATGTCCATGCCGGATAGATTTTTCGCGGGCGCTGGCGACGTTGATGGCTTCGAGAGGCAGCGCCACTTCGATTAGTTTTTTGCGTGGGGTCATAAAATTTCTCTACTTGAAATTCGTTACAGGTATCAGGGTCACGCCTTCGGCTGTCGCAGCCCGAATTTGCGGCTGGTCAATGCTGATGAGCGGGTAGCCGTAGTGCAGCGCCAGCGCGACATAACCGGAGTCATACACGGCAAGGGTGTTGTTCAGGGCAATATCCAGCGCCCGATCCAGCAATCGCTTCATCGGGGCGCGGCGCAGTTTCAGAGTACGCAGTACCCGCAGCAGTTCTTCCGCCTCACCACGCGACATGCCGCTGAAGCGCATCTGTTTCCAGATCACGTTCGTACATTCCAGCAGGCAAAACTCTGGCACGGTTAGCCGATCAGCCGCCGTTAGCTGGTTGAAAAAGGCTTGCACGTTGGGCGTTTGGGGTCCGGTGATGAGATATTCAATCACGACGCTGGCATCGACGATGTAGTGCGCCATTAACTCTCCCGATCCTCACGCAGCAGTTGCAATGACGATTTTGCACCCGGTGGCGGTGTCCAGCGGTGGCGCTCTACAGAAGTACGCATTTCATCCCATGTAAGACCGTCATCTTCATCGGGTTCGTCAGAAATCTCGAATGTGCCAAGAAGTCGGGTGAGTCGTTCGTCAAGCGTTTCTTCGACGAACTTCTTCAAATCCTCCAATGTCATGTTGGCAATGGTTGCCATTAGTTTGGCTCCTCACTCATGCTCTGCATTTCTCTGAGGTTGAAATTCACACTGGATGCCAGCGGGTCGGGTTCGCGGAATGGGTAGTTCCGCACATAGCGCGGCGGATGTGCGTTTGTGCGCTCCACTTCCACCAGCGCGAGGATAAACCCTTCAGGGCTGTTCAACGCTCGATACAGTTCATTATACGTGAGGGTGACGGTCTCTGCACCGGCACGTCGCCCCTTTACCTCGATAAAGCGCAGCCGTCCGGTCTGCCCATCGCGGCTTTCAATATCATAACCGAGGTTCTGGGCGCTCATATCGCGGGGATGGTTATTCAGGGCAATTTCCGCTTCCATCACCGCACGCATGGCGATCTGTTCGGTGATACGGCGGTCAAGAATTTCCGGCGGTGTGTTCTCCCCCAACAGCAAGCCTATGGGAATGATCAATGCGCCACCCACCACAATCGGCGGCGCGGCGCTGATCTGGCGTTCCTGAGCGAGCTGCGCCTTGCGCTGTTTCAGGCGCTCCGCCAGCCGATCCGCCCGTTCTTGGGCGCGCTGGCTGTTCAAGTGGGCATTGATGCGACCCGCGTGTTCTGCTGCCCGCAGTTCGGCGGCGCGTAAGTCCCAATAGTTGATTTCTTTGGTCAGTCGCTCTTGCACCGCTGCTTCGGTCTTGTCGATCAATTCAATGCGGCGCTGGCGCACGCGCTCTAAATGGCGTGGAACAAGATTTTCGACTGCATACGCCGTAGCACGCTTTTCGAGGTTTTCGCCCCTCAGCCACTCTTGTTCAAGCAGCTCATTCAACTGTGCAATTTCGTCAGCATCAGCCGGTCGGTAATCGAGATACGGCGCGCCGCCCGCCTCGCGCACCTCTCCCGCGTTGTCGATCTCGACAAAATGTACCTCACGCGAAATCACGCGCCTTTCGCCGCTCTTGGCGGGGATCGAATCTTGGATCGCCTGATCAAGATAGAACAGCACACGCGCTTCATGTCCCGGATCGGTTTCGTCGATCAAGATGCCCCCACGTTTAAGGGTTTCGCGTTCACGCTCCAACATTAGCCCAATCGTCGCATCCAGAAGGGGATGACCGGGGCAGACAAACGTCGCCGGGAGCTTGTCCGAGAGATGAATCAGCGATTTCTCGAAACAAACACGCTCGTATTTGGTTGAGATTGTCCCTAAGCCGCGATCTTTCGCCCAATTCCGAATGACCGCCGGGACATTGTTGATCGTATAGCGTCCGCTTTCGCGCTCATACAGCGTGCCGCCTAGAAACGCGAAGGATTGCAGGAAAAATGCTTTGATATAGTGCGGCTGCAAACGTCGGGCGGAGGCGCGTTCCATATCTTCGCGGATACGCATAATTTGTGTCGTGTCCATGCTCGTTTGCGCTAATGACCCCCGCTCAAGCAGGTCACGCACGCGGTCACGGTCAAGCGCATTATCGACCGCGTGTTCCAGCCGGGCGCGAACATCGGGATCATCACCGTATCGCACGGCTTCGACCAACAGCTTACGCAACGAGGTGTCTTGAAACAACTCGCCCAGCACATCGAACACCTGCCCATCAAGGGCGCTGCGCTCCGCTTCCAGCTTCTTGAGCAAGCGTTGATAAACCGCACCTTCACGAGTTTCACCTGCCACGAGATTCCACAAATGGCAGACTTCGGTCTGTCCAATGCGGTGAATCCGCCCGAAGCGCTGCTCCAGTCGGTTGGGATTCCACGGCAGATCGTAATTGACCATCAGGTGCGCCCGCTGAAGGTTGATACCCTCGCCCGCCGCATCAGTTGCCAACAGGATGAACACATCCGGGTTGTTGCGAAACTGGTCTTCGACCGTGCGACGCGCATCTCTGCTCATCCCACCGTGTATGCACACAATCGGCTCCGTGCGTCCAATGAGTGTTTTGAGGCGTTCCTCAAGATAACTGAGTGTGTCGCGGTGTTCGGTGAAGATGACGAGCTTACGCTGCCCGCGCGCCGGATCGCGCATCTCCGGCGTATCTTGCAACAGGCGCAGTAGTTCCATCCATTTGCGATCTGTACCGCTGCGGCGCAGTTTCAGCGCCAACGCTTCCAACGCACGCAAGCTCACTATTTCGGCTTCCAGTTCGACAACGGTGCGGGCGGCGGTGGCGCTGTCCACCAGTTCCGACTCGATCCGTTCGCTTTCCGCGTCCGGGGCATCATCGAAGTCGTCCCAGTCTTCCTCGTTGAAGGTCATGCCCTCGTCCTGCAACGTCAGCGCACGTTCGCGCTGCGCCTCTTTGAGCCGCTTTTCCAGCCGTTCGCGGCGGCGCTTCAGTGACAGATAGATCGCTTCCGGGGATGAAGCCAAGCGGCGCTGTAGGATGGTCAGCGCAAAACCAACCGTGCCTTTCCGTCCATCATTTTCAAACTGATCGGCACGATTAAACTCCTGACGGACATATTCGGTGACGGCATCATAGAGCGTGCTTTCCTCGGTCGAAAGCTGATAGTTGACGGTGTACGCTCTGCGTTCGGGAAACAGCGGCTTGCCGTCGAACTTGAGCAGTTTCTCCTTCACCATGCGCCGCATCAGGTCAGAGACATCGACCCGATGCACACCATCGCGGAAACGCCCCTCGAAACGGTCGGCATCCAGCAATGCCAGAAAAAGCTGGAAATCTTCTTCTTTGCCGTTGTGGGGCGTCGCCGTCATCAATAGGAAATGACGGGTGATGTCCCCCAGCAGCTTGCCCAACCGGTAGCGCTTCGTCTCTTTGAGATCGCCACCAAAAAATGACGCGGACATTTTGTGGGCTTCGTCGCAGACCACCAAATCCCAATCCGTCTGCTGCAAGCGTGCCTGAAGTTCATCGCTGCGGCTTACCTGGTCAAGCCGGACGATGATTAAGTCCTGTTCGGCAAAAGGATTGCCACTGCGTGCTGTTTCGACCATCTCGCGGGTGAGGATGGTGAAATCCAGTTGGAATTTCGCCCACATCTCATCCTGCCATTGCTCAGTCAAGCTGCCGGGCGCGCAGATCAGGCAGCGGCGCACATCCCCACGCACAACCAGTTCGCGGATCAACAGTCCCGCCATAATCGTCTTGCCTGCACCGGGATCATCTGCCAGCAGGTAGCGCAGCGGCTGCCGTGTCAGCATCTCGTCGTAAACCGCAGTGATCTGGTGCGGCAGGGGATCAATCAAGGAGGTGTGTACCGCAAGCACAGGATCAAACAGGTGAGCTAGGTGGATGCGATAGGCTTCAGAGACAAGGCGAAGCAGCACACCATCGACATCAAACGCCCACAAGCGCTCGGCTTCAACAAGTTCAAGCTGTGCTTCGTTCTCGCGGAATAACAACTGTTGACCGAGGGTACCATCTGAATGGCGAAACACGACCTCGACAGCATTTGCGCCATGCGGTTGCACGGCAATTAAGGTGACGATTTGTTCCGGCAAAATGCCGCGAATCTGTGTACCCTGTCTCAGTTGTTCAAGGGTTGCCATAATGTCTCAATAGATTCGATAGGTGAGATGCAGATACTTAGCCATCTTTTCACTTGATTATAACTCGTGCATACGGCGCAGTTTAGTGAAGATGAGTTGTGAGATCAATTCGGCTGGTATCGCAAAATAAAAACTGGCTGGTTTAACGTCCCAGCCAAGACGAAGTTGTTAAGTTGCACAGCGGTAAATCTTGTTCAATTCACGATGCCCGACCAATCGCAAATACTGGACATGACTCTTGGGGAGTTGAAGACGCTGCATCAGCTTTTTGCAGCTCTCGTAAGCCGCCATGCTTTGAAGCGTTGCCACCATTCGCAGATTGCCGTCCGCCTCGTAGCGATCAACCAAGCGAAGCAGTGGTGCCTCAATCCCAGCACGATAGCGATCTTGCCAAGTCTCTTTGGTCGGTGCGAACAACTCCAGCTTCTCACAAAGTTCACTCCGCATCGGCTTGACCACGCTCGTCAGCCACCAGCATTTCTTCGTGCCGCCCTTGCCTGCAATCGCGGCAGCGTCATCCGGTCCAACCTCGGTCGTGATGTAATAGAGTGCGGCGAGGTGAGGCAAGCTGTCAATATACTTCTCGGCAGTCTCCCCGATGGCACGTTCGAGGTCAAGTCGGAGGTCAATCGCTTCCGCGTACTCAGCGTAGCCGCTGCTGTGACCGTGATCGAACCCGTCGATGACGAATTCATCCGGGTCGCCGCTGCGTATGGCGAGATCATCGAGGTAAACCTCGTGGCGATACACCTTGCGGAAAATCTGCGGATTAGTGCGGTTCAAGAGCAGCTTCAGCGCACCGCCTTTGTCCACACCTGCCAATAGGGTCGTGTCGGCGCTCAACTCCATCCACAGCCGCATAAAGGCATGGGCGACAAGATCGGGAATGTCGATGTCCGCATTGCCGTAGTAGCGCAGCAAGCGGTTGAAGTTCGGAGTGAGATCGGCGTAAATCTCATCGAAAGTACGCTCTCCTGCCCATCCGGTGGCATAGTGGGCAACACGGGGATAAGGACGAATACCAAACGAATTCTTCAAGTCAGACATGATGACAACTCCCACACATGCTGGAATCCGTCCAGCGCGTCGAGCGCAACCGCTCGCCACACGCGGGACAGCGCAGGGAAGGAGCCTGTCAAACAAAAAAGCCGACCCTAATAGGTCAGCTTCTTGTCAGTTTGGTTCTGGGCGGCTTTTTAGGCAGGTAGTTCGGTGGTCACGTCCCAAAGGGATGGGGGCAGCGTACTGCCTGCCGGTGTTTGATAGGAAGGGTCACGCGCTGTAAAGTCGCCGCGTCGGCGGTTGTGCGAGGAAACTCCATGTGGAGACTGTCACAGTGTCACAACTGTCACAGATCGCAATCAGTCTTTTTTGTGAATGCGCTGATACCCCCATGATCTTTTGCGTTTCAAATGAAAATGATGTTTCTGAAGCTGTGACACCTGTTACAACCTGTGACAGGCGCTCTCCAAGAATCAAAAGAGACTGTCACAGTGTCACAACTGTCACAGTCTCTTTTATGCGGACTCTCACGTTCTAAATGCGGTTAGGTTGTCACAGCGTCACAGTCGTCACAAGTCAGGAAATCGGCTTTCAACTGCCAGAAGCGTGTGGGCAGTCCCCGCACACGGCGCTGCACCGTCAGATTGTTCACGCCGGGGATCAGCCAACCATCCTCGCGTAACTGCTTGCCGATGTCGGTCGCGCTGAATTTCATCGAACCGCCGCGCGCCACTTCCTGAAAGGCGATGTCCGGCAGCAGCAGGACATGCGGCTCGTCCATATAACCGATGATCGTCACACCCGGTCGTGGTTCTTCCGGGTGCTGCATACTGCTGGCGAACATCACGCGACCGCTGGCGACAAGCTGTGTCAGCTTATCGAGGAACACTCGTCCAGCACGCTCCTGCTGCACCGCCTTGACGGTCTCGACGATAGCATCCTGCCATATGGGTAAGCCGTCGTCCGAATCGCGCTCACTGAGAAAATCGCGCAGCATTTGGTACACGCTCGCCAGCACCGCCCAATTGTTGACCATCCGCCCCGTGTTCGCCTGCCGCCCTAGCTTCGCCTGTAGCTGATCCTGATAGCCTGCCGAGTTGCTCTCGTAGCGTTCTGCGAGGTTGGGCATGAACGTTCCGGCGTCCGCTTGTCGGGCAATCCACTGCACGAATGCCGCTGTGAAGGCGGGCAGATGGACGCGCAGCGTCTCCGCTTGCCTAAGTTTGACGCCGCCTGGATCGCGCTTTTCCCACGGCGGCACTTCCAAGACCAACATACGGGAGAGAATAGAGGCTTCGCCTTCAATCGTCGTTTCCCCCGTCGAGAGCAGCAGCCCACGACAAGGGCGCTCTTGCCGCAACTTCGCCTCACGGGTCAAGCGTCCGCGCCCCATCCCGCGTGAGTAGCTTTGCAAAAAGCGGGTGAATGTGCGTTCGTCGGCGTAGCAGGTTTTGTAATCGTCCACCCAGTAGAGCGCATCTGCCAAGGTGTAACCGAGCGCCTCGACGGTATTCACAGTATCTCCCCACTGCGCGGGCGGCGTGTCGCGGGTGAAGTGCCCATAGAAACTGGTCATCAGCGCGGCGATCTCACTCTTGCCGCTACCGGTCGTACCAACGAGGTGTAGAGCAGGCTTGGGTGCAGCAGTTGGAAAGAAACGCTGCACGACCGGGAGCAGTGAAAAGGCGATCAGGGTCGATGCGAGTTCTTTCGGAAATACGGCAACGGCGGCACGAAATGCCTTTAACCCATCCTCCCACGACGATGATCTCAGCCCATAATCGCGTAAGCGGCTTTCGAGCGCGACCTCTGGCGGATTGCTCACCATGCCCTCGCTGTTCACCGTCACACCGGGCGTAACAAACGCCACTTGGTCGTTGAGGGTTGTCCAGCCGATGAAGCGATAGGTTTGACGGCGTGGTACTTCGCCTGATAACTTCAAAATCGCGGGTGCAAGATGTTTGTGCATCCCGGCACGCGGGGAGAATACACCGCCTGCCTTCCCTGCAATGAACCGCGCCAGCGCATTCGGATCGCCAAACAGTTCGTCAGGCACATCGATAGTCGTGGAATAGGTGCTGTTCATGAGCTGCAAGCGCATTTGTCGGTCGATCTGCCCATCATCATCGACCTGCATCATCCATTCCAAAACGCGCCCCGTCCAATCGGCGACGGTCAACCGAGATAATCCGCGTTCGTTCTCTTTCTCGTAGACCATGCCACCGTCCCGCTCGGCGTAGCGCTCTGCGCCTTCGCCGTGAGGTGCTGCGGATCGCTCGCGGCGGGCTTCGCGGTACATGCGATCCAAGTCGGCAACCTTCAACCCCTCGCCGCACACGGACTTGAGCCGATGGCGCGTTTCCGCCCATTCGACCGGATTCATTCCGGCACATGCCTGCACAGTTTCGGCAATCTGCGCGAAGCTGGGGCGCTCCTGAACCTCGTTTTGGTGACTATAGCGGCTGACAAGCCGCTCCACTTGATCGCGCGGACTCGGAATGGGTTCACGCGGCGGACGGCTGTAGACACTCTTGATGGTCGCCACCGCCTCGCGTTCGCTGCATCCATCAGCGACGTAGCGCGGGACAAGCTGTGCCTCAGCATCCGACTGCGAATGCCCCGCATCGCGCAGTTGACAGGCAGCAGCGAACAATTCATTGTTGCGATGATGCTCCGGCGCGCCCGATATGAGATAGTCCTCAGTGCGCCTGGGCAGCGGGTGATGTCCGTTCCCATTGAGTGTGATCACATTTAAGCTGCCGATCCGCTCGACCTGCGGCTGGTTTTCCAACCAAGCAAAATTAGTGAGCGGATAGCGGCGATCCGGGTGCAGTTCGACCACAGTGACCAGCACGCCTCCACGTTCAGGTTTAGTGTTCACACTGTTTGGGAGTCTCATTACGGAAGCGACCGACTTGACATACTGCGGATCACCGCCGAGCACGCTGAACAAGCCGCGCAGCATACCCGCTGCCTGCTTGCGGCTGTCCTTATCGAGCGTTACCGGTTTGGCAAGCAACCAATAGGCGTGCAATCCGCCGCCGCTGTCGATGATCGCTGATGGCAACGGGTTGAACGTGTGCAGTTTATCCAGCGCCGCCGCCCGGCGCACCGCATCATCATCACAGTCGAGATCAACCCATAACGCGGGCAGCAGCGCCGCCGCTTCGGCTTTGCCCTGCTTGTCCCCGCGCAAACACGGCGCGAAGTACAATCCATAGCCGTCCTCGCGGTTCAATGCAGTTCCGCGATTGAGCGCATTGGTCAGGGTGCGCTTGTCCCCAACTTTGCTCCAAAACGAGCGAGCATCCCCGGTCGTCGGATGGATGCAGCGCAGTTCGAAGTACAGCTCGTCCGATGCGCCGTTGTACAGGGCGCGGAGAAAATCACGCCACTCCGGTCTGTTGCCGGAGGCGTCAGTTTGTGCAATACTCATGTTCATTCCTTTAGATGACACAGGGGTTTGAAGCGCAACGTTTGGCGACGGTAGGCGCTCCATTCCCCTGTGTGCTTTTCGGCTAAAAGTCGATGTCGAAATCCGGTGTTCGGTCACGTTCCGGCGGTGAGAAATCCAACCGGCGCACGTCGGAGAAGAAGGCTTCCCGCTCCGCCCCGCTCATCTCGTTAATGCCATCAGCAAGCTGGCGCAGCGCGACGAAATCACCGCCGATCTCACTATGCAAGAGCCGCGCCAATAGTTCCGCCTCGTCGTGTTTCAACCCACCGATCAACGGACGAAACTCCACACCGTCCTCAACCGTCCTGTAGTAGCCCGTCGCGCTGATCTGCTCGTCGGTGCGCCGCGCCCCTACCCAGAAGTCAAACACGCCGTTGTCTATCTCAACCGCCCCGTGAGCGGGCTGCTCCGTGCTCGCCAACTGCGCCGCGCGTGCCGCTGCTAGATCGTCATAGCGTCGTTCCCAGTCGGGACCGACATAGCGTTCCATCTGATCAGCAACCTGCTGTTCGGTCAGGTTGTGCAGAATAGCGATGTGATCGACAGACTTGTTCCGGTTGAAATACAGCGGCACACGCTCCCCTAAGCCGTCGTCGTAATACGTCCCCGGCAGCACGACATGCGTGTGTGGATCGTGTCGTCCGGGTGACTGCGGATCGTCGGTTTGACGGTGATGTGTGACAAATGAGTATTCGAGTCCGCCGTCGATGCCGCGTTGGTCAAAGAACGCTTCTGTGGTCTGCACCGTCAGTTCGCGGACGAACTGCTCTCGACGCTCCGGCGCGACCATCGCCATGAGATCAGGATTGACGTTGTAGACGAGGCTGAACAGCAGCACATGCTTACTCTGCAATGCCTCGCAGTGCTGTGCGATCTCCGTGACCGAGCCTCCCATACCGTGATCCTCCCAGCGCTCCCGCCCGACGGCGTAGCGTGCCGCCTCATCACGGCTCTCGCGATAAGTCAGATAGTGCAGCAGCCCTTTCGTCCGCTTCTCCTCGTTCGCAGTCGGCTTCTTGTACTGCACGTTGGCGACGCACATCTGCTTGCGATCCATCTGTTACCCTCCCGTCCGGCGGCGGGTCACGCTCTCGACAAACGCGGCAAACTGCGCCCGCAAGTCCTCAAGTTTCTCGTCGAGTGCGTCGATCTTGCCTTCAAGGTCTTTGGCGATGGCTTTGCGCGATCCGACTAGATCAGGCTGGTGCTGGAGGTAGAAGCCAACCGCCTCGCGCACAAGAGCGGAGCGGTTGGTCGTCTCGCCCTTGCGGCTGCGCGTGCGCTGAATCTCGTCTAGGCGGCTGGACTGATCCGGTGTCAGCCCAACACTGAAGCGGGGTTTGGTTTTGTCTTTGCGAGTCATGTGTCCTCCTTTATCAGCTGTTCGATGTCCGCGCGCAGTCCCGGCGTGGGACGAAAACGGAAATACAGCCGCGTCAGACGCTCCGGCGCGGCACTGCCCATCTGCGCCCGCACAGCACCCGCATTCTTCATCCGCTGCACTTCGACCGTCAGTTTGCCGAAGTCGCGGATGACGACTTCACCGTTCGGCTGCGCCAGTTCCGCACGCCAGACCTCGACCAGCACCTCCAGCACCTCTGCAATCTGGCGCTGTGTCATATCGGGAAAGCGCCGTGCAACCTGCTCAATAACCTGTCGATGGTTCATCATTCCTGCCTTTCTGGTTCACAAACGAACCGGTTCACGTTGACCGCGAAATTGGCGCGGGGTGTGGCGTGTAGACGGTACAGGTACCGTCTACACGTTCGGCGGGTGCTCTGCACCGCCGAACCGGTGCTGCCGCCGCGAGGCGCTGCACCGAAGCCCTGCGGCGATTGAGCAGCCAGCGTTTTAGCTGGCTTGCTACGGGAGAGGCATAGGGGGCGCGTCCAAACATGGACGACGACAAGCGAACGCGCCCCCTGCCTCGAACCGGAGCGTCGCGCCCGCCATACGGATCATCCCCGCACTGCGGAGGACGACGGCTGCTCTCCATTTCTTGCAATGCAAACTGTCTTACCATCCGGCTTTCCCCATCTTGGCTTTGCGGCGCGCCAGCGCATCATTCGACAGGTTGTTGTCTGACATCTCTGGCACAGGCTGCGCCACGCTGATCGGTATTGGATTGACGGTAATCCGTCCAAGCAGTCCTTCCAGATAGGCGGGCATGTCGTTCAAAGCCCCTCGAATCCACGCGGTATCGTCTAGGACTTGCAGCACGACGCTTCCATCAACTGCCACTTTTGGTCGGCGTGCCTCATACAACGACAGCCCCTTCACATAGCCGCGCAGCAGGTCACGGATCACCTCACTGCGTTCGCCGTCCTGCATCCCCTCCCACCATTCCAGAATGTCGCGGTCAGTGTCGAAGAACGCTTTGAAGGCGATCAACTTGTGTTCCCGCTTGGGTGGTCGCTTCTGGCTCATACCCCCTCGTTTTCCGGTTTTACCGCCGTCAAACCGCTCGTTTAACTGGTAAAACCCGCTCATGACGCACGCTCCGCGAACCGGGCGTAATTCAAATAGCCCTGTGCGTTGGCAAGCTGCGCGTTCTTGACCAACTGCGTTTGTGGATAGGCACTCATGACTTCGCGCAGCACCAATTCCGCCCCACCGCCTGACAGATAGACCACATCGACGGTCGTCCCGGCTTTCCACTTCTCACTGAGTAAATTCAGTGTTGCGCTGCGGAGCGGGGCAAGGGCTTCTTCCACTTCCTCCCGATAATCGACCCGTTCACCGCTGGCGCGAAACAACCCGGTACGCAGCACATCCTCAACAATCTTGAACGGCATCTTCTGGCGATAGTCCCGCTCCAATGCCTCCGCGATTCGCTCCTGTGCCGTGAACACACCGCTCTCCACGCTCCCGCTTTCGGCGTCGATGTACTCACCGTCGTCGTCGAGGGCAACGTCAACCGTGTACGTTCCCACATCGCAAACACCCGTCCGCATATAGGTATGAGATGAATTCAAATCACCTCCTTCAGTGAGCGTCCGCGAATAAATCGTCCCGTAAGGCTGCGGCATGACCATCACTTCGGTCACATTGGCGATGACCTCCGCCGCGTCGGTCTTGATCAGGTGCGTTCCCATCAGCGACTTCTTGAGTTCAGCAGCATCGCGCATGTGGTCGCACGGCAAGCCAGTGGCAATTCGAATGTGAACGGCATCGCGGTTTCCCATCCCCTGAAGCAGCTTGCCAATCGCTACCTTCGCCAACCGCAGTCGGAAGGCGTTGCCCATCGTCGCTTCGTTGGCAGTGCGTCCGCGCAGCCGGAGCAGTTCACCGGGTGGAAGCTGCGCCAGTGCCAGATCGCCCACGAACCACATGCCTTCGTCATCGCTGATTTGATCCCCCGGATGCCGCTGCGCGATCTCCGCCTGCTGGAATTTGATCTCACGGGCATGACCCGCGACCGACGGGAAGGTGATGACAGTGTCGCTGGTCACGGCTTTGACGACGCCATAGCCGATGTCCAGCCCGATGGTGATCACGCCGTTCGGCGCAACCGAAATGAGGGTGTTTCGACGCTTACTCATCTTGATCTCCTGAATCGACAACAGCCTGTTCATCCGACGATTCGTCGGATCCGGCTGTAGAACCAACGGAATTGGGGAGGGTGCTGGCGATCTGGCGCAGACAGCGGGCAAGATAGCGCGAGCGGTCGTTGTGTCCGCGCCCATCCTCGGCAAGCTGGATGTATTCGAGTGCCAAATCGAGCGACACCCGGAACTGCTCCGCCAGCGGGAGCGTGTTCAGCGTTTCCAGATCGGTTGGCGGTGGGTGCAGCCGCTTGACCTCCGCGAACGCCCACAGCAATGTGTCGCGGTCACGGGAAGCGCCGTAAGGCATGTGCAGCTCCACATCTCCCGCTTCGGTGCTGACCGTGTGCAGGATCAATCCAAGCGGGAGCAGCGCAGAATGCTGCTGCCATCGCCTGACCTGCCAGCGCTCCTCGGTGGGGAGCGCCTCGACTACGTAAATCGACAAATTCTCCTGTTTCATGGGGTATCTCCTGAATGCGAAGAAGCCGACTCCCCGGAATGGGGATCGGCTTCAGGACGAACAAATTTAGGTAGAGAACGGTTCTCAAACGCGCGGGCGACTTCGCTCAGGTCGAATGGACGCAACTCTTGTCGAGTTACTGCTCCATCAACAGATGTCGATTTTCTTGCAGGGGAAAGCGCGGCTGGTGTTCGAGAACTGCCCGATCCGCGTAGTCTTTTCGCAGCGGCAGGGAATGAATGTCTTTCACGAAGATGCCGCCTTTCAGCATCTCAACCAGCAGCACCGCGACATCATCGCCGCCCTGCCCCGTTTCCACTACGTCCTCGATATTCAGGATGAAGGTCTCTGGTATCTGTACAACCGCCCGGCTGCCGGAGAAATTGCCCGCTTCCAAACCACTTAAGGTGTGAGGAATGGAGGATCCATGTCTAAAAAAACCACTGAAAGTCCTTTTCAAGCGCTCGAACAGGAAGCCTACCACGCCTTCCGCGAATGGCCGATCTGGTTGGTACTGCGCGAGCGAGAACTGGATGGACATCTCGACGCGAACAAACCGGCAGAACCAGCGGCAGGCACTGCGGGGACTGGTGCAGCACTTACAAAATCGCGCGACCATTCGCCGCTGGATAAACGAGGAAAATAACCGATGAAACTGGTGATTGTTGAATCCCCGGCGAAGTCCAAAAAGATCGCTGGATTTCTAGGGGCAGGCTGGCGTGTAGAAGCCTGTCTGGGACATGTCCGTGACCTGCCTGAAGCCGAACTCGGCGTGGATGTGGCCGCCGATTTCCGCCCGACCTATGAAATACTGCCGGGTAAAGGCAACGTAGTCAAGAAACTGCTGAAAGCCATCCGGGAGGCTGAAGCAGTCTATGTCGCGACCGACCCGGATCGCGAAGGTGAAGCGATTGCCTGGCATCTACTCAAGCTGGCGAGCGTGCCGAAAGATAAGCCGGTCTATCGTGCGTTGTTTCACGCCATCACCCAGGATGCGGTTCGCGAAGCGGTTGCCCATCCCCGTGCGCTGGACATCCAACTCGTCGAAGCCCAGCAGGCGCGGCGGATCGTGGATCGTCTGGTCGGTTATCTAGCCTCGCCGCTGGCGGCTAAAGCACTGGATGGGAAGTTTTCCGCGGGGCGGGTGCAGAGTGTCTGCCTGCGGTTGGTGGTCGAACGCGAACGTGAAATTGAGAGCTTCAAGCCGGAAACTTATTGGACACTGGCGCTCCAATTGGCGGCTGATGGCACGGAATTCACCGCGAAACTGCATCGAGTCAAAGATACCGACAGCACCTTCAAGTCTCGTGAACCGCTGGACAAGCTGGTCACCCTACTCAATGGTGCTCAGGTCTGGGTGAGCAAGGCTGGACGCACGGTGAAGGCCCGCAGTCCGCTGCCACCTTTTACAACCTCCTCGCTTCAACAGGCCGCCTCCAAGGGACTGGGACTGTCCCCCGAAAAGACGATGGCTCTGGCTCAAACCCTTTATGAGCAGGGTTGGATCACCTATATGCGGACAGATGGGGTGTCGGTCGCGCCGGAAGCGCAAACCGAAGCACGGGAATACATCGCCCGTGAACACGGGGGGGATTATCTGCCACCTGAACCACCCGCCTACACCGTAAAGACCGCCAACGCGCAGGAAGCCCACGAAGCCATCCGTCCGACAGATATCAATCGTCTGCCCCAAGCTATGGATGGTGATGGCGCAGCGCTGTATGCTCTCATCTGGAAACGCTTCATTGCGTCGCAGATGTCCCCTGCCCTCTACACCATCACGGGAGCGGTCATTTACACGGGAAAAATTCAGGGTCAGCCCTTCCCCATCGAGTTTCGGGCACAAGGACGGTCACTGCTGTTCGATGGTTTCCTCAAGGTCTACGAAGAACCGCCGGGCGAGAGCGCAACAGAGGATGAAGAAAATGAAACACTCCCACCGCTGAAAGATAACCAGTTCCTGAAGCTGGTCGCGCCGCAGGTGGAGGAACACCAGACTCGCTCTCCTGCCCGTTATACCGAAGCCGCGTTGGTGCAGGCGCTCGAACAGCGCGGCATTGGCCGCCCGTCAACTTATGCCAGCATGGTCAAGCACATACAGCAGTCGCTGGAATTTGCGTCTCCTGCTTGAATTCTTCCGTGTCCTGCCAGCGAACGTGCTTGCTGTATTTGCGCTGTCCGGTGTAGCCCGCGAACCAACGTCCAGCCCCGAAATGATAGGCGTAACGTTCCTGAAGGTTGCGCCACGTCACTCCATCGAACGCTTTCAGTAAATCCACCTGGTCAGTGCTGCTCTCCACCATCTGCCGCAGACGGTCTAACTCATCCAGCGACCAGGAGAAGTTGCGGCGCGGCGGTTTAATCACCTCTGATGACTCGCTGCCATCCCGCCAGCACACCGTCACGCGGCGGTGAATCATGTCCATCTTGGACACGACAATCCGCAGGGCGAATGCGTCGAACAATTCCCGCCGCGAGATGCGCGGTACGTCGTTCCAACGGGCAATCACCGTTTCCAGCACCGGACGCGCTTCCAGCAGCACCTGTTGGTGGCGGTTATCCTGCTGCAATTCCTCCTGTTCCCGCCGCAGTCGTGCAATGTCTTGCTCGTGGGTGGCATAGCTGGCTTCCATCTGCCTGACCAGTTCCGGCAGTGCCACCACTTTGAGATTCTCGACAATCCCAGTCTGAGCGCGTTGGGCGGCTTGAATAGCGTTTTCGATGCGGCGAACATCAACATGACTGGTCTGGTGGGTGCTTTCCAGTGCCCGCTGCCAGACTTCTTCATCCAGTGTCGTCGCTTCCAGTCGTTCCAGCAGCATCCGGTCAACCGCGCTGTCCACCGGCTCACTGGCAAGGGTCATGTAGGTGCGTTTGTAGCCATCCGTCAGATAGTAATAGTACGCCGGACCTTCCGCATCGTAGTTGGTCGTCATGCGGCGCAGCGGTTCGTCAGGAATGTCCGGTGAGAGTACAACACCCGTGTAAGTTGGCGGCTCTAGAGGACGGTCTGCTTTATCATGGCGGGTCAGCGAACGATAGGGCTGGTAATCGGGGTTCGGATCACCGTTGAAATCGACAGGTGAGAGCCTGTTGAAAGCATACATGAACCTATCCAGTGGCACAATTGCCTCGTGATTGTGCCTCCTGACTAGCACCCCCTGATGCGCCCAGTGACCGATATAAGCCGCATTCCGCAGCAGTTCGCCCAGCGATGCCATCGACAGCATCAAGCCGCTGGTGAAGCGGGAACGCTTGCGGATATTGGTATACAGCGCAAATCCGTCGGGAAGGGTGATCTGATTGAACTCCGGGATGAATGGTCCATGCTGCTCGATGTGTTCCCAGGTGCGCTTGAGATTGCCTTGATGCTGCTTGAATAACTCGAACCACTTCACCACTACATCAGCATATGGTTCGCAGCGCACGTAACGATGGCGATCCGGGTTGCGTTCGCCAGTGGGCAGATGCGTGCGTTTGTCCACCATGTAACCCAGCAGCGTCTTACTACCTGCCCACTGTCCGCCCTGCATCATGAACTGGCGACTTTTCAGCAGCCTGCCGTTGATGTGGAATTCGAGATAATCCGCCGCTCGCTGCGCCTGTTCGCGGAACATCTGCATGTGGTAGCGTCCCTGCATCGGGTGGGCGAAGTCATATACAAAAGTGGGCGTGAGAACCTGCACGTTGCTGCGCTTGCAGGCATCAATGAAGATGTTAGTTTCGATCTGGGTCAGGTCGCGGAAAAAGCGATCCACATCCTGCGCCGCGCACAGTCCGATTTCGCCGTTCTGAATCAGGCTGTAGAGATACGACATGCCCGGACGCTCCATAATCTTCTTGGTACCGCTGATGCCGGCATCCATGTCAATCATGATAATCTGGTCGCGCTGCCAGCCCTGCCGCTGCAAATGCTCGACCATATCCACCGTTTGGAGGGTGGTCGAAATGTTGCCAATCTGACCTTCTGACGACTGGCGATAGTAAACCGCTACCGGGCGACCCAGCGGCAGCGACTGTGATTTATACGGGTCAATCGGTTGTCGGGGGCGCTGGTAGCGCGGCATACAACTTCATTCCTTTCCCAGAAATCAGAAACGCCCCATACTTGTGAGTGACCTTTGCACGCAAAGGCGGAATCTCGACAGGTATGAGGCGCAATTATTGTAGTAAAATGCCCTCAGCCCTGCGATGTGTTAGCCGCACTCGCCGGGTCAGCCAGATCATCGAGTTCCACCTCGGTGGTCTGGCGCAACACACCTTCAGTGTACCGCTTTTCATCCAGACGTGCAATAATCCTGAGCAGCGAGCGGTAAACCGTTTCCAGATTCACTCCCGGCTGGTTATTCAGCTGTAGGTTTGCTTCATGTGTAGTGGGTTCAGCCTTCAACCCGATCTCCTTGTTGAGCCTTGCGGTGATATGCCACCGCTTCCAGTATGAAGTGCCGCGCCATATACGAGTCGGGCAGTTTAAGCTCCTTCGCCAGTGCTTCGATCTCGGCACGTTCCCTGTCCGTCAGCCGCATCGCAAAGATTCTTTTGCGTGTCACCTGCCGAACGGGTAAGGTTGGGATGGTAGGTTTCTCCATTAGTCGTACCCCTTCGTTTTACTCCTGTGGTTTGAGCGTATCACATTGACCCTTTGCGAACTCTGTATTTTTCCAGTTTCGGATTAGCAATCTTGCGAAGGTATCTGGAATTTTTCAGCTTCCGTGCAAGGTAATCAAAAAGCTGACTGCTCAGGGTGTGGTGTGGTACGCCCATGTTTTACCTATGCAGCCAGCTTATCAAAGTCGAGTCGTCAGACCTGTGTAAATTTGGCAAATCTGCTCGTCGATTTTGGCAAATCGCCCGTTAAATTTACTGGTCATTTATGAAGGCACAAAAGAAATTCTCAAACCAACTGGTGGGCATCTGAGTTGGAGGCAAAAGCGGCTGTTTATCGGGAGCGTGGCCCAATGAATCGATCTCCATTGAAGTGGATCATGTGATCGGGCAGCTCACTGAGCCAGACTTCGGTTTCCCAGGCGATTTCGCTGAGGAAACTGCGGAAGGTAATCAGGTCGGGAAAGGCACTCACATAAATCAGCCCTGCCGGACAGTTGGTAAGCATTTCATCGAGTTCAACGCGGCGTTTAGGTGTCACCGGTCCGTGCGACGTGACTGCCTCTATGAGGTACAACCAACTGCGCTGCTCATCGTACAGAATCACATCTGGCAGTTTGTCATGTCTGGTCAGTGGAATATTCAGCTTGTTGAAAGCCACGTCATCAATCAACAGGGATTTGTTCGCAGTATCGCCCAGATAAAGCAATTTTGCTCCCGGTGCGAAACGCGGGCCAAACACCTCAACAAGGGCAATTTGCAGTTCATTGTGTTTTCCGGGCGAGAGATGATATTCCTTACCCTGATAAGTCAGCGGGATAAGCTGAAGTTCCCGTTTACGCTCGTACAGCTCGATAAGCGACTGCTGAACATTCAAGAATTCTGTGACTGCTTCAGTCCAATCCGGGGTGTTATATTGACGAATAGTGCGGATAGCCGCATCTGTCAAGGCGTAGTGGGTGCGCGGACTGTTGGTCGCCAGCCCTGGCTCATCCGGGTTGCGATCTACGATACATGCCTGCTCAAACTGATGGATAACCTGACGGCGCACCGTCTCGCGGGTGTTCTCAGCATAAACTCGCCCAAAACGGCTGCTCATTGCCTGCATCATATCGTGAATACGCAAGCTCTGACGTTTGGCATCGCTCCAGGGTGTGTTGTCATCCAACTGCGCCAGCACCAGCAGGGTGAGCGCAGCAATTTCTGTTTGTTGAGCAGAGGGTAGTTGTAATGCGGCGAGAACCGCCTGGGCTTCGGTGATTTTGCTCATACCACTCTCGTTTCGCGGAGGATGGGAAAGTCAGTCGGCACCAGCAGGTAAGTTTGAAGGGTCTGAACGACAATCGCATCCAGATCGACAGCAGGCACTTCTTTCATGACCGCCTGACCAATGGCAGTAATGACCTGAAGCGGTGGCAAGGGCAAAGCCCGCAGTTCGGTGGCATTGACCTGAGTGTTCCCATTCGAGATACGAAAGTAACGGTCAATCAGACCACTGTTGAGTAATGCCGATAAACCGATAACTTCTGCCTTGCTCATTTCCCCATCACAGCGGTAAATGAAGTTCAGATGATTTTCCAGCCCAATTAATTCATAATCAAACTGATCTGCTAGGTAGGGCGCAGCAACCAGTCGGCGCTGTTCTTCTTTGGTACTGAAGCGGCGCAGCAGTACATAATTGGTATTCTCGACCAGCAGAGTTCTTGTGCCGGATATATTCAGGATGTGCTGTGGTTTGCGAAAACCGTGATTCAGCGGCCAGGTGATTTGTTGCGATGTAATGTGCTGCATCCACAGAAGCGGAACAACTAGTATACCATTTGGCTCGTTAATAAGATATTCCTCAGCACGAAATGGCACCACAGGACCCGTTGAAATCGCCAGACCATATGCATGAAATGAACCTGTCCAGTGATCTACCACTGCGAGAATCGTCTCATCAAGGTCTGAAGTTGGCAAACGGAGCAGCCCCAACGAACTGATAAATTGTGCCTTCGTGATCTGTCGTGCTCTGACCCCGTTAATGAGTTCATCCAAAGTTGCCGATGACGAAATCTTGACCTGTGAATCGCTCATTTCATTTTGTGGCGTGAAGGTGATAACCAGATTTTCCTGCAACACCTCGTCTTGGCTAAACGCATCGCTGCGCGATTCAAACAGATGGACGTGCTGCACAGTCACCCAGTCTAAGAATTCCTGACGAAAGCGAGTGAAGTAGTTGCCAGAGCAGAAGCTGCGCGGCACGATGAAACAGGCAGTACCATCGTGGAGCATCCTGGCTGCCAATCCCATGAACAGTGTATAGATGTTGGTGTGACCGCTGAGTACATCCTCTGTTTGCCGACGACGTTTATCATCAGGATTGATCTTGAAATAGGGCGGATTAGCGATGATGTGCTGATAACGGCTATGACCGACAGGGTTATCAAGTAAGCTAGGACGCAAAAATTGCAGTCCATTCAGTATGAAATCAGTGTGAAACAGACTGAGATGAACCTGAATACCCTGTTCTGCCGCGCAGACCACCGCCTCATTCAGAATTGACTGTGCAGCAGTAAATAATTCATCATCCAGTTCAAAACCATCTATCGAGACTTCAATCGGCTTATTTTCCGCAATCAACCGCTCAATAATCGCACAAAGTAACGTCCCTGATCCCATCGCCGGATCAAGAATGTGATCGCCATCTTGAATTGTTCCAGGTTGTTCCGCCATAAACCGTGCCAGCGGTTCTGGGGTAAGAAACTGCCCATGCGTTTTACGAGAGTGACTGGAACGCCGGGCAAGAATTCCCTGTCCTATTTCAAGACTTCGCTGTGTGAATGAATGAGCCATCTATCTATGCCAGCCTTTACCATTTCATCTTGAGTATACCTGATTTTCGAGTGTTTGACTGAGGGAAATGGAATGAATGTTCGCAAAAATATATGGCTGGCGATTGCTCACCAGCCAATAAACAGAAACGTTTCAGCCAGTCGTGTTGACAAACCTGAAAACTACGATACACTATGCAAAACGATTTGCAAAACGATTTGCGTGATTTCTAGATATGACCAACATCAAAGAAGTTGCTAAACATGCCGGGGTTTCCATTACTACGGTTTCACACGTCTTAAACCACCCTGAACGGGTGTCCAAAGAGATGCAGAAGCGGGTACTGCAAGCAATTGACGATCTCAAGTATCAACCAACCCCCCACGCCCAAAGCCTGCGCACTGGGCGGACAAACCTTGTCGGACTGCTGATCCCCGACATATGTAATCCTTTTTATCCAGAGCTTGTGAAGGTTATCCAGGTCGAGCTTGGTCAGACGGGAATGGATACCCTGATCTACAACACTGATGTTCCTGGTGGAATGTCAGCCACGCACATTGCTCATTACCTGAATCAAATCGCACAAAAACGCCTTGATGCAGTCATCATTGCTGGGGAAGCTTTGACAGGAAACGAGGAATTACTGACGATGTTGGACTTACCCGCAGTTTACATTGGGCACCTCAATCAATCACTGATTGATTACGTCACAATCGATGATTACGCTGCCGCCTATGATGCGACGCGCTACTTAATTGAAAAAGGACATCGGCGCATCGGACATATCAGTGGAGAACCCCGGTTCTTTTCAGGTCGCGCCCGCCAGCAGGGATATGAGCAAGCACTCCGAGATCATGGGTTGCCAGTGGATGCCAGCTTAATTTATGAAGGAACCTATTTACGCCCTGCCGGACGATCTGGCATTCGATATTTGCTTAATTTAGCACAGCCTCCCACCGCTGTGTTTATTGCTAACTCACTGATGGCGCTGGCAGCTCTGGCAACTCTATACGACATGAATCTGCAAGTGCCTGATGATGTTGCTCTGATGACTTTTGATGAAATTGCCGAGATGGAAGATGTGCGCCCAAAGCTGACAACAATTGATTACAACCCGCACACACTGGGTGAGGTTGCTGTCAGACTGCTGCTTGAGAGACTAGAGGGAAACGGAACTACATCGCCACAGGCTATCCGCGTTCCCTACACCCTATTGAAGCGAGACTCTGCATGACTCACACCTAATCAGACGATGCAGTCTCGTACGGTATCCATTAGAGCCAATTAGAGAAAGGCAAACCCCATCGAGCAGGAATCCTCAAAACAAGCAACCGTTGAGATAGCAGTTCTCCATGAAGTTTATTGCGCCTAAGGAGATAAGTCCATGTTTGCAAACTTCACTGCAAGACACTTCCGTGTCATCCTGATTCTAGGACTAGTGCTTCTATCACTCTCGACAGTGGTAAATGCACAAGATGACGTGCCACGTGAACGCACACTGATCTTCGAGAACATCAGTGAACGCGTGACATCGCCGGAAAATTATAACCCATTCCTACCCAGCACCCTGCTCCATGCAGGTTTGCAGCAGGTAGGCTTGGAATCGTTGTTTTACTATAACTATGAGACAGGCGAAATGATGCCCTGGCTCGCCGAGAGCTACGAATACAATGAAGACTTCACGGTAGCTACAATCCGCCTGCGAGACGGTGTAACCTGGAGCGATGGTGAAGCTTTCACCGCAGACGATGTGGTTTTCACCTTAAACATGCTCAAGGAAAATGCCCCTGCGCTCGGCGGCTGGTCGGTTGATGCCCAGACCTGGGTCGCTGATGTGCAAGCAGTTGATTCGCTGACCGTGAGCATCACACTCACTGGCACAAACCCGCGTTATGTTTTCAATGCATTCGGCGTGCGTATCTACGGTGTGACGTTCATTCTGCCTAAGCACATCTGGGAAGGGCAGGACCCGGTGACTTTCAGCAACTTTGACCTGGAAAAAGGCTGGCCCATCTCAACCAGTCCTTACCAATTGGTCGCTTCCACCACCACCGAAACGGTGTGGGATCGCCGCGATAACTGGTGGGGCGCTGCGACAGGCTTCCATGAACTACCTGCACCGGAGCGCATCATCTTCCAAACGGCTGGCAGCGAAGAACGCCGCGCTGCCATGGCAACGAACAATGAACTGGATACGTTGTGGCTGATGGGGCGCAGCACTTTTGAAACCGTGATGGCGCAGAACTCCGATGTTTCGAGTTGGTATGCCGAGCCGCCTTATGCCTATCTGGATCCGTGCCCGCGTCACCTGACCGTTAACGCTATGGTGCCCCCGTTTGACAATCCCGATGTGCGTTGGGCAATCAGCTATGCCATCGACCGCGATGTAGTCGTGGACATTGGCTGGGAAGGCTTAACCGCAGTCGGTCAATGGATTATGCCGGACTACGGGCCGCTGAAACCCTACATTGAAAACGCCGCGGACTTGTTTGCGCAGTATCCCACCTTGGAATACAACCTCGATAAAGTCAACGATCTGATGACAGGCGCTGGCTTTACAAAAGGTGGTGATGATCTGTGGGTGGATGCCGGCGGTCAGCGCGTGACAATGGACATTGTCATTCGTCAGGGTGAAGCCGACCAGGTCAAAATGGCACCAGTGGTTGCGGAACTGCTGCGTCGCGCCGGGTTCGACGCAACTTTCACGCTCCAGGATATTGCAGCATTTAGCGACACCCTGAACAATGGGCGTGCGGGTGCGTGGTTGGATGTAGCCTGTGGTGCTGTTGCGGATCCCTACGTAACGCTTGATAACTACCACAGTCGCCATGCGCGCCCCATTGGTGAGATAGCAACTGGTATGCGATCACGTTGGAGCAACGCAGCATATGACGAGATTGTTGATCAGATGGCCGTCACAAGCTCAGATGATCCTGCAATGCTGGATCTGTTCAATGATGCTCTTGCCATTTGGTTGCCTGAACTCCCAACGATCACACTGACTCAAGCTTCACTGCTCTCATCATTCAACAGCCATTACTGGACAAACTGGCCTGACGAGAACAACAACTACGTTCATCCCGGTCACTGGTGGGCAACGGCATTGATTCTGGTCATGAATGTTGAGCCAACCCAGTAGTTCAGCAACACAATGGGGGAGGAGGAGAGACTAGAGAGTCGGATTCCTAGTCTCTCCATGGTTCGACCCTAAGACGCACTCTAGCACAGGGGGTGAGTTTCATCCCCCACCCAAACCGTGTGTGCCACCCATAAAGTCAGAAGTTAGGGATTGTACTATGAAGAGCCGTTATTTAGTACGACGCATTGGCATGTTTTTTGCAGTCATTATCGTTGCTGCGACATTGAATTTTGCCATTCCCCGTTTGGCACCGGGTGACCCAATTGGGGCTGTCTTGGAAGTGTTGATCTCCCGCGGGCAGGCGGTGGATGGTGTTGAGAGTATCATCGCTTCCTACCGGGAACGCTTTGGACTGAACGATCCTATCGCAACCCAATATCTGCGCTATATTACCAATTCGCTAACCCTTGACCTAGGGTACTCAGTAACATTCTTTCCACAGAAAGTCGAAGACACGTTGATGGACGCACTGCCGTGGACGATCGGGCTGCTGGCAGTCTCCACGCTCATCGCGTTTGGATTAGGCACATTTCTGGGTGCTCTGGTAGCGTGGCCTCGCGCACCGCGTGCTCTCCAGGGGCTGGTTCCATTATTGATGCCGCTTTCTGCTGTACCCTACTATTTGCTTGCACTCATCCTGATCTATGTACTCGCATTTACCCTGAAAATCTTCCCACTTGGTGGTGCTTATACCCCAGCTACTAAAGCAGAGGTTTCTGTGGGCTATGTTCTTGACATTATCAACCATGCAGTATTGCCTGCCCTGTCGATCGTACTTGCCCAGGTAGGTTTCTGGGCACTAGGGATGCGAGGGACGATGGTCACTGTGGTGGGTGAAGACTATCTCGCTCTGGCCGAAGCCAAAGGACTTTCCAATCGGCGCATCTTTTTCAGTTATGCGATGCGTAATGCACTCCTGCCGCAGGTTACCTCCCTAGCAATTGCATTGGGGGGCGTGGTGTCAGGATCGGTACTGGTAGAGGTCGTTTTTAACTATCCAGGTATCGGCTGGTTGCTCTACAACGCGCTACAGAGTTCGGATTACTTTGTCGTTCAGGGTGTATCCTTTTTTCTCGTACTCAGCGTTGCTCTGGCTGTCCTCATCGTAGATCTGGTTTACCCGCGGCTGGATCCTCGCATTTCGCGGTAGTTACGGGAGAAAGTACAGCATGTTAAAGCATAGAATTCGTTCTATTTTGAAGTATGCGATTCATAACCCTAAGCTGGTTACTGGTGTGTGTTTGCTGCTTGGACTGGTATTGATTGGTGCCGTTGGCCCCTGGTTCGTCGACTCGGAGAAGGCACGTCCAATTTCTGTTCCAACGAATAAGCAGCCATCTGCGCAGTACCCCCTTGGCACCGACAGCGGTGGGCGCGATGTGCTGTCAGTGATGGTCGTAGCCACACCACAAACGCTCCGGATGGGTATTATGGCAGGCTTGGTCGGTGTCCTGATAGGAACCTCACTTGGTCTCATAAGCGCTTACTATGGCGGATTAGCAGACACTTTGATCAGTGGAGTCACAGACACGATGCTGACCATTCCTCCTCTGGCGGTGCTGTTGGTGGTGGCAGCGTCGTTTCGTGCGTTGAACATCGAAATGATGGCATTGATTATCGCGTCGCTATCGTGGATGAACAGCACCCGGGCGCTTCGTGCACAAGTTCTTTCACTGAAGGAACTGCCCTACATCCACATGTCGCGGCTTTCCGGGCTAAGTGATATTCGTATCATTGCCGAGGAAATCCTTCCCAATATTCTACCGCTGGCGGCTGCTCATTTCGTGGGCGCAGTTTCTGGTGCCATTCTTGCCGGGATCGGGCTGGAAGTACTGGGGCTTGGCCCACAGGATACTCCGACCCTGGGAATGACGATTTATTGGGCGATGCTCTACTCAGCTTTGATTCGTGGCATGTGGTGGTGGTGGATGCCGCCGATCCTCGTCCTCATCGTCCTTTTCATTGGATTGTTTCTAATCAGTACTGCGTTGGATGAGTTTGCGAACCCGAGGCTGAGAAAAGCGCAATGACACCACGACCAGTTCTACAAGTTGAAAATATGAGGGTCTGTTACCGGAAACAGGGGAGAGCGCTTGCAGCCGTCGATGGGGTGAGTTTTGAGCTTTATGAAGGAGAGCGGCTGGGTATCATTGGCGAGTCGGGTTCTGGAAAGTCGACATTAGCATGGGCGCTCATGAGGCTGCATAAACCCCCTACGACCACCGAAGCCGAAGGCGTTGTATTGAATGGGGTGAATCTGCTGGCGCTAAATGATGAACAAATGCGCCAAACGCGCTGGAGTCAGATTTCGCTCATTCCGCAGGGGGCAATGAACTCACTCAATCCCGTCATGAAGATTCGTCATCAAATGGCAGATGCAATCAAATCCCATGAAAGTGGCTGGTCTAGCAATCGGATTACTGACCATATTGGATCACTCCTGGGTCGAGTGGGTTTACCCGCGAGCGTAGCAGATATGTATCCTCACGAATTGAGTGGAGGCATGAAGCAGCGGGTTTGTATTGCTCTCGGTATTGTGCTTGAACCAAAGGTAATCATTGCTGATGAACCGACCAGCGCACTGGATGTCGTGGTGCAGAGGGTGGTGATTCAGACCATGAACGAAGTACAACAGCAACTTAAGTCCGCCATGATTATTATCGGTCACGATATGGGCTTGATGGCGCAATGTGTGGATCGCTTAGCCGTGATGTACGCAGGAAGAATTGTCGAGATTGCACCAGTTCGCTCCTTTTTCCGTGATCCGCAGCACCCCTACAGCCGCTTGCTCATCTCTTCGCTGCCGTCGCCAGAAGAAAAACGTGAACTAAAGGGGATTCCAGGGATGCAACCATCCCTACTTGATCTGCCTTCCGGGTGTGCCTTTCATCCACGTTGCCCGCTGGCCTATGAACACTGTACGCGAACAACGCCCGACCTACACAAGGTTGATGAACAGCGCGCTGCCGCCTGTCATCTGGCGAAGGAGTACACGGCATGAACCACAACCTACTTGATGTTCACAATGTAACGATGCACTTCGGCGGAAATTCGCGCAATCGCGGCGGTGTAGTTGCGTTAGAGAATTTTACCCTTAGCATTCCGTCAGACGAGGCAAAGATCATCACGATTGCGGGAGAAAGTGGCAGTGGCAAGACGACTCTAGCGCGTCTCATTCTGGGGATTATTCAGCCGACGGGGGGCGAAATCCTGTACAGAGGCAAGATTTTGCCCCAGATGAGCCATGAGGAACGCCAAGAATATCGCCGGGAAGTCCAGGCGATATTTCAGGATCCATTTGCGGTGTATAACCCGTTTTATCCAATTGATCGGCTACTGGCAGTCCCCCTGCGTTCTTTCGGACTGGCACACAACCGTGCCGAGGCGCGCCGGTTAATCGAAGCTGCCCTCGAGCAAGTGGGACTACGCCCGAACGAAGTACTCGGACGTTATCCTCACCAACTCAGTGGAGGGCAGCGGCAGCGCATAGTGGTTGCAAGGAGCTTGCTGCTGAAACCGCGATTAATCATCGCGGATGAACCTGTTTCAATGATTGATGCCTCGCTGCGCGCCAATATCCTGGAAAATCTTAAGCAGTTGCGCGATAAGTTTGGTATTTCCCTACTGTACATTACTCATGACTTGGCGACTGCTCATCAGATCAGTGATGAGTTATACGTGCTTTATCAAGGACGTGTTGCCGAGCATGGCGATTCAACAGCCGTCATCAAAACTCCGAAGCATCCTTACACGCAATTATTGGTTAGTTCTATTCCTCGTCCAGACCCGGATCATCCCTGGGTAGGCAGGGTAGAAATTCCATTGAATGAAACAACTGTCATTAAGGATCGCACAGGCTGTCTGTTCAAAGAGCGCTGCGCCCACGCCCTGCCTGCTTGTCACCTGCAACCACCGCAATTTGTAGTTGCCACAGGACAATCGGTTGCCTGTCACCTTAATGCTGAATCCGAAGCCCCGACAGGTCGATCCAAGCGGTAATGATGCATCTATTTTGCATGATGAGTTAATCAAGAAAGCAGAGTAATCATGTCAGCATTCAATGGTCTGGGATTATATATGGGTAATCTGTATCGCCTATCTAGCGCCAAATCCCGCTCAATCAGTGCAGAGAATTTTACGGGAGAAAAAGGCAAGGGCGGTATGGCAAACGAAGGTACGGGCAAACGAGCTGCCCGCGAACTCGGGCACGGTTGGAAAATCTCACCCTCTGTAGTGATTAAAGCAGGGACTACCTTCACACTAGCCGAGATCGAGGGTCCCGGCGCGATTCAGCAAATCTGGATGACTCCCACTGGCAACTGGCGACATTCCATCCTTCGCTTCTACTGGGATGAGTCACCTACTCCTTCCGTAGAGTGCCCTGTAGGCGATTTCTTCGCCTCCGGCTGGGGAGAGTTTGCCCAAATCAGTTCCCTGGCAGTCTGTGTCAATCCCGGCTCCGCTTTTAACTGCTACTGGGAAATGCCCTTCCGCAAACACTGTCGCATTACCATGAGCAACATTAGCGAAGATGACATGACGCTATATTACCAAATAAACTACTCACTAACCGAGGTGCCGGAAGATGCGGCATACTTCCACGCACAGTTCCGCCGTGTAAACCCGCTGCCCTTCAAGGAAGTCTACACGATTCTGGACGGCGTAAGAGGACAAGGGCAGTATGTGGGAACCTACCTCGCTTGGGGATCAAACAATAACCTGTGGTGGGGCGAAGGAGAAATCAAATTCTACATGGATGGCGATGAATTCCCGACGATTTGCGGCACGGGCACTGAAGACTACTTCTGTGGCTCCTACAATTTTGACCCCAGTCCCAAGCACGATCAGGGATATGTTACCTACACCACACCCTATGCCGGTTTCCATCAAGTAATCCGACCCAGTTCAGATTATCGCACACAAATGCGTATGGGGATGTACCGCTGGCATATTATCGATCCGATTCGCTTTGAACAAGATCTTCGCGTGACGATCCAAGCACTTGGATGGGGGCACAATCATCGTCATTTGCCACTGCAGGATGATATTGCTTCGGTGGCTTATTGGTATCAAACACTACCCAATGTGCCGTTCCCAATGCTACCTGATAGAGACTACCTTGATGTAATCTGAGCAGTGTATTCCTAAATTGGGGGAAATGTTTGGTAGAGGCCTCACATGCCTATGGATTGCCAGTCACCACGATTGAGTTGGATAGCTTCACCAGTGAAGCTATCCAACTGCTCATCGGACTTGGGTGATTATTTCATGATTGGCAAACACTACCGATTCTCGAAGAGGTGACCCATTGCCCTACCTCTAGCGGTTAAGAACGCGATGTTTTCAGAGCTATTCAAAGCTCAGCTCTACATCGCTGTCTGAATTTCTCGTACAAGCGGATTTTGGTTCGCAATCGCATCTGTACCTTTCTCCGAATGCGCTGCCCACCTAGAGTAATCGAAGCTACATAGCCTTTGCCCTCCTCGCAGCTGACCTGCACCTTGCCAATTCCGGGGATGTCCACCCATTCCCCGCTGGCGATTTCCTCTGCCAATGCCTCCAGATACCTTTCTACCGCCTCGCGGACGAGGGCTTTGGTCAGGCTGCGGCGCTGCCGGGCAACATGAGCAATTCGTTGGGTGTGGTTCACGGTTGTTCTCCTCAAAATCCGTGACAAACGTGACATGGTGACAACGTGACTCCGTGACAAAATCAATCTGTCACCGAGTCACGAGTCCCCTTTGTCACCAGCGTCACCAAATCACTGGACTGACGAATATTCGATGGCGGTGTAAGCCTCCGCCCCGTTAATGCGGGCTTCGACCACCAGCCCGGCTTTGACCAGTTCCTGTGCCACCTGCCGCCCAACTTTGGCGGTGACGTGCATCTGGCGGTACAGATCGCGCAGTTCGATGCCCTGCTGCCCCTTCGCCCGAATAATGTTCAGCATCCGTTCCTGCTGGCGACGTTCGATGGTCGCTTCCCCACTGCGGTCAAGCTGCTCCAGCAGGCGGTGAGCGCTGCCGCGCCAACCCTCAGCCAATGCCTGCGCCGCGTGCCAGTGGTCAACGGTGACAGTCGGTGTTTCATCCGAGGTTTTAAGCCAGTCCAACGCCGCGAACAGCTCTGCCAGCTTGAACGCCTGAACATGCATCCGCCCATACACCCCTTTCAACCTGTCGTCCAGTTCGGTGTCCTGCCCCGGATCACACTTGCGGCGCAGCCAGTCGCCGTACTGCTGGCACTGCTCCCAACACTGAACGTTCAATCGCAAAGCGCCGGGTGCTGACAAACCCATTTCGGTAGTCTGCGGGGCGGGCAGACGCTCATGCAGGCTGCGAAGATCGTCCACCAGCGCCTGCGGTACCGAGCGGTAAACTTTCGCTGCGGGTCGCTCGGCATAGTTGGGTTCGGGCGTAAGCAGCGCGAAACGGATGAGCAAACCGTTGTCCCAATCGCCCATGCTGACCGCACAGGACAAACTGGCAGGAGTTGTCACGCCCAGAATGGAGAGTGCCGCGCTCTCGACGATGTTCAGTCCGGTCTGGGTGTCCTTATCGAAGTAATCCGGGCAGTCGTAAAGCTCCATCAGCAGGTCTTTCATCCCTGCCATGTAATCCCGTTTGTTGATTGCTCCAAACAACCCGGCTACCTCGTCCTTGAGTAATCCGCGCTGCGCTGCAAATGGCTGTCCTTTGGTTAATCGTTCCTGCTGCACCTTCGGCAGCTTATCGAAATTGGTGGGCATCCGCCCTGCCAGCGCTTCCTGAAAGCGTTCCGGTGAACCCGGTGTCGGCATCAACATATGCGGGATTGCCGCGCGTGCCACCTGCTCCGCCAGCTTGTAGGCAGTGGACTTGCGGTAGAAGGTCGTTCCCGCGACCAGCATCAGGTACAGGTTGGGGTAAATCTTCACCCCCCACGGTGCTTCGCCGTAGAGCCTGCGTCCCACCGCTGTCGCCAGCAGCCAGAGTCCGGCTGCCTGATGAAAGATCATCGGGGTTTGATTGCCTGTTGTTCCCGACCAGTCCATATACTGCTGCAACCAGTCGGGCAGTTTGTAATCCATTGGTGCGGGTGGTGGATCTTTCGGCTTATCAGGGGCAGGTTTGCGCTTCACCGTCGGCTGTGGGCGTTCGACCAGTCCGCCAAGCTGATCCGGGTCGATGTTGAGAATCTCGCAGACCTCTTTCGCCAGCATCGTCCCGCACACATAACAGTGTCCGTAGCCCGTCTGTGTGTTGAAACCGAAGGACGGATTTCTGTCGCCGTTTTTGTGCCGCTCCGGGTGAATACAGCTTCCATGCAGCCAGTCGCCATGCTGCTTGAAACCCTGCCCTGCCAGTACCCGCGCAATCATGTCAAGCGTACGCGGGTTCAGCGGCGCATCGCCTGTCGGAAAGTTCATGCGGGTCGGTGGCTGCCACTCGCGCAGCGGCTGGCGTGGTTTGAACGCTTCAATCCACCCACCTAATTCTGTCAGATCAGGGACGCGCATAATGTCCAATGCTCGTTCCACCCGATACGGCTGCCCGGTAGTTGGATGGATGCTCGGCGGCGCGACCACCTGCCGTCCCTCTCCACACAGTTCCAGATTGCCGATGGGTGTTCCCATCGCTTTAACGCTCGACGGTAAGCTGTTGGCATAGAAGTAGACATGCTTCCCGACACCGCCACCACTGGCGACAGTGTAGGTTTCCGCGAGTGCCGGAAAGGTCGCGGCAAAGGCGGGATACCCGGCTGCACCGTCCAGGTCGAGAACCACCAGATTGTCCGATACTTTCCCGCAGACAATACCGATGTTCTTCAGTATTTCGGCACTACCCCATGCCCGAATCGTCTCCGGTGAAGCAGCTGCCTGCTGATACTCCGTCCACGTCGTTAAGGCGGGACGCTTTCCGTTTAATGGGATGATGCTCAACCCGAGCGCGGCATATGCCAGCGCTGCGGATAAGGTGGTTTCTTCCTGTGACGCTTGTACGATGGGCGGCTGTTGTGAGGCTTTCATCGG
Organism: Chloroflexota bacterium; assembly: GCA_020161935.1. Lineage (GTDB taxonomy): Bacteria > Chloroflexota > Anaerolineae > Aggregatilineales > Phototrophicaceae > CFX2. The sequence continues at coordinate 91,590 of JAIUNI010000002.1, forward strand.
GCTATTTTCCTTATACATAGGTATCTCATTCGTGTTTTACAAATCGTTGGACAGTACGCCCGGATTGATGTATCCTCAGATTGCTGAAGTCTGTTGGATACATCGTTCCAGCCGCGCCGCCAGTGGGTTTACTCTGCTGGCGGTTTGGTCTTCTGCTGTAGAGCTTGCTCCACCACCATATGAATGGCGCTCTCGGTGGCGATCCCGGCACCGATGGCATCCTCCAATAGTTCTGTTAGGTCATAGGGTTCCTTCTTCACCCGCTCGTACAGCATGTGCATGACCTGGACATTGATCCATAGACTGATCACCGTCAACCGTTCAACGTAATCCACCCGGCGCTGGAACATCTTCGTGAAGTGTTTGCGGCTGCCGATCAGGTCTTCCTGATCATCGAGATAGGCTCGGAGTGCAGCGCGTACTACCTCGGCTTTTGGCTCGTCGCGCTGGCTGGCGATCTGCTCCAGCCGGTTCTCCATCGCCCCGGTGATATGCACCGTCAGGCGATTGGTGTATTGAGATTTGGTGTTGTCAGACATATTTCCTCGGTTTTGTGTTTTCATTCGGACGAAATCGCGGATTTCGGACGGGCGGGACACGGTGAACCGTGACGCGCCATGCTTTTCAGCGATGGTGGGCTGCGTCCACACCGGCGCTGACGCATCATGCGGACGCATGGTGCGTGAAGCCCCTCCGGCGCATGAGGAGCAAGTTGATTAAACTTGCCACCCCGACAACGTGGTGGGTGTGGTGTCCCGCCTGTCCTACACACTCGTGTAGACAGGTTCGCCGCAGGCGGGACACCTGCGATTGGCACGAAGCCAATCGCCTGCTCTTTGCGGCACACAGGTTGAGGTAAGACGGATAAGGTCGCCATACTACAGGTCAATCTCCGGTGTCTGTCGGACAATTGGCTCGGTGTTCTCCATCTCAGATATGATGGTGGGCTGGTCTTGTTCGACTTCGGGCAGCAATCGCCACTCCTGCCCAATCGTGCGGTCAAGTACCTGCTCGAACTCCCGCCGGGCAATGTGATGCAGGTTGTCTTCACGGTTCAGTCCACCTCGATCTGTACAGACATGTTGACGATCTACGCGGTGTGATTCCCGTTCGCCAACGCTGTTCTCGACAGTTCCAGCCACAAACACATGGGTATGAAGGTTCTGCAAGCCGTAGTCATCATCGGTATCGCGGTCATGGGTCACGAAGCTGTACTCCGGGATATTCAGTCCCCGTGCCGCAAACCAGCTCTCAATCGTGCGCTCCGTCACCTCGCGGACAAGTTCCTGCCGCAGTTCTTCCGGGACCAGCGCCATCAGGTCAGGGGCAGGGGCAATAACCATGTGGTGCGCCAGCACATACGGACCGGACAGTTTCCCCGCGTTCTCATACACCTCGCGCCAGCCGCTGCCCAAGCCGCAGTCTGTCCAGCTGTCACTCAAATCCACCGGGCGATGGTCAGGGCTTTCACGGTAGGACACATACTTCAGCAGCTTCTTCAAGCCCTTGTAGCCACCTTTCGATGGCTTTTGATACTTCCAGTTGGGGATGATGCTTGGTTTCACAAATGCCTCACTTCCGCTACAATAGTCTTTGACAGCGGGAGGGAAGGATCGCATCCTTTATGGATGCCAGAGGGTAATGCTGACCACGCCCAGGCACCGTCCACGAAAACACGATCAGGCGTGGACATTACTCCTGCTGTCGCCCTCGTTGGCTCGTTACAAGACTTGTTAACCATCAATCCAGCTCCTTGTTGACACAAAATGAGTACGAAACGGCTTTTGCCGCTGATATTTGGCGGATTGGCGACAACGGTTGCTGCAATACAGCCTGCGTCGTCCAGCGTAGTAAGCCGACTTCGGCAGCGGTTCCCCACACACCCTACACCGTCCAGCTTCTATCTCTCGTTTGGGTGGGGATGTGTTCCGTTCCCGTTGGCGCTCAGGGCTAAAGGGTGCTGTTCAATCACCTCATTTGGTTCAACCGGACTGACCTGTATCTCAGGCATTGGCTGTTCATACCAGCTGTCAGCTTGCAATTCGCGGTAGATCAGTGCGCGCCAGTCAGCGGTACTCAAGCCTTCCAATGCCTCACGACGGCGGCTGTTCGCTTTCCGTAAGGCATCTCTGAGCGCATTGGCGTAGAACTGCAGCCACTGGTTGTGGGCTTCCGGGTTGATCGTCGCTCGCTGCCAGTCGTTGACCGCTTCCTGATAGGCGCGTTCGTTGGCGTGGCGTAGCTCGATGGCTTCCAGCATTTGCTCCTTCAGCACATACGCAGTGGAAAGCACCAGCAGCGGCGGGGCAATCGCTTCCAGCCAGGCGAACGGACTGGTGGTATGACCAGGCAGCGCCACCTGCACATTCCCGACCAGCGCAATCGCGGTGGCAATCCCCATGCTGGCATACAGGAGGCGTCTTGCATTTGCGGTTGTTCCCAGCGTTGCCAGCGCCAGCGAGAACACTACCTGTCCCACCTCAGCCGTTAGCACTGTAGCAATCCCAACAGCGATCATTGCCAGTTCATACGGTACGGCTGCACCGAAGGTCGATGAACCAATGACATACAACCGAATGGCGGACGGGGTGAAGGCTGCCAGCAGCAGCGCGATACACAGTCCGGTGATGAGCTTCGTCACCAGCGGTGGATAGCGATGAGCGACATGGTGGTTGTAGTGGTCGCGCTGCGGGCGTTCCCCAATATCACGCATCACTGCTTCCTCAGCTGCGGCATGAGCAAGCTGGCGTTCTTCCTGTGTCAGCGGTTTGATCTGGACGAGCATGGTTCATCTCCTTCACCTATGAATCAAAAGAAGCCGAATCCCCGGCATTGGGGTCGGCTTCAGAACGAACAAATTTATTGGGTTGGCAGCGTGTAAAAGCGTCAGCTACGTCGCTGAGTTCAAAGGGGCGTAAATTCTCGTCATTCCCGCTTGTACAAAACGGTGAAGGACAAGGGCTATGTCATGCTTAGCCAGAAACGGCTCGTACCCACCGAGAACGGTATCGCGCTGCGCGATTTTCTGATGATGCACTTCGCCGACGTGCTGGCTTACGACTACACGGCCCGTCTGGAAGATCAGCTTGATCAGATTGCATCAGGGCGTATTACCCGACTGGAAGTGCTGAAAGCCTTCTGGGAGACATTCAATCCGCAGGTGGTAAACGCGGTTGAGTCTGCTTTGGCTCAGGCCCATTCCCGGTTTATACCGAAGCCGCTGACCCTGCGGCCCGCGGAGGAATAAGCGCATGAGCGACTTTGACGCGATGCCGGAACCACCGCCGCTTGATTACGACTGGATGCCGCCCCCGCCGGACGAAGCCTACTTTATGCCAGACGATCCGTTCCCTGATGAGCTGTTCAGCAGCGCACCGCCTGATAACAACTACATTCCGGTCGATGATCCTTGGTTGCCAGAAGACGACCGCTTTGTACCTCAGGACACCCAGCACCTGCCCGATGTCCCATCCCTCTCACAGGATGGCTTACAGGGTTTCGAACTGCCTGAACCGGCGGATGAAGGCTGGGGCTGGCACGACGCCCGTCTGATTGGAGTGGAGCGCGATAGCGATGATGGCACGCGCTATGAGATTGGCGCAATCGACGTGTACGCCAACCTCAACACGGGAGATTTGGGCGGCAGCTACCTGCCGGTAGCCTCGTTTGAAGATGTGGATGTGGCCGCCGCCTTTTACCACAACCTTCAGGAACAGATTCATGACGAGGGGCTGCCCGCCTATCAAGTGCCGGAGTTCGCGGAAGCCCGCGCTGCCGAGATGAACGTCGAACCGGAGCGCTGGCGTGGGGCGAGTCCTGAAGAATATGCCGCCTATGAACATCTGCGTGACCTCAATGCTGGCGACATCGCCGGACGCGATGAACCACCGGAGGAGACACTTGATCCTCTATTGCGGACGGCGGCTGAACTCGGTGGGATTGTAGTTGAACCCGATCCAGCAATCCCACCTATTGAAGATCGATCTGCCTTTCAGGCATTGAGCGCGATTGGGATTGAAGCCGAGAACTTCGACCCAACCAAAGATCCACCGCCCTTCTACGATGCCGAAACAGGGACGGCCTATTGGATCGGTGTGTTCCAGCCTGATAAAGAAGACCGCGACAACTGCGTCACCTCGATCCTATCGCTGGGGCGTAATACTGAAACTGGCGAGATGGAAGCCCAGCTTGCGCCCTGCGTCCCCGGCGAATGGGATAAAGCCTATACCGCCGCCGAATATCTGATTCAGGTGGCGCAGAAAGGCGGGATTGACCGCTGTTTTGATGCCGCTGAAGGCATGGCACTGGCAACTGACCAGCGTGAGTTGTGGGAGAGCGAACGCGGCGTGGCACTTGAACCCGATGCGGCGAAAGAGATTGCTGATTACACCCGCGATGCCTGGGAGCTGGAGCTATGAGTGACATCCTCGCCGATGAAGTCAAAACCCGGAGTTTCTCGATCCGGCTCACACCTGACGATCAGACCGCGCTGGCCGAACTCTGCGATCTGTATGGGCTAGATCGCCCCGATAGTATCCGCCGCGCCGTGCGACAGGCACTGGCATGGAAAAAGCATCTCGGTCAGTCTGGTTATTTCATCCCAGCAGGTGAATCGCAACCGCCGGAATTCCGAATTCGGCTGGAGCGAAAGGGTACACATGAGTAAAAGCGAACTGCTGCCCAATACGGATCCGCAGGCTGATTTGCCCTCACTCAATCCACAGCCCGAATACTATTTCGGTTATGGTGTTGGCCCGCACAACCTACCCTCACTGGAGAAGGAGAGATACTCACTGATTTTTGGGCGGCTTTCTCCGCCCTGGCTTCATCCGTTTTCGCATAGGTGAAATGCGCCGGATACTTCTTCTCCCCTGCATAGTGCAGCGCGAAGCTGCCCCCGCCAAAGTGATAAGCATACCGCTTCTGGATGTCCTGCCAGGTAAGGAGGGGGAACGCACGCATGATCGTCACCTGCGGCACATTGCCTTCCACCATCTGCTTAAGCTGCTGCAAATCGTGTTTTGACCAGAAGAGGCGCTTACCGGCACGGGTGAATGTCCTCCGGGTTTCGGTGCCATCCCGCCACTGAACAATCACTTCCCGGTTCAGGATATCGAGTCGTCGAACCAGGATGCGATGGGCGAATGCCTCAAACAACTCGCGGCGTTTATCTCCAGCGACTTGCTCCCAGTGGGTGATGACCGTCTGGAGCACCGGACGTGCTTCCAGCAGACCGCGCTGGTAATGCTCGCTCGTTGCAAGGTTCGCCACTTCTGCGGTCAGCCGCTCGATTTCGCGCTCATTGGCTTCGTAGCTGGCTTCCAGATTCTTGACGATGCTGGGATTGGAGATCGCCTTCAGGTTATCTAGAATGGTCTGTTTGCTGCGTTCGGCACTGCGAATATCCTGCTCAATCCGCCGCTTCTCACTGTGACCGCTGTGTTCCGTCGTCTCCAATGCCTGCTGCCAGATCGCTTCGTCAATCGTGGTCGCTTCTAACCGTTCCAGCAGCATCTTGTCCACCGCTTCATCGACCACCGCCGCTTTGACGGTCATTTGTACTTCGATCCGCTCGTCATGCAGGATATAGCCATAGTTGCGGTTGGTGTGATTGTAGACCGAGTTGTAGCGACGCAGTTCATAGCCTTCGATCTGGTCAGAGAAAACCAATCCGCTGTAAGTCGGTGGGGCGCATTCGCGTTCCTCAACAGCGTGACGTGTCCAGGGACGATACGGGATGTAGTGTGCGTTCGGTTCGCCGTAGAAATCGGTGGACGACAGCGAATTGAATGCCAGCATGAACAGGTCTTCCGGTACGATAGGCTCGTGATTGTGCCAACAGACGATGGCTTGCTTGTGAACCCAGTGACCGATGTAGACCACATTCGTCAGCAGGTTGTGCAAACCCGATTTGGAGGGCATGATGCGTCCGGTGATGTTGGAGCGATAGCGGAACCAATTCTCGATACGGAAGCCCTCTGGAACCTGCTGGGCAAGGTCATCCGGGATGAACGGACCGTGCTGCTCGATATGTTCCCACGTCGCCTGAAAGTTGCGTCCCTTCTCACGGAACAACTCAAAGTACGCCAGCACCAGATCAGCGCCCGGTGCAAAGGGGATATACTTGCGCCAGTCAGGGTTGCGTTCTCCATTCGGAAGGGTGCGGCGCATATCCACGATATACCCCAGCGCGATGGTGCGTCCTGCCCAGAGTCCCTGCTCAATCAGGTAATCCCGGCTTTTGTGCAGCCGTCCCTTGATGTGATACTCCAGAAAGTCAGCGGCTCGCTGCGCTTCCTCGCGGAACATCTTCAGGTGGTAGGCTCCCATCGTCGGGTGATTGAAGTCATACACCACGTTCGGAGTCATCACCCGCACATTTTTGCGCTTGCAGGCATCCAGAAAGATGTTGGTCTGGATCATCGTCACATCACGGAAAAAACGGTCTACATCCTGTGCGGCGACCAGTCCGATACGGTCATGCTCGATATAGTTGTACAGCAGCGACATACCCGGACGATCTTCAATCTTCTTCGTGCCGCTGATTCCCGCATCCATATCAATCATGTAGATGCTGTCGCGCACCCAGCCGAGCTTCAGCAGGTGTTCGATCATGTCCACCGTTTGCAGGGTGGTCGAGATGTTCCCTATCTGAGCCTCAGACGATTGACGATAATAAACGGCAGCCGGACGATCTACAGGCAGGGGAGCAACGCGATACGGGTCAACCGGCGCTTTAGGCAGGCGTTGGTAGCGTGGCATCTGGCTTGTTCCTCCTTTCTTCGGTAAATGGAAAACGCCTTACCTCTGCGAGTTAGATACGGCAGAAGCAAGGCGCGTGTTGTACAATGCGTCTTAGCCCTGCGTGGTGGTAACGTCACTCGCCGGGTTAGGCAGGTCGGAGTGTTGGACCACTTCGGCCTGTCGCAAAACAATCTCGGTTGACCTACTGCCAGTGTACTGTTTTTCGCGCAGTTGTGCAACGATATGCAGCAGGGTTTTTGAGATATTGACCAGGTTGATGCCGTCATCTTTGGGTTTTTCCAGTGTCTCAGGCGCTCGGCTCATGGCGGCTCCATTCATTCTGGCTGAAGTGCTGCACTGCCTGATTGAGAAAATGACGTGCCAGTGTGGAGGCAGAAGTATTGAGCCGCTTCGCCAGCGCGTGCAAAGCGGCTTTCTCCACCGTTGACATGCGAATGCAAAAGTAGGTGTCGCGCGGTGGTTCGGCTGGTGGTAAGGTGAGTGGATATTGGGTTACGGTTGGCATACTCGATTTGCTGTCCTTGTGTGATACGTGTACAATATCAGGATAGCAAAGTGAGCAGCCTCAACCTGCGTAATTCTACAGTTTTGCCCCGTCAGTTTTGACAATCTCCATGTAATTTTACAGTTGGATAGATTGGGATGCTGGTTAAGCAGTTCGCCTTTGGATCAAGCGCAATCAACTACACCCTGCTTCACAGCAAGCTCAAATCCGTGAAAATCACAGTGGAGTTTGAACATGGCGTTGAAGTGACTGCCCCGGTTGGTATGAGTGACCAGGCGGTTGAACAGTTGCTTCAGCAAAAAGGGCGCTGGATCATGGAAAAACTCGATGCAATCGCGTCGATTGAAGTGCCGCCCCCCAGAAAAGAATTCGTATCAGGTGAAAAGTATCTGTATCTCGGACGGCAGTACACGCTGGTTGTCTCAGAACGGGCTGAACGTCGCCCCATGCTGGTCATGCGTAACAGTACCTTTGAAGCGACAGTGCCACCAGAATTGAAAATCTGGGATCGTCAGAACACCATCCGCGAGTTATTCCGTGCATGGTATAAACAGCGAGCTGAGGCTAAGTTAACGGAGCAGGTGCGTACTTATGCAGATCGTTTGAACCTGCAACCGGCGGAAACCAAAGTAATGGAGATGGATCGGCACTGGGGAAGTTGTACACCTCGGGGCGCAATCCATCTGAACTGGCGCTTAATTATGGCTCCAATTCAAATAATTGATTACCTGGTCGTGCATGAACTGTGCCACCTGTCCATCCCTGAACACTCACCTAAATTCTGGGATCAGGTTGGGTCAATCATCGCCGATTATGAAGAACGCCGGGAGTGGCTTCGCGTCAACGGTCCCACGCTCACGGTGTAATCCAGTTCTCAGCCAGCTTGACGAGTGCTGTTGTCGTTGCATTCAATTCATTGGCTGGAATAGGTGTTTTGCGAAGAATGCTCTTGACCTGTCGCCGCATCTCACGCTTCACATCTTCACGGGCAGTCCAGTCAATGACGGCAAGTTCGTTCAGCTTGCTGACCAAATCACGGGCGAGCGTAGCCAGCGCTTCTTCGGAGACACCATGAGGTAAAACCGTTTGCAGACGGTCATAAAAGGGCTTTTCATAGACTTCCAGCCCCAGCCCGACATCCCGCTGCTGCATTTCTACCAGATCGTCACGTAGTTTGAGTTCTTCCATCAGTAGTTCAAGATCAGAGAGGCGCTGCTGACGGTGTGCCTCAATCAAGGCTTCTAACCGCTGCCGCAAAGAGTCGTAAGCAACTGGGTTTTCCTCCATACGCACGCGGATTTCGTGGCGGACAGCATGTTCAACTTCCTGCGCCTTGCCGCGTGGGTCGCTGATACTCTCAACATAGTGAATGAATTTTGTATCCAGCACGGAAATTGGTTCTTGCAGCAGGTGTTCCATCTGACCGGCGCGGATGTGGTCGTCAATCAGCCGACGGACTTTTTCACCCAGCGGTGATAGCTCAAACGACTCATCCCGGTAGGTGTTGCGTGCTGCCATGCGGACTTTGCCTAACCACGCCAGATCGCCGCGATAGGGATTGGCTGCCGGGTCGGGCATGACCATATCCATCACCTGTGAGAAGTTGCGGAAAGCGATATCGAACTGGGCGCGGATATCTTCCGGTTCAAGCAGCGCAATACAGGCATACAGATCATCGTGATCGACGAGCGCGAAAAAGCGCATGGCTTCCCGGTGACGCTCGGCAAGCTGCTGTTGATCGTTAATTGGCTTAAGGATACCGGCGACATCTTCGGGATTGAACATCTCCAGCGCGGCACGCAGGTCAGCAGCGATGCCCCAGTAATCGACTACCAGCCCATACCCTTTACCGACCATCGTGCGGTTGACACGGGCAATCGCCTGAAGCAGGTTGTGTTCTCGTAAGGGACTATCCAGATACATCACCTGTTCAATGGGCGCATCAAAGCCTGTCAGCCACATATCGCATACGACGACGATCTTGAGCGGATCATCCGGTTTGAGAAAACGCGCCTTAATGTCTTCCTGGTCGCGTGACTCAGCGGCATAAAGCAACCAGTCCGTGCGTTGACTATCATCCGGTGATGGTGACATCACCAGCGCACATTCCGGGGCGTTTAGTTCAATCAGGGTGCGATAGTAGCGCATCGCGGTGGCGCGATCATGAGCGACGACCTGCGCCTTAAAACCGTTGGGCGCGATGTGCGTTTCATAGTGGTCAATCAAGTCCATGCAGATGGCACGCACCCGCTGTGAGGCTGAAGCAATCGCTCCTTCGTTAGCATATCGTTGTTTAAGCTGTTTCTTTTGATCTGGCGGCAGGTCTTTGAATACCCGCTCAAAAAGCTGGTCAAGTGTCGCGCCTTCGACATGCAGTTGGGTCAAACGCGGATCGTAGCGAATTTCCAGCGTCGCGCCGTCGTCTACGGCCTGCTGAATGGTATAGGTATCAATATATGTGCCGAATGTACGCGGGGTGCTGCGGTCTTTTTTGTCGATGGGCGTACCGCTGAAACCAATGTAAATGGCATTAGGCAGGGCCGTTCGCAGATTCGTTGCCAGTCCTTTGTACTGCGTGCGGTGCGCCTCGTCCACCATCACCACAATGTTGGATGCCTGCGAGATTTCGGGATAGGTTTCACCCTGCTTCGTCTGGAATTTCTGCACCGTCGTCAGGAGGGTTTTCTCTACACCCGTACTCAACAGTTGGCGTAAATCCGTGACCCCATCCGCCCGCACAGGATTAGGGAAACCGCACTTTTGAAATGTTCCACTGATCTGTTTATCGAGGTCGCGCCGATCCGTAACCACCAGCACCGTCGGGTTGGTCATCTCACCCATGCGCTCCGCCTGAGCCTCCTCCGGGCGACGCAGTTTGAGCGCCAGCCACAGCATCGTCAGGCTTTTACCGCTGCCCTGGGTATGCCAGATGATTCCGCCGCGTTCTTTGCGCGTTCTGCCGCGCATGATGCGTTCCATCGCTTTGTTGACCGCCCGGTACTGCTGGTAACGTGCCAGCTTCTTGATCGTTTTGCCACGCTCGGTCTCGAAAGCGGTGAAATTGCGGATCAAATCCAGCAGGCGCGACGGCTCGAACACTACCGCCAGTAAAATATCCTGCTGTGTAGGTTCGCGCCCGACCATCTGCGCGATTTGCGTCCGATTGAGCGGCCAGGGATCACGCCAGCGTAGGTAGAAACGTGCATCCGCTCCGATAGGCGCATAAGCTGCTGATACACCGCATGTGGCGACCAGAATTTGTGCCTGCTCGAACAAACGCGGAGCCTGCACCTGATAACGCTGTAACTGATTGATAGCGTTTTCCAGTGGGTGATTAATCGTCGGGCTTTTGCACTCGATGACTGCCAGTGGTAAACCGTTGACGAATATCATCAGGTCGGGAATGACTTTATCCACGTCGCCCAACACCTCGTATTGATTGGTGACAACGAACGTGTTGTTACGCGGGTTATCGAAGTCAACCAGCTTCACCGTAAGGCTCTGGCGTGTGCCGTTCACATCCTGCGGTAAAGAAAAGTAATTGACCAGATCGCCATAGAATTTCTCATTGGCTTCCATGAGGCTGGTGGCATCCATCCGCGCCGCCCGCCGCACTGCCAGCGCGACATTTTGTTCATTCAGGTGCGAATTGATGCGCCGTATCGCCGCCTCAAGCTGACCGAGCAGCGACGCATCGCGCAGGCTGGCGCGTTCTGCCATCAGATTTGCACCGGGGATATAGCTGTAGCCCATGCGCTCTAACAAATCAATCGCAGGCTTTTCGCTCAAGTTGTACTCGTTGAGGCGGGTTGGGTCGGTCATACTCTCACTTCTCCACTCAACAACTTCTGCATCAACCCTCGCTTGACCTCACGCAGACTCTCCGCTTCCACCTGCAAACTGCGAATCGTCGCATCATGGGCGCTCAGGATGGCAGCAATTTCGCGTTGTTCTCCTAAATCAGGACAGGCAACTGGAAGTCTCAAAATGCTATCTTGGCTGATATTTTTCATGCCTGCGCTTGTTCCCGTGGCATTGTCGATTATTTGCTGGCGCATTGGCTCAGATTGCAGGAAGTATGATAGAAATCTAGAATCTGAGAAATTTCGATTGACAACAAGCCGCAAAGTCTTGTCTGATAACATCAGTCGTGGCGGTGTGTCCTCAACAAATGTTACCAGTCCGACCAGTTCAAAAGTGTTCGCTCTCGAAATTAGCACATCGCCTTCATGTATTTCATAGGCAGAGTTGATGTGTTGCGGATCAATAACCGCTTTGTTTTCGTGAGCTTGTAGCCCTTCAGGGCGTACAGCACTAACTCTCAATACGCCCCATTCATCATCTTCAGCGGGACGATCAAGTGCTTGTGGGCTTCGCCCTGCTTCAATGCTGTGGAGCAGTTGTCCTAACTGGCCAACCTCCCACCCCGCCGGTATCTCCCCAATCCGGGTATGCTTCGTCGGCGTCTCCTCATCCGCCAGCCCATACGTAAACAGCCGTTGCATCACCCCGCGTTTGACCGCTTGCGCCGCTTCGATCTGCGCTTCGACGTGGGCAATGTGCGCGTCAGCATCGCGCAGGACTTTGGTAATTCTGCGCTGCTCATCTATAGGCGGCAGGGGGATTTTAAGCCGTAGAAAATCACTTTGACTCAAAGTTTTGTTTCTACCTGCACCACCCGGAGAGACAGATTCTAGCTGGACAATGCCTTCCTGAGATTTGAAATATAACAGAAGATAGTCAAGCTCGAGCTTGTCTGGATTAACAACAAATGTTGGGAAACGATGTGATCCACACATCCCAAGCTCTGCATCAGTGACAACGGCAACTGCACCTTCCCAGGCAAAGACAATATTGAGGACAAAATCTCCCGGCTTGACCCAGAAAATGCTCTTGTTGCCTAAATCTCGTCCGAGAACAGGCTCTTTATGAAAGATGCCTTTACCATGTGATCGAATACCAATCTGACGATATTCTTCATCTGGATCAATATCAACTGGACGCCGAACTTTTTTCAGTACACTGCCTAACTGTATGAGATTCCAGTCCATCGGCAAATACTTATGCTTCATTCAATCATTTTCCGTTTCCTCTGGGTGTTTCATCCGTGATACAATCATTTTACTCAAGTCGTATGTTGGTAGAGAAAAAGGTTCTTGTTATGGTGGATGCGACAATCACTGAAGTCATCCCGATTTACACCGATAAAGACGGCAGAATGCGTGTCAGCGGCACGCGGGTGCTGCTAGATCTCATTGTGAATGCTTACCAGCGTGGCGAAACACCCGAACATATTGTGCAAATGTACACCACACTTACGCTGGATCAGGTCTATCTCGCCATCGGCTACTATCTGCGTCACCGCGAAACCGTTGATGATTACATCCGCCGCATGGATGACGAAGCTGAACGGCTGCGGCGTGAATGGGAAGAGAAGTATCCGCCCAAAGTCACAAAAGCTGAACTGCTGGCACGCCTGCAAGCCAAGCGAGACAGCGCTGAATGAAATTCCTCGCTGACGAGAACTTCAACAACGATATTCTGCGCGGTGTCTGGCGGCGCATCCCCGATGCCAGCTTCACCCGTGTGCAGGATACCGAGATTGCAGGAACAGACGATCCGCGTGTGCTGGAATATGCCGCCGAACAGGGATACATCGTCCTCTTGCACGATGTTAACACCATGCGCGGCTACTTCTATGATCGCATTACGGCAGAACTCCCCGCGCCAGGGCTGTTCCTCGTCCACAAGCAAACACCCATTGGTGAAGTGATTGACGCGCTCGAACTCATCATCCTCGCTAGTGACGAGTCAGAATGGCTGGGACAAGCCACCTACGTGCCTTAATCTTTCAGCATCCCTAACCGCCGCAGATGGTCAGCAAGTTTGGCTTCGGCTGACTGACGTGCCTGCACCGCTTCCTGATACCGCGCAATTGCTGCGTCCATATCAACCGGTTCTTCCGGCTCAACGGTATCCACATAACGCGGGATGTTCAGATTGTAGTCGTTCTCACGGACTTCATCGACGCTCACGACGCTGGCGTATCGTTCCTGATTTTCCCACGCATCATAGGCACTCACAATGTTGGCAACATCTTCATCCCGCAGCACATTCTGATTCGTGCCGTTAGCAAATCCTTCTGCCGCATGGATGAATAGAATCTGTCCGGTGCGGTCTTTACGCTTCGCCTTGTTGAAGATCAGTATAGCGGCGGGTATGCCCGTTCCGTAGAACAGGTTCGGTGGCAGACCGATCACCGCTTCCAGCCAGTCTTTTTCGATAATACCCTGCCGGATTTTGGCTTCCTGTCCACCTCGGAACAACACGCCATGCGGCATGACCACGCCGCACATGCCATCCAGCATCAGCGTGGCAATCATATGCTGCACGAATGCCAAATCGCCATAGCTGGCAGGCGGCACGCCGAATTGAAAGCGCTCGGATTGATCAGCTTCGGCTTCTTCCTTGCCCCAACTGCTCAGTGAAAACGGCGGGTTCGCCAGTACCCGGTTGAACAACATCAACTGCCCATCACGCTTCAGCTTGGGATCACGGATGGTGTCACCTTTCTCGATGACCGCATCCAGCCGACCATGCAGCAGCATATTCATCTTGGCGATTGACCAGGTGTTGAGGTTCTTTTCCTGCCCGAACAAACGCAGATTGCGCGGGTTGCCACCGTGTTCCTGCACATAGCGGGCACATTCCAGCAGCATACCGCCACTGCCTACCGTCGGATCGCAGATATACATGCCTTCTGTCGGTTTCAGCAGTTCGACAAGCAGCCGAACCACCTGACGCGGCGTGTAGAATTCGCCGCCTTTTTTCCCGGCATCGTCCGCAAACTTGGCGATGAGATACATATAGGCATCGCCCAGCATATCCGGGTTGGGGATTTCTTCATCCCCCAGCCGCATCTTGCCAAAGTGGGCAATCAGCCTGAGCAGCGTTACATCAGGCAGCCGCTCTTTGTTGTTGAAGTCAATCGGTGTCAGCACACCTACCAGGGCAGGGTTGTTCGGATGTTCTTCCAGCGCATAGAACGCCTTTTGAATCTCCTCGCCAATGTTGAACGTTTTTTGGCTGAGATTTTTCCAGCGGGCGCGTTCCGGCACAAAGAATTGATGCTCATCCGGGTCTTCCGCAATCGCTTCGGCTTCGGCGCGGCTGCGACCCTCCGCCATCTCGCGTTCGATAACGGTTTTAACTTCGTCCTCGAACACGTCTGACAGGCGCTTGAGGAACAGCATACCAAAGATGTAGTTTTTGTAATCGCTGGAGTCAATGCTGCCCCGCAGGATATTGGCGCTCTCCCATAGGTGGGACTCCAGTTGTTTCTGGGTCAATTTGGTCATAGCGGTAATTTCATAAGGTTGAGTGGTTTCATTATCAATTCTACAGCAGGAAGGATTATAGGACATATGAGGCTGTAATGCGTGGGTAAAATACTGGCGGCTCGCAAAAAATATATGGCTGATTTAACGTCTCAGCCAGGACGGTTGTGGTTAAGCATAAGCTGCTGAGAGCATCCGTGCAGCACGTTTCATATACTTCGGAAATGTATTCGGGTTACGTCCGATGTCCAGTGCTGCCTGGCGGTAGGTCTTGCCGTCAATTTGCGCTCGGATCGCTCCGGCGATGCAGACGGTGTGCTGGTACTGTTCCAACAGTGCATCGGCTGGCTCAGTATGCCCCCGCTGATACTTCTCACGCCAATTCTGATAAGGCGATGTGAAGTGACCATTGTTCCGATTCTCGGCTGGCTTATGCTCTGGCAGCGTGTAGCTGTGCCGTTCCAGAAACACCTGCGCGAATTCGTAGCGCACCTCCTGAAGCATCGGTTCTTCGTAGGTCTTGTGCCAGTTCCAGGGGGTCACGCCTGCCAGCGCTGCCGCGTCTTTGCGTGTCACCTGCGTCGTCACAGCATACAGCGCGACCAGGTGCTTGAACGAGTCAGCGTACTTCTCCGCCAGCTTCCGCATGATTTGCTCAACATCAGTTCGGATGTCAATGTCGGTAGCCCAAGTTGCCCACTGCTCAACCGAGTTCCACCAACCGCTCGGTGCTGAAAACCCGGTGATGGTGTGTTCATCCCAGCTACTGCGCCAGTCGTAGCTCATCAGCGCTTCTAGGCTGTCGTATTTGTCGTCGTAGTAGCGCAGAGTGGAGATTTTGCACCGTGCCAGAATAAAAAACGCCGCCTGCTGGCGGGTTTTCTGTGCGAGGAAGTCCTTGTTTTCAACAAGTTCAAGCCAGAGTGCCATGAACCCGTGTTGGATGCAGTCCGGCAGGTAGTTGGTGCGGTGGATGCCCCTGCCTTTCATGACGTTGGTGACGTAATGCGCCAGATCGTCGTAAAGCTGTTGGAAGGTCAGCGAGCCTGCCCATGATGTTGGATAGGTCGCAACACGCGGAAAAGGACGAATTTGACCGCGAATATGAGAACGGAAATCAGAAGCCATGACGAACACTCCCTCGTCACACCGCTGGAATCTGCCAGCACGTCGAGCCACAACCGGCTCGGACTTGCCGGGACAGCATGAGGAGGGTTCCCTGTCAAACAAAAAAGCCACCGCGTGTTTTGGTGGCTTTTTAGGCAGGTAGTTCGGTAGTCCCGTCCTGAATGGATGGGACTAGCGTATTCGCCTGCTGGTGTTTGATAGGGCGGTTGCCTGTGCTGTAAAATCGCCGCGCCGACGGTTGTGCGAGGGGGATAGGATTGTTAGGGCAAGAAAGACAAAAAGGTGATCGTCTGAACTCCCCACCTTCTGTCTACTACGCTATTCAGACACTGATTCCTGTTCGAATTCAGCAAAGAACTCTTGGATTGAATGACATTACGTTCTTTAGTCGCTCATCATCGGGGCACATGTCGCACCAGAAATTTCACGAACTCAGGCTATAGATAGCTGACATTCATTTATCGAGCGTAACAGTTTATTATTTATCAAGTCCCGCTTTGGCTTCCAGCCCCCGGTAATCCAGGATTTGAATCTGGTGGCGTTCCACCCGGATCAGATTGTCTTTTGCCAGACTGCGCAAGGCGCGGTTGAGCACATCGGGAACAGTTCCCAGTCGATTTGCCATCTCTGCCTGTGTCGCCCAGCGGGGCCGCGACATCTGTTCCTCCGTTGACTGTTCAATCAAGTAACGAGCCAGGCGAGCTTCAATCGTTCGCAGCGACAAATCCTCGACCATATGAATGAGCTGCTGTACACGTTCAGCCAGGCGTTGGATGATAACCCGCCCAAGTTCTGGATGCTGGTCAAGCAGCTTCAGTATGACAGTTTGCTGGATGACCCACACCGTTGTTGGTTCGAGAGCGATGACTGTCGCCGGGTTTGCGGACTCAACGAAAACGCCAATCGCATTAAAAACCTCACCTGGGCCAATGAAATGTAAAACCTGTTCGCGGCCATCCGGTGACATCTTAACGGCTTTGAGCCAACCTGCGCGGACGATATACAGGGCTACATCTTGTTCGCCTTCGAGGAACACGACCTGCCCTGTGTCGTATTGTTGAACCTTCATGTGTTGGGCAATTGTTTCGATCAGCGCGATGTCAAGATTAGCAAAGTAAGGGACGGTTGAGAGGGCACTTTTTATCTGATTAATTGCATCATCTGTGGACATAACTTCTACTTCTACATTCCTTTGATCGCACTGTCAGTGTTTGTCTTTCCTGCTTATTGTGAAACAAATCAACCAGACAAGCAATCTTTCATGGCGAAACTCGACAAAAGTCGAAGATTTGTCTGTGCAAATGACGGAGGCTGTATTCAAGCAACAGTCATCGGTGAAGGCAAAGTGGTTAGACGGCGATAGAGTATTTTCCATATGACAAAAAGGCAACTAACGCTTCCAGTGCCGCTCATTGATGTCAATCGTTGTACCGGTTGTGGGTTGTGTGTTCGGGTATGTCCCACCAACGCCTTAATCATGAGAGATGGCATTGCTATTGTGGCAAACCCACAGGCGTGTATCTATGCCGGTCACTGTGAACGCATCTATCCGGTGCAAGCCATTAGCCGACCCTTTCAGATCATGTTGTCCCGTGAGGAGGAAAATTCAGTGAAATCCATGTTTTATCCAGATTGGCAGGAAAAGGTCGTTTTTTCGCCCGGAGGCCCACAGCCGCAGATATTGGCGGAGAACGAGAAGCTAAAAGTCATCATCGGCAGCCTTGAAGTCGGTCAGAAGATCCCAGCGCATCCTGAGGCGCTGGCGGTGTACCACTTTCTCGAAGGAACGGGGTGGATGATCGTAGATGATGAACGGTATCCCGTTCGTCCGGGGGCGACAGTGATCACAGCGGAAGGTGCTAAACGCGGTGTAGAAGCTGAAACCCGATTGGTATTCCTTGCAACCCGAATCGCTTGAATTGATTAATAACCAGGAGAAGTAACATGACATTCGTGACATTTATGACCAGTAACCAGGGGCGCATGATGCGCGTTATCGCGGGCATCGTTCTGATGTCCATAGGCTTATTTGTTATCAAGGATACGCTGGGAACGATTCTCGCGCTCATTGCACTGATACCCA
Organism: Chloroflexota bacterium; assembly: GCA_020161935.1. GTDB lineage: Bacteria > Chloroflexota > Anaerolineae > Aggregatilineales > Phototrophicaceae > CFX2. Next base: position 109,408 of record JAIUNI010000002.1, read on the forward strand.
TTGCTGGCGGAGTGCTGGATTTTTGCGTAGCGGGATTCATGATGGGATACCCGTTCCGCGGGGCAAAAGCCCGTGAACAGCTTGCGCAGAAACAACACAGATAGGGAGCCGCATCACAGAAACTTCGCAGCTTCAAAAACATTGGCGGACAAGAGGAGAAGAATCGTGCTCAATCCCTATTTTCTCGTGGTCTTTCTGTATATCGCGCTGGCTGTACTCGGGGCGTTGGATGCTTCGCTGATCAACTTCGAACTGCTGCCCGGTTTTGCGGGGCTGCGCTGGATGCGGGTGCATTTCATCACGCTGGGCGCGCTGACGGAGTTCGCCTTTGGCATCTTGCCGATCCTGGTCGCGGCACGGGTCGGGCTGCCGCGACCTAAAATCCGGTGGGACATCTGGCTGACGCTAAATTTGGGGCTGCTCATCCTGCTGATGGGAATTCCGCCGATCAACGCTGTACTCATCACCACCGGCGGCACGCTGATCTTCATTGCAGCCACATTGCTCATGATGCAACTGGGAAAAATGCGCGCTACCGATACGGCGCAAAAATCTGAAGGCCGCAAATTCTATCTGGTGGGATTGGCATATCTACTGCTGGGTATCCTGGTCGGCACAGGATTGTGGCAGGGCTGGAGCACGTGGCTGCAAATAAAAGTGCCGATTGAAGTCCATATCCACGCCAACAACTGGGGTTTCATGGCGCTGGTATTCGCCGGACTGCTGGTTGATCTGTATCCGAGTTTTGCCGGACGTTCGCTGGCCTGGCCGCGCTCGATCACGCCCATCTTCTGGATGATGACCATTGGCGCGCTGGGATTGGTGCTGGGGCCGTGGTTCCAATCGAACCTGTTCTCAGTACCCGGTCTGATCCTGCACCTGAGTGCGACAATCTGGTTGCTGCTGAATGTCATCAAACCATTGGTGGGTGACCGCCAACTGCGGACACCGGGAATGCTGCATCTTATCACCGCCTACGCTTGGATTCTCGCCCCGGTTTTGGTTGCGCCCCTCATCATCCTCCAGGTGTCCGGCTTTCCCGGCGCGGGCATCGAGCAAAATGCGCCGCAGGCTCTGATCTACGGTTGGGTACTCCAGTTTGGATATGCGATGATCCCCTTGCTATTCCGGCGCATCTTCCTGCCGGATACGCCCTCGAAACTTGGTGGAAACTGGTTCAGTCTGATTGCAGTACATCTGGGTGGGGTTTTCCTCTGGGTCGGGATTTTCCTCCATGAGCAGCAGGCGACCCTGCATGGTGTGGCTTATGGGCTATGGTTTGTTTCGATGCTGCCCATTGCCTACGAATTGTGGCAGATTGTCCACAACGGGATAAATAACTTACAGGACAAAAATGTAGTTCCTGCCGCAGCCGAGTCGGGTGACTGAGTTCAGTTTGGAGGAACGAACAATGGAAATCACCAAAGAAACGCAGGTCGCGGACATTCTGGAGAAGTATGGTGATATTGCTGAGGTCATGGAGTTATTCGGCATCAAGCGGGTAGGGCGCTACTCGCTGCGCACGCTGGTAGCCAAAGCCCTCACCGTCGAGTGGGCGGCGCGCATCCATCGCGTGCCACTGGATACCTTCCTGAAAATTCTACAACAGGCTGTGGAATCTAAAAGTCCACCGGATGAGCCGAACTCGGCTTAGGATGTATAATCCTCAATCATCTACAGGAATTGCGGTGTTTATCACTTACCTCTTCTCGTTCTCCGTCCAGGGCAATTTGAGCAACAATGTTGGAGACACCTTCACTGTTGGTAAAATGAGGATCTATCATCCGCAACCGAATTGAGACGGATGCGACAGTAACATTGGTATAAGCCATCACAAAGCAGTTTTTACTCTCGGTATCAGTGACCTGTAATGGTGATACCAAAACGAATAAGCACAAATGAATCGAGAATATTGGTATGAGTCTGTCCAAACGATTGGATGAAGCGAGACGTGCTTTTACCAGAGGGGATATGGCGGCAGCGGCAGCGGATCATTGGATGTCAACTTCACCTTACATGATGGTTATTCTACCCGCCGACGTGGACCTGAGCGAACTCAGCACCAACGAGCACTCCGACGATCCCTTTGTCACGTGTGCAGGCACCCCCTACCAACACATCATGGTGCCGGTGGGGGACGCGGAGGGAGACCAGTAAACACGTCCAATTCGGGTTAACACACACAACAATCTATTGCATCGGCACCATGCTTGCCGCCGTCATATTCGGTCAGTGCTCACCTCTTGTTGTTATCTCTTGGACGACTACAAATCATGGTGGCAGCGGACCCTCATAGATATTGATGCTATTAAGTAACAAACTATAGGTCGAGATTTGTTGCAGACCACATTCGCCCTCGAAGGGTTCGACCTGTCCATTGTTATTCAAATCCGCGCCAGTTATTAACGTGGAAGCAATCTGCTGTGCTTCAGTCGCTTGATCCCCGACGGACTCGATGCTATCCGAAGCCAGCAGTTCTTGCTCCAGAGTCACCACCTGATCCACCCAACCACGGACATTTACCAGGCAGACGTGGATCAATTCGCTGTTGTTTTCTAATGTCCGGTTTTGAGCGGTGCCATCTTGGTTGAAGATTTGGTTAAGTTGTTCTTCAATCGTGTCCAAGAAGTATAGGACACCAGAACCCATACCGGGGTTTTCGCCTCGCCCATTGCCGTCATAGTCCACCTGAGTACCTAGCAGAATGTTGATAGTGTGTTCGGCGTGGGTGTGCATCCCGCCGACGCTATTTGCCCCGGCAGCTAGTCCGGCGTGCTGACTGGCCATCCCCGCCTCGAAAAGTGCGCTGTCCAGTAAACTGCTCCTTGTTCCAGAAACATCCGATTCACTACCATAACTATAACTATTGGTGTTTCTACTCACCACAATCCCAAATGGTGAGATGACCAGAATCTGGTCGAGCGCTTGCGCCACTGTGGCTGGTACACTACCGCTATAGCTTAACTGCTGACTGGGGGAGGTAGCACCGGGGTTCTGTTCTGCGGTGATGATGACGGCATTGTACAGTGTGGACAGATTACGCCCGGCGGGGTCAGTGTAAACCAGTGCGCCATTACCGAGCGCGTCAATACGTACTTCTCCCAGATTGAGCAGACTGTCGTCGCGTGTGCTTTCTAGCCATGCGATGTATACCCTATCCATATCGGGCGGCCTCAAGTTCTCTAGTCGCAGTGTGACGGTATCACCGGTGGCATTGGCCGTGCTGAAGCTCAAGGTTCCAAACGTCGGCGTAGGGATGGTAGTAGGCTCCGAGACGATGGCTTCCGCTGTAGGGCTGGGGGACACTCCAGAGGACACACCGGAATTACTAGCAGAGTCAGCCCGGTTTGGGTTGTTCAACACGAATATCACCACCACAATTAACGTCGCGATAATGGCGAATCCGCCCAGCAGAACAAGAGGATTGATGCCAGACTGGTGAATAACCGTTTGCTGGGTTCCGGTACCCTGGTTTGGTGTTGAAAGCAGTTGGTCATTGCTGGCGGGAGACAGGGGTTTAGTCTGTAGCCCGACAGTGGTTTCTTGAGCATGTACAACGCCCCCTAAGCCTTCTGCAAATTCGCTGGCTGTTTGGTAGCGTTGCTCGGGATCCTTGGCGAGTACCCGTTGTATCACAGCCTCCAATCCGGGCGGCAATCCTTCCACAGCCTGGTTAATACTGGGGATTGGGTCATTCATATGTTTGACGATCACCTGCACGGGGGTATCCGCCGTATAGGGCTGTTGACCCGTTATCATCTGATAGACAACCACGCCGAGTGAATAAATATCGGCACTTTGCGTGATCGAGTCGCCGCACGCCTGCTCTGGAGACATGTAGGCCGGCGTTCCGATCAGACCGCCGGTTCCGGTAAGTTTGCTGTTTCCTTCGACAAGCTTGACAATGCCAAAGTCCGCCAACAAAGCATGGTGCTCACTATCAAGCAGGATGTTATCCGGCTTGATGTCCCGGTGAATGATCCCCTGCCGATGCGCGTAGTCGAGCGCAGACGCAATCTGGCGGAGTACCTGCTCGACTTCAGGCAGCGGCATTGGACCCTGGTCAATCCGGTCGCTCAGGGAACCACCGGTTACATAAGCTATAACCAGGTACAGAATGTCGCGCTCAACACCATAGTCGTATACGGGTAGAATGTGGGGATGTTGCAACCGAGCGATGGTCCGGGCTTCCAAGCGAAAGCGCTCAATAAACTGAGGATCTTGGCCGGGATGCGGCGGCAAGACCTTGACCGCTACATATCGGTCAATTTCTCGTTGATAGCCCTTGTAGACGGTCGCCATACCCCCCCGACCCAATAGCTCGACGATTTCGTACTTACCAAGAGTACATCCAATTAGCGAGGGTAACATATCACTTCCACAATCCGCGTACAGCCGCACTAACCTCACCACCGCTTGCCGCACCAGTGTAAATTGGAGGGTTTGGACGGTGCGGATGGCAGGGGGGATGAGATCACTTATGAAAGAGGCACAATTTCTTTCAGTTAGCATACTCTACATGTAAGGCGGTAGCTGTGACCCACGTCACATCGGGTGATTGGTTTTACAAATATCAGGAGGCTTAACGGGCTTCTTGGACGCAATTGAGCGGAGAGTGTCGAGGTCTTGAATCAGGATAGTGCTGCGGGTCATGCGGACGAGTCCGTCCTCTTCAAAGCGTTTGAAGGTGCGGTACACCACTTCACGCGCAGTGCCCACCATGTCGGCAAACTCCTGTTGAGACAGCAGGCGATCAAAGACGATTCCTTCATCGGATGGCTGCCCCTCAACCTCGGCGCGAAGAATCAGAACGGTTGCCAGGCGTGAGGTGACATCACGGAACGCTAAATCATGAACGAGGGTCACAAACTGCTTGAGCCGGTTGGTGACCAGTTCCAGCAAAAGTTCCTGAAAATCAGCGTGAGCGGATAGCAACTGCCCCAGCGCATCCGGCGGAATATGGATGGCAGAGACCGCCGTAAGCGCGGTGGCCGCGCATGGGCTGGGCGCGCCAGTTGAGAAGGATTCCGCGCCAAAACCGTCTCCCGGCATGAGAATCGCTAGAATCTGAACCCGCCCCCTGGATTGACGATAAAGTTTGATGCGCCCCTCTTGCAATGCGAACAGTCCAGTAGGGGGAGCGCCTTGCCTATAGAGCAACTCACCCGCATTCAAGCTCACAACCTGTGCCAGTCTAGCGATATGTTGGATCGTGGCTGGTTTGAGGCTCAGAAATGTCGGTAGATTGGACAATGCATCAGGGTTGATCATTGCCATATTCATGTTATTTTACATCCTGTAGATTCAAGACTAGGGGTAGCCTTGCTGCACTGCTGTGACTCAAATCACGTCACTGCCAGTTCACCGTCATCGAACCGGCAGGGCAGGGTCAGCGCGCTGGGGTCAACCAATGTAATCTGTCCAGGCTCGATGCGAACCGTTCCGGCTTTTTCAAGGGATGCCAGGTGACGGGTCACAACCTCACGGACCGTCCCCGACAAAGCCGCCAGTTCCTCGTGTGTCAGGATGACAACGCGCTGCGATTCGATGCGATCTGCATAGGTGAGGAGAACGTCATTGATGCGATCTGCAACGGCCCACGTACTCAGACTTGTGCTCAGGCGAGCAAGAGATTCGAGACGCTGGCTGTAGACATGCAGCAACGCGGCCACAAAGTTGGGATCCGCCTTTCCTACATGTTGAAGTTGCTCCTGAGGTAAGACAAAGAGGGTCACGTTATCCAACGCCTGGGCAGTCGCCGGATTTCGTCCCGTGTTAAACAAAGGACAACTGCCGAAGCACTTACCCTGATTCATCAGGCAAATGCCCTGGACACGCCCGTTCAGGGATTGCTTCATGATTTTGACACGACCTTCGGCCACAAACCACAGCCCCACCGATGGTTCCGACTCGACAAAGATGAGCTGTCCCGGCGCATAGGTTTGGCCGACCAATATGGCTGCAAGCTGCTCAAGCTGTGTCTCAGGCATCGCTCGAAAAGCGGAAAGCATCAAGAGTTCTGAAACCTGGATGACAGGACGAGGGTTAGCCATTTATACTTTGCCAAAAACCTTAAGGAAACAACTTGGGTTGATTATATTCCATAGCTGTCACAATGCTCCACTATGAATGTCGAGTTGTACGAGCATCGAGGTCCGCGTGACTTGAGTCACATCCCATCCTTTGTACTCGACCTAACATAAACCATGTCAGGGTATAGCGATATACTCGGTTTTGGCTTGCCCCACTGGAACGATGGCGGGCTAAAGCAAATGAAGCTCGATTCAGATGATAAAAACGGCGAGGTTTCATGCAAACAAGTTGTGCCTATACTGATGTCTCGACCCCGCAATGTAGAATGATCGAATGAACATCACAAACATCTTACGCTGGATACATATTCTCGCCGGAGCGGCCTGGTTGGGCGAAGTGGTGGTAGTCAACTTCATCCTGGTCCCCGTCCTCGTTCGTTTGGAACCCGGGAAACGTGGATGGTTCCTGGCTGCCATCTTCCCGCGCATATTTCGTCTGGCATCCGTTTTTTCTCTGACGACGATACTCGCCGGCGCAGCTCTAAACCTGAGCTTGAACAGCTGGCAGATAGATGTAGCGGTTGTTCGTCTGACTTCATCCCGGTGGGGATGGAGCATTCTGACGGGCGGCTTATTAGGATTGGGACTCACCCTCTTTCATTTCATTGCCGAACATCGTCTGGAACCGCATGTAGTGGCTGCTCATGAAGAGTCCGATAACGAAGCCTTTGCGCTAATTTTGCGCCGTCTGCAAATTATTCCCCGTGCCGGATTGGGCGTTCTGGTGCTGACATTTCTACTGATGATGTTCGCTGTACGGGGACTTTAGAGAGGGCTATATATGAAAATTCTTCTGGTCAACCCACCCAGTGGAGAGTTAACGGTTGGCTTGAAACACCTGGCAAAGGTTGAGCCGCTGGGTTTGGAGATTATCGGTGGGGCAGTCCGTGAGCATCATGTTGAACTGCTGGATATGGAAATTGAGACCAATCTGGAAGACACACTGCGGCTTTTTCAACCCGATGTTGTTGGGGTCAGTGCTCAGATTGTACAGACCTATACCGCACAGCGGGTTCTCAAGACAGCAAAAATCTTCAATCCCGATATTCTGACGGTCGTTGGCGGACATCATGCGACCCTGTGTCCACACGAATTCAACGCGCCCTTTATTGATGTGGTCGTGATTGGTGAAGGTGTGCCAGCCTTCAGAGAAATCGTGGCCCGATGGGAGAACACACACACAAAGGACTTCGATGACATTCTGGGATTGGGATTGCCGCGCAATGGCACATTTTGCCTCACCGCCGCACGCCCGTTTCCTCCTAATCTGGATCATCTCCCGCAACCGGACCGCTCACTGACCGCTAAATACCGTTCGCGCTATTATTATCTGTTTGAAGACTCGATTGCCTCAATCCAAACCTCGGTGGGATGTACTTTCCCCTGCAACTTCTGTTCGTGCCAGCATTTTACGCAGCGACGCTTTATCACTCGTTCGCCTGAACTGATTGTCGAAGATTTGAAAACCATCAAAGAAGATTTCATCATGTTCTGTGATGATCATACTTTCATTGATGTGAAACGGATGGAACATCTGCACGACTTGATTTTAGAGGCAGGCATTAAGAAACGGTATTTCGCGTATACGCGCACGGATTGCGTCGTGAAGAATCCAGAGATATTTGCAAAGTGGGCGAAAATCGGACTGATGATGGTCATGACGGGATTAGAGGCAATCGACGATACGCGCATCCAACAGGTTAACAAGAAAACGAGTATCGAGATCAACGAGAAGGCAATTGAAATTCTGGCGAAGAATGGCATTGTCCTGAGTGCAGGATTTCTGGTCATGCCCGATTACACCGAAGACGACTTCAAACGCATTGATGCGTATGTCAGACGACATCCCAATATTGCTCTGACTGAACTAACACCACTGACACCGCTGCCGGGGACAGGCTTTCATCAGGAAATGAAAGATGTTGTAACAACCCATCATCGAGAAGTGTATGACCTTGCCCATTTTGTTCTTCCAACGACGAAATTATCGCAATCGGACATGTATCGCCTGATCCAAAAATATTATGTGAGAATTGTCCTTCGGGCGATGATGCGATTAAAACTCTACCGGTCACCCTATATTTTTAAGCGCCACATGCCACGTCTCATTCTAGGGTTGCTGCTCAACAGTCGTTTAATCAAACGGATGCACTTCAGCACAACTATCCCGGCTCCAATCGAGTAGATGAGAACATATTGAACAAAGGCGGGTTATTGAATGAGTGAACAATATCATTATGCAGTCGTTGGGGCAGGACGCCAGGGTGTAGCTGCTGCCTATGACATAGCGAAGTGGGGCAACGCTGGCAGCGTTCTCCTGGCTGATACGAACGGGGACCTGGCAACTCGTGCTGCCGAGCGCATCAATAACTTAATCGGACACAAAGTTGCCAGTGCCACGCAGATTGATACACGCGATTATAGTGTTCTTGTCGAATTGCTCAAACCGATTGATGTGTTCCTGTGCGCTGTGCCTTTTGTATTCATCCTCGATTGTACACGGGCCGCTATCGAGGCGCGTGCCAGTATGGTTGATCTGGGTGGTCACACTGACACTGCACTCAAGCAGTTAGCGATAAACGACGAGGCGCGCGCCGCAGGTATTACGGTTGTCCCCGACTGTGGCATGGGTCCAGGCATGAATAACACGCTTGGGATGTATGCCATTGAGCAGTTGCAGATGCACAACGCAATACCGCGCGAAGTGCGGCTGTGGGATGGTGGGCTACCCCAGACTCCACCTGAACCCTGGGGTTATCAGTGTTCGTTCCACATCAACGGTCTCACCAATGAGTATGACGGGCAGGCGCTCTTTCTGCGCGACGGGGTGGTCACACCGGTGGATGCACTGACCGAACTGGAGACAATTGAGTTCGAGGGTGTCGGCAAGCTGGAAGCATTTGTTACATCGGGCGGCACATCCACTGTGCCTTATACCTGCGAAGGTATCTTGCAGGTTTACGAGAACAAAACGCTGCGTTATCCGGGTCATTACCATCAGTTCAAAGCCTTCAAGGACCTGGGGCTTTTCCGGGAGGAGCCGTTAAGCGTTGCGCCCGGTCTGACTATCAGCCCGCGCCAGGTGTATCACACCCTGCTTGGTCCGAGCATCGAGGCTGAGCGGGTGATGGATATCTGCCTGATGCGTGCCAGAGGGACCGGCGAGAAGGATGGCAAAGACCTCTCGCTGGTAATTGAGCTGATTGACCGCTACGACGAGGTTACCGGCTTCACGGCGATGGAACGTTTGACCGGCTGGCACGCGGCGATTATGACGCAGTTCATCGCACGGCGTGACATTCCCCCTGGTGTCTGGACGCTTGAGAAGGCCGTCTCCGCGACGCGCTTTCTAGAGGAAGTGCGTCGTCGCGGGTTTCATATCACGGAACGATGGGAGGATTGACTCCTCCCGTCGCTCACCTAAATGAGCGAGTCAGCATTTTCGAAGTGGCTTTATAGGCATCCCGGAAGAACTTGAAGTGAGAGGATGTTAACCCCAGAGCAATGAAAGAGAAGGTGGATTTTGATCTCGATAAGCGTACCTGGCATCCATCCCCACTGCTTGGACAGATTGTCCTGGTGACAACCGTCAACAAGGATGGTAGTTCCAACATTGCACCGAAAAGCTGGATTTCGATGATGGTGTTGAAACCTCCTATCCTGGCATTAGGTTGCAATCTCAAGCACCACACGGCCCAGAATATCCTCGCCAATCGAGAATTTGTCGTGAATGTACCCGGAGTAGAACTGACTCAGACCATCTGGCATAGCCACAAATTGCCCCATCCCCGACCTGTAGAAGCGGTTGGGCTGACACCAATCCCTGCCGTAAAAGTACAGCCACCGCGCATTGACGAGTGCAAGGCACATCTGGAGTGCGTGTTTGATCAATGCGTGAGTTACGGGGATGAGGTGATTCTGTTAGGTCAAATTGTTGCGGTTTCGGTGGACAAATCGATCTGTGATGCTGCTGCTGATGTTTACGCGCAGATGCGAATGGTGTGTTTTCTGGAAAATGCGACTTATGGGATCATTGAGTACGCCAACCGTCTTGAGACGGCTAATACTTGAGGGCAGATGAGATTATGCAAATTCACTACTTCGGTTGGTCAGGAGTCACGCTGCGACATGAGGATACCCTGATAGGCTTTGACTTGTTCGGCGATGCAGTGACGTGGGACACACTCAAGGGAAACCGGGTGACGGTGCTTTGTCTGACACATGGGCATCCCGAACATGCAGGCTCTTTAAGAGCGCTTCTGGAAGCACCGGAAGCCCGTCCTCACCTGGCGAACATCCATCTGATTTCGTCACCGGATGTTATCCACTACATCAACCGGCATAATGTACTCGCACCAGAAAATGTGCATCCGGTCAAGGATAGCGAGAGTGTGACGATAGAAGGTGTAAAGGTTACGGTCTTTACTTGGGTGCATATGCCACTACTACCTCCCGGGTTGCGTGAAAAACTAGAGTACATTTTCCAATTGCTCATTCATCCGATTGATCTGATACGCATTGGAACACTGGGATTAAGCTTACCGATGAATGCGCCGCAGCTTGGCTTTCATATCACCTATCCTGATAGCACAACTGTTTTGAACTACTCCGAAGGTGTGCATCGCCTTACAAATCCTGGGGAAGTTGAGCATGTTGCTCACAAGCTGCCTATGGACATGCTCTTCTTTGCAGTTGAACCAGATGATGCCGAAATCATTCCACGCTGGGTGGAAATGCTTGCTCCTAGAGAAGTTTATATCTATGAGGCACATCGTCCCTGGCGCGATACATTTCACCTGCCTTTTATCGACTTGAATAAGTATGCAATTGAATTATCAGAACGCTTTCGCACGATGACGTTTAGTGCAATGACAAAAGTAGGTCAGGTCGTCACAAGAGAAATGACTGAACGGGACTAGGGCATCATCTCCAAATGTGATTTGAGTCACAGCGTATTTTCCTGCCAGAGTGCATCGTAGAATCTGGGGAGATACCATACGTTTCGAGAGAGGAGATAGCCTTGCTCGCCGATCAATTCACCCAGATTTTTAGAGAAGAGCATCGTACAGTGCGGGATGTGCTTTTCGACCTGGTTCAAGCGTTTAGGAATCGTGACAAAGCTCTCATTCAGTTACTCCTTCACCAAATGGTCGTTTACACCGGTCCACACTTCAGGTATGAAGAAGAAGCGATGTATCCCGCAAGGTTGAGATTTTTGGCGACGAGTACATCCAAAAGCTGTTCGAAGATCACGACCACGCCATCGGGACGGCGCAGCGGTTGGTCGAACTTGCTGGCAAGGAAACATTCGATGAGGGGGACAATGTTGAAGCCATCCGTCTCATACGTACCATCCTGCCTCATGTCAGCGATTGCGATGGACTATCTATCATGGTTGAGAGCTTGCCGTCACAGGTTGTGCAGCACATTCTGGACTGCCGAGATGCATCACTCAGTGAAGGTGTAGATTTGCTGTTGTGGGCAAGCACGATACGAAATCGCCCGATTATCATGCTTGGGTAGTGAGAAGGGCATTTACAGAACTAGTCCTTCGGTTACGGAGCTTCATCATGCGGATGGCAGAAGTAACTTGTCCTCACATTTATGCTCTTTCTTATTTCCTGCGTTTTCGTTCGAATATATTAGGATAGCATAATGTTCGTTGATCAATTTACCCGGGTTTTTCGCGGTGAACATCGCCAACTGCGCGATACTGTACTAGATCTGATTAGCGCTTTTCAAAGTCATGATACGGCTGCGCTGCCCCATCTAATTCATCAAGCGATTGTTTGCGCGGGTCCTCATTGCCGCTATGAGGAAGATGCCCTGTATCCTGCTTTGTCGCAATTTTTTGAACCAGACTACATCGAGATTCTGCTCATCGATCACGATTGGATGATCGGAGTCATGAAGCAACTGCGTGTTTTCAGCAAACAGGCTCAACTTACCGATGATGATGTCCAGCTAGCCATCCGAATGGCGCGGAGTATGCTGCTTCACATCAGCGATTGCGAGGGACTGTCCATCATGGTCGAGCGACTGTCCCCACCCGTTGTGCATTCCGTTCTGGATGCACGCACCTGGTCGCTCAATGAGGGGTTGGATTTGCTGCAATGGGCCGAGCATGTACGGGGACGACCATACCTTTCTCCACAGGCAGTTTGAGGTGATAACCACAGAGTAGATAGGGGCTTTCCGCAAGATGGTTCAGCATCGGATTGGATGGCTCTCCAGTAATCAACGAAAGAGAGGGGATTCGCACTAAAAATGAATTCGTTTGGACGGGGAGACTGCTGTCTTCTCCTTCATAAAGACGATTTGGATGGACCCTTTGTCATGTGGGCAGGTACACCTTACCCGCACCTCATGGTGCTGGTGGGGGACGCGGAGCAAGACCAGTAAACACGCTCGATTTGTCTTAGCAAACGGGAATCGGCCGGTAGTATTGGCAAACGAGGTGAGCAAGACGACGCAGGTATTCGGTCAGTGTTCACCTCTGGATGCGAATACTACAACCGCAGATCGGACATCGTGTTACTGTGGCTGATTGAAAAAGACCAAGAATGGGTTGCACTCTCGGATGATGTTGTGTGTTAAAAATGCGTTTATTAAGCCTCAGGTCAATAAGTGAGGTTGTAGTACTGAGGAACATAAAATGACAGAATTACCTCTGGTATCTATCCCCGAAACAGAAATGCGAACGATTCGGTCAGCAGCGGCTGGTCAGGAATATTGCATATCCATCGCTTTCCCGTTCCTTTATCATGAATCCCCGAAGAAGACCTATCCTGTGATTTACGTACTGGACGCTAATCTCTATTTCGGAATGGTGGTCGAGATGGTTCGTGCCATGAACGTCCGGGTATCTTTCTGCAACGAACTGCCGGATGCAATTATCGTCGGTATCGGATATCTGGTCAGCGGCTCGTTGGCGGAAGCCCACGCTCAGGTGATGCATCTTAGGATGCGGGATTTTTTGCCGGAAGCAAGCGAGTGGGGAGAGAAATTCATGCAAGAACACTTCCCTATTCCAAATCATGTAGGCTCAGGTGGCGCAGCCCATTTTCTGCAATTCATCCACCAAGAACTGGTACCCATGATTGAATCCGAATATCGGACTGACCCAACAGATAGAATCTTGATGGGGCACTCTTGGGGTGGTAATTTTGCCTTCCATACCCTGTTTCATCAACCGCACTTATTTCAGCGGTATGTGGTGGTTAGCCCAGACCTACCTTTCGACGACGAGCAGAAATATGCAGATCAACACAACAGTCTTCCAGTCCGTATGTACCTGGCGGCTGGCGTACCAGAACTCAATGAACAAGGATTATCCAGGTTTCATTCATTCGTTGATACGGTGAAAAGTCGGCGCTATGCTGGTTTCACGCTGACACATCAGCTGATTGCCAATTGCACGCACTGTGCGGTGGTAGCTCCAGCCTTTCAAGCAGGTTTGAGTGAGGTCTTTGATAAACCCTTACAGACCTGATGCCCATCGGTAATGCTAAAGAGGTAGCGATGTAGATAGGCAAGGCAGCACAGAGACAGAGGCCAAAGGGATGCCAATGACGGAACAAAGCAATTCCTCAAAAACGAAATCCATCTGGGTCGATGAAGACACAGCCAGTTTCCTGCGGCTTCGGGTCAAGACCTTCTACAATTCAGACTACTTCGAGCGCATCATGCTGCCATTGATGAACATTCCACAACACGGACACGTACTCGATGTAGGCTGTGGTTATGGGGGACTCGCTATTGTACTGGCCGAACTGCGCCCTGATCTCCACATCACCGGGCTGGATATAGAAACTGCCGCACTGGAAAGCGCCGCACAGTACGCCAGGCAAAAAGGACTGGCAAATGTGACCTTCGAGCAGGGAGACGCACACCGGTTGAAATACGAAGACAATCGGTTCGACGCAGTTGTGTGCCAGACGGTGCTCACCCATGTTGGTGATGCCGAAGCAGTGGTGCGCGAGATGGCGCGTGTGTTAAAGCCCAACGGCAACTTTATGGCAGCCGAGTATACCAGCGTCGGACCGATCTCGGTCTATAACAGTGTGCAGGATAAAAAGCGCGATGACGCATGGTATGAAAAGGTGTTTCGCCTTACTCGTTTGCTGCTAAAGGGCAAACAGGCGCTAGGTCGTGGCGATGACTATCTCGGTGTGCGTGTGCCATTGCTGGCTACCGTCGCCGGACTGGACGTATTTGATGTGCGCCTCAATGACCGTGTTTTGCACGTGATTCCTCCATACCGCCATCCCAAACAGGCAGCTTACCTCGAATTGTTGAAAGCTCTCTACGAGCCAGACCCGGATCGGAAAGGGTTAGCTCAAAATATCGAACTGATGCGTGCTGCCGGAGGCACAGAAGAAGATGCGGAGTGGTTGTACAACTCCGGGGATGCGGCGGCAGTGCGGCAGGCGATAGCGGATGACAATCTGACGGAGATCAGTGCTTATGTGCTGTATCTCACCTTTGCCCGCAAGCCCGGAAAATATGGCAGTTAAAGAAGGTTATTGATGATCGAAATTAGCTATTCAACGACAGGGTCACTCGCGCAGGCTGTCCACCGGAAACAGATCTCGTCATAAAGATTGTCGGAGGTTGTATGAGCGAGAGTGCGAAGTGGAAAGTGGCAGGCACAGGTCCTGAAGTCTATGAACAGGTCTTCGTTCCTGCGGTCATGCAAACTTGGGCAAACCAGCTTGTTGATCTGGCAAAGGCAAATCCAGGTACACGGATTCTGGATGTTGCCTGCGGGTCCGGTGTCGTTACCCATCTGTTTGCTGAGCATACTGGCAAGACGGGGCAGATTGTCGGGTACGATATCAACCCGGATATGATCGCAATTGCTCAGGCAAAGCAACCGGGTGCTGCCATTGAATGGCGACTGGGAAATGCACTTGAATTACCTTTTAAGGATAGCTCATTTGATATTGTGACTTGCCAGCATGGTCTAATGTTCTTTGAAGATCGCGTCAAAGGATTGCAGGAGATGTACCGAGTTCTCGCGCCAGGCGGAAAACTGCTGGTTCTGGTTTGGGGTCCAATTGAAGACAACCCCGGCTTTCTGGTCGCAGCCGAAGGATTCGGACGATATGCCGGTATCGAAGCAGGCAATAGTATCCGCGGCATGTTTGTGCTAGGCGATATTCGGCAGATGCGCTCCCTGGCTGAAGCAGCAGGTTTCCGAGATGCGGTTGTAAAGCCAGTTGCTGTCCAGGCGCACTTTCCTTCCGTTGAGGATTTCGTTCACGGTTTCGGAGCACTGATTCAGCCTCCAATTGATGAAGCCACACAACTTGAATTGCTGGCGGAGATAACGACGGCTTTACAGCCGTGTGTGAATCATGAAGGACTGAACTTTCCAATCGAAGCGATTTTGATGCATGTGCAGAGATAGGCATTTGGCGGCTCGATTTGGAAGCCACGCAAACAATCTTCTTTAGAAATTGAGCTAATTGGAGGCTAGAGAATGCCATACGCTGTGAATAAGGGAATACGCATCCACTATGAAGTGGAAGGGAATGGCTCGCCGCTAGTGCTGCAATTTGGTCAGTATTTTCCGCTCGACATCTGGTACGAGCTAAATTACGTGACGACTTTGGGCAGTGACTTCCGTCTCATCCTAGTCGATGCTCGCGGACACGGCGACAGCGATAAGCTTTATGACCCAGAGGCATATCGGCTTGAGTCGATGGTCAGTGACGTTGTAGCGGTTCTGGATGACCTAGGCGTGGAGAAGGCGCATTATATGGGCTATTCATCGGGAGGACTTACGGGGTTTGGTCTTGCCAAGTTCGCGCCAGAACGGCTCTTCTCCCTAATCATCGGCGGTATGCATCCTTATGATGAGCGTGCCAGTCGAGTGGCATGGCGGCAGGCACAGATTCAGGCGCTTGAGAAGCAGGCGACTCAGGACTTCGTAGCAGGCCTGGAACAGTACATTTTGAGTATTCATCTGCCTGCTTTGTCGCCACGCATGAGAAGCCGTTTGCTGACCCATGATCTCCAGGCGCTGATCGCCTGGCTGCGGCAGTTCGAGCAACCGGACTTCGAGGCAATACTGGGTGCGATAACGTTGCCGTGTTTACTCTACGCAGGTGAGCACGATAGCTGCTATGCACTCGCGCAAAAGGCAGCGAAGGCTATACCAGACGTGACGTTTGTCTCTATTCCTAGTGGAGAGCATCTTGAGGGTGGCACGTGGGTGAAGATTCTCGCACCTCACATCAGGGAGTTGACAGCAAGGGCAGTATTCACATAAGTCGTGCATACAGATCATTTGAGATTTCAATTGTTTATGCTGAAAGGAGAAAGATGATGGGTAAGACATTTGGACAAATGGCGGCTGAGGCGCTGGCGGCAGTGCCGACGGTTAGCCCGGCAGAGGCACAAAAACGTCTCCAGCAAGATCGCAATATCCTCGTGATTGATGTGCGCGACGCAGCCGACATCGCTATGACGGGGACTGTTCCGGGTGCAATGAACATCTCACTGGGCAGCCTGACCTATAAAGCCGACAATGAAGTTCCTGAAGACTGGCGCGACCCGGCGCTGAAAGACCGTTCACGTCCCATCATCACGACCTGCATTCTTGGTCCGATGGGTGCGCTGGGGGGTAAGCTGCTCCATGATATGGGTTTCACCAATGTCTCAATTCTGGATGGTGGAGTTCAGGCTTGGATTGATGCCGGCTTTCCGACCTCACAGAATGGTGACTCACAGTGACAGATACAAAACGCACAACTCTCAAAGCCCGCATAGCCAACTCATCTCAAACTTAAGATGAGCAAAAAAGCGTGACAGGAGTCACATACATTGCTGCCTAGAATTCTTAAGATTTGTTATAAAAATGGAGGTATGGTTCTATGACAACCAAACAGGGAGATATCGCGTTACTCAGCGATCCAGTCGCCCAGGAACTGCTGCAATCCAGAAACCTGGCGCAGCTTGCTTACGTTTGGAACGATGGGACGCCCCGCGTAACACCAATATGGTTTCACTGGAACGGGCAGGAAATAGTCTTTGGCACCTTTCCATCTGCACCGAAGCTCAAAGCTATTCGAAGTGGTTCAAAACTTGCGGCGACAATAACCTCTGTCGAGCCATCGAGAGTGCTTTACATCCGCGGTGCTGCGAACGTAGAACTCGTAGACGGCGTCGTCCCGGAATACGTACTGGCAGCCAAAAGATACTTGGGTGACGAAGCTGGAGCCGGCTGGATACAACAGGTAAGCGCGATGTTTCCCCAAACAACGCGAATCACCCTTGTACCCGAATGGGTAGGCGTACTGGACTTTGAAAAACGTTTCCCAAGCCCTATTGAGAAAGCAATGGCAGGCGCCGGCGACTGAACCACTAGGTGGCAATCTGCTCCAGGATATGGGCTTCACCAATATCTCCATTCTGGACGGTGGGGTTCAAGCATGGATTGATGCAGTCTTGCCTACCAAACAGGTAAGTGAAGCATAGGAGGAAATCATGTCTGATTACGCGCATCCTGAAATGCTTGCTAGCCCAGAATGGGCGGCTGTACACTTGAACGATCCGAAAGTACGTTTTGTCGAGGTGGGCTTTAGCGCCGATGCTTACAATTCCGGGCATATACCGGGAGCGGTATATTGGGCATGGAATGGGAATGTGTTGCAGGTAGGCAACCGCGATATCCTGGATAAAGCAGGTCTGGAAACTCAGCTTTCACGGGCTGGAATTGCTCGGAATACAACAGTTGTTTTGTATGATGGTTTTAGCAATCTACTGGCGGCAATGGGACTGTGGATGCTCAAGATATACGGTCATCCAGATGTGCGCTTATTGGATGGCGAACGGACGAAATGGACGAGCGAAGGTCGTCTCCTAATGACCGATACACCGGACATCCAACCCACAACGTACAAAGCCAAAAAGCCAGATTGGACGCTGCGAGCGCACCGTGATCTTGTGCTGGAGGGAATCGGTAAACCCAACCGCGTGCTGGCCGATGCACGGACTACCGCGATGTACAGCGGTGAGGACTCAATGGGTGGAAGCGTTGGCGGTCACATCCCTGGTGCGGTCAATATGCCTGCTGTGATGGAAACGGATAACGGACAGTTTCGCCGCTGGATTACGCCGACGACGAATGGCGACGGGACATTCAAAGCTGCCGATGAACTTCGCGCCTTGTTTAACAGCAAAGGCGTTACCCCTGAAAAAGAAGTGATTACCTACTGCGTGCGGGGTGGATTGTCTACTCACATGTGGTTTGTGCTGAAATATCTGCTGGGCTATCCAGCAGTCCGCGAATATGATGGCTCCTGGGCCGAATGGGGGAATCTCATTGGTGTACCAGTTGAACGAGCAGGTGTGTAGAAGTTCATTCCATCGCAGAGATTGTGCTAGCGCGGGACTTTTCCAGATAGGAAGAACTCGCCAGCAGTATCCACAAAAAGGTGCTGCTGGTGAGTGGCATATCGTAGATTTATTTGGTGGGTCGTTTTATCCCCGGTTTTCCGCATAATACCAAGTCTGTGAGATGGCTGCGTAACACCATCTTGGAAGTGATCTTCGTCACTACCATACTATGGTAAATAAACCTATCATGTGATATATCCTGTATTGTCGTATTCCATGCAGCGGCTGAAATAAAAACTGCTTGCGTTCTCGCAACCGAAAACTGACCCATAACGGGCCAAGTTATTCGGCTTTTTTGTTTTTTGCGAAAGGAATGGAGCATCATGTTGAGAAATATATATTTTGAACTCCTGAACGCAGCATTCCTCATGGCCTCACTTTTGGTCGTCCAGGCACAGGATCAAACGCCATCTGCGCCCTCGCCCTCTCCGCGTGGATACCATTATATGGCCTATGATATTGAATCGGATCGCGCCATTGTCTTCGGCGGCCTCACTATGAGATCGGCCACGAGTTTTGACACCCACACCGACACTTGGGCTTACGACATCCATACGAACACCTGGACACTGATGAGTCCCGCTCAATCGCCTTCGAGTCACGGGCTGCTGGACTATGATGCGCAGTCGGATCGCGCGATCATGTTCCTGGGCGGGGATTGGCCGGCCATCATCATCAGAGAGACCTGGGCGTATGATTTCAACACCGATACCTGGACAAATATGGAACCGGAAACGGAACCTCCGGGTTTATTAGGCGGTATGCTGGCTTATGATTCGGAGTCTGACCGTATGATTCTCTTCAGCGGGTTAGATGTCGTCAATTCCCGTCCGCCTAATCACTGGCTGTTTCCCAACGAGACCTGGGCGTATGATTTTGAGGGCAACACCTGGACGAAAATGAATCCGGCGGTTAGCCCACCGGGACGGAATTATGCCGCAATGACTTATGATGTCCAGGCAGATCGCGTGATCCTGTTTGGCAGCACGGTTGGGGCGGATAACCCGGATGGATTCGAGGAGGTTAACGACACCTGGGCTTATGATTACAATACTGATACATGGACGGCACTGGAACCCGTTGAGGCCCCTTCGCCGCGCGGATACGCGGATATGGTCTACAGCGACAACCTGAAACAGGTGATATTGTTTGGAGGAATATACGAATCCAGAGGACAGGAGGATGCTCTTGGCGATACTTGGGCGTATGACTTTACCACAAATACCTGGAGCGAACTGCACCCCACCGAATCTCCCAGCGAACGCGGTTGGCACAGGATGGTTTACAACCATTCGGCAGATCGAATTGTCCTGTTCGGTGGTGGAGCCCATCGCGAGTACTTTGATTCAGAAACTTGGATTTATGATCCTAACGCAAATACGTGGGATGATGCGGGTCACTAGCGGTACAGGAAGACAGGAAGTGGGCTTCTTGTTTGTACGACTGTTTGAGTTCTTCCGCCGTCTCCTGCCAGTCCGTCTTGACCCACAGTCCGATAGCTACTTCCTAAAAGCTTTTTTGGCTCAACTCGCAACTGTAGTACAGAATTGGTAAAAGCCGCCCTGCTCTGCAAAAACGATTCGACTGAGGGTTAGCAGTTGGTGAAGACATTGCCTGCCAGATGGCGCCATTTTTGCTGAACTGAACCAGTGTCACAGATGTCACGGGGCCAATTTCAGTCTGTTGATGTGTGATGTGGATACCCCGTGTAACTCTGCATTTTGTAGCCCAAATGCAATTCTGTGACGGGTTCGCTGGTTCACCTGTGACAGTGATGATTTTGGAGTTCTCGCAAAAACAAGAAAGTGCCTCTCTCAAGTGAACCAGTGTCACACCTGAAACAGGCACTTTTATGTTCTTTCACTGCGCTGATTCGCACTGCTATGCTATCACTGAACCACCGTCACAGTCGTCACAGCCCAGAAAATCGGCTTTTAACTGCCAGAGTCGTGTGGGGATGCCCCGGATGCGGCGCTGCACCGTCAGGTTATTCGTGCCGGGGATCAGCCAGCCATCTTCCTTCAACTGCGCTCCAATCGCCGGGGTATTGAATCTGAGCGGCTGCACCCGCAGGACGGCGCGGTGCGCGACATCCGGCAGCAGGTAGACATAACGCTCATCGAGATAACCGACGATGGTGGTGCCAGGGCGCGGCTCTTCCGGTTCACGCATATCTTTCGCCAGCATGAGTTCCCCACTGGCGAGAAGTTGCCCCAGTGCGTCGATAAACACCTGTCCAGCACGTTCCTGCTGCACTGCTTTCACCGTTTCCACGATGCTGTCCTGCCAGGAGGGCAACGCATCGTCGCCGTCAAGTTCTTCCATGAATTGACGAAGCATTTGGTAGGTTGTGACCAGCACTCCCCAATTCTGAACCATGCGTCCGGTGTTCGCCTGCCGTCCTAGCTTACTGGTGAGGTTGTCGCGGTAGTCCTTCACATTCGACTCGAAACGACTTGCCAGTTCTTTGGTCAGTGTGCCTGCATCCGCCCGTGCTGCAACCCACTGGATAAATTTCGCGGTGAAACAGGGGAGTTGGTAACGTACCACTTCCAACTTCGCCAGCGCCGCGCCACCCGGATCACGTTTCTCCCAGGGTGGAATTTCCAGCACCAACATGCGGGACAGGATCGAAGCTTCGCCCTCCAGCGTTGTCTCGCCAGTGGACAACAGCAATCCGCGACAGGGACGCTCATGCCGGAGTTTCGCTTCGCGGGTCAGCCTGCCCCGCCCCATGCCACGCGAGTAGCTCTGCAAAAAACGAGTGAAGGTGCGTTCGTCGGCATAGATGGTCTTGTAGTCATCGACCCAGTAGAGGGTATCCGCCAGCGCGTAACCCAGTGCCTCAACAGTATTGATAGTATCGCCCCATTGACCCGGTGGGGTGTCACGGGTGAACTGCCCGTAGAAACTAGTCAGCAGTGATGCGATTTCCGATTTGCCGCTGCCCGATGTCCCGACCAGATGCACCGCCGGGCGGGTCGCCGCTGCCGGAAAGAAGCGCTGCACGATAGGAAGCATAGCGAACGCAATAAGGGAGGGCGCAAGATGTCTGGGAAGTGTGGTGATGGCTGCCTTAAACGCTCCCAGACTCTCCTGCCAATCCGCGCCACGCAAGCGGTAGTCGCGCAGTCGACTTTCAAGTTCGACCTCTGGCGGCTCACTTAATTGCCCATTGGCACTGACACTCATCTCCGGTGAAACATACACCCACTTACCATCAATCTCGGTCCAACCCATGAAGCGGTAGGTCTTCCGACGCGGGTATGTGCCCGACAATGCCAGAATCGCAGGCGCTAAGTGACGAATCATGCCAGCGCGGACGGTGAAGATTTCCCCTGCATATCCGGCGATAAAACGCTGCAAGGCATTCGGGTCACCAAACAGTTCGCTCGGTACATGCAGCGTCAGTGTTTCCTCACCACAGGTCAGTTCTAGCGAGGTCAGGTGCTCGACCTGCCCATCATCGTCCATGCGGGAGGTACGCTCCAATACCCGTCCTATCCATCCGGCGACGATTTGGCGGTTGATGCCGCGCTCGGTTTGTTTCTCAAATACTATACTTCCATCAACGATGAGATATTGTTCCGTCGCAAGGGTGGCAAAACTGTTCCGGTCTGAAGTGCGCTTCGCCTCTCGATACAGTCGGTCAAGATCAGCGATTTTCAGTCCATCGCCGCACAACACTTTGAGGCGCTGGCGTTCGGCTGCCCACTCAACGGCGTTGAGGTGAGCGCAGGCGGTCACTGCCGCACTGATTTGTTCCATCGTCGGGCGTTCACGTTCCATCTCCTGCTGTCCAAAGCGGCTGACGAGCTGCTCCACCTGCTGGCGTGCGGTTTGCCGTGATTCCGCGATGGGTTCACGCGCTGGTCGGCTATAAACGCTCTTGATGGTTGCCAGCCCCTCGCGTTCACTGCTGCCGCTGGTAAGGTGGCGCGGGATGAGTTCACGTTCTGTGTCGGATTGACTGTAGCCCGCATCCCGCAGCTGGCAAGCCGCCGCGAACAGTTCATTGTTGCGACTGCCATCCGTCGTGCCGGATGCTAGATAGTTTTCGGTGCGCGATGGCAGCGGGTGGTGTCCATTCACGTTCAGCGTTACCACCTTCAATCCATCAAATCTCGATTGATGGGGTTGGTTCTCCAACCAGGCGAAGGTATCCAGCGGGTAACGTCGTTCCAAGTGGCTCTCGACCACAGTGACCACCACACCACCCCGAACCGGCTTGGTATTCACCGAATCGGGCAGGCGCATAATCCCCGCGACGGTTTTCACATATTCCGGGTCACCGCCTAATGCTGCGAACAGTCCACGCAAAATGCCCGCGATTTTCTGGCGGTCAGCGTCGCTCTGAAGCTGGAAAGGCTCATCCAACAGCCAGTAACCATGCCAACCACCTCCGCTGTCGAGGATGAAGGACGGCGCGGGGTCGAAGTCTCTAAGCTTCATTAGGTTCTGTTCGCGCTGGTGGGCATCGCCGTCACAGTCAACATCAACCCATAATGCCGGTGCGAGCGCGGCGGCTTCCGCCTTGCCTTGCTTTGTTTTCCGCAAGCAGGGTGCGAAGTACACGCCATACCCCTCGTGGTTTAATATCTCCGCCTGCTTGAGTGCGGCTGCCAGTTCGATCTTATTGCCTATCCGTCCCCACAGTGAACGTGCCTCGCCGGTAGTCGGGTGGATACAGCGAAGTTCGAGGTAGAGTTTGTCGGGGCTTCCTGTATAGAGCGCGTTCAGGAAATCACGTCTCCCGGCACTTGGCGTATCTAATGTATCTGTCTTGTTCACAGTTCCATTCTGTGTCATACTCATCATATTCCTTTAAGGTTGGTACACAGGGGTTTGGAGCGCTCTCGTTTGGCGACGTGACGGCGCTCTTTTCCCCTGTGTGCTTTCTCGGCTAAAGTTCAAAATCGGGCGATAGTTTCCTTGTATAGCACTCATATCCCCCCATTTCCTCGATCAACGCCTCTCGCTGGTCAGCACTCATCCCACCAATCAATCCTGCGAGTTCCTGCAATTTGTCCATCTCGCCGTTCATCTCCTGAGCCAACGCCTGCGCGAAAAAGTCTGCCTGTTCATACGGCATTCCAGCAACCAGCGGACGGAATTCCAACCGGAGCGCATCCGGGTCGTCTTCAGTGGGTGCTGGATAGTGACGATAAAATCCAACGGTGGTTTGCTGTTCATCCGTCCGGCGCGTCCCACACCAGACGTTCCAGTTTTCCCCTTTGTCGTCGTGCATCATCCCATGCGGTTCGTCCGCGACAATCTGGCGCTCCTGCTCACGTGCTTCAGCCAGTTCGTCATAGCGCTGCTCCCAATCGGGACCAACATAGTGTTCCATCTGTGCGACCATCGTCCGTTCGGTCACATCATTCAGCATCTCGATGTGGTTCACCTTGCGATTGCGACTGAAGAACAGCGGCACGCGCTGCCCATGCTCCTCGTCATACACCGTCCCCGGCAGGACAATATGCGTATGTGGATCGTGCAATCCCGGTGCTTGTGGATTATCGGTCAATCTGTGATGGTAGGGTAGGTAAGGTGGCGAGCCACCGTTAAGGCGCTTTTCCACAGTCCCCCCTCCGAACCGGACGTGACACTTTCGCGTCATCCGGCTCTCCCGGTGTTGATATACGTTTGTTAGGGAGCGGTCTACCTGCATGAATGTCTTTGTGGCACTTCCGACACACCACCAGCGTTTTGCGTTGAATGCGAATCATCCGCTGCACCCAGATCGGTGCTTCTTTGCGACCTGCCCAACGTCGTTTCAGATCAGACAGTTTGCGAACGTGATGGACTTCACAGTTACTTGTAGCCCCACACAGTTCACATGCGTCTGCCCGCAGTCGTTTCGTCAGGTCGTTGTAGTGCAGCTTCATATCGCGCTGGATGATGTCTACCAACGGCTTCGACCCCGGTTTAACCACCCGCAGCGGCACAGCACCCCAATAGATGAGACTGCTGCCGCGTGTGGTCGGCACTTCGACTTGCAGGGTCTTGTAGGTGTAGCCATTCACTGGACGTTTGCCGTGATATTTGCGATAGACCTCGCGCACACTGATCTTGAACTTGTGTGCCAGGGTCTTGGTCAATGCCGTTTCCATCACCCATTTGAGCCTGCCAAAGCGATGTAAGTCCACCGCATACTGGTAGTATTCCACCAGTCCTCGGTAGCGCATCTGGTAGGTCAGGATGATGTGCGCGTCACTGAAGTGCATCAGTCCGCGCTCGTGAATGGGTTTGCCCTGGCGCTGGTAGCGCCGGATTTCTTCAGTGATGCGACCATAGGGTATGCCCAACCGAATTTTGCCGTTGGCGGCGCGGGTCGTGACCCGTGTGCCTTCGCGGGGCATATGCCGGGTATCTGACTGCTGTGTGCTGATGGCGTAGCCCAGAAAGTGCGCGTGCTGCGTCCGTGCATGGGTGATGAGCGTCTTTTCCGGGCTGAGGGTCAACTTGAGCCGTTCGCACAGGAACGTCCCGACAGCCGTTTTGATGTCTGCCGCTTCTGCCTTTGACCCGATGAACCCAAGCAGGAAGTCATCCGCATAACGGATGTAACTCAACCGCCGGTAATTCGGGTCATGGGTGTCCTGCGAGGGTATCTGACGACGCTGCTTGTCCCACTGCTGCGCCTTAACCAGATTGCCGCGTTTGACGGCTTTCTGGTAGCGCCTGTTGTAGCGGTTGTACTCCGGGTTGCTTGCCCGTTTCCTGCCTCGGGTGTAGCGTGGAACGAGTTCATCTTCGATGAACGTATCCAGCTCGTTGAGGTAGATATTGGCAAGCAACGGACTTAACACTGCTCCCTGCGGTGTACCGCTGTGGGTTTCGTGATACGTCCAATTGTCCAGCGCCCCCGCTTTCAGGCTCAGGCGGATGAGGTTCAGCAGTCTACCGTCATGAATGTCCCGCGCCAGAATGGACAGCAGCACCTCATGGTTGATGTTGTCGAAACAGCCTTTGATGTCACCCTCGATGAACCAGCTTGCGCCAATGAAGCGGTGTTTCACCGCTGCCAGCGCGGTATGGCAGCCCCGGTTGGGACGAAAGCCATGTGAACTCTCTCGGAAGCGTGGTTCATAGTATGCCTCCAGCAGCATTCGCAGCACCTCCCCGACCAGTTTTTCGGTGAAATTCTGGATACCCAGTGGTCGTGTGCCACCCTTTTCCTTTGGGATAGGCTGACAACGCGTTGGACGAAACCGGTAGCGTTCATACCGCAGTGCCTCAATGAGGTCGCGGATATACGCGAGGTTCATACCGTCCACCGTGTCATCTTCCGTTCCCGGTGTCATTGCCCCTTCGTTGCGGTAGATCTTGCCGTAAGCTGCGATGAACAACTCTTCACAGTACAGACTGCGATACACCCGCGTGAGGGGTTGACGCTGCTCCCCTAACTTGCGTACTGCCTGTAGAATTTGGTTGGCTCTCTGCATTCGCATCCCTCGCATTTTCTTCAAGCTCAACTCCCTGATCCCCTTCGCCCTGTAGCTGGCTTTCCCAGCCTCCCCGGTGGGACGTGACCCCCACGACTACTATGATGATCTCCGTTGCCATGAGGCTCGCGCCTGTTAGGCAATCCCGTGGTACAGTCATGAAAGACGTTTTCAGGACGGGTTAGGGCATCCGTTCGTGACTTCATCGGTCTCATTGACCCCTGTGTCCGGGAAGAAGGTTTCACACTCCGTGCCCCACTGAGCGCTGCTCCCGGAACTGACTTCAGTCGTTGTGTCAGTGGTATGCTTCGTCACCCACTCGTCACTGGACTTCAAGCAATTCAGCCTTACCCATACCATCCAGGTCTTGGAGTGCAGCCCGGTTAAACGACTTCACCGCTCACCCCTTTACCGACATGCTCTTTTCCCGTTCAGGTTTCCCCTTTCGGTAGGTCGGTTGACCTCACAGGCAGTTTCCTTCAGCCTGTGGCGTGTTTCACGCTATCTTTCATTCCGCCGCACGGCGCACAAGCACATATGAGTATTCAATGCCTGTATCCAGCCCACGCTCATCAAAGAATCCGTTGACCATGCTTTCGGTCAACTCGCGGACAAACTGCTCCCGTTTGTCCAGCGCGACCATCGCCATCAAATCGGGGTTGGGATTACAAACGAGGCTGAAGGTCAGTACATGCTCGCTTTTCAGATCGTCGCAGCGTTGCGCGATTTCGGCTACCGAACCACCCATACCATGATCGACCCAGCGTTCCCGTCCGGCGACATGCCGCGCCGCCTCATCCCGACTTTCGCGGTAAGTCAGATACCGCAAGAGGTTCTTGGACTGCTTCATGCCGTCGTCAGAAGGTTTCTTGTATTGCACATTGGCGATGCACATTTGCTTTCTGTCCATCTGGACTACCCCTCGCGTTTGCGCGTCACGCGCTCGATGAACCCTTGCAGCATGGTCGTCAATGCTTCGACTTTCGTATCCAGTGCGTCTACCTTCGATTCGACACCTTTGGCAATTGCCCGACGCGACCCCGGCAAATCCTCCTGCGCTGCCAGATACAGGTTCACCGCATCGCGCAGCAGGTCATTCTTGCTGACAAAGTTCCCGACGCGGTTGCGGACGTTCCGCAGTTCTTCCAAGCGCCGCATCTGGTCGGGGGTCAGATTGACGGTCATCCTTTCGCTGTAAGGATTGGGTTTCTTCTTCACTCCAATACTCCTTCCTTGATTTGGGCATTCAACACGAACCAACGGAATTTCTCGGTTGGACGAAAACGCACATACACTCGCTTGACGATGCGCCGTCCGACGGCACCGCCGCTGCGAAAGCTCTGCACCTCCACCAGCAGTTTGCCCAGATCGGCAACCGTCACTGTCTGACCAGGCTGTGCCAGTTCCTCAAGCCACAGTTCTGCCATGACTTCCAGCACCTCCGCCACGTCGCGCCTTTTCAGGCGCGGCAACCGTTTGCTGATTTCGGTGACTGTCTGACGATGATTCATCGTGCCTGTTCTCCCTGTTTTGCCGTGAAAATCGGCTGAACGAACGTGATGCGAATTGGGAACGCATCCCGATCACGGGTGCGTTCGGTGGGCGCGGCACACCGCGTCCACGAGGGCGGCGGCATCTCTGCACCGCCGCACTCATGCAGGGGCGACAGCCGCTGCATCCAGCCCTCCGGCGCATGAGGAGCCAGCGTATTTAGCTGGCTTGCGGCGGGGAGGATAGTTCCATTTGAACCTTTCACCATTCTCCCCCGCCGCGCGAAGTCGCAGCGCCTCGACGCTGCGACCCGCATGGGACAACCATGCGCCGCTTTTTGCTTTGATGTCCTACAGTGCCTGATTAATTGTTCCATCCATCGCCTTCTCACCACTGGGAACGTTTCATCCGCCGCGCCCGGCGGTCACTGTCGTTGTCTGACAGGGCAGGTTCAATCGCTGGTAGGACATCGCCATTGGTAGGTGATCTGGCTGTCGGCGACATGGCAATCTGGGCTGTACCATTGGCTGCCACATGCTGCACCAGCCGTTCCAGATAACCGGGCATCTCGTTCAGCGCATCGCGTATCCAGAGGGTGTCCTGCCGGACTTCCATAAGTTCGGGGATGGTCAGCAGCTTATGCTTGCGCGGCTGCTTGCCCAGATACCCTCGAATCAGATCGCGTAATGCATCGCTGCGCTCCCCCTCATCAATCCCTTCCCACCAGTCTAGGATGTCGCTGTCGGTGTCCTCGAACACTTTGAATGTAATCATGCGGTAGCGGCGTTTGTTCGTTTTGCGCTTTGCCATTTTTTTCTCCTTTGAGTGGGTCTTACCCGTATCACCCGTTGGGCTGACCAGTAAGACCCGCCTCGATGCTGAACTTCTCACTTCCGGGCGCTGAAATGGGCGTAATGGAGGTAGCCTCGGGCGTTCGCCATCTGCGCGTCCGGCACCAGCCTGGTCTGCGGGTAGGCTTCGACCACCTGCTCATACACCAGTTCTGCTCCGCCACCAGACAGGTAAATCACATCGACGGTTGTGCCGCGCTGCCATTTCTCTGACAGCAGATTCAGGGTCGCGCTGCGAAGTGGAGCGAGTGCCTCTTCGACCTCGTGGCTGTAATCCACTGGCTTGCCGCTGGCAGTGAAAATGCCTGTCCTCAAAACCTGCTCGACAATCCGGTGCGGCATCTTCTCGCGGTAATCCCGTTCGAGCATGGCGGCGATCCGTTCCTGAGCGGTGTAAACGCCGCTCTCGACGCTGCCGCTTTCCGCATCCACAAAGTCCCCATCATCGTCGAGGATGATGTCTACGGTGTACGTGCCAACATCGACCACGCCGGTTCGCATGTAGGTGTGATAGACGTTAATTTCGCCCTGCTCGGTGAGCATCATGGCGTATGCGCTGCCGTAGGGCTGGGGCATCACCATCACCTCGGTTACATTGGCGATGACCTCGCTGGCATCGGTTTTGATCAGATGCTGCCCCTGAAGCGCCTGCTTGAGTCCACCCGCATCGCGCATGTGATCCACCGGGAGACCACTGCATAAGCGCAGATGGATGACATCCCGCCCCGACACCCCTTGAGCCAGTTTGCCAATCGCGGCTTTCGCCAGCCGGAGACGGAAGGTGTTGCCCATCGTCTTTTCATTGGCAGTGCGCCCTCTCAGCCGAAGTAATTCACCGGGCGGAAGCTGTGCCAGCGCCAGATCGCCGACAAACCAGGTCGAACCATCCTCATCGGTCAACTGGTCGCCGGGATACTTCGCTGCCAGCGCCTCCTGCTGGAACTTGATTTCACGGGCATGACCCGCCACCGATGGAAAAGCAATCGCCGCATTATCCGTCACGACTTTGGTGACACCGTAGCCGATGTCCAAGCCCACCGTGAGGATGCCGCCCGATGTGATCGAGTAATCTGATTTGTTCTTGTCTGTCTTCTGCTTGCTCATGTCTCGTTTCCTTGATAGATGGGAATAACAAACTGCCAGCGCCGTTAATCGGTGCTGGTTTTTCCCGTTCCGGTGCGCTTAAAAACCCGCGCGACCTCGCGGGGATCGAATGGGACTAAATTTGGCTGAGTATCGGTCTTCTGAAGCGGTGAAAACCTGGATGCATGGGGACGAACAGCGCTTCGACACCTTCACCATCGCTGAATACGGCATGTGGGATGAAGCCCAAACGGATGAGCACGAACTAGAGAATACGCTCAAGACACAGGGATTGGAAGCAGTCATGAATCAGGCCGAACGGATGGCAGTGGAGGGCGGCTATCTTGATTCAAACCGTGCCGATGGGCGTGTCTTCTTTCAGGACAATGCGCCCCACGACCCTTTTACGACCGAACGCGAACAAATCATGGAGCTTGAGATGCAGCGCAGCGAATCCCAACAGCATCCTGAGTACAGTATTGATGCGATTACCGCAAATGGCGAAGCGCGACTGGATGTTTTGAAAACGTGGGGCGATGACCAACAGGAATATGAACGCCTTCTGATCCCGCAGCCGGATTGGGAGACGGCACAGGGGAACGCCGAAACCGCCCATGATCTGCTGGACAAAGGCGATTTGCAGAGTGCCATGACATTGGTCGAACTGACGGCCATTGAGGCAGGAGTGATTAACCCACAGCGCGATGACCCACGCCTGTTCACCGAAGGGCCACCTGACCCCTTTACCACCATTCGTGAACGCGAATTGACTCCTGTAGTAGACATCACTGAAATGGATACTGAACCGCTTGTGCCTGTGGTTCTCGAATCAGAAGCGCCGAATTACCAGATGTTTTACCAGGATGTTGCTGCCGAAGCGGCTCACAACCGTGAGGCAAATGCTGGAGTAGAAGGTGCGACATGGTTTGAAGCGACCTTCGAGAAATCTCCGATTGAGCTGCTGCAACCCGTTCACGATACGGTGAACTATGCCGTGGTTGTACAGGAAGCTGATCCTTGGACGCTGGAACTGGCCGTCGAGAAATACTGGAAAGAACCCGGTGGTTATCTAGGTATACAGTCCCTTACACTGGATACATGGGATTCGGAAGACGACCAAGCACGGGAAACAGCAGAACAGGCACGCGACGCTCTGCTGGAGGTTCACAACCAGCGCGGGTTGGACGCTATGATGCACAAAGCCGAATTGACGGCTGCGCAGAATGACTGGCTGGATGGGGATCGCGCTGACCCGCGCTTGTTTACGAAGGGACCGGCTGACCGTTTCGAGACGCTGGCGCAGCAGTTAGAGGGCGAGATCAATCCGTACTGGAACACGGATGGGGAGAAGATTGAAGACCCTGCGCCGCAGCCGGAGGTCGAAAATCCTCACTGGCGGCTGGATACGCTGCCGGTAAACAATCCTGAGGGTGAATCATTGGGGTATGCCCTGCACATGGTGGTCTATCCCGGCGTGGAGCGTGACCCAGATACAGTTGGAAATCCCGTAATGCCCGAGGATGGGCCGTTCAAGCTGCTGGAAATGGCGCATTTCGAGTCCCCTGCGGCAGCCGATAAATTCGGCAAGGAATTCAATGGCTATCTCGTACCGGGTCTGCTAGACGGGCCAGAGTTAGCGCAGGAAGTGGCACGGCTGGAGGGACTGCCTGGTGAATGGAAGACGCTCGAAGGCGACGACCTCAAAGCCTACCAGAATGCCGAACTGACACTCCCGCGCGATCCGGCTGACTGGCATCCCCATAATCCACATGCCGAACATGAAGCGCGTATCGCAGCGGAGGGCTTGTACACCGATCCGCTTCAACCGGTTGTCGAGCGGGATGAATCGGAACCTGCATCCGGCACACCGGAACTCGGTTTCTAACTGAAAGCGACTGCGATGATGGATTATAAACTCCAGATTGTTGTGGGCGGTTTCGCCCTGATGACTCTACTGCTGGCTGGAACAGCGGTCGGTCGCGTACTGGGCATGGGTTTCGACGAGGCGCTTTATCTGACCGGGCTGCTGTTAGTAGTTCTTGGCTGGGTGGGAAACAGTGTCATGCTGCGGTGCTCCAGTCCTCCCATCGACGAACCGGAGACATAACCCATGTTCTACTGGCTCTTCACCGGGGGACGAGCACTGCTCGGTGGCTGCCTCGCCCCACTCCTTTGTTTGACACTCCTCGCTCCCGTCATTGTGAGCGCGATATTAGGCGCAGGTATCCAGCGTACCAATGAAGCGCAGGGCACATCGGGTTGGAAACGCGCTGCGAAATTCTTTGCTCACCTGATTGTCCTATTGGGCGTGTCGGCAGTCTATCTCATGTTCGTGGGGAACATGGCGGTGCAGCCGCTGCGTGGACGGCAATCGCCCACTGGTTTTGTGCAGTTTCTCACTGGCGCGCCCTCCAATGTGGATGCCATGCGGTTGTTCCTCTTCGGCATGATACTAGTCATGCTGTGGTTTTTCGTGACGATTGGACTGCACAGCGGCATTAAAAATGGCGGCTGGCTGCGCGAACGAGTGGATCGCCTGAGAAATCCGCAGGTCAAACGCGGGGCGCTGGGTTCGTCGCATTTCTGTACGATGCGTGAATACAAGCGCTTCCGCCGCGAAGATGCTGAAGGTCTCTCGCTGCTGGGCGCGTTCTGGGGTGAGCAAAAACGCCGCCTCGATATGGGCATGGGGCGCTTCTCCCTTAGCGGCGAGGATGTGGCACGCGGTATCCTGACACTGGGCGGTCCAGGTTCGGGTAAGACGCAAGGCATTATCCTGCCTGCCATTGCTGACCGGATGCTGGCCGGACACTCGCTGGTGGTCGCTGATCCACAGGGTGAAATCACCGGGCATGTGCTGAAGTATGCTGCTGTGACGCGCCATCTGGTCGTTGTGCATGACCCGACCAGCCCTATCGGCCCGCGTTATAACCTAGCAGAAGGGATCGACAACGTTTCTGATGCGCGTGCGATTGCGGATGTCCTCGTGCCTTCCGCAGCGGGTGACAACCGCTTCTGGACAGACAGCGCGGCGGCTCTGTTGGCCGCCTGCCTGATTCGCTTCCCCAACCTTGGTGAAATCTACAACGCCATGAACGACCTTAAGGGGTTAGCAGGGAAACTCGCCTCCAAGAAAGATGATGCTGCGCTGCTGGCAAATAGTTTCATTGCCTCGGTGGGTTCGGATGGTAAAGTTGCCTCGAACGTTGTGGCGACACTGGCGACGGCATTAACAGGTTGGGCTTCTACGGATGTGCGGGCTAACACCAGTGCCTCAGACTTCGACGCTGATCTCATCGTCGGCCAGCCAACCGTTGTTGTCCTGACCTGTCCGGGGCGGATGCGTGCCGTCTATGCTTCGTATCTGGGGGCAACCCTGCGCAAACTGATGCTCGACCTCGACACCATCGGTGAACGCAACAAAGGCCCACTACCCGTTCCCGTCGGCGTAATTCTCGATGAATTCCCCACTTTGGGCAAACTTGACAGCCTGGTAGCTGATGTGAATCTTGTCCGCAAGCGCCGCATCTCGATTATGATTGGCGCGCAGACGAAGGGGCAGTTCCACATGATTTACGGCAACGAAGGGACACAGGCATTGTTCACGGGTTTGGCGACGCAGGTGATTTATGGCGGCTGTGATGCCGACACTGCCGAGTTCTACAGCAAAGCCAGTGGCACGGCAACCACCGATGCCAACCAGGACGATCCTAACAGTCACTTGCGCCAGCGTCCGCTGCTGACGGTGGATGAAGTTGTTACCCCACAAATAGGCAACTGCACTATCTTCGCTCGTTACGTCGAGGCGGGTTTTGCGACCCAAATTGTATTGAACGCCCGCTTGACCCGTTTTTACGAGCGCGACGACTGGAAGCGGCGGCTCAATGCAGCGAAAGATGTACAGCCTCTGCTGCTGGAACGCGGCATATCATTGGATTTGAAACCTCTTGAAGCGATTGTTCCCTCGACACCCATGATGGTCGATGAAACGACGGCTGCACCAAAGCCGACCCTCGAAATGGCGGCCTCCGCCCTCATGGCGAAAGTCGCCGCCGAAGCGCAGAAGCGGAGCGGCGGCAAAGTGCAGACCGTGAGTACGATAGAGTTGCGGAAACAGCGCCAAAAGCAGTTAATGGCTCCGAAAGCGGTGACATCATGACCCTGACGAAGAACCGGATGGTGCGGGAGATTGGGCGGCGCACCCGACTGAAAAATCGTGATATACAGGCGATGCTCGAAACACTGATGGATGTCTGGACAGAAAGTCTTATTGCGGGGGAGCGAATCGAATTGGAGAATCTGTTCGTTCTCGAATCCCAGTGGATTGACCGGGGAACATCTGGTGGCCTGTTGAATGGCAAACCCGCTCCCCGTTACATCCGCCGCCTGACATTGCGAACCAGCAAGCGGTTGAAACAAGCCCTCAACAACTCATAAAAACAGCCTAGCGTGTACCAAGTAATCTTTGTCTATGATGTCATTTCAGCTTCTTGGAAACCATGCATCTAGATCATCAATATCTGGCTGTTCTGGTTCGAGATCTACCTCTTCTACACGCAAGCGCTGCCAGTCTGGGCCAACAATCCGATCCAGCGCCTCGCTGAAATGACAGCTGGCAATCTCACGGAAGAGCACATCATGTCCCCTTTCTTTGTTATTGTAGACTGCCTCACGATCTGAACCGGGCAACGGCGCGGTTCCCGGCAGGACGACATGGGTATGCAATTGCTGCATCGTCTCGCTGCCATCTTCCATTTTTGCCTCGCGATCATGCAGGATGAAGCTGTACTCCGGTATCGTGAAGCCGCGCTCCAGATAGTAATCCTCGACAATATGCTCCGTCAGGTCACACACCAGATCGCGCCGCTGTTCCTCCGGGACGAGTGCCATTAGGTCGGGAGCGGGCGAAATCACCCACGTCCACGCCAGCACATGCTTACTCTGAAGGTCATCACTGTTCTTGAGGATGTCGCGCCAGTGCAGTCCCATGCCTCGATCCTGCCAGCGTTCGTAATCGCTGTTCTCGGCAAGCCGGTTCTGCACCTTGTCCCGATACTGCAAATACTTGAGCGTGGAACTCAGCCCTTTGCGGCCTGTGCCATGACCTTTGCGCTTTGAACCTTTGTAAGCGAAGTCCACGACGATGATGGCTTTACTCAATGCTTGGAAGCCTTCATCTCACGCACCGCTTTGATTTGCTCTAAGAGCGTATTTCCATCGCGCTTGGCAGCAATGATAGCATCCGCAATGCGTTCTGGACTACCGTCTGGCTCAAGAGCAGTGAGCAAGTAAATCAGAACATTTAGGTGAAATGCGAATGCCGACTCCATCTGGTCAAGCCGATCTTGTAATGACTTCTGGAAATGTTTTCGGCTGCCAATGATGTCTTCCTGATTGTCCAGATACAGACGGATTGCCTCGCGGATAAGGTCGGCTTCGGTAGTATCACGGGGCCGTTTGCTCACTAGCAGGGCGAGACGATCACGCATCTCTTGGGTCATGGTGATGCTACGTTTGATTGCTTTGGCTG
Organism: Chloroflexota bacterium; assembly: GCA_020161935.1. Taxonomy (GTDB): domain Bacteria; phylum Chloroflexota; class Anaerolineae; order Aggregatilineales; family Phototrophicaceae; genus CFX2. Next base: position 144,308 of record JAIUNI010000002.1, read on the forward strand.
TCATTTATGAATTCCCTCGATACTTAATCCTTTGCCCAATTATCGCAAATAGGAGCTAAACAAATGCCGCAAATTTTCAGTTTCGCATTGTCAAGACTGACAGAAGAGTGCTAGACGGGGCAATCCGAGGACTCAAAATGACTAATTAATGACCCCATCATAAAAATATTTGATGGTCAATTGAGGAATATTGGTGCATGTTAAAGGCTTCCTCTAGTTTTGCAGCATACTGGCAATGATTATTATGATGGTGGGCAAGATTGTACAAACACAAATTGCTTGACAAACTTTGCAATGCTTGATAATCTTAGCACATGAATGAGAATACAAACCCTACGCTAGGTGAATTCCTACAATCGGTTCGTGAAGCTAAAAGAATCTCGCTTCGGGCGGTCGAAAAGGCAACAGGTGTGTCTAATGCCTATCTTAGTCAACTTGAAACTGGCAAGATCAAACAGCCTTCGCCAACCATCCTTCATAAGTTGAGTGAGCTTTACGAAGTCGCGTATAACGAACTGCTTGCGCTTGCTGGCTACCCTGTACCAAATGAAAATGTTGGTACATACGCTTCACCTCGCTCCTTCGACCGCTTCGGCAATATCACCAAAGAAGAAGAGCAGGAACTTGCTGATTATCTGGCATTCCTACGCGCACGCCGAGGGAGAAAAGAATAATGTCAGCATGGTCATTCTCTGGCAGTCGACTCTTTCGTAAATGTCCGCGCCAGTGGTACTTAAAAACCATTATCGCGGAACCACGCTCGAAAGACCCTATTCGACGTGAAGCCTACCTGCTCTCCAAACTACAAACCATCTATAGTTGGCGTGGGAGTCTTGTTGATTGGGTCATTTTGATGAGATACATTCCAACAATCAAACGGGGGCAGCGAGTCGTGTTGGGTGACTTGCTCAAATATGCGAGAGAAATCTTCAATCGTCAGCTCGAGTTTGGACTCGCCAATCGTTTGCGGGAACCAGGAATGAAGGTAACGGAAACAGGCGATGCCTTTGCTGCTTTTTTGGACGTCGAATACGGGGATGACATAGCTAAGTCAGACATTGAGGCAGCATGGGAAGATGTCAAAATTGCGTTAACTAATCTGGTAAGTATGAAAGACTTGCAGGCAAAGTTGGAGTCAGCGATCCAGTTGATTCCACAGCGTTCTCTGACCTTCACTCTAGATGGAATCAAGGCAACCGGACAACCAGACCTCATGGCGTTTTTCGCTGACCAACCACCTCTCATCGTTGACTGGAAGGTACACACTTATGCATCGAGCGACTATCGTTTGCAGTTGGCGCTCTATGCGCTGGCACTGACAAATTGCAGGCCACACAGTGATTTTCCCAAAGAGCAAATTTCCTACCAAGAAACTGAAATACAGCTCTTGGAAGTTCAGCTACTAACTAATGAACTGCGAAAATATCACCTTGCTTCTGAGGATTTTGACACAGTAAGCGATTACATGGCTCGATCTGCGTTAAATATGGAAATGACTATCCAAGGTGAAGATGGTGATATAGCAATTGATGATCTACCTGTCACTTTGAATGATGAAGAGTGCCAGCGTTGCCCATTCCGTTCGATGTGTTGGTTTCGAGGTTAAATTGCAATGAGCTTGGAAAGCAATATCTTTCGTATCACTAATGCGGCTGCACTTTCAACGAAATATCGCCTCTATCGTATTAAGGGCTTGGATAACGCACCCGACGAACACTATCAAAATCGCCAGAATATTATCAAGCGGCTCAGCTTCACACTCCAATCACCAATTACCATCATTGATCGGGAAGGAAACTATTATCTTGTTGTACAAACTGGAACAAAACAACCATCATCCTCTATGTCGCTGACGCGAACAACTGTGACTTTCGAACCATACGGGGATGAATTCACATTAGATTTCGGTGTTCGTTCGCCAGAAAATGATCGCATCTGTATCCGATTTCTTGACTTTTGGATTCAGGGTATTTTATTTGGGACACCGGATTTTTGGCTGCCATCGGCAGGCAAGCCAATATTTGGAAAGATATCGGAGCCACTGGCAGACAACCTTGTGAAATACACTGGCTTTGCCATTCGGGCGATCATTACACCTGATAACACCCTGGGGATATGTGTTGATATAACTAGTAAAACAGTAGGACTGCACCCGCTTCCCGCACACCTTGATCGTGAAAAGTTTGCGACAAAATGGAAAGGACAGACTTTCGTTTACCACTTTGGTCACAACTGGTACGAGATTCAAGCGGTCGGGTTGAGTGATCAGACAATAACTGAGTATCTCATACCAGATACACAAATGAACTTACTCGATTACACGGTAGAAAAATGCAGAAAGCCAATTCCTGACGAATTAGCCATTGTCCCACATGATGCCTCTACACTTCTGTATTTGAATAACCGCAACGAAAACTTATCTGCAATTGCGCCCCTCTGTTATCCCGTCTATCGAACCAGTCATGAAAGAACAGGACAGCAGCATGGGCAAACAATTCTACGCCCTGATAAACGGCGTGAGCGTATTCACAGATTTGTCAGGGAGAGTCTTGTCAATCTACGGTTAGGTGTTACCCCTGTTGAGTTAGAGACGAAACCCATTGAAGTAGAACCACGGATGTTTGTTGTACCGGATATTCGTTTCGGTAAAAACAAAGTTCTGTCTGTACGAGGCACGCCGAACACACAACATGTAAGTCTAGATTTGCTAGGGCAAACTCGATTAGATTTACTCAAAGATAAGTTGGCAGGTTTCTATACGTGCGACTCCTTGCAACGCCAATATTTGATACTGCCTCAATCAGTTGCAGATAGCTATGGCATTCAGCTAACTGAAGATTTGAAACGCACAATGGGGGATTTATTTCCACACGATTACAACCCTATTTTTGTAACTTATAACGACCGAATAGCCAAAACTTTCGCCAAACAGGGAAATGCTATTCTTGAAGCTGTAAATAACCACTGCACGAAACCCGGCTATGCTGTTGTAATGATCCATCACACTACAGATCATAAAGAAGGCGCGGAAGATCAGCTGGCTGCAATGGTCATTCGAAAACTCTATGAGCATGATCCTCAAATCTTCGCCGCTGTAATTCATTCAGATGTTGGTCGGGAATGTTATTTTCAACCAATCGGAAGTACATCCTATGGAGTGCGAGCGGAAAGAAGAGGCAAGCTCAATGGTTATCTGCGGATGGTCGCCATCAATAAGGTTTTGCTGACTAATCAGCAATGGCCGTTTGTATTAGACACTCGATTGAATGCCGATTTGACCATTGGATTGGATGTCAAGCAGCATACTGCAGGATTGGTCATTGTGAGTAGCAATGGCGGAGATATTCAGGCACTCCCACCCAAGAAATCGCGCCAAAAGGAAAAGCTGTCGGAACGACAAATGCAAGCCTATTTGGTAGAGGCAATTCGCCGGGCGGTCACAGATCGCAAGAAATCACCTAAGACTATCCTGCTTCAGCGTGATGGACGTGTTTTTGAATCTGAAATCAAGGGCGCTCATGCGGGAATAGCGTTGCTCAAAAAAGAAGGCATACTTTCTCAGGACGCAACCCTAACAATCATTGAAATATCTAAGTCTGCTCCTGTGCGTTTACGGTTGTTTGACGTTAGTCTTCGCAGCAGTCGACCATGGGTAGACAACCCGCAAATTGGTAACTACTGCATCATCAACAAGACTGAAGGTTATTTGTGTTCAACGGGTCGTGCATTCCGTCACAAGGGAACGGTGCGTCCGCTTCATGTCCGCCACATTGAAGGCCCTCTCCAAATTGAGCAATGCTTGGAAGACGTATTCTACCTAACCTGCTTAACTTGGACACGTCCTGAGGATTGCAGCCGAAATCCAGTAACAGTAAAGCTAAATGATCGCTTCCTAAGCGAAGAAGCGACGGACTTTGATGAAAATGCGCTCGACATTGAAGCCATCTTAGCCGAGGAAGAAGAAATGGAAGAGGTTTTATGACGAACCCAGGTCTGTACTCCGGTATTTACCAGCAGATTCGAGAAATTGCCGAACTGGTAGATGATGTATTGGTTAATTTGAAGGAAGAAAGCGAAAATGCCGAAAGCTCATCCAGATTAAAACTTAGTGAACTTTTAGAGCAACTTGTAGTCGAACGTACTGACACACTTTCTTTACGAATGGTTGCACTGTTAGTAATTGGTGACGACATAACCAATCGTACAAGATGGGCACGACTCTCCCACATGCTTAAATCCGACAAGATCAATAAGTCTGTCATCGATGAACTTGACAGCCTTGCTCAACTGCTTGAACAAGTTCAAACAGATGCAATGGCAAAGATGCGGGGGTGGGTTCCTTGAATCAGTATCTAGAAGTTGCAATTCGCCAGCATCAAGAACGTGGACAGCGTCTTTTAGAGCGCATCCCCAAACCGCACAAACTCCCACAAGAATTTCACCCTCTTGTATTAATGAGCAAACGCGAGATCAGCTCGGTACTAGATAGCCTAGACATGCTTGTCAGCAATCCAACAATGCTTCTGGCAAAGCATCAACCTGAGCGTTTACGCCGATTTCGTCGTGCGGTTAAAGATCTGAGCCTTTTGGAAACTACATGTGTGGCGGCATTACAACGATATAGTGACGATGATGAATTCCTATCACAAATGATCACACAGATTACCCGGGAAATAGCTTATCCATTGCTACCTCCCATGGTCACTAGTTTGTCGCAGGACTATTTTCACATTTACCCCTATTTCAATTTGCTATTCGTCCCCCTCACCGAGGGCGATTTTCTACTCCATTTGCCTGATTTGTATCATGAGTTAGGACATCCTCTAGTGACCGAACGGCATGATCCCAGTGTAAAACCATTCCAGATGCGCCTATTGGAAATGTTGGACGCAATTTCAGACTATTTGAGACAAGAACGCCAAAAAGAAAGCAGGGGACGCGGAGGGCCAAAGCAGTTCACTAGCTATTTTCAGGTCTGGGAAAAATCATGGTTAGATTGGGCTGTGGAATTCTTCTGCGACTTATATGCAGTCTATACAGTAGGCCCAGCATTCGGATGGTCGCACTTGCATCTATACATGAAACGCGGCGACAAGCCCTATAATGTGCCGTTGTTCGGTAGCTCAAGCCATCCAGCCGATCACGCCCGTATGCAGACCATACTTTACGGACTGCGGTTGGCTGATTTTGGTGAACAAGCTGAAAAGATTGAACATCAATGGAAGATACTATTGAATATGTCCGGTGCAATCCCTGAACCCGAGTTCCAACGGTGTTTCCCAGACGAAATCCTACAGTTATTCGCTCAAAAAGTATATGAAGCAACGCTTGAACTCAAATGTCATATCGTAACGCCTCAGACTAACCATCCTGTTTTTTCCCTTTTGAATGAAGCTTGGGACATGTTTTGGGCACAGCCGAGTGGTTATATTGAATGGGAACGCACTGCACGACAGCGACTTCGGGAAATATGCTCAGGAAAAATCCGTGCTTGAAAATTGCTTCTGAAGGCTTGTCCATTTCCCTTCAGGATGTCAGTAGCACAAAGGCTATCCGATGAGATTGATTGACTTTTTCGGACGCAACCCGTAGGGTGAGTCCAGTCGGCATGGTCAACCGTGCCGACACGCTGGGCGACACCCGCAGGGTCGCTCAGCGGTGCTGCGCGTGAGCGCGGCACATCAAGCCCTCCGGCGCATGAGGAGCGAGCGTTTTAGCTCGCTCCCCCCTCAGCCGAGACTACGCCACAAATGGCTGTAGCTCCGCTGCACCACCAACGTTTGTAACACACCGTTGTTGGCTGAGGGGGTCGATGCTGTCCTGCGGACAGCGGCGCTGCTGCGATGCAGCGCCTGATTGTCATACTCCATCACGGATTACTGACTGCTACGCGGTGTGGTGTAATGAAACGGCCATATAGACATATTGATGTAGCTGCTTTCAATATGAAAGTATTCTCGAAACTATGACAACCGACACGCGCTTTCATCTCGCTTCGTTCCTACAATGAAATGATCCGAACCCATTTAAACAAAAACCTTGGAGGTATGAGATTGAGAAAGTCAACCCTATTGGGGCTTGTCACTATTATGTTCACGTTGCTGACAATGCTTGTGGTTGCACAGGCGACGGTGGCACAGCCCAGTAAACCGTAGTGTGATGTCGACGCAGTGATTAAACATCAAAATGAACACGCGCAAGAATTGGCGAATTTTGCAGAAGAGGCTAAAACGGATTTGAACGCTGCACTGGCGCACTGGCGACTCTGTATCGAACTTCTATTGCATACCAAGCCTTAGCCATTGAGTGCGGTTTTATAAACACAACGGCAGTGGAAGCTGCCCACGAGTGGGAACATTCTGGTTTATTCGATACCGATGCCCATACGGATACCCATGTCCACAGTGAGGAAGAAGAAGCAGCGGTTTTGGCAGTCGCTCGTTCTATAGGTGATCCAGAACAAGGCAAAATCCTGTTTAACACAGTTCGCCCTGAAGTCTCGTTTGCCTGCGCCACCTGTCATCGTGTTGATAGCACAGAGACGTTAGTGGGGTCGGGTTTACTGGGCATCAGCGGTCATTCGCATAACCACAGTGTACCAGATTCAAATGGCACATCAGATGCTATGGCCGGTATGAATATGGGGGAAGCTACAGCGGAAGCAACCTCAGAACCTGAACAAACCCTGGAACAGAAAGTGGAGTTCTTGCGCACATCGATTACAAATCCCAGCGCGTTTGTTATGACAGGATTCCCAGATAATTTAATGCCTAAGGTCTATGGCGCGATTTTCACCCCGCAGCAAATCAATGATTTGATAGCTTATCTATTCACATTGGACTAAATGCAAATTCATTAGTAGCTTCGGACTGATAACTATGGAGTAAATGATAATTGGTGTCATAACACTAAGACATTACATTCTAAACGCCAATAAATGATAGGAGCAGTGTTCTCACACCGCTCCTGTTTGTCTTACATTGATCTGTTCTAGAACGGAATATCACCACCTTCGCTTGCGGAGTCGTCGCTCTCCACCCGATCTAATAGAACCAAACGGTTTGCATCGATGTCTAGACTTGCCTGCGGCGCGCCGCTTTGGTCAGTCCATGCGCTCGGACGCAGCCATTCCGTTGTCACCTGTACCAGTGAGCCTTTCTTGACGTACTGTGCCGCGATATCAGCGAGTTTGTTCCAGCAGTTCACACGCACCCATAGCGTCTGTTTCTTGCCACTGCCGTTCTTGCGACTGACAGCCACGCTGAAACTGGCAACCTGTTGTTCACCAACGGTTTTCACCTGTGGATCGCTGCCGACAAACCCGGTCACCTGAATGTTGATGCTTGAACCCATGATACTTACTCCTTTGCGCTGTGCGCTTTCTTGTCCATCGACCCTATGTCGATTTCTGACCAACGCAGAGCAGGTGCAAACAGGCAGGATTCACCTGAAAGGCGCTACCCATTTCCGGTGAGGACGAATTGTGCGCAATTCGTCTGGCACAAGCCCGGAAGAAATGGGTTAAGCGTGCCGACATCAGTCGGTATGAAAACTGCCGCACCTGCTAAACTGGTCAGAGACAAATCGGCATGGTTTGGGTCAGATGGCAGACGCCAGCAGCAAAAGGGAGAGCATGGGAACGACAGCAGCAGAGTGACGGGATACATCAGCGAACAAGAGATGTAGACGGTGGCGCAGGTATCTGCTCGGTCATCGACTAAATAAAACGGTGAGGCAGAATACAACCCGAATGTGCGAACTACCTGACGGACGATGCACATGACAACAGATGGATCACTGGCAGCGGTATGGCTTGCGCCAGCGTAAAGGGCAGAACACGGAACGGAGATACGATTGAAAGTCAATGTAAGACGACGGGTGTTGAAAAAGAGGCTTCGGTGGCTTCAGCGGCGGTCATGCTCATCGGGGAAGTATGTCCCTTTGAAGTCGAACATAGCAGGCGTTCCGCTTTCGCGTATCCCTTCATGCAGCGCTCCGGTAAGCCGCCGCAACCCGAATTGCAACTTTTCGCGGATATAGGACGGATTACCGTGTATCAACAGTTGGATGGCAGATTGCATCAGATAGTCAGCCCCCGCTAGCAGCTCATAAGCCATCCGACCCTGCCAGCCATGTATGCCATTGGCGCAGGAGACTGCTGCCCGCAGGGTATCACTGGTTTCATAGGTTTTCAGAAGTGCCTTCGCTGTACCTTCAAAATCATCGGCACGAGTATCTTTTGCCTGCTGGAAAATCAGCAGATAGGTGTAAATCGCATCAATCGTCGCGATTGGAACAGCATTCTGTCCGCAGAAGGTTGCCAGTTTGAGCCAAGCTTGTTCGTAATGAGGATGTTGGCAAAGCAACAAAGCTGTATCTGTGACCAGGTTCATCGCGTCGGCGACCCGCACACTGTCTCGATTTGATCGGAGATCAGTCACAAAGCGTTCCGCAATTGCGGTATATTGCTGGTTGTCGAACAGGCGGTTGTAGCGGTTCAACGCTGTCTGCGTGATGGCCTCAATTGTGTTCATTGTGCATGTTTTCCTTGTGTATTTATCGGAACTCAAAAAGCCCTAGACTTCATGAGGCGCTGTCTTACATCGTCCAGCGGGTGAGCATTCGCAGGGTTTGGGTATGCGTCGGTGCTGTATTAACCTTCTCCAGCAAAGCATGAAGGCTCAGTCGTACCTGTTCATAGAGGCGGTAGTGTGCATCATCATAGGGTAATACCCATGTCCCCGAAGGGATTATTGCAGCCTGGTCATTTCTGCCACCCTGATACTGAACGGGGAGTTCAAATGGGACATCCCGTTCGGGTTTCCAGCCCGTGAACTGCACGAGCGGCAGAAATCGTTCGTCAGATGGCAACGTCCAATCCGCTTGCAGGATACCTTCAGGATGTTCTGCCAGGTAAAGACGTTTCACCGACAGCCCGATGTAGATTTCACTAAAAGGCAGGCGGATCGCTTTCACCAGCAGAATGGGCTTCCAGTCCAGTTGGGTGTAGTCAGGGTTCATACGGCTCTCCTCTTGTGTTCATGCACGGCGATGCGCGTACTTTCCGGCAGCAAATCAGATTTCAGGTCGCTCAACCAGAAGTCTTGGCGAAAGCTGTAACCTGTAACGGCTTCAATACGGCACAGTTCACGGTATGTATCGGGATTATGTATCGCACCGTTAATCAAATCGCTCACGTTCGCCAACACACAGCAGGCACAGGACAGCCGGTGGTTGCCGTACTTATAGGCTTCGTGGCAGACATTCCCATGCTGGCGGATGCAGTCCCACACCTCGCTTTCCGTCCAATTATGGATTGGCAGCCAGTTCAGTGTAAGACGGTTGAGCGTTGGGGCGGTGCAATCCTCCCGAACACTGATCGCAGTTTTCTTCGCACGAGTGCTACTTTCCTCTGCCCGCAGCCCAATGGCACAGATGACCGTTCCCGTTGGATAGGTATTCCGTATCCAGCGAGAGATTGGAGCGCGTTTGAGATCGGACGTGCAGTAGCGAACTTTGCTCGACGGCCAGCAAGGTCGTGACGGATCGGCATGGTAGCGCTGCCAGATGCGGTCAATCAGATCACCCTGTGTCCATCGAATGACATGCAGGGGCACATTTTTGCGCCGCGCCAATTCATGAACATAATCCGTTGTACTCTGCCATTCGGCGCGTCCTAAGTCAGCATGGATCATCGCAATCTCGCCCGGCCAACCTTCTCGTTGACGGCGCTGAAGTAGATGATGGCACATGGCATCCGAGTCCTTGCCGCCTGAGACGCTCAGCACCAACGCCGCGCCATCGCGCAGCAGTTGAACAGGATCATGATGGGAGGTTTTGTCTAAAGAAAAGAGAGGAAGCTGGTACGACATGCTTTTACCCTTCCTCAAACCAGATGCCGCTGAAGCGCTGCGTTTCGCTATTGTCTAAAAACCGCACCCAAGTAGTGTGAATACCAACACTATACGGCCACATGTTGTCACACAGCGGATAGGCGACCACAATACACTTACGGCATGGATCGACTGTAGATAGTCCAACTATCCGTCCGATGGCTCCAGGCTTAGGGAGTTTCGAATGATGAACGTTCTGGCGTTTGCAGTCCAACATGGCATCACTCGCTTTCCTCACCAGAATTAGTGGGTGTAATGGTGTTGTCATAACCGTTAATGATCTGGACGGGCTTACCGAGTTCCCGCACCGCACGCTCCATAACCGTCTGCACGATATCCCAGGCAAAAAACTCACCATATTCAATGAGGAACTCGCCGTTCACATCACACAAACGAAATGGCGGGATTGGATAGCGGTTCTCGCTGGCAGCGCGTATCTCAGCCGGGATTTCAACCACCATCAGTGCATCAGGCGACGTGATGGCGATAATGGGATCACCTGGCTGCACTGCCAGTCCCACCAGTGACGGGTGATGGTCGATCCATGTCACAACATATTCACTGCCGACTGCTAAAACAGTTCCGCCGATAGCTTTTGCTTCGCGCACAAGCCGCACACGTCCGTTGGGATAGATGTGCTGGGGCTGTCCATTGACCACAGCAACCAGCGGATCACCTTCATTTACAGGATAGAGCGCTGCTACAAAATCGCTAAAGTCGTCAGACAGGTCTACCGAAATCTCTACAAAGCTGTCCAGGTCGAGCAGATATGCCTGCCGGATGGCTTCGTCCATCATCTCATCCGCTTCCAAGACTTCTCCTGCCGACAAATCGAGAGATGTCGTCAGTTCATCAGGGGATAAGCCCGTGAGATCGTGGACGTTGTAAAACAGAATGAGACACCAGTTATGGACACCCGCGCGGTCATAGGCTGTCGCACGCACACTGCTGTGCAACTGCTCTGCCAGCTTATTGACGGAACGGATATAGACAGCACGATAGACTTCCGCGCCATCCAGTACAGCGCCTCCATCGTTGAATCCGTATTTGCTTCGCATGTCATCCCAGTAACGCATGAGCTTGTTCCTTTCAGTTATCCTCGATAAAACAAAAACTCCGTCATAAACGGAGCGAGTGAAACAATCGATTGAGAAGACAGAGGAAATGAATCAGGCAGCGACAGGTTGTGGCAAATAAGCCAGCAGCTCATCTCGGCATATCAGCACACTGCGGACATTCATCCCATCGGCATTCACGTAAGACACGAACGACGTGATGGGCTGACGGTGTAGCAAACGATACACATATTGCGCGGCGGTCACCGCCATCCAGTCATTGGTGAGCAGGTCTTGCTCACGCGCCGCCACTAGATCCGCGCAGGAGCGCCCTGGTTCAGCCTGTGGTTTTGCTTCGGGGTCGGGTTCGAGCAGCGATGGAAACAACAATCCGGCGTGAGGGAGATAGGTATACCTGCCGTTCTGTCCGTCAATGCCGCGCATCGCGGTTTCGGGATCGCCCGTATTGCCAATCACGACCTGACCGGCGTTAAAATGATTGCCGGAATCAATCCAGACTGCGCCATGAACGTTCGCCAGTTCGCGCCGCGCGAGATGGTTGTCGACTGCGCCGACAATCAGATTGCCCCAACGTTCAAAATGCGCTTCTGCCTTCACCGGTTGGTCTATGGCAAGGATGTCCAAACCGAGTGCCATGTTGAAGCGGCGCATCAGGACGTGTGCCTTCGGCTGTCCCACATCGGCCTCGACATACAACTGCCGTCCGACGTTTTTCTGCTCTACTCTATCGGGGTCGATCAGCACAATTTGCGGCGTATGCAATCGTGCTGCCTTCATGTCATACACCATCCGGGCAACTGAACGGGCGATTTGTGCGCCTGTTCCGCCTAAGCCGACGATGGAGATAGTTTGGAGGTAGATGTTCGGATCAAAGGTGTTCATTTTTCGTCTCCCAGCACCTGTGCCAGTGTCTGTTTGACCGGCAGCAGATCAGATTTCGGATAGGTACGAGCCTTACGTCCTTCCAGAGCAATCAGCATCTGGCGAATGTCCGACGGGTGCGATTTGCTCTTGCCGCTTACGCCATGATCGTTGAAGCGCGACCCCAGCAGCACCGCCCAATCACCTGCCAGGGATGCAGCTTGTAATCCGCTTTCATCCACCTGCGGGACGGTTCCCCAGCAGATGTTCCCGCTGGAAAAAACATTCGGCAGCGGCGCATGAAACAGCGGTTCGTTCAAAGTGGTCGGACGCTTTTTTACGGCAAATACCCCGTACTGCGGATTCTTGTTTTCGGAGGTCAAACGAATCAGCACCAATCCGGGGAGGGGGACACGCAGCGCTGTTTCCGATCCATCGAGATACAACCCGGTTTTTTGTGGAGCGCGATACTCGGCGACGATTTTCTTCGTGCCTTCCTGCCGTACCAGCAGCGTTCTGTCAGACAGCAGTCCGGTATCAAAACGAACTTTCGCGGACAGCGCCATTGCAATCTGGGTAGGATCCACCGGATATTCGGATACCGCATCTCCCTCACGCTTATGCAGCATCGCGCCGAAGCTGTAAAAGCTCAGAATCAGCGATGGCTGCTCCATCACAGCCTGTGCCAGGAGGCGGCCACTCCAGTCGGACATCACATTCACGGTCTTTTCCTTTCTGTTTTGCAATTACTTTGTAAACTCGTTTCACATTGGTTGATAGTGCTGTCAGCACATCAGGACGGCTTCCAAGCAGCTCCAATCCGGCATTCACATCGGTCATCACCTCGTCGGCTTCTGCAACGAGATCAATTGCAAAGGCCACCTCATCCGCTTCCCAGGTGAGCGGCTGCATTTCCGCCAGCGATTCGTCCGTGAAATCGACCAGGCTGTTGCCGGAGCAGGAGAAAAGCCATGCCAGCGCCCAGCCCACCTGCTGCAAGCCCTTGTCGGACTGTTTCACCAGACTGTCGGCAATGACCCGTCCGGCGGCGTAAGCAGCTTGAGGGATTTCCACGTGGTAGTGTTCCTGTTCAGGATGAATACCGAATAACTCCACCAGCGGCAGCAGATCGGGATGGACGGCATACACTTCCGGGTCGGACAGTTCGATGCCGCAGGCGTTCAGCGGGATGCCATACCCCAGAAATTCCAGATTATCGAGTGGAATACCGCGTTTGCTGATTTCGCCAGAGATGAAGTCGTCCAGTTCGCCATAACTGGAATCGGAGCGAATGCGTTCCACTGCCCCTGCATAAATGTCAGGGAAAGCGCTGCGAGTGACGGATAGGGCGATACCAACCCCATCGCCTTCCTCGGATACATCGTCTTCACTCCATTCCCATAAAGGGTCGAGCCAGACAACCGCGTTCGCAAGCGCCAGCAGCGGATCATCCAAAATAACGTCTGCTAATAATCCAAAAGCGGCTACCAATTCATACATCCCGGCGATATTTCCTGCGCTCATAAGCCGTACTCCAGAATTGAAAAATGAGTGAGGGGGATGGGAAGAAGCGACGTCAACTGCTGAGCGACTTGGCGGCAGCGCTGCGTATAAGCAACCATTTCGGACACCGATTCAGCGAGGACTTCACGCGAGATGCCATCTGGTCTATGGGTTAGCTGCGGGAAGAACTGTCCAGTGGGACGACACTCCCTGAGAAGTGTCATCCCTTTCAGTTCAACAGGTGGCAAACCTGCCAGACAGTCCCGCAGGCTTTCCACCGTTAAGCCTGCGTCAAACATGATGATTTATCCTTTGCGTCCGGGCTGCGGCAAGAACTCGACCACTTTCTGCCCGTCCTCGGTGGACACTTCGCGGATGGTCGCGTTAGCGATTTCGGGATAGGTTACTTTGAGGAGGTTGCGGACAGCTTCGTTGTCCAGTCCACGCATCGAGTCGTCCTCGACGATACGAACCGCGCCGGTCTTGAAGATACGAGATTGAGCATTATTCTGGTCAGACATGAGAGAGATTCCTTTCATTGATAGAGACAGGTCGATTTGAATAGATTGATTGAGCGGCGTGTGAGGTGTTATTCGTTAGCAGTGTCATCCGGGTGATGCCCATTGGCACTGAAGGTTTGACCAGCCATGGATGGAGCTGTAGTCAGTAGCAGTAGCTCACCTTCCTCATCACCACTGGTAACATCCTCAACCATTTCTGGAGTGGTTTCCGGCGCATCCGCAGCGCCGCCGACCTGGACAAAATCTTCCAGCGTGAACAAGCTCATTTCACGCTCCGACAGGTGCTTCATCTTCTTTAGCGTGGCGTACACATCGTCGATGCGAATGGGCGACTGACCATCCCACAGTTTGCCGTCGATAAGCTTTCCGGCAATCAGGACCGCCTGGCGGTATGCCGCTGCATCGGTTTCCCCGCCCACAATCATGAGATGGCTGATTTTGACCGCCAATGTCCCCTTCTTGAGCGGGATGTCGATGGTCGGTTCGGCTGCCACGATAGGCTCTGGTTCAACTTTTGCCTTCGCCTTCGTTTCAGGTTTCGGCGAAGTTTTCGGCGGTTCGGGGATGACAGGCGGTTCGGATTCGACAGTTGCCAGCGCGATATATGCCTCCTTGATGGCCGTCGTCATGTCATCGACCACCACGTAAGTGAACTGACGGACGTGCGCCAGATCGCCGCGCTGAATCAGCAGCGTGGCAGCGGCTCGTTCCAGCGGAATACCCCCGTCAGAGGGTGTCGGCAGCGTCAGTGTGATGACCGTGGGTGGCGGAGCTTGTTTGGTACTTTGCTTCTTGTCGGACATGGTGTTTTTTCCTTTCTACATTAGCGATATATGCCACCGTAAGCGGCAGCGTCGATACCCAGAATGGAACAGAGGTCGGTCAGCCGCAGCGTGCCATGTCGTCCATGACAGCGCCCACAGCCGATGGTGGGATTGAAGGAAAAGTGTGTGCCCGGTGAATCACGGGCATGACCACAGGGACATAAGGCTGCAATCCAGTCACTCCGTCGCCGCTCCCGCGCCGCATACTCACGGTATAGGGCAGCAGTGATGGCTTGAATCAATTCGGTGTTGAGGTTTCGGTTGCTGATCTGCGAAACGGTTTGTTCAGTTGTCTGCCATCCTCGTGAATGAGAACCCAGTTGAGCAAATATCTGGAAGTCGGACAGAGAATAGCGGCGGTCTGAAAGGTCGATGAGGTGACACCGTGTGCCAGTGCGTTCGGGTTTAGTGTTGACCGTCCCCGGCAGTCGCAGCGATTGGGCAGTTGACAGATGATCACCACCAAAGGTTTGGGCCAATCCGTGTAAGACCTGCCGCGCGGTCTGCAAATCGGTAGTTGGCTCCTCCAGCAGCCAATAGGCATGAAGCCCGCCGCCCGAATTCACGATCACCGAAGGCGGTAGTCGAGCCTCGCGTAGTCGGATGAGGGTGGCATCTGCCAGACCGTCAATGTCCGTGTAAAACGCAGGCAGCGCAGCCACCTCACTGAGGCCGCCGCGTTTCCAGCGAGTCAGTCCCGGCTTGCGCAGCCCGACCGCGACGTATGCCCCCCAGCCCATCACGTTCGTGTCGGACAACCGCCGCAGTGTGTTGAGCAGTGCTGCACGGTCAGAAAGCAGAATATGGCGAGAGGGAGCAGGATACTTCTCAGTGGGATGAATCGCGGTGAAGGTCAGACAAGCGGATGAGCGCAGGGAATTACAGCGTCCATAGAGGACATCCAGAAACGCCAGTGTGTCGGGGTGCATGATGATCATGCCCCTTAGAACAATGCCAATTGCAGCGTCGCCGTTTCCTCAAAACGTTCAGGAAGCTCGGGCTTGAGGTGCGTTTGGGATGCGGCAGGTTTCCTCGACTTTGTGCGTACCACGACCGGACGCAGTTCGATGACGTTGGCGAGGCCGCTGTCCAATGCTTGTCGAGTAAGCAGCAGGAGTTGAGCCGCCACTTCCGTTTCACAGCCGGGAAAAACCACCCGATTGTCAGACAACCAAACCTGTACACGCGCTGGACTCGTTTGCAGCAAATCGAGCAGTTCCACCCGCAGCGCCGACAGTTTTTGGTCGTCATTGATGATATGAACAGTTTCCAGATAGTGCATGATCGCTGCCATGAGCGGAGCATTCCGAGCTTGCTCACCGTTGGCATGAGCGATAACCTGTTCTGGCTCGATTTCGGTGATGACTCCGCCAAGCTGGATGGCTTCTTGAATCAGTAGATTGGCTTCCGGTTCAGATTGAAGTTCGACCTGCATGACAGGTGAGTCAGCCACTAACGGTTCGGTATCGGATTCGTTGAGTTCAACGTTCCAGTAGGCAGCGTCTTCGCTGTCGATCTCGCCTTGCGCTTCCGACTTCTTAAATAGGTCGGAGGGGTTGAACAGCGATTCGTCGCGCCCAATCGCTTCGAGGAGCGCCTCCTCAAACCCGCCCTCGCCTTCGGTCAGCGCATCCAGTCCGGTCAGTCCGATGTCACCAGTCAGCAGCTTGGCAGCCCGCTGTTTTCGGCTCATAAGCTGCACCGCCGTCTGTTCCATCGTCCCTTCCGCAAACAGATAGTAGGTCTTACAGTGCGTATGAGTCTGGTTCAAGCGATAAGACCGTCCCGCCGCCTGCATCATTGTGCCTAAGTTGAAGACGATTTCGTAGAAGATGAGCGTCGGCGCAAACACTAGATCCAGCCCGGTCTTGACCAGTTCGGGGTTCGAGATAACGATATTCGTGCCTTTTGCTACCTCTGCTTCGATGACCGCCTCACGCCGTTCGGCTTCGACAGTGTTTTTCAGGATGAAGGTTCGGGCAAGTGGAACGTGCTGGCGGATCAGGGTCTCAATACGCGGTTGGATGTCACGAGTGCTGGTCTGGCGGATGTAGATGACGCACGGACGGTTTTGTTCTAACTCGGAGCGCACCAGGTCGATGAGGGCCTGCTCTTTGGCATACACGCGCGCTTCGCCGTAGGACGGGATGCTGGTGACGATGTGCGGCAGCTTCTCGCCCGTGATGGGATGTTTGAAATTGTGGATGACTTCGTGCGGACGATGTGCGGCATTGACCCAGCCCATCGCCCATTGTAAGTATGCGCCCCTAAAGGTTGTATCGCCTTCCCAGCGCCGCCCGATCAAGTAATCCTTCAACTGCTGGCGGGTGCGGTCATACTGCTCGTAGGTGTCGGCATCCATTTCCACCGGCAGCGCGATTTCTTCGTACTGTGGCAGCGCCTTCCCCAGATCGCCGAGCGAAAAGAAAATCGCATGATCCAGCACTTCGGCGACCAGCAGCGGCGAGATGCCCGGTGCTTCCTCAAATGGACGCTCGTAGGTGGAAGTTCCGGTGAACGCACCGGTCTCTTTGTCGTACGACGGGCGTTCCTCGACCACCTGCTCCCTCACACCCATGTCCGCCACCCAGCGTGACTCGGCTCGTCCGCGCTGCTTGCTGTCGTCCGCTGCGATGATCTGAAAGCCGTGTTCGCCGCGTATCTTACGGTTCAGACGCGGTGCGCCGCCCCAGTTGTAATGCTGGCAGGTGCGGGGATTGAGCGCGTATTCCAGATTGAAGATGGATGAGGATCTGCCGTTGAATGGTGTTCCCGTCATCGCTAATACTTTGCGCGACAGTCCTGCGATGCGGTTGAAGGCTTCGCCGTTGCCCGTATCCCCGTGCGCGCACTCGTGGACTTCATCCCAGATCAGCAGATACACCCGATCCGGGTAGAGCCGCTTGAGGTATTCATCAATCCGGTAGCGCGGGTTCTTCGTCGGGTACTTCTGTCCGGGTTTTGGTTGCGAGCCTTTGTCACGGGCTTCCTGCCACAGCGGAGATTGGCAGTTGGCGCACAGTCGCTTACCACCTTTGAGCCAGCTTTCGGATGCAGGTGTTTCTACACCTTTCTTTTCCTGCATCATGGTGCAACCGCAAGTCGGACACTTAGGCACGCGCTGTTTGACCAAGCGCTGATGGGGTTCATAGCCCTCCGGTGTTGGCTGCCCATGCCGCCACAGCGCAACCCACTCATCTCGCCAGACCACACTCACCTCACGACCTGCGCCTAGTTTGGTCATATCCCGTTTAATCAGTCCGATTTTGGCTATACCGGAACCCAACTGGGCCGCCTTGTCCATGAAGGCTTTGACATCTTCATAACGCTGTAACTCCCAACAATTTCAAAAGCTTTGATCCGGGCGATGTCGCTAACGCTTTAGCGCGTGTTTCGCCCCTTGATTTAGGTGGTTCTTCAGCCGCATCTACCGATGAGGAGTAGATGGGCTGTTTTTGTTTTATGGAGGCAAATCGAATGAACAGGCGCAAGAACCGGAATACAGCAGTGGAGTCAGACGTGGTGTCGGGCGGCATCCTCACGGTGGGATTGGACATCGGTTACGGTGTCACCAAAGTCGTGACGGATCAGACCGCAATTGCTTTTCCATCGGTGGCGGGTCATGCCCGTGAAATCAAGTTCCAGCAGGAGGCACTGGCAGCCAAATATCCCGGCGACCAGTTGACCGATGAAGATGGGGCAACCTGGTTCGTCGGTGATCTGGCGCTGGCGCAGCTTCCACCAGGCGAACTGCTGCGTTTGCGTGGGCGCACTGCCAACGAAAAGACGATGGGGAATACCTTCCGGCTCCGGCTGGCGAAAGCGGCGATTGGCAAGCTGGCACAGGGGGTGTCGGGGCGAGATGTCATCCATCTGCGCTTGTGCAGCGGTTTGCCGGTAGATCACATGCGGGATGCCGGTGGACTCAAGCAGGCACTGCTGGGGCAGCATCTCATCAGAACCGATTCCGCCGAAGTCATCGCCAATGTCACCGAAGTGATGGTGATGCCGCAGCCCTACGGCAGCGCGTATGCCATGATGCTCACCGAGCAGGGTGAAATCAATGTCTATCACACCTATATGCGAACGGGCGTGGTGGATGTGGGTACGTACACGGTAGACATCATCCTCGACGATGATGGGGATTTTGTGGATGCCGAAAGCGGCAGCGTGGAGAGTGGGGTTTACACCGCGCAGGAGCGGATTGCCGCCATGTTGGAGCGTGATTACCGCGAGAAGATGCCCCACCGGATTGTCGAACAGGTTTTGCGGACAGGCATTTTCATCGCCAGCGGCAAACCAGTGGATTACAGCCATGAGGTTGAGGAAGCTCTCGCTCCACTCCGCAGCGCGACGCTAAATCTACTGTCGGAGAAGTGGCAGCGCGGCACAACCGTCGATGTGATTTACCTGTCCGGCGGTGGCGCGGAACTGGTGTATGAGCAGGTGGTGGAAGCCTACCCGCAGACGAAGCTGGTGCCGGACGCGCAGATGGCAAATGCCAGAGGCTACCTGCACTACGCCCATTTCAGCGCACGGAAGTGAAGCTTTCAGTATCGAGGCGGGTCTTACTGGTCAGCCCAATGGGTGATACGGGTAAGACCCACTCAGAGGAGAGAAAAATGGCAAAGCGCAAAACGAGCAAACGCCGCTATCGGATGATTACGTTCAAAGTGTTCGACGACACTGACAGCGACATCCTGGACTGGTGGGAAGGGATTGATGAAGGGGAGCGCAGCGATGCGTTACGCGACCTGATCCGGGGCTATCTGGGCAAGCAGCCGCGCCGGAGCAAACTGCTGACCATCCCCGAACTGCTGGAAGTGCGGCAGGACACCCTCTGGATACGGGATGCACTGAACGAGATGCCCGGCTATCTGGAACGCTTGGTACAGCATGTGGCAGCCAATGGTGTAGCCCAGATTGCGATCCAGCCTGAAGCACGAGCGCCAGCCAATGGTATTGTCCTACAACCGACTGAACCCGCTCTGTCAGACAACGACAGTGACCGCCGGGCACGACGGATGAAACGTTCCCAGTGGTGAGGAGGAGATGTATGGAGCAGTTCATTCCATCATGTAGGACAGCACACCAAAAAGCGGCGCATGGCACAGCCATGCACATCGCAGCGTCGAGGCGCTGCGACTTCGCGCGGCGGGGATGGGGAGTAGGTATCCAAATTGACCTTCTCCCCGCCGCAAGCGAGCTAAATCCGCTCGCCACTCATGCGCCGTGGGGGCTGATGCAGCGGCTGTCGCCCCTGCATGAGTGCGGCGATGCAGAGATGCCGCCGCACTCGTGGACGCGGTTCGCCGCGCCCACCGAACGCACCCGTAACCGGGATACGTTCTCCATCTGCATCACGTCCGTTCAACAGCAAAACAAGGAACAGAGGTTATGAACCATCATCAGACAGTCACCGAAATCAGCAAACGCCTGCCGCGCCTGAAGCGGCGCGACGTGGCGGAGGTACTGGAAGTCATGGCGGAACTGTGGCTTGAGGAACTGGCACAGCCCGGTCAGACAGTCATCGTTGCCGATCTGGGTAAGCTGGCAGTCGAGGTGCAGAGCTTTCGCAGCGGCGGCGCAGTAGGACAGCGAACCGTCAAGCGGGTGTATGTGCGTTTTCGTCCAACCGAGAAATTCCGTCGGTTCGTGTTGAATGTCCAAATCAAGGAAGGAGCAGTCGAGTGAAGAAGAAACCCAATCCGTACAGCGAACGGATGACCGTCAATCTGACCCCCGACCAGATGCGACGGTTGGAAGAACTGCGGAACGTTCGCAGCCGCGTCGGGAATTTTGTCAGTAAGAATGACCTGCTGCGGGATGCTGTCAACCTCTATCTTGCAGCGCAGGAGGATTTGCCGGGGTCGCGCCGCGCCATCGCTAAAGGCATCGAGTCAAAAGTGGATGCGCTGGATACCAAAGTCGAAACGCTGATGACCATGCTCAGTGGCTTCATCGAGCGGGTCACGCGCAAACGCGAGGGGTAGATGGACAGAAAACAGATGTGTGTTGCCAACGTGCAGTATAAGAAGCCATCAGCCGATGGCACGAAACAGTCCAAGAATCTGCTGCGGTATCTGACGTATCGGGAAAGCCGGGATGAAGCAGCGCGGCATGTCGCCGGGCGGGAGCGCTGGGTCGATCATGGTATGGGTGGTTCGGTGGGTGAAATCGCCCAGTGCTGCGACGACCTGAAAAGTGAGCATGTACTGACCTTCAGTCTTGTCTGCAATCCCAACCCGGATTTGATGGCGATGGTCGCGCCGGAAGACCGTGAGCAGTTTGTCCGCGAAATCACTGAGCAGGTGGTAGATGACTTCTTTGAAGCACGCGGATTGGATACAGGTTGCGAGTACAGCTATGTGCTTCACCATCGTTTAACCGACGATCCGCAAGCGCCGGGGTTACACGACCCGCACACGCATGTTGCGCTGCCGGGAACGGTGTATGACGAGGAACATGGTCAGCGTGTGCCGCTGTTTTTCAGCCGCAATCGCAAGGTGAACCACCTCGAGATGCTGCATGATGTCACCGAGCGCACGATGGTCGCGCAGATGGAACGCTACGTCGGTCCCGATTGGGAGCAGCGCTACGACGAGTTAGCCGCTGTGCGTGAGCAGGAGCGCCAGATCGTCGCGGACGAGTCGCATGGCGTGATGCTCGACGACAAAGGTGAAGGCTGGGATGTCTGGTGTGGCACACGGCGGAGGGATGAGCAGCAGACCGCTGTTGGCTTTTATCGCTGGTATGCCGCTGCGACGGAAGACGACCCGGATGCGCTCCGATTGGAATTTCGTCCACTGGTGGCGGGACTGCCGCATGACCAAGCAGCTTTTTTCGCGCAGGTGCTGGCACGAGAGATGAACGGCAACATGGACAAACTCAAAGAACTGGCGGGATTGATTGAGGGGATGAGTGCTGACCAGCGGGAGGCGCTGATCGCGGAAATGGGTGGATATGGGCAGCCAACGCGGGACGTATCGCCCGATTTTGAACTTTAGCCGAGAAAGCACACAGGGGAAAGAAGCGCTGTCGTCGGGAAACGTGTGCGCTCCAAACCCCTGTGTACCATTCAGATAGGAATATATCGAGTATGACACAGAACGACGTTGTGAACAAGACGGACACCTTCGACACACCTGGTACCGGACGACGCGAATTCCTAAACGCACTCTATACAGGTAGTCCCGACAACCTCTACCTCGAACTGCGCTGTATCCATCCGACTACCGGCGAGGCACGTTCACTCTGGGGACGGATGGGCAAAAAGACCGAACTGGCAGCCGCACTCAAGCAGGCAGAGACATTGAATCGTGAGGGTTTCGGAGTGTACTTTGCGCCCTGTCTGAGGAAAGGAAAACAGGGCAAGGCAGAAGCTGCTGCACTCGTTCCGGCATTGTGGGTGGATATTGACTGTGATGGGGATGCCCACCAGCGCGACCAGAACTTAACACGTCTCAGCGACTTCGATCCCGCGCCCTCCTTCATCCTCGACAGCGGTGGCGGCTGGCATGGCTACTGGCTGCTGGATGAACCGTTCCACCTTCAGGGGGATGTTGACCGCCAGAAAATCGCAGGCATTTTGCGAGGTTTATTCTCTGCTTTAGGCGGCGATCCTGAATATGTGAAAACCGTCGCCGGAATAATGCGACTGCCTGATTCAGTGAATACCAAGCCCGAGCGCGGTGGTGTCGTGGTCACGGTGGTCGAAAGCCATCTGGAACGCCAATATCCGCTGGAAACCTTCGCCTGGCTGGAGAGCCAGCCGCAGCAAACGAGCTATGACAGCTTGAAAGTGGTAACGCTAAACGGGAATGGACAGCGTCCGCTCCCGTCGCGCACCGAAACCTATCTGGCATCCGGCGCGACGAACGGCACACGCAACAATGAACTCTTCGCCGCAGCCTGCCAACTGCGCGATGCTGGACACACCCAGACGGATGCGGAACGCGAACTCATCCCGCGCCACCTTGCCAGCGGCAGCAGTGAGCGCGAGGCGCTGGCGACCATCCAGAGTGCCTTCAGCCGCCCGGCGCGTAACCCGATTCCGTCACCCAGAGAACAGGCACGCCAGCAGGTCGGCCAACTGGTGAGCCTGTTTACGATTGAGCAGAAGGCGGAGCGACCTACTACAGAGCAGATTGTGGCTGCCGTTGAAGCCTGCATCCACCTCAATCCGGTGGAATGGGCGGAAGAACGCCAGCGCCTCAAAGCCGTGTGCGGTGACGGCTTAAAAATCGGTGATATTGACCGTCTCTATAAGGAAAAGAAGCGTGCCAGTTCGCAGCAGCGGGAGCAGGACTATCTCGATATCGAGAGCTATCTTCTGCGTGATGGGAAGATCATCTATCGCAAAGAAAGCTATCGCGGCACGCTGGAAAAGACCGTCGTGGACTGGACAGCCACCGCGCTCTACCAGACCTGCCAGGTCGATGATGACGGTAAAGAGGCGCACACAACCGCGCTGGAGCTGCGGCGCGGTGACTTCGTGAAAAAGCTCAGTGTACCGGGGGATGTCTTTGTCGATGATGTAGCGCTGCGCCGCTTCATCGGCGCGAATGCCGGGTCGCAGTATGTGGTTCGTGCCGGAATGTCGAAACATCTGGTTCCCGCCATTGTGCAGTTATCCGGCGAATTTCCCACCCACCGGCACTACAATTTCATGGGCTGGATGGAATTAGATGACAGATGGGTCTATGTCTCCCCACAGGACTGCATCACGGCAAAGGGGAAATTGAGCGAACCACCGTCGGTTGAACTGGACCACCGTCTGCGCGATTACGGTTTGCAGGCGACAGGGTGGAACGAAAGTCTCGCGGCGTTCGATGCGATTACGAAGGTGGTGCCACCTAAACTGGCATCGTGTCTGATTGCTTTCGCACTCCTGCCTGTGCTTCAGCGGTTTTTCCCCGCAGCCGCACCGCGACCTGCAGTGCATCTGGTCGGCACATCCGGCAGCGGCAAGTCGGAGATTGCCTCGCTGTTGAGCAGTTTCTACGGGCAGTTTAGCCGCGATACACCACCCGCTCAGTGGGGCGATACTATCAACACCGTTGAAACATTGGGGTATCCACTGGCAGACAGCCTGTTCTGGGTAGATGACTACAAAAGCATCTACGCCGATGAAAAAACCTTCACCCGTTTTCTGCAAAGCTATTCACGCGGCATGGGGCGCGGACGCTTGACCCGTGAAGCGAAGGTACGCCATGAAAAACCCTGTCGCGGGCTGATCCTCTCAACCGGGGAGACCACCATTGAGGGCGAGATGTCGGTGGTGGCGCGAATGCTGGTGCTGGAAATCCCACCCTGGGAGAAGCGCGATCCGGGTGGGCAGGCACTGGTGCAGGCGGAGCGCTTACGTGAACATCTGCCGGGCTTTACCGCGCATTTCGCGTCATGGGTAGCGAAGCAGCTTGAGCAGGGTGATCTGAAAACCGACCTCGCCAACCGCTTCAGCAGCAATATGCGCGGTTACCGTGAAAAACTCGCCGCTGAAGTTGGCGGACAGTCCAACACCGGGCGGGTCATCCAGAACTGGGCGGTACTGATAACGGTGTACCAGATGCTTTCGCGCTTCCTCGCCGAGATGGATGAGAATTATCTACTGCCAGCTTGGAAAGATGCCATCGTCGAGAGTGTTCGCACGTTGCGGCAGGAACGCGCCAGCGAGGTGTTCCTCGACATTCTGGGACAACTCATCGCGGGTGGACAGGCAGTGATTGACGATGATATGAAGAATCCGCGTGAATATCCGCCGGGTGTGACTGTAATCGGATACAAGGATGAGGGATTTGTTTATCTACTGCCGGAGATTGCCCACCGGGAAGTCAACCGCGTGCAGCCGCTGCGCTTCACCGTAACCGCCATTGGGATGCAGTTGCGCGAAGACGGCATCCTGATACCGGGACCCAATAACCTCAGCACGCAGAAGCGCGTCCGGGGTAGTCGCGTGCGATTCTGGCAGTTGACCTCCGAATCCTTTGTTGAGACAGTTGAGCCACCTGAGACGGTGAGCAGCAAACCCGCAAAAATGCCGACATAAGTGCCTGTAAACAGGGTGAGACACCTGAGACTCTTGAGACATAGAGTCTCTTTTTATTCATCATAGCGTTCAAATTCAAAAAGTACGGATACTCATGTCCACCTGCGGTTGAATATCGGATCAGTGGCTTTCAGCAGCCCTTTGCTGATGAGGCGCGAACCGAGCAGGGCAAAGCCTTCTTTTCCCAGCAGGCTTTGTAGCTTATCACGGCTTTCATCGTTTACCTTGAAGCAAAACAGGATTTCGCCCACGCTCCCAAAATCTATAAGTTTGAGCAAAACCTCATCGGGTAGCTCCAGCGTAAAGACCGGTTGATGGTGTTTCAGGCAATCCTGAAGCAAATCCTGGAAGGCTTGTGCTTTTCGTAGAAAAGTCTCCGTTTGTCGGCGGCTCTCGCGCCATTCCTCTCTCAGTTCGTTCATTCCAGTGAGGCTGTCGATAACCATTTTTCCCTGCCATCCAGCCCAGAATTTTTTCCAGTATGCCTGCTGCTTCTCGAGCTTTGCGATGCAGGTTTCACAATTGATTTCCGCCTGCTGGCATTCGTCGTATGGGATGGTAAGTTCAACGCCGCAGTAGGTTTTAATGTTCGTATACTGGTAGGCAACACCTGTTGGCTCAAGATAACGGCGTTCGATAATGTGGACCCGCGCAGCATCCGACGCAAAACGGATGGCGACGAGATAGGCATTCCATTCCATAATTCATCCCCGGTTGTCTCAAGTGGCTCAGGTGGCTCAGGCTGAGACAATGATTTTTACTGAATTTCAAAAAAATCGCACCCCCATCCAACCTGACATCTGAGTCCGCAATTTAGGGGTGAGACAGTTGAGACACCTGAGACGCATTCCGCCTCAATGACTTGTTCCCTTCACCAGCGTAGTTCACCCCTGTCCTAACCGTTCGACGTATTTTCTCCTCGCACTACCGCCGCGCGGCGATCTTACAGCGCGGGGTTCCCTCCTAACCAGCACCAGTAGCGGTACGCCAGTACCACCGTTCCGGCGGGACTGCCGAACCACTGCTTTCCCGGTGGGATGCTGGTCAGGTTCCTCCCTCAGCGCTGACCCCGCATAGTCGAGCGGTAGCGCTCAACGTGCTGGCGATTTCCAGCGTGATTGAGGAGGGGTAGTCCCCATGTTCGACAACGATGTTCGTTCCAGTATCCGCGCCAAGATTCGTCCGTTTCCGCGTGTTGCGACCTATCCGACAGGATGGGCTGGTCAGCGTACCTTTGAGCAGATTTACGATGATCTGATTCCCAGTTTCAACCGCCTGCTGCGTTACTACCGCAATCACGAACTGGACATCCCGGACTTGATTGCCCACGCCTTCATGCGGCTGTGGATGGACATCAGCGCCGACATCTCCATGCTGGCAGCGGTAGACAAAGGCGGAGCGCTCAAGCTGCTGCTGAACCGTACCAATCCGCAGCTCTACCGCAAGTTCTACCGTCGGGAGATGTATCTGGAAGACATCGCTACCCGCAGCGGTGATCCTGACGATTTCATCATCGACGGCTTCGATCATTCTCATATCATTGGTCACGCTACCTACGCTGAAGCCATTGAACTCCGCGTTGACATTGAAAAGGTCATCACCGAGATGGCGGAGAAGTACATGGACAGCCTACCGCATCTGGCAGCGTTGTACTACATCACCACTGAAGTCGGACCAGACGACGCGGCAGCCATCGCTGGACGCAGCGGTACAAAGAAGTGCTGGTGGTTGACGAGCGTGGTCAAGCCGATGCGCGAAGAGTTGTGTGAAAAACTGGAACTCTTCAAGCCGCGCCAAGAAACGTGGCGGGATCGACATCTCGCCGGGGTAGAAGCGCCGCTGCTGCGCCTGGTCGCCCGTTATGAAGCGGAAGGCAACCTCCGTATGGCAGCGACGGTGCAGAGTATGGGAGCCTACGAAAGCTGCAAAACTCTGGTTGAGCGGCTGGGGTTATCGAAATATACCATCCACATGCTGCGGCGAAACGCCCACAAGGAATTAAATCGTGTTTATGGATGTGCGATTCAATAACATTATGTCAGGGCTGAGACATTAAACCAGCCAAAATCTTCTCGTTATGGTTGAGTGAACAGACTTTTGTTATAGTGATAGGGTTTAGGTGGTTTGTTTGCGAGCATTAGCAAATTTCCATGCTCCTAGTAGCCTAACAACCACCGCCTCAAGACAGATATGTTACTCATGTCAAAGCTAGGGCAATGTGAGGTGGTTCTTTGAACAATCAAAATCCATTCGTCTATGAGTTTCTTACGATTTATAGCCAAAGCGATCGTAGTACAGGTGGCACCAGAGGATACGATCAAAAGACCTATGTTGAAACCAAACTAGACACTTATTTGGCTCCCATAATAGGTGATCCGAAGACCAAATTGGTAGTGCTTACTGGAAATGCTGGAGATGGAAAGACTGCTTTTATACAGCGCCTAGAAAGTATTGCCCGTTCCAATGGAGCAGAATTTAAGTGGGAGACAGATAATGGATGCCTTTTTATAGCTAATGGTGTCACATATGAGACCCTTTATGACGGTAGCCAAGACTTTGAGGGGACAAATAATGATGCTGTCCTTGCAGCTTTTTTCCAGCAGTTTGAAGGCGACAAGCCTCCAACTGGCAACTTTACCAAAATCATCGCTATTAATGAAGGTAAATTGCGTGATTTCCTTCTTCGTAAATCTCAATATAAATGGATCGGGAAGCAAACGCATCATTACCTCGAATATGAAAGCTTTCACCCACATCAGTCCCTAGTGTTCGTCAACCTGAATCTGCGCTCAGTCGTGGATATCAAGGCTGACACAGAAAGCTTGTTTGATCTTTTACTGGGCAGATTCTTAGACCTCAATTCTGATCTGGGGTTTTGGGAGCACTGCTTACCTGAGAACTGTGCTTTTGCTGATAGATGTTATATCCGATATAACGTTGACAGTTTCCGTGATCCATTGTGCGGATCGGAAATACGTCAGAGGCTGAAGCACCTGTTTTTAGCGGTACACTTCCGCAAAATTCGTCACATTACTATGCGTGATTTAAGATCAATTCTTTCCTTTATCCTCTTTAATAAGGCGACCTGTGAACAGTTGCAGGTCCACATCCATTCCGAAAGCCCCTTTATTGAAAAGTTTTACTATAATGCCGCATTCAACGGGGCTGAGCGGGACCGGATTGCACAGTTACTCGGCGAGATGGATGTTGCGACTGTTAGCAATCCGAAACTGGACAGTTTTATACATTTTCACGCGCCAGATAGTACGGAAATACAAGAGCTTTTAATCAAGGGAAACCTTGATAATCAAGCTGATTTAGTCCATTTACAGTATCTATTCCATAACCGCCCTGAAGGAACTACAGATGTTGATGTTCGGCGTCACAAGAACGCCGAACTGTATCACGCTGCAATGCGACGAAAACTATTTTTTGAGGGTGATGAGGAAAAAATGAGGGCGGCAGGTTTACCAACTTGGAAGGAAATGCTCCCGTATCGCCAGTTCAGCCGCTTTCTTAGTGTCATTGAACAGGGTTCTGACCCTGACAATAGCCTTCGAGATGAGATTACGTTGGCAATTAGTAAATCGGAACGTATTTACAACGAGATTGTAGGCACTGAAAATTTATGCTTACGTTCTGTTGGTGCAAAACAAAATCAGACTAAGGCGTTTTACGGTTTTCCTGCATCACAGTTTCAGGTTGTAGTCAAGGATATTGGTTCGCAAAACACTTACCTTGAGCATTTGCCTAACTGCATTTACTACCGACGTACAAGCGAACAAGGTGAAGCAGATCAGTCAGTTGAGTTGGAAATCCCTTTAGATTTATTTGAGATCCTGTTCCGAATAAAAGATGGATATGTACCAACAGCCAGCGAAATTCGCACCTTCTTTCTGAACTTAGAAATGTTCAAACGGCGTGTAACCTCCAGACGGTCAGATCGAGTTTTTTTAACGGATGATGACACGAACTTGTTTGAAATCAAAAGCGACTCCGAATTACGGATTGTCATGACCAAGTTAGGTGGATGAACTATGGCACTGGATAAAAGACATAAGGCATTTCGATTTAACAAAGCACTGCCGATTGATGCCAATAATGTTATTTTCGAGCAGGCATTCGCGCGATTTTT
Organism: Chloroflexota bacterium; assembly: GCA_020161935.1. Taxonomy (GTDB): domain Bacteria; phylum Chloroflexota; class Anaerolineae; order Aggregatilineales; family Phototrophicaceae; genus CFX2. The sequence goes on from JAIUNI010000002.1 coordinate 173,169, forward strand.
GGTGTTAGTCAGAACTAGTGGATTACCTATTACTTCAACAACGAAGGAAACACTTCACCCTGAGGATTTGATTGAAGTAGTTACAAGGGATATCGCTCATTTTCAAGGTATTAAGGAAGATCCTCAACGCAAGAGATTGCTTGAGCATTGGATTGCAAATGACTTTGCAACTGTGGTAAGAGAAGGTCGCAGCCGTGCAGGTGAAGCAAGGATTGCAAATCTTAAACCCATACATATGAGCACTATCAAGTTGCTTGATCCCCGCATCCGTAGTCAAGACCGTGATGTCAGTGTGTTCTTGTACAACGTTTTCCGGGATTCGGGTCTCATAATCGGAGACCAAGAGTCGTTCATGCCTTTTTTAACTCATGGAACCGTCGATTTCGGAGAACATGATCTAAAGCTTGACGAGGGACGCGCCCAAGGTAGTGATATTGAAACTTTGTTTTTACTCCGGCTGCTTGAGAATTTCAAAGTTGATAAGGCAGATAAGAGACGTAAGGTCGAGGGGTACGACTTTCTTTGCCCGGCTCAGAAGCAATTACTTATACATGATACAGCACGGCTACTGGTTTATAAGGATAGTATTCCTAGACGTGAGTTAATTCAATATCTCATGACTTTATTTTCTTTCCACACCGCACTCTATTGCATTCGATCATTTTCAATTGTCAACGCGATATTTGACAAAAAGAAAGTTCGTTGCAGTCGCTGCAAAAATATTCGCGCTGAATCTCTCGGTGATCTCTGCGAATGTGAACATCACCCTGACATTTTTGTTGACTTAACCAATGGACAGGATGAAGTTTGTGATGCTATAGCGAAGGAGAAAGTTGCACGACACTATGCTATCATGCACCGCTACTTCCGCTCACATTACAAATTGAAGAAACTCGATGAGTTTGCGAGTACATTCCCTGGGTACACAGGCTCCATTGAGGAACTAATCAAGTTTTCGAACCATAGAGACTTAGACGGTTATTTCCGCGTCAAACTTGGTGAGATATCTGCTCCAGAAAATGGTGAGGAACAAGACCCCGAGATTAAATCCATTTTGAATCTGGAACTACCTCCGTTTGATGCGTATATAGAAATACTGTACCAGAAGACTTTCAAAAACCGTGTGCGTAATCACAAAAAAATGATGGCATCGCTATGCGGACTTAATCAAGAAGATGGTTTTCTGCACGGTGGACGAGGCAAGCAACGCAAATATGTATTAGGTAATCAATTGCTTGAATTGCTTGTTCAATTGGCTGTAGTCACACATAGAGGTGGGCAATTTGCGACTCAGCCAATCACGATTTCAGAATTTATGCAGTGGATACGTACCCGCTATGGAATACTTATAGACACAACTGGACAAACTATTGATAGCCCCGAGATTGCTCGCGCACTAGAACGAAATTACAATGCTCTTAAAGATCGTCTCAGGCAATTGGGTTTCTTTACAGACTTGTCTGATGCTTCGATATCACAAGTGATTCGTCCGCGCTTCCCAATTCAAGCTGAGAAACGGTAATAGAACTCATGGATTTACAAACAACTCCTAATTTAGATATTCCAGAAGGCAAGATTGCTGATTTCCTAAATGGTCAGCTTCGCGCTGACACCGAAATTGAGCAAATCCGCCAAAATTTCGAACGCACCTTAATTGAAGAGTACCGTTATGTACGAACTGATATAGCCGTTGATTTTCGACTGAAGATTCCAGATGGCAGTCGGACTACACAAAAGAAGGCATCACTCGTCATATTCCGCATAGGTACAACATCTCGAAGCCAAGATGATGTTCAGACAGTTATTATGGTGGCAAAACCAGGATTGCAGCCCACTGACACAAAAGGTGGCACCGATGATCTAGAAAAAATGATGATTGGATGCCCAAATGCAGAGTTTGGTTGTTGGACAAATGGGATCGAAACCATCTTTTTTCAGAAGAAGAAACAGAAATTTGATACCGATATTGTTCCCGTAAACGATTTTCCTCGGAGGGGCGAAGATGCTTCCTCGATTTTCACTACTGATCGGTCACGCCTGCGTGTTGCGACTGGAAGTAATCTACTCTATGCCTTCAAAAGATGCCATGATTTCATTCACGCCAACCAGGGTGGATCAAAAGAGCAAATCTTCTGGGAATTCCTCAAAATATTGTTTGCCAAGATTGAGGATGAGCAACAGGAAGGACGACCACGCTTTGCAATTCGTAATGCTGACGAACGCAATATGCCCACAGGTCAGCGGGAGGTAAAAGACCGCATCGAATCGCTATTTCGTGACGTTAAGTCTGGCAATGAATATAAAGGTCTATTTGATGAGGTTGCCGAAGGGATCAGATTCAACCCTGACGTAGTTGCCTATATTGTGGCACAGCTAGAAAAATATAATTTCTTGCACTCTACTGTAGATGTCAAAGGGGTTGCTTACGAAACTATCGTAGGTCCAACACTTGAAGGCACAAAGGGTGAGTTCTTTACGCCCCGCAATGTAGTTAAGATGACAGTCAAAATGCTTGACCCACAACCAGGAGATCGCATCCTTGATCCAGCCTGCGGTACTGGGGGTTTTATCGTTGTTGCTTTCAATTACATTACAGAAAAAATTCGGCAGATTGAACGAAAAAACTGGGCGAATCCCGATGAGCCAACACTTTCGGAAGAGAAAATCCTGAATGATAAAGTCCATGCAGCGGGCAGAAATATATTTGGTCTTGATTTCAATGCAAATCTCGTCAAGACCGCTCAGATGAACATGGTAATGAACAATGATGGGCGGGGAGGATTATATCCGGTTAATTCGTTGTGGAAGCCCTCTCACTGGACTATCAAGGAAGCTCGTCGTGATGTTGAGCTAGGCAGCATGGACATTGTGATGGCTAACCCGCCCTTCGGAACCAAAATCAAGGTTGAAGGACAGGAAATTTTAGAACAGTTTGACTTGGCACATGCCTGGCACAAAGAAGGTAATCGATGGGTAATGGATAGTAATCTTCGAAGTGCAATGCCGCCAGAAGTATTGTTTATCGAACGCTGTGTTCAGTTCTTGAAACCCGGCAAAGGTAGGTTGGGAATTGTATTACCTGATGGAATTTTGGGTAATCCCGACAATGAATACATACGTTATTGGATTTTATCTAATTGCCACGTGATTGCTAGTGTTGACCTTCCTGTGGAAACTTTTTTGCCTCGCACTGGTACACAGACAAGTGTACTTATCCTACGCCGAAAATCAGAGCAAGAAAAACTGGCTGAAAGTTTGTCTGGAGAGGGAATCGAGTATTCAGTTTTTATGGCAATCGCAAGGCGAATTGGCAAAGACCGGCGTGGAAAAATCATCTATAGACGTGATGATGAAGGGCGGGAAGTAATAAGTCGTGAGCTTTATGACACGTTCCGAGAATCAACTATTCTTGATTACTTACCTACTGTCGAGCCTTCAGGTCGAATAGTTGATGATGATTTGCCTGCGATTGCTAATTTCTTTCGTAATTCGCATCAGGACAAGTCAAATGGATAGCAGAAAAAGACTGTATGAGTATTTTAATCCTCAGTTGAGCCAAATCTCCATTGAGTCTATACGTAAAGACAACCACCGCCTCGATGCAAGTGGTCAGATTAAAAGCGAGGCATCAACTATTCAAAGTAGCCACGCCGAATCGTCAACGATTCTTGCTGATTTAGCTGATGTTTTTACCGTGTATATCCAAGGTCCTGTATTAGCTTATGTATCGCCGAATTCCAAATCTCGTCCGTATCTAACCACCTCCGAAGTTGGGGAGTATCCCCAGAAATCCCCATCTCATGTTTCTTTAGTAGCTGATCCTCGACTAATTGGATGGGAAATCAAAGATGGTTATATATTAGTTTCTCGCTCGGGAAGGGTGGGTGAAGTTTATTGGGTTGATAAGAAGCTTGATGGATCCTTAGTAGGAGATTGCTTTCGTGTCGTTGCTAAAGATCCGAATGATCGTGAATTCCTTTATACTTTTTTGAAATCTTCATTCGCCCAAAGTTTTATCACAGCGTATGGATCCGTTGTTGATCACGCAAGCCTAGCCCAGCTTAGAAACACCCCCATTCCTTCAATTTCTGTTATGACAGTCGATAAAGTAAAACAGTCAACTGGTCTGGCACTACAATCTCGCTTACGGGCCGCTGAGCTATTAGATGAGGCTGACCAACTTATACACGAACTTAACGGGTTAGATATCCTGGCAGACTTGAGACTTGATCAGACAGAATCAGGTTGGAAGCTAGAGACCAATGTTTTGTCTTCGTTTGAGCTTGCATATCCAGGCTATTCAGGGTCGGAATTTCGACTTGATGCCCATTTTTATAATCCTAGGGCATTGTTAGCTATAGCTAAACTAAAATCAATCAACTTCCCTCTTAAAACCATACAAGAAATTACCGATAGAGTGTTTTTTGGAAGCCGTTTCACACGGACATTCGTATCTGAAGCACACGGTGTACCGTATCTTGCGGGGAAAAACATTATTCAGATTCGCCCCACTGATTTACGATATTTGTCCTTATCTGAAACTGATAACTTGGATGATTACTTACTTCATCCTAGCTGGATTCTTTTGACTTGCTCCGGCACTATCGGCAGGGTAGGTTTAGTTTGGAGTAATTTTGAAAAATATGCCGGGACGCATGATCTCATCCGCATAATCGCAAATGATACTGAGGTGGATTTTGGTTATTTGTATGCTTTTCTCGGTTCCCTCTATGGTCAACAACAAATCCTTCGACATAAACACGGTTCAGTTATAGATCACATTACACCCGATCAAGTACAGCAAATCCTTGTTCCACTGCCACCAATGCCTGATCAAAGACTAGTTGGTGATAAAGTTCGTCTCGCGTATGAAAAACGTGCCGAAGCAATCCGCCTCGAGGACGAGGCACTAGAGATATTAACATCCGAGCTGACACTAGGAAAGTAATGCGGAGGGATCACCGTGTTTGATGTAACGCGCGATATATTCTACGCTGAAATGGCGACTGCTGTTTACGAACATTTGCAGGAATTTCTGCTGACGAAGGAAAAAAACCATTGCCAGCGTGTTGAATATTTGCCACTCGAAGTAATGCAGATGACGTGTGAAAAATTGCTCGAAGCGTCGCATCTTCGGTCACAGGGCATTGAAGCATATGTTCTTGCGGAGCGGGCCAAGAATACTTATGAAATTGAAAGCGGAGCGCTGATTGAGAAGCGCAACCGTGAGCAGTTTGGCGTCTTGGTGGCATTTATACCACAAGGACTGCGCCTGCCTGCTGAAGACTCGTATGATATCCAGACATTCAAGACTTATGATTTAACAGGCGTTCTTCGCGCCCATGTTCAATCCCTATTGCAAGATCTCCCGTTTGAAGGTCAAGCTATTGTGCAAGCTGTCCTCAGACAACCGGCAGTTCGACGACTACCAATCGACCAACACCTAAAATATTTACTCGCTCTCAAAGGCGATGCTGTTGGCTGGGAAGAAGCCGGTGCCTATCTATTTCACCTTAACCTTATTCCTGACTTGAAATTAACCGAACTCGGGCATGAGACTCGCATTGACCGTAATGCTCGCTGCGTTGCTGCGCTCTCAAATCCAGACCAAAGTATCTTGCAGGCTGTTGAATCACTGGTTACGGACTATGCCCTTGATCCAGAAAAGAATAGGCTGCGCGATAATCTTGTTGTCTACTTACATGAGCGCAATGTAGCTGATACATCTGAGTGGGTAAGTCAAATTCTATTGGATGAGAGCCTACGCGCAAGATTAACTTTCGACAAATGGGAATTTAGAACCTTAACCGCCCCAGGCGAAGTAAAAGTCCATTTGGTTCCGCTGGAAGACCCAGATACCGGTGGCTTAGCTCAAGGACTCAAGAAAGAGGGAACGAATCTAGTTGCAACGACTGATGCCAAATCTCCACTTCACCTCAAATGGGAAACTTACCCTAAGAAACCCGATAATCTCGGTCATTACTTAGTCATGGTCGTGCGCGATACAGAAGATAGTGATAGTGGTGAGGAACTAATTCGAAAGACTGTTAAAGCTGGAAGAGGCACACTTAAACTTAGCCTAAAAGACATTGAACTAGACGAAGGCGAAACATGCTCTGCAAAGATTTTGATTCATGCTAAAGACAAGACAGGTGTAATTCTATCCAGTGATGAAAGTGAACCATTCTGGATCGAAGGTGGCTTGCGTATCGAGACTGTTACCAAGAAGGTAAATCGAATTCGTAACCGCGCTGAGGCATTCTTTGAAGCAGCTCTGAAATATCGCAAGATTGCTTCAGTGGACAGCGAAGGATGGGAAGAAGCCCAACAGCGAATGTATCGGATTAAACTCGAGAGTCGAGAAATCTATCGCATTGCTGTCAACCCCACACTATATGAAATAGAACTCAAGAACATTTCCGACCCACTTTGCTTGGGTATCTGGCAAGCTGATCGCCGCAATCGCAATACATTAGAGCTAGACGATCTACAATCTGTGCCGGTTAGTTTCTCGGATGTCAAATCGTTTGATGAATTTGCTCAGGCACGTAGGACACTGTTCGAGGCTTTCCAAGAAAAAGACCCGACAGGCGTGGTAGAGACCTTTGATCTGAGGGAATTTAAGCCTGAAATTATTGAATATGTATCACGCTATTTGGCAGTACTAGATGAAATTAAATACCGTCTGGAAACAGCCAAGAGTGATGGTCAGGTTAACAATGTACTGGATGCAGCCCATCATCTTAATCGAATTGACACAATCCACGTCAGAGTCGGTGCTTCCGACGATGAAGGAGATTTAGTTATTCTTGCTCCCACACACCCAATAAAACTGTTGTGGGTCCTGCAATACCAACAACTACTGTTTAGTTGGTCCGCGAAATTGGAGGGTGTTACCGAACAACAAGCAATCCAGATGGTTAATCGAGATAGCGTAGATCGCATTACATCTTTGAATATACCGTCTGCATTAGCATTCGGTCCTAGTCGGATCTATATCAACAGTGACAACATTGATCTCTATTGGGGTATTTTCCCGAAAGGAGATACATCCGATGTCCGAAAAGTTGTGAGCTTGACTCTTCGTTTGCTCGGACACAAAGGTGGAGGAGGCGAAATCACCTCTGTGACACCAGCAGACTTAGCAAACAAAATCTGGCGATATCTCAAACATCACACTTATGTTTCGACACTCCGGTTGAATGTTATCAATCCGGGTGATGGTCTCCTTGTCCTGAACGCAATACGCGAAATCCAAAAATCTGAAGAATTTGACGCGTTGAATTATGATGTGGCTTTTTATGGGGATCTGCGCTATGAGATTATGGCCAGCACCTTCGATGAACTGATGGAGGAAGTCACCCTCACTGAAGGCAGTCAGTCAGAGGTAGACGAAGCTTTACTTAAACCTAACAGGAATCCTCTTTTTCCAAAACTCACTTTTTCGAAACAGCGTGTGCGCGAAAACGAGTGGAAAACAGTGAATTTCCGAGAGGCACACATTACTGTATTGATCGACCGCTTTTCGACCAAGGTTCTTACCCGTCCAGCCAATTCTGGAGTCGGCAGCTTCTGTTTACATAATCTTTTAGCGGAATATCGCGCTGATTTTGATCTTAGGGGAGAGTCTGCTACATGGTCACGCAAAGTTGTACCTAGTCAAAATACCGAAATAGAACCCGAAGATTACTGTGCCGAACTACTCTACAGAATTAGTGATGGTGTAGCACGTTTGGGTGCTTGTTTTAACGATTGGGGCAATTCGTTAGACAAAGTTCCTGCTATTCAGATAGAACTATCTGATACGGACAAGCATATTATCAATCAGATTCACGAACGATCTGATTGGGTTTTCACCATCGACCGCAACTTTGGCATAGAATATTTCGACAATCCTCGGAGCGCACCCGGAGTTAGTGTCCGTAGTTACTTGATAGATTACACACCCGAATTCCTGGATGGACTTGGACACAGATTGATTGTATCCACCTTTTGGCTTGCTGAGATAGAAGAGCTGATCCGCGACGGTTTGAGAAAAATGGGTATCTTAGGAACCGGATTTCAAGCTGCTCAAATTCTGGATGTTCTAAAGTCTATCTCAGGACGATTGGTGCTTAAGCTGATTAACAACCCCAATGATGCTCGTGAGATTATTGGGTTGGCTCTCACACGCCTACTGCTAGAAGAAGAAGGTACTCTTGCAGGAGGGACGCTGATTCCAATCGATTCGCACATTGATCTCTTCACGGGACACAAGCGTCAAGCCCAAGATACAACTATCCGATTACATCGTACTGACCTCATGTTAGCTCAATCCAATGGTCTTGGAAAACTTCAATTGCAGCTAATTGAGGTTAAATTTCGAAGTGGATATGGAAACCCTGCTGAGGAAATGGCACTTAGAGAGGCAATTGCAGTCAAAAATGCTAATACTCAAGATGTACTTGAGGCAACTTTCGCCCCATTGCAAGAAAGTGAAGTTCTAGACCGCGAAATTCATAATAAGCAACTTGCTAACTTACTTCAATTCTACATTGATCGCTCAAAGCGACACGGACTATTGATCGCAGAAAGCGATTCGGCTATTGCCTTGCAAGAATGTGTTCGTGATATTGAACGGGGAGAGTTCCAACTAGAGTTCGATAAGACTGGATACATCTATAACCTGCGAGGCTCAAGTAAATTACCCGATCAGTTCCAAGGGAATAAAATCGTTGTCGTTGGATCGGATCGGATCAAGCAACTCCTAGAAATTTCTGAAGCCTCAGATGAATTTTCAGTCCGAGTCACACCGGCAGAATTTGAACCACATCCATCGCCGCGTCTACATACAACTACGGTTCAACCTGTTCCTTCTGATACCCAGATAAAAGCTCAAAATCAGACAAATATTGAAGAAAATGCTGATATTTCGACTGATGCCGAAATTCTTGACGTAGTTCAATCAATAACGAGTAATCTAGACAGTTCTCAGCCAGAACGTGTCAGGTTAGGGATTGATTATGATACCGATCATGTTGTTTTCTGGGATCCGTTCACACTAACACCCAAAAAATTAGCAAATCAACATGTTCTGATTGTTGGAAAAAGCGGGGCTGGCAAGACGCAGACAGCGAGTGCTTTCATCTGGGAACTTTCAAGATTAGGAATTCCTGCAATAATCTTCGATTTTCAGGGCGAGTATATGTCAGACAACCTCGTCAATCGTGCTGGTTCCACCTTCTTAGAATGTACGCAAGCACAGGTCTTGGATGCAGCCGATGGAATTGAAGTTAATCCATTGGAAGTTCCAATTGACCCGCACTCTGGGAAAAAACAGAATTATATGAAGGTTGTATACCAAGTTGCGGCAAGCCTCGCTAAGATATTTGGTCTTGGGGACATTCAACATGCGATTTTGCGAGACAGCATAGGGCAAGCATTTATTCAGAATGGTTTTGCAATCGGAAATAAGGACTCTTGGGAAAATCCGGCTCCCACCCTCTCACAAGTTTGGGCAATCCTGCAACATAAAGAATCGACGGAGGGAGGAAATGTACGAAACCTCAACCGACGGGTTCAACCACTTTTCGAAACAGGTGTTTTTCTTGATGCATCGAACGGAGAGGAATTCGAAAGTATCCTCAAACACACCACGATCATAAGGTTGTCAAATCTTGCAACCACAGAACTAATGGTTGCAGTGAGTCGGTTTGTATTACAGAAATTGTATTCATATATGCTTGCACAGGGTCCCTCTAACCATCTACGCATATTCGCAGTGATAGATGAAGCTCATAAATTGTCTTATGAAGAGACGCTTACTGAACTAATACGCGAGGCACGCAAATATGGTGTGGGGATATTGCTGGCATCTCAAAGTGTAAAGGATTTTGATCGCGTCATTTTTGATATTGTAGGGACCAAAATTGCGCTTCAGCTTGAAGGTGACGATGCAAAAGTGATGTCCGACAATTTAGGATTGGTTTCGAAGCCAGATCGAGATATATGTCGTGAACTTATTTTGAGTCAACCACCTCACCGAGCACTAATTAGAAGTAATCATTTCGAACCTTACATCCAAGCTGACATCACACCATTTTTCAAGACTGAATGAGGCGTGCGTGACGCAAGGATTGGTTTACTGGTTGCCGTATGGGAGGTGCGACATGTTGGGGGTTGGCAGATGGGGGGTGGGATCGATGCTTCGTATGTAGGTGTAGGTGCGTATATATGGGAGGTGAGCATACTATATCATACACTACTGCCATGCCGGGCAACTACAAAGGCAGAAAATCCGTCCGATTTTCCCATTCACCTGCTTCGCTTGCCCCCAATATTGTCAGTAGATCATCAATCACTTTAGCAATCGGCAGTATATCACGGACGAAGATGACACCCGCCAGTGGCAATCCTTGTTCAATCCGGTCATTGGCATACTTTGTCATGGTGTCCAGGTCATGCGTGAGCAGAATACGCCCTTCTTTCGCAGCCCACTCCAGCACCGTCGGATCATCTGCACCCGAAATTTCAGTATCCTGCACCCGAATCATATCTACCTCGGGTTTTCGGGCGCGTAAACCACGTACAATTTTGCCGTTGAAGTTTTCATCAAGGAGGAAACGGATCATTTGTGGGCTTTTTGCTGTTCCTGATAAGCGCGTAGACGAGTTCGCAGAGCGCGACTTTCCGGTGTCATGTTGGTTTCCATATCGCGGAGAATTTGATCTGCCTGCTCGTCACGTTGCCGCACATAATCATCGATTTCATCCCGATTTGCCAGATAGTAACCAATGACTGCATAGACATCAGCGGTTGTCAGGCTGGAGTAGCTATCGACAATCCCTTCAGGAGTCTCGCCCATATAGTAAGCATGAATGACCAATTCAAGCAGCACGCGCGTGTTTCCAACCCGAATTGCGCCATGCTGATCGGTTCGCAGGGGAACTGTCATTGTAGGAGGGTTGGGAATCATCCAGTAAACCTCACTCATCTCTCAAAACACATCATTCAGTACAATCATTTTAACATAGAAAGTTCTGCCTCTGCTCCGAGGGTTTGATGACCAGATAAAGGACCAGCATTGGATTTCATTCTATCGCATCTCCATATGGAGAAATTGGTAAAGACAGAAGAGAAAAAGATCAGAAAAGCACTCGAAGATGCTAAAAAGCAGAGTGCAACATGGTCTAAGTCTGTTACAAGACCCACTGTATCTGGGGATGGCTTAATTGATCCAGTAGAAGCCCAGCCGTATCTCAAACAGTGTTTGGGTGCTGTGGAAAACGGGTTGGTTAAAATGGCACAGCGATTTTCGCCTGTGCAGTGGCTATGGTATTTACGACGCTTCCCAAGCATTCATTACATTGAGGATGAGGGCTTCGAAAACTACTGTTTGACCCTTGCTATAATTCTGTCAACACGCTCACACCGCAAAGACGATTCAGAACAATTCGATGCACAGCTCAGTTTTCCACTAACTCAATCCATCGCTAACCATGTTTTAGCATTTGTCGCCGGGTGCTACGATCTGGGGGATTTGCACATTAAATATGGCGCTGCTGGCAGAGAAATACCGTTCAGGATCAGCTCAAAACGCCTCCCCGATCCAGTTATCACAGAAAGCAAGCGGGAAGCAGGCAGGATGTTTGACGCACGTCAGAATATCGGGATTTCTGGACTCGCTGGAACTATTCCGAGCCAAAATGATCTATCTGAAAAATCACCACTGCTGGTGGTAGATAAAGTTTACTACCCAGTTTCAATACAGTTACCCTACTTTGAATTTCGTGATTTGGAGACACCACCATTTGTTCCGACATACTACTTATACTCACCAGTGCCATTGAAGCACATCTCAAATCTATACAAGTTGACAGACAACGGTAACAAACAATGGCTGCGTCGAGATGGGTTTAGTTTGATGCTGTTGGCAGGTTTGCTGCTGCCTATTTCAGTCAGCGCACCAGAACACAGCATCAACATAGCGATGTATGGCTACTCTGTACACGAACGGGTTGATTTTGTAGTGGATTATTGGCCCGCGTTTGATGAATTGGTTTCGGTGATTAAAAACCTATTTCCCGGTGCTGATTTGCCCGCTACTCCTTTACAGTTGTTGGATGAAATGGAAAGACTAGAGACAAGCACACATCCCTTACTACCAGGGGTAGTTATGGGCGATAAGCAATGGATTGTCATCGATCATGCGAGTGTGAAAGACAGGTTGGGAATGATACTTCGGTTCCCAAATTTGGGTGGTGGAATCGGAAATCAGCGCGGTATTCACTTTGAGGATGCTATACAGAGTTATATCGATGCCTCACTCTGGAAGCCATCTGATGAACTACGAGCTATGCGTCAAATACACCTTATTCGCCAAGGTGACAGTAAAAATAATCAGATCACAGACATCGATGCCATTGGTGAGTCTGGCGACTCGCTGTTGATTATTTCATGCAAGGCTGTTGTTTTTAGCGTCGGACAAGATATTGGTGAGTACCACGCTCTTAAAAATGCACGTCTACGTCTTGATGAAGCTGTTCTCAAATGGCAGACTGTAAAAGCTGAACTGCTACATTCACCCATCGGGCAAAACTATAATTTCCGTCGCTACTCCAAGATCATAGCTGTCGTTTGCACCCCTAATGCGGTTTACACTGAAAGCGACCTGTCACTATCTTATGAAGTCGACAATCTACGAAAAGCGGCAACTGCCCCAGACTTTATTGAGTGGCTGAATACCTGAAGCCTGAGTAAATCCATAAGGCAGCATTTTCAGATTGAAATTAGCCTGCTCTACTTATGATTTTCCCTTACTCCAGGGACACATTTTAATCTTTCACCACATCGCCGGAAAAATTACACGAAACACTGAAAATCAATGAAATCTTGCTAACTCATTTGTCAAAACTGACGGGTCAAAACTGTAATATTTGCTAAGTTGAGCGAGGTCAGTGTGATAGGCTGAACTTGTCGGTACGACGAGGAGACTTATCAGATGACCACCCAACTGAATTCCACCCTACCTGAACGACAGCCGAAACGAGCATTGATGTTCAGCATTCGACTCACCCAAGTGGAGCAGGACGAGATTGAAACGCTGGCAAAGCGGCTCAATCTACCCAGCTCGTTTATGGCACGTCATTTCATTCTGGAGGCAGTCAAACATCACAAGAGTCAGATCACGCAGGAGGCAGCCGTTGAAGCCTGAGCGTCTGTCAGATGAACAACAAAATATCACGGAAAACGGCGGCATCAATCTGCTGTCGCTGTATCGTTCCATGCTTCGCATTGTTGCGCGACTGGACGAAAGTGAGTACACTGAAGACAATTCGTTGTTGCGCCAGACCGAAGTGTTCCACCACCCCGATCTGGCTGACCCGGCAAGTGATGAGGTCACATTGCAGGGCTGAGAGCATTGTAACCCAACGCGCTCTGTCTTGTCGCATCACTTGCCCAGGACAGGGCGTTTTTCATTTCGAGGAGACGAAGAAATGCCCAAATACCGGCGTGCCGAAACACAGCAGATTGACCCTTACCGACAGCAGCCGCTGCCGGTGGATCGTCCTGCCGCGATTTATTACCGCCAGTCGTCCGATGCCCAGATTGGCAACATCAACACCACCCTGCAAACAGTGGATATGTTTGAGCGTCTCGTCCGTCAGGGATGGGCACACGACAGCATCCTGATGATCGACATGGATGCCGGGATCAGCGGCTCGAAGAAAATCAGCGAACGTCCCGGATTATCGCGGTTAATGGAACTGATTGAGAATGGCGAAATCGGGCTGGTGGCAGCGCAGGATGTTGACCGCTTTTTCCGTGACATCACCCAGATTCAGACCAATATCTTTATTGATGCCTGCAAACGCAATCATGTGCGCGTGATGACGCAGAGGACGGTGTATGACTTTACCCATCCGACGATGGGTGTATACGATATGAAGAACTTCCGCGAAGAAGCACAGGCAGCCGCCGATTATCTGGAATATCACATTCGCGGGCGGTTGGGACGCAGCCGGGAATATCTGGTCGATCAGGGTTTGTGGTCAGGTCGCAGCGTCGCCTTCGGTTATATGGTCGATTTGCGCCAAAAACTGCCCGATGGCACACGCAATCCCACCTACAAGAAGTATGTGCCGTTTGAACCCTGTGCGGCAGTGGTACGAGCCTACTTCACCATCTTCAAGCGTTTTAATCGCAACCTCAAGCAAGCATGGGAATACATTGAGGAACACGGTCCGTTCATGCCGGAAAATGTCTACGAACTGGTGCCGGATGGGTTCAAAATCAACATCATCGTGAAACATCACTCGATTCATACCGGACGGTTGATGCACTCGTATTCGGGTTTGCAGCAGATGTTCACCAACGTCGTCTATCTGGGTCACTGGGTCAAGAAGGGTGTGATCCTGTACTATCACAATCATGAAGCGCTCGTCAATGAAGATGACTTCATGTGCGCCTTCAATGCGCTATCAGACGTAGATTTTCAGGGTGATCCCAACCCCAACTACATGCCGCAGCGTCCCTTTGTCCGGCATGATAAAGCGAAGCGCGGCTGCCAGCCACCCGTGTATGCCGGATTGATCTTCTCGGATGATGTCTCCGGTGCGCCGCATCGCCGCATGTACAGTTCCTATAACAACATCAACGACAACTACGGTTATGAGCTGAGTAACCTTCGCAGCCAAATGGTCTTCCGGGTCAAAGCCGATTGGTTGGATGGAGCGATTGATCGCTTACTGCTGGAGCGATTGGAAGCGACGACACTGGACGAGAGCGCATGGCAGTCCGCATTAGAAAGCACCCGGCGGGACGGCTATGGTGAGGTGCGTCGGATGGAAAACGAAGTCCGCAACGCGGAACGCACGAAACTCGCCATCATGGAGAACCTCAAGACCCTGCAAAACCCGGAGATGGTACGGCAGCTTCAAGCCAGTTACGAAGCCAACGAGCGCACCATCGTGCGACTGACGGCTGAACTGGCTGAGTTGCAATCAGGCAATCGGCAGCGGCAGTCACTGCTGGATATGCGCCCGGTGCTGGAGAAAATTATCGCCAACTGGCAGGCAGTCCCGGCTGAACATCGCCGTGAATTGTTTCAGGCACTGGCATACCACGCGAAAGTAACCGAGCTTGACCGTCTGAACCGTCGGATGACGATTCACTGGCGGGATGGCAGCATATCCGACTTTGATTTCCGGCGTGGTGCGAAGCGCGTATTCTGGTCGGAAGAAGAACTCAACCAGATGCGGGAGATGGTGGAGACTGCCGTTCCGCAGTGGCAAATCATGAAAACCTTTCCCGACTGCACCTGGCACATGATTGTTCTACGTTACCTCTATCACTTTGGCGAAGGTTCGTTCGCCCGAGTTTATCAGGGTGAGAAGCCGTATCCCTACAGCGCCTACTGGAAAGATACGGATGAGTACAAGGCGGAGCAGTCTACCTTTCAAATAAATGCCAGTTTGAGCGTTTCTCGTGGCGATCCAAACGTTCGACATACAGGTTGCGGCTGATACTGTGCAATTCCCGCTTCCACTTCTCGACTAGATGCGGCGGCGCGACAATCAGCACCACCTGGTCATCCGCGATCTGCCCACGCAGTTGTTCGACCACACCGGAGGCGATGCTGATAGCGGTAGATCCTCCCATGAGCGTCTTGCCAGTGCCCATACTTCCAACCAGCAGGATGCTGTCTCGATTCTGGAAGCCGCGTACCGTCGCACCGACCACATGCTTCTGGGCGGTGTACATCGGGTACTTACCCTTCAAGCGGATACGATCCAACCAGCGTCCCATTCCAGCGAAATCAAAGCCATACATTGGCTTAAATTTCTGGTTGAGATAATCGGTCAATACCTGCTTGTTGGCCGTGATGAAGCCTAGCAGCGCCTCATCGCCTTCCATCTCCACCACCGTGCCGTCCTGCGCCAGTAGCGTTAGGATGGTGGTTGGTTTGAGGCGGATGGTCGTTTTCTTGACCTGTCGTTCCGGGTCACCGGGGGCGGCTTCAACTTCGACGCGGGCAATCTGCTCGACGTGTTGGGTTTTGCCGCGAACCGCCACGCGCCCGTAATCGTCGGTCTGGATAACAGCACCGTTGGCAACCCCCGCGGCCAGCACTAATGCCATGTGACCGGGACGTGGGGCAACAACCGGTTCAATCTGCTCCGTAGGACGCGGGACTTCCAAGAGCGACTGAAAACCGTTGGTCTTCCATGCACCCTGTTCTTGAATGAGGCGCAAGCCCTGTTCTTCGTCGATGATGTCGGGAGCGAAGACGAAGCGGGAAATCTGAGGCGGCCTAGGCAGTTTATACAGCGGCTCAGGCTGTATCGTTAGCCGTTGAGGATGAGCTTTCCCGTCCAGAATGTGTTGGTAGAGTTCCTTCGGATCAGGATGTGTGCCTTTGATGGCGGCGACGATCACTTGGTCATATTCGCCCTGATGCTTCCCGGGCAGTGCCCACACATCGACACGACTGCTGTTCTTAGCTAAAAATGCCGCAGCATCTTCAGTGATGTGCTGGTTGTAGATGCACCACAGCGCCAAGCCTCCCTCTTGCAGCCACTTCCAACTGTGACGGAGATAAGCAAATTCGACCCGTTTATTGGCCTTGGCGGTTTTGTCGTGGTCATATGGGGGGTTGAGCCACGCCGCGCCAAATGCGTTGCTGGAGGCCAGCAGTCGCTCGACATCACAGCGCACCGCTTGTTTGGGGCCGAAACGCTCGATACAGTCCTGAGCACGTTCGCCGTCCAACTCATTGGCATACGGCGTGACATTCAATGCACTCGATGCCACATCGAGAAACAGCCCATCCCCGGCAAATGGGTCAAGCAGCTTCACGGCGGGTGTAGCAGGTGTAACCAGCGACAGGATGGCAGCGTGATGATGTTCTTCAATGGGCAGATAGCCCATGACCATTTTGCTCTCGGCCCGTGCCATGAGAAAGTTCCTTTCACAGAATCAAAAACAGCCGCCCGCCAGAGAACTGACAGACGGCTGTGAAACAAATGGGATAAAATTAACTGGCGGTGGGAAGAGTGATCACGCCCTGTTCAATACCACCCGTGATGAGCCGTGTCCAAGCATCTACGTCCAAATCGACTGTGAGCAGGTCTATTTCACCAGCGGAGCGTGTTTGACGAAGGAGCATGGCGGTCTGTCCGGCGTGATATAGGTAGCCTGCCCAGTCATCAAACACTGGTACTTTGACCAGTTCGGTGATGTAATGCTTGAGTTTGGCCGCTGCTTGTGCCTCGTCGGTGCGGAGGATGAAGGTCGTTGAGTTGCCACCGTAGTTCGGATTAACCAGCAGATCGTGACACAGAATGAGCGAGGTGAACTTCGCTTCGGGGATGTTCTGCATGTAGTCGTGATACATGCCGCTGTTCTCTTCACCTGCGGTCAGTTCGACAGCAGGGGCATCCCACGGAACACAGTTGACGATTTCGCCTTTGCTGAACTTCGCCCGGATCGCTTCGACGGCCATGCGCGGCCCGCCCATGTTCACAAAGATGCAGATGCCATCATGAATAGCATAGCCATAACACCACACATTCCCGCTAATGCTGCCTGTCAGCTCACCGACGCAGGATTGCCCGATAGCAACCAGTGTGCGTTTCTGGGAAAAAGCGTCCGAATGTATGACAGATGTGGGCTGTGTCTTCGCCTGAACAATTGCAGTCTGTACTTCATTGAGTGGTGTGCCATCCGTAGGGATTGAGATCGGTTTCATCACCCGTATCGTAGGCTTTTCAGTTTCAACCGGTGGCTCGGTCTTCAGATGCGTATCTTCAACTGAAGTGACTTGACCGTGAGATACCGCTGCGTCGTCTTGTGCGAGCACTTCCAAAATTTGTGCTTCCAATTCAGGACTCATCGTTGGTAAGTCTGCTGCCTTCGCTTCCACATCTGTATCATGTGCGTCCGCGATATGGGTAACAAGCTTCTGGATTCCGTCTGGAAGTTCCCAGCCGACGTAATACCAGGCACGGTGTCTGCTGCTGAACCGTGCCCCAAACCGTTTAAGTGTTTCACGCTGCGGGTAAGTATCGCCTAAAATCCACCACCACGGGCGCTCCTGTGGATTACGCTGGCTTTTTTCAACCCGGATGCCTTCGACGGCGGGTTCTTTCTCGCCACTTGAGGGTGAAACAGGACGAAATCCCGATGGATTGAAACCCGGGCCGGAATGTCCGACAGGCTCGACATAGCGATTATCCCGGCTGTTGGGCAGCTCCAGCCATTTATCCTCACGCCAAACGAAAACCGCTGCTCGGTGATGACGACACGCCACGGCTTTCGCCCGTGCCAATTCGTCGTCGGTCACGCTCAGCAGCAGGTAGCCGTGTCTGACGGAGGTATCGCCGTCAATCTGAACGTAGCGGTAAGTCGCATGAGATGACGACACATCGCGGGCTTTTGTCTCATACAGCGCCAGCAGCACCTCACAGGCGGCGCTGCTGTACCCGATCTTATAGGCGCTCACCATTTGGTTCGTGTCGGGTCGTTTCACCCGCTGTGAACCATAGGTATGAACCGCGAGGATGTGTTGTTCAGCCATGCCGCGCTCCCTTCAAAGCGAAGGTAACGAGGTGTGCCTCTTTCTGACGGCTCACCATGTAGTCATACCCGGCCTTCGTCCCCTTACTGTCACCGTTCCAGATGAACATACCGCGCTGGGCGTTGTCCACCATCCAGCGGTCACGAGTGTGATACCGATCAAACAGATAACCACCGGCTGAACGGTAGGTATCCCGCTCAACCTTAACATAACTGCTATGTGAACAACCGCCGTTCCTAGGGTTGTTCGTTATACCAACCACAACCACTTTGGCCTTCAACCGACGGCATTCCTGCACTACCGACATGTCCACACCTTTTGGGTTGTCGCCTACAACGATGGTATGACCGAGTTCATGGGCGCGGCGTACGACTCTACGCGCATAGTCTAATGCCTCGCGAGTAGCATAGCGCGATCCGGCAATCATCAGGTGAAATTCCGACACAGCCTGGGGCGGCATGGTGGGAGCAGTTGTACTGCCAGCATCATCCGCCGGTTTCTGTGCCTGTCGTGCCGACTGCGCCAGACCATCTGCCTGAGCGTTCTGTCCACGCGGTATCCAAGTAAGTGTGACACTGTGCTGTTCCAGTAGCGGCTTGAGCTGCTGCCACAGGTTGAGATTGGCAACCTGCTCACCCCGCGCGTTCTTCCAGCCGCGTTTCAACCAATCTGAAAGCCATTCGTTCACGCCGCGCACGACGTAATTGGAGTCGCTGAAAAGCTGCACTGAAGAACCCGCCTGTTTGAGTGCCTTCAAGGCTTCAATAACCGCGGTAAGTTCCATCGCGTTCACGCTCGTATCTGAGGCGCTGTCCTGTAAGACGCGCTCATGCTCACCGCACCGAAGCACCGCTGCCCAACCGCCGAGCCGGGTTTGTGTCTCGCAGCTTCCGTCGGTGTGTATGATGATTGGGTTCATCGTAAACTCCCTGTTATTCAATTGGTAGTGGTGTAAGACAAAAAACAACCGGTTTGTCACCGGTTGCTGCGAAGTTCTCCGATATACTCGAAACTGATGTTGTGATGTGCCGCCACCTTTTCGAGGATTTCGACTAGGATATAGCGATGGCAGTGCTTCGTGGTCGCGTGCGTATCCTTACAGTAGCAGCACACGATCAATTCATCGCTGCTCAGAGCCTCCAGAAACGCCGCCGGATTCGCCCGATAGCGCTGCCGCATCAGTGCCGTATATTCCTCAATGTAAGACTGCCACGAAATCGTGTTCTGTTTCGATGCCATGACCATCTTCCAGGTTGGCGCGAACACTGCACCCAATCCCGTGCCACTTTTGACCGTCGTATTCAGCACCCGTTGTCCGACACGTCCCTGATAATCGATACGCGCTGTACCAACGCGGCAGCCGTGTTTGGTTATATCAGTCATGTTTGTTTACTCCTGACTGAGAAAAGACGAAATGAAAGACACTCTTACGCGCAGGTTGCCGCCCGGATGCGCCCCGGCATCCCTTGTAGGATGACCACGAGACGTTGACCCTTCCGGTAAGCAGCTTCTTGTTTCTCACTGCTTCATCCGCGACGATCTGCGCTCGATGGGCTGTGTGTGGCTTGCCAAAACACATCTTAAATCTCCTCTGGAGAAGATGTATCCCACATCACAGGATCGAGAGCGTTTGGCTTATCGCAGTCAGCGCGACTGATTCTAGGAGTCCGTCGGGGCACAGTGGCTCCGGGAAAACTTACAGCGCGCCCTTTCGAGCTAACGCGGCCTGGGTAACGGTGCATCCATTCAGTCGATAACCCGATATGCTTTTGTTAAGGTGCGCTTTACGCAGGGCAAATAGCACGTCGGGGTCGCCCACCTTCACCCAAAGGGCGGCACGGGGGCGCATGAGGACGAGTTGCGTTCTTTGCAACTCGTCCGCCACAAGGCAGACGCGCACCCGTAGTCCGTAGCTGCTGGCAGCTATGAAGGTGGGGTGGCGTGCTATCCTGCGGAAATAAAGCGCACCAAAAGCGCATATCGGTCAGAAGTGAATGGGCCGCAACCAGCTAAGTGAAGAAACGATTATCGGCATGGTCGGAGGCTCTACCCAGAAAGATCGTGATAGAAGATGTGCCAAAATGATAGCAAATGAATTGCACTATGTTTGTTAAAGATATGCTGCGCAGCGTATCCCATCGTTCAATATTCACTATACAACGTGCTTATACTATCAGATACCTAACTGTGATGATTATTTCGATGCCTGAATCTAGCGGAACTGTATTGGGTGTTGTATACGCCATTTAGCGGGTTGTAGATAGTGACTTATAGGTTAAACTCCCAATTATCATCGAAAACTTGGATTGAATGAGAGGTTGCGATAAGCTCCATTGGAAGACCCAATACCCCAGCAAACCATCCCGAATAAAAAAGGCATACGGATGAATTGGATAGTAGCAATAATTATAATTGCACTTCTTATCTGGATGATTTATACCGCCAGTCAGACAGCGAAGGTAAAATCGGACAACGGCTCGATGTCGGGTATGCCGGGCATGAACGCGAGTGGTACAGAAAAAGTACCTACTCAAATGCCACCTAACATGCCAGGGATGAATCATCCTTGAACATACTCCCTAACAGTGCTTTGTGCCAAAGATGTGAGATAAGTATTGCATTCCTGTTAAACTTTTCGAAGTAGTCGCTGCTGTCTGTTTCCGAAGTCCCATAAAGTGTGGAGTTAACCTGTAAGTAAGTCTCAAAGGTTTACTCTAGCATCTCTTGGGATGCCTTTCGACCGGGACGTGGACCAAAACCTAGCAACAAGAAGACCAGAATGGCTGTCGCTAGCGACATATACACCATTCCCACACCAACGGCAAGCCCAATCGCTGCTGTGACCCATAGACTGGCAGCCGTAGTTAATCCATGGATGTTATCGCGCTGGTGCAAAATCGCCCCTGCGCCAAGAAAGCCGATACCAGTGACGATTTGTGCAGCGACACGACCGCAAACAGCGGTGCTCCAAGGCTGACCATGCCATGAGTCCGCACTCCTGCGGGTTTGCCGGCGCGCTCACGTTCATAGCCCACGAACGCGCCTAAAATTACGGCGATCAGCAGACGCAAAAACATCTGTATATCAAGTTCGAGTGGGATTGTGTTCACGTCCATAAAGATGCTGATTTAACGGCTCCATCCAATTGAACTCAGTTTGCAACTGTCGCGCGTAGCCCAACAAACTCTCGCACAAGGCCCATCGCTTGGTCAGTTTTGGCAATAGACTTCATGCCATCCTGCTCAATGCTGGTGAGCGCACGAATCGCATCTATCGTTTCTGGAACGACGATGGCCTGATTGTAGACCTGATAGTTGTAGAATACCTCATTTCCTTTCACTGTCAGGCTGTCCTCCCATAAGCCGACCTCCCACATATCACCGCGTGGTCGCCCCAAGTCTGCCATCATCTCTAGAGTGCTGTTCAATGCAACTATGCCGTCCGACGCCTGCAGGAAAGCGATACGTGGCGCAGAATGGAAGGCGGACACCACTTCATCTTTGGTTGCAGAGCGCGTGAGTTCTACATTCCAACTGTGCAGATGACTAGTCGTATGTGCCGCCACTACAGCAATGGTGACGATATCTAGATCAGGGATAACCGTCTGGGCATCTGGCCCCTGATGCGATGGAATAGTGGTCTCAGGCACAACTGTATTCATCACACCAGAGTGATCGGATTCCCAAGGATCCGTTGCGCGGCGAATCAAAACACCACGAGCCTTCTTGAGCAGTCCGGCTTGCTTGAGTGCTCCTAATGTGCGAACGATACTGGTAGTGTTGCAGGACACAACGCGCGTTGTGTCTCGCCCTAGCGCAGAGGCATAGTTCGCCTGCGCGACAAAAGAGTGGCCGGTCAAGCTGTGTTTTTCGCCGCCTTGAAAGATGGACTTCACACCAGCAGCACGATATTTTAGAAGGTTGGCGGAGGCTACCTTTTTCGGGGTGGCATCGGCAACCACATCAACCTGTTTGAGCAAATCATCAAGTGTACCGGTCAATGGGATACCAGCCGCGCGCATTTTGTCAGCCGCTTCAACGCTCGAAGCAAATACGGGATAACCCTTCTCAACAGCTACCTTGACGCGCCAATCGCTGACGACATCAGCAATGCCAACCAATTCCATATCGTCTTGTATAGCAACCGCGTCGGCGATACGCTTCCCGATGACACCGTATCCATTGACAGCTACTCGAACCTTGTGATGAGACATCGTACCTCCCTACCTGATCGAAGTTCACACCATAACAATTACGACTTTACCTGTTTCTACCTCCTGACAAAAGCGCCAAACGGCGTAGGCGGCAGCGGGCAATCCAGCGGTAAAGCCTACTTTCTCCCAGACCACCACATGTTCCACATCAACCTCCCGCCAAATGCTAGCGACAGCAAAAATCCTATTCCAAACACCCACCCGCCGTATTGCTCCCAACCCAGCGGATGATAAATCACCATGACCAGCCCGAGCGCCACAATGGTCGCGGCGAGCAGAATTGCGAGGGCAAGCCGATTGGTCATCCGTTGAAATTGCTGGACGACTTCATCGAGACTCTCATGATGAACATTGAACGCTAACTCGCCCTGCTCCAATTGATTCAGTAGCCGCATTGAGCGACGGGGGAGTTCAATGCTAAATTCAGTCGCATCAATTATGGAGCGTACAAGTCGCCGACCGATGGTTTCAGGTGAGCGGTTTTGAAACCAAACCTGTCTTAGATAGGGTTCGGCGAATTCGAACAAGCGAAAATCGGGCGCAAGACGCGCGCCTAAGGCTTCGCTCATCGCCATGAGTCGTAGCAGCATGACTAACGTACCCGGCAGTTGTAGGCGGTGGCGAAAGGCAATGTTCAACACTTCACTGGTAACTTGCGTCGCTGCCAATTCTTGTATGGAGCGTCCTGCATACTGACTCAGAAAATCATCAAGGTCGCGTAGCAGTGTGACTCGATTGACATTTCCCTGAGCGACTCCTAACGCGAAAAACGCATCACTCAGTCGCTCTGCGTCTTGCCGCGTCACCGCCAGTCCGACTGATAACAACACATCCTGTAACTCTTGGTTCACATATCCCACCATTCCGAAGTCGATTAACGCGATGGAGGCATCTGGCTGCACAAAAAAATTACCTGGATGGGGATCAGCATGGAAAAATCCAAACTCAAAAACCTCTTTGAGCATGAGGTTCACAGCATTTTCGGCTACCATCCGACGGCTGATGCCGGCTTGATCTAGCTCCGCAACGTCGGCAATATTGATACCGCCAACTCGCTCCATGGTGAGGACACGGTCAGTGGTGTATTCCCAATATACTTGCGGCACATGAATTCCAGGGTAGTCTGTGAAGTTACGGCGAAAACGATCTGCGTTCTGTCCTTCGCGCCGATAGTCCAGTTCATTGCGCAGGGTAAAGGCAAATTCATCCACCAATGCAGAGAGATCATAAGTCCGCCCCAAGGCGGTATGCGTTTTTGACCACTCGGCCAGACCGAACAGGATTTCTAAATCCTGTTCAACCTGCTCGCGCACACCCGGTCGTTGGACTTTAACGACAATAGCCCGCCCATCTTTCAACATGCCCGTGTGGACTTGACCGATAGACGCGGCAGCCAGGGGTTGAGGCGAGAATTCTGAGAATATCTTTTCCGGTGGCTGTCCTAACTCGTCGCAGATGATCTGGCAGATGCGTTCAAAGTGTACTTGCGGCGCAGCATCCTGGAGCTTCGATAGTTCAGCGATATAGTCTGGCGGGAGGAGGTCAGAACGCATACTGAGCATTTGACCAAGCTTAATGAAGGTCGGACCCAACTCCCCAAACGCCATCCGCCAATGTTCCGCGCGTCCATAAGGCGTTTCACGCCGAGGATGCCCCAACCAGCCGCGTTCAAACGGGATCAGACTCTCCGAACCGACTTCTGCCAGGATCCAACCCAAACCATGCCGTGTGAGGATGCTAGCAATTTCGCGCCAGCGCCGCAGCAAATGGTTGCGAACAAACCAAGGCTTGGGGAAAACATACGACTTGGAATTCATATATCTTCCCTCAGCGTGGAGGCCAAACGCCAGTTGTTTCTTGAATTTGTGGTGTGTCGCCGCCTGAAATGCGCCAGCCACGCGGCGTTCTGAGTACCGCCAAATCTTGTGTGAACCGAACGGTAAAGACTGCCGAGCCACCACGAATGACACTCAAGTGCAGTTGATAGGTCACTCGCGCCAGGCCAGCCTCTTCATGCACTTCAATCGCTTCGATTTTGAATGAGTGGATCTGCACTGAACCACCACTCATCTGGGTAACGAAGTTTTTATAAGCTCCCTGCGTTTCGGTCAGTCCGTTTTCCTGCGCACCTTCCTTGACGGTTGCAAAATAGGTATCCAGCACGTTGGGACTGCCTCGGTTCATTCCATCCAAGGCCGCTGTCTGTGCGTCCTCAATCAACCAGCGAATATCGCCTTCTGAACTACCACGTCGTGTCAACCGGATAGCCACGACCACAATCACACCGACAGCTACAGGCCATATCCATTTTTTCATCATTCACCTCCGTTCAAGGGAGATCATTTGGCTCATGTACGAAACGAGTGAAATCAAGATGGTTTCTGTATTTCACCTATTCTGAACACGAGCGAAATCTATCCGGTCGTCCAGCCGCCATCTGCGACCAGGATTTCGCCATTTACGAATGAGGCATCGTCTGAAGCGAGAAACAGGACAACGCGCGCCAGTTCTTCTGGCTGCGCCGTGCGGATGGCAGCGGGCAGTGTCGTTTGTAACCGTTCGTAGCCCAGTGGACTGGGGTTATGGACGCTAATGTTGGTTGCGACACCACCGGGACAGATCGCGTTACAGCGGATCCCTTTCTTGGCGTACTGGTAGGCGATACTGCGCGTCAGTCCAATCACGGCATGTTTGGAAGCTGTGTAGCTCACACCTGCACGTCCCCCAAACAAACCGCCAATGGATGCCACGTTTACGATCACGCCCTTTTCATTGGCGAGCATCGTTTGAAGCGCTTTGCGGCAGATGAACATCGGACCATCCAAGTTCACACCCATCACCTTGCGCCACAGGCTATCATCCAAGTCGGCTACGGGCATAAAATCATCCATGATTCCGGCATTATTCACCACGATGTCCAACGTACCATAGGCATCCAATGCCGTATCCACTATTTGTTCAGCATCCGCACGAACAGAGACATCGCCGACGACTGTCTTCAGCCTCGTATCTCCTGCGCTGATTTCTTGTGTGAGTGTGTCCAGTCCGGTTGTCACAACGTCTGCCGCGACGACCTGAGCACCTTCGGCGGCGAATATCTTGGTGATTTCGCGCCCAATTCCTGAACCTGCACCCGTCACGAGTGCAACTTTACCTTGCAGTTTCATTGAATTACCCTCTTTGTAAATGTTTACGAGTACGAAACACCTTTTTTGAGCATGTGCCAATCGATTACTTTTACAATACTCTCAGAGGTAAGCGAATTGAAGCGCTGTTCAGCGTAATGATATGTAGGCAAAACGGCGCAGGCGCGGTTGTGCGTCAAACGCCTGTTTGTTGGGTGGATGCCGTATTCATTTTGCTCTGCTTATGGTTTCATGGGGAGATGATCTGCGTCGGGCGGTACTGCGGTAAGGATAAACGCGACGGTTGGCTACACAAAGCAAGAGGCGGTCAGAGGATGACCGCCTCGGTTATAACCACCCGATCAGTGGTGTTCGCTGTGATCCTTGGCCTGCCCGACATATTTTTCCGGCTCTTTGTCGAATGCTTTCTTGCAGCCTGCCGAGCAGAAGTAGTATGTCTGACTCTTATATTCGGATGTACCAGCCGCTTGTTTGGGATCAATTTCCATACCGCACACAGGGTCTTTCACTTTCACTGTTCTCACCTCCTTTCTTAAAGGAAATATCAGTTCAGGCTTTCTAGAAAAGTAACTGAACATGGGAAATGTTTTATCACTGTCTGCAGTCGCTTTCGCACGGTGGTTTCAAACGCTGATCACAATTTCTCTCGCATGTTTGTCAAAGGGTTCTACTGCATCTCCTGTGTTCAGTGAACATACTCTGCTCAAACATCGTCTGCACCTGTCCCTTGTCCATTTATTGCGAAGCAACTTCTATGCTTCTTACTCTGGTTAGTCGCTGCAAATCCTTAGGAGAAACGTGAGCGAGATGGGACTTAATCAACGGCGCTTTCCCACTGGCTCCTTTAGGGATCGCTTCAACGCGCTGTACGGTCACATGAGGAATAACGATGCCTTGCGTCCCCAGTGCCTGCTCTACCTTTTGCACCAACAGGTCGTCAGAGTATGAACCTCGCACACCAGCCAAAAGCAGCGTTAATCCGTTAGTGTCCTGATTTATTTGCCATCCATTGGTCGGAACGGTGTCCATCACAGGATGAAACACGTTGGGATGAACAGCAACTTCCCCACCTTTCGCACCGGGGAAATACAGGGTATCTTCGGTACGTCCCTGAATGCCATCAATCAACGCAAACGGAAAGTCCGTTGAATAGGGTTCTGATGCAAGCTTTATGCTGTCATGCAGTTCGTAACGGATCAATGGTTGCGTACGATTGAACAGAGCAGTGAGCAGCACTTTATCCCCGTAGACACCCGGCGGCACAGGTCGATTCTGGTCATCTACAATCTCGAAAATGACCAAATCTTCAAACACATACTGTCCTCGGTGATCGCTGCGTTCGGCAGCCAGTCCACCACTTTCCGTCGCAACATATTCATTGAACAGGATTTTGCCCCAAGCATCTTCCACCCGTCGCCGCGTCTCATCGGTCAGCACTTCGGAACTGGAGAAAATGACAGTGGGCTTGATGCGAAGCCGTCCGGCGTGCTGCTCCTCAGCCAAGATGCGCGCCATCGAAGCATAGGCGACCAGCACATCTGGTTGGAAGTCATTGAGCTTCTCAACGATGCTTGGGAGTGGTTCAGCAGCCGCTAAACGCAGCGTCTTCATCCAGGGACTCTGCACCGTCATGCCAACCCGGAACGACATATGCAGGGCAGTAGTGGAAGCAACCACCGCCATTTTTCGGCGACGAAGCAAATTGACCTTTAGACCACCCCATTCTTGACCCCGCGCGAATGAACCAATGACGATTGCCCATTCCGAACGGTTGAAGAGGAAGAAACCAGGATGTCCGCTGCTGCCAGATGTCGCCGTGACCCAATAACGATCCAGATACTGTTGGTCCGTTTGAGGCATGTTCATGTGCGCTCGAACGTCTTCAAGGTGTATGGTTCGGTCTGTCACCAGATCATCAAAATGCTCCATCATCATGCTTTTCGTGAGTACAGGGAGTTCACTCAAAGAACGATCCAACAGGCCGTGATGAAACTGCTGATAAAATGGCGAATGTTGATAGACATACGCGCGTAGTTGGTTCAATGTCTGTGCCTGATGGGCCTCCAACTGCTCACGAGTCCAGTGTTCTTGCTTTCGTAGCTGCCGTAAAGTCGGCAACACTGACAAGATCGTTGCAATACTCATGACACGCCTCCTGCCTCGGAACGCACCACCCGATAAATGTGTCGATGGTCGCCTGCTTCCGCAACCAGATCGATTAACTTGGGCACGCTGACTTTCGTCGGAATGTAAGTGACTTTTGCCGTCCCAATGACATGACTGACATCTGCTTTCAAAACGCCAAGATGGTCGATGAGACTGTTGTGGACGCGGTTCGCACAGTTGACACAGCCCATTCCGCTAACAAACAGGGTGATCGCTTGTGTCTGTTCATTTTCTTCTACGATGACTTCTTTATTGAAAGAGATTACGTGGCATTTATCATCCATGATGGTTTTGATTTCCTTTCCGCTGATCTTCAATCACTCTAAGTGAAGGGCTTGTTTAGCCGGGCAGCGCCCGATAATTTCTGCGCCATAATAATGGCAGTTGCTTCTACCGATTTCCTGTATAACTCCAAGGAGTTTATCGGGTGTCATCCTCACTGGAGTGTAGATAATTACGCCGACACCTTGTTTGTAGAAGACATCGACTTTCAACACGTTTTCCAGTTGCATCAGGGCATCGTGTACCCATAAGGCACAGTCGGGACAATCCATATTCCATATGCTCACATAAACTGCCTCTGCCTGTATAAGTGTTTCAATATCCATTGATTTTTCAATAAGTTGAGGATATTCGTTCATTATGTATCCCTACACACATACGCTCTCAGGGTATGAACTCGACATATGCTTAGTGTCCAAACTTCTCCTAAGGGTGGTTCCGAGAAACATCATCTGATTGTGAACTTTTCACTCTATGCGACTGAATAGTCTTCGATATGCAGATGAACCAACAGGATACGAGCATGATAATCAACAACCCAATGGCAATGCTGACTGCTGCCTGCGTCCCAAATAGTGGCGCGATGACCAATCCGATGAGGGGTAGAGTACATATCCACATGGTCAAGGTTAACCCCATCGTATCGATTCCAGGGAAAAATCTCTTAATGGTTTGCATGGCTTTGCGCTCCTACTTTTTATTGCACGAACGCTTGCTTTGATTACAGTGTATGTTGAACCGTTAGGGAAAGCACGCGCTATATGCACGGGATAGAGTAGGCAAAATAGCCTACTCTTTTGCATGGGGGTATCTGACTAAATACTGCTTTCGCAAGGGAAACTCTCGCCTTGATAGGACTCGATCTCCTAGCGTCTGTGCCATCTGTCATACCGGAACTGACTTGGGCATTAGAGAAACCGAAGGCCATTCACTCCACCATTTCCCAAATGAAATTGCATTCGGTAGCCCCATCGGTAATGCGACGGTTGAGTCCCCCGCGATGAAACCTCTTTTAACAGAGCGATGAGTAAAGGGGTGGTGATTTTCCGCATGTTAAACTCATAGGTCATCATCGTTTTGCCTGTATTCATGAATAGTGCAACTCCTTCTTCAATACTCATGATGCCCAACCCCTTTTCGTGGGAGTTGGGCTGTGTATTCATCTATTCCCTTGCCCGCACCAGAACCGCACCGATTCCAGCAGTGAGCAGTAACCCGACGACAATTGCCACCACTTGTATAGTGGGTTTACTCCGGTCGAGTTGCATGGGCGCTGCCGAAGGCTCAACCATTGCTGTTTGGGGTGAAGCACTGGCTTCTGCTTGTACGGTGAGTTCGGCGGAAATCACTTCGCCATCAGCAGTCCTCGCATTGACCTGGTAATCGCCCGGCGGAACATGCCCTGGGATGATGTAGTCTTGGCTGAAACTGTCCCCGTCGGCGGTGGCTCCGCCAAGCCGAACCGTGAAAGTAGGAGCATCCAGTGTAATGGTGAAGATTTCGCCGTCTTCAACACCATCGGCGCTCACTGTGATAGCCCCGTTCGGAGCAACAGCGGAGGGGGCTACAGTTAACTCGGCTGCACCATGTGCGAAAGCGGGTGTCATCCCTAGGCCAACGATGACCAATCCGATGAGCAGCAGCACATGCCAGACTCCACCGAGTGAATGTTGATTACGCATGATTGCCCTCCTGTTGGTTTTGTAACGTCCTTTCCTTCTGTACTGATGAAGTGCGATAGACTATGCGACCGAGTGCTAATAGAGCAAATGTCAGAAGAATAGCACTCAAAGTCCCAAGCGCCGCCCCTATTAAACTGCCCTGTCCGTTCAAGAACGCTTCAATCTGCGCCCACAATTGACCGGAGGCCAGTGTCGCCAACGCCAATAATATGAGAAAGATCGCATTGAGCTTGTTCATGGTTACGGCTCCATCAGATGTGCGGCAGGAACGGTAAGCCAGGCTGCCATTCCAAACACAATCAAGGCTACCAGCAAGATCGCGCCAGCAATCATGATCCACCGCCTCTTTCGAGGTGATAGCCAGGGACTCCGATCTATGAAGGGAATCAGCGCGAGTAAGATGAAGAGGAACCCGCCGCCAACTAAAATCCCTTTGATGCCCAACCAATTTTCAAATATATAGATGGGTAGAAACATCCAGGGTGGCTTGGTAACTTCCGCCCCAGCGACACCGGGCTGTCCTAGCGGCGCAGGTATTAGCAGTGCGAGTAGACCAATTAGCCCCCATAGCAAAAGACCATAACCCGCTAGGCGGCGTAGATGGGCGGTGAATCGCGAAGCACCTTGCCCTTTCGTCGGACCGGAAATCGCATCGGGAGTCGCCTGTGGCGAAATGCCCAGCCGGTTGATGAGGTAGAAGTGAACCACCATCAAAAGGATTAAAGTAATCGGTAAAACACTGATGTGTCCAAAGTAGAGCCGGGTCAGCAGGGGCACACTGCGGGTGAATTCGCCAGTAAACCATGTGCCAAAATTGCCCAATAGCTCGCCAATTTCCTTGTTATGACCCAGAGCTTCAACCCCTTCTTGATCCCACTTGAGCACCGTGCCGGTAAAGACAAATAGGAATGTGATCCCTAATAACCCAAGTCCGACCAGCCAATTAAATTCGCGTGGGCGCTTAAAACTTCCTGTGACAAAGATCCGAACCAGATGCAGCAGAGCCGTGATGACAACCAGGTTAGCTGCCCAAAAGTGAATGCTGCGGATAAAGTCACCGAATGGCGCTTGTGTGATGATGTAAATCACACTGTCGTGGGCATCAGCAGGGTGCGGGTGGTAGAACTGCGCCAGCAGCAGCCCGGTCACTATGAGAATAATGAACCCAAACAGTGTAATTCCCCCCAATAGATAGGGTAAGCGATTGGCATGGGCAGGAACCGGGTAAGCTAACCCCGAAAGTCCTAGCCGTTCGTCCAACGCTTCCCAGAAACCGTTTCTTGAGACTCCTTGTGTGGATGTTGCCATTGCTACCTCCTACGAACTCTCAATCCGATTTGGCTCCTGGATAGAGCATTAATATTCACTTTTGAGGATATTGCAGTTTATGACGACTGTAATGCGCTGTTTGGCGTATCGGAGGAAGCGCAAAATGACCTGTCACTACAGCCAAATAGCCAAGCCCTCAGCGACTGACTTGCCACACGCCATAGAGTGACAGGGCTATACCAACAGCCTGGATCAACTGTAAATGCTCTTTGAAAACGATAGCGCTAATCACTAGGGCAAAAAGGGGGGTGAGAAAAGAAAAGATATTGAGACGAGTGAGTTGTGCGCGGCGCATCAGCCAGAACCACAGCAAAAGTGGAAGCGCTGTGCCGACAAGCCCCAGCGCAAGCAGATTTACGGCAAATGTCCAATTCCACAGCGTCGAGGAGGGTGTCTCAAGCCACTGTGCCAGTGCGAACAGCGGCAAACCACCTAGGATGAACTGCCAGCCCATTGCTACAAGTGGATCAACTTGTCCTGATAGTCGTTTGAGCAAGATGTTGCCAACAGCGACCCCAAACACGCCCAGCAAAATGTAGCTTATCCCTGTGAAGTTTGCACCCCTTCCCTGACCAACCAAACTTGGCAGCGCGGTCAGAATAATGCCGAAAAATGCCATCAGCAGTCCTACCAAACTATGACGTTTTAATCGTTCTCCAAGCAGAAAGAAAGCCAGCATCGCAGCAATCAAGGGTTGCATATTGGAAAGTACACTTGCTATTCCAGGCCTGACAATGCCGCCTGCCAGGAACATCCCGGCAAAACCAGCCGAGGTATAACTCAAACCGACCCCCAAAATACCCAACCACAAGCGCGGCTGGCGAGGCCACGGATGTCGCAGTACCGCTGCTGGAATCAGTAAACCTATACCTGCGACCAGGGAACGGAGGGTTGCGAAGTAAAGTGGTGGTGACATTGAAAGCCCTGAGGTAATTAAGGGAAAACACAGCGCCCAGAGGAACGTCACCAGTAGGAGAAGACCGAGATCAACCCGCGACAGACTCTGATACATAGTCTCTTTCAATTTTATAGTTTTTCCCACGACCGACACTCCCAAAGAGTATGGCCCCTCTGCCATAGGATAAGGTAGAGGGGGTTGGGCATCTTTATCATTCAATAACGGGCGTAGGCTGGACTGACCCCATCGGTTCGCCGGGACGATTGGCACGGATACCCGGCAGACGGGTGCGTTTGAGCAGCAGCGCATTGACAGCAACCAACAGCGAACTACCCGCCATCGAGAGCGCTGCGATTTCTGGTCGCAGCAGCAATCCGAACCAAGGATAAAATAACCCTGCTGCGATGGGGAACGCCACGGTGTTGTAGCCCACGGCCCAGAAAAGGTTCTGGCGCATCTTACCGACGGTTGCGCGGCTCAAAGCTATGGCTCCAATAACGTCAAATGGGTCGCTCTTCATCAGCACAACATCGGCAGTTTCCATAGCGACATCGCTGCCCGCGCCAATAGCGATACCAACATCCGCCTGTGCCAGAGCGGGCGCATCGTTAATGCCGTCACCGACCATTGCCACTCGTTTGCCCTGGCTTTGAAGTTCCTTCACTTTGTCGACTTTCTGGTCGGGCAGCACCTCCGCAAAAACGGTCTCAATACCGATTTCGCGGGCGATGCGTTCCGCAGTAGCGCGATTATCGCCACTAAGCATGGCAACCTGGATACCCAGTTTCCGCAGTTCTTCCACCGCTTGGCGTGAAGTTGGACGAATGGCATCGGCGATGGCTATGATTCCTGCGGGTCTGCCATCCACGGCTGCATACACAACCGTTCGCCCGGCACCTTCTAGGTTAGATGCCTTTTCTTCAAGAGAATCCGAAGCAATTTGCTGGTCACGCATGAGTTTGCGATTACCAATCAAAACTTGATGTCCATCCACAACCGCTTGAAGACCATGACCCGGAATCGCCTTAAATTCAGATGATCCGGGTAGATCAGATTGGCGTTCACGCGCATAGTCCACCACAGCCTGTGCCAGGGGGTGTTCGCTGGAAAGCTCGGCAGCCGCTACCAACCGTATCAGCTCATCTTCTGGAACCGGATTGCCAGTCGTTACCACCTCAACGACCCGGGGCTGACCAAGTGTGAGCGTGCCGGTTTTGTCAAAGACAATGATCTGTACTTTGCTGGCCTCTTCCAGAGCGGTTGCGTTCTTGTAGAGGATACCGTTTAGAGCACCCAGTCCGGTTCCGACCATAATGGCTGTCGGC
This sequence comes from Chloroflexota bacterium, assembly GCA_020161935.1. Classification (GTDB taxonomy): domain Bacteria; phylum Chloroflexota; class Anaerolineae; order Aggregatilineales; family Phototrophicaceae; genus CFX2. The sequence goes on from JAIUNI010000002.1 coordinate 206,766, forward strand.
GTAGCCAGTCCTAGCGCATCGGGACAAGCGACAATCACCACAGTGATTGCCAAAGTCAGAGCAAAAATGAAGCTTTCGCCTGCCAGCCAATACCACCCGGCGAAAGTTGCCAAGCCGAATATAACGGCGGCGGCCACCAGCCATTGGGATGCGCGATCAGCCAAGCGCTGCGCGGGAGCTTTGGAGTTCTGAGCAATCTGCACCAGTTTGACAATCTGTGCCAACGCCGTATCCGCGCCAACTTTAGTTGCTCGAAAGCGGAATGTCCCCGTCTTATTGATGGTTGCGCCGATGACTTTGTTGCCAACCTGTTTCTTGACCGGGACGCTCTCCCCCGTAATCATCGACTCATCAACGCTCGATTCGCCCTCTGTCACCATTCCATCTACCGGGATTTTATCTCCTGGGCGAATGAGAACGATGTCGTCAACCACCACCTCCGATGTCGGCACTTCAACCGCCTGCCCATTACGAATGACGGTTGCTTTAGGAGGCGCGAGATCAAGCAGAGCACGAATGGCATCTGAGGCTCCGGCGCGAGCACGCATCTCCATCCAGTGACCAAACAGGACAAAAGCAAGGAGAACGACAGAAGCCTCGTAGAACACCTCTCCTTTGAAAACGAAGGTCGCCGCAACACTGAATAGGTAGCCTGCGCCCACGGAAAGGGCAACCAGCACTGACATATCCAGTGTTCGATTCTTTAGCGCACGATAAGCGCCTACGAAGAAGATTTGACCACCCCAGAAAACAGCGGGAGTGGACAGAATGAATAGAAAGATTTCATTCGGTATTCCGAAGGGTACAGGCAGGCGAACCTTCAGTACATCGGTGAACAATGGAGAATATAAAAACACCGGGATTGCTAGAATGAAGGTGACGAGAAATCGATTACGCATATCCCGAACCATCGCTTGCATATCCATGCCCGCGCCATGCCCCATTGAATGAGCCATCTGCTCAACTTCACCTGATGTAGCCGGTTTGGACGGCATGGTATGTCCACTATGAGCAACCTCGTGCATATCGTGGCCCACATGTTCCGCAGGAACGACATCGCCGCCGTGCATCGAGTGAGAGACTCGTTCATCGTGTTTGCTAACCATATGGCGAGGATAGACTTCACCCCGGCAGTGATACCCACACTCCTCAATCAACTGGCGAATTCGCGCTTCCGTTATCGTATTCTCATCGTAACCGACGGTGACAGTATCGCTCATCGTATTGGCTTCGACGTGGTGGATGCCGGGTTGACGGTTGAGAAATGCCTGTAATGCCGGAGCTGAACTCCCGCGCAGCATCCCTCCTGCCTCAAGCACGACCTCTTTCATAATTTCCTCCTTAGGGTTTGCCGTATAACCGATGCTTAAAGACCACATGCTGATCCTTTGACAAATGAATATCGAGGTATTGATATGCTTCGCAATTAATCCTCTGTTACCCTTATTGACTCTACAAAGATGCTTGAAAAGTTGTCATCCGCTGAACAGCGCGTTTTACATAGGTCGAATGGCGCGCCGCCCTTACTCAGTCTCATGGTAATCTTTTTCCAATGGGAGGAAGTACGATGAAATCTCTGTTAATTGTTCGTTTGCTTCTATTTGTAACCATTGAATATGGTGTCAAAAGAATAAACATGTTACAAACTCCAAGCCACAGTCCCGACACAAGAATCGGAGTGTTACTCGCGCAGTTGGGAACACCTGATGCTCCCACATCCCAAGCGCTCCGACGCTATCTCGCACAATTTTTATCTGACCGGCGCGTGGTCGATTACAATCCAATCCTGTGGTGGGCGCTGCTGCATCTGCTGATCTTGAACATGCGTCCTCGCCGTTCAGCGACGCTTTACCAGCGAATCTGGCTACCGGAAGGTTCGCCGTTGCTAGTGCATTCGCAAGCGCAGGCCACCGGTCTGCAAAATCAGCTAGGAGATGCCTACCATGTGATTCTAGGGATGCGCTACGGAAATCCCAGCGTTGCCGAGGCCATGCGATCCTTCCGTAACGAGGGTGTTGATCGCCTGCTGGTCTTGCCCATATTCCCACAGTTCTCGGCAGCTACAACAGGTTCTATTTATGATGCAATTACCGAAGCCGTTTTGCGCCAACGCCGTCGGATGCCAACGCTGCGTTTTGTCCCGCCCTATTATGCCCATCCCGGATACATTCAGGCGTTGAAGGCAACAATAGAAGAAACTGTTAAACGCAAGGACGAGATAACAGGCCGTTACCTGTTTTCATTTCACGGTCTCCCGCAGCGCTATATTGACGAGGGTGATCCTTATCGTGAGCAGTGTCAGATCACCGCTCACCTCCTCGGTGCGGCGTTGGGTCTGGATCAAGAACAGTGGATGGTGAGTTTTCAATCCCGATTTGGGCGGGAAAAATGGTTACAGCCCTATACGGACGAGACATTAAAAAGCTTAGGAAAGCAAGAGATAGACAATCTGGTTGTCGCTTGCCCCGGCTTTACTGCCGATTGTCTGGAAACACTGGACGAGATTGGGAATGAGGGATATGAGATATTTAAGGCAGCCGGAGGTCAAACATTCTGGCTCGCACCTTGTCTGAACGCGCATCCGGCATGGCTTGACGCGCTGGCCGACATCGTGCGCCAGGAAACGCTTGGCTGGATGTAACTCTCACTAAAAGATAATTTACAGATTCCACTAGGATGTCAGTCCCCAATAAGCTTTCGTTGAACTTTCGCACTGGGTGAAACGTATGAAATAGCAAATAGGCATTCAACGCAATGATGAATACTGTCCCCATCCATGGTGTAATCTTGAGCAGGTGTGAGTGGCCTTAAAGATGCACCATCGGACACTGATTCAAAGGATGAAACGTTTTTCTCACAAAGCGAGAGCTTCAGTCTGGGTTGCGAGACCCACAACAGCGTTGGGAGTCTGGAATCATCACATGCTGGCGGCTGTTGATCGGTTTAGAGAGCAACCATTGGCAGCATTTAACATCACTTACTTCAATGCGGTGAAGCAAAATGGATAGCTCGGAATTCCAGTCGTGAAAACACGCTTCACCCCTATCTCTCATGATGTCATCCTGATTCGCCCGCAAACATGTCAGCCATTGCTTGAGGCGCAGGCGATAACGTTCGTTCAGCTCTTCGACTTGTTGGATTTCAAAACCGATCTGGCGGATAATCCGTTCAACCACATCAGATGGCAAAAACCCATTTTGTGAGGAGTGATTCAAAATGTGGTCAAAACGCCGTGTCAGCCGCTCCAGTGGTTTAGCTGAAGTCGATGTTGAGGAAGACATTCCTGTAATACATTCAACTAGAAACAGACCACCTGGATGAAGCACGTTATAAATTGTTCCTAAAAGCACTTCGCATTCTTTGCGCCCTACCGTCGCAAAAGGGTCAAGGCATACCGCTTTACCAAATTTCACGCCGACGAGGTTGCGATAATCCATAAGTTTTACCACGCTCCCGCGCAAACTCGCAGCAGCAATGCGGTGATTGAGCTTCAGGTGGAGCGGCATGTCTACTGTAATTCCAATCACACGCGCACCCCGGTTCTCGGCAGCGAAAGTCACCAATTCGCAACCGACATCCAGCAATTTGTCATCCTTGATAAGGTTTAGTTTGCGGCAAACTGTTTCGAATTCGTCTCGCCGAATTGAGCTTGCGTTAGCTTCGTCCGACTCAACTTGAAAATAGGCACTGAGGGAAGCAAGATTTCTCAGATTGTGCAAGCTAGTTTGCATCATCTTACAACCTCCTGCTACATTGCGTTTCATTCGCGATCATCAATTGGTCAGGTGACTTGTTCCCTATAATCCTCATAGACCCGTATGACCGTCAATCCGAATTCTCGTACCAAACGTAACACCAGAGGATTCGCTATCACAGGAATAGTGATATACTCTGAATTGTGTAGGAGCATAAAATAGTAGAGTTCTGCACATTGGCGGCTTGGGCAGTGAAATACCTCCGCAACTATTCGGTTATTAATGTTCCAGCCATCCTGGAGATACTGCAACAATATATCCGCAGGCGCAAAGCGTTGTGATTGAGGAGACCAATGGCGGTAGTTGTCATCAGTTTCAATCTGATTATTGACCGGTTCTTCATCATCCCCAACATGCCCAATCAATATTGATCTTGCAACACCTGCCTGGATTGGCGCGGCCATTCTAAGCGAGTCTACCCCTTCCCTGAATTCGAAAATGGTCGGAGTGGAATCGTTGAGGGCAAAACGCTCCCAAGTTATGAGATCAGCCTTATCGTCTGCGACGAATATCAGATTAGGGACGGCATTGAGCAGGCCATTCGTGTCAGGACACATGATCGCGGATGCCGATGCGTGCTCCGACTCCTTGTCAAAATCCTTCGACAGTGGCGGCAAACCCGGTGTACCCAATTTATGGGATGATACATTATCTCTGAATGTAGTCGCCATATTCAACCTCCTTGCATACCCCCTTTCCACTAGCGGTGCGCTAGCGCTCATCGGCTCTCTGGCGCAAATTCGATAAGCGCGGGAAGAAGGCAGGAGTAACCGCAATGTAATCAGCGTATTCGCTCCCAAACTCGGCAAGTGAATCGCGCTCTTCACGGCGCGCCAGCCGCACATACATAACCAGCAGAATCGGAAACATCAACAGAGTCAGCAGTGTCGGCCATTGAAACAAGAAGCCCAGCATAATCAGCACGAAACCTACATACTGCGGATGGCGCACAGCAGCATACGGGCCGGTGGTTGCCAGGCGATGTTCGCGTTGGGCCTTATACAACACTTCCCAAGCCGCCGATAACAAAATAAATCCACCGCCGATCATCACGTAACTCAGTAGGTGGAAAGGGGTGAAATGCGGGTCGCCCTTCCAGCCGAAGAGGGTTGACCAGAGATGCCCAGCATCATGGGAAAACAGGTCAAGTCCTGGAAAGCGACTGCCCAGCCAGCCGGACAATAAATAGATCGTTAGCGGAAAGCCGTACATCTCTGTAAACAGCGCAGCGATAAAGGCGGCGAATGCGCCAAACGAGCGCCAGTCGCGGGCGGTGCGCGGGCGAACGAAGCTGAAGGCGAAGATGACAAATACCGCGATATTCATAACGACCAACGGCCACAGACCATAGGCAGGTGAGTCGGTATTCATGACTCGCCTCCGTGAGAATGTGGCTTGTCATTCTTGGGCGAATTATCGCCCTGGTCGTGCGAACCATGTCCACCATGCATAAACAGCATGAGCAGCGGGCATAGGAACAGCAGGGCGTAGGGCAGAATCCCATACAGATGGGCGTAATGCTCGGCAATCAAGAAGAATCCCGCAATCGCCAGCAGGGCAATGGTGACAATCCCGGTACGTGAACGCGCCCACTTTCCGACACTATCCAACCCGTTTTGCGTGTTCATTTTGTTGCTCCATTTGAATTGGCTTCTATGCTGTGCTGGTGGGCTTCACGGTGGCTATCCTCAGCCTTCAGCATGTTCTTCATCATCAACAGGTGAGAAAGCGGGCATAGCAGTACCAAACCAAAGAGCAGCACATTATTGATGGGCGCATTGAAGACAAAAATCGCTGTGAATGCTGCGATGGGAATCAGACAGCATACGAGCATCACAAGGGTGTGCTTGGGGTTCATGTTCATTTTGGTAACTCCCATTTGAATATACGTTCCGGTACATCAACATCTCGGATCGTCAACGTCAATTCAGTTGCGTCTCTAAGCAAAGCCGTGCCGTTCACACTGGCCGGAAAAGACAGTTTTCCAGAAACATGGTGTCCCTCGCGTGGAGCATCCCAAATCTCGGCAGGGGTCGTAACGCCTGTATCAGTGGTCAGTGTCGCCAGACCGGCTAGATCCATGCTGAGGTCAACCGAATGCGTATTCAGGCTCACCTCGAAGTCGAGCGTCTGGTCGACACTTTTAAGATTGAGTGGCTCAACGGCAATGACAACTGCCCCCTGTTCATCCGTGCGCGTCAAATCGTCGGATGGATTTGATGTGGATTGACTGTTTGACTGCGCAGACTGAGATACAGCACTGCAACCAGCAATGAGCAGACCAAACAGAAGTACAAATGTTATCCAAGTGTGTTTCATAATTCCTCTAGGTTTGCGATACCGCCATCTGGAGTGCTCGACGGCGCTCCCTGAACAAGATAAACGACATGACGACGATCCCAGCGAGCGTGGTTCCCAGGCCAATCAACATAAATAGCGTGCGATACTGAGCCAGGAAGGTTGCAGCCGCAGTAAGACCCAGAATGGGAAGAGCATCAGTCACATGGTGTGCGCAGCACGCGACCATCGCAACAGTGGAGGTTGTCCCCCCAACTCCCACGAGTTTGCCGCTGGGGCCAGTGCTAGATACGGGCGCAAACAGACGCTTTTTGAGAATCGTGTATAAAGCGACTTGAACACCGAAGCCGAGGATAATGGGGATGACAATCCCGCGATCCTGCCAGAACAAATCAAGTGCGTGTTGGGGACTCTCGGCTATCGAAACAATGACCAGATAAACTACAGTCAGTAAGAACGCGCCGCCGATGCCCGTAGCCAGCGGCCATAGAAAACGCCTCTTTGTTGAAGACATCGCGAAAAATCTCCGCCCTATCATTCCAAAGTCCTTCTGTATGATCCGAGTTCTATGTGATGGATGTTTTCGCGCGCAGTTGCTTCTTAACTCGCGCCGTAACAAGCGGCATCGACACAATGAGACTGAGCAGTCCAACCCATACAACGCCACCCACTTTGGCAACTAACGGATACGCTCCCGGCACACTCGCCGCCAGCAAAAACAACAAGGCTGCACCCAGCGAAATAGGCAGATAAATCAGCGCACTCCTGCGGGCGACTTCTTGATCAAACTTTTCCTGTTCCATATTGAAACTCCATCTCCATTATGGGGGACCCAGTTACCGGGCCTCCCCTGAAATTGATAAAATTACTTGCTGCTGACGACTGCCGGGGATAACGGTGACTTTCCCGAATCCCGGTTGGGGGTCAACTGACGCTCGTTATGCCGCAGCGATGGACGGAAGCGTTTCAGCAGCAATGTATTCAGTGTGACTGACACTGAACTGATCGCCATAAATGCTCCCGCCAATTCCGGGCTGACCACCAGGCTAAAGAATGGGTAGAACAACCCCGCGCCGAGCGGAATACCCAGTGTGTTGTAGACGAATGCCCAGAACAGGTTTTGCTTTACTTTCCGCATCGTTGCGCGGGCGATTTCCAGCGTCACAATGACATCGCGCACATCGTCCTTAATCAGAATGACATCACCGGTTTCCTTGGCGACATCGGTGCCGCTGCCGATTGCGATACCTACATCGGCCTGTGCCAGTGCAGGCGCATCATTTACGCCATCGCCTACCATCGCCACTCGCTTGCCACGCGCCTGAAGCTTTTTCACTTCCTCAGCTTTATCCTGAGGCAAGACTTCCGCCAGCACATGGTCAATACCGACCTGCCGCGCAATCGCTTCCGCTGTTCGGCGGTTATCGCCAGTAATCATCACCGTTTCCAAGCCCAGCTTATGCAGGCGTTGAATTGCCTCCGCCGAAAATTCTTTCAGCGTATCGGCTACGGCAATCAAACCGCCGGGTTGTCCATCTACGGCTACAAACATGACCGTCTTGCCTTCGCCCTCAAGCCGTTCAGCATGAGGGATCAGTGAGTAAAATTCCACACCGTGCTCGGCCATCAACTTCCGGTTACCGACCAGTACAATGTGGTTTTCAACCCGTGCTTCGATACCGTGTCCGGGATTGGAATTGAACGCAGTTGCTTCATTGAGGGTCAATGCTTGCGTCTCAGCACCGCGTACAATGGCTTCACCGAGTGGATGTTCACTATACTTCTCAGCGGAAGCAGCCAATCGCAGGAGTTCGTCAGACACGCCGATTCTGGCTTGCGTGTTCACAAACACATCCGTGACCGAAGGTTCGCCTTTCGTCAAGGTGCCGGTCTTATCAAAGACAATGCTGTTGAGCTTACTCGCGTTCTCGATAGCTTCTGCGCCTTTGAACAATACGCCATATTCAGCCGCTTTGCCGGTTCCGGCCATCATGGCGCTGGGTGTTGCCAGTCCAACAGCGCACGGGCACGAGATGACTAACACGGTTACAGAGAGCAGCAGCGAGAAGCCAAACACGCCGATTTCACCCAGTGCATATGGTGAAAGAATGAAACTGGAATTCGGGTCAAAAAAAGCCGCATAGCCGATGAAAAACCAGAACACGAAAACCATGATCGCCAGCAAATGCACACCGAGAATGAAGTGGCCTGCCACCCAGTCAGCTAGTTTCTGGATAGGAGCCTTACTCGCTTGAGCGTCTTCAACCAACTTCACAATCTGTGCCAATGCGGTATCTTTTCCTACCTTAGTGGCTTCAAACCGGAATGCGCCCGTTTTGTTGAAAGTTCCACCAATCACTGCGTCACCAATTCGTTTCTCAACGGGGAGACTTTCTCCGGTCAGCATGGATTCATCCACCGCGCTGTAACCATCCTTCACTGACCCGTCCACTGGGATCGATTCGCCGGGACGAACAAGGATTAAATCGCCGACTTCAACTTCATCAGCCGGTATTTCAGTCTCGTTTCCATCCCGTATGACGTGAGCAATCTTCGGTTGAAGCTTCATCAGCTTACGGATGGCTTCCGATGTGCGCCCGCGTGTTAAGGCTTCCAACCAGCGACCTAACACAATGAAGGCGGTCAATAATGCAGCGCTCTCGAAAAAGGTTGCTCCTTCGCCGCCGAAACCAGCGTTGGGGAACAAGGTATTAATGACAGCGATCCCATAAGCCGCACCGATGCCAGTGGCATAGAGCAGGTTCATGTCAGTGACACCGTGCTTGAGACCGCGCCACGAATTCACAAAGAATTGCCGTCCGGGGCCAAAAATCAACGGTGTGGTGAGGAGACCAATCACCCATTTGTAGGATAACCACACTGGAACAATCGACTTGAACGGACCCAGCATGTCGTAGAATGTACCGATCATGACGATGATCCCAATCGTTCCCGCAATCAGCAGGTTGCGTCCCTGTCGTTTAATTTCCTCCTCACGGGCTTGTCGCTCACGATCTAATGAGTCGGCAGCATCATTCCGCTCGTTCGCTTCGTATCCGACCTCGCGAACCGCTCGTTTCATCTGGTTTGCATTCACCACACCCGGAACATAACGGACGTGTCCCGTTCCCAGTCCCAGATTAACCACGACATCCAGCACACCCGGAAGTTCCTTCAATGCGCCTTCGACATGAGCGACACACGATGCGCACGTCATTCCTCGTACATCGAGTGTCAATTCTGAGGAGGCAACGGCGTATCCGGCATTATCGACGGCTCGCTGGAAATCGACTAATCTGACTTGTTGAGGATCGTAGACAACGCTTGCCTTGCCGGTTGCCAAATTCACTACCGTATTGGAAACTCCGGGAAGTTCCTGTAGTGACTTTTCAACATGTGATACACACGACGCGCAGCTCATACCGACAATCGGCAAACTGAGTTGAGCTTCATCTTTTTTGCCCATTTAGAACACTCTCCATATTAAATGTGGACTCTACTCTGTACTTTTGGTTCTAATCCGCTTGCTTATTAATCTAAGAATATGTCGAGAGATAATGAAAACCTAACGCCATTTGCCGGGGTGTGAGTAGGCAATTTGGCTTACTGAAGACAGGTTCAGGTGAGCGCTTACGATGCCAATGTAGAGTTTTTATCGTCTGAATCCGTGGGAAAGAGACAAAAGCCGCCCTTTTATATTGGGCGGCAACTCTTACTGACTAACACGAATTAGGCGCTGCAACCGCCTCCGCGAGTCGGTGCGCCCGGAATTGGCCCGACTTCAGCAGCAATCCGCTTAGCTCCCTGAGCACTCGAATACTCTGACCCCAGTGCTGTGGTGGCATCTACCTGTAACCAAGATGTTCCCTGGCCTTCAAAGTAGGCTGCCAGGGTAAGGTAGGTGCTTGTAAAAGCATAGCTATTGAACGTCAGTGCCGCTTCATAGAGATCACGCTCACTCGCGCTCCGTGAAGCCATCAATTCCAATAATCCCAGTACCGCCATCCCGTGGTTGCAATCCGGGTAAGCAGTGTGGTTGCCGCAGCAGGAGCGGAAGATATGCTCCGCTACCTGGTAGACCATCGCATCTTGTTCAGGCGTAAGCTCAATCAAGCGGGTGCTGTTATACAGTTCCAGTGGGTTCTTGCTGCCCAATATCCAGCCGCCTGTCGAGGCATAGGTGTCGATGGGCACTTCAGCTTCCCGCTGTTTCATCAACCCTTCACTTAAAACTTTACTCTGCTGAGTTAATCCAAACGCCCAGAGTACATTCGTCCAGAATTGGATGTTATTAGCAGTTAATGTGATTTGCTGTAGGCTGTCCCCCAGCAAAATCTCACGCTGCTCGTCACTAAAGGTACCATATTGGGATTGAAATTTATTTAGATCAATTGCGCCTGCATTAATCAACCTCTGGCCCATGTTGCCCCAGATAACTTTGATGGTCTTGCCGGCTGCTGGAACGACTTGCTCAACTAGGCGGTCATAACTGGTCGTTGAGTCCTTTGAATTTGCTGTGCTCACTGATGCCGAACGGCTAGATAAATTGAGTGGCGAATTGAAATCAACGAGGCCGACTAACTGAAAAAGCAACAGCCAGACCCCGACCATTACGCCGACAGTTAAGAACATCGAAACGATACGTCTCATGGAATCTTTCTCCGCGAAAGTTGTGAATGCCTCTTATACGACACAAATCCGATAGATTGCGATCTATGAAAGCGAGACAATATTGCCCTTGCTTTCTACTCCACAATCAACTTGCCACGCAGCATCCCCATTTCGCACTGGAAACCATACTCTCCAGTTTTGTCGGGCAGGAGTTCAACGGCAATAGTTTCGCCCTCTGGGAGATAGGCGCTCTTCCTGAAATCCGGGAACAGAACTTTCTCAGAACATGCACTTGATTCGGTACGAACAAAGTTCAATCGGACAGGCTTGCCCTTTTCGACGAGAATGATGTCCGGGGTATATCCCCCTTTGACCAACACCATCGCCTCCTGATAACCGCCGCTGCTGAAACTGGCTTTCACGCCGGGCTTTTTTACTAGCCAGAAGAACCAGACGATAAAGGCAATGGCGGAAAGGCCTACAAGAGTCACAAGAATTTTATCGGGGGTCATGTGCATTTCTCCTTGAATTGGATCGGGCTTGCCGACCGATTGTTGATCGACAAGCGCTCTTATTGAAGCTTAACTGGCAGATTTCCATCGCTTCAGGCGGTTGGCATTACTGATGACGGTGACGCTGCTGAAGGACATCGCCAGTGCCGCCAGCAGCGGCGATAGCAAAATGCCAAAGAAGGGGTAGAGTACGCCGAGCGCAATGGGTAGTCCCGCCGAGTTGTAGATGAACGCGCCGACGAGGTTCTGGTAGACGTTACGCATGGTCGCGCGGCTGATTTGGATGGCTGTCACCACGCCCATCAGGCTGCCCCTAATCAGCGTGATGTCCGAGGCTTCGATAGCCACATCCGTTCCCGTGCCAATCGCCAGACCCACGTCGGCCTGCGCTAACGCTGGAGCATCGTTGATGCCATCGCCGACCATGGCAACTTTCTTGCCTTCTAACTGCAATTTCTGAACGTTGAAGGCTTTGTCCTGTGGCAGCACTTCAGCCAGCACGCGATCTACACCAACCTGCCGCGCAATAGCATTGGCAGTACGCTCGTTATCGCCAGTAATCATGACAACTTCTAACCCCATGCGCTTCATCTCAGCAATGGCGGCTTTCGAGTCTTCTTTGACAGTATCGGCAACCGCGAAAATTCCGGCGAGCTTGCCGTCCATCGCAACGTACATGGGTGTTTTACCCTGGTTAGCGAGCACCTTAGGACGCTCTTCCAGATAAGTGAGGCCAATACCTTCCCGTTCCATCAACTTTGAGTTGCCGATCAGAATATGATGTCCCTCAACAGTTGCCGAGACACCGTGACCAGGGATAGCATCAAATCCATGCACATCACTGAGCTTCAGGCCGCGCGATTGTGCGCCTTCTACAATGGCCTGGGCCAAAGGGTGTTCAGAGGATTTCTCTACTGAAGCGGCCACTTGCAATAGAACGTCTTCATTCTGACCGGGGGCGACTATCACATCCGTTAGCGCAGGCTTGCCATAGGTAATCGTGCCTGTTTTATCGAGGATGATGGTATTGAGTTTCTCAGCCGTTTGCAGCGCGTCACCGGAGCGGATGAGAATACCGTTCTGAGCACCCAATCCAATACCGGTGGTCAGGCTCATGGGAGTTGCCATACCGAGAGCACACGGACAGGCGATAATTACGGTTGTGACTGCCACAATCAGCGCGTAAGCCAGTGATGGGCTGGGGCCGAAGTTGTACCAGACCACAAAGCCGATAATCGCAAGAATCATGACGGATGGAGTGAAGTAACCGGAGATACGATCCACAATCCGCTGGATCGGGACTTTGCTGCCCTGCGCATCTTGCACCAAGCGGACGATGTTGGCGAGCGCTGTATCTTTGCCCACTTTGGTGGCAAGGAACCTGAAGCTGCCGGTTTTGTTGATCGTCCCGCCAATCACTTCGTCGCTCACTTTCTTGGAGACAGGCAGTGATTCGCCGGTAATCATGGACTCATCCACTGCTGATCGCCCTTCGATGATCTCACCGTCCACCGGGATTTTCTCACCGGGGCGAACGATGACAGTGTCGCCGACCAGAACCTCTTCCACTTGAACATCCATTTCGGTACCATCTCGCAGGACACGAGCGGTCTTGGCCTGTAGCCCGATGAGTTTCTTAATCGCCTCTGAAGTACGTCCTTTGGCTTTCACTTCCATCGCCAATCCCAACACCACCAGCGCCGTGACGACCACCGTGACATCGTAATATACGTCCACAAATTCTTCGGACGGGAAAAGCTGTGGGAACAACAGGGCAATAGTCGAATATAGCCACGCAGTACCTGTGCCAATCGCAATCAGTGTATGCATGTTGGCCGAGCGATGCTTCAACCCTTGCCACATGCCTTCAAAGAACTGTCTCCCGGAAAAGAACAAGACCGCAAAACTGGCGACGGCCATCCCGTACCAGACATAGCGCAGGTTATCGCTGCCGCGCGGCAGCCAGTCGCGCAGGATTGGAAAGAGTGATGGATACGACAGGATCATCGTCGGTAGCCCAACGGCTGCCGCAAACCACCATTTTCGCATCAGCGAACGATATTCTTTATCAGCGGCCTGCGCTTCTTTATCCATCTCTGGCTCAGAGGCTTCCGCAGCCCGCTCCGCTGTGTATGGCCCCGCTTTTTCGACTGCCTGAGTCAGTCGTTGGAGATCGCCAATGGCGGGCGAATATTCCACTTTCACTTCATTGTTGGCAGCACTCATGGTCGCGTCAAAAACGCCCGGAACCTGTTTCAGCGCATCTTCAATGCGTCCAACGCATTCTGCGCAGTAGAGGCCGCCGACTCTCAACCGTAAGGTCTGGCTGCCGGGTGTAAAGCCTGCCCGCCGCACAGCCTCCAACATGTCCGAGATGTTGGAACGGTTCGGATCATAATCCACGAAAATGCGGCTGTCGTTCATATTGGCCGATACGCGATTTACACCGGGTAAGACCGCAATGGCTTGCTCCAAAGCAGGCCCGCCGGATCGGTGAAGACCGGTCACAGGCAGTTCGACGTGCGTCATGGCAAGCGCCAGGTGGGAGTGACCATTGCTGGACATAAGCACAGGTTGTTCATGCGATTCTGAAGAATTATATCGGTGGGGGTCAGCATCAAAGGCATCTGCACATTGTTGTGAGCAGAAATAGAAGGTTTGCCCTGCGTGTTCGCGGAACGCCACCGCCGATTGAGGGTCAATTTCCATTCCACATACCGGGTCTCTAGCCATAAGAATCACTCCTTCCAATCTTTCTTCTTCATTCTATGGCACTGTATAGCTGGAATAGCAGCGCTATGTGGCGTAGCACTCCCCCGCCAAATTGCCTATAGGTTTTGAATTAAAGGGAACAAACGACGCAAACTGGTTTCCAATTCGCCGAGGACTGAAAACAATAGCAATGTTTACGGGTTTGATGAGGTGAGGGTCAGTGACCGCAGATAATTCACCAACGCCCAGGTTTCATCGGGCGTGAATAGCGTGCCGAAGTTGGGCATATCCGTGCCCATCCCACCACGCCGGATTTTGGCGTATAGCACATCATCACGCCGCAACCACATGTAAGCCAGATCAGAAAATGCGATAGGCTTGACCGCTGTTTGATCCGCCATCGGCCCATCTGCGCCTCCTGTTTGCCCATGACAGGCTGCGCAGTTCTTGCTGTATAGGCTGGATGCCGAAGCGAGTGTTTGAGAGCCAGTATTCTCAGTCCAGAGGTAGGCCACTGCGTCGACCAGATCGGAAGTTGATGCATTTGAGTTAGCAACAAGCAGCAGTGCCATCGCCTCCTGTGGAAAGTGTGACCGCCGCCAATCCAAATCCTTCAATTCGGGAGGGACAATCAACTGACTGATGACCGCCGCGCCGCGTTGTGCCGAAGGCTGGATGTTATCCATCTCCTGTGATCTGTTGGACTGACCGCCGTTGTGAACCGTATCGTCAATGTCTACGCCCTCAGCCGTCAGCTTATCAATCACCGGGTCATGCTGGGCTGCCGGGATGGTATTCGATACATCACGAACTTCGATCACGCCGCGCATTCGCCAATGATTAGGACTGCACCAGGTATTGCAGTAAAAGGTATAGGTTCCACCCTCGTCGAAGGTCAGTGTAACCTCTTTCATGTGACCGGGGTCTATTTCGCCCAAATCAATCCCCAGACCCGGCCCGATGGCAATCCCGTGCGTCACATCTTCCGCGTGAAAACGCAGTGTTACCGTTTCACCAGCCTGAACCTGCATACTATCTGGCTGAAAACCACCTGCTTCGGGAGCAACGGCTCTAATATCAATGACGCGCACACCACTTATCGCCGGGCGAAGCACGTATTGATAGATAAAAAATCCGACAGGCATAACGACGAGGATCAATGCTAAGGAGATGCGAGCCAGAAGTTCACGCTTGTCCATCATATCCTCATCAGCCTAAGTACAACCACAGAAAACCCAGAGTCAGAACGGTCAGGAAACTGATAACAGGCAGAGCAGCCCGAAATGCCTGATCGTGATTGAGGGTTTGCTGACGAGCAATGCGGTAAGCCGTTTGGACAGCGAATAGAAGCCCGGCGGTAAGAACTCCGGTTTGGAGGAGACCGACCAGGTTAGAGCCAAGCGGTGTCCAGGGTGAATTGGCTGTACCGAATAGATTCCACCCCCAACCGAATGGGTCAGAGATGACCGCCAGTGCATAACTGCCATTGGTAAAAACAAAACCTAGACTGAATGCGATCCACGCTGCTAAACCTAATGGCACGAGTGTGTAGGCATAAGCTATGAAGGCTTCTCGTCGAGAGGTCTGCTCTCCTGTAAGTCTGTGTGATACCATCGCGGCGAGTCCAAACAGACCCGGCAGAATAACAAGATTAAGCGTCCATAACCCAGCAGCATAGATCAGCCAATGCGGCAGCGTATCCAGATTCGCCCAACTCTTGATCCATCCCCAGGGTCCCAGTAACACAGCCGAGTATGCCAACGCGCAGCCCAGCATAATGAAGGCTTTGTAGGCTTCATCCAGACGGCGTTCTTTGGCGACCAGTAAATCTGCCCCAACAGGCCGTAGGTTGAGGGTAATATTATCTTTGGGACAGGTTTTGAGGCACTCGAAACACAATCCGCAGTAAGTATTGCGAGTCAATTTGCCCGGATAGACCAGCCAGGGACAGCCATAGCCCTGCTTGTTACCCACTACGCAGTCCTTGGCCGTGTGCTCATCACAGGTCTTGCAATCGAGCACTCGCAGTTCAAGCGGGGCGAGCATGGAATACAAGCCGATGAAACCACCGACCGGGCAGACGTAGCGGCAGAAGACCCGATTATCGTAGAGGACACCGAGCGCGACCGCGCCGAGCATGAGCGCCAGCAGCACCCACCCGCTCACTTGCGGACGAGTGAGAATGACTGCACTAAAAGATGCCATCAGCAAGAAGCCGAAGTTCTGAAGCCACATATTTTTCAGTTGCTTCGGCCATCGCTTGTGCAGCGTGCGCAGCTTGCCCGGTGTCCGGCGAACAATACCTCGTCGTTGCAACCATTCGCCCGGCGCAGGGATCGGACAGACGGTACACCACAGCCGTCCAGCCACCGGCACGAGGACAATAATGAGCAGCGCCCACCAGACAAT
The DNA here is from genome assembly GCA_020161935.1 of Chloroflexota bacterium. Classification (GTDB taxonomy): domain Bacteria; phylum Chloroflexota; class Anaerolineae; order Aggregatilineales; family Phototrophicaceae; genus CFX2. The sequence continues at coordinate 223,063 of JAIUNI010000002.1, forward strand.
CCAGACAAAAACGATACCAAAATTACGGCTGCCTGCTGCTGTCCCAAACAAACCGGTCAGAATTGCCAGTGTGAAAAAGAACAGCATGACCAGTTGGAGCGCTGGCTGTAACAGGCGCGACTTCAGCGTCCGCCTGAGGCCAGGAGCGCGTTCCAGCAGGTCAAGCCGCGCGGTCATTACTGTTGTACCCAGTTGGAGAGGACAACCACTTCCTGGTCTGGATTATCCGGGTCGGTCGTCCGCACATGGACACGGAACTCATGCTGCCCATCCATGCCAGTGTGCATACTGAAATTCATACTCACGGTGGCTTCTTCGCCAGGGTTCAGGAATTTCTGGCTCACTGTCGTCTGGGGCGGGCAGCAGCCAACCACCGCTTCGACCTGCGGTTCGCCCACAATGAAAAGCTGCTGATCGCCCACGTTTTTGACATGAAATGTAGTTTCAATCCGTGATCCGTTGGGGACAGTACCATAGTCGAAATTAGTCTGGTCAACGACCGCGCTGGGCTTACCAGTCACTTCAGGCACATAGGGCGGCTGTAGACTGGCGCGAACCAACAAAAAGGCGACCAATAAGACCAGCAGTCCGCTCCCTAGCAGAATGCCTCGCCGCCAGCTTGGGGGAAGCCCCGCCTGTTGGTTGACCTCGGCGTGTCTGGCGATTTTTCGCATCATGATGAATTCCTTTCATATCTCCATAGATAAATAATGGTTCCGGTCAAGGTGACGGCCACCAGCGCCACTGACCGCCAAAACGGAAAATTGGCATTCACGACCAGTTCGCCAATCATGAACGGATGCAGCGGCCCGCAGCTTACAGAACAGCGATAGCGGAATTTGCCCGGTTGATCGGCGATAAATGTGATTTCCTGAGACATACCCGGCGTAACGCGCTGTTCCAACCCGTAGCCATCCAGATAAAAACCGTGTGTCACATCCGAAGCCATCAACGTAATGATGACGGTATCACCCTGATTCACCTCCAGCCGTCCTGGCATATATTCAAACTGCCGGGCATCCAGTGTGACACGACGCACTTCACCCGACTGTGATGAAGCAGGCAGTGGGATGAGCAGTACCAGCAGCGCCAGAGCGACGAATAGCAGAGTCGGGCTGAAGGTAGAAAAGGTGAAAAATCGGACTTTCATAGTCTTGGCTATACCGGCAGCGGCGTGTCAGTAGACGGCCCGTAACCACTGTATTGACCATCAATGTAGGCGCGGATTTCTTTGGCTGAACGTCCTTCGCGCTTCATCCGCATCACATCCTGCGTGATGTCCACACAAATTCCACAGCCGGAAGCATGGTCATCAAAAGTGAATTTTCCGGCCGCGTCCACTTCTTTGATATAACAGTTCCAATTGCTTTTGTGTCCCATTTTCCCGCAACCGCAGAAGCAGGGAATGGTTTCCAGATCATGCGGATTTGCCATCGCAAATTGGTAGGCTTCGCGAACTTTAGGAGGTGCATCGCTCAAAAAACTAGGCAGCATGGCCTCCGAACCCATGTCATAAGGGGCATCCGTTTGTCCGCTGCATCCACTCGATCCAAATACCAATCCGACCAGCAGCAGTATAGGTAGGAAACGTTTAAAAATGCTCATTGACGATTATCCTGTGGTATTGCGTCTGCTGTCTCTTCAAGTACAGCGTCTAGTTGTTTTATCTCTGGCAATGAAGCAGCAGACTCAGGGGTTAAGACGGCGACGGCTTTATAGACATGCCGTCCGTCATTCCCTGCGCTTGCAACCGCTTCAAAAAGATATTTCAGGGTTACCAGATCAGGGTTAAATCGGATGTCAGCTGCCGCTGTGAAGTGGCTAACTTCTACTTGAGCAACGCCCTTAAGCGCAAACAGGCTGTTTCGCACACGCATGGCGCAGTTCACACAGCCCATTCCCTGAACCATCAGGATCAGGTGTTGAGTGTTTTCCCGTTCTTCGTCGGTGACAGTTTTTTCGATAGGAACAACATGGCAGTTGTTGTGACTCATCGTTTCCCCCTTTGTTCCGTTATTCACAATTTAATTCTAGGAGTAGTCAGCAAACACCATAAGGGCTGAATAGCGCGGCGTGCTGTAGGCCATTTGGCGGGTATATTCTTAAAGGACATCCAGAACGATATAGCGGTGTTCCTTCCGATTTCCGGCGCGAGCAGCGGCATCGACTACAACATCCGCATTTGTCTGTTCTGGGTTAAAGGTGACGTGGGCGATTCCGGTAAAACAGTCCACCTCTGCATCCATTACCCCGCGAAGGGTCATAACGCTGTTGCGAACCAACCGAGCGCAGGCTGGACAGCCCATTCCCCACAGAAAAATGGTTACTTCCTGTTCCGTCCCGTCTAAAGGAACTTCTGCCGATTCCAAAGCCGCTTGATATGTGTCGCGGTCTTGTTTTCCTATCCGGCGCAGCGCTTCCAGAAATGAGAGCATATGTCGCTCACTCCCTATTTGATTGATTACCCACAGTGTATGATCTTCAACATCGCACCGGGAGCGCCGTATCGCTTATCGCTACCCAGCTAAACAGCCTACACGCTGCTGAACAAAACGCGGCTATACTTGAGACGACGGTTTTGCGGCAGCTTGAGTTGGAGAAAAGACTGATGGCAGCTATAAATGTTGTTTTGGCAGACGATCACGCGGTTGTTCGCAAAGGGATTCGGGACTTTCTTGAAGAAGGTGGCGATATTCATGTGGTTGCTGAGGCAGCGGATGGTGAACAGGCCAAACAGCTCATCCAGACCCACCACCCAGATGTCGTAATCCTCGATATTCGGATGCCGAACGCAACCGGTATTGAAGTCACTCGTTGGATTCGCGAACAGGCTATTCCAATAGGCATCATCATCCTAACTGCCTATGACGATGATCCATTCATCGTCGCAGCAATTCAGGCGGGCGCAAACGGGTATGTCCTCAAAAATGCGGAAGCCGATCAGATTACAGCAGCGGTGCGTGCCGTTTATGGAGGGCAATCTGCCCTGAGTCCGACCATCACGCAAAAACTGATGAGTCATATGGCTGGGACAACACAACCGGAAAAGTTGGTCGAGCCGCTCACTGAGCGTGAAAAAGAAGTGTTGGAATTGGCAGCTTCTGGACTGACGAACCGGGGAATCGGCCTGAAACTCGACATCAGTGACCGCACGGTTCAGGGGCATCTTGCCAGCATTTACTCGAAATTGGGAGTGGGCAGCCGTACTGAAGCGGTGACCAAAGCGCTCCATTTAAACCTCATCACCTTGCCGGGGAACAACGAATGAAACTCCAGCTCAATGCCAGGAGTCTGCGCGGGTTGAGGGCGCAGGTCTTACTCTGGATGATTCTACCGCTGACCATTCTGCTGATTGTGCTGTCGCTGACGGGCATCAGCAGCCACCAGAATTCTATGCACGCCCTCGCCGCAGAAGAGAACGCAAAACTCGTTTCCGCATTGGCAAAAGCCATTTCTACACAGGTTGAAAATTATCGCCTCCGTTCGCAAGCCTCCACTCAAAATATCCCGGTTAGCGTGCTGGAACTCAATGATCTGCTCGACATTGAGCATTCAAATACTCCAACGACACTGGCTTTGATTAATACTCAAGGGAAGGTTATCTACGGGAAGGGTGAATTGTCGGCTGGAACGAATATACGCGATTGGCCGGGAGTGACCTTGGCGCTGGCTGGCAACACCGGCACACTTTTCACCTCGGCAGAAGATGATCTCATTGCTTATACACCCGTGCCGAACACGGATTGGGCTTTGATTATCCGTGAACCCTGGGATGCGCTGACGGTTCCCTTGATTCACTTTGAACAAGCGATGCCGTTCATCTTGGGTTCGGCGATTCTGATGTCGTTTCTAACCCTTTTCTTTGGGCTGCGCTTTGTCGTGCGCCCCTTGCACGAACTCGGTCAACGGGCCACTCGCATTGGTCAGGGTGATTTTCAGGCGGCTGCTCAACCGGTAGGCGGGGTAAACGAAATTGAAGACCTTCGTATCAGCGTGAACCAGATGGCAGGCCGGATTGAGAATTATCAAACGGCCCTGCAAGACTACTTGCGAGCGATCACGCAAACTCAGGAGGACGAGCGAGCACGCTTGGGACGTGAATTGCATGACGAAACCATCCAGACACTCATCGCGCTCGGTCACAAAGCGCAGATGGCCCAACGCACGCTCGAACGCGACCCTGCCCAAACCAAAGCGCGTGTGGACGAGTTACGCCAGATGATTGACGAGGCTGTTCAGGAAGTCCGCCGTTTCAGCCGGGCATTACGCCCCGTCTATCTGGAAGAATTAGGTCTGCTTTCTGCACTGGAACTGCTCGCTCATGAGGCGGGTGGGATCTTCCAGACTAGCGGTTCACCTTACCGACTTTCCGCAGAAAAAGAGCTGGCGCTCTACCGTATCGTGCAGGAATCACTGACCAATGCTCGCCGCCATGCCCAGGCAAAATCACTTTCGCTGGAACTTCGATTTGCTGAAAGCGGAGTCACACTCCGAGTGTGCGACGATGGGATTGGCTTCGAGATTCCGTCCAGCTTGAACGAGTTGACCCGAACAGGTCATTTCGGGCTAATGGGAATGCGAGAACGAGCGCAGCTCGTTGGCGGCCAGATAACCATTACATCCTCTGCTATGCACGGTACAGTCGTGGATGTGACCTTACCCACATAAGCCATTTGGCGGGTAGGAAGCACGCTACACAGCGCTCCTAAGTTATCCCCTGACCGACTACACTTTATCAAGAGTATATCTAATGGGACGCACCCAATCGCGGGTATTCACCCACTGCGTTGATCTCGCTTGTAGAAAGGATCTTGTAATGAAATCCCATACTCGAAATAAACCACAGGTTCGAAATCATCCATCAACGCGAACTCGTGCGCTGGCCTTCGCTGCAATTGTCATCGTGGTGCTTGGAGCTGCTGGTTACTTACTGGTAACGGCGCTTTCACCCCGAACGCTACCTCCATCTGAGAATACGCTTGATGTGAGCGTGGCTATGAATGGCTTCAGCACGAATGAAATCCGTCTCAAGGTCGGTCAGCCCGTTACCATCCGAGTTACCAGTTTGGACAATTCGCATCACACTGATGGTGGAGGTCAGCATCAATGGGCTGTCGACGAATTCGGCGTGAGTGTTATTGCCCCGCCGTTGGGCAGCAATTTTATCACCTTTAAGCCTGATAAAACTGGAACCTTCACCTTTTATTGTGACATCTGCTGTGGTGGCCGTGCTAATCCAACCATGCAGGGTACTTTGATTGTCGAGGCATAGATCATGAGCCTTCGCCTGCGAACCATCACGATTCTCTCGATATTGACTATCATCGCCCTCGGCGCACTGGCTCTCGCTGGTCTATGGCATCCGAATGCGCCAACCCAGGCGATGCAAATGTATCTGCCTCAAATCACGCTACCGACGGTCATTGCCGCCGGTGTAGTGGATGGGATTAACCCCTGCGCCTTTACTGTACTTCTCCTATTCATAACGGCTCTCACAACTTCCCTGAAGGTGGGTGAGCAAAATGTGAAAATGCTGCGCTCGCGGTTGTTGGGCATGGGCAGCATTTATATCGCGGCGGTTTTCCTCACCTATTTGGCACTGGGTGTTGGTCTATTGAAGTCCTTTGATTTCTTTACCAAACAGCACATTCCGGCACGGTTTGGCGCTTTAGTCGCGATCCTGCTAGGGCTATGGATGCTCAAGGATTATTTCCTGCCCGATTTGGGTTGGCGATTGCAAGCCCCTGGACGTATCGGACAAGTGGCTCACCAGATGGGGCACAAGGCGACCATCCCTGCCCTTGTCACCGGGGGATTTTTGATTGGTTTATGCACTGTACCATGCAGTGGAGCGGTGTATCTGGCTGTGTTGAGTTTACTGGCGCTCCAACCAACTGCTTTGCTGGGTTATGGTTATCTGGTTTTGTACAACATGGTTTTCATTCTACCGCTGGTAGTGATTCTGGTAGCGGCTTCCGCTCGCCCGACACTGAATCGCATCGCGCACTGGAATCTGCACCACAAAGAATGGGTACGTCTGGCATTAGGAAGCGGGGTTGTGGCTATGGGGTTGCTTATCTTGGCGACCGTTTAACCCCTATTCAACTGATGTTCACAACTCCAGATTCACCTTCCATATAATCTGGAGTTGCTCGTTATATCGCCTTCAATGCTTTATAAACCGAAATGGTTCCTAATAACGTCATATAGCGATGTAGTTCTTGAACCTGAATAAATCCACTATCAACTAGTAAAGTGGGTAGCAAACCCCCGACATTATCAGCGGTTGTTTGAAATCCATCCAATAACTGAACTGCAAGAAATGTGGTCCTCATGAGGAGATTCTGGGCTTTGCCCCAATCGGCGATATACAAAGCGGCACCAGGTCGAAGTACACGTAACACTTCGTGCATGGTGCGCCGCTTATTTTCTCGTGTGAGATGATGGAAAAAGAGGGTGGAAAACACAGCAGAAAAAATATCGTTCGGGTAAGGCAGTTCAAATGAAAGTCCTGTATGTAAAGAAATGTCCTCATTGGAATTGGACACTTTTCGCAGCGCAATCCTCAAAATTTGCGTATCTCCATCAATCCCAATGATGTGTGATTGAAAATGCATTTTTTTGATTAGTAGCGCAAGGGTGGCTGTCCCACACGCCAAATCCAGCCCCCATTGATCAGGTGACAACTCCGCTTGCTCTACGAGAAAACGTTTAAAGGTTGTTTCGCGGGTTGTCCAACGAACTACTGGGTCATATAGAGATGTTAATCTATGAAACTTAAGGGCGGGAATAAAGCTGTTGTTCCTTTTCGTCATCAAAACTCCTGCTACAGTTTCAAAGTTGACCGGCCTGCAAACGCGCTAGATCGCTTTGCGGTGGAAATTCGCTTGAGATAATCTCGACTATTGTACCCTCATCCGCCCATTCATAGAGCTTCTGCGCGTTGTCGTTCTGTGACATGATGCAGCCGAGGGTATAGGGCGATCCCACATTGCCACCGCCGAGATATGCGCCATTCGGCAGCAGAACTGCTCCGTGAAAGCCATTCACCAGTCCCGGCGTAACCTCGTAGATACCCATAAACCACTGCATCTGCCACTGTCCACATCCGGTATCGCCACATAACGTATAACTGCTGCCGTAAGCCACTGGCTCATGGCTCAGTATCTGGAAAACTCCCGGCGATGTTGGCGCTTGTTCGATGCCCGACGAAATCGGCCAACTGAACACCTGCTGTCCATTTTCATACGCAATGAGGTTCTGGGTATCCAGATTGACGACAATGCGCTTGTTATTCAAGGGTGGAAGCGGCACAGTTACATCCCGCGACGGCAATTTCAGCGAATCTCCGGGTGACAGAACGCTCAAATCAAAACCAGGATTTGCTTCTTGAATCAGATAGAACGGGATACCTGTTTTGCGTGCAATTCGATAGCCAGTATCACCCGCAGCAACCGTATAAGTCGTCGGATGATACCGGATTCGCAGCGCCACCGCGTTCCGCTGATCGACAATCGCTTGGTTCATCGCTTTGGCGGTTTCAATCGGGTCAAGGTAACGATCTGCTTCGGCTGCATGTAGCGTCGCATTTTGTGCTTCAATGAAGCGCGAGAAAGTCGCTTCGCGGAGATTGAGTCCGCTCCTGCGTACTTCCAGCCAAGATGCTGAGACTGCGCGCGTGGTTGTCCAGGTGATTGATTCGTCCCGGAAAGGATCGTAGCCGGTGAACGCAAAAGGCTGGTTAGTCAGTTGGCGTGCAGCTTCCAGATACGGTGTCGGGTCTGCGGCTTCCGATGGCACTGATGATGTGACCAATTCAAGGCGCTGGCGTGAACCAACATCGCCCGGAGACTTTGTCAGGTTAGCCAGTGTCCGGTCAATATCTAAGGCGCGTCCCGCTTGTCCCGGAACGCCAATCAGTTGATCGTCACGCAGTTCAAAACTGGCATTGACCGGCGCAATATCGACCTGGGTCGTCAGACTCATCAGATACGCCTGAGCCTCAGCCGCATTGGCGTTCACAACCGGCTCGATAGTGTAGCCCAATGGAATACCAGCCATGCCGATACTGCGGGCTTGTTCGGCTGTCGCTTTTGCATCCAAATGTAAACCGAGTTCGGTAGGTGAGGCTGTCCACACCCGATCTCCGTTGACCAGTTGAATCTGAACTTGGTTTTCCCAGATTTCAAGCAGCTTCGCCTGGGCTTCTTCAATAGGCATATTCCCGATGGACGTTCCCAGTGCCCAGACATTGGGGAAAATATGTCCTGCAAGTAAATGGGTGGCGGCAAACCAGATTGTGAGCACAGCGCCAATAACACCAATGACTTTTACGACAGGTAATTGATTTGGGATGGACAGCCACCTTGCGCTGATATGGCGTGTTTTCCGCTTTGAGTGAGAGGGGGTATATTCACCAGTTTCTCTCAGATGCGGTGTCACCATTTGCTTCCCTTGTCGCATCAGATGGCGTTTGCGCGCCTCGCCTTTATGTCGGAATGTTGTCTCATCAGTTTCCATGCTTCACGCCTCACAAATACTGATTTATCCAGTGCTTCAAGGGTTGGTGACACCGTGCCATGCATAGTCACCGTTCCAATTGCTTTCTTTTTCGCTCAGTTTTCCATCTTCCAGCCACAGTACACGGTCGGCAATATCACGCAGGCGATGATCGTGGGTCACAATCACAATCGCTCGTCCCTGATCTCGACCCAACCCGCAGCACAGAAGTTCCATTACCTCATGCCCAATCTTGCTATCGAGATTGCCCGTCGGTTCGTCAGCCAGAATCAGGGGTGGGTTGTTTGCCAGCGCGCGGGCGAGAGCCACACGTTGTTTCTCACCGCCAGACAGATCGGCTGGTAAGTGGTTGAGACGGTGTTCCAGGCCAAGCCGTGTTAATAACTCAACAGCGCGGGTGCGCGCTGCTTTGCCTTTAACATCTGCCATATTCATCACAACCTCAACATTCTCTACAGCCGTGAGTGCTCCTAGTAGGTTATAGGCTTGGAACACAAAGCCAACATTATGCAATCGTAAAGCAGGCAATTGGCGTTCGCTGAACCTGCTTACTTCCTGACCGTTTATCCGGAGATGCCCGTCTGTTGGGCGCAGCAATAATCCGGCCATGCTTAACAGCGTCGTCTTGCCACTGCCCGACGGCCCCATAATCAGTACAATTTCACCGGGTTTAACCTGTAAGCTGACATTATCTACTGCTTTCACCGCCGTGTGTCCACGTCCGTATACTTTGCTGATATTCTCCAATTCGAGAATGGTGTCCACGATTTGTTACCTCCTACGCCTGAAAGACGACCATCGGGTCGGTGCGCGTTATACGGCTGATGGGTAATAACGCGGCCAAACTGACGATAACGACCAGAGTGGGAATCTCCCTAAGCCAACTAGACGATTCGATCAAAATGACGACATCGGGGAAAACGCGGACTGCGAGTGCCACGATCCCATACGACAAAACGATGCCGAGGAAATAGCCCATAATCGCCGCGATAAAAGCCTGGACGAGAACAATCCCGATGAGATGTCCGTTATCGATACCAATCGCTTTCAGGATGCCATACTCACGCGCGCGCTCCACCGTTGCCATATAGATAGTTAATCCAATTACCAACAGGCCTACCATATAACCCACCGTATTCATTGCGAGCAGGGTGTCGGCACTCATTTGCTGTGTCAAATCCCGCTCCCTGGCAAGGAAAAAGGTTTGGCTCATGACATTGGCTTCCGGCACAACGGAGCGCAAATCGGCAGCCAGGATGTCTAGATTGGCTGTGGGTTCAGGCTGAATCATGATGTAACTGGTGGCTTGTGGACTGACACCCATGCCTAAGGCCAGGGCCGTTTTGTTCACAAAGACCATGTTGCTGGCAATACCAAATGTACCTTTGCTCAACCCTTTGACTGTGAGTTTGTATCCCAGAATACTGACTGTATCGCCTATTTGAATGCCATAGCGCCGGGCAAGGGTTTGGTCAATAACAATATCGTTCAAGGACACCGCCGCACTCCCTTCCGAAAGTAACCATGGGCCGCCGAAAGGATCATTTGGATCTATCCCAAAGACATAACTCGGTACCAGAGCGTCTCCCACTTGCACGGCTATAGTGGCGTATAAGATACCGACGGCTTTTCCTACACCGGGTACTTGGACGACACGCTTGAGAGCATCAGCAGGTAAAAGTGAAGAGACCATGTGCATATTCTCGATCCCGCCCTGTGCCAGCCATAATGGAGCTGGTTGGTTGCGGATGTAGCTTACAGCCTGCTGCTGGAAACCGGTAAAGAAACCATTCAAAATAAGGATAAGCGCTATTGCCAGCGCCACACCGCCAACACTGATTGCCAACCGAACCCGTTCGTGGATGAGATTGGCCCACGCGAGTTTGAACATGATACTGCTCCGTCAGGCTCTAAAAACAACGGCAGGGTCAACAGCACCCAAGCGGCGCATCGGAAGCAGCGCGGCCAGGATGCTCATCACCAGTGCGAGGATACCTGTCAACACCAACGTTTCGGGGCGGATGATGATAATAAACTGTGGAAACAGATACATGATGACTTGAGCGACCATGTACGAAAGAATGGTTCCGACAGTAAAGCCCAGCCCGGCTTGATAGAACGTTTCAGTGATGACCAGACGATTGAGCCATGCCCCGCTGGCCCCAACCGCTTTCAGCACGCCGTATTCACGCATCCGGTCAACAATGGTGGTGTAGGCCGTCAGCCCCATAACCGCGATGCCAATGACGACACTAATCGCCAGCATCAAGTTGATGGGTGTATCGAGCACCGTTGCTACAATTCTCACTGAAGCGTCTGTTTTCTGGTTGGGTGTGAAGACCTCCACAGAGGGAAACTGCTTCTCGATGGTATCTATGACTGCCGTCAAATCACTTTTGGGTGGCAGGCGAAGGGCATAGTAGCTGGCAATGCCCGGGAGTTGGAGCGTTTTCTCGGCAGCGCTGCGAGAGATAAACAGGTAAACGGCTAACCAAGACACGGTCTCACGAGACAAACCCACAACGCGAAACGGTTGATTAAGCAGCGTAATTTTGTCGCCGATGTTAACCCCCGCCCTGCGGGCTAAGGAAGCATCCAATACGACCTCATCGTCGGCTTCCACGCCGCGCCCCTCACTCATTTTCCACGGCCCGCCGATGCCATTTTCGATGTTATAGCCAACGAGAACGGCTGGCATTTTGACGTTTCCCTGTGAAAAGATGAAGTCACCAACCAGCACATGGTCTATTTCAGCCGCTCCAGCACTTGCCCCAAGTGTGTTGTGAAGTGTTATTGGGAGGTTACTGGCTGTAAATGCGCCCTGTACACCACTTTTGGTGACCAGCAAATCGGCAGAAATATTATCCAGATAGGCGGTTATTGCCTTATAAAGTCCATTGCGGAAACCGAGCAGTAACACAATCAATGTCAAAGATGCTGCTACACCTAAAACACTAAGAACGAGTTTGCTTCGGTCATGTAATAGATTGTGTCGGGCTAGAGGAACGGTCATAGTCTATTCGTTTCCTCAATAATTTCACATCTTACTCTCAGGATATGTCGTGTTCTGCGACCTGCCATGCGTTGTTCAGCGGAGTGAAGCGTGCGCCATTTGGCCTACCGCTACTTTTTACCCGCCAAATGGCGCACCAGACAGCCCGCCAGATGGCGCATATCAGCGATTATCAATGTGGTTTAAGGTAGGGTGTAGAGTCTAAAATTCGTCATTGAAGGGAATAGACATGAGGAAGATCCGATTATTCTGTGCCAGTCGTCGATTTGTATTCATCACAGCAGTGATTTTACTTTTCTCGATTTGGGCACTGCCAATTGCTGTTGCATCTCCCGCCTCAGCCGCCAATGACCCGATTCAGGGAACAATCTGGGTCGCTGATGAAGAGGGCAACAGTATCACGGTCATTGATGCTGGCACGAATCAGGTCATTACGACCCTCACAGGCATCGAAGGCCCCCATAATCTCCAAGTCTCGCCGGATGGTAAAACGGTATGGGCGGTGAGCGGACATGATTCGACCGCTTTACAGATTGACACAGCTACTTATGCGCTGCTGGGCACCGTTTCGACGGGAAATCATCCTGCCCATATCATCCTCACCCCCGATGGAAAGTACGCCTATGTGACCAACGCGAACGATAATACGATTAGCGTGATTGACACGGCGGCAATGAAATCTGTTGCTGCCATTCCCGTGGGTGAGTTCCCTCACGGTCTTCGCCCCAGCCCAGATGGGCAATGGGTTTACGTTGCCAATGTCAACAGTGGAACCTTGAGCGTGATTGACACCACTGCCAACAATAAAGTAGCCGACATTGAAGTGGGACAACGTCCTGTTCAGGTTGCCTTTTCACCCGACAGCAAATTCATCTACTTTTCGCTGAATGGGGAAAATGCCCTAGGTAAAGTCGATGTTGCGACGCGCAAATTGGTGGGCAAGGTTGATGTGGGTGTTGGCCCGGTTCAGGTGTTCGTGACTCCGGATAACCGCTATGTGCTGGTTGCCAATCAGGGAACAGAGAGCAGCCCAAGTACAACCCTCTCGATTGTCGATACAGCGACTTTTGCAGTTGTTCGCACAATTGAGACCGGTCAGGGAGCGCATGGTGTTGTCGTTGAGCCTTCTGGCCGATATGCCTATGTCACTAATATCTACGGGAACAATGTTGCCGTTATTGATTTGACTACCCAAGAGGTCATCACTACCGTCCCGACTGGCTCAGCGCCAAATGGAATCAGTTTCTCTCCACTGGCTGCCTCACCAGCCTTGTCATCGGAAGTAGCGTTGGCTGTAGCTCAGCCTAACGAACCCACCGACGCTCATGCAGGTCATCATCCGGCGACAGAAGACACAGCCACACCCGTACCAGACACCTCGACAGATACGGGGATGGGGTCAATGAGCGGTATGGGTGGCATGGACATAAACACCATGATGCAGCAGATGAGCACCATGATGGATACGATGATGTCTATGAATATGTCCGACGACATGCGTACCCAAATGGAACAAATGAAGAGCATGATGGATATGATGATGTCGGGTTCCACGATGCCAGGCATGGATATGAACACCATGATGCAGCAGATGAGCACCATGATGGATACGATGATGTCTATGAATATGTCCGACGACATGCGTACCCAAATGGAACAAATGAAGAGCATGATGGATATGATGTTGAGTATGCACGCGGCTGAGGCAACCGCCACACAAGAGCCGATGGCCGGAATGGATATGTCCAGTGCCACTGCAACTCCAGGAGCCATGACGGGTATGGATATGGGCGGCGGACACTCAATGGAAGCGATTAGCAGCGACGGCGTGCCTGCCGCAACCAAGGATATTGGTGGACAGCCGCTTGAGTATCAGGTTCAGAATGGTGTCAAAGTATTCAACCTCACTGCTGAACCGGTCATCTGGAAGATTCTGGATGGCGTGACAGTGACTGCTTGGACATATAACGGGACTGTCCCCGGCCCGATGATCCGTGTGACTGAAGGAGATCGTGTTCGGATCAACTTCACCAATAACTTGCCTGAGCCAACCACGATCCATTGGCACGGCATTGATGTCCCCAACGCGATGGATGGCGTTCCCGGTGTCACACAAGATGCGATTCAGCCCGGCCAAACCTTCACCTATGAATTTACGGCGGGTCCAGTCGGAACCTTCATGTATCATTCGCACTACGATAGCGACGTTCAGGTGGGTGCGGGTTTATATGCCCCATTCATCATCGATCCTAAACAGCCCGTACCATCTGCGCCAGATGTGGATGCCACGCTCATGCTTTCTGAGTGGCGAGTGGTCAATGGTCAAACCTTCGCTGCCATGCCAATGAGCGGCGCTGAACCCAATTACTTCACCATCAATGGGAAAGCTTATCCGGCAACTGAAACGATCAATGTGAAGGTTGGACAACGAGTCCGTCTTCGCTTGATTGGTATCGGGCAGTTCATCCATCCAATGCACTTGCATGGCATGGCGTTCCAGGTGGTTGCGATAGACGGCTATCCTGTACCAGAGGCGGCACGACAGACTATGGATACCCTTAGTGTAGCGCCGGGTGAGCGTTACGATATTGAATTCACCGCGACCAAGACTGGAACCTGGTTATTCCATTGCCACATTCTGCATCATGTGACCAATGACGGCGCTGAGCCGGGTGGTCTAATTCTCGCGATTAACGTCACAGAATGATGAAATAAGTAGTATTGACACATCCGACAAACAGACAGAAATACTCAACCATTTCTGTCTGTTTGTATTTTCTGTCCGATATTGATAAGAACCAGTACAGATGTCTCAACACATTTTTCACAGAGCTTAACCCCCCTTCCATGCTATACTATTCAGAGTTATTTCTCTTAGGTATGTGAGTGCGTCAGAATATGGAAATCCCTGCTCTCCTCAATGTCATCGAACGATACAAGTCTGATCCAGAGTCCGTCTACAATACGTGGTTTATCACGAGTGAAGAACGAATGAAAGCCTTTCGTTCCATCCGTCGTGGTATCCAGGAAACGGTGAAAAGTATTGCAGAGGATACCTTTGGTAATGACTTTAAGGGATCGCTGCTCGAATTTGTACTGACGGCAATTACTGAGCAAAAACAGGTTTTTGAAGGGGCTGCTCATCCTTTCTATTGGAAACCCAAATTACGCATTCCTGATATATATGAGAACAGGAGCAATCAACAAAAATTTGGACAGTTTTTGGAAAGTTGTCTTAATGCTGGTCGTGAGGATCAACTGGTTGCCGCAATGACGCGCCTTGCGACTGCCCAGATCAAAGGGCTTGGCCCAGCAGTAGCCAATATTGTTTATTTCTTGCATCCCACCCTTGTTTCCCCCTTCAACACGGCGATGGTCAATGGCTTTAATGCCCTGTTCAACGACAAAAAGAAATTAGGTTCTTGGGAAAGTTATCTGGCGATACGCGAAACTATTATCTCTGTTAATGCGCATCCGGAAATACGCCCTCGGCTGTCCAAAGATTTAGGTGCCATTGCAGGTCTGCTTTTCGAAATTGGCACTGGTCGCCTGCTCATTGAGAACAATGTGAATACCGTACTCGAAAATCTCAAAGCCCAGGCTGAAAAAACGGCTCGTCTTCGTCATGAAGAGGTCATTGCTGAAGAAAAAGCCGAGTCCGAACATACTGAAATTCAATATCTCCTCATCAAAATAGGACGTGCGCTCAACTTTGATGTTTATGTAGCGCGGAATGATCGCCATCGCACTTACGAGGATCAATCTTTTGCCCCACTCACCGTTCAGGAATTGCCATCGAGTCCGTGGGGAAAGGATGTTATGGAGACAGTCAGTTTGATTGATGTCATCTGGCTCAAACGCGGGACAGGAGAAATCGTTGCGGCTTTTGAAGTCGAGAAAAGCACCTCGATTTATTCTGGTATTCTGCGCATGGAAGATTTAGCACGCTCGATACCAGGATGCACGTGCAATTTTTATCTGGTTGCACCCAATAAACGAGAATTAGAAGTGATGGCACAGTTCGCACGCCCTTCGTTTCGGACAACGTTGGCTGATATGTCTCTCGCCTTTATTCCCTTTAATGATTTACGGTATCATTGTGACGGGCTGTGCCAATTCGGGGATGATCATACCATCATGAATAAGATCGCTAAGCATTATGTACCCGCCTAAGCGTTCAAAGCGATCCAGGCTTCTATTTGAACTTTCAAAATCATCAACTCTCGCTATTTTTAATCAGCAATCGATCAATTGCGCTGCCTAGTTGTTTTTCAGTGACACCAGCATATAAAAACTGAGCAATATTTCCATCTTGGTCAATGACAAAGGTTTCGGGGACACCCTGCGTCCGGTAAGCACTAAAAATCTTAATTCCAATATCGGGACCATTCGGATAGGTTATGCCAAACTCTTTAATGAATTCACGAGCATCCTTGTCGGTGTCTGCATAATCTACCCCAACCAATATGACACCTTTGTCCCTATAACGCTCCCATGTTGCTTGCAAGGCAGGCGCTTCGTCACGGCAAGGAATGCACCAACTCGCCCAGAAATTGATTACGACGACTTTGCCGCGCTGGTCAGAGAGACGAAATTGCTCACTATCGAATGTCGTCAGGGTAAAATCGGGTGCGGGTCCCGATGTGGGTTGACTTTCATTGCGGCGAGCTAGGGCGAAACCGACAACTGCTATGGCGAAAACTATACCTGTGACGAGAACCATTGATCCCAAACTAAATAATCGTCGTTCTCGAACAGGCGGCGTTTCGAGGAAATCATTCACAAACTTGCTTCCTTAAAGCGATCAGTATGTTAATTGGGAGATAGTTGTGACTCTAATGCGTGTCTCCAATGACTTCGTACCCTGAATTCCGAATGGCTAGAATAATCTGGTCATTCGTGACTCGCTGGTCATCATATTCCACATCAACCACCTGACGCGCATAATTGGTAGTCGCAGACTTTATGCCGGGTAGGTCTTCTAAAGCACCATCAATGGTCATCGCGCACGCCACGCAATGCATCCCTTGAACTTGAAATCGCTTTTTTATCATCGCGCTGATTCCCTTCTGTTTTGGATTACCCCGTTTTCTCGATAGGTACTATTCGATGACAATAGCCCCGTTATACATACCCATTCCACAGGTAAAGTAAATGGTCCCAGCGCTCTGCGGTGGTAAGTTAATCACCTGTTCGCCCGTTTCGGGCAGAACTTCCTGTATGCCCATACTCGGTATGACAAATGCTCGCGTACAGCCGTAGATGTTGTTGGTTAAGAGCTTTATACGGATGGGTTGTTCTTTTTGAGCACTCACATAGTTGGGGAAGTAGCCATTGTTCTCGGCATTGATGGTGACTTCTTGTACACCGTCAACAATGTTGGCTTTCGCAATGTCAGTTGATGAATGTAATCCCCTAGGTTGGCTGATGGAAGCCAGAATCCGACTCGGTGCGAGAGGAGACCCGATGAGATTTAATCCACCATCCAACGATACGAGGCCGACAAATAAGATTGCAAGCGCGGCAGCTGTTCCGAATAAAGGTTGATATTTACCGCGTATGCGGGTCGCCAAAAAACCAAGCACCAGGAAAGTAGGAGAAGTCCCTAAAACAAACACAAACATCACGAAAGCCCCCAGAATAGGACTCCCTGAAGTAATTGCCAACACCTCCATTGCCTGTGTCGTACCACAAGGTATCAAAATGGTCATCAGGCCAAGTACAAGAGGTGCAAATACCTCCTGGCTTTTTGCCTGATTACGAACCAGACGGGTCAGAACTTTTGGCGGCTGAATGACGACGTAACGGAAGATGGGATGGACATTGAGCATGTTGAACGCTGTTGCCAACATGAATAACCCCGCTAACATTTGCATCGCGGAGCGAACCACAGGCGTAATTTGAATGACCGACCCCAATGCACCTAGTAAAAAGCCCAAAAACGTATATGCGAGTAATTTGGCTGCCATGAAATAAACAACAGGCCACAAGTTTTGTGCGAGTTGGATACCTGTGATTGTTTGATAACTAGCTGTCCTTGAACCAGACTGCCCTTGCGCCTTTCTCTGAGTGATCGATGTAGGACTTGCCACTGATATTTGTCTGGCGAGTGTCGTTGCCAACAATCCGCCCTGTACTGCAAGGCAAGTCAGACCGCCTGTGGTGAGTCCCGTTAGGAAAATAACGACAAAATTCAAGGTGTTTTACTCCATTTCCTGAACTGAGTTGTGAAGTGAATTAACTGTGCAACCGCTTGGCATTATCCAGGTGGAAGGGTGGTTTCGCCTTTAGTTGACTTTGCCAGTTCAGCATCAATCGCCGACGCAAAAACCGCATAAGGTTGCGCTCCAACCAGTGGCTGACCATTGATGAAGAAGGTTGGTGTCCCTGTCACGCCATAGCTGTTAGCATCCAATACATCCTTCGCCACTTCTTGCTGGTATCGCCTGGTGTTCATACACTGGTTAAAGACAGTCATATCCAGACCCAGTTGAGAAGCAAAAGCGCTTAAATCAGAACCGGTAGATTTATCTTGATTATTCAACAGGAGGTCATGGTATTCCCAATACTTTCCTTGCTCATTTGCACAGTCGGCTGCTTCAGCCGATATTTCGGCATTAGGGTGTAAACTCACAATCGGAAAATCACGATACACAAAGCGGATCTTACCCTCGTAGTCTTTACGCAGTTGGTCATAAGTTTCACGGTGGAAGCGCCCACAAAATGGACACTGGAAATCGGAGAACTCGACAATCGTTACCGGGGCATCTTCTGACCCCCAGGATGGATCATCATCTACACTGACATTGATCGGTTGTCCTAGCTTCTGCGCGGCTGCCTGACCGGATAAAGCCGAATTGGTCACTACGTCTTCGACAGCACTTCTAATATTCTGAAATGTCAGATCATTGCCACGCATCGGGTTTAGTAAAGTCGCACCCAGAAATATCCCGACACTAAGACAAACTATTCCGATCACCACATAATTGAACGTCGTTCGCGGAATAACAATAACTGCACCTTCAGTGGCATAGGGATTTGGTGGGTTCTTAGATTTCGTTTCTAGCGATGGATCTGTTTCATCGACTCTTTTTTGTTCTATAGGGGGTTCTAGCGTCATATGTACCTACTTTGACTGTTTGTGTTCATACAGTACAATTGAATTTAGTTAAGATTTCTTGATACCTGTCACAACCATCCACCGATGAAGAAACATATAATCCTCGTCGCGCCTGAAGGGATGCATTCCAGTCCTCTTGCCACCAGTTAGCTCAACGTCAATACTTTTCTGGATCATCCTTCGCGCTTCAGCCGGCGTTTGTGTTAAATTGAGCCAGTTTGGCAGATTCACTTCAACATCACGCATCGTTCCTCGTACCGAATCAAATCCCACCTCCGCAATCGATTTCAAGAGTTCATTAGATGAAAGCGCAATTGCGTGTGAGGGGTCGCGTAGACGTTCAAGATGATTGTAAGTCGCCGCAAGTTCCGAATCATCTGGACTTATTAGGTCTATAACCGCAATTCGTCCGCGCCTTTTGAGAATACGCCACATTTCGCGCAGTGCAGTAAGAGGATTTTCAAAATGGTGTAGCGAAAACCTTGTCACCGTTAAATCGAAACTGGCATCCGCGTAAGGCAGGTTTTCGGCTATACCTTCTTCAAACCTGATGTTCGTAATGTCCGCTTGGCTTGTTTCGCGTTTTCCTTGTTCGATCATAGCGCGGGTTAAGTCTAGTGCTATCACTTCCCGTACATAGGGAGCAATTGCACGACTGAGATGCCCCGTCCCGGCTGCTACGTCCAGCACCTTGTCATTAGGATTCAACACAAGGTGATCCAACATCCATTGCATGTTATCGGTATTAGAAATGCTCGGCAGTGAACTAAATGCTGCGGCTTGTTTAGTGAATTCCCGTTGAACCGTATCATTGTGGCTCAATGTTCTCTCGCTTTCAAAGTGGATAAAACACTATTGCTTGTTAATCAAACTACGGCCACTATCAACCCAGGCATTCATACCACCTTGAACATCCCAGACTTGGGTATACCCTTGTTCTAGGAGCGCAAAGCTCGCTTCTTTGCTCATCCGTCCACTGCGGCAGTACAAAATAATGCGGGCTTCTTGTCGAGCAATGCTGTCATTAGCGCCGAGATGTCGTTGTATGGAATATTGACCTGTGTACCGTCGATCTCACCTGCATAGGGGATATGAACATTAACAATCATGTAGTCTTGCGGCTGGTTGCTGAGAATGTCAGCTAAGGCATCTACAGTGAGGGATTGATAAGTTCCAGCAGGAGATTGAGAGTTTGTAACAGGCTGATTGACACTGAGCGAGCCACAAGCCGCCGCCAACCACGCGAAAATAATCATGGTCGCAACCGAAGCAACTGGGACGTTGTGCGTCATCATTTGGCACTTTCGAGTTTCCAACGTAGTTGAGCCGCTGCCACGGAAATTTCCCGGTTGATATAAGGGTAGGCCAACCACACTACGCCGATAGCAAACGTAATTCCGCTAATGAATCTCATCCAAGAATTGAATGAGCCAAACGCATCTCCTGCATAAAACCAAGTAGGCAGCCGGTTCCCGGTTAAGGTGGCAAGCCACTGATTGCCGTATCGAAATCCATCCGTTAACCCGCCCAATGTATCGCTGAAGGTATGCGTCACGCCGTCAAGGATCATAGGGAGCAAGAGGAGAACAAAATAGACTGGCTTCAAAGGGCGTACCTGCTGACGACGTTTGACAAGGCTATAAATTATCCCTGCCAACCAGACACCTCCATACATATAGACCATCCGATCCGACCAGGCCACTTTCCAGCCTAAGTTCTCGTTGCCGATAAAGGCTCGTAACAACAGCATATCGGACACACTTTTTCCGGTCAGCTCGATGGGTAGTTGAGCAATGTTATACATAGGTTGCGCGCCGAATAGGAAAAAAGATCGTTGAGCCATCTGGTGACACAAAGCGCTGTAAATCGTATAGATGATTTGTGCAGGTTTGATCCATCCCCAATGCATAAAGATGGGTGCGAGAAATGGTACGACGACCAACGTCCCCATCCCTATCGACAAGATCAGCATCCAGTGGTCGAGACACCATAAAATGCCGTACAACGCCTTTATTTTCCGCAGGTGCCTGCGAGAAATCGCAGTTGGTTCCGTTATTATCTGATCGGCCATTTTGTTCCTCATCGTATATCTCGAACTGCTCTTCCGCCGAGGTAACTAATGTAGGCCGGCACGAGCGGAAGCACACAGGGTGATAGAAAAGATAATAATCCTGCGAGTATGGCAATCAGATAGTTTGGCGTACTTGCGCCACCCAGAGGCAAATCAAGATACAGGCCATAACGCTGCGCCCAAATCGAAATCATTGTGATTTGATTGGTCAGAATCAACATACCCATCAAAATGAGCAGCAATCCACTGACCACCTGAAGTTTACGGACATGGCGACGGAAACGACCCAGCAAACGAGTTGCGCGGCCTATGCCCAAGCCGATAATGAGAAAAGGAATTCCCAAACCCAGTGAATATCCACTCGATAGAATCATCGCTTGCCCGGCTGTTTGTTGGCTGAATCCTAACGTCAAAATCGCGCCTAGAGTCGTTCCAATACACGGTGTCCACCCAGCCGCAAAAAAGATACCCATCAACGCAGAAGATGCGAGTCCACCGTACCGGCTAACATCCAATTGTGGGCGTGTGTCATAATTCAGTGGGGCAATTTTGACGACACCCAGATTAAACAGACCGAACACAATAACCACGACCCCACCAATCTGCCCCAGTAGAGATTTGTATTGGCTGAAAACCTGTCCAAAGATGGTAAATGCTCCACCCCAGCCAATAACAAAAGTGATTGAAAATCCCAAAACAAACAGGATAGCGTGAATGAAAGTTGTCATTCTCATTGAGGAATGGGAGGGGATTTCTAGAACTGGTGATTGTGCAGCATTATTGGTCAAGCTGATTGACTCCTTATCATTTACCATGCCGTTGATCGCATTCTTATTATGATTTCAAGAGTTCATCCAATGACTTTTCGATTTGTTCTCCGGTCAGCACCCCAATCTGTACCTGGGTGATTTTCCCCTCACGATCAATGAAGATGCTCATAGGTATTCCCGGAATACCATATAATTCGTCTACGAATCCTTCCGTATCAAGCAGCACCGGATAAGGCATATCAAATTCTTTAACAAAAGCTTCGATATCCGACATTTCATCCTCATCAGTCAAATTGACTCCCAGAACCATAAATTTTCGATCCCGATATGTTTTGTATGCCTTTACTAATTCGGGTGTTTCAAGCCGACAGGGTTGGCACCAACTTGCCCAGAAATTAATTAGCACTACTTGACCTCTGAAGTCGGATAGCCTGAGCTTTTTTCCATTCAGATCTTCTAGAGTAAAGTCGGGAGCCGGTTGTCCGATTGTCAAACTTGGCAGTTTTGGAGTGGGGTTCGGAATAACTTGAACTGGGATTGGAGTGTTTGATGAGTGTAGATAGTTATTACCTGTCGATTCAAAAATCTGGGGTGTCGAAATTGATGCGGAAACTGTATTGCGGTTGGGCCAAAAGCCTGAAAGATACAGAAATGCTGCACTAGCAACCAACCCGATTAAAATACATATGACAATCAACCAAGGAAAAATGTGTGGTTTTCGAACCGACTTGATGTTTCTAGGTTCTAGTCTCAAAATCAGATTCTCATAACTAAATGCAGAATCTTCGCCTTTTGCGAACAATTCAATATTCGTGGAGCGAATCGACATACAATCTAAATACTACGCTATTGTAGTAGATCGAAGCAGAGAGTGTCAAATGAGTCTTGGGTGATAAAGAGGTGGGTTGTTAGATAAACAAAAGGCAGCAGATTCCCCAAATAACTGCCACGCTTATCGCTAGGCTTCTACGTGAAATAGGTCGAATTTCAATCCGCTCGCCGAGTACAGCTGCAACACGCGCTGTATTAGCACTTAAACCGGCGATAGCGATCCCTTGCATCGAACGCAATTCTGAGGAGCATGTCAACAGACCGTGAAGAGCACCAGCCAAGGCTGATTTCCCAGCAATCCCGATTGCATATTCATCGGCGGCAAGTTCAAGTTTGATTTTGACCAGAGATTGCCATTCTCGAACCGCAGGCAGCAGGAATAGTGTTGTACTTATCGCTTCGATAAGTAAGATGCGCAACGGGTCAAATCGCCGCCGATGGTAATCTTCATGGCAAAGAACTGCCCGAAGTTGGGACTTCGAAAGTAAGTTAAAAAGACCAGTGCTTAGACAAATACGTGGATGCAAAAACCCAAAACAGAAAACAAAAGGTACAGTCGCCTCTAGAACTATCGCATCCGACGGTTTAATGCCCAACTCAACCAGTAGGCTTTGGACATGTTTGGGAAGCCGAGCGTCACTGAAATAAAGAAATTGCCGTGTATATTGGTGTGTTCGCCTTACTTGCCTGAGAATTGCAAACACAAAAATCGCTGAAAGAACTGATACTAAAATCATTGGTTTGGGAGAGGTCATGCCCAACCAGCGCATGAGCCAGCCGCACAGAGTGCCCAAGCTAAAACAAATCAGAATCATTAAAAATGATCCCACGAGGAGTATTAGATTCTGAGGCTCAAGCTTTTTCGTCATTATTTGTCTCTGCCTCGCGGCTAAGCGCAGCTAACCGGGCAAGCGTATCAGGGGATATCTCATCTAATTCTTTGATGAATTGAGCTACAGCAATTTCACCAAAATCATTGAGTAAAGCGTGAACGACCTCACCAACGGCTCTTGCCTCAGCCTCTTGCCGTGATTGCAAGGCCTGATAGATATATGCTCGCCCTCTCTTCTCCGTCTTAAGCCAACCTTTTTCAACCAAGCGACTCATCACAGTCATGACTGAGGTATAGGCTAATTTCCGCTGTTGAGTGTTGAGAATAGTCAATACCTCAGACACACTAATAGGCTGCTGATTCCAAACGATCTCCATTATGGCAAGTTCCAATTCGCCAAGAAACTTCCTCAAACCTTTCCCAGATTTGTTTTTTGTCATCCGGTTTAGAGCTGACATCTCATTCCCCTCCAAATTACTACTCAATTGTAGTTAATGAGATCGCGATTCGCAAAACGCATTTTTGAGAAGTTTCGATTTACAAGTCGAAGTCTAGCCACCGAAAGAAACCTTGTAACCCGCCAAATGGCGCGTGTATTCTAGGGTAGATGGGTCATATGATGATTATGTTGAAATGAAAGCCTGAGAGGGGGTAGCGTCATGAACCATGATTCTGAAACAGCAAGAACAGTACCTGAAAACAACAATCACACAGAAGATCACTCTACGCATTCGCATGTGGACGGTCACGACCACCACGCGGAACATCAACATCACAGCCATGAACATATGGAACACACACCTAGCTCTACCAAACCGATGGACCATTCCGCTCATATGGAACATCACGACCACGCTAAGAACACAGACCATGCTGGACATGACAGTCATGGTGGGCACGACGCTCACGCGGGACACGGGGTTATGCATGAAGGTCACGCGACCATGATGCGCAACCGCTTCTGGGTTTCGCTGCCGCTCACCCTGCTTGTTCTGCTGTATTCGCCCATGATCCAAACGTGGTTTCACTTCACAGCGCCACAATTTCCCGGCAGCCAGTGGATTGCCCCGATTGTCGGCACGATTATCTTCATTGTCGGCGGCTTTCCCTTCCTGAGTATGGCACGACAGGAATTGGCAATCCGTCAGCCAGCCATGATGACCCTGATTTCACTGGCAATCACAACCGCTTATCTCTACAGCATGGGTATTTTCCTGTTTCCCGCAGTCAACTCAATGGGAGCACAAACCGGTGGTATGACCGATTTCTTCTGGGAACTGGCGACACTGATTACGATCATGCTGCTCGGACATTGGATCGAACTGCGCAGCGTCGGGCAGGCTCAGGGAGCGCTGAAGGAACTGGCAAAGCTCTTGCCAGACCAGGCCGAACGGATTTTGTCGAACGGACAAACTGAAACGGTTAAAGTAAGCGAATTGGCTGCCGGAGATCGCGTTTTAATCCGTCCCGGCACGAGCATTCCATCTGACGGCGTGGTTGCAGAAGGCAGCAGTAGTGTCAACGAATCTATGATTACCGGCGAGAGCAAACCTGTTGATAAACACGCTGGCGACAAAGTCATTGGCGGAACAGTCAATTTATCGGGTTCACTAAGGGTAGAAATCCAACAGGTCGGCGAAAGTACAGCCCTCGCTGGGATTATGCGCCTGGTTGAAGAAGCGCAAAAGAGCCAGTCGCGTGCGCAAACCCTCGCCCAACGTGCAGCCTTTTATCTGACTATCGTAGCCATCATTGCCGGTATCCTGACTCTTATTGGCTGGATTGTCTTTACGGGTAATGTCTCGGATGCGGTGCGGTTCACGGTTGGTGTTCTGATTATCGCTTGCCCTCACGCGCTGGGCTTAGCCGTTCCGCTGGTGATCTCGATCTCAACTACCCTCTCAGCACGCAATGGACTGCTGATCCGCAAACGGGTTGCGCTGGAAAGCGCCAAAGACCTGAACTATGTCATCTTCGACAAGACTGGAACGCTGACCAAAGGCGAACAGGGTATCGTCGATATTGCGACCACAGGCATCAATCCTGACGAAGCCCTCAGCATCGCTGCGGGAATTGAGGGCGACAGCGAACACATCATCGCGCAAGCGATTCTCAAGCACGCTCAGGAAAAACACATCCAGCCTGCACCGGTTAGCAATTTTGAAAGTCTGGCAGGACGAGGTGTTAAAGCTCAGGTAAATGGCGCAGCCTATTTTGCCGGAGGACCGCGCTTGCTTGAACAGCAGGGTTGGAACGTACCCGATGCATTGCAGCCATCAAAACAGGGTGCCGAAGAAGCTGGACAATCCGTTATCTATCTGGCTAACGAGACAGGGGTTATCGCCTTGTTCGCTATCGCGGATGTAATCCGAGAGGAAAGCCGACAGGCGGTTCAGCAGCTCCATGATTTGGGTATCAAAGTTGCCATGCTCACGGGAGACAGCGAAGCCGTCGCCAAAGCGGTGGCTAAAGACCTGGGTATTGATACCTATTTCGCGCAGGTGCTCCCGGAGAATAAGGCAGATAAGGTTCGCGAGTTGCAGCGCGGTGGGAATAAAGTCGCAATGGTCGGCGACGGGGTAAACGATGCGCCAGCGCTGGTGACAGCCGACGTTGGCATTGCCATTGGCGCAGGAACCGATGTGGCTATTGAAAGCGCCGGGATCATTCTCGTACGCTCCAACCCACTGGATATTGTGAAGATCATTCGCCTGAGTCGCGCCACCTATCGGAAGATGATTCAGAACTTAAGCTGGGCAACAGGCTACAATGTCATCGCCATCCCACTGGCGATGGGCGTACTCGCGCCGATTGGGATCACGCTTGACCCAGCCATTGGAGCCATCTTCATGTCAGCCAGTACCGTCATCGTAGCAATCAATGCTCAACTCTTGCGCGGATTGAATCTGGCGAAGGGATAAGACTGATTAAACGGTGAAGCATACCTCAGAGGTGTGCTTCACTTTTTTGCGAGCTATCATCAGAAAATAGACCGTTTAATAAATGGCACAGACTTATGGCAACCATTCTGGTGATTGACGACGAGGACAGCATTCTTAATATCGTCGAAGCCTATTTGAAAAGTGACGGCAATACGGTTCATCTGGCGCGAAATGGCGTGCAGGGCTTGGCGGCTTTCCGACGCTACCAGCCGGAACTCGTCATCCTCGACATTATGCTGCCGGAGATGGATGGGCTGGAAGTGCTCCAGCAAATCCGCCGCGAATCGGATGTCTATGTGATGATGCTCACCGCCAAATCCGAGGAATTTGACCGCGTGATGGGGCTGACCGTCGGCGCGGATGATTACGTGACCAAACCCTTTAGTCCACGTGAATTGGCCGCTCGCGTCAAAGCTATCCTGCGGCGCGGACGCAATACCACCCAACCGGAAGCGCAAGTCCTGACTTTCAAACATCTCAAAATTGATATGCAGCGCCATGAAGTCCAGTGCGATGGTCAACTGGTGGAACTGACCGCGCTCGAATTCAAACTGCTGTCTATTCTGGCGACCTATCCGCAGATGGTGCTCAGCCGCGAACAGTTGCTAGAGCGCGTTTGGGGGTATGACTTTTACGGCGAGGAACGTGTCGTCGATGTGCATATCGGCCATGTCCGTCAAAAATTGGAAGTTGACCCTGCCGATCCGCAGTTCATTCTGACCATTCGCGGGGTTGGCTATAAGTTCGCGGATGAACCGGTATGAAACTCTTACACAAGTTGTTTATTTCGTATCTTGCGGTGGTCATCACAGGACTCGTCGTCCTCGCACTCTCAACCGCATTTGTTGCCCCGGTCACCTTTACACAGCAGATGAATCATATGGGTGGCAATATTAATAGTATGATGGGACAACATCGGCAGGAACTCACAGATGAAATCGAAAGCAGTTTCCGGAATTCGCTCACCAATGCATTAGCCATTGCTGGTATTGCGGCAACACTGGCAGCAGGAATTGTCAGTTGGTTCGTCAGTTATCGTATCGTGCGCCCCATCAACGCACTGGTCGCACTCAGTCAACGCATTGCCAATGGACATTACGAGCAGCGTCTCCATTTAGCCACAGGTGATGAACTGTCGGAATTGGTCGATAATTTCAACCGGATGGCCGCTTCGCTTGCTGAAACGGAAGTGATGCGCCAGCGCTTGCTCGGCGATGTCACCCATGAACTCAAAACGCCCCTCACCAGCATCAAAGGCTATATGGAAGGCTTGCAGGATGGTGTGCTGCCTGCCACGCCTGAAACCTTCCAGCTGATTCATCACGAGGCTGATAGGCTACAACGACTGGTACAGGATTTACAGGAACTTTCACGGGTCGAAGCTGGACAAATCCCGTTGGAAATCGTCGCCTGTTCAGCGGGTCAGATCGCCCTGCCAGTCCTGGAACGAATGCGCCCCCAGTTCCGCGAAAAAGGAATCACGCTCAAATCGACCATACCGGACGATCTGCCACCAATCCGTGCGGATGTTGACCGTACCGCACAGGTGTTGACCAATCTGCTGGGGAATGCCTTGCAATACACGTCTAGGGGCGGCACGGTCACGCTCACCGTGCTGAAAAGGGACAATCAGCTCTGCTTCTCCATCCATGACAGCGGGATAGGGCTTGAGGCCAGTGATTTGGAACGCATCTTCCAGCGGTTTTATCGTGTGGATAAATCGCGTTCACGTACCAGTGGTGGGAGTGGTATCGGTTTGACCATCGCCAAGCAGCTCGTCGAAGCGCAAGGCGGGACGATCCTCGCCGAAAGCGCAGGACTTAGCAAGGGTAGCCAATTCAGCTTTACACTGCCCCTGGCCTGAACTTTACAGAAACTTTATATGAGCAACACAGAGCCGATAAACACCTGTGGCATTCTAGGAACATAAGCCAATTGAACGACAGGAGTTTATCCAAATGACACGTAAATCAATCCTCATTCTGGCGGCAGTCTTAGCTTTGGTCGCAGTCGGTATTTTCACCGTGAGCGCCCAAAGTGACACGACTACCACTACCTGTCCCGGCATGGGGCAAGAACAACATGGTTCCATGATGGGCAGCTTCGGCAATGGCATGATGTCAGGCGCAGATGGCGATACCATGATGGCTGCTGCGGCCAAAGCCCTTGGACTGGACACAACCGCCTTCATTGAGAAGCTGCACAGTGGTCAAACGCTGGCTGACATCGCCAAAGCACAGAATGTCGATGTGCAAGCTATCTATGATGCCATGTCAGCGACTGCAAAAGAGCATATGGACGCGCTTGTCAAAGCGGGAACGATTACGCAGGCGCAGGCCGATGCGCATCTGACCTGGATGAAAGACAACCTCGCCACAATGCCCATGTTTGCGGGTGGTGCGGGCAGTTGCACAGGCAATGGAATGGGCATGACGGGAAACCACATGCACGGCATGATGGGCAGTGGAATGATGGAACATGGCATGGGTATGATGGGGAACGGAATGATGGGAGATAACAGCTAAATTCCGCGTCTTCTACTGCCAGTACAGACTGAACTCGATTAACGAATGAAAAGAGTACAGAGTACCTAAATCTCGATACCTGTACTCTTTTTACATGCCCTCTATCGATACCGATTATGTGGAATGGCTTACGCTTCTTCCGGCGGGTATTGAATTTCAACCAATGCCTGCTGGATGGCATTCCATGATGCCGGATTTTCCCACTCCACCGTAACGAGCTGTGCTGGTTTATTCACTTCAACATTGACAACACCGCTCAACTGCTCAATCTCACCTTTAACAGTGCTGACGCACCCGTTGCAAGTCATGTTTGGAACTTTGAACGTTTTGGTTTCCACCATGTCCTCCATGAAAATTATGCTATAGCCCCACATTACCAGAGAATCGAAATACACGAATACGCCATTTGGCGGTATTTAT
Source organism: Chloroflexota bacterium (assembly GCA_020161935.1). Lineage (GTDB taxonomy): Bacteria > Chloroflexota > Anaerolineae > Aggregatilineales > Phototrophicaceae > CFX2. The sequence continues at coordinate 252,107 of JAIUNI010000002.1, forward strand.
ACACTGTAAACATGTGTTAGTGTGAGTAGTTAGGCGTTTTCTCACAAAGGAACTTTTCAAAAATGGCGACGGTTGTCACTGAAACAGATCACAGTTTAAAGAATGACATTGCTAATTTCGCAGCGCAAGCTATACAATTTTTTCGATATTACGCACCGGTGATAATTATTGTATTTGGTATTCTGATCCGACTTCCACTTACCTTTTTGCCCCTGACTTACAGTGCAACCGATACATGGCGACAAGCCGATACTGCTTCCATTGCACATAATTTTATGGACGGTGGCAATATTCTATACCCACAAATTGACTGGGGCGGCAATGGGCCGGGTTACGTTGAAGCAGAATTCCAATTATTTCCGTTCATAGTTTCCAAATTGTATAACTCGTTTGGAGAACAAGTTGGGTTAGGTCGTTTAGTATCATTATTGTTTACAATGGGTGCTTTCACATTTTTCTACCTGTTAGCGCGGCGATTGGTCGCATCCAAAGCTGCACTTTGGGCACTGTTTTTCTTGGTCATATCACCGCTATCCGTCCGCTACAGTGTGGCATTCATGCCAGAGGCAACAGTCTTCTTTTTCTATGTAAGCGCGCTCTATTTTTTTGATAAATGGTTAGAGAAAGAGACTTTGCTTCTTCTTCTGGTGGCAGCTACGAGTACTGCATTAGCAATTCTTGTTAAACCAACATCCATTCATGTAGGATTGATATTCCTGCTTTTAGTCTTAATTCGTCACCGTTTAGGGGTCTTTAAGCGTCTGGATTTGTGGTTGTTCGCTATTATCAGCTTGCTTCCCGGCATCCTATGGTACTTACATGCCCGCAACCTTTACCTTGAATATGGGAACACTTTTGGCGTAATTTCAGGTGGTGATAGCAAGTTAGGAAACTTTAGCTATTGGCTGAGATCCAGCTTTTACCTAAATCTTGCGCGGCTCGATTTCAAGTGGATATTTGGAGCCGCAGGAATCATACCATTTTTGATAGGTCTAGGATTAGTGATCCGTAAACGTCAACCGAAGCTTCTGATTTTCGGGATTATTGTCATTCCCATTTATTACATGATTGTTGCCCGTTATGCCCAGGCAGAATGGGGAATTCAGTATCACATTTATGCATTACCCTATGCAGCAATAGGTGTAGGACTAGGATTAGACTGGTTGTTTGATCAGCTTAACAAGCGAGTCCCAATTCGTGCCTTTATCCGCTCACCATATATTTTGGTGGGTGTTGCAACGCTTGCTTTTGTAGTGATAATTTCGTTTCGAATTTATCGGAGCGAATTGCTAGTGCCAGTTGCCCAACCTCTTGCAGAATGTGCCAAGTCCGTCGCTTATCTGGTGCCCGAAGATGCGCGGATCATCGTTGGCACCGAGTCCGTTGCGAACGAAAATGGCGCTCCAAACAACTATCAAGAACCAAATATATTCTTTTACAGTCATCGTTATGGCTGGAGTCTACCTGCTGATTGGTACACACCTGATAAGGTTGAGGAATTTCGACGGGATGGTGCTTCCTATCTCATCATGCCGGATGACCACATCGTTCCTGCATTGACTAATTATCTTCAGAAAAATACCTCACAGATTGGGCCTGGTGTTGAATCAAGCTGCGGCATATACCAGTTTAAGAAAACCAGTTGAATGGGCGGAGGAATAATTGGACATATTACGAGTGCTGCTCGCCGAAGATCATAAAATTGTCCGTCAGGGAACTCGACTTTATTTGGAAGGCATGGGTATCGAGGTCATTGGCGAAGCAACGACCGGTCTGGAAGCGGTCGAAATGGCGCGTTCACTTCAACCAGATGTCGTCATCATGGATATTCATATGCCTGAACTGACCGGAGTTGAAGCGACCCGGCGTATTCTGCATGAAAATGAGCACATTCGCATTCTGGTACTCACGGCCTATGACGATCCCGTTTATGTACACGCTCTACTGGATGCGGGCGCGGATGGATTTGTCTTGAAGACTGCCGAGCTATCGCAGCTTCACCAGGCGCTTCTGGAGGTTTCCAGTGGGCATACGGCTTTTGATCCCGCAGTGGTCGCAAAAGCCAATCAGACCTATCCGTCTTTAGTCGAAGCCCTAACCGAACGTGAGATCGATGTTCTGACTCAGGCTGCCCGTGGATTGACAAATAAAGAAATCGGCAGATCGCTTTTTATTTCAGACCGCACTGTTCAAGGCCATCTGCAAAATGTCTACCAAAAACTCGGTGTCAGCACTCGAACCGAAGCCGTTACAATGGCGCTCAGTCGCGGGTTCATTCATATGAATGAGGGTACGTCTCTATGACCGAACCGCTGGAATTTTGCATTCTTCTGCTGGCAGTTGTGCTGGTCATCAATGTGTGGCTCATTTGGCGGGTTTTGTATCCTTTACGTCGTTTGGCGCAGCAAGCGAATCAATTGACTGCGGGCGAATTTAGTGCGCTTGAAACCTCATGTGGAGGCATTGCTGAGATTGATGCGCTACGCCGCTCAATGGTGGCGATGGTCAGCCATGTGCGCCGTTCACAGGAACAAAGTCATGTGTATGCGGATGTTTTGACCCGTGGGCAGGAAGCCGAACGAACCCGAATTGCCCGTGAACTCCATGACGAAACGGTTCAGTTGTTTATCGCTATTGCCCAAGAGACAGACCTTACCCGTGCGTTGGTCGAGAACCAGCCTGCGAAAGCGGTCGATCTGTTGAAAACCATACGAATCCAAGCGATTGACGCAGTCGATAATCTGCGGCATCTCATTGCCGATTTGCGACCACCCGCGCTGGAAGAATTGGGTTTGGTAGCGGCATTAAAAATGCTTGCTGAAAATTCTCCTCAGGCACAGATTCATGTGACTGTAGAAGGAATTGAACGACGGTTAAACGAGGAGTACGAACTAACTTTTTTCCGCATCGCTCAGGAAGCAGTCACCAATGCCCAACGTCATGGAGGAGCAAAAGTGATTGCTATAAAGGTCGGCTATGAACCTCAACAAATCGTGCTTACCATCGAGGACGATGGTTCAGGCTTTGCTATGCCCAAAGATTTTAGTCAACTCGCTGCAAATGGGCATTATGGCTTGCTCGGTATTCACGAACGTGTTCAAGGCTTAAGAGGCACACTGCAAATGCTTCAATTACGACCTAAAGGGACACAAATCAAGATTGCTATTCCGACTGCTGAGGTTGAGCAGCCTGATCGTGTTGTTCATGATCCCGTCTGCAAGGCCGAAATCAAACCGCATCAGGCTTACGGTAGTATTCATTATGAAGGGAAATCCTATTATTTTTGCTGCCCTGTATGCCAAGGGGCATTTCAGCAAAATCCAACAGATTACGCATTAAGTGCTCGGTAAAGTTTAGTGCGATTTGAGTTCACCAATCTCTTATTCGCCACAGTTAATTGGCTTTCGTTTGATCACTATTTTCTCATCCTCAATATCAAGCATTGTTTTGAATTCGTTTTTGTAGCGTGGTTGAAGTACTTGATCGTATTGAAGTCTACCTACAACTACACTGGGGGCAATTCCTAATTGTCGCGCAAAACGACAAATATCTTTCTCGTCAAAAAATGGCTCTCCTTGAGAGGTCAAGTTTCTGGTGCGAATAAAGTGCTGGAGTAAATCTTGCGGTATCAATATGTCTCGAGCAAATTCATTAGCCTGCATTTCAAGCATAGAAGAGGCATATTCATCATTGTCTTTCAAGTCAATATAGACATCCTTTTTGCTATGCAAAAGGATATGGGCAGCTTCGTGAAAAAAGGTATACCAGAATATGTCATCTGTTTTGAAATACAAACTTAGCGCTATCATTGCTTTGCGAGGCGAAAGCCATTGACTTACACCAAATACGCTAACCTTGTTGATTCTTGGTACGATTACTACGGCGACGCCACATTCTCGACAAAGATTGCCGAGGCGCTCCTGATAAAGCTCGGCACTTGGTTGCTCGCTGGTCAATAGTCTGATTTCATCTAGTGCTTTTCTAAATTTTCCCTCATCATATTCTTCACACACAATTTCTTGGGCCATTATCTCGGCTTTTCGTATCCAAGCAGCAACAGCAAAATCATCTATGGAATAAGAAATTGATCGTCTAAAGGCAATATTTAACTTGTTGCCCCATATCACGTTCCATTGCTCAGGTGAAACTACTCCAAAAAATGACAATACAGCTTGGACGATTTCGCTTGGATTTGTTTGATTCTGTATCCACCCGCATTTCATCAAATCTTTGTAAGGAATCTGATTAACCCAGTCTACCCACTGTGCTAATTGTGTTTTTTGCTGCATCCAAGCTAATGCTTCTTGATAATCACTTTCTCTCTTGTTCCAAAATGAAGCTGAGATACCTAAAACCATTTCTAATTGAAGGGCGGTTTCCGGTGTAATAGCTGTTTTACCTCTGATTATTTCATTAATTGTTTTGCGAGGTCTGCCCATTCTATCAGCAAGTTCAGCTTGACTCATTTGTAAGTTCTCTAGGGTTTCCAACAAGCTTACGCCTGGGTGCGTAGGAAGGTCAGGAACATAATGACGCTCTTGTGTGTTCATTTTGCTTCCTTATCAAGGTTCATAATTTCTACTAAATCAACTTTTTTCCAAAGGGCATTTATTGCCTTCACTCTAGAATCGAAATTCCTCGCCATATCAAAAACCAAAACAAATGGATGTAATGTAACGACACAGATTAACGATTTTTCTTCGTCCATGCATTTGCATTTTGTGGCAGGCAATCTAGCGAGATCATCCAGATTGGGGGCTGCTGCAATTTCATCTAAGCGTTGTCTTATTTTCCACGCCTTCTGTTCTCCGTACTTAATTGTCATCATTTGAAAAGAATTGGCCTCAGCTCGAATATCATGGGTAGCGAAGACAATTTGCATTTGTGATTAGCCTTTGCCATTTCATATTTTTGTTAACCCCTTGACACCACAAAAATATTTTCATATCCTGTAATTAGGTTAACCTTTTGGGTTAACAAAAGCAAATTTGGAAATCCGACGGTTTAATTGTAGCACGTATAGCTAACAACCAAGATGTAAGATCAATGAAGGAGAAGATTGTGGATCATAATGACCTGATAGAAACAGAAGTTGAGATCATTGACCTAGAGGAATATTCCGCCCAAGGGAAGCAACCTCCAAAGGCGAAGCGATATCGTGTTCGTGTAAATAAAATCGTTGTCGTTTTCGATATATCAGACCCCACTCGTGAACAAATCCTTGAACGAGCAGGATTGACACCTGTGAGCAATTGGTCACTACGCATTAAGACCAAACAAGGGTATCGCCTCATTGCAGATGGAGAACACGTCGATCTCACAGCTCCAGGCGTGGAAAAATTCAAGGCACTACCACGTGATCAGACTGAAGGCTAACAGATAATGGAGCGACATGACTTTCAATTGCCTCCAGAGGACATTCAATTCTTGGATGGATATGGGTGTCCGTGGGAAGCAATAGCAGACGGTTCTTTATGGGTTTTACTTCATGATTTCAAAACCCCTAAAGGCTATAACCATCGCTTTGTAATCGCGGGGATTCGCATTGAAACCGGATATCCGAACGCTGCCCTAGATATGGTGTATTTCTATCCACATCTAGTCCGTAATGACGGCCAGGCCATTAATGCAACCAATGCTATCCAGTCAATTGATGGGAAAGAGTTTCAGCGTTGGTCGAGGCATTACACTCCACAACATCCGTTTGTTCCCGGCGAAGACAATTTAGGGACACATATTCACGCAATTGAGGATTGGCTGATCCGCGAGTTTCGAAAGTAAATGGTATGGAAGTAACACTCTCCTTAACTACCATGCAGCATTCATTCCTTCAGCAGCATCTATTCCCCGGTGATGATTTGGAAGCTGCTGCAATTCTTCTCTGTGGGCATCGAGCCGGAAAATCCAGACACCGATTGATAGTTCATTCTGTCAATCCAATTCCTTATGACAAGTGCTCAGTTCGCACGCCATATGAGCTTACTTGGGATGTTGAGTACATTGTTCCGCTTCTTGAACTAGCTGAACAGAACAATTGGACAATTATCAAAGTTCATAGCCATCCTGGAGGGTACGAGCACTTTTCAGATGTGGATGATGGAGGTGATCAACGATTTATTCCTGCGATTCAATCTTGGGTGGAAAAAAACGTTTACCACGGTAGTGTAATAATGCTTCCCAGCGGGCGGATGTTTGGCCGATACCTTACGATGCAGGGAGATTTTTGCCCTTACGACAAGATTGGATTGGTAGGGGATGATATTGTCTATTGGACATCAGAGGATATGAATAGTTCTGATGAGTTTGCTGCATCCCACAGACAGTTGTTTGGAGAAGAAACGTTCAGCCGATTACGCAGTTTAACTATCGCTGTGGTAGGGTGCTCAGGCACAGGAAGCCCAGTTATTGAACAATTGACTCGGTTGGGTGTAGGTGAGCTTGTGCTTGTAGATGATGATGTGGTCGAAATACGCAATCTGAATCGAATTTTGAATACTAGATTGTCTGATGCGGCAGCAAAACACCCTAAAACTGATGTCCTCAGCGATGCCGTCACGAGAATAGGATTAGGAACGAAAGTACAAAGTATTGACCTTAATCTTTGGAGTCCTGAGGCTATTCGAAGTGTCGCTGAGTGCGATGTAATCTTTGGTTGTATGGATACAGTAGATGGTCGTTATCTTCTGAATAGTCTTGCAACGTACTACTGTATACCTTATTTTGATTTGGGAGTTAGGATTGTCGCGAACAATAGTGATGAGAATTATGGTGACATCATTGAAATATGTGGCAGTGTTCACTATTTGAAACCCGGTCACAGTCTAATGAGTCGCCAAGTTTTTACAATGAGTGATGTTAGCGCCGCTGGTTTAGCGCGTACTGATCCAGGAGCATATAAACGTGATCTTCAAGATGGTTATATACGTGGAATTCCAGTTCATCGACCCGCTGTAATCAGTTTAAATATGACCGTTGCAGGACTTGCAGTGAATGAATTGCTCGCACGGTTACATCCATTCCGTGAAGCTCTAAATCAGCACTACGACCATATCGAAGTTAGTCTACTTAGCATGGAGATGTTTGCAGCAACCAAACCCGAACCATGCCCTATCTTATCCCCCAAGATTGGATTGGGTGACCGTGAACCACTGCTTGATCTTCCTGAGCTAAGTAGCAAAGTATATTCAAATGGACATCATTAAACGACTGCGCAGCAATATTCGTGAGTATTTACGTCCAAAATTTGGCGTAGAGTACGTTCAAGAAGATGTCCCCGAAACTCCCAAACGCAAAACACTTTATATAGTAACTGAAGATGCAGTGTCATGGAGCGCTGCCATGCTATGTCCCTGCGGTTGTGGGGCAGTCCTACACCTCAATCTATTACCTGATGAACGCCCTTTTTGGACGATAATACAGGATCCTGACAAACCTATTTCACTTAGTCCTTCCGTTTGGCGTAGAGTTGGATGCCAATCTCACTTCTGGTTTCGTCACGGTCGGATCTACTGGACCCAAGATCAAAAGCATACCTTCATTCGAGATTTGCGATTATTTCTTCGTCGCAAATAGCATAATCTAAGGAGAATTTCTCACGTGTTTAACCTCAATCCAGTTCGAGCTTCATTCATGTTGCTATTTGCTGGAATAGCGTTAGTCCTAGCTTTTACTCCATCCGCAATAGCGATGTTAGCACTGTTGGATTTGCAACACTGGCTAATATACGCGGCTGCCTATGTAGTTAGTGCCATTCTTGCTATCATATTTACTAGCTTGGTCTATGTTGCTCGAAATGCGTAAGCAGCAAGCATAAATTGACCTCAACTTTTACGAATAGGCTCAAACCCTACATACCCTTCATTTTCGCTGGGAAAGGCATGTAGGGTATGAACGGTATGAAGGGTTTTCAAATAGATTCCTGAATGACAGCAACATCGTAGCGCCGCATCATATCCATCACCTCAGTAGGTTGTACGGCATATACCATGCCATCCATCCCACGCTTGCGGCGCGTGTCATCCAGCAGGTGCAGCCGTTTGAGAATATGCCCAATCCATTGAGTATCCCCGAGTTTTTCCACCGGCTGTGCCAACAGTTTCGCCACATGCTCACGGAGTATGGCCGACTTGATCCACACAATTTCGGTTTGCCCGCGCGTGAGAATTTCCAGAGCTTGGAGCACGGCTTCCTCACGGTCACTAAGGGCCTTACCTTCACTCACCTGTTCGTCACTCGCAGCAGCCTTGGCAATCGCTTCCAGCAGTCCTTCAATCTGCCCCTGTTCCTCAAAAAAAGACGCGAGCGCAACTAGTGGCGACCAAAGTTCGCCGGAACGATTGTGCAGGGTATGAAGTTCAAGACGCTCAAAGTAGTTTCGGTACACATCCTGAAAATAGGTCAGCGCCAACACATACAGTTGATGTCGGAGCGATGCACCATCGAAATCAGGTGGGAATGAAGGCATCTTCTTATCGGTACGGCGCATGGGGATGGCAATGCATCGGCTGGCGAGGATGTCTTCCAATCCCATAATGGCTGCCAGTATCTTGGGCGAATACACATCAAATGCCTGTGGTTTCAAATCTTCTCCTGTAACGCGGATCGCGGGCATTCCTTGCTTGTAGCCGCTGTTCAGAAGTTGACGAATTTGCTGCATTCCCGGGTCTTTGGGGTTGTGGTAGCGTTCGGCTTCGTCAATGCCTACTGTGCAGCTCGTGTGGTGAATGAGGCGAAACATACTCGGCCCAGTCGGGTCGGAAGTCGTAATCATGTTGAAAGCCAGTGGTTGCAACACCCGTAACACCGTGCTTTTGCCGCTGTTCTTGGGGCCGTTCAACGCCAGATAGGGATAGGCTGGGAACATCGTGTAAAAGTAGGTTCCAATCGTCCAAAGCGTCAAGATGCGACTTTCCACTGCCGAGCGAAAATCCACATAAGCGGTAAACAATTGGTGAATAGCATTGAAGACCTCGGCGGGTGTAACGCTTTCGCCGTCCAAGAAACGCCGGATGTCTTTGTAGCGCCAGCGCATGAGGAATTCAGAACCTTCTGGGATGACTCTAAGCGCAACTTCCTGTTCGTTGATCGTGATAATCTGCTCATCTGACAGCCTGCGCAGTTCACGGGTATTGGTGACCAGGTAGGGCTGGATATTCAATTTATTCCCCTTTGTCCGTTCAATCACCGAAACCGTAACCATCGCCACCTCGCGCCGGAATCCGAGTGCGGGTGATAGGATTGGAATGCTGTCATTGAGCACTTCGGGCATATCCTCATCGTCCCGTTGCTCTGCTTCCTCTGAATGAGCAGCCTTGAGCATGTCCATAAATGCCCGTCCCTTCACGCCAATTTTCGCCATCTGGCTCTTAAACTCTGCCAGCGCAAAGTCATCCAGTCCGGCAGCGTAGGTAAACAGTTCGCGGACGGCATCTTGTCGTTCTAGACCTTCGAGATTGGCTACTTGGTTAATTTCGGCTACTAACCAATTTTCGGCTTTATTGAGCATAGCAGTAGCATCATCTGACGAAGCATGATGCAGTACCAACCACTCATTCGCATCTTTGACACCCACAGGCGGTTTTGGAAGGTAAGTTTCGCCACGCAATGCCAGCGCGATAGACCGGCTTCGCTCAAAGGCTTCTTCGGTATTGTCCAATGCAACAAACAGCCTAGAATGGACTTTCAACTGGTTCAATAAGTCATCCGATGCCTGCATCCCGCCAAGGGCAATCGCCGCAATTCCCCATTCTCCGAAAGTGATAGCATCAGCCTGACCTTCGACGATGACGACCTGCTCGGCCTGCGGACTGTAGAGATGATTGTAGTACGGTTGGCGCTCGCCGATGATTTCGCGCGGCGGATTGTAGTGTTTCTTGCCTTCGATGCTTCGTCCGCTGAGATAGGTCATTCGTCCGCGTTCAGCATGGATGTAGATAAGCATATTGGGTGGAAATTTTTGAATCACAGCCCGCCAGCTATCGGGCAAGTTCAGGTCAGCCAGCAGCAGGCGTTTGTCCTGCGGCATGAACCCCAATCGTGCCGCTTTGATGGTGGTCATCTGCCAGCCACGTTTCCCAGTCACATAAGCGAGTGCAGCAGGCGTATTTAGAAGCGTATCGTGCAAACGCTGGATCAGTTGACGTTCTGCCCATGCTGGAGACTTCTTGAAATTGCTGTTCTCCTCCAGCGTAATACCCGCACGCTCCGCCAGATAACGCACAACTACCATGAACTGTGCTGCGTCGCGGTTATTCCATGCACCGAGTGACAGCACATGCCGTCCGACAAAATCGAACACATCTCCTTGTTCACCACGTGAATTCCAAAAATAAAAGCCAGTGTGGGGAGCAACAACCAAGCTGTCATGTTCGACACCGATGAAACGCGAACCTGATTTTCTCAACGGAAACTTTTCTGCGACCACTTCTTCAATGGGATTATGGGAGCGAATCTGCTCTAGATCCAATGTCATCTTCAAAAACCTCCGGGTATAAGCAAAGCTGAATAAAGGTCGTGTGAAAAAAGCACGACAAAAGTTCAAAAATCAGTTGCAGGAGAACGGAGGTTGTGATACATTGTAAGTGCTGATGTCACATATGTACCACTGCCTGCCGCCCACCTGTTTCACGCAACGTGGGCTTTTTCTTTCTTTGGGGGACTGCGTATGTGTTTCACAAGAGCCTCCAAAAGGTTGTTCTGGAACAACCTTTTACTCATTACCCAAGTAGCGTTCGGTCTCCAATAGAAGTTTGTACATGGCTTGGACTCTTGCCTTTGCCATGTTGAGATCACCCTCTTGAAGCAGTAAAGCACGCGCGATGTCTTGCGCTGAAGTTGCGCTGATAGTTTGAGTTACTCTCGCGATTTTGATGGCAGATGGAGAGAGTTTTTCATTCTCATCGGTTTCATTCGTATTGCCGTCATCACTTTGGCATAGATCACGCACCTGTTTGCTGCTCAAGTCGAAATCTATGATTTGACGAACAATTTCTATGTGAAACTCACTAGGGAGCGATAACAGATAACGAAGTTTTTTCTCATCAATATCATGTCGATCTGCCAATTCCATCGCTTCGTCCGACAGGTGGAGTAGAGCTTTCAGGCGACTAAATCGAGCTTTATCAATCCCTCCCATTGCACTCAGAATTGATTCTGTGTATTCACGTTTGCCACGCAGATCAAGTTCAAGCGCCTGACGATAGAAATCATTCGATACTGCCTGAGAAGGGATTTCATGTCCATGCACGGTCAGCAATAGCAGCGCCGCCTGTCTCGCAAGTGCTATTGCTGACAGCCCTGCACGGGCGGTGTTTTCTTTCGCCTGCCGAAAAACTGATGACCGCTCGGCGGGGATGATGATGCAGGGGATCATGCCATCACCACTGTAGTTCGTGATGAAGTCACGCAGCAACCATGTTGCCCAGTAGCGGCGTTCGCCTGTCTCGATACGGAATTGCTGCGTAACGCCCTGTGAGACATCTACAACAGTTAGCGGATTGACTTGCCCATCGTCCCGGATCGTGACTGCAAGGTTGACGAGATCATGCAAAAGCTGTTCTTCTGGCGAAAGATGCGCCGATGGGTCTTCTTCTTTCTCATCATCTGGGTTAGGCAGCAATTCCAATACATTGTTGAAGGGTCGCCCACGTTGACGAGCGGCCACTTGTACCAGTTGGACGAGTTCTCTGAGCGCCTGCGTCGGCGTGAGACGATTGTTGTGAAAAGCAAAATGCAGTTGTTCGGGTAGAACCCGACGCGGTTGAATAGGATCAGGTCGCACCATCTCCAAGAGGAGCCGTTCGACACGAATACTGTTGTCCTCGAATTGCTGTGGATTGCCCAGCAGCAATTCTTCCGTCACACCACCCAGCAGTTCATCAATCCGCTGGGTCTGATTCTTCGGCGGCATCATGCACCGCCTTTGGCGATGCGCTGCACCAACTTACCAACGAATTGCGCGTAGGCTTTACTGGCTGGGGCTTTTGGATCGTAGCTGAACACACTTAGGTGACTTTGATGAGCGTAGGAGACGGCTTCATTGGCTGGCACAACGCCAAGCAGGAGCTTGCCCAGCACGCTGTGGGCTTTCAGTTCGTCCAGTAGGTGGTTGTGTCCTCGGACACGAGTGTTCATCTTCGTAACCAGAATGCCACTCACGCGCAAGTTTGGTTGTCGCCAGCCTTCGCGGATGTCATTGATTTTCCCGATGACACTCATCAAACCAACTGTTTCCAGATAGCGCGGTTCAACCGGCACGATGGCATCGCTGGCGGCGATCAATCCCATCTCAGTCATAAGCGAAAACGACGGCCGCGTATCAATGATGATCGCGGCATAACGGTTTGCGATTCGGCTCAACGGCTCGGCCAGACGATACGGTGCGCCAGCAATTCCCATCAGTTCACGTTCCGCACCTTCCAGCATCGGCGAAGCGGGCAGAACATGTAGGTCTTCATCCCATGTCGATTGCACGATGCAGTTCAGCAGCGTTTGGGCGGCGTTCTGGCGATCCGCCATTAGCACCGTGTAAAGACTGTTATCCACTCCATAATCTTTACTGCCAGTCGTAACCAGTGTGGCATGTGCCTGACTATCGGTATCAATCAGCAGCACACGTGGATTGGGCGCGCCTGCCCGGCGCAACATCCCGGCGATGCCAAACGCGGTATTAGTAGCGGATGTCGATTTCCCGACACCCCCTTTGTGGTTGGTAAATACGAAAACACGAGTCATTGCCATTTCCTCTTTCACTCGAAAACCGGATAAAAATCGCTGTGCTGGCAAAGACTGCGCGGAGGTGTGCTACACTGACCTTCGGGAGTCTTGCTGGCGTGAGCAGCGAGCCTTCAAGGTGGTTGGGAGAGGCTCAATCTCTCCCCAATCACCGAAAAGCCGAAATCATGTCGGTTGAGTGAATCGTGCTAGACTAGCACGTTGTGGAAATGTGATACGTTGGATAAAATGGAAGGTATTGAGGGAGTGGAGATGTTCGACTTGGCTCCAGTCTCCCCAGCTTGAACGAGAAAGCGCCTGAACGGCGCTTTTTTCTTGCGGGGTAAGGTTCGAGTGGTATCTGATGTTGCCCATCCCTTAGAGAATTAAATCTTAAGGGAAGATCCATTTAATAAGAGCTTCCAAGCAAGGGCAGCGGCTTGCTGGCGAATTTCAGGCACGGCGGTGGATTCCCACAGCGTCCCTTTAAGCGTCGGGCCAATGGTATACAGCGTGGTTGATACCTCATCGTCGGCACTCCGCAGCGCCCCGTTACAATCCGCATCTAAGCCGAGTTGCAAGCAGTCCTGCCGCACCACGCCGCGCCGAAGCAGATTGTTGAGCAGCGGGTCAGCCAGTGTGTCGTAACGGGTGTTCGGGCCAGTACATTTGATGACACGCCGGACATCAACGCTCCACGTGTCCGAACCGCTTTCGACTTCGGCGCAAAACCCATGTTCGTTCGCAGGCAATAGGGTTATCACTCATCGAACATTGAAACCTTTGTTCTTATCCATTAACATTCAGCATATGCAAAAGAGAAACTCTCGCCTCGACACGTTATGGATGAACCGTCATGACTAAAACATATCTCGTCATTGTCGAATCACCGGGCAAAATTAAGAAGCTCAAGACTATCCTCGGCACCGATTATGAGATCATCGCTAGTATGGGTCACGTGGTCGATTTGCCGCCCAAATCCTTCGGCATTAACCTGACGACAATGCAGCCCGACTATGTGGTACTTAAAGCCGATGTCGCCAAACGCATTCGCGCCGAGGCCAAGAAAACCTATAAAACGATTTTTCTGGCTTCTGACCCTGACCGCGAGGGAGAAGCGATTAGCTACCATATTGCCAGCCTCATCAAACGGGCGAACGCGCAAGCCGTGATGCAGCGCGTTACCTTTGATGCGATTACACCGAGCGCTGTAAAGGCAGCCTTCAACAGTCCGCGAACACTTGATAACCATCTGGTGGCGGCGCAAGAAACGCGGCGGTTGCTCGACCGCATGGTTGGCTTTCCAGCTTCGCGTTTCCTGTGGCAGTTTGTGCAGGGTAAAGGGTTATCTGCCGGACGAGTCCAGAGTGTCGCGTTACGGTTGGTGGTTGAGCGCGATCAGGCAATCGCGGCGTTCGTGCCGGAGGAATATTGGACGATTAGCGGGTTATTTAAAGCGAAAGCAGGCGAATTCACCGCGAAACTGACCAAGTGGCAGGGCAAGAAGCCCGCGCTCAAAAATCAAGCTGACGCGGAAGCCGTTCTAACCGCACTCCGCGGACTGCCCTTCCATATTCAAGATGTGACCCCCAAACAGCGCCAACAAAAGCCGCCAGCCCCTTTTATCACTTCGTCGTTGCAGCAAGCGGCGAGTTCACACCTGAAAATGTCGCCGGATACGACGATGAAGCTCGCACAACAGCTTTATGAAGGCGGCTATATTACGTATATGCGGACGGATAGCCCGGCGGTATCGCCCGAAGGACAGGCGATGGCTCGTGCCACCATCACCCAACTGTATGGTGATCACTACATTGGCAGCAGCCGGTATGCCGCGAAGGGTAATTCGCAGGAGGCGCATGAGTGCGTCCGTCCAACCGATACGAATGTCTCACCCCAATCCTTACGCATGACGCTTGGTAAAGATGGCGAACGCGCGGCGGCGGTATATGAACTGATCTACAAGCGGTTCCTCGCCAGCCAAATGGCGAACGCGGTTTTCAACGAAGTGCTGGTCAATGTCGCGGGCGGGGCGGCCATCTTTAGCGCCAAAGGTTCGCAGCTTGCTTTCGATGGTTTCCTGCGGGTATATGGTTACACCGAAGAACAGGAAACGACGAAGCGTGAAGACGATGAAGATGAGGAAACCGCAACCAACAAGCAACTGCCTCCCTTAGCCGTCAATGAAGCCGTACAGCCCATCAAACTCACGCCGCAGCAGCACTTCACGAAACCACCTGTCGCTTATACCGAAGCGCTCTTAATCAAATCGCTGGAACAAAATGGGGTTGGCAGGCCATCGACTTATGCCCAAACGGTTGCGACCATCAAGCAGCGCGGTTATGTCGAAAGTTTAAACCGCAAACTAGCTGCGACGGCGCTGGGTAAAGAGGTGCATCAGGTGCTTTCCACCAAGCTCTTGGGCTTATTTGAAACGACCTTCACCGCGCAAATGGAATCGTCACTCGATGAGATTGCCAGCGGCAAACAAAACGGGCGTGAATATTTACAGCAATTTTGGACGCAGGTATCCCCCTTATTCGGGCAGCAGGTGATCGCGGCAACGCTGGCTCCCGCAGCGATCTCAACCCCGGCAGCCAAAGCGACCCGCGCTAAACGAACCAGTGCGCGTAAAACGACCCGTTCACCACGCAAGGCCGCCGCCGCACCTGTAGCTATCAACAGCGAATACGGTGCTTGCCCGCAGTGTGGTAAAGCACTGGTTAAGCGTAAAAGTGCGCGGGGCGAGTTTCTCGGTTGTTCAAGCTTTCCGAAATGCCGCTTTACCCGTTCACTCCCTTAAAAATTATGTTATTCGGTTGGCGGAGTCATTCGTGGCTGCGCCGCTTGTGTGTCACACACGACTATCGCGCGGTTCAGACAGCCTATAAAATGGGAGGCACCTAACTGAAGGAGATATGCCGCATGTTTGCTTGGAAACGTCCGATTTTGAGGGCTGCCCTGTTGGCACTGTCGTTGATGCCTCTGATAACCGTAAACGCGCAGGATGCTGCTGGTTCTGCTGTAGCGGTGCAGTTCAATGGTCATGCGTTTGATCTTCCGCGACAACTGGCAGACGGATTTAGCGCGTTTGTCATTGATGAAGCCAGCGCATATCCTGACAACGCGGATAACACTCAACCACCGCGCACGGAATTCCGCCTGCTGGCTTACAGCGAGGAAGCCGGTTCATCACTGCCAGTCGCATGGATTAATATATTTAACGCGAGTGACTTGGCAAACTACCCTGAATACGCCGCCTTTGAGCAGCTATATGACATCCTGAGGAAACGGCCTGACTTGAGTACGGAACCGGTACTGCCAACCTTGTATCCGTACCAAGCCTCTGCCCTGCCGCCTGAGAGCTACACCGCGTTTTTTATCAACGCCGCCTATCTGGACACCGAAACCTATAACGGCATCACCTTCATTTACGGGCGTGTCGTGCAGATTGGCGACAGCAAACCCGTGCTGTTTTATCGGGTCTATTTTGAAGGCATTTCCACCGATCAGAGGCGTTACGTTTCGGCGCAGGTGGAAGGGTTGCAAGAACTGGTGCGTTCGCTGGAAGGCGTGACCAATGGTGATGACTACCTGACGCAAACGAAGGCACTGTTTCAGGAACCCACGCAGCCTGACATCATCGCTTGGTTAGATCAGGCGCGTTTGATGTTCTCCAGTTTTAGTTATGCTGATTAGAAATCATTTGCGAAGTTCTGGAAATATCGGGGACAGCCTGTATGCTGCCCCTACAAAACGCGAGGTTGTGATACGAATGTCGCGTAAGGAATAGGATATGACTCAATTAACCGACAAAGTTGATGCGCTTTTTTCGATGTGGGATACCGCCGGGACTCCCGGCTGCGTGGTGGCTGTCATCCAAGATGGCGCGATGAGCTACCAACGCAGTTACGGGATGGCTGACCTTGAGCGGCAGGTTTCCCTGTCCAGCCAATCGGTGTTTGATCTCGCCTCGGTGGGTAAGCAATTCACCGCGATGCTGATTGCCCTGCTCGCGCAGGAAGGCCGCCTGTCGTTGGAGGATGATGTTCGGCGCTACATACCTGAACTACCGGATTACGGACATCGCATCACCATCCGTCACCTGATTTACCACACCAGCGGGTTACTGGATTACACGACGCTGATGGAACTGACGATGAAGCCGTTTGAGAACCGCTACTTTGAAGGCGAACTGCTGTCATTGATTACCCGGCAAAAGACGTTGAACTTCCCACCGGGGACGAAATATCTTTATTGCAACTCCGGTTATTTCTTACTGGGTGTGATCGCGCAGCGTGTTCAAGACCAGCCTTTTACCGCGCTGCTGCGGCAGTATATTCTCGAACCGCTCGGTATGCGCCGCACTGATTTCAACGATGACCTCCGGCGTGTGATACCGAACCGCGCTATCGGCTACTCACCGGCGGAAATTGACGGCTTCAATACCGAGATTTCCTTTTGCGGCGGTTTTGGGGATGGGCCGTTACTCTCCACCGTTGAAGACCTCTACCGGTGGGATCAGAATTTTTATGCCAACCGACTCGGCGACGGCACACAGACGTTGATCGAACAGGCCGTCACGTCAGGCACGTTGAATAATGGCGCGTCGATAGGCTACGGGTTTGGGCTGGCGCTTGGTCAACATCGGGGGCTGCCCACGGTGAGCCATTCGGGCGGATGGGCAGGCTATGTGTCGCAGATCACACGTTTTCCCGAACAGCGTTTCACGGTGATTATACTGTCCAACCTCAACAGTATTCGGCCAAGCGTGCTGGCGACTCAAGTGGCTGAGATTTACCTTGCCGACCTGTTCCCGGAGGCGGCTCCTGATAATCGTCCGGTGACAGCGGGGGATACCCTTCAGGTCGATAGGTCATCGGTGGCGGGTTTCTATCGCAGCGCAGAGCAAGGGGATATTCTGGAACTAACGGCGGATTTACAACTCACTTTTTACGGCATGACGCGGCAGTTAGTGGCCTTGAGCGCAACGCATTTCGTGGATGCGGAACGTCCATTCCCGTTAGAAGTAACCCGTTCTGAAAGTGGCGACCTCAGCTTCATATTTCGGGGTGAGCCTGACACCTATAAAAAGATGGCTATTCAGCCGATTGATGATTTCCAGTCATACGCTGGCGAGTATTACGCCGGGTCGCTGGGCATCGCCTACAGCCTCACCATCAACGACCAACACGTTTTCATGAAGCGTGGATATGCCCCGCAAGAAGCATTAAGGCCGGTCACGCAAGACGTGTTCACTTTCGAGCACCTGATTCTTGAATTCAGGCGGGACGCGCATAACCAGATCACTGGCTTTGACCTACGGGCGGGGCGTGTCGAGCAGATTCAATTCCTGCGTCAAGGCTAAGAGACCGTTTGAAAGTAGTTTTGGGGTTCAGCCCTCACCCCCTGCCCCACGACGGTACGCTCGCAGGCTCACTCCACCGTCAGCCCTCAGGGCGAGGGGAGCAAAATAGGGGAGGGGACAAATACGGATGTGCTGGCACAATTATTGGCGCTCAATGGGATTGAGGCGGGTGAAGCCGTGACCGCGCCGGGTGTGCCAGCGGGTTATCCCAACCCTGCCAAATTGGTGAGTGAGGGCTGCATCACCCCGCCGGAGTGGGTGTAAGGCTAGAGCGCGGGTCAACCCCTGTGCAGGGAGGCTACTGGTCGGCGGGGACGGTGAAGTAAAAGGTTGTGCCTTCGCCCAGCGTGCTTTCTGCCCAGATGCGCCCGTGATGGTAGTCGATAATCTTCTTGCAGATAGCGAGACCGATGCCGGTGCCGGGGTAGTCGCCCCGCGAATGGACACGCTGAAACATGATGAAGATGCGTTCAAGGTCGCCCTGCCGGATGCCGATGCCGTTGTCCCGCACGGCAAACAGCCAGTCGTCCCCATCGCGGCGGACGGTGATCGCAACGGCACAGGGCGAGTGGCCGCAAAACTTGATGGCGTTCGAAATCAAATTCTGAAACAACTGCACAAACTGGTTCTCATTGCCCGTTATGACAGGCAGTTCGCCAGCGGTAATCTCGGTACGGGTTTCGGCGATTTGGAGCTGCAAATTGGTCACGGCGCGATCCAGCGCGGCTTTGACATTGAAGGGCGCAAACCGGTGATCGTCCTTACGAATGCGGGAATAGGCCAACAGGTCACCGATGAGCGCCCCCATCCGCGCCGCGCCATCCACCGCGAACGCCATAAATTCCCGCGCATCCGCCGTCAGCCGGTCCCCATAGCGCTGGTCGATCAACTTGAGGTAGCTGCTGACCATCCGCAGCGGTTCTTGCAAATCGTGCGAGGCCACATACGCGAACCGTTCCAACTCCTCGTTCGAGCGCTTAAGTTCGCTGGTATAACGCCGCAGATCATAATGGAGCCGCGCGTTATCAATGGCGAGTGCCACCATGCGCCCCAGTTCCTCGGCAAAAAACTTGTCTTCGGGCGAGAGCAGGCGGTTGCTACTGCGGAGTGTCACCAGTATGATCGCGCCAATCGTGCGTTTGTTGGTGGTTAATGGCACGATGAGGGACGAGGAAAAATTATATTCGCGGATGAGTTCCAGATAGGCCGGGCTGCCCCCCGTGAACGGCTCAGAGAATGAGTCGGTGAACGTGGGGTAATAATCGGTCTCGCCGGTGCGGATGACCTTCGCAGAGCCGGTTTGCGCGGATAAGGCGGCGGGGTAGCGGTTGTGGAAGTCATACACCTGCTGCACCTGCGCCGGATCAACATGCGCGGCGGCCACCCGTTCAATCTGCTCGTCATTCACCAAGTCAATGGCGCACCAATCGGCGATGCGGGGTACGGTCAGTTGAGCAATGTCGATCAGAAACGACTGAAAATCATAAGACGCGCTGAGGATATGTCCCGCGTCTATTAAGAGCTTCTGGTAAGCGGCCTGTTTCCGTTCCGCCGTCACATCGCGGATGATGGACAGCATGGCGGTACGGGTACCGTCGACCACCACATAACTGACGCGCGATTGAACCATGCGACCGCTGCCGTCTTTGCGCTGGATGTTGCTGTCGTAGACATCGTGAACGGGTTGGGCGTTGAAAATCTGTTGGTACAGTTCTCTGGCGTAGGCGCGGCGTTCAGGGGGGAAAATGATCGAGAAATCCTGCTCGATGACCTCTTCGGCGGTGTAACCATACAACTCTAAGTATGCCTGATTAGCTTCGAGTACGATGCCATCCGCGTCTGATAGGGCCATCGCCTCACTGGCAAGTTCGAACGCAAGGCGGAAGGTCTCATCATTGTGGGGAAAAGTGGGGTTAGATGAACTCATAGGTGGTCGTTAAGTTCAAGTTTGTTGAGGATGCAGACTATACATGATTATGCGGCGTTAGACAATCTGGTAATAATCAGATGAGAGGGATCATGGGACGTATTGATCTACAGCGCGAGTTCAATCCATGTGGGGGCGTGGTCGCTGGTTTTCTCCCAGCCGCGCACGTCACGGTCAACCCCGGCGGCGGTGAGGCTGCCCGCCAGTTTGGGGCTGATTAGAAAGTGGTCGATGCGAATACCGGCATTCCGCTCGAACGCGCCGCGAAAGTAATCCCAATAGGTGTAGATGGTTTCGGTGGGGTGCAGGGACCGCAGCGCGTCCGTCCAGCCCTGCGCCAGCAAGCGCTGATAGGCGGCACGGCTTTCCGGCTTAAAGAGGGCATCATCGACCCAGCGTTCGGGCTTGTAAGCATCCATGTCGGTGGGGATGACGTTGTAGTCGCCGGTCAGCACAACGGGCGTATCGGTGGCGATGAGTTCAGCGGCGCGGATGGTGAAGCGCTCGAACCAGCGCAGCTTATAGTCGAACTTGGGGCCGGGGGCGGGATTGCCGTTGGGCAGGTACAGGCAGCCGACGCGGATGCCGTTCACCAGCGCCTCGATATAGCGGCTGTGCAGGTCTTCAGGGTCGCCGGGGAGGCCGCGCTGGACTTCCTGCGGGGTGCTGCCACGCACGAGGATGGCAACCCCGTTCCAGCTTTTCTGCCCGTGCCAGATCGCCCCATAGCCAGCGGCTTCGATGGCTTCCAGCGGAAACTTTTCCCCCGGCGTTTTCAGTTCTTGCAGGCAGGCGACATCCGGCTGCGCTTGTTCCAACCAGCGGAGCAGGACGGGCAGGCGGGCGTGGACACTGTTGACGTTGTAGGTGGCTATTTTCATGCCGTGAAGTATACCGCAAATACCAAAGACGTGGGATGTACTGTTTAATATCCGCGTTCAGGTAATAGACAGCGCGGACAGACTGAATGATTTCCTCAACCGAACCCATCTTTGAGCAGCCGTCAAACATTTCGGTTTGCGTGGAGCAGGCACCATAACCCGCTCAAAATGAGCCATCCGTCATAGTCCTTTCGCGTATTTTAAGATAAACTAGACGTTATATGTAAGATCGAATCCAAGTGGGTACCATGCAACAGGGCATGTTTAATCAGCGGTTGCAAGCGGTTACAGCAAGCCTTCGAACGCTGCAAGGGGAAGGGGCGTTTCAGACACGGCTGGAAAACCTTGCCGATGAGTTAGAGGCGATCCGCGCAGAATTCACGGCCTCGTTTGAACAGACGGTGAACGCCCGTGCCGAAGAGAACCGCCGTATGTCCGAGGCTCAACAAGCGTTCCTGCTCCAACTGAGTGACGCACTGCGCCCGCTGGCGAACCCGGTTGACATTCAGGCGATGGCTTCCCGCCTGCTGGGGGAGTATCTGGGGGTCAGCCGCGTGGGCTATGCCGAATTCCAACCGGACAGCCAGACAATGACGGTGGAACGCGACTGGACGAGCGCAGGCACAGCCTCTTTGGCAGGCACGTTCCCGGTTGAGGTGCTGGTCAAATTCTTTACCCTGCTCATCCGTGAGGGGCAGCACTCCATGATCGAGGACGCGCTGCACGATTCGCAAGTCTCCCGCGCTCTATACAAAAGCGGTTGGGAGAGCGTCGGTGTGCGGGCGGCACTGGCTTACCCGATCATCAAACAAGAGCGTTTTGTGGCGGCGCTCGTTCTGCATCAAGATCAACCGCGCCATTGGGCCGCGGATGATATAAGCCTCATTGAAGAGGTGTCTGACCGCATTTGGACGGCGGTCGAACGCACCCGTGCCGAAGCCGATCTGCGTGCAAGTGAGCATCGGCAGGCTTTTCTACTCCGCTTTGGTGATACACTGCGCTCGATAACGAACGAAAAGGATATTTTGCAGACGGCATCCCGGCTGTTAGGGGAGCATCTCAACGCCGACCGTACTTTCTTCGGCGAGTTGTATCTAGACGAAAACCTCGCCATCATGCTGCCGGACTATATGCGCGGCGATTTATCGAGCTTGGCAGGGCGCTACAAAGTATCCGATTTTCAAGAGACTGTAGATGCCTTACAAAGCGGACACCCTTACGTGATACCGGATGTGGCAAACTCGGAGTTACTCCGTGAAAACACGCGCTCATCTTATTTGGCGCTCGGCTATTTATCGTTTTTTTCGGTTCCTCTATTCAAACAGGGCAAGCTCGTTTTAAATCTCAGCGCGGTCTCTAGCAAGGCACGATACTGGACGACCGGCGAAATCCAGCTCACGCAGGAGGTCGCAGAGCGTACGTGGATATTGTTGGAACGTGTCCGTGCCGAAGCGGCGCTGCGTGTGTCTGAGGAGCGACACGCATTCTTACTGAGACTGACCGATACCATTCGCAATCTTACGAGTGCAAGTGAAATCGAAGCGGCTGGATGCCAACTGCTCGGCGAGCATTTGGAGGTCGACCGTGCTTACTATGTTGAGGTTAATGAAGACGAGGGCTATGCGCGTGTCAACCACAACTACCTGCGGGGCAACTCACCGTCAATCGCAGGGACGTTTCGGTTAAGTGATTACGGTTGGACACTGCCCCATATTCGGAACGGCGAAACGGTTGTTGTGGCTGACGCGCAACATTCGGACATCATTCCCGCTACCGCCCGGGCAGCGATGACAACGGTTAACATTACTTCCCATATCACTGTCCCATTGATTAAGGCCGGTAAATTGATGGGGGCGGTCTGCGTGACCGAGGATGTGCCGCGTGAGTGGTCACAGGCGGAAATCGACCTCGTGACCGAAACCACCGAACGGATGTGGTCCAGTATCATCCGGGCAAGTGCTGAGGCGGCTGAACATGAACAGCGGCGGCTGGCTGAAGGACTGCGCGACACCGCCGTCGCGCTTGGACGAACCCTGTTGCTTTCCGAGGTGTTGGAAACCGCTTTAACCTCGGCGCACCGACTTGTCGAGTTCGATGCCGGTTGGATGGTGCTGACCGACAAAGAGAAACGGACACCGTTCCATATGGACGGCTTGACGAGTAAAGAACAGGAAAGCCTGACACGTTGGGATAACAAGCACGGGGATATTGATACGAACGCTCTTTATTCGTCGGTGGCGGCAATCCGCGCACCGTTACGCCTACAAGATGAGCAGATCGTCCGGCTGCGCTTACCCAAGCTCTTTGGGCGCACGCTGCTGGTTGTCCCCCTGCTTCAAGAAGAAGGCATCATCGGCTATCTGACGCTTATTCGCCGTGAATTGTCGCCCTTTTCGGAAAATGAGGCTTTAAGGGTACAAGCCCTCGCCTATCAAATTGTGGTGGGCATCCAAAGTGCACAGCGATTCGAGAAGGCCAAGGAATTAGCGGTGATGCAGGAGCGATACCAAATCGCACGGGATCTACATGATTCGGTGACGCAAAACCTATTCAGCGCCAATGTCATGACCGATGCTTTGATCAAGAAACTGGATCAATCCGCGCAAGGCAGCCCCAAACTGCTGACGAATGTGCATCGGGTCATCCAAAGTGCGATGGCCGAGATGCGGGCGATGCTCCTCGAACTACGCCCCAGCCACATCCACACTATTTCGTTTAACACTCTGCTCCAGCAGCTTACCCAAGCGGCGCTCGGCAGAACCACTATCAACATCAATCTGATAACCGAGGGAGAAGCCGTTCTTTCGCAAGATGCCCATATTGCGTTGTACCGCATCACCCAAGAAGCGATCAACAATGCGATTAAACATTCCGGTGCGACCGAGTTGACGGTCGTGAGCCGCGGCGACAAGGGTTCTATCGACCTACAAATCCGCGACAATGGGCAAGGGTTTTCGGTTGAACAAACATCCGGCGGAATGGGGATGGACAACATGCGTGAACGGGCAGAGGAAGCCGGTGCGCGGCTGACGATCCAGAGCAGCGCCGGAGCAGGCACGGTTATCCATATCGTGTGGCCGTAAACGATCTGTGGTTAGAAAACGGTTTGTGGGACCACCCCACACCTCGCCCAGTCGTTCGGCATCGAAGCGCTGTATCAGGAAGTCGATACCGCGCTCATCCCCCGCTGACCGCATCGACATCACCCAAACCCTATCCCCTACCGCCATTTGAAGTTTCAAACGAGACGCGCTACATTCCCCTGCGCGGCTTATGATGCCGCCTACTTTATTGAAAATAGCGGAGCATTATCCCGTGAAAACGATTATTTTACGTGAACCGTATCAGCTTGAATTGACCGATACACCGCCTCCACCACCCCCTGCCGCCAACGAAGCCCAACTGCGGGTGCGCCGCGTTGGCATCTGCGGGACGGACTTACACGCCTTCGCCGGAAGGCAGCCCTTCTTCACCTATCCGCGCATCCTCGGTCACGAGTTGGCGCTGGAAGTCCTCGCGCTGGGCGACTCATCAATTCCGCACGACCTCGCCGTGGGCGATTTGTGCTGCGTCCGCCCGTACATCAACTGTGGTGTGTGTGATGCTTGCCAGCGCGGGTTCGTCAACGCCTGTACTACCCTGCAAACGCTGGGCGTTCACCGTGACGGCGGGATGCGCGAAATCATCAACCTGCCGATTGACAAGCTGCATAAGTCGCCCACGCTGGACGAGGAAGAACTCGCGCTCGTGGAAATGTTCAGCATCGGCTGCCACGCCGTCCGCCGTTCGGCCATCACCCCCGGCGAAACCGCGCTGGTCGTCGGCGTGGGGCCAATCGGCCTCGGTGCTGCCCACTTCGCCCACCTCGCCGGCGCACGGGTGATCGCGCTGGATGTCAGCGAACCGCGCCTCGCCTTCGCCCGCACGCAACCAGCCATCGACCACCTCATCGACGGCAAGGGGGATGTTCACGAGCAGCTTAAGGCGCTGATCCCCGACGGCTTGCCCACGGTGGTGTTTGATGCCACCGGCAGCGGCGCGTCGATGATGAACTCGTTCAAGTATGTGGCGCACGGCGGGAAGTTGGTATTCGTCGGCCTCTTTCAAGGGGATGTCACTTTCAACGACCCCGAATTCCACCGCCGCGAGATGACGCTGTTCGCCAGCCGCAACGCCACGCCGCAGGACTTTCAGCAGGTGATGGCCGCGCTGGAAGCCAAGCACATCGACGTGAAGCCGTGGATTACCCGCTGCGACTCGCCGGAGCAGATGATACAAGACTTTCCCAAATGGCTTGACCCCGCCAACGGTGTCGTCAAAGCCATGTTTAAATTCTAAATTATTGCTGCTCAAATAAAGGTTTCTTTTATGTCCACAGCCAAAGCCGGTCAGTTCTCGCCTTATGGTGCGCTGCCCATCCCGCACTTCGCGCCGGAATACTTCGGTCTCATCAAAAGGGGCAAGGTCTACAGCCTCTCGGTCATCTGGAACGAGGGCATTCCCGTTCCCGCGCCGATGGTGCCGTATACCCTCTCACCCCGTTTGCGGCATGGTGATCTACCAGACATCGCGCCCGCCTCCGCTGCGGCTGAACTGGTAACGATGGCAGCACATACCGGCACGCATATTGATGCCCTGTGCCACATCGGTGAGGTGCGAGATGGGGATGTCAAACTGTACGCGGGGGAAAATCAGGTGGTATCAGCCGCCGATCATGTGACGTATCAAGGGCAAACCCACCTGAGCATTGTCGATATGCCGCCCATCCTCACCCGCGCCGTCTTGATCGACGTAGCCGGTTATAAAGGGGTAGACGTGCTGCCGGATGCGTATGTCATCCCGGCTGCCGACATTCAGGGGGCGCTCGCCGCCCAGCAAACGGTCATCACCCCCGGCACCGCCGTCCTCATCCGAACCGGTTTCCACCAGCACCTCGTCAGCGGCAGCCTCGCCTATCGGGATGCCATCGCGGGGATCGGGTTGGAGGCGGCGCAGTGGCTGCACGAGCAGGGGATGACACTGGCTGGCGCGGACAACATGACGGTCGAAGCCATGCCGCCGATGGATCACGCTGTCCACCGCTACCTGCTGGTCAAGCATGGCATCACCCACCTCGAAAACTTGTACTTGGAAGAACTCGCTGCCGGGCATATTTACGAATGCCTCCTGATCGTCACGCCGCTGCGCTTACAGGGTGCAACCGGCTCGTGGGTACACCCTATCGCCATCGCCTAGCAAAAGTAAATGATAGGTGTGGTTTGGTGGCGCGGACGCGCTGTATCGCGTCCCTACCAAATAGCCAGCAAAACCTTCACGGTTGGTAAAACTCCCATCTCCATGCTGTACTCAGCGTTATGGTGAGGGGCTGGGGGTGAGGTATGTCCTTCCCCTCCTCATTGCTATGGCTATCAGCGGAGTGAGCCTGCGAACGTGCTGATGTGGGATTGAGGGGTGGGGTATGACCTTCCCCTCCTTGTTACTACGGGGAGGGGATTGAGGGGTGAGGTATGACCTTCCCCTCCTTGTTACTACGGGGAGGGGATTGAGGGGTGGGGTCTATTACGATCCCAAATACGCCTGCACCGCCGTCTGCCGCTGCTGCACCTGCTCGATCAGGGTGTTCAGCGAATCCTCAAACGTCGCCGCCGAGTCGAGTTCCATATCGGCTGCCTGTGTGCCACCGTCACCCACCACGTAGGGGGCGATCATGTCGTGCAGCGTGCGGTAGGTCGCCTCCATCTTGCTCGGCTCGAAGACCTCGGCAGCCGCTGCCACGTAGCCATCGTAGATCACTTTATAGGTCGGGTCGTCCATCAGGTAGCGAATCAGCGGCCATGCCTCGTTCACGCTGGCTTGCGTCAGGTCGCCGGTGCTGCCGCCGCCGCGCCGACCACCCCCGCCGCGACCGGAGAAGGCTTCGTTGTTGTCCCACGGTATCCACGTCAACAGTCCGGTCGAGGGGTCATTGTACAGGTAGTAGTTGTGCGCCATCGTCCCGTACACATCCCAATTCTGGATGACCGTGTTGACCGCCAGCCAGTGCAGGAACCCATCGACATCTAGTACAGCCTCAAGGTTCGCCCGCCATGTTGCCGCGTCACTCGTGCGGGTGTCGCTGTGCAGCGCGTCGAACAACGCCAGAATGTCGCTGTAGTCAGCCTCGTCTTCGTTGGTTTCCTTCGAGAAGGTCGCCTCGTCAAAGGTTCCCGCTTGGAAGCTCGCACCCGTGCCTTCCGGCTTATACAGGTTGCCGCTGTCATCGCTGAACTGCGTCTGGATCACCGTGTCCTCAATCGCCTCGACTGCGGTGTATAACCCGATGTACACCGGCCCGTCGCCGTAGTCTATAGATACGGCGTAGAATGATGTGTTCGCCGCCGCGACACCCGCCTCGCGGAACAGGTCAGCCGCCACCTTCTCGTGCAGGTAGGAGGTATCGCGGTAGTTGCTGGAGAAGCTCAACTCGTCAAAGCCGTAAAAGCGTTGGTTATCAATTTCGGGGTAATCGTCCTCATAGCGGTCGAAGTTCAGCTTGAAGCCCAGCTTCAACGACCCGCTGCCCCACGCCCCCGTCAGAGTCGAGTTGCCCTTGTAGCGGAAGCCGACGTTCGTCCACGTCTGCCCGTTGTAGCTCACATCAGCATTCACCCAGATCGGGTTTTCCGCGCTGAAGTCCATGCCACCGGCGAAGCCACCCCCATTTGGCGGGGCTTGGTTCGGGTCAAAGTTCGGCGGAGGCTGCCCATCACCACCCATCGGCGGGGCTTGATTGGGGTCGAAGTTCGCGGGTGGCTGCCCATCACCACCGCCACCGTTCGGCCTGCCGCCCTGATTTTGGCGCGACCCAAACTCGCCGAACAGCGTGGTCAAATCCGCCTGCATCGCTGCCCAGTTCTCCGGCGAGACGGTAATGGTGATGGTGTTCACGGCATCCTGCGGGAACACGACCGCATAATCCGGTTCGGTATCATTCCCGTGCGAATACTCGTCCCAGCCTTCCGGTCGGGTCGTGTCCTGCGCCATCGACACACTCGTGCCGAGGACGAGCGTGAGCATCATGCCGCATAAAATCGAAATCGTGAGTGTCTTTCTCATAGCTGTTGCCCTTATTGTGTAACGCTTTGCCTTATTCCCCTCGCCCTGAGGGAGAGGGGTTGGGGTGAGGGTCTTATTAATCATCATGATCATGTTTACTCATGGCGTTTTCGTTGGCGACGAAGCTGACTGCCCCACTTTTCAGCAAGCGTGGATCATAGAAAATCCGCACCTCGGCGGTGTCGCGCAGGAAGTCCAACCGCCCGATCTCGATACGGCTGATCGGCAGACCCGTGCGCTGGCGCAGGTCGTCCATCAACCCCGGCCAATTCTCCGACCGGATCATCTCAATCCTTTCATAGACAATCGACTTGCGTGTTTCATAATGGAAACCCCAGCCGCGTTCGAGGATGTAGAGGATGACGATTACCGCCGCGTTCACCGCCACGAATTCACCGTACACCTGCCCGCGGATCAGCAGCGAGTTCAGCACCGACAGGGCGATCAGTACGAACAGGTACGTCATCTCGCGGATCGGCAGCGCGTCCGTCCGGTAGCGCAGGATCGAGAAGATGGCGAATAAGCCGAACCCCACGCCCACACTGATGTCGGTGCTGTTCAGCAAACCCATCACGAAAAAGATGATGGTGTTGAAGGCGAAGAAGGTGAAAACGTAATCCTTGTCACGCTGGCGGGGATAATAGATGAACCGGACGATGATGAACACCATCGCGAGGTTCAGCGCGAAGCCGCCTAATAAATCAAGAAGCCCATTCATGTTGCGAAATTCCTTGTGTAAGTTGGTTAATGCGCCGGATTTGCACCTTAAAGTTGTTGGCCTTCACATGCTCATAGAGGGAATATACCCCCGCCGTGTACTTGCTATACGACAGCGGACGGATACCCATGTGCCGCATGTGCATGATAAACGGCGACTCATACGAAAGCCAATCTTGCTTCACCTCGGCGATCACCACCCCCGGCAGCGCGATACTAGCATCTTCCCAATGGTATTCGAGGTTCACATCCAGCGTCACCCGCTCTGGCCGCCCTTTGCTCACCAGTGTGACACGCTGGTAATCGTTCCACAGCTTCGGCGCGAGTCGTTCGGCATCAAATGGCGTATTCGCCTGCAAAAAGACCGCCGCTTGTTTACTGAGCGCGAGATCAACATCGGCAATTGGCAGCCGGGTTTTAATCGTCCGCTTCTGGTTGGTGCGGTGCTTAATCTCAAAGAACGCCGTATCCGTCCCCACGTACTTCCGCGCCCGCACCTTGTAACGCGAGCCGAAGCCGTTGTGGTGCTGCTCGTAGATGCTGAAGTCATCGGTGTCAAAGTACAGCGTCCGGTAGGTATGCAGCCGCGCCTCGTCAATCGTCAGCACACGGTAAGCGGCTGTCATCTCGGCCAACAAGCTCGGCAGTTCGTTGACCGCAAACACGTACTTGGTATCCACACGGTCGAGCAGCGCCGCCTCTTGAATATCAGCCAAGCCTAGCGGTTCAAACGACAGCAGGGCGTGGGCTATAGAAGCCATGTTCAGAACGTTCGCGTTCATCATAGTTCAGTCCGTCGAATGCTTAAACTCTATGAGATGCTAGAACGATAATCGAAACTTGTTTAAAAGTTGTGCAGGTCAGCTTAACGCTGGCTTAATAACCACTTAACTACGAATGCCATCGCCTTGCCTGCCTTAATTCCTACACTTGCTCGATAAAAGGACACTAAAGTTTGCATACTCTAACCGAAGGTAGCACCACACTAAACGGTGGAAATTCATTTTGTGTCTATTTCATCGCAAAATGAACCATAAAAGTCTTTAAAGTCCCTCGCCCTGAGGGAGAGGGCTGATGGTGGAGTGAGCCTGCGAACGTACCATCGTAGGGTGAGGGCTTAAAATAATCATCCACCATTTAAGGTAGTCCTACCTAACCGAAACCTGTTGACTCAATTAGCCCTTTTGTTCTACAATTAGGTTATTCTCTGTATTTCTCTGCGCTCTTTGCGTTTTTGCGGTTAAACGCCTTTGTATTTCTCTGTATTTTCTTTGTGCCTTTGTGGTAAAAATGTATTGCATTTGCTTTTGCATATCCGGCGGTATTCTCCCTCACTCCCGCCACGCAAAAGCCAAAATGGCGACGGCGGTGGAATTACGGGAGCCATCCGCCGAAACAGTGTCAATTCAGCGCCGCGCTCCCTCAAGTCTGCCGCCACAAAATGCCCCTTCAGCGGATACACGGGAGACTCCCGCCAGCCAATTCGGCGGAAGTATGTGCAAAATGTGCAATTTGTGCAGAATTTGAAGAATTTTGCGAAGTTTAGGAAAATTGAATTGGGCTATATCGAGGAATAAAAAAGGGCGACCGAGTTGATCGCCCTACAAATTTGGATACGCTTTGAGGAGTTTTAAAAATACCGGGCAGCATGTATGGTGTCCCTACAAAAATAAAAGTTTGTGTGTGGGGACGCGATACTTCGCGTCCGATGAACCCCAAACCTACTTTTCAAACGGCTTCTTACTTCGTATGCTCGTCAAACCAGCCGATAATCGTGTTCAACCGTTTGACGCGGTGCGCCGGTTCCCCCGTCCGCGAGAGGTTGTGTCCCTCACGCGGGAAGCGTACCATCTTCACCGTCCCGCCGCTCAACTTTACGAAGGCAAACAACTGCTCGGCCTCGGAAATCGCCACACGGTAATCGCGCTCCGAGTGGATAATCATCAGCGGGGTTTTGATCTGGTGGGCATAGGCTAACGGCGAGTACTTCCACAGCAGCATCGGGTCTTCCCACGGGTTCACGTCGAACTCGTGCGTGGTCGGAATTGGGAAGTCGGTCGTCCCATACTGGCTGACGAGGTTATACACCCCGCGCTCGGCCATCGCCGCAGCGAAGCGGTCGGTATGACCCACCACCCACGCCGTCATGTAACCACCGTAAGAACCACCGCAAACCGTCAGCCGGTCGGGGTCAGCAAAACCTTTCTCGATCATCAGGTCAACACCCGCCATATGGTCGGGGAAATCCGGTTCACCGTACGAGAGGTGCTGGTATTGGTAGCCGTAGCCATCGCTGCCGTGGGCATTGCAATAAAACACCACGTAACCCTGCGCCGCGAATGACTGCCACTCGT
This sequence comes from Chloroflexota bacterium, assembly GCA_020161935.1. GTDB lineage: Bacteria > Chloroflexota > Anaerolineae > Aggregatilineales > Phototrophicaceae > CFX2. Next base: position 283,160 of record JAIUNI010000002.1, read on the forward strand.
GCCAGACCTTCGCCGCCGGATTGAGCATGATACGCGGCCCACCGTGAATGTAGACGATCAGCGGGTACGTTTGGCCTTCCTGATAACCAACCGGCAGGATGTACCAGCCCTGTACGCTGTCACCGTTTGAACCGCTGTACCGGACTTCAACCGTCGGCTGCACCTGCACCTCATCCAAGAACGCCGCATTCACATCGCTCAGTTGGAGAGGTGTCGCCGCCCCCGCTGGCAGGTAGAACACCTCGGCGGGTCGTTCCGGCGTGGCGTAAATCAACGCCGTGCCGCCCTTTCGCCCCACATCGAACCCTAACACTTCAACGAAGCCATCCGGTTCAAAAACCTTGGTGATCGTCCCGCTGTTGGGGTCAACCGTATACAGGCTCGTGCTGCCCTCGCTGTGCGCCCGGAAGTAAATCACCGAGTCATCCGCTGCCCACTTGCTCTCGACCGCCGAGCGATCCATCGCCTCCGTCAGGGGTCGGGCTGTACCGCCGTTAGCATCCACCAGCGCCACGAACGGAACGCGGGTGTACTGCTTATCTTGGAGGATGCGGTTGAAGGCAATCCGCTGCCCATCGTTTGAAATTACGGGCAGCCGGTCAGCATAGGCTTCATTCGTCAGCCGCTCCACCGATCCGTCCGCGACCTTCACGCGGAACAGGCTGTCAAACCGTGAAGGCTCATCCGCCAGATAATCCGAGGGATATACGGTCAAAAGGTGCTGCCCATCGCGCGTCCAAACCGGTGTGGTGTGGTCAGCGTCAATATCGGTCAAACGTCGCGGCTTTGCGCCAGCCGCAGCGTCTACCACATAAATCTGCTTATAGCGGCTGTCCGAAAACGTCGTTCCATAGCCATCGCGGTACGGGATGCGCCAAGCAATATGCGGGTCGTAGCGTTCGTCCTCGGTCTGGCGCTGGAGTTCTTTGCGGTGGCGGGCTTCAACAGCGTTTTGCGGGGCATCCACATCCTCGCCGCGCATTTCACGCTCGCGTTCGTCCGCGTCCAAGCCGGATAAAAACGCGATCTGCACCCCATCCGGTGACCACGAGGGGCTGTTCGCGCCGTTGGTGAGGTTGGTCAGGCGGAAGGCTTCACCCCCCGGCTCGGTGACATGAATAATATGGATCTGGGGCTTGTCGCCGCGTGCCGAGGTGAAGGCCAGCTTCGTGCCGTCCGGTGACCAGCGCGGTTGACTGTCGCTGCCACCCTGCGTCAACTGTACCGACCGCTGCCCATCGGTGCTGGCTAACCAAATACACCGTTTATAAGTGTTGTTGAGTTTATCAATCGAAACTTGTACATAAGCAATCCAGCGTTCATCTGGACTAAGGTTTACATCTTCCACATCCACAATCCGGTACAAATCCTCGGTGGATAGAGGTCGTTTTGAGGCTGTCACGCTGTACTCACCTTACCGTTTGCTCCAATATTTCATAGGTTCCCACCCGCGCCGCGATTCGCTTGCCCGTTACGCCGGAAGCGTCCTGCTTGGCTAGGAACACGAACGCTTCTGTAATCACTGCGGGGTCAACCCAGCGCTGCTTGGCTTCCTCGGTGTAGTTGGAAGCCGACATCGGGGTGTTAATCGGCGCGCCCGGTGTCACCGAGTTGACGGCGATATTAAATTCTTGTCCCTCTAACGCCAGCGATTTCATCAACCCTTCAATCGCATGTTTGCCGGGGGTATAGGCGATTTCCTTGACGAAACCCCTCACGCCGGAACCGGAGGACAGCAGCATAATGCTCCCGCCACCTGCGGCGATCATCGGCTCCCAAACCGCTTTGCACAGTTGGAAACCGGCCTGCACGATAATATTCATTTCCTTCTGCCAGTCCTTGAGGGTGATTTCCCGCATCGACCGTTCACGCAGTAAAGCCGCGTTATGGATCAGTACACGCGGCGTACCGTAATGACCGAGCGCCTTATCAATCGCGGCCTGTGTCGCATCCGCGTCCGAAAGGTCAACCGGAAGCGAGAGGCAGTCCCCGCCGAGGGCTTTCAGTTCTTCGACCACGGCATCCAGCTTATCGGCTTGGTTGTCCATCAGCGCCAGCTTCATGCCCTCGGCGACGTAGGCTTTCGCGATGGCATAACCCAAGCCCTGAGCCGCGCCGGTTAAGATTGCAACCTGTCCTTTTAAATCCATACCCGAATAATCCTCTTTTATGCGCCTTCTGAACCACGCAAACGCGGGTCAAGGAAGTCGCGTACCCAGTCGCCCAACACGTTCAACGACAGCGTCGTCAGCATAATCGCCACCCCCGGCAGTACCGCCAGCCACCACTTACCGGAGAGCAGTTGGTCGCGGCTGTCCGCCAGCATCGAACCCCATGTCGGTACGCTGGGCGGCACACCCAAACCGAGGAACGAAAGCGAAGCCTCGGAGAGAATGACACCTGCCACATTAAATGAAGCAATTACGATCAGCGGCGCGATAATATTCGGGAAGATTTCCTGCGTGATGATGCGCCAATCCCGTGCGCCTATCGCCCGCATCGCCTCGACATATTCTTTCTCGCGCTGGGAGATCACCTGCCCACGCGCCACACGGGCATAAACCACCCACTGCCCAACGCCGAGGATAATCACCAGATTGACGACACCCTGCCCCAAAATGACCAACACCATAATGGCAAGCAGGATGAAGGGGAAGGCAAGCTGCACGTCCGCCAGCCGCATAATCAGGTCATCGACCTTACCGCCGAAGTAACCCGCTAACATACCTAAAAAGGTGCCGACCGTTCCACCAATCGCCACAGCCGTTATACCGACCATGAGCGAGACACGCGCCCCATATATCAAGCGCGACAGCACGTCACGCCCCAGCGAATCCGTCCCTAATGGGTTCTTGATCACACCGGTTCGGTCGGGGGTCATTGGGGCAACCAGCCGTGCGAACAAATCCTGCCGGTTCGGGTCTTTGGGCGCAATGTTCGGCCCAAACACCGCCAAGAAGATCACCCCTAACAGGATCAACAAGCCAATGAGCGGATAACGCCGCTTCACAAGACTGCGAGCCGCCCGCGCCCATGCAGAAGGCGGCTTGGGGGTTAAAGCTGTAACACGCTCTCCCGACGGGCGAATCGAGGCAACTTCAGTAGATTGATCGACCATGTTCATGCCTCTTACTTCAACCGGATACGCGGATCGAGATAAGCGTAGAGAATGTCCACAACAAGGTTTAGCCCTACGAACACAAAAGCAAAGAATACCACCGCTGCTTGTACAACAGGAATGTCGCGCTGACCAATGGCGTTAAATACCAAGCGCCCGACACCCGGCCATGCGAACACCGACTCGGTTACAATCACGCCGCTTAATAGAAAGCCGAATTCCAACGCGACGATGGTCACAATCGGGATCATGGCATTCCGCAAGGCGTGGCGCAGAATAACCTGCCGTTCGGATAAGCCTTTCGCGCGGGCGGTGGTCACATATTCCTGCCCCAGCACTTCCAAAAGCGCCGAACGCACCAACCGCGCGTTACGGGCAATCGAGAAAACCGAAATGGTTACGACAGGGAGAATGGCATGATGAATGCCTGCGGGTAAATTCTGCAACGCGGTGTTGATGTCACCCGCTAATAAAGGAGCAAGAACGGGGACTTGACCCGACACGGGAAACGCCCGAAGCGTGACCCCAAAGAATAAAATCGACATGATGCCCAGCCAAAAACCCGGCATCGACTGACCAAACATCGCCACCAGCATTATCGTACCATCGAGCCGTGTACCGCGCTTCACGGCGCTAATGAGGCCGATTGGAATGGCGATGATGTTTGATAACAGCAGCGCACCTAAGGTCAGCTCTAAGGTGGCTGGCAGCCGTTCAATGACGAGTGCAAGCGCCGGTGTGCGGTTCGCCAGCGACAAACCGAGATCGCCACGGGCTAAACCGCTTAGGAAGTTAAGGTACTGCTCTGGCAGCGGTTTATCCAAACCCAAACGGCGGCGGGCTTCGGCCAATTCCTCTTGACCCGCGCGTTCACTCACATAAAGCACAGCCGGATCACCGGAAAGGTGTATCGAGATAAAGGTCAGCAGCGTCACACCGATGACCACCAGAACTGCCAGCAATACCCGCCGTGTAATATACTGCGCCATCCAACATCTCCTACATAAAGAGGGAGGTATTTACCCCCCCCCTCTCTATGAACTCGGTCTTACTTCAGTTTTGCATTATAAACGGTGATGAAGTTATCTACGCGAGGTGTGTACTCCAACCGGTTGCTGACCGCTTCAAGCTGCGGCGCAGCGTACATCAGCAGCCACGGCGGGTCATTGTAGAAGGCTTCCAACATTTGCTGTTCGGCGGCCTTTTCCGCTTCGGGGTCATTGACCAACGTGGGCAGTGAGGCTTCGAGGTTGAAGAATTCTTCATTCGCCCAACCGGTGTAGTTGGTTTCACCATCCGGCGATGGGAAGTCGGCGAGGTCGTACTGGGCGCTCCACGCGCTGCCACCCGTGCTGACGATGAACAGCGGCCCAAGGTCGTGGGCGATCAACTGCTCAACGAACACTGCCGAGTCGAGGAATTCCACTTCGGTCTGAACACCGACATCGCTGAAGAACTGGGCAACAGCTTGGGCAACTTCGCCACCGACCGCGCCGGGGATGTTACGCGCCTTCAGCACCAACTCGAAGCGGACACCATTTTCACCACGCGGATAACCGGCTTCGTCCAGCAGTTGTTCGGCCATCGCGGGGTCAAACGGATACGGTGTGAGGTTGGGGTTGTCATTCGGCGGGTTTACAGGGCCAGTGGCGCGTGTGCATTCCGCACCCAAAAGCTGTGTACAGATCGCCGAAACATCAACGGCATATTGCAGGGCGATACGAACGGGGGTCTCGGTAATCGCCTTGCCGCCAACGGTTTCACTAAATTCACGACCGGGGTTCATGTTGAAGCCCACGTAAGCGCGAATGGTGCTGGCGTAGCTTTGAATGGTGGCGACACCGGAGGCATTCACCGGCTCGATTTGATCGGCACCGATGCCCTTGATGATGTCCACGTTACCGGTGATCATTTCAGCGGTCGCGGTCGAGCGTTCCGGGAAGACACGCCAAGCAATACGTTCGAAGAAGGTCTCGCGCAGGGGGAAGTCCGCAACGCGGGTCATAGTGACCGATTCACCGGTCGTCCACGATTCAAACTGGTAGGGACCGCTGCCAACGGGGGTACGAACGGCATCTTCCAACGACATCGCTTCGTAGGAGTCCTTGCAGTGAATGAAGATTTCCGAGATCAGACCCAAACGAAGGTTGATATTCTGAGGACCTTCGAACAGTAGGGTCACATCCAAGTCACCATCGACACGCGCACCAACGTAGCCGAGCGACGGCAGCACGAAGCCAGCCGAGTTGCCGGTGAAGCCATTGTCGGGGTTCGCGACACGTTCGAAGGTGTAAGCAACGTCTTCAGCGGTCAGGGCTTCGCCGTCATGACAGGTCAGACCTTCATTGAGCGTGAATGTCCATTCCTTACCATCTTCGGAGATGGTGTAGCCCGTAGCTAAGTAAGGATCGATTGCGCCGGTTGCCTGACCCAGTTCGTACAACTGAGCAAACATATGGGAGGTGATATTGAAGTTCGAAACACGGGCAGGATCAAGCGAAACGGGTTCGGCGAAAATACCAACCACAAGCGTGTTTTCATCCGAAACAGGTGCTTGAGCGCTGACGGGTACAACCATCACCACCAACAGCAGCACTAGAAACAACGACTTCGTAAACAATTTGTTCATCTCTCTTCTCTCCATCAAAATTAGGTGAACGTGGGTTGTCAGGTTTTTGTTGTTCGTGAGAAGCTACCTCCTTTAACTCGCCCCGGTGATTAGGATGTAATGCCCGCCATCTTCACTTCGAAGATTGGATTGAAGCACAATGGTTTGCTCGTCAAATTCGCTCGTAACCGTTCGCATCAAGCAGACATACTGTATATTACTTATAATATGTCTACACCATTATCATAATGGCAACTATCACCAAATTTTTCAGTTACATTGCGGTTGTTTTGGATAAAAGTCTCATGCTGCTAACGCATGTGACAGCTAATTCGTGTTGATAACAGCCCGTTCAAAGGGAAAATCAATCTTGAGTTCGGCGGCGAGCGCTTGGAGTTTGTCAAAAACTTCTGAGTCGAGCTGCGTTCCGTTTTGGCGACGTTCTTGCTCGCGGCGGTAATCGACCTCACCGGGAACGAGGATTTCGCTAAAGCCGGGGCGCAGTTTGGCCGATTTAATCTGGCGGATAAAGTCATCCATCCGCTGCTTAAAGGTCGCCACTGGCATAAACCACTCAATATCAAGGGCGATAAATGTGTGGGAAACATCGAGTTTTGCAGGATCAGCGTACGGCACAAGCCCGAAGCCGCCACCGCTGATGACACCTGTCAACACGTCGGTCAGCATGGCAAGGCCAAAGCCTTTATACTGTCCGATTCCCAGCAGCGCCCCGGTCATGGCAGCAGCGGGGTCATCGGTTTCATGACCTTCTGGCGTTAATGCCCAATCCAGCGGCATCTTCTTGCCTTCGCGGTCGAACCAGCGCATCATCCCTTTGCCAGCCGTTGTAAGTGCCACATCTAAAACCACGGGGAAATCGCCACCAGTCGGAGCGGCTAAACCCCACGGATTGGTTCCCACGACACCGCTGGCTGCTCCCCAAGGAGCCATTTCCGGCCCGGCGTTGGTCATGGCGATGCCGATGCAATCCTGTTCGGCAGCAATTCGGCCATGAACCGCTGATGAACCGAAATGGGTACTGTTCCGAACAATCACTGTGCCGATACCGCTGACTTTCGCTTTATCGACTGCTAACTGCATAGCCCGCTGGCTGGTGACCGAACCGGGTGCGTTATGTGCATCAACGAGAGCAAGCGCTGGACTTTCTTTGACGATCTCGAACGGCGCGTTGAGCGTGTACCAGCCGTTACTGATGCGGCGATGATAGCCGATTAACCCGCCCACACCCTGTCCTTGCCCCGGATGACAGTGCAATTCACTTTGCATCAAGCCGTTGGTACACATCTTGGCATCGCCATCCGACATGCCCATCGCTTTGAACGCGCGGTAAACAAAGTTTTCTAATTCATCAACCGGAACCCTGATTAGGGTGAGCGCCATAACGTATGTCCCTCTAGGTACGAATTTGTTTGACAGTCAAACTGCTGAACTCTATAATCCCTGCTGTTGTGGTCGAATGTCGACAGTCGACTTTCGGGGATTATATTTTGCAAGTAGCAGACTGTCAAGAAATCGACCAGAAACCAAGATGAGTGTTTGTTTACACGGATTGGGAGCAACCAGATGTCCATAAAAGTTCTCGTGATTGGAGCCAGTTTCGCTAAGGCGGCATATCTACCAGCCCTTTCGACGATCCCTGATGCGGAGGTCGTCGGTATCGCCAGCGCACGGTTGGAAAGTGCAAAGGCGACCGCCGAACTCTTTAACATTCCGCACGCTTACGACGATTGGCGTGTGATGCTAGACCAGCACCCCGCCGATCTGGTGTGCGTGGTTGCGCCACCGGTGTACCATGCCGAGATGACGCTGGCGGGTTTGGAAAAAGGCGCGCATGTCATTTGCGAGAAGCCGATGGCGATGAACGCTGACGAATCGCGGCAGATGCTCGAAAAGGCCGGGGCGCTCAACCGTGTACACGTTATGGGTCATGAACTGCGCTTCAACCCGAACCGGCGCAAGATTAAAGAGTTGATCGAGTCGGGTTTTATTGGTCAAGTACGGCACATTAATGTCGTGAATATTACCGCCGGTTCCGGCGACCCGGCTTCCCGACCGACTAACAACTGGTGGATGATGAAGGACATGGGCGGCGGCATCCTCGGCGCGAACGGTTCGCACCAATTTGACCTGCTCCGCTTCTGGTTAGGCGATATTAACTCGATTAGCGGGCATATCACGACGATGGTTCCAAACCGCAAGGACAAAAATACGGGCGAACCGTGGACGGCAACGGCTGACGACCAAGTGAACTTCACGGCGACGATGAAGAATGGCGCGTTGGCCTCGGTATTCCTGAGCAGCGCGGCACGCCACACCCCCGGCAATACGGTTCAGATCTTCGGCAGCGAAGGCACAATTCGGCTATCCAACGACGATGAGAAACTGTGGGTGGCACGGGTGGGCGAAGATTACCAAGACCTGAGTGAAACTGATCCGAATGCCTCGATAGCGGGTATTGGTAAAGGCATCTGGAACGTGTCGTTTGTCGCCCTGATGCGCGAGTTGACCGATGCCATTCGCGAAGGCCGCCCAGTTACCCATGCGGCGACCTTCGAGGATGGTTTGAAGACACAGCAAGCGATGGATGCTGTGAAGCAGTCATGGGAAGAACGGCGCTGGGTCAATTTGGCGTAGGGTTAATCAGCCGCCAAGTTTTGAGAGTCATCCCAATCTTCGGCGATGAGATCACCAACGGAGGCTACGTGGTCGGTAATTAAGGCCACGGCCTTCGCCTGATCTTTCGCGGCGATGGCTTCGATGATGGCGAGGTGGTTATAGGCGATTTCGGTAATGTCGGTAAAGCGTTTGTTCCGCAGCGCCATCACCTGCCGGACGCGCATGGCGACCACGACCCACAGGGAAATTAACAGGCTGTGGTTGCTTAACTCGATCAGCGAGTCGTGGAAATCACGGTCAATCTGGTTCAGCACTTTGAGGTCATTGGCTTTTGCCGCGTTCAGCATCGACTCGAAGTGCTGGCGAAGTTTTTGGATATGTTCAGGGTTATTCTGGTCGATGATAAGCTGGATGGCAAAGGATTCCAGAACGCTGCGGAGGCTGTAAAGTTCTTCGATGTCCTTCTTAGCCAGCCGTTTAACGGTTGTCCCGCGATAGGGAATGGTTTCGATCAGCCCTTCGGTGCTGAGGATTTGAAGAGCTTCCCGAAGTGGGGCGCGGCTGACACCGAGCTGGGTAGCGAGTTCACTCTCCACGAGCGTTCGCCCCGGCTTGAGTTCACCATTTAGAATGGCATCTCTGAGTGTGTCTAATACGTGCTCACGAAGGGATTTATTGGCAATGGGGTTTAGGAGTACCATGTACGGTTGGTCGATTTCTTGACAACGCTTACTGTCAAATTTATAATCGCTTTATTCGGTCGATTGTCGACAATCGACTATTACCGAATTATACGACACTCACGGATAGATGTCAACGCACGGGCCGCAATTCGCTTAAGGCTTTGAAATTATACAAAGGTTTTTAAGGTTGCGATACTGCACCCCTTTTAAGACGATTTTTCGCACAGAGATTGGATGAGACATGACACCGAACCTTAGTGATGGGAGAAAAGAATAGCAACATGACCGTACCCACTACACTGTCTCGTCCATTGGCGAGCCGGATCGCTGGCTTACCCGCATTCACCGAACGCAAGGACGGCGCTGCGGTTTCGGAGCGGGTGATTGAGGCGGCAGTCAAAGCATTGGACAAAGGCGAAACGCACTACACCGACCGCCCCGGCATCGTTGGACTGCGAACATGGGTGACAGACCACATCGGCAAGAACTTCGGTGTGGAACTGCAACCGGGCGAGATCACGATCACCTGCGGCGTGACCGAGGGGCGTTTTGTGGTCGCCAAGCAACTGACCAAACCCGGTTCACAGATTGTTTGCCCCGGCGATACGTCGGTTATTTCCGGCGCGGCACACCTCGCACAGGCGACGGTCGTCAGCGACGTGACTGATCCGGTAGCGGTGAGCATGGTTTACCTGACTCCCCAAGATGATTGGGCGGTGGTGGACAAGCTGCTGCAACAGGCCGCCGAACATAAATGGTGGATTATCTGGGACATCAGCAGCGGCATCGGCGAGAATAAGTTCCATCCGGCACAAGATCCACGATTGGTAGGACAGGTGGTGACGCTGGGCAGCCTTTCGGATAAGATGCCCGGTTGGCGGGTGGGCTGGATGGCAGGTTCGGAAAAAGCGGGCAAGCTGAGAGCCTTTAAACAAAGTGTGACGATTTGCACGACCAACGTTTCGCAGTGGGCGGCGTTGGGATTGGTGGACGAAGCATGATTAATTTGAACCCGAACATCCCTGAAACCGTACGCGCGGTGGCCTCTAACGGTACGCAGCTTCGTTATGCGTTGATGGAAATGGCCGCCCAACAGAAAGATACGATTGCGCTGGGACGCGGCGACCCGGACTTGGACACACCAGCCCATATTATTACAGCGGCGCAGGACGCTATCCGCAAGAATTTGACCGGCGCTACGCCTGTAGCGGGGATGCCGGAACTGCGCGAGGCGATTGCGGAGAAACTGCGGCGCGAGAACGGTCTGCAAGTTGGGGCGAACAATGTGATCGTCACCACAGGCGGTCAAGAAGGCTTGTTCCTGATTATGCAAGCGCTGCTCGACCCCGGCGACGAGGTGCTGGTGCCTGATCCGCGTTATACCTCGTATGATGAGGCGATTGAAACGGCGGGCGGGAAGATCGTGATGATCCCGACCGACCACGAGGACGCTTTCAACCTGCCGGTCGAGTCGATTGTGCAGGCGATTACGCCCAAGACGAAGGCGCTGCTGATCGTGACACCCAGCAACCCGACGGGCGGCATCATTACCGAAGAACGGGCGCGGGCGATTGCGGAAGTGGCGATTAAACATAACCTGATTGTGATCTCCGACGAGATTTACGAGAAGTTTATGTACGACGGCTGGAAGCATTTCAGCATCGGTTCGATAGCGGGTATGGAAGACCGGACGATTACACTCAACGGTTTCTCGAAGACTTACGCCATGACCGGTTTCCGCTGCGGCTTTGTGGCGGCTCCGGTGGACTTTATCGAAGCGATGACGCGGGTGAAGGCGTTTACGACCGGCCCAGCAGCGACTGTAAGCCAACATGCGGGGTTAGCGGCGTTGACTGGCCCGCAAGAGCCGATCCAAGAATTCCTGCGTATTTATACGGAACGCCGCGCCTTGATGATGAAGGGTTTGCGCGATATGGGACTGGATTTCAGCGACCCCCGCGGCGGCTTCTTCCTGTGGACGATTAGTTCCTCGACGGGTATTAACGCGACCGAGCTTTCCTACTTGATGCTCAAGGAAGGGCGTGTGTTGATATTCCCCGGTACCGGTTTCGGTGAGAAATGGGATGGTTATCTGCGGATTACCCTCCTTCAGTCGATGGACGAACTTGAGGAAGCGCTGCGCCGGATGAAGCCGGTGATCGAGAAGTACGCGGTGAAGGCGTAATCGGCAGTCACAGCTATCAGTCGCCAGTCATCAGCTTAAGGCAGTTAGCCAGCTATAAACCCGGATTGTAAACAAGACGAGTGCGGAAGCGCTCGTTTTGTTTTGTGGCGGAATTGGCGGCGGCGGCGGAAATATCAGGACAATTTCCGACATAAAAGTGGGTATTGTTCAAAAGATTGCCCTAAAGAGCTTTGAAACTTAAAACTATTATCGCTTACGTTTGAATCCGGTTTGTGCCACAAACCATTTACCAACCCTCCACTAACTCCACTAGTTTATTTCTCCCTCGCAAAGTTAGCGCCAACACCCGTTAAAAGTGACCAAATGTTCTGACAAATGTTCACCCTTTTGTCCCACACACATGCTATGCTTTCTGTAGGGAATGGCCTCAGACCATTCCGTTTGGGCTTTGTACCCAAGCGCATCTTAACAATCACATCCACCAACGCGCACAATTTGCACCACCGCCTTGTGTTGCTTGTTCCGCATCTTGGGCATTTGTCTTCGCCTTGAACTGATAACTGTCGACTGTTGACTGACAACTTTCTATTGCCATTGCCGAAATCTATAGTGCCAAATTTGCCAACTGACAAAACTGACACTGACGACACTGACGACATTTGGTGCGAAGACTCCCGTGGGACGACACAAATACGGCTTATGGCGGCGAAGTCGTCGCCGACATCGCCGACATAAAATGGGTTGATTCACAACAGCAACAACAACATCAACAGCATCATATGAGGCGAAACTTCAGAAACTACGGAAAATGAGATTCCGAATCTGAAGAATTTGAAGAATCTTCCGCATGTTTGGCAAATAGACCGTAGGCTTCCAAGTCACTTGACAGGCACTATAATGCGTGACAGAATAACAGGAAAACGTTTTCCTGAAAATCGCCTTTTTATTTCCTAAACTGGAGTCATTCATGAGTATAACTGGAAAAACACGTGTCGCCATGATCGGTGCTGGCGGCATGGCGCGTGGGCATGTCCGCAATATGCTCAAGCAGCAGGATACAACCGAGGTGGTCGTGGTCAATGACCCTTCGGACGAGATGTATGCCGAGATGTGTAAGGTATTCACCGATGCAAAGCTCACCCCTCCCCCGAATGAAAAGAACCTCGCGACGTTACTCACTGACTATGCCGGAAAAATTGACGTGGCGTTCATCGTCACACCGCACGCTTTCCATTACGAACAGGCGAAAGCGTGTTTGGAGGCGGGGCTGGATGTGCTGCTGGAGAAGCCGATGGTGGTGACGGCAGCCGAGGCCGAGAGCCTGATTGAAACCCGCGACCGGACGGGCAAGCTGCTGGTGATCGCCTTCAACGGCAGCCTGTCACACCAAGTTCGCACGGCGGCGGAACTGATTGCTTCCGGCGAAGTGGGTACGCTCCAGAATATTGTGGCTTATGTGTGGGAAGATTGGTCGGAACATTATAACGGTCACTGGAAGCAGCAGCCGGAAATCTCTGGCGGCGGTTTCATGTTCGACACGGGCGCACACATGCTGAACACAGTCGCGCATCTGGCGGGACAAGACTTCGTGGAAGTGGCGGCATGGCTGGATAATCGGGGGAAGCCGGTTGATATTCTGGGCTGCGTGATGGGGCGGTTGGAAGGCGGTGCGCTGGTCACGATGAACTCGTGCGGCAACGCTATCCGGTCGTGCGCCTCGGAAATCCGTGTGTTTACGACCGGCGCGATTATCCGCACGGGCATCTGGGGCGAGTTCCTTGATATTCAGCGCGAGGGCGAAAAGACGCTGCAACCGGTGAGCGTACCGCCCTCATTGGGCGCGTATGAGCAGTTCCATGCGGTGCGTTCGGGCAAGATGAAGAATCCGTCGCCGCCGGAAATTGGTTTGCGGATGGCGAAGTTGTGGGATGCGATTCGCGCGTCGGCGGCACAAAACGGTGCGCCGGTGCGGTTGAAGTAGAGAGACCCCACCCCTAGCCCGCATCGGCACGTTCGCAGGCTCACTCCGCCGAAAGCCGTAGTAACAGGGAGGGGAATAAATGCAAAAATATTTTGATTTTAACAAAGGAAAATCAACATGACAGACGGACTGCGCGTTACGATTTGGAATGAAGGCCGCCATGAACAGATTCATGAGGCGGTTCAAAAGGTATATCCCGATGGGATGGGCAACACGATTGCCAAAGGGTTGCAGACATACGGCTATAAGACGCAGGTTTTTACGTTTGACGACCCCGAACACGGGCTGACGGACGAAGTTCTGAGCCAGACCGATGTGCTGACGTGGTGGGGACACATGCTGCATAACGATGTACAGGACGCGGTGGTTGACCGTGTGCAGAAGTACGTGCTGAACGGCATGGGTTTGCTGGTGCTGCATTCGGGACACGAGTCGAAGATATTTAAGCGGCTGATGGGGACGACCTGTGACTTGAAGTGGCGCGAGGCGACCGATACCGAGCGCATCTGGGTATCTGACCCCGGTCACCCGATTGCGGACGGGATCGGTGATTTCATCGAGCTGCCGCAGGAAGAAATGTACGGCGAACCGTTCTATATTCCGACCCCCGATCACCAGATTTTCATTAGCTGGTTCGAAGGCGGCGAGGTGTTCCGCAGCGGTGCGACATGGACACGCGGGCGCGGGAAGATTTTCTACTTCCGCCCCGGCCACGAAACCTACCCGACCTACCACAACCCGCAGGTCATCAAGGTGATTGCGAACGGCATCAAGTGGGCCGCGCCGAACCCCGGAGCGAGCATCAGCGTGGAACGCCACCGCAAGGTGCCGATTGAGACGTTGAAGGCGAAGTAAAGTACCCCCTCATCCCCGACCCTTCTCCCCCGTAGTAACAGGGGAGAAGGGAGTAAGAGGACACACAGCCGTGTGCGGTGGTTATTGGGTGCGGGGTGGCGCGGTGGATTCGCGGGGGATGAGCTGCGTACCGACAGTGATGGTTTGAAATGGGGCGCTCGGTTCATCGAACTGGCGGAGCAGTAAATCGACCGCTGCTTGGGCGATCTGGTCAGGCGGCTGGGCGAGGGTCGTGAGGCGCGGAACGACATGCGAGGCGAGCGGAATGTCATCGAAGCCCATAACGGACAGATCACGCGGGACGCTTAAGCCCAACTCGTAGGCGGCACGAAGCGCACCGACGGCGCTGGCATCCGTCAAGGCGAAGATGGCGGTGATTTCGGGCGACTGGCGCAAGAGCGTGAACGTCCCTTGATAGCCAGCCTTCGATTGGTTCTGCTCATCGCTAAAGATACAGTTGCGGATGTCAAATTCGAGGCCAGCGTCGGCCATCGCCTGCCGCACACCGGATATACGTTCGCTGCCGGGGCCGAACTTCGGCAGGAGCGCGTCGGTTCCCGAGTCGAGCATCCCGATGTGCTTATGACCCAGTTCGATGAGGTGACGTGCGCCATCATAGCCGCCCTGAAAGTTGTTGGAGATGATCTGGTTGACCTTGAGCGAACGAATGCCACGATCAACCAGTACAACGGCGATGTTGGAGTCCATTAAGCGCTGAACGTTTTCGATTGAGCCATGCACGGGCAGCGCGGGAACGAGGATCGTGCCTTGAACACGGTGCTGAATGAGATTATCAACACAGATGGTTTCCTTCGACGTGTCGCTTTCGGTGCTGGCGAACATGGGGCTGTAGCCGCGCGAGGACAGAATCTTTTCGAGGGCGAAGGCGAGGTTGCCAAAGTAGAAGTCGTTAAGGTGCGGGACGAGTACGCCGATGGTTTGGGTTTGCTGGCGGCGCAGGTTGCGGGCGGGCAAACTGGGTTTGTAGTTCAGTTCCTCGACCACTTTTAGCACGTTCGCGCGAATATCCGGGCTGACGAATTTCGTGCCATTCAGGACGCGGGATACGGTTGCAATTGATACGCCAGCTTTTTTGGCAACGGCCTTAATCGAGGTCATTTGTGAAATTCCTGTCTTTGTTGACAACTCTCAGTTGTGTGTGCTAAAGTCTAGGCAATTCAGGAAAACGTTTTCCCAACACGATACCTGAAACTCACATTATTTTAAAGTGTTTGTGAGGAGGTCAGATCAATCGCCGCCCATTATAGTCAATCTCGCAGAAAATTAATGTCCATATATATGTTATAGGAGAGATACGGTTATGGGATTCCAAAAATCTTTGTCGCGTCGTGATTTCCTGAAGATGTCTATGTTGGCTGCGGGTGGTGCTGCTACCGCCGGTATGCTGGGGATGCCTTACATCGCTATGGGGCAGGATGCTACCGAACTGACGCTGGTTCACCCCGGTCGTGAACTCGGCATCAAGTATTGGGACGTGATTATCGAGGGCTTTAACGCCAAGATGCAGGAAGAAGGCAAGCCCTTCCGCATGAAGCAGACCCCCGGCCCGGCGACCGACAACGACTATGTGACCAAGATCACCCTCGACGCGGCTTCTGGCACGTTGAGCGACGTGGTTTCGGTCAACTCCGCCCGTTACGAAGACATGGCTGCTGCTGGTTATCTGGCTGACCTCACCGGCTTGCTGGAAGGCAACGCCGACTGGGAACAGTATTCGCAGGTCGTGAAGGATCAATTGGCAATCGACGGCAAGATTTACGGTGTGGCAGACGCGGGAACCTTCACGCTCTACTACCGCAAAGACCTGCTGAATGAAGCGGGCATTTCCATCGACCAACCGAAGACATGGGACGACTTCTACGGTGTGGCTGAAGAAATCCTCACCAAGACCGGCGCGACCCCCATCGGTATCCCTGCTGCCCGCGCGTGGGGCGGTGGAACGTGGGAAGAAGGCTTCCGCCATGTGTGGCTGGGCTTCGCTGAATCCAACGAAATTTTCGATACAGCAGACAACAAGTGGGTCGTGAAGAGCGAAGGCTTGCTCAAGGCGCTGCAAGTTTATGAAACACTCGCGACCAACAAATGGCTGACGGTTGATGCCCTCCTCAGCCCGAACCCGTGGGAACCGATCAAGTATCAGGGCTTCCCCGGCAAGACGGTGGCAGTCGTGACCGGTGGTGACTGGCAGTGGGAGTTCGACTGGGGTCCAAACGGCGCAACCCCGATTGAAGGCTTGTTCGAGAACGTTGACCGCTGGCAGTTCCCGTCGGCGATTGGCGACCCGTTCGTGTTCGTCGGTATCGGTGGCCCGATGTCGGTCTACAGCCAGTCGAAGAACATTGACGGCGCGTTGGAATTCATCCTGTACGCAGGCAGCCCGACTGGCGCGTGCAAGGCGATGGAAACCTACCTCGGTGGGCCGTCCGCACGTAAAGACTTCGCTGACAACTGCGAATTCTACACCACCGCCATCAACGGCAAGATCGCCGAAGCGGGCGCATTGATCGAATCTGGCCGTTCGTTGAAGGCGGGTGTTGGTCAGGGTAAGATTGCTGACGGTATCGCGCTGGCGACCGAAGAAGTGATTACCCTCGCCAAGCCAGCCCAACAGGCGATGGACGACTTCGCCGCCAACATGAAGGAACAACTGGGCGAAGAAGCGGTCAAGGAACTTTAAGTTCTAGTCAATCTTTGAAGCGGAGAGGATGATGCAGTTTACAAATTAGGGCGGAGAAAGAACCCTCACCCCCGACCCCTCTCCCTCAGGGCGAGGGGAGATATACGGGAGGGTCTGAGACCCTTCCCTACGAGAAACGGGAACTTTGCTCCGCGTTTAGTTAAGAAAGCGCATTATCCAGTCCCTGTAGATAACATCGTTGAAGGGCGCATATCTAAACGTGCGCCCTTTCTAAAATTAACCCGCAAACGGTTGCATCAATAATCGTGATAACCCCTGCAACTTGTGGGTATCCTTTATAGAAATAGTACCAGCATTTGATACGAGGAAATTATGGTTGCAAATCGCTATGAAAAATGGCTTTTATACGGTTTCTTACTCCCCGCGTTCATCCTGCTGGTCGCGTTTTATATCTTCCCGGCGATTTGGGCGATCCGCACCAGTTTCACCGATCTGGCACTCACGGGCGCGAGCGCACTCAACCCCAAGTTCATCGGGCTGCGACAGTACCAACGCTTATTCAGTGACCCTGACTTTTTTAACGCGCTCGGTCGCACGGCGATTTACGCATTCGGCACGATTGCTGGACAGTTCGTGATCGGTATGATCTGTGCGCTGCTGCTCAACCGGCGGCGGTTGTTCGGGCAAGGTGTCCTGCTGGCGGCGGTGGTGCTGCCGATGGTCATCCCCTCGCTGATTCAAGCGCTGTTGTGGCAGTCGATGTTAGCAAACGGCGAGTTCGGTACGCTGAACCGCGTCATTGGTATCTTTGGCATCGCGCCGGTTCAGTGGGTGCGCGAACTGCCGATGTTTTCGGTCATCCTTGTCAACTTCTGGAACAACTCCGGTTTCGCGATGATCTTGTTCCTCGCGGGGTTGGAGAATATCCCGAAGGAACTGCTTGAAGCGGCGCAAATTGACGGCGCGAGCGGCTGGCAGCAGCTCCGGTTCATCAAACTACCGCTGATCCGTTACGTCATTCTGCTGTGGCTGTTGTTGAACACGCTCGGCTGCTTCAACACGTTCGAGCTGATTTACGCCTTAACCGGCGGCGGCCCCGGTGACCTGACGACGACAATGGGTATCTACATTTACAATCAAGGCTTCCGCTATTTCGAACTCGGTTTGGGCAGCGCAGCCGGTCTGATCTTACTCGTGGTGAGTTTGGTGATCGCGCTGATTTACGTTCGCTTGATGCGAGTTGAGGTGTAACATGGCGACGACCACAACCCCCTACCGCGAAACGCGACCCCAAAAAGATACTTCACAGCCCTTGTTCTCGTGGAGCAGATTGGAACTCGTCGGGGTATATGCGTTCATCCTGATTATTGTGCTGTTCGATCTGCTGCCGTTCGCATGGCTGATTACCAGTTCATTCGGTGTCAAACCTGAAAATACATCCGGTTTGTTCTTTTACATTCCGACGGAGTGGACGCTCGAAAACTTCAACAAAGCATTCGACCCGACTAAAGGGAACGTCATTAAGGCGATGTCCAACAGCCTAATTACGGTGGGCGGCGCGGTGCTGTTCGCGGTGCTGGTTTGCACACTGGCGGCCTATACTCTGTCGCGGATGAACTTCCGTGGGCGCAGTGTGCTGATGTACGGCGTGCTGCTGCTGCAAGTGATCCCCGCGACGGCGACAATCCTACCGCTGTACCTCGTCATGCGGGATTTGAAGCTGCTGAACACGCTGCAAGGGGTGGCGATTGGCCTCGCTACCTTCCAAATCCCGTTCATCCTGTGGATGCTAAAAGGCTTCTTCGACTCAGTGCCGCTGGAACTGGAAGAATCAGCATGGTTGGACGGCGCGAGCCGTTTACAGGCGCTCTTTTATATCGTGCTGCCGATGGCGCTGCCGGGGTTAGGCGCGGCGACGGTGCTGGCGTTTAACGGCGCGTGGGGTCACTTCTTCCTACCGCTGATTATGCTCTCCGACCCTGAAAAGATGCTGCTGCCACAAGCGCTGTTCCGGTCGCTGCTGAATTACACGGTGATCGACTACGGCATGATGAACGCGATCTCGATGATTTACGCGCTGCCGTCGCTGATGTTCTTCTTCTTCGCCCGCAAGTACCTTATTCGCGGGGCAATGGCGGGGGCGCTGCAAGGGCAATAGTCACGCGGATGAGACACGCCTCATCCCTACAAAATAGTGATACATCAGGGGTATAAATGTTATACTCCCCACCCAAAACCCCTCCCCATTTCATGGCTGAGGGGCTTTTTTAAATGTTACCTGAAAGGTTTAATCATGTCTGAAGCACCTACCCTATCCCTTCCCTCAGTGCCTGCGCCTTTGCATTGGCGCGGCACCCCTCAAGATTGGTCACTCGATGGCAGCGGCACGTTGAGTATTACGGCTGGCGAACGCACCGACTGGTTTCTCGATCCGGCTGGCGCGGTGAATGTGTTGAACGCGCCTGCCCTGCTCGCGCCGGTACAGCACCCGTGCATGTTGAAAGCGTTCGTTCACTCGGCGAGCAAGGCGATGTTTGACGCGGGTGTGCTGGTGGTGTACCAAAGCGATAATCAGTGGGCGAAGCTGTGCCTCGAACTGTCACCGCAGAAACAGATTATGATCGTTTCAGTGGTCACCAAAGGCACATCCGATGACTGCAATTCGATACCGATTGACGGCGGGGCGGTGCATCTGCGTGTGAGCGTGTTGGAGAAGGCGTTCGCGTTTCACTACTCGACGGATGGCGCGGTGTGGAACCTCGTGCGGTACTTCACGCTGGGCGCGAGTGACACGCTGGAAATCGGTTTCCTCGCGCAGTCGCCAACCGGCGAGGGCTGCACGGCGACGTTCCGCGATATTGCTTACGTGCCGGAGAAGTTGGCGGATATTCGGTCGGGTGTTTAGGTGCTTGGTTGGTGTGCATCTGCGCGATTTAAGATATTGCACTCAGGCGTTCCCTTCACTTAGGGAACGCTATTTTCCTCTGATGTTGATATGTACATCCGTTTCCTCGGCTCAGGTTCGGTTATAACTGCCACTACACATATGAAGATTGTGTAACAATCTTAATCTTAACTTTATAGTCGTAATCTTTATGATACATTACGAACATAACCATTTTGATGAAAATTCCACACCAGATCATCTAGCACTGCTTTTACGGAAGGATTCGTTTATGAGTTTACGGCTAAGACTGATGATTAGCTATATTGTGGTCGCAGCATTTGTATCGATTGTGGGCATAATCGGTATTATCACAGCGAACCAAATCATCGAAGCAGATAAAATCATCATCAGCAGTACGACACCAACCCTGAATGCTTTGGCGCAGATTGAAAGTCAGGGTTCTAAACTGGCTCAATCGGCCAATCAATTCGCTTTATTCGGATTGATCGCGGATGATGATGAGGTTGAACATCAGGCAGTTGAGGAAGAACAATTCGCGCAGGACAAAGCAGAACTGTTCAACTGGCTTGATCAACTGAAGGCGATTACAAACGAACCTGAGACATACCAAGAGGTTGAAGCGATCACAACAGCTTATCTCGCGGGTATCCAAAATCTGATTGACACCGCGAAGTCCGAAGCTAATGTGGAAGAGCTTCATGAAGTAACTGAGGCCATTGAAGAGACTGAAATCGAATTCAACACTGTGATGTCAGCAGCCATTGCCGAAGAAAACGCAGAATTCCAGCAGAATATCATTGCAACCGATGATGCAGCTCGCGCGGCGATTATGACGAATGTGGTTTCAATGATCGTCGTTATGGGTATGGCAAGTTTGCTCGGTTGGTTAATTGCCCAACGTATCGTGAAACCAATCATTCATTTACATGAGGTTTCATTGCGGATGACTAATGGCGATTATTCACAGCGTTCGCAGTTTGAGCGTAAAGATGAGCTTGGTCAGCTCTCGACCGCCTTTAATACGATGGCGAGCGCCATTCAAGAGCGTAATCTTGCCCTTTCTGCTTCCAACACCATATTAGAACAACGCATCGACGAACGCACGAAGGAACTGCGGATTGCCACACGCGAAGCGCAGGAAGCCAGCCGATTGAAAGACGAGTTCCTAGCGATTATGAGCCATGAACTACGAACACCGCTCAACGCCATGATCGGCTTTCAAGGTATTTTGCTGATGACGGCCAAACTGGATGAGAAGGCGCAGCACATGGTACGCCGCGCACAAGCTAACGCGCACCGTCTGTTGACGCTGATTAATGACATATTGGATGTTAGCCGTATCGAATCAGGCCGTATGCAATTTGTGAAATCCGAGGTTGGGCTGCATGATCTGGTCGACCGTTTGGAATCGCAAATGAGTGTGCTGGCGGATGAAAAGAAGCTCCAGTTCACGGTGGATATTGATCCTCGCTTACCCGCCACAATCTTGATCGATGAGGATGCACTTACCAAGATTATCACCAATTTGATGGGGAATGCCTTCAAGTTTACCGAGAAAGGCGGCGTGGACTTGAAGCTCACCCAGCGTGATAGCAGCGTCGTCATCACGGTCCAAGACACCGGAATAGGTATTCCGACGCACATGCATAACGCGATTTTTGAACGTTTTCGTCAAGTTGATGGGTCATCCAACCGGACGCATGGCGGCAGCGGGCTGGGTTTGGCGATTGTCCAAAAGTTGGTGTTGGCACTCAACGGAACGATTAATGTACAGAGCGTCGTCGGCGAAGGCAGCGCGTTTACAGTCGTGCTTCCTTTAGAGACCGTTAGCGAAAAGGTGGCTGTATAAATGAACAGTACACTCCAAGCGAGCATCCTTCAAGGTCAAAAGATTCTGGTGGTTGATGACGAACCCGATAATCTAGAAGTCGTTAGTATGCTGCTCGAAATGTATGACGCAGAGGTGATTAAGGCAACTAACGGGCAAGAAGGCGTGGAAATGACACGCAAGCACCAGCCCAAGTTCATTATTTCTGATCTTTCGATGCCGGTTATGAGCGGCTGGCAAATGATCCACATTCTTAAGAATGACCGCACCACCATGGATATTCCGGTGATTGCTCTGACCGCGCACGCCATGACAGGTGACCGGCAGCGTGCATTGGCGGCAGGATTCCACAATTACCTCAGCAAACCGCTCCAGCCAGAGACTTTTATCCGCGACCTCCTGCAATTGGTGATGGATACACCTGTCATTGCCGATCTGCTCTCAACCATGAAAGGATAGTAGGAAATGCCACCAATGAATGAATGGAACGTTTTGATCGTCGAAGATGAGGTTGACGGTCAAGAAGTGGTACAAGCGATTTTGGGCTACTTCAACATCAATGCGAATGCCGTTGGGACAGCCGAAGAAGCGATTCTGCTCTTGAATAAGCAGCATTATACGGCAGCGATTATCGACCTCGGTCTACCCGTTATGGACGGTATTCAACTATTGACCACGATTCGCAACCACCCCAATATCTCCGATATTCCATGTATTGCTATCACGGCGTTCCACACGTCACAATTGAAGCAAGAAGCACTGGCCGCAGGTTTTGACGCATACTTTTCGAAACCGCTGGATGATACGGGCTTCATGCGCGAACTCGACCGGATCATTTCACGCAGTTAATTGAGGGCGACCTGTATGGTCGCCCTTTCATTTCAGCAAGTTGTCCTAGTCTTGACGCGAACCGCTTACCACGACGTGTAACCACCATCCACGATTAAGTCGGTTCCCATCGCATATTTGGCGGCATCAGAGGCGAGATACCAGACGGCGTGGGCCACGTCGCCGGGGTCGCCCATCTTGCCGCTGGGGGTCATTGATGTCCAGACGGCGGCCCATTCGGTGTAGGTGGTCACGGCTTTGCGCGTCATCTCCGTGGCGATGTAACCGGGAGATACCGAGTTCACGCGCACACCGCGATTTGCCCACTCGGCAGCCAGTGACTTGGTGAGCATGATGACACCGGCTTTAGACACGTTATAGGCGGCTTGCGGTTGGGGCTTATTGACGATGCTGCCGGACATTGAGGCGATGTTGACGATGCTGCCCGACCCGCGTTCGAGCATGTGCTTGGCGACGGCGCGGCAGAACCAATAAGTACCGTTCAGGTTGATGTCGATGACGTTCAGCCATTCCTCGTCGGTATTTTCCTCGGCGCTTTTCCACAGGGCGACACCGGCGTTGTTGACGAGGATGTCGATCTTGCCCATCTCACGCAGCACCGCTTCGACAGCGTTATTGACACTGGCCGAGTCTTTGACGTTACAGGCGACGGCGAAGGCTTTGCGTCCTAAACCGCGTATCTCGCTGGCGGCATCTTCGGCGGTAGCGGGATCGAGTTCGGCGATGGCGATGTCCGCGCCCGCCGCCGCGAGGGTACGGGCGATTTCGCGACCGATGCCCCGCCCCGCGCCGGTCACAAGGGCGATGCGTCCGGTGAGGTCAAATAAATTGGTCATAAAATATCCTTCGTTTTATCAAAAGCAGGTTGTATTCCTGCGGCAAATTGTAACCTGTCTAGGGCAAGTGCGGTATGCCGTCGCCACGCACAAAAAGGCTCATTGGGTGATGAGCCTTATCGCTAAAGACCAGTTTTAACCGTGTCTTATGGCTTGGGTTTGCAGACGAGCAGGACGCAGGGCAAATCGAGAACGGTGTCGATGATACCGCCGATCAAGCCGCCGGAGTCATCATCTGTGTCACTGCTGGTATCGGTTGTTGATTGATCGTCACTACCTGTAACGGCAGTCACCACGCCGCTGACGGTATTACCTAACCGTATCGACCGTACCGGCTGCGACATGGCGGCGGTGTTCACGACTGGCGATCCTGATCCCTACTCAAGACGGAATGCATTCAAACGGTTTGATCCCATTTAGTCATCATCGTCATCGTGGTGATCGTGACCATGACCACGCCCGTGTCCGTGATCGTCATCGTGACCATTCCAATTGCCATTCCCATGTCCGTCATCGTCGTTATTGTGACCATTCCCCCCATTACCGTTGCTGCCATTCCCATTATGGCCGTTGTTTCCCGGTGGGTTAGGAGGCGCTGGGGCGGCAGGCGGCTGCGGATTAGCAGGCGGATTGGACGGCGGCGGGTTGTTATTTCCACTATTATTGCCCGAATTATTCTGCCCGTTGCTGGCGGGTGGTGCGCTTTCGGTCGGTGCCGCGTTGGCGGCGTTACCCAGATGCGCTTTTTGAACCCCGGCAATTTCAGCGGCGGTGAGCGGTTCATGAATGCTGATTTCGCGCGGCAGTTGGTCAACCGGCAGGCCGGCGACGGCGGCCATTTCATAGGCGACTGGCATGGTGGGTGGCGCAGCAGCCCGCATATCGGCATCCAACGGGACGCTGAGGCTGCTACCGGCCGCAGCAGTATAGGTTATACCCTGTGATTCAACCGTCGCATGTCCTTCTAAGGTGGTCACGCGCATGTCACTGTTCGGCTGCGCTTGGAAGTAAACGGTCGAGCCGAGCTTGACGACGACCTCATTAATCCACAGTTGGACTTCGCCCGCGCCTTCCGGTGTTTGAATAATCAGGCCGTCTTCAGGGATTTCGGTACAGCCTTGGGTTCCTTCCTTACCGCTGCGAAAGGTGAAGGCTTGCATCGGGCGATAATGCGGCTGCGTTCCTTCAACAATGTTTAAGGTACGTAGATCACCAGAGGCGGTGATGAATTCGCTGCTCACCCAACCCATCTGCTCGCTATCCGGCAGTTGGACGCGCAGCCATGAGCCATCGACAATCCGCTCCAGCGCCGTTACGGTTTGATCGGGCTGCAAGCTGCCGATCACTCCGGCATTCATGTTCGGCATCTGGCGGACGTTGATGGGGTTGGATGACGTGACCTGAACATCAAGCAAGGTCGGGACAGCGGCGGCATTTTCGAGCATGACATCGCCAAAGGCCAGCAGCGTCACCGTCGCAGGTTTGGCGGCGGGTAAGTTGGCCTCGATATTCATGAGCGCGACACCCCACTCGCCGGTATCGACCGTCATGGGGGAAAGCTGCAACGACTTGATGTCCGATACGGCGACACGATCACCGGGTTGGCTAAAACGGAAGTTTTGGACACCGAAGGTCGGCGTAGCGGTCAGGTTAATATTGCCATAGCAGGCTTCGTTTTTCGCCGTGCTGCCGCACATCGTACCGGTAGCGGCGAGTGCTTGCTGCACCAACGCCGGACAGTCGGCGGCCATCGCCGGAACAGCGGAGAAAGCCGCGAGTGTGAGCATAATGGAGAATAAGCGTTTCATGATAGGTGTCTAACCGCCTGATAAAGATGACGGGTATGAAAGCAGCGAGGACGCATCCCCACTCAAATCCATATTTACACGCTAACATGATTACGCTTCAAACGGATGGGACATATGGGCGGTTTATCATGAATACAATGTAAATTTTACAGAAACGCAAACAACAATCTTAATTATTCACCGGATGACCGGTTGATCGTGAGCGCATAGGTGGCCGGCACATTGGTTACGGGCGCGAAGGGTGATACCACCAGCAGTACACGGTCAACTGCCGTTTCAATAGGGATCTGCCCATGCGATTCGGCGGGAGCCAGCCAGCGATGGAGGATCACCTCACTGCCGCGCTGCTGGACGACCTGCACCCATAATTGCTGCGGGAGGCGGTTATCGGTGCGTACCCATCCGGCGGCTTCCCAACCACCGTCATCGGTTTCAAAGTCGCTGGCATAACCAATTTCAGGAATGCGGACTTGATCGACCGCCATACCGCGGCTGGTACTGCTGTCATCGGCAATAAACTCGAAGCGCACGAGGATTTGCTGCCCCGCGTAAGCATCCAGCGAGACCTGCTCCTCCAGCCAACCGTCACTCCTACCGGTATATCCTGCCCCGTAGGCACCGTTAACCGGATTGGTCGTATCGCTGTGGGGTGTGGGCAGAATCGTCCACGTCGCGCCGCCATCGGTGCTGACCGTCAGATACCCGTAGTCGTAAAAGGATTCGGTTTCGTACCACACGCGATATTGGAGCGTGGCGTGGTCAACAGCCGTCAGATCAAAGGCGCGGGTTAAGGTCATATCGCTCATGTCGCCGCGATTGCTGTACCACATCCATTGGCCGTCGGGTGTCGGGTCGGGAATGAGGACAGCCGTATCCGGCAGGTTGAGATCAATCGTGAGGGTATCGCCCGCTTTCAAACCCGCCAGCTCGTAATAGTCAGTGGCGTATTGGTTCAGCTCGCGTTCGTACTGATACGGGTACACCTCGCCTGTGGTCAGCAAGCGCACACCGCCAAACGCTGGCGAGTAGAGCGTGTAGCCGTAGCTACCATCGGCAAGGCTGGAGTCGAGCAAGGCGTTCGCCAGAACCCAATCGGCGAAGAATTCATCCACGCCCGCCTCGCCCATTGACTTCAACACATGGTCGAAACCAGCCAATCCGCGACGGGGTTCACGGCTGAGTTGTTCCAGTGCTGCCGCGCCGTAGCGTTCGTAAAAGTAGGTGACGAACAAGGCTGCCGCGCCATACTGCGGGGGGGTATCGCTGTTTGGCGGCCAGTCATTGAGCTGCGTATCCGGCGAACTGAGAAAGTAAGGTGGGCTGCCCGCATCACCGAACAACAGGAGTTGGGTGAAAGCCGAAAATCCCTCGTTCAACCATGTGTCCTCATTGGGGTCAACATGGTCGCGGATCATATGCTGGAACTCGTGCGCGATGACACTTTCCACATCCGGTCGCGCGAGATTGCGGAGGCCGATGGCATCCAAGTTAAAGAGGAACATTTCATGCTGGTTGCTGTTCGGCCATGCTTCTTGGGGCAAGGCGTTGCGGCTGGAAAAGTACGCGGCGACGCTGCCACCTAAGCCTTTGGCGAATAGGCCGTACAAACGGGTGTCGCCGTCGATGCCGGGGCTGTTTTCTTGCCCCCATAATTCGCGCACGTTGGGATAAATCTCGGTATCGAAGGCGCTGGCTAAGGCTTGCAGTTCAGCTTGGCTGAGGTTGACATCCGACTGCACCCATAAGTAAATATGCTCACCGACGACGCGCAGGGTCGCATCCACGAGGAACTCGCGGTTTTCGTCGGTGTTCAGCACCCAGAAGGCTTGGGTTTCGCCGACTGTTCGGGTTGGTGCGGATGTGGGCGGTGCTGGTATAGCCGTCACACCGCGAAAACGCCGCGCGAGGTCAACCAGATCGGCATAGGGTACCGTCGCTGATTGAAGCGCTGCGACTGTCGGATAGTCGGGGTCGGCGGGCGCTGCGGGTTGGGCATGAACCGGGAGGCTCAACAGAAAATTGGCGATAAGCAGGAACGCAAAACACGATTTTTTCATATGATGAATTACAGCCAGTGACTCAAAATAATGAGATGAGTATATCACTGCCGCTCAAGGCGCGGTTGCTGCCTCATCAAACAGGTTATCGGTATTGACGCTGGTCAAGCCGTGGTCGGTCTTTTCCCAGTAAAACGGCTTGGTGATAAGCTGCCAGAGCGCAATGTACGAGGCTATGGAGTGCATCGACCAATAGAACGGGTTCGTCAGCGCGTAGCCGATCAGCTTGTCATTGCGGCGTTTAAAGATACCGATCATGTTGAGCAGGATAGCCGTACCGTTGCCGACGATCAGGCTAAAGAATGCCACGTACCATACCCAGCCCGCGAATACTTCATTCATCCACACCGGTTGGAATACCATCCACAGGGCGAAGAACACCCACATTAACGGGTTGATGAGGAAGATCGCCACCGTACCGCCGATAAACAGGTTATAGCTCAACCAATCCTTGAGGCCGACCTTCCGCAGTAGGATCAGCGGATTGCGGTTGTGTACCAGCCACGTTTGCATGTAGCCCTTGATCCAACGGCTGCGCTGGCGGAGCCAGTTCTTGTAGGCTTTGTTGGCTTCTTCGTAGGTGGTCGAACGGATCACGCCGACGGTATAGCCGTTGCAGGAAGCGCGGATACCCAAATCGGCATCTTCGGTCACGTTGAAGGGGTCCCACGCGCCAAGCTGTTGCAGCTTATCGAGGCGGAAGTGGTTGCTGGTGCCGCCGAGCGGAATGGGCAGCTTGAGGCGGTCAAGACCCGGCAGCAGCGCGTCGAACCAATAGGTGTATTCGAGGGTGAACATGCGCGTCAGGTAATTTTCACCGGCGTTGAAGTAGTTGAGCGCGGCCTGTACGCAGATCAAGTTATCGCCGCCGGATTCGAAGGCTGCCACGGCTTTCTTAAGCTGGTCAGCTTCGGGAATATCCTCGGCATCATAGATGGTCACATAGGTGCCACGGCAGAAGTTGAGGCCATAGTTACAGGCTTTCGGCTTGGTACGCGGCAGACTTTCCGGCACAAGGATGAAACGGAAGAAGCTCGGCGGAGCGGCCTCTTTCGCTTTAGCAATCGTTTCGAAGTCGTCCTCCTCCATCAGCAGCAGCACGTCGAGCTTTTCGCGCGGGTAGTCGATGCGCGACAGCGCCTTCAGCAAACGCGGCACGACTTCCGGCTCTTTATAAACCGGCACCAAAATGCTGTAGATCGGCAGTTCGGCATCGTCCAGCGCCCGCACCTGATCCATAAAGATGCTGTCGTCACGTTTGGATTCGCTGGCGAGGCTGAGGGCAAGTTTGTAGAAAATGGAGACGAGATAAATCGCGCTGATAATCACCACCAGCGCTGCAAGTGTACCGCTGGTGTTCACGAGCATCCCCAACACGAACACACCCGTGAGCGTTATGGCGACGGCAATTTGCGGATAGGTGAACACGCGCGAAGCCGACTCATTCGGTCGTGACTCTTTGAGGTGGTTGACGGCATGGTGCAGCAGCGGCTTTTGGAACAGGTTATTAACCATGCGGGTGACGTTGATTTCGGTGCCGACCATCGCTAATACTTCCGCACCCGGCACAATCTTTTGCACCAAGTCCGTCAGCATAACCGCATTGGGATTCACCGCCAAGACGACGACTGTATCGCCGACCTGCCGCAGCGGGCAGAAAAGGTGATGGATAAGGTCAGCGGGGTTGAACTGGCGGACAAAATCAGCATCGTAATCGAAAAATTCCGAGTCAATCAGGTCACTGATGTAACCAATTTTGTTGGCCTGTGCCAATTCAGCCGCGTAGTCTTTCGGATTAACGTAACCCATCGCACCCAGAATGTCACGCATGGAGGTGCGATGTTGTTTGTGGATCGTTAGAGCTTCTTCAAGATGGGCGGGCGAAATACTTTCTTGATCAAGCAGTTGGTACACCGTTTCTTTGTCATCTGCGGGAAGCGTATCAACCGCATCCAGTATCCATTTGTAGAGGTTTAAAGCTCTTGTCATTAACACACCGGGGTTACTAAGCCGATGTTTTGATTGTAACCCACGAGTTACCCAAGCATTAATGAATATTACAAAATCTCAATTCTACCCATCAATCACTTCTGACAGAATGCCCTGTTCACCAAGAGCCGCCCGTAAGCCTTCAAGCTGGCCTGCGCGGACGATCACCGCCATTGGCCCCAAACGCGCACCCAAGTAGCGGCGCAGCGCGGGGGTATCGGCGATGCGGTCAAGGGTCTCTGGCGCGGTAGTTCGTAACACCTGTAACTTCTCCAGCGACACGGCTGCCGACGCGCCACCCCGCCAATTTTCGAGCAAGCGGGTGATGTTGGCAGGCACAGGCGCATCCCCCAGCGAACGGCTGATGAAGCTGGCGATATGTCCGGTGTTGATGCCCTGTTCGGCGGCACGCTGAATGCCCACGCCATCGACTTTATACGTGTAGGGATCACCCGCTGACACCCACGAGGCAAAACGCGCCGCTTGGAAACGATCCACGCGGGAAACCTTGCGGCTGATGAGCAGCGTGCCATCATCCTTGACCGTGATTTTGTCTTCCGGTTCGGCAGGGGTCGGCCACGGCGTTTGCCCGAAGAACGCACGACCATAAGCGGTGAGGCGGGCGGCTTCGTCAGCACGGTCAACCAAGCCCAGCCAGTGCATCGGGCCGGTGATATAAAATTCGAGGAGTGCGCCTTCAATCGCCTCCCAATTGTCGAAGCCGGTCAGGTATTCGTCGCTGCCCTCGCCGCGAATATACCAGCTTTCGTAGTCCCCGCCGGGACGTTGGAAGTCCGGCTCGGTTTCCTTGACGGCGTTAATCAGCCCTTCCATCGACCACCATTCCTGCTTGGGAACCAGATCGTTGACGATTTCTAAGGCGCTGTTACGGGCAACCGCCGCATCATATTCATCGAGTTCGCCTCCGGGTTCGGGGTACAGGCCGGGAACGTGCCACAAATCACGGTAGAAGGTGCTGGTCTTCCATCCTTCCGCGAGCGCTTGCACCTGCTCGGCGCGGGTCGCCGAAAGCCAGCGGCGGGCTTCGGCGCGTTTGGGGAAGGCTTTGGCGGATTGCACTTCGGCAAGGTCGGCGCTGATGGCGAGGCCGAAGGCAAATTCGACCCGTTCGTCGTCGGCCTTCAAGAAATGCTGCTTTAGGGCGGCGGCATCCTCGCCATTGATGGACGCGCCATCCATCGCAGGGCTGTAAATCTGCAAGTAGGCGAGCAGCGTCGCCACATCATCCACGATGGACGTATCCGCCTGTTTGATATGCGTAACCTCGGTCAGTGGTTCGACCAGCGCTTCGTCCGGCAGATCGTCTGCAACCGCCGTTCGGGTGGCTGCCGGCTCGTCTGGCAACTCTTTAAGGTCGGAGTAGGAGTTCTTCTGACCCGCGAGCAGCCGCCCCAAATCTTCCGGCACATAGACGATGACGCGCGGGCCGGAATCCGCCATCTCGAAGGTTTGGGCGACTAAACCGCGATAGAAAAGCGCTTCGGCAACGCTGGCGGGTTTCTCCATCGGCTTCTCGCGCTCAATTTGGGCCATCCCCATCTGGCGGATTTCGCCAAATAAACGCCCAAACTTGGCGGCGGGCATTTTACCACCCGACCCCATCAGCATTTGGAGTGCGCCGCGTTGGTCGTCGCCAAGTGCGCTCCACACCGCCTGAGCGCGGGACGGGTCGAGCATCGCGTCATGCAGGATGCCGAGTGCGGCGGTGCGCTCAAGACCGGTGACATTCACTTTCCAGACTTTCGCCAGCACAGGCAGCAGTCCAGCATCGGTATCGTCTTGGAGGGTTAAATTCAGTGTTTTCATAATTTCCAGTCTAGTCAACTTTGGTTAAAGATGCCATCGAAAAACGCTCTTTGCCCGCTTATATTCTACCTAGATAAAGGGAATGCGAACAAATATTTGACAACCGAACCCATGTTCGTCTATACTATAGAACAATCATTCGCGATAGAATCAAAGCAAGGTTGATAGTAAGGTAATAACATGAAGGAATTTAATAAACTCTCTGAACGGCAGCGGAATATGCTGCGCTACATCGAGAAGTACACTGCGGACAACGGCTTCCCTCCCACCATTCGTCAGATTGGTGAAAACACGGGTATCAACTCGACCTCGGTTGTGAACTACAACCTGAACAAGTTGGTGCAGGCTGGTTATCTCACCCGTTCGCAGCACGTTTCGCGCGGGCTGCGCTTGACGGTTCCGGTTCCCGGTGGCGAAAAGAAGCGGGCTGCGTCTGCCGTTCAAGCGGCTGCGGTCAGCCTCCGTGTGCCAATAATCGCTAACATTTTCGCCAGCAAGCCCGTTCCGGTACCGGAAGACTACAGCTACGACGAAGACAGCATGATCGAAGTCA
Source organism: Chloroflexota bacterium (assembly GCA_020161935.1). Taxonomy (GTDB): domain Bacteria; phylum Chloroflexota; class Anaerolineae; order Aggregatilineales; family Phototrophicaceae; genus CFX2. Next base: position 314,502 of record JAIUNI010000002.1, read on the forward strand.
CCAAGGACTTGCTGAATGGTACCGATCCGGCCAACGCTTACGCCCTGCGCGTGAAGGGGAACTCGATGATCGACGCGATGATCCGCGAAGGCGACATCGTGATCTTCCGCCGTCAGGAAACCGCCAACAACGGTGACATGGTGGCTGTGTGGTTGACCGATAAGAACGAAACCACACTCAAGTATTTCCACAATGAAGGGTCGCGTATCCGCTTAGAACCCGCGCACCCCGAAATGGAATCGATTTACGTTGAGCCGAACAACTGCCGCATCGAAGGCAAGGTGCTGTCGGTCATCCGCCACGTGTAATCGGTTCGTGCCGACTGCTCAAGGACGAGGCTCACGCTTCGTCCTTTTTTATTGCCCCTTAACGCCTCCTCATACTTGGCGTGTATAAAAAACCAATTCGCGTTACACTATTGTTACATAAACTCCTAAAAAACGTTGTTGCGGGTACGAAAAGGTTTTCGCATGACCAGTATTTTTATCTCCTACCGCCGCGCCGACAGTATGGCCTATACCGGACGCATCTATGACCGCCTCGTGAATGCGTTCGGCGCTCGTCACGTTTTCAAAGACGTGGAAGATATTCCCCCCGGTGAAGATTTCCGCAGTGTGCTGGATAAAGCGCTGACAGTCGCGGATGTGGTGCTGATCGTGATCGGCCCGCAGTGGCTGATGATAACCGACGACGAGGGCAAGCGCCGCCTCAACGACCCCACCGATTTCGTCCGCATCGAGGTCGAAACCGCGCTCAAACGCACCGATGTGCTGGTGATTCCGGTGCTGGTCAACAACGCCACCATGCCGCCTGCCGACTCGCTGCCAGCAGGGCTGAAAGACCTTGCCTTCCGTAACAGTGTGGTGGTGCGAAACGATCCTGACTTTAACCCCGACATCAACAACCTGATTACGGCGATTGAGAAGCGCGTCAAAGGCAGTTCGTCACGCCTGCCGTTGATCGCAGGGGTGATCGCCGCCGTTCTCATCATCGCGGCGCTGCTGATTTTTGTGGTGCTGCCGGGGATGAACACCCCCGCCGCCACCAGCACCCCGACCGCCGAGATAATTGTCGTCCCCACGACCGCGCCCACCGATGAACCGACGGACGAGCCAACCAGCGTACCGACCGACAGCCCGACTGAAGCGCCAACCATCGCACCCACCGATGAACCGACCGCCGAGGCGACCGAGGCCGCCACCGAAGCCGTCGCATCAGCCGCTGATCTAACCCCGACCGTGCTGTATCCCGACGGTCGTGCGCTGCAACTGTTGTACAACGATACCAGCTTCTATGTGCATAATCCGGCGACCAACAGCCGTGCGACCATCGCCTTTACACCCTTGAAGTTCGAGGCGCTGGATGCCGATGGTAACCCAATAGACTTTAGCTACAGCGGCAGCCGTTGGGCGACCGTGAGCGCCAACCTGACGGCGCAGGGCTGCGGTGCGCTGGAGCCGGTACAGCTCCGCCAATTCTTGCGGCCTTCGAGATGCGAGGTTTACAACGCCAACCGCAACAACCTGCAAAGCAGCGAGTACTTCTGGCGCACCGTTTCCGGCGGCGTGACCTTCCGCGTGTTGTGGAACGACGAGGAAGTCGGGCGCTGCCCCGTTCAGGCGGGCAGCAACCGCTGTGACATCCTCATCCCGCCGGCATAAGCAACCATTTGAAAAGTAGGTTTGTGGTTAATCGGACGCGATGTATCGCGTCCCTACAAAAATCCGCAGCACAATTTCGTGTTTTGTAGGGACAGTATACATGCTGTCCGGCATTTTCAGAACTTCGCAAATGGTTTCTAACTTCGCGCACATCACAACCGAATAGGGCGAGGATTATCTTGCCCTATCACCGCTTTTCCCGCTCCCCATAAATTGCATCAGCTAATATATTCGCTCAATTTGACAGGTTGGCGTTTTGTGGCACACTCTCCCCATCATGGTTCTTGGCATGGGGGACACAATGATGATTCGTCGCCGTTTAATCGTGTGGGCATCGGTCAGCATGGTTGGCCTGTTACTGGGGTTGGGGCTGCTGCCTCTGGGGGCGCAGGATGCCGTGTTTATGACCAACACGCCCGCTGCGAGGCTTCAAGCCTTCGCCACCAATACACCGTCAACAGGCGCACAGCCGCTTTTCGTCACCAACACCCCTCCCGCACTCATTATGTCCACGCCCGAACCCCTGCTGCTGGCTACCAACACCCCGCAAGCCAACTGGATGAACGCCGCGCCGGACGCACCGATTGGACGATATGCCCTACGACGCTGGGACGACAGCAGCCTGACGCTGGCATGGATCGACCAAGTGCGGCGCGTGACAGCCGATTCGCCCGACCGCATCATGGCGCTGCGGCTGTTCCAACAGGAAATCACGCGCCGCTTCCCCGGCACACCACGCAGCGCTGCCAACCGCGAAGCCCTGCTCAACGCGATGCTGGCCGCGCCGGTCGGCTCGGTCGATGTGCGTCCGGTCATCCGCCCGTATGTCGAGGCGGCTCTCAACGAACTGCAACCCCCGTATGATGTCGACTCGACCATTGTCTACAAGAACCTGACGATCACGATTGCCCCCGCCAACCTCGACGGGCGGGTGGGCAAAGGCGCAGTGGTGTTTATCGGTTACACGCCCGACAATGGCAGCCCAACCTACCGCGATGTGGCAATGGCGATCATCGACGAGCAGGGTGTTTACCGCGTCCCGCAATCGCAGTCGCCCTATCCGGTCGTCAGTTCGACCGTACACTCATCGGGGCTGGTGGATAACCTGAACGGCGACAGCCTGAACGAACTGAGCCTGACCGTGATGGAAATGGGCGATATTAACGGCCAGCTTTATGTTTACGGCTGGCGTGGCGGTCAGCCTGTCAACCTCGTCGAACCGGGCAAGCAGGTCATCTATGCCGGCACGCAGCGCCCCTTATCCGATGGCTCCGGCTTCGCGGTGGACGAATACCGTCTGGATGACCCCGCGTGGGGCTGCACCAGTTCGCGGGCGGTCGTGTGGCGCTGGCAGAATAACTTCTTCCGTCCGCCAACAACCTTGCCGGATTTTACCCCGCTGAATACGCTCGCCTGTAACCTTTCGGCAGCCGAGCCGTTATACGCCATGCCTCCGGCGGATGCCCTGCGGCTGATCGGCAACCTGACCGCGCAGGCCACCGCAGACGACGCAGCAGCAGCCGGACGCGCAGCCATCATGGTCGCGATGCTCAACGTGCTGGACGGCAAACCCGATGTTGGCATTCAGCAGATCGCGGGGCTTTCGACCGGAACGCAGCCGGGGACGTGGCTGGATGATCAGGTGCAAGCCTTCAAGCAAGCCGCCGCCGCGCCGAACAGCACCCCGCTAACCTTGTGCGCCGCCCTTGAAGCCGCCAGCGAATACGGCGCGTGTGATGTGAACGCCGTGCTGACGCGCTTATTCGCCGAGCAGCCTTTCAGCCGCGACACGTCGATTGAGACGCAGGCGGCAGGGTTGGGCTTGCAGGTCGTCAACCAAACGACGATTAAGGAAGTGGGTAAGGTTGACCGTCCAGCCTACCTTTTCGACCTGACGGGCGACCAATGGTGGTCATTCGGGCCGCTGGGCAAAGACCAGTACACGGCGGAGGCGATTGATACGCCCATCGGGTTCGAAGCGCCACAGGCCGCGCTGCCGAACATCCTGACCCCACCGCAAACGGCTTACGATGCCCTCCTCGTCAGGAACGACCCTGCCGAGGCTCTCAATATATTGGATACACTCCAGCGCAGCCGCGCGGGAACGCCGATGGACAGCGCCGGACGTTTCCTACGGGCGCTCAGTCTTGACCTGCTGGGTGACCGCCGCGCCGCCCAACCCGCTTACTACGAGTTGTGGAGCGAAGACCCTACATCCGTCTGGGGGCAGCTTGCAGCCGCGCACCTCGAACGGCGATAATAGAGGAAACCATTGGGCGGCAAGGATAGTGCGATATGCTGTATACTCGTCGCACAAGGTCATCATGACAACAAAAGGATACTGACAGATGAAACTCGCAACCTATACCTATAAAAGCCGCACGCGCGTGGGTGCTGTGGTGGAAGACCGCGTTTACATGACCAGCGAACTGGACTCGATGCAGTATATGATCCGGCGTGGGCTGGTTCCCGCCCAGCGTAACGAGTCCCTGCCACTGGCGGACGTAAAACTCGAAGCGCCGCTCAAGCCGGGGAAGATCATCGCCATCGGCAAGAATTACGCCGAACACGCCAAAGAAACCGGCGGCAGCGTCCCAACCGCGCCCATCATTTTCGCCAAGTTCCCCAGCAGTATTATCGCGACCGAAGAAGCGATTACGTGGAGCGAAAGTATCACCAAAGAAGTCGACTGGGAAGGCGAGTTGGCAGTCGTCATCGGCAAGAAGGCGCGTAACGTGACCGAAGAAGACGCACTGAAGCATGTTTTCGGCTACACGATTGCCCACGATGTCAGCGCCCGTGACCTGCAAATCCGCACCGACAGCCAATGGACACGCGGTAAGAGCCTCGACACGTTCTGCCCGCTGGGGCCGTGGATTGTGACGGCGGACGAACTGGCTGACCCACACAACCTGAGCATCAAAACCTCGGTCAACGGCAAGGTGATGCAGGACGGCAACACCAAGGACTTCATCTTCAACGTGCCGACCCTGATTAGCTACTGCTCGCGCATGTTCACGCTGGAACCCGGCGACCTGATCCTGACCGGAACACCCGCCGGTGTGGGCGAAGGCATGAACCCCAAGGTTTACCTGAAAGACGGCGATGTGGTGGAGATCGAAATCCAGAACATCGGCAAGATCAGCAACCCGTGTAAGGTGACGGAATAAGGCGGTTGGCTTCAATCAAGTCATCAGCTATCAGTCGCCAGTCTCCAGCTAAAGGCGAATGCGAATCGCTATCCCACGGGAGGCTACGCATAGAACGCCAAGATAAAAGAGATTCATTCCGTAGGGGCGCACAGTTGTGCGCCCTTTTTGTTGGTCGTCGCCAGCTATCAGTCTCCAGCTTAAGACCCGTACAAGTTTGTGGCGGCGGCGGCGGCGGCAGTAGAGCGCCAATTCAGTTTTTAGTTGTCAGTTATCAGTCTTCAGCTTAAGGCAAATGCCAGTAGGAACCACCATAGAGTCTTATTTTCCGCCGTAAATGTTCCTAAAGTTGAAAATGTTGCTGTTGATGCTGTTGTTACAGCATGATTTTGACGGCGGCTGCGCGGGAGGCAACTGCCAAAAACTGCAAATACTGCGAAAACTGCAAATGCGACAGTGGCTTTTAGCTCCATACAACGGCAGCTTTATGGCGGAAATGTCGTCACAGTCGTCAGTGTCAGAACTGTCGGTTGGCAAAGTGTAGTCTTTAGTCTTTAGTCGTCAGTCAATAGTCATTAGTCAAAAGCACAATAAGCGGAACAGGCGGCAAAAGCGACAAACGTAGGCGTGCAGATTGTGCGCGTTCTCGGTTGGATGCGGTTGTTAAGATGCGTGTGGGTACAAAGCCCAAACGGAATGGTCTGAGACCATTCCCTACAGAAAGCATAGCATGTGTGTGGGACAAAAGGGTGAACATTTGTCAGAACATTTGGTTACTTTTAAGCGGAGGTGGCATTAACCTGCTGAGGGAGTGAGATTGTTAAGACGGTTAGTGGACGGTTGGTAAACGGTTTGTCGGGTTAACCGAAAATAAACTTTCTTTATAGTACTGAGTTCTGAGTACCGAGTACTGAGATTAGTTTTCAGTTGCGAGTTATCAGTTTTCAGTTGCGAGTTATCAGTTTTCAGTTACGAGTTATCAGTTTTCAGTAAAAGGCAAAGGCATCATTACAAGTTAAAAGTAGAAAGTTTCATATTAAAGGCAAATGCAAAAGGAGACAGTAAGGCCATTTAGAAATTCATCTTTATACAGGTGGACGCGCTGTTTTGCGTCCCATATGCAGCAAGTTAAGGATTTGTAGGGGTTAGAGGCGGACAGCCTGTCTGCTGTCCCTACAACCGTTGTGACGAGGGCTGGTTGGTGGCAAGAGGGCGCAAGCCTTGCGCCCCTACAAAATCACATTCTATGTGGTCAATAAGTGGCTTAACTTGCCCCATATGGGACAACCGTTATTCTAAGGTTTGTTCAAGGTAAAAGGAGAAATGTGATTTGTCTTGGCTTTTGACTATGGACTGTTGACTAAAGACTATCGACTACCAAAAGGTCGGTTTTATCTTCCTATTCTACGGGCGCTGGATTGGCAAAATTGGGGGTACAAACCCTATACTCTAGACTCCGATTTTAGAGAGTCAGTGATGAGTGAAAAGATGATACAAGCCAAACCCTTTGACTTAAAAGATGTGCGCCTCTCCGGCGACAACCCGTTTACCGAGAATATGGCGCGGGACAAAGCCTACTTATTGGATTTAGACCCTGACCGCTTCCTCCACACCTTCCGGCTGACGGCGGGGTTGCCAACCAGCGCCGAGCCGTACGGCGGGTGGGAGCAGCCCACCGGCGAACTGCGCGGTCACAGCTTCGGGCATTATCTCTCGGCGTGTGCGCTGATGTACGCCAGCACGGGTGACGAGGTATTCAAGCAGCGCGTCGACTACATCGTGGCGGAACTGGCAAAAGTGCAGGCGGCGATGCCCGCGCAGGGTTACAACGCCGGATTCCTCTCGGCCTACCCCGAAGAATTTTTCGACCGTGTTGACCAGCGGCGCTCGGTGTGGGCACCGTATTACACGCTGCACAAGATCGTGGCGGGTTTGCTGGATGCGTACACACAGGCGGGAAACGCACAGGCTTTAGAGGTGCTGGAAAAGCTGGCGGATTGGTTGGACTTTCGCATCGCACGGCTGACGAGCGAGGAGCAGCAAATCGCGCTGCTGAACGAGTTTGGCGGCATGAACGAGTCGCTGGCGAATTTATACGCGATCACCGGAAACCCGAAGCATCTCAAGCTCTCGATGGCCTTCAACGACGCGGTGGTGCTGGATAAGCTGGCACGGCAGGAAGACCTGCTTGACCGGATGCACGCCAACACCCAGATCCCGAAGGCCATCGGTACGGCGCGGCAGTACGAACTGACAGGCGACGAGAAGCTCAAGCAGATTTCGGCCTACTTCTGGGAGCGGGTAGCCCTGCACCGTTCGTATGCCATCGGCGGACACAGCGACGACGAACTGTTCTTCCCTGTCAACACTTTCGACCAGCACTTGAGCAGCGTGACAGCGGAAACCTGCAACACCTACAACATGCTCAAGCTGACGCGGCACATCTTTGGCTGGGAGCCATCGGCACAGGCGATGGACTTTTACGAACGGGCGCTGTTCAACCATATCCTCGGCTCGCAAGACCCGAAAACGGGCATGATGACCTACTTCGCCTCGCTGCGACCGGGGCATGTGAAGGTCTATAACACGCCGCATCACTCGTTCTGGTGCTGCACCGGCACGGGTATGGAGAACCACGCCAAGTACGCCGACACGATTTATTACCACGACGACAGCAGCCTGTACGTGAATCTGTTCATCGCGTCGGAATTGACATGGGCGGAAAAGGGAATCACGCTGCGGCAGGAAACGGCCTTCCCCGAAAGTGACACCACGATCCTCACCGTCAACTGCCAGCAGCCAGCCGCCTTCGCGCTGAAAGTGCGGTATCCGGCGTGGGCGCAGGGTTTCAACCTGATAGTCAACGGCGAGGCGCAAACGGTCAGCGCCAGCGCGGGTTCCTACGTGACGGTTGAGCGCGAGTGGCAGGACGGCGACCGTGTTGAAATCAGGCTGCCGATGAGCCTGCAACTGGAAGACCTGCCGAACGCGCCGCACATGGTCGCCGTGCTGTATGGGCCAATCGTGCTGGCGGGAGCATTGGGAACCGCCGATATGCCGGAGGTGTATAACCCGGATTACCACACGCGCGAGGCAGCCATCAACCGCCTGCCCGTGCCGCCTGTGCCGGTTCTCAGCGGTGGCAAGGACAACATTCTCGCGCACATCAAGCCTGTAGATGGGCAATCGCTGACCTTCCGCACCGAGGGCATCGGGCAGCCGAACGATGTGGAGTTGATCCCGTTCTTCCGGCTGCATCACCAACGGTACACAGTTTACTGGCGGGTGGAGTAAGTACCCGCCTCCCCTAACCAAAGAACCGATCTGGTATTTTTTAAATAACCGACAGCATGTATGCTGTCCCTACAAAAATGCAAATATCGTTAAATCAATTGAATGTAGGGACGCGATACAGCGCGTCCGTCTGCATAAGATAGGTGGGTGGGCGTAGGGATAAAATTTACCTTTTGAGGGATAGAGTTGGCTTATAATGGGTGGATGTGAGTGTTATCAAGGAATATCCTATGCCGCCCATTTCGCGCCGCCGCTTCCTCAAGATCAGCCTCGCTTCGGCGTTTAGTACCGCGCTGGCGGGTGTCGGCAGCTTCGCCTACGCCCACGATTTCGAGACAACGCATGTCGAAGTGGTGAAGATTGAACTCAAACTGCCGCGCCTCGCGCCCGCCTTTGACGGCTACCGGCTGGTGCAGATCAGCGACATCCACATGGGTACGGGGATGACCCCACATCAGCTTTCACGCATTGTCGAGATGGTGAACGCCGAGCAGCCGGATGCAATCGCACTCACGGGCGATTATGTGACGCATGGTGATATTGAACCCGTGCTGCCGCTGCTGCGCGAGCCGTTGAGCCAGCTCACCGCGAAAGATGGGGCATTCGCGATCCTCGGCAACCACGACCATTGGACAGACCCCGACGCGATACACGGGATGCTGGCGGACAGCGGGATTAACGACCTAACCAACACCGTTCACACGCTCACGCGCGGCGATTCGCGGCTGCATCTGGCGGGCGTGGATGATTATTGGGAAGAAAAAGCGGATGTGGATGCGGTGATCGCCCAAATCGAGGGGGATGACTGCGCGGTGCTGCTGGCGCACGAGCCGGACTTCGCCGATGTGAGCGCGGCGACCGGACGCTTCGACCTGCAAATCTCCGGTCATTCGCACGGCGGGCAGGTACGCTTGCCGATTATCAACCGTGCGCTCCAACTGCCGCACTTCGGCATTAAATACCCGATGGGGCAGTATCAAGTCGGCAGCATGATCCAGTACACCAACCGCGGCGTGGGGACGATTGCGCCCGCCGTGCGCTTCAACTGCCGACCGGAAATTACCGTGTATACGCTGCGGGCAGCCCGCGTGTAATCAAGCCCACAGGTTGACAATGACGGCAACCGCGACAAGGCCGCCAACAAATACCCCGACCAACAGAGCCAGCGCAATACTAAACACTGACGATAGACCTGTGAATTTTAGTACAAATTTCGGCATACACATTCTCCTTTCCATGATATTCTAGTCGAGCTTTGTAGATTACAACATGAGGGAGGCTGCGATGAGCCAAAGTACTCGCTCAACCAACATCAAACCGGAACTGGATTATGAAACACTTCGCGATATTATCGATCTCGCGCTGTGGGCGGGGCAGCTCCTGCTGCAAAACGGCGCGGAAACGGCGCGGGTAGAAGAATCGGTTCACCGGCTCGGTACGGCACTCGGCGCACACTGGATGGATATTCTTGTTTCGCCCAACGCGATTATGGTGACGACCACCAGCGGGCAAGAGTTCCGCACCAAAATCCGGCGGGTGGTGGCGATGGGCGTGAACATGCAAATTCTGGCGGAAGTGCGGACGCTGGTGCATCAAGCCGAACGCGGGCAGATCGACCGTGCGGGGACGCGCGAAAGGCTGACGCGCCTGAGCCGCCTGAAGCCGCAGTACAACCGCTGGACGGTGGTGGTGCTGGTGGGCTTGGGGTGTGCCGCGTTCAGCCGGTTGTTCGGCGGGGATTGGCCGGTGTTCCTCGTGACGTTCGCGGCGGCTTCTGTGGCGCAGTTCGTGCGGCAGGAACTTCAGCGCAGGCACTTTAACTCGCTGATCGTGGTGGTTGTCACCTCATTCTTCGCCTCGCTCATTGGCTCCAGCGCCACGTTCTACAACCTCAGCCCACAGCCGCAGACGGCGATGATCGCCTCCGTGATCCTGCTCGTCCCCGGTATCCATCTTGTGAATGCCATGCGAGACCTTGTGTCGGGACATCTGGTGACAGGGATGGTGCGCGGCGTGGTCGGGGGAATGGTGTCGTTGGGAATCGCGCTCGGCCTTGTGATGGCGATGCGGTTGGTAGGGATTAGCGGCTTATGAATACCCTTGATGTGATTGGATTCGTCATTCAGGACGGCATATGGTCGGCGTTGGCGGCGACCTGCTTCGGCATCCTGTTTAATGTGCCGCCCAAGCTGCTGCCGGGGTGCGCGGCGGCGGCGGCCTTCGGTCACGGGCTGCGGGCGCTGCTGATGCAGCTCGGCCTCGATATTGAGATTTCGACCCTGCTCGGCTCAACGGTCATCGGGTTCATCAGCCTGTACCTCTCGCGCCGGTGGCACGCGCCGATTCCGGTGTTCACCCTCAGCGCGGCGGTGACGATGGTGCCGGGGGTGTTCGCCTACCGGACGATGCTGGCGATTATCGAACTGTCGTTGGGGAACGCCGATACGGCGAACGCGGCGATGATCGCGGCCTCGACCAACGCGGTACGGACGGCCATGATTCTAGGGGCGATTGCGCTGGGGATTGCCGCGCCAGCCCTGCTGTTCAACCGCGAGCCGCCGGTGGTGTAATCAGCGTTTAACCCCTTCATCCCCAACCCTCGTTGGCTACCTTGCGACAAGCTCAGTACGCCAACAGCCCCGCAAGCAAGGGAGAAGGGATCTCATACACGAGTGAAACACGCGCGTGGTGAGTTGGTTGTTACTTCAGCACATCGGCGTTCACAACGTTTTTGTACTCGCCCTTTTGCAGCGCCGCGACGATGAGTTCGGCGGCTTCGATGGCGACCGCGACCTGCGCCTCGTCGGTGCTGGCGGCAAGGTGCGGCGTGTCGATGACGTTGGGCAGGCCGATGAACGGATGGTCGGCGGGTGGCGGTTCTTCGGTGTAAACGTCGAAGGCCGCGCCAGCGACCTGCCCGCTCTTGAGTGCCTCCGCCAGATCCGCGTCGTTGATGAGCGCCCCGCGTGCGGCGTTGACGATACGCACGCCCTTCTTCATCTTGGCGATGTTGGTGGCGTTAATCATGCCGCGTGTTTCGTCAGTGATGACGCTGTGGAGGCTGATGAAGTCGCTCTTGGCGAACAGTTCATCCAGCGTGACGGGTTCCGCGCCGATTTTGCGGATGGTGTCGGCTGGAATGTAAGGGTCGTAAGCCAACACGGTCATTTCGAACGCCTGCGCCCGCTTGCCGACGGCCTGACCGATGCGCCCGTAGCCGACGATGCCGATAGTCTTGCCGCGCAGTTCGACACCCTGATACGACTTGCGATCCCACTTGCCATTTTGCATGGAGGAATGCGACTGCGGAATGTGCCGCGCGAGTGCCAGCATCAACCCGAAGGCGAACTCGGCGGTCGCCACGGTGTTACCGGCGGGTGTGTTCATCACGGCGATCTGCTTGGCGCTGGCGGCAGCGAGGTCAACATTATCGACACCGACACCGGCGCGGGCAATCGCCTTCAGCTTGGTCGAGGCGTTAATCAACTCCGCGTCGGCTTTGGTGGCGCTGCGGATAATGAGCGCGTCAGCATCCGCGATGGCGGCGAGGGTTTCTTCGCGCTTCATCTGCCCCGGCGCGGTCACTTTGAAACCGGCCTGCTCCAAAATTTCGACAGCCTTCTTATTCACGCTGTCCGGTACGAGAACATGAAACGTCATTTACAACCTGCTCCTATAGAATGGGCACATTACGCAATGGCTTGACTGTGCCATAAAGCAGGCGAGTGGTCAATTGTGATCTTTACGGGGAAATTGAGGCTCACCGCCTTGTTTAATATGACCAAGACAGCGAGCCTCGTGGGGTTTTAAACCTTCTCGAGTTCGCCGATGTGTTCTTCGGTGACTTCCACAAGTTCGCCCAACGTCTCGATGTCGAACTCGAACTTCGCCCCTGCCGCCTCAAAGAGTTCAGGCAGTGGACGTGTGCCACCGAGGGCGAGTGCCGCCCGATAATCCCGAACCGCCTTTGCTTTGTCTTTGAGCGAGTTGCGCCAGACCTGCTGCGCCCCGACCTGCGCCAAGCCGTAATCGACATAGTAGAACGGGATTTGGAAGATGTGCAGCTTGCGGTGCCAGCCTGTCACGCGGGAGTCTTCGAGGCCGCTCCAATCCACACCGGGGATGAAACGCGCCCACAAGTCACCCCATACCGCGTCACAATTGGCGGTGTCTGCCGCTTGGGCGGGGTTGCTGTACACCCAATGCTGGAAGGCATCGACCACTGCCATGAACGGCCAGAACAGGATATTCTGCTCAAGGTGTTCGATCTCGGCACGGGCGGCTTCCTGCGGAGTGTAGAAACCACCGTCGCTGGCCTTGAGGTACGGCGCGGCCAGCAGTTCCATCGACATGGAAGCCACTTCCGCGATTTCGGATGTGTATTCCCACTGCTGCGAATACGGCAGCTTGAGCGCCTCGAACAGGTGAAAGGCGTGACCGGCCTCGTGCAGCAGGGTTTGCACATCGTTCTGCGTACCCACCGCATTCATGAAAATGAAGGGGCGCTTGGACTGCACCAACCCTGCCTGATAACCACCGGGCGCTTTACCCTTGCGGTTATCGAGGTCGAGCAGATTTTCCTTCCGCATGATGGTGAAGTAGTCGCCGAGTTCAGGGTCAACCTTGTGCAGGATGGCATCGACCTTGCTTACCAGTTCCTCGACGGTATCGAACGGGTGCAGCGGGGGGCGTGACGGAGGGTAGACATCATCACGGTCAAGATCCCACGGGCGCAGCGTATCCACGCCCAACTTCTGGCGCTGCTTGTCGTAGATGCGGGTTGCGGCTGGCACGACCACCGTTTCAATCGACTCGTGGAAGCGGATGCAGTCGTCGGGTGAGTATTCAAAGCGCCGGAACTGCCGCCAGCGCAGGTCGCGGTAGTTGGCGTATCCGGCGTTCGATGCCATCTGCAAACGCAGCGGGAGGAACTTCGTCCACAGCGTATTCAGGGCGGAACGATCCGCCAAACGCCGCGCGGCAATCGCCTTCCACACCGCCTCACGCACGCTCCGGTCATCCGTCTGCATCTTGAGCTTCACTTGAGTGATGGTCAGTTCTTCGCCTTCCCATGTCACCGTCTGCGCGCCGACGATCTGGTTGTACTCCAAACTGAGTTCGCGTTCTTTGGTGACGAGCGGCACATTCGCCTCGCGGAAGTCGGCGGCTTCGGCACGCATGTTCCGCAGGGCGATCTCGAAGCCGACAGGCTCCAAACCGCTGGCGAGAATCTTTTCTTGCAGTTTGTGTTCGGCAATCGCGGCGGGTTCGGCGATGTTTTTGAGGAAGTTTTGTAAGCGTTTCACCGCTTCTTCGTCCTCGGTGTTGACGGTCGTGGCGATTTCCAGCCGGTTGCCCGTTTCACTCATCAGCCGCAACAACAGTGTCCAATCCGCCAGCCATGTGGCGACCGTATCTGCCGCTAAGGGGCGGGCTTCGAGTTCAGCATAAAACGGCTCGATCTGCGACCAAGACCAGTTCACAAATTCGTCGGTGGTTGTCGGGAGTGTCGCCTGCATGTGACTTCCTTTCGCATATCCTGAAGTCTAATTATGATACCCTAGTAGAGAACTATACGCCGTCATAATGGTTCTACCGTGAGCAAAATATCCGACCAGTAGCAGGCCAAACCCATGACCTCATCTACCCGCCTATCGTCTTTCTTCCCGAACAGCGCCATCACCCGCGCCGAGCGCACCTACCAGCAGCGTTCCGCCAAGCCAGCGCGTTCGTGGCGGCGCTGGGTGAACCGCGCGGTCATCGGCTTGGCGCTCATCTTCTCGCTGGTCATGTTCGGCGGCTTAGTGATCGGTTCTTTAACGCAGCGTGACCCCACCCCCATTTTCGACACCCTTCGACTGCCAGCGATTCTCTTAATAGCCTTTACGCTTATTTACCACTTCTACCTATTGTTCCAAACCACCAGCCTTGCCGCCAACAGCATCGCCCGCGAAAAGGAAGCTCAAACGTGGGATTTGCTGGTGCTAACCGGTGTGGATGCGCGTCAAATCGTGCGCGGTAAGTGGTGGGCGACCGTGCAGCAGCAGATCCCGCAGTACTGGCTATTGGGGCTGCTCCGCGTCGGTACCGTGTCGGCCATCGCCATTAGCAGCGTCACATTTTTGTATTACGACGGTTCCAACTTTTACCACGTGATGCTGCTGCCGCATCTCGTCACCATTGTCATCAGCAGTCTATTCAGTATTGCATTGCCGGTGTTCAATTTAGGCTTTGGTGCCGCCTGTGGGGTGATGGCTTCCGCCTTCAACAAGCGCAGCACACAAGCCATTTTATACGGCCTCGTTTATCAGGCGGTACTATCATTCTTATTCAGTATCGGGTTCATATTGATCTTAAGTCGCATTCCTTTTTTATGGATGAGTCCCCTTTATGGCATCCTTGGGACAACGGCGACTACGCTGATCAGCAATGGCTACTCGCTCACACTCGACCCGTTAACTAGCCATTACTTCGATCCGAGAAGCGTCCCCTTTACGCCCATCGTAGCGATTGAGGCCGATTGGATGATTGCCGGTTTGCTCACAATCGTGGTTTATGCCCTGCTCATCCGCTTTGCCCTCTGGCGGGCGGAATGTAACGCGGTCAGCACATTGGCAACACCGTTTCGTAAAGCCGTATCCGTCATAGAATCAACTTAGGTAACCCATGACCTCATCGACCCGCATGTCCTCCCTTTTCCCCAATAACGCCATCACCCGCGCCGAGCGCACCTACCAGCAGCGCTCTGCCAAGCCGCCCCGCACGTGGCGGCGCTGGGTGAACTTCGGCGTGAAGTGGCTGGCAATCACACTGTCACTGATCTTATTCGGCGGCTTGCTGCTGGCCTCGATCACCGTGCGCGACCCGCTGCCGATTGCCGAAAAGCTCAATCCCCTGCCCAACATCCTTTCCATCGTCATGGGGCTTTATCACGTCTACCTGTTATTCCAGACCATCAGCCGAACCGCCAACAGCATCAGCCGCGAGAAGGAAGCCCAAACGTGGGATATGCTGGTGCTGACCGGCATTGATGCCCGCCAGATCGTGCGCGGCAAATGGTGGGCGACCATCCAGCAGCAGTTCCCGCAGTATCTGCTCCTCAGTGTGCTGCGGATTGGTACCACCGCTGGCACGGCGATTAGCATGACCGGAATCTTTTACCGTTACTCCAGTTATTACAACAGTACGGTGATCATGCCACATCCGGTCACCATCATCCTCGTCGCGCTGGTGGCATTCATGTTCACAATGGCGAACCTTGCCTTCAGCGCCGCCTGTGGGGTGATGGCCTCGGCAGCCAGCAAGCGCAGCGTGGTCGCCATCGCGCGGGGGTTTGGCAATCAGGTTTTGCTGTCACTCGTGACCGTAATTGGCATCCTATATGTCTTCACGCGCTCCTTTACCTACTCGTATTATTCAAGTTTTATATCCACGATTTACAACGCCATTCTGGGTGGGGCTGTTTCAATCATCGACAACGGGTTTACGCTAACGACCAGCAACGTATACGTGGGTTATTTCTTCGATTACAACCAGCAGGGGTCAGGCTCGCCCATTTTACCGCTCAACCTTGAATGGCTGGCTGGGGCGGTCGTCGCGCTGCTGCTCTACGCCCTGCTCATCTGGTTCGCGCTGTGGCGGGCGGAAAAACAGGCGGTCAAAGAGATGGCAACCCCTGTCAATTCGTAGGCATAAAAATCCCTCTCGCGCTGAGAGGGATTTTTATTGAGGTGAAGCTAAAACTAACGGGGGCGGCGGCGGCTTTCACCGATTTGCGTCACCGCGTTTGATACGGTGAAGCTGCTGTATTCTGTGCCTGCCGCGTAAGTGCCGTTCGTGTACAGGCCATCGGTCGCGACACCATCCGAGATGCCGCCGAGCGAAATGGTGTAGGTCTGACCGATCACCAAATCCGGCGACGAGAAAGCGACGGTTTGGAAGGCTTTCGCCGGTGCGAAGGTCAGAACACTATTCCCCGCGCTGTCCTTAATGTTGACGAGTGTCCCGGCTGGCTGCACCTCGTTCAAGATCAGCAGCAGCGAGTTCTGGCTGGAGTTCATCCCCGGTGACTGCGGCATCCCGGCACTGCCCGCCGCGACCAATGTCCCGCCAGTAATCGCAAAGCTGCCGTCATAATCCAACGCGCCGTTGAAGTTTTCGGTCGGGCCGTGAACGATGACCGTGCCGCCGTTCATGGCAATTGAGCCGTTCGAGTCGAGTCCGTCACCCGTCGCGTTGACCACAATCGTGCCACCGTTGAACGTGAGTAAGTAGTTTGTACCGAGATCACCCGCCGCGTTGATACCATCGTCGCTCGAAACGAGGTGAATGTCACCCCCGTTGAAGGTGATGCTCATCGCCTCGATACCTTCTACCGAACGGGTGATGTCGATGTCGCCGCCGTTAATCTCGATGCTGACATCGGCGTGAATGGCATCGTCGCCGGTCGCCAGCGTATAGGTGCCGCCGTTCAGCGCAATCGTGCCGTTGGTGTGGATGGTGTCATCCGCCGAGTCGACTGTGAATGTGCCAGCATTAATCACGATGCTGCCGCCGGACTTCACACCCTTCGCGGATAAATCCTCGCTGATGACGGTCGTGCTGCCACCACCAGAAGCCAGCATGAACGTCCCACCATTAACCGTGAGTGCCGTTTCCGCAGAGAGCGCGTCACCGCCTGATGTGACTTGGATACTGCCCGTGTCAATCGTCATCGTGCCGAGGGCGGGGTCGTCCTCATTGTCGGCTTTGAAGCCGTCACCACCCGCCGTTACGACGAACGTGCCGTCGATGATATGCAAGTCGTTCTTCCCACGAATACCGTCATCCGCCGCTGTCACGTTAATGTTCCCGCTGATGATGGTCAGGCTGTCCTTGCTGGCGATACCATCGTTATAGCTGCCAGTGACCGTCAGCGAACCCGTGCCGGAAATCGTCAGGTCGTCATCACTGAATACCGCCGCGTTCGGTTCATCATCCTCCGGGTTGGCGTAGACGTAAGCTGCCGCGTCCGACACCACATTTTGCGTGCCATCCGCCAGCACGATCTCGGCGCTGTCGGCATTGATGATGTTAATCGCCGCGCTGGTTGAACTGCTGATGTTCACGCCGTTCAGGATGATCGTCACCGCGCCGTCACCTTCGCTATCGACCGCAAGCTGCCCATCCGTGAGCGTGCCGCTGACGGTGTAGGTTCCGGCGGCGGTAATCGTGACCGTGCTGCCATCCACTACCGCACCGTTCCCGCTGACGCTGATCGAGTCGCCATTCAGGGTAATGGTGTCTCCGCTGTCCTGCGCCTGTATGGCGGTGGCGCTCAACAGGGTAAACATCAATCCAACCAGTAGAATCTTCAAACGTTTCATGATCTTTCCATTCTTCAAATCGGATTACTCACATTCATGATGAACAGGTAATCATACCGTCACATGATGAAATGATACCGGAAGAATGTTTAGAAAGTGTTCAGAATCGCTCAGTTTTAGATGAATACCAGCAGCGTTTGAAACCCTTTGAGAAGTTGTGAAAATACCGGACAGCCTGTCTGCTGTCCTTACAGAAACACGAGATTGTGAAGCGAATTTTTTGTAGGGACGCGATACATCGCGTCCGATTAACCACAAACCTACTTTTCAAAAAGGTTGGAAGGTAGGACTACATTAAGTGGTGGGGGACTATTTAAGCCCTCGCCCCCACGATGGTACGCTCGCAGGCTCACTCCACCATCAGCCTCTCCCTCAGGGCGAAGGGAAAAAAACGAAAGATCGCTCAAAACGGTGATTTTTCACCTGAAAACTCATCTCCACCGTTTAGTGTGGTGCTACCGGTTTGAATATTCTTACCGACAACCATTGACACAGATAGCCTTTTTGTTCTATACTCAAATGGGTAGTGGTTACAGGGTAGGTGATAAAATTTTGTGCCAATAGACAAACAGCCAATGTGGTAGGGACAGCAGACAGGCTGTCCGCGCCACCACACCACACGCATCACTGACTTCGCAACCACCATCTTCAAATTATTCACAATACACTGGACTAAACATCTATGTACGGCCTCACTGGGAAAATGATCGCCCAACCCGGTAAGCGGGATGAACTCATCAGCTATCTGCTCGAAGGTACGGACAGCATGACCGACCTTGAAGGCTGCTATCTGTATGTGGTCGCCACCGACCCCGCCGACCCGAACGGCATCTGGGTGACGGAAGTCTGGCGCAGTCAGGATGACCATCAAGCCTCGCTATCACTCGCCAGCACACAGGCACTCATCGCGAAAGCCCGCCCGATTATCGTGGGCTTCGGTGAACGTATCGAGAACACCCCGATTGGTGGCAAAGGTATCCCCAAGGATGCCACTTCGTAATTGTGGGGAATGGCAATGATGGCGGCGGCAGAGCCTTCGCCAAAATTGCCGCACTTTTAGCCGAGCTAGCCGCCGAAAGATCATGTTTTTGTTTGCAAAATTGCCACTGATTGAACATTTTTCGCCATTCCGCGTATAAGAGATTGGCGCTTGAATAAATTGTTAAGCGCCAGTCATAATAGGTCACATCAGCCCACAAGGGCGCAGATTTCCAAATTTCAAATTTTTATATCAATATGGGTATTTAGGGGGCAGTTATGGGCAACTGGCTGAGTGGAATGCGAGCGTTTTACTTAGTCGCGCTCGGTCAGTTCGTCTCGATCTTCGGTACGACCATGACGCAGTTCGGTCTCACCATCTGGACGTGGACATTTGTCACCGAAATCCAGCCGACCGCTGATCCTGCTACCGCTATGGCGCTGGTCGGCTTTTTCAGCTTCGCGCCGGAAGTCCTGCTCGGCCCGATTGCAGGAGCATTGGTTGACCGTTGGAACCGCAAGCTGGTCATGGTCATCTCGGATGTGGCTGCTGGCCTCGCGACCATCGCCGTTTTCCTGCTCTACAGTTCGGGGCAGCTCCAATTGTGGCATCTGTATGCAGCCGGTGCCGTCACCAGCGCCTTCAAATCGTTCCAGTGGCCGGCCTTCTCAGCCGCCATCTCGACCATGATCCCCAAAGAACAATACACCCGTGCCAATGGTATCCTCAGTTTGACCGAATCGGTTTCCGGCGTACTGGCTATTCCACTCGCGGGTTTACTGCTCAATAAAATTGGCTTAACGGGCATCATGACCATCGACATCATCACCTTCCTCGCGGCTGTTGGGGGTATCCTGCTGGTCAGCATCCCGCAGCCCAAAATGAGTGCCGAGGGCGAGGTTAAAAACAACCTCTGGCGGGACTCGATTTTCGGCTTCCGCTATATCCTCCAGCGTCCCAGTTTACTTGGCTTACAAATGGTGTTCTTCTTCGGGAATTTACTGGGCAGCATCGCCGGTACGCTGCTCACACCGATGATCTTATCCCGCTCAGGGAATGATGAACAGCTATTGAGTCTTGTTCAAGGCGCGTTCGGTGCAGGCGCAGTTGTTGGTGGGCTTATTCTCGTCCGCACGGGCGGCCTCAAACGCCGTACAAACGGGGTGATCTGGGGTTGGTTCTGGAGCAGCTTATTCGGTTATACCTTGCTCGGTATCGGGCGTACGCTGCCGTTCTGGATGGTGGTCGCGTTCCTCTCGTCGGTCGTGGTGGTCTACATTAACGCCTCGAATCAGGCTATCTGGCAGGCCAAAGTCGCGCCTGATTTACAAGGGCGCGTGTTTTCCGCCCGACGGTTGATCGCGCAGGTCGTCGGGCCGTTGGGTATTCTGCTGGCCGGGCCGCTGGCCGACCGCATCTTTGAGCCTGCCCTGCGTGAAGGTGGAAGCCTGACCGGGGTATTCGGGTGGTTGGTGGGTGTCGGGCCGGGAGCCGGTATGGCACTCATTCTGGTATGCTGCGGGCTGGTTTTGATGGTCATCTCCGTCATTGCTTATCGCATCCCGGCTATCCGTTTCGCCGAGGACATCCTGCCCGACCACGATCAAGATCGTGTGAAGGCCGACGCTCCCAACACGGAGGCGGAGGCTGTACCGGCATAAATCAAAGGGAGCACTTATGTGTGCCCCCTACAACAGTATGATTGATAGTCAAAAGCGTGGATAAGGTTTTACATCCCGACCTGATAGGCCAACGGCATATAATCCCGCTTATTGACCTGCTCGAAGGCTTCTAACAAATCCATCGTATGCGGTTCATCGGGGCAAGTTGCCCGCCACCATTCCAAGAATGGGTAGACTTCCAAACGCGCCGATTGATATTCTTGCACGATGAGATGCCCGACCACGCCGCACTGTTCTACGAAGCCGGTACGCTCGAACTCGTCCAGTACGCGCTGAGAATCAAAGGGAACGCGGTGATGGGTGGCTCGCCAGCCCTCCCCATCACCATCGAGAATCATGTAAGAGGCCGACATATCGCCGTCGAGCGGGTTGCCAACCGTACCCCCGTTCAACACATGCCAGCGCCCGACCTGCCGATCCAGTGGCAGGTGTGAATGTGCCGCGATGATCGTAGCTGCCTCAACGCCAGCTAACATCGCCTCGATTTCGCTGTCGGTATGGGTGGGGAGCATCGCCTCAAAGGGGCTGCGCGGGCTGCCGTGTACGACCTGAATGCCCGGCGCATCGCGGAAGCGCAGGGTGAGCGCATCCGGCCACGCGGAAATGGTGTTCATCCACTTCCTGCCCAACTGCGCCATCGTGTAGGGAGGTAGGGTAAAGTGCGCCCACGACTTCGGGGCGCGGGGTGTGTTCCAGTCGGTCAGGTAAAGTTCGTTGTTCCCGCGAATGATGGAACAGGGTACGCAAGCCAGCGCTTCCATCACCTGACTGGAAAACGGCCCCCAGTTCACGATGTCTCCCGCGACCACCGCATAATCCGCGTTGAACGCTGCCGCGTGGTTGAGGACGGCTTCCAGCGCGGGTAGATTACTATGAATATCGGACATGACGAGCAAACGAGTCATCTCTAAACCACCCTTTTGGTGAACTCCATCGCCCGCTCATCATACAGCAAGTCTCGCGTGGTCGGTTTACGCTTGCCCACCGTTCAACCCGCGTTCCAACGGTTTACTGGGCAGGAATTGGGACTGCCTGCCCTCTCATGCGCCGCGTGTACCAGAGTAAGGCTGCCCGACTGATGCCGGTAGTGATGACGTAGTTGACTATGAAGCCGAGGATAAGACCTAGACCGGGGATGAGCTTCGCGAAAGCCTTCTCAGTAATCATTGTTACGAGTCGACGTGATAGACCTAAACCCCACATTTGAGTTTGGTTACTCAACATCTCATCCAACTGCCCACCGTCACCCAGCTTGAGCGTTTGGGAGAGGCTGAGAATGGGGGTGGTCGCGGTCGCGCCCTGCGGGTTGAGCGCCCACGCGATGAAGTGCAAGGTGGCATTCTGGATACGCGCACTGGCGTACAGGTCAATCGTCATGCCGAAAGGGAGGAACGGTAAACCGCCGACGCTGGTGATCGCCCCAACAATCCCGCTGCGTATGGCCTGCCGCCGGATGATCTTATTAACCAACTGCTCAGGGGTAGCGGTCGGGTTTTGGGCTTTCATTTGTTGGAAGCTGCGGTGTAAATCTTCGGTTTCCGGTGTTAGGAAGCGCTGCCCGTTCCGAATGACCCACGCTGAAGCTACGATGAGTACCAACGTGGGGATGACACAACACAACGCCCCCATCAACAGCCAATTGTTATTGTCCATCTGCTTACCTCCTGCTCAACCATCATTATTGGGGTCTAGCATAGAGGAAGGCCGAGCATCCCGCAAAGGTAACTCAGCCTATTTTCGGCTCACTCGCACAACTGCCAATAGAAGTTCCGGTTGGTTCCCAGCCGCATTCTACACTCACAGCTATTTCTCGACCACGATGCCATACATCAAGGGGATTGAGGGCATTCCGTCGGGTGGATAAAAGCGGTTGCCTTCGCCATGCTTCATCTCACCGAACAACTTCGCCCCGTTAAAGTACGGATATTCTTTGAACACCTTTACAGTTAAATCGGCCTGCACCAGCACGGAAATGATCTCACTCATGCTCCAGTTGAACTCGTGACCGGGGTGCGGGTTTACGAAGTTTTTCACCCCTTCGAGGTAGCCCGATGGTGTGAGGGCATCTTTCGACATCGCCACATAATCACCCACGCCGTTCTCGAAGTGCAAGCCTTCCGCGCCATTGAAATACGACTGCTCGAGCTTCCAATCCCAGCCGTGGATCATGGCGTAAGGATGAAAGTCGATGACCGCAAACCTGCCACCGGGTTTAAGGATACGGGCGATGCCTTTCGCCCAAGTCGCGAGATCAGTCAGCCAGACGACTGCTCCATAAGATGAAAAGGCGATATCGTAGGTTTCACCCTTTTGCGCGGCTTGCTCGAACCAGTCATAAACATCACTCCGAATGAACGTGCCGGGGATACCGGAATCACTGCTTAGTTTCTGGGCAAAGTCAATTGCCGCATCGCTGATGTCGACACCGGTCACGTTTGCACCTAACTGCGCCAAACTCAAGGTGTCCTGTCCTGAATTACATTGGAGGTGAACGAGTGACTTGCCTTTTATATCACCTAACAGTTCGATCTCATCAGGATACAGGGTGCTGCCACCGGCGCGGAGGAACGCCGCTTGATCGACCTTGTGACTGTTATGGGCATCGGTCGCCGCATTCCACGACCGGCGGTTTTCTTCGTGCATATGTTTGCGTAACATCGTTTGTTCTCTTTATCTCTCCGCGTTAGGCGGGTTAATTCTGTTTAATGCGTCCACTGGCTTTTAGATAATCGGTATAGCCGCCGGGATACCCGCGCAGGCTGCCATCGTTCAGCTCGACCACACGGTCAACCACGCGGTCGAGGAAGTAGCGGTCGTGGGAAATCGTCAGGATCGCCCCTTCAAAATCCTCCAACGCGCTTTCCAACACCTCTACGGCGTAAATATCGAGGTTGTTGGTCGGCTCATCGAGCAAGAGTAAGTTCGGCTTCTGGAGCATGAGACACGCCAACTGCAAACGACTGCGTTCACCCCCGCTAAACCCGCTGATCGGTAGGCGCAGTTGGTCGTACTTGAACAGGAACTTGAGCAGGAACGCGACTGCTTCACCTTCGTGCATGGGCTTCACATCCCGCACCAGTTCCAACGGTGAGCGGTGAAGGAAATCCGTCAGCGTTTGATGCTCCTGCGAGTAGTAACCAATCTTGTTGCTCGGGCCGACTTTGACCTGCCCATCCAACGGTTCCATCTCGCCCAAGATCAACTTGAACAGCACGGACTTCCCCGCACCGTTGGGGCCAATCAGCCCTACGCGCTCGCCGTGCCAGACCTGCATGTTCAGGTCGAGGAACAAGAGGTCGTCGCCGAAGCCCATCGCGAGGTTCGCCAGTTCAAGGGCGCGGTTGCTGCCGCGTGAACCCTCGATCTGCAGTTCCATGCGTTTGCGGTCAACCACGCGCTCGATCATCTCTCCGTTGTTTTCCATGCGTTCGAGCATCTTCTGACGGCTGTGCGCCTGCCGTGCGTGGCGTTCGTTCAAATCCGATTTGGCTTTTTCGAGCCACTCTTTGATGTTGGCCTCGATCTGCTGCACCTTCTTTTGCTGTGCTTCGTACATCTGCTGCTGGCGGATGCGCCGCAGTTCGACCTCGGTGGCGTAATTGCTGTAGTTACCGGGGAACAACGTCAGTTTACCGCTGTCGAGTTCGGCGATTTGTGTCACCACTTCATCCAGCAGGTAGCGATCATGCGAGACAATGACCACCGCACCGTTGTAGTCGCGGATGAAGCCTTCGAGGTGGCGCTTGGCTTCCAAGTCGAGGTGGTTATCCGGTTCATCCAACAGGAGCAAATCCGGCTGCTCAATCGCCAACTGCACCAGCCGCGCCAGTTTCTTCTGCCCACCACTCAAGGAGTCGGTCGGGAGATTGTAGTCGGCAGTTGTAAAACCCAGCCGCATGAGCAGTTCTTTGACGCGCGCCTCATGGCGATTGCCACCCAACTTCTCGTATTCCGCTAATGCTTTTTCCTGCCGTTCGAGTGTTCGTGTTAGCCTACCCTCGTTACCGTACACGGCGGGGTCAGACAGTGACGTTTCGATTCGCGCGAGTTCAGCTTCAACGGCTGCCAGTTCGGGCGGGGGCGTGCGGGATTCTTCCCATAGGGTACGACCGGGTATCAGTTCGATTTCCTGCGGTAGGTAGCCCACGCGAATCCCACGCAGGGCGTTGATGGTGCCGCCGTCCGGTTGGTAGACACCGGCGAGGGCTTTCATGAGGCTGGATTTACCCGCGCCGTTCGGCCCGACCAGTCCCGTGCGCTCACGGTCGCTGATCGCCCAATCAAGCTCGCGGAAAATCTCGCGTCCGGCATGGTTGATGACAAGATGGTCGATGTTGATGATGTGCATTTTTAGTCCTCGGTCTTTAGTCAACAGTCTACAGTCAATTCAGCAAAGTCAGGCCACTCACCTGTGGTTGACTGATTGCTGTTGACAATCGACGAGAATCAAAACGACCACAGGTGCGCCCTGTGGCCGTCGGTATTACAATCTCGTTGGAAATCTTACACGGGCAGTAGGCGCGTTTAACTAAGGTGCGCCCTCGTTGGATGCCTTGTAGCCCCAAGTCCGTGTACTATGTCCAGTGGTGTAGATCATGTTGGATAGTGTAATCGAAAATCTATTTCGGTTGCAAGTCCTAAAATTCCGGTATCGCCCGCAAGAGCTGGCGGAAGGCGTAATGCTTCTGTTTTGAGGCGGGATTACCACGTGTCAGGTAATACAGCGCCCCCGGCCCGACCCGCACCAGCGCGTTAAAGCCGAGGATCATTTTGTAGAGAAAGGCTGACAGCCGCCCGTAATGCTTGCGGAAAAACTGTACCCGCGCCCGATATAACCGGAGTAAACTTTCGACCTTCACGGCTTTGCTGCTGCCGCCCCACAGGTGAACGCAGGTGACATCGGGGTAGAAGTAAACGGTTGAACCGGCTTGTTTGAAACGATAGCACCAATCGACTTCTTCGGAGTACATGAAGAAGGCTTCATCCATCATACCGATTTTGCTGATGAGTTCACGGCGCACCATCATAAACGCGCCCATGATGACATCCACCTGCCGCGTGGTGTCGTAATCCCAATCCGTCATCAAGTACTTGCCGAACACCTTACTTTTGGGAAACAGCTTATCCAAACCCAACGCGATATAAAATTCGGTTGCTAATGTGGGGAAGGTAGCGCATGATCGCTGGAGACTGCCATCTTCGTACAGCAGCTTGCAACTGGACATGCCTGCCTGCGGATGCTCATCCATGAAGGTGACCATCGTATCCAGCGTGTTTTCGTGGACGAAGGCATCACTGTTCAACAGCAGGACGTAACGGCCTTCGACTACTTTCATGGCTTGATTGTTAGCGGTCGCGAAGCCGACATTATCTTTGTTAGCGATGAGTTTGACGTTGGGGAAGTCGCGGCGCACCATGTCTTGACTGCCATCAGTTGAAGCATTATCGACCACAACCGTTTCATAGCTAACCCTTTTGACAGTCGACTCGACGCAGCGCAGGCACTTCGCCAGTAAATCCTTGCCGTTCCAATTCACAATGATGATCGAAAGATCAACCATAGATTTTGCTCCATTTGAGGGGAATGCAATTTCATCTTCCCTACTGTACCTTGCTTTGACCTTACGTGTATCGGCAGGCATTTGATACAATCGATTCAACCTTATTTTAATGTTACCAAAGGCAGCAGGGTATGACAGTAAGCGGTTCACCGCGTCTCATCGTACATGGCGGCGCGGGTGATTGGGTCGGTTTTGACGAAGCCTCGGTACTCGCAGCGGTTCGTAAAGCAGCGGCTGTCGGCTGGGAAATCCTCAAGGGCGGCGGTTCGGCGCTGGATGCGGTCGAAAAGGCCACCAACATTATGGAGGATGACCCGCAGTTCGACTCCGGCTACGGCAGCTTCATCAACGCGGCTGGCGA
Source organism: Chloroflexota bacterium (assembly GCA_020161935.1). Taxonomy (GTDB): domain Bacteria; phylum Chloroflexota; class Anaerolineae; order Aggregatilineales; family Phototrophicaceae; genus CFX2. The sequence continues at coordinate 340,554 of JAIUNI010000002.1, forward strand.
GGTCGAGATGGACGCGCTGATCGCCGACGGCAGCACGCTTAAGTACGGCGCGGTCGCAGCGGTGCGGCGGGTGCAGTACCCGATTTCGCTCGCTCGATTGGTCATGACCCGCACCAACAACCTGTTCTTCGCAGGGGACGGGGCTGACCAACTGGCCGCCCAACTCGGTGTGCCGCTGGTGGCGAATGTGCAGATGATTACGCCCAAAGAACTCGAAGCGTTTGTCGCCCGCCAGAAAGAGGCGCAGGCTAAATCTCGCGCGGCGCTCGGCACAGGAACCTGCGGCGCGGTTGCGCTGGACGCAGCAGGACACCTCGCCAGCGCGACCTCGACAGGCGGCACACCGGATAAGCCGAAGGGGCGCATCGGTGATACGCCGATTTTTGGGGCAGGTGGGTACGCGGAAGATGCGCTTGGGGCGGCCAGCGCAACCGGCGTGGGCGAAAATATCATGCGTTACTTCCTGTGCAAGCGAGTGGTTGACCAGATTACAGGCGGCACGAACGCCCAAAGCGCCGCGCAAACCGGGCTGGATTTCCTAAGCGACCGCATCCCCAACCCACAGGCGGGGATTATCGTGATCGGCGCGGACGGCAGTGTTGGCGCACAGCACACGACCACCCACATGCCGATTGCGTGGGTCACGGCGGATGGGGATATTCAGACTACAATGAAATACGAGAAAGCACTCCTGTAAAACGGGGGCTGTGGACAGATGAGGGTGAGGTAGACATGGTTGTTCAATCGCAGCGGGATATGGCCGGTTTGGTACGCATCGGTAAAGTGGTGGGCATGACGCTCCAAAAGATGCTGGCGGAAGTGCGCCCGGGCATCACAACAGGGGAACTGGATGCCCTCGGAACTGAGCTGCTCAAGAAAGAAGGTGCGAAATCCGCCCCTATCCTGATGTACAAGTTCCCCGGTACGACCTGCATCAGCATCAACGATGAAGCAGCGCACGGCATCCCCGGCAACCGCGTGGTACAGGTTGGCGACTTGGTGAACATTGATGTCTCGGCTGAACTCGATGGGTATTATGCTGATACCGCCGCGACCTTACCCATCCTACCCGTTACAGGGGTCAAGCAAAAGCTGGCAGATGTCGCCCAAGCGGCGCTGCAAAAAGGGATTTCGGTAGCGACCGCCGGCAACAAGGTTAACGAGATCGGACGCGCGATGGAAGGCGTGGTACGCGGCGCGGGCTTCACCGTCATCCGCGATTTACCCGGTCACGGCGTAGGCCGCAAACTGCACGAGTCGCCCAGCGTGCCGGGGTTCTATAACCCGAAATTGAAGGATGTGCTTAAAGAAGGCATGGTGCTGACGATTGAACCCTTCGTTTCGACCAAAGCCAAACATATCTTCACCGATAAGGACGGTTGGACGCTTAAGACACCGGACGGCAGCCCGGCAGCCCAATACGAACACACCGTCATCATCACCAAAGGCGCACCGATCCTGATTACGCAGGTTTAAATATCCCGTTGAACACAAGAAGCTCTGGCAAAGACCGGAGCTTTTTTATTTGAGATTCGGTAAGGTTTTACGTCCCAAATTTCCCGTAATTTACCCCTTATTGCATTATCTCATCACCTAGTACCTTCATCCCAGAATTTATCGTTGTCATCTAAATTTCGCATCCATTGGACATTACATCATCATACAGCTACCCGGGGTTGTGGATGAAATTCGTTCGATATGTCTGAAAAGGATGTGTCATGATGGCGGATAAAAAATCGGAGCGTAAAGGCAACGAAGGCCAATTCCGGCTCAATCTGGTTGGTTTTAAACAGGGCGAAGAACAGCCGCGCGTGGTTTTACAAGCCATCGGTGAAGATCAAAAGGCATTCTTCACCGAACCCGTGAAGGACGATGGCAGCTTCGCCCTATCGGCGGACGTGCTGAAACGCGCCCACCGTATCGTCCTCGGCACGATGGCGGACGATGCGGAAGCTATCCACCACGACAGCGCGGTGGTTTTCCGTCCGGCGCAGTTTGCCCAGCAGTTAGCTGACGATGGTGTGTTGAGCATCTCGCGCAACTGGTGGGAACGCTGGTACTGGTATACCTACTGCGTGAGTGGGCACGTCCGGCACTGCCGCCGCCGCCCGTGGTGGTTCAACGAACTGCATTACAAGGTGACTCAATCGGCGCTAGAAACCTCGCCGTTGAGCCAGTCGGAGATGTTCTCGTTCGAGGTCGCCACACCGCGCAACTCCAGCTACGTCAACTCGCTTTCGGAGCTGATTTACTGGCCGTTCCGGTGCGACACGATTTGTTACGGCACGGTGGAAGTTTACCGCCGTACGTGCTGCTGTGAGCCGTGGATCATTGATGACCCACGCTTGCCTGATCTGATCCGTGACCTCGAACGGATTGTCGAGGTTATCCCGCAGGTCGTTCCCGGTAAGATCCCGCAGCCACCCCCACCACCGCCGGAATTCGACAAGATGCCGTACTTCAAAGGCGGCTCGTTGGATGAACTCTCGGTGTTCGCGGTACGTGACCTGCAAGTCCTCCGCAACCTGCCTCAGTCGGCGATTGCTGAGTACATCAATGCCCGCGAGTACCTGCTGTGCCGGTTCTCGTGCAGCAAGCCGCGCAAGGTGGCGACGGGCGACATTAACCCTGACGGCACGTTCAACATCTGCTGGTCGGAGTTCCCGCGCCGCATCCGCCCGAACTGCGACGACCGCTATGCGTATGTGGTCAAGCAGACGATTGGTGGGACAACCACCACGGTTTACGACGGTGTGGCGGCTAACATCTGGTTCTCGGCGGACGCGGATGCTGACCTCGTTTCATACTCACCGAAAGCGTTTAGCTGCTCGGATACCGGTCACCCTGATGGGCAAGCCTACGTTTACCTTGATCTGGTGGGCGGGACGGAAGCGTGGCAGTTGAACACACCCGCTTCGGCTGGTTGGGATCGGGTGGCGTTGCCCGGTGGCAACAGCGGCTTGCTGTTCCCGGCAGGTGACGGCAACGGTGTGGCTGACCGCAACCTCGGTGGAACGGTACTACTGACCTTTAACTTCAGCGAAGGCATGAAGCAGGCGGCAGTCGGGGCGAAGTATTACCGCGTCAGCATCAGCGAGGCGAACGCAAACGGTGAACCGACTGGGAGCCGAAGCTACTACCAAAACGGCCTGTCATGGCAGAAGGCGGTGATGACCAGCAGCGGTTTGGACATTGTTCCCGAAGTGTTGGGGCCGTTCACAGTTAACGGCGTGTCGAACCTGTACACCATCCCCTACGACTCGAACGCTGATTGGACAGGCGGTGGACGCTACCACGCGGCGATCAACACGAACGATTTTGCGGACAAGCAGCACCTGATTACGCTGGAAGTGTTCGACACGAACGCGGCACGGCTGCGCCCGACCGGAACCGCGCCCACCGGCGAACCGGGTACGGAAATCGCCAAGCCTTTCAAGTTCCGTCGTTGGTTCCAAGCGGGCGGCAGCCCCGGCGACGACACGGTGGAAGTGCCGTTCGGCGCGATGACTCATCTTTTCTGGTGGGACAACGGCGCACCCTACGCCAAGATCGACGCGCTGGTGCGGAACGGCGTGGTGTTCAACTACGAGTGCTTGTTCTTCGAAGGCTCGGCAAACTCGACCTTCGGCATTCAGTATCATGCTTACGTGCCGAACCCGATGTTCCAGTACCACCACACGATTGGCTGGGGGCGCGGTTTGTACAGCGTCTACGGCGGCACGGGAACCCTGCTGGCGGCGAGCAACGCGAACGTCGGCTACCCTGACCCGCCCGCACCCGGCGGCTTCAGCCCGACGAACACGTTCGCCGAGATGTTGGATACGGCCAGCGACCCCGGACGGAACAAGTGCAGTTTCGTGGTCAACCTGACGACCTACGCCAAGACCACTAATGGTGATGACCTGAGTTATCCGTATGCGACTTCTGGCGCGGCGTTCGCGCTGGAGATCAACCAGCCATAGCCGATGGCTCCACTTCCCCACCGGTGACGGCGCTGGCTTCGATACCCCTCTAAGAAGCCCGCGACCTCTCATTCGGGTTGACAAGTCCGGTGGGCGCGTTTGTACGGATAGCATTTGATGGGGGCGAATTCGCGGGTTCGCCTCCTTTACCTAATCAGGGGTTTGCCGACGGCAAGCCCCTACATTTTTTGCCCTCACCCCTAGCCCCACGACGGTATGTTCGCAAAACACTCCACCGTCAGCCCTCAGGGCGAGGGGAACCAATCAAAGCAGCTTTGAGCAGAAGCGCAGCAATGTTATTTACCTATTATCAGTGAGTACCGCGTCGGCTTCGATTTCGACGAGCATTTCCGGCGAGATGAAGGCTTTGACCTCGATCATGGCAGCGACGGGGCGAATGTCTTTGAAGAATTCCCCGTGGGCGCGACCGACGGCCTCTGAATGAGCACCATCCACGATATACATGCGGGTACGGACGACATCTCGCAGGCTGGCACCGGCACGCTGGAGGGCGGCTTCGATATTGTGGATGATCTGGACGGTTTGGGCGTAGGGATCACCCTCCCCAACAATTTTACCCTCGGCGTTGGTGGCGGTTGTTCCGGCGACGTAGATGAACGGGCCGACTTTCACGATCCGCGAGTAGCCGATGACTGGCTCGAAGGGCGAGTTCCCTGCAAAGTTTTGACGTTCCATACTATTCCCTTTTGAAACTCGATTTATGCAGGCGTATTATCCTATGTCTGGCATTATTGGCAATCACAATGGCAATTATGTGGAAAATTTGGCGAAAATGAGGATTTTTCGGCGGATGGCTCGGTCAAAACTGCGGCAATTTTGGCAAAAAGCCTGCCGCCGCCAAGATTGCCAAATGGGGCATTTTAAGTTTCAAGTGGAAGACAAATACATTTACCACAAAGGCACAAAGAAAAGCGGAGTAAATACAGAGAAAGGCAAATACATTAATAACCGCCAAGTCGCCAAGAGAATACCGAGAAATACAAAGACAGAATTAAATACAGGGCAACACAAGAAATATTATAGCACAAAAATTCTGATGCGATGGTTCGAATTTTCAAACCTTTGTACCCAATTAATAGGGGTTAATCTGCTTGTAGTTTGGTAATTAGGTCTAATAGGAGTTGGTGGGGGTTGTCGACATCGTTGCGGTTGTAGAGCGCCACGCCCATCGTTTGTGTTTCGGGCAGGTAGAGGAGCGAGGCGGAAAAGCCTTGAATGCCGCCGTTGTGTCCTAAAAATGTGCCGAGGGTGCTTTCAACCATGAACCAACCGAGGCCGACGGTATAGTGATAGGCTTTCTCGTTGGCTTCGGCGGAGAGGTGCGGTGTCCACCAGCGTTTGCGGTAATCGGCGTTCAAGATGCTGCTATCGAACCACGATTTGCGCCATGTGAGTAAATCACGGACGGTGGAGAGCAAGACTCCCGCGCTGAAGGTGTTGCTGATGTCGTAGAAGTGCTTATTGATGAGTTGCCCTTCCACATAGGAATAGCCCTGTGCGCGGTGCGGGACAATGGCATCGTAGTCGTTGCCGCGAGTGGCGGTCATGCCGAGGGGTGTGAAGATCAAGTCACGCAGGTAATCGGCGTAGGGCTGCTTGGTGACTGATTCGATGACCATGCCGAGCAGGTAATAGCCGGTGTTGTCGTAGCTGTGGCGCTGCCCCGGTGGGAAGTTCATGGGCAAGTCGCGCACCAAGTCCAGCACTTCGGCAGGGGATTTGCTGACGCGCTGGAGCGCCCAATAGCGATCCTGCGCGGTGTAGTTGGGGATGCCGGATTGGTGGGTGAGGCAGTGCTGAATAGTGACGGTGTGCCATGCTTCGGGCAGACCCTCAACATATCCTGCGACGGTATCGGCGAGGGCGAGCTGCCCTTCCTGCGCCAACCGCAGAACGGCCTGTGCGGTGAACAACTTGCTAACCGAGGCGATTTCAAAGACGCTGTCGGTGGTGACGGCAACCTGATGTTCAAGGTTGGCGAGGCCGTAATAGCCTTCGTGGATGACGGTATCGCCGCGCTGGATGGCAAGCGCCAAGCCGGGGATATGGTGGTCAGTGATGAACTGCTGGATGTAGGAGTCGAGCATCTGGCTCCATATACCTTTCAAAATATTTACTTATCGAATTGAACTTCGTTATAATGAGTTTGTCGGTTAGAGACAGGTAGTAGAGCTTATGACTGATCTACAAGAACTTTTTACGGCCATTGACGATCTTTCCCCAGATGATCTGGAACAAGTTTATCGCCGCATTATCCAACGACGGTCACCTGCCTATTGGCTCGTTCCGGGAAGCAATCTTAAAGCTATTCAAGACATCATGCGCCCTGTGTATGAACAAACTGCCTCGATGAGTGACGATGAAATCGACACCGCAATTGATGAAGCTCTTGATGAGGTAAGGCGTGAGCGAAAATCCACTCCCCATCATCGTAATTGATACCCAGCTCGTCCTGCGTGCCGCCCTCAATGAACGTTCTCTGCCTGCGAAACTCTTTTTCAATTATGGCGAACGCTATATTTTGGCTGTATCCCCGGGCATCCGCGCGGAAGTAGAAGATGTCCTCACCCGTCCTTCCATTCGAGCAAAATTCACCAGCATTACCGATGACACAGTCGCCCGTATATTGGCGGTACTCGATGCAGGCCAACAAGTTATCCCTGAAGAGGTTCCTTCTGTCTCACGTGATCCTAAAGATGACATTTTCTTAGCAACGGCTGTACTCGCCGAAGCACAATTTATCCTGACTGAGGATAAAGATTTGCTCGTATTAAACCCGTATCAAAACATTCGTATATTGAATGCGTTGGATTTCTTAAACGTGCTACAACCGGGTAATGTTGAATAACTAGAGAGCGACAATCAGTCGCTCTCTACGAAGAAGATTTTCGCGTCTGATCGGAATCGGACAGCATATATGCTGTCCCTACACCATTCAATGCTGTAGGGAGCGACGCTGCCCGATTACGTCTAACTCGTGAGTTCGCCGAGTTTGTCGACGTAGCCCGCGAGGACTTCGAAGGTGGCTTCGACGGCGGCGGGCGTGGACATATCGACACCTGCCAGCTTGAGCGCGTCGACCGGATAGAGCGAACTGCCGCTGCTCAGGAACTTGACGTAGTTTTCCGCCGCGCCTGATTCACCCGCCTGAATGCGGCCCGCGAGTTCATGCGCTGCCGAGATGCCGGTGGCATATTGGAACACATAGTAGTTGGCGTAGAGGTGACCGAACTGCGCCCATGTGATACCGACACGATCACGGTCAACATGCATTTCGCTGCCATAGCCTTCGGTGAACAGGTCAGTCATCAGGCCGATGAGATCGCCTGCCGTGACCGCTTTACCATCCTCAATGCGCGTATGGACTTCGAGTTCGAAACGTGCCAGCGTCGGCATGATGAAGAAGTAGCGGTGCAGGTTGCTCATGGCTTCTTCGATCAGCGCGATCTGGAAGTCGGCATCGCTGTTGACCTTGAACAGATGGGCGCGGGTCATGGCTTGATTGAAGTTCGAGGCGACTTCGGCGACGAACAGCGAGTAATCGCCATAGACATACGGCTGGTTTTTGCGCGAGAGGTAGGAGTGCATCGAGTGGCCGAGTTCGTGAGCAAGGGTGCTCATCGCGCCGAGGCTGTCGTCGAAGCTCATCATGATAAAGGGCATAGTGTCGTACGTGCCGTAGCTGAACGCACCGGCTGACTTGCCCTGCGACGGATAGACATCGACCCAACGGTCTTCAAGGCAGCCATTCCGCAGCGCGGCGACGTAATCTTTACCGAGGGGTGCCATGCCTTCGGCGATCCATTGAACGGCCTGTTCGTAGCTGACGACGGGTGGCTTCTTGGAAATGGGTGCCCAGATGTCGTAGGGTTCGAGGGTTTCAACACCCAGCGCCTTGCGACGGATCGCCCAATACTTGTGCCACGTGGGGATGTTCTTGCGGAAGGTGTCGATCAGGTTGTGAAAGACTTCCTTCTGGATATTGTTCTGGAAGAGCGAGGCTTCCAGAGCTGTGCCATAGTTGCGGGCACGAGCATAGAACACATCACGCTTGACCGAGGCGAGGTAGTTGCTGGTGAGGGTGTTCTTGAGGCTAAGGTAGGTATCGGCGTAGTTTTCCCACGCCTGTTTACGCGCGTCACGGTCGCCGCCATCGAGGAAGGTGTCGATGGTACTCTGGGCGAGCGGCATCTCTTTGCCGTCAACCGTCACGGGTTTGAACTGCATATCGGCATCGGTGAGCATGTCGGCGGTGTTATCAGTTTGGCCGAAGGGTTCACCGGCCATCGCGAGCAGTTCTTCAACTTCCGGCGAACGGACGTGCTTTTGCTGGCGGAACAGGTCATCAAAGTACTGGGCGTACTGGCTGAGGCGGGATTCACTGGTCACCCACTGCTTCAGCTTGTCCTCGCCAATCGCCAAGATTTCGGGATTGGAGAAGGCGGTGGCTGCGCCAACACGGGCGTAGAGGCCGAACGCCTGACCGGTCATGCCGGTGGCTTCTTCGTCGCCGGTATCGACGGACTGCGACATGCGGGCGTAGAAGAACAGTTTGCTGACGCGGCGCACGAGCGAGGTTGAGAGTTCCAGCCAATCGGCCAGTTTGCCAGCGCTTTCGCCAAGCTGACCTTGAAACGGCGCGAGTTCCCCCAATGCCTCGCCAACCGTTTTAAACTCGGCTTCCCATACGGCACGCGAGGGGAATACACTTTCCGCGTTCCACTTATATTGATCCGCAATCGTACTGCGTGCGGGAATCGTTTTCGGTTCCGCCATCATTCAACTCCTATCATCAATAATCGCAATTGTTCGGGGACATACTGCAATAAAAAGGGTACACCAATCATAATACGAAGGGCTGTGAGGAAGGGTTCAATTCTGCACTTGAACCCACGAGTAAAACCCCCACCCTAGCCCTCCCCCGCCCTAAAGGACTTCCTTCGGTCGCAAGCAAGGGAGGGAACAAAAACAGTTCATTCCTGTGACGAACTACCTGGATTATAAATCGTCGAGTTCACCGTTGTTGAGGGCGGACTCGAACGAGCGCCCGATGAGCAGGATGTGCTGCACCCACGTCGCGAGGTCATCTTCGGTCATATGGTCAAGCAGCGGTTCGATGACATCATCCGGCAGGCCGTTCAGAATTTCAGTCGATAAGCACGACATGGCTTGCTCGACCGAGTCACGGGATTCGGGCGGGTCGTTCGACATCAGCTTCTGAAACCAGCGCTCAATAATGGGGTGAACCTGTTCGCAGGAGGAACCATAATCCAACTGCTGATTGGCAAGATCTTCGAATTCATCCAACCAATTCGGGTCATTTGGGGACTGCTGATCACTCATAATGTCGGCGCTCCTCCACAGACTAGCGATGGCACTACAAACCATCATCAGCGGTAATTAAAAGTGTACTCTACCCCGCCATAAATACAAGCAAACCAACCGGGTTACAGGCTGTTGGCTGGGGCGATTGGCTGTTACAATGGGTTCACAAATATCCTATCTACGGCGCATAAGTCTTATGCCCCTGAATGTGTTAGTGGTTGATGAAAATTAACAAATGGTTCGCGGTAGGTTTCGGTATTGTCATTAGTCTGGTATTCCTCTGGTTCGCCTTCCGTAACCTGAATCCGGCTGAAGTTTGGGAACAAATTCAACAAGTGAACGTCGGCTGGCTGATCGCGGGTGCGCTGGTGTATTTCATCGCCGTGACGATCATCTCGCTGCGCTGGCGCTTCCTGCTGCGCTCGACACAACCCGTACCGCTGACAACCCTCATTCCGCTGGTGCTGATCGGTTATATGGGCAACAACCTGTACCCCTTTCGCAGTGGTGAAATCCTGCGCGTGATCCTGCTCCAGCGGAACAGCGGCATTCCGGTGGCACGGGCGGCGACGACGGTGATTATCGAGCGGGTGTTTGACGGCTTGGTGATGCTGACGTTCATCGCCGTGTCGCTGCTGTTCGTGGATGTTCAGGTCACGCAAATCCGCAGCATCGCAATGGTGGCGACACCCATTTTCCTAACCGCAGTGGTGGTGTTTTTCGTCCTCGCGGCGCAACCGAACCTGCTGCGGCGTATCCTGCACATCATGGGGCGTATTCTGCCTAGTCGTATTCACACGATCATGACACGCCTCGCTGACGAGGTGATCGAGGGTTTTCAGGCACTCCGCAGTCCGGCTGACCTAGCAGGGGCGGTCATCTGCTCCTACGGCAGTTGGATGGTCGAAGCGGTGGTTTACTGGATGGTGTCGTTGGCCTTCGGGTTAGATGTCGGTTATCCGGTGATGCTGCTGACAGTGGGTGTGGTCAACCTTGCCGGTTTGATACCGGCTTCACCCGGTCAAATCGGTGTGTTCGAGTTCTTCGTGTCGCTGGTGCTGGTTGCCATGCTTGTACCGGAGGCGGAAGCCCATGCCTACGCGCTGGTGGTGCATGTGGTGATCTGGCTGCCGGTGACGCTGGCGGGTTTCGCCTTCCTCGTCCGGCAGGGATTGGGCTGGGGCGCAGTGACCCACGCCCGCGAACTGGAAAAGGCGGCGGGGTGAATACACACCTCACCCCACGATGGTACGTTCGTAAGCTCACTCCACCATCAGCCCTCTCCATAAATGGCGAGGGGAGCAAATGCAATCACAACCCGTTACTGTGAATTTATTCGCTGATGGCATTGATGTAACGGTCGGCGGAGCGTTTGACCGCGCCCTTGCCGTCACTTGTCACCACACGCCCAAATGCGTCATAAATCTGGTCAAAGGTGTAGGGTTCGACCGATTTGACGACGCGCTTGATCTTACGCGCCGGTAGCGGGATGTAATTCGGGAAGCTGTACATAAAGGTCACGTAACGCTGGTCACTGACGACGAAGATGCTGTCGCCTGTCAGCAGCACCCCCTTCCCATCTGCGCCATCGCGCCAATGCAGAACGGCAGAGCCTTCAAAGTGACCACCACAGTTAATGAGGGTTAAGCCATCAGCAATTGAGCGCGTTTCACCTTCCCAAAACTCGATTACCGGATCAGGGCGGGTGACCCATTCTTCGTCATTTTTGTGGATATAAATCGGGATACCGCCGAAGGCACGGCTCCACTCGACGATGGTGCTGTAGTAGTGCGGGTGCGAAAGGGCGATGGCGGATATACCACCGAGCGCCTCGATCTTCGCGACACTTTCGTGGTCGATCATACTGATGCAGTCCCACAAGACATTGCCATTGGGGGTTTGCACCAGATGGGCGCGGTTGCCGATGCCGAACTTGGGTTCGGTGACGATGCTGGTGAGGTTGGGGATCAGTGAGGTGAACACGTTCTGATGACCTTCACGCAGTTTATCGAGCAGAAGCCACTGCTGACCGTTCGCGCCGATATACTGGCGTTCGTCCTCACAAATGATGCAGTGTTCAGGTGGCCTTTGGCTAGCGGCGTACTGACAACCGCAGGTCGCGCACATATAGAATGTCATATGCTATTCCTCAATTCGGTAAATGAGTTTCAGGATGGGGTTTATCACAGCTTCAGCCGCCGATGTGGTACATTTCGACCTTTTTAGCGCGGTCTTCGTCGGTTTGTTCGAAGCGAACCTCGCTGTAACGGTCGATGCGACTGCCCCACGTATCCCGGATAATCGCCTCAATTTCGTCGTCGGTCGCGCCGTCGCGGAGTGGTGCGCGGAGGTCGGTTCCCTGCGTGGCGAACAAGCAGGTGTAAAGGCTGCCTTCCGGTGAGAGGCGCATACGGGAACATGCACCGCAGAACGGCTTCGTCACCGAGGCGATCACACCAATTTCACCCGCGCCATCCTGATAACGGTAGCGGAGGGCGACTTCGCTCTGGTAATTGCGGCGTGTTTGGGTCAGCGGCATGGCAGCATCAATACGGTCAACGATTTCCTGAGCAGGCACGACTTCATCCATGCGCCAGCCATTTTTGTTGCCGACATCCATATATTCGATGAAGCGCAGGATATAACCTTTATCCTTCGCCCAACGCGCGAGGTCAACAATCGTGTGGTCATTCACGCCGCGCTGGACGACGCAGTTAATTTTGATGGGCTGCAAACCAGCCAGTTCGGCGGCAGCGATGCCATCCAACACTTTTTGGACGCTGGAACGGTTGCCATTCATGCGGCGGAACACGTCGTCATCGAGCGAATCGAGGCTGACAGTGATGCGGTTTAGCCCTGCGTCTTTGAGCAGTTGGGCTTTCTTGGGGAGCAAGTAGCCATTGGTGGTCAGGGTGAGGTCATCCACGCCGTCAATCGGACGAAGCATGGCGATCAGCGTTTCGAGTTCTTCGCGCACGAGCGGCTCGCCGCCGGTAATCCGCAGCTTAACCGCGCCGAGGCGTACAATAATCCCTGTGAGGCGGGTGATTTCCTCATACGTCAAGATTTCCGGTTTGGGCAAGAAGCGGTAATGCTCACCAAAGATTTCGGCGGGCATACAGTAGGCACAGCGGAAATTACAGCGGTCGGTGACGGAGATCCGCAGGTCACGGAGGGGGCGGTTAAAGGTATCGCGAATGGCTTCTGCCATATGAACAGTGCTTATCCTTCGAACAAGTTATCTAAGCGTTAGTGTATGCTAAATCAGCCACTATATCAACATAGTATAGTCGTGTTAGATAAGCATTACATTACGTCAGATCATTTATAAAACCGTCACGCCATGTCCGATATTTGGGCTGCCAACCCTGCGCTTTGGCTTTGGCATTCGATGCGCCGCGTTCCCAATTTCCCGCGCCGTCTTTGAGGGGTGGCGGTGGGGCATCGAGCAAGTTGGCGTAAATCGGCAGCCAATCTTTCGCGGCGGCGGGTTCGTCGTCGGTGATGTTATAGTTGCCATCCGGCCAATCGAGCGCATGAATAACCGCCTGTGCAGCATCGGCAACATGGATGAACGAGGTGACGGCATCATTGGCAACCAGTTCGCCACGCCGCATCTGATCGGCGGTGAAGCCATCACGGGCGTACCATGTACCGGGGCCGTAGAAGATGCCAAAGCGCATAATGATGCTGACTGGCAGTTCTGAGGCAGTCGTTTCCAGCGCTTGCACAGCTTTTACACCACGTAGACGGGCTTCCGGCGCGTTCAAGTCGAGCGGCTCGTCCTCTTGAGCGGGTGCGTCACCCGCGCCGTACATCCACGCGATGCTTTCGGCGATGATGCGCTCGACACTCCCCGCAGCTAAGGCGGCATCGACCAGATTGCGTGTGCCTTCAATCCGCAGGTTGGTATTGGCGGCAAAGTCCCGGTCGTTGAGGTCGGTCATCATGTGCAGGACGACCTTAGGCTGAACTTCGGCGAGTGCTTTGAACAAGCCATCGCGATCAAGCGCATCGACCACAATGGGATGACCACCGGCGGCGGTGATGGAAGCGGCTTTCTCGGCGCGGCGGGTCGTGCCGTAAACCTCCCAGCCCGATTGAACGAGCAGCGGCACCAGAAGCCGCCCGATTGCACCCGTCGCACCGGCAAGAAATATTCGCATGGTTGATCCTCCTAAAAACCACATTATAGGTCGTTGGCAACAAGGCCATCAATAGACGCGCGAACCAAGTCTTGAGGTCGCGCAGATGATTCTCGAAAGTTCTGCGGTTATGGTGTACACTAGCCACATAATAACAACCCGCACTCATGGAGACGTACTTCATGTCCACTGACTCGCGCACATGGTTTTATACAACGCCTGAACCACGCCCTTATTTTATTGAGGAGCGGATTAACCATACCCTGTGGAAGAACCGTCTTCAGGGGTTGTCGATGACCTGCACCCAGTACACCGCGCCAATTAAACTCGAAGGCGTGTGGAACGGTATGCCGGTGGAATTTGAATACCAACCGGGCAAATGGTTTATCCTGCGCGCGGGGCGTGAGGTGAAGGAACTGATCGGCGTGATGCGCCAAATCCTGATGATGCGTCCGGCGCTGGCGTACACCGACGCGAACGGCATGTTCTGCGTCGAGTGGTACACGGAGGGCGGGGAAGAACGCTTCCAGCGGATACAGGGTGATCCGGCATTCCAAGGTGTGAAGCGCTTACGTAAAGACTAGGCGTTCTAGCTGCATCTACACTAAATAAGGGCATGTCTAAGCGCATGTCCTTTTTTATTTCATTTTCCCAGCAACTTCTCATGTAGATGGTTTGGAAGGATGGCGCATCCGGCTTAGTATAATAGGGTTTGTCCACTTTCGTTTGTAGGAACCAAGTATGAAACTCAAACGCCGTTTATGGTTCGTCGTCGGGCTGATTGGGATACTGCTCATCATCCAAAATGTGGTGATGGCGCACGCGAATTTGATTAAAGCCGAACCAGCCGCGAACAGTGTGCTGGAAGAAGCACCTGCCGAAATCCGCATGTGGTTCACCGAACCGCTCGAATCACGGTTCAGCAAGATCAACCTGCGGAACAGCGAAGGGAATATCGTCAATACGCCCCCAACGCAGATCGACCCGAACGACCCGACACAAATGAGTATCATTCCGGGTGCGCTGCCGGATGGCCTGTATACGGTGGTGTGGCGGGCGCTGTCGTCGGCAGATGGTCACCCGACGATTGGCAGTTACGCGATTGTCATTGGTGATGCAACTCTGCTCCAGAGCAGCGCGGCGAACACGGCGGAAGACCCAATCCGCACCGACAGTACCGTGATCCGGTGGATTAATCTCCTGAGTATGGCGCTGACGGTGGGCGGCATCGCGTTCTTCTTGTTCGTGTGGCTGCCCGCCGCGCCGGAGACTCAGCCGAATAAAGCTATCGAGCGACCGATCTTGCTGCTGACGGCGGCGGGTTGGGTACTGGTGGGGGTGACGGGGTTCCTGCTGCTGGCGCTGCAATACTCGCTGGCGACAGGTAACCCGATTTTGACGGGCATCGACGGGAACTCGCTCAACAGCATTATCGCAGATACCCGTTTCGGGCATCTGTGGCTCTCGCGCACGGCGTTGTGGGCGGGGTTAGGCGGGGCGTTGTGGTTTGCCCGCAGCGACCGCTTCTTCTACTGGGTGGCGCTGGTCATGGGGGCGGTCATTCTGGCGATCAACAGTGCCTTCAGCCATGCCAACGCGGCTTACGACCTGACGGTTTCGGTCGGCGCGGATTTCCTGCATCTATTCGCAACGGCGGTATGGGTCGGCGGGTTGGTTCACTTCTTAAACGTGATCGCACCGATACGCCGCACCTTCCCTTCATCGACACTTGTTCTTGGTCGGGTCGTCGGGCGTTTTTCGAACTTCGCGCGGGTTTCGGTGGCGACGCTGTTCATCACCGGTTTCTACTCGGCATGGCTGCAAGTGGGGACGGTCGAGGGGCTGCTGACGACCCAGTACGGCATCGCCATGCTGATTAAGCTGATCCTGTTCGTGCCGGTGCTGGGGCTGGCGGTCGTCAATCTGATATATACCCATCGCGGGTTGGAAGCCGAGCAGGATATTTGGGCGACACGGCTGCGGGGTTTGGTTGGCGCGGAAATCGTGCTGACGGTCGGTATCCTGCTGGCGGTGGGGGTGATGACTTCGATCAGTCCGGCCCGTACGACGATGGCTTACCGCGCGGCGAACCCGCCGCCACCGGAAGCGCTGCCGCTTAAGGATGTGCGTACGGTCAACGGGTTACTGGTGGAGTTTGACGCGACACCGGGGTGGTTGGGCGAGAACACGTTTACGATCAAAGTGGTGGACAGCAACGGCGCACCGATCAACGACATCACGCTCATTCGGATGCGATTCGAGAGCCAGACGCAAAACTTGGGCGAGAGCGAGCTGCGGCCTGAACGGGTGGCGGAGGGTGTGTACCGCATTTCCGGCGCGAACTTGAGCGTCCCCGGCCCGTGGCGCGTCCGTGTGACGATCCAGCGCCCGAACCAGTTCGACACACTGGTGGACTTTACCCCGGATGTGCCAACCGCACCGCCTACTACAGCGCCTGTGCCACTGCCGGAACCGAATACGCCGCTGCCGAACCGCGTGTTCATCTTATTGGTGGCGGGGGTGATGGCGCTGGGGGTTGGCGGGTTCTTCCTCGGCGAAAATCGCGCGAAGCTGGTACAAGCGTCATCACTGCTGGCGGTGGGGCTGCTGATTATGGGCGGGGCGTTCTTATTCAGCGCGATACAGGGTGCGCCGACACTGAGCAGCGTCGAAAACACCGGGCAACTATCCGAAGTTGATGCGACGAACGTCATGCCGGGCAGCCCATGAACGCGCACCGTTTATTTGTCGCCGCCGGAATTTTTCACCCTGAATCCGGCGGCCCTGCGACTTACCTGTATGAACTGCTGCCAGAGTTGCAGAAGCGGGGTTGGCAGCCGCGCGTGGTGACGTATGGCAGCGGGGATGTTGGCACCTATCCGTATCCGGTGAGGCGGATTCCACGCCGACTGCTGCCAATACGCCTCGCCCATTACGCAGCGGCGGCTTATCCCCTGCTGCGCTGGGCAGATTTGGTGTATGTGCATACGCTCGACCTGCCGCTGATGGGGGGCAAGGCGAAACGTGTGGTGAAGATGGTAGGCGACCAAGCGTGGGAACGCGCGATCCGCAAAGGCTGGATACCGCCGAGCGAGGACATCGACACCTTCCAAACGAAGGAATACGGCGGCGTAGTCAGCGCACAAAAGGCTGCCCGCGCACGGCAGATGCAAGCGATGGACGGCGTGATCGTCCCCAGCCAATACCTAAAGCGGATGGTGACGGGATGGGGGGTGGACGAGGCGAAGATTGACGTGGTATATAACGCGCTGCCGCCGCACCTGCTGGCCTCGCAAACGGGCAGCGATTTGACGCAAGCCGAAGCCCGCAAGCAGCTTAACTTGCCGGACGCACCAACGATTTTGACCGCAGCACGGCTGACGCAGTGGAAGGGCATTGACCACCTGATTACTGCTCTGCAACCAATTTCTGAGGTGCGACTGATCGTCGCGGGCGAAGGCGAATTGATGGATACATTGAAGGCACAGGCGGCAGCGGCAGGTTTGGGCGAGCGTGTGAGCTTTCTTGGCAAGATCCCGCGTGATAAACTGGCGGTGTATATGAAAGCGGCGGATTATCTCGCCCTCTATTCGGGTTACGAGGGGTTATCCCACACGCTGCTCGAAAGTTTGTTAGCGGGTACGCCGATCATCGCCAGCGACAAAGGCGGCAACCCGGAAGTGGTGCAGCACACCATCAACGGCTTGCTCGTGCCGTATGTGGATATTCCAGCGCTGACGGCGACAATCGAAGCGGCATTCCACCCCGGCGAACGGGAACGGATGGCAGCCAACAACCGGGTTGGGATGGAGCGATTCCAGTTTGAAACGATGGTGAAACACACGTCGGATGTGCTGGAAACATACTTATAACAAGGGGTAAAAATCAGATTAGCCCTGCCGGTTGAACTTATGGCAATTCATCGAGTATAGTGACGGTTTTGAACGAGCGCACATATAAAGGGGATTAAGATGCTCAGTGAAAAAATGCAGGACGCGCTGAACGCGCAAATCAACGCCGAACTTCATTCGTCGTATCTCTATCTGGCGATGGCGGCTTATTTCGAGTCACAGAACTTGCTGGGCTTTGCAAACTGGATGCATAAACAGTCGGAAGAAGAAAATGTGCATGGGATGAAGTTTTATCATTACGTGAATGATCGTCGTGGACGTGTCATCCTGACCGCGCTGGAAGGGCCAAAGACCGACTGGACTTCATCGCTGGCTGTGTTTGAGGATTCGCTGAAACACGAGCAGAAAGTGACGGGACTCATCAACAAACTGATGGACTTGGCGATTGCTGAAAGCGACCATGCGACCATCAGCTTCCTCAAGTGGTTTGTGGATGAGCAGGTAGAGGAAGAAGCCAACGTGGACAGCGTGATCCAAGACTTGAAGCGAATTGGTGACGCGCCACAGGGGTTGTTCATCCTTGACCGCGAATTGGCGGGACGCAAGGGTGAAGGCGAAGGTGAAGGCGGCGACGCGACGTAGATAGGTATTTAGAGGGGTTTGCCGGCGGCAAACCCCAACACGACCCCTTTATTCGCTAGAGTACCAATTCTACCCGCATCCGCCCATCGGCCTCTTGACCAACGAGTCTGAAGCCCTGCCGTTCGGTCACACGTACCATATTGGTGTTATCACCAACGATATTGCCGTAGATACGCTTTAGCCCTTCTTGCTTACCGATGTCTACCAAGCGGCGCAGCATTTCTGAACCGAGGCCATAACCTTGATAGGCATCGCTGACGAGAATGGTGAACTCGGCCTCTTGCCCACCGTAGAGCTTAATCAAACGTCCAGCAGCGATGATCTCGCGTTCACCACGCCGTCCTAGGATTTCGGCGACCAGCGCCATTTCGCGGTCATAGTCGATGAATGAGATGCGCGACAGGCGTTCATGCTCGATACGCTGGTTGAGTGCCAGCGGATAGAAGTAGCGGAGCATGACGCTGCGTTCGCTAATCGTCTGGTGGAAGGCTGCCATCAACGGCTCGTCTTCAGGGCGGATAGGCCGGATGACGGTTTCCATTTCATTCTTCATCGTCCAATTGCCGACGTACTGCGTGGGATAAGGCCGGATTGCCAGCTTGGGCAGTTGGTCTTCGCTGACGTTCTTATCGTACAGGACGACACGCGCATCCAACGCCAGAATATGATCGGACGATACCACCAACGGGTTGATGTCGATTTCCTTAATCCACTTCTGTTCGGTCACAAGCTGGCTAAAGCGCACGAGTAACTGCTCCAGCGCACCCATATCGACCGACTTGCGCCCACGTACACCCTTGAGCGCGGTGTAAATGGTCGTCTGTTCCATCATACGGCGGGCGAGCGTGGTGTTCAGCGGCGGCAAACCGAGCGCACGGTCTTTAAACACCTCAACCAAGATACCACCCATACCGAACAGCAGCACCGGCCCGAACTGCGGGTCGGGGCTTGCGCCGATAATGAGTTCGTAGCCATCGAGCTTAATCATCGGCTGAACGGATACGCCGAGGAAATCCGCTGCGTTGGCCTTCTCACTGACTGATTGGTAAATCTGCCGGAAGGCTTCGCGCACCATTTCGGCGCTGCCCAAGTTGAGCTTCACACCACCCACGTCACTCTTATGGGTGATGGTTTCGGAGTGCAGTTTCAGCACGACCGGATAACCTACCGTGTCGGCGGCTGCGACGGCTTCCTCCTCGGTGGGCGCGATGTACATGGGGATGGTCGGGATGTCATAGGCGGCGAGAACCTGCTTCGACTCGGTTTCGGTCAAAATGGTACGGCCATCCTGCCGCGCCTGTTGAATCATCGCTTCGACCTTCGCCAAGCTGTTCGCCTGTTCCGACGAGGCCAGCGGCAGCACCGGCGTTTCGTAGAGACCGCGTAAATTGAGCGAAAACTTCCACATATAGTTGAACAATCTAGCAGCGGTATCGGGATACGGCAGCGTGGGAATGTTGGCTTTGTTGAGGATCGCTTCGCCTTCCGCCACAACTTCACCACCCATCCAGCTTGCCAGCACGGGCTTGCCTTCGATGTGGGCATAAGGCTTAAGCAAGTTGGCGGTTTCGGTCGGGTCGGTCATGGCCTGCGGGGTGAGGATGACCAGCAAACCGTCGCTGTTCGCGTCCTGCGCGGCGATTTCGAGCGCCTTGGCGTATTTATCCGGCCCTGCGTCACCCAGCACGTCAATCGGGTTGCTGTGGCTCCACGCGGCGGGTAAGAAGCTGCTGAGTTTTTCAACCGTTTCCGGGGTGATTTCCGCCAACTCGCCACCATCACTGATGAGCGAATCGGTCGCCAGCACGCCGGGGCCGCCCGCGTTGGTGAGGATAGTCAGACGTTTACCGCGTGGGCGGGGCTGCTTCGCCAGTGCTTCGACGGTGTAGAAGATGTCGCTGATCTTATCAACACGGAGGATACCCGCGCGGCGGAAGGCCATATCCAGCACATCATCGCTGCCCGCCAACGAACCGGTATGCGAGGCTGCGGCGTGGGCTGCGGCTTCGGTGCGCCCCGCTTTGATGACGATAATCGGCTTATCCCGCGCGACTTCCCGCGCCGCGCTGAGGAAGGAACGCGCATCACCAACGGTTTCCATGTAGACGACGATGCTGCTGGTTTGGGGATCGTCACCGAGGTAGCTGATGAGGTCGCCCCAGTTGACATCGAGCATGGAGCCGATGGAGATGAACGAGCTAAAGCCGACGTTTTCCTTGAAGCTCCAGTCGAGTACCGAGGTGAGTAACGCGCCGCTTTGACTAATGAAACCGACGTTGCCGGGTCGCGCCATTGCTCCGGCGAAGGTAGCGTTCAATCCCTTGTGCGGCATCATCACGCCGAGGCAGTTCGGACCGATGATACGCATCTTACCTTTGGCGGTCGCTAAGATTTGCTGCTCAAGGGCGACCCCTTCCGGCCCGATTTCCTTGAAGCCCGCTGAGATGATGATCGCCCCACGAATGCCGAGGTCTACGCAGTCTTGGATGAGCGCGGGGACGCTCTTGGAGGGGGTCACGATCACCGCCAGATCAACCTGATCCGGTACATCGCGGATGGTGGGATAGGCTTTAACGCCCAACACCGAGGGCCGCTTGGGGTTGACTGGAAACACCGCGCCGCCAAAGGGGTTGGTGATTAAGTTCCACATAATGGTACGGCCTACGCTGCCGATATTTTCGGTCGCGCCGATGACGGCGACATTTTTAGGCGCGAAAATCGCATCCAGCGTTTGAAATTGTTGGCGCACCACTTCTTGGGTCACGCGCGGATTAATTGTTTCTGCCATAGGGTAAAGCCTCCACATGATTAGTACCAATTACGACATGCCTGTCAGTTTACATCATTTCGGCTGACTGATGGGTAAATAGTGTATTAAATCATCTCTTTTTCAGACTGAAGGCTTGGAGATTATCCAATGTGTACCCAGTTCAAAGATGAACATAATGGCGCGGCGAGGGTAAACAAAAGGCGAGTCTTATTGGCTCGCCTTTTGTAGTTACAGCGCTGCTTAGAATTAACGTGATGCCCGTAAGCGACCGATAATCTGGGTGGCTAACTGGAGCATCGGTTCCGTCCATGAGTAAGCCGCCCCAACGGTATCCAGTTTATTCTTCCAGCGGCGGTTGAGCAGCACGGCCTTCTTGTACATATCAACGGCTTCGGCGGGGCGATTCAATTGTTCCAGCGAGATCGCATGTCCGGCGAACACATAGTCGTCGGGATCTTCCAGCGAGGTAGCCTTGGCCCACGCGGCTTCGGCTTCCTCGTACTTGCCCTGCTGGAACAATACGAAAGCGGCGTTGTTGTAACCAAGATAATCTTCGGGTTCTTTTTCGGCGTAGGTTTCAAAATCCTTCAGCGCGTCGTCAATTTGTGTCTTCTGGTAGTAAAGCATTCCACGGCTGATGTGCGGGAAGGCGTGTTCGGGGTCAAGCTCGATGGACTTGGTGAAGTCGCTGATGGCCTCGTCGATGTGTTCAAGGTCGCGGTGCAGGTTGGCGCGAGTGTCGTAAGCCTTGCCGTTATCTGGCGCGAGGCGGATCACTTGGTCATAATCTTCGAGCGACTTGTCATACTTTTCCAAGCCGAGGTAAGCGTCACCACGCGCGGCGTAGACCAGCGGGTTTTCCGGCAGCAGCGTGACAATCTCATTCAGCTTGTTAATCGCTTTGTCCCACTGCCCGTTGGTCAAGAAGGTGTTGGCTTGGGTGAGCAGCCCTTTCACCGCTTCCGGCATATCGGCCTGTGGTTCGACCAACTGCGGCCCGGTCTTTTCACCGTGATCGTCTTCTTCCGACTCGACCCCGGTAGGAACAGGTTGGGGCTTCGATGTTATTTTTCCAGCGACTTCCGTTAACTGCTTGACCAACCCCTCAATGGAGGCGGCGTTTACGCCTTCACTGGCGACCGTTAGCGGATAGCCTTTTACGTCCGAAGAAGCGATGTCGTGCTGGGCATTGGCATTCACCAGCACGGCGAAAATCGGCATCCTCGCCTTCTTGGCGATGCGGAATTCGCGCTTGCTCCACTCGTTCTTTAAGGATTCTTTGCTAACGACGCTGATAAACGCATCAGAACCCTCGACCTGATCGCGGAGGGGGCGCTCCCAGCGTTGTGCGGGCAGCGCTTCACGCTCGAACCACGCTTCATGTCCGGCTTCATTCAACAGTTGAGCCAGTTCTTGAACACGCGGCAAATCACTTTGGGCATAGCTGATAAACAGTTTCATAACATATTCCTGCGGTGGACTGATACCGGACAAATAGAGGTATCTATTCTAGCGGAAAGTTATGTGGCGTATAGCGTATTTTTATAACACGCGAGCATCAACCGCGCTTACAACTTCGCCAGCGAGTCGAATTCCGGCATCATCTCGCCGGGGAACGGGTCTCGCTGCATGACCTTCGCCATCAGGTAAATGACGATGACACGCGCCGTACCGAGGATGGGGACGATCAAGAACGCACCTAAAGCACCGCCCAAAGCTGTGCCAATAATGATGCCGATGATGATGACCGGTAAGGGCAAGGAAACCGCATCCCCCATAATTTTCGGCGCGACGACATTCCAGATGAACTGCGAAATAATCAGGTTCACGATCACTACCAGCAGCGCGAACGTGCCGTTGGTCATCTGCGTAAAAACGGTTGAGCCTTGCAGCAGCGGAACCAAGCCCAGCGGCACAAGCGCGATAATACCGCCGATGGTCGGGATGAGGGAGATCACGGCGACGATAATCGAGATGGTGACTGCACCCTGCACGCCCATAATCGCCAACTGCAAAAAGGTAATGACCCCGATGATGATCGCCAACAAGAGCTGACCACGGAAGAACCCTTGCCAGACGTTCATAATCTGCCCGCCGATCAAGCGGATCTCACGCTGAAACGGCACGGAGCCACCCGTCAAAATCATACTCTGGTAACGCGGCAGTTCGAGCAGAATGAGGAGGGATAAGAACAAGCCGAGGAACAGGGTTGAAAAGAAGGTGGTAAAGGTACCGATCAGTGCGGTAATGACCTGTGTCGCCGTCCCGACAATTTGCCCGATGTTGAGGGACGACGGAATGTTACTAATCGCCTGTGTGGCAAGGTCAGCCGCCGCTTGTGGGTCAGCCGCCAGCAGCGCCTCGCGAATTTGCGCGGCAATTGGCGTAATATCAAGCGGGAACAAGCCTAAAACAATATACTCATAATTCCCCTGTGCGGGATCCCATTGGAGGATGGAGGTCTCGAACGTTCGCAGTTCGGTCGAAAGCCCTGTACCTACCGTCCTCGAAACCTGCGCGACGCTCGGCGCGATGACCAGCACCAGCACAAAAATCAAGATCAAGATGAACAGAAACACCAGCAGCACCGAGCCGGTATAATTCAAGCGCGTGTACTTGGCGATTAAGCGCGACGGCACGAAGATGAGGAATGAGAGCAAGAATGTGGTGATGAGGATGCTTAAGATTGGCCCTAACAGCGTGAGGGCGTAGACACAAGCCACCACCAGCGCCACGGTTACGAATTGGCGCACCCACGGCGACCAAACCCACTGCTCGGCTGCTGGTTCTACTGGGGGTGTCGGCTGCATATTGACCTCATTCTCACTGCTAACATTAGCCTATATTACTCATAGAAAGATAGCGGATTTACCTATAAGCCGCAAACTGACACCCGTTACAATACTCTGTATAATAGAAGCATATTGACGGAGGTTCATACCATGCGGAAGATTGCCAGTTTATTCTTGGGTTTGGCGCTCGGTGCGGGTGTCGGTGCGTTGGTCGTCACGCTGTTCGCGCCCACATCCGGCCAACAGCTTATCGCCAACCTCAAAGCCGGTTGGGAAGAAACCCTCGCGGCTGCCCGTGTCGCCAGCGCCGAACGCCGCGCCGAGTTGGAAGCCGAACTTGCGGCGAAACGCTTGTCTTTGCCCCCAAAGAAGTAAACAATCTCACATTCGTGTCATGCGTTCGTTCACTGACAGTATGTTGTTAGCATGTCATAATCAGCCTTTTACTTTAAAAAGGAGTGATGATGTACACCGATGGCATGTGGTTTAAGGATGAACAGGGACGAACACAAATTCTGCGCGGTGTCAACCTCGGCGGCAGCACCAAACTGCCATTTTCCCCCAACGGTGCCACGTATCGCCGCGAAGGGTTTTACGATCACCGGGAAGTATCGTTTGTCGGGCGGCCTTTCCCTCTTTCCGAAGCCGATGAGCATTTTCGCCGCTTACGCGCATGGGGTATGACCTTCCTGCGATTCCTCATTACGTGGGAAGCGGTTGAACATACCGCGCCCGGTGAGTATGACCAAGCCTATCTTGATTACATCCGCGCAATCATCATCAAAGCGGCTGAGTACGACATCAGTGTGTTTATTGACCCGCATCAGGATGTGTGGAGTCGCTGGACAGGTGGTGATGGCGCTCCCGGTTGGACACTGGAAGCGGTCGGCATGGACATCACCAAAATTGCCGAGACAGGGGCGGCGATCACCCATCAAACACATGGCGACCCTTTCCCACGCATGATCTGGCCGACCAACTATGATAAATTGGGCGCAGGCACAATGTTTACCTTATTCTTTGGCGGCAGTGACTTTGCACCTGCGACCAAAATTGACGGCGTTCCAGTGCAGGAATATCTACAGAGCCACTACATCCATGCGATTAAGCAGGTGGCCTTACGCCTGAACGATTTACCCAACGTGGTGGGCTACGACAGCCTGAACGAACCCGGCGGTGGTTTCATCGGCATCCGTAACCTTGCCGACCATCATGTATCCCTGCTGGCACTGGGGGCATCGCCTACGCCCTACCAAGCCATGCTGCTTGGTGCAGGCTTCCCGCAAACGGTAGATGTCCTACAAATGAGCTTCAACGGTGCAGAGACTGTCGGTCAAGAAATGTTGAATCCCAAAGGCGTACACTTGTGGCGCAAAGGTTATGACTGTGTGTGGAAACAAAATGGGGTATGGTCAGATGAGGGTGGTATGCCCCAACTGCTGCGACCCGATCATTTTGCAGTTAAAGATGGGCATCCGGTCAACTTTGCCGAAGGATACCTCAAACCATTTATGAAGCGGTTCATCACGACAATCCGCGAAATACACCCCAAAGCCCTGCTATTTCTAGAAGGTGTTCCCGGCGGCGCACATCCCCATTGGAGCGATGATGATGCCGCGCAGGCTGTAAATGCTGCCCACTGGTATGACGGCATCACCCTGATGACCAAGCAGTTCAACCCGGAATTTACAGTCAACTTCACGACGAAAGAGGCCGTCACAGGCGCGGAAGCCGTTGCTCAAGCGTTTACTGACCAACTTGCCGCCGCAAAAGCAGTAAGCCATAACCAAATGGGCAATATTCCTACGCTTATTGGTGAGTTCGGTATCCCGTTTGATCTGGATGAAAAACGGGCGTATCAATCCGGTGACTTCTCGACACACATCCAAGCGTTGGATATGTATTACGACGCGATGGATGCCAACCTGCTCAATTGTACGATCTGGAACTACACCGCCGACAACAGCAACGAACGGGGTGACTTGTGGAACGATGAAGACCTGTCGATCTTTAGCCGTGACCAGCAGGACGCGGATGACATTCATTCGGGCGGGCGTGGGCTGCCGGCGATTGTGCGGCCTTACGCCCCTAAAGTGGCAGGGGAACCGATGAGGATGACGTTCGAACTGGCGACCAAAACCTTTGAACTGGTTTTTCGTCATGATGCTAACGTGACTGCGCCTACCGAAATCTTCTTGCCGGATTACCAATATCCACAGGGTTACACCGTCGAAGTTTCGGACGGCAGTTATTCTATCGAAGGGGATTTGCTGCTGCTCCGGCACACATCGGACATCGCCGTGCATACGGTACGGGTCACGCCGAAAACAGCAGACTAAAAGACGGATACGTAACAGGTGACGACCTGCTCCTCAACTTCGAGAGGCAGGTCGCCGTTTTTATTTCATCGGGTTCTACTGCCCTGCTAACGCCTCGATTGTTGAGCGCGGGACGGTATTCAACCAACCCAAGTCGCGGCGCATCGCACCGTCGATTAGCAACCGATAGATCAAGCCCGGAGGTGTAACGTCCGGCTGTACGGGACTGGTAACATCGAACTGGAGCAGCGTTTCGCCAGTGGCTTTGGGCGTGGGGAAGCTCACGAGAACGACATAAGCGCCTTCATGTTCCACAATGCGAATGACTGGCTCCGCTACCCGACGTTCATCCAGTATCTCACGCAGCGACCGCCTCACCGCGATGCTTTCATACGTGTCGATGCGGGCAGGGATCACTTCCGCCGCTGTGTTCGCGGCTTCTTCGGTGGTGTAGACCAGCGCGACCTGACCCATTTGCTCGGTTTCGGTTGCTACATCCGCAAATGTCATCAGTTGATACGGCGGAAGTTCAACGTAATCTTTCAGTAAGTCCTCGTAGAAGCGTTTAATGAGTTCCGGTGTCGCTTGTTCACCAAGAATTAGTGCGGCGGGTGAAAACTGATTCATGCTCAACAGTAGTTCGCCATCCCAGAAGTAGGCTTGGAGCAACGTCCCTTCGGAGGTGATGGCTGCGGCTGCGGCACGGTACTGGGGCAAATCGGCTAATGACTGCTCATCACCGGTGATTACATCTACGTTATCATTCATGGCGACTTCGCTGGGCGAACTAATCAATGCGCCATCTGCAATCAGCACGGGTTGGCTGCGCCCAAGATCGCCGCCGAAAAGGTTCGCCGGGTTGCGGTCAGCGAGGTTGGTCTTGCTGCCGGTATCGCATCCGGCTTCGGGGCATAAGAGTTCGACATCGCCCTCTTGAGCCACATAGCCACGCAGCATGTAGGCGGCGCGTACCTTATTCAAATCAAAATTACCAGCCAGTTGCATGCTCTGGTTGGGGGGTGTTCCATAGGTCATTTCTTGGTCGATTTGAAAGTAATCTAACCCCATAGCTGCCATCGTCTCATCGCCAAGCTGCATGTAACGCGCGGAAATCGCCGATGCTTGATTGCGCCATACACGCCACCACAACTCGATTGGCATCAAGTCAGGGTCTTCGCCGTTGGCATCGTTCGCGGCGACAAACTCGGCAAAACTTTCCGGCACCCGTGTATCGGGATACGCCGTTTCCACCGCTTGCTTGTCATTGAAGTAAATTTCAGTGCGGGCTAAAGTCGTATTTGGAATACGCGCCAGCATTTGCATCAGGGGCTGTTCTTCCAGCAGTGTGTCCTGCGCCCCCACGGCGGAGATGCCAACGAGCGCCAGAAGCCATACGAATAATAGACTAACGTGACATTGATAGCGTTTTGACATTGATGTCCTCCTTAATGAATAACGATTGGCAAAAATGTCCGGTGATGCGCGAACCCAACTTACTCTATAAGATGACGCTTTGTCAGGCCATCTGGTTCCCGTTCACCCGCATTTTATACCCATTCTGCTTTCGCCGCGTTACAATCAAATTTCGAGTTAATCGCCAACAGCACCCTTTTAGGAGCATCTTTATGGGAACACTCTTTAAAAACGGCACCATCGTAACGGCGAGTGATATGGTTAAAGCGGATGTCTTGGTCGAAGGCGAAAAAATTGTCTTAATCGGTCAAGACATCCCCACGCAAGGGCATGAAGTTGTCCCGTGCGATGGCAAATATCTCATGCCGGGTGGTATTGATGTGCATACACATCTTGACCTCGCTTTCGGTGGCACGTATAGCAACGACGACTTCGATACCGGACATAAAGCGGCGGCGTTCGGCGGAACGACCATGCATATCGACTTCGCCATGCAGCCTAAAGGTGGCAAACTGCATGATGCGCTGGACATCTGGCGCGAAAAAGCCAAACCTGCCCAGATCGACTACAGCTTTCACATCGGCGTGACCGACCTGCGCGATGAGGTGCTGGAGGAAATCCCCACGCTCATTGATGAAGGTGTCACCAGCCTCAAGCTGTTCATGGCCTACAAGAATGTTTTCCAAATCGACGACAAGACCTTGTACCTCGCCATGAGCCAAGCCGCCAAGCACGGCATGATGGTCATGGTTCACGCCGAAAATGGTGATGTCGAAGAACAACTGCGTAAGCAACTGCTCGCTGCGGGTAAAACCGATCCGGTTGACCACTATTCATCCCGCCCCCCGGAAATCGAAGGCGAAGCGACCAACCGCGCTGCCGTCCTCTCCGGCCTCACCAACTGCCGCCTGTACGTCGTACACGTCACCTGCGAACCGGCTGTCGAAGCGATCCGCCGCGCCCGCGAGCTGGGTTATCCGGTGATGGGCGAAACCTGCGTCCAGTATTTCTACGTCACCCGCGATAAGCACCTCGGCGCTCCCGGTTTTGAAGGCGCGAAATACGTCTGCTCACCGCCCGTCCGCAACGAAGAACATCATGCCGTCCTGTGGCAAGCGGTTAAAGACGGAACGCTGCAAGCCGTCAGCACCGACCACTGCGACTTCTGGTACGAAGGCGGTGTTGGCCCTGTCCAAGAATGGGCGAAGGCGCACAACGGTGGCGACTGGACTGCGTATGAAGCGCAAGACCCCAGCTACCGCCGCCCCGGTAAGGAACTGGGCAAGGGCGACTTCTCCAAGATTCCCAACGGTATGCCCGGCATCGAAGACCGCATGATGGTCATGTGGCACCTCGGTGTGAACAGCGGCAAGATTTCACCGAGCCGTTTCGTCGAACTGAACAGCACCAATCCGGCGAAGATTTTTGGCTGTTACCCGCAAAAAGGCACGATTGCCGTGGGTACGGATGCCGATATTCTCGTGTGGGACCCGAACGCAAGTCATACCATCAGCGCCAGCACCCACCACATGAAAACCGATTACAACGTCTATGAAGGCATGACTGTTAAGGGTGTGCCGCAGCAGGTGTATCTGCGTGGCAAGCGCCTCGTCAACGGCAACCTGTGGCTGGGCAAGAACGGCGAAGGTAAATTCGTTCACCGCAAGCCGAATGCACCGATCCTCTAAACCACGAACGTTTCAAGTATACAAAAAGGGCGGACACAATTATGTCCGCCCTTTTACGTATTGTGTTATCGGCCTTAATGCCGAGTTCGCTTATTTCGCGCCGATGTCCACGATGCGGATGCTGATGAGGCGTTCCGGCACAATCGAGTTGGCATTGGGGTCGGAGTCCGTATCACGCACCTTAATCTGGTTGACCACATCCATACCTTCAACGACTTCGCCGAGGATGGTATAGCCGTTGTCGAGGAACGAGGCGTTATCAAAGGTGATGAAGAACTGGCTGCCCGCCGAGTTCGGCTGGTTAGTACGCGCCACGCCGACGACACCGGGCTTGTCGTACTTCATCGGGCCGGTGGCTTCCAGCGGAATGTTGTTGTAACCGGGGCCACCGCCACCCGTACCGGTGGGATCACCTGTTTGCGCCATGAAACCGGGGATGACGCGGTGGAAGCCAATGCCATCATAGAAACCTTTTGAGGCCAAGAACACAAAGTTATTGACGTTTTGGGGCGCGTTCACGGGATTCAACTGGATGATGAAGCGCCCATGCTCCGTCGTGACGATGGCACAGTAGGTATGTGAATTTTCGATGACCTGTTCAGGGGCGCTGAACTGCTGCTGGTTACTGTTTTCCGGCATGGTGATATTCGGGTCGGTCACGTCGGCGCAGGTGGCGACCGGCTGCTGGGCGATACCACCCAAACCACTGTCGCTGCTGGCAACCGCACCTGCTGCCCCATCCTGTAGGGTTTCAGGCGTGGGTGTGCTTTCGCTAGAAGCCGATGGAGACTGAGCCGTCGGCGGGGTCGCGGCGGGGCTGCACGCGGCGGCGAGGATCATCGCCAGTGTTAGTAAAGAGAGAATTCGTAGTTGCATTAGAAAAGACCTCGTTTTGAATAGATGGAACTACTAACGCGATTATTGTAGGAGCATGGTGGTTAAATGGAAGAACCAGTCGGCAAAAGTGGATAAGGGATTGATGAGATTTTGGATACTTGCGAACTGCCTTACCCATGTGCCATGATCTACGTGGCTCAGGCTGCATCCAACATCGAGATAGGCTGTGAAAATTAATTCTTTGAAAGGATAATCTCATGAAGGTGAAGGATAAGACCATTGTGGTGACAGGTGCGGGCAGTGGAATGGGGCGCGCCCTCGCGCTTGGATTGGTGAACAGAGGGGCGCGTGTTGCTGCGGTAGACCTTAACGAAAACGCCTTAAATGAAACGGTCGCCCTTGCCGGAGGGCAGCGAGACAACATCAGTGTTCATGTCGTAAATGTGACGGATCGTAAAGCGGTCGAAGCCTTGCCAGAAGCGGTTATACAAGCACACAATACGGTAGACGGCATCATCAACAATGCGGGAATCATTCAACCTTTTGTGCGCTTCAACGATTTGACCTATGAAGCGATTGAGCGCGTCATGAATGTGAACTTGTATGGCGTGATTTATATGACCAAAACCTTCTTACCGCATTTGTACAAGCGCCCTACCGCCCACATTGTCAATGTGTCGAGCATGGGCGGATTCTTCCCGGTGCCGGGGCAAACCGTATATGGCGCTTCAAAAGCAGCAGTGAAATTATTATCAGAAGGCTTGTACTCCGAGCTGACCGAAACCAATATTCGTGTTACGGTTGTTTTTCCCGGTGCGATTGCAACCAACATTACTCAAAACTCCGGCGTAGCGATACCAGCGGCAGGCGGTAGTGAATCGTCGCAAAGTTTCCCGACGACATCGGCACCAGACGCAGCAGCGATTATCATCAACGGAATGGAACGCGATCAATTTCAGGTTTATGTGGGTAATGATGCCAAGATGATGAATTTTCTTTATCGCGCGAGTCCCAAGCGGGCAACACGATTTATGTACAGCCGCATGAAAGGACTGCTGCCCAAGTAAGTAAGAGCAAGCAGGGGGTGAAATGAAACGATTTGTGGGAATTAATCTGAATTTTATCACATTTCCTTAAAGTGGATTAAAGAGGGAGCACACACAGGTGCTCCCATATATTAGAAGTTAACTACAGCAGCATACCGATGAGGATGTCGTACACACGCCAGATGCCGCGCTTGGCCGGGTCTGCCCAGTTGCGACCGGGGAGCAGCGGCGGGAAGCGGCTGGCATTCGGTTCGTCCCACGAATTGTTCCAACCCTCGCCCGTCCACAACAAATCCGCGCCGTCCAAGCCCAACTCTTTGAGCATCCCCTGTGGCGCATAACCGTTGTTCTCGAAGTGGTTGTCGTGTATCCAATTATTTTCCGGCAGCACGCCGAGGTCGAACACCGTGTCACGGCTGTAGAGCGTGTAGAGGCTGGTGAGGCCAATACCGAAACTCTGGTTGCCAGTGATGGTGTTATTAAAGACCTCGGTGTTATCGGCGGTCATAATCATGATGCCCGTTCCCGGCGGCACTTTGGAAACGGTCGAATTCGGTTTGCCGAAGTTCGGGTGGTTATTGTTCTCGATTCGGTTGTTATAGACGCGGGTGTTGTAACCGACCTTTGATGGGTTGTTGGGCAGTAAGAACACGAGGATCGCGCCGCTGTTGTCGTGGGCGTAGTTGTCGTAGACATCCGCATTGGTGCTGTTCTCGATCTCGATGCCGGTGACGTTGTTGAACACCTCGTTATTGCGAACGATGATCGGCCCCCGGCTTTGCCCCACATAGATACCCGCGTCGGCGATACCGCTGACGATGTTATGCTCGATGAGGATGTCGGTGCTTTCCACCGGATACAGGCCGTACAAACCCGTATCCTGAATGATGATGTCCCGATAGATGACGCGCTCGGCTCCGGTCGTCAGTACACCGTTACCGATGTAATTCTTGATTCCGAAGCCTTCCAGCGTGAAGTCGTCGCCGGTCGTGTTAAACCCGTCACTCATCACCTTTTGACCGTCGAGCCACGGGCGTTCGCCGCCATTGACGATGCCCTTGATCGTGATGCCGGGAATATCGACATAGACCGTTTCGTTATAAACACCCGGCTCGACCAGTACCGTATCCCCCGGCTGGGCTTGATCGACACCCGATTGGATGGTGTCGCCGGGCTTCACCGTGATGGTTTGCGGTGGGCGTTCTTCAAGGGCAGCGGTAGGCGGCGCGTCCGAACGTTCGACCAGATCACGCGCCGGATTTTGCATGTGCGCCACAACAGGCAAACCGGATGGTACGCTCGTTGGGACGGCGATAAGGTCGGTTGGCTCATCCGTGAGCGCATACATAAACGCGACCAGATCGCTGGTTTGTTGGTCGGTCAGGGTGAAGCCTTGCAGGAACTCATCCGGCGGCACATCCACACCGAAGGCCGGGCCGCCACCTTTGGCATAGAAATCGACCACTTCTTCGAGCGTGGTGAATACGCCGTTATGCATGTAAGGCGCAGTTAGGGCTACGTTCCGCAGACCGGGAGTGCGGAAGGCACGGGTTGAATCCGGCCCGTTGACGATTTCGACCTGTCCCAAGTCAGGGTTAAGCGGGTTGGTATCCGGCACGCCGAGGACGCTAAAGGTGTTGTTGGTGAAAGTCGGGTAGGTGTGGCACTCGAAGCAGCGAGTTTGTGCGCTGCGGAACACGTTGAAACCGCGCCGCTGGGCAGGCGTGAGCGCATTAAAGTCACCCGCCGCGAAACGGTCGAACGGCGAGTCGTGAGCCACGAGTGTGCGCTCGAAGGCCGCAATCGCCATACCGACGTTATTCATGGTTAGGCCATCGGTGAAGGCGGCATTGAACGCCGTTTGATATTCAGGGATAGCGGCAAGCTGCGTGACCAATTCCTCAGGGTTGGCGGCCATTTCATTCTCATTGGTCAATGGCGTGAGCATCTGTTCTTCGAGCGACTTGGCACGACCGTCCCAGAACAAGCTCGTCATATAGGCCACGTTCCAGAGCGAAGGGGCGTTACGGCGCAAATCCTCGCCGTGTGCGCCAATCGCAACTGGCTTGCCATCACTAAAGCCCAAGTCGGGATGGTGGCAGCTCGCACACGAGAGGTCATCATTTGCCGAGAGAATGGGATCGTAGAAAAGCAGCTTACCGAGCGCGGCTTGGTCAGGGTCAGGCGTGGCGACTTCCGGCCACGCGGCTTGTAAACCGCTGATGGCAGCGCCTTCTTGCCGAGCGCCGCCGCCCTGCTGGGCTAAGGGGATTGGTTTATCCTCCGGCACGGGCAGGTACGCAGCCGCCACAATCAGCGCCGCGATGAGCATCAGCGGGATGCCGATAATCCAGCGCCAAGGGACACGCCGACGTTGAGGTTTGGTTTGAGCGGTGGGGTATTCGGGTGGAGACAGCGGCAAATCGGCAGGCTGGGTCGTCATAAGTTTTATCCGTAAGAATATGTATTTAGCCGTGTACCCATTTTAGCGTAAGTCGGTGGTCATCCCCAAATGAATGCAGGCAATAAAAAAGGAAATGGTTCGAGGCCATTCCCTTCCTGCTTACTGAGTTCAGTAAGCACGAGCAAACACAGCTTCCTAATCAGCGGCAGCTTCCACTTTTGGCGGTGCGCGTAAAGCAGGGATAAACCGGCTGACGAAGTTATGAATATGCTTCGACTCTTTAGTGAGCAGCGGCCCTAAAATGGCGAGCAGCAGCACGTAGAGCGCCGAGAAAGGCTGCAAGATCGGGAGCAAACCACCACTCTGGGCGAGGTTTGCCAAGATGATCGAAAACTCACCACGCGAAACAATGGTTAACCCGATGTTGGACGACGCGCGAGGCGGTAAATTTGCACTCCGCCCTGCGAAAATACCGGCGACATAGTTACCGATAATCGTCAGGATAACGGCGGCTAAAGCGATGCCTACGGCCCCCCCCAACGTCAATGGGTCAATCGAGAGTCCGAAACTGAAGAAGAACACCGCGCCGAAAAAGTCACGGAACGGGATCACCAGATGCTCAATCCGTTTAACATGCTCGGTTTCCGCCAGCACCAAACCAACCAAGAGTGCGCCAATAGCTTCGGCAACGTGAATGGTTTCGGAAAAGCCAGCCACTAACAGCAGCATGGCAAAGACAACCAGTAAGAACACTTCATCAGACGTGATGTTTAAGAAGCGATTCAGTAAGGGAATGGCGAGCCGTCCAACGACCAGCAAGCCAATCATAAACCCTAAGGCGAGTAAGGCAGAACTCACCACTGCTCCTAGCGAAGCGGCAGAACTGAGTACAAGCCCGGAAACAATCGACAGATAGACTGCGAGAAACACATCTTCAAACATGATGATCCCAAGGATCATCTCGGTTTCAGGGTTCGCGGTACGCCGCAGATCGACCAGCACTTTGGCGACAATCGCGCTCGAAGAAATGGTGGTGATACCAGCCGCGACCAACACTTCTTTAAGCGGCCAGCCTTGCAGCAGGGCAAACCCGATGCCAAGTGTAAAGTTGATGGCGATGTAAATCGTACCGCCAACAGCAATCGACCGACCGGCTTTGACTAAGCGGCCAACTGAAAATTCCAGCCCTAAATAGAAAAGCAGAAACAACACGCCGAGCCGTCCCATAAACTCGATGAGGGGCGCGGTGGTGATAAACCGTAAATCGATTATCCAAAAATGGGGAGCATGTGGGCCGACAACCATACCAGCAAGGATCAACAGAGGAACAATGGAGAAACGCAAACGCGAGGAAATGATGCCCGCAACAGCCATTAAGACGAGGGCAACGCCAGCTTCGAATACAATATGGTGTTCCAAATTTACGGTCCTCCGTTCAAGATAAGCCGCTTGAAGGTGTGAATCTGCTGCCGTTCACCCATCGCGACTACGGTCATACCTGTACGTAACACTTGATCTGGCCCCGGGTTGACGATCTTGGATTCGTCAGCATTAATGAGGGCGACGATGGTGGCGGAAGTCTTTTTGCGAACTTCCAATTCACCAATAGTTTTGCCAATGCCCCAGCTATTGGGTTCGAGTTTGTACCATTCGATCACCAGGTCACCGAGCATGACTTCAATCGACTCCAGAGCCTTCGGCTTATAGACTGCCCCACCAATAATGGCGGACACCTGACGGGACTCGACATCATCCAAGCTAATCATCGAAATGCTGTCGGTCGGGTCGTTGTGATAGAAGTGGTACAACTCACGCCGACCGTCATCATGCACGATGACCACGAGCTTATCACCGCTGCGGGTAATAATCTCAAACTTTTGGCCGATGCCGGGTAAAGCAATTTCGCGGATACTAGACATGAGAATTTCCTTTGGCTACACGGACACATTATATTGACCAAAACGGTCAATTGAGCGACTGATATTAACAAACCACAAGCCTAAAACAAAAAATCTAGGCTCTCTGTAAGCCGTTCTCATCATATTCACATCCAACTGCGATGAGATGTGACCATAGAGACGGTCTGTTAAGGTCGCAATAACACGCAATCAGTGTCTTGAAACAAAGGTAATTTTGAGCCGTAAAACGAGGAAAAAACGCCGCAGTGGGAACTTTTCCAAAGGTTCGAACGTACTGTAGAGGGAGTGTAAGTGAAAAATCTTACCCCTTGATATGAAGCATTAGGAGGACATTTTGAAGAAAATTATAGCCCTATTCGTGATTCTTTTAGTGGCAGCCAGCGCACTGATCGCCCCGGTGGCAGCCGCCCCAACAGCCGAATTAAACACGCTGGCAAGCTACTTCCCTGCCGATACCGCATTTCTGGTCAGCCTGCGAACGGACGATGCTTATATTCAGGAAATTGACGACCTGTTCGCCAAAATCGCCGCCCAAATTCCGGGTATGGAAAAACCGGAGTCGATTGCCGACCAGCTCGACAAAGCCATTGGCGAAGGTCTTGGCGATGGTGACTTCGACTCGGAAGTCCGGTCGTGGCTGGGCGATGTCGCCAGCATCGGCATTATGTCCTTTGAAGGCTTGATGGGACGTGCGGATAGCGCAGAGGAGGAACCCCCACCACACTTTTTATTGGCTGCCCAATTAAAGGATAAAGCGGCTGCGGAAGCCTTCTGGGAAACAGCACTTGCGAAAGTGTCAACGACAACCTACGAAAAGACCACTGAGGGCGACTTCGTCATCTTCAAGTCGGACAACACGGAACGCGGCCCCGGTATCGTCGCCATTGGTAACGACGTGCTGTTCATAGCGGTTTATGAAGAGGATCTTCCGTTAGAAGGTCAAGAGTCGCCGCTTAGTGAAAATGCCATATTCACCGACAGTCTCGCCCTGCTGCCGGAACCTGATTACAACATCACCCTGTACTTCAACTTGGCGGATGTGTTCAAGCAAGCGATGGCAACCCTGTCCGACCAATCGGGTATGGCGGACGCGCAAGCCGCGATGATGGAAAATTACCTCCCCCTGTTCGAGAACTTCCCACCCGAAGTCATCGGCTTTACGGTGTTGGATGAGCGTTCACTGACAATTGATGTTGCGCTGCCCTACGGTCAAATCATGTCGGATTTATCGGCGGCGGGTATGAACACCGCGATGCCGGTTGCGGTCGATCCCGCATTCGCCGCCAACATTCTCACGGGTTCACCGCTGGTCATTCACAGCACGAACCTCGGTGCCAGTATTTTGAATGGCATCAATAATTTGAAGACCCAAGCCGACATGATGCAGTCGAGTGAATTCCAATCGGCGGATATTGAAAAGGGTATCGGGCAGGTTGGTGCGCTGATTAAGATCCTCACGGGTAAAGACCTCGAAACTGAAATCTTGCCGGCGATGGAAGGTGATTACGCGCTGTACCTGACTCTCAGCCCCGCCTTAAGCGACCTTTCCAGCCAAGCAGATGTCATGAAGCAGCTTCCGGTCGATTTCGGCTTCTTGACCGAAATGACCGACCCGACCATTGGCCCGGCGATTGCGGAAGGCATTACCAAGTCGCTGAATGAGTCCGAAGAACTCGAACTCTCGACCGAAACAATCGGCGGCATCGAAGCCCTTGTGATTACGCCTATTCAAACTGGCGCACCCTTCCCCGTCGAGCTGATACTGGCGAGCAGCGATAACCTGCTGTTCTTCGGCACGCGCCGCGCAGCGGAAGCCGCCCTCGAAGGAAGCGGCGGATTCGACAGCGACGCTGCCTTTGCTGAAGCCGGACAGTACTTCGTTTCTTCGCCAAGCATCGTCGCTTACTTCGGCAGCGAAGGATTGAAACCGCTCGTAGATGTCATGGAACTGATGGGCAGTTCACGCGATAGCGCACAGCTTGCCGCCCTTTTGAACCTCGTCAGCAGCGCCAGCATCACCAGCAACTATGACCAAGAAACGGGTCTTGCCCGTATCGTGCTGACCCTCTCGGAATAAAAGCTGGAGTTCGCTCCGGTCAATCACGAAATAAGAGCGGGGTAGTCGCCTCGCTCTTATTCATTTCGATAGCACGTTTGACGCACTGTAGCAGCCGCGAATATATCCCCTGTGATATTCGAAATCGCCATTACAATCCTGAAACACGGCTTTACCAGTACTAAATTCCCATGCGCTTATCAATAGCACACGCTATGATATATAGGTTACTTACTTCGTAACACACCATTTCGTTTGACTTTCAGGGGGTGCAGGGTGAACCAGCATATTTGCCCGCGATGCCAATTTGCGAACGCGCAGCAGTCACCTGTTTGTGTTGAATGTGGTCAGCTTTTAACCGATAACCTCGACGCAACACGACCCCTGAGCTACCCCGGCAGCCGTCATCAACCTATTCATACCCTCACCTTCCATATCGGTGATGACCAACTCGCCATATCACTCAAGATGGCGGAACGCCTAATTTTGGGTCGCCAGTCCAACCGCATGGCAGATCGCCCTGATCTCGATTTGGCACGCTTTCAAGCAGCGGAACACGGTATCTCACGCATTCACGCAACGCTGGAATGCAACGAAGCGGGTGTTTATCTGATGGATTTGGGCAGCCGTAACGGAACCTTCGTCAACGGCGAAGCCCTTGCAGCCTTTAGCCCCTGCTACCTGCGCGATGGCGATCTTGTACGTTTTGGCAAACTCACGCTGACGCTCGCGCTGCGGCAGGACGAAAGCGGCGACAACCGTTTTGCGGTTTCCACCCATGCGCGGTCGAAAACCGGCAAGCTCGAAGAAAGCATTCGCTTGATGCGGGTGTAAATACACACGTTAATTTAAACACTGAAATTAAAATCCCTGCCAAGTTGACAGGGATTTTTTGTTGTTTAAGCAGCTCGCAGCGCCCGCGCTTTACGCCGCCGCCGCATGATGACAAATGGAGCAATCAGCAACCCGACAATCACCACGCCCAATACCCCGATAATGATCGCACCCGTTCGGTTGGCGCGTATCCAACAGTTGCCCTGCTGGGCCAGCGGGCCGAAGGTGGTGCGTAAACGCTGGGTAATGGATGAAGTCGGTGTTGTAATTGTTCCACCGTCGGAAATCGTAAACGCCCATTCGGCGTTCGCCGACACGACTTTAAAGTAGTAGGTACGACCGGAAACCAGATACTGCGCCGTATGGCTGTGTTCGCGTACCAGAACCTTCTCCGTTAAAACCGCGTTGATGAGGTGTTCGGGGTCTGTGCCATACCAGAGCTGCCCGGTCGCCTCCACATCGGTTTTCCAATTGACGGTGAAGGTGGTGTCGTCAGCGGTCACTTGAATATCGCTGATGGCGGGCGGCACTGCTTCGCCGACCGTGCGAATACGTTCGGTCGGGAGTGGTCGGTCAGGGGTATCGCTGCCATCGAGAATAAGTTCCTCGGACGGCGTAGCGGGCTGCTGCCCCATATCCGCGAGTAGATTGTATGTGACCTGAGCGATATAGGGGTCGGCTGGTACGATCTGTACACCCTGCGCGCCCAAGCCCCATGACCACTGTATCGTGCCGCTGGCGAACACAATCGCCCCACTCGGCGCGACATAATACGTCGTGGTGGCATCCGAGAGGCCGAGGTTGCCGTTCTTATACCGCCCTGCGTCTTGCAGCCGGAAGCCGTACATCGGGGTTTTGGCAAGCACGGTTAAACCATCCGGTGATACGCCATTATCAGCGGGCGCGTCCCACTCCCAGCCGATAATTTGATCACCGACATCAAGGTACGAATTTTCGGGCAAATCCTGTAAGCCCGTATGCCGGAACAGCGGATCGGCAGTGAACTCGGACGACAGGCGCAGCGGGAAGTAGAGGCGTGTCAGATCACCGATATACATCACCCCCATCAGCGCATTTTCAGGGTCGTTCGCGCCGACCGGATCACGCCACGTACCCGTTGGGTCGCCGCTGGGGTCAGGGCTGCCGCTTTCGGTCGACTTATAAGACACCATCACACTGTCCGGTACATTGGTAATCGGGTCAGGCTCGAAACGAATGCGCCAGTAACCCGTGTTGGCGGTGAAAAAGCCTAAATGCACACCGGCATCACGGGCTGCGGTCATCGCGTCGCGTATCGGTTGCGACCAATATTCGTCATGCCCGACCGACAAGAACACCTGATGGTCAAGCAGTTCATTATGCGCCCCTGCTTTACCTGACCGGTGGGTATCCATGTTGGTTGAGTAGGTGACATCATAGCCCTGCTGCTCTAACCAGCGCACCATCGGATACTCGGAGTGAAAATAGGTGTTCTTGTAGAAGTCGTGATGGCTCCAACCGAGATGCGCTTCCGGTCGAAAGAGTGATGTTTTCACCGCACGTTGGGAGTCGGCAACGGTTAAACAAACATTATTGCTATTGTAATCGTAGAGGGATTTGCCCCCATAAAAGTTGTAAGCGGCATTGGTTGTGGTACTCTGCTGGTACAAAATGGCCGAATCGTAGTCGTCGTTCCGCACCACGAACTGAATATAGTTCTCGCCGCCTGTATCTGGCCGCGTCAATTTGACGACATAGATACCCGATACCCAATCGGCTGGAATTTTCAGGGTATAAGAGGCGACCCAGTTGGCGCAGCTCCGCAGGCCGGTATCGGCGGCAAAGATACATTCGGGCTGAATTTTGCCCGACACGTTATTGATTTCACGGATCAGGCGGCCACCGGTACCAC
Organism: Chloroflexota bacterium; assembly: GCA_020161935.1. GTDB lineage: Bacteria > Chloroflexota > Anaerolineae > Aggregatilineales > Phototrophicaceae > CFX2. Next base: position 380,468 of record JAIUNI010000002.1, read on the forward strand.
CGTAATAGCCACTTCGAAAAATCTTTAGGCTGACGGTCGGGGCAGTCGTATTCACGTAAAGGTGAACTTCTTCACCAATGTTCACACTATCACTGGAAGCAAACCCTTCAACATCATTCAGGAAGTTATTCATCATCCAACCGGTCGTGCCTTCGAGGCAGTTCTCGGCGACCACTGGATTTGCAGGGTTCTCAGGACAGGTGGATTGGGCTTTTATAGGGAGTGTGGTGGCTAATCCCAACAGGACGGTAATAACGGTGACGAACAACGGGGTAGAGACAAACCGGCGTGGAAAGAACCGAATTCCCAAAAGATGTACGTCCATGAAACTCCTGCTCAAAACTTGACTGGCGAAACACTTCCAAAAATAACGGTATCCAGCGCTCACACTGGATACCTGATCGTAACACGGATTAAATGTTTACAGAAATGTTGGGAAACGGCATATCCCTAAGCGGGCTGCATCCGCCGTCTGCGCCGCATCACGACGAACGGTGTGACCAACAGCACAACAATCGCTACACCCAACACCCCCATGATAACAGCTCCTGTTCGGTTCGCCCGCACCCAACACGCACCCTGACGCGCAATCGGTTCGACGGCAGCACGCACCCGCTGCGGAATGGAGCCAGTGGAAGTGGTAATTGTTCCGGTATCGGAAACCGTATGTACCCATTCTTCGGTAATCGTCACAAATTTGAAGTAATAGGTGCGCCCCGCGATCAGATTTGTCGCTGTGTAACGGTGGTCAGTCGTATGTTCCGTATTCAGGTAGGCCGGATTGATAATATGGTCGGGTGATGTTCCCCACCACAACTGTCCGGTCGTGGGCAAGTCGGTTTTCCACGAGACGGTAAAACTGGTATCGTCAGCGGTTGATTGCACATCGCTAATGATGGGTGGAGCAGCCTCACCCTCGGTCTTAATCTGGCCGGTTGGCAGGGCGAGGTCTGGCGTATCGCTGCCATCAAGAATGAGGTCAGCGACTGGCGTGGTCGGCTGTACGCCCATATCCGCAAATAAGTTGTAGGTAATCTGCTGAATGTAGGGGTCAACCGGTGTGATTTCTAAGCCTTGCGCGCCTAACCCCCATGACCACTGTATCGTGCCGCTGGCGAACACAATCGCGCCGCTCGGAGCAGTATAGCGTGTTGTATAGGCGCTGGCTGACCCCATGTTCCCGTTTGCCGAACGTCCGGCATCTTGCAGCAAAAACCCGTAGAGTGGCGTTTTCGCAAGCACGGTCAGACCGTCCGGTGAAACACCATTATCCGCAACCGCGTCCCATTCCCAACCGATGACTTGGTTGCCCACATCAATGTAGCTGTTTGGCGGCATGTCCTGTAAGCCTGTATGCCGGAACAAGGGATCGGAGATGGTTTCGGACGATAAGCGTAAAGGGAAATACATGCGGTCGTTATCACCAATATACATCACACCGATGAGCGCGTTTTCAGGATTGTTCGCCCCCTGCGGGTCACGCCATGTCCCCGTTGGTTCGCCGCTGGGGTCAGGGCTGCCGCTTTCGGTTGACTTGTAAGTCACCATGACGCTGTCCGGTTCATTCGTCACCGGATCAGGCTCAAAACGGATACGCCAATAACCGGTATTCGACGTAAAAAAGCCGACATTCACACCCGCGTCACGGGCGGCAGTGATCGCATCCCGCATCGGTTGCGACCAATACTCGTCATGGCCTGAGGGCAGGAAGATTTTGTGGTCGAGCAGTGCGTTATGCGCTCCCGGTAGGCCGGAACGGTGCGTATCCATATTAGTTGAATAGGTGATGTCATAACCCTGCTGCTCCAACCAGCGCACCATCGGGTATTCCGCGCGATAAAAATAGTTAGGGTCTTGCGGGGTAGCGTTATAAGGCCGGTTAAAGGACACTTTTACCGCACGCGGCGCATTCGCCACCGTGTCGCAGGTGCCGCTGTTGGAGTTGTAAACCGACTTCCCATCGTAGTTATTGTAGGCTTGGAAGGTTGTGGTGCTCATCTGGTACAGCATGTCCGACTTGCGGTCATCCTGCCGTACCGCGAACACCGTTTCGTTGGCCGTGTTTGTGCCGGAAACAATCGTTTGAGCGGCGTAAATGCCCGACACCCAATCGGCAGGGATAGTGAGCGTATACGAAACCTGCCAGTTGCTGCACGAACGTAACCCGACATCTTCAACATGGATACAGGATGGCTGCTGCTGTCCCGTCAGGTTTGGCACTTCTTGGATGAGACGCGCACCAATCCCGCCGTAGTAACCAATCCGGTAGATTTTGAGGTCGAAGGACGGTGATTCGGTATCAACGAATAAGTCGAGTGTGCCACCGGCGTTCACACTGTCATCCGAGGCAAAAATGTCAATCGCTGCCGAGTATTCAATATTCTGCCAGCCTTCGGTTCCGGGCAGGCAGTTTTCGGCGACCGTGGCATTCGCTGGACTAGAGCAAGCCGACGCAGCAGGATCAGCAGCCTGTTCAACTGTCGGAACAGACCCACGCGCAAAAGCAGTGAAACTGGTAACCGCAGCGCTCAATAAGACGAAAACCCCAACGCAAAAACCGAACCTTATCTTCCGTCTTTGAATTGCCACGTTGTTTTCCTTATTTCACTGCTTAATTAAGGCGTTTAAAAATTTGGTAGGGGCCAATTTCTTGAACGATTTCGTAATCGTCTAAGCGATCATCGGGATAGATACCGGTAAACGCGCCGAACGGCCCACGTACGACATAATCGGGCATCGCTGGTTCGCGGAAGTCGTAAAAGTCCGCAACGGGATCACCACCCTGCCACTCCGCATCAACCGAGTAGGCCAGAATAAGCTGCGGCGGGTAATGAATCTTATTATCGGTCAATACCCCGATTTCTTGTTCCCAAGTTTCAATAAGATCGTCCTGCGAGATATTGGTTTTGATCCAGTCAGCAGCTTGGTAGGCATCATGCATTGAATGGGTAGAGAGTTCGTGGTACCGGTTATAAAGCGGAAACACCACCGTGACCACCAACCAACCGACCAGCAGTGCGCTTAAAGCCAACGCGGGTGTCGGCTTGCCCTGCCGCATAACCCCGATAACACCGAGCTTATCGGCTGTAATCACCCTTACTCCATCGCGAATGAGCAGGATCACAAAGAAAACCGAGAGGGCAACCGGGCCGAAAGCATAGCGATCCCAGCCGAGCGACACGCAGAAGAGGACAGTCGCCATGAACAAAAAGACGGCGAGAATGCCGCGCTGTTGGCTTTCTTCATCACGCCGCCAACTGGTGAGCAAGCTGTAAATGAATGCCCCGATAAACAGCGAACCAAACGTGTTTTCATCCGCCAGCAAACGCGCCACACGGGGAATACTGTCGCCATCAACGACGATCAAAGCGCCCATGCCCGCCGTCTGTAGCGTCTTCAAATTCTCGCCAAAGTCACCGCCTTGACCGAGCTTGACGATGACAATATACAGCCAACCGAAGAACATCACGCCCGCAATCGCACCGGGGATGACATAGTAGCGCCAACCGCGCCGCTTATACCAGAATAGATCAGCAATCCAGTTCAGCAGCAAACCGGGCAGGATGAAAAAGGCATACTGGTTCTTGGTGATGGTCGCGAAGCCGATGAGAATGCCGACGCAAACAAGGCCGAAGACACTGCGCCCACGCGGGTGTAACCACAGGAGCAAACCAGCAAAGAAGAAGAAGAGACCGGGAACTTCACCCACAACCGTCCGCGAGTAATACAGGTAGCGGATGGAGGGAATCAGCAGCAGAATGACCACAGCCAGCAGCGCGTAAGGCCAACTCGTTAGTTTGGCGGTGATGCTGTAGACGAGCAGTAAGGTAAGCAGGCTGTAAACGACGATGAGCAGCCGCGCTAAGGGGATGCTCACCCCAAATGCACTGAACAATCCGGCAATCGGCAGCATGACGGTCGGGCCAACGCCGACCGCCGGCCCAAATGGGCGGTACCCTTCACTGCTGCTGTCGGCATAGACACCGTGCAGGGCAAAGTTCTTCGCGACGTGTAAATGCGATCCCTCGTCATACCACGGAATGGGGTAATCACTGAGTTTGTAGACCAGCAAGAACACGCTAACGATTATGACGAGTCCCGTCGCGATGACTCGCACGAGTGGCAACCCCCGTGCTTGAGACCCGGATTGTATTGAACTCATTCCAAACCTAACTTTGCAATATTAAGTAAGCGCTGTTTGTACCGCAGATGACTGCGTTTTAACAGGCCACTTTTGGGCATCCGCTGTGACCTGCTCGACAACTTTGAGTGCAAACCGCGTAACCGACTCGCCGTTTCCCAAGTCGGGGTAAATCATGACCGTATTCCCCATATACAGGCGGTCAACCGGCGTTTTGATGCTGGGAATATCATCCAACGTGTTCATCGGACGGATGGGTTCGACGAACTTCGCCCGCTGCACGATGAATTCCACGATGTCTTTCTCGTCAAAGTTCGGGAACATCTGCCGGAAGTGGCGCATCCATTCAGTCTTGACCTGCTCATCCGACCACGTTGCAATCGGGCTGTCCGGTGCAAGGTACTTCGGCAGGTAAACAATATGATAGTCCTTGACGTATTTGGGATCAATCAGGTTGGTCGTTTCAACCACCGCCGTAAACGGTATCGATTCGTCGGTGATATTGACTACATAGTATGGCACAAGCTGCTTCTTCAAGATCAACAGCGGGCACATCACACCCAGATACTGCTGCTTGGCGAGCTTGGTGCGGAAGGCTGCATCCGCCTGCGGTACGATACCGCCAAGAATGGGCGAGGCCAACGTGCTAATCACCGCGTCGAACGGCAGGGTTTGACCACCCAGCTTGATACCAGTCGCAGTACCATTCTCGATAACGATTTCCTCAATCGGCGCGTTCAGGTGGAACTTCACACCCAGCGCTTCACACTTTTTCGCCAGTCCTTCGATCAGCGTGTAGTAGCCGTTTTCAAGGTAGCACATCATCTCTTTAGAGGTGACACCTGAACGGGTCCCCATCATGCGGCGCAGGCGTGACCAAATGTAGGTGGCAGGAACACTTTCGGCTGTGGTGTCGAACTTCGCCCGCAGCAGCGGCTTCCAAACCTTTTCATACGCGCCACGACCGCTGACCTTCAGCAGCCACTTCTCGACTGGCACGGTATCCATTTTGCGCCAATCGCTTTCGAACTGCGAGTAGATGACCTGCAAGCCCAACCGGAAACGTTGGAAAAAGTTGAGGGGCGGGAACAGCATGAAGTCAACCGGTGTGTTGAAATCATACATCTTGCCCTTATCATAAAAGCCCTGCTTGGTGGCGGTGAAATGGCGCTTATCAACCACACCGCCCTCTTCCATCAGCGACTGCATCATGGTGTCGCTGCTCAGAATCGTGTGGTAAAAACGATCCATCCGCACACCGTCATAAAGCATATAGCCGGCTAAACCACCGAGGTTATCACCACGCTCGTAAACATTGACCTGCATACCCTGCTGTGCCAGTTTATAAGCGAGCGCGACACCCATAATACCGCCGCCGATGACGGCAATCTGCTTCTTTTGTTGCTGCATTACGACTAGCTTCCCCTAACCTGATAAATACTTAACTCTGGCTGCTGATGAGTACACCAGCGATGATGACGGCGATACCCATCACACGCATGGCGGTTACCCGTTCGCGGAAAATGAAGTACGAGCCGATGATGATGCCGATGTAGCTCAGGCTGGCAAAGGGATAAACATAGCTCAGTTCAAAGCTCGACAGGGCTAGGAGCCAGTTGATGACCCCTAAACCGTAGACAATTAACCCGCCCACAACCCACGGCGAGAGGATGATGCGTTTGAGCATACTGGCGCTGCCAGTTGTGGACTGACCGATGCTGCCCATCCCACGCTTTAAGAGTAGCTGTCCGGCAATACCGAAGATGGTGCTGAGGGCGACGAATACATAAGGCGACATTTACGAAGAACTCCGTTCAACAGGACGAGAAAAAGCGGACTTGCCGAACAAGGATTGTAGGAGCAAGCGCCATTGGAACTTCAAATGACTGCGGGTCACACGGGCGATTTTAATGCTCGATTGCCCGAAAGTACGGACGTGCAGCGTGGTCGGGAACTCGGTCACGCGGAAGCCCGCCTGAATGGCCTTCACCAAAATTTCGGTGCCTGCCAGAAAGTCATTACTTTCGAAGGTGATGGTGTCTACCACACGGCGGCGGTAAGCACGGTACAGGGCAGTCCATGTGTGGATGCGCCAGCTTACAAGAACACGGTACAGCAGCGACGCGCCAAAGCTGAACACGAGGCGATAGCCGGGGACACCTTCGACATGCCCATTCGGGTGGTAAGGTGAAGCCGTGCAAATATCGCAGTCGTCCGCGCTCATCCGTGCCAACATCTGCGGGATGGTGTCGAGCGGGTAAGTACCGTCGAAGTCGGTGGTCACGACCACATCGCCCTTAGCATTTTGCAAACCGGTGCGGATGGCCGCCCCAAGTCCTTTGTTGACCTCGTGCGAGACGACGCGCACACGGTCATCACTAGCGAACTCGGCTGTTAGAAGGTCAGCCGTATTGTCCTTGCTGCCATCATTCACAAAGACAACTTCAACCTCGTGTGACTTGCCCAACGTGCCAAGCAAGGTACGCATCGCTTCCGCTGTTTGATGCACACCCTCGGATTCGTTGTAAGCTGGAATGACCAGAGAAAGACGCATGATATGAACTCCCAAAGTTTCAAGTTGTAAGCAATCTAGGGTAAAATTTTTATTATTTATGCACTGATTTTATCGTCAAAGTTTGTTTGTGTTCCGAAGGATTAATAGGACTTTATTACTAGCGCCTTGCGATGGGCTAACATATTTCCCTTAACATTTCTTTGATCGACTGAAAACCTTTTCATTCCCCTAAAATTCCCTATCAAATGTAAAAATTCATTATTAATAGCAAAAACATTCGGTTATTTTGCTACAGCATTTCATGAAGCCTAACAAAGACACAGCGGTTTAGCGCAATCGGTCAATAGAACCCTGTAATTATTGGCAACAATGCTCAATTTACGGTTATAGTTAGCGGGGTACACTGATGTATTGTTTATAGATTGATCTTTTGATAAACCATGTCAACCAAACAAAAACAGCATCAACGTCCCGCAAAACCGTTTGTGAAATACCAACTCGACGAAGCCTATGACGAGATGTTCGCCCCCGAAGGTGCAGCGCGTCCGCAGTACGATGCCCTTTACCAGCGTATATTGGATTTGACGCAGGAAGAATTAAAACACCGCCAGCAGGAAGCCGATCTCTCGTTTTTACATCAAGGGATCACCTTCACCGTCTACGGGCGCAACGAAGGCACAGAGCGCATCTTCCCCTACGACCTGCTGCCGCGCATCATCACCGCAGCCGAATGGGCAACCATCGAACGGGGACTCACACAGCGGATCACCGCGCTCAACCTCTTTTTGCAAGACATTTACCACGACCAGCGGATTATCCGCGATGGGGTTATCCCGCCTGAACTGATCTTCACCAGCCAGCACTTCCGGCGTGAAATGCGTGGCTTGCGCGTTCGGCGTGATTTGTACGTCTCGGTCTGCGGCACCGATCTGATCCGCGTGCCGGGTGGCGACTTTGTAGTGCTGGAGGATAACCTGCGCGTCCCCAGCGGTGTGAGTTACATGCTCTCCAACCGGCAGGTTTCCAAGCTGGTGTTCCCGCGCCTATTCAGCGACTACGGCGTGCGTCCGGTTGAGAATTACGGGCGTGCGCTGCTTTCAACCTTACAACACCTTGCGCCGGATAACCGCCCCGAACCGACCATCGTTGTCCTCACGCCGGGGGTTTATAACTCGGCGTATTTCGAACACGCCTTCCTCGCGCGGCAGATGGGCTTAGAGCTGGTCGAAGGGCGCGATCTGGTCGTACACGACAATACCGTTTACATGCGGACGACCAAAGGGCTGCGACAGGTGGATGTGATCTACCGGCGCATTGATGACGACTTCATCGACCCGCTGGCCTTCCGCGCCGACTCGATGCTCGGTGTACCGGGGTTGTTCAACGCCTACCGTGCTGGGAACGTCGCGCTGGCGAACGCCATCGGTACAGGCGTGGCGGATGACAAAGCCTTCTATTACTATGTGCCGAAGGTCATCAAGTACTACTTGGGCGAAGACCCGATCCTCAACAACGTCGAAACTTATATCCTGACCGACGATAAAGAACGCGAGTATGTCCTCGCCAACCTGCATAAACTGGTCGTGAAGGCGGTCGGTGAATCTGGCGGCTACGGGATGCTCATCGGGCCACACAGTACACCCGAACAGCGTGAAGAATTCAAACGGCGTATCATCGCCAACCCGCGCAACTATATCGCCCAACCGACACTGGCGCTTTCCCGCGCACCCTGCTTCGTGGAGGGTGAGGTCGAAGCGCGGCATGTTGACCTGCGTCCGTATATCCTATGTGGTGAAAAGGTGACGATTGTCCCCGGTGGCCTGACGCGCGTCGCCCTTCAGCGGGGTTCGCTGGTCGTGAACTCGTCGCAGGGTGGCGGAAGTAAGGATACATGGGTGCTGAATGAGGGAGCGCAATAGGTCAAGTGGATATGTAAATTGAGTGAAATGGACGATGAGACCGTCACTTGAGTTGACTAGAATGTTAGTTGTGAACAGGCAATACTAAAGGACAACTATCATGCCTAAAACCAAAACTCGCACGTTCCATACACACGTTGATCTGCCTGAAGATACCCGCGACCAGATGGTAGATTTGCTGAATCAGCAGTTAGCGGATATGTTTGACCTGTACAGCCAAACCAAGCAAGCCCACTGGAATATCAAGGGGATGGACTTCATCCAGCTCCATGAATTCTTTGATGACTTGGCCGAAAAGGTTTTGCCGTATGTCGACGAAATCGCCGAACGCGCGACCGCTATTGGCGGCCTAGCAACGGGTACAGCGCGTATGGCCGCATCCAACTCGACTTTACCTGAATTCCCGAATGGTCCGTATGACGGGAAGTCGATGGTCGAAGCGCTGGTTGAAGCCTACGGTCATGTAGCCAACAGCTTACGCGCGGCGATTGATACCGCCGAAGAAGCGGGCGATGCCGATACGACGGATCTCTTTACCCAAATTTCCGGCGATATGGATAAACATCTATGGTTCTTGGAAGCGCACATTCAGGTGTAATCCGCTATGAGTGAACCAGCGACCAACAATAGTGGCTGTTTCACTTCTCTAATGGTTCTGTTGGCTGCCATCTTTAGTTCATTGGTGTCAGCCAACGGTTCTGCTTTTACCCCCCTTCTACCCCCACAACCCACTGAAATTGCGATGCATGTCGACCTAGCGCCCTCGGTCGAGAACTTTACGTCCGAAGAATTACAGCTTGCGGCGGATGTCATTACGAAGCGGCTGGCTGGCCTCGCGCTCGAACCCACTTCCGTCGAAATCGTGGACGGTGCATTGATCCGCGTCGGCTTACCACCTCTCGAAAATCTTGACGATGTGGTGCAAACCCTCAGCTCGCGCGGCTTGCTGGAGTTTGTCGACTTCAGCGATATACCGGATTATCCCGCGTGGACAGGGAGCGAAATCCTGACCACCGGACAGGGTGACCATCCTATTTCGGAAACAGCCGCCCCAAACCCGACCACGAACCAACCCTTCGTTACCATCATTTCCGGTACCGATATTGAATCCGCGACTGCCTTCTTGGATACGCAGTTCAGCCAGTGGACGGTATTAATCACGCTTAGTGAGGCAGCCGGAAACACTTTGGGTGACTATACGCGGGATGTTATCGGCAAGCCAATGGCAATCGTATTGGATGGCAAGGTATTGATCGCGCCCGTCATTAACCAAGAACTTGGTCGTGAAGCCGTCATTCAGGGCAATTTTACCGAGGCGGATACACGCCGGTTAGCGGTTCAGCTCGGTGCAGGTGCGCTGCCGTTCGCGCTCACGGTTCAAGTGATTGACGGGAATTTCGGTCGCTAGTCCTCAGCACAATTGGGTAAGGGTCGAAAAGTGGGAGTAGTTTAATCATGCTTTCTCGCGTTGCAGACAACCTGTATTGGATGAGCCGCTACCTCGAACGGGCGGAACACACCGCGCGGCTGGTTGATGTTCACCTCAACCTCGCGCTCGACCAATCGAACCCGCAGAAGCCGGGGGCGCGTTGGGAACGCCTGATTACCGCCCTGCACGTCCCGCCGCTGGAGGGGTTAAAGCTGGACGAGTACAGCATGACCCACCGCCTCGCCTTCGACCAATCCAACCTGAACTCGATTGTGGTGTGCATCGCCAATGCCCGCGAAAATGCCCGACAGGTACGCGAGAAAATTAGCTCGGAAATGTGGCTGCAACTGAACACCCTGTACCTTGATGTACGGCGGGCGAACATCGACAGCATCTGGAACGAGCAGCCGCATCTGTTTTTCATGGCGATCAAGAACGGGGCGCACCTGTTTCAGGGCATCACCGATACGACGATGGTACACGACGAAGGCTGGCAGTTCATCCAACTGGGGCGGTATATCGAACGGGCGCTTTCACTGGCGACCCTATTGGATGCCCATCTAAACGCCTTTCAGGTTTCGCAGTACACCAGCGCGACGGATGATTACTTCGAATGGCTGGGGCTGCTCAAGTGCTTTACCGCCTTCGAAGCCTACTGCAAGGTGTACAATGCCGACTTACGTCCATACCGGCTGGTCGAGTTCCTGATGTACAACGCCGAGTTCCCCCACGCCATGCGGTTTTGCATCGAGCAAATCTCCACGGCTTTACAGGCGATTTCCGAGTCGGCAGCCGTGAGCAAGAACAGCCGCGTTCACCGGTTGGCGGGGCGGCTGCGGTCGGGCATGAGCTTCGACACGGTGGACGAAATGTTGGCGCGGGATACGCACAAGTACCTGCAAGAGATCGGTGAGCAGTGCGCCCTCATCCACAGCGCCCTATACGAAACCTATATCACCTACGCGGTCGAAGCCGCGCTGGGGTAACGCTTTTCAGGCATCAGTGTCAACGCCATTATCGGATATATATCAACGACGAGACTATGTACTATACCATTCGCCATGTGACCCGTTTTCGTTACAGCGCACCCATTACCCAGAGCGTGATGGAAGTGCGGATGCAGCCGCGCACGGAAAGCAGCCAGCGCTGTTTGAACTTCCAACTTTCGGTCACGCCGAATGCACGGGTACTCAATTACCGTGACTATCTGGGGAACATCATCCACAACTTTGATATTCCCGGTGAACACCGCCAACTGAGCATTACCGCCCAGTCACAGGTAGAGGTGCGCCCGATGCCCGAACTGCCCGCGAATATGCCCGTCAGCGCGTGGGACGAACTCAGCCGCTCGGAATACGATATGATGGTGCCGAGCCATTTTACGCACCCCAGTCCCCTGCTCAACGATCTAGCGGTCGAACTCGACGTGATGCGGCGCGACGACCCGCTCTCGTTCCTGCGCGAGCTGACAGCACGAATTTACGATGCCTTCGCCTACGTGCCGGAAAGTACCAAAGTCGATTCGCCGATTGACGACGCGCTCAAGGCACGGCAGGGTGTATGTCAAGACTTCACCCATATCATGCTCGCCCTCCTCCGCCCGTTGGGGATTCCGGCGCGTTACGTCAGCGGGTATTTGTACCCACGACAGGGTGGCTCGCGCTCGACACCGGGAGCCAGCCACGCATGGGTGGAAGCCCTGCTGCCGGGGTTGGGCTGGGTGGGTTTTGACCCGACCAACAATTTGATCGCCGACACCTGCCACATTCGGGTCGCCATCGGGCGCGATTATGACGACGTGCCACCGACACGCGGCGTATTCAAGGGTAAGGCGGAAACCGAGTTAAGCGTCTCTGTACGGGTGACGCTGGCGGACGAACCACCGGCACAAGACGCGCCGTTACCCGAACATTGGGCGAGCTTCGGCGAAGGCAATGAGCAGCTTAGTCCCCAAGAAATTTATGAGCAGCAGCAGCAATGAACGCCGAAGCCAGCGCCGAGCAAATCCGCAAGGCTTACGAACGGGCGATGAAGGCCGAAATCCCGTTCAGCATTTTCACCGAGGACTTGTTCGCGACCGGTAACGACATTGACAACCGCGCGGCGGTGATCGCCAAGCGGGGTGACGAGTTGGCGCTGGTCGGGATGGCGCTGCGGGAGCGCAAAAAGCTGGTGGACAAAATCCTCGACGGAATTAAGCTCCATAAATAGTCGATAGTCGGTAGTGGTTACATGGTGACGATTTCAACCAATAAACGTCGCGACATTACGTTTGTAGGGGCGCAAGGCTTGCGCCCTCTTACCACTTACCACCCCCACCACCACGTTCGTAGGGACAGCAGACAGGCTGTCCGCCTCTACCCCCCCGACAAATCCTGTACTTGCTGGATATGCGACAACAGATAGGCTGGTCTATAAAAACGAAGTTAAGCAATTTCATAACCCCGCCAACTCGGATTTTGTAGGGCGCAAGGTTTGCGCCCTCTTGCCACCCACCCATCCCCATCACCACGCCCATAGGGACAACATACTTGTTGTCCGCTTCTAAACCCCGACATTCCTGTACTTGCTGGATCTTGAAACTTGCCACTTCCAACTTAAAACTATCTTCGCATGTAACTTGAAACTTGTCACTTAAACTTCAAACTATTATTTTCTACGTTTGAATTTGGTTAACCCGACAAACCGTTTTCAAACCATCTACCAACCCGCTTAACAATCCTGCTCCCTTACAAAGTTAACGCCACCAGCCCTTAAAAGTGACCAAATGTTCTGACAAATGTTCACCCTTTCAACACCAACCTCTGCTATCCTGTTCAAAGGGCCGAAACCTATTCCCTCCCTGTTACCACGGGGAGGGTTAGGGTGGGGTCTCCGCTGCACCTTAACAACCGCATCCAACCAGAACGCGCACAATCGGCACTTCTACCCTTGCCGCTTTTGCCGCCTGTTCCGCTTATTGTGCATTTGACTAATGAATATTGACTGACGACTAGCGACTATAGACTGGAGACTACTTTTGCCAATGCCGCCACTGACATTCCCGACACTGACGACACTGACGACATTTGCGACAATTCTCAACTGCAACAACAGCATCATTACTCCCTCAAATATTGAGAATGATGAGAATCACAATTGCAACAATTGCAATATTTGCGACATTTTGAACGTTTTTGGAACGACATTCCTGACACAAAACGCGCTGAATGGCTAACGTGTCTGTGCCACGCCATCGCGGATTGCCGCTTCGAGTACATCCACGTTGATATTTTTCAGCGCTTTGAACTTGATGCAGTAGCCGGTGACGCTGGCCTTACCCAGTTTTTCGCCATAGGTCTGGGGTAAGTATGTCTTATCTTTAAGCCCCATGATATAAACCGAAATCCCGCTTGTATTGGCGCTCAACCCAATTTGATAGAACGCGCGGCTTGTTCCATCGGCATAGTTCATGGTTTGAAGTCCATAACCGATATTGGGGTTTGTAATGGTTTTGTTTTCACTGTCTTTACCATCGAGGAACCACAATTTACAGTCGGGCATGGCTTCTTGAATGACGCGGTGCAGCGTTCGCATCTCACCCCGTTTGGGTTCAGGTTGGCTGGCAATATACGTTTCGATTTGTTCTTGTACATTCGTCATTTGTTGGTTATCCATCTTGCGCCACCTTTCACAGAATCATCGAGCGGTGCGACAACTCTATACGGAAAATAGCCGGGTAGCACCACACTAAACGGAGGCGGGTTCAATCCCCTCCCTAAATCCCACATCGGCTGCCTTGCGGCAAGCTCAGTACGCCGATAGCCGCTTCGCAGAGAGGGACTTTTAAGACATTTTGCGACTCATTATGTACTACAAGATGAACCACAAATTTCTTAAAGAGACACATCCACCATTTAGTCAGGTGCTACTAATAGCCTCCACAACTTCTACTTTAGCACAAATGTTTTACAGGCGCTATCTAAAGGCTGAATACGGAAGACTGTATTAAATGGTGGGGTCTATTTTAAACCCTCAGTGAGGAGGGGACAAAACCAAAGATGTTTACCGGGTAAATTTGTTATTCGTCTGACCAGTCGGGTTCGGCAGAGGGTTCGAGGCCGAGGATTTCGCTCATGAGTACGCCACCCTCATTCCGTTTGGGGAGGCGGCTGAGGTAGCGTTCGGTAACGGCGACATTGGAGTGACGTAGCAAGCGGCTGATCTTCTCGATGGGCGTACCCGCTTCCTCCAGCGCACCCGCGACCGAACGACGCAGGTCGTGGGGGGCGACGTGACCGATTCCGGCGACACGCGCCGCCTCGGAGACGATGAACCAGATGCCATCGGGCGTAACTGGCCCTTTGCTGATCTTGCCACCCTTCCAGATGCGGCGTACGAGAAAGGATTTGGGGTCGGGCGTTCGTGCTATCGGCTCAACGGCGTTCCCCCAGCGCATGAGCAGCGTCATGGTGGCGCGGGGTACGTCGATGGTGGCGGTCTTGCGCCCCTTGCCATGCACTTTTAATACCACACGGTTATTCTGCATCGACAAATCGCCCCAACGGGCGTTCGCGAGTTCGTCGCGGCGGAGCGCCATCGTACACAGCACCGAGGTGATGACGTGGTTGCGGAGTTCCTGATTATCCGAGGTAGCGATGGCTTTTGAGGAGGCGATGAGCAGTTTGATTTGCTCGGTGGACAACCAACGACCGGGGCGCTGCCCATCCTCGGCCTTCGGCGGATGCACATTCTTGAGGCTAGAGCTGGTATAGTCGTCGAGTAATTCGGCTTCGGAAAGCAAACTCGCCAGTGTCGTAATCGCCGCTTTGGCCTGTGTGATGCCCTGCTTGCCGTTCCCAGCCTTGACCAACTGCCCTAACCACGCGCGGAGCTGCTGGGCGCTGATGCTGTTGAGCAGCACGTTCACCGGCAGATTGTGCATCCGCATGACACGGGCGCGGCCTTCGGTGGGCTGCATTCCGGCGATGTCGACGAGGTACTGATCGACCCAGCGGAAGTAAGCCCGCTGCGTGTGGGTGCTGCTGGCGCGACCGGGGAGCAGCATGGCGAAGTTAAACGTCGCGTCGTCCGGTAAGGTGAGGGCGTTATCAGGCGGTGGTTGGCGGCGTTTGATGAGTGACATGGTGAATAGTTACTACGCGATCAAATACATTTATTAAACCGCCAAGTCGCCAAGAACGCCAAGATTTTTAGCAAGAATGAGGACAACGTTTTAACGTGGCGGAGATATGAGTCGTTTGCTCCCCCAATGACGGAGGAGCAATATACAACGAGACAGTGAATACCGTTTAAAGAACGGTTGCGGTTCTAATGAATGTTATTCAGCGGGCGGCGGGACGGGCAGTTGGTCTTCCGGTGTGTCCTTCCAGCGTGCGCCTTCTTCCACCAGCATGACGGGGAGGCCATCGCGGATCGGATACTTATAACCGGAGTCGGCGCTCACCAGCCAGCAGCCTTTGACCAGCGTCAGCTTACCGGGGTCAGCCCCTTTATCGGTAAAATGCACGGCGACAGGGCAGCGCAGGATTTCGAGCAGTTTGGGGTCAATTGGAGCAGCTACTTCGCTCATGGCGATTTCCTTGATTGGTAAGATTGTCTTGTGTCACAGTATAAACGGTGGGCAGTAGAGCGTCAATCCAACGCACCGCCCTATGCCATAATATACCCTACTACCAGAATTGAGACAGGCAATACGGTGAATGTTGATTTTGGTTTGACAGCGAATGATTACGCGCGGCATCGGGCGGGTTTCCCCGAGTCGTTTTTCGAGCGTGTGTCGGCATTTGGCATCGGCACGCAGGGGCAAACGCTGATTGACCTCGGCACAGGAACGGGGACGCTGGCGCGGGGGTTCGCACGGCGCGGATGCAGCATCATCGGTATTGATCCGGCGATGAATATGCTCGAACAGGCCAAGCAAGCCAGCGCGGCGGAAGGTGTGACGGTGGATTACCGCGTCGGCACGGCAGAGGATACCGGATTACCGGATACGTATGCTGATGTGGTGACGGCGGGTCAGTGCTGGCACTGGTTCGATGGCGACGCGGCGGCACGGGAGTGCTATCGTATCCTCAAGCCGGACGGCAAAGTGGTGATCGCCCATTTTGATTGGCTTCCCTTGAAAGGGAATGTGGTCGAGGCGACTGAGCGGCTTATTCAGGCTTACAATCCGGCGTGGAAGTTGGGCGGCGGCAGTGGCATTTACCCGCTGTGGTCGCGCTATCTGGCGGAAAACGGCTTTGCCAACTTAGAAATTTTCACCTACGACACGTTTCCGGTTTACAGCCATGAAGCGTGGCGGGGACGCATCCGTGCCAGTGCGGGTGTAGGCGCAAGTTTGCCGCCGGAGCAGGTGGCCGCGTTCGACCCTGAACTCGCCGAACTGCTGCACACGCGCTTCCCGCAAGACCCGCTGCCTGTGCATCACCGTGTTTTCGCGCTGGTCGGGCAAAAAGTGGGCGGCTAGATATTCCCGGTCGCGAGGAGATCAGCGTAGGCCGACTTCGCCCATTCGCGGACGCTTTCGACGTACTGGGCTTCGCCCCTGCGGACGACATCGGCGGCGTGCATCGACCATGTGACGGGGTTGGTGTACGCGCCTTTGTTATCCGGTCGCGCGGTAATTTTCCACTCGCGGTTCTTGGAGTTAACACTGTCACGATTGGCCTCGCGCATCTCAGCGGGCGAGCGGCCTTCTTTGACGAACGCGGTCAGCAAGCCCTTGCCCACCTCAACCCCTTCCTGCGAGTAGAGGCTGGGATGCTGCATGTAGTAGCACAACACCATCAGGTGATGCACCACCCAATTGGCCTGATTCTCGTGTTCCCAGTACAACATCTGGTGAAAGGTGGTTTCGCAAGTCATATCCGCGTCCCACGCCGCGCCACATTCGGGGCAGATTAAACTCGTTTCCATCATGCAACCTCCTAAACAACTTCAATGTCACATTCTAAAAGCTCAGGATGGCTCACACAAGCGTTGATTAATGACTTGGTTTTTGCGGTTCGGGCAGCACCTCGCTACAATCCTCATTTAATATTTTTTGCCAAAATTAGGATATTTGTTTATGTCGGGAACACGCCTCTTTTTTGCTCTGTGTTTGGTGGTGAGTGTGGTCGCATTCGGGGCGGCCATCTTAACGAGCGCACCCGCCAGTGCGATGCCACCCGCGCCGGGTGTGGGGATGGGCATCTGGAAAGCCTACAACTGTGAAGGCTGCCACACCATTTACGGGCAAGGCGGCGCGTATGCCCCTGACCTGACGCACATCTACGCGGCGCGCGGGCGCGATTACCTACGCGAATTTCTGGCGAACCCTGCCGCCTTTCATCCCGATCAACGGCAGATGCCCATGTTCGGCCTGACCAAATCGGAAACCGATAACCTGCTGGCATTCCTTCAATGGGTGGGTGAGCAGCCCGCCGCGCAAAGCTGGCCGCCGCGCCCGATTACCGTCAGCGGGGGTGGCAGCCTGAGCGCCGCACCAGTCACCGCACCCGCCGATAACGCAGCACCCGTGAGTGATGATCCGGTGGTGCGCGGGCAAGCGCTGTTCAGTAACACACCCGCCATCTGCTCGACCTGCCACTCGCTTACGCCGGATGTGGTGATCGTCGGGCCGTCGCTGGCGGGGATTGCCGAACGTGCCGCCACACACGCCGAGGGACAAAGCGCGGAAGCCTATATCCGCACGTCGATTGTGAACCCCAGCGCCCATATTGTGGAGGGCTTCCAAGACGTGATGCAGAAGAACTTCGGCGATGTGCTGACCAGCGACCAGATTAATGATCTGATCGCGTTTTTGATGACGCAGTGAAATACGATTGAACCGCAGAGACGCAGAGAATAATACAAATGCGATTCACCACAAAGGCACAAAGAACACAGAGATTAAGGCAAAGGTTTTGCCTCACTAAGGACACAAAATAGACTTATGACGACCACACAAAAAATAACCCTGCGCTTTTTTGGGCAAACCGTGCTGCTGTTGATCCTGTACGGCATCGCTTCGGTAGTGGCGGGGACTAAGTTCCTCGCGCCGGAGGACGGCTTATTGACGGTGCTGCCCTACCAGCAAGCGGGAGCGCTGGCGAACGTGCTGCTGCACCTGACCGCGCTCACCGGATTGATCGGCGGGGGCTTATACATCGGCGGACATCAACACCTGAACAGCGCCATGCTGCGGTTGGCAAGTCTGCTGTGGTCGGTGCTGATTGTCCTCAGTGTGCTGGCGGGGATATTCGGCTTGCTCGGCGGGCGCAACCTGCTCGAACTGCCGACACTGCTTGGTGTGGTCGAAGTGGTGGCGCTGGTGCTGGTGCTTGCGGCGGCTGTGCCTAATCTGCGGCGGGCGACGGTGCAGATGTGGGCGCTGGGCTTGGGGCTGTCACTGGTTGGCATCCTCATCGGCCTGCTGCCCGTGGGCGATTACACGCAAGACCGCGTGCTGCGTTCGGTTTCGGTTGGGCTGCAGCTCTATACCGGCTTCCCGCTGATGGCGTTGGCGCTCGGCTACTGGCTGATGCACCGCTTTAGCGACCTGACGTTTGCATGGCTCGACCACGACATTTACATCGCGGAGGGGTTAGCGCTGCTGGCGGGGGTTGCACTGACCTTTGGCAGCTTACAAAACACGGTGGAATGGACGCGCACGACCGGCCTCGGCAGCATCGCGGTGGTGATCGCCCCGCTGCTGTACCTGCTGATCGTGGTGCGCTGCTACACGGCGCTGACGCGGCGCAACGGCTCGCGCACCCTTTCGGCGCACTGGTTCACCCTCAGCCTCGTTTTATTCTTCCTCGCGTTCGGTTTGCTGGGCGCGGTGAAGTTCGCCCCTGCCATCCAACCCTACGCCATCGGCACACGGCTCACCGACTTGCATATCACTCTCGCACAGTTGGCGGCAGTGGTGATGGGTTTGGGCTTGGTTAACCAAGCGACGGCTGAACTGCGCGGGCAGAACTGGCGCATCACCGGACTCACCCCTTTCTGGCTGGTATCGGCGGGTGCGCTGGGCGGCGGGTTGGCGCTGGGCGCGGCGGGCGTGGTACAGGTGTACCTTGAACGACTGCTGATGGTCGGGTATCTCGATACACAGAACCTGCTCACGCCGCTCTACAGCGGGTGGGTGCTGGGGCTGCTGGTGTTCCTGCTGGGCGTGGTGCTGTACGCGCTGGGCTTCTGGTCGGGAAAGCCGGAGAAGACATAAGACGTTTTTACCACAAAGGCACAAAGAGAAATAAGATTTATAACGCAGTGAAAGAAAAAGATTTGAACCGCAGAGATATGAGGTAGGAGTTTGCCGGTGGTAAGCCCCTACATTTACCAATTCCCTTTAACATCAAAACTGGTATTTGAACCACATAACATCCCCCGCAGAGGTACGACCACCGCATCCGCCGTTTGGTGGATGTGCAATGGAATCGGTTGGGCGTATATTGGTCGTAGGTTACAAAACATCAAAATCGTCCTAAGCTATAGATGTAACAAAAATGTTATGGCGCAACATCATTCGTAAGCGCCGGACCATTCCGCAGAGTCGGGGGAAAGATCATGCAAACCAAGTTTTCTGTTCTCAAGCACCGTTGGATACTCGGTATCCTCGCGGTCATTTTCGTGCTGCCCTTCGCCTTCGGGCCGTTGGGCATTCAGGAAGCGGCGGCTCAGTGCGTCGTGCGGACGGACTGGCCGACTTATACGGTCGTGCGTGGCGACACGCTTTTTAAGATTGGGCAACGTTTCGGTACCAACTCCAGCGTGCTGGCGACTGCCAACTGCTTGACGGATGTCAACCGGATTTTCGCCGGTCAGCAGCTCCGCGTACCGCCGGGAGGCGTGGTGATTACACCCGCGCCGCTGCCACCACCGAACTCATCGGTGTATAACGTGCAGGTGCAGTTCCAACGTTTCGAAAACGGCTTCATGTTCTGGCGTAAAGATAACGGCGAAATTTCGGCCTACATCGGACAGGCGGCGGGTTACACCACCAGCTTCCCCGGATACCGCTATGGCTACCTGCCGGATAACCCCGTGCCAGATGCCACACCCGCTGGCCTCATTCGTCCGGCGTTCGGCATCGGCAAGGTGTGGGGCAACTTCACGGACATTCGACGCGGCCTCGGCTGGGCGACCACACCGGAAATCAGCTACCTGATTATGGTGACGCGCTCCGGCAACGCTTTCTCGTTCAACATTCCTGATGGGCGTATCATCTACGTCGACGGCTTGCGAAATTGGACGACCGGCGGCATCGTGCCACCGCCCCCACCGCCAACCGTGACCCCCGTTCCGCAGCCGACCGGGCCGGTGATTACCACCACCGCTGCCAGCTATCAACTGTTTGAAGGCGGCTACATGATCTGGGAAGGTCGTACGGGCAATATCGTGGTGTTCTACAACCTCGTCGGCACACCGAATCCATCCTACACGGTTTACTCACCCAGCCAGTACGGCAACCTCGCCGAGTATCCCGATTGGGTGAATGTGCCGATGGATCGCTACCGCCCGTCACAGGGTATGGGCAAGGTGTGGAGTAACTTCCGCGAGGTACGCAACAACCTCGGCTGGGGGCTGACCCCAGAACAGGGCTTCACCGCCACCTTCATCAGCCGCAGCTACTCGAATCAGTCGGAAACCTGCTTCACGCTGCCGGACGGACGCGCCGTGACCTACGTGCGGTCGAACGCCGGTGCGCGCTACTGGTTATTCTCCGGCGTGTGTCAGTAAGCTAATCAGCGGTCTTCGGATAACAACAAAACAGGGCTGCCCATATCGAGCAGCCCTGTTTTTATTTATGGCATTTATTTCGGCGTTACATATCCGAGTTGGACAAGATTTCGAAGGTTTCCATACTCTGGTCGAAGGTGTCCAGCAGGCTTTCAAAGTCGTCCGGCGAGGCGGTAAAGCCGACTAAATACACGGTGGTTCCGTCAACAATGTAATACTGAAGTTGCAGGGTCGTGACAAAGCCGACATTCGTTTCTACAATCATACGTCCGGCTTCGTAGTCCCCAATATCCACCACATCTTGCTCGACCACGCTGGAAGCACCCGGCAGTTGGCTCGCGGTCGCGTCCAGCAGCATCGATACGGGTACACTGAACGGCAGGTCAATCGTTACAACGATGACGTTTGACGGCGGCATACCCCGCCCACCGGGATGCACGGCGATAAACGCGAGGAGATCAGGATTTTGCTCAAACAAATCCGCAGCCGATTCGAAGTCCGGCCCCAGCGAACGCAGCATCTCGCCCAACAATTCAGGGTCAGAACCCAGCTCGCTGCCGATATAACCCTCTGGCAGTTGAATGGCAATACCATTACCAACGTACCGCCTCCAATTGTCGGGAATGCCAGCCGCTTCATTTGTAGGCACAGCAGTCGGTTTGCCAATGTTCGTCGTATTGGCCTGTGCGGTCTGGACGGCGCTGTTGGCCTCCGCAAGTTGGGTCGCCATCGCGTCTTGGGTGGCGCTGTAAGCCTGCTCACTGGTGGCGGCCTGTGCCACAACCGCGCCGAGGGTCGCCGTGGCCTGAGCTTGAGCCGTCGCCAGCGCGTTATGCTGCGCGGTCGCTGCCACATCTTGGGCATCAGCAACGGCGGCTGATTGGGCTTCCTCTGCTGCGTCCATAACCGCAGCCAGCGTTCCGGTGGCCTGGGCTTGCGCGGTCGCCAGTGCGTTCGCTTGGGCGGTCGCGGCGGTGTTCTCGGCACTTTCGACGGCGTTGGCTTCGGCAGTGGCGGCGGCTTGGGCGGCAGCGGCCAGCGCTTGGGCTTGCAGGGTGCTGGCGGCGTTGGCGGCATCCGCGAGCGCTTCGGCCTGTGCGGTCGCGGCGGCATTTTCAGCGTCCGTCAGGGCTTGGGCTTGCGCCGTAGCAGCGGCATTCTCCGCGTCGGTCAGCGCTTGCGCTTGGGCGGTCGCCGCAGCATTGGCGGCCTCTGCGGAGAGTGTGTTCGCGGCGCTGAGAGTCGCAACCACCGCTGTACCTTGATTGGCGAAAGCGGACTGCTGCGCCGTTGATGTAGACCGTAGTGCGGAGAGCCGCGTTTCGGATTGGGATAGATTACCCGACTGCACAATCGCAAAAATAATCGCAGCAGCAGCGACTACAGCAGCAACAATCATTCCGACACGATTATTCATAGTTTTGATCCTGTTTAGCTCTTAATTAATATTCATAACCTTATTTCCTAAATATACTGTCAGCATCCCTTTCAACACAATGCAGGTTAAGATATTCAAACCTCATCAACATCATTTTGGTGATTCCGTTGGCAGTAAGCATTCGTTCCAGAAGGCTTAGGAAATCGGACAGCCTATTTGCGTCCCTACGAAACCAAATTCTCGCCTTGCGTAAGGACGCGAGACAGCACGTCTGTCTTCTTAAAACAACCTTTTCAAACAGATTCGAGCCATCGGAAACAACTCTAACCAGAACAAATATCTTGACTCTGAGGTGACGTGAGGGTTTATGCTTGAGTTGGTTACAAGCGACGTGAGAAAGTTTTCGTGTAGGAGAATCGATTGTAATGACAACTGTAGGCGAAGCCAAAATCGACATCCGCCCAGAACGACCTTACTTGGGCATCCGCGCGGAAACCCCGTTTAAGGGCATGTTCAGCGTGGCGGATCAGCTCATCAAAGAACTTAGACTGTGGTTTAAGGAACATGAGATCGAACCGGCTGGCCCGGCCTTCCTACGCTACCACATCATCAATATGGAAGGAATTATGCACATTGGGGTCGGCATTCCGGTAGCAACGCCTCAAACGGGTGACGGGCGTGTGTATCCCGACATGCTGCCAGCGGGGCGCTATGGGAGCCTGATTTTCGTGGGGCATGGCTTGACCGGCAACAAGGCGCTGGGTCGGTGGGCTGGCGAAAACAACATCGCGTGGGATCGCCGGGATGATCCGAGGGGCGACGTGTTCAGCGCCCGTACCGAAACGTATCTAACCGACCCCAAAGTACAGCCGCTCAAAACCAAATGGGAAGTTGAGGTAGCGATCAAGATCAAGGATGAGGCATAGGTTAAAAGGAGCCACATTCAACCGGCTTATGGAGGCATATTAAAAGCGGTAGCAAATCAATGAGCAAACAAGAAAAGGACGCACGGTTAGGTGCATCCCCTTCGCTTTGAGGCTAGCTAGCCACCTTCCGGTGTCTCGGTCGGCGTTTCAGTTGGAACGTCCGTTGGGACAGGCGTTTCGCTCGGTGTCTCGGTCGGCAGCGGTGTTTCGGTTGGTACGTCGCTCGGTGTCAACGTCGGCAGCGGTGTTTCGGTGGGCGGCGCGGTGGGTGTCCGTGTCGCGGTCGCCGTTGGCGTTCGGGTGTGTGTCTTGGTGACGGTCGGCGTGCTGCTCGGTGTGCGCGTCGGTGATGGGCCGGGTGACGGCGTGACCGATGGCGTATAGGTCATCGTCGGTGTCCGTGTCAACGTCGGCGTGGGCGACGGGCCGAACGTCGGGGTACGGGTCGGTGTGCGCGTGGGCGATGGCGTATAGGTGATGCTGGGTGTCATGGTCATCGTCGGCGTACGGGTGATGGTTGGGGTGCGGGTGGCGGTCGGTGTACGGGTCGCCGTTGGGGTGCGCGTCGGGCTGGGGGTATAGGTATAAACCGGCGTGATGGTCGGTGATGGCGTGGCATCCGGCACGGTATTGGCGTTCGCGGGCAGGTTGAGCGCGTTCGCCCAAATCCAGCCCATGAGATTGTTCGGCGTAATCACCTGATACCAGTATACAGCCTGTGGATAGGGCAAATACTTACCGATCAGCGTCACCATTTGGCCTTTGTAAACCGTGTCAATGTCCTCATAGTTTGGCGCAGCACCCGGCCCACTCCATACCAAAGAATAGATACTCTTCACCGAGGCTTGCGGCGGATCGACATCCGGTGGCGGCGTGATGGTGGGTGTGGCGGTTGGCGGCAGCGTCGCGGTTGCCGTGTGGATCACAGTCGGCGTACTGGTTGGAGTCGCTGTTGGGGTATGGGTTGGCGTTTCCGTAGGCGTGTTGGTCGCTGCCGGCGTAAAAGTCGGCGTGTTCGTCGGCTCGTCAGTCGGCGTGGGCGAAGGCGTATTCGTCGCAAATGGCGGCAGGGTATTCGTCGGGCCAGTCGTCGGTGTATAGGTTGGCGGTGGGGTCGCGTTTGGCACGTCGCCCACATTTTCCGGCAGATCAAGCGCCGGTTCCCATATCCAACCAACGATGTTATCCGGCGTGATCACTTGATACCAGTAGTCGGCATCCACCCACGGCAGATAGCGCCCGATGAGGGTTACGGTTTGGTCGCGCTCGACTGTATCCACATGGGCATATGTCGCGCTTGGGCCGTCCCAAACATATGTATAGAGGGTATTCACCGTCGCCGTGATGGGGGGCGGGGTTTGGGCAGCCGTGTAGCTGAACATCGCTAGCAAGAGCAGTGGGACAAGAATGAGGGCGGGGATATAAGGCTTAGGGATCGATTTCACCATATGGCACCTATAAAACAATCTCCGTCACATGCTTTATAGTATCATCACATCCCTTATTCCATAATTAAGAACAAATATTAAGTTGTCTTACAACATAGCCTTAACACATATTTAATGAGGAGAGGTCAGCAGTGTTCACCGCTTTTGATTTCAATACAGCCTTTCCAAATGTCATAAATATTCAAAATATTGCAAATATTGAAATTGCAGATTTAGGCACGATATGGGAAGCTACGACTCAAAACTGCGAAAAATTCGTCAAATTCTTCAAATTCGGAAACTGATTTTTCGCATTTTTTGAAGTTTCCCTCGAATGCTGTTGTTGCTGTTGTTGCTGTTGAGAATCCGCTTATTTGTCACAAATGTCGGCATTGTCAGTTGGCAAATTTGGCACTATAGATTTCGGCAATGGCAAACAAGTCATCAGTCGATAGTCAACAGGTGACAGTCCACAGGTGACAGTTCACAGGTGACAGTTCACAGGTGACAGTCCACAGGTGAAAGTCCACAGGTGACAGGTGACAGTCCACAGGCAAAGACAAAGACAAATCGCCAAGAAGCCAAGATATACAGAGAACGCCAAGGGTGGATACGGTTGTTAAGGTGCGTATGGGTAATAACCTTGAACGGAACGGGTTGAGATCATTCCCTACGAACAGCATAGCATAGGCGCGGGGTGAAAGGGTGAACATTTGTCAGAACATTTGGTCACTTTTAAGCGGGGTTGGCGTTAACTTTGGGAGGGAGGATTGGCCGCGAGGGGTTGGTGGATGGTTGGAAAATGGTTAGTGGCACAAACCGGATTCAAACGTAAGAAATAATAAGTCCATAGTCGGTAGTCTTTAGTCTCTAGAGAAATACAAAGCAAGCGGTCAGCAAGTATGTTGTTCGTAAGAAGGCGTGGGGATGGGGGTGACATCAAAGCGGCAAAGTGGGTAGAAGCGCGGACAGCTTGGATGATGTGGATAGTAGCACGGCGGACGCACTGTCTCGCGTCCCTACAAACGGGGTGTTTGGGGTGGGTGGGTAGCACGGCGGACGCGCTGTCTCGCGTCCCTACAAACGCGGTGTTTGGGGTGGGTGGGTAGCACGGCGGACGCGCTGTCTCGCGTCCCTACAAACGGAGTGGTGTTTGGGGTGGGTTGGTAGCACGACGGACGCGCTGTCTCGCGCCCCTACAAACGGGGTGATAGGTGTGGGTTGGTAGCACGGCGGACGCGCTGTCTCGCGCCCCTACAAACGGGGTGATAGGTGTGGGTTGGTAGCACGGCGGACGCGCTGTCTCGCGTCCCTACAAACGGGGTGGTGTTTGGGGTGGGTTGGTAGCACGACGGACGCGCTGTCTCGCGTCCCTACAAACGGGGTGTGTGGGGTGGGTTGGTAGCACGGCGGACGCGCTGTCTCGCGTCCCTACGAAAGCGGGAATGTGCCTTCGTAGGGACAGTCCGGTATATGTGACCCTTCTCGAATGGTTTCTAACCGCTAACCGCCTTTGCCTTTAGCTGGAGACTGGCGACTGATAGCTGACGACTTGCATCTAACTTGACACTTCAAACTTGTCACTTGCAACTATCCAAACGGCTGGCGGATGATCGTCCGCAGATGCTCCGGCGCGGTCTTACGCGCATCACTCAGGTAAATCTCGTGGTGCTTGAGCGTCGGCTTGCCGCCCTGCGCGTCGATGTAGGCGTGAACGCGGTCAATCGTCGGCTTCTCCGCGCTGTACGGGCCGAGGTGCAGCGTTTGTGCCGCACGTCCCTCGTCGTAGCGTTCAAAGCGGCAGTTGTCCAACAGCGCCGGATTTTTCTTCTCTCGCACGTCCTTCACCGCCGCCTCAACCATCGCCTGTGTGATGAAGTCCGGCTGCATGACCATCAACGTCCATAGCCACGTGCTGCGGTCGCTGGTCGTGGGGTCAATCGGCAAATTACCTTCCACCCACCACAACCCCTCCACCGGCATCACCACGTAATCCTGCCCTAGCTGCTTTTTACTGGCGAACTTCAGGTTATAGGACAGGGCATACAGTACTTCGACACGCGGCTGAAAGCTGTTCATGTCGTTCGGGTCGCCGTAACCGTCCACCATCAGGTAATTCATCGGCGGAACAACCACTTCCGCCACTGTCTTTGTCGACGGGCTGTACAAATCCTTCAACGTCTTCTTAAAGTCAATTTTTGTCATGTTAGCCTCGCAACTATTGTCGATTAAAGAACCCCCTCCGTCGCTGACGCGACACCTCCCCCGCAAGCGAGGGAGGGTCTAAGCCTCTCCCCTACGAGAAATCAAAGGTGAGGTTTATTGCGCCTACCGTTCTACCGGCCATTGAATTTCGACCACCGCCTCGCCGTCCGTTCCTGCTGGCTTCAGGTAAATCTCGCGGGATGGGCCAGCGATCCGGTAGCCGTTCGCCGCAATCCATTTACCCAGCCTAGTATAGGTGTTCGCCAGCCCGTCGTAGCCGCCCACATGCACAATGCTCGCCGCCGACTCGATGCGTGGCAGTTCCCGCACCGCGAACACCCGCCCGCCGGAAAGCGGCAGATCAGCCGTCACCGAGGCCGCAACAGGCAGCAGCACCTCGACATCCATATCCGTCAGCCGGAATTCCTCATCGTGGTAAATGGCCTGTGGTGGCGCGGCTGACGGAATGCCATGCTGCCCAATCACCGCGAAGCACTCGGCTAAAAGATTACCCACATAAACCGGCGTGGGAATGACCTGCCGGACGGAAAGCATGTGCAGGGGTTCGAGCGTCTTGAGTACAACTTCATCCTGCGGCATCTTGCCTTCTTCCTCGATTTCGCGCAGCCGCGCCGCGACGCGGGCTAATCGGGCTTGCTCATCCACGAGCTGCTGTTGGAGTTTGGCCTGCTGTAAGCGGAACATGCCGCGCAGTTCATCCGGCGAGAGTTCATCGCGCAGCAGCCGCCCAATTTCCTCCAACGACAAGCCCATATCCTTCAGCGCCAAGATCCGGTGCAGCCGTGGGAGCTGGTCAAGCGTGTAATAGCGGAAGCCGGTAAACGGGTCGATGTGCGCCGGTTCCAACAAGCCGAGGTCGGCGTAATAGCGCAGCGCCGAAACCGGCACCTGGCACATCTTCGAGAAATCGCCAATTCTGAACATACTTATGAACACCCTGTTGAAAACTCTTGACTCTAGTGTGCCATCTCAAGCGGCTTGAGAGTCAAGCATCATTTATAAACCCCTCAGTAGCCACGAAACCAAAATAGCATTAGAGTAATAATGACTTAACTTCACTCGATGGAGGCACAGATGCACCACGCAGGTACACGTTCTCTCAAAATAAGCGTCCTCGTTTTACTCTTACTCGGCCTCAACAGCACCGTTTTCGCCCAAGAGGCTACTCCCGAACCGTCCGGCAAAGCCACCGCTGCTGCCCCGACGGACTATAACCTGACCTACAGCGTCACCGTCGAAAGTGAAATCACCAACGAAACCTTCAGCGAAGAATGGACGTTGATGACGGCTTCGGCTGACCGGCTGATGGTTCAGGTCGAGCGCACCAGCGGCAACTTGCTGCCGGACGTTTCGATTCTGGACGCGAATAAACAGCAGATCGCCCAGAGCTACGGCCCCGACCAAACCGGCGCGGGTGCGGAAATCGCGAACTTCACCCTGCCCACTGCTGGAACATTTACCGTTCTCGTTCAGCGTGCCAACGGCGGTACGGGAATCACCACCGGCGGTTATACCCTGCTGGTGACACCGCTGGCTACCGCGCAGGACAACCCCAACAACACCATTTCGTTAGGCGAAGTCACGGCAGGTACACCGATCAACGGTGAACTCACGGCAACCCAATGGTATCAACGTTACACCTACAACGCGGCAGGCGAAGATGTCATCCGCGTCGTCGCCAACCGCACCAGTGGAACGCTCTACCCCGAAGTGGAAATCCTCGATGTAAACGACTCGGTTCTGCAAACCGGATACGTCGATTACAGCAGAGGCGACGCTGCCCAGATCAACTACTATGAACTGGCGCAAGCTGGCACTTATACCATCGTCATCACCCGTGACCGCCGCTTCAACGGCAATACGGTCGGCACCTATCAACTCGATGTGACCCTGCTCGGCGCGGGTGAAAGCAACCCGATGATGGCGCAGCCGATGGGCGCGGTCGAATATGACACCCCGCTTACCGGCGAGATTGGCGCACAGTGGTATCAAGATTGGACGCTGACGACTACCGCCGCAGATGTCCTTTCACTCACGGTTAACCGCACCAGCGGCAATCTGCAACCGGAAGTGATCTTGCTGGGTGGCAGCGGTCAGGAACTCACGCATGGTTACACCGAAAGCACGGGCGACCATGCCCTGATTGACCATTACACGCTCACAGGTCCCGGCACGTATACAGTGCGCGTCAGCCGTTCGCAGGGCAAGCGCGGCTTCACCACAGGCGGCTACTCGCTGACCATCGCCCTTAACGGCACCGGCGCGGACAGTGACAGCTTGGCGGAACCCAGCGGCGCGATTGAAAACACGCAGGAACAAACCGGCACGATCACCCATGCGAAGTGGGCGAATACATGGACGTATTCCGGTACACAGGGCGATGTGATCGACATCTCCGTCGCCCGTGGCAGCGCCTTGACGGACACGCTCATCCCGTATGTCGACATCCGCGACAGCAACGGTCAGGTCATCCGCACCGGCTATCCGGGCGACAGCCGTGACACGGCAGAAATCACCAGTTTCACGCTGCCGGGTACGGGAACTTATCAAATTGTGGTTTACCGTGACCGCAATCAGGATGGCTACACCGTCGGCGATTACACCCTATCCGTCGAACCGACCGCGCAATAAAATTGCTGGGGAGGATCAGTGATCCTCCCCACTCACCATTCTCTATCAGGCGCAACCATGACGACCATCATCTTCGGCGGAACTGCCGCTTACCACCTGAAACTTCACGACCACGCCGAAGTCGGCGAACGGCGCATCATCGCTACTCCCTACGGCGATTCGTCACCGTTTGTCTACCTCACCGCCAACGGTCGCAGCGCGTGGTTTAGCTCGCGCCACGGCGAGGACGGCTTGCAGCGAACGGCGGCTTTCGTCAACCATCGGGCGAACCTGTGGGCGGCGCGGGAACTGGGCGCGACGGGCATCCTGTCGTGGAACGGTGTGGGGGCCATCGCGGCGGGGTTAGCCGTCGGGCAAATGGTCGTGCCGGACGACCTGCTCGATATGACACGGGCGCGAGTTGCCAGCTTCGAGAGCGCTGATCTGGCTACACCATCCGGCCAACCTTTCGCGGCTGACCTGCGGCAGCGGTTGGTGACGGCCAGCCAAACACTGGGCTTTGTGTGTGCCACGCATGGTACATACGTCTGCACCGAAGGGCCACGCCTCGAAACGGCGGCTGAGATCGCCATGTACGGTTGGGGCGGCGCGGCGGTGGTCGGCATGACGCTTTCGCCGGAAGTGTGGCTCGCGGCGGAACTCGGCATCTCCTACGCATCGTTGTGCGTCATCACCAACATGGCAACCGGACGCTGGGCATTCGACTCGCGGCGCGACTTTGGCCCCGGTGTGGGTGTCAAAGGGTTGCAGGTCACGCTGGCGGCAGCGTAATTTACCCGTTCAATGCTCGCCTGAAAGCGTACTGACGGTATAAATTCAGCCTGAAAGCTGCTATATTAAGGGGAGTAATGGCTTACTGGTGGGAGAACCTCTCCGTGCAATTAAACCCTCCTCATAAGCAAATTCGCCTCGCTCGCCGCTTGCTCGACCAACGCTACAACGCCCCTATCACCATCGAGGAATTGAGCCGCGCGGTCGCCCTTTCACCCTATTACCTGATACGCGCCTTCCGCCGTACGTACAAGCAAACGCCGCATCAATATCTCGTCGGGCAGCGGATTGCCAAAGCCAAAGAACTGCTACGGAACTCCGACCTGAGCATCACCGAGATTTGTATGACAGTCGGGTTTGAAAGCCTCGGCTCGTTCAGTTCGCTGTTCCGCAAGGTGGCGGGTGTCTCGCCCAGCGCCTACCGCAGCAGCAGCCAACCCATCACAAAACCCGCCTATATTCCCCTGTGCATCTGCCTGCGTCACGGCATTCAAGATCAGCCCGACCTTTGAAAATAGGGCAATTTTCAAGAAGCCAACCCAGCACAAATGTTTTACAATGCTTGGGTAAACTAATGAGGAGATGACGGATGATTAACCGACTTTCAGTCACGACCATTTGGGTGAAAGATCAAAATGAGGCGCTGCGCTTTTATACCGAAAAGCTCGGCTTTGAAATTCGTGCGGATGTCAAAAATGGCGATTACCGCTGGCTGACGGTTGGGTTGAAAGATCAGCCGGAACTTGAATTCCAACTGGCGGAATTGAAGGCCAGCCACGCGCTCACCCAAGAACAGGTCGATAACCTAACCAAATTGGTCGAGGCCGGTCAGCTCGGCATCGGCCCGTGGAAAACCGATGACTGCTTCAAGACCTACGAAGCGCTCAAGGCGAAGGGTGTGGAGTTTGTGCAGCCCGCCACTGACCGCCCCTACGGCATCATTGAAGCCGTTTTCAAGGACAACAGCGGCAACGTCATGGTGCTGGCACAGGACAAGTAGCACCGATCACCCATTCGCCGTTAGGAACACGATATACAAGAGGAGTTTCCGATGAGTCCAGCAGTAAAGACCAAGAAAGATAAAGCATTCTCGGCGGAAGAACGCGCCGCGATGAAGGAACGCGCCAAAGAAGTGAAGGCCGAAGCCGCCCGCGCCGACGGCGAAAAAGCCCTGCTCGAAAAAGTGGAAGAACTCGCCGAGCCGGAACGCAGCATGGCGAAGCGGCTGCACACGATCATTACCACCAACGCGCCGACCCTCGCGCCGAAGACGTGGTACGGGATGCCCGCCTACGCCAAAGATGATAAGGTTCTGTGCTTCTTCCAGAGCGCGTCGAAGTTCGGCACGCGCTACGCGACGCTGGGCTTCAACGATGTCGCCAATCTCGACGACGGCGAGCTGTGGCCGGTCGCCTACGCGCTGAAGGAATTGAACGCCGCCGAGGAGAAGAAGATCACCGCCCTCATCAAGAAGGCCATGAGCTAGAGCGGATTTGTAGGGGTTTGCTGGCGGCAAACCCCTACCCTACACCCCGATTACACCATCTCTGGCACACGCTGGTTTTCGCGCATTTTCACTGTGACCGCCATGCCATTCGCCGGACGAATGGTCACCAACTGCTTCGGTTCGATTTTCTGCCCCGGCACGAGGGTCAGGTCGGCGTGCTGCACCATCGTCGCCAAAATTAAGCGTGCTTCCATCATGGCGAAGCTGTTGCCGATGCACACACGCGGCCCCGCCCCGAACGGCAGATAGGCGTAACGCGGGATCTTCTTCTCGTTTTCCGGTGAGAATCGTTCGGGGTCAAACGTCTCCGGGTTCTCGAAGATTTCAGGGTTGCGGTGCATGGCGTAGATCGCAATCGTCACCAGCGACCCTTTCGGCAGCGTATAACCCCCAATTTCGATGTCCTCAATCGGCTCGCGCCCGGCAGATGAGACCGGCGGGTACAGGCGCATCGATTCCTTGAGAACCATTTCGCTGTACTTCAAGTTCGCCAAGTCGGCTAAGGTCGCCGGTCGGTCGCCGAGCGCCGCGTCAACTTCCGCCTTCACCTTCGCCAAGATTTCGGGGTGCGTCATCAGTACGTACCACGTCCACGTCAGTGCCATCGCAGTCGTTTCGTGACCGGCGAGGAAGATGGTCATCAGTTCATCCCGAAGCTGTTGATCGCTCATCGGGCTGCCGTCGTCGTCCCGCGCTTGCAGCAGCATCGAGAGGAGGTCGCCCTTGTCCTCGCCATTAGCACGGCGGGCATCAATAAACCGTTGAATGATGATGTCCAACTCTGCCACATCGCGGTACATCTGGCGCGTCTTGGGCAGCGGCAGCCAATCCGGCAACTGCACGCCGGCGTTCATGCGGTCGTTGGAGGCTTCCAAGATGCGCGTGAGCAGTTCACCCACATGGTCGGCATCCTTCGTCACGTCGGCATCGAACAGCGTTTTGGCGACGATGTTCAACGTCAGCTTCATCATCTCGCGCTCAAGCTGGCGTGTCTCGCCGGTTTTCCAACTGTGCAACATCCGCTGGGCATACTCGGTCATCACGGTCGCGTAGTTTTCGATGCTCTTGAAGTGGAAGGCGGGCTGCGCGAGCTTGCGCTGCTTCTTCCAGAAGTCGCCCTCGCTGGTCAGCAAGCCATTGCCCAAGAACGGCCCCAGCGCGTACTTAATCAGCTTGATCTTGTGGAACTTCTCCGGCTGGTTGACCAAGATTTCATGGGCGACCGCCGGATCACTAATCAGGTAAAACGTGACCCAACCAAACTTGGTGAAGTTGTAGTCGCCAAACTGCTTTTGGGCTTCCAACGAAAATTCGAACATATCGAACTTCGCGCCGGAAAGCAGGGTGCGAATGGTCGCGATGCTGCCGACACGAACGCCGGGTGGATAGGTGATCGTCATGCGAGGTGCCTCTTTCTGGAGTGCATATTGCTTGAATACTTTCCATGTTAAAATATTCACAAGTGACACGTCAAACCATCAGGACTGATACGATGTCAGTTTCAGAAATACCGGCGCTGAACCGTTCCGAACGGCGAAAGCAGCATACCCGCCAGCAGCTACTCGAAGCGGCGGCCAACCTACTGAATGAGGTCGGCTACTCGCGCTTGACGGTCAAGTCCATCACCGACCGCGCCGACGTGGGTTACGGCACATTTTACCTGCACTTCGCGGATGTGGATGAGATCGTCTGGGCGGTCATTCACACGCTCGCTGAGGAAATGACGACCCTCACCGAGCAGAAAATCGCGGGGCTGCCCTTCCCGCTGCGTGAATATCATTCGCGGATCTACATCTTTGAGTACGCCGCCCAGACACGACAAGGGATTGTCGAGTTGTTTGGCAGCAGTGGCAGCGCCAAACTCCTGCAACGCTATCAGGATTATCTGGCGGCGAAGCACGAGGAAAACTTGCGGCTTGGCCGCTACTCATCGGGGCTAGAACTGCCGCCCATGTTCCTCGCGCAGATGATTACCGGCGCGCTGGTGCGGCTGCTCATCTGGTGGTCAGAAACGCCGAACGACTACACCCCGCGCCAAATGGCCGATATGCTTTATGAGGCGATCTACCGCCAACCCGCGCCGCGCTAATCAGTCATCCAGCGGCAGGTGGATGGTAAAGGTGCTGCCGGACTTCGGGGTACTGCTGAGGCTGATCTTACCGCCGTGCGCGGTGACGATCATCTTGGCGACACTCAACCCCAAGCCGACCCCGCCAGAGTCGATGCCCCGTGCGGAGTCTACCCGATAGAACAATTCGAAAATTTTCTCGTGATGCTCAGGCGCAATCCCGACCCCGTTATCTTCTATCGAGATTTGCAGGTCATCTTCGGTCAGCGCCGTTCGAAGCGTCACTTTGCCGCCAACGGGGGTGAAACTGAGGGCGTTCCGCAGGAGTTCCCGCAGCGCACGGCTGATTTCATTGGCATCGGCAGTCACCACAAGCTGCGTGTCCAGCGGTTCAAAGGTAATCAGTTGGTTGTTTTGCCGCGCTTTACCGATATGGAGCGCGATGACTTCATCAATCAACCTATGGAGATCGCAAGGTTCGCGCTTTAAAATGCCGAGTGTGGCGAGGGCATTCAAGTTTTCCAGTTGAGCGCTCATGTGGTTTACCGAGCGACGAATGGAGTGCAGCTTTTCAATGGCGGCATCCGCCCGCGCCGTATTCACCAAATGCTCGGCGAGGTAACGGCTGGTTTCGATGGTTGCCAGTGACGTGCGGAAGTCGTGCGAAAATGCGGTTACAAAGTCGCGGACGAGTTTTAAGCGCCCGTCTTCGACCGCCGAATTCAACTGCTTACTCGCGACCTGCTTCTGAGCGGTAATATCCTGCGCGACCCCGTAATACCGCGCCAACCGGTTGGTGTCGTTATCCCAGATCACATTCCGGCTGATGCGTAACCAGCGCAGTTCGCCGGATTTGGTATAGATGCGATATTCCCCGCTGCCGCCTAGTCCCCGGTACGTTTGCTCGATACTTTCGAGGTAACGAGGTAAATCGTCGGGGTGAAACAGCTTGCCAAACACGTCACTGTTGGCATCGGCGAGGCTGTAGCCGGTGATGCGGGCGAATTCGTCCGTCACCCATTCGTTCTTCACCGCGCCATTCGGACTCACTTGAATACTAAACGCATAATTCGGGATAAAGTCCGAAACCATCTTAAAACGGGCTTCGCTTTCGAGCAGTAATTCTCGCTGTGCGGCTTCGATTTTGCCCCGGTAAAAGCTGAACAGGATAATCATACTGCTAAGGACAAGATGCACCGGAACCGGGCCGCGCAGCATGTCTGAAATGGTAAAGACAGGTATAATAAAGGGCAAAATACACAGTAAGAGCAGTTGTAAAATAGCTGCGATGACCGTGAGTTGAATCGAATGAAAGTGGCTGGCGAATAAGATCACCACCAGCATAAACGTGAGGGTGGTTTGGAAGGCGATGCCCGACATACTCAACATGAGTTGGGCGATGATAATCAGCATAATATGGATGATGAGCACCATACCGGCGATGAAAATTTGCCCGCGCCGCACGATAAAATAGGGCATCACAATCGCCCCCGCACCCAGCCAAGCGACCAGTAACCGGAGTGGGATTTGTGGCACATCCGGTACTAAAAGGTAGCGCAAGCTGAGTACTATGCCGAACAGCAGGGCGGCCAACAAAAATAACTGGGCGAGAAAACGCGCACGGATACGATCATCAGCATTTGTGAGTTCAACGACAGGTTCAGTGAGGTGCTGCCACAAGTTCACAAACGGTTTCAGGCGCACGACTGTAGGTTTTTCCACACAAGCACCGTAATAAAGTGGCTAATTCCTTCATTTTACCGTGTAATTCTTAAGTCGAGTAGTCATGTGGACTAAAGGGTTGGAGCAGTGATGAGCCAGCATGTTTGGCCCGTATATGGGCATGAATGGGCAGTCGAGCATTTACGCAAGAGTATCGCCAACCAGCGGATTCGCCATGCCTACCTGATCGTCGGGGCAGAGTCGATTGGCAAGGAAACCCTCGCGCGTGCGTTAGCCATGACGCTGAACTGCACCCACAGCGATGCCGATGCCCGCCCGTGTGGGCAGTGCAGCTCGTGTAAGCGGATCGCCAGCGGCAACCATCCCGACATGATCTATTCCGAGCTTGATGGCACGACCGGCGCACTCAAGATCGAGGAAATACGCAACGTCACGGGCAAGATCGCGCTCAAGCCCTACGAGGCACGCTACCGTGTCGCCATCCTGCGCGACTTCGACCATGCCCGCCCGCAGGCGCAGGATGCCCTGCTCAAGACGCTGGAAGAACCGCCGCCACAAGCGCTGCTGATTCTCCTCGCGCCGTCCACCGAGTCGCTACTGGCAACCATCACCAGCCGCAGCCAGATCATCCACCTGCGCCCGCTGCCTGTCGAAACGATCTACAACGTCCTGACGCAGCAGTACAACATCGAACACGAACAGGCGGATTTGCTGGCACGGTTGAGCGGCGGGCGGATGGGTTGGGCGCTCCAAGCGATTGCCCAACCGGAAATTTTGGAGCAGCGCACGGCAGCGATTAATCTGCTAGAAGACCTTGTACCGATGACCCGCGCCCAGCGCTTCGAGATTGCCGAAGACCTGAGCAAAGATAAACTCGCGCTCTACCCCCTATTGGAACTCTGGCAGAGCTACTGGCGGGATGTGCTGCTGCTGTGTGAAGGGGTGAGCGACCAACCGGCGAATGTCGACCGCCGCGCCGCGCTCGAAAAAATCGCGGTAGGTACGTCTACCGAAGCGGTACTGATGGCACTTAAAGCGACACGTACCTTAATCACCAACCTCAGCACCAACCTGAATCTACGCCTTGCATTAGAGGTGATGTTCCTTGACTATCCCGGATTACCGAATCAGGGGTAATATTACCGGATGAGCAAAAGTTGAACAGCTTTTGAACTGTACGGGGTATGCGAATCGGCACAGAATGAGATTATTCATTCGTTTAGCCGAAGACAAGTACCCATGATTACGTCTTTTCCAGCATATGCTATACTACCTGTGCCTTCCAACCAGCGGGAAAAAGTCCGCATGAGTGAATCTACCGAGTTAGTGCTTTTACAGCGGGTGCAAAATGGCGATGAAGATGCGCTGATTGCACTGCACACTCAATATGCCAATCTGGTCTTTTCGGTCGCTTACCGCGTACTCAACGACCAGATGGGGGCGGAAGAAGTCACGCAAGACACGTTCATGCGTTTATGGAATAAATCCTACAGCTATGACCCGGCAAAAGGCCGCTTTACGACATGGCTGCTGACCGTCACACGGCGGCTAGCGATTGACATGCTGCGGCTGCGGCTGCGGCGCGAACCCAAAGCGGGGATGCTGTTCATGGATGAA
Source organism: Chloroflexota bacterium (assembly GCA_020161935.1). Classification (GTDB taxonomy): domain Bacteria; phylum Chloroflexota; class Anaerolineae; order Aggregatilineales; family Phototrophicaceae; genus CFX2. The sequence continues at coordinate 417,434 of JAIUNI010000002.1, forward strand.
GACCCCGCCCTGTGGGAAAATATTCTTTCGGTTGATGGCGGCAGTGATTTACGCCGCACGCTCAAATCGGCACTCAGCCAACTCCCTACAGATCAAAGTGAACTGATTGAACTCGTTTATTTCTATGGTATGTCCCACAACGATATTGCCGAAACCCTGAGTATTCCATTAGGAACCGTTAAGACGCGCATCCGTTTAGGGATGCAAAAATTAAGATTGGCTTGGGTTGGAGACGAAACAACAGATCCAAATTCAAACAATTAAGCGTAATCTTTGTTATGACTGTGAAATGTTCATGGTTCTAAAGTAACACCTAATCGCGTGCGCCCCAGCAAGCGCACACATTGAAGTAAAGAAGATGGATAGAAGCGAACTACTCGACCTCATTCCCGCCTATGCGCTCGACGCACTAGAGCCTGAAGAAAAACTTCAGGTCGAGGCTTTGCTGCGTACCGATGCCGAGGCACGGCAGCTCCTCGCGGAATATCAGGACATTACGTCGAACCTGATTATGGCAACACCGGCACGCCGCGCACCGGCACACCTTGAGGGTGATCTACGGAAACGCTTGGCCGCCAACCGCCCCGCGCAAAGCATACCCTCGCCTGTACCAACTCCGTTGGTCGAGCCGCCTGTCACCGTGCTGCCCACCCGCAAACGCGCGAATATCTGGCTGCCGTTGGTGGCTGCGGCGGCGGTCATCACCATTGTGTTCGGCGCGGTCACGCTGCTCAACCGCAATCCGGCGGAACGCCTGTATAACCAGATCATCAGCGCACCCGACCACCTGACAATGCCGATTCCGTCACCGGATGGCACAACGCCTGAGGGCGACATGGTGGCGACGGCTGACGGTACGCAAGCGGTGATGAAATTGACCCGAATGCCGGAACTCCCCGACGACAGCACCTTCCAACTGTGGCTGATCGACGCGAACGGGGCGCACAGCGGCGGCTTGTTCCCGTTCACGGATACATCCTCAACCTATTATGTGGTTGTCCCGCTGACGAAGGGTGTACTCGATTATGCCGCGTTTGGCGTATCAGTCGAGCCGGAAGGCGGCAGCCCCTCACCCGAAGGCCCATCAACCACGCCGATTGTGGTGGTCAGTACCACATAACCCCAGCGCGAACCCACAAAAAGCCCGCATCTAACAGCAGGCTTTTTTTATTAAGTCTCGGACTCAATCAGTTCGAGCAGGGTCTTTTCTTCCGGCAGCAGCGCGTACGGCGACTTACCCGCACGGTAACGCTTATACATCGGCACGAGGCGGCCTTCGGTGTGGGCTTTCATAATCAGCGGGTGAATGTAGTACTTGATCGACACGGCCTGCGTATTCCCCAGCGACCCGGCAACGTGTTTGACGCATTCACGACCGGCTTTGGCGCTGTCTTCTTCGGAACACATTTCGCACAAGTATTTAATGGCGGTTGATGAGCCGCCCCACGTCCGAAAGACTTTTGCCGTAAAGGGTTCGCCGGTAATTTCATGCAGATAGGCATTTACGTCTGCTGAACCAACAACGTGATGGCTGCCGTCCTCGTCGTAGTATTGGAACAGGTCATAACCGGGAATATCGCGGCATTGTTTAACGATACGCGCCAACCTTTTATCCGTCAGCTCAATCGCGTGTTCCTTGCCGCTTTTGCCCACGAACTCAAACGCGACTTTATCACCCTTCACTTCGGCGTGTTTATCCCGCAGGGTGGTGAGGCCATACGAGTCGTTGGTGATGGCGTATTCGTCATTCCCCACACGGATCAACGTGGTTTCGAGCAGCCTAACCACCGCCGCGAGGACACGATTACGGGAAAGGGTACGCTCGCGCAGGTGCTTTTCGGTGACTTCGCGGATGTGCGGTAAGGCGTGACCAAACTTGAGGAGTGAGCCGAATTTTTGCTCGCCGCTCATCTGGTTCCACTTGGGATGGTAGCGGTACTGCTTGCGTCCGCGTTCGTCACGCCCGACCGCGAGGATATGACCGTTCTTGTACGGACTGATCCACACTTCTTTCCACGCGGGCGGGATCACAATCGCCTCAATCCACTCGCGGGTTTCCTTATCGTGGATCACCTCCCCCTTCGTATCGAGGTAGGTGAAGCCGCTGCCTTTCTTCTTGCGGCTAAGACCGGGTTTATCGGTCGAGACATAGCGTAAATGGGCTTGTTTGAGGTTGGTTTCGACATCCATGATTTGTGTATGAACCATTGATAACAATAAATCGAAAATCTATTGGTTACTGTACCGCGCTCAAAATCAGAAGCAATGAGTTAACTAGCCGTGTCGGGATAGGTTAGGTGGCTTATCATGCTTGCAAAATAGGCTGGCAACTTTATACTGAGATGGAAAATCGCCGGGAAGGACTGCTTCATGTTACCGAACGACCACGCCCAAACGTTTGCCAACGCCCCGATTGAGGATTTACTCAGCATTCTCCTGCGCCAGCTCAAGCGGCCGCTCGGCACGCAGGGGTTTAAGCTCACGGATGCGGAAGCGAACCGCCTAGCGAGTGAACGGGCGGCGGGTAAAACACCGGAGCGCAGCATCGAACTGGTGACGGCGTTAGAAGGTATTGTTGACGAAAGCAACGCCGTGCTGGGGGAGATGGGCTTAACGTTCGAAAGCTCCCTTAAAGCCGACCTCAGCACGCTAGGGGGGTGGGAAACGACCGCCGAATTCCTTGACCTCGCTAACGAGAAGGCCAACGCTGAACTCCGCATTACGCTGGCCGCCGCGCTGGATATGGCCTTTGTGGGCGACGAACGGTATGCGCCGTATCTGCTGTTTTTGGCGGGTGACGATTTCGGCGATGAGACCGTGATCGCCCGGCGGATTTTGAGCTTTGTAACGGGGATTAAACCGGATGCCCCGGATTGGTTAACAAAGGTTCGCTCATGGCTTGACGACAGCGCATGAATAGCGTCTAATTGTGATATTCACGTGTGTTCAAGATACCAACCTGACCATTCTGGAGTAAATCCTATGTCCGAACCCGTAGTTATCTCCCAACGCGACGATACGCTCATTTTGGATGATATTCGCCACTTAATTGCCACTTACCCGCCGTTGGCTAATGACCGCCCTGCCATACATGTCAGTGTCGCGGATGGCTTGGTCACGGTCACCGGTCACGTGATGACCACCAACACGCGCCGTTTTTTCCTCAGCCGCCTGACCAGCGTTGAAGGCGTGAAAACGATTGATGCTGATGAACTCTATGACGATACCGCTATCCGCCTCGAAGCCAGCCGCCTTATTCCGGCAGGTGTGCAAGCCAATATCCGTCATGGAGTCGTGATTCTCTCCGGTGAAGCGCCGCAAGATGTGGAGGGGTTAGCAAACCAGATTTTGGCACTGCGCGGCGTGGAGAAAGTGGTTAGCGGTTTTGGCGGCTAGCAAATAGCCCTCGCCAAACCGATAACCATGCGTATTCTGTTCGTCGCCGCCCTGCACCATCCCGAAGTCCTGCAAGCTGCGATTGCTGCCACCCCCGCCGGTGAGCAGCCACCGCTTTTCCCGACCAGTGCCGCCCAGCACTTCTGGGAGAAAGCGCTCAAAAAGCGCGGGCATGTGGTCGATGTATTTTACCGGAACTTACCCGCGTGGGGCGGCGAACTGAAATCCCAACGTTATACGAACCGATGGACACCCGCACGGGTCGCCACAGCGATTGCCTACCGCATCCCGCCGGAGTTTAACCCTGAATACCGGCTGCGTAACCAGCGGCTCATCGACAAAGCGCGAGAATTTAAACCGGATTGGCTGTGGATGACGGGCGATAACACGGTCATCACCGCCAGCACCCTCGCCCAAATCAAAGCCGAAACTGGATGTAAAGTCATCTACGCAACTGGAACCTCGCCGATTGTGTTCTCGCGTCCCGTCGAGCGTAAAGCCGCGCCGTTATACGACCTCGTAATCGTGAACGATTATTATCACGGTATACAGTGGTTGGAGTTGGGCGCGAAGCATATGGATTGTATGCCGATGGTAGCCTGTGATCCGGCGTTTCATCACCCCTACCCCCTCACGCACGAACAGCGCCGCGCCTTCACCTGCGACATCGCCTTCGTCGGCACACTCATCCCCGACAACCTCTACAGCCAGCGGATACAAGCCCTCGAAGCCCTGCATGATTTTGATTTAGGTGTGTGGAGTGTCCACGAGGTTCCTAGCTCCCTACGCCCTAAAGCACGCGGCGGTGCGCTCGGCGAGGATATGCTGGAAGTGCTGTCTGCCGCCAAAATGACGATCAATACGCACGGCGACTTTATGCGCTACGGCGGCAACATGCGCCTGTTCGAAGCGGCGGCGGTCGGGGTGTTCCAGATTGCGGATAACCTCCCCGGTGTGCAGCGCTGGTTCACCGAAGGCGAAACCATCATCACCTACAATGATTTGGACGACCTTCGAGCTAAAGTTCACTACTATCTCGATCACGATACCGAGCGCGAACATATCGTGCAGCGGGCGCGTGAACACGTCTACACGCATCATACCTATACGCAGCGTGTCGAGCGATTAGAAGCCCTCGTCAGTTCGATCTCGTAGGCGAGCAGCCACTATGCCTGATGTTTCGGTCGTCATCGTCAACTACAACACCCGCGAACCCCTGCGGCGCTGCCTCGATTCGATACGTGCTGAACACGGCACCCTTGAGGTTGAAGTGATTGTGGTCGATAACGCCTCTAAGGACGACAGCGCGGCCATGATCCGGCAGGATTACCCTGAAGTGGTGTTGATCGAACCGGGGCGTAATACATGGTTCAGCGGCGGCAACAATCTCGGTTTCGCGCAGGCAACAGCCGATGTGATCTACATTCTGAACGCCGATACCCGCTTGCAGCCGAATGGTGTGCAAACCCTCTTTAACTATCTGCAAGCGCATCCCAACGTCGGCGCTGTCACCTGCCGGATGGAATATCCCGAAGGCGGGCTGCAACAAACCTGCTCGCGCGTACCCCGATACGTCGATCTCCTGCTCGGCTACACCTTCCTCGGTGTGCTGCTGCAAGGTTGGCGTAACCGGCGGCGGCAGGTGATGTGGTACACGGGTTGGGATCGGGTCAGCACGAAGGTGATTGAGGTCGGCCCCGGTTCAAACTTATTGTGCAAAGCTGAAGCAATCCGGCGCATCAAGGGGTTTGACGAACGTTTAAAGCTGTATTTCACCGAGGATGACCTGTGTAAGCAAATCCTTGACGCGGGCTACGAGATACATTTCGTTGAAGGGGCGCTGCTGCTGCATGAAGAACGCGCCAGCACGAAACAGGTGTGGCTGCTCGCGTCTTACATCTACTTTGAAGACTTGTTATTTTTCACTCAAAAATATTATGGCCGTGTTCGATCAGCTCTTTTGCGGCTGTTGATGATTCCCACACGCATGGCGATGAACCTCGCCCAACGCTGGCGCGGCGAACGGAGAAGTTTGTAAGGCAAATTTTAACGGACAAAAAATGAGCATCGCGTTAAAATTATTGAAACACATTTTTTGCACGAATCATGATTAACAAACAACCGAAGTACCATTTGGAGCAGGTTTTTAACCCTGCAAAAGCCCACCCCCAAGATGCCCACAGTATTCTGATGCGGCTGGTACCGCGCGGCTCTAAAGTGTTGGAGTTGGGCTGTGCGTCCGGCTACCTCTCCGGCTATATGGAGCAAGCGCTGGGCTGCCGTGTCGTGGGGTTGGAAGCCGACCCGAACGCGACGGCGATTGCTTCGACCCGCTGCACCGAAGTCTATACGGCGGATTTGGATGCGCCAAACGCGCTGGACGTTGCCCGCGCGAGTGCGCCGTACGATGTGCTTTTCGCAGCGGCGGTGCTGGAACATCTCAAACAAGCGGAAAATATTCTCCAAGCCGCACACGGTTTACTCAAGCCGGGGGCGCTGCTCATCGTCTCGCTGCCGAATGTCGCGCATTGGAGCATCCGGCTGCGGCTGCTGCGCGGCAGTTTCGACTATGAAGATTACGGGGTGATGGATAAAACGCATGTGCATCTGTACACGATGAAAACCGGACGCGCCCTGCTGGAACGTAATGGGTACCGGGTCGAAGGTGTCCATATCGCCGGCAGCGGGATTCAAAATGTGCTGAATGGAATGCTCGGCAAACGTGCGCCGCTGGTACAACCGAATTTATTGGCGTACGAGCTTATTTACGTGGCGCGTAAACCGTAGGCAGGCGTTCAGGCTGGTAACTGTGCCGCATAATTTGTAGACTTAGCTTTTCGTCAGTCTGCAAAGTTGAGCAATATGAGCCAACCGCCCGAATTCGGCCCCCGTTACGACAGCACACGCCAAGCATGGGAAAACATCTGGGATACCGCATCGGTCGAGCGTGAACTCGTCGAAATTGATTACGCGCGTTCCCAAAAAACCATCCAAACCTACCTGCCCTACCTCAACAAAGACGGTATTCACCTTGAAGCCGGAAGCGGTCTGAACGCGGTTGTCATCACCCTGCGTAAATTGGGTTACAACATTGTCGGTCTCGACTACGCCGAAAAAGCGCTGCACACCTCCCACGCTTACGACCACACCCTCCCGCTGCTCGTTGGCGATGTTCATGCGCTGCCCCATGCCACCAATTCGCTCGACAGCTACTTATCTTTCGGCGTGCTGGAACATTTCGAGCATGGCATGTCACCAGCGTTGGCGGAAGCGTTCAGGGTACTCAAACCGGGGGGCGTACTGGTGCTGACCATCCCCTACCCGAACCTCGTCAACCGTTACGTAGCATGGCGGCGCAGAACGCAGGGCGTAACCGTCCTGAACGATGATGACTTCTACGAAAGCACCTATACCCGCGATGCGCTGGTGCAAAATGTCACGGGGGTCGGCTTTAAGCTGGAAACGGTGCAGCCCACCAGCCACTCTTATACCCTGTGGGGCATCGGTGGGCCGTTCCGCGCGAAGGGTTACTACCAGACCAGCCAACTTGCCGAAGTCATGGGCGAGTTCTTGGGCGCGGTGCTGCCGTGGCCGTTCAACTTCAGTACGTTGGTTGTCGCCCGCAAACCTTGAGCCTATGCTAAAATTGCACCGTAGATCAGTGAAGGTGCAGCGGTATGAAGCCCATCCGAACCGTCAAAAACCAGTATCAAGGTATCAATGCACATTTGCATAGCTATTGGCAAGCCGAGCATAAATGGAATCGCTTTCATAACATCCACATCGGCGATTTACTCAAACTCATGCGTATTCAGCTTCTGCCAATGGGATATACGGCTGCCATTGAGGACTCCCTTCAAATTCGGCGTATTAGCAATGATGTGCAGTATCCCAAAGGCGATATTGTCATTCGGGATACAAAACCTTCTGATCGACCGCGAGGCATTCCTCGTTCGCAGCATTCAACTTTAGTCATTGAAGATTTAATGCTTGACGATATTGATATCGATCATCCCTACGCCGCGATTGTTATCCGAGAAGTTGGATCGGAAGAAAGCGAACCGGTCGCGTGGGTTGAACTGCTTTCGCCGACCAATAAAGGGGAGAGTAAAGACGCACGAACCTACTTTGCCAAGCGCTGGGCGCTGCTTGAAACCGGTATCGTATTTGTCGAACTCGACTATTTACACGAAACACCACCAACGTTTGATAATTTGCCGGATTATACGCAAGTTGAACCGGACTCGGAACCTTACCGAATACTGATACTCGACTCACGATTAGACTTAAGACGTGGTCCTGTTGATTTCCAAGCCTTTGGTGTCGATGATTTAATGCCCCAAATGTCTATCCCATTAAATGGGCAAGATAAACTGGAGTTTGATTTTGGAGCGGCCTATCAAAAAACGTTTGAAGAAACCTTATATGGCTTCGAAACTGAATTGGATTACGCCCAAATTCCCGTTCATTTTGAACGCTACAGCCCCCAAGACCAAACCCGCATCATCAGCAGAATGATTACTATTCTAAAAGCCCAACAAGCTGGTAAGGATTTGGAAACGCTAGCGCCACTCCCATTGGAATCGGTTGAGCTTCAAGCAGGACTTTCAGAGTTAGCAAAGCTAACGACCTAGCTTCTGTCTCCCTCACTCATCTTCACTAATGACTTCGACGGTGATACCTGCCTGCTCAAACGGCGCGATTTCAGCGGGTGCGATCCCCGGTGTGGTGATAATCCGTGCGATGTCACGAACGGCGGCGTAGGTGTAAGGGGCGATCTTCCCCCACTTGCTGGCATCGACCGTGATGATTTTGGTGATGCAGCGGGTCATCATCGCGCGTTTCATCTCGGCTTCGTCCGGGCCAATCTCGGTAATACCGGCGGTAAACGTCACCCCTTGAGCGCTGAAAAAGCCGAGGTTGAGGTTAATATCCGGCAGCGAGGCGGGGTTGCCCACCAGCGAGATCGAGTCGCGCCGCAGCATCCCCCCCGGCAGCAGCACACGAATACGCGGTGAGTCCAGAAATTGCTGGGCGATAACGAGGCTGTTGGTAACAATCGTCAAGCCATCATAGCGCTTGAGATAAGGGATCATGGCGTAAGTAGTGGTGCTGGAATCCAGCGCGATACCGTAGCCATCCTTCACCAACGAAGCGGCAAAACGCCCGATATTATCCTTTGCCCCTTTGTGTTTGCGGCGGCGAATATCGAAGGAAAGTTCGGCAGCGGTCGCACTGGGGGTACGCAGCATCGCCCCGCCGTACGTCCGCTCTAAAATCCCCTCATCCTCCAGCGCTCGTAAATCCTGCCGGATGGTGACTTCGCTCACGCCGAGTTTGTCGCTCAACGCTTTGACGCTCACCCGACCATCCCGCCGTAAATCATCCAAAATAAGCTGACGACGTTCTTGTAAAAAAAGATTATTCATCATGATGATTTGACACTACTTTTGGGTAACGTTAAACTGAAAGTGAATGAAAATAAATGTAACTTCTTCTATTCTACAGAATTTTTATACGAAAGGACAAATTTCATGAATTTTAAAGAGGATTATGATCGTTTAGCCGAAAAATTAGCCTCAAAAGGAATCTCCGTTGAGGATGTAAAAAACAAACTGAAGACACAGCACATCGAAACACCGTCATGGGGTTATGGCAACGGCGGTACGCGCTTTAAAGTGTTCGCGGCGGAAGGCGCGGCCCGTAACATCTACGAAAAGATTGACGATGCGGCTTACATCCACAGCCTCAGCGGTGTTTCACCCTCCATCGCCATCCATATTCCGTGGGATAAGGTCGAAGATTACGACGCGCTGGGGCAATACGCGAAGGAAAAAGGGATCGCGATTGGTGCGGTGAACCCCAACTTCTTCCAAGACGACCAATATAAACTCGGCAGTTTGACCAACCCCTCACCCGCTATCCGCGAAGAGGCGATGGGCCATATGATCGAGTGCTGCGAGATCATGGGTAAAACCGGCAGTAAACTGCTGAGTCTGTGGTTCGCCGATGGCACGAACTACGCCGGGCAGGACAGCATCCGCGAACGCAAGCACCGGCTGGAACAAGGGTTAATGGAAACCACCAAGTACCTGCCTGTCGACGGCCGCATGTTGATTGAATATAAATTTTTTGAACCGGCTTTTTACCACACCGATTTAGCCGACTGGGGCATGGCCTACGCGATGGCACTCAAGTGCGGCGCACAGGCGCAGGTGCTGGTTGACACCGGCCACCACGCTCAAGGGACGAACATCGCTCATATCGTGTCATTCCTGCTGGATGAACGGCGCTTGGGCGGCTTCCATTTTAACGCGCGGCGCTATGCGGACGATGACTTGATCGTCGGCACCAATAACCCGTATGAGCTATTTGAGATTTACACGGAACTCGTTCAGGCAGGGGAACGCGCGAACGACGTGGCTTATATGATCGACCAAAGCCACAACATTGAGCCGAAGCTCGAAGCCATGCTGTTGAGCGTCCTCAACTGCCAAACGGCTTACGCGCGGGCATTGATTGTGGATTACAAGAAACTGGGGGACTTGCAACTCGCCGGGGATGTGCTAGGGGCGCAGCAGGTGATGGTGGATGCCTTCGATACCGACATTCGCCCGCTGCTGATGCAGGTGCGTACCGAAAAGGGACTCACCACCGACCCGATTGCGACGTATCGTTCAGGCGAATACGTGAAGAAGGTCGCCAAAGAGCGCGGTATTACGATTTCGGCAGGCAGCGCCCTTCAATAGAATGGATGAACGAAAAGCCGGATAAGACTCTCGCGTCTGTTCGGCTTCGGTGCCGCTTAAATAGACTGAACCTTCTTAGGGTGATGAACGTGCGTTTAGCAATTCGATAGCACTGGACATACGTTCCACGAACTCAACGTTCACATAGGTTGCCGGGGTGAATTCACGCGCAAACCGAATAAGCGATTTAATGAAACTCGGCGCTTTAACAATCACGACCATGCCGCGATTCATCGTGCCGAGTTGTTTGAGCCGCTTTACAGCCGGCATAAACTTCACCGGCACATAAAACTTTGCATCCTGAAAATCAATGATAATATCGACGGTGTGGTCAACACTCGAAACCATACTGACACCGGTTTCAATCATCTCCATCAGTTCGTCTGGAGTCCACGGCTCAACAAACTTCTCAATCAGCAGCGTATGCTCGTCATTACCCCAATCAATGTAAATGGGCATTTGGGTCCTACATGAAACAAACCACATCACACGAAAACAGAGTGACCGGTAATGATCGCTGTGTCCTATACACACTATTATAAAATTGATTAGCGATTCAGAAATAAGGAATTCCTAAATATCGTGCATAAGACAATTCTAATAGACTTCTGAACGCGGTCATCGCGCTAAAGTTCCCCTCAGGTTGCCGAAACTGCCGGAATGCGGCTTCAGCATCCGGCACAGAAGACATGACTAATATAACTGTTCAACCATCTCGATAGTAACCTCATCCATATGGGCGATGGCGCGGTTGGCGAGGCCAAGAACCTCCGGTGCGAGGTCGAAGCCTTCGCTGGGGGCAGCGATCACTTTCATACCCGCGTTGTGCAGCGCACGGATTCCATTGGAGGAGTCTTCAATCCCCGCAGCGCGGTCAGGGGTTACATCGAGCAGTCTTAATGCTTCGAGGTAAATATCAGGAGCAGGCTTGCCGTTCAGGATATTATCGCCGTAAACACGAATTTCGAGATACACATCCAAGCCCGTGTGCTTCATCGCGTAATCAATCACCGAGGTGGGCGAGCCAGAAGCAAGCGCGACCTTATACCGTGCCGCCATTCGCTTTACCGCGTCAATCGCCCCCTCACGTACCGGCAGCCGTTCATCATACTGGGCGAGAACACGACGGATGACATCGCTAATCACGTCATCCAGTTCCCAATCCAGCGCGAGGCGGTCTTTCATCACCTGTGCCCACTCGGTCGTGTTGCGGCCCATCGTGGCACGTTGGTCGTCCATCGTCCACGTTTTACCAATCGCCTGCGAGAACCCTTCACGGGCGATCTTCCAATACCCTTCCGAGTCCATCAACACGCCTTCCATGTCGAAAACAACGGCTTCAATTGGCATGATGTTTGTCCTCTTGTTGAAAAGCGTTATTTGAGCCAAAACACCTGACCAGCAACTTCTTCGGCATGATATTGGCTGCTAAAGGCTAAAACTGCACGGATCGTACCACCAACATCTTGCTGATTACCAGTCCAACAGATCATACCGGCATGTTCTGTGCGTTTAGCAGTTCGCCCTGCGAAAGGAAGATCACGGGTAAAAATAACGAAACCGCGCGAGGCGGCATAAGGCAAATGCTCATCATCGTCGTCTTTTCCCACCATGTCTACGTCTACTGCCATTATGACTTCGAAACCATTTTCCAACAGCGCACGTTCTAAGCTGCGGGGCGAATGTTTATCCAAATAGAACTTAATCTTTGCTGCTATACATCCGATAAGCCTCATCAAGTTGCGCTTGATATTCTGCTTCTTGGTTATCAATCAGCACTTTTTGCTCTTGATAGTAAAGCAGCGCCGCTAACACTTGGGTTTCCGAAAGCGTAAATTCGTAAGCGAGTTTCGCGATATCCCAACCAAGATCGCGCGCGCTATAGGCTATAGTCGCCACAGGAACGCGCCGACCGCGAATGTGTGGACGCGCCATAAAAGTGTCGGTGTCAATATACTTCCGCAGATCAATCCCTTCTGGTATTCGTAAATCCATCTTCAAAATCCTCCTGAGGTTATTATAGCGCAAACGGATACCCTATCGCATTTGGAAGCGGTATAATGAAAACACAAGTTCGAGTAAAGGTTCACTCATGTCCCAGCCACTTGTCATCACCCCTACACTATTACGTTACCTGACGACCTGTGAACGGCGCGTCTGGCTGGATGCTTACGGCGAAGCCTCGCAGCAGGCCGAAATGACACCCATCGGTGCGCTTTACGGCATCGCGCATGAGCGGCAGCTCCAGAAAGTTGCGTCACCACAGGCCGAGTCGATGCCCGTGCAGTCATGGGATGAAGGCGTGACGCTCACCCGCGAACTCATGGCAGCAGGAACCAGCGTGATTATCGGCGCGTATGTTGAGGCGCGGTACCGGGTCGAAAGTGGTGTCGAGGTCAGCCTTCGCGGGCGCGTTGACCGCCTCACGCTGAACCCCGAAACAGGCTGCTACGAGCCGGTGGAAATTAAGCAGTACATCAACATCGGCAAGGGGGATGAACTCCAACTCGATTTCTACGTGAGCATCCTTGAACAGATGCAGGAAACCAAACTGCGGGGGTTCTTCTGGCTGGGCGACGACGCACAAGGCCGACCGCGATACGTTCTGCAACACGACTTGAACCTGACACGCTTACAACTCGCCCTGCGGAAAGCCTACACGGTTCTCACGCAGCGAGAAGCGCCAGCGGTGAACCTTGTCACCCATTGTAAGGAATGCCCGTGGCACAGCGAGTGTACAACGGTCGCACGTTCGAACTTTGACTTATCGCTGCTGCCCCGCTTGAACAGCCAAACCCGCAAAACGTTACAGCGCGGCGGCATCAACACCCTGCAAGATTTAGCGGCACTTTCAATCGAGGAATTGCAGCGGTTTAAAGGGATTAAGAAAACAGCCGCTTCACACCTCGCCAACGCCCGCGCTTACGTCGAAGACCGTCCGGTGTGGGTCAGCCGGATGCCCGATCTCCTCCACGGCGGGGGCTGGATGTTCGACCTCGAAACCGCCGCGCTGCCGGGGGGTGACGGAATGCCGTGGTCGCTCGGTTGGTCAGATGAGGAAGGCAAGAGCCAGATCGCGATTGTCGCGCCGGAGCAGCCCCACCAGCGCGTCACCCTAGCACCCATTGGCGAGTTGATTACGGTGAAGGATAAAGACGAGGCGTGGGAAGCTTTTTACGACAGCGTCGGTGTGAACGACAAGCCGATTTACCACTGGTCAGGCTTTGACGCTGGGGTGATGAAGGCGACCGCGCCGGAGTTCGTCAAACGGGCGCTGCTAGGGCGCATGCACGACCTCCACCACACGTTCGTGAATACGGTAAGGCTGCCCCTACGGAGTTACTCGATTAAAAAGGTCGCGGCCTACTTCGGCTTCCATTATTCAGGTTACGAGGAATGGTGGGCAGCGGAAACCGATTACCGCCGCTGGTTGGTCACCGGCGAGGTCGAGCATATCACCCGTGCCTGCGGTTACCAGCGCGACGATGTGCTGGCGCTGGCGATCATCTGGAAGTGGTTGATCGAGAACCACCACCTCCAGACCGACGAACGCATTTAAGGAGCAGTGGTCGCTTGCCCTGCACCGAAGGTAATCACATCCAGCGTGAAGGGCAAGAACGGCTTGGCGGTATCCACCGCGAGCGAGAACTGATCCCAGTTGGTGACATACAGTTTATCCGGCGCGGCGTAATCCACATCGCTCGGGCCACGGAACAACCCCGCGATATAAACAAGTTCCGAGCCTTCCGAGCGGGCGATACCGCGCTGCCCAAGAGCCGCCACATATATGACCCCCTGCGGCGTGACGGTAAGCCCATCGAAACCGGGCGGGTTAGCGCGTTTGGCGTGTGAGTACAACAACTGGCTGTTCGTCGGCGCATCAACCGGAACGCGATAAATGGTATCGTTGGTGCCGTCGGTAATCAGCACAGCGTTATTCAGGGTATCGTAAGCTAGGCCGGTAGGCGCATAGCTGGTCACGCCATCGAGCAGCGGGGGAATCCACCACTGAACAGCGCCGCTGCCATCGGCGTTAAAACGCCAGACCTCCGCACGGGCACGGTCAGAGACGTACACATTTCCAGCCGCGTCGAGCGAGATATCATCGGGGCTGATGAAGCCGCGTTCATCGGGGATGGTGGCGAAGGGGGAAACCACGCCATCGGTCGTCATGCGCTTGACGCTTCCACCATCCGTGCGCGGGTCGGCATCCGATTGGTCAACGATGTACAGCGTTCCATCCGGTGCAACGGTCAGGCCGGTGATGGCCGTCAGCGGTTCACCGGACGTGATTACAGCGCTGACTTCACCCTGCGGGGTGACGACCCACAGCTTACCGGTCTTATAGCTGCCGGTATACACTCTGCCGTCGGGCGCAACGGCGAGCGCAGCAGGATACGCATCGTCATCCGGCAGCGCGGCAAATTCGGTTACGGTGAGGGAAGTATCAAGCGCCTGTCCCTGTGAACGGGTGTTGGGGGCTAATGTACTGCGAAGGAGCAAAATGGTCACGGCAACGATGACGAATAAGCCGCCACCAAAGATCAATGCGAAGATGAGCAAACGCTGCCCGCGCGGCAAGCGTAGAATGTTTTGAAGCACCTAAACTCTCCCACAAATCTGAAGCGATCAATGTGGGGGTTATTATAACATCGGCAGGGGCGAGTTTAGATGCCGTAAACGACTCGTGGTTATTGAATGGGCTGGTCGGCGAGCTGCACGGTCAGCAGCTGCGTGACAACCTGCGTGAGCTGGCGGCCATCAATCGGCTTGGCGAGGTAGGCGCTGCCGTTCAGCATCTTGAACATCTGACGCGACTCGTATTCCGGTGTAGCGGTGATGATAATGAACGGCGTTTCGGTCATCGTCGGGTCCTGGCGCAGCGCCTTGAGCAGGTCGATACCGGTGAGGTTGGGTTTGTTGAGGTCGGAGATGACCAGCGAAACCGGCTTGTTCAGCATGTAATCCAACGCTTGATAACTGTCAGGTATCGAGATGGTATGCAAACGGGCGCGTGCCATCAACACCTCGTACAGGTGGGCGATTTGCGGCTCATCATCACTGATGAGGATCGGGGCGCAGCGGGTAAAGGTCTCAAGGTCGAGGACAGATGGCGGCATCATGACACCGGAAGATTGCATGTCGATTGTCGCGCTCGTCCCGTTCATACTCGGCCTTTCTGAGTTTATTAAGAACGTACCCATCAAATCCCCGCCTTTTTCTGGTCGTGCAGTCTGAGAACATTACAAGTGCGATGACGTTAACTGATATTCTGGTTATACATCACAAGTTGTGAACAAAGTAAAAAGAAATTCATAAATCCTTCATAATTAAAGATTTTCTCAATTCTTCTCCCGTGAGCTATGACTTAATTCCTAAGTCTTGGCCTCAAATATGAACTGCTCCATAGGATCGAGAATAGCGGTAAATTATGGAGAACCGGTGGAGAAGTCATGTCGTTTTTTGTAAAATTCTCCTGTGGCTCCCGTTCACTTATTACGGTGGAAACACTATGGCACAGTTCACACGCCGCTTAGGCACCGCCCGTTACGAAGCCGACGAGTATTACCAGCAAGCACTGGAGGCTTTTCGTAAACGGAACTACGACACCGCGATCAATAATATGAACGACGCGATTGCGCTCCAACCGCGCCGGTCGGAGTTTTACGCCGCGCGGGGACTCTTTTACCTTGAGGACGGTGTCAACGATAAGGCACAGGCGGATTTCCAACAGGCGCTGCGGCTTTTCCCGCAGGAAATGTTGGCTCACTATGGTCGTGGTGTGATCGCCTACAAAACGGGTAATATGGAAGAAGCTCTGGCTCATTTTTCGGACGCTTATAAGGGCGACCCCACGCGACCGGAAACCCTTTATTATCTGGCGATGATTTACCACCGGCAGCAGCAGCACGAAACGGCTAAACGCTTAATGGAAGTGGGCATGAACGCCCTACCGGCCGACGACAAACGGCGCGGCGACTTCCAAAAGTGGCTGCGCGAATTCGAGCGGTTGATCACGACGCAAGCGAAGCCCACCGCACCCAAGATGAACGTGATGGGTAAAACCGATGAGCCGAAGCTCTTAGAATAAGTCACAACACTGAATAAGAGGAGTTCCGATCACATGGCTATGTTTACGGCTGAAAAAGCGATTAAGGCGATGGACAAGACCCCGCTGGTGCTGAAGTACATTCTGAAAGACCTGACGAACGACCAAGCCAAGCAGCTTGCCGCGACCGCGCAGGGCTGGAACGCGCTGGAAGTGATGTGCCACATGGCCGACTTCGAGGACATCTTCTTCAGCCGTGCCAAGCGGATGATCGCCGAGAACAAGCCGGAGTTCCCACAAACCGACCCCGACGGCATGGCGGTTCAGCATGATTACGCCAACCAAGACATCCACGATATGTACGAGCGTTTTGCGCAACGGCGGGCGGAGTTCATCGCCTTTTTGAAGCCGCTCCAAGAGGAAGAATGGTCACGACGTGGCGTTCATTTCTCGGCGGGTGTGATTACCGTGCTGGAGCTGGCGACCAACATGGGTTTACATGATCTGAACCACCTCGCCCAGATGACGGAAGCGCTCGGTTAATCTGACCTTCGACATTCATTGATTATCGACTACAAGACGGGTGCAGAAGCACTCGTTTTGTTTTGTGGCGGCGATGGCGGCGAAATTGTCGTCGCCATAAGGCTTTATTTTCCGCCATAGATGTTCAAAAAATTGAAAATATTGCTGTTGTTGCAGTTGATGTTGTTGTGACAACATCATTTTGACGGCAGTTGTGAGGGAGCGAACTGCCAATCTGCGAATAATGCTGCAAATTCTGCAAATGCGACAGTGGTTTGGCGGCGGCTGTGAGGGAGCGATTTGCCGAACCTGCACAAATTTCTTCAATTTCACTGTGCATTTTGGGAGTGGGTTGTGAATTTGAACCTCCAGATGTTGTAAATGTTCAAAATGTTGCAACAATTGCAACTGCGATTCTCATTATTCTCAACATTTGAGCGAGCAATGATGCTGTTGATGCTGTTGTTACAACGATTTTGTGTCGGCGATGGCGGCGAAGTCGTCGTCGCCAAAAGGCCGTTTTATGTCGGAAATGTCGTCAGTGTCGGAAGAGAGTTATCAGTTCAATACAAATGCGAGTCGCCAAGTACGCCAAGATAAACAGAGAACGCCAAGGGGGATGTGGTTGTTAAGATGCGATTAGGTTTGCTAGGTGAGGGTTTGTCAGCGCCACTTCCGGCCCTACGACCAGCCCTTTCAATAGCATAAGCGATATGGAGACGTTTAGGGTGAACATTTGTCAGAACATTTGGTCACTTTTACGCCGTGTTGGCGCTAACTTTTCAGGGGAGGAAATGGTGAGTGAAGTTGGTGTAAGGTTGGAAAATGGTTTGCCGACAAACCTGATTCAAACGTAGGAAATAATAAGTCTATAGTCGACAGTCTTTAGTCAATAGATCCATGCAAAGACATCCGTGCGGTCCAGTCGGTCACAAGGATATTTGTCAGGGTTGAAATAGGGGTTTTGTGAAGAATTTCATCGAAAAACGCTGTGAAAAGTAGGCTTTTGACGTAAAAAATGGCAAAAATAGCGTCAGAATCATGATTTTTATCCAGTTTTCATATTGGTTCTATTGGAAATTTGGAAGTGGTATGCTATTCTGACTGACGTTGCCAAGAACAAAATGAATTTGAGCAATCCAAGATGAAACTTGCCGTGATGCGTCCTATGCAGTGCTTAAACGCTTGTCGTATGTGTCCCACACATACTACAGTGATGTTTGCACGCATGGCGAAAGCAAGTCCGACTGAGTAATTCCTCTCAATACCGGTACGACTCTAACAGCCCCGTCGCAAACAACGATGGGGCTTTTTGTTTGTCTGTGATGTTGTTATGTCTGTGAGTGTGTTTTGAATGGCGAATTATCTGGTACGCCGCCTGTTACAAGCGATCCCACTGCTGTTGGTCATCTCGATATTGACCTTCCTCATTGTGGAAATCGCGCCGGGTGACGCGGCACAAATGTATATCGATCCAGATCGGGGTTCTGATCCGGCTTATATTCAGCAGGTTCGTACGAGTTTAGGGTTGGACGAGCCGTTTTACGTGCGCTATGTGTCGTGGTTGGGCAAGACGATTACCGGCGACTGGGGCTTTTCGCTCCGCACCCGCCGCGCCGTCACCCTCGAAGTCGGCGACCGGCTGCCGAACACCATCCTACTCAGCGGTACAGCGTTATTTATTTCCTTCGTACTAGCTGTTCCCATCGGCGTGATCTCGGCGGTCAAGCGTTACACGGCGATTGACTACACCCTGACGACACTCTCGCTGGTGGGCATTTCCGTACCGATCTTCTGGGTGGCGCTGCTGCTACTTCAGGTCTTTGCTATTCAGCTCGATTGGGTGCCGGCTTCGGGGATGCGTTCAGCCCGACAGAATTACCAAGGGACGCAGGCGGTCATCGACATCGTACACCACATGATCCTACCAACCATCGTCCTGAGCCTCGCGCAGGTTGCCAGCTGGTCACGCTACCAACGTTCGGCGCTGCTGGATGTGATGGGGCAAGATTACATCCGCACGGCACGCGGTAAAGGGCTTTCCGAACGGCAGGTGATGTACCACGCACTGCGGAACGCGCTGATCCCGATGATTACCCTCGTCGGTTTGTCGGTGCCGGGGGTGGTGACGGGGGCATTCCTGACCGAAACCATTTTTAGCTGGCCGGGGTTAGGGCGTTTGGGCGTGGATGCCGTCACCGGACGCGATTACCCGATTATCATGGCGGTGACGATGCTTTCGGCGCTGCTGATCGTAGGCGGCAACTTACTGGCAGACCTTGCCATCGCGTGGGCAGATCCGAGAATTCGTTATGAGTAACATTCAAAGTTTATCCCTCGACGCGGAGCAAATCCCCGTCAGAACCGAACGTGTCCGTTTCTGGCGGGTATTTAGCAAGCACCGTTTGGCGGTTGCCAGCCTGCTGCTGCTGATCGTGTTCAGCTTCGTGGGTGTGTTTGCCGACCAGATTACGCCTTACGACCCGAACTCCACGAATACGTCCTATGCCAAAGGGAAGCCGCAGCCGCCCTCGGCTGAATATGCGCTGGGGACGGATAACTATGGGCGGGATTACTTCTCGCGCACCATCAGCGCCGTTCGCATCTCGCTGTTTGTAGGCATCACCGCGGTGGCGTTCCAGTTGGTGATCGGGGTGAGCGTTGGCGCGGCGGCTGGCTACTTCGGTGGGCGGCTCGACAATATCCTGATGCGCATTACGGATATTTTCCTGTCGATACCGGCGTTCATGCTGCTGCTGATTATGGCGGGTATCCTCGGCGGCTCGCTGGCGGCGCTGATTATCGCCATCGGCGGCCTGAACTGGATGACAGTAGCACGGTTGGTACGGGCGGAGTTCCTGTCGCTGCGCGAACGGGAATTCGTGCTGGCGGGGCGGGCGCTGGGTGCGTCGCCGTGGCGGCTCATCATCATTTACCTGCTGCCGAATACCATATCCTCAATTGTTATTTCCGCGACCCTCTCCATCCCCAGCGCCATACTCACCGAGTCGGCATTGAGCTTTTTGGGGTTGGGTGTTCCACCACCGAATGCCAGTTTGGGCAACATGCTTCAAGAAGCCCAGCAGTGGATTCGCGCGTCGTGGTGGATGTGGGTCGTTCCGGGCGTAACGATCTCCTTGATCGTACTCGCCTTTAATTTCGTGGGCGACGGCTTGCGCGATGCGCTTGACCGTCAGTTGGGATAAGGAGATGGGGGATCACATGACCTGTTGTAGCTGCTAGTGTGTTCTTGTCGTGTTCACCTCATGATTAGTTTTACAAGGCTCTATATCTTAGCGAAGGAGATACCATGCGTAAGTTGAGCCAGATCGTACTTTTGTTTCTCGTTTTAAGTTTGTCGGTAGTGATTACAGCCGCCCAAGACGATGTGCAAACGCTCATCGTGCAGGGCAACGGCGACCCGCAAACCCTGAGTGGTTTGTATGCCAATGACGGTAACAGTTTGGCGGTCGTCACGTTCATGGCCGAACCCCTGATCCTCGGCGGCGAAAATTGGGGCGATTCAATTGAACCCGCGCTGGCCGAAAGCTGGACGGCATCCGAAGACGGCCTCGAATATACCTTCAACCTGCGGCAGGGTGTGAAGTGGAGCGACGGTGAGGATTTCACCGCCGAGGACGTGCTGTTCACCTATGAAGCCGTTTTGCAAGAAGACAACGCGATTGATTGGCGTTCGAACCTGCTCCAAAACGGTGAACCCTTCAAGTTCGAAGTCATCGACGACCATACCTTCAAGGTGATCTTGAGCCAACCGGATGCCACCGTTTTGACCGCACTGGCAATCCCGATTGTGCCTGCCCATGCGTTTGAAAGCACCAGCGTGATTGACGCGCCCTACAACACCAACCCCATCACCACCGGCCCTTACCGCTTCGTGGAATGGAAGTCGGGTGAAAGCGTCACCCTCGAAGCCAACCCCTACTACTGGCGCGGCGAACCGAAGATCGGTCGTATCGTGGTCAGCTTCATCGAAGGCGTACAGAACTCCGCCAACGCTCTGCTGGCTGGCGAACTGGACTTCGCCCGTATCGACGGCGCGGACTTGTCGCCCTTCCAAGATAACCCCGACTTCACGATTGTGAATGCCCCGCGTGACTTGCAGCGTTACGTCGGCTTCAACACCCAGAGCAAGAACTTTAGCGATCCAGCCATCCGCCGTGCGCTCATCACCGGCCTCGACCGCCAAGCCGTCATTGACGCGGTGGCCGCAGGTAACGGTTTGCTCTCAGACTCGGTGTTCAACCGTTCGGTGTTTGTTTATGAAGAAGGCCGCAACGCCCAATACCCCTTCGACCCCGAAGCCGCGAAGCAGCAGTTGGCTGACCTCGGTTGGACGGACAGCGACGGCAACGGCTTCCTCGATAAGGACGGCGAAGAACTGACACTGCGACTGGTGTACCTCGGTTCGTGGTCGCTGATGCAGGGGATCGCGCCGATTGTGTACGACAACTGGCGTGCGCTCGGCGTGAACATTGAACTCGCCCCGCTGGACGATGCCGCGACCAACGAAGCGATCTACGACAACACCAGCGTGGAAAAGTCGTACGATGCGTTCCTCGGCGGCTGGGGTCTGTTCGGGCCGGAACCGGATCACTACCGCAACTACCTCGCCAACGAAACCGGTTTCTTCGCCTTCGCCAACCCGGAAATCGTTGACCTGTTCCAACAGGGCCGCGCGGAAAGCGATGTCGCCAAACGCACGGAAATCTACACACAGGTGGATGAACTGCTGTGGCAAGACCTGCCACTGCTGCCGATCTTCCAGCCAATTGGTGTGTACGTCTATCGTTCGGACTTGAACCTCGACGAAGCCGAAATTAACGGCACGTTCTTGACAGGTCTGAAGTTCCCCGGCTTGGCGTACTTCACCGAGTAATACGCTGATCTAACCAACAAGGAGGCACATCACGGATGTACCTCCTTGTTTTCTAAATTGGCTCCTGATTTCTTGTTATTAGACGCATTAGAAGGAAAGGTGCTCCGATGAAACGACGCTCATTGATTCTTCTGCTGGCGAGTGTGTCCCTGATCAGCGGCGTGATTGCTGCCCACGACGAAGCGCCTATCACTGACCAAGCGAGCGCATACACGCAATACTTTCATTCCCGATATGACATTGTTCTCGCCGACGCAGTGGACGAGACCCAATTTTCCGACGTGGCCGTCTCTCTGACTGAGGCTGCCGAAATTCCGGCGGATTTGGAACTGGAAGACTTCACAAACCTCGAAGCGGTCATCAAGACGGTGTACTACGTCAATCTTGATGAACTGGCGCTGACGTACCCCGAGGCCAAGATCGAAGCCGCGCTGGCGGATGTGGAAGGATTGCCCGCCGACCTGCCGACCAACCAACAGCAAATCGTCGCGACCGCGATTGACGCGGGACTGATTAGCGCGGATTTCGCCTCGACCTATGACCTCTCAGCCGCCGTATCCGCCGACTCGGCGTACTACCTGCTGGGGCAAGCACTCGAACTGACCGGCCAGTACAAGCACTATATCGGCTCGGTGAGCGACGCGGATATTTTCAACAAACTGGTGTATACGTGGGAGTCGTTCGATCAGGTTTTCGCGCCTGATCTTCAGCAGCCCGCCAACCAACTGATCCGCGATGGTATCATTACGGGTTACAACCTCAAGCGCACCTCGCTCAACGCGGGCTTCGACCCTGAACTGTCGCTGGTATACGGTCACGCCGACATCGACCATGCACGCCAACTGCTGACCCTGCTCCGCAGCGAAGGCTTGGACGCGAAGGTGCAGTTGGAACCCAAGACCTCGGCGTTCTTGTATCTGGCCGAGTGGGGCGAACCGGGAACAAGCCCTGAGTTCCAAGTGGAGCTGCTGGACGACGGTAATTACATCGCCTACGCCAAAGAGTACGACCTCGCCTTAGAGTTCGAGACGCAAGAAGCCCGCGACCAGTTTGACGCGGTGATTAATACCTACGCCAAGAAAGACTCCGACGATGAACCGGGTTTGATCTTCGGTGCGTGGCGGCAGCCGTTGTACTCGGCGTTGGTGGAAGTGCCGGATTACGTTGAGGTGAAGAATAACGTGGTTTACATTGGCGACTTTTACCTCCAGTCGTTCTCGTTAAACGAAAATTCCGAAACGATTGTCGAGAACTTCACCAAGAACTACGAAGACGGCGATGTTCAGGTGTGGAATTTGTGGGTCAACCAAGCGTTCCACCGCTACCTGCTGGGTGAGCCGCTGTAGTTTGTAGGGGCTTCGTTCCATATGAGGGGGGGTCAGGCCCTCCCTTTACGCAAAGACGACTTTTGCAGTAAGGAACACGCACGCAGCACACCGCGTCCCCTACACGTGTCCTGCCCCTATCCCAATATCAACGTCAATCCATCCTCGACATCCTCCCCCCTGCAATCTGCGTTCCTCGGCACGGCAGAGGCGTGATTTATTCAAAAACATTACAAAATCGAATCAAATATTGAAAACCGATATAGTTTAAGGGTTTATTCGAATATTGAGACCTTAAAATGTAAGTAGAGTCTGTTCGGGTAAAGAATGGGCAATTGGGCAGTGATAAATGTCAAGATTAGAGGCTGAGTATCTTCGTAAATAATTAAGAAACTAAAAGCATCATTACGAAAACACAGGCTTTATACTAGTTTAAGGTGGGTTTGTTTTTTCATACATTCATCCTTCGACTTATCCCACTCCTAACATTTATCCGTCAGTCGTCACAGTCAACGAGGAATGTTCCTTTGAACCGTAATCTACGCACCTCAGTCTATATTTTTAGTGCCATACTGGTTACTCTTTTGGCGGTTGCAACGGCGGGCTGGACGTTTGTCCCTGCTTATGCCGCCGAAGAGACTGTTGAAACGCCGGTTGTGCCGGAATCGACCCATGCGCCCGAAGAGCCGCCAACTGCCGAGCCGACGGAAGCGCCGCCTGCCGAAGCACCGACTAACGCGCCCACCGATGAACCGACTATTGATGCGCCCACCCCGGAACCGGCGACGGATATACCATCGACTGATGTGCCGACTATCGACGCGCCTACTGATGAGGCGACTATCGACGCACCCACCGAAGAGGCGACAACCGATGTCACACCAACCGCAGCCGCCGAAGAAACGGTTGAACCGGAGTTAACTGCGGAAGCGACCGAGGAAGCGACCGAAACAGCCATCGCGCCAGAAGAAACGCTTGAACCGGAAGCGACTGCGGAAGTCACTGAAACACCCATCCCGGTCGAACCCGAATTCGAGGTTACGCTGTCGTGTAGTGAAAACGGGGTTGAATTCGTCATCACGAACACCGGCGCGGATATGGAAGCCGCCTCTTCATTCACGCTGCAACTGGATGACGAAGCCAACGCTGCCGCGCCAACACCGCCGACCGACTTACCGGACAGCACCTTCCCGATTGAATTCACCCTGTTGGCTGGCGAATTTACGACCGTCAAGGCTGGATATGGCCTGCCGCAGATTGTTCTCGACGGCGTACCCTACTACCCGGAAACACCCTGCTTGCCACCAACACCGCCTGTCATCGAGGTGAGCGCTGTTTGTGCCTTTGAAACGGGTGTGACGTTTACCATCTTGAACACCGGCGGGGCGATGACGGCTGAACAGGGCTACACAATCTCCAACCTTGATGAACAGGCCAACAGCACGTTCATCCTCGGCACAAACGAATCCGTCAGCGTTGCAGCCGGTTACGGCCTCCCCACATTGACCACCGGCGAGGTCGTCAGTGGGTTGGCAGAAACATGCTTTGCGCCGACTTCCATCTCTGGTACCATCTGGGACGACATGAATGAAGATGCGGTACGCGGCGGAGATGAAATTGGCATGAGTGGTGTGGGAGTCAGCTTGATTGACACCACTGGCACGGCCTTGTATGCGATCAGCGACGCGGATGGCAATTACAATTTCGCCAACATCCCGGTTGCCACCTATACGATTAGTGTTGACCTCACAACCCTTTCGAGCGATTATCACGTTTCGTTCCCTGAAAGCACGACGGTCAATTTTCAGGCGTATGAAACGAACACCCCCATTGATTTCGGCTTCACGGCGCAGCCCACCGCTTCCATCACTGGCACCGTATGGATGGACTCGACCAACTACGGGGTGCGCGATGCCGATGAAACGGGTATCGCCGGGGTGTTGGTTGAACTGGTTGACGCAACCGGCACCGTAGTCGCGACCACGCCTATCGACGCGCTAACCGGCACGTATGTGTTCGTCAATCTATTCTCCGGCGATTACACCGTTCGTCTCGACCAAAACACGGTGTTCCAACCGAACGCGGTGTCGTTTAACAGCGACAGCACGATTGATTACGAAACGCCGATCAAACTGACTTCCGGCGAAGCACTGGCGAACATTGACTTTGGCCTTGTAGGCACCTACTGATAAACGGATACATCAAATATGCGACCTCACCTACGGAAGTACTTACGTTCGTCATCTTCCCGCTTCATCGTCATCCTTGCAACGCTCCTCAGCCTTCTGACAATCCTGTCAGAAGGTTTTGCCGTTGATGTCACCTCTATCGTCCCGCAGTGGCAAGCGCCCACTGGCAGCAGCGGTGCGCCCACCTGCTTGACGACAGATAATGCCTCCACACCGGTTACAGTACGCTACGGCGACGATGATTTGACCAACCCGCCGTGTCCGGCAGCCAGCGTGCAGTCAGGTTTCGGGTTCACAGCCGGATCGACCGGTACCTTTACAAACGGCACTCCGTTTATATTGGGGCAGCTCACGCATTTTAATAATCAAGTATTTGCATCCAGTTTACTGACGGGTGCGCGTTTAAATTTGACTTTTACTTCAAACACGCCGGTGCTGCCCCCTATTGATACACAGGTAGCGCTGGATGAAACGGCGAATAATCTTTCCAACTGCCCTTATGGCGATCCACAGCCTTGCGCTGACCGCGTGACCATTACGCCGGCTGCGGTCGAATTCAACGAAGCCGGGACGGATTACCAGCTCGAAATCCTCGGCATCATTCCGGGCAGCATCGGGACTTGTACATACAACCAAGCAGACCTGCGTTTGTCGTTCATCAGCGATGAAAATTCGAACAACTCCGGCTGCTTGTTCGGGCGTGTCACGATAGTATCCGATGCGGTAATGCAAATCGAGAAAACAACCACCGCGACCGAGTTACAACCCGGCGATGTTGTGGATTACCAAATTGACTATACCTGCGCCAGTACAACCTCGACCTGTAATGGTGTTCAACTGGTAGACTTCCTACCGGATGAATTGATTTACGTGGGGTCGTCAGGTTCGACACATACCGTTAGCCCCACAGGCTCCTATTCCACTGGTGGTAACACGGTTACGTTTAACTTTATTGACCCGCTTCCGGCTGGTTCAACCGGTTACGTTCGGGTTCGCGCCCGCGTGCGAAACGACGGTACGCTGACGAACGGTCAAACGATCACGAATACAGGCACATCAACCCAGACTAACGGCCCGACAACCACGAGTTCGGTTAGCTTACCGGTGACAACCACCTCAGACTGGGAAGTCACGAAGGCGGGTGACGGCGTTGCTTTCGTTAGCACAGAACCACCGATTACCGACATGACGTATAGCGTCGCCATATGCCCGAATGGCAGTAATGTGAACCTGCTCAACGCGCAAATGGTGGATACACTGCCAGCGGGCGCGGAATTTGTCAGCGCATCCGGCGGCGGGGTTTACAATGCAGGCGCGAACACGGTCACATGGACATTAGGCGATTTGTCGATTACCAACGGCTGTAACACACAGACGGTTGTCGTACGCTTCCCCCCTCCGACATTTGCTGCTGGTAATTCCGTCCTGAATACCGTTACCGGTACAGGAACGATTCCCGATGACGGGCCGTTCAACGATACGGCAGATGTTACACGCATATTGCAGACCTTCGTGCCAGCCGCGTCGATTCAAATCAATAAAAATACAACCCGTACTGATTATGTCGTGGGTGCGGAAGTCGATTACTTCCTGACGACTGGTAACACGGGTAACACCAATCTGTACAACATGGTGATGACCGATGATTTGCCGGATGCTTTCCGTACAACCGAAGTTCAAACGGGATCATCCGCTTTCCCAATGGTCGTCGAATACGCCATCAACGGCAGCAGCACCTATACCACATGGGCGAATGTGCCTGCGGGCAGCAACTCGACCTTAGGCGTTTCGGCTCTCGGATTGCAGCCAACCGATTGGATTACCAGCATCCGCTGGCGGTTCAACCCCGGCGTGGGTACACCTCCCGGTTGGACTATGGGAAGCAGGGCCCGCATCACTGGAACAATCACCAGCCCCGACCGCAACGGTGTCGCGATTGTGGAGGCTGACCAGATTAACAACAATGCCCGCCTTGACTGGGAATATCTACCCGGCGGCGTGGGGGATTGCAGCAGCCCCGGCGCACAATGCGGCAGTGGAACGGACGGAGCAACGATTGATGTCGTGCCGATCCCCGTACCTGTTTTTGACAAGGTAAGCGGTGGCGGTGTTAGCGCATCTCAGCGTTTCATTATCGGGCAGCAGGTCGGCTACTTTGACCTCACAGTCGATAACAATACCGGTATTGGGGTTGATAACTTCGTCCTGACGGATAGTATTCCGGCGGCATTTAATGTCACCTCGGTCAATGTGGGTAATTACAACGAATATACCAACGCCATCAACCTGCGTTACCAAGCGAGTGACAATCCCGGTGTGTGGGTGACGTGGCCGGGTTCGCCATTTGCGGAAGGCACGACAGTCAACACCTCCGCCCTCGGCTTACCGGCTGGCATTTATATCTCGCGTTTGGAATTCAACTACGGCTCGATTCCGATGAATTTCGAGGGCTACGCCCGAATTATGGGCGAGACGCTGGAGACTGACCGCGATGGCGCAACGGTCGCGGATGGCGATAATATGGTCAACAACGCCAGCATGGACTGGGAATTTATGGGGGTGCCGAATAACCGAACCGACAGCACCACCAATCCTATTCATGGACCAACGGTCACTCCGGCGGCGGCGAAATCAACCACGACGAACGGCCCTTATATCCCGACTTCCGCAGTCGGCTTCCGGCTAACGTTCGGCGCAGGTGGGGATTCGCCAAGTAATGTGCTGAATAATCCGGTCGTGGCAGATTTGCTGCCCGCCAATGTGAATTATGTGAGCTACACCTACAACGCCAACGGCACGGGTTTGGCCGCGCCAACCTTCGAGCAAATCGCGGATTACAACGGCACAGGCCGTACTCTGGTGCGGTGGCGCTTCACCGGAACCCTAACACGTGGGCAAACGGCCTTCATTGATCTGAACACTACGCTTTCCGCAGGGACACCCAGCGGCAGCCTTGCCAACACGTTCGCGGTTATTGTTGACGATATGCCCACCAACGGCGGCACGCCTGATGCACAGGACTTGGACGGCGATGGGCAAACGACCGATACTATTATCACCGCGACCACATCCATACCGGTCGAACAACTCATCGGCCTTGATTCGCAGAAGCGTGTCAGAGGCCAGTTGGATACCGCTTACTCGGTATTCCCCAGCTACGGGCACACTGTCCCCAACGGCAGCGTCGATTACCGGCTGACGATCATTAATCGCGGTAATATTCCGGTCAATAACGTGCGCGTGATTGATATTCTGCCCTTTGTCGGTGATACGGGTGTACAAGATACCCGACCGCGTAATTCAGCGTGGCGGCCTGTTTTGACTGGCCCGGTCACACCGCAATCGGGCGTGACGATCTATTATTCGACGGCCACTAATCCCTGCCGTCCGCAAATTATTCCCTCTGGTCCGGCGGGTTGTACATCACCAAATTGGTCACTGGTACCGCCCGCAAATTTGGACACCGTGCGTTCGCTGCGCTTCGACTTCGCGGGGACGATGGCACCGGGACAATCATTCACCTTTAATTGGTCGATGCGTGCGCCCGCGACCGCCGTAGACGAGTCGATTGCGTGGAACTCGTTCGCGTTTACCTCCACCAACGCCATCACCGGTGTGCCGCTGCGTCCGGCGGAACCGAACAAGGTCGGTATCATACTGGATACGACACCACTGACCTCGTTGATTACGCTTAAGAAGTACACCAACACCGAGGATGCTGACCTCGCGCCCGGCCCGTACATTCCGCTAAACGGCACGGTCACATGGCGTTACGACGTGACGAATATCGGTCAAACTCGGTTGGGTAATGTAACGCTGACGGATAATGTGGAAGGGACGATCACCTGCCCACAGGCGACCCTTGAACCCAACGAATCGATGACGTGTACGCTGGTCAGCCCGAACCCCCCGCAAATTGGGCAGTACGCGAACACGGCGAACGTTATCGGTACAGCGATTGACGCGGGTGGCACGCCGATTGATGGCGACCCCGTAGCGCCGGGGACGCAGTTGGTGCAGCCAACCTCGACCGATCCGAGCCACTATTACGGTTACGACCCGCTGACGGCGAGCATCGGAGATTACACTTGGATTGACCTCGACTATAACGGTCAGCAGGATGTTGGTGAGCCACCGCTGGGTGGTGTCACAGTGCGGCTGCTGGACTCCAGCGGCAATCCAGTGGATGACCCGTCACAGGCGGGAATTCAGGATTATGTCACCACAACGGATGCGAACGGGTTCTACAATTTCGTGAACCTTCCGGCAGGGAATTACATCGTTGAATTCGAAATTCCGTCGGCCTATTCGCTGACACTGCCCAACGTCGCCCCGGACGCGACGGATAGTGATGCCAACATCACCACCGGACGCACCGGTGTTATCCCGCTGGCGGTGGACGAACACAACACGACTGTGGATGCGGGGTATATCGCTTATGCTTCGCTGGGCGACCGCATTTGGATGGATACCAACGGTAACGGCATTCAGGATGCCGCCGAAACCGCGACACCTGCCCTTTTGGAAGGGTTGCAAGTCCTGCTGCTGGACAGCACCGGAACCACGACCATTGCGACAACCTACACCGATGCTGGTGGTAACTACCTTTTCGATAATCTGCTGCCGGGTGACTACATCGTCCAATTCCCGCTGCCGCCGACCGGTTACGTCTGGACAGCACTCAACGCTGCCGGAAGCACAGCTACGAATGACAGTGACGTTATCCTTGCCACCCGCCGCACAGTTACGACGAGTTTGCAGGCCGACGAAAACGACCCATCGTGGGATGCTGGCCTCGTCACACTGGCGAACATCGGTAACTTCGTTTGGTCGGACACCAACTTTAACGGGCGGCAAGACGCGGGTGAACCGGGTGTCGCCGGTGTAACCGTACGCCTGCTGAACAGCAGCGGTACACAAGCAACTGACGACAATGGCGTACCGATCCCGGATACGACGACCAACGCCAGCGGTGCTTACAGCTTTACGAACCTGCGTCCGCAGCAGTATGCGGTTCGCTTTACACTGCCCACAGGCTACATCTTTACCACGCAAGACGCAGCAGGCTCGACCGACGCGAACGATAGCGACGCGGTTGAAAGCGGCGTGAACATCGGGCAGACCATCGTCACAACCCTCGACCCCAGCGAAACCGATAACACATGGGATGCGGGGTTGATTCAACTCGCCAGCCTCGGTAACTTCGTCTGGCAGGATACCAACAATAACGGTCAGCAGGATGGGGGTGAACCGGGTGTGGCGGGTGCCATCGTCACACTGCTGGACAGCACAGGTACGCCGGTTACGACCGACGCACTCGGCAACGCGATTACGCCGATCACGACTCCGGCTAGCGGCGCGTACAGCTTCACCAACCTCGATCCCCGTATCAGCTATATCGTACAGTTCGAGCGTCCGGCGAATTATGTCTTCGCCACTCCGAACACAGGCGCGGACGCGACCGACAGTGACGCGGTAGTTTCGAACTTGCTGCCCGTAAGAATCGCCCATACGGGAACGATTACGCTTACTGCGGGACAAAACGATACCACGATTGATGCGGGTCTGGTTCAGGCCGCTTCGATTGGCAACTATGTCTTCTATGACAATAACAACAATGGTCAGCAGGATGCGGGAGACGCGCCAGTCCAAGGTGTGACCGTCCGCTTGCTGAATGCTGCGGGCAACCAAGCAACCGACGAACAAGGTACGCTGATCCCTGATCTCGTCACGGATGCAAACGGCCTTTACCAATTCACAAACTTGATCCCCGGTACCTACTCACTGTATTTCTCGACCCTACCGGCAACCTACACCTTCGCACAACGGGATATTGGCTCGGATGTGACTGACAGTGACCCGAACCGTTTCACAGGCCGAACGATTACCACCGTACTTGCCCCAAATGAAACGGATCTCACATGGGATACAGGGTTGGTCGTGGCTGCGGCATTGGGCGATTTCGTGTGGATTGATACGAACGCCAACGGTCAACAGGACGGCGGCGAAGCAGGGTTAGCCGGTGTGACCGTCCGCCTGCTCGACGGCAGCAATAACCCGATTGATAACCCGAATACCGCAGCCCTCAACGATGCTTACACCGCAACAACTGATGTCAACGGTAACTACAGCTTCGTCGGCCTGCCGCCGAACCTCACCTACCGCGTCCGCTTCGACCGACCGGCAGGCTATGTCTTTACGGCTGCCAACACGGGCGCGGACGCAACCGACAGCGATGGTGTGTTGAACGGTCAAACGAATGTAGCAACCGTCACCACAAACAACATCACAACCTTAACCCCCGGCACGACCGACAACACTTGGGATCAAGGGGTGCTGCTGCCATCGGCGCTGGGCGATTATGTCTGGCGTGATAACAACGATGATGGCTTGCAAACCGGCGGTGAACCTGCGATTAGCGGCGTAACCGTGCGGTTGCTCGACAGCGCAGGAGCAGCGGTCGATGATCCCAACACGAACGGCACACAGGCTTACACCGCCACGACGAATGCCAGCGGCTTATACAGCTTCACCAACCTCTATCCGGGTACGTACATCGTTGAGTTCGTCACGCCAACTGGCTACAAGCGGGCAGATTACTTCGTCGGCGGCGGAACAAACGCGGCGACCGACAGCGACATGCAGACAGCGGGTGTCAGCGCGGGGCGCACACCGACGATCACGCTGCCCTACAATACAACCGACAACACATGGGACGCGGGTTTCGTGCCGCTGGCGACCATTGGCAACTTCGTCTGGCGCGATAACGACAATGACGGTGTTCAGGATGTGGGTGAACCGGGTGTGGCCGGTGCAACCGTCACACTGTTGGACAGCACCGGCACAGCAGTGACGACAGACGGCATGGGGAACGCCATCAGCCCGATTGTCACCACTGGCACGGGCGCGTACAGTTTCACCAACCTTGACCCCGATATTGACTATATTGTGCAGTTCACGCTGCCTACACCAGCAGCGGGGCAAGCTGGTTACAAGTTCAGCCCACAAGATGTTGGCGCGGATACCACCGACAGCGACGCGGATACCACCACCGGACGCACAGCGGTTATCCCTCTCAATCCGGGGCAAACCGATAACGACCGTGATGCGGGTTTGACACCGCTGGCGCAGTTGGGTAACTACGTCTGGAATGACTTGAACGGCGATGGTGTACAAGGTGGCGCGGGTGAACTGGGTATCAATAATGTGACGGTCGAGTTGTTCCTGTCGAGCAACCTTGTCACGCCTATCGCCACAACTACGACGGGCAACAACCCGGTTGGCGGCGCGGCAGGCTACTACCAGTTCCTAAACCTCGACGCGGGAACGTACGCCGTCCGGTTTACCCTGCCATCGGGTTATGTCTTTACGCGGCAAGACGCGGCAGCGGCCACCGACGCGACCGACAGTGATGCGAATCGCTTCACCGGTTTCACCGGAAGCTATACCCTAGCATGGGGTGGTTCGAACCAAACCATTGATGCAGGTATCGTCCAACCCGCGAGCCTCGGCGACTACGTGTGGTATGACACAGATGACGACGGTATTCAGGACGTAACGGAAGTCGGGCAGAACGGCGTGGTCGTCCGCTTGTTGGATGCAGCCAATAACCCGATTGATGACCCGAACACGCCCGCCGTCAATGATGCTTATGTGCTGACGACTGCGAATAATCCGGTGGGCGGCGCACCCGGCTACTATGTATTCCAAAACCTGCTGCCGGGGGATTACCGTGTGCAGTTTGACCTGCCAGCCAGCACCTTACCACAACCCAGCGTGGACTATGTTCTGGCACGGCAAAATCAGGGTGGTGATGATGCGCTGGACAGTGACCCTGATCGCGCGACAGGCATCACCGCGACCATCAACCTGAGCGCCAATGAAAATGACATGACCAACGACGCGGGTATCCTGCTGCGTGGCGCGAACCTCGGCAACCGTGTATGGATCGACCTCAACAACAACGGTATTCAGGACGGTGGCGAAGTCGGCTTGAACGGTGTAACGGTTACGCTGCTGAACGGCTCCGGCGGCACGGATATTGATCCAATCACCCCCGGCACACAGACACTCAGCACCGTAACGGCATTCGATGCGACGGTTGGCAATGGCTACTACCAATTCACCGAACTGGTACCCGGCACTTATATCGTCCAAGTCACACTGCCTGCTGGATACCAGTTCAGCCCGCAGAATCAGGGTGGGGATGATACGGTTGATAGTGATGTTAACCTGACCACCGGGCGTACCGCTGTCATCACCGTCGCCCAAGACGGAGACGACCAGACATGGGATGCGGGTGTCGTGCCGCTGGCGAGCATCGGTGATTATGTCTGGCGCGATAACAATAACGACGGCTTACAAACGGTGGGCGAACCTGCTCTGGCGGGTGTCGTTGTCCGGCTGCTGGATACCGCCAACAATCCGGTCGATAACCCGAATGTCGCGGGCTTCCAAGCCTACACATACACCACTGTGGCGGACGGCGCGTATCTGTTCAACAACCTGCCGCCAGATGTTTCGTATGTGGTGCAGTTCGACTTACCTGCTACCGGTTACCGCCGCTCGCCTGTTGATGCGAATGGCAACACCAACGACGCGACCGACAGCGACGCGAACCTGACCACAGGCCGCAGCCCGGCGACACTGCTTTCGCCGAATGAGTTTGATAACACGGTGGATGCAGGCTTCGTGCCGCTGGCAACCATCGGCGACTATGTATGGATCGACACCGACGGCGACGGTGTACAGGATGCGGGCGAAGTCGGCTTGAACGGCGTGACGGTGAACCTGTACGACGCGGCAAACCTCAGCACGATCCTGCGTACCACCACCACCGCCAACAATCCAGTCGGCGGCGCACCCGGTTACTACCAGTTCTCGAACCTCGATGCGGGTAGCTACGTGGTCGAGTTTGTCCAACCGGTAGGGTACATTTTCACCAACCCGAACATCAACAGCGCGGCCACAACCCCGGCCTCAACCGACGCGAACGACAGCGATGCCGACCGTTACACAGGGCGCACTGGCACTTACGTCCTGAACTGGGGCGACAGTGTTCAAACCGTAGACGCAGGTGTCCTGCAACCAGCGGCGCTCGGCAACTACGTCTGGGTGGATACCAATGACAACGGTGTTCAGGACGGCGGCGAGCTTGGCTTGGACGGCGTGACTGTTCACCTGCTCGATAGCGCGGGTAATCCCGTTGATAACCCGAATACGGCTGCGGTCGGTGATGCATATACCGTCACCACAGCGGGCGGCGGGGCGTATGCCTTCACCGGCTTGCTGCCCGGCACCTACTCGGTACAGTTCGACCTGCCGAATGCGACTTACGTGTTCGCACGGCAGGATGCGGCAGCCGCGACCGACGCGACCGACAGCGACGCGAACCGCACCACCGGACGCACCGGTAACTATACGCTGATCGCCAACCAGACCGACAACACGGTTGACGCGGGTATGCTGCTGCGGGCAAGCCTCGGCGACTACGTATGGATTGATACGGATGGCGACGGTGTTCAGGATGGCGGCGAAACCGGTGTCCAGAACGTGACCGTCACCCTCTACGACGGTACCGGCGCACAGGTCGATAACCCGAACACGCCAGCGGTGGACACCTATGTCGTCCAGACCGATGTGAACGGCGCGTATCTCTTCAACAACCTCATCCCCGGCGACTACTATTTGGTCTTTACCCTGCCCTCCGGCTACATCTTCACACGGCAGGACGCAGCCGCCGCGACCGACGCGACCGACAGCGACGCGAATCGCTTCAATGGACGCACGATTACGACGGCGCTGATCTCCGGCGAGAATGATCTGACGTGGGACGCGGGTATTTTGCAACCAGCGGCGCTCGGCAACTACGTGTGGGTGGATACCAATGACAACGGTGTTCAGGACGGTGGCGAGCTTGGCTTGGACGGCGTGACCGTTCACCTGCTCGACAACGCGGGTAATCCCGTTGATAACCCGAATACGGCTGCGGTCGGTGATGCATATACCGTCACCACAGCGGGCGGCGGGGCATATGCCTTCACTGGCCTGTTCCCCGGCGTGTACGCGGTACAGTTCGACCTGCCCAACACGACCTACGCTTTCGCACGGCAGGATGCGGCAGCCGCCACCGACGCGACCGACAGCGATGCCGACCGCACCACCGGACGCACCGGTAACTATACGCTCATCGCCAACCAGACCGACAACACAGTTGACGCGGGTGTCCTCGCACGCGCCAGCCTCGGCGACTTCGTGTGGAACGATGTCAACGGCAACGGTGTTCAGGATGGCGCTGAAACCGGTGTCCAGAACGTAACTGTCACCCTCTACGACGGCACGGGCGCACAGGTCGATAATCCGAACACGCCAGCGGTGGACACCTATGTCGTCCAGACCGATGTGAACGGCGCGTATCTCTTCAACAACCTCATCCCCGGCGACTACTATGTCGTGTTCACTCTGCCCTCCGGCTACATCTTCACACGGCAGGACGCAGCCGCTGCGACCGACCTGACCGACAGTGATGCCGACCGCTTCAACGGACGCACGATTACGACGGCGCTAATCTCCGGCGAGAATGACTTGACGTGGGACGCGGGTATCCTGCAACCCGCCGCACTCGGCAACTACGTCTGGGTGGACACCAACGACAACGGTGTTCAGGACGGCGGCGAGCTTGGCTTGGACGGCGTGACTGTTCACCTGCTCGACAACGCGGGTAATCCCGTTGATAACCCGAACACGGCTGCGGTCGGTGATGCATATACCGTCACCACAGCGGGCGGCGGGGCGTATGCCTTCACTGGCTTGTTCCCCGGCGTGTACGCGGTGGAGTTCGTCCTGCCCGGCGCAACCGATGTGTTCGCGCGGCAGAACCAAGGCGGCGACGACACACTTGACAGCGATGCCGACCGCACCACCGGACGCACCGGTAACTATACGCTGATCGCCAACCAGACCGACAACACGGTTGACGCGGGTGTCCTCGCACGCGCCAGCCTCGGTGACTTCGTGTGGAACGATGTCAACGGCAACGGTGTTCAGGACGGCGGCGAAACCGGTGTCCAGAACGTGACCGTCACCCTCTACGACGGTACCGGCGCACAGGTCGATAACCCGAACACGCCAGCAGCGGATACCTATGTCGTCCAGACCGATGTGAACGGCGCGTATCTCTTCAACAACCTGATCCCCGGCGACTACTATGTCGTGTTCACCCTGCCCTCCGGCTACATCTTCACACGGCAGGACGCAGCCGCCGCGACCGACGCGACCGACAGTGATGCTGACCGCTTCAACGGTCGCACGATTACGACGGCGCTGATCTCCGGCGAGAATGACCTGACATGGGATGCAGGTATCTTGCAACCAGCGGCGCTCGGCAACTTTGTCTGGATCGACACCAACGACAACGGTGTTCAGGACAGCGGTGAAACCGGCCTCGCGGGTGTCACCGTGCGGCTGTTGGATAATGCTGGCAACCCCGTCAATGACCCGAACAATCCAGTCGCGACACCCTATGTCGTCACCACCGATGTCAATGGGGCGTATGCCTTCACCGGCCTGCTCCCCGGTGACTACGCGGTACAGTTCGACCTGCCATCGGCGGACTACGTGTTCGCACGGCAGGCTGCGGCAGCCGCGACCGACGCAACCGACAGCGACGCGAACCGCACCACCGGACGCACCGGTAACTATACGCTGATCGCCAACCAGACCGATAACACAGTCGATGCGGGTATGATGCAGCGGGCGAGCATCGGTAACTTCGTGTGGCTGGACATGAATGACAACGGCATTCAGGACAGCGCCGAAACCGGCCTCGCGGGTGTCACCGTCAACCTGACCGATGAAAACGCTGTGATGACGACCACCACCACCCTGTTCGACGGCTCGTACCTGTTCGACAACCTCGTACCGGGGAACTACAGTCTGCAATTCGTCTTACCGTCGAACCAGTACGAGTTCAGCGACCTCAATCAGGGCAGCGACCCTGCGCTCGACAGTGACGCGAACATCACCACCGGCAGCACGGTTATCACCCACCTGACCTCCAACGAGGATGATATGACGTGGGACGCGGGTATTGTTCCGCTTGCCAGCATCGGCGACCGTGTGTGGATCGACATCAACAATAACGGTGTTCAGGATGGCGGCGAGGCCGATTACGTCGGCGCGACCGTGAACCTGCTCAACAGCAGCGGCACGGTCATCGCGACCACCACCACTAACGCCACCGGTAACTATCTGTTCGACCGCCTGTCACCCGGTCAGTACGCTGTCCAGGTGGTGCTGCCGACTGGCTACCAGTTCAGCCCGCAGGATGTGGGCGGCGCGGACGCTTCGGACAGTGACGTGAACACCACAACCGGACGTACCATCACGACAACCCTCATCCCCGGCGAAAACGATTTAAGCTGGGACGCGGGCTTGGTTCCGCTGGTGAGCATCGGCAACTATGTCTGGGTCGATATGAATAACGACGGCGTACAAGATGGCGCGGAAACGGGTGCAAGCGGTGTCACCGTCAACCTGCTCAACAGCGCGGGAACGATCATCGCGACGACCACCACCAACGCCACCGGTAACTATCTGTTCAACAACCTGCCGCCCGACGACTACCGCGTCGAGTTTGTACTGCCCGCTGGCTACCAGTTCAGCCCGCCAGACGCAGGAGGCGACGACAGCCTCGACAGCGACGCGAACCCGACCACCGGACGCACCATCCTTGTGAACCTGCCCCCCGGCACGAACGACCTCTCGCGTGATGCGGGTATCGTCCCGCTGACCAGCATCGGTAACTTCGTCTGGCGCGACAACAACGGTGACGGTATTCAGGACGCGGGTGAACCGGGCATCGCGGGGATTACCGTCCAGTTGCACGGTGGGCCGACGGTCTTAACCACGACCACCGATGTGAATGGTAACTACCTGTTCAATCTGCTGCCGCCGGGGAACTACTACATCGAAGTCGTCGTCCCGAATGACTACGCGGTTAGCCCGTTGAATGCGGGTGGTGACACGGCGCTCGACAACGACATTGACCCGGCCACCAACCGCAGCGTGACCACCACCCTCATCCCTGACGAAGACGATATGACATGGGATGTCGGCTTGGCTCCGCTGGCGAACATCGGCGACCGTGTATGGGTGGACGCTAACGCGGATGGTATTCAGGATGCGGGTGAGAACGGCTTGGCGGGTATCACCGTCAATCTGCTGGACGCGGGTGGCAACCTGCTGGAAACCACCACGACCGACACGAACGGCTTGTACCTGTTCGATAACCTGCGTCCCGGTGATTACATCATCGAGGTTATCCTGCCCGCCGACTCGACGTTCAGCCCGATGGACGCGGCAGCAGCGACGGATGCAACCGACAGCGACGTTGACCCCACGACCGGACGCACCATCGCCGTCAACCTCGGCTACGGTGAAATCGACCTGACGTGGGATGCGGGTATTGTCCCGTTGGGGAGCATTGGTGATTACGTGTGGAACGACACCAACGCCAACGGTATCCAGGACGCAGGTGAAGCTGGCATTCCGAACGTCACCGTCAACCTGACCGACAGCAATGGTGTGACAATCTCCGTCGTGACCGACAGCACAGGCCACTACCTGTTCACCGACCTGCTGGCGGACAGCTACACCATCACCGTTGACACGACTACCCTGCCAGCGGGCATGGGACAAACCTACGACCTGAATGGTACGCTCGACCACAGCGCCACCTACACGCTGGGCATCGGTGAAGACGTGCTGACGGTTGACTTCGGATACGTGCTGCTTGGCTCTATCGGCGACACCATCTGGGTTGATAACAATCGCAACGGCATTCAGGATGGCAGTGAACCCGGCATCCCGAATGTGACGGTGACGCTGGTTCTGCCGGACGGCTCAACCCTGACCACCACGACCGATGCCAACGGCAACTACAGCTTCACCGATTTGTATCCCGGTGATTACCGTGTGGTTGTTGACCTGTCCACCATTCCCTCAACGCTGCTGCCCGTCTTTGATCCCGACGGCACCTTCGACGGTTGGACGGATGTCACACTGAGCGCGGGCGAGCAGCACATCACGGCTGACTTCGGCTACGCGCCGCCCATTCCGCCCGGTCCGGCCTTAACACCGACACCGGTGCCGACCGCCGACACCAGCGGGCTGTCACAGGGGGTGGGCGTGTGTACACGCGGCTGCGTCGATTGGCAGTTGTATCACTCCAACCAGACCGGCGATTGGGAAATCTTCCGCCTCGACAAAACGGGTGATTTGGACTCGCCAAGCATCAGCACCAACCTGTCGCAGGGTGAAGACGCGGAAGATATGGCACCGACCCGTTCGCCTAACGCCGAATGGATCGTGTTCTCCAGCAACCGCGATGGCAACTGGGAACTGTATCTGGCCTCGACTGACGGTGATCGCAGCAAGACACGGCGCTTGACCTACAACACCTTCGCCCATGACACCGATCCGGTTTGGGGGCCGAACAACTACGTGGTGTACGAAACCACCCGCGACGGCAACTGGGAACTCTACCTGCTCGATATGACGACTGGCCGCGAAAGCCGCCTGACCAATAACGCGGCGAGCGACATCAATGCCTACTGGTCATCGGATGGGAAGAGCCTGTTGTTCCAGAGCGACCGCAGCGGCCTGTGGCAGATTTATCGCTATGATCTGGCGACAGGGCAAATCACCCGCCTGAGCGACGGCACCGCCAACGATGTCGATCCGCAGTACAGCAACAACGACGGTCGTATCGCCTTCCGGTCATACCGCGATGGCGCAAAGAGTACGCTCTACCTCATGAACAGCGACGGCAGCGGCCTCAAGCGCATCAGCGATGTGGATGGCGACGCGACCAACCAGTCGTGGTCAACCAACGACAGTTTGATTGCCTACCAATCCGACCTCGACGGCGATCTCGACATCTACATCTACCAAGTTGGCACGGGGATTACACGTAAGCTGACCGAGAACACCATCCCGGACTACGCGCCGACATGGTTGTGTAACGGAACGATTGTGGTCTTCACCTCGGACATCGACGGCAACCCGAACATCTTCGACGCAGACGCGCTGGCGATCAAAGCACCCGCTATCGACGTACAGGAAGAAGCCAACCGCCTGACCACCGATCCAGCGGATGACATCTATCCTGAAAACTCGCCTGTGGAAGAAAACGCCAGCCGTGAAGGTCGCCTGCCGGGGATCAACCTCGGTGCCCAGACCGACTTCCTCATCCCTGATGTAACGGTGACGGACTTCGACCCCTCGCTCGATACCGGGCGCGTGATAGAACCGATTGACGGGTGCGGTGCGGGTTCGACGGCGTTAAGGCCCACACCCACCCCAACGCCTACGGCGACACTGGGCGGGACATAAGACTTATCAGACACAATATGAAAATGACTCCAATTGGAGTCATTTTCATTTCAGCGTTATTGGGTTATCCAAGAAGGCTGTATGCTACCCCGCGCAGAAGTCAAAGTCGGCACGGCGGGCAGCGTCGCTATCCGCGCCCCAGATGCTGTTCAGGGCGTAGATTTCCAGATGCTTAACCTCAAGTGTCCCCTTTTCGGCGAACAGCGCCACGCCCTTATCCGCCGCGTTCGTGAAATCTTGTCCGGTGATCGAGAACACACCGTCCTGAGCCAGCACCTCAACCGAGGACTCATCCACGAAGATGTGCAAGCGCAGCGGTTCGGCGCTAAACGGGATGGGCGCACCAAACGCGGTGGTAAAGTTATTGATGACTCCTTCAGCGGGTTGGTCACTGCGGCTGATGAGCAGCTTGGACTGCGCCGTGTTATAAACGATGCGCGTCTTATTTTCCGCGCCGCGATGCACATCAATGCCGAAGCGTTCGGCGCTGCTGGCGCTGATCTCGACGATGATTTCCAGCGTGCGGCCTTCTACACCTTCCAACACCAAGTCCCCATCGACCGTCAGATCATCCCATGTGCCGAGCGGCTGGCGCAGCGTCTCGAACTCTGCGGGAATGGACTGCGCCAACCGGATACCGTCCGCCGTCCGCACCAAACGTAGTTCACGCGGCAGGGTGTTTGCCCCACGCCACGGTGCCGTCGGCAGGCTGGTCGCGTACTGCCAGTTATCCATCCAGCCGATGTAGACGCGGCGGTCGGGCAGATCGCTCCATGTGGTTCCGGCGTAGTTATCCGGCCCATAGTCGATCCACAGTTGCGGCGCGTCAGTGTCGTAGGTGAACGTGCGCCCATCAAAGTCACCGATAAAATACTGCACACCGCCCCCACCAGCGGGCGCGAGTTGGCTGATGCTGGCGAGGAAAATCCACTTGGTTTCGCCGTCGATTTCCAGCGGGAACAAATCCGGCACTTCCCACACGCCGCCGAGGATGCCACCGCGAAAACTCTGCGTGTGTTCCCAGTTGATCAAATTCGGCGACACGAAAATTTGGAGTTCAGGGCCAGCGGCAATCGGCATCACCCAATGCTGGCTCGCCTCGTGCCAGAATACTTTCGGGTCGCGGAAGTCTTTCGCCAACGCCCCAATCACTGGATTACCGTCGTATTTCGTCCACGTCCGTCCTTTGTCGCTGCTGTAAGCAATCCCCTGCGACTGGTTCTCATACGAGTAGATGGCAACCAAACCGCCGCCGGGAACAAGCCCGCTGGTATTGTTCGCATCCACCACCACACTACCTGACCAGATCGGGCCATTGTCATCGGGATACAGCGCAATCGGCAGCGTTTGCCAGTGAACAAGGTCAGGGCTAACGGCATGTCCCCAATGAATTTTGAAGGGGGTCATCGCCGCCGGATTAAACTGGTAAAAGAGATGATACTCGCCCTCATAATAGACCATGCCATTCGGGTCGTTCATCCACTGGCAGGGCGGACTGTAATGGAACTGCGGGCGGTAAGGTTCGTGATAGAAATTATCTTGAGCCATCGTCATACTCCCTATAAGTGAAACGATCAGAATGGTGAGCAGTCGCGTTGTCATCAGGTGGCGCACATATCGCATGATGATAAACCCCAATCTC
The DNA here is from genome assembly GCA_020161935.1 of Chloroflexota bacterium. Classification (GTDB taxonomy): domain Bacteria; phylum Chloroflexota; class Anaerolineae; order Aggregatilineales; family Phototrophicaceae; genus CFX2. The sequence continues at coordinate 459,596 of JAIUNI010000002.1, forward strand.
TTATCGCCAATGGTCAGCAGCTAGCAGCACTAAACTCAGCATCCGTAAAAAGGAATGCTGTGTATCTGAATATTCACTTTGACCCGTCACAGGCTTATGCCGTTGACAGGATTTCACCATCAGCAAAGCCGAGCAATAGGGCTGACGCATCAGTTGGATGCAGACACAGGCTCATCGGCACACTGCCACTTGGCAACCGAATGGTTGATGGCTGCCACGTCACACCGCTATCCGCCGACAAAACAACCTTATCCTCAAGCAGCGCATAAACGTTCGCTTCCGGTTTGCCAGCCATTAGAACCGCGTTTACCCCGCCGGAGAGCAGCGCATCATCGACTGGATGCCACTTGCTGCCGTGGTCGGTTGACACGAACAACCCGCTGGCTTCCGTCCCTGCGTAAACCCGCCCATCGGTCGCGAAGGTTGGCGCGAACGCGAGACTGATGACCGGCGCGGCGGACATCGGGAAGTCAATCTCACTCCACCCGCGCCCACCGTTCCGGCTCGAAAACAGGCCGCTTTCCGTCCCCGCCAAAATCAGCTTGTCATCCCCGTATGCAGGCGAAAACGCCAGCGCATAAACGTGCATATCGACCAAGCCGAAGTTCCACGCCGTCCAATGTGCGCCGCAGTCGGTGGTCACGAACACGCCGTCATCCGCCGTGCCAACCAGCGCCGTGCCATCTGCGACAAAATTGGGCGATATGGCGATAGCCGTTACCGTCGGCGGCGGTGAGGCCAAACCCACGATGTTCCAGTTCGCGCCCGCGTCAGTCGAGCAAACCACCGCGCCCTTCACGCCAGCCAACACCGTGTCCCCGTGCAGCGCAGCAGCCGTCACCGGTGATGGCTGCCAATCGCGCAGGTTCGCGAACGCATCGTCCCACGTCCGACCCGCGTCGAAAGAACGCGCAAGGCCAGACTGCCGGGCGGCATATACCACGCCCGCCGAAGCCGCTAATCCGTAAACCGTATCTTGAGCCATAGTTATCGTGGGCATCATGGCGGGTTGCCGATCATTTCTGGCTTGGCGAGGTGTACCAGCGAGTCGATAGTCAGCGCCATCGCGGCAGTCGAAATCGCGTTACGAACACTCGCTTTCAAAGTGGTCGCGCTGTCCAGAATGCCAGCCTCGCGCATATTGACCACCTGATTACCGATCACATCGAAGCCCACGTCGGCGCATTCGTGGTGCAGTTGTGCCATCACCTCGCTCGAATCATAACCCGCGTTGTGAAAAATCGAACGGGCAGGCGCGGCAAACGCCTCCATCAAGAGGTGACACGCCGCCCGTAGGTCGCTATCGGTCGTACTATTTCGCTCGTGGTTCAGCATCTCGCGGCAGTTCAGCAGCGTGATACCGCCGCCGGGGACAACCCCTTCCTGAATAGCCGACCGCAGTGCCAATGCCGTCCGCTCCGCCACAGCCTTCCGATTCTTGATGTCCGGCTCGGTAAAGCCGCCCACCCACACCGTAATCGCCCCGCCGAGCAGCGTACCGATACGCTCTTGCAGCTTTTTGCGGTCATCTTTCTCCGGCAGGTTGTGGTAACGCGCCTTCAACACACGGATATGCTCACGCAGCTTGGCAGGGTTGCCACCGCCGCTCACCAGCCCGAACGAGCGCATATCCGCCCACAAGCGCCGCGCCTTCCCGAAATCGGCAGCCGTAAACGACTCCAGACGGTTGCCCATAATCGTGAGGTACGGTTTCGCACCGGTTAAATAGCCGAGGTCATCCACATTCGTCATGCGGTCGTCCGCGTTCAACCCCGGCAGCTTGACCGCCGCGACCTTGAACTTGTCCATCTTGTTATGTGCGCCCAGCAGCGCCACCGCTTTTTCCGAGAGGCTGCGAACGATGATGACCAGCGACTCAACCTGCGCCTGATGAGCCGCTTGCAAAATGGGAAACAATTCCTGATGGTCAGCGATGTCGAAATCCGAGAGGAAGATACTGGGGTTCTCATACGTCGGCTTGAGCGAAGCATCATCCGGCAGTTGCGTGCGCGATAGCAAACCCGTATGGAAGTATGTCCCTTCGACATATTCCCGCGCCAGCGTGCGCCCGTACCCCTCGCGTACTTCCAAGCGCCCGAACTCGCCCACGAGGTCAAACGCCTCGCCCATAATCTCCGCGAGCGCCTCATCGTGGCACACGGACATCGCCATGCGCGTTAAAGCCGTTTTGCCTTCGAGCCGCAGCGTCATCCGGTCGATTTCGTTGAGTATGCAGGGGGTCAGCCGTTCGAGGTGGCGGCGGAGCAGCATCGAGTTCCCACCTGCCGCGATATACCGCAGACCTGCGTCAAAAATCGCTTTGAACAGCACGGCTGCCGTCGCGGTCCCATCACCAACGCGCTCGTACTGGCGCAGCAGCATTCCACGCAGCAGCATCGCGCCCATGTCTTCGTCACGGTTGGGCAGTTCGATGATACGGCGGGCGATCAAGCCGCCGTCATCAAGAAATTCGGGCATGGTTTCAGCATCGTTCAGCGGGTCAATCGCCACGCCGGATGCGAGCGGCCCCAACGTGGGACGAATAGCGTTCACCAGTTTGTCAATGCCGCGCTGCAAACCATGATGGACGTGGGGCTGGAACACAACCCCCGGCTTTTGTTTGGCTTTCATGAACAGCAGTACCTCATCCCTTCAAACCGCCTGCCATCAACCCTTCAATCAGGTAACGCTGACCGAAGATGTAGATGATGATGACAGGGATGGTGGAGAGGACGATCCCCGCCAGCACGACCGAAATGCTGCCCGTGCCGAGGTAGCCCTGCAAGTCCACGATACCCAGCGTGATCGGGAAGCGCTCTTTGGTGTTCATGAAGATCAGCGGCGAGAAGTAGTCATTCCACTTGGCGTTAAATGTCAGCACCGCCAGAATCGCCAACCCCGGTGAGGCCAGCGGTAGATAAATCTTGCGGAAGATTTGCCACTGGTTCGCGCCTTCCACCAACGCCGCTTCCTCAAATTCATCCGGTATGCCCATGAAATATTGGCGCAGCAAGAAGGTACCGAACGCCGTCGCCAACCCCGGTACGATCAACGCCCCCAGCGTATCGTTGAGGTGCAGCCCGCGCGAGATCAGGATGAACACCGGAATAATCGTCGCCTGTCCGGGGATCATCATCGTCGCCAAGACCAACCCGAACAGCAGGTTGCGCCCACGAAAACGCAAACGCGCGAACGCATACCCCGCCAGCGACGCAGTAAGGAGCTGCCCCGCCACCACCGACAGCGTAATGATGAAGCTGTTGCCAATTTGCTGCCAGAACGGGATTTCCTCAAACACCCGCGCGTAGTTGCTGAAATCCATATCCGTCGGTATCCACTTCGGCGGCACCGAAAACGATTGTGCGGGCGTACGCAGGGAAGTCGCCACGACCCAGACGAACGGCATCAGGGTAAGGATAGCAATGACAACCAAGAAGATGATCGACAGCCACTTCGACCAACTGATCGAGCGCTTTTTGGGAGGCTGTGTGGTTGTCGCCACTTTGAGACCTGTATTTTGAGCAGCAGTAGCCATAATAAAATTAACCCCTTATCGATAAAACACCCAACGGCGGCTCAAATAGAACTGGAAGCCGGTCACGATCATGATGACCGAGAACAACACCAGCGCGATGGCGGACGCATAGCCGAACTCCAAATTGCCGAAGCCCGATTCGTACATCATCATCACCACCGTGCGGCTGGAATCCCCCGGCCCACCGCGCGTCATAATGAACGGCTCGTCAAAGAATTGGAGCATCTTAATCACGTCCGTCACCACCGCGAACAAAATCGTCGGACTGAGCAGCGGCAGCGTAATTTTGAGGAACTTTTGCAAACCGGTCGCGCCGTCAACTTCCGCCGCCTCCAGCACTTCACCCGGCATACTGCTAAGGCCGCCCAAGTAGATGATGAACGTGAAGCCGAGGTTGCGCCAAACCGTCGTCAGCGCGATGCTGAACAGCACCACATCGGATGAGGTCAACCACGGGATTTTCGGTACACCGAGTAACCCCAGATAGTAATTGATGACCCCGAAATCTTTATTGAATAAGTAGCCTAACGTCACCGCGACAGCAGCACCGGATAGCAAAACAGGCAAAAAATAAGCGGTGCGGAAAAAGGTCGCTAAAGCACGGTTTGCCAGCCGGTAAACCGAAAGCGCCAGCGCCAATGCCAACGCTTCGAGCATCACAACCGTCATCGCAACCAGAATAAACGTATTTTTGAAACTGACAAATACACGGGCATCACTCGCGAGGCGTTCAAAATTAGCCAGCCCGATGAATTCCGGCGGGCGGAACACATTCCATTTGTAGAAACTCAAACCGAACGAACCCACCATCGGCCCGACGATAAACACGAGGAGGCCAATAATGGTCGGCAGGATAAAGAGATACCCTAGGATAGCTCGCTGCCGCCGGACACCATCCAGTGTATCGGCGCGGAACCATCGGGTGAGGGGATTACCCGGCTGCGGGGCGGGGGACTGAACTGCGCTGCTGGTCACGCTGTTACCTCCTCAAGTTTAGCGGGGAACGTTTCGGCTCCCCGCTGACAACTGCTTACTGTAATATTTAGCTGCGGGCGTACAAGGCTTCAAGCTCGGCCTGCATCCCGTCCAGCGCGTCTTTGGGGGTCATTTCGCGGCTGGTTGCAAGGCTGGTGAAGCGCGTGTAAATGTTGGTCATTTCAATCGAGAACACGGGCGCGGGAATTGGCGCGGTATCCGGGCGCTTGTCCAGCGCGTCATAGAATACATGACCATTCTCCAGCCCTGTCTGTCCCCAGTATTCGGGCGTGTTGATCGAACGGCGTACCGGCGTGGTCGAGGCGTTCGCCATCCACGGGATCATCAGCATGATTTCGGTCGCAGTGTTGAACTTCACGAATTCCCACGCTTCGTCCTCGCCACCGGCACCGTTCAAAATCCACGCGCCGCCTGTACCAAATTGGTGACGCTGGGACTTCCATTCCGGCCAGTATTGAACTTCGAACGAACCCTTTTCCATGCCCTTAGCGACCAGCGCACCCGCCCAGAAGCCGCCAGCGACCGTCATACCCAGCTTGTTCGAAACGAAGAAGCCGTCCAGCGTGTCGCCACCACCGATTTGCACTTCGGGGGTCAAGCCTTGTTCGGTCAGCGAGACAACGAATTCCAATGCCTCGACCATCGCCGGGTTGTTGGCTTGGGGAGCGGGCCAGCGCCAGCCACCACCACGGCCTTCCGCCAGCGGTTCGTCGGCGTAGAACGTGTTCCAGATCGCCTCGCCACCGGGGGCGCGTTCTTCGGTCAGCAGGTTCGTGTCGTTCACGAAGAACCACGGTGTCCAACTGCCCCACAGGCGGTTCGTCCAGCCGTAGCCGAAAGAATCACCACCGCCAATGCCGGTCAAGGCTTTCGCGTATTCGAGGAAGTCATCCTTCGTCCACGTTTCACCGGGAACTTCTAAACCCGCTTCTTCAAGCAGCGTCTTGTTGAGATAAATGTGGGCGGCGTTGAAGTCACGCGGGAGCTGATACAGATCGCCTTCGTACATCATGCCTTCGACCAGCGTCGGGCTAACGTCCGCGAAGTATTCCGCCAGTTCCGCTTGGTCAGCCACCGCGCGTTCGGTCAGCGGCATCGCCAAACCTTCACCCGCGTACAACTGTGTCGCTTCGGTCGCGGCATAACCGATGTTCACCGGCTGCCCGGCTGCCAACTGCGACAGAATCTTGCTGGCGATTTCGGCATGGTCAACGCCGGTCACATTGACGAACTCAATATTGACGTTCGGGAATTTTTCGCGGAAGGCTTCCACAATCGCGCCGTAGTTTTCCGCATTCTCTTGGAAGCGCAGGGTAATTGTTTCTTGACCAGCGGGGGACGCAAAAATCTTTATACTTGGAATAAATCCGGTGCCGACTGCGGCTGCACTCGCGGCGGCAAGTTTCAGTAGCTCGCGGCGGCTTATCTTATTACTAGCCATCATTTCCTCCATAAAACATAAACACACACATGCTCAATTTGATGGGTTAATCCGTGTGATGTCGTTACCGAATCACCTCCCTCGTTTATGACTGGCTCGATTGCCAGATTGAAGGCATTTCCCAAACGTCTATTTGTTCAACCCATTGTGGATCGCCGATCACTTGCAAGCCGTCATGGTCAGGCACAGGGGTATACAGACGGTAGGTGAAACTCGCGCGCTCGTTGGCGATAATCTCCACCACCGAGGCATCCAACAGAATACGCAGTTGCAGTTGTTCGCCGGGTTGGAGTGGGTGCGGAATGGACTGCGTGACTTGCACCGGGGCTTCGGCTGCTGCTTTTTCCTCGGCGAAACCGAAGTGTGTACTGACGGTGCGCCGTCCATCCGCGTGTATTTGGCTGGCATCGGCTTCGCTGGTTCGGCTGCGGATGACAAGCCGCTGTGAGGCCGCTTCATAAACAATATCGAAGCGTTCCTCGCCGTCAGCCGACCGCGCGAGGCTCAGGCCGCAGTCGGATGTGAGGTTCGCGGCAAACGTGGCTTGGATGTCGAGCGAGCGCCCTTTTACATCCAGCGTCCCGCCGCTCGGAATGGTCGAAGCGCTGTACGAGTGACGCTGCCCGCGAATGCTGTCAAGCGCTGGAACGGGAGTCATGGTTAAGCGGTCATCACGCAGTTCGAGGACACGCGGAACCGACTGCACGCCTGACCACCCCGCCGCCGCCTGCTGCTCCACCGACCGCGACTCGCGCAGCCAACCAAGCATTAGCAGCCGGTTCTGGTCGTCCCGCATCGAAAGCGGCGCGTAAAACTGCCCGTAATCGACCACCCCTTCGTAAACAGGCGTGAATTGGTGATCTTTGTAATCACCCACGAAGTAGATAACCGTATCGGTCGCGTTCCCGACGTGCGACGAAATCACCAGTATCCAGCGATCACCCAGCTTGAAAAAGTTCGGGCATTCCCAGATCACGCCGTTGCGCTTGATGTCACCGACCAGCAGCGGGTGTAAATATTCCCAATGCTGGAGGTCTTGCGAGCGGTACAGGAACACCGCCCCGCCCACATCCTGAATGCGCGACCCCAGCACCATGTACCACCCATCCGCTTCTTTCCACACGTAAGGGTCGCGGAAATCGCGCTGCTGGCCGGAAACCGCTGGAACCTCAGCGATCACCGGATTCGCCGGATGCTTCTCCCAATGAATCAGGTCAGCATCCCCCGTAGCCACACACTGCGTTTGAACTTCATTCCGCTCGCCGCGTGTGCCGGTGTAGATGAACGTCGGTACGCCGTTGTTCACCGCGCAGCCGGAGAAACACCCTGCCTCATCCGGCCCACCAACCGTCGGGAAAAGCGCGATGGGTAAATCCGTCCAGTGAATCAAATCCTCACTGACGGTATGCCCCCAGTGCATGTTGCCCCAAAGTGCGCCAAACGGATTATGTTGATAAAAGAGGTGGTACTTGCCTTGCCATTGAATAAACCCGTTGGGGTCATTCATCCAGTTCGACGGCGGCAGGAAGTGGTAGCGTGGACGAAGAAAGTCATTTGAAAATGACTGCCGGACAGCCAAAGCATCCTTAGACATAATGAACCCCAACATTTAATTCCAAAAAATGATTTTGTGATCGATCCCACCCAATACATTTTTTTGTGTGAACGATCCCAAACCTCAAACGACTATACCATGCCTATGTATGGATTGCAACCATCCTACCGCCTAAATCAACTGTGTGGTTTAATAGATTGTAAGAAAGCATTCAGCAGTTGTACAAGCAGGTTTAATGCAGCACAAATATACGATTGAAGACGTGGCGAAAATCGCGGGTGTCAGTCGCGGCACGGTTTCGCGCGTCCTCAACAATCATCCCGCCGTGAGCGATGAAGCCCGCGCCAAAGTTCTTGAGGCCATCGAAAAATCCAACTACCGCCCGAACTTTAGTGCGCGTCATATGCGTACCGATAGTTCCAACCTCATTGGCTTCGGCTTGCTGGCGGATGAAGTCATCACCACCCCCTACGCCGTCGATATGATTCGCGGCGCACAGGAAGCGTTGTGGGCGATGGGTAAAGTCATGCTCGTCGTCAACGCGGGGAAGGCCAATGGCGAAAGCATGACCGAAACCTCGCTCGAAGCCCTGCTTGAACGCCGCGTCGAGGGCATCATCTACGCCGCTATGTTCCACCACGCCGTCGAAATCCCACCGAGCAACTCTCAGGTACCCATCGTCCTCGCCAACTGCTTCTCCGAAGATCGCCGTTTCCCGTCCGTGGTGCCGGATGAAGTCGCGGGGGGGTACGCCGCCACCAAACACCTGCTCGAAGCCGGTCACAAGCGCATCGGCTTCATCAACCTCAGCAGCACCCACCCCAGCGTACCCTCGCCCATTCCGGCAGCCAGCGGTCGTTTAAAGGGTTACAAAAAGGCGCTGGAAGAATTTGACGTTCCCTTCGACGAGTCGCTCATTCTCTACACCAAGCAAACACCTCAGCGTAACTACGAGCTGACGATGGACCTCATGCAGATGCCCAACCCGCCCACCGCCATTTTTTGCGGAAACGACCGCACGGCGATGGCCTGTTACGGGGCGCTGTCTCACCTCGGCCTGCGTATCCCGCAGGATGTCGCGGTCGTCGGCTTTGACAATCAGCTTGATCTCGCCCCGGCGCTGTGGCCGAGCCTCACCACCGTTCAACTTCCCCACTACGAAATGGGCAAATGGGCTGTTGAGTATCTTTTCTCGGTTAAAGAAAAGTCTCCACAGCCCATTCAACATATGATCGACTGCCCGCTCATCATCCGCGAGTCCGTCTAATCACAAATTACATCCCCCTGATCTATTCCCCCTCTGCCACTTGTGGAGAGGGGGCTAGGGGGTGAAGTCTCTTACTTATCTTCCTTGACCTTCACGCCTTGGTCTTTCAACGCCGCATGTGCCGCCGCCAACCGTGCCACCGGTACGCGGAACGGTGAGCAGCTCACATAATCCAACCCCGCCTGATGGCAGAAGTGGATGCTCTTGGGTTCGCCGCCGTGTTCACCGCAGATACCGACTTCGAGGTTAGGCCGCGCCTTGCGCCCCTTATCGACACCCATCTTAATCAGGTAGCCCACACCGTCCTCGTCTAGCACTTGGAACGGGTTCTCTGGCAGCAGGCCATTTTCGACATAGTACAGCAGGAACTTGCCTTCCGCGTCGTCACGGCTGATGCCGAATGTCGTTTGCGTCAGGTCATTCGTCCCGAACGAGAAGAACTCGGAGTATTCTGCCATCTGGTCGGCGACGATAGCCGCGCGGGGCAGTTCAATCATCGTGCCGATCTTGAAGCCGAAGTTGACATGGAATTGGCTCATCACCTCACGCGCCACCCGTTCAATCAGTTCACGCATGAGTTTGACTTCGTTCGGGTGATTGGTCACCGCCACCATGATTTCTGGGTGAACAGTCACGCCTTCCACCGTGAGTTGGCACGCCGCCTCGAACAGCGCCCGCACCTGCATCTCACTGATCGCGGGGCGCATAATCCCCAAACGGCTGCCGCGCAAACCGAGCATCGGGTTAAACTCTTGCAGCCCTTCGACCGCCGTCATCAATTCCTCAACACGGTTCAATTCATTCGGACGATCATTCATCAGGCGCAAACCCGCCGCCCGCAGCGCCAACTGTTCGTGGGCTGGCATGAACTCATGCAGCGGTGGGTCGAGCAGGCGGATAATCACCGGCTGGCCTTCCATCGCGCGGAAAATCCCGTAGAAGTCGTCATGCTGGAACTGCTGTAGGAAGTCAAGCTGCTTTTTCTCTTCTTCGCTGTTCGGCTCGGCAAGGATCATCGCCTGAACAATCGGCAGCCGGTCTTCTTGGAAGAACATATGCTCCGTGCGGCACAAGCCCACACCTTGCGCGCCGTATTCCCGCGCCCGCCGTGCGTCGTTCGGGTAATCCGCATTGGCGTAGACGCTCAAGCGGCGGAAGCTGTCCGCCCAACCCAGCAGCTTACGCAAATAGGTTTCGCGGGCGAAGTCCGGCTCCACGCGCTTGATCTCGCCGATGAACACCTCACCCGTACCGCCATCAATCGAAAGGGTGTCACCTTCGTGAATTTCAAACGTGCCGACCTTCAACACCCGCCCGCGTACATCAATATCCAGCGCTTCCGCACCGCACACGCACGGTACACCGAACTGCCGTGCCACGACCGCTGCATGGCTGGTCGCGCCGCCGCGGCTGGTCAGAATACCCTTCGAGGCCAACATGCCGTGAACATCATCCGGCTTGGTTTCAGGCCGCACCATGATGACGGATTTACCAGCCTTGCCCCACTTTTCGGCGACATCTGCGTCAAATGCCACCATACCGACCGCCGCGCCCGGTGAAGCGTTCACACCTTTACCAATCAAGCGCTCGGCTTTTTCGGCCTTAATCTTCTCGTCAATATCGAATTGCGGATGCAGCAGTTGCAGAACATGCAGCGGCGAAATCCGCAGCACAGCCTCTTGCTTGCTAATCACCCCTTCGTCCACCATCTCGACGGCGATGCGGACAGCCGCCCGCGCGGTGCGTTTGCCGTCGCGCGTTTGCAGCATCCACAGCTTGCCCTTCTCAATCGTGAACTCCACATCCTGCATCTCGCGGTAGTGCTTCTCCAGCTTCGTACCCACGTCCACGAATTGAGCGAACACTTCGGGGTTTTCGCGCTCTAGCTGGGCAATCGGCTCCGGCGTGCGGATACCCGCCACCACGTCCTCACCCTGCGCGTTCATCAGGAAGTCGCCAAACAGCACCTTCTCGCCGGTCGATGGGTTGCGTGTGAAGGCCACACCCGTACCCGACCCCGCGCCCATGTTACCGAACACCATCGTCTGAATGTTGACTGCCGTTCCCAGATTGTGTGAGATACCGGCGGCGTTGCGGTAATCAAACGCGCGTTTACCATTCCACGACTTGAACACCGCTTCAATCGCGTGTTCCAACTGCACCAGCGGGTCTTGCGGGAAGTCGCTCCCCACATGCTCGCGATACAACACCTTGAACTGCTGCGTCACTTCGCGCCAATCCTCCGCCGTCAAATCCACATCGGATTTCACGCCGCGCTGCTTCTTCATCTCGGTAAGGTAGTCTTCGAACACCTCATCTTCAATGCCCATCACCACCGAGCCAAACATCTGCACCAAACGGCGGTAAGCGTCATAGACGAAGCGTGCATCCCCCGTAAGCGAGGTCATGCTCTCGGCAATCGCATCCGTCAAACCGAGGTTCAGGACGGTATCCATCATCCCCGGCATCGAAAACTTCGCGCCAGAGCGAACCGAGACCAACAGCGGGTTATCGACATTGTTGAAGCGCTTGCCGGACTTCTGTTCGACCTTCTTAAGCGCCTCTAACACCTGCTCCCACATACCGGTTGGGAATTTCCCACCTTCCGCCAGATAAGCGTTACATGCCTCGGTCGTAATCGTCAGCCCCGGCGGCACAGGTACACCGGCGCGGGTCATATCCCCCAAGCCTGAACCCTTACCACCGAGCAGTGCGCGTACCTTATCCCACGAACCACCGACTGCCTCTTCCGCTTGTTCCACCTCATCAAACAAATAAACCCACTTGTGAGGTGGGGCTGTCTTTCGGGTATCGATTGGTTTCTTCACCACAGCGGGCTTTGTTAGCGTTACCATTGTCCATTCTCCCTGAGTTTGTACTATTTTTCGCAATACCTCTATTGTCGTCCTACGCGGAGAATTTCGGTGATGACATTAAGCGGGTTCTGGTGTGACAAGCATAACAATCTTAGAAACCAACTTCTCGTTCGAAACTGAAATACAAAAGAGCCAGCAGACAAGATCCGGCTGGCTCTAAAACGTGGATAGCGGTTACAGAGTAAAAAACCTTACGCCTCAACCGCCGCAACAAATAATCAGAACAATAAGCCTCTACACACGGTTCGGCTGGTAGGTCGTCAGCGCCCGCATATACTGCGCGCGCTCAAATGCCGTCGGGTCTTCGGCGTGCAGTTGGCTCACACTCCCGCGTAACTGCGCCACCGATTCGTATTCATTCTTTTCCATCCAGGCGCGAAGCTGCTGCTCAACCACACTCAGGTGCTTAATGCCGTGCTTCAGCAGCGCCGAAGTCATCATCGTCACATTCGCCCCTGCCAGCAGGAGCTTCACCGCGTCCTCGCCGGAATGTACGCCGCTGGTCGCCGCAAGGTCAGCCTCGATACGCTTGTACAGAATGCCGATCCACGTCAGCGGCAGCCGTGTGTCGTGGGAGGTACTCAGGATCACGTTAGGCTTCACAGCCAGCGTTTCCAGCTCGATGTCCGGTTGGTAGAAGCGGTTGAACAACACCAGCGCGTCCACCCCCGCCGCATCCAACTGCTGCGCCATCGCCGCCATGTTGCTAAAGTACGGGCTGAGTTTCATCGCCACCGGAATAGTGACCGATTGCTTCACCGCATTCAAGATGTCGATATACGTTTGCTCGATCTGTTGCCCCGATAAACGTGCGTCGGTCGGGATGTAATAGACATTCAGTTCAAGCGCGTCCGCGCCTGCGTCCTGCATCTTCCGCGCGAATTGCGTCCAGCCGCCCAGCGTACTGCCGTTCAAACTGGCGATCACCGGCATATCAACCGCCGCCTTCGCCTTCTGAATCAGTTCCAGATACTGATCGGGTCCAGCATGGAAGGTGTCCGGCTCTGGCAAATGCGTCAACGCCTCGGCGAACGTGTCCGTCCCGAATGTCAGGTGATGATAGAGCGCCTCCCGTTCCTGCCGGATTTGCTCCTCGAACAGCGAGAACAACACCACCGCGCCTGCCCCGGCATCTTCCATCTGACGGATATTGCCCACATTCTCTGAAAGAGGCGATGCCGAAGCCACCAGCGGCGACCGCAGCGTCATATCGAGGTAAGTCGTCGTGAGGGTCATGCCTTTTCTCCTTCGTTTGCCCCGCGTGAGGCCAGATATTCATACAGCGCCCAGCGGGCGTTCACATCCTCTTGCGCCTCCGCGAACAGCGTCTTAGCGGTTTCCGGCTTGCTGAATTGCAGCATATTGAAGCGCGTTTCCATTTGCAGGTAATCCTTCACCGGGATCTTCGGCGCACGCGAGTCCAGCGACATCGGATTGTCACCCTGCTCCGCCTTATCCGGGTTGTAGCGGTACAGCGGCCATTGACCGGACTCAACCGCTGCCTTCTGGTTACGCATCCCCTTGCCCATATCAATGCCGTGCATCAGGCAGTGGCTGTAGGCGATAATCAGCGATGGCCCATCATAGGCTTCCGCCTCAAGGAACGCCCGCAGCGTTTGCTCGTCCTTCGCGCCCATCGCCACCCGCGCCACATATACATTGCCGTAGCTCATGGCGATCAAGCCCAGATCTTTCTTGCCAGCCGGTTTACCACCCGCCGCGAACTTGGCGACCGCGCCGCGCGGGGTTGATTTCGACATCTGCCCGCCCGTGTTCGAGTACACTTCCGTATCCATCACCAGAATATTGACATTGCGCCCGCTGGCGATCACATGGTCAAGCCCACCGAAGCCGATGTCATACGCCCAACCATCACCGCCGACGATCCACACGTCCTTCTTCACCAGCGAGTCCGCCACAGCCAGCAGTTGCTTCGCCGCATCCGACTCGGTAGTCGTCAACTTGGCCTTCAACGCCGCCACCCGTTCGCGCTGGTCGTGGATACCCGCTTCGCCCGCTTGGTCGGCGTTCAGAATAGCATCCACTAATTCGCTGCCAATCTCACCCGCGAGCTGCTGCGTCAGTTCCCGCGCCATCTCGTTCTGCTTATCCAGTGCCACCCGCATCCCCAGCCCGAACTCCGCGTTATCTTCGAACAGCGAGTTCGACCACGCTGGCCCGCGTCCTTCGGCATTCTTCGCCCACGGGGTTGTCGGCAGGTTGCCGCCGTAGATCGACGAGCAGCCAGTCGCGTTGGCGATCACCGAACGGTCGCCGAATAACTGCGAAATCAACTTCAGGTACGGGGTTTCGCCGCAGCCAGTACATGCGCCGGAAAACTCGAACAACGGCTGTTGAACCTGCTGCTGCCGGATGCTGCTCACCTTGATGTTGCGGCGATCCATCTCCGGTATCTCGGTAAAGAAGTTCCAGTTCTCGCGCTCTGCCGCCAGCAGTGGCGGCTGCGCTTCCATGTTGATCGCCTTGCGGTTCACCGCTGACTTGTTCTTGACCGGGCAAACATCGACGCAGATACCGCAGCCCGTGCAGTCCTCCGGCGACACTTGTATCGTATATTGCAAATCTTTCCATTCGGTATCCCGCGCCGGAACCGCCTTGAAGGTTTCTGGTGCGCCCACCAGCGCCGCGCCATCATACGTCTTAATGCGGATAACGGCGTGCGGGCAAACCATCGCGCACTTGCCGCACTGGATACAAATGTCCGAGTCCCACACCGGTATCTCCGTGGCGATATTCCGCTTCTCCCACTGTGATGTACCCGTCGGGTAAGTACCGTCCACCGGCAGCGCACTTACGGGGATAAAGTCGCCGCGCTGGGCAATCATCTCGCCCAACACACCCTGCACGAACTCCGGCGCACGCGGCGCAACCGGCGACAGGAACGCCACCTTGCTCGTCACCGCGTCCGGTACCTTAACCTCAAACAGGTTCTCTAGCGTCTGGTCAACCGCTTGCAGGTTCTTCTGGACGATCTCCTCGCCCTTCTTCCCGTACGTCTTGGCAATCGACTTCTTGATCTCGGCAATCGCCTCTTGCGGGGGCAGCACGCCCGAAATCGCGAAGAAGCACACCTGCATCACCGTATTGATGCGCCCCTTCATCCCCGCCTGTTGGGCAATCTTCAGCGCGTCGATCACATAAAACTTCAGCTTCTTGCTGATAATTTGTTCCTGTATCGGCTGTGGCAGCTTGTCCCAAACCGTATCCGCCGTATGCGGGCTGTTCAGCAGGAACACACCCCCCGGCATCAGCGTCTTGAGCATATCGTGGCGCTCAAGGAAGTTGGGTTGGTGGCAGGCCACGAAGCTCGCCTTCGTAATCAGGTAGTTCGAGCGGATCGGTCGCGCCCCAAAACGCAGGTGCGATACCGTCATCGTCCCCGACTTCTTCGAGTCGTAAACGAAGTAACCCTGTGCGTAGTTCGCCGTGTTCTCGCCGATGATCTTGATCGAGTTCTTATTCGCCCCCACTGTGCCATCCGCGCCCAACCCGTAAAACACCGCCCGGATCACATCATCCGGCTCAATCGAGAAGTCCGCGTCGTAATCAAGGCTCGTGTGGCTCACATCGTCATTAATGCCCACCGTAAAGTGGTTCTTCGGCTGTGCTTGGGTGAGGTTGTCATAAATCGCCTTAACCATCGCTGGCGTGAATTCCTTCGACGATAACCCGTAGCGCCCACCCACCAGCTTCGGCATCCGGTCTTGCTGCCAGTTTTCATAGAGCGCTGTTACGCAGTCCAGATACAGGGGTTCACCGCCGCTGCCCGGTTCTTTCGTGCGGTCAAGCACGGCTATCGCCTTCACCGTTTGGGGTAGTGCCGCCGCGAACCGCTGCATATCGAACGGGCGGTACAGCCGCACCTTCAACACGCCCACCTTTTCGCCCCGCGCCGTCAGGTAATCGACCGTTTCATGCACCGCCTCACTGCCCGACCCCATCATGACGATCACCCGCTCCGCATCCGGCGCACCATGATAATCAAACAGGTGATACTGCCGTCCGGTCAGCTTGGCGAATGCATCCATCGTTTCTTGTACGAGATCAGTACAGGCCGTGTAATACGGGTTGACCGTTTCACGCGCTTGGAAGTAAACATCAGGGTTCTGCGCCGTCCCGCGCATAATCGGATGGTCGGGTGAAAGCGACCGTGCGCGGTGTTCCAGTATCTTCTCGTAGGGGATCATCGCCCGCAGGTCGTCATCCGTCAGCAGTTCCATTTTGACGACTTCATGCGACGTACGGAAGCCGTCGAAGAAGTGCAAAAATGGGATACGCGCTTTCAACGTCGCCGCGTGCGAAATCAGCGCGAAGTCATGCGCTTCCTGCACCGAGGCCGACGACAGCATCGCCCACCCCGTTGCCCGCGCCGCCATCACGTCACTGTGGTCGCCAAAAATCGACAACCCCTGCGCCGCCAGCGCTCGTGCCGCGATATGAAAAACCGCCGAAGTCAATTCCCCGGCGATCTTGTACATATTCGGGATCATCAGCAGAAGCCCCTGTGACGCGGTGAAGGTTGTCGCCAGCGCCCCTGCTTGCAGCGCCCCGTGGATCGCCCCAGCCGCGCCGCCTTCGCTCTGCATCTCCACCACCTGCGGCACCGTTCCCCACAGGTTCTTCTTCCCGCCAGATGCCCATTCGTCCGCCCATTCCCCCATCGGTGTCGAAGGCGTAATCGGGTAGAGTGCAATCACTTCATTTAATTGATAAGCGACGCGGGCGACCGCTTCGTTGCCATCAATGGTTGTTATTGCCCGTTCACTCATAAGCCGTTCTCCTCACTTTGCTTTTTACGCATACAGTCATCTTTTTAGTATGCGTCTGAGGACGAACCCATCACCAGTGATAGGTGTAACGGCAATCGGGTAGCATATGTCGCCTATTCTTCCAACCGGATAACTAGGCTTCACACAACATCAATATTCACTTGTCGCATCACGGGGAAACGGCTGACCTGTAGCACATCAACTGAACGCCTAACGGGGCTTCTCGCGTAGGGACACATAGTAATGCGCCCACCTTAATCAAGGCTATCGTCTAGGCAGCTTGTTCAAATAGGCACTATTCTGTGTAGGGGCGCAAGGCTTGCGCCCTTTTGTCACCATCCACCACAATCAATTCTCATTGTGTAGGGACGCGATACATCGCGTCCGCATCATTAACCCCAAACAATCCTTATTCCGTAGGGGAGGGTATGTGACCCTCCCGCCTTCATTTCCCTCCTTGTTACTACGGCTATCGGCGGAGTGAGCCTGCGAACGTGCCGATGTGGGGTTAGGGTGGGGTCTAATATATTTACTTCCCCAACCGCTTCTTCAACTCCGCCGTCAACGCCGGAATAATCGCGTACAAATCACCAACCAACCCGTACCGCGCCAGCTTGAAAATCGGCGCATCCCCATCCTTGTTGATGGCGACGATCACCTTGCTCGACCGCATACCCGCTTGGTGCTGGATCGCGCCCGAAATACCCGCCGCGATGTACAAATCCGGCGCGACAGTCTTACCCGTCTGCCCGACCTGATGCGCGTAGGGGATGTAACCCGCGTCCACCGCCGCACGGCTCGCGCCAACCGCCGCACCCAGCGTATCGGCTAACGGTTGGATAACGTTGGTGAAACCGTCCTGTGCCTTCCACACCGCCGCGTCGCTGCCTGCCGGTGCGTCCTTCGGGTTGTTCGCCATCGCCCGCCCGCCGCTGACGATAATCGCCGCATCGGTCAGGTTAACGGTGCCAACTTCTGCCTCAAAGCTCTCGATCTTCGTGGCGATGTCCGCTTCCGCCAGCACCGCCGGAACGGTCGACACTTCCGCGCTGCCGGTGCCTTCTGCGTTCGGCTTGAACGCGCGACCACGCAGCGTCAGGAACTGTGTCCCCGCCGCGCTGCTAATCGCCTCGCTCAAGATTTTACCGGCGTATACCGGGCGCGTAACCTTCACCGCGCCGTCGCCCTGTACCTCGATGCTCGTGGCTTCGGTAATCAGGCCGCTGTCGGTATCCCCTGCCGAGGCCGCCAGCAGTTCGCGCCCCCGCGCCGTGCCGATAGCCAGCACCGCCTTCGGTTTGTTGTCCGCCACCAATTTGCTCAGTAAAGCTGCATATGGTTCGAGGCGGAACCCGTTCAGGGTCGCGTCCTCGCTCACGATAGCCTTGTCCGCCCCATGAGCGCCCGCTTCCGCGCCAACCGCGCTGGCGTTCTCACCAAACACGAGCGCCGCCAGCGGTACATTCAAAGCGCTGGCGATAGTTTTACCCGCGCCCAACGCTTCCCAACTGCTGTTCAGCGCCTTGCCGTTAAAGGTTTCAATCCATACATAAACAGCAGTCATGATTACAACACCTTCTCTTCCAGCAAGCGGTCAACCAATTTTGTAGCCTGTTCTTCCGGCGTGCCGGTAATCAGTTCTACCTGAACATTCTTGGCGGGCAGGTTCATGAACTGCGTCACCTTGGACTGTGAAGTAGGCAGCGTCGCACCTAAGTCCGCCAGCGACCATTCGGGAATAACCGCCTTCGAAGCCTTACGAATACCGATGAACGACGGATAGCGCGGCTCGTTGATGTCCTTCATCACGCTGATGACGGCGGGCAGCTTGCTCGTCACAACCTGCTTGCCCTGTTCCAGCAAACGCTCAACCTTAATCGTCTTGGCGTTGTAATCCACCGCGATAATCTTGGAAACGTAGCTCAACATCGTCCAACCCAGCTTACGCGCCGTCTGGTAAATATGCTGGTCGGTGCCAACATCCACACTTTCCTTACCGCAGATCACCAGATCCACGTCGCCCAGCTTCTTCACTGCCGCCGCAGCCGCCGTCGCATAAGCGAGGCTGTCTGTCCCTTCCAACGCGCCGTCCCACACCCGCGCCGCTTCGTCCACACCCATCGCGAGGCTGTGCTTCAGCGACTCGTTGTTGAATTCTGGCCCGATGGCGATCACCGTCGCCTTGCCGCCAGCATTCTTGGCTTGCACAATCGCTTCTTCAAGCGCGTACTCATCCCACGGGTTGACCACGGTTGCCGCGTCGCCCCAACCAATCGCGCCGTTCGCGCCGACTTCGACTTTCGCCGCAGTATCCGGCGTACTGCGAGTAAAAACCACTACATGCAAGGTAAAACCCTCCTGAAGAAATCTTCCAATAGCACTTTAGGCCATATTGTACTCGATAAGTAACAGAAATCGAATCATGGTTCGATTAATATTCTCCTATTGTCCATCGCTTTTAATCTGTGCGTTGCCAACAACCTCAACCGCTACAAACCATTTCCTACTGTAGGGCGGCAGTGAGAGAGCGAACTGCCACTATGCGCCCTAAAGGATTTCCTTCGGTCAAAAAATTCTGCAAATGCAAAAGTGGCTTTTAGCTCTATACAAAAGCCGTTTTATGTCGGAAATGTCGTCAGAGTCGTCAGTGTCGGAGATGTCAGTTGGCAAAATTGGCGGCAATTTCGGCAATGGCAGTCAAAAGTTATCAGTTCATAGTTGAGAGTTATCAGTTCAAGACGAAACCGGAGTTGTTAAGTTGCATTTTTATTTGCAGCGGCGGATGGTTGGTTCGCTGCTGCAACGTTTGCTGCAAAAAGGCCGTCTTTAGTCGACAGTCAACAGTCATTCGTTCAATACAAAGGCGAGTCGCCAAGTGCACCAAGAAAGACAGAGAACGCCAAGGTATTGGATAAGATCGGTTATTAAGGTGCGTGTGGTCGGGAGCGCGGAGGAGGCACGCCTCCTCCCTACATCCAGCCCTATGAACAGGATAGCAGGAATAGACGATAAAAGGGTGAACATTTGTCAGAACATTTGGTCACTTTTACGAGGTGTTGGCGTTAACCATTTTGAGGGAGCAGAAATGTTAAGCGGGTTAGTAGATGGTTGGTAAATGGTTTGTGGCACAAACCAGATTCAAATGTAGGAAATAATAGTTTCAAGTTACAAGTGGCAAGTTTTAAGACGGAAGATTGGCGTTCTTGGCAACTCGTATTCGCCTTTGCCTTAAGCTGGAGACTGGTGACTGATAGCTGACGACTCGCCTTTATCTTGATCTGTCACCTGTCACCTGTTGACTAACGACTGTAAAACAAAAAGGAGGGCCAATGCCCTCCCTCTTACCAAATTATGCCGTTGAACGGGTGCGCTTAGTTGCCCACCGGACGCGCTTCCAACGTCACCGGAATATCCAACGGCTGACCATCGCGCAGGATTTGCAGAGTCACCGTTTGACCGGGAGTCGTGCTGCTGGCGAGGTACGAAACCAGTTCGCTCATATCCTTGACTTCATGACCATCAATCGCGGTGATGATGTCCGCCGAAGTCGGCACAGCATTCCGGTTGGTCAAGCCGCCCGCGCTTTGCAGACCAGCCTTCTCGGCGGGGCTGTTGTTCGAAACTTCACCAATCACCACCCCTTGCGTATTGTTGGGGATATTCAGCGCTTCAATCAGGTCAAGGTTGACACCGGAAAAGGCGCTGATACCGAGGTAAGAATACTCGACCTTACCGGTGTTGATAATCTGATCCGCCACATGCTTGATGAGATTGCTGGGGATCGCGAACCCGACACCCGAACTGCTGTTGCTCTGGCTCAAGATTTGCGAGTTCATACCGATGACCTCACCTTGCAGGTTAATCAGTGGGCCGCCGCTGTTACCGGGGTTGATCGCGGCATCCGTCTGGATAGCCGAGCCAACCGAGTAAGTCGTCTGGCCGGAAATCGTACGGTCAAGTGCGCTGATAATACCGGTCGTCAGCGTCCACCGTTGGTTGAACGGGCTGCCAATCGCCAGTGTCGTCTGTCCGATGAACAGCGTGTCCGAGTCACCCATTGTAACCGGAGTCAGTTCGTTCGCGGGCAGATCAACCTTGATGACCGCGAGATCCGAGTCGGGGTCAAGCCCAACGACCGTGCCTTTGACAATCGTGCCGTCAAAGAAATTGACTTCGATCTCACTAGCCTCCGCGACCACATGGTCATTGGTCACGATATGACCGTTCGTATCAACGACGAAGCCCGTACCCGCACCGCCGAATTCAGCGCCGGTGTTCGACATGCCGCTGACGACAATCGAAACCACCGACGGACTAAGCCGGTTATAGATGTCCGAGAAAGCGCGTTCGCTCTCGGTAGAAGGAACGGACGTAGCCACGGGAGCCTGTTGAACCACAATGGCTGGGACATGGGCGGTCGTACTCATGACACTCGTACCAAGTACGAAGCCAAAGACCACCATAACGAGCGCGGCGACTACCGTTACGGAGCGCTTCGCGTGATTGCTTAACATTTGAATACCTCTTATCTGACTGGACAAAACGTCATTACATTCGAACAGGATAGTCTTAACCCATGAGAAAAAAGCGAGTACTGTATTAACCCTGTGTCAATAAATTATGTATAGAAGATGAATGGCATTAAGGTACAACTCATCCCTATGGGATGATACCAGTAGCATTAAGTTGCTCGTTACGCTGAGTTGCTGTATGCTGAATTGAGCGACCGAAGGAGAGCAGTATGTCTAACCCATTCGTAGCCTACGTTAGCGGTATTCC
The DNA here is from genome assembly GCA_020161935.1 of Chloroflexota bacterium. Lineage (GTDB taxonomy): Bacteria > Chloroflexota > Anaerolineae > Aggregatilineales > Phototrophicaceae > CFX2. Next base: position 480,835 of record JAIUNI010000002.1, read on the forward strand.
ATCACGCCCGACGGTGAATGTGCGTAGCGGCCCCAACACGAGCTATGACCCGCCCCTCTTTGAAATTCCAGTCGGCACATCCAACCTACCAATCGTGGACGTTCGGGCGGATGACAAAGGCGCGAACTTACAGGGCAAAACCTACCAGTGGTTCCGCCTGCAATTCCCCAACGGTCAGCAAGGATGGATACGCGACGATCTCCTTACCGTCAGTGGGAACGGTACAGCCTTCGGTTACGGGGTCGTCACAACCGGCACGGTCGCGTTTAACCTTATCCGCTCCTTTGTGCCAAACATCCCCGCGCAGCCCATTATGCCTGTAGGGGTCGTCCCCTCTGCGCCCGCAGCCCCCGTACCATCCGTTCCGGCTGCCCCTCCTGCCCCGACCATCCCGGCTGCCCCCACACAGCCGATGGCTCCGGTCGTGGTCACACCGGTCACGCCGCCGACCCAGCCCGCCGCGCCAACCGTTGTGGTCGTGCCAGTCGTCATTCCGGTCACAACAGCCGCCGTACCCGTCGCGCCGCCCGCACCGGTTGCTCCGGCTCCTGCCGTACCGCAGCCTGTCGCACCGCCGCCCGTTGCGCCGACACCGGCTCTCCCCGCGACCGCGCCAATGGCCGTCATCAAGACGATGGGCGCAGCACCGACGCGCCTTGGCCCCAGCACCACCTTCGCCCGAACCGGCATTCTGCTCAACCGTCACGGGCGCTACTCGATCCTCGAAGTCCAGCGCGAGAACGCCAACCAGCGCTACCGTTGGTTCCGCGTCAGTTCGAACGGTCAGGCCGTCTGGATACGCGAAGACCTCGTGAGCTATGAGGGCGATACCAGTGCGCTTGGCCTCCCCGCCGACCTCTACCCCGCACCCATGATCGAAAAATACTGGTGGGTACGCGGTTACAATATGGCCCCCAATCTCGATACCGGCTTGGTACAACACGACGGCTGGGACTTGGGCGCTGCCGCCGGTGAACCGATGTACTGCGGCCCGAACGGTGGCACAGTCGTCAAAATAAACATCTGTACCAAATGTACCGCCGAGAAACCCAGCACGCTCATGAACGGTTACAGTATTGGCGATCCGGCCATTTTTAACGATCCGGCTTGGGGCTTCGGCTATGGTAACTATGTCATCGTCCGCTACACCAGCGAACAGTTGCCCGTTTCAACACGCCAATTGCTCATCTCACGCGGCTTCGGCGACACTGCCACCATGTTTGTCATGTACGCCCACATGGCCGCGATGGCTGTCCGCGAAGGGCAGGTACTCACCAGTGGGCAGCAAATTGGAACGTGTGGCAACACCGGTAACTCGGAAGCGGCCCATTTGCACCTCGAAGTCCGCGCCTCCAAGAGTGCCCAATTTACCGGTTGGTTTAATGTCCGCAGTGGCGTAATGGATGCCGTCGCCTTGTTCAAACGCTAGCCATAAACACTCACAAATCACGGGGGAGCAGTCACTTGCTCCCTCAAGAATAGTCCTAATAAATACGATCTTAAGCAACCAGTCAGCCCCATTTCCACCCATAATGAAATGACAACCAAAATTTAGCTTTGTTCATGAGCCAAAAGGTTTTTGAAGATGTCGATCTCCCCTTTTTTGATTACGGTACGCGGCATTCCCTCCAGTCCCATCGTCAACGTTCGCATCGGCCCCAACACCAGCTACGCCAAACTTGTTGAACTCCCGGTCGGCACACCCAACCTCGCCGTCCTCGAAGTTCGCGCCGATGACAAAAACACCCAGCTTCAAGGCCGCACCTACCAGTGGCTGCGCTGCACCCTCCCAAACGGTCAAAACGGTTGGATACGCGATGACCTCGTGACCGCGCAGGGCGATGGCACCCGCTTCGGCTACCCCATTGTCGTGCAGCCCATTCTCGTCGCCGATCTAACCCGCAAATTCGCGCCGGTCGGGGTTTCCACACCACCCACCACCGTGTCCGCCCCCGCTGCGCCCGTCACACCGCCTACACCACCTGCGCCCGCTGTCGCGCCACCAGCACCGCCCGCGCCTGCCGCTGCCGCGTTCACAGCCGCCAGCGTTCCCGCCGCCCCAGCCGCTGTATCCACTGCACCTGCCGCTGCGCCTATCGCACCCAACGTCGGCTCGCTAGATCGTGTACGGCGTTCATCCTTCGCCATCACATCAGCCTTTGAGGGCGGTGGTTACGCCACCTATCAAACCTATGACAGTGGCATCATCAGCTACGGGCGCTTCCAGTTCACACTGGCATCGGGCAGCTTCATGACTGTGATTAACCGTTACCTCCAGCGCACATCCGGCCCAACCGTCGATGGCATACGAGGTTACCTACCACGCCTGAACGCGAAAGATGAAGCGCTGCGACAGGATGCCGGTTTAAAAACCTTGTGCATCAACGCCGCCTCCGACCCGATCATGCAAGCCATTCAAGACGAAGTAGCAACGGAGGGCTATTGGGGCGCGGTTATCGACCTGAGTATCGCCCCGCGTAATATCAAGTCGGCGCTGGGCTACGCGCTCATCTTCGATATGTCCATCCAGCACGGCAAGTACAACTTCCTTGTCCCAAAGGCCGAAACCGACTTGGGTGTGCCGAACAAATCCCGCCTCGGCGAAAACGGCATCACCGAGCCGCAGTACCTCACCAAGCTCGCCCAACTTCGGCGCGAGAATCTGTACGCCCTCGCCGATAAGCTCAAGCTGCCGGGGTTACGGTTTCGCGGTGACTTCTGGGTCAGCCTTGTGTCAGCCAGCGACTGGAACTTGCAGGGTGACACCAACGGGAACGTCAACATCAACGGCAAAATCGTTCAAGTCCGAACGCCAGCGTAATATTCAATAAATTGACACTATCAACGGTATCACCTACAATACCAACATGAGCATCTATCAGATCGTAATTGATACAAATGTCTTTGTGTCAGCTTTGAAATCTAATCAGGGCGCTTCGTATAAATTATTGATGATGTTAGGCACTTCCCAATTTGAGACTAATGTCTCAATTCCACTAGTGTTGGAGTACGAGGAAGTTGCAAAACGCCTTATCGATCAAATAGCGCTTACTGAAAATGATGTTGATAGCATCATCGACTACGTTTGCAAAGTATCAAATCACCATGAAATATTCTTCCTGTGGCGACCGTTCTTAAAAGACCCTGACGACGATATGGTCCTCGAATTAGCAGTAACAGCTAAGTGTCAATTCATTGTGACGCATAACCAAAAGGACTTCCTCAGAATTGACCAGTTTGGGATAAAAGCAGTGTCGCCGAAAGAATTCCTGCAGGAGATAGGAGCCATATCATGAGTACCATCAGTCTCCGATTACCCGAATCGTTACATGAATCCGCACGTAAACTAGCTGAGCGTGAGAACATATCAATCAACCAGTTGATAACCTTAGCACTCGCTGAAAAACTTTCTGCTCTTTTAACGGAAGATTATCTGAAAGAACGGGCAGAACGTGGCAATCGGCGAGACTTTGAACGAGCGATGGCAAAAGTAGCGAGTACCGAGCCAGACGACAAAGATCGTTTGTAAGTTCACAAAATATCGCCGCCCAAACAATCCCACGCCTTAAAATCGAGGAACGCCTTCGGGGTATTGGCGAACGGTTTAACCGTCAGGTAATAAGGTGATCGGCTGTAGGGCATGGTCGCGACGTAACCCAACGTATGGAGTTCGGAGCGCACTCTGCCCTGTGGCGTACTCAACACGTGAAGGAATCGCATCCCCTCGCGCTGAATAGCCGCTGACCAGCGTGCCAGTAATTCGCTGCATTGCGCCCCATAAGCAGCCAGCAGCGACACGCCTTTGACCCCGGCAAGCCGCACCTTGCGGTACACAACCACCCCTTGAACCATCCCACCGTCTTCCCACACGCCGAACTGATAGCGCCGGAATGGGTGGTCGGCGAAACGGTGCGCTAAGGTTTCGGGTGTCGTGGCAAACCGAGATAATAAACTGTTCGCGCTGGCCGCTTGGGCAAAGGGTGATCGAGGCCACGCATCCGTAAGCGTGATAGCTGCCTGCCGTTGCGGGCGCAGCCACACAACCAACGACTGCATCTGCCCCACCACCTGATAACCATAACTCTTGCTTTTCAGGTCAACCTTCACGCCCTGCTTGTTCGAAAAACCGATACCGGAGACACCTCCACACGCAGCCACCGCCTCGTAAACCGGCTGTGACACCTGCTTAATCAAGCCACGCCCACGGTAAGCAGGGTCAACCGCCATATTGATGCTCATGCCCACCGGAACAGTCACACCATCCGGCTGCGTGATGTGCATCATGGCGCAGTTGTATTGTGCCGCCAGCGTATCCCCGTCCCACGCGCCCCAACCGATTACCGTATGCCCCTGATGCAGCCAATCGAGCAGCCGCAGCATATCGTCTGGAGTACGGTTGAACGAAACTGCTAGCAGCTCTGCCCATTGGGGTTTGTCGCCGGGGGTAAGTGGGGCAGCACGCATCATAAAACGCTTTCTCAAATAAAGGTGATACTGTTAATAATAGTCGCAGATATTTACGCAATCTCGCCGCTTGCGCTACGCCAGCACGACTGCTGCCCAACAAAAAAGGCCACCCGTTTCCGGGTGGCCTTTCGCTTGCAACTTATCTCTTGAAACTTCCGGCTGTCACTAGCCTTCAGCCGCTTCGCTAGCGGTTTCTTCAACCGGCTCCAAAATCAGTTCGCCGTCTTCACCCACCGTGACACGGACTTCGTTACCGATCTTGAACTTACCCGCCAGAATACCGTCAGACATCGCGTCCTCGATTTCGTTCTGGATCAGGCGGCGCAGCGGGCGCGCACCAAATTCGGGGTCGTAACCCTTCACCGCCAGCCAATCACGGGCCGATTCGGTCACATCAAGGGTGATGGCGTGTTCAATCAAGCGCTCGCTGACCTTATGCAGTTCGAGGTCAACAATTTCCTTGATTTCTTCACGGGTCAATGCGCGGAAGATGATACTGGCATCAACACGGTTGAGGAATTCAGGCCGGAACGTGCGCCGTACCTGATCCATCACGCCCTTCTTCATTTCGTCGTAAATTTGCTTCTCGGCCTTCGCGTCGTCCTTCGGCATATCGAAGCCGAGGATCGGACCGCGCTTGATCGTATCTGCGCCGACGTTGCTGGTCATGATGATGATGGCGTTGCGGAAATTCACCGTACGCCCACGGGCATCAGTCAACTGGCCTTCTTCCATCATCTGAAGCAGCATGTTAAACGCTTCGGGATGTGCCTTCTCAATTTCGTCAAACACGACGATGCTGTACGGGCGGCGGCGGATGGCTTCCGTGAGCTGACCGGCATCTTCGTAACCGACGTAACCGGGGGGCGCACCCACCAAACGGGCAACCGAGTGCCGTTCCATGAATTCGCTCATATCCAACTGGATAAGCGCTTCTTCACTGCCGAACAGGAACTCTGCCAGCGTCTTGGTCAGTTCCGTCTTACCAACACCCGTCGGCCCAAGGAACATGAACGAACCAATCGGGCGGCGAGGGTCTTTCAGGCCAGCGCGGGCGCGGCGTACAGCCTTGCTGATGGCTTCAATCGCTTCATGTTGACCGACGATACGCTTATGCAGCGCATTTTCCATCGCCATGAGGCGTTCGCTTTCTTCACCGGCGATACGCATGATCGGGATACCCGTCCACATCGAAACGACTTCCGCCACATCATCCTCGCCGAGGCGCGGTTGGTTGGTTTCCTCGTTCCAGTTGGAGCGGAATTCCTGCATCATGTCACGCAGGTTATCGCGCTGAACGCGCAGCCCAAACACCTCTTCGCTTTGCGGATCGTCCTTTTCCATCAGTTCGAGGTCTTCCTCAACCTGAGCAAGGTCACGCTCCGCCTTACGCACCTGCGCGGCTTCGGGACTCTTGTACATCCGCAAGCGAGCCGCACCTTCGTCGATCAGGTCAATCGCCTTATCGGGCAGGAAGCGGTCAGGGACATACCGCGCCGAAAGGTTAGCTGCGGCTTCAATCGCTTCGTCAGTAATTTCGACGTTGTGATGTTCTTGGTAAGGGATCTTGATGCCCTGCAAAATTTCGATGGTTTCTTCAACCGAAGGTTCGTCCACCAAAATTTGCTGGAAGCGGCGTTCAAGCGCCGGATCGCTCTCAATATGCTTGCGGTACTCATCCAGCGTCGTCGCGCCGATGCATTGCAGTTCGCCACGCGAAAGTGCTGGCTTGAGGATATTCGCTGCGTCTACGCTGCTGCCCGCGCTGCCTGCGCCGACCAGCATGTGAACTTCGTCAATAAACAGAATGCTGTCTGATGATTTCAGTTCTTCGATCACGCGCTTGAGGCGTTCTTCGAATTGACCGCGATACATCGTACCAGCGACCAGTGAACCGACATCCAACTGAAGAACACGCTTGCCCAGCAGCGGCTTCGGCGTTTCGCCCATGACGATACGCTGCGCCAAGCCTTCGACAATCGCTGTCTTACCAACACCCGGCTCACCGATGAGCGCAGGGTTGTTCTTGCGGCGGCGGCTCAAAATCTGAATAACACGTTCGATTTCCGTCTCGCGCCCGACCACGGGGTCGAGCTTGCCCTGTTCGGCGAGGGCGGTCAGGTCGGTTGCCAGTTGGTCAACCAACGGCGTTTTGCCACCCTTATCCGTGCGCGGGGTACGCGGCGGGGTATCTTGCGGCGTATTGGTTTGCACAGGGCTTTCTTGAAGCACACGGCGCGTTTGGCGGCGTACTTCTTCCGGGCTAACGCCGAGGCGCTTTAGCACATCAATCGCCACACCTTCCGACTGGCGCACGAGGCCCAGCAGCAGGTGTTCCGTACCGATGTAGTGATGCCCCATCCGGCGGGCTTCATCCACGGCCAGTTCCAGTACGCGCTTCGTGCCGGGCGAAAGCTCGGCGGTCGAGGCGGTCGTACGGGCGGTCGCGCGGGTCAGTTCTTCAACCAACTCCTCCACACGCCGCTGCTCAAGGCCGAGGTCACGCAAGACGCGCCCCGCTACGCCACCTTCTTCACGCAATAAGCCCAACAGTAAATGCTCTGTCCCGATATAATTATGGCGCAGGCGTTCGGCTTCCTCTTGCGCGAGACTCAATACCCGACGCGCGCGCTGCGTAAAACGCTCCATCTTATTGTTTGGCACGGTTTATCCCTCCGCCACCTGTGGTCGAATAACCACTTTTTTGACCGATTGGGTGAATACCAAGATGCACAATCATTAAATTTATTTTACCTATTATAACAGGCCGCAGCCTTGCATGTACATTGACGCAACATCTATGTTCCATTAGAAACTGACCGATATTGCCCGACAAACATTACAAAATGTAAATGAACACTAACCTGAATGAAACAGGGGGCAGCAGCTATGCTCCCCCCGTGCAATCTCTATAGAGATATACCATGCCCACCAACTTACGGCAACCTGCTCATTGGTCTAGGTTTATCCCCAGTCCATATCGAGGTATTCAGCCGAGTTAACTTTCTTCAGGCTGAGGCCGAGACGGCGATCTTCAATATCCATCTTCACCACGCGCAAGGTGACGGTTTCACCTTCTTGCAATACTTCGCGCGGGTGCGCCACCCGCTGGTCAGACAGTTCGGAAATGTGTACCAAACCTTCAATCTCCGGCACATCGACCAACCGGACGAACGCGCCGAATTTCGTCATCTTGGTGACCACGCCCTGCACCAATTGACCGATCTGGTAATTGATAGCGACGGTATCCCACGGGTCGGCTTCTTGGCGCTTCATGCTCAAGCCAATGCGCTTGTTCTCAGGGTCAATGCTGATAACCTCAACCTTAACCTCTTGCCCGACCTTCAGGAATTCCTTGGGGTGGGTGACGTGCTTCCACGAAAGTTCGGTCAGATGCACCAAACCTTCCGCCCCGCCAACATCGACGAACGCACCGAAATCGACTAGGCTCACCACACGACCTGTCCGCACTTCACCAACTTGCAAGCGACCGATCAGGTCTTCCTTACGGCTCTCACGGCTTTCACGTGCAGCCATACGCTCCGAAAGGATCAATCGGTTGCGGGCGCGATCAACTTCCATCACCTTCACGCTGATGGTTTCGTTTACCATTTTGCCCCAACGTTCTTCGGGGGTCTCACCTTCCAACAGACGGCGGCGGTCGCTGCCGATCTGGCTTTGCGGCACGAAGCCCCGCAGCCGACCAAAACGCACAATCAGCCCACCTTTGTTGTACCCCGCCACATGGCTTTCAAAGACTTCCTGACTTTCACGATATTCTTCTGCCCGTCGCCAATCAAGTTCTTCCAGCGCACGGTTCAGTGACAGGAGTGGGCCACCATCTTGCGAGTGGGGGTTCACGACATACACCGTGATGCTCGCGCCGGGCTTGAGCAGATCCAATGTTTCGCGATTCATCCGTTCCAGCTCACGACCGGGGATTACGCCCTCAGCCTTCGCGCCGACATCCACATACACAGCCGTTGGCGATGTGGCGGTCACAACACCGTCAATCACATCACCCCGCTTTGGCCCTTTCTGGTCAGAAGTATCCTGTGCCAGCCAATCCCCCTCCGCCGGAGTTGATGCGTCCGCATCTTCCGAGGAGGCTTCCACTGTGGCGGGAGTTTCTTCTTCACCAGCCGGTACAGCATCGGTCGGCGCAGCAACCGTTTCGACCGCAGCAGATGCCTCAACCGCTTCCGGCTGTGCTGGTTCAACTGCTGAAGAATCTTGCTTCAGTTCAGTATCTTCCAGCCCTTGTCCATTTGCATTCATAGTTTTGTCTCCGCACACATGGGTACTCGGCGAGTAATTATAACGGGGGTTTTACGAAGAATCAAACCATTGTGTACCAAGTTTCTAATAGAATACTGAGTTCGAGTTGAACCCTTCTAAACTCTCTTGACATAAGTAGGCTTATCACATACGCTACAGGTGCGGAACACCCTTGATGGGTTACGGCTTAAAACGATAACACCCATCGCGTTCTGTTATCCGCATCCTATGCCTCCCTCATTTCACCGCTGCATATTATGAACCAACACCTGCCGGACGAAACCGTCCAACAGATCATCAACAAGCTGGACTCACAAGCCCAATTACGGCGAACGTGGGCGCTGGTCGGCGGTGTCTCCGCACAAGTCACCGCAGCCGAGTTCGAACAGGCGGATGGACAGCTACAGCGGGTCGTCATCCGGCAGCACGGCGCGGCTGATCTGGCGCACAATCCTCACGTGGCGCGGGATGAATACCAGCTTCTCCACGTGCTTTATACAGGCGGAATGAGTGTTCCACGGCCGCTTTTTGCTGATGAGTCCGGTGCAATTCTCCCCTCGCCTTATGTGGTGATCGCCTTCATCGAGGGCGAAACCTTGTTTGCGGCTGACGACCTCAGCAGCTATATCGCGCAAGCCGCCGCACAGTTAGCGAAGCTGCACAGCACTCACTGGCAGGGTATCAGCTTTCTCCCCGCATCGGCCTATGCCACATGGTTTCAGGAACGCCCTACCACATTGGACGACTCCCTACAAGAAGGCCATATTCGTGATGTGTTGGAAGCCGCTTGGCCTCTACCAGCAATCAATCCAGTCTCACTTCTGCATGGGGATTATTGGCCGGGGAACCTGATGTGGAAAGCCGGCAAACTTGCCGCCGTGATTGATTGGGAAGATGCCCATCTCGGTGACCCATTAGAGGATGTAGCCATCACGCGGCTGGAAATGCTCTGGGCGTTCGGGCAGGAGGCGATGGAGCAGTTCACCCGCACTTACCAAACGTTAGCCTCGCTGGATGACCGCAACCTGCCCTACTGGGATTTATGCGCCGCGCTCCGTCCGGCTGGCAAACTCAGTTCGTGGATCACCGACTCGACCGTTCGCCACTCCCTGCGCGAAAAACATCACGTCTTTGTCGAACAGGCAATATCAAAAATCAGCAGCAACTCATCGCGGTAGGTTTGTGCGGGCGACACGAACCCGGCCCGCTACCTGCCTACAGTGACATCTTTTATGACCGGATGTCCTTAAGAATAGGGACATAATCGGGACACAATAAGGACACCGCGCCCGATCATTTCATGGTAACCTGTTATCAATGAGGGTGCTGTAACACAGTCACCCAACCCAATCCAAATACGCAACCGAATTCCTAAGATTAGGGTAGGCCACAACGGTTTACCGTTCGATTTACGCGCTCATTTTTGGGCGGCAAAAGGATGAGTCACCATGAACCCGTCAACGATTGCAGGCAGTATTAGTCCCCTCAGTCAAGGCTTCCTGCTGTGTGCCAGCATCATCGTTGCGCTTGGGCCGCAAAACCTATTCATCCTGCGTCAGGGGCTGCGGAAGCAGCATCTTTTCGCGACTGCCTTATTCAGCACCTTAGCGGATGTGGTGCTGATCGCATTAGGTGTCGGTGGTTTGAGTTCGCTGATTAACGGCAGCAGCTTCATCCACAGCGCCGTTACCGTGGGCGGCGTGCTTTTTCTGGCGTGGTGCGGCGGTCGTTCGCTGCTGCGAGCCTACAACCCGCAATCGCCGGCTGCTGAAATCGCGTCCCATTCCGCCACGACCGGACTGCTGACAGTCATTATCGCCACCCTCAGCTTCTCGCTGCTGAACCCCGCCGCGTATCTGGACACACTGGTCATCATCGGCAGCAAAAGTCTGTTGTTTCCGGTAGACCAACGGGTGATCTTTGGCATCGGCGCAATCGCCGCCTCGACCTTCTGGTTCTTCACGCTGACCTACGGCGCGAGCAAGCTCTCCCCGATCTTCCGCTCACCGATTGCGTGGCGGGCATTGGATGTCATCAGCGGTTTCATTATGCTGGGCATCGCTGTGACGATGTTCAGCAGTTTATCGGTCGCCGTATAAGCGCCCCGACTACTCCAGCCCTGCCTGACGTGCCTTCCGGGCGGCGGCGATGCGATCACTCACTTCCAGCTTCTTCAACACCTGTGACACGTAATTCCGTACCGTCTTGGGCGATAGGGTCAGCTTTTCGGTGATGGTGGGGTTGTCATCACCGGCGGCGATCAGAGTCAAGATGTCGAGTTCGCGCCGGCTCAATTCCGGCAGTTCGACGGCTGGCTCCGGCTGAAGGGTCGCCATTTGCGTAAACCAGCGCATGATGTGACTGGCGATTTGCGGGCTAAACACCGCGCCGCCCGTGGCCGCCACCCGCAGCGTTTGCAACATCTCGTTGGGTTTAATCCCCTTAAGGATGTAGCCGGATGCGCCCGCACGCATCGCCGCAAAAACGGACTTGTCATCCTCAAACATGGTGAGCATCAGCACTGTCAGATCAGGATACTGCTGCTTGATGCGGCGGGTAACTTCGATGCCATTTTCACCCGGCATGTGGATGTCCATGAGGATCAGATCAGGCTGCAAACCTTCCAATTTCGCCAGCACATCCGCGCCGGACTCGGCCTCGCCAATCAGCGCCATATCGTCAGACGCTTCAATGAGTACCCGTAAACCATCTCTAAAAATTGCGTGATCATCAACAACAAAGATATTTATCAATTATCTGTTTCCTTCGTCAGTTCGGGTTCCGGCAAAAGTGGAATCGAGACTTCGAGCGCCGTACCGCGCGGGGCGGTGGGGGCAATCGCGAACGTGCCGCCCAGTTCCTCGGTGCGCTCACGCATCGAGGTTAAACCGACCCCTGCCAGAACCTTCGGCGAAATACCGATCCCGTTATCCGTAACCCTAATATTGAGATTACTCGCGGTAACTGTCAACCGCACATCGCAGCGGGTCGCCTGTGCATGTTTGATGACATTATCAATGGAGGTCTGCATGATACGAAAGGCCGCCACTTCGACCGCCGCTTTCAACGAGGGGAGTTCAGCGGGGAGATGCAGTTGAATGTCGCCCGCCCCCTCGTGCTGACTTACAAAATGGGTAATCGCGCCGATCAAGCCGAGCTGATCGAGCAGCGGCGGGCGCAGTTCGTAGACAAGCTGGCGAACATTGGTGAGTGTGCCTTCAATCCCATTTTGAAGATCATCCAAAATTTTGAGTGTTTTTTCGGGGTTCTTATGCACCAGTTCTTGAGCCGCGCCGATGCGGAACATCTGGGCGGCTAAGGTCGGGCCGAGGCCATCGTGCAGGTCACGGCGTAAGCGTCGGCGTTCTTCTTCACGGGCGGTGACAATGCGCTGGCGGGAAAATTGCAGCTCACGGTTGAGGCGCACCTGTTCGTCGGCAAAGAGGCGATATTTACCGAGCAGCCCACGATAGAAGGCGTTGGTATAGCGCAGGATAAAAATCATCATGAGGACGAGGATGAAAAATTTTAGTGAGGTGAATTGGGCGGAATAGTTCAGTAAAGGCGCGACCGGATCACCCATAATGTCGTGGTACAGTACCCAGATGAGGGTGACGGCCATGATGCCAAAAGTCACGAACATCCAGCGCCGCCAGCCATAAAGCAGCGCGAGGATCACCGCGATGAGTAAGGCGACATCGCCAAAGCCGCGTGTACCGCCGTAAAGCACCAGAACCGGCGGCACGGCGAGGTGGATACACACCACGTAAATGCCCTGCGCGATGTGGGCGTAACGGGTTTTGCGGTAATACAGGTTGGCTAATGCAATCCCATTGAGCATACCGAGGATCACAACCGACAGCGGCGGTGTCGGGTCGCGCATGATGACGCGGGCGGCAAATGTAACCGCCAGCACCACCAGCGTTGTTACCATCAAGCCGACCCACAATTGACCGCGTAAACGGTCGATCTCATCGCTGTGCAGATCGGGCAACACGGCGGCGGGCGGTTGTGCGCCGATGGGGAGCGGCGGGGTAATTTCTTTTGGGAGGCTGACCATCATTAAACCTTTTTAGACGGAGGCTGCTATTAATCAATATTGGGGAATCATAACCTCCTATGCCGAGTGTACTGGAAGTCGCCGATAAACAAAAACGCCAATAGACTCGCCTAATTCATCCTTCTGATACATCATTAGCGCAGATCAATATTTATCACTGACAGGTCGCCGAATATGACTTTACAAGCTACGCCTGAGGGATTAGCCGCGTTTCAAGATATGCGTTTCGGGATGTTCATTCACTGGGGCGTGTATGCCATGATCGCCCGTGGGGAGTGGGTGATGCACACCGAGCGCATCCCCGTCGCCGAGTATGAGAAGCTCGCGCCGCAGTTCAACCCGACCCGGTTTGATGCCGACGAGTGGGTGAGCATCGCGGTGGACGCGGGGCAAAAATACATCGTCATCACCAGCCGCCACCACGACGGCTACAGCATGTACGACACCGCCCTTTCCGACTACAAAATCACCAACGGCCCGTTCAAGCGCGACCCGCTGGCGGAACTCGCCAACGCCTGTGCCAAGCGTGGCGATGTGAAGATCGGCTTCTACAACTCGCTGCTCGACTGGCATCATCCCGCTTACCGCTTCCGCAACGAAAGCGGCCTCGCGTGGGAGGATTACATCGCCTTCCTGCACGGGCAGGTGCGCGAATTGTGTACCAACTACGGCCAGATCGTCTGCATGTGGTTTGATGGCGACTGGCCGATGCACGCCCTCGATGCCTCCAACGCCTACTTTGCGTCTGGCGGCTCGTTCGAATATGAGAAGCTCTACGACATGATCCACACGCTGCAACCGCAAGCTGTTGTCCATAATAACCGCCACGCCCAGCCCCTCCCCGGCGAGGATGTGCAGGGATTCGAGCAGGACTTACCGGGGCAGAATACGGTCGGCTTCAACACGAGCAGCGTCTATGACATGCCGGCGGAAGTCTGCATGACCATCAATAACTTCTGGGGTGAATATAAGGGCGACAACGACCACAAAACCACCCATCACCTCATCCACACGCTCGCCCGTTCCGCCAGCGCGGGGGCGAACTACCTGCTGAACGTGGGGCCAACCGCCGAGGGCGAAATCCTGCCGGTACACATCGAACGGCTGCTGGGCATGGGTTCATGGCTCTACCAGAATGGGCGCTCGATTTACGGCACCCGCGCTGGTGTCATCCCCCCAACCCGCGAAACCGTCAGCACACGGCAGGGCGACACGCACTACGTACATATCCTCAGCAACATGAGCGATGTCGTCACGCTCAAGGATGTACCGGAGTCTGTCAGCAACGCGCGGCTGCTGATGAACGGCGCAAGTGTGCCTTTCGAGCGCACCGCCGACCGTGTGAGGCTGCTGGTTCCCGAACCGCAGCGCAACCCATTCGATACCGTTGTGGTGTTGGAATAAATAAAAGGGAGTACGACCTGTACTCCCTAACCGACACATCAAATGGTTAGAAACCGTCTAAAAGTTGAGTTTATGCAGACGGACGTGCTGTCTCGCGTCCCAAACCAATAACGCGCCTTCGTAGGGACAGCAGACAGGCTGTCCATTATTTCCAGTCCCGAATAGTTTCTTACCGCGACCAACCCAGCGGCAGCCGCGCCACACCGACATATACCAGCACTAACACGACCAGAATGGCAATCACATTGTTACGGGCGCGTGTTTGAACCGGCGCATCTCGCCAACGACGGGGCAAATGACCAACCACCGCCGCAATAACCATAATGACACTGTGTTCGATGCGGTATGAGGGAAAACCCGCTCCGGCTGATCCTGACCAAATCAGGTAAATCAAACCGATGAGTACCTGTAAGTCCACCAGTCCTGAAAACGCGGACAGCAATATCTTATCGTACCGCTGCTCCGGTTGGTTGCCCAACCAAACCAACGCAAACCGAACCAGCGCAATCACTGTAACGATTACAATCAGCCATCGAACGATGGAGTGCAGCATGAGTACAAATTCCATTGAGTATCTCCTTTTCGCTTTTAATCAAACGACGACACTACTTTACCGCGCATTGGCTAATAGGCAATTTCCACTACCCTAAAAACAATCGTTGGATAGGGCTGCAAGTTCACTTTTCACCCCATTGAATGCCGGAGTAACCACATGGCACTAAAACCACAGCGCTTGTAAACTAATGCTATCGCCCAATACTTAAATGATGAATGATGCCGCTCAACCTCACCGGACAACGCCTCCAACTACGACCGTTGCACAGCCGCGACCTTGATGCCATTCTCGCTGCCTACCGCGACCTTGACCTACAGCTCATCACCGATGGTGACAGCCCACCGCTCACCGATACGCAGGTACGCGCCTTCTGGGAAGAAATCATCGCCAACCCCGGCGTGAATTTGCGCTACTTCGCCATCGAACCGCTGGGGGCAGATGGGATGTTCGCGGGGGCTTGCAGCTTGCAGCAGATCGACATGCGGAACCGTCACGCCGAACTCGGTGTGTGGATGGCGAGCCGCGACCAGCGCGGGCAGGGCTTCGGCACAGAGGCGGTACGGCTGCTGCTCAATTATGCATTCGAGGTGATGCGGCTGGATAAGGTGTATCTTGGCGCGTATGACTTCAACGAAGGCGGGCTGCGCGCCTATGAACGGGTGGGCTTCCGCTACGAGGGGCGGCTGCTCAATATGCTGCACTACGAAGGCCGCTACTGGGACGAGTGGCCGATGCGTATCCTGCGAAGCGAGTGGGAACGCGACAGCCAAGCACCCACCGAGGGACTGCGCCCGTACCACCCCAACGACTTGGATGCGGCGGTCACGCTGCTCCAGCAGGAACGTAACCTCGCGGATAAAGAAACTGCCCGCGCCGTGCTGCGCCGTTGGTGGCGGCAAATCGACCGCGCTGTTTACGCCTACCAAGCCGATGGGCAGTTAGTGGGGTTGGCGACTGTCAGCAGCGACGGCGACTCGCCGCAGGTGCTGGATGTGGTCGTGCGCGAGGCTTATGACGCGGCGTTCGTACGCGCTTTGCAGGCGCTGTAACCATGACGGATGACACCCGAACCGGCTATGACCGCGTGGCGGGGGAATACGCCTCGCGCTTCATCGACGAACTCAGCTACAAACCCTACGACCGCCACCTCTTGAACTTCTTTGCCGGGCAGGTAAAAGAGCGCGGCGTGGTATGCGACATCGGCACGGGACCGGGGCAAATCGTGCGTTACCTGCACCAGCAGGGCGCGGACGCGATGGGCATCGACCTCTCGGATAACAGGGGGGGCACAGGCGCGGAGGTCACACACCTCGACTCATTCTTCGACAAACCGGTTTCGATTGACTTCACCTTCTTGCACACTGCGGAGGTGCGTGGCTATCTGGAGGCAGCGGGTTTCAGCCATACGCTGACCACCGAACGCGCCCCGTATGAACAGGAACACGCCAGCCAGCGCGGGTATATCCTCGCCCAAAACATCATCTGAAAGGTTACCTATCGTGGTTACTGCTGCTGATATTCTCGCCGCGCGTGAACGCCTCACCGGTTATTTACGCCCGACACCGCTTGAACACGTCCCGCACATCGGTGGCAGCGTATGGCTCAAGCTCGAAAACGCCAACCGCACCCACTCGTTCAAAATACGGGGTGCGCTCAACGCCATGCTCTCGCTGGATGACGCGGCACGGGCGCGGGGCATCGTCACCGCGTCCTCCGGCAACCACGCGCAGGGCGTAGCCTATGCCGCCCACCTGCTCGGCCTGCCCGCTAAAATCCTGATGCCGGTGCACACGCCTAAAAAGAAGGTGGATGGCGTTCGGCGCTACGGCGCGGAAGTCGTGCTGTTCGGCGCGAACTACGACGAAACCGAGTTGGAAGGCCGTCGGTTAGAACAGGCCGAGGGTCGCACCTTCGTCTCGCCCTACAACGACGCGCGGGTAATCGCGGGTGCGGGTACGGTCGGGGTTGAAATCATCGAGGAGCTGCCGGAAGTCGAGCGGGTCATCGTTCCCGCCAGCGGCTGCGGCCTGATCTCCGGCGTGGGTTTGGCGATCAAACATGCCAACCCTGCCATCGAGGTCATTGGCGTGAACGCCCTTTCCGCCCCCGCCCTCTACAATTGGCTGCATGGCGGTAACCTGCCGCAGGTGTGGGAAACCCTCGCCGAAGCCCTTTCCGGCGAAATCGAGGTAGGGTCGATCACCTTCGACATCTCCAAGCAGGTGGTTGACCGCTGCGAACTCGTTACCGAAGATCAAATCGCCCATGCCATGCACTGGATCATGGTCAACGCGGGCTGGATTGCCGAGGGCGGCGGTTCGGTCGGTGTGGCGGCGCTGCTGGCGGGTATCATTCCGCTGGACGACCGCCCGACCGCCGTGGTCATCAGCGGCGGCAACGTGGACGAGGCGACCCTGCGGCGCGTGATCGGCAGTTAGTGGTTGGCGACTGATAACTGACAACTTTTCTCTGCGGCTCATCCGCTTGGCGCTTTTGGCGATTCGTCTTTGCGTTTGACTGGCGACTGATAGCTGGCGACTGGTGACTTTTTCCCGTGTTCTTTGTGGTCAAGCTATTCCGGCAGGGTATCCCAGCGGGTCGTGCCTTCGATGCTCATCACGAAATCCGCGCCGAACGCATTCGCCGGAGACAACGCGCCCTTATAGCTGCCATCCAGCACCTTCTCGACCACCCGCACACCGGCGACCATCGTGAACTGGTAGCCCTCAAGCGTTTCCAGCCACGCCTCGCGCGTTTCACCCTTCGCGTTCCGCACGCTGGCATACACCGCCGAGCGTCCGGTTTCGCGCGTGTGTTCGCTTGGCCCCGGCAGCATCCGTTCGACCATCCGCGAGGCGAACTTCCGCACAGGGTTAATCTTCAAGAGGTTAAGCAGGGGCGACAGCACCCGCGCCGTGTACATGATCGCGGGCGGCAGGCTGAGGTAAACATTCATATTGGGGATACCCGCCGTGTGGTAGCCCATTTCCACATCACCCCACGTCGCGGGCATCACCGTTTTCGTGCCGCGTGGGAAGCGCACCTTCCGCAAACCCGCACCCATCGGCTGCGAGACCAACTGCCCATTGCGGCGTTGCAGTGTACCGATTGTCGGCAGCAGTTCGATCATCGACTTGACCGTCCCCGCGCTCAACCCCGCGTCCGCGCCTTCACTCAAGGCCAGCGCATCAACCGCCACATCCAAATGGGTCGCGTCCGGCAGTTGGTCAGCCACATACTTAATCAGGCTGTCACTGGGAATCACGTCGAAGCCGACACCGGGGATGATGGCAATACCCTTCTCGCGGGCGGCCGCGTCGAGGCTGAAGGCGTGTTGGTAAACCGGCACCTCACCCGTGATGTCGAGGTAATGCGCCCCGGCTGCGAGGCAAGCCTTGAGCATCGGGGCGCTGGTGTGGATGAACGGGCCAGCAGCGTGATACACCAGCTCGACCGTGCCGACCGCCTTTTCGAGCGCATGAGTATCTTCCAGCCCGACAGCGGCATATTCGAGGCCGAGGCGTTCCGCCAGCGGGCGCAGTTTGGCAGCCGAGCGCCCCGCCAGCAGCGGTTTATGTCCGCGCCGTACCGCCTCCTCCGCGACGAGTGTGCCTGTGTATCCGGTTGCCCCGTAAATCATCCATTGGCTCATGGGTCGCTCCTCTGCTGATGAACGGGTGAGATTGTAACACAAGCGTTAACCCATCGGAATCAAAAGGGCGCACGGAAAAAAGTGCGCCCTATTTTCATGACCTGCGATATTTGCTTTAAGCAGCCCGCCGGATCGCATCGGTATAGCGTTCCGGGCGGCGGCTCGCGACCAACTCACGGCGGTGGGTATCCCACAACATCGCGAGGCGACCCTCAATCTCATGTATACGACCAAGCTGGGTTTCCGTCAAGTGCTGCTTGGCCGCAAGGCGGTAAAGAAAATTACGTTCATCGGCCAACTGATTGATGAGTTCGAACGTGGTATCGGTCATGATAACCTCCGCACAAAAGCACGTTTCTGTTTGGTAACAGTATATAGACGCGCGGCGGAGGCCAAACTTTACTTTGGGAAGTGTCCGAAATGTATCAGAATTCCCTCACCAGTTCCCGACCACCTGCCTCAAAATCCCCAGCTCGCCGATGTGGTAGGCATTGTGGTCAGCCACCACCAGCACCTCGCGCAGGATGGTATGCCCGCGCTCGCCGTGCGGGATCTGCCCGTACAAATCGGTCTGCGGGTCGTCCACAATCGCCACCATCGCGGCGCGGTCGGCGATAAACCCGTCAATCGTTTGCTTCCAACCGGCGGCATCAGTAGTCGCGTCCTTAGCCGGCCAATAATCCTGCGGCCACTGGATGTATTTGTAGTCAGGGTTCCGGCTGTAGTCCAGAATATCGTGCTGGGTGAGGCGGATATGTTCGAGCAGGTGCCAGAAGCTGTACTCGACATTCGGCGGGCGCGTGTTGTAATCCTTCGCCGGGAAGTTTTTCACGGCTTCTTCCAACGACATATGCGCGTTACCCCGCACGAGCAGATCGACCAGATGGGCGCGGGTAATCGAGTCAGACATTTTTCACCTCGCTTAATTGATTTTAGCCGAGCGAACACCGCGCTGGGCGGCGATGATGTTGTCTTCCCACGTCAGCGTATCCGAGTCGGGGACGCGACCGCTTGCGTCCATCGCGGCGAGTACGTCACGGATACCGTCCTCAACCGAGATGCGCGGGTTATATTCCGGCACGTCGCGGAACAATTTCTCGGCGCTATAGATGACATTGTGGGCAAAGATTTCCTCGCAGATGCCGGAGTTCGGGATGTTGAAGCTCATCCAATCCGCCAGCGGGATACCCACCAGTTCCACCTCACGCCCGATGACGCGCATCGCGGCCTGATGGTACATCTCCCACGTCGTAAAGCCGCGCGGCACCATATTATAGGTCTGCCCGATGCACTTCTGCCGACCGAGTACCCCCGCGAAGGCTGGCGCGGCATCATCCACATGCAGGAAGCTGTGCAGCGCCTTCCCATCCCCACAAACCAGCAGCGGCTTGCCCTTGCGAATCCGGTCGAGCCACGAGTACTCAATCGCGATCTGGCGTAGAAGTCCCTGCTGCGGCCCGTAGGTGGTCGAGGGTTTGATGATGGTCACGGGGAAGCCATTGGCGTAATAGGCATCGAGGTAGGCGTTATCAGCCGCGACTTTGTTCTTACCGTAGTTACTGGTGGGGCGCAGCGGGTGATCCTCGGTGACGGGCAGCCAATCGTAATCCACGCCGAAGGTGCAAACGGTCGAGGTTTGGATGAAGTGCTGCACGTCCTTAAACGCCCGAATGTTGCTTTCCGCCTCAGCCTTGTTGAAGCAGATCATGTCGATGGCGGCATCGAACTTCTCGGCCTGCATGGTGGCCTCGAAGGCGGCATAGTCCTTGCGATCCCCGATGATGACCCGCGCCGCGTCCGGCAGGCCGCCCCGCTGACCCCGGTTGTAACAGGTGACTTCATGCCCCTGTTGCAGGAGCAGCTTCACGATTGGGAGGCTGATGTTGCCCGATCCACCGATGATGACCACGCGCATAGTAAGTTCCTTTAGATGAAATGATTTTCACCGATTATAGCGCGGTGGTCGGGCAAAACGACTCATTAAGATGCAAACTGGTTATTTACGGGTAAGATATAGTGAATCGGTAATTTTCAAAATGGGGAAACATGCCAATTCAGATTCAGTGGTTTAATGACCAAAAACGCATTATCTTATGGACGATTCAAGGTCAGTGGACGTTACAGGAGATGCATCAAGCCTACAGCGACGGTAACGCGCTGTGTGCCGAAGTACCCGAAAATATCGTGAATGCGCTCATCGACATGACACGCTCGCAATCCATTCCATCCAACATTTTTAGCGCCCTCACCGCGCGGGTTCAAACGGAGATGCCGAATTATGATATGGCGGTGATCGTCTCGCAGAATGTGCTGATCAAATCCTTCGTGAACATCTTCAACACCATCCCCGCCCTGCGCGAAAAGTATATTGTGTTCAAGACGATGGACGAAGCCCTCGCCTTTATCGAAAAGCGCCGCTCGGCACGGGCAGCCGCGAGGTAGACACCGGAAAACCACTAATCGCATATTGGCAATTTGGCACGTTAGAAGCCGTTTAAAAGGTGGATTTGAGATTAATCGGACGAGATGTATCACGTCCCTACACGAAATTCGCATCACAATCGCGCGTTTTTGTAGGGACAGCAGACAGGCTGTCCGCTGCCTCCCCATCCACAAACACCTTCTCGCGTTTCGTACGTCCTGCTTTTCGCGTATCCCCGTTGATGGGGGTTTATTCTGCTTGTCAGCGGGTCTATAGTCCCCTTGTGGGGTTATCCGCTGGCAAAGGCTCACCCACAAAATCCTTATCTTGGTGCATATGAGAAAGCATACACGCTGTCCGGTATCCTCAGAACTACCCACAAAAGTTAGCTTTTTCTAACCCTTTCAAACCGTATTCAAATTGACACCGAACGCTCATTTGTTCTACAATAAGTCTAAATTTCTTGACGAGTATTTTGTATTTGCTCTTAACCCATTCGAGAAGGTTTGAAGATAGCGGACAGCCTGTCTGCTGTCCCTACAGAAATGCGAGATTGTGAGGCAAATTTCGTGTAGGGACGCGATACATCGCGTCCGGTGAACCCCAAACCTACTTTTCAAACGGCTTCTAACTGTTGACTGTCAACTGATAACTATTTTGCAGCAAACATTGCAGCAGCAACCCATTTCCATTGTTGCTGCAAAAAGGGTTCAAATAACTGTATTTTGAACTTACCCCTTGAAACTTGTATCTTGAAACGGCTCTTTGGCAATGATGGCGGCGGCAGTCATTTTGCCAAAACCACAGCAGCTTTAGCCGAGCATTCCGCCGAATTGTCACCATTTTCGCCAATATCGCCATATGAAATTGAAGCGTTTCGCCAACTTTTGCCAAACAAAAAAAGAGGCCAAGCCCTTTCGAGCCTAGCCTTGAGTATTAATCACCTATCGGCGGGGCGGTTTCAGCCTCTATAATCTCAATTTGCATATCATTAATAGAAATACCATATTTGGAAGCATGAAGGATTTCGATACTCTGAACACCACCTTTCGCATCCAGTGATACGCTCGACCATTTTCCAACGGGAGCATCTGTCTCTACTGCTTGGTTAGTAAACTCGATATAGAGCAGGTCTGATTGTTTGTAATAAGTGATTTTCATTCGTTCCTCTATCCAGCTAACAATCGAATGGTGAGACAAACTAATCTATATTTACAACCCAAACCGTAATAACAGCATGTTCATCTGGATGTTCTTCATCAAAATGTTGCCACTCATATTTATCCGTACCGTGTTCTTGCTCAACAAGATCACCTTTTCCACTGTGTTTACAATCAGATCATCAGGGATATTTTTCTGGAGACTTCGCATCGCTGCATGACTACGTATCGTATAAGTGACATTAAATATTTTTATCGAGCGTTCCATTAACAATCTCCGTGTGGCACATTATAACCCAAAAAGAGGCCAAGCCCTTTCGAGCCTAGCCTCTTTCATTTGTTCGCTAATCAGTCCGCTTACTGCCGGTACTGATCCTGCGGATACTGGTTCTGGGGAATGTTCACGTAGTCGGTTGTCGTATCCTGATTACGCAGGAACTCCAGTTGGTCGTTGACCTCATCAATCACGATCAAGTCACCGGGTTGGAAGCTGCCCTTGAGCAGTTGAATGCTCAACGGGTTTTCCACGAAACGCTGGAGCGCACGGCGTAACGGACGCGCCCCGAACTGCTGATCGTAACCCTTCTGCGCCAGCCAATGACGTGCCGGTTCCGTCAGGTGGATTTGTAAACCAGAGGCGGCCATCCGTTCAATGATGCCGCGCATCTGGATGTCGATAATCTGCTCGACTTCTGCAAGGCTCAACGGCGCGAAGATGATGATTTCATCAATGCGGTTCAGGAACTCTGGCCGGAAGGCATCACGCATGGCCTTCTCGATCTTCTGATGGTCGACCACCAACTGCTGGTCGCCACCCTGCACGAAGCCGAGGACACCACCCTTACGGGCAAACTCGGTGCCGAGGTTGCTGGTCATGATGATGACACAGTTGCGGAAGTCCACCACGCGCCCCTGTCCGTCGGTCAGGCGGCCATCTTCCAAGATTTGTAGGAGGGCGTTCCACACGTCGGGGTGCGCCTTCTCGATTTCATCGAACAGCACGACACGGTACGGCCGGCGGCGTACAGCCTCGGTGAGCTGACCCCCTTCTTCGTAACCCACGTATCCGGGCGGCGCACCGAACAACCGGCTGACGGTATGCTGTTCGCGGTACTCGCTCATATCGACGCGCACGAGGGCTTCCTCATCGTCGAACATAAACTCGGCCAGCGCCTTCGCCAGTTCGGTCTTACCCACACCGCTCGAACCCAAGAAGATGAACGAGCCGATGGGGCGCTTCGGGTCTTTCAGGCCGCTGCGTGAACGCCGAATAGCATCCGAAATGGCTGTAACCGCTGCCGACTGCCCGATGATGCGCGAGTGCAGCACTTCTTCCATACGCAGGAGTTTCTCACTCTCGGTTTCGAGCATCTGGTGAACCGGAATACCCGTCCACTGCCCGATCACCTGCGCGATGTCGTCCTCGTCAACCGTTTCATCGAGGGTGTTTTCCTGCTGCCAGAGGTAGCGTTCACGGTCGTATTCCTCACCGAGCCGGATGCGTTCCATCTTGTACTCGGCAGCCCGTTCGTAGTCACGGGCGAGGCCAGCCGCTTCTTCATCGGCTTCAAGGCGGTCAACCTGTTCTTTCAGTTCCTTCAAGTGCGGGGGCATCGAGAACAGTGCCACACGCAGCTTGGCCGCCGCTTCATCCAGCAGGTCAATGGCCTTATCCGGCAGACGGCGGTCGTTGATATAGCGGGACGACAAGCGTACAGCCGCTTCCAACGCTTGATCAGAGATGGTCACTTTATGGTGCGCTTCGTAGCGGTCACGCAAACCGTAGAGCATCTCGATGGTATCCTCGACATTCGGTTCTTCCACGAACACAGGCGCAAAACGGCGGTCGAGTGCGCTGTCCTTCTCAATGTACTGGCGGTACTCGTCCAGTGTGGTCGCACCGATGGCGTTCAGTTCACCTCGCGCGAGGGCGGGCTTCATCATGTTACCGGCATCGAGCGCACCCTGCGCCGCGCCAGCCCCGACGACCTGATGCAGCTCGTCAATAAAGAGAATGATCTCGCCTTCGGAACGCTGCACTTCTTCGATGGTGGCCTTGAGGCGTTCCTCAAATTCACCACGGAAGCGGCTGCCCGCCAACATACCGGCGAGGTCGAGTGAAATCACCTTCTTGCCGTAGAGCAGTTCCGGCACATCGCCGCTGGCGATTTTTTGCGCCAAGCCTTCGACGATGGCGGTCTTACCCACACCGGCCTCACCGATCAGCACCGGATTGTTCTTCGTCCGGCGGCTGAGGATTTGGATGACGCGCAGGATTTCCATGTCACGCCCGATAACCGGATCGAGCTTGCCTTCCAGCGCCTTGCGGGTCAAATCCGTGCTGTATTTTTCCAGCGTGCGGTAGCGGGTTTCGGACTGCGGGTCGGTCACACGCTGCCCACCGCGAATGTCCTTGATGGCATCCGTCACGCGGTCGCGGGTGATCTGGTTATCCGTCATGATCTTGCTGACGGCGGTGTTCTTCTCGCTGAGAATGGCGAGGAAAATATGCTCGGTCGAAATATAATCATCACGCAGGCGGTTGGCTTCCTCGTTGGCGAGGTCGATAATCCGCTTGCTGCGGGGGGTCATAAAGAGCTGCCCGTTACCACCGCCGTAGATGGCGGCCTTCGGGCTGGCACGCAGCACTTCATCAAGGCGGCCACGCATACTGCTCAGATCAATGCCTAACTTCTCGATGATCTGGGGGATAACCCCATCACCCTGCTCTAACAACGCTAATAAGATATGCTCGGTATCCACTTGATTGTGACCATAGCGCTGCAAGATTTCGTAGGTCCGCGCGATGGCATCCTGCGCCCGTTCAGTAAATCGGTCAAAACGCATCATATGGTTTATTCGTCCTCATGCATCCGTACCGCGAGACAATGGTTGTTCATCGTCCTGACTTCATCCTATTCTAACGAATATTGAGTTAAGGGGGGATAAACAGTGAATTGTGCGGTTGAGTTATTCTGACCCGATTAGCATAACTCAGCTTGTATCGGAAATGTGTAAGCGCCACATAAGTGAATTGAAAGAGGGAGGGATACTTGACCCTCATTTTGCTTCGGGGCGTAACCAGACGCGAATACGCCCCGATTGAGTGAATAACATTTCAACTAACAGCTAAGGCAAAGGCAGTCTTTGATTCAGCCAGCCCAAACTCCAATTTTTAGTTTGTTTCTTAAATTCAGCGGCGGCCTGTTCGGGAGTCCAATTTTTCTCGGAGAAAGATTTCGCTTTTCCATCCGGTTTATTTGTGCCAAGCGCGACATAGGCCGTACCAACGGCTAAGAAGAAGCCGTCAACATCCCCCTTAAAGGCAGCGTCGAACAGTTTACCAATGCCCTCTGCACCGATTAACTTAATCAGTTTGCGTACCAACGGTGTTTCATTCGTATAGCGGGTGACAATGTTTGTTCCTAACACGGGTGCAACAAGCTCGGAGAATACGTTGATTGCCCCTTCGTTCATTTGAAGCTGGAATTGCATCAAGGGCGACTCGCCGCCCTGACCGGAGCAGATATGGATGAACTCGTGCAGTTCATCAAACCCTTCGCCACCTGTAATAGACGTGTAGCGATCATCTGATGTGGTCAAAGCGGTGGTGTTATTGCTTTCGATCTGGCTCTTTGCAGCAGCTATCCACTCCTGCTTAGAGAGGTTTTGACGTTCATCTTCTGGTTTGGCTTGGTCTTTACGCTCCATATCCTCCGCCAGTACCGGAATCAGGTCAGATTGGGTAGGGACTGCTGACGACAGGTTTAAACCACGAAGCTCCAGTACCCGTTCAGCCAGCAGGGCTACCGCGCCACCCGAACCGGGTGATGCGGAACTCACTTTACCACGCACCTCAGCGGCTGAAGCCGGCCCGGATGGGACAACTACCGGCGCATGTACACCTTGAATCGGGGCCGGCGGCTTATCTTTCTTCTCGCGGCTTTTCCAGAGCGCCAGTAATTCGGAAAATGGAATAGATGGTGCGGGTGTACCTCCGCCCTCGCGCTGAATAAGGCTGCGCTGAAGTTTACTTTCATCCCGTTGACGCTGAATACGCGCACAACTTGGGCAGCTACATCCCCGTTCATGAGCATCACGCTGGATAACCTCACCAGCGTTTTGCCGCATCATTTGAAGTAGAGCTTGATTGCCGATTATGTTTTGCAGATTATGAGGCAGCGGGGTAGTTGATTGAGTGCTGGATGTTTTTGAAACCTTGTGGTTAACCTGATCATTAGATTTTTTGGCGTATTCACTCATTAGGAAATGCCTCTTCAATACTTTGATGTGTTTCATCCACTATCACAACAGCCGAAGTTAACATACGTTGTAACATTTTAGAACCTGTCTAAAAATGACCAATGCTCCCCTATCTCCCCAACTATCTTTCCCCATTACATGAAGAAAGAGGGCGCATCATCAGCGAAACAGACCGTCAATAACCCCAAATGAAGATGTAGATTGACTATTCAGACAGGCTTTTACGTGTATTTTCTTATTATAGGGCAGATGTGATAGAAAAACTCAATTATTGGCAAATGAAACATGCGACTTCAGTCAACCAACCCGTGAGCCGTTTTCGACGGTGAGCGTTGGTTGCAGGAGGACAACATCCTGCGCGGCGGAGTACGCGCCAAGTACCAATACTTCCGAGACGATACCCGCGATGCGCTTGACAGGGAAGTTGACGACCGCGACCACCTGCTTGCCGACCAAGTCTTCCGTCGTGTAGTTCTGCGTGACCTGCGCCGAACTGGTTTTCACACCTAACTCGCCGAAGTCGATGGTGAGGATATAGGCGGGTTTCTTCGCTTTGGGGTTCAGTTCGCACGTCAACACCGTGCCAACGCGCATATCGACCTTCATAAAGTCGTCAAATTCAATTGGGGCTGTAGCGTTATTGGTTTCCATATTGTTCTTTCATTAAGCATAATTCGCGCGCCATGTGGGCTGTGCGTTATTACCATCAGTCGTGATCTGCTGCTCATCCGAGCCGTCAGGCCGCGCCGTAAAAATCTGGTAACCACCCGCCTCATCCTGACGAGTATACGCGATAAACTGACTATCCGGCGACCATGTGAGTACCGTATCGCCAGCATTTACAAAGTGGAAGCCTGTGCCGTCCTGCTTGACGATGAACAAGCGATCTTCCGCAGGTGCGCCAACTTCCGCGCTTTCGGCAAAGCGCCCCACGCCCCAGATATACTGCTCATCCGGCGACCAACCCAACATGATGATATAGCTCAGGTGATGCTCGTCACGGTTGAATACCACGTTCGGGTTTCGGCCATTAGGGTCTGTAATTTCAAGATTATCGCTCTCATAGGAATAACCCACTAGATACTCGAATGAGGGTGACAGCACAGCGGGGTAAGCGAGATCATCGGTGACGAACAATTCATTCGTGCCATCCGCATCCAAGCCGAATAAGCCGCTGGAACGCGACACCGTAAGCGAACGATCCGGCAGGTATTGGATGAGCGCTAAGTCATCCTCGCCCACGCCAATCGTTATATCCAAGCTGCCATCCGTAGCCGCAGAGTGATACTCAACACCATTGGCGCTGTCACCATCAGTGAAGTTAGCGTAAGCAATCATGCGGCTGTTGAGTGACCACGTTAGAAAGCGGTAGGGGTTTAAGGCGCTGTCGGCAATACGCACTGCTTCCGGTTCGTCCAAATCCCACACATATAATGGCGCTTTGCCATCTCCTTCGGCCACCATGTAAGCGAGCTTGGTGCCATCCGGCGACCACAGCGGTGTATAAATCGGGTTCTCGTCTTCAACCAGCAGGCGCACATCGCTGCCGTCCGCGCTCATCAGAAATACTTTGTACGTTCCCTCACGGTCGGAAGCGAAGGCGATTTCACCTTTCGGCACGGCGGTTTCCCCCGCCAGCACACGGGTGGATAAGCACAGCAGGACTAAAACGGTGATGAGTAGGCGTTTCATAGGAACCAGTCTCCAAAAAGCAACGACGAGCGATCTCTAACAGGTGGCTGTCATTGTAAATGGAGAGGGCTGATTCACATTGGAAATTCGGTCGAAAGTCGGAGCAGGTGTATAAAAGAGAGGTGACCTTTTACAGTCACCTCCAGAGCAAAAGTGAGGACAGATTAGGCTGAGAGAGCCAATCTGAATCCGCGAGGTTAGCTGGTTACAACCGTATCGACAGGCTGGCGGGAAGTTTCCCACGTCGCGATGTCGGTGTAACCGAGGCGAAAGACCATTTGGGCGTATGTCGTTGACGCGCCAAATATACGGAGCAGTTCAGGTTTCAGGCTGTTGACCTGTATGACTTGCGAAAGCGGCTGCACACCAATATTGAGCGTCGTGGCTTGCAGGGCGATGCGTTCAAACACCTGCCCCGCCTTCACCTGCGATAAACGATCATCGGTTGTGCTGCTGATGAGCGCCAACAGCGGCGCATTAAGTACAATATCGGCTTCCGGCTTCACCGGCTTGTGATGGCTGGCGAGATACGTGGTCGCCAACTGCCCCATGCGCGAGATCAACCAGCGGTGACCAAACGTGCCGCGTTCAATCCACTGGTTCAGTTCTTCACGGTAATGCGGATCGGCAAATTGGGTGATGTCCGCACTCACAACCAGCGCGTTCACGCCTAATTTGACGTGTGTATCATCCGAAATTTGTAGGGCAACACCTTCTTCGCGCACGCTCGCGCCCAAACGCTGAATATCATGTTCAGTCAGCGGTTTGTTAGCGTAGGTTTGGCGGTTGGTGTGCCGCAGGGTGATGGCATGAAAGCGTTCTTGGTCGGCGAGTGACGGTGATACACCGCCTTCCGCAAAGGTGACGGTAGCGACCCACACTTCATCTTTCGGGTCGGGGAAATAAGTGACCGTCGCACGCAGCCCGAAGTAAGTGGCAGCCGTTAGCAAGTTTTCGAGCGCACAGCCCACGCTGACATATAGTTCACGCGCATCGGTATCTGCCACGTTCAACTGGCGGGTACGGTCGGCCAGCACGCGGATTTCACTCTCGCGAACGGCGAACTTCCACGGTTGAGAGTTATGAATGGACGGCGCGAGGACAGCATAACCCACGAGAAACTTGAGCTTTTCCGACAAGATGCCGTGACGCGGAAATTGATACTCGGTGGTATCCCAAATGTTGTTGGGCTGACTTGTGGCTGTCATATCCGTTTACCTCATCGCCTAAATGATACTTCTACTATAAGCACAACCACGCAATCGCATCAGTGGGGAATGTCATGATTGCGGCGGATAGATAGCAGGACTTATGCATAGTAAGTGGGTATAAGGATGGATTGCGTGCGGCACGGCTATCGTGGTTATACTGTGTATATTCCCTATTGGCGACAAGGACAACAGCTATGAAGGTTATACAGGTCGGTATTGGCGGCATGGGTAATGCGTGGATCAACACCGTTTTACAGTCGAGCGATGTATCGTTCGTCGGATTTGTCGAAGTGAACGACGCGGTTATCCAAGAGCAAGCCGTCCGCTACGACATCGACAGGTCGCGCATCTTCAAGTCGCTGGCGGAAGCGCTGCGTTCGGTACGGGCGGACGCGGTCATTAACGTTACCCCACCGCAGTTCCACAAAGAGGTTTCGCTGCTAGCGATGGATGCGGGCTTGCCTGTGCTTTCCGAAAAGCCGCTAGCGGGGACGCTCTCCGACGCGCAGGCGATTGTGAACAAGTCCAACGAAACCGGCGTGCTGCATATGATTACCCAGAACTACCGCTACCATGTGCCGATTCAAACAGTGAAGCAGGCGCTGGATTCAGGCGCGGTCGGCAAAGTCGGCGCGGTGACGGTCGAGTTCTTCAAAGGCCCGCACTTTGGCGGCTTCCGCGAGGAAATGCCCTACCCGCTGATTATTGATATGTCGATCCATCACTTCGACCTGATCCGCTTCTTCCTCGGCAGCGATCCGGTATCGGTTTATGGGCGCAGTTGGAACCCGCCGTGGAGTTGGTACAAGGGCGATGCCTCAGCCTCGGTATCGCTGGCGTTCGCCAACGGCGCGGTCGTCGCCTATAACGGTTCGTGGTGTTCCAATGGCAAGGAAACCCCGTGGAACGCGAATTGGCGCTTCGAGTGCGAAAAAGGTGTGGTGACGCTGGTTAACGATGAGGTCTACGTCCAGCATCTGCTCGGCGTGGAAGAAGGAACAGGCTTCCGTAGCAACCGCTATGATGACCTGACGCTCATACCGCCGGTGGTCATGGAACGGCAGGCGCAAGCGTATTTGCTGCACGAATTTTATGAGGCCGTCAAAACCGGTAAGAAACCCGCCACCACCTGCCAGGATAATATCAAGTCGCTGGGCATCGTGTTCGATGTGGTGCAGTCCTTCGCCACGGGCGAGGTCGTGCAGTCGAGTGTTTCGAAGTAGCGGTTGCAACCATGTGTAGGGAAAACGGAACGGTCTGAGACCGTTCCCTACGCTTACAAATTACGCACCCTTTAGATATTACCCGCGTGTGACCTCAACCGTGATGCTGCTGCTGGTTTGGTTGCCCACCGCGTCGAACGCCACCGCCGTGAAGGTGAATGTCCCCGTTTCGGTGATGGTATATGTATATTCGTAAGGATTATCATTGTCGGTTTGCAGGATTTCGCCGTCGCGGTAGAACTCTACCCGCTGCACTTGGTAATCATCACCTACCGTTGCGCTCAAGTTGAGCGTGGTTTCCGTCGGCCAGCGGTAAATCTTACCCGGCTCACCCGCGCTCAAGCTGACGGTCGGGGGCGTGTTATCGACGATCACCTGCACGGTCGCCGACTCGGCTGAATTATCCTGATGCACAACCGTCAGCAGCAGCGTATACAACCCGCTGAGGCCGGTCGTATCCCATGTGCCGAGGCTCGCGCCTGCGGTGAACGTGGTTTGCTGTGAGCCGATCTGCAAATAACCGCTGGGACTCGCGCCTTCACCGTAGGATAGCTGGAAGTAACGCATGTCCTCCGGTCGCAGCGTCCCGCGAATATCGACCTGCCCACCGACATAGGCATACGGCTGTGGCTGGAGCAGCTGCACATCGGTGAACAATTCGGGGCGGCTGACGTTATCGTAGCCAAGCGGCGGCAGCGGCAGGTTATTACTGCGCCACCATTCTTCGGCATCCGGCGGCGGCACAAAGAACAGCTTGCTAATTTGTAACTGGTTCGGCGTACTGGCAGTCGCGCGTAAGCCGCTCTGACTGTTGATGACCACCTTTTGCCAGTAGGTATCTTCCTGCTGTGGTTGGAAGCCTGCGTTGGCGAGGAAGATTTCAGCGTGGGTCGGGCAGTCGGCGTTCGGGATTAAGCCGGAACGGTCACACACACTGAGGGTCGTGATCGTATCGGGTCGCGACCAATCGGCGTTGGGCAGCGAGTCGCGGTCGTGGGCATACTGCATTACCCCGCGCCAAACGAGCGCCGCCCCATCCAACCCTGCGGGTGAAAGGTCAAGCGCGGTGTCATCAGTGTGGTTCAGGTGGACACTCGCCACCAACTGCGGCGTGTAACCGACCGTCCAATTTTCGGTCATGTCGCCCGCCATACCCGCGACAACAGCATTCGCGCGGGGCAAATCGAGGACGCTGACAGTATCACCCAAAACCTGCCGCCGTTTAATTTGATCCGACAAAACATTATTCAGCAGATAACCGACATCATGCGGGAACACGCCTACCTGAGATTGGGCTACCTGCGCGTCGTCATACTCCCAGATGATATTCCCCGCCTCGTCTTCGATGCGAAGGACAGCCACCGGATTACGCTGGCGATAGCCCTGCCCGACAGCCTGCGCCGAGATCCCGTGCATATCGCCCATCGCGGCAAACACCGAGTAGGCGTAGGTCATATCGAGTACCGAAACCGCACCGCCGCGTTCCAACAGCGAGAGGTCATAGCGCCCGTCCTCGCCCAAGCTGTTCAGGCCGATGCGGTGGGCGAACGACAGAACCGTTCCCATGCCGCGTTCGCTGGCGATCTGGGCAGCGGGCGGCAGCAGCCACGCGCTCATAGCATCGCGCAGGTTTACCGGCCCACGGAAGCGGCCATCAGGATTGGTAGGGGTGTAGATCAAGCCGTCCGCCGCACCGGGGAACTTACGCGGAATATCCAGCACCATCGTCGCGGGGTTGGCCTGTGCGCGGACGAACGCGGTGAAGTACACGAACGGGTAAAGTGTTGGGCCGGGCTGCGCGTCCAAGCGTGTCGCGGGGCCGACTATACTCTTAATCTCGCCCGTGGTGACATCCATAATCACCACCGAACCGATGTCCGGCGCGGTGCCATCAACCGGAAGGCTGGTCACGGGCATATAGTCGGCGGCGTGGCAGGGTTTGCCATCGTCCGCGTCCGGTGAGGTGGCTTTACCGCCTAAACGCGCGAGTTGGATGCGTAAGGCGCACTTCGATTGATAATAGAGATCGAGGTCGAGGGTCGTAATAATTTTCAGGCCGCCGCGTGCCACGAGTTCCGTTCCGGCACGCCCTTGATTATTCAAGATGTCCTGCGCCTGCCGCCGCGCATAAGCCACGAACTCCGGCGCGATTTGTTCCGGCTGGTTGAGCGTCAACAATATTGGTGTTTGGGTGGTGGCGGCTGTATCAAATTCGGCGCTAGTAATGTCGCCGCCCGCCCGCATCGACCGCAGCAGGTCGCGCTGGCGGCCACGGGCAGCCGTTTCGTTATCCAGCGGGTTGTACTGGGTCGCGAGGGGGATAGCCGCGAGCATCGCAGCTTCATCGAGCGTGAGGTCTGCCGCATCTTTGCCGAGGTAAATTTGAGCAGCGGACTGGATACCTCGCGCACTGTTGCCATAATCCGCTGTGTTGAGGTACCACTCTAGAATTTCTTCGTTCGAATAACGCCGTCCGATTTCCGTGACCAGCGCGATTTCCTGCCCGATGGCATCCACGGTCGGCACTTCGGGCAGCGGTGCGATCACACTCCGCACCAAGCGTCCGGTCAGGGTTTGGTCAGCCGCCAGCGGGCCAAACAGCGTGTTTTCCCACAATCGGTTATAAGCGACGAACACGTTCGGACGTTCACTGCTCAGGAAGTTCGGCTGCTCGGCGCGGAGGGTCGCTTTCAACAGGACAGCGGGCATCTGGTTCAGGGTCAGCCATGTGCGCTGGTTGGAGGATTGGTCAGCCAGCAGCAGAGTCTCGCCGCTGCGGTCATACAGTTCCGTCAGCCCGATCATCGCCGCTTGCGAGAGACTTTCTTGCGGCGTGGGGAGGCTGCGGGTGACATTCTGGTAGGCCAGCAGCGCCCCGCCCAACGTAACACCGACCGGTATAACCACTAGGAATAACACAAGTACCGTGATGATCCCGATACGCCAGCGGTTGCGGGCGGCGGCGGCTTGTTTGCGTTCCTTGCGTGCGCGGCGGCGGCGGATGATGGCGGCGGATGTCGTCACGGCGTACCCTATTTACTCGTTCAATAACTCGCTACTATTTTAGCGGTGATTGGCTAATCGTACATCCTCGCGGCTCAAGGTGACTTAGCCGATGCAGCTCGCGCCACGTATGACGGTCGTTTGATACGGCAAGAACGGCTGACCGGGGATGGATGTGGCGCGGCTGTAGAGAACGATCTCCAAGCCTGTAATGCCGCTGTCCAAATATTGGCGACAGGTATAGACTGCCCACGCGCTGAACAAGGGGTCGTCTTTATCCTTCGTCATGAGGTTTTCTTCCAGCTTGCCCCACCGCGCCTCTGGGCCAACGTACCAGTGAGGCCGGTCAGTCGGGTTACGCACATCACGAATACCCTCACCGCTGAAAATGCCGTTCAACCCGAACCAGCCTTCGAAACGCAGTGGGTCGGGTGCGAACATCGCCCACGATTCCCATAAGCCGACAGCTCGCAAACCTTGTTCCAGCGCCATCGGCATAGCAGGTGTCCGCAGCCGGACGGCCAATAAATCATCACTCAGAATGTTCGCCCAGATGATGCTGCCCATCGCCCCGATCAGCACCGCCGCCAGCAGCGCCCGATACGCGCCTTTGCCCATCGCAGCCGGTATCCCTGCGAGTGTCGCAGCACATCCGGCGGGTTCGGGGGCAGTCGCAGGAACTGGCAGCATGAGCGGCGTTTGGCTGCGTGTACGCCCGCGCTGCTTGAACCAATCCAACCAGCGGGGATCGATCAGCACCAGATAGCCGGTTATCATCACCAGCGGGAAATTCGGGATGTTCATCACCAGCGCGATACCAACGTGTAAGCCGATGCCAGCGATCAACCCCGTCGCACGTAAGTAGGGTTGAAAGAGTGGGAAGAAAACCAGCAGTGCGAAGCCGCCCTCGATCAACAGTGCCATATACGTCACTGTCCGCAGCACACTGATGGAAGCGTTCGCCAGCAGCCATTCCGCCACCGGGAAAGTGTGCATCCGCACCTGCATCGCCATATACAGCGCGTCACCACTTTGCCACGTCTGCCCTTGCAGCTTAAAAATCGTCGTGAAGATGTAAATGAGCGCGATCTGTATTTGCAGCATCCGCACCGGGAACGCGAATACCCGCGCCGCGCCCTGTTCCCCACGCCGCCGCGCATCCAACGCATAAGCCCTTCCGAGCGGCAAGAACAGGCTCCAAAAGGCGAAGGCTTGCATCACACTGTCCGCGCCGGTCGCTACCAGCGGATTACGGTTAATGACCGAAATGAGCAGCACCCAATTGAGGACGCTCATCACGCGGGTTTGCCAGCCAAGCAGCAGCAGCAGCGCCACCACCACCCACAAACCGAAAAACACCATCGCCATCCACGTATCCGAAAAAGGCGACATCAGCGTCGGCATATTGGGCGCAACACGGGTGAGCAGCCGCGCCGGCAGCATCCCCGCGTCGCTGTACCACACCTCGGCGACGAAAAGGTGATAGATGGCCTCTTTGAGTATCAGCAGGGCAAAGGCGATGCGAAACAAGCCGAGTGGTCGCGCGTCAACATCGCCAAACCAATAGGCAGGCTTCAAAAAGTTATAGTCAGCAGAGGAAAACAGCCAGTGAGGGCGATTCATCCCGTATTGCCGTTACTGCGCGGGGGCGACTTGCTGTGCGCGGTGCAGTGCCATCCGGTCGCGAATGCCCCACAGCACGATCATCACGAAAGAGAAGCTGTATACGCCCAACCACGGCGCAAGTGCCGGACTCAGGCGCAGCGCTAAGTACGTTCCCCACAGCGAGTAGATCGCCAGCAGCAGTTCCACCCACAGCGCAGGGTCACGCTTGAGGGCATAGCCGCTAATCTGCCATTCCTTCGCGAACTTGGGTGTGCGCCGGAACTCGGTGCTGCGTCCGAGCAAGCCGCTGAGTACGGCCTGTGTATTGCTCCACGCGATGCCGGTTCCCAACGCCATCAACACGGGGAAGGCCATCAGACGCTTCGCCCAGTCGATGTATAGAGCCTGTTGGCTGATAACGTAAATAAGCGGTGTGACGAGGCCAACGACACCAAGAACGCTCAGGGATAAATGTTGGAGGCTGTTGGTAACGAGAAGGGGCGGTGTGAGGATGAGTAAAACCATCATCAAGGGGTGCGGCATATACTGGCACAGGTGCAGAGTCGCCATCACACGCCTCGAAAGGCTAAAGTCAGAGCGCCACAGCGGTGAGAGCGTATGCCCCAATGTCTGGGTCGTGCCTTTCGCCCAGCGTGCCTGCTGCTGTTTATAAGCGGCGATTTGTGGGGGAAGTTCACCGGGGACAACCACATCCGGCAGATATAAAAATTCCCAACCCGCCAGTTGAGCGCGGTAGCTGAGGTCTAAGTCCTCGGTTAAGGTCAGGTCACGCCAACCGCCCGCTTCTTGAATGCACTTCGTACGCCATACCCCGCCCGACCCGTTGAAGGTCATCAGCCAGCCGCCCCGGCTGCGGGCCGTCTGCTCAACGACGAAATGGCTGTCCAGCGCCAGTGTTTGCCCCAACGTCAACAAATTCCCAAACGGGTTCAGGTGGCCCCAGCGTGTTTGAACCATGCCCAACTTCGGACGTGTCACCAGATGCGGGATCGTCTTACGCAGGAAATCCGGCGGTGGCACGAAATCCGCGTCCAGCACCATCATATATTCCGCGTCCGTCAGCGTCATGCCATAAGCCAGCGCACCTGCTTTATAGCCGGTACGTTCTAAACGGCGGACATGCTGAATATTTAAGCCATCTGCACTCAGTACAGCGACCTTCGCGGCAGTGATCTCAACCGTAGTATCGGTTGAGTCGTCCAAAACCTGAACGGTCAACTTCTCACGGGGATAATCCAGTGCTGCCATCGCATCCAGCAGCCGCCCAACGACATACCGTTCGTTGTAGAGCGGCAGCTGAACCACAACGGTCGGCCATTCATTGACTGCCGGTGTGGGAACCGCATCGTGGCGATGGCGCAGATAAACAACCAATAAAAAAAGCTGGCTGCACGCATAGACAGTCAGCGACACAGCACAAGCAACATAAAGGAGAATGAGCAGGTTGAGTAACATTTAGAAGAGTCTATCGATATTAAGAAGACGTGGCAAGGGTTGACATAAGACCATAGGTTACGCCAGTTCCGCTACCCCCACTCGCCACAACCTTCTGCTGATCCCCATTGATTGTACGCAATTTTTCCAGATTTGTTGCGTACCAACTTACCTATCCACTTTTCCTATTATTCGCATCGTTGCACAAAAATCGGTCGAACTTTAGTCCGGGCTTTTCACCCGCCGGAACCCCTCCCCATACGCCACATGCCCCTGCCCGACCACCATAAATGCGTTCGGGTCAGCCTTATTCACTAACCGCTGGAGGCTGTTCACCTGCGACCGTGACACAGTGATGAACAGCACCGTATGGCTCTGCTCGGTGAACATGCCCTTGCCCTGCCACGATGTCACACCGCGCCCCATTTCGTCCATCACGAGGCTCGAAATCGCATCCGGGTTATCGGTGATGATGGTTGCCGTGCGGATCACACTCGGCCCTTCCAGCACATAATCCGCTGTCGCGCCGTTAACGAACAGCGCGATGATGGCATACAACGCACCTTCCCACCCGAATACCAACCCCGCCAGCATAATCACCAGCGCCTCGGTATAAAGCGAACTGCTGCTGAGTGGCAGCCCGAACTTTTGCTGAAGGATACGCCCCAATGTCGCCGTACCGCCCTGTGTGCCGCCCGCCCGCAGCACCAACCCGCCAGAAATCCCACCGAGGATGCCGCCAAAGACCGCGTTGAGCAGCACATTCGTCCCGACCTGCACATTGGCGACGTAGGGCTTGAGGAACTCTACCAACACCGAATATAAGATAATGTAGACCACAGTACGAATCACGACACGCCAGCCGCCCAACATCCGGTAGCCGTATATTTGAATCGGGATGTTACCGAGGAGGATGAGCAAACCGATGGGCAGACGCGGGTCGAGGTGGTTGAGGATGACCGCCACACCGCTCACGCCGCCGGGGGCGATCTGAAATGGCGCGAAGAAAATGTTCACGCTGGCCGCTTCAATCGTCGCGGCAATCACCAGCATCACATAACTGGTGACCACACTAAAGGTAATCAATCGGCGTGGCTGCTGAACTGACATCAAAAATTGGCCCTTCGGTCGCATAAAAATCTACTGAGATTGTAACCGTTCATTTCCCTTTTTGCCGTAGTCGTTCCGCAAAACTCCGCTATCATAAATCGGTTCATCGAATGATACCGTTTGTTACAGATACAGTTTTTGGAGCGTGACGTGAAAACCTTTTTTCGAAGTTTGATCATTTTTGTACTGTTCTTACTCGCCCTGCCTGTGGTGGCGCAAGACGACGTACCGCCCGCAGACGCGCCGTATAAAAATGCCGGCCTGCCGGTTGAAGAACGGGTTGAAGATTTACTGGCGCGGATGACGCTGGAAGAAAAAATCGGGCAGATGACGCTGGTCGAGAAGAACAGCATCAAGACCGAGGACATCGCGGGCATGGCGCTGGGCGGCTTACTCAGCGGCGGCGGTGGCTACCCGCGCACCAACTCCGCCGAAGCGTGGGCGGAAATGGTCGACGGTTTTCAGCAGGAAGCACTCAACACCCGCCTCGCTATCCCGATCATCTACGGTGTCGATGCGGTACACGGGCATAACAACGTAAAGGGTGCGGTAATCTTCCCGCACAACATCGGCATGGGCGCGACCCGCAACGCCGCGCTGGTCGAACAGGCTTGCGCGATTACCGCTGTGGAAACCGCCGCGACCGGCATCTATTGGGATTACGCGCCAGTGGTTGCTGTCGTGCAGGACATCCGCTGGGGGCGCACCTACGAAAGTTACAGCGAGAATACCGAAGTTGTGAACGAACTCAGCACGGCTTGTGTAAACGGCTTGCAGAGTGACGATCTCTACGTGCTGGCGACCCCCAAACATTACGTGGGTGATGGCGGTGCGGGTTGGGATACCTCGACTACTGACAACTACATCATTGACCGCGGCGTAACACAGGGCGACGAAGCCTTCCTCCGCGCGGTTCACCTGCCGCCCTATCAAGCCGCTATCGACGCGGGTGCAATGAGCATCATGGTGTCGTATTCCAGCTTCGACGGTATGAAGATGAGCGCCCAAAAGTACTTGATTACCGATCTGCTCAAGGGTGAGATGGGCTTCACCGGCTTCGTTGTTTCCGACTGGAAGGCGATTGACGAAATCCCCGGCGATTACTACGACGATGTAGTGACCTCCATCAACGCTGGTATGGACATGAACATGGTTCCCTACGACTATCCGGCCTTCATCGACGCGATGACCGATGCCGTCGCGGCGGGCGATATTTCGATGGAACGGGTGGATGACGCGGTACGCCGTATCCTGCGTGTCAAGTTCGTGATGGGCTTGTTCGAGCATCCGTTTAGTAACCCCGATTTGCTCGCCAGCGTCGGCTCGGACGAACACCGCGAAGTGGCGCGGCAAGCGGTGAGCGAGTCGCTGGTGCTGCTCAAGAATGAAAACGCAGCCCTCCCACTTGCAAAGGATGTGGCGCATATCTTCGTCGCGGGTGAAGGTGCAGACGACATCGGCATCCAATCCGGCGGCTGGACGATTGAATGGCAGGGTAAAACCGGCAACATCACCACCGGCACAACCATCCTCGACGCGATTAAAGAAGCCGTCGGTGAGGATGTTGACGTGAAGTTCAATCGCTTCGGGCGCTACAACAACGCCAACGATGAAAGCGGTAATCCTATTCAGGCCGAGATCGGTATCGTGGTCATCGGCGAGCAGCCGTATGCCGAAGGGATGGGCGATGACGGCGACCTCAGCCTGTCCGAGCCGGATCTCGGCATGATCGCCCGTGTGCGTGAACGAGTCGATAAGCTGATCGTCATCCTCGTCTCAGGCCGCCCGATGGTTATCAACGACGCGCTGGACGAAGCCGATGCATTCGTCGCCGCGTGGCTGCCGGGGACGGAAGGCGCGGGTGTCACCGATGTGCTGTTCGGGGATAAGCCATTTACAGGCAAGCTGCCGTTCACATGGCCGCGTTCGGTCGACCAACTGCCGTTCGACTTCACGAACCTGCCCACGGATGGCGACGACTCACCGCTGTTCCCGTTCGGCTACGGCCTGACGACCGGCGAATAATGACAAATTAAATAAAAAGAGGGCGCATGGTGTACCCTCTTTTTATTCGATAAGCTCTCTGTATTTCTCCGCGTCTCTGCGGTTCAACCCTGACTTTTGGTCTCTACTAAACGCGGTTCAAGCGCCTTCAGAATGTCGCCCTGCACCTGCTCGACCGACTGCGCCGCGTTGACCACCACCCAGCGCTGCGGATCAGCCGCCACCAGCGCATGGTAGCCGTCGCGCACTCGCTTGTGGAAGTCGAGCGCCATCGCATCCAAGCGGTTCCACTCGCCGCCCTTATCCAGCGCACTCAAGCGGCGCTGGAGGCTGTCCTCCGGCGCAATATCCAACAGGATCGTCAGGTCAGGCTTTAATCCGCCGGTCGCGAACTCAGTAATCAACTTGAGTTGGCTCAAGTCGAGGCCGTGTCCATAACCCTGATAGGCGTAGGTCGAGTCGAAGAAGCGGTCACAAATGACCAACCCCTTGGCGGCGAGGTGCGGCCTAATCACTTCCTCGACAATCTGTGCGCGGGAGGCGCTGTACATCAGCAGCTCGGCGCGGGGGTGCATCGCTTGGTTCTTCATGTCGTGCAGCACATGGCGAATCTGGTCGCCAATCGCCGTACCACCGGGTTCGCGGGTGAGCAGGACGTTATGCCCGCGCTCGCGCAGCGTACTCACCGTCATCGCTACCTGTGTGGTTTTACCGCCGCCGTCCGGCCCTTCAAACGTGATAAACATAAGCCGCTTCCACTGATTGCCGATAGGTTTACCAGTTTACAAGGAAGCAGCGTTATAGAACAGTCAGGGTGGAAGATTAAATCGGTCTAAATGAAGTCATATCCCGATTTTGAGAGGGAAAACTAATCGCTGAAAATGTTGGCAACAGCCAAGCGGAAACCGGGCAGCACATCGCCACCTTCGAGGAAATCACCAACGCGCAGCGTTTTGCGGGGTTGGTTTGGGATGTAGACATCAATGGTTTTAGACACATAATCTGCCACCCACAGAACCGTTCCAGCCGCCAGATAGTTGCCGATTTTACGGATCATTTCTGTTTCAGTATTGCCCGGTGACAATACTTCAACCGCCAAATCCGGCGCGATGGGGTTGTAAGCCACTTCGGGATCGACAGGCTGTCTCTTATAAGAGATAAAAGCGGCATCGGGAATATATTTTTCACTGAATATCATATAACCGCCATCCGCTCCGGTAACGCGACCTAAGTGGTTATCGTCGACATGCACACCGATCCGCGCAAATAACTTCCCCGCAGTAGATGAGGATTTGCTATTCGATACCACTTCGACAATCTCCCCGGCGATATATTCAAAGTTCCGGTCGCGGTTTTCGGGCAGCATGACGAAGCGGTTAAAGTCATCTTCAGTCACATAGGGTGTGTGGAGTAGCATAATATCGCCTCCCTATTTTTGATGAATTATAGCATCAAAGTGCATCGTTAAGTGGCTGCTAATTGCTAACGAAAAGGGCAGAGTAAAACCCTGCCCTCATCTTATTTTATATGTGCAAACCAGACTTAATTCGCCCGTAGGATACGGACGCGGCGTTCCGGCTCGTCGCCAAAACTCTCGCTAAACAGCCGCGCCTGCCGTGCCATCTCATGCTGGCGGCGGCGGGTATCCGCATCTTGAGGGTTCAGGTCAACATATTCCGCACCGTTCCGCACCCGTAAAATGGCCGACTTGGTTTCTTCCATCGCCATGCCATACGGGTCATCCGGTCGTACAATGTCCTCAAGCCCATACAGGTCGATGAGGAAGTTCTCGATCTGCGAGACGGTGTTCGCCCGCAGCACATAAATCGGTGTACCCCGGCGTTCAGCGTCCACAATCAGCTTCGGGCGGCGGCGGTAATCATTCTTGATGGTCACAATCGCGTCCGTACCGTTGAAGTCATCGACCACCGATACCGGCACATGCAAGCGCCGCGCCGACTGCATTAGCCGGTTACGGGCGACACCGTAGGCATAGAGCCGCAGCGGTTGTAAAGCCGGATTGCTGCTACCGTTTCCGGTATTACCTCCGTTGCTCGTGTTTGCATGGTTGCTGCCGTTTGGCGGCACCAGTTTCCCACGGCGGTTGCTGCTCTGCGGGATATTATCATGGCTCAGGCCGTTGTCCTTTTCACGGTTGGCGCGTCCGCTGCGTTCGGTCATCGCCCGTGATTCGGGCACGACCGTTTCGATGTCGATCTCGCCCCGCGCGTTACGCGAGCGTAGTTCAATCGGCAGCGGACGACCGCGTAACTGCCCATCAACCGCCGCAGCCACGTCTTCGTGTACCGCCAAACGGTCGCGCGTTTGCAGTTCGATCAGCACATCAAAGGTCGGCGGCGCTTTACGCTCCTGCACCGACTTCTGCGTCCCACGGCGGCGGGCTTCTTCATCCGAAAGTGTAACCGACTCGATACCACCAATCAGGTCGGAAAGGGTCGGGTTCAGCATCAGGTTTTCCAGCGCGTTACCGTGCGCCGTACCGATCAACTGCACACCACGTTCCGCGATTGTACGCGCGGCTTGCGCTTCGAGTTCACGCCCGATTTCATCAATAACGATCACTTCGGGGTTGTGGTTTTCAACCGCTTCGATCATCACCTCATGCTGGCGTTCCGGCTGCGAAACCTGCATACGGCGGGCTTTACCAATCGCCGGATGCGGCACATCACCGTCACCGCCAATTTCGTTCGAGGTATCGACGATCACGACACGCTTGTTTTCCGCCAGCACACGGGCGGCTTCGCGCAGCATCGTCGTCTTACCAACACCCGGCGGCCCCATGATGAGGACGCTTTGACCGGATTCCACGAGGTCTTGGATAATGTCAATCGTGCCGTAAACAGCGCGACCGACACGGCACGTCAAACCGACCACATCGCCCCGGCGGTTGCGAATGCCGGAGATGCGGTGCAGGGTACGTTCCAAACCGGCGCGGTTATCCGCGTCGAACATACCGATGTTACTCACAATCGCATCAATATCGT
Organism: Chloroflexota bacterium; assembly: GCA_020161935.1. Lineage (GTDB taxonomy): Bacteria > Chloroflexota > Anaerolineae > Aggregatilineales > Phototrophicaceae > CFX2. The sequence continues at coordinate 523,405 of JAIUNI010000002.1, forward strand.
CGCGGTTCACTTCCTCCTCAAGCAGCACGACTTCACCGTCAAGGTAACGCGCCGTCGGCACGCGCCCGAGGTCTAGCACGATTTCGAGCAGGTCGTCGGTATTTCCGATATGGTCCAGTGCTGCGTTTAGATGAGGGGGTAAAACACGGCGTAATTCGTAGATATTATCTGTAATGCGGCGTTCCATATATTCTCTAGAACACTCCTATTGAGTAGATGCAGCGGAGCGGTTTACACATCATTCGGATGGAAGTGGCGCTCATGCAAGGTATACGTTGACGTATCAATCTGGTTTATAGATGAACCCTTATTATCCCGACTGACGGAATAATCGTTTCATCTGCCAGATGATACCTGATAATCCTCGTCGTTTTCGTAGTTCAGCCTCCACTTTGAACCATTCTAATGCGGCCAGATTACGTTTATGCTCTTCGAGCATATGATTACTATCATATTTCAGGCGGTTGGCGGCGATTTCTAGGTTCTTCGTATCCACATCGTCGTATGCCATACCTTTCCCTTTTTATGAACTAGTAATAATAGCGCCTTTTCCGTTATTTACGACTCTCGGTTATGCCGTTTGGCGGCTTTACCGGACTCGGTACGGCTTCTAACCGGTGTCGCAGTGGTGTGAACGCTGCGTTCCGTATACCGGCTGCGATATGCTTCACCATCACCGCCTGCCGCGCACAAATCGTAAAGCCCAACTCGGCCAGCGCGTCGTCCAGCCAATCTTGATAACGGCGCACCCGTATGAACACCGGTACTTTACCCACGCGGTCAACCTTCGCAATCGCGGCTGCGATCACATCAGTCGCCTTGCTGAACACGTCAGGGTGCAAATGCGGCGTGAGGTACACACCCATCTTTCCGTCCGATACACCGATATACCCTTCAACGCGGTCGTCACTCCGGTAGACAAACCCTTCACCTTCATCCGGCAGCTCGGTGATCGGCTGCACCAGCTTCGGCACGATATTGCCGAATAACAGGTGGATGCCCGTCATGTCTTCATCAGTGGTGTGTTCCAGTTCAACATCGTGTTTCGGCTCGTAATCCACTTTTTCTTCCGGTGCGCGGCACCAGATTTCCTGCCGTGCGTAGATCGCATAACTGGCTATACGCATCGTTTTGAAAAGCGGTGCGCTCTCCTCCACCTCTGCCGTCAGCAAATGTGCGCCACGCTTCCCTGCTTCAGCCGCCATCGCGTCCAGCACATGCAGCCATGCTGTATCGTCCTCGTCCTCTTGGGGCGCGGGTGCGACGTAGGTGATCTGGGCATAGGCATCGTCCTGACGAAGGCGGAATTGACCGGCAACTTGTTGGTTTTCGGTGCGGGTGACCATTGTGTAAACACCCCGGTAAGGCAGCAGCAGGGTGATGAGGCCGGAACTTTGTGCGCCAGTCGCGTCTGTATAAAACAGTTCGCTGTCCAGCACCATACCGCCGCTTTCACTCAGCCGTCTTACTAAGGGAATGTCCACCAAGGTCACGGCGCGGGTTTCCGCCGTGTCACGTACTGGCATAAAACCTCGTTCGGTATGAACCAGCCAACACATGCCCCAACTGTAGCACCGGACTCCTTACAATTCCCTATGGTGGGAAATGAAGGGTTAGGGGAGATGTTTGTGCAGGGTAAATCGTGGAAGTACACAATACCCTTATTGTAGCACGCATGAGCGCCCCTGACTATTCGTCCGCGCTGTAGTTGATGGCTTATACCGAACAAGCATACGCCCTTATCATAAGCATTATATAAACATTTTTGGGTTTTCAAAGGGTCAAATCGGTTCAAATTTTGGATAATGGATCGAAATCGGTTATATGATGTCGAGGTGTTGGCGACTTCACCAGCCTATGTTAAAGTTTGTAGAAATTAACGAACTTATCGAAAAGTGTTTTTATGCAAGCCTTCGAAATCGCTGATTTATTGACCCGCCAGTCTGCCAGCGGTTCGCCCTACTTAGAATTTTTGAAGCATCTCAGTCTCAGCGTCGGCCTCTACGTCCTGCCAGCGGGCGGCATGGATGGGCAGCAGCCGCATACCGAAGACGAGGTTTACTATGTGGTCAGCGGCAGGGGCATGTTCCGCCACGCGGACGAAGACCGTCCGGTACAAGCTGGCTCAGTGCTGTACGTCGCGGCCAACGTCGAACATCGCTTTCATTCCATCACCGAAGCCCTTCAAATCATCGTCTTTTTCGCACCCGCTGAATATACGAATCGGAAACCCTAAATTTGCCTCCAAACAAAGGCGAAGTGGATTGAACATATTGCCGTGGCTTTGGGTAAATACACCAAATTGCCCGTTAAAAAATCGTCGTTAGGCTTGGTTGCTCCTATCTCACGATAAGGGTATCATTCGCGCAAATGTGCAGTTTAAAAATTGTTTAGCCGTTTTAAGGAGTCAATGATGAAACGTCGTTTGTTACTCGTTTTAACGCTGATGTTGGCGCTCTCCCTTGTGGTTGCGCCCACACTAGCCCAGGACCGCAAAGTGGTAACGGTGAGCTATACGCAAGAACCGCTAACACTGAACCCCCTCTACGTCACCCAATGGTTTGCCACCAACGTCATCGACATGCTGCTCACCCCGCCGTGGTTTATTGACGACCAGCAGCAGGCCGTTCCGGTACAAGTCACCGAAATCCCCTCGGTTGAAAACGGTGGCATCAGCGAAGACGGTACAGTCATCACCCTTAAACTGCGCGACGACCTCAAGTGGAGCGATGGCGAACCGCTGACCTCGGCGGATTATGTGTTCACCTACGAAATGATTATGGCCGACGGCAACACCGTCAGCTCGCGTGATCCGTGGGAAACCAAGGTCGCCAGCGTGACCGCGCCGGACGCGACCACCGTCGTCATTACCTTTAACGAGTCCTTTGCCCCGTGGCTGACCGCCCTGTTCACCGCCTCACCAGCCATGCCGGAACACACCCTGCGCCCGATCTTCGATGCCGAAGGCACATTGGATGCCGCCGAATGGAACAAGACCGTGAACCCCGGCAGCGGCTCATTCATCCTGAACGAGTGGGAAACCGGCAGCTTCCTATCGCTCGTCCCCAACGAAAACTCATTCGCGGGTACGCCCAAGTTGAACGAAGTCTTCTTCCGCATTTTGGCGGATGACGGTACGTCCCAGAACGCGGCTCTGACCACCGGCGATGCCGACATCGGCGTATTCCTAACCGCAGGCGACGCGGTTGAACTTGAAGGCGCAGGCTTGGTTATTTCGCAGGTGGCTTCCGGTTACAACGAAGGTTGGTACCTGAACGTTAACCCCGATACCGCTCACCCCGCGATGCTCGATGTCAACGTGCGTAAGGCGCTGGTCATGGCCTTCAACCGCCAGCAAATTGTGGACGATCTGCTGTTCGGTAAGACCCGCGTTGCCACCAGCTACTGGGACGGTTCGCAGTACGTTCGCCCGGATGCCAAACCTTACGACTACAACCCCGAAGAAGCTGCCGCCATGCTCGACGCGGCGGGTTGGGTCGATAGCAACGGCGACGGTACCCGCGATAAGGACGGTACGGAACTCGTACTGCGCTTCATCGCCAGCCAACGCCAGATCCGTAAGGACGTGCAGGCTGTCGTGCAGCAGGCATTTGCCGAAATCGGTGTCGGCGTAGAGACCAGCAACTACGACAACTTCTTCGATACCTACGGCGAAGGTGGCCCGATGTCCACCGGCCAGTATGACATCGGCGAATACTCCGGCTCGTCACAGTTCCCTGACCCGAACACCGCCGATTTCCTCTGCTCGGAAATCCCCTCGGACGAGAACCCGGAGGGTGCAAACTGGATTGGCTACTGCAACGAAGAACTGGATGCACTGTTCCAGGAACAGCTCAAGACGACCGACCCCGCAGCCCGTGTCGCCCTTTTCCAACAGATCGACCAGATCATTTTTGACGAGGCCGTGTGGGTGGGCGTGTGGTACGACGCAGACCTGTGGGCAACCAACGCCCGCGTGATCGATGCCAAGTACAGCGGTGCTGATCCCTTCTGGAATGCAGTCAACTGGGACGTAAGCAGCTAACCAAACCAATCTCGAAAGGTGGGGCGGGATTAACCTGCCCCATTTTGTTTGAGAAATCTCCGCTTCGAAGGAGGCCAGTTTATGGGTCGCTATATCATCCGGCGTTTACTCCAAGCTATTCCGCTCGTGCTGTTCGTCAGCCTCACCATTTTTACGCTGCTTCAAGCCACCGGCGACCCGCTGGCGACAATGGGCGGGCGTTCCCCCACCAAGTCCGAAGATAAAGCCCGGCTTCGGCGGCAGCTCGGCCTCGATAAACCTCTGCTGGAACAATACCTGTACTGGCTGATCGGCAACGATTGGGCGAAGTTCGACCGCGACGGGGACGGCATCGCCGAGGCCCCCGGTACCCGCTACGGCGTGCTGCGCGGTGACTTTGGCACCTCCATCGTCACCAAGCGCCCGGCGATGGAAATCATCGTCGACCGGCTGCCCAACACGCTGTTGCTCATGGTTACGGCTGAAATTATTACGCTCTTTTTCGCATTGATTATCGGGGTCATCTCCGCCGTCAAACAATATAGTATTTTTGATAATGTCCTCAGTGGCTTTTCATTTATTACCTTTTCCATGCCCATCTTTTTGGTCGGCTTTGGCTTGCTTTATATTTTCGCCGTCAAGTTCCGCGAGTGGGGCTTGCCTTACCTGCCCACCGGCGGCATCTTCGACCCGCAGGAAGGCCGCAGCGTCAGCCAGCTTGCCCTGCACATGATCTTGCCTGTCGCCACCATCACCATCATCAGCGTGGCGGGGTACAGCCGTTACGTGCGCTCCAACATGCTCGAAGTCATCAACTCCGACTATATCCGCACTGCCCGCGCTAAAGGGCTGACCGAACGCAGTATCCTCTACCGCCACGCCTTTAAGAACGCCGCCCTCCCGCTGGCGACGCTCATCGGCCTCGACCTGCCGTTCCTGCTGGGCGGCGCGGTCGTCACCGAGCGTATCTTCGCGTGGCCGGGAACAGGTCGCCTGTTCCTCGACCATCTCGAACTGCTCGACTATTCCGTCCTCATGGGCTTGCTCATGCTGATCACGGTCGCGGTCGTGATCTTCCAACTCTTGACCGATCTCATGTATACGTGGCTCGACCCACGCATCCGCTATTCATAAGGGGCAGTGTTATGGCAACCGCAACCGTCAAACCTGTCCGTCTCAACTTGGTCGAGGGCGAGGCACAAGCTCAATCCCCGACCCAGCGTGTCATCAAACGCTTTGTGCGTCACCGTGCCGCCATGTTCGGCTTGGTCGTCTTGATCGGCGTACTGGCTTATATCATCGTCGGCTCGTTCATCTTTACCGAGGCGCAGGCCAACTACAACGACACCAGCATCCGCCTCCAAGCCCCTTCCGCCGAGCATCCCTTCGGCACCGACCGTATCGGGCGCGACATCCTCGCCCGTACCATCTACGGCGGGCAAATCTCACTGATGATCGGCTTCCTCGCGGTGGTGGTTGAAGTCGGCTTGGGGACTGCCGTCGGCGCAATCGCCGGTTACTACGGCGGCTGGATTGACGCGATCTTGATGCGGATTACCGAAGCGATGTTGAGCATCCCCTCCCTGCTCCTGCTGCTGGTGATGGCGAAGTTCTTTGCCGGTAAGTTCGCCCCGATACCCTTCTTCGGGCGCACCCTCAGCGGCAGCGTCATTATTATCATCCTCATCCTCGGCCTCACCAGTTGGATGAGCCTCGCCCGCATCGTCCGCTCGAACGTCCTCTCCATCAAGGAAACCGAGTTCGTGCTGGCGGCGAAGGCCCTCGGTGTTCCGAACTGGCGCATCATCATCAACCACATCCTGCCGAATACCTTAGCCTCGATCATTGTATCCCTCACCCTCGGCGTGGCGACCGCCATCTTGACCGAAGCCTACGTCAGCTTCCTCGGCTTGGGCGTGCAGTCACCGACCGCCAGTTGGGGCAACATGCTCACCGAGGCGCAGGAATTCACGGTGATTAAAAACGCGCCGTGGTACTGGTTCTTCCCCAGCCTGCTCATCCTGCTCACCGTCCTCAGTATCAACTTCGTCGGCGATGGCCTGCGAGATGCCTTCGACCCCCGCTCGGACAACAAGGTCTAGCCCCCTTAAACTTACGATATTGCCTAACTGAATCGTTTCCCTCCCCGATTGCTATGGGGGAGGGTTAAGACTTTCTGCCCATTTTCAACTTTCAGGTTATACTTCCCCACATACACTTGAAAGTCGCCTATGCAGTTCATCTCGCGCATTCCATCGGCGCTTGCCATTCGCCCCGGCGAAGGTCGGCTGGTCAACCTGCTCCTCTGCCACTCGTTCTTCGTGGGCGTGAACCGCGTATTTTTGCTCTCGGTTTCCACCAGTCTCTTCCTCACCGAATACGGCGCGAACACCTTACCCTATATCTATATCGCCACGGCACTAGCTAATGCATCGGTCGGTTTCCTTTATGCGTGGCTCGGCAAACGGGTTTCGTTCGTCAAACTGCTGGTCGTTAACCTTGCCTTTCAATTCATTCTGGTGGCGGGGTTTTGGCTGCTGCTCGGCTCGACAACCGCCCAATGGCCGATCATCGCCTTTATGATCGCGCTCGAACTGCTGTGGCTGCTCACCAGCCTCGAATTCTGGTCACTCTCCGCTCGCATCTTTAATATTCAGCAGGGCAAGCGGCTGTTCGGGGTCATCAGCGCGGGCGAAACCATCGCCTCCATTATTGGCGGCTTCTCGATACCGCTGATTGTCAGCAGCATTGGGACGCACAATCTTCTCATTCCGGCGCTCTTAAGCATCTTAGCCTCGCTCGTACTCATCCTGCTCATCAACAGGCTCTATGCAGACCGGCTGGCAAACCACCACAACGCGGTTGAACCCGGTTCGGTAGAACAGCGCACCGTCAGCCCCCTTAAGAATCGTTATATTCTACTCATCTTCATCTTCTCGTGCATCGCCACGATTTCCTATTATTTTCTCGACAACGCCTTCTACGGCCTGACTGAAATCCACTTTCCCGGTAACGACGGCCTCACCAGCTTCCTCGGCGTTTACTTCGCCATCGTCGCGCTGGCCCAGCTTGCCTTCCAAACCTTCCTGAATGCCCGCATCATCAACCGTGTCGGCATCACCACCGCCATCATCCTCGTTCCGGTAATCGGCACACTCATGCTCGGTGCAACGGCTGCGGTCAGCCTGTTCGCGGGTACGGCGACCCTCACATTCCTGTTCATCGCGGCTGCCCGCTTGGTCGAGTACGTCATCCGCGACACCATCACTACCGCCTCACAGATGACACTTTACCAGAGCCTGCCCCCTACCACCCGCCTCCAGACGGAAGCGCAGGTCGAAAGTTTCATCGAGCCAGTCACCACCGGCCTCACCGGTATCTTGCTCCTGTTCGTACTCGATGGCCTCAAGTGGAACGTTATCCACCTGATCTACCTGTCAATGTTTATCGGCCTCGTATGGATTGCCTCCGCCACGCTGCTCAGTCGCGAATATCCCAAAGCACTACTGCAAGCTCTGAGTAAGCGCCGATTAGGAAATGCCCGTGTGCCGGATGACGATTTTTCGGTCGCGGCGCTCCTTAAAACACCGTTGGAGGAGCGCGATGCGGACGACGTTCTCTACCTCCTCACGCTCGCGGACGCGAACACACTGCCCCAACTCCTACCGCGCCTCCTCGATCACCCCGCGCCTGAAGTCCGGCAGGATGCACTCACCCGCATCGAAAAGCTGCACCTCACCAGCGCGTGCCGGTTCGTGCGCCAGCGCCTCACCATCGAAAGTGACCTCACCGTTCGAGCGGCGGCCATTCAAACAGCGGCAGCCATTGACCGTGAGTTCGCAGCCGAGCAAGCGGTTGTTTACCTCGACTCGGATAAACTCCCCCTACAAATCGCCGCCATCTCCGGCCTGATGCGCTCCGGCCTCGCGGGTGAAATCGCACTGGCGGATAACCGCCTTCAAAAACTGCTGGATTCACCGAACCCCGAAGAACGCATCGCGGCTGTTCACGCCATCGGGGACAGCCACATTACCCACCACGTCCCGTCCGTCCTGCGCTTACTTGAGGACAGGAATATGAAAGTTTGCCGTGCGGCCTGCCACGCGGCGGGTAAACTGCGCGATCCGTTATTGTGGCCCACGCTCCTCAACAATTTGTCGGTTGGAACGGTGCAGTCAGCGGCGCTGGCCGCACTCAGCAGCGGGGATGCCACCCTACAGCCTTACCTGACCGCCCAATTCCATGCGGTACGCGAAGGCTACGAAACAGGCAAACTGCGCCGGCGGAACCTCGCCAGCCAGCTTATTCGGATCGCCAACCGCTTGGGCGATACGGCGCTGCTCGCGTCCCAGATCGACTTCCCCGAACCGGCCATTCGCGGGCAAGTCCTCGCGGCGCTGGTCAGCCTGAAGTCTCATATCCGTGATGCCGAGATAGTCAAAGCGCGGATACAGGCCGAAATCCAAACCGACTTGCTCTACCTTCAGGGCTTGGCGCTGGTTAAAGACGACACCGAACTTTACGACAGCCTGTACTATTTACTCGACCGGCTGCGCGAGCGCGTTTTCGCCCTCTGCACCCTGATCTACGACGCGGCGGCGATGGCGCGTATCCACATCGACTACCACAGCGAGTCGGAAGCGCGGCAGAGTTACGCGCTGGAGATGCTCCACGTCACGCTCACCCACGACATCCGATCATTGGTGATCGCCCTGCTCGACCATCACATCAGCGAGCATCGCGGCCTCAACACCTTACTCGCCTTCTTCGGCGAAACAGCGCTCACTCGCGACCAATGGCTGGAACAAGTGCTGACTTCCGACGACAGCCCATCATGGCTCAAAGTCATGACCTTATCTGGCATCCTCGCGCGAGGGGAAAACGAAGCCCGCGAGGCTGTGCTTTCCGCCGTGCAAGATAGCAACGCGGTCGTGCGGGAAACGGCGCATTGGGCGCTCCGACATCCGCTTGTACAAGTTCCATTCGAGGGAAATATGTTACCGACGATTGAAAAAATCCTGCTCCTCAAATCCGCGAACTTGTTCAGCCATGTGCCTGACCCGATCTTGTTCGAGATCGCCTCGATTGTGAAAGATGAGGTCGTCCCCGAAGGGAAAACGATCATCCATAAGGGCGATCTGGGCGATTTCATGTATATCATTGCCTACGGGCGCGTCCGCATCCATGACGGCGACCAAACCATTACCTACCTCGGCGAAAAAGATGAGTTCGGCGAACTCGCGCTACTGGACTCGGAACCGCGCAACGCCTCGGCAACAGCGGTCGAGGAGACACACCTCCTGCGGCTTGACCAGAATACCTTCTACGAACTCACATCGGGTTATCCAGAAGTCTTGCGGGGGATTATTCAGGTGCTGCTGTGGCGGCTGCGGGAAACCACCCGCCGCGCCACCTTACCCCGCGAAATCCCCGCCCTCGTGGAGGCGTGAGAAACTATTCGGCATTCCGTGAAAAAGCGGACAGCCTGTCTGCTGTCCCTACAAAGCCGAATTGTCGTTTGTGTAGGGACGCGAGACAGCGCGTCCGTCAGCAAACTATTTGAAATGGTTTCCTATACGTCTGTATGCTGCGTGGTTAAATGCCTTTGTATTTGTCTTGAACTAAGACTAATAGCTAACGACTGATGACTTTTCTTGTTACTTTCAACTTCAAACTTAGTGGTTTATCGAAATTCTTGAGCTAAAAATCTTGGCGTTCTTGGCGACTTGGCGGTTAATCTTTTTCTTGTGACTTTCGAGACTCTACTTTGTAACTATTTGTCTTTGCATTGATCTATCGACTAAAGACTACTGACTATTGATTTATTATTTCCTACGTTTGAATCAGGTTTGTCGGCAAACCATTTCCTAACCTTCAACCAACCTCACCCGCCTTTTCCTCCCCTGCAAAGTTAACGTCAACACCTCATAAAAGAGACCAAATGTTCTGACAAATGTTCACCCTAATCGTTACTGCTTCTGCTATGCTATTGAAAGGGCTGGCTGTAGGGGTTTGGCGTAGACAAACCCGCAGCAAACGCCCCGACGCACCTTAACAACCGCATCACCCAATGTGCACAATCGGCACAAAATTCGGTGCCACCTTTGCCGCTTGTTCCGCTTGTTCCGCTGATTGTGCCTTTTGCCTTTGACTGTCACCTGTTGACTGTCAACTGATAACTGATAACTATCAACTGTTGACTGATAACTCATTTCCGACACTGACGACTCTGACGACATTTGTGACAAAACACAGATTCTCAACTGCAACAACAGCATCATTTGAGGGAGAAATATTGTGAAAGTTGAGAATCACAACTGCAATATTTGCAACAACTGCAACATTTTCAACTTTTATGGCGTTTCAAAGCCCATATGTCGTCGCCATAAAACCTTAGCCAATCACATTTGTATTGAACTGATAACTGTAAACTGGCAACTGATAACTTCAAATGGCGGTATAGCGCCGCCGCCGCCGCCATAAAACGCTACTTATCCTTTGCGTCGGGAATGTGGCCGTAGTCGTCTTTGTTGGTGGAGAAGGGTTTGACAGGGTTCTTGCCCGCGCCCATCATGTCGCGGATCATGTGCATCTCGACCGTCGTGAGTTTGGAGGCGGTCGGTTGGTCATCAGACGTGACGGTATGCTTACCGAAGGCTTGGTCAAAGGCGATCCACTGGAACTGCAAATCGGCGATATTCGACACCAGCATGTTGGGGTTAATACCATGCGGTGACAGGTCACGCGGGCGGATGAGCAGGATGCTAGCGGCGAGGAAGCCGATACCGACGACCTGCGGCGGGGTCAACCGGTCGCCCAGTACGAAGAACGCCAGCGCCAGCGCCACGCCGATTTCCGTGAGCGCCAAGACGGCGGTTTGCAAGCTGCCGAACAACTTCACGCCGGAAAAGAGCGCCAGTCGTGAAAGCGCGGTCGTGATGCCGAGCACGATGATCGGCGGCAGAGCGATTTCGATGGTCGCGGCAGTCATCGGTTTACCAACGGCGACCCACACCATCGCCACCACCACGCTCATAGTCGTCACGATGTAGAGGGTGACGGTCGGCGCGGGCATTTCGTACAGCACATATTGGCTGAGGATGACCGTCCCCGCGAACATGATGGCGTTCGCCAGCATCAAGCCTACGCCAAGCCAGTTGATCTGTTTACTGCTAAAGCCGGTGATGATGACCAGCGCGATCATCGCCAGCAGCACGCGGATAATCAAACGCCGGTCGAGCTTCTCGCCGCTAAGGCGCGTGAGGAGTACGGCGAAGATCAGGTACATGCCGTTGAGAAGCTGCGCTTGCGAGGCATCCAACGACCCCAGGCCGCCGTAGTAGAACAGCGAGCCGATGCCGTTGACCACGCCGATGACGACGCAGCCCAGCAAACCCGCCGGATAGATGTAGATGTATTTACGCGCGAACAGGAGGTACAGCACCCACAGGAACGCAACGGCGATCACCGTGCGCCAAGCCGCCACCGTGAACGAATCCGCTCCGGCGTTGATCGCCAGCTTGCCAAATATGGGTGCGACCCCGAGGAATACCGGAGTCAACAGCCCTACAACAACGCCGCGCATGTTGTGGCGCATGACGGAAACTTCCTTTTAACTCGTGTGTGATGCTGTTTATAACCTCGTTCCCATAGTACCTTCCTTGCGACAAGCTCAGTCCGGCACTTACCCCCTCCATAAATGGCGAGGGGAACAAGGGAAAATGCTGAGGATACAGGCATGAAACGTGCATCATTGTTTAGCTAATACTGCTGTGGTTATAACTCGATGCCTGAATTGGATTATAGCGCAAACCACGATTCAGCATCGGTTAAAATTTGTTTACCGGACGGAAAGCCGCCGCGATGGGCATCTGCACGATAAACTCGCTGCCGGGGAGTTTTTCGGGGTCGTAGCCGACGCTTTCCACCCAGATGCGCCCACCGTGCGCCTCAGCGACACCTTTTGCAACAGCCAAACCTAATCCTAACCCACCGCCGCGAAAAGCGGTCTTGCTGGTCGAGTGCAGCCGCATATCGCCAGCGGTATGAAAGCGTTCGAAAATACGGCTCTGCTCATCCTTCGACACGCCGATGCCGGTGTCCTTGATGCTGATGCGGATGTGCTGGGTGTCGGCGGTCGCGGTCAGGTAGATATGCCCACCGTCAGGTGTGTATTTGATGGCGTTGGCGATCAGGTTATTGAACATCAGGGTCAGCAGGTCATTATCGCCGCGCATTTTTTGCGGCCACGCGGCTTTGTCGAAGTGGATATTCACCGGACGCACTCGCAGCGTGTCCTGCAAACTCGCCACGATCTTCTCGATGATGACGGCGGGATTGAGCGGCCCAATGGACAGGTCGATCTGGTTGGTCATGATGCGGCTGATGGTCACGACCTCGTTGATGATGCCCTGCATCCGCTTGATGCCATCATGCAGCCCTTGAATCATGGTGCGGGTATTTTCGTCTTTGGCGGTCGTCTCTTTGATGGACGGCAGGTCGTTGAGCAGGCGGCTGTAACCAGCCACCAGCGTCAGCGGCGTTCGCAGTTCGTGGGCGGTAATTTCGATGAACGAGTCTTTGAGCTTATCCAAGCGTTTGAGCTGGTTATTGCTGTTTTCGAGTTCGCGCACCTGTGTTTCCAAGCGCCCGACGATTTCCTGAATGTACTTGTTCTGGGCTTCGGAAAGGGCGGTGGCATCAATTTTGTCCTGCCCGCCTTGCAGGTAAAAGCCGACCCGTTCAATCAGCAGTTCGATGTCAACGGGCTTCGACAGATAGCCATTTACACCGGCGGCCATCGTCATCGCCTGATATTCGCCCTGCCCCTGCGCGGTGAGGGCGACGATGGGCGTGGTTTTAAAGCGGCTGTCGCGCCGCAGGGTGGTCGTAATCTCGCGCCCGCTGATGTCCGGCAGGTTGATGTCGGTCAAGATCATATCGGGGCATTCGCGGCGTGCTACATCAACACCGTCGAGGCCGCGCTCGGCTACCAAAACGTTGTATCCGGCATGGTTGAGCGCCCGTTCAACCAGTGTGCGACTGGCGGGGTCATCCTCAATATATAAAATGGTTTTCTTTGCTGCTGTCACACGGACTCCCGTCACCTAACAAGCCTAATAGACCTTCTAAGCTCATCATATAACAAATCATATGACAGCGGGATAAAGGTTTAAACGGGATTGAAGGGTGGTTAGTTCAGCGGGAGCGTAAAGGCGAAGCACGCGCCGGGGAGCGGACTAATCGGCTCGACCCAAATGCGTTCGCCGTGAGCTTCCAGCACCAGCTTGCAGAAGGCGAGGCCGATGCCGGTGCCTTTGCTCCCCCGCAGCGGTTTATTGTTCTTGCTCTGCCAGTACTGGTCGAACACACGGCTGCGTTCTTTTTCGGGGATGCCGGGGCCGCTGTCAGCCACGCGCACCAACAGCTTGCCATTCGAACCCCAGTAATCGACCGAGATGCGAATGGGCTTGCCAGCGGGGGTAAAGCGGATGGCGTTGTCGATCAGGTTCTGGAACACACGCCCGATCTTCACGGGGTCGATGTTAACGGTCGGTAGTTCGGGCTGCGTGACGACTTCAATGGTGATGTTGGCTTTATCGGCGGAACTGAGCAAGCGCAAACGGGCTAGCTCGATCACTTCCTCGATATTGGTGGGGGTGCGTTCGAGCGTCATCTCGCGTCCTTTGCGGATGTCGAGCAGGGTGTTGACCTGCGTCAGCATGTCGTCGGCGTTGCTCAAGCCCATCGCAATCGTGCGCTTGACGACTGGAATACCATTGGGTGTGTCGATGCGCTCGGAGGCGATCTGGAGGGCGTTGATGATGGCGCTGAGGGGGGCGCGGAGATCATGGACAGCCATGCCGGTGATCTCGTTCCGATATTCTTCGAGCTTCTTTTCCTCGGTGATGTCGCGCAGCACCATGAGGCGACCGACGAGGTGGTTGGCATCGTCGATTACCGGTGAGCCAACTTCCTCGACATACATGGTCTGGTTGGCGTTGATGACCCGCGCAAACTCGCGGCGGGTGATGCCCTGCGAGCCGAGGCGGGCAATCCGCGCCAGCTTCATCAGTTCCTCGCGGGAGTATCCGGCTTGCTTCTCGGTGCTGGATTCGCTGTAGCGAAGCAAGATACTGGCGAGGTTTTCGTTGATGTGTTCGCGCAGGTTGATGCCCATCAAGCGTTCGCCCGCCGGGTTGACCTCGATAATGTGACCGGTGTCGTCGAGCAGGATCACGCCGTCACGGGTCGAGTCGAGGATAGCACGCTGGCGGCTGTTCACGTCATGAATTTCTTCGTTCAGCCCGGCGTTTTCGAGGTGCGCGGCGGCCTGCGCGACCAACAGGGAGAGCGTGTTCAGTTCGAGATCGGTCAAGTGCTGCTGGTCGCTAAAGCCGAGGCAGAGGATGTGGTAAACATCGTCACCCCGTTTAATGGGAATGGCGACCAGATAATTGTAGGGCATTCCATCCGGTAGCTGCGCCGCCTTCGTAACCGAGATGTTCTCGACAAAGGCCATCCGGCGGGTGGTTTCGGCCTCATGAACGGCTTCCATGACCACGATTCCTTGATCCGAGGTCAAAAGTACGCCGTTGTGAGTGACCTGTCCTAAGATACTTGGCCGCTGCTTGCTGGTTTGGAAGATTGCCGCGTACTGGCTGTGCATGATCGCCATCGCGGTTTGAATGACCTTCGAGGCAACGGCGCGTGTATCCGGCACGTTGGAAAGCGAAAGAGACAGCTCACGGAGGTTGGTGAGGACATCGACCTGATAGGTGAGTTCGTCCAGCAGGCGTTCGTTCTGAATACTGATGATGGCGTGACTGCCCAGATTTTTAAGGAAGTCAACCTGTGACTCTTTGAAGAAGTCGGCTTGGACACTGCCAACCGCCAGCACGCCGACGATCAGGTTATCCTGTTCCAACGGCAGCGCCAACCACGAGGGGTAGGTCGAGTCACGCGAGACGCTGCGTAAGCCGGCGTTGACCAGCACGCGGCTGCCCTGCCGGATGACTTCGCCGACAACGCCTTCGTCAAGGTCGCGCTGTTCGTAATGGCGGTCGCCCTTGCCCTCATGGTAGACCTGCTCAATCACCCACAGGTCGTCGGCTTCGGTGCGGAGTGCGATCATCACGACATCGGCCTGTGTGGTGCGGGCGGCAGCCTCGAACACATCCTGCACGGTGGCGTTAAAGTCACGCGAGCTGGAGATATGTTCGACAATATCCCGAATGAGTGAGGTTTGTTCAAGCTGGTGGCGCAGGTTGTTGTGGGTTTCGTAGTACAACTGCGCGTTGTAAACCTGTGTCGCCACTTGGTTGGCGGCGGCTTCGATGAGTTGGGACTCACGCTCGGTTAAGACACGCACGGCAGTCGTGCCGAGGAAAACGACCCCAAAGGTGCTTTCGTGGGCGATCATCGGGGCGATCACCAACGAGCGCAGGGCGTGAATATCCATGTAGCTGCGAAGCGGAGCCGAGAGGTTGGTTTCGTCGCTGCGGATGAAACGCGGACGCGGAACCGCCTGATTACGAATGGTGATGACTTCGGCAAACTGCGGCAGCTTATATTGGAAGGTTTCGACCTCGCCGTTGGTGGTGATGCCGCTAAAGCCGACCACATTCATCAAGGCGTACGCATCATCCAAGAGGGCGATCATCGCCCAATCCATCGCGCTCATCTGGCGCAGCACACTGGTCACATCCGCCGCCACCTGCTCCAACTTGAGGCTGGCGGTGGAAATGCGTGAGAGGTGTACGAGGTGTGTCATCTCGAAGGCGTGAAATTCCAGCGTATCGAGCAGATGGGCATTATCCAGCGCCGCCGCGACACGGTCGGTCAGGATGTTGAGCAGTTCGAGTTCGGTCGGGGTGTATTCGTGCGGGTCGGTATGATACACCGCTAGGTATCCCAGCAGCGCCGTGCCGGAGAGCAGCGGCAAAATCGCGAAAGAGGCGACCGAAAACTGACGATTAAACTCCGCCAATGGATTAAAGACGGTTTCATTCGCGGCATCGGGAACGATAAAAGCAGCCGTATCAAACTGCTGGCTCACACCAAAGTGCAGGTTCAGACCCTTAGCGAGTTCGGCCTCGGTAAAGCCGACACTCTCGACCAAACTCAACGTGTCGCTATCCCGTTCGGTGACAAACAAAGCGGCACGATCTGCCTGTGTAATGCTGGCGGCGGTTGAGCAAGCGGTTTGTAGCGCTAACTCTTGATCCACTCGGAACATGGCATTTTGAGCCGTCTGGTTAACGAGCGCCAGTTTCCGCACCAGTTCAGCGCTTTTTTGGCGATCTAGTTGGCTGGTTTGCAGGTTGAAATAGGTTTGGAATTGATATAAGCCTAACCCCACAACCACGAGAACCGTAAGCAGAAACAGCAGCGCACCGTTTTCCGCCAAGACGACCGGCAAGATAATCATCATCGGCAGTACGAGCAAGCTGCTGAATAACTCGTTCCGTTTTGCGGGGAGCCACAGGGAGTCATAGGACTGGTTTTGCAGCCGCGTGGTGACCAGATAACGGCTGAGTTCGCCAGCAATGACGTAAACCGCTAACATAACCAATACCGGAAGCAAGAGTGCGCCACTGACATGCCGCAGGGGAATAACCCCATTGAGCAGGCTGTACACCACCCATGTGATGAGGAAGGTTAAGCCAGTTTGAACAGCGGCGTAGAGTGTGCTTGAGATGCGGTCGTTTAAGGGTAACGCTTCTTTTGACAGCTTGAGCCGCCGCGTTTCGACAATGAAGCCGAGAACTGAACCTAAGGCCAACACCAGCACCGCGCCCATGATGCCCTGCGTCAACCACGCGATCATCATGCCTAAACCGCGATAGGTTTGAGCCAGAATATCGGTTTGGTTACTGCCAACCATGTAGGGGAGGATAAACAGGTCGAGACAGCCCAAACCCAAAACGGCCGACAGCAGAAGGGGATTGGCCGGGAAAAGGGCAACAATCACCAAGGCAATCAGCGGAATGACCACGACTATAAGCTGGAGCAGATAAACCCGCAACGGCTGCAAAGTCGAGGTTAAGGTTGATGTAACGGGTTTTGGTGGCATTCGTACCCGAAATCTTACTTTTCTTATTAAAACCAAACCACAATAAAACCTTAATGTAACATTGCGGTTCGTGTTTGTCTCAATACTCTAACTATACCATACCGAACCCATACCTCACAATTAACTTCCATTATGGAAATAGGGATTGGTCTTATTGACAGCCATATAATAACTCGCACTCCCTAAAGCCAGTAACCACCACCAGACAAACGCAAACCGATCCCACAACGTCACCGCATCGCCAAAGCCGAACAGTGCATGTGCGACCAGCCCACCCGCTGCGGCCACCGCTAAAGCCTTTTGTTTAGGACTGCCCGCGCGATACGTCCGGTAGAGCATCTGAAAAGCGACGGCGTATATGGCGATGAATAAGACGAAACCCGGCAGCCCTAAATCGGTCGCGATTTGCAGGTATTCATTGTGAGCATGGGGCAGTACGGGTTGATCAAATAATGGCGCGGGAAAATCACGACGAACTGCCGCATCACGAAAGAGGTTCATGCCTACCCCTGTTAAGGGATTTGCCCGGATGATGTCGAACGCACTCGACCACACATCAAGACGACCAGCCATACTGGACTCGTCACGACCTGCCAACGTCACTTGGCCGGGTGATGTGAAGACGTTACGAACAATCATGATTTCGAGGATGATGAACACGAGAATTGCTATCCAAGCGGTTAACCGTCCCCGCCGTCCCTTGATGAGCAGCGGAACCATGAGCGCTAAGGTGAACAGCGCACCGGCGAGCGCAAAACGGCTCTGACCCAAGAGAAGCGCGGTTGAGGTAATGACAAAGACACCCACAAAGCCCCACCGGAGGATACGATCTAGCAGGCGGTCGCCACGCCACGCGCACAAGCCAGCCGACAGCGGCACCAACCAAACCAAGCTGCCCGCGATCTCGTTGACGTTAAATTTCCCAAAGAGTGCCTGCGGCGCACTGAACGGTGGCAGCGCGTTGATGATAAAGATGAGTTGGTCACTCTTACTCGTCCAGTCACTGGCGAATAAGGCCACAACACCGATTAAACCTGTGAGCAGTAGGGTCGCGGTGAGCAGCCCATCCAAGTGTTTATACTGGCGCACATATTCCACAAAGTAGACACACAGCGCCATGCCGAGCGCGGGGCGACCCAACTGGTACAGGCGGCTCATGGGATGAGCGGCAGTATAGGGTGACAGATAGAGATTGAGCAAACCGAGTAGTAAAAATGCGATGAATAGGATGTCGAGTGGGAAGCGCGTAAATAAGCGCCCGTGTAGTATTAGCCGCACCAGCATGAATACCGGCACAACGATGAGCAGCGGCAGCCAGCGATAGCGTTCCTCAATCGGATGCCAGAATGCATAAACCATGACCAGCAGCAAAAGTGGTTCTAGCAGGTGAGAAATATTGCCTACTGTATGCAAATTTAAGTACTTACGAGTATTTGTTACGATATTGTTCAAAATTATCATTATCTAAGCGACGAATGTTTGAGTATAATAGCTGAGAGGTTGCTTATATAGCAGGTCGGTGGTATTTTCAATAGATTATTTCTAAATCTTACAGAGTATCCAGAGTATTTTCTCGTCTGGATTAAGGTAGAACATGGTACAAGAAGGCGTTACTAAGGTGACCCTTGAGTCCTTCCGTGAACGGTCGTCCGGCAAGAAAGTTGTGCTGCTCTATCCGTGGACGAACTACCGAACACTTTTCCTCACTTACTACTACGAAAATACCCAAGACGGTTTGTTATACTATCGCATTACCGAAGATCAAACGAGCCTTACTCTGTGGCTTGGCGGCCTTGTTCAAGAACTTGAAAAGCTCAATGGCAGCTTTGGCGATGCGACCAAAACGGCATTACAAAGTCGCAAAAAAGCAGCCCAACTCGGTGAAGCACTGGCTTATGACCTTGCCGCTATTCAAGCCAAACAAACAATCCTCTACATTGATGAACTTGACCGCATTCCATTTGACAATGAATTTAATAAATTTATTGCCCATTTAGTCGCTGCTCTGCCCGCCCACGTCCAACTCGTATTCAACTCGCGCATGTTGATGCATCAACCGTGGTACGACCTGATCGCTCGCGGTGAGGCGGCGGTACTCGGTACGGAACGCCGAAAAGATAACGGCATGTTTACGCTGGAAAAACAGGCAAACCCCCAACTTGAGGTTTATGCACTTGGCACGGGCTACACACTGGTTAACGGGCAAATTGTGGATAACTGGGACGGGGCGCTGCCGCGCAACCTATTCTTCTTCTTTATGGATCGCCCGCTGGTGACGCGGAAAGAAATCTTTGAAACATTTTGGCCTGAACTCCCTGTTAAAGAAGCCACGAACGTTTTCCATGTGACCAAACGCAAGATTAGTGAACGTATCAGCCTCAAAATTGACACCCAAAAAACCTACGAGATGACGCAGTACGCGAGTGGGTTTTATACCCCCGGCAAAAAGCTCACGCGGCATTATGATGTGTTCGACTTCCAGTCGGATGTTGAGCAAGCCATGATTAGCAGTGAGGATAAGGAAGAAGAACTCCTGCTGCGTGCCGTCGAGTGTTACCGTTCGCCGTTCCTACAGGACACGGATATGCCGTGGATCACCCAGCGGCGTGACCAGTTGCGTTTACTCAACGCGCAAGCCTTGATTAGTTTGGGACGTATTTATAAGCGGCGGAATGACCTTGACAATGCGCTCGGTTATTTCAGCAGATCCCTCGCCCACACGCCCGAACGTGAAGATATATACCGCGAAATGATGATGATTTACCATAAGACAGGGCGTAAACAGGAAGCGATTCTACAATATCGCCAGCTTGCCGAGATGCTGCGGAGTGTTTATAAGATTAACCCCTCGCGCGAAACCCAAGATTTGCATCATTTGATCGAGTCGAGCTAGGGCAAACTTCAACTTTAGACAAATTAAAAAGGGGTATACTGGCGTGGTATACCCCTTTTCATTTATGGCCTAGTAGTTACTGGCTATCGGCAACGGCTTGTTCGGCAGCCGCTTGCAAGCCTTCGGCGACTTCGGCAACCGGCTTCGCGTTGCTGGTCACGTCAGCGATGGCGGTGCTGATGAGGCCGCGAACGGTGCTGTAGGCGCTGATGGCCGGGCTGGAGTAGACGGTCACGCCTTCCTTCGTCAGAAGCGCGTTCGATTCGTTGAAGTACGGAGCCAAACCTTCGGCGGTGAAGGTCGCGGTTTCCAACGCGGCTGCGGTCGACGGAACGGGGTTGAAGTAACCCGTGCCAGCGCTCCACTGGGTCGCGACATCAGGCGAGGCCATGTACTTCAGGAACAGCCAGCTCGCGAGTTGGGCTTCAGGGGTTGAGGGCATCAGGATGATGCTGGGGACGAACGCCTGAACAATTTCGTTGCCTTCGGTGTGGGGGAAGGGCTGAACTTTCCAGTCGGCTTCGATGCCGCTGGTCTTGAAACCATCGATCACGAAGGTGAAACCGGCGGTGCTGGTGATGTAGAACGGCAGCAGGGCGTTGTTGAAGTCAACCTGTTCGCCGAAGCGTTCCGCCGGAATGTAGGCGCAGCCCTGACTGTAGAGGTCTTGGTACAGTTGGAAGGTGTTGATGACGGCTTCGCTGGTGAAGTCGAACGCGCCGTCATGGTAAATGCTGCCACCCTGGCTGGCGACCCACGACTCGAAGGCCGAGGCATCGGTGGTGATGGCGAAACCCTGAACGTCGCCACCAGCGGCATTGGTCGCTTCTGAGGCGGCGCAAGCCTGTTCCTTGAATTCCTCGATGGTGGTCGGCGGTGCGTCGAAGCCCAGTTCGGTCAAGAGGGTTTGGTTGTAGGCAAACACCTGAGCCGACGATTGGTTCGGCCACGCCAGAACCTGACCGTCAACCGTGTTGGCAGCGATCAGCGCTTGGTTAATGTCGGGTGTTGCACCCAAGCCCCACTTTTCGCTGGTGAGGTAGGGGGTCAGATCAACGGCAGACGCATCACGGGCGTAGCTGGCGGCATCGTTGGCGTAACCCGCCACGAGGTTCGGGAGTTCGCCGGAGGTGATGCCCGCGTTGACGAGCGCACTCAGGTCGCTGTACGTACCCTGAAACGACGCTTCGACGGTGATGCCATATTCATTAGTGGCGTTGAACTGTTCCACGATAGCGGCGATGGTATTACCCTGTGCGCTCTCGTTCTGATATTGATGCCAGTAGACGACGGTTTGACCGCTCGGGTCAACTTCCTCGATTGAATCTTGAGCGCGGATGACACCCAAGCCCATAGCGAATACGAGAATAAGACTCAATACACTTAACAGTTTCCGCATTGTTCGTTTCTCCTAATCATTTTGCTATCCTCTCGAAGCGCCTCGCACGAGGAGGATCGCACTTTGAAATAACACCGCCGAAGCGATGGAGGGCCTTAACCTTTTAAGCCAGATGTCGCAATACCTTCGGTAAATTGACGCTGGGTGAAAAAATACAGCGTGAGTATCGGGATAATCATCAAAACCGAGGCCGCCATTTGAAGATGTAACTCGTTGGGCGCATCACTGTTGACGAACTTGGTTAGCCCGACCGCCACCGGTCGCCATTCGTCGGTTTGGGTGAGCAGCAGCGGCCACAGCAGTGAATTCCACGAGCCGATAAAGCCAAAGGTGATGGCAGTCATGATGGGCGCGGTGGAAAGCGGAATGACGACCGACCGCAAGAAGCGAATATGCCCTGCTCCGTCGATACGGGCGGCATCCCACAGGTCTTCGGGAAGCTGCATAAAAAATTGGCGGAGTAAGAAGATGGTGAACGGAACCGCCATAAACGGCACGGTTAGCGCGGGCCAGTTATTAACCCACGGTATGCCGAGCAGGCTGTCGCTCAAACGGCCTAACCAGATCACCGTCAGATAATTGGGAATAAAGCGGGCGACTTCAGGGATCATCATGGTCGCGAGCATCATAGTGAACAGGATATTCCGCCCGATAAACTGCATACGGGCGAAGGCATAGGCGGCGGGGATACAAACGAGCAGTTGTCCTGTCAAAGTGATGGCGGTGATGCGAACGCTGTTCCACATGAACTGACCGAAGTTCGCCCGTTGGAAGGCTTCGGCATAGTTGGAGAACAGCGGTTGGCTCGGTAACAACCTGCCAAAGGTGACTTCCGAAAGGCTCATGAGGGACGAACTCACCATCCACAGGAAGGGGAAGACCATCAGAATTACGCCGAAACCCAGCACGGCATAGGTAAACACCTTATCCCACTTGATCGGCGAGCTTGACTGTTTGGTGCCGCCGCTGGTGCGGGTAATGGGTAAACTGGTCTCAGCCATAAAACACCCTGCTGCCCATGATGCGATTTTGGAAAATAGTTAGTAGAAGGATGATGCCGAACAGCACGAAGGCCACAGCCGAGCCATAGCCCATATTCGGATCGGTGTTTTGGACGACGCGGAAGATATAAACACCTAAGGTATCCACCGAACTTTGAGCCGCCGGTGTTCGCATAATCCAAATTTGGGTGAAGGCTTGGAACGTACCGATAATGGCGATGAGCGACAGGAAAAAGGTTGTCGGCGAGAGCAGCGGCAGCGTGATATGCCGGAACATTTTCCAATTCGACGCACCGTCAATACGGGCGACTTCGTATAATTCCGGCGCGACATTACCCAACCCAGCCAAAAAGACGACCGCATCGTAACCGATATACGTCCATGTGGTATAGAGCATGATGACGATGAGCGCCAAGCTCGGCCCTGCGAGGATTTCTGGCACGGAGCTACCAAAGGCCAAGCGTAAAATGCCGGTCGGTTCCAGCAGCCACTTTTGAGCACCGATACCGAAAAGTTCGAGCACATGATTGGCGATGGAAGTCGGGCGATACGAGAAGATCAGTTGAAAGACGATGGAGGTGGCGACAAAGGGCATGATGTACGGCATGAAGTACACGATGCGGAAGAACGACTTACCCCTGATGTTTTGGAACAGCAAATAGGCTAACCCAAGCCCGATGGCGAGTTGGAAGGGAACCGTACCGAGGGCGAACAGCACCGTGATACCTAACCCCCGCAAGACTTGAGGGTCGGCATTCGTCAGCGCTTGCGGGATTTGAACCACGAGCAAATAGCCGCCTATGATGAGCAGCAAACCTACCCCAACCCACGCCACAAAGCGCCGGTCGCTGTCCTGCTTAAGGGCGCGCTGCCATACGATATAGGCCGCGACGAGGGCGACCACACCGAGCGTGATGAAAATGACCTGCGACCAAATGGGTAGAGCTTCACCGTTAGCCTGCGCTTCGGCGATGGTGGTTTGCACTTCGGTAAAGGTAAGCTGAAAGGTGAAAAAGCTGATGGCCGCAGCCACCGCCGCGCCGGATGCCCAGAGTAGATAATTGAAGCGATTTTCCGAGCGTACAACCCGCAGCCAAAGAAAGGTTACAATAATCGCAATCACGGCAACCAGCAGGAAGGGGCTGCCCGCAGCTACCGCTTCGGGAAATTGAAAACTGGCGACCAACTGCTGCATGAATAAACCGGGGACGCGCTCTTGACCGCGAATGCGCTGCGGAATATTCAAGATGATGGGCAGGAGGATCGTCACCCAATTGAGCAGCAGAATGACAGCCGCGCCGTTCACGATGCCGGGGATGATGGCTGAAAGCGCTGGTAGGCGCTCGGTGGCTTGAGACCATAACCGCCAGAGCAGCCGACCGGCAACAAAGAGTAAGGCAAGCGCCATCCAGAAGAACAGGACATAGGCTAAATGGTCGAGTGCCTGAACGTAATTGCTCAGACCCAAGTAGTCGCCGGGAAAACGCCGCCAGCGATGCAGGCTGACGAAAAAAGCGAAGCCGACCGGATAAATGCCGAACACAAATAAGAGGATAAGCGCAGGGGCGAGAAATGCGTAAGCCGTGAGATTTTCGAAAAGAATACGTCTGCGGCGACTCTGTTGTTGATGGTCCGTGATTACTGGTGCAGCCATCACATCAACCTTTTAGGCGCTTCATGCTTGAAAAACGCCGGATGCAGCCTCGTTCATCTTGACCCGAAATGTTAAGACGCAAGGCGCGGATGGAGAATACAAGGCGCATTGTAACGGAGGGGGTAACGGATATGCAAGGCAAGCGGTAAAAGGTTGGCTATAATTTCTCCATTTCTTAAAGTTTTTATAACAATTGGTCATAGGCCAAGTCTTTGCTATACTTTTGGACATGAGTGAACAACCATTTGATGACTTGAAAGAAACAGAAGGCGACCTTTTCCCCGCCGATAAAATCCCCCCTGACCATATTGGTGTGCTGGTTACGGGTGTGGTGTTTATGGCGTTGGGTTGGATTGGCCTATTCCAACTGGTGACGACCTCGCTGCCGCGCGTCGGGCAGCGCTGGGTGTTTTTTCTGCTGCTGCAAATGGCGGTGACCGGCACAGTGATCCCGTTCGTGCGCTACCTGAATGTGCGCTTCACCCCGATTAGCGCGGAACTGCCGCCGGGTGGGGTGATCGTCCGGCAGAGTATTTGGATCGGCTTATTTTGTGTAACCTGTAGTTGGTTGCAAATCCCCCGTGTGCTGAACCTGCCGATTGCGTTCCTCGTGGCGCTGGTGTTCGTAGTGATCGAGGCGTTTTTACGCACCCGCGAAATTCGCAGCGAACGGGCAGAGTAAATCAATACGTTTTACCACGAAGACGCAAAGAAATAAGGGCATACAATCCGCATTGAACCGCTTAAACCCACACCCCTAGACCCATACGCTATAATCGTTTATCGTATTTCATCCGGGTTGTAATCGCACATGGCTTTTTCTTCTTCCTCCCCGAACCGCCGCGCCATCATGAAGTCTGTCGCCCTGCCCTCCGAGCATGGTGGTTGGGGCTTCTTGCTTGAGCCGATTTTGTTGGGGCTGCTGGTGGCAGGCACGATCAACGGTGTGCTGCTGGCTCTGGCGGCGTTCAGCGCCTTCCTGATTCACCAACCGTTCAAGGTAGCAATCAAAGACCGGCTGAAGGGACGGCGACCTCCACGCACCGTCTGGGCGGAGCGATTCACAGTTGGCTACGGCTTGGCGGCGGGAGCGCTGCTGTTGGTGGTGGCGTTGAACGCCGACCGTACCTTTTTCATTCCCTTGTTGATGGCGCTGCCGCTGCTATTGATACAAGTCTATTTTGATGCGCGTAACCAGAGCCGCGAACTGCTGCCGGAAATTGGTGGGGCGCTGGCGTTGGGGAGCATCGCACCGGCGATTGCGCTGCTTGGCGGGTGGACGCTCGAAGCGGCGTTGGTGTTATGGGTGCTGCTGGCGTGCCGCAGTGTGCCCTCAATTTTATACGTACGGGAGCGGTTGAAATTAGAACACGACAAGCCAATTTCACCGTATCCATCGCTTGTGGCGCATATCGCAGCGGTCGTGGTTAGTATCTTGTTGGCAGTGAGTGATGCCGCGCCGTGGCTGGCGGTGCTGGTTTGTGGGCTGCTGCTGGTGCGGTCGGTGGTGGGATTGTCACGCTTCCGCAAGCCGCGACAGGCCAAGCACATCGGCATGATGGAGATGGGATACGGTTTGGTGACAGTGATATTGATCGCGCTGGGGTATGGGCGAGGATGGTGAGGAAAAGTCGCCAGTCATCAGCTACCAGTCTCCAGCAAAAGCAGAAGACGAATTAAACCACCGAGGCACAGAGATTATAGAGAAAAGACAAAGCAATTGAACCGCAGAGGCGCGGAGAACGCGGAGGGCGTAAACCGCCAAGTCGCCAAGAACGTCAAGGAAATGCAGAGATAGAGATCAGTTGGGTCGCGCGATGAGGGGTTTGCGCGGTGTTTGGGAAAGCGTTATGATCGGTGGCAGTCGCGGAAGTGACTCCCAATGAGGCTTGGGTTATACCGCTGCGGTTGATAGCTTCTACCCTGCATGTTTGTGTTGGGTAGGGGCTTTTTTGTTGTATGAGGGTATGCCATGTGGTCACGGATGAATTTGGGTGAGCATCGGGCGTTTGTAGGGATGCTGGTGAAGTGGGTGGTGCTGGGGAGCGCGGTAGGGGTGCTTTCCGGCACGGCTTCGGCGGTGTTCCTCGTGGCGCTGAATTGGGCGACGGCGGTGCGGGTGGCGAACCCTGCCCTGCTGTTCCTGCTGCCGCTGGCGGGGTTGGTCATCGGGTGGAGTTACTACCGGATGGGCGGGAGCGCGGCGCGGGGAAACAACCTCGTGATTGAGCAAGTCCACCTGAACAAAGACCCGATACCCCTGCGGATGGCTCCGATGGTTCTCATCGGCACCGTGCTGACACATTTATTTGGCGGTTCAGCGGGGCGTGAAGGTACAGCGATCCAGATGGGCAGCAGTTTGGCGGATGGGCTGCGGCGGGTGTTGAGGCTGGAGGGCGAGGACCGCCGGTTGATGGTGCTGGCGGGGATCAGCGGGGGCTTCGGGTCGGTATTCGGCACGCCTATCGCGGGGTTCGTGTTCGCGCTGGAAGCTCCGGCGATGGGGCGCATCCGCTACGACGCGGTTGTGCCGTGTTTGACGGCGGCGCTGGTGGGCGATATGGTGACAAGGGCGTGGGGCGTGGGTCATTCGCATTATCCGGCGCTGGCGGAAATCGGGATTCAGCCGCTGCTGCTGGGGGCGGTGGTGCTGGCGGGAATCATCTTTGGGTGGGTGGCGCTAGTGTTCGTCGAACTACTTGAGTATATCCGACACCTGAGCCGCAAGTTGATCGTGTATCCGCCGCTGCGTCCGGTCGTGGGCGGCGTAATCGTCATCGGGCTGACGGTGATACTCGGCAAGCAAGACTATCTGGGGCTGAGTTTGTCGCTCATCCAGAACACGATGAACGGCACGGGGGTTGAGCCGCTGGCGTTTGTGCTAAAGGTGGTGTTCACAGCGGTGACGTTGGGAACCGGCTTCATGGGCGGCGAGGTTACACCGCTGTTCGTGATGGGTGCGACGGCGGGTTACAGCGTCGGGCGGGTGCTGGGGATTGAGCCGGCGTTTATGGCGGCGCTGGGGTTCGTGGCGGTGTTCGCGGGAGCGAGCAATACGCCGCTGGCGTGTACGCTGATGGCGGTGGAGTTATTCGGCGGGGGAAGTTTGCTGTATGTGGGGGTGGCGTGTTTTGTGGCTTACCTCGCTTCCGGTCATCGTGGAATTTATGTCACGCAGCGGATTGCGACTCCCAAAACGGCTGGCGATGTGGTGGCTGAGGAGAGTATCGAGGCGCGGGCAAAGCGGCGGAGCAGAGATTAGCGTTAGGGTGGGAAAATGAGATTTACATCAACACTCTTACCACCTAATGCAGGCGAGTTAAACGTATCACCGATACTATAAACCCCCTGCTGGACAAAGATGCCCTCTTGCCAAGTGTATACCTCAATAAAGGATTCACTGCGGCTGATGAGCCAATATTCGTGTACACCATATTTCTGATAAAGGCGAAATTTCTTGCCACGATCTTTAAACTCGGTTCCCGGTGACAGTACCTCAATAATCAAATCCGGCGCACCGCACCAATATTTGCCATCCACTTCCACACACTGGCTATCTTCAGCAACCCAAAAGATGTCCGGCTGAA
The DNA here is from genome assembly GCA_020161935.1 of Chloroflexota bacterium. Classification (GTDB taxonomy): domain Bacteria; phylum Chloroflexota; class Anaerolineae; order Aggregatilineales; family Phototrophicaceae; genus CFX2. The sequence goes on from JAIUNI010000002.1 coordinate 551,038, forward strand.
CCACATTCAGTTCATCAAAATGAACATCGCTTGGCGCGGTGAAAACTTCCCCATTGGGAATGAGGTCTTCAAGGACACGCGAACTGCGGCGCACCAATCGTTGATGGTCGTTAACCGGCGCGGGACTCATCTCATCTTCTCCATATCTGCTGAATACACCATCCAACAGTTCGGTGCGCTGGTTGGATTCTGGCATTTGCAGATATTCAGCCGCCGTCATACGGAGTTTGAATTGGTCAACCATATAACACCTCGATCTCCTCTGAGAAGATTATGCCATAGATTAGTACCGGACGCATGAACCGTAAAAGGGTTAAGGTTTTCAAACCAAGCAGAGACCTTTTTCCCATAAGCAGATTGAGCGAGATGCGGTATTGTCTATGGATAGTCACTTGACTATTCCTCAACTGTTCAACGAGTACAAAGTAAAACTGTATGCAATGGATGAACCGTAAACAACAGGCCGCAGGTTTGGTTTTAGCCCTTGTGCTATTGGCCTTCGTACTCCCCGCCGAGGCACAGGATGCCCCACCCCCGCCCGTCGTGCGATTGGAGGTGAACCCGCAAACGGCGAATGCAGGCGATACGATCACTGTGGCCGTGCGGCTGGAGAACGTGACCGAACTTTACGGGTTACAAGTGACCTGCCTTACCGACCCGACGCTGCTGGCCGGCACGATGCACGTTGAAGGGGATGCCTTCACCAGCGGCAGCAGTTATTACGTCAACACAGGCATGAAGCCCGACGGTAAGTGGCTGGTGGCGGCGACACGACTGCAACCGAATCCAGCGTTTAGCGGAAATGGTACGGCGTTCACCTTCCAGTACACCCTTCAAAACGCCACGAGCGCGAGCCTGAACTGCACGATTCTGGGTGTGGACAGCCGCAGCAACCCGCTACCGCTGAATCTGGTGAATGCTACGCCGATGATTACGGCAGGTGTTTTGCCGACGGCAGAAGTGCCGACTGCCGAGCCAACCCTTGAACCGACGCTGCCGCCCACCGTTGAAGTGACGGTCGAGCCGACGCTTGAAGTTACCCCGGAACCGACATCGGTTGCCATTGGCCTGAGCAGCATTCAGGGCAGCATCGTGAACCCGCTCGCGGCGGATAACGCGGGTGTGGTGGTGCAGCTTACGGCGAACGGCAGTCTGGTACAGGAAGGCGTAACCGGAGCAGATGGCGTGTTCAGCTTCGCGGAAATTCCGGCGGGGAGCTACGTGCTGCTGGTGAGCGCCCCTTCGCACCTCGCGCTGGTGTATAACATCACGGTCGCGGGTGATGGCGCGGCGATTGACCTCGGTTCGCAGACCTTCATCATCGGCGACACAGATGGCAACCAGATTATTGATGTAGCGGATGCGGCGTTGGTGAGCGCCAACTTCGATGTGACCGTTCCACCCGCACCCACAGCGGCTGACCTGAACGGCGATGGGGTCATCAACATCAGCGATCTGGTGCTGATCGGCACGAACTTCGGGTTAAGCGGGCCGATTGTGGTGCAGTAGTAGCCGGTAGTCATGAGTCAAATCAAAAGCCGCCTCACGTCCGAGGCGGTTTTGCTTCAATGGGTTAGAAACACGTGTGGCGCGGGTCCGGTTGAGCCACGCACAATGAGATGGGCGCTGACCCGCAAATGCCGTAGATAAGGCATATGTCCGTGCATCATGTTCAGCAGTTGCACGAAGGCCATTTCGCCCATCTGCCGCATCGGCTGCTGAAGGGTGGTCAGGGGCGGTTGAGATTGGGCAGCGGCGGGCAAATCGTCAAAACCGATCACGGAAACATCCTGACCAACAATTAGCCCTGCTTCCCCGGCAGCTCGCATGACACCGAGCGCGATCATATCATTGCCGCACAACACGGCAGTCGGCCTATGGTCACCCACAAACAATCGTTTTGATTTTTCGTAACCATTTTCGGTACGCCAATTGGTTTCGATAATCCAATCACGGTCATAGGGAATACCGGCTGCTCGCAGGGTCATTTGATAGCCATCCAAACGGTCTCGCATACTCTGGTTATCGAGATTGCCAGTCAGATAAGCGAACTGCTGATGACCCAAACCGATGAGGTAATTCACCGCGTCCTGAATGGCCTGCCGGTTGTTGGTGACGATTTCGAGACCAGAGCTTAAATTTTCGCGAAATTCATTTTCGATCAACACGTAAGGGCAGTTGTGAATGAGGCAGGTTTGGGCGATGATGCGGGCATCGTCGCTAGCGATGACGATTGCGCCTTTGTTACCGATCAAATCCAGAAAATCATCGGTTTGCAGGGGCTTGAACGCCCGCTGAACATGGTATTCAACCGCGTAACCATACTCGGCTGCGGTTTCGGTGACAGCTTGGGCGATGTTGCCCACAAAGTCGAGGCCAATCTGGTGCGGGACAAACACGCCGATGGTGTGGATGCGATTGGTAAGTTCATAAAATTGGCGCTCAAGGCCGTACTTACGGACGACGTTGAGGAGCCGCCTGACCACATCAGTATCAAGGGTGCTAGCTTCGTTGTTCAGAACGGAGAGTAGTTGGGTGTTCGAGATCGAGGCTTCGTGAGCAAGGTCATTAATATTCAGAATAGGCACGATAAGATCACAATTCATTCGTTGTCAGCAGCAACTATTATCATACAATAATAGCTGTACTTAATTGTTAAGAATAAACCACAATTATTACTATAATACTGGATTATGCCATGCGTGGTCTATAGCGGCAAGATGAATACGTATTACGGATGCGTTAAACTGTTAACAAAATTCAAAAGTCTATTGAGTGGATAGGGGAAAACAGATGCGTTCTGACATTGACAGGCTGATGAGCGAGCGTGATTTACAGGCGATTGTGGTGGCGGGTGGCGAGTTCCAGAACACGTACCGCGCGTATCTTTCCAACGGTAAGGATATTCATGGCGGGATGACGATCAAGAAGCGAGGCAGCGCACCGGTGCTAATCGTGAGCGTGATGGAAATTGAAGAAGCGGCGAAAAGCGGCCTTGAGGTACTAACCTATGACGACTTCAATTGGGATCAAATCGTGGCGAAGGCCGAGGGCGACCAGAGCAAGATGCAGATCGGCCTGTGGGGCGCGATTTTCGAGCGATTCGCTATTCCGGCGGGAAAGATTGGCATCTACGGTACGGGCGAGATCGGCGCGTGGGTGGAACGCGCACGGCTGCTGGAGAAGGCGTTCCCACAGTACCAACTGGTCGGGGAAATCGGCAAAACAATCTTCGATGAAGCCTTCCTGACTAAAGATGCTGATGAAATCCACGTCATCCGCGAAGTGGCGGATAAGACGAGCGAGGTGTTGCAAGCCGTGTGGGATTACATCGGCAGCCACCGCGCCGAGGGCGATACGGTGGTGAAGCCGGACGGCACACCGCTGACGATTGGCGACGTAAAACGCTTCGTACGGCGGGAACTGCTTGACCGCGAACTTGAGGACACCGATATGATCTTCGCGCAGGGGCGCGACGGCGGCTTCCCGCACAGCCGCGGCGAGTCAGCGATGGCACTCAAGCTCGGCCAGCCGATTGTGTTCGACCTGTTCCCGCGCCAACTGGGGGGCGGCTACCACCACGACACGACACGGACGTGGTGCATCGGCTACGCACCGGATGAGGTACGCGATATTTACGATCAAGTGATGGAAGCGTTTAAGGTGTCGGTGGATACCTACGCCGAACCGGGGCAGCCCTGCCACGAGTTACAGGACGCGGTGCTGGATTACTTCGAGGGCAAAGGCCACCCGACGCGCCGCAGCCAACCCGGCAGCAGCATCGGTTACTCGCACAGTTTGGGGCATGGCGTGGGGTTGAACATCCACGAACGTCCGTCGATCAGCCACCGCGAGACGAAGGATATTTTCGAGAAGGGCAACTTCATCACGATTGAGCCGGGGCTGTATTACCCGGATAAGGGCATCGGGATGCGGATTGAGGACTCGTTCATTATTGATGACAGCGGGGTGCTGGTGTCGATCACGCCATTCCACAAGGAGTTGGTGCTGCCGCTGAAGGCGTAATCACTTCTAGGTGAGCAGCCAATCAATGGCTTTTTGGTGGTCATGGACGAAGCAGCGCACATTGATGCGTTCGAGGCCGACGATGTTGACCACTTTATTCGTGATATTCAGGACAAACTGTGCCTGATTACGCAGCAGGACGGCGGCGCTGGTTCGGTCGTCGTCCGGTTGATGACGCTTGCGCCATGCGTGGAGCGGGCGGTATACACCGCTCCCGGCACATGCTGGCGGATGTCGAACAGGAGCAGTTCTTGCGTATCCGGTCGCGGCAGATCGTCACGCATGATGTGGTTGAGGTGCTGTATCCATTCACCAACGGCCTGCGGTGATTTTTCGAGGAACACAAACTCCCGAATGCCCGCGTCTAGTTTGTGATAGGCACATCGGTTATCAAGCGGTTGCATATGAGATTTACCCCCTGATGCACAACATAACGATATAAATCATCTATAAAATTCAGATTTTTTGATTGATATATATAACTTGTGTTCAGGAGGCATTCGTCAGGGATACTGGTGGACGACCCTTACGCGGCCCATAAGTTTAGGACTCTGGCCTGAGCAGCCACTCAATCGCTTGATCGAAGGCAGCGGGAAAGAGTTCGATCCGTATGGCATTCATCCCGAATACATTCACGCCGTCTTTAATAAGGTTGGCGTACCGCTGCTGGAGTGTGCCGGTAGTATTCGTCACCATCGCAACCTTGAGCAGGATCGTTTCCACTTCGGGATGTTTACTGCGCCACACTCTTGCCTGTTGTAAGGTGTAAAGGAACGGCGGCAAACCAGACTTGCGAATATCCACGATCATCCGCGCGACTCCATCGGCAGGCAGCGGTTGGGTGCTAATAAGGTATTCCTGCCAGCCAAGCCATTCATCGACGGCTTTATGGGTGGATTCGAGGAACTTAAAGACCCACACGCCGTTTTCAAGAGCAGTGAACGTACAGGCGGTTGCGATGGGTGTCACGGTAGTCATAGTAACGACGCTTGAAAACTTATTTTATAAAATCCTCATAGACACCTAATATTATACAACCAGCCTCCGGCCCAACTTAATTTTTTGGATATATTGCCGAGCCGTTCTCGGCTGATGCTGTTCGCATTGGCTAGGGGAATCTCGCTTATCCTATGCTATAATTGGTTTGTGAACGAACTCACAATTCCCAATTAAGAAAGAGCAGAAGTCTCTTATGGCTGAACCACTAGGAACACAGGCGAACCCACTGCGGGTTGCCATCATCGGTTCTGGGCCGTCCGGGTTTTACGCTGCGGCTCACCTCCAATCCCAAGCTGACCTCATCACCGAAATTGATATGTTTGACCGCTTGCCAACTCCTTACGGGTTGGTGCGTGGCGGTGTCGCGCCTGACCACCAAAAGATCAAGAGTGTGACGAAAGCCTACGAACGCATCGCCGCAGATGAAAACTTCCGTTTTTACGGGCATGTCGAGTTCGGCAAGGATGTCACCCACGCCGATCTTGTGAACTATTACCACGCGATCATTTATGCCGTCGGCGCACAAACCGACCGGCGCATGGACATCCCCGGTGAAGACCTCCCCGGCAGTCACCCCGCGACCGAGTTCGTGGCGTGGTACAACGCACACCCTGATTTTGCCGACCATCCATTCGACCTGACACAGGAAAACGTAGCGGTCATTGGCCTCGGCAACGTGGCGATGGATGTCATCCGCATTCTGGCACGCACGCCGGACGAGCTGACCGAAACCGACATCGCCGATTACGCGCTCGATAAGCTCAAGCGCAGCAGCGTCAAGAACATTTATGTGCTGGGGCGGCGCGGCCCTGCACAGGCGGCCTTCACCAACCCTGAAATCAAGGAGTTGGGGGAACTGGACGACGCGAGTGTGATCGTCGCGCAGGAAGAAGTGACCCTCGACCCTGTGAGCCGCCAATATGTCGACTCCGGCGAGGACAAGGTGGCGACCAAGAACGTTGAAATCCTGAAGGGCTTCGCGGCGCAGGGTGGTGATACCGGTAAGCCACGTAAGATCATCATGCGCTTCTGTGTGTCGCCGGTGGAGATTATCGGCACGGACAGGGTAGAAGCGATCAAGATCGTCAAGAACGCGCTGGTGCCGGATGACAAGGGCAACCTGAAAGCGGTTCCCACCGACCAGTTTGAAACCATTCCGGTTGGGCTGGTGTTCCGGTCGGTCGGGTATCATGGCGTGGCGCTGCCGGGTGTACCGTTCGATGACAAGAAGGGGACGATCCCCAATACGCTCGGACGGGTGCTGACCGCGCCGAAAACAGGCGAACAGGTTATCGGTGATTACGTGGTCGGCTGGATTAAGCGCGGCCCCAGCGGCATCATCGGGACGAACAAGCCGGACTCGGTGGAAACGGTGAACAGCCTGCTCGAAGATGTGAAGGCGGGTAAGACGCTCGCCCCTGCTACGCCTAACCGCGCCAAGCTGGAGGCTCTGCTGCACGAACGCGGCATCCAGTATGTGACCTTTGCCGATTGGCACTTCCTCGACATGGCGGAACAGGAACGCGGTGAATTCCGCAACGCGCCGCGCCTGAAGTTCAGCCGCGTGGATGAGATGTTGAAGGCGATTAAGGAGCGCAAAACGGCGACCCAAGAAATGCAAGCCGCCGCCGCCGCGACACCGCCCCCGCTGCCAGCGGACTAACGTTGGTTCAATGCAAAACGCCCGATGAACTGTCGGGCGTTTTTGTTAAGGAGTTACATTCGGCAGCCAACCGAAACATGAAGGGGTCAGTGAACACCCACCGATTTGACGGTGAACGCTCCCTGTCGCATTTACAACATCAATCAATCTCGTCAATTTACTGGTGGTGACACCCATTGCAAATAACCAATCCTGATTAGGATGCCAACTTAGATCAGTATTTGAAACAGCACCCTGATTTGAACCGATCAAATTAAAACTAACCGCAGTCTCTCCATTTAGTGCTTCAACATAAAATGCATCGTGATTTAAATAGCCCAAATAACGACCATTCGGTGACATTGAAAAGTAGCTTATTTCAGCGCTGCTCAAACGATTCTCGGTCAAGACATTGTTGACTAAATGCTCTCCAACGACATAGGCCATGAGTGTTTCATGATCAACGAACATTAGCTGCAAAGGGTTGCTACCTGACCAATCCACACGAGCAGGATTTACATCTGCAATACCTACAATTTCTTCCGCGCTTACAGGCAGCTTTTGGATCAAGTAAGGCGTATTTTGAACGGATACAGCCCACGCATACTGGCTGGTTTTGTTCCAAGCTGTACTCGGATGCGGAACATATTCTTGGGTGAAACTACTGTAACGCGCGGCTTGATGTTGAGTTGGGATTTGAAAATGTGCGGATTGACTTAAACCAAGCATACGTTGAGTTTGAAGATCAACCAACCAAAGTACTGATCTTTTTGTCTCACATTTCTCGGCAGTATAAACAAGTGCTGATTGACCATCAGGACTCCAGTCAATCAAGCGGACAATACCCGAGGGCAGCGCAAATGAGTAAGCCTGATCGTGTGCAAAATCTTCAACGATAAGCAACTGCTCATCAGTGACATACATAATTTTGCTGTCCGGTGACCACGTTGGCAGGCTGGCATCTGGACAATCAGGAGCAAGATGAAAAGCTCTGCTTATTGATACATTAGATGAAGCTATTGGGAGCAATGTAAATTGTGACGTGGAAGAATGATCGCTATAAGAGACTATGTATTGACCATCCGGTGACCACTCATGAAAAATCCCTCCTTGAGGCAAATTAATGAGGCGTGTTTGGATAGTGGGGTCATACACAAACAACTCATTTTTATATTCAGTTTGGTTCCCATTGTCGTAAACTGCATAGCGATAATTGACGAGTAACAATTCTGTTTTCGGCGACCAAAGCATTTCCACATGAGCAACCGCGCCTTTGGTATTCATATCAGGAAAAAGATCAATCAGGTCGCCATCGCGATTAACAAGCATTGCAACTGACTCAGGTATCGAGCCGCCATCCACACGTCCAACAGTCCACGCAAACCAACTACCGGAAGGTGACCAACCGGGGCCGACAATCATCCTATCGTCAGCTATATCAAAGCGTGTCAGAATTTGACTATCGGTTCCATCTACTTTTTCGGTGATAAATGCGCGTTGTTCAGTTGAATAATAATAGAGGTATGGCAAGGTATCAGAAGCGTTGGCACGAGTAGAAAGTAATGCAATAAGGGGAAGGACTAACAATCGTGCAAATAGATGCAATCGAAACACCATTTACAATCCACCTTACACTTTTTAAGTCATTATATTTACAATCGATAGCGCTAAACAAAAACGCCCGATGAACTGTCGGGCGTTTTTGGAGCTATGCCGCTAGAGGCTATTTCCGACTGTGCAGATGGGTGCTTACTCAGGCGGATGGACGGTCGTCCCACGCGACGGTTTTGTTCTTGTTGTCGATGTAGTTGTAGAGGTGGATGGTGTCCGGCACACGCAGGGCATCGTTCGCGTCGTAGAACTGGCGCATCGCCTCGAAGTCGGTGTCCACCTTACCGACAACTGCCGCCGCTTCATCCAACAGCTTGCGGTCACGGGCGTTGACCATCGGGTCTTTCTTCTCGGCGACACCCCACGCATCACCGGAGAGCATCTCGAACTTATTCATGGCAGCGAGGTCACGCGGGAGGTCGTAGCGCACCGCCCACTCACCACGGTCATGCGGGCTGAAGCCAAACTGAATATCCGGCACCTCGCGCTTGCGGATCATCTGCCATGCCCTGCCACCGGTCACAAATTCCTCCGGTGTGATGTCGTGCTTGAGCAGGTCGGGATCGTCCATCACCCAACGGTCGCCGTTCCAATACTCACAAACCCAATGGTCTTGCAGATGTGACTGTTCGAGGTAGCTGGCGAAGCCGACACGCACACGAGCCGGTACCCCCTGCGAGCGCAGCATGGAGACCAGCAGGACGGCGAAATGGCGGCAGTCGATAATTAGCTTCTGGTTCTTGGGACGCGCTTCTGTTAATGGGCGGCTGTTGTGCGCCATCACCAGCGAGAGTGATTTGGCAACCGAACGTGACTCGTATTCGTGGGTGCGACCTTTCAACCATTCGGGGTTGTACTTTCGCACCTTCCACACATGGATATAGATGTTCTGGATGACCTGATGCAGGGCTGGTAACTCTCGTGGGAGGTCGTTATAGAGATGGGCATATGCGCCGGGGTGAGTGATAGGGCTGTGCTGAGTGTAAAAGTCGAGGATAGCGGACATGGTTGTGTTCCTCTCTGCGCGGGTTCGCGCGGTGTGGTTGGATGCACAGTATGTCACCGATTGGGGCGGCTAACAGCCCCAATTTGTGGCGCGTTGGGGAACGGCGCGGTAAACTATCTTTTATTGAGATAAGCATTTTAATGCCCTGTTTTAGAATAGCATTTTCGCGAAAAACCAATCAAAAAGCCCACTTACAAGCGGGCTTTTTTGTTGCCAATCTAAGATTACGACATGCCGAATTGGAGCATCCAACTGAGGCCGAACTTATCAACCAGATCGCCATACGTGCCAAAGAACTCGCTGCGGAGGTCGTTGGTGACATTCGCGCCGGTTGAAAGGTTCTTGAAGTAGGCTTCGATTTCTTCCTTGCTGCTGCATACCAAGCACAGGGAAATCACATTACCAACGACGGGCGCATCGGTTCCGATCATATCCGAGCCGAGCAGTGTCAGCGTGCCGGACTTCAACTCGGCGTGCAGCACACGGTTATGAGTATCCGGCGACCACTGGGCCGCCATCGGTGACTCGCCAACGGTTTGTACCTTCAAGTCACCGCCGAAGCACGATTGGTAAAACTCGAACGCCTCTTTACAGTTACCATTAAAGCGGACATATGCGTTCAACTGAGCCATCACTATTCTCCTTAGATTGTGAATGCCTGCCACTAACTATCGACCCGAATAACTTATTCAGATTCCGCGTCCATCACCTGTATCCACCCGCGAACAGCCGCCTCCAACGCTGCTTTTTTGTCCTGCACATCACTCATATCATTGAAGTGAGCCATGCGGCGGTCTTTGTAGTCGCCTTCGAGCAAGCCAGCCATATCAGGGATGACGATGCCATTGGGGAACACCATGAGGATGTGGTCGCGGACGTGCGGTGTGAACACCACCATATCACCTTTGTAGTAAAAGCTGGGGGCGTTCCACTTGATGCCCTCGGTAATTCCCGGATGAGCAGCCATGATGATCTGGCGGATAGCTGCCATCTCGGCCTTGAAGGGATGGTCGGACTTCGCGAGATAGTCGTCTACGGCAGGTGTATCATTAAGCGGTTTCGCTTTTTTCGCAGCCATTATGTCAATGCCTCCACCAATTCCGGCACGTTCGCCCAGCGGACGGCGACTTCTGGTGTTTGGTGCCATGCCGCGCATTCTTGCAGCGTGGTTTTCAATGCTGCGACCAATTCATCATCGACCATGACACCCGGCTCAAGGTGCAGCGCCTTGACCTCAAACAAGCCTTCCTTGCGGTGGGCTTTCGGGTCAAGCCGGCCAATGACCTGATTCTTGTAAAGGATCGGCAGGGTGAAGTAACCGTAAATACGCTTGGGCGCGGGGGTGTAGCACTCGATGCGGTAGTCAAAGTTGTAGAGTGCTAGCGCCCGTTTACGATCCCAAACAATGGGGTCGAAGGGTGAAAGCAGCGTGGTTTTGGACTGCGGGATTTTACCCTTCGCAGCAGATTGCACCAGCGTTTCATTATCAACGTGGTAATAGGCGAGAACGTCCCATCCTTCGACCTTGAGCTGGCGTAGTTGGTCGTTCTTTTCCAACCGCTTGAGTGAAACACGAACATCAGCCTGCTTCAGGCGGAAGTAGTCGGCAATCCACTCGGCTTTTGTCACGCCCAGCGCCTTGACGGTATTCAGCACAAAATAATCGTGTCGCCGTTCTTCGGTTGCCATGTTGGCATCATCCCAATTTGGCAACACCCGTTCACGCAGGTCGTAAATGCGCTGGAAGTTGTGACGCTTCTTAATCATCAACTCGCCCGCGTCTAAGAGATATTCGAGGGCAATCTTTTCAGCTTTCCAATTCCACCAAGAACCTTTTTGCCCATCAGTACGCTCAAATTCGGAAGACCGCACCGCACCATTATCACGGACGTGGTTCAACACCGTATCGGCAACATGACGATGTTCATTCAGCCATCGCTGCCAGTTGCCTTCCTCACCGCCACGCGCCAGCATCGCCAGCCGGTAGTATTCGAAGTCCTCAATCGGCAGGAAGCAGGCGGCATGTGACCAGTACTCAAACAAGCTGCCCTGTTCGAGCAATTTTTCCAGCCAGCGCGGATCATAATCCCCCAAACGGCTCCAGAGTACGAGATACGGGCTGCGAGCAACCACGCTGATGGTGTCAATCTGGAGGACATGCATCTGGCGAATGATGTCCTGCACTGATTTCGGGGTGGCTTTGCCGGGCTTGGGTGACTGCTGCAAACCTTGCGCGGCGATCACCAATCCGCGTACGGCGGCCTGTGAAAGTTCGGTCATAACCCTGTCCTTAAGCTGTCGGCCCAATAGAACATAAATTATAACAACTGGAACGTTTGTTCACAAGCTGTAAACGTGGTGGTTGCACATTACATAATGGGAAATTTCATTTATTCCCGCTTGAACAGCCACAGCGCGACCATGCTCATCACGACGGTGAACCCTGCGAGGAAGGCTACATCCAGCCCGAAGGCAAAGGTGCCTTGCCCAATTGTTATATGGCGAAGCGCGTCCACACCGTAGCTGAGGGGGTTGATCGCGATGAAGGGCTGCATCCATTCCGGCGCACTGCTGGTCGGGTAGATACCGCCGCTGAGAAAGTACATGGGCATGACGACGAAGTTGGAAATCGTGCCGAAGCCTTCAAAGGAGGTCATGCGGCTGGCGATCACCACGCCAAGCGAGGTCAGCGCGAACGACACCCCAAACATGATGACGATCAGTTCCAGCACCGCGATTGGGGTCAGGCGCAAGCCGATCAGCGGGGCGAAGGCGAGCGTGATGATGCCCTGCAAAGTCGCTTGGGTCGCACCACCCAGCACCTTGCCGATGATGATCGAGATGCGGGACACGGGCGCGGCCAGCACTTCTTTGAGGAAGCCGAACTCGCGATCCCAGATGATGCTAATCGCCGACTGCATGGTGGCAAAGATCAGCGTTAGGCCTATAACACCGGGGAAAATGTACTGGATATAATCGACGTTTCCGGTGAGCGTGTTATCCGTGACCACGGGCTTGAGGCTGCTGCCGAGGATCACCAGCCACAAGATCGGACGGGCGACACCGCCCCACAAGCGGCTCTTTTCGCGCCAGAACTTCTTAAAGTCGCGCAGCCAGATGCCATAGATGACTTCGAGTTCGCGGCTGTACGAGAACGTATGCCGTTTAACGGTTGGTAGCGATTGCGTAGCCATATCGTCCTCCTTATATCCGACCCAGCCGCCGTAAGTTCAGTTTGCGTTGGTCTTTCGCCCCTTCTTCTTCGCGGATGGTGCGTCCGGTCAGCTTCAGGAACACGTCTTCGAGCGTGGGTCGCCGGATGTGCAGTGTTTCGATGGTCACGCCGCCGGTGAGCGTGGGCAGCTCCGCCAGCAGCTTGGGGGCGAAGCTCTCGGCAGACGGCACCTGGATGACCACATGCCCTTCGCGTTCCTCCACCGGCACTTGATACTTTTCAGCGATCACCTGCACCACGCGGGCGTTATCACGGGTCGTCAGTTCGATCTGGTCGTCGCCGACCATCTTCTTGAGTTCAGCCGGTGTATCGAGCGCGACGATTTGCCCTTTGTCGATGATGGCGATACGGTCGCAGTTTTCGGCCTCATCCATATAGTGCGTGGTCATGAAGATGGCGGTGTGATGCACCTGCCGCAGGTCGCGGACGTACTGCCAGATGTAGTTGCGGGTTTGCGGGTCGAGGCCGACGGTTGGCTCGTCCAGCACCAGCAAGCGCGGCTCGTGCAGCAGCCCACGGGCGATTTCGAGACGGCGGCGCATCCCACCGGAAAAGGTTTTGACGCGGCGGTCTTTAAACTCGGTCAGTTCCATCAGGTCGAGAAGGCGTTTAATGCGTTCCGCCCGTTCGGCACGGGGGATGTGGTAAACCATGCAGTGAAACTCCATGTTTTCCTGCGCGGTCAAGTCGCTGTCCAGCGAATTATCCTGAAACACAATCCCGATCATCGAGCGCACGGTATCGGGGTCGTCCTGAACATCAAACCCGCCTACACGGATATGCCCGCCGCTGGGCTGTAACAGCGTGCAAAGCGTCTTGATGGTGGTTGATTTCCCAGCGCCGTTCGGGCCGAGGAAGCCAAAAATCTCGCCCTCTTTCACCTCAAAACTGATGTCGTTGACGGCGGTGAAATCCTCAAACTTTTTGGTCAGATGGTCAACTTGGATAATTGGCACACCCGCCGCTGGTTTCCCGGTGGCTAAAACAGCGTCCGCACGAATGGGAGCTTCAGTCATGGTCGTCATGTTCATTTACCTCTTGAACCAAGACCCGGTGTAAAGATTGGAGTGCCGATTGAATAGTGGTTTGTTCCGCCTCATCCAACTGATCCATATAGATGACCAACCGCGCGAGCATTTTCTGCTGGGCACGGCTGTAGTGGCTGCGGCCTTCGTCGCTGAGGTGTAACAGCGATTGGCGGCGGTCGTCGGGGTCGGGGATTCGTGTGATCCAACCGCGCGTGACCAAGGACTGCACCAGTTCCCCCGCCGACTGGAAGCTCACCCGCCGTTTACGGGCAATTGCGCTCACAGTCAGCGGCGCTTCGGCTAAGTACGAGAGGACGCGGAACTGTGGCATAGTTGTGTCCTCGCCCGCTTCTTCCCGCAGTTCGACCGCCATAATGCGAGTCAACAAAGGGACAACCGCCAACAGGTCTTGAGCCGTCGTGTGTGAGTTGGACATAGCGTTTATTCAGGTCTCCTGATATTAAGGATACCTGTATAGTTTTCAGGGTTCTATAAGTCCAACCGATACCAACTTCCCTAAATGGCTTAGGGGATCATGAATGGCGGCGGCGTTGGGAGTACAATCACTTCATCCAAGTCCATTTGTCGTTATCAACGGGAGAAACTTTCATGACCGCTTACGATGTTATCCGCGCAAAACGCGCCATCCGCAAGTTTACCGACCAACCCCTTCCCGATGAAGCCATCCACACTATTTTGAATGCCGGACGCTTGGCACAATCTTCCAAGAACCTGCAAGAGCGTACTTTTATCGCTATTCGTGACCGCGAGACGCTGCAAGCGGTTTCCACCTGCGGCGAGTGGGCGGGGCATCTGGCGGGGGCGGCGCTGGGGATCGCCATCCTTACGCCCGACCCGAACAGCAAATTCCAACTGATGTTTGATGCCGGACAGTCGGCTGCATACATGCAGCTTGCGGCGTGGGAGTTGGGTATCGGGTCATGCCTCGCCTCGATTTACGACGGCGAAAAAGCCCGCGGCATACTCGGCTTCCCACCGGAATGGCATCTGCGAATCGCCATCTCGTTCGGCTACCCACAGCCGGAAGCGCTTGAACCGCGCCCTGCCAAACCGGAAGGCCGCAAAGACTTCGACGATCTGGTGAAGTGGGATCGGTGGGAGTGAGTATTGGTGCATAAACGATGAAAGAGCAGATAAAAGTACACATGACGGCGACCGAGTTTCTACAACTGCCTGAAACCAATTTACCTGTACAACTGCTTGATGGTGAAGTTGTGAAGATGTACACACCTGAATTACCCCATCAAGACATCGTTGGAAACACTGCTGTACTCTTTAAACGCAAAGCACGAGAACTCGGTGGTAAAGCCTATGTTGCGCCTGTTGATGTTTACTTTGACGAACGGAATGTTCCTCAACCAGACGTGATTTGGCTCGCACCGGATACCAAGTGCGAAATGGTTGGTACACAACGATTAAGCGGCGCACCCGATTTAATCGCCGAAGTCTTATCACCTCGTACTGCTTCTATCGACCGCAAAAAGAAATTCCGGCTGTACGAGAAATACGGTGTTCGCGAATACTGGCTGATTGATCCTCGTGACCAACTCGTTGAAGTCTGGCAGCATGAAGGCGGCCGGTTTATGCTGCTCGATGTCTACGAAGTCGGCGAGACTTTTACCTCGGCGTTGATTGGCGCGGTTGAGGTGGCAGTGTTATTCACTAGTTAAACCTCTCATACTAACCATATAGACCATCATGGTCGTCTCATGTGGCGGAAGCGCGGTACAATTCCGGCAGCATTCGGCACGCCAATAGAGGGAGTCTATCATGGTCGATTTCACCATTCAGCTTGAAAAAATCGAGCAAGCCGTCGGTATTTTGAAAGAGAAAAATATCGACTGCTGGCTGACGTTTGTTCGCGAAACAGCACATAATTCTGATCCTGCGCTCCCATTGATTTCACCGGCTAACGTCACGTGGCATACGGCGCTGATTATCACCAGCAGCGGGCAGAAGATCGCCATCGCCGGACGCTATGAAGTCGGCAACTTCCAGTCGATGGGCATCTGGGATGAAGTCATCTCCTACGACCAGAGCATTCAACCGGCGTTGGTTGAAGCCCTTGATAAAATTAAGCCTACTCAAATCGCGGTGAACTTCTCGGAAAGTGACACGGCTGCTGATGGCCTATCGCACGGCATGTTCCTCACGCTTCAACGGTATCTGGCGGGTAAGGATTACATGCTGATTTCCGCCGAGGATGTTCTCAATTCGCTGCGCGGGCGCAAAACCCCCGGTGAGATTGCCCGTTTGCGGGCGGCGATCAAGCTGACCGACGACATCATCGACCGGATTACCGGCAACATCAAAGTGGGAGCGAGCGCGCTCGACATGGCAAAGTTCGTGCTGGGCGAGTACGAGAAGGAAGGCGTGCCTCCGGCGTGGGACGAGAAGTACTGCCCGACCGTTACCGTCGGCGGTGACTCGCCTGTCGGGCATCTTTCGCCCTCGGATAAGTATGTAGCGAAGGCCGGTGATCTCATTCACATGGATCAAGGTGTCATCCTTAACGAATACATCTCGGATATTCAGCGGGTGTGGTACCTACAGCCCGAAGGCGAAACTGAAATTCCGGCGGAAATTACCAAGGCGTTCAACGCCGTTCGTGCCGCGATTATGGCGGCTGCCGAAGTGCTCAAGCCGGGGGTACAAGGTTACGTGGTGGACGCGGCAGCCCGTAAGACGCTGATGGACGCGGGCTACCCCGAATATAAACACGCGACCGGTCACCACATCGGGCGTACTGTTCATGACGGTTCGACCTTGCTGGGGCCGCAGTGGGAACGCTACGGCAAGACTCCGCTGGGGATCGTCGAGGCGGGAAACTGCTACACGCTGGAACTGGGTGCGCCGGTTCCCGGTCGCGGGTACATCGGCCTCGAAGAAGATGTACTCGTGACGGAAAACGGTGTTGAGTGGCTGGGCAAAGTGCAAGATGAGCTGTGGGTGATTAAGGTGAAGTAGTCAATTAGTCGTCAGCTATCAGTCGCCAGTCTCCAGCTTAAGGCAAAAACAGATCAAGACGAGTGTGAAAACGCTCGTTTTGTTTTTGTGGAGCAGGGTTAAAGGTTAAAGGTTAAAAGTCGAAGGATTTGTGGCGGCATTGGCGGCGGCGGCGGCAGTATAGCGCCATTTGAAGTTAGTCGTCAGTCGCCAGTCGCCAGTCATCAGCTAAAGGCAAAGGCGAATACGAGTCGCCATCCACAGGAGGCTTCGCACAGTACGCCAAGAATAGATAGAACGCCAAGGTTTTATGGCGGCGGCGGCGACAAAAGCCTCTTGAAACATCATAAAAGTTGAAAATGTTGCAGTTGTTGCAAATGTTACAACGACTTTTCAACGGCGGGTTTATGGGAGCGAACCGCTGAAACTGCAAAAGCAGCAAATTCTGCAAATGCGGCAATCAGTTTGGGCAGCGGATGTACGGGAACGATTTGCCGAAAATGCGGAAAATTCTGTAAATTCGTCAATTTCACTGTGCATTTTGATGCTGTTGATGTTGTTGTTGCTGTTGAGAATTGGTTGATTTGTCGCAAATGTCGTCAGTGTCGTCAGTGTCGTCAGTGTCGGAAGAGAGTTATCAGTTGACAGGTGACAGGTGACAGTCAAAGACAAGTCGCCAGCTATCAGTCGCCAGTCTCCCGCTTAATGCAAATACGAGTTTCCAAATGGTTGTTAAGTTGCATGTGGTTGGGGGTTCAACCCTCACCCCTAGCCCCACGACAGTACGTTCGCAGGCTCACTCCACCATCAGCCCTCAGGGCGAGGGGAACCAATACAGACGATCTACAAATAGGATATCAGAAGCAGTAACGATTAGGGTGAACATTTGTCAGAACATTTGGTCACTTTTAGCGGGTGTTGGCGCTAACTTTACAGGGGAGAAAAGCGCAGGAGAGGTTGGTGGAAGGTTGGAAAACGGTTTGTGGCACAAACCTGATTCAAACGTAGGAAATAATAAGTCGATAGTCAGTAGTCTTTAGTCGATAGATCAATGCAAAGACAAATAGTGGCGGTTAGCGGTTAGCGGTTAGCGGTTAGCGGTTAGCGGTTAGCGGTTAAGGATAACACAATTGTGTTTAGTAGTGCAGCCGTGATTGTCATATGCGGAAAGTTAAGGATTTTAGCGTTGGCATTTGCCAGCGGATAACCCCACAAGGGGACTATAGACCCGCTGGCAAGGCGAATAAACCCCCGTAAACGAGGATAATTCGGAAAGTCTTGCGTACAAACCTCAAAAGAGATGTGTGGTGAGGGGCAGCGGACAGCCTGTCTGCTGTCCCTACAAACGTGGTCGCGTGGGTGGTTGGTGGCAAGAGAGCGCAAGCCTTACGCCCCTACAAAATCACATTCTATGTGTTCAATAAGCGGCTTAATTTGGTGCATATGGGGACAGCAAGTATGGTGTCCTACAATCGATCTGCTTGTCCGGGTTGCTCAGTCCTTAAGATGATGATGACAGCCCTTCCAAACGATAATGACGTTTCGTTTGTATAAGCAGAAGAATACAAAAACAATCCCCTCTTCCGCCAATTTTCCCAAATCACTTTCCCCTGTATAGTAGTGTCATATTGATTGTTATTTATCGGTTCGTGTTTAGGGGGAAACCTATGCAGAAGTTTCGGGCCAGTAATCATGTGTCCTTTGGAGGGTTCTTGCTGCTGGTGGTGCTGGCGATTGTTGCCGGTGCGGCGCTGGGCGGAGTCTTGTTCGCCGTTGATTACTACATTCACTTTTATCTGGTTTTGTTGTTCCCAATTGTCGCCGGTGCGATTGCCGGTGGTTTATTGGCGCGGGGTGTTTACTCCGCCAAAGTTCGCAGCCCATTCGTGGCTTTTATCGTTGGCCTCGTCTGCGGCGTGCTGATCTTCGCGGTTTATCATGGCTTGTCGTACTACATCGGCTTCCGCAACGAGGTCAAAGGGTTTTACGTTGAAGATTTCGGTGAAGAACCGACCGATGCCGAGCTTAATGAATACATCGACTTCGGTTTACAGGATGCGGTTGATGATACGGGATTCGTCGGCTATATGAAACTCGTCGCCGATCAAGGCTTTAGTATTACCCGAACCGCATCCACAAGCAGCAGCAGCGGTATTGATCTACAGGGCAACGCGGTCTTTGCTTATTGGGGTGTGGAAATCCTGATCGCAGCTTTGTTCGCGGCATTCATCGCGGCGCGGGCGGCGGGCGAACCGTTCAACGAAGACGCAAACGAGTGGTACGGGCCAGCGATGTACTTTGCCACGACCAATGCTAAGGGTCGCAAGGAATTCTTAAACGCACTCAAGGACGGCAACTTCCAGCAAGCGGGGGCGATGCTGACCACGCAGGACATCAAGTACCCGCGCTTGGATGTTAACATCCGCCGCACGCGCGACGGTGGCAATTCGCAAGATACGTATCTCCAAGTGGTTTATAACCAGCGGCGTGGGCGCAGCAGCGGTGTCGTCAAGCAAGGGATGCTGTCGCCAAGCGATTTCGAGAGTTTGCAGCGCGGGATGGCACAGGGGGCGCAGAATACGACGTTTACGAGTTAAGATAGACCCCCTCATCCCCAGCCCTTCTCCCCCGTAGTAACAGGGGAGAAGGGAGCAAATACACGAGAGGGAGAGAGAGCATTCCCAACGACAGATGACAGACGATACTGTGGGAGCACACATAGGTGCTCCCCTACGACCGTGGTAATGTAATGATTATGGGACAATGTGAGGGTCTCAGCCCCTCCCCTACAGTCGTGGTGATGTAGGTGGTTAGGTAGGGTGCAAGGTCTTGCGCCCTTATAACATGCCGTGATATTCAGCATTTGGGGTGGACGGTTGACCCTAAGTCAGGGGAGAAACTTTACTTTTTTAACAGGTTATGTTATATTAGCCGCCATCAGCGCATATAACCACGTTCCGTCCCACACTCAAAATTTGAGGGAACGTACCACCCAGGCACAGCCATTTAGCTGTGTTTTTATGTTTTAGGGCAATATCACTACGGAAAAGTGAGGATTGGGTGACATGAACGACGTGCAATATCTGACCGCAGAAGGCATGGTAGAACTTGAAGCACGGTTGAAGTATTTGACCGAACAAAAACGCATGGAAGTCGCCGAGCGTCTGCGTCAAGCTCTGGAAGAAGGCGGCGACCTGAGCGAGAACGCTGAATACGAAGATGCCAAGAACGAACAAGCCTTTGTCGAAGGCGAAATTTTGCGCTTGGAGACGATTTTAAGCACGGCACAAATCATCGAGACGACCGCCGGCAAAAAAGATAAGGTCGAACTCGGTGCGATGATTACCGTAATTGAAAAAGGCAGCAAGGACAAAGAAGTTTACCGTCTCGTCGGCTCGGCTGAAGCCAACCCGCGTGATGGCAAGATTTCGGTGGAAAGCCCGCTCGGACGGGCGCTGCTGGGTGCGAAGGTTGGCGAAAATGTCAAGTTTAAAGCACCGGACGGCGAGATGATTTTCGTCATCAAATCCATCACCTAGCGAAAATGGTGTTTGGGGATACTGAATCCTGACGATTACAAGTGAATATGATAGACTGTAGGAGCTTGCCGGTGGCAGGCTCTTCTGTTTATAGGCACAAATTCAGGTCAATATCACCCATGTGGCAACCGAACAAACTGGAACAAGAACGAGTTGAAAAGATTCAAGCACTGGAAGCAGCCGGTGTCGAAACCTTCCCGCGCCGTGTCAAGCGCACCCATACGAGCGCGGAGGCGATTGCCGCTTATGACGCGATGGAGCCAACCGACAGGGAAGCCGCTGAGAGCATTGAAGTCACAGTTTGCGGTCGCATCCGCCGGGTGAATATCAAAGGTAAGCTGTCGTTCATCCACATTGAGGACGAACACGGGCGGGTGCAGTTGTTCCTGCGCGTCAACGATATGGACGAAGCGGTTTACGGCTATGTGAAGGATAAGCTGATCGACACCGACGACTTCGTGGAAGCGACCGGCACGATGATGCGTACCAAAGCTGGCGAAACCAGCGTGCTTGTTCACGAACTGCGACTGCTTTCCAAGTCGCTCAGTCCACTGCCAGTTATTAAGCAGCAGGTACAGGACGACGGCTCGATTGTGGAGTTCGGCGAGTTTAGCTCGGTCGAAACCCGCTACCGCCAGCGGTATGCCGACCTCGCGGTGAACCACAGCGTCCGGGATGTGTTTCTGAAACGCGCCAAGATTATCAAGGCGGTGCGGAATTTCTTCGACAACGAGGGCTTCCTTGAGGTCGAAACACCGATCTTACAGCCGTTGTACGGTGGTGCGGCGGCGCGTCCGTTCATCACGCACCATAACCAACTGAACGAGGATTTATACCTGCGGATCAGCTTTGAGCTGTACCTGAAGCGCCTGCTGGTGGGCGGTTATGACGCGGTGTATGAGTTGGGGCGTGACTTCCGCAACGAAGGGGTGAGCTACAAGCACAACACCGAGTTCACGATGCTGGAGTTTTATAAGGCGTATATTGACTACAACGATGTGGCTGACCTGTGCGAACGGTATGTCGCCGAAGCGTGCCGCGTGGTGAACAACTCGACGCAGATCACCTATCAAGGGGTGGCGGTTGACCTGACCCCGAAGTGGAAGCGGATCACCATGCGTGACGCGATTAAAGAAGAGTCGGGCATCGACTATATGGATTACCGCGATGCTGCCTCGCTGGAAGCGGCTATTCGCGCGGCGGGGATTGAGATCAAACCGGGATTGGCGTGGGGCAAGCTGGTGGAACATCTACTGGGTGAATGCGTCGAGCCGAAGCTGATTCAGCCGACATTCATCATGGATTACCCGCGTGATATTTCGCCGTTCGCCAAAGCGGTCGAGTACGACGATATGCACGTCGAGCGGTGGGAGCTGTATATCGCAGGGATGGAGTTCGCGAACGCCTTCACCGAACTGAACGACCCACGCGACCAAGAAGCGCGTTTCCTCGATATGGCGAAAACGTTCCGCGCGGGGGAGGACGACGAGACCCCGCTGGATGAGGATTACCTGCGGGCGATGCGCTACGGGATGCCACCGAACGGCGGCTTCGGCATGGGAATCGACCGACTGGTAATGCTGCTGACCGACCAGCGCAGCATCCGTGATGTGCTGCTCTACCCGCAGCTCCGGCGCGAAGAATAAGTTTTTTCATCATCGCTTGCAGGGGAACGTGTTTTACCTTGACACGCCCCCCCACAGCGACTAGAATGCGTGGCAGTTTGATTGGGCCCGTAGCGAAGTTGGGATCGCGCTACAATCGCACTGTAGAGGTCAGGGGTTCGAATCCCCTCGGGTCCAAAAAAGTAATAGCGTAATAACACAAAAAGCGACTCTATGGGAATCGCTTTTTCATTTGTAGCTGATCTGTATTAGCTCGACTTTGCACATGACAATCTTTGCTCAAGCTGTTTCGCTCAGGGTGAATAATCAAAAGCTATCAGAGTTTTTCGACATCAATCGATCACAATGATGTGCAGAAAATAACACAACTTGCTCTCGCTGAACGGAAAGCACAATATTAAGATGTGCAAAGTCGAGCTTAGACTTCTTAAGTAGAGATGAGCCTTGGATACAGCTACCGTCGACTAATAGGCGGCAGTCTACTATCGGCAGTTTTATGGCTGGGTGTCACCCGAATGCTGCTAAATGTCGCAAAAGTCTCATGAGCCAGTTGAGACAGAAATCTTTTCTACTCCACTCAATGCGCGTTATACTTTCCCAAAGTAGATAGCTAAATTGACCTTTCAAACAGTATGTTCATCATTCATGGTACGTTCCAAGTTGACTCGAAGCATTTCGTCTTATGGGGTGAGTCAGATACTCTTTCTAGCCGCAAAATAGGGCGACGATCAACCACCACTGCCCATCCTTTCGCGGTCGCTGTTGATCAACTTGAAGATTGGCTCGCAAACCTCGCCCCAAACGCCCATTCAGAGTCACAATCATTTCAGATATGGCTACCCAGCGGTGACAAATGGCCTCAAGCATCACCCGAACTCCGTGCAACTGGAATTTTTGCAGATGATGACACCCCGCCCTCGACACTAGACCGCTGGCTGGTCACGGGTATAGCACTCACCATGTCCGACGCGATTGAACTGCTGCTGGCACTCACGCATCGAATGGATGTTGGGCAAAGTCTGCTTTTCTGGCGAGCCGCCACCTTGGAAGCCTTGGCGTTGGTCGTCCGACAACAGATTATGCCCGCACTAAAAATGGATGGCTTTCGCTATCAGGCATTCTGGCAACCGATGCCAGAACATCCAGAACGCTTCACTGAGTTAGCTGCGTACATGCCCCCGATCTGTCTAGGATTAGCGGAAACACCTGAAACATCTCTCTCAGCCTATAAATTATTGGGAGGCTTTGTCAGCAGTGTAGTAGATTCAACCATACGAGATATGGGGGCATCACTCAAGCCGCTATCAGGACGGGGTGTGGGTGCAGCATGGCTGTTTGCACTGACTCAGACTGATACGCAGGTCAAACTGTCAACGGTTGAGTGTGAGGCATTATTCAAAGATTGGCAAACGTGGTCAAGCCAAAACGATGCAGCCGGTAATACCGCCTTTCGCATCACGTTCCGCTTGGATGCGCCAGATAATGATGATGACCAGAAGTGGAAGTTGAGCTATTTACTACAAGCGACTGATGATCCTAGTCTGATTGTTGCCGCCAGTCAAATCTGGCGCGGACAGGACAGCCCCTATCTTCAACAGCGTTTTGACCAACCACAAGAACGACTGCTGCGTGGACTGGCTTTTGCTGGACGCTTATTCGCACCGATATTAGACAGCCTACGAAGCGCTGCGCCGTCAAGCACGGCCTTTGATACCGGACTGGCCTACACTTTTCTAAAAGATGCTGCACCGCTTTTGCAAGCGAGCGGCTTTCGGGTGCTTTTGCCCCACTGGTGGGGAGGCAAAAAAGTCCGACTAACCGCGCGTGCAAAAGTGAGTGGCGGTAAACAGACCAGCAAATCACGCCTGACCCTAGATACGCTGCTGCATTACGATTACCAAGTGATGTTGGGTGGAGAACCCATCGAACGAGCAGACTTTATGCGCCTTGCTGCACTCAAACAGCCCTTGATACAGTTACGAGGGCAATGGGTGCTGTTGGATGCTGCACAAATCGAGGCTGGTCTCAAGTTTTTTGAGCATGGCAGTGGTGAACTTCCGCTGAATGAAGTACTGCGGTTGAGTTTGGATAACGAGGGGAGTATAGGTGCCATTCCCCTTGAAAACATGCGTGCGGATGGCTGGCTGAAATCACTTCTCGTTGCGCTGCAAAAGCCTGAGAAAATTGAAATGATTGTACCGCCTGTCAATCTACACGCTCAATTACGCCCCTACCAGCAACGTGGTTTTTCATGGTTGGTCTTCTTAAGACGTTATGGTCTGGGGGCATGTCTCGCTGATGATATGGGATTAGGTAAAACGCTCCAAACGATTGCCTTACTGCTGCATATCAAAAATGATGAGCGGAAAATGCAACCGGCGTTGGTAGTCTGTCCGACCTCGGTTGTAGGTAATTGGAGGCGTGAACTACAGCGATTTGCCCCAATCCTCCAATTCTATACACATCAAGGTGTTGAGCGCATATCAGGTGAGGCTTTTATGAGCCAACTTAAAGACATTGACGTTGTCTTCACCAGTTATCCGCTGTTGGCACGTGACCGTGAAATTCTTGAAAGCGTTGAATGGTCAACCGTTATTCTCGATGAAGCCCAAAATATTAAGAACAGTGCAACCAAGCAGGCACAAGCTGCCCGTGCTTTGAAAAGTGACTATCGTATTGCGCTAACAGGTACGCCTGTGGAAAATCGTCTGGCTGAACTTTGGTCGATTTTTCAGTTTCTTAATCCGAATTATTTGGGCAATGAGCAGAGTTTTCGCCGCCACTTTGCTAATCCCATTGAAAAGCTAGATGATGCGACTGCTGCTAAACGCCTTCGACATCTAACGACTCCCTTTATCTTGCGCCGGCTCAAAACTGATCCGACGGTTATCAGCGATCTGCCAGCAAAGATGGAAATGAAACTCTGTACGACCCTGACCACTGAACAGGGAACACTCTACGAAGCAGTCGTCAAAGATGTGATGGAGCGTATTGAAAGCGCTGATGCAGAGGGTGACACCATGTCCCGGCGTGGATTAGTGCTGTCATTATTGATGCAGCTCAAACAAATCTGTAATCACCCCGCCCAATATCTCAAAGATGGCAGCGCTCTAGAAGGACGTTCTGGTAAATTGTCGCGGCTCACCGAAATGCTGGAAGAGATTTACGCGACGGACGACCGAGCGTTAATTTTTACACAATTTGCTGAAATGGGCGAATTACTGCGCGATCATTTGCGAGCAAAATTCGTCGATGATCCTCTCTGGTTGTATGGTAGAACCAAGGTGAGTGAGCGCGAAGAAATGATCCGACGTTTTCAGGCGGAAAGAGGACCGAAAGTATTTATTCTTTCGCTTAAAGCAGGTGGCGTGGGTTTGAATTTGACGAGAGCCAATCATGTGTTTCACTTTGATCGTTGGTGGAATCCGGCGGTCGAAAACCAAGCGACGGATCGCGCCTTCCGCATCGGGCAGACCCGCAATGTGCAGGTGCATAAGTTCGTCTGCGTTGGAACACTCGAGGAAAAAATTGATGAAATGATCGAAAGTAAAAAAGCCTTGGCCGAACGTATTGTTGGCGCAGATGAAAACTGGCTAACAGAACTGGATACAGCTAGCTTGCGTGATCTGGTGCGCTTACGCGAAGTAGGAGAATAACAAATGACAAAACGTAAAAGTCGACCTCCACCGGATTATGACGACTACGGTTATAGTTATTTTCCGCCTTCGCGCCCCATTAAGGTAGAAGGTGGCATTCAAAGTCGCAATCAGCGCGGGGCATTTGCGGCCAACTGGTGGGCGAAACGTTGGCTTTCTGTCTTAGACAGTTACGGCATCGGTAGCCGTTTACAGCGCGGGCGCAGTTATGCGCGCAGCGGACAAGTTTTAAATATTGATGTCCAGCCCGGTCTGGTCACAGCGGATGTTCAGGGATCACGCCCCAAACCCTACGCTGTCGAAATCCAAGTTAACAAACTGCCAGATAAAGAGTGGGAACGAGTGCTGGATACGATCAGCGAGCAAGCGATTTTTGCCGCACAGCTACTCGACGGTACAATGCCACAGGAAATTGAAACGGCTTTTGAAACTGCTGATGTCTCACTTTTCCCGACGAGTACGCGCGATTTTGTAACCGAATGTTCCTGCCCTGATTACAGTAATCCCTGTAAACATATTGCCGCTGTCTATTATCTACTGGGCGAACAATTTGACCGCAACCCTTTTCCAATTTTCACGTTGAGAGGGCACACTCGCGAGCAGGTCATCGAGGCATTGCGAAAACGGCGGTCTGCCTCAGTAAGCGAAACTCGTGAAGAAGGCTCGTCTATTGGGACCGTGATCCCCGCACCATCGCTTAATGATCAAATTGCGGATTTTTGGGGAAGTGAAACGTTCAATTGGACTGCTCCCCAATTTACGACACCTACAGTAGAGAATGCTGTACTGCATCGTCTAGGATCGCCGCCGGGTGATTTAAAGAAGCCACTGGAGTCGCTTTACCGGGCGATGACAGTATTTGTGCAAACAAAAATTTCCGGTAATGATGAAGGTAACTAGAGCAACTGTACGGCATTGGGAGATGCATATTCCCGTTGGGGCAACGTTTTAAAGGTATACCATGAGTGAATATCAGTATTATGAGTTCCAAGCATTAGATCATCCATTAACGCCCGAAGCACAGGCAGAGATACAACGCCTGTCATCACGAGTCCAGTTAACTGCAACCAGAGCCAGTTTCGTCTACAACTACAGTAATTTTCCGGGCGATCCTTACCGTGTGTTAGTAAAATATTTCGACGCGATGCTCTACATCACGAATTGGGGTACGCGCCAGTTGATGTTTCGTTTCCCTGCAAACACTATTCCGGCCGATGTAATTACCGCCTACCAGTATGTCGGCAGCATGGACTGGTCTACTGCGGGTAAATACATCGTTCTGAACATCGAATTCAATCCAGAGGACGGCGGTGACGGCGAATGGGTAGAGGGTCAAGGAATACTCCCCGGCGTTGTTCAGCTTCGTCATGACATCATGCACGGTGACTACCGTCCACTGTATTTGGCATGGCTAAAGTTTGCCCACTATGAATTGGATATTCTGGAAGAGGACGAAGACTTAACCGAGCCGCCGGTTCCACCCAATCTTCAGTCATTATCGCCAACCCTACGAAACTTCATGGATTTTTTCGATATTGATCCTGATTGGGTAGCAGCGGCTGCCCAGACAAGTTCAGAAACCGAGAAGATAGATGTAAACCTTAGCAGCAGTATTGATCGGCTGTCCGAATCGGAAAAGCATGAGTTCCTAGAACGACTACTAAATGGTGAACCCAATCTGGACATCGCTCTGACTAATCGTCTGCGCGAGATTTCTGGTACCGGCAAAGTGGAGTGGCCTATGAGCGAACGCCGTACCATTCGCCAAATTCTCGCTGCATCGGAAATCATTGGGCAGAAGCGGTTGGAAATAGAAACACAAAAGGCAGAAAGTGTGCGCTTGAAAAAACTGAAAAACATTGCCAAACAACAAGAACAACTATGGGCGAGAATTCCGACCTTGATTGAGCAGAAAAAAGCAAGCACTTACGATGAAGCCTTGACCATCTTAAAAGATTTACGTGATCTGGCCGACCATGAGCAGCGTATGACAGAATTTCAAGATAAACTGGAAGCCATTAGGAGCCAGTATCCCCGCTCACAGGGACTCAATCGGCGTTTGCAAGAAGCGAAACTTGTTTAGCTTCAGTGCTTGTGGGTGCTTCGTAAAATCGAAAATACGCTGTTATTGGTGTTTAAAAACATCGAGTAACTGTTCGGCTTCATCCCAATCCATTCGTCCGGTCTCACGAAGAAATCTCACAAAGCGCTTAAAGCTGACGAGGTTTATGTCGCCGCGCTTCAACTTTTGATAGGCTTCAACATCCTTCTGGGTGAAGTCAAGCAGCATACTGGGGGGCATCTTATTGTTCAGCAAGTTACTAGCAAAATCTACGATATTGTTAGTCTGCTCTTGAATCATGTTTGGGCTTAAGCCAGATGCGCCGAGTGCCTTTTGAAAAGCAGTAATTACCTTCTTGATTACTCAACCTAATCCTCTCCTGATTGTTAGTGTTGCCATTAGAGGGAGATAGGTTGGTAATAATCCCGCCGCGTTCTTGAATATCGCGATAAGTATCGTTGAGTGCCAGATCATCTGTGGACAATCGGGCGGGGTTCTCGCTCATAAATGCTTCGCGCAGCCCATCATCTTCCCAGAGGGCATTGCGAATTGGCGCAATGACTTCGGGTGAAACATTAGCAGTGCGCCATTTATTAAGAAACGATGGAACCACGTTTCGATGTTGATTAACAAAATACAGCAGAGGAAACCAGATGCCATAGAAACGTTCGACTTCTTTTTCTGTCAGGTAAATGATTTACCCCAGCAATGCTATGGCTATAATTTGTCGAAGATTCTACCGCGTCATTTCGTAGCAAGAGGAATTAAGGGATGAACAAACTCAAAATCAGCCGCATGAACTTTGAATTGGCATTCGGATTAAACAGCTACGAAACCACAGCTTATCTCGACATCGAAACGGGTGCGGTGATCTTTGTCGAAAATTATACTGTTCATCAACTGGAAGAACTACTGACCAACGAGGAAACCCTCGACGGCATCCAATCAACGCTGCAAGCCCAGACCAATCTATCTGAAACTGACAGGGAGCAGTTAATGGATGCGGCACGAGTCGAAGCAGATACGGCTAATCGTTACCGGATGATCCCCAAAAACGACTCGCGAGATGGTTATCTGGATATGCAAGAATACATTGAATCACTTGAGAATGATCATTTGCGCGAACTCCTTGAAGTCGCTATTCAAGGATCAGGCGCTTTCAGGCGTTTCAAAGATGTACTTTATCGTTATGCAGAAGCACAAGAGAAGTGGTTCAAATTCCGTGCCGAGCGCGAGCAGCAACGAATACTGGATTGGTTTGAATCTGAAGGTATCGAGCCGGAGTTTGAATAAACAGTGGATGAACTCGTAGATAACACATAATCAGACGTATTACGTAGATGCCGTTGAAAATTCCTGCCGACGCAAAACCAATATCTGATCCTATGCTAGAAGAAGTCCATATCGCTAGAGAAGCGATGTTGGTTTAGATGATTCGGCTATAAGCGGTAAAATGATATAAATAAAGGTGTCGATTGATGATTGAGCATAATGAAGAACGTGAAAGACGTATTCAAGATGAAGCAATTGTTGATGCCTATGGTTCCGAAGAACAAGCGCTCGGTTGGTACTATGATCTTGAAGAACGGATAATCTTCCCATTTAAGGCACGATGCCTTTATTCGCACAAGACCTCATTGCTTGGCGTACTTGGCGACTCGTATTCGCCTTTGCCTTTAGCTGACGACTGGCGGCTGATAGCTGGCGACTACCAACAAAAAAGGCGACCCCCAACGGAGCCGCCTTCACTTGAAACTTGCAACTACTCGATCAGCGTCACGCCCGCCCAGTTGCCCTGCTTGCTGGCGGCCTGCTCGATCTCCTGAATGCTCTTGAGTTCGGCCTCGCTGTCCACCGCGTCAAAGACTTTCAGCACATCATAGTTGGTGTTGCGCTGCGCCGGAATAAAACCCGCCTCGCGGATCTGGCGGTGCATCTCGCTCGGCAGCATCAACGGGCTGGCTTTGGTGATCGCCCCCGCTGAACTCACCACGTTCTCCTCGATCATGGTGCTGCCGAAGTCGTCCGCGCCGAAGTGCAGGGACATTTGCCCGACCTTCGCACCCTGCGTCGGCCAACTGGCGCTGATGTGCGGCAGGTTGTCGAGGAAAATACGGGCAATCGCCGTATGGCGCAGATACTCGGTACTCGTACCACCGTATTCGCTGGCAAACCTGCTGCGTCCCAGTGGTGTCCCTTCGATCTGTACCGTCCAACTGATGAAGGCATTAAAGCCCGTACCAAAACGCTTGAGGCTGTCGTCCTGCTCGTCACGCAGCCGTTGCAGGTGGTTCATGCGGTTTTCCAGCTTCTCGCGGAAGCCGATGACCATCGTCGCGGTCGTAATCAGGCCGAGTTCATGGGCAACCTTCATCACGCCAAACCAATCGTCGGTCATGATCTTCTTGGGGGTCACGCGCTTGCGGATTTCGTCATCTAGGATTTCACCACCGCCACCGGGCAAGCCCATCAGACCAACCGCCTTGAGTTCGGTCAGGGTTTCGTGCCATGACTTGCCGCCGATTTCGCTCATGTACTGAATTTCACTGGGCGAGAAGGCGTTAATCTCGATGGTCGGGAATGTCTTGTGAATCCAGCTTACGAGATCGGTGTAGTATTCGAACGGCAGGTCAGGGTTATGCCCACCCTGCATCAGGATGCGGGTCGCGCCGAGTTCCAGCGCCTCTTTGATCTTGTTGCCGAGGATGAGCTTGCTGTTCACATAGCCCTTTTCCTTGTCCCCCGGCAGCGCGTAGAAGTTACAGAACTGGCAGTCGGTCACGCAAACGTTGGTGTAGTTGATGTTGCGGTCGATGAGGTAGGTGACGGTATCGCCGGGGACAAGCTGCTGACGGCGGGCGTTGGCCGCGTCCGCCAAGTCCAGCAGTTCGGCGTGCTGGTAGAGGTACAAGCCCTCGTCGTAGGAGATACGGTTGCCTTCATGCACCTTCGCCAAAATCTGGTCGACTTGTGCTTGGACTGCCGGTTCGTTGGTTGCCATAGTTGTTCTTTCTCTCTTTAAAGCTGGCAAGGGTAGCACAGTTCGGCTTATCTGCCCTGTGACCAATAGCACCTTGCTTCCGTTACGATAATCGCTGCCTATGCAGGGATGGGCCGCGTCAGCACACTTGGGTCAACGGTTGACCAATCAATATCAGGGTCAACATTCCGCAAAAAATCAACCGCCTCAGTCACGGTGTTAAACGAACGCTGCTTCGCCTTGAACAAGGTTGTTGCCACGCCGGACGCGAAACGCACCACCGGGTCTTTTTGCCCGACCATTAGCATCCAGCCATATTTCGGGTTCGTCTTGTAGCTGCCAAACGCCTTCGGGAAGTCCCTCAGGTTCAGCGCCTTGGTCACCTGCGTCAGATCCAAAATCACGTAGATCGAACCTGCCGCACTATCGGTCAACATCTGGTCTAAAGTATCCACCTGTTTGCGGACACTTTCCGGTGTGGTTTTACCCCAATTACGCGCGTACAAGATTTTATCCGCTAAGTACCATTCCGCACTAAATCCCATGAGATTGGCTTTCTGGCGCTGCGCCGATTAGCGTGTATTAGGCTTATTATATGCAAATAATGACCTCACGCGCTCAACCGGTTTGCCGGAAGCCGTTTATCACAGGTTGGGTACGGCGACACGATCTCCCCAAAACTCCAGCGTGTTCCAGTCGAAGCCTTCCAACCCCAGTTCGAGGAACAACTTCAACCCTGCCAGATCATCCCCGGTCAGGGTATAACGCAGGTCGCGCAGGTAGCGCCGGCAAACACCCGCCGGTAAACCCAACCGTCCGGCGTAGCCCTGCGCCAGTGTGTCACGTCCGGCTTCGGTCAGCCCCATCGCGGTCGAGGCGTAGAGCGCGTCGAAAACACCCGCGTCTTCGAGCGCCTGTGCCTTGTCCTTACGAGCCGCCCACACCGAGAAGGTGAAGGGTAAGCCCGTCATCTTCAGCCACTCGTCGCCGAGGTCGAAGATATATGGGCGGAGTTCCCCGCTGCCGGAAGCCGGTGTGAGTTTGCGGTGATGCACGCCTTCGACCAGCGCATCGTCGCCGATGACCAGCGCCCCATCGTGCGCCCCCAGCATATTGGGTAGGTGCTGCGGGGTCACGGTGAAGCACGGCTCGACATGGTAACGGTCGCGGCAGAGAATTTTGAGCAGGGCGACGCTGGTGGCGGAATGGTCGGTCAGCGCAATCGACTTGCCATCGAGTTCGCTCATATCCGCCGCCCACGAGAACAGCAGCACCGTTTTAACCGCGCCCAAACTGGCGATACTCAACCCCGGCAGCACGACGTATTCATCGGCGTGACGGGCGGTTTCGATGGCGGAAATCGGCGCGAGGTCGATCTCGCCCGCCTTGAGCATCCGGTTCATGAGCGAGGGTGCGCCGCGTTCGAAGTGTACGTCCACGCCTTCCAGCCGTTCGGCAAGGTCATAGTGGAAGGGCATCGTATTCAGGTAATCAATCAGTCCAATGTTGAGCATGTTTCACTCAGCTTTCTTTGGTAAACAATGCGATCAAAAAGTCAAAGAAAACTGTCTATTCTTTCGATCTATTTAGTCACTAAACCACGTTTTCGGATCAATCGTTACGCCACCCAAAACAGCCGACGCAAATGGCTGCGCTGCCTCGTAAATACCCTGCTGCGTTAGGCGACTGCCACTGAGGGTATAGACCTCAACGAACTTGGCTTCAGGGTTGACCATCCAGTATTCGCGGATACCGTACCTTTGATACGTCTGGAACTTATGCCCGCGATCATTCACCTCGGTTGACGGTGAGAGAATTTCGACCACCAAGTCGGGTGCGCCGTACCAGTAACGACCATCCGCGCCCAGTACACAGTCGGTGTTACTCTCGCTTACCCAGAACAAATCCGGTTCGAAACTGTTACCGTCATCAAACTTGAGACCCGTCGGTGCGACACAAATTTCGCCGTTCTCCGATAAAAATTGGAGCGAGAGGATGATCTTGACGAGCGCTTTTTGATGTCTGAATAACGGCGGATTCACAACGATCTCTCCATCAATAAGTTCGACAATCTGGTTCGACTCTGGAAGCGCCGCATATTCAGCAAAAGTGGTTCGGGTTTTAACCGGATAGTCCATAACCGTTACCTCACTGACTCAAGCCGACGGTGACGACCAGCCCGATCATCAAGGCAACCATCGCCGCCATAAAGATGGAGGCGATCTGAATAGGGCGAATGATGAAAGCGCGCCAACTGTCACTTTCTTCCGACTCCATATTCGCCACCCAAATATTCTGCTCGCCGCGATTGATCGTCGCGCGTACCATTCGCCCCACGACCCGCCGCAGCCACGGGTCAACCACGCGCCAATAAAACGTCAGCCACAAGCCACCGAGAACTACGAAAGCCAATAAACCGATAATCAACGGGGAAACAGAAGCAAGCATGTTTGAACCTCCGCAATCTTATCCCCTTTCCATCCAATCGAAAGGGGTTCTAAAGCCATGAAGTGGTTCGTATCGGCGGTAAAGGGCTAGGCGAACACTTCAAGTTCGTTGTAAACCGTGTCGCGTTCGACGGGGGTATACCCTGCCGAGCGGATAAACTGCATGAGCTGAGGGACGGTCATCGCCTGCTGCTTGGCTCCCGCATCCTGATAGATGTGTTCCTCGATGATCGTGCCGTCCATATCGTTCGCACCGAAGTTCAGCGCGACCTGTGCCAGAGCCGCCGTGAGCATGACCCAGTAGGCTTTGATGTTCGGAATGTTGTCCAGCATCAGGCGGCTGATCGCCAGCGTCTTGATGTCATCCACGCCGGTCGTCCACTGGCGGTTGAGCTTGCGACCGAGGTTGTTTTCTTCAGGGTGGAAGGCCAGCGAGATAAAGGTCTGGAAGCCGCCGGACTTGTCCTGCTGTTCGCGCAGGGCGACCATGTGGTGAACGCGGTGTTCGGGCTTCTCGATGTGACCGTAGAGCATCGTCGCGTTGGTCTTGAGGCCGAGGCGGTGAGCAGTGTCGTGAACAGCCAGCCACGTTTCCTGATTAGCCTTTTCGGGGCAAATCTTCCGGCGCACATCCCAATGGAAGATTTCCGCGCCGCCACCGGGCATACTGTCTAAACCGGCCTTCACCAGCTCTTTCAGCACTTCTTCGTGCGACATATTGGTCAGCTTGGCGAAGAAGTCGATTTCGACCGCCGTGAACGCCTTGAGGTGGATATGCGGAAATTCCTTCTTGAGGGTTTCCAGCACGTCGAGGTAATACTCGAAGCCGAGTTCAGGGTGCAAGCCGCCGACGATATGAAACTCGCGGACACCCGCTTGTACGGCTGCACGCACCTTATCCGGCAGTTGATTGGGCATAAAGGTATATGCACCGGCTTCTTTATCGCTGGTACGGGCGAACGAGCAGAAGTTGCAGTGGAAGGCGCAAACATTGGTCGGGTTGATATGGCGGTTCTTGTTGAAGTACACCTTGTCGCCGTGCATACGCTTCCGCACCACCTGCGCCAGCTTGCCGAGCTTGATAATATCGCGCTGCTCGAACAACCACACACCTTCGTCGTAGCTGATACGCTCGGCGGCGTGGACTTTATCGCTAATAGTATTCCAGTTGGTCATGTTGGGGTGTACTCCTCAAAACACACGGCGAGGTCTAAAAGGCGAACGATTGCGTTTAAATACGGATTACTATCCAGTACGTTTTAGTCTATCTCGATCTTACATCACAACATTCACAAAATTGTGAATGTTCTAAATTTCACGATTATTGTACAGCGATTTTAGGCCGCTGTAAAGCAGATTCAGCTACCTTTCATTTTACCGTATACGGATTGCTTGTATCCATACATGCTGGACTCAAGTCAAGTCAAAACTTAAAAGTTTGTAACAAACTTAATGGAGCGCAGGGATGACGAATTTCCTAACTCTTTTTCACACGCTTTAGGGGTATTATCTTAAGAAGAATTAAGTTGATCGGATAAGGTAAGGCATGACAACACAACTGCGCCCTCTGACAAGCTGCTCCCAATGCGGACAAGAGAATGTCGAAGGTTTCGCCAAATGCATGAAATGCGGACACGCACCGTCGGCGGCTGCCACAGCAACAAATCCACAAGCGGCGCAAAACGTGGTTTATTCCGTTACCTTCCGTGTCGAGGGTGAAGAACTGCCCCTGACGATGGTACCCGGTCAGCGTGCCATGATGGGGCGGCAAGCACCCTTCATGCTGCAACTGCCGGATGTCGATCTGACCGAGTTGAGCGCGGCTGAACATGGTATTTCGCGCGTTCATGCCGTTATTGACTGCACCCGCACCGGCTTGCACGTCACCGATCTCGACAGCCGTAACGGAACCTTCGTCAACGGCGAGAAAGTGCATCCTTACAACGCGCATATTCTGCGGCATGGCGATACCATCCGCCTCGGCAGCCTGACGCTCGAAGTGACCGTGAAAGCTGAACGCAGCGCACCAGCGGAACCCGCGCCAGCACCCGCCTCGCGCAGCATTCCAGCGGAACTGCAACCAAAGGTCACGCGCTTGCTGACACTGGCAGCACAGGTCAACGGGAGCTTACTGAGTCCCGTACCGACTCAAATTGGCCCCAATATGTCGCCCACGATAAAGCCTGCGAGCTAAACACCGCCGTTACCGTTGTGCCATCCGCCAGCGTAAGCGGGTAAAGCTCATTACGCTGGCCTTCCACTTCAACCTCGGACAGTTCGACCTCACCCTCAATCAACCGAATCAGCGTTTTATCATCCGGCGCGACGAAGATGACGGACTGTGGTGCTTGCGCTTCGCTGGTGATGACGCGCCAACCGTCCGGCACACGGGCTGTAAACGCTGCCCCTTCATACAGGCTGTTGCTGATGACTATCGCTGGGCCGGGGGTATCATCCAGATTGTCAGGGACGGCAGCGGGAATACAGCCACTAATAAACACACTAACCATCACCAGAATACAAAGACAAAAAAGCTTTGCGTCTCTGCGTCTTTGCGTCTTTGCGTTAAATGTCTTGTGGCTCATGGCATCCGGTTGGGGGTGTCTGGGTTGGTTGCCATGCCGCGGGAGGCCGCGTCACCGCACCAAATGAACCCTGCCCAGCGGTCGATGCGCCATTCGCCATCGGCATCCTGTAGGACGTGGAAGTAGCTGCACACGCCGCTGCCGCCTGTTCCCTGTTCATAAGTGGAAATGACTTCAATGTCCCACGCCGCGCCATCGGGTGTGGAACGGCGGAAGATGGCGTTAATGAGCTTGCCCCATTCCGGCGGCGGGTAACTCTGCACGCAGCCGGAGGGTACGCCACCCGCGCAGCGTTCAGCAACGGCCTGCTGCAAGTCCGCTGTGAGCAGCGGCATGGCTACCGCGTCGTCACCCTGTCCGGCGGCGTTGGCGAACTTCGCCGCTACATCGAAGGCGGGGTTGGTCTGCGGTGGAATGAGCGCCACCGCGACGAGCACCAGAACCCCTACTAAAACGACACTTCCGATCCCGATCACATAAGCCGGTTTCAACTGCACACCTATCCTACGTTCCTGCTGCTTAAACCCCCACCCTAGCCCTCCCCCGTAAACAAGGGAGGGGAATGGAGGTGTCTAAAAGTTAGATCAACTACCGATTATACTGTTCGCCAGCCTCAACCGGAAAGCGGAGAACATTTTCCGGCGGCGGGAAGGGACACATGGCGTACTCGGAAAAGGCGCAGGGCGGATGATAAGCCTTGTTGAAGTCGAGGTCAATTGTGCCGTCAGCGAGAATAGGGGCATACAAGAAGCGACCCGCGCCATACGTCAGCTTGCCGCTGGTGGCATCCTTGAAGATGAACCACAGGCGCTTACCAGTCGTTTCGAAGGCTTCGAGGCGGCGGGTTTCGCCGAGCAGGTCAAATTCCACATAGCCAACATTTTGCTGTTTGCTGATCGTACCCTTAGATGTTTCGACCTCAACGACACGCTTGGCAGCATGGGGGGTAAAGGTCGCTTGAACACGGTGGTCGGACTTGACCGGGAACCACTTGCGCCCCTTAAAGTTGGCGCGGGTGGCGCTGTTCGCATCGCGGATACGGGCGTAATATTCGCCTTCGCGCTCGATGGCGAAGAACGTAACACTGCCAAAGTTGACCAGCGGCAGTTCGCCGTCATACTGCCCTTTGTTCAGTGTGTAGGTTTCACCGATGCCAGCATCCTTGCCGTCGATCTTGACCCCTTCGGCGGTGACGCGCATCGTGACGAGCTTATCCTGCACGGTGATGATGCCGATTTGAGGGGGGACGCTGGCAGGAAGCGGAACATTACTGTTTTCGGCGCTGCCGACGGTGTTTACGCCGATGTTCAAGCGTTCCAAACCGATGAGTGCCAACCAGCTATCCGGCGCACGCAGTTCGGTTTCAACCTGCTGCTGCCAATCGTGAATTTCTTGTTCGTAGGCAGTGATGGTATTAATCGTCAATCGTATACTCCTTCATTTGCGACGTTATGCTCAAGTATTTATATTCAGTCTATAAATAAAGTTGTCTTGTTTCAAAAAGTTGAACACGCATCTTTGACGCATTCAACCTCTCGTATTTTTACGTGTCATTCACCCTTTAATTCGATTTTGTTTTATCCCGCGCGTCCCGCAGGGCATCGCGCATCTTGGCGCTTTCCTGCACATTATTAACAGCGATCATACCATGCCAGCCGGGGGTATTCATATATTCCACGCAGACCACGCCGCCATATCCAGCCGCCTGTATATCCTTCACCACCAGCGGCACGTCGATGCGCCCACGCTCGAACGGAGTTTGCAACTGCGCCCGTGCCGCCTGACGTATCTGAATATGGCGGGATTGCGGCAGGAGTTTGATGATCTCCTC
Organism: Chloroflexota bacterium; assembly: GCA_020161935.1. Lineage (GTDB taxonomy): Bacteria > Chloroflexota > Anaerolineae > Aggregatilineales > Phototrophicaceae > CFX2. The sequence goes on from JAIUNI010000002.1 coordinate 588,277, forward strand.
GTGAAAAATGTCCTGACACACCATTTGCGCCCAATCGAGGGTCAGCCACAACCCCGGCACGTCCTTCATCAGCTTCATGGCGACTTCGGGCGTTTGCGCCATCGAGTCCATATGCGGCTCGATGCTGACCTGCAAACCGGCTTCCTTGCCCCACTTGACCATATCGCGCAGCGCGGCGGTCACGCAGTCAATCGCTTCCACGTCCTCGGCGGGATGCACCAACCCCGGTGACACGGTAATGCCCGGTGTGCCGAGCGCCACAGCGAAGGGCAGCAGCGCCTTGAATTGATCGAGTTCTTTTTGGCGGCGGTCTTCGTCCGGCAGAGAGATACGCGGGAGCATGAGGTACAAGTCGCTGACTTTGAGGTTAAAGAGGTCAAGGTCGGCGCGGATGTCCGCTGCTTCTTTACGCGGATTTTCGGCGGCGCGGGTGGTGTTCAGGTTTGAGCCGCTGCCAATATCGACGTAGCGGAAGCCCAAGCGGGCAATCGTCCCCAGCGCTTCGGGCAGGGTAAGGTCGGTGAACGCCCATGTGTGGCAGCTAAATTCGAGCATGAGTGAACCTATATTTGCAATTTACCAATTAGCGGTCGGAGGGCGTTATCAAACTTAATCATTGCCTCGATCAGAATCTCTTGAAGTTGAGGCCAAGTTTCCGGTTCGTTTAAACTTCCACGTCCCGTCAAAATCCATTTAATTCGACTAGCCCGCTTATCATCTAGTCGACTCCAATCTAAAGCACTACCAAATTCGGTTTCTATTTTTTCTTTTTGTGAATAGAGAGTATCAAATACTGCTTTGTTCTTTTCGTAATCGCCAACATCAATATAAAGATCAATTCCCGCACCATTTTTAAGAATGAGATAGTTATAGCCTATCCCTGATTTACCTGATCCGGTACTCAACCAATGATCCATACTAGGCGATTTTCCAGAGTACAATTTGGTCTTACTTTTGCTTTTCTCTAATAGCTGTGTCCAAAACTCTTTACGGTTATAGTGGCGATCTGCTAATTCTTTCTTCGTTTCACCAATTTCACGTATTTGCTCATCAGGTGCGGCTAGTACGGTAAATAAGGGTGCATAGGGTGAATTGTCTATTCTTACTGCTTCGATACGTACCAGATAAAAAGAATAATCGGCACTTGTAGACTCGTTGAGCCAATCAATAACCCTTTGGTGTTCTGGTCTTATATCTGGGGTAACCCAAATCGCAGTTTTAGCCTCTAGATTAACCATATAGGTCATCAGTTTCCCTAGATGGTCATGATCACTGCGTTCTAGTTGGTTTTCAACAATAACATAACTGCCGTTTTCGTCTTCGCAAAAAAGATCAACATTAAAAGAACCAACAGATTTTTCGCGTTCAAGTACGGTAAGTTCACGCCCAATTCGTGATGAAAGAGCATCAATATTGGTTTCTAACCATACAGTGAAAGCATGTGCTTCATGCCGAAATGCTTCACGTATAGGAACAACTTCTAATTTGCTAACGTTCATAAGTAACCTCACTATTGGCAATATATTTAAAGATCATATCACCAATAATGAGCCTATTGAATTTACGGATACAAGTACGGATGCTCTGGCTGCTCGATTTGTTCGATGGTTGTGGCTTGCAGCACCGGCCAATCGTCACCACGGAAGGTATCCATTTTCAGCGTGCCTTTGATCGACACCCACGTATCGGTCGGGAAGCTGGCGGCGTTCGCGGCATCCACCGGCAGACCGATGGCAGACGCATCCGCCACGCAGCAGCTCACCGTGAAACGCGCCACCATGAATTGGTCATCGGGGAAGGTCGCCTCGCGGTAAACGAACCCGACCACGTTGGCCTCTTTGCCGTTGAAGCTGGTGATGTCGTCCGAGGCGTTGAAGGCGCGCAGCCAATCCAGCACATTCCACTTCAGGGGGTCGGTGGTGAAGGTGGTGGCGTTGGTGACCGAAGCCGCCGTTAGGCTGACGCTGCCCTGCGCGGCTGCCGAACCCAACGGGCGCGACGGCACAAAGATACCGAGCAGCAGCGGGATGGTGACGATGGCGATAACAGGCCAAGTGATGGGCGCGTGGCTGCGGTCGAGCCGCATGGCAGCCTCTTTATTCCGCAGCAGGTCAATGGTGTTCGCCGCGCCCAGCAGCAGGAACAACGCCGCCGCGACATATGAGAGCCACGCAAAGCGCTCGTTGATGTAATTGGTCAGGTTGCCGCTGGTGATGCTGTAGATGAAGAACACACCCAAGCCGAGCAGCAGGACTGACTTTGCCCAGCCGACCAACGCCTCGCGCTGGAGGTTGCGCGGCGCGACATAATTATCAAAGAGTTCCAGATTCGCCATTGGTTGCTGACCTCAATATTGACCCCTCATCCCAACCCTTCTCCACCGCAAGCAAGGGAGAAGGGCTTCCAAAACAAAAGCCTGCGATTGAGGGGGCTTGTTACCGTTACCCTGCTTTGCTGGCTTCCTCAGACTCGATTGCCAGCAGACGCGCCTGAATACGCACGCCGTTCTTCTGCCGCGCGGGTTCGGCGGCATCCAAGCCGTAGGTTTTGAGCGTGGAGACAACCCCTTCGATGAAAGCGTTTTTGTCGCCTACATCTTCGGGGTACGAGAACAACGCGCTCACCAGCCTATCGGTGATCTGCGGCTTGCCCAACAGGCGGTAAGCCTTTTCGTTAAACCGCGCTTCACGGTGGAAAGCGTCAAAACGCTTCTTAAGTTCGCTGCTATCTGATGCCATGTTAGCCTCCTTATGCCAGTAAAAGCCTGAATCTAGAATACCACATTCAGGTTGAGCCACACGCCGATGAGCAAGGTCATCAGCAGCGGCAGCAAGATCAGGTAGAGGACGGTGCGCTTGCGGAACACGCCCATAAACATCAGCGTGCTCTTAATATCGACCATCGGCCCGAACGTCAGGAAGGTGATGATCGACCCGGTGGTGAACGTGCCGAGGAACGACAGCGCGAGGAACGAGTCGACAGTTGAGCACACGCTGAGGACGAAGGCCATCGTCTGCATCACCAGCACCGAAATGATCGGACCGCGACCCAGCGCCAGCAGGACATCCTGTGTCACCAGCGTTTGCATGGCGGCTGCCAGCAAGCACCCCAGAACCAAATAGCGCCCCATCTCGAAGAACTCGTTGGTGGCGGAGCGCATGGCATCGCCCATACCCATCGCCAGCGTCTTGCGCTGGACAAAGTGCAGCGGTGGCATGTCACTCGACCCGCCCATGACGGGCATGAGCGAACGCGGTTGCAACACATCCTGCGGTCGTGCGCCGAGCGCGAACACCAACCCCGCGCCTATCGCCACAATGATCGTGAACACGAAACGCCCGATCAACACCGGGCCGAAGCCGAACGCAACATAAGTGCTGACCAGCACAATCGGGTTGATAACCGGCGCGGCCAGCAGGAAGGTGATGCCCACCCACATCGGCAGCCCTTTGTTGAACAGCCGCCGCACGACCGGCACGACACCGCATTCGCACACCGGAAAGGCGAAGCCCAAGAACGCGCCGGTGATGGTCGCCAAGATGGGGTTGCGTGGCACGACACGGGCGATGTCATCCGCCGTGAGGAACGAGTCGATCAGCCCCGCCACCAGCGCGCCCAGCAGCAGGAACGGCACCGCTTCGATGAATGTGCCGAGGAAGCGCGTGGTGAAAATTTCGATGATCGTACCCGCCGACTGCCCTGTACCCAGCACCGCCAGCGCGAGGATGATCGCGACCGCGAGGCCAGCGAGGATTAACCCGCCGCGCCACAGCAAGCGCCGCATATCGGCATCGGATTGTGAACGCACCTGCATATGCCAAAAACCTCTCACTCGTGCGTTTTATTATGCTTAGATCTGATTAGGATAAAATTAGGAGGTAGATCAAAAATCTTCAAAAATCTTCTTAATGTCAGAAACTAACTGATCCATATCGCTATGGAAATCAGGATCGGGGCGAGCTTGCGAAGCATTGCGATAGATAAGATCGTGCAGTCCTGCTGGCAATTCAGCCTTCAAGGGCATCTTCGTCCTTCTTTGGACAAAAATAGGTATGACCGAAATATCCCGTTTAAGTGCCGTCTCAATTTCAAAACGGACAAAATCCTCTGGATCATTATTTAAACGAGATTTATTCTTCCCTTTTGTCCAGCTTTGTCCAATGATGACTAGCATAACATGGCAAGCTCGCACACTTCGTTCAAGTTGAGACCGAAAATCGACCCCTCTCGGAATACTTTCCGTGTCCTTAAACACATTATCTTTACTAAACTCTTGTGCCAATCGATCATAAATGCGCCCACATACATCCTCACTATCTGTTCTGCGATAATTGATGAATATATTCATGTCGGGGTAAGGCGCAGCAGATGAGCTTGTGATCCGAAATTCAGTGAAAATGTCCGGGTTTTTACTAATCAAATCATAAAACTGTGTTTGCTTATCACTTGGAACGCTAAAGGTAACATTAAGAGGCTTTGTCAACGTTCACAACCTCTATTTCATCCACCCCAATATCATTCAATTTAGTTATTAGGTCTTGGAACTTCTCGTTCCCAAATTCATTGATATTGAGGCTCAATGTAAGTTTAAGCGGCTTCCTGTTGGTTTCTTGCAGATCTTCACTGGGGAGTTCTGCAGGAGCGCGAAGTGCGGTGATAAGCCTTTCAATACCCGATTGTGTAGATGTCCGCAAATCCAACATTTGCATTCGCTGCAACCGTTCAGGTATATCATTTAAGGCAATATCCCCCACTAATACGGGAATAACTGGTTTATTGCGACCTAAGAAATAACGATACTCGCTTGTCACAAAAGATGACTTAATTGAACTCGGTGACAGCAGCACAACACAGTGGGACGATGTGCGTAATGCGGAGTCAATCTGCGCTTCCCAGTCATCATCAGCTTTTAAATCTGCATCCGACCAAACGTTAAAACCTGCCAGTTTAAGCGAGGCATAAATCTGTTGTGCCAAATTGGCATCTTGTTTAGAGTAACTGATAAACACCTGCTGCATATTGCACTTCCTCTTCTATACTACTTAGTGTCTATTATCAGCTAACTCAATAGCTTTGACAAGAATTTTAAATCGTTACTTAGGTTAACATTCCAAACCTTTGCTTCTGCATAAACTTGGCCTAAGCGGTTCTATGATCGCCCTGCTAACGCCCTACAATTGATAGGTATACCTTTAATTGTAGGGGGACGAATATGCCCAATTACCCATTTATGCAGGTGGATGCCTTCACCAATGTAGCGCTCGGCGGCAACCCGTGTGCCATCGTGTTTGAGGCCGACACCCTCGACAGCACCGCCCGACAAGCCATCGCCCGTGAGATGAACCTCTCGGAAACCGCTTTTACCCAAACCCCGCCAGCAGGTTCGGATGTTGCCGCACGGTACTTCACCGTCGATGAGGAAATCCCGCTGGCCGGACACCCGACCATCGCTACCATTCACGCGCTGGTGGAAACGGGGCGCGTCAAACTCACAGGTGACTACACGCGCATCCTGCTCGAACTGAAAGTCGGCCCAATACCGATTGAGATTTACGCGAGCGCCGGCAAGGTGCAGCGGATCGTCATGTCGCAAAAGAAGCCGCAGTTCCTCGCCATCCATGACCCTGCCGTTGTGCTGCCCGCCTTCGGACTGACGATAGATGACCTGCTGCCGGGGTATCCGATTCAAACCGTCAGCACCGGTACACCGCAGCTCATGATCGCCGTGCGTGATTTCGAGGCGCTGCGGCGGGTACAGGTCAACGCGCCGTTGTACAACCAACTCCGTGCAGATGGCGACTGGTTCAGCCCTCATCTATTCGTGGCGCGGGGTGTCACCGAGCAGGGGCATACCTTCGCCCGGCATGTTGGCCCGACGCTAGAAGACCCATTCACTGGCTCGGCAACCGGTGGCATGGCGGCCTACCTGTACCACTACCGCATCATCACCCAAAAGGAATTTATCGCCGAACAAGGTCATTGGATCAACCGTCCCGGTCAGGCCACGGTGGAGATCGTGGGTTCGCCGGAAAACATCGAAACTGTTAAAGTAGGCGGCAGTGCCGTAACCGTTCTAAAAGGTGAACTCATATTATGAAAAAAGCATTGATCGTGCAGGGTGGTTGGGATGGGCACAAGCCCAAAGAAATTTCCGCTATTCTCGCCGCCGCGCTGCGCCAGAATGACTTCGACGTGAAAATCAGCGACACGCTGGATGCCTACCGCGACCTCAAGCTGACCGACTTCGACCTGATTGTGCCGAATTGGACGATGGGGACGATCAAGCCGGAGCAGTTGAAGCCCGTATTGGCGGCGGTCGAAAGCGGTGTGGGCTTGGCGGGTTTGCACGGCGGTATGTGCGACAGCTTCCGCAACGAGACCGACTGGCAGTTCATGACCGGCGGGCAGTGGGTGGCGCACCCCGGCAACGATGCGGCGCATTACACCGTTCTCATTGATGGTGTCGCCAGCCCGATTACCGAGGGCATCAGCGACTTTGAGGTGACGACCGAGCAGTATTACATGCACGTCGATCCGGCAAATACCGTGCTGGCGACCACCCGCTTCGGCTCGACCGTCATGCCGGTGGTATGGACGAAGATGTGGGGCAAAGGGCGCGTGTTTTACTCTAGCCTCGGCCATCGTCCCGACGTAGTGGAAATGCCACCCGTGCTGACGATGATGACACGCGGGATGCAGTGGGCGGCGCGATAAATATCATACGACGTTTTGCCGCATTGGGCAGTTGTAATCACTGAAATTGTGTTTGAACCCTTGTCACAGGAGTTTCTATTTTGGCACCTATGAAAGTATATGTGATGCAGTCTGCCCATACGGATATTGGTTATACCCATCCGCAAGAGCAAATCGCCCGGATGTATGTCGAACACTATGACCGCGTATTGGAACTTTGCAGCAAAACGGCCAACAACCCGCCGGAAACCCGCTTCAAATGGACGTGTGAGACGTTCTGGCAGGTCAAAGTTTATTTAGGTCAGCGACCAGAGCGCCTCGAAGAATTTTTGAGTTTTGTCCGCGCTGGACAGATCGAACTCACCGCCACCTATCTGCACTTCACCGATATGATTGATACTGATGCCTACCGCCGCAGCATTCAAGCAGCGGTGGATTTTTGCCGGCAGCACGCGCTTCCGCTGCGGGTCGCGATGCACTGTGATATTAACGGTTGGCCGTGGAGTGTGGCGGATATTTTGGCCGAGGCGGACATTCCCTATTTTTGCAGCCAAATTCATATCGACAATGGCACCGACCCGCTGGGTGCGCGCGGGAGTGTGCATTATCACTGGCTGCTCGAAAATCCACAGATTCGCTCAGACGCGCCGATCCGTGTCCCGCAGGGATTCTATTGGGGTGGCCCACAGGGCGGGAAAGTCCTGCACTGGTTGAACGAACATTACCTGCTGGGCAACGTACTGGGTGTCTCCAGCCCACAGCCGTTTGGCGCGGATAAAACCCGTTACTTCTACGAAACCGATCACCTGAGTGCCGCAGCGCTGTATGACATCGCCCAGCGCGAACTGCCTAAATATGTCGAGCGACTGCAAGCAGCGGGTTATGGCTACGAGGTCATGCTCCTCAGCACCGGTGGTTATTATGTGGACAATTCGCGCCCCGATGACCGCTACCTCCAAGTCATCGAGCGCTGGAACGCCGAGCATGACGAGATCCAGTTACAGACAGCGACCATCGGTGAATGGTTTGACGTGTTGGAAGCTCATAAAGGCCAATCACTCCCTGAACGACGGGTGGCTTGGCCGGATCATTGGGCGCACGGTATCGGCACATCCACCACGCATATTGCACAGGCGAGGCGCACCCAGCGCCGCCGCGATGATGTCGCTAAATTGGTAACCGAATCCGGCTCGGCGGAGGCAGCAGGCTATCTGGACTTAGCACTCGAACAGGAACGCCTGTCGCTCGAACACACCTTTGGCGCGTGGTCTACCAGTCATCGCCCGGAAGCAGCGAGTAACCACTTCCAACAAATTGCGAAGGAGTTGACCTTTCACCGCGCCGAACTCTACCTCGATGAGGCAGTAGGGACGGCACTTCGTCAGATGCCTAACGTCGATGAAACAGAAAGCCGTTTGTATATACCGGCTGGCGCGGAAACTTCCGGTCTACGTACCATTCACTTCAACGCCGGTGACCACAACATTGACCCCGATACAACGGTGCTGGTGGATGCCGATAACCAAACGTATCCCATCCAGCATGATAATGAACGCACTTTGCAGCTCATGACGGTTGCTCCCATCCGTGACCAAACACGAACCTCGTTTGCACTCCGGCGTATTCAACCGGATTCGGCTCATGCGCGGCCTCGACCGGATACGCTGGAGCTATCGAGTGACGCATGGCGGCTGCGTGTCGATCCACGCACAGGCGGGTTGGCGAGCCTCGTGGAACAGGGCGGCCAGCGGGAATGGGCTGCCGGACAGCATCAGTTTGGATTTGGGCAGCTTGTTCACGAGACGATTGTCCATCCACTCGGACGCGATGCAGTCGGCAATCTGGCTCGTGTGATCCAACTCGGCATCGCCACCGCAGAGACACGCCGCCGCTTCCCGCCTACGTCCGTTCAAGAGCAGACGACAATTACCTTCCAGTCGGTTCCACAGCGCCTACAGGGTGCGGTCTACGATGCCATTTTATTGAGTGGTCACGCCAATTCAATTGGGCATGTCACGGTGACATGGCGCTGTTACCACCAACTGCCGGTGGTAGAACTGCTGTTAGACTGGCACAAATCTTGGTGTGATCGACCAGAGGCTGCCTACGTCTCCTTCCCCTTTAATGCTTCGAATGCTCGCCTCGAATTTGAAACGGGCGGTGGCTTTTTCCAACCGGGCAGTCATGAGGACAACGGACAGTTGGCTGGAACAGTTTCCAGTTATTACACGATTCAACGTGCCGCGCATATCGCGGATGGGAATGACCGTTTGTTGTGGCTGCCGCTGGACGCGCCGCTGGTCATGCCGCAAGAGGCCAAGTACGACCGCTGGGAAACCGATGAATGGCAGTGGAACGGCTTTCTCGCCTCCATGCCGGTTAACCACTACTGGCACACGAACTTCCCGACGAGTCAGCGCGGCTACCTCCGCCTGCGCTACCGGTTTATCAACCCGACGCTGTTTGCCAGCGACAAAGCGGCCATCCAAACCGCCCTGCCGCTCGATGCGTTTGGCTGGCGCTGACTATATGACGCACCCGACCATTCCGCTTGACCGCTGGCAGCCGCTTACGGTCAAGGAAGTGTGCGACCTCTTTGACGGTGCGCCGTTCCAGTGGACGGTGGCGGGTGGCTATGCCATCGAGTTATTTATCGGCAAATCGATTCGGGGACACGCTGATACCGATGTGCTGATCTTCCGCGACGAGCAGCTAAAAGCACAGACATGGTTAAAGGACTGGCGGTTGTACGCGGCTGACCCTCCCGGTACGCTGCGGCTGTGGCACGTGGGCGAATATTTGCCGGCGAGCATCAACGACGTTTGGATACACCACAAAACGGTCGATGCGTGGCAGATGCAGTTCATGATCAGTGAGGTTGAGGGCGAGGAATGGGTAAGCAAACGCAGTCCGTTGATTCGCGGTAAGCGTGATGACCTCATCATCCACTATCAAGGTATCCCCTGCATCGGCGCTGAGGTGCAGCTGCTGTACAAGGCTAACATAGCTGTAACCATTTCGTGACATCACCCGATCCATCACGCCTTCTACTGGGTCGCGAGTGAGGAACATTCCTAAGTTGGGGTTAGCATAACGGGCGCGGAGATAAAGTAGGCCGCTGGGATTAGTGTACTCGCCAGTAAGACTGAGGTTTACTCTAGAGCGAACTGAACTGCTCCAACGGATTGCGATAAGTATCGAAGTTGGTGCATACTTCTAAAATTGTCACAATTAGAAAATTTCAATACACAATTTAATGTCACACGATTAAAAATCACAGCGTATCAAACCTCATCCCCGTAAATCTTTTCTCCTCAAGAGCTAGTTTTAACACCTCAGAAACAACAATGATGAGCGTATAGTCCGCCAGTCGGAATATATGATGATTTTCTGCTGACCTAGATATGAGATGAATATTTGTCAGACTTCGTATTTTCCCAATTTTCCCGGGAGGGGCATATTCTTCATAATACTGAATCGTTGTACGGTCATAATCCAGACAGTTTAACTTGGATACAATATTAAGAATCTCATAGTTCTCTTTATCTGGTAAAACTGTAACCGGAATTCGTTGAATCGCATCAGCTTCAAAATCTTCAATGATTTTTGCAAGCGCACTATCTACAATAGGTACTTGCCAAGGTGTCATAGCAAAATGAACGGGATTGCCGATTACTTCCGGATCAAGAACAACTTTCAGTTTTTCGATCTTCGGTAGCCCAAAAGGGATCCCTTTGGTAAAGGAGTTGGGGGGAATAACCTCCCCAACTTCATCAACAATGTCTAGAGGCAACCACCTGTTTTCTAGTTCGACATCAAAGATTAGTCTAAAGAAGTTCATCATGGTAATTTTAGCAGATTTCGCGCTTCACTTCCGGGTGTCATAAGTTCCTGTTTGATTTTCCATAATTCACTTTGGAGAGCGTGACGGAACTGATTTCCTTGTAGTCCTTCGACCGCTGCCAATAGGCGATCCCAAATATATTGATGATATAGCCAATCATGAGGACCTTGATGATCAGCTAGACGAATTTTGTTCCAAACGGAATCAATACTGAGGCCTGCCCACTTGAATATACCACGAAAAATATCTGACCATTGGTTTTTATTTGTGGCAATGTGATGCACATCTCCCGTAGGATCTCCAGAAAGGTATAAGGTTCTTGCCAGTCTGTCCAGTCATCGGGAGGACCTTGGCTCATCAGCACCGCCGCGCTAGTACCAACAGCCGAAGCTGCCGCAGCTCCCTCAATACTAATTGCGCTTACCGCAGCTAAAGTGCCACAGGGTACTACTTGAAACCCGGGAGCGCCCCCTACACCTACACCTGCGGCTACAATCCCTAGCAGACCTGCTAGATACTGTAAGTCATTGCAGGCGTTACCTTTACCGACACCTTTACGAATTGCATCCGCAGACGTTAGCGCACCTAGACCGCCACCACCGACAATTGCAACAAGTGGAGCAATAGAGGCGATAACTCCTGTCACTGCACCAACTACAACACCGTTTATAACCGCGTCGCCAACAAATTGTCCGTGACCGATTTTTTCAATCTGTTGTTTAATATCACAGCCGCAATTACCTGAAGTAGCCAAATTATACAAACTATTGGCGTAAGCATAGGACGTAGCCGCACCAACCACAGCACCGATTGCTGCGCCGATGAAGAAATTAAGGAACTTCCCACTGGGATCCGTGTAGTTAACAGGATTGCCTTCGACGTAGCTATAGCCATTGCGCGACATCACTCGATCCATGACACCTTCTACTGGATCGCGAGTGAGGAACATGCCTAAGTTGGGGTTAGCATAGCGAGCACGCAGATATTGCAATCCACTCGGGTCAGTCATTTCACCCGTGAAGCCCAAGCTGCTCTCAAGCGTTCCATACTGTTCTAAGGCAGTACCATAGGGCGTATAGTTGCTACTGAAGCCCACTATGCCACTTGCGTCTGTGATTTGTCTGACCGAGCCGAGCGCATCGTAGCCGAAGTATTCCCACGCACTGGCCGTTTGTTGGGCAATTACAATGAGACCCGACCAGAGCTTTTGTTAAAAGTGATGCTTTTCAAATATTTTTAGCTTCTTTCAGTAATTTCTTTGATTCAGGTTTTAGTATCGAAACTAATCCATTAAAGCTCGCACTATTTGAGTCAAGATGCTCCATGAATCCAATACGGATTAACTCGATAACATCTTCATCTTTTGATAAGGCGCAGGATTCTAAAAAATCTACAATTCTCTTTAAAATATCTCCTGATTTCAAATCTTCACCTTGGGATTTTTGAAATATTTCATAGTTTTTAACTGTAAACTTAACCAAACCTGAGCCTATCAAAAGGTAAGGGAATATCTCACCATAATAGTCCAACATTTCTTGATATATTTCTTGAAATTCAGGCAAAACATTAAGAAGCTGTTCTGCAATACTAGAGTAATTTATACTATCCATGTTAATTCCGTTCTTTTAAATGAGAGGCATAGCTAGTTTGTGAGCTGTGCCTCCCTATAATTATATTCTAAGGAGGCGTGTAAGGAGCTTGCTATGCCAACCGGAACAACGGACGTTTCACGGGTCATCCACGCGCCGCGCGAAGCGGTTTATGACGCGCTGACCAACCCCGAAAAGCGCGTGAAATGGCTCGCACCGGACAACATGAAGGGCGTTATCCACTCGTTCGACCTGCGGGTCGGCGGCACGTATCGCATGTCGCTCACCTATCAAGATGTTGAACAGTCGATGGGTGGTAAAACGACCGCCGATACCGACACCTTCACCGGACGCTTCGATGAGATCATCCCCAACGAAAAAGTCGTGGAAACCATTCTATTTGAAGCCGACGACCCAAAGTTCGCTGGCGAAATGGTGATGACGTGGCGGCTAAAGGATGTGGACGGCGGCACCGAGATCGGTGTGCTGACTGAAGGCATTCCCGAAGGAATCAAACCGGAGGACAACGCCGAAGGTTCACAGATGTCGCTGCGGAACTTAGCGGCGCTGTTGGAGCAATAATCCGCATAGCAGCGAGTACAGGCTAAAGACTGAAAGTACTTCCACGACTGACGACTAATCTGACAGTTTGATGTTGCCGAATCGAATCCAATTTGTATGATTATGTCGGACATTTAGTTGCGGCAGTAGGGGGCAGCGATGGAACTGGCAGTCGAGGTCGGCATTTCGCCCACGTTGGGCATACGCGGTTTGCTAGCGACGCGGGACATCGCAGCGGGTGAAGTCATCGAGCGCTGCCCGATGGTTATGATCCCCGTCACGCAGGAGGATGCGCTGGAAGCTACCGTCCTCGGCAATTATTACTTCCTGTGGAATGACGAGTTTTACGCGATGGCGCTGGGTTACGGCAGCCTACATAACCACTCCTACCACGCCAACTGCATCTTCGAGCGTGATTATGAGCGGCAGGAAATGGTGTTCAAAGCGGCAAAAGCCATCCAGCGGGGCGAGGAACTCACCATCAACTATAACGGCGACCCCGACGACCCCACACCTATTCACGAGGGGTTTGGGGTGTAGAGATTCGAATTTGCATTTCGAAACCCAAGCCACATTAAAGCAATTTGCCAGAGACTATTCGATCTCTGGCAATAGCATATCTAACAGTAACCTGTCCACAAGACATACATAAAAATGAATTGTCATTTGAAGAACGATCCGATGCCTGTGAAAGCATGATCTCTATCGTCATGATCCATCTTATACTTCACCGCCTTCATCGTTAAGTAACGATTCATGACACAGGTTCTAAACTCGCAAGCACATCATTAACGCTTGCTTCAGCTAAAGCCATTACTTGGTCAGACGCACCATAATAAACACGCAAAAGATCGCCCTGAAGAATGCTGCCACAAGTGAAAACAACATTCGAGAAAAAGCCATTGGTTTCGTAAGGCGCTTCTGGTGTCAGAATCGGTTTTGGACTGTGAGCAATAATCCGACCGGGTTCGTCTAATGGGGTTAAGAATGCGCCGAGACAGTAGCGGTTTTGGTGATCTGCTGCATGATAAATGGAAAGCCAACCTTTTTCCGTCCAAACGGGTGGCGCACCCCCGCCGATGCGACCACTATCCCAGCCGTCATTCGACGCTTGCATGACAATTTGGTGTTCACCCCAATGAACCAAGTCGGGTGACGTTGCAATCCAAATATTTAAGCGCCCAAAACCGGAAGGCATCGGTCGGTGATAGGCTACGTACTGCCCGTTAATCCGCTGAGGAAACAAAGTCATGTCGCGGTTGGCTGGTGGAAAGATAATCCCCAACCGATTAGCTGTCTTAAAGTCAGTGGTAGAAGCCAAAGCGGTGCTAATGCCGTGGGCGCTGACGGCTGAATAATTCACATAGTAAATATCATCAATCTGGGTTACCCGTGCGTCTTCCGCACCAAAATTTTCGTAGGGCGGGGTTGGGGATAACCACGGCTGATGTTCCCCTTGAAAATGCACGCCATCCTGACTGCGTGCTAACCGGATATGGCTAATGCTCGTGAGCAAAGTCGCCCCAGTATGCCGGTCAACCACCAGTCGTGAGTCACTCGTATCATACCGTTCATCAGCCCGTGAAAAAGGCTTGAGTATTAATTCGCCATCGTCTTCTAAATACGGACAAAGAACAACATCGGGGTCTGTTTGCACGGGGCGTTCGGCGACTCGTACCAGTAATAAAACCTCACCATTATAGGTTGTTGCCCCAGCGTTGAATGTGCCGACAATTTCAAAGTCAGGGCGAGAGGGGTTGAATGAGTGGGTTGTAATGAGAGGGTTAAGTGGATGCCGTTTGAACATGAAACCAGACCTCCTAACAAGGATATTGTGGCTGGATATAAGGTTTATTTCTGACTCGAATTGTGAGCTTTACATAAAAGACTTCGTAAAGACTTGACAAAACATACCACACATTCTATCTTCTACGTAAGCGTTTACGCAAATGTTACGTTACAAGAATAATTATGTCATCTATTATTGAGATTATTGCTAAAGAATTGAATATCTCGATTGCATCGGTATCGCGAGCATTGAATGATCGCCCCGGTGTGGGCGAGGGCTTACGAACACGCATCCTCGAAAAAGCTCATGAATTACATTATTCGCCGAATGCGATAGCACGCGGTCTCGCAACGTCAAAGACTTTTGCGTTAGGCTTCTTCGTACACGAGAAACCCGGCTTACTCGTACAAAACGATCCCTTTTACAGCCAGATTATGCGGGGTGCCGAGCAAGCAGTTGCTACATCAGACTATCATCTAACCTACGCTACCATTACCGATGAAATCTTGAATAACCCAAAACACTTCAGGTTTACTCGCCAGAAGCGCATTGATGGAATGATCTTGGCCGGGCCAGACATTAGCCCCGCTTTTGTACTCGCAATGACCCGCTTGGATATACCTGTCGTACTGGTTGACAATCACCTCGATCATCTTAAAGCGCACAGCATCAATAGTGACGATGAAGGCGGTGCTTATCAGGCAGCGCGACATCTTATTGATCTTCATCACCAAAAGATCGGTATTCTCTCCGGGCCAACACAATGGCCGAGCAACCGGCGGCGTGTGCAGGGTTATCGCCGTGCCCTTGATGAGGCGGGGTTGCCAAAGCCCACCATTTACGCGGATCTGACAAGTATTGAGTCCGGTTACGAAGCCTTTGAAAAACTCATTGCTCAATCGCCGGATATTACTGCTATCTGCGCGGTTAACGACTCGATGGCTATTGGCGCTATCCGTGCCGCACGGGCGCACGGTTTACAGATCCCTACAAACTTATCGGTCGTTGGCTTTGACGATATTGAGTGGGCAATCCACAACGATCCGCCGCTTACCACCGTGAATATTCCCAAACAACAGTTGGGCGCTGAAGCCGCTCGCCGTTTGTTAGCGTTACTGGAAGACCCATCATTGGCTCCAACCGATTTGACGATCTCAGTTCGCCTCATCGAAAGAGCCTCGACGGTCACATTACAAATTTAGGCTGGAACGAGGTGCAATGGCCTGTTGCCCGGGTTCAAAGTGCTTGAGTTCCAGATCCATATAAACAAAGGAGGTTTAAAGTCCCGGTCGAAGTGGATGCCTCGTGCTGTCCCAAATTGAAAATTGTTATCAGTGGAGGTCTAAAATGCGAAAGAGTTCTGTCTCTCTGTTAATAGTATTGCTTTTTGTCTTATCCGGTGCGCTCATTCCCGCGATGGCGCAGGAACCGGTCACGATCACCATATCCACATGGGCAGGTGTTGATGAAGCCGCTCAACTCCAAGCGATCATTGACGGCATTAATGAGGGCAATACCGCATACCAGATTGTTCATCAACCACTGCCTGCTGATTATTACACCCAGATTCAGACCCAACTTGCGGGTGGTACGGCAGCAGATCTGTTGTGGATGGATCAAAACCATATGTCATTGGCCGCTGACGGCAGTTTCTTGCCGCTGAACGAATGTGTGGCAGGTGCCGAACCCGGCAGTGCTGGCGATGTAGCCGATTACTACCCCGGTGTAATTCAGACCGCCTATCAAGGCGATACCCTCTACGGTTTGCCGTGGATTGCCCAGCCAGTCGTCGTTTACTTCAACAAAGATATGTTTGATGCAGCCGGTGTTGAACAGCCGACCGCTGATTGGACATGGGATGATTTCCTTGAGAAGGCCGCCGCGCTGACACAAGATACCGATGGCGACGGCAATATTGACCAGTGGGGTACGATTGCCAACGGTTGGCCGCCTCCGCAAATGTTTATCTGGCAAGCGGGTGGCGATGTCATCAGCGAAGATCAAGCGACCTCCCCCATCGACAGCCCTGAAGCGGTTGCGGGCATCGATTTTTACCGGAGCTGGATCTATAACCCGGAGATGGCTCCTTCGCCCGACATCATCGCCGAGCAGGGTTTCGATGCGCTGTACTCATCTGGCAAGATCGGTATGTTCTTTGGCGGCGCTTCGGATGACAAGGATTACAACGTTCAAGGCTTTACCCCCGGTGTTGTCCCCGTTCCCAAGAACCCAACGACCGGCAGCAATGTGACCTTCTCGTGGACAGCCAGCACGGTTATTAATGCAGCCACGGCCCACCCCGAAGAAGCCTGCGCTGCACTGATCGCCATCACGGACGGCATTACCAATTGGAAGGTCGTTTCGCCCCGCATGTCTCAGGCAACGGTCGAACACTTAATCGCTTCGGTTCCCGAAAAGGAAGCGAATGCACAGGCTTTCCTCGATGCTGCCCAGAATATGAGCGCCTTCCGCATCATTCCCAAGTTTGCGGAATGGGAAGGGCTGTTGTGGAGCGACTATCTCAACCCCCTGCTCAATAACGAAACCGATCTCACAACGGCTGAACTTGCCGCGCAGGTTCGGGCAACTTTGGAAGAAGTTCTGCCCGGTGCAGCCGGATAAGAGTGATTACGGATTGAGGGTATCAGGGTGGAAATGACCACCCTGATACTCATTAGCGGTCGCAGCCATCCAATTTAGATTTTTTACGAAACAACCGTTTTAGAATGGTAAAAAGGTGAGCAGATGGACCCCGGAGCGCTGCAAACTTACCTGCCAACAATAGTTCGTTATGCCCTCGTTGCCATCGGTCTCGGTGTTATCATGTTTGTCGCCTACCGTTTGCAAATTCGGTTCGGTGCCAGACGTGAAGCCGCAGCCGGTCGAACGCTGGTTCTACCGTGGGTGATCGGGTTTTTGGTCTTCACGGTATTTCCGGTTGGCGCGTCCTTATATCTGAGCTTCACCGAATATAACCTCGTGCGTGCGCCAACATGGGTGGGTCTAGATAACTATGCAGACTTATTTAGTCTCAATGTCAGCCCTTTGCAATCGGTTGATCAGCGCAGCGCGGATGTCATCCCCCCCGGCTTCAAAGAAGTGCAGCGTGTCAACATTGGCAATGGTGGCATGGTTTTTAGCGCCAAAGAGGCCGACTTCTGGCGTGCGATGCGACTAACCCTCCCCTATGCCTTTCTCAGCGTTCCGGTTGGGATGTTCGCCGCGCTCGGCGTGGCGATGCTGTTGAACCAAAAAGTAAAATTCCTCGGCTTCTGGCGGGTGCTGTATTACATGCCAGCCATTTTGCCCGCTGTGGCATCCGCGCTGCTCTGGCGCTGGATTTTCTCGCCGGACTCAGGATTGCTCAATACGATCCTCGCGCCGCTGTACCGGTTGTTCGGGTGGGAAACACCACGCTGGTTTACCGACCCCAATCTTGCGCTTCCGGCTTTCATTATCCTCAGCCTGTGGGGAGCGTTTGGTGCCAACTCGGTCGTCCTGCTGGCAGGTTTAAAGGGCATCCCCAAAGAACTCTATGAAGCAGCCGAAATTGACGGCGCGGGTGAATGGGCAAAGTTCCGTAATGTCACTATTCCCATGCTCAGTCCGGCTCTCTTTTATAACCTTGTCATCAGTGTGATCGCCGCCCTTCAGGTGTTCGAAGTTGCCGCGTTTATTCCAACTTCGGCCACAATTGGCACCTTTGTGAATTGGCAGATTTACCTAGAAGCCTTCAGTTTACGCAATATGGGCTTGGCATCTGCCGAAGGCTGGATTTTGCTCGTGGTCATTTTGATGCTCACCGGTCTTGTGTTTCGCTCGTCATCGGCATGGGTCTTTTATCAGGGTGCGCGTGAGGAGGCTGCATAATGGCTTCAACCGTTTCCACCGAACAATGGTCTTCCAATCAGCCGCTGCCTACGTCGCGCGGTTGGCACATTCGGCAGTTTATGATTTACGGTCTGCTGATTCTCGGCGGCTTAATCGTGATCATTCCGTTTATTTGGATGATCTCGACCTCGTTGAAATCGCAGGATCAGTTGTTCACCAACACCATTGATCTGATCCCAAACCCCGCAATGCCGCAGAATTATGTCGACTTGTGGGCGCGGTTGGGTACTATCGCCCCCGGCATGACCTTCCTACGCATTGTCGGTAATACGTTGTTTATGACGCTGCTGGCAATGTTTGGCGAAATCTTTAGTGCATCGCTCGTCGCTTATGGCTTTTCACGTTTCAATTGGCGGGGCCGAGACACCGTATTTGCCATTATGCTGGCAACGGTCATGATCCCCAGCATCATCACCCGCATCCCCGGCTTCCTGATCTGGAAACAACTTGGCCTGCTGAACACGTATGATCCGCTGACATGGCCGTCGTTGTTTGCGTGGGGGCCAATCTACGTGTTCTTGATGCGCCAGTTTTTCCTCACCATCCCGCGCGAGATCGAAGAAGCCGCGATTATTGATGGTGCGAGCGTCGTTCAGGTATATTGGCATATCATGCTGCCGCTCATTCGTCCAATCATGTTGGCGATTGCGGTACTTTCCTTTCAAGGGAACTGGAATAACTTTCAGGGGCCGCTGCTTTATTTAACCACGCCGCAAATGTTTCCATTGGCGCTGGCGGTTCAGTTCTTCCAGAACTCGGTATCCAAAACGGCTCCACTCTGGCAGTACATGATGGCGATGAGTGTGATGATGTCTGTACCGGTGCTGGTTATTTACTTCCTTGCACAAAAGCAGTTCCTTGACGGTATTAATATCGGCGGCGTGAAAGGGTAACAATGATTAAGCCACTCCGCTCACGGTCTCTGCTTTGTCTCGTTGTTTGCACCTGCTTATTCACATTCAGCTTTCTGCCCTCGCAGGCACAGGAAGAAACCGATCTCGTCAACTTAGATCATCTGGATTTTCTAACAGAACCGGTAACGATCAACGGCAAGGACATGGCGATTGTCCATATCTATTCCGAAAAGCCAGATTATGAATGGGTAGATGCTGCTGGTGAAGGGATAACCGCAGTTGATGATGTGGCTCGTGCGGCGGTTGTTTACCTGTGGCAGTATGAACAGCTCAAGGCAAAAAACGCGCCAACGGCGGATGAGGCACTGCACCGCGCCCGTCTCTGTTTGGAGTTTGTGCGCTACATGCAAACCGCTGACGGTGCTTTCTATAACTTTGTGTTTGACCGCGAAGGTGAAATCAACAAAACCGGTAATACCAGTTATAAAAGTGTTGATTGGTGGGCGATGCGTGCCTTATGGTCGTTGGGGGAAGGTATTCGCATCTTCAAAGCTGTCGATCCTGCATATGCCGGGGAACTCACCGCGAATTATTTGCTCACCGAAGCAGCGATCAGCAGTATGATCACCAATTACGGTGACATGATTGATTTACACGGCTTCAAAATTCCCGCGTGGCTGCCAAATGGCGCGGCGGACAGCACCAGCGTTGGATTGCTGGGCATGATCGCATATTACCGCGCCAATCCCAACCCGACGACAGCCGGTTTAATTGAAAAAATCGCGGATGGTGTCGCCGCATATCAAATCGGTAATCATCAAGCCTATCCCTTCGGTATGCACCCAATGACCGCCAATGCGCCCGGCTACTGGCATGATTGGGGCGCACATCAGGGACAAGCACTCGCTGAAGCGGGTCTGGTGCTGAACCGTCAAGATTGGATAGACTCGGCAGCCGAAGAAGCCAACACGTTCCTCATCCGCCACTTGCTGCTTGAGCGTTTCCGCGATATGGGTGTCGTACCGAACCGCCTCGGCCAAATCGCTTATGGTACAAATTCGATTGTTCAAACCTACGTGGCGTTGTATAAGGCAACTGGCGACGAAGCCTACGCACGTTACGCGGGATTAGCGGCAAGCTGGTTGTTTGGCAACAATATGGCGGGTGTTCAAATGTACGATCCGGCGACTGGCCGCGTCTTTGATGGGATTGAAGGCCCTGTTTCGTGGCGCGTGAACCAGAATGCCGGTGCTGAATCCACTATTGAAGGGTTGCTCACACTGCTGGCTGTGAATAATGTTCCGGCTGCGCTGCCCTATTTACATGCACAATCGGTAAGCGGTATCAGCTATGCGGTGTTAGAAGCCGAAACCGGTCAGCGGGCTGCTGGTCAGCCGATTTATTACACGGGTAATTGGATGGGTTCGTCCTTTATTAGCCGTGGTCGTTATGTCGGCTTGGGCGAAGGCGACGAGATGAGGTTATCCATTGATATTCCTGCGGATGGGCTTTACTTCGTGTATGTCGCGCATCTGCGGCAGACGGAGAGCGCTCCACCGAGTCCGCCATCCGTGGTTCGTGTGACGACACCACCGGAAATGGATGGCAAGCTCGACGAATGGGAAGGCGTTCCAACCATCGACTCCAATACGCGCGAACAATTTTTGCGCGGCGCTGGCCTCTGGAAAGGGCCAGATGTGGACAGCCACAGTGTCCAACTCACGTGGGACGATAACAATCTTTATCTGGCAGTCCGTGTACGCGCACCACAGCATGTTCAAGATTTTGCCCTGAGTGAAATCTGGCATGGTGAGGCGACGTGGGTTTATTTCGTCAGTGATCCGGGTAAAAACGCGCTGTCGAGCAAGTTTAGCCTTGCCCAAACACCTGATGGCCCACAGGTCTGGGATTGGATTAAAAGCAGCTTCTTACAGGGCGCAGAGATGGCTTGGTCGGAAACCCGTGATGGATTTATCTACGAAGCTGCTGTGCCTTGGGCCTCGATCAAAATGTCGCAACCACAGGTTGGCGCGGCAATTGGCCTTGAAGTGGGACGCAGCATCGGTGGTAATTCATTTATGGATCTAACTGGACAAGATCCCGATGTCGTCTCGAATTTGCTACCTTTTACACTGGTCGATTCCCTTTCAACCGAGCAGCAGGCAGCACGCGAACAAGAACCCATTTTCCTAAGTGTTCAAGTCGGAGACGAAAACCCCATACTGGTCCCGACCAGCGTATCGCCTGATAGCGATTACTGGTGGTTAGATCGCGTCACCCGTTTTCCAATCCGCCTAACCGCAGGTGAATATCCGCTGCACTATGCTTATGCGGGAACCGGTTCGGAAGAATTAAGCAAAGTGGATGCATTTTACGTGCAGCCGGTGAAGCCACAACGCACCTTCCAGTTGTCAGATGGTCGTCTAGTCACACTGACTTACGATACGATCACCGGTAAGATTACATATGAAGAACGTTCTTAACCGACAGCACATCAAGGAAATATCAGAAAATGCTTCAACTCGAACGTCATCCCGCTAGTCCATTATTGTATCCGAACCCCCTACATGAATGGGAAGCGAAAAACGTATTTAATGCGGCTGTAACGAGGCATAACGGCTTGTTCCACATGCACTTCCGCGCACAGGGACATGACTATGTATCACGGATTGGCTATGCAGTCAGTATTGATGGTCTGCACTGGAACCGTTTGGAGCAGCCTGTGCTTGCTCCCCATAACGGTCGTGATGATTATCGAGGTGTCGAAGATCCTCGAGTGACCCCTTTAGACGGCATTTTTTACATGACCTATACCGCTTATGGGGCGAATAGTTATTTCCCAATGATCGCCCGTTCCGAAAACCTTATTCAATGGGAAGACGTTGGCCCTTTGGAACGTGCTGAAAATAAGGATCATATCCTTTTTCCCGAAAAAATTGGTGGTCGCTATGTGATCCTGCATCGTCGTAACCGTCATATTTGGATCGGTTTTAGCAAAGATATGCGTCATTGGGATAACCATCAGGTATTAATGCCGCCCCGCTCCGAAAACAGTTGGTGGGATGCTCTTAGTATCGGCGGTAACGGCCTGCCTATCAAAACGGAACACGGCTGGCTTCTGTTTTATCACGGCTACAGCAGCACCAGTGATTTGACGTATCGCCATTCCGTTGCGCTGCTCGATTTAGAAGATCCCACGAAGGTTATTCACCGCCCCATTGGCAATATTATGGAACCACAGGAAACATGGGAACTTAAAGGGGATGTGAATAAGGTCATCTTTAGCTGCTCGAACAATATTGTCGGCGACGAAGTCTGGTTCTATTACGCGGGTGGAGACCGGTTAATTGGTTTAGCGACCGCTAAATTGGCTGATGTGATCGACTATGCCCGACATGGCTGATGGATGCCTTTGCACTGAGCGATGAAAAGCATTTCTTGATCGATTAGAAGTGCTTTTTATGATGGGCATGTTCGGCATGACTGCTTATCGGTTTGAACTAAATGTTCAAAATGTCGAAAATATTGCAACAATTGAAACTGTGATTCTCATCATTCTCAATATTTGAGAGAGCAATGTTGTTGTTGTTGAGAATCGGATGATTTGTCAGAAATGTTGTCAGTTGTCAGTCGCCAGTCGCCAGTCAACAGGTGACAGTCAAAGACAAGTTGTCAGTTTCCAGTTGTCAGTTATCAGTTGTCAGTTGTCAGTCGTCAGTTGTTAGTCGTCAGTCGCCAGTCAACAGGTGACAGTCAAAGACAAGTTGTCAGTTGTCAGTTGGCAGTCGTCAGTCAACAGGTGACAGTCAACAGGTGACAGTCAAAGATAAGTTGTCAGTTGGCAGTTTCCAGTTGGCAGTTGATGGTTATCCGTTAAAGACGCATACAAATGCGAGTCGTTAGTCGCTGGCAGTCAAAGACAAAAATCGGCGGCGAAGTATGAGCGGGTATGCCGCCGCTGTCGTTGCTGATCGGATTGTTAAGGTGCGATGAGGTTGGGAGCGCGGACGAGATGATGGTGATTTACGAATTAGCATGGTAAATAATTGGAGACGCTGACACGCGCCTTTGAAGTCCCTTCAGTGGACTTGTCTCGCGTAGCGGTTAGCTGAGTGGCTTTAGCCCTCAGCGGCGTAACCCGACCAATTACCATTTTAATAAGTAAACAACCATTATCTCGTCCCTACAACCAGCTCTTTCAATAGCATAGTGGAAGTTGGCGTGTTAAGGGTGAACATTTGTCAGAACATTTGGTCACTTTTTAGCGGTGTCGGCGTTAACCATTTTGAGGGAGCAGATGTGTTAAGAAGGTTGGGGATTGGTTGGATTTCGGTAGATAAGGTTTGTAAATTCGGTCATGCCCTGCTAGAGAGTTGATAAGCGAGAAAATTATCAGCGAGTTCTCACTCGAAACAATAACTACCAACTCTTTAGATGTGCATCACCGTAAATTCTAACCAAGTGATGCATCTCAGAAACCATTCGAGAAGGCTTCGGAATACCGGACAGCCTATCTGCTGTCCCGACACTCGTGATGACAGGTGGGGTGGTAGGCGCACAGCCTTGCATAGGCATTAAGCTAAGGAATTTTCAGAGACAAAATCACTCAAGAATGAGGCTCGCTGTCGAATTTTGGAGCGCCTTGAGTGCGCTTGTCCGGCTGCTAGCAGGATGGCTTATGGTGATTTACGAATTAGCATGGTAAATAATTGAAACGCTGATCCTCAGCTTTTGAAGTCGCTTTAGCAGACTTGTCTGGTGATCAGCATGACGGCTTTAGCCTCATGCGGCGCAACCCGACTCATGACCATCTTAATTTGTAAACTGCCATTAGCCTCATGCGGCGCAAACAGTCAACTCGTTACCTGAATATCCTCGTCAAAATAGCATAGCTTAATGCCTATGCACAACCGTGCGCCCCTACCGAAGTGAGGCTGGGGGTGTTTGGTTGTGCGGAGGAGGCACGCCTCCACCCTACAAGAACGCACTTCTTTTAGCTGCTAAGGAGTCCCTACGCCAGTTCCCACCACTGTTCATAGATACGGGCGGCTTTCTCAAGTTCGCTGATGGCGACCCACTCCACATCACGGTGGGCTTGGTCGATGGAACCGGGGCCAAAGATCAGGCATTCACGGGCGAGGTTGTTATAGGCGCTGCCGTTGGTGGTGAACGGCACGACATCCGGCGCGGCACCCGTCCACGCGGCGAACTGCCCCAACCACGGGGTATCCGGCTGCTGGTAAAAGGCACCGAGCGCGTGCAGGGTTTTGACGGTGAGGGGCAGACCGGCGGCGGTTTGCGCGAGGGCGGTGAGTTGGTCACGCAGGACGAGCGGGTCTTCGCCAACGGTGACGCGGCGGTCAACATTCAGGCGGCAGGTGTTAGGGATGATGTTCTGCGCTTGGCCGCCCTGAATCATGGTGACGGAGAGCGCACCCGCACCCAGTTTGGAGGTGGCCGGTTGGGCGAGGATGCGCCCCTGCTCGGCATCCAGCGCGGTGATGACACGGGCGGCGGCACTAATCGCGTTTTTGCCAAGTTCAGGTTTGGAGGAATGGGCGGCTACCCCTTCGATTTCGAAGATCAGGCCAAGCGCCCCTTTATGCCCGTGAATGGGGACGCAGAGTGTCGGCTCGGCGACAATCATCTGGTCGATTTGCAGCCCCTGCTGGCGCACCCAATTGGCGAAGACCGGCGCACCGTAGCAGCCGGTTTCCTCGTCCGCCGAGGCGCAGATCAGCAGGTTATCGGTGAGTTTTTGACCGGTGGCGTGAAGCTGTTCAAGGATTGCCAGCGCGATGGCGAGTGTCGCGCGGGTATCCACCGAGCCGCGCCCGTACACACGCCCGTTCTCAACACGCCCATCAAACGGGTCACCCTCCATCGTCTCGACACCGACGGTATCCATATGCACATCAACCGCCAGCCAGCGGTCGGAGGTGCCGCGCCAGATGGCATAGACGTTGGGGCGGTCGGGGAACACTTCTTCCTGCACGACGGTCGCGCCGTACTGCTGAAACCACTCGGTTAATTGATGGGCTAAACGACCCTCTCCGGCGGGGCCTGAACGCGGCCCGGCGTTGGCTGGCCCGACGGCGGGAATTTGCACCAAGCGGCTTAACCATTCGACGATGTTTTGCGTAGCGACCACTATGACCACCTAGATGCCATTTATTTGCGGAAATATAGCCGAACTGTAACAATTAGCGGGGATATTCGCGAGTCACCAAGGAGGCCACCATGTCTGAAACACGTCAATATCCCGAATGGATGGGCAAAATGCGGGGGCTAACGCCCGACGAACTGACTGAATTTTTAGCCGGGCCGGTTGTCGCACGGATCGCCACCGTTGACGCGGATGGTTTCCCCTACGTGACACCGGTGTGGCAGGAGTGGGATGGCGAGGGCATGTACATCATCCCACGCGAAAAAACCGTTTTTGTAAAACATCTTTTGAATAATCCAAAGGTCGCTATTTCGTGCGCGATGGATAACGGGACGTATACCCGTATGCTGATGCGCGGGGTCGCCCAAATTCTTTCCGGCCCGGAGCCGATGACGGGGCAAGTCCTCGAAATCGCGCGGCGCATGTCGATCCGCTACCTCGGCGAACACGGCCCCGAATATCTGGCAGGGTCGCAGGATCGCCCGCGTTACCTGATCCGCGTGACACCTGACCCCGACAAGAAGTTGATTACGTGGGATGGGGTCGAGTGGGCGGAGAAATACACGGCAGCGACATAGATAACGTTTGAAGCCATAAATGCTGATTTTTATACAGACGGACGCGCTGTTTCGCGTCCCTACACACCGCGAGTAGTACGCCTTCGTAGGGACAGCAGACAGGCTGTCCGGTATTTTCTGAGCGATAAATGGGGAAGCCGAGACCTCCCCATTTTGTTTGTGCAGTTTAATTCGGTTGGCGCTCGTTGAGGAAGGCTTCGATACCCGCGAGCAATTGGGTGATGTCGGCATCGGTGAGTGCGCCGCCCATATGACCGACGCGGATCACCTGCTCCTTGAACTTGCCGAAGCCAGTGGTGATCTGAATATTGCATTCCTCTAAGAGGTAATCACGAATGGCGACCGAGTTAATGCCTTCGGGGCAGTAGGCCGCCGTGAGGATCGAGGTCATCATGGCTTCCGGCACGAACAGGGGCATTTCGAGGTCACGCAGCCCTGCGCGGAGGTGGTCAGCCATCGCCTGCCAGCGGGCGCGGCGGGTTTCAACGCCTTCAGCCAGCAGTGACTTGAGCGATGTACGGAGCGCCAGCACCACGGCGGTGGGCATGGTCACAGGGAAGGGATGCCAATCCGCCCAGTTTTCCACGAACCAGTTCCAGCGCTTGAGGTCGAGATACCAACTACGTCCGGCTTCGGGGCGGTTGTCGATCCTGGCCTGTGCGCGTGGGCTAACGGCGACCAAGCCTAAACCGGCTGGCCCACCCAGCGCCTTTTGCGAGGCAGAGACACACAGGTCGATACCCCACGCATCGGTTTGCAACTCGGCTCCGGCTAACCCCGTGACCGCATCGACCATCAGGAGCGCGTCGGAGTTTTGGCGGACGACATCAGCGATTTCCTTGATGGGGTTGAGTACCGAGGTCGAGGTTTCGAGGTGGACGACGGCGACTCCGGTGGCCTGCGGGTTGGCTCGCAGCGCCTCGCGGAAGGCTTGCGGGTCGAGCGCTTGGCGTGGGTCGGCTTCCACCGGAACAACATTCACGCCGTTTGACTTCAGGATGTCGGTGATGCGTTCGCCGAACCAGCCGTTGTTACCCGCGATGACGGTTTCGCCGGGGAGGAAGGCCGAGTGGGCGGCGGCATCGAGGCCGAGGCTGCCGGAACCGGGGAACATGAACACGTAGTTTTGGGTCTGGAACACCTGCTGTAACAGGCCAACCGTTTCGTTGTGGACGCTGACCCACGCATCACCGTAATGGGGGACGGCAGGCTGTGCTAAGGTTTGCAGAACTTCCGGTTCGAGTTCAATAGGGCCGGGGATCATTAACTTTGCAGGCATAGTACCAATGCGCCCTTTCTCTAATCCAATTCGGTTTGCAATAGAAGTCTGACAATGTTACAACCGTTACGCAACGTCCACTGTAGGCCATTCCTGACTCAGTAGAAGGTTTTTGTAACGTGGAACTCAGCGCTGCTCCTTCTTCAGCTATGACCGTGCTGCGTGTTCGCCGCCTCATCGTGCGCTATGGGGTGTATATATCGCTCGGTATCCTGCTGCTGCTC
This sequence comes from Chloroflexota bacterium, assembly GCA_020161935.1. Lineage (GTDB taxonomy): Bacteria > Chloroflexota > Anaerolineae > Aggregatilineales > Phototrophicaceae > CFX2. The sequence goes on from JAIUNI010000002.1 coordinate 615,745, forward strand.
GCCCTCATTTTAACCCCGAATCTCTATAGTTCATCGACCATGATCGTGCTGCTTAAGCAAGCCTCGCAGTTGGGGATTATCGCTATCGGGCAGACGCTGGTGCTGCTGGTGGCGGGGCTGGATTTGTCGATTGGCGCGGTGGTGTTTTTAACGTCGATCATCATCGCGCGGGTGAGTAATGGCAACGACGCGATGCTGCCGGTGGCGTTCGGGGTAGCGCTGGTGTTCGGGGCGCTGGTGGGGCTGGTGAACGGTTTCCTGATTACCAAGCGGCGCGTACCCCCGTTCGTCGCCACGTTGAGCGTGCTGATCCTCGTGCAAGGCGCGGTACAAGCCTATACGCTCGGCGTTCCCGGCGGCTTCGTGCCAGAGGCGCTGGGGGTGGTCAACCAGTCGAGCGGCATCCTGTCGATTCCGCTGGTGGTGTGGATCGGGCTGAACCTCGTGTTCGCGTTCATCCTGCACGCCACGCCATACGGACGGCGGATTTACGCGGTCGGAAGCAATGCTGAAACCGCGCATTTGTCCGGTTTATCGGTCGATGGCATCAAAATCTCCGTTTATATTCTCTGTAGTTTGCTGGTGGTCGTGGCTGGCATCATCCTGACCGGCTACGTAGGTTATGTTGACCGCACGATTGCGACCGGATTTGATCTGGACGCGATTGCGGCGGCGATTGTTGGCGGGACAGCCTTCACCGGCGGACGGGGGAACCTGTTCGGCACGGTCGCGGGTGTCTTCCTCATTCAAGTACTCGGTACGATGGCGCTCCTACTCGGTTTAAATATTCAATTGCAACTGGTGATAAAAGGTGTGGTCATCCTCGCTGCTGTTGCTCTTTACCGCATCGCAGATACTCATTAAACGTTGAACGCTGTTTAAGAGGGAGTGCTATACCGGAATGGTCTTAAACCGTTCCCTACATGCCGACGCATCAGGCATGACCTTTTCAGACGGCTTCATAGGTGTGCTGCACAGAAAGGGACTGCAAACGCCAAACTGGATAAACCACTTTAACCGTTTCTATTTGTGATGATCGCAAGCTAAAGGGGAGTTGAGATGAAAAAATTTGCATTGATCGCGTTGATGGCGCTGCTGGCGATGGGAACGCTGGTTGCGGTCGCCCAAGATGCCGAAGCCACGGCTGAACCGGTACCCTTTTCCGAAGAAGAAATCGCCGCGTCACCGTACTTGCAAAGTGTGTTGAGCCGTAAAGAAACCACTTATGACACCACCCCGTTCAAGAAGGACGGCCCGTACCGCATCGCCCTTGCGGCGCAGGGTACCAGCAATTCATGGTCGGCGCTGTTTGATGAACATGCCCGCTGGTACGCCGAGGAGTTGGGGCCGGATGTGATTTCGGAACTGCTGTATGCGGACGCACAGGCCAGCGCCGATAAGCAGGTTCCGCAGGTGGAAGACCTGCTCGCCCAAAGCCCGGATGCGCTGATCCTCGTCCCGATGGGCGCGGCGGCGCTTTCGGCTCCGGTTGAACGCGCGATGGCGCAGGGTGTGCCGGTGATCTTGTGTGCCAGCACGGTTGACACGGATAACTTCGTGACCGAAGTGGGTACGAACCTGTATGCCAGCGGCGCGTACTTGGCACAGTGGCTGGTGGATTCGGTTGGTGGCGCGGGTAACGTGGTCGTCATGACCGGTATCCCCGGTGTTTCCACCTCGGACGTAATGGAAGCCGGCGCGAAGTCGGTCTTTGACAAGAACCCCGATGTGAAGGTGCTGGAACTGCAACCCGGTATGTGGTCGACCGCCGATGCCAAGCAACTGATGGAAACATGGCTGGCGAAGTACGGCGACACCATCGACGGTATCTGGTCGGGCGGCGCACAGATGTCGCAGGGTATCGTCAGCGCGTACTTGGATGCCGGTCAGGAAATCCCCCCGATTGCCGGTGGTGAATACGGCAACGGCTTCCTGCGCCTCGCGATTGAGAACGAAATCAAGTTCGCGGCGTGGCAGTATCCGAACGCACAGGCCGTCACCTGCATCGACACCGCCCTGCAGGTGCTGCGTGGTGAACCTGTTCAGCGCTTCATCGACATTCAAGACGTTATTCCTGAAGCCCAGAACTTCGACGACTCCAAAGTTACGGAATACTTCAATCCTGAATGGAGCGACGATGTGTTTGGCCCGATCCTGTTCCCGGCTGAACGCCTCGAAGCACTCGGTTTCCTCGTCACACCGTAACGGTAACAACGTTTAGATTTTTGGGAGCAAGTTCCTTAGGGGCTTGCTCCCATTATATGAAGTGATTTATGACCGATACCATCCTTGAAATGCGTCATATCTCCAAAGCCTTCGCGGGGGTGCAAGCCCTGCGCGATGTGTCGTTCGCCTGCCAGAAAGGCGAGGTTCATGCGCTCGTCGGTGAAAACGGCGCGGGTAAATCGACGCTGATGAAGATTTTGGCGGGGGTGCATCAGGCCGACAGCGGCGAGATTGTTTATAAAGGGACAACGTATCGCGGGTTCAAACCGCGTGAGGCGCTGGATAAAGGCATCAGCGTAATTTATCAAGAATTGGCTTTAAGCCCTTATTTAACCGTTGCAGAAAATATTTTCCTCGGTCGCGAGCCGCGCTACCGGGGCGGCATCATCAAAACGCAGCAGCTCCGGCAGCAAGCGGCGGCGGTCCTCAAGCGGTTGGGCGTGCCGGATATTCCGCTGGATATACCCGTATCCGAATTGACCGTGGCGCGGCAGCAGATGGTCGAGATCGCAAAGGCGCTCTCGCGGAATGCGGACTTGATCGTGATGGATGAACCGTCGGCGATTTTAGCCGGACACGAGCTTGACCAGTTGTTTGTGACGATTGAGTCGTTGAAGCAGCAGGGCGTGACCATCGTCTACATCTCGCACCGCCTCGATGAGGTGTTCCGTGTCGCCAACCAAGTGACGGTGCTGAAAGACGGCGAGGTGGTCAGCAGCCAACCGATTAGCCAGTTGAACCGCGCGGAACTGGTGCGGTTGATGGTCGGGCGCTCGATGGATGAGATTTACCCCAAGAGCAAGCACCAACACGGCGAACCGGCGCTGGTTGTGGATGGCATCTTGACCGATCACCTGTCGGAAAAGGTGAGCTTTACGCTGAACAAGGGTGAAACGCTGGGCATCGCGGGGATGGTCGGCAGTGGGCGCACCGAGCTGGCGCGGGCGATTTTCGGCGCGGATAAACTGACCGCCGGAAGCATTCAGATTGGCGGGAAAAAGATCGTACCGCGTAGCCCCCGGCACGCTATTCGCTCCGGTATCGCGCTGGTGCCGGAAGACCGTAAAGGGCAGGGTTTGTTTACGGCGCTGCCGATCCGCAACAATATTTCGATTTCGATACTCAAACTCCTAAGCCACTTGGGCATCATTGACCGCAAGCGGGAAAACGCAGTGGTGGAACAGTCGCGGCGTTCGCTGTCGATCAACATGGCGAACGCGGATTTGGAAGTGCAGTTTTTAAGCGGTGGCAACCAGCAAAAGGTGGTGCTGGCGAAGTGGCTGGAAACGCGGCCTGCGGTGATTATCCTTGATGAGCCGACGCGCGGCGTGGACGTGGGCGCGAAGTTCGAGATTTACCAGATCATGCGCCAATTGAACGATACGGGGGTCGCCATTTTAATGATTTCCTCCGAACTGCCAGAGGTGTTGGGGATGAGCGACCGCATTCTGGTGATGCGCGATGGCGCGGTTGCCGGTTCCTTCGAGGGCGGTGCGGCAACTGAACAGGCGATCATCGAACGGGCGACCAGTCAGGAAGCAGTGGTATGACAGCGATTTCAATGCAGCCTTTACGACGCTTGGTGATGGGGCGCAACACGCGCATTCTCGCCGTTTACATCCTCATCGGTATCCTGCTGCTGATCGGTGCGCTGAGTTCGGAACGCTTCCTTTCAGAGCGCAACCTGTTTAACGTGCTGCGTCAGGCATCCTTCCTCGGTGTGGTGACACTGGGGCAGATGCTGGTCATCCTGACGGCGGGCATTGATCTGTCGGTCGGTTCGGTGGTGAAGCTGACGGTGCTGGTATCCGCCGTGCTGATGAACGGCAGTTCCGAAAATACCATACCGGTGATGTTCATCGTGATGGGGTTGGGTTTGCTGATCGGCTTCGTCCACGCCTTTTTCATCAACCAGCTCGATATTAACCCGTTTATCGTCACGCTGGCTTCTTACGTCATTTTGCGCGGCATAGCCCTAAGTATCTCGACCTCACCCATCGGCAAGTCGAGCCGCGAAGTGCTGCTGTTTTACGATCAACGTTTAGGGCCGCTGTCGGTCATCTTCGTGCTGTTCATTCTGCTGGTCGCGTTCCTGTATTGGATGCTGCGCTACACCACCTTCGGGCGCTATATCTACGCGCTCGGTGGCAATCAAGAGGTGGCGCGGCTTTCCGGCATCCCGATTAAGCGCGTTCGCTACGGCGTGTTCATGCTGTGCAGCTTATTGGCAAGCCTGTGCGGTTTGCTGTGGTTAAGCCGCATGGGGGTCGGTGATCCGGTGATTGGGAACTCGCTCGAACTGAGCACGATTACCGCCGTCATCATCGGTGGAACCAGTTTGTTCGGCGGGCGCGGCGGTGTGATCGGCACCATTGGCGGTGTGCTGCTGCTAACGATCCTCGCGAACCTGCTGGTGACGTTGAACGTTCCCCAGTATTATCAGGGGTTGATCGAGGGCGCGGTGATCGTCGCAGCAGTCGCACTGTATAAGCAAGATCGCGCGTAGGCGATTACATCAAGTTCGGTGGGACACCAAGCTGGCGGAAGCTGGTGGCAGCCGCGTTGACGTGGGCTTTGCCGCTGCCGAGCGAGATTTGCAGATGCCCCGGCAGGAGCGCGTCGAACTCCAATTTTTCGGCTTTAAAGACACTGTTTGAGTAGGCATCAATGCGGCAGTCGTGGATGTTTTGCAGCAGAATGCGCCCGCCCCAAAACACCAAATCCGCGCCGAGCAAGTAGCGGCGGTCTGCGCCGGTAATCAAGAAGCTGAGATGCCCATCGCAGTGACCGGGTGTCTCGTAGGCGGTCATCTCCAAGTCGCCGACTTTCACAACATCCCCTTCAACGAGTTCGCGGTCAACCGGGCATGGTGGTAAGTGGAAATCCGCCGGATAGAAGCCAGCCGCTTTGGCGACATCCAGCGCGACGGCATGTTCGTCACCGCTGCGGATGACCGGCGCGGAGAGCTTGGAGGTAATCACCTCGACATCCAACCGCTTCTGGGCTTCGGCGGCTGCGCCCACATGGTCGCAGTGGTAGTGGGTGAGGATCAGTTTGCGGATGCGCTTGGGGTCGAGGCCGTCGTCACGGATGTTGTCGAGGATGGTGTCGAAGTCGCGCCCCATGCCCAAGCCGGGATCGATCAGCGCGAGTTCGCTGCCGCTGTTGATGAGGTAAACGTGACAGTCGAGTTCCCCTGAAATACCGAACCCGAAGCGCCCGCCGCCCACCACATGAATTGTCGATGTCAGTTTCATTGCTTACTCTCCAGCTATGCCCGTTAGTTGCGTGTTGGCGCTCTATTATGGAGTGGATTTGTAGACTGTCAAAATAGCCAGAGGGGTAATGGATCAGGGGATAGGCTGCAAGCGTTTAGGAGTACGACAAACGCCCATGATAGGTTTTTGAAAACTTTGCAATGTTACAGTGTATTCATTGAAATTGACATGACTTTCGAGGTCACAGCAAATGAAAAAGGTCTTTCGTGCGGTTGTCGTCGTTTTGTTTTTGGTGATCTATAACGACCTCCTGCAAGATAGTCTCAAGACACCCGCTTAAGCCTCTCGTTGAAGTTTGATCGCGGGTCGTACGCCGTAACCCTCGCGGTTGACACGCGCATAGTGGCGGATGCTGGCGCGGGTGCCGACAAAAACAGTGCGGGATGGGGTGTGTCCCGTGTCTTTCAGGCTGCCCTGATTACGCAGCCACCACCACGAGCAGCCATATGTTATCCCGTCCTCGGTGATGTAATCTGCGGGAACATTTTTATCCATCACATACAACTGGCAGCCATCAGCCTTTTTGACTTTGGCGAACTCCGTCCCGCGCGTCCGGCGAAACTCCTTGCCGAATTGTTCGGTTAAGTTGTCCACTTCAGCAATACTCAGCAAAAATACTTTGTCGTCGGTGTCGGGGCTGGTCTCGCCGTTGCCGGTGCAGTGGGCTGTCTTCATCAACACCTTTTCGGCAGCATTGAAAGCGCGGTTATAAAAAGCATCGTTCAGCCAGCGCCGCAAGTCGCAGTCGTGCCATGTTATATCGGTGTAAGCCCCGTGATACCGTTTGCAGTCCAACAGATACTCACTCAAGAGGAACAGCTCATCGCCGGAGTGTCGCAGTACGCGCCACTGAATCGGCGTGCTGTCCGCGCCCTCTGTCGTCTGCGGGTAAGTGCCAAAGGTAATCATGTCGTTGGGCTTCAGCGACTTATCAAAGATGTTCATGTCTAACCTCACCATTTCATACAAACCCGTTAGCAATCGAATGCGAACCAGCAGATGTCATTCCGCCGCCGCTGGTCATCCAACACCAGTTCGCGGATTGCATCCGGTAGCTGCTCACGCTGCCACTGGCATTCGAGCCGACCCGCCGCGTCCTGCTCGCCTTTGGGTGCTGCCGCGCGTGCCGCCCGAATGGCATAAGCCGCCGCGCCCAGTTCGTGCGCCGCCACATGCGCCACCGCTGCCGCTTGCCCAGCCGCGTAGGCTGCTTCCCGCGCCGCGCCTCTCAAGTCTCTGGCAGCGCCCATCGCATGACCAGCAGCGGTACGCGATTGTGTCATGGAGACTTCCCCCCGCACCCACGCCCGCGCCATTTCGAGCGCGTGGCGAGGCCGCGTGTCCGCAGGGTTCGCCTTTTCAAAGAAGTGCAGTACATGCCCGGCACAGTCAGCCGCCCACAGCGCCAGCAGGTGATGGTCGTGGTCGGTCAGCGTGCCGCCGCGCCGGAGGGTGATGAATCGCGGGTCTCGTTTCGTGGGGAGAATCATTCGGTGCTGCCCTCGCTGTTCGTTGGTTTATATCGAGTGTACGCCCTTGGTGTGATGGCTGGAGGCTTTGTTCCGTGCCGCCTCTTATGAGGATAAACAAGTAGGGTGATCGGCTGCCGAAAGTCTCCAGTCGATACACCAATCTCCTTCATACATGGTTTATCGAAATTCCTGAGCTAAAAATCTTGGCGACTTGGCGATTAATCTTTTTCTTGTAACTTTCCAGACTCTACCTTAGTCGCATGTTAATGAATGAAGCGCGGTCAATGCTCGTGATTGAATACACCCTATTTCACAAAAAGTTTTTTGAGCGACCAATTAATCAACGCTTCGGTGAAACCATTACTGTGCCACACTGCAAGAGTTGCTTTAACTGTTTGCGTGGAATTCCTTATTTCAATCCGCTAGGATTTTGGCGTTTGTGTAGGGAAAAGACATAAACACTTGTCCTAATTGTTCAATGACTAAAGGATCTGAACAGCAATGATGAAAAAGGGTATTTACGCATCACTTTTACTTGGTCTTTTTACACTCATCGGGGTTGTGCCGCTTGTGGCACAGGAAAGCGCGACTTGTGAAGAAGGCTTCCAACTGATTACGCATGAGTTGGGCGAAGCCTGTGTGTCAACCGATGTGCAGCGGGTTGTAACCCTCGAACATTCCATGACCGAAGCAGTCGTGACCCTCGGCGTTCAGCCGGTGGGCGTTGCTGATCTACAACGGTATAACGTGTTGGTCGGTTTGCCTATTCCTGATTCAGCGGATACGGTTGATGTCGGTACGCGCAACGAACCCAACTTGGAAACCATCACGGCGCTGAATCCTGACCTCATCATCGCCGCGAGCTGGCGCGTGAGTGAAAACTACGATGAGCTGAACGCAATCGCTCCCACCATTGCCTTTGTTGGTTCCGAAGATCTGCAAACGATGGGCGAGTATTTCACCACGATTGCGGTCGCCCTTAACCGCGAGGCAGAGGCGCAGCGTATTCTGGAAGACATGCACCAATATTTTGCCGATGCTGCTGCCAGTGTATCCACCGCAGAATTTGACCCCGGTTTCGTACTCTCGCAAACGTGGTACGAAGACAGCGTCGCGACCTTCCGCCTGTTTACCGATAACGCGATGCCCGTTGAAATCCTGACGCAAATCGGGCTGGAAAACGAGTGGACGGCTGAACCCAATATCGATGGTTTCACGGTGGTCGGTATTGAAGCACTGGGGGATATTACGGACACCAATTTCTTATTCATCACCGATGTGGATTCCGCGCCTTTTTATGAGGAGTCACCGCTGTGGAACAGCCTGTCATTCGTGCAAGACGGCACTGCTTACCGCTTGAATGACAGCCTATGGTTGTTTGGTGGGCCCCTTTCGGCGCAGCGCTTTGTGGATGCCGTCTTGGAAGCCGTGGGTGTCGATTTCGTCCCCAACCGTGATGCCGAAGCGACACCGGAAGCGACCGCCGAAGCCTCCGGTTAAATCGACTCTGTAGCCTATATTCAAAACAATGACGAGCATCAGACCGCATAGCTTGATGCTCGTCATGCCATAAAGGTGCATTCGGAGCCGTTTGTTTAACCAGAGAATAAGGTTGAGTAAGTTACCGAATGAGGGCTTCGACGTTCACACCTAAAGCATGTTCTTTTTCGAGCAGGCTTCCAGCGACATACAATGCGAGGGGAAGTCCCTCAAGCGTTTTTATGAGTTCACCTAAACTTCGCTCATGTCTCTTTACCGCTTCGGGTGCAAATAGGTGTAATAATCGAAGCGAGTCCTCCTCACTAAGGACATCGAGCAGATAAACGTTTCCCGGAACTTCACCTAATTCTTTGGCAATAGCGGTATATTTATATCCCCGCGTTCACCAGTGTGTTGATGGCGATACGCAGCGCTTCGGTCAGGTTGGGGTGCTGTTCCTCAAATTCCTCAATCGTCTCTTGGATCGAGTCTTGCAGCGTTTGATATTCCTCGATGTTCGTTTGGTTGGGATTCTCGATGACGCGGTTGAGTTCGTCATTCAGCCGGTCAATCCGTTCCTTCACCAGCGGGTCAATTGGTTGAATCGTTTGCAATTCGCGTTGTAAATCTTGCAGTGTCCCTAAGCGTTTCTCGTCCATAGATGCCAACCTCCACGTGCTTGTTAATGTGATTTGTCATCTATCCACAGTATAGCATACAGGCATCATCGGGCGGATGCTCTTACGCATGAGAAGCCCGTGAGGAATGGCAGGTGTGATTAATCAGCGTTGCTGGTCGCCAGTGCGAAGGGATACACCAAGCCGCTGCCGTTCTTTCGCAGCAGCGCCCCCGCCACCGTCAGCGTCCACTTCGAGTCGGCGATGTCATCCACCAGCAGCACCGGCGCACCGGAAACATCCCCCTGCACCTTAAAAACGTTATAGACATTCAAGACCTGTTGATAGCTATTCCGCATGGTCGCCTGTTCAGGGTGCTGCTTGATGTGTTGCAGCGTAATACGGAACGGCAGCCCCAACGCGGCGGCTAAACGCTGGGCGAAATCCGGCACGAGCGCCGGGCGGCGCAGCGAGGGGATGGCCGTCACCCAGCGCGGCGGCGAGTCCAGCGCAGCGAAGTGTTCTTGCAGCACAGCCGCCGACTGCTGCACCAGTTCATCGCTGTAGCGGTTGGTGTTCAGCCGCCCCTGCTTCACCTGTGCCGACCAACCCGTATCGTAATAGCCGCACAGCGCGTAGCCCACCTGATTTGCCTGCTCGATGATGGTGCGCTGCATCCCCGGCAAACCCGACGGCCAGCGTTTGCGCGGTTCGATCAACAGTGGGCGGCCTTCGCGCATGTAGCGGCGGGCAGCCTCAACGGCCTGCGGGTCAGGCTGGAAGCGGCTCTGGCTCTTGCGGCAGTTCTTACACCGTCCGCAGGGCTTGACGTTGGTCGGGTCGTCCAGCGCCTCGGCGATGAAGCGCATCAGGCAGCCGTCGTGGTGGATGTAGGCACGCATCTGCTCCAGTTCGTGCTTGCGAAGCTGCGTCACCATGTTCCAGCGGTCGTAGTCCGGTCGCGCGTTGGCATCCAGCAGCCGGTAGCCTTCACCGGTGCGGTCGATAATATGCTCGACTTCAAGATGCGTCAGGATTTTTTCGAGCGTCGATTTGTTGGCGTTGACCGAGCGTTGCAGTTCGGTTTGCTTGAGCGTTCCCTGTTTTTCCAGCGTTTGAATGGTGCTTTCGATCTGCTTGGGCTGCGGGAAAGCCGTGTCGATGAAATGCTGCTGAATATCCTCGTCGCCGGGGCCGTGCATCAGGATAATGTGCGCCTCGTCGATGTTACGCCCCGCACGCCCGATCTGCTGATAGTAGCTGATGATGTTTCCCGGCTGCTGGTAATGCACCACGAAACTCAAATCCGGCTTATCGAAGCCCATGCCGAGCGCCACACTGGCGACCAGCGCCTTGAGTTGGTTTTTCAGCAGCGCCTGTTCCAGTTCGACCCGCGTCTCGCTGCCGTCCGACTCAATGTCCGCGTAATAGGCTCGCGCATCCACACCCTGCGATTGCAGCCAATCCGCCACCAGTTGGCAGTCGCGGGTCGTCGTGCAGTAGATGATGCCGCTGCCGGGGATCGTCCGCATCAAATGACTGAGCAGGGTTAACCGCGTGGCGTGATCCATCGGGTCGCTGTAAGTGTACAGGCGCAGGCTGTCGCGCGTCAGCGGCCCGCGCTGGATGTTCATCGTCGCCCCCAAGATCGCGCTCACATCACTCACCACGCGGTCGTTGGCAGTCGCGGTTGTGCCGAGAACCGGTGTCCCCTTCGGCAGATCATCCAAGATGTGCATGATGCGGCGGTAGTTCGGGCGGAAGTCATGCCCCCAGTCGGAGATACAGTGGGCTTCGTCAATCACCATCAACCCCACTTTGTTACGCAACTGCGGCCACACCTCGCTCTGAAAGCGTTCGTTGCCCAACCGTTCTGGTGAGATCAACAGCAGGTCGAGCTTGCCCGACAGCAGGTCGCGGGTGATCGCGCCGTGGTCGTCGTGGTTCGAGGAGTTGATGCTGTCGGCGCGTAAGCCCCACTGCTGCGCGGCCTGAATCTGGTTCCGCATCAGCGAGAGCAGCGGACTGACCAGCAGGGTAGTTCCTGCCCGCTGCTGCCGGAGCAAACGGGTCGCCATGAAGTACACAAGGCTCTTGCCCCAGCCGGTACGCTGCACCACGAGGGTACGCTGGCGACCTTCCACCAGCGCCGAAATCGCTTCCCACTGCCCTTCCCGAAACGTGATTCCCCTGCCCAGCGTCTGCTGTAACCATGCTTCCGCGGTTTGTCGTAATGTCATGTGTTTTCCGAAGTTGATGCCGTTTTGTGTCTATTCTAGCAGAATTAATGTGCTACGGGGATTGAGGTTTAACCACATTTGATAATTAAATCATCGCATGTAGCACGCTATGCTGCCAAAAGTCTTATCACGATTTCAGGGCGGACAATTTTTAAACTGAGTTTGCGGCGACCTCTGATGGATCAAGTAAGTCTTTATGGTCATAAGTGACCAAATAGTCGACCCCAGCTTTAATCGCTGCCGCAACGATTGGCGCGTCTTTACGCGCAGTATAGACCGCCGCTACCGCCACTTCTTCAACAGTAAGATTTTGTACAATCTCTGGCTCAAGAAGTGTAATGAGGGTTGTAAATAAAAGAACCTTACCGGGAGCTTTCTTTTGTAAATTACGTTCAGTCTCGTCTAAAACATCTTGGCTTATAACGAGGGTAAGAATGTTATCTACAGCCAGATTCAATAAATCACGAGCATGTCCGTTCGGGGAAAAAATCGCCGAAAACAACACGCTCGTATCAACGAAAATCCGCATGAATTATCCTTGCCGCTGCGAGTATTTCTCATCATAAATATCCTGCCGGATGGTTTTGCTATCAGCAAGCATATGCTCGAGAGTAAAACCATTGGCGCTTAAATCGGCCCCAATTTCATCCAGTAGTTTTGTAATGAGAGTCTTGCGCGGGGCAATTAGGATTCCGTTTTCGGTTTGAATAGCACGCAGGCTATCCCCAACTTTTAGCCCGTATTCTGCAAGCAATTCAGCCGATAAGGTCACTGTACCATCAGCATTGACTTCAAAATCATCCTTGAATACCTGCATGATGAACCTCGTTACTTGTGGTCAACATCCATATCATATCATAGCTTCAAGGTAAATTTACGCCGTCCTACGCCCGTTCGCGCTCGACCGCCAGTGTGCCGAGGAACGTGTTGATGCGCTCGTTGCCCGCGTCGGCATAGCGTTCGAGGGCGTGATTAAGAATCGTGTTTACCAGCTTATCGAAGCTCCAGCCTGCCGCGAAGGCACACCGCGCGAAGATGCAGTCAGACGCGATGCCGGGGCCGAGGTTGGCCTCCAGCACATACAGGTTGCCCGCCTTGTCCATCCGCAGGTCAATCCGCGCCCAATCCTTGCAGCCCGCCGCTTGGTAAGCGGCAATCGCCAGCTTCTGAATACGCGCGTCCAACTCCGGCGGCAGGTTAGCGGGGACGTTCGAGCGGCTTTCCATCTCCACCAGTTCAAGGTCGCGCCCGGTGGCCTGCTTCAGCATCTCAAAGTTCGAGTCCTCCACTTGGTCGAGCCGTATCGGGAGCCGCCCGAAAAACTCCAACTCGGCGACTGGCATGGCATACGGCGGGTTGTTGCCCAGCACCGCCACCGTGAATTCGCGTCCGTCGATGTACTGTTCCGCCAGCACCGGCCCGTTGTACGTGTCGATCAGGAAGGCCACCCGTTCGCGCAGCGCCGCCTCGTCATGTACCACCGAGCCGTAATCCAGCCCCATGCTCGCCCCTTCCGAGGGCAGCTTGCAGATCAGCGGGAATTGCAGCGTCGGGTTCAGGGCTTCATCGGCACGGTTGAACATCTGGTAGGGCGCGGTCGGCAAACCCAGCGCGGCGAACACATACTTCTGCATAAACTTGTGGTGGCAAATCGTTTCCCCCAGCACACCGGGGCCGGTGTGGGGTATCCGCAGGTAATCCAGCATCGCCGGAACATGCGACTGCCGCGTTTCGCCGTAAACGCCGGTCGCAATATTGAAGATGATGTCGAACTTCTCCTGCGTCAGCCGCGCCGGAAGCTGTGGGTCAGCGTTCATACCCACCACTTCATGCCCGCCCGCTTGCAGGGCACGGGTCACTTCTTCGATGGTCTCAATCGCATCCGAATCGCGCAGCGTCATTTCCGGTCGCTCGCGCAGCAGTTCTTCCGTCGCAATGTTGTAAATAAAACCCACGCGCATGGTGGTCGCCTCTTTTCCGTCCTAAGCACCCGCCCAACATGGGTCGGTAGCTGTTTTTCACTGTTCGATATTGAATGGCAAATAGAAGGTGTCGTAATAACACCGATCATTTTTGTAATTCGATCATCATTCTATAAACATTCCATGCAGCCGTTAAGGTTTAATAACAACTTGAACGTTGAAGGTTTTTATAACGCCCTAGAGTCAACCAAGCGTAGGCCAATCGGACGATACAATACCGCTGCCGGAAGCCTATAATGCAGGAGTGCTTGAGCGAGAATCTAGGAGGATAACGATGAAACGAATCCCTTATTTAGCAGCCCTTTTCGCCGCTGCCAGCCTGTTCACCGCCAGCCTGAGCGTCCACGCGCAGGACGCGGTACCTGCGGGCGCGGCTGTGCAGGACGACAGGGTGGTGATTACCGGCGGTGGCAGTTTATTACCCGTCAACAATCCCCCCAACGGCAGCGGGTTCTATAACTTGGCGTGGAACCCCGGCGGCACCAAGTTGGCCTACATCTTCTCCGACACCGAATTTGTATCACATATCGCCGTGACCGATGCCAGCGCCACCGACCCCATCGTGCTGGATACCGGCGCGTTGGAAGCCGGCTTCCCTGTCAGTTGGACACCCGATGGGCAAATCCTCTACGTCGGCTCTGGCGACTTTACCGACACCAGCAAACCCTATACCTCCGAATTGAAACGCATCGCACCGGAAGCGGGTGCTGTGCCGGAAGTCATCGGCAGCTTCGAGATGGGTACCGGCTGCGGTGGCGGTTCGCCCTTCCCCAGCGACTGGGTCTATTGGGAAGAAGCCGGTTTCGGCGGTAACGCGCTCGTCCTCCGCTGGACGGATTACGGCATCCTGCACAGTTCCAACTGCGGTGGCAGCAGCCTAAAATTGTTCGCGCCGCAGGGTGGTGAGGATACCCCGCTGGTTGGCGATAACTACCTCGAACCGGTCGAAGGCGAGCCGCAGTTCGCCGTGGGTCGCGCCGTCCTATCAGGTGATGGCAAGACGCTGGTCGCCGTGCGTTCCACCTACAACGCCGATGGCCCCGTCACCTCGCTCGTGCTGATCGACCTCTCGACCCGCGAACTGACCGATGTAACCACCACCGCCCAACCGGAGCAGGTCGCGTGGCTGGCGGATGGCAGCGTGTTGTACAGCACCCGCACGACCACCGGCAGCCTGAACGCAGGTCTAACCGATGAGCAGAAGACGAACTTCGAGAGCATCTTTGGCACCAGCGAATTTGATGTCCCTGCCTATGAAGTCGCTATCCATCACTTGAATCCGGCTACCGGCGAGGACAGCCAGCTTTACACCGCTCCCGCATCTGTCATCGGACGTATGCAAATCGCCCCTGATGGTCAATCGCTGCTCTTTAGCCAGATTGCCAACTTGGATCAGTGGGTATTGGGTATCGCCGACGGCACACTCGACATCATGGCCGACAATGACGGTTCTGCCCAGCGGGCGCTCGTTCCGGTCACGCTCTACCGGCTGCCCTTCGCGGGTGGCGAGGCGACCGTGATTGCCGAAAACCTCGCGCAGTTCCGCTTGAAGCCCTAAGCATCCCCATCGTAAAGGCAGCTTTTAACAGGCGAGTTCACAAACGACTCGCCTGTTTTATTGTGCCAATCCACATTGACGCGCCTTAAAAGGCCGTATTATCCTAAGAGAATATGCAACACGGTATATCATAAATCCCCTTCCGCGAGTAACGAGGACTTCAACCCGCATGTTATTGGACACAACTTCGCCTCAATTTCGGCATGATCCTTATCCCACGTATGCCGCCCTACGGGAAACCGAACCCGTTTCGCTGATTAACGAGCCGGTGATGGGTCAGGCATGGTTGGTCACGCGCTACGATGACGTAGTGACGGTACTCAAAGACCCACGCTTTTCCAACGAAGGCCGCAAAACGGCGGCGGTACAGCGGAAAGCCCCGTGGTGGACACCGAAAGTACTGACCACTTTCCAGAATAGTATGCTGCTGGTGGATGACCCCGACCACCGCCGTCTGCGTGACCTCGTACATAAAGCCTTTACCCCCAAAATGCTGCAAGGATTGAACAAGGTCATCGAAAACGTGACCGATGAACGGCTGGAAAAGATGGCGCGGAAAAAATCGGTTGATCTGATCGCCGACTTCGCCCTGCCTATCCCCTTGACCGTCATTTCCGATATGATGGGCGTTCCGGTCAAGGATCGACTGAAGTTCCACCATTGGATGGGAACGTTCCTCGAAATTCGGTCGGGAACCAAGCTGCAAATGATGGGCAAGATGCTCAACATGATGCAGATGTACCGCTTCTTCAAGTCGCTCATCAACCTGCGCCGCCGCCAACCACAGGACGACCTGATTACCGCGCTGGTGAACGCCGAGCAGGATGGCGACCGCCTGAACGAAGATGAGATGATCGCCATGATCTTCCTGCTGCTGCTGGCCGGCCACGAAACCACCGTGAACCTGATCGGCAACGGCACGCTCGCCCTGCTGGAAAACCCTGACCAGCTCCACAAGCTGCAAAACCAGCCAGAGCTGATCGACAGCGCCGTGGAAGAACTGCTGCGCTTCACCAATCCGGTCGAGCAGCCCGCGCCGCGCTACAACCTTGAGGAGATCGAACTGGGCGGGCAAAAATTGCCACGCGGCAGCCGCGTCCTCGTCAGCCTTGCCTCCGCCAACCGTGACGAAGCCGCCTTCCCGAATGCCGACAAGCTGGATATTACCCGTACACCGAATAAGCATCTGGCGTTCGGTTTGGGCATCCACTACTGCCTCGGCGCACCGCTCGCACGGATGGAAGGGAAGATTGGCCTTCAGCGGCTGATTACCCGCTTCCCCAACATGCAGCTTGGCGTGAAACCGGATGCGGTGCAGTGGCGCACGTCGATGGCGGTGCGCGGCCTCAAAGCCCTGCCAATCGTGGTGGAGTAGTCGGTAGAGGGGTGCGAGAGCGCCCCTTTTAATTCCTGGTCGAAAGTTGAAGGTTAAAGGTTAAAAGTTTAATGTTTATGATGGCAGAGGAGTATTTCTCTATAAGAATACCGGACAGCCTATCTGCTGTCCCTACAACGGCACGTTCTCGCTTTGCGTAGGGACGCGAGACAGCGCGTCCGTCTACCTTAAGATCAACTTTTCAAACGGCTTCTAACTTTGCCTTCTACTTGTAACTTGCCACTCAAAACTTGAAACTATTCTCAGTACTCGGCACTCAGAACTATAACTTAGGTTTATTTTCGGTTAACCCGACAAACCATTTTCCAACCATCCACCAACCCGCTTAACAATCCTGCTCCCTCAAAAGGGTTAACGCCAACACCGCCTAAAAGTGACCAAATGTTCTGACAAATGTTCACCCTAATCATCTCTATCTCTGCTATCCTATTCTGTAGAACTGTCTGTATGGTTCCCCTCGCCCTGAGGGCTGATGGTGGAATGAGCCTGCGAACGTACTGTCGTGGGGTTAGGGGCAAGGGTTTATAACCTCCCCACACGCACCTTAACAACCGTATCCACCCTTGGCGTTCTCTGTATATCTTGGCTTCTTGGCGATTTGTCTTTGCCTTTGACTGTCACCTGTTGACTATCGACTGATAACTGGCTGTGCCGCCTGTGCCGCATTTTGTGCATTTGCCTTTGACTGTCACCTGTTGACTATCGACTGATGACTGGCTGTGCCGCCTGTGCCGCCTGTGCCGCTTGTTCCGCATCTTGTGCATTTGCCTTTAACTGTCAACTGAAAACTGTTGACTGATAACTATTTGCAGCAAACATTGCAGCAGCGAACCCGCCTTCCGCCGCTGCAATAAAACCTTGGCGTTCTTGGCGACCTGTATTTGTATTGGACTGATGACTGGCGACTATAGACTGGAGACTATGTTTGCCATTGCCGAAATTGCTGCCAAATTTGCCAACTGACATTCCCGACACTGACGACACTGACGACATTTGCGACAAATGAACCGATTCTCAACAGCAACAACAGCATCATTACTCGCTCAAATGTTGAGAATATTGAGAAACAATTGCAATATTTTGAACATTTACAACGTTTATGGCGGAAAAATAAGCTTATGGCGACGACAATTTCGCCGCCGCCGCCGCCACAAACCGCTAGCAAATTGCATTTGACTTAGACTGGCAACTGACAACCGATAACTTCAACGCCACAGCTACTCACCCCCAACCACCAGCGGCTCGAAGAACGCCCACATCGTCACCGCGACATCAAAGTCGGTGCTGGTCAGGCCGAGTTCCATCCCGGCCTGAATGGGATGCCCCGGCCACGTATGCCCGCCGTTGAACACGCCGTAAAGGACGGTTGGCTGCACACACTTGCTGGCAGTTTGGATCAGCAAACGGGTGCCATCCAGCGGACTCAGGTCAACCGCCTCTTTAATCGGCCCCGCCGTGCTGCAACGGTTGTGCTGCGCCCAGAAGCGCAGGCTGTTCATCGCCGAAAGATAGCCTCTAGGGATGCCTGTCCACGGGATAATCGGGTCGTCGGTTCCCTGCACCATCATCACCGGTACGGGCGGCGCGTTCTGGCATTCGGAAATCAGGTAAGTCGGGAAGGTGGAAGCCACCGCCGCGATACCCGCGAACTGTGTCGGGTAGTTGCAGATCAGACGGTAGGCCATCATCGCCCCGCGCGAGAAGCCCGTGGCGTAAACGCGCGTCCGGTCGATGTCGGCCTTTTCCGCCACCGAGTCGATGATATGCTCAAGGTAGCCGAGGTCGTTAATCTCGCTCACGCCGTCGCCGCGTCCGTCATTCCATGCGTTGCTAATGGCATCCGGGTAGGCCACGAGCAGCCCTTCTTGGTCGGCGATGGCATCCAAACCGGAGAAGGCTTGCATCCCCTGACCCGTACCACCCGCGCCGTGCAGCGCCAAAATCAGCGGGACAGGCGCTTCCGCCTCGAAGTAGCTTTCCGGCACGTAAACCGTGTACTGCCGTACGAGGTCGCCCACCGGCTGCCGCACGTTGTAGCTGCCGGATATAGTGAAGCGTGCGCTGGCATCCGTTGGTGTCGCTTCCGGCGTGGCTTCTTGAGCATTAACAGTTGCAAGGCAAAAACACATCAGGCAGCAGGCGAGCAGGAACAGGCGTTTAAGGGTTGGCATCGTCAATTTCCTGTAGTGGGCGAGTATGCCCATTGTACACATAATCGTTCACACAGGTTCAATTAGGCGAGCGCTTTAACAGCACAAGATTCGATTATTGTATGATAGAATAAATCTTATTATTCGATAACAGGTTTACATCTGATTTCCCTTCCGTAACACTTGCAAGGGCGGTGAAATCCGGCTTATTAAACACTCATATTCGGCTCACGTAACCTAAAAATCCGCTCATCATCCGCTCTAAAAATAACGCTTAAAAAAGCTCATACAATGCGTATCACTGAATATTATTTTGGGAGGTCAAAATGCGCTCTCATGTCCAACGTAAACGCTTGATTCGAGTGGGTATTGTGGCTTTGCTGCTGGTCTTTTTCAGTGTGCAAATGGGGTTCACGCAGGCGGCGGATACCTTTATCAGTATTGCCTTTGACCAATCGGTTGCCACGATTGGTCGTACGCCAAAGTTGACCATCAACATCAGCAACTTGGGGACAACGACCGTTCGCGTCAACCGCATCCAATGTTTCCAGACGGGAACCTCGCTTGCCGCCTCATCCATTCAGGGGTATCCCTCAACTGTCGCCCCCAATCAAGGCTTTAATACCACCCAACTGTACCGTGCGGCCTCCCCCGGCCTAACCGAAGTCCGCTGTGACCTGACCGCAACCGATCTGTCGACCGGACAACCGTTCACGGTCAGCAGCATCCCCACGTCGGTCAATGTGCTGTCGGAAACCCGTTTGTACTTTGATGCGGTCAGCGCCACCCGCGTCGCGACGGTTGGACAGACGGTCTTCGTACAGGCCAAGTTCGGCAACCGGGGTAAGACTCCCTTCACGAACCTCAACCTGAGCTGTGTGGAGTTGGGGCGCAGTCTGGTGTTCATTTCAAGCACCCCCTTGCAAAGCACCATCCTCCCCGGTCAAAGTGGGTTTGTGGAATATCGCTGGCAAGCGGTTCGCCCCGGCTCCGCGCCCATCGCGTGCAGCCTGACGGCGACCGACAGCGTGAACGGCCAACCGGTTACGCTTCCCGCGCCGACGATTAATATCGAAGTGCGCTAACCAAACTCCCACTGTGTTTAAAATAGGCAGTCGCGTTTGACTGCCTATTTTATACCTGTTTAGCCAATAAACACCCGCCGTTTCCCTGTCCACCAACAGGCTTTAGGCCGGAACGGTGATGCGCCAATTGCCGAAAACCATTAGACTGTTAGCATTAACCAGTCGAGGTGGATATGGGAATCAGGTTGTGGTTGGTGGTCGGCGTGGGGGTGATGATGGCCTTCGCGCCCGTACAGGCGGCGGAGTCGGCGTGGGCAGCGTGGCTGTACGAGAGTACCAGCGGGCGGGTGATACAGGTCGACTCGGCGGGTGGAGTGCTGGCGGATTTCGTGCTGCGTGCCGACCCCGGCAGCGTTTATTCGCGGGAAATCGCCATCTCCGCCGATGGGGTTTATGTGGCCTATTCGGCAGCCGGTTTCGCGGGGGTATTCCTCAACATCTTCGACCTGACCACCAACGCCGTGATGTACAGCTACCGCCTGCCGGATAACGCCGTGACCAGCCTCGAATTTAGTGGCAGCCCTTTCAACTATGCCAACGGCAACAGCACCTTCGCATTCGGCTATGCCGCCGGGGACGAAGCGTGGCGGCTGCTTTCGGTGGAGATGGAAACCTATCAAGCCACCATCTTAGCGGAAGGCGACCCGCCCATGAGCAGTTTCGAGGCGAGCAGTGGGCAAGTGCTGCCGCTGGTGATGCACAATCGGGGTGGTAACATCGCCTTCATGATGATCCCGCCCGGCACGGACGGCATGGCGCACTACGACGGCTACCTGTGGAACGTGGAAAACGGTACGGTAACGCCGAGTGACACCTATATCACGCCGGACAGCGACACGCTCGGCCTGACCGACGAGTCGGTGAGCGCGGTGGCGGACGAGCGCTTCCCCGAAAGCCAAGACCCGGACAGCGGCTACCCCGGTAATAACACGTTACAGGTGTTTGAACCGGCGCTGTTGGGGCGCTTTACACTGGCGCACCTGCCCCGCATCACCAACCCGACCTTTATACAGGGCGGCGAACAAATCGCGGTTGTTCACTACGACAGAAACGAAGGTGAGCAAACGTTAGAGGTACAGATGGTTGACCGGAGCGGGACATTGGTCGGCACACTCGCCGTCGAACCGGCGAACCACGTCACCAGCATGATCGGCACCTTGAACGGCTTCCTGATGACCGCCAGCGGGGACGAAACCGGAACGCGGTTATACGCGGTGGATACCCGCACGGACGGCGGCGCAACTGAACCGGCACTGGTCTGGGAAAATCATGAGATGAACGCGCTGCTGGTGTGGATTAGCGATTCGCGGGTTGCTTCCGGCGAGCCGTTTACCGAATGGGGACGGATTGAGCCAAGCGGCGCGTAACGATTTATCAGACGAGAGGAGAACGCATGAAGAAGCGAGTATGGATATTACTGGTGGTGCTGGTCGCCAGCATGATGGTCTGGGTTCCGGCACAGGCGCAGGATGTGGCGTGGTCGGCGTGGCTGTACGACGCGGTAAGCGGGCGCATGACCGAGGTGGATAACACCGGCGCACTCATCAGCCAGTTCCAACTGCCTGCCGAACCGGGCAGCACCTACAGCCTGAATGTGGCGATTTCCGCTGACGGCGATCTTGTTGGTTACAGCGCCTCCGCCCCCGACGCGACCTACGTCAACATCTACAGTCTGTCGGGGCAAACCACTGTGTTCAGTACCGCCCTGCCAGCGGGTGTGGGAACCAGCCTCGACTACAGCGCCAGCGCCTTCAATTTCAGCGAGGCGAACGCGACCTTCGCCTTCAGCTTCGCGGCACTCGGCGACTCGACCAGCGGCTGGCAAATCCGCGTGGTTGATCTGGCGACGCTGGGCGAAACAACCTTGAGCGAAGGCGACGCAGCCGCCAGCACGATTGTCTCGCCGGGGTTTGGCTTCATGCTGCCGCTGGTGATGTACAACCGCAACCAAGAAGTCAAGTTCCTGATGCTGCCGTTGGGGACAGACGGTATGCCCAGCTACGATGCCTACACGTGGAACACCGCCAGCGGTGCGATTGCGCCGGACGCGACCTACATCACGCCCGATGTGGAAACGCTGGCACAATCGGGCGAGGCCATCAGCACCATCTCGGACTCGCGCTTCCCCGACAGCGCCGACCCGACCAGCGGCTACCCCAGCAATAACACGCTGGTGGTGTTCGACCCCGCCACCAACGAACGGTTCGTCGCGGCGGTGCTGCCGCGCGTGTATAACGCGACCTTCATTCAGGGCGGCGAACGGGTCGCGGCGGTTCATTACGAGATCCTGCCGGATAACATTTATAATCCGTCGATTCAAATCATCGAGCGCAGCGGTGAAGTCAGCGGCACGATTGACGAAGCCGACAAGGATGAAGTCACCAGCCTGTTCGGGACAGCCAACGGGTTTGTGTACACCGTACCCAGCGGCAGCGACTCCGGCGGCACGCAGTTGTACGCGGTGGATACCCGCGCGATTGCGGGAACCTTTACCCCCGTGGAAGTGTGGGAGAGCGCACCGGGCAGCGGCGGCGTTCTGATGTGGGTAGGCGATGCCAATCCGGTCGCGGCGGCGACTTTTGGGGCGTGGGGGCGGGTCGCGGAAACGGCACCGGCTGAACCCACCACCCCACCGATTGCACCCCCTGCGTCGTCGGTGCTGACCGTTGGCGGCGAGGCGACCGTGCAGACCACCGAGGGCGAGGTGCTGAACCTCCGCAGCGGCGCGGGGCGTGACTTCGGCCTGTTGACTACGGTGCGGAATGGTACCGTCGTCACCTTACTCGAAGGGCCAACGGATGCGGGCGGTTTCCTCTGGTGGCGGGTGCGGCTGCCGGACGGCACGGAAGGTTGGGTGGTCGAGTCGGCGGACGGCATCGAGACCCTCGTACCGCGCTAACAAAGATCACAAAGGGCGACTCGTTGGGTCGCCCTTTTAGTCACAGCCTACACAGGGACAGGTTTCGCATGGAACAGCGGCTCGTAGCGGACGCTGGTCAGTTGTTCGGAAACCGTCCACAACTGCTTGGCGATTTTCACGTCATACGACTCGGCGTTCGACTTGACGATGGTCGGGTAGCCGCGCATCTCGCGCAGGCTTCGCGGCCCGATGTATTCG
Source organism: Chloroflexota bacterium (assembly GCA_020161935.1). Lineage (GTDB taxonomy): Bacteria > Chloroflexota > Anaerolineae > Aggregatilineales > Phototrophicaceae > CFX2. The sequence goes on from JAIUNI010000002.1 coordinate 638,346, forward strand.
CCGCCCTTCAAGCTCGGCTCGATAGCGGCGTAAAGCGTCGGCAGCGCACCCATCGACACATCCTGCCCCAGCAGCGCGTTCATCACCTTCATCATGCGTTCATGCCACACCGAGCCGGTCATTCGTGACCCGCCGAATTGCAGGTTGGTGGCGGTATAGCCGGGGTGCGCCGCCACGCTGATGGCATCCGCACTGCGGGCTTTGAACTGCCGGTCGAGTTCGTAGGCGAACAGCAGATTGGCGAGCTTGCTCTGGCTGTAGGCTTTATTCTGGTCGTAGTTCTGTGTGGCATTCAGGTCGTCGAAGTTGATATGACCGGGGGCGGCGAGCAGGCTGCTGATGGTCACCACCCGCGCTTTGGCTGTGTTCAGGATCGTTGGCAGGAGCAAACCCGTCAGCGCGAAGTGACCGAGGTGGTTGGTGCCGAACTGCATCTCGAAACCATCAGCCGTTTTGCGGTATGGCAGGTGCATGACACCCGCGTTGTTCACGAGCAAATCCAGCTTGGGGAATTGGCGGTTAATCTGCTCGGCGAAGCGCCGCACCGCTTCGAGTGAGGCAAGATCGAGCGGCAGCAGTGTCACCTGTCCTTTGGGTTTGGCCGCCTGAATTTGCTCAAGCGCCTTTTGCCCTCTCGCCGTATCGCGACTGGTGAGGATGACGTGTGCGCCCTTGACCGCCAGCACCCGCGCCGTTTCCAATCCCAAACCGCTGTTCGAGCCGGTGACAAGGGCAGTCTTGCCGCTCAGGTCAGGAATCTGGTCGGTTGTCCAATTCTGCGCCATATTCGTTTCTCCGTTAAGATGCTTATTCGTCGCCAGTAAATCCATCTCATAAAATAATCGCGAATGGGTTGTGCCAATACCAACATCTCGTGAGTAAATGCTTAATACGCGCGTTGCTGTGTCATGAGTATAGGGAAAGTTGGCATGACCGGTTATCCGTTCAGCTTCATCAAACCCGCGAGTGTCGGCTCGAATCCACATTGGCGGTAAAACGTGTCAAGGTGCGGTTCGTAATCGACATGCAGCCAGTCGATGCCGCGTGCTTTGGCTGCGGCTGCGGCTTCCTGCACCAGCCGCACGCCGATACCGCGCCGCTGGTAGGCCGAATGTACGGTCGTATCCAGCAGGAAGGCGTGGACACCGCCATCCCATGCGACATTCACGAAGCCGACCAACACCGCGCCGTCATACGCGCCGATATAGGCGAGGCTGCGGCTGAGAACCGGGGTGAAGTCGGTATCGGTATGGCCTTCCCAAGCCGCCGCGAACAGAGTGTTCATGTCGGCGTGAGTGACGGTCGGGTTGAGGTGGTAGGTGATGTCAACCATAGAGGTTTTATTGTAGGGGCGCAAGGCTTGCGCCCACTACACACACATTCATTCTTTCAGTCTAATACCGTCTGCGGCTTTGCGCGTCCATCGCGGCAACCGCGCTCATCGCGATAATATCCTCCACGTCGTCACCCGCTTGCAAGACGTGTACCGGTGCGCCCATACCCAGCAAAATCGGCCCGATGGTTTGCGCCTGCCCCAACCGGTCGAGCAGCTTATAGGCCACGTTCGCCGATTGCAGGTCGGGGAATACCAGCACGTTCGCGTCCTTCACGCGGCTGAAGGGAAAGCGGTTCTCGATGAGTTCAGGGATAACCGCCGTATCCGCCTGCATCTCACCGTCGACCGCCAGATCAGGCCGCTTGTGACGTACTAACTCGACCGCATTCCGCACCTTCTCTGACAGGCGGTGGGGCGAACTGCCGAAGTTGGAGAACGAGAGCATGGCGACGCGCGGCTCGATGTCCAGCGTTTGGGCGAAGTCCGCCGCGAGGATGGCGATTTCGGAAAGCGTGTCGGCATCGGGGTCAATGTTGACGGTCGCATCGGTGAAGAAGTACACCCGCCGCTTAACCACCATGATATACACCCCGCTGGCGACCTTCATGCCGGGGCGCGTGTGGAAGATTTGGAGGGCGGGACGGATGACATCCGGGTACTCATGCTGGCGACCGTTGACGTACGCATCGGCATCGCCCATCTTGACCATCATCAGGCCGTAGGTCATGCGGCTGCCGACCAAACGGGCGGCGGTTTCGCGCGTTACCCCTTTGCGCTGGCGTAGTTCGTGGAAGGTTTGCTCGTAACGCTGGCGGCGGGAGGCTTCCGACAGCGGTTCGATAATTTGCGGGTTGAAGTTCAAGCCGAGTTCATGGATGGTGCCGCGGATTTGGTCAGGTTTGCCCAACAAAATCGGCACGCCGATGCCTTCTTCCAGCACCTGCGCGGCGGCACGGATAATTTTCGGGTCGTCGCCTTCGGGATAGACGATGCGCTGCTTCGGCCCCATCCGCGCCTTGTTGATGATGTTCGCCCGTACCTGCTGCCCGACACCCTGCCGCTGAATGAGCGTGTGGCGGTATTCCTCGATGTCGATCTTGCGGCGGGCGACACCGCTTTTCATAGCCGCTTCGGCAACGGCGGGCGCGAGCCACAGCAGCACGCGCGGGTCAAGCGGCTTGGGGATCAGGTAGTCCTTACCAAACTTGATCGCCGTCAAGCCATAGGCCGTCAGTACGCTGTCCGGCACATCCTCGTGCGCCAGCGCGGCGAGGGCGTGGGAGGCTGCCAGCTTCATTTCCTCGTTGATGGTGGTCGCGTACACATCCAGCGCCCCACGGAAGATGAATGGGAAGCCAAGCACGTTATTGATCTGGTTGGGATAATCGCTGCGACCTGTGCCGATGATGGCATCTGGCCGCACGGCGAGAATTTCTTCCGGCATGATTTCCGGCGTGGGGTTCGCCATTGGGAAAATGATCGGGTTGGGGTTCATCTCGCGGATCATAACCGGCTTGCAAGCCCCCGCCACGCTTAAGCCGAGGAACATATCCGCGCCGACCAGCGCTTCGGCTAGGGTACGGCGGTCGGTATCGTTGGCGAACTTCACCTTATAAGGATCCATCGCGATCTCGCGTCCCTTGTAGATCACACCATGCTCATCCGCCATGATGATATTTTCCGGGCGCATCCCAAGCTGCACGTAGAAGGCGCTGGTGGATAACGCCGCCGCACCCGCACCCGTCACCACCAGCCGCATCTCCTCGATACGCCGTCCGGTAATTTCGACCGCGTTCAGCAGGGCCGCGCCGGAGATAATCGCCGTGCCGTGCTGGTCATCGTGAAAAACAGGGATGTCGAGTTCCGCCCGTAAGCGCGTCTCAATCTCGAAGCATTCCGGCGCTTTGATGTCCTCTAGGTTGATGCCGCCAAAGGTCGGGGCAAGGGCACGGACAGCGTTGACAACTTCGTCTACGGTCAGCGCGTTCAGTTCGATGTCGAACACGTCAATATCGGCGAAGCGCTTGAACAACACGCCCTTGCCTTCCATCACCGGCTTGGAGGCCAGCGCACCGCGGTTGCCCAAGCCCAAGATCGCCGTGCCGTTGCTGATGACCCCGACGAGGTTAGCCTTAGCGGTTAACTCATAGGCTGTAATCGGCTCCCGCTCGATTTCCAGTACCGCATCCGCTACGCCGGGGGTATACGCCAGCGATAAGTCCCGCTGGGTGCTGAGGGGTTTGGTTGCAACAACTTCTATTTTTCCGGGTCGCCCGTTCCGGTGATAATCTAAAGCATCTTGTTTCGTAACCGCCATAATCTTAATTTGCTCCTTCTGCTTCTGCTGTCTCTCATTGTAACGCGGTTGGAAAGCGAAGGATACGGGGTTATGGGCGATGTGGTTATAGGACGGTTAAAAACCGTTTGAACAGCGGGAATTGATACCAACCGGACGCGCTGTCTCGCGTCCCTACAACACATACTGACCACAATCGTGGGTTTATGTAGGGACAGCAGACAGGCTGTCCGCTATCCCCAGACTTCTCACATTAGGACATCGACCACCTTACGCCAATTGTTTCGCCGTGAGGGGCAGTCCAGTCGCGGCGGATTGGTAGCTGCCGAACACCAGCCGCACCGTTTTCAGGTTGTCCTCGCCGGTGGTTTCCGCCGTGCCTTCACCCCGCAGCGCTTGGGCAATATCCGCCTGACACGGGACGATGCTCGAATGCACCACATCATAAAAAGGGTTCGCCCACTCGTAGCGCGGCGGCGGGTAGCGCTTGGCGAGCGTGCCATCAGCAGTCGTCTCGCGTATCCAGTAATCGAGGCCGAGTTCGAGCGAACCTTTCGTGCCTTCAACCGTGATGAACGTCTGCGGGAAGGCTTCACGTTCGAGGTAATTTTCGGCGTAGGCCATCTGCACCAGTACGGTGATGTCCTCGCCCATGTTGAGCATCATGGTCGCCACGTCCTCACCTTTGATATTGGTGTGCGCCTTGTGCGTTTGGCAGAACAGGCTGTTGGCCTCCCCGAACAGGCAGCGGGCGACATCCAGCGTGTGGCTGCCGAGGTCGGTAATGATGAACTGTTCGAGTTCGGCGAGGAACGGCTGGTTCTGGAACACGGGGAAGCCGCTAATCATGTCGATGCGTGCGCGGAACGGTTTGCCGATGCGCCCTTCTTCGAGGATGCGCTTGAACTGGCGGATCGGGTACTGCCAGCGCCAATTTTCGTTGATGAACAGCGGAACGTTATGCTGTTGGCAGGTCGCCAGCATCGCCTCGGCCTCCGCCAGTGTGGTCGCCATCGGCTTCTGGCAGACGACCGGCAGCCCGCGCCCGGCGGCAAGGCGCGTCAGTTCGGCGTGGGTTTCGACGTTGGTGCAGATGTCGATGAAGTCCAGCTTCTCGGTGTCGAGCAGCGTTTTAACGTCATCGTAAACGGCGGGAACGCCAAATTCGGTCGCCAACGCCTCGGCACGGCTGCGCGTCCGGTTATACAGCGCCACACATTCCACCCCGCCCGCTTCGTTCCAGCCCGCCAGTTGGTAGCGCGACCAGAAACCCGTACCGAGCATCGCAAATTTTAGTTTCGTCATGGGTTCTTTTCCTCAAAAAAATAGTCGATGCACGCCAGAGCATACGGCGGCAGGGATAGATTGTGGACATTGAACGGTTCACCCCCGTGCTGGCGGAACTCTTCCGGCGAAAGGGCGGCTTGCAGGTAATCCCGCTCGTCGAGCGTCCACAGTGTCGCCTCACCGCCCCACCCGTCGAGTGCCACCGTCTGCGCTTCGTCCGTCAGGTTCGCCAGCAGCACACGCCGCTGGTTGGCGGTTTGCAGCACCAGCGCCTCCACCCGCAGCGGTTCGCTGGAAATGCTGGGGATAACCTGCGCCCCTACGCAGTCGCCTAAATCAGCAAGTGCATGGTAAATAGGGAACACGCCGCCGGTCAGCGAGGGGAACTTTTGTGACTGCTGGCTGGCGGTTTCAACTTCCATCACGCCTAGCCAGCCGGTCGTTTCGTACAGCGAGACGTGATGCAAGCGCCCACTTTCGGCGAGGTGCTTCAGGCAGGCCAGCGTCCATCCGGCAGCGAACAGTGACAGTTGGCGCGGGTCAACTTTCGACGGCAGTTCTCCCGCTGGCGGCGCGATCTCCGGCCCAATGGCGACCGGATTGAACTGCTGCTTGAGCGTCAGCGGGCTAAGGGCGATGGGCTTGCCGCCGGTATGTGCCAGCGCGGTCTCGATAATCGCGACGAGGGCAGCCGGTGTTTCAGCAATCGAAGCGTTGTCGAAAGCGTGAACCTGCGGGTTGGCGGTAAAGCTCACAAAATCAGCCGCCGAGACATCCGACCATGCGCGGTTGAGTTCAGCGAAGTTGGCCTTTGTGCCGATGCCGATTGGCACATCCGCGCCAAGCACATCACGGGCGAGCCGCGCCAAGTCGCTCGACGTAACCAGTTCGCGGGTATGCCACAACGTATAAGCGGCGACACGCGGGTTGAGTTCAGCGAGTACAGCCGCCAGCGCCCGTAATTCACGTTCGGTTTCATCCGAAAGCAGCAGCACCAGTTCCAGCGGTAGGTCGAGCGCGTCCGCTTGGGCAGCAGCCTCGCCAAGCCGTTCGCGCCAATCGGCATGAGTGAAATGGATTTCAACGCGCAGATGGGACAAATGGAGTGCCTTAAGCCGTTCGATCTCAGTGGCGGTAAGCGGCTGTTGGTGGCTGGCGACACTCAGGCCAATCGGCGGCAGCGGGTACTGCGGTGTGTTGGTGGTGGTGATGGTGACAGGCTGCTCATCCGCATGGGTTTCGATAGTGGGCTGACCGTGCAAGCGCAGTTGCAACTGCTGGTGAATGCGCGTGCCAGCGGCGACTTCTACCGGAAACGGCAGCGCCAGCGGGGTGCAGTAGGTTTTGAAGGAGGCATCAATCCAGTTGCGCTGGTCTTCCATCTCGAAGGTATCCCCCTCGAAGCGCAGTTCTGCCCGCACATCCGGCGCGACAGGGTACGTCATTGCGCGGAGGTTATCGAACGGCGCGTGGGGCGTAGGCTTGCCGTTAACGTACGTTTGCGGGGCGACCAACTGCGGGAAGTTAGCCTCCTCAATCGTGCCGTCCGCATGTTCCAGCGTACAGGTCGCGCCCGCGCATTCGGCGATGGGATGCAGCACACAGAAGCCGAGACGGTTGCGGCGAAAGGTCGAACGCGCCTCGCCATCAAACCGGAAGGTGACTATGCCGCTGCTGTCGCCGGTCATCTTCCCCTGCCAACCAAAGTCGATTTCGCCGAGGCGGTTATCCACTTGAAAGGTGATCGAGAACGAGTCGGCGCTCGACTCGATAACGACATTGGAAAGCTGGTTCGCTGCCGTTCCCCAATTGGGGTCGCGCACCGCGAAGTAGATGCGTCTGATGATCTCCCGCTGACCGAGGCGGATGTAACGCAGGTCGCCGTTATCGAAGATCAGCGAGAGTGGGCCAGCACGTAAGGCGATGCTTTCCGGCAGCGGGGCTTCGATGCCATAGCGCATCACGTTCGGGTGCAGCATATCCCCTCCGTTGGGACTATTCATGGATGTGTTGACGGAGATACGGAAGGCTGGCGGCGACCCACGACTCTTCTTTCGCGGCAGTCGCGTCCATCGTAGCTTCGGGCGCGGGCCACAGTTCGAGGATAGCGTTGAATGACCGCCCCTTGAGCTGCTCCAGCACCATCGGGATGTCCAGCATCCCCTGACCAGCAGGCGTACCGTCGATGATAAATCCCATATTATGACCCAAGCGCCGAATCTGGAAATCCTTGATGTGCAGGTTGACGACATAGGGTGCAAGCGCGGCGATCACCCGCAGCGGGTCTTCCAACGCGCCGAAGGAATTGACCGTATCAAGGCAGATGCCCACGTAGGGGCTGTCGAGCGCAGTTAAGATTTCGACCAGCGACTTGACCTTAAAGCGGTCATGGTTTTCGATAGCGAGGGTGATGCCCGCCGCCGCGAAATCCGGCAGCATTGGCTTGAGCAGGTCAACCACTTCGTTGGCACTCGGATGATGCGCGGCGGTATCGACCACCACCCGCAAGATCGGCGAGCCGCAGCGCTGGGCGATAGCTAGGTAGCGGCTGAGGTGTTCCGGCTGAATGCCGCGCGTACCAACCTCAATGGCAACATCTAGGCGTTTAGCTTCCGCCAGCAGTGCGTCGAAGTCTGCGGCATCGAGTTTATCCAGCGGCAGGTTATCCGCGATTTGAACCAGATGCACCCCTAACTCGGCGGCGCGGCGCACTAACCCGACAGCGGTCATCGGTAAGCTGGGCTGTGGGTATCCATTGACACCGATTGACCATGCGTAGGCGTAACTGCCGATGCCGAGCTTCATGGCTGCACTCCAAGTAAGGCTTCGGCAATCCGGCTGATTTGCGCCGCCCCCCCGACGAATACCGACATGGTAAACACATCGGTCGTTTGGCAGCGACCGGTGCTGCCGCCGATGGCCTGCCCGCTGGCTTCCATCTCGCCGTTGCGCCCGAACTGCGCCCCACCGTTATAGACATGGATCGAATGCCCATTCGCCCCAACTTGGTCAGGCACTTCTTCGGCGTAGGTGGCGGTGGGATTGTTGAAGAAGTTTCGCAGCAGGAGATAGCTTTGACCATCTTCTAACGTGTTGACGTAACCCATCCGCCCGAACACCCCCGCCGCCTTATAGCCCACTTTGTACTGTCGCTCTCCGGTGATGGCGATGCGGTAGGCGCTGCCCTGCGGCGCGAGTGCGTCCGGCGCGGGGTCGCCAAAGTACGGCGAGGCTTCGGTGGCTGGTGTACACGGGATCAGCAGCACACCGCCGGGGTTGAGCTGCGTCAGGTTCCAGCTTTCGCTGACAGGTGCGGTTTGCCCTTGATCATCCAGCGTAACCGTGTGCTGGTAACTGGCGAAGCGAACACCCTTCATCATCTCCGCACCCGCCCGCAGTGCCGCAAGCGGGTTTTTGCCCTGTTGGATGTGCCGCTTCAACCCCAGATGTGCTGTATCCCTGCTCAAGTTATAGGCTTGGAGTTCCATCACAGTCGATAAGATGATTTCCCCGTGAATCGAGTACACCTGATAGTTGGCAGGGTCAAGCGCCGTCGGTACATGGTGCGAACCCCAGAAGTCGGCACGGTCGCGGATGTTGTACTGAATCTCCGGCGCGATCCACACCCGTTCGCCGCCCATGTTCCACCCACCCTCGCGGATGAACGCGGCAAATGACTCGGCCTCCGCCAGCGCGGGGTTCACCCACGTCAGGCTGGGGCTGTCGTCGCCTACGAAGGGGCCGAAGATACGCCCGCCGCGCTGCGTGATGACGATCTTGATGCCGTCTTGCAGGACGAGCATCCGGTGCGTTTCACCGTTGGCATCGAGTACATCGGTCAGTTGGCGATAAGTGATCAAGATTACTTCGCGACCGAATGGGTGATCTCGGCGACACTTTTCTTAAGCGCGTCGATGCTCATGATCTGTTCCATCCAATCGGGCTTGAAAATCTTGTCATACGCCCGTTCAATCGCCAGCTTCGCCCCATCCGAGAAGGGAAAGCCGGAGATGCCGAAGATGATGGCGAACTCGATACGTGCGTGACCGCTGAGAAATTCCCACGCTGCCTCCGACGGAACACCCATTTCGACCGCCTTGTCGTAGGCTTGCTTGACGGCGGTAATCACGGTCGCGGTAAAGGTTTCCGCCAGCGCCGGTTCTAAAATCGCCATCTGCTCGACCGTGATGCGGAAGGCTTTCATAACCGGCTTGTAAATATCCCGCGCGATGGCCTCCCCCTTCGCGTAATCCTCATCCGGCCCGTGGTACAGCGCACACACGATATGGTGCTTGGCCTTGACCCCGCCGAACCAGTCGGTACGGGCTTCCTCGGTCACTTCGTCGTTGAACAGCGGCGGGTGGCAGGGGTGCGCCACGAAGTAGGTCAAGTCCTCGCGGATCGGCATGACTTCCGCGTAGGCGGCAGCGGGGTCAAGGCCGATGACCATCGTACGTGGTTGCAATTCTTCGATGATGCCCTGCGTCACCCGCCCGATGATGGCATCCGGCACGGCGAGAATCACCGCGTCGGCCTTCGCCAGCGCCTCGCTCTGTGGGGTCACGCTCACGCCGCGCTTGGCAAGGTTCGCCTTGCCACCTTCGCTGACCTCGACGTAGTACACTTCATATTCGGGCATGTCTTTGATGTTATCGGTGATCCGGCAGCCCATCTTCCCACCCGCACCCATAAGAGCAATTTTGGTCGTCATGTCTTTTCTCCACGATAAATTGATTAGGCTCCGCGCAGGATGCTGCCGAAGTAATCCGGCTTGCCCACCTGCCCGGCTTTTAACGAAATTTGCAACCCATCGAACCTCGGATTATGCGAACGGGCGCGGCACAAGGGCGCACCCGGCGCGACCGGCATCAGGATTTCGAGGGCGTAGATGCCAAGCTGGTGCGCGGCGTGACCACAGGTATCGCCACCTGTCACACACGCCCGTTTGAGGCCGGTACGCTCCAAGAGTTCACGTAAGATCAACCCCTGCTGCGTGCCTAACCGCTGCCCGACCGTCCTGCTGCCCAAGCCCAGCGCGTCGAGCCGTCCGTTGGTCGCGGCGATGGCGGGATCATCCGGCCCCAGCGCCGAATACAGCAGCAGATTGCGCCCTTGCCCCAGCGAAGCCAGCGCCTGTTCGATGACGCGCTCTCGTTCGGCATCCGCCAGCGCGGGGTCAACCAGCTTCACGCCGTCTAACCGCACGGCCTCGAAGTCGTTCGCCATCGCCCACTGAATTTGCCCCGCCGTGCCGGGGGCGGCGCTGCCGGAAATAATCAGCAGTTGCTCGACCGCGCCAACTGAGGGCAGCGGGGGCGGCGCTTCGATGAAGCCTGTTTGCTGCCAGTGTGCCGTCAGCGCGTATTCGAGGCCGGACGACGACACCGAGAAAATGGGGCGTTCGCCGCGCTGCGCCCACACCAACCGCCCGATCTTTTGCACATGCGTTTGGTCGAGCGTGTCGAACAGGATGACCTCGCAGCCGTCATCTACCAGCGTTTGGTAGTGTTGGGCAAGCGCGTCATCAGACTGCGCCAGTTGCAACGTGTCGATCAGCCCAATTTTGCGTCCCGTCTGCTTGCCGAGATGCAGCCGCAGGTCGCTCTCGTCCATTGGCGTGATCGGGTGTTTGCTCATGGTCGGGTGGCGGTCAAGCCGGTAAGTATTTTCACCCACCGTCGCGAACAGGTTGCCGAACGCCACATAGCGCTTGAGCGGCGGTGCGCCGACCATCATCGGTATCGCTTGCGGCTGGAAGACGCGCCAGCCGATTTCCGCCGCCGTGCCGATATTCCCGACGGTCGGCGATGAGTCGAACGTCGAGCAAATTTTGTAGTGGAACAGCGGCGCACCCAACTGTTGCAGCGCCCTAAACACCGGCGGCAGTTCGGCTTCCATCTGGTCGGGCGACATCGAACGGCTGACCCCCGCCACGCCAATCGCCCGCACATCGGGGAAGTGTTCGCGAATAAAGGCTTCATCGGGTACGTTCAAGAACAGCACCGCTGGCACACCGCCCAGCACCAGCGCCTCCATCACATCCGTCGAGCCGGTGAAGTCGTCTCCGTAGTATGTCAGCAGCAGGTTCATAGCGCCCCGTACATTTCCAACGCGCCCCGCAGCGCCGGATGTGTTTCGGCATAAGTCGCCAGCGGGATACCCGCCATCGCCGCCTCCCACCCCTCGCGCAGGCTGGCAACCCCCGCCGCTGGCCCATCGGGGTGCGCCACAATACCGCCCCCCGCGAGGTACATCAGGTCGGTGCTGCCCAGCGCCGCGTAGGTATCCGGCGCTTGCCCCGCCCACTGCCCCGACGAGAACACCGGCATCACCGTATACCCGCCAAGCATCGGGGTTAAACACTCCCGCGCCGAGGCCAACACCGAAGCGTCATCCTCGGTGAACTTGTTCCGCAAACCGTTGACGTGCAGGTGGTCAACTCCGGCGAGGCGATAAAACTTCTGGAAGGCGATATAACTCCAACCGAGGTACGGCTGGCGGGTGAGTGCGCCCCACCCCGCGCGGTGTCCGTGGATCGGCAGTTGGCTGTGCCGCCGCAGGTGCGCCACCGCCGCGAGACCAACCGGTATCAGGTTGACCATGACGCACGTCCCGCCGTGTTCCAGCACCGTGTCATGCCCGCGCAGCATCTCGTCCATGTCGCCGCTGATGTTGAAGGCCACCATCACCTTTTTGCCCGTACGCTCGGCATGGTCATTGACCACGTGCATGACGGCTTTTACCCGTTCCGCCAGCGGCGAGTGCGGCGAGTTGGCTTGCAGTTCGTCGTCCTTGATGAAGTCCAGCCCCGCATCGCACAGCGTCTTCACCAGTTCCGCCGTTTGCGCCGGCGAAAAGCCCACACTCGGCTTAATGATCGTCCCCAATAGCGGACGGTCGTAAACCCCTGCCAGTTTCCGCGTGCCATCAATGCCAAACTGCGGCCCCGCATGGGTTTTGAACGCATCCGGGAACACCACATCCACCAGCCGCAAGCCGGAAAACTGGCCGAGTTCGTACAGGTTGCCGCTCACCGCCGTCATCGCGCTCACCAGCGACGTACCGATGTTGGCAAATGGGAACGACAGCACCACCTCCGCGCGGCGGTAAACCGGCGCTTGCGTACCTTTGGGCGGCTTTGAGCCAGCTAGAGTCGGCGCGTCCACCGTTTCGAGTTCGGTGATGCGTTCGACCCGCGCCCCGTGGTTTTCCAGCAGTTCGGGTGTTTCCCCCGGCACTTTGACGAACGTTCCGGCGGACTGCTCCCCCGCCATGACCGCCGCCGCTTTCTCCAGCGGGTGCGCCGTTTCAATGTGGTAAGTCGCGAATAGGCGATCCATCGTTATCACCCGTTAGGCTGTGTGGTTTCAAGTGGCCGGATGAAGCGCCGTTTGAGCTTTTCAAGGTTGGCTTCGCGCAGACTGTCGAAGAAGATGGCGATGAAGATGATGACCGCCCGAACCATCGGCTGTAGGTACAGATTGACGCTGTTGAACACCAACCCCGCCTGCACCATCTGAATCAGCAGCGCACCGATCACCGCGCCGAACGCATTCCCCACGCCGCCGAACAAGCTCGTCCCGCCCAGCACTGCCGCCGCAATCGCGTCAAACTCGCGCCCTTCGGCAAAGCTGCGGTCAAGCCGCCCCAACTGCGAGATCAGGATGAACCCCGCCAATCCCGCGCAGAAGCCGGAGATCATGTAGACGAGGAAGATCACGCGGTCGGTGTTGATACCGGCCTTCTTCGCCACTTCAATATCGTTGCCCACCGCGTACACCTGCCGCCCGAACGCGGTGCGGTTTAAGATCAGGTATCCGGCGATGAACACCAGCGCGAACACGATGATCGGCATCGGGATTCGCAGGACGTTAATTTGCCCGAAGGCCAACATCGTTTCGGGGAAGTCGATCTGCTGCGACTCGGTCAGCGCCGTGCCGATGCCGCGCCCGACCACCAGCGTACCGAGTGTCACCATGAACGGGATGATCTTGAGACGCACGATGCAGAAGGCGTTGATCGCCCCGTACAACGTGCCGACCAGCATAGCGACCAGCAGCGCCGGAACCACGCCGAGTCCCGCCTGCCGCATCAGCAAACCCGCGATGACCGACGACAGGTACATATTCGAGCCGACCGACAGATCAATACCCGCCGTCAGCAGCACGAACGTCATGCCGATGGCAACCATGCCCGTGAACGAGGCTTGCTTGATGATATTGATGATGCTCTCAAGCTGGAGGAACAGCGGCGACGACAGCCCGAAGATCAGGAAGACCACGATGAATAGCACAATCGTCGAGTTGTTGAGCAGCAGTTGTGGAATATTGACTCGTCGCTGGGTCATGCTGTTTGCGCCTTTTCGCGGAACGCCGCGCGGAGGATGGCTTCTTGGTTGAACTGCTCGCGGGTAAATTCGCCCACGATCTCCCCACGGCTCATCACGAGGATGCGGTCGCACATGCCCATCAGTTCCTCAAGCTCCGAGGAGATGAACAGGATGCCGCTGCCCGTCGCCGCCAATTGGTCGATGATGGAGTAAATCTCGTACTTCGCGCCCACGTCGATGCCGCGCGTCGGCTCATCCATAATGAACACCGTCGGGCGGGAGAGCAGCCACTTGGCGATGACGACTTTTTGCTGGTTGCCGCCGCTCAAACTCTTGGCGGGCTGCTCGGTAATCAGACCACTTTTCAACTGCAAGGCCCCTGCCGCACTCTGCGTATCCCGCACCAGCCGCCGCTGGTCAACCACCTGCGTGACCGATTGGGCGAAGGCCGGTAGGGACACGAGTGCGATGTTGTCGGCGATATTGATGTTCATCAGCAAACCTTCTTCACGCCGGTTCTCGGTGACGAATGCCATCTGGTTGCGGATGCTCGACCGTGGCGATTTGCCGTTCAACTGCGTGCCGTTGATGACCACCTCGCCGCGCTCGGAACTGTCCAGCCCGAACAGGATACGCGCCAGTTCGGTACGCCCCGAACCCATCAGCCCGAATAACCCCAGCGTTTCGCCTTTGTGCAGCGTCAGGTGGATGTCCTCGACAATCCCCTTCGCCGAAACACCTTTGAGTTCCAGCAGCGGGTCACGGCTTGGGACTGCCGTGCGCGGCGGGTACAGCGTTTCGATGCTGTGACCGACCATCAACGTAATCATGCGGTTGACATCAAACTTCGAGGTCGCGTCATGTCCCACCAGCACCCCATCGCGCATCACGGCAATCGAGTCCGATAACTTCAGCACATCGTTCAGGATATGCGAAATGTAGATGATCGCCTTCCCCTGTTCGCGCAGTTGCTGAATGAGGGCAAACAGCCGTTCCGTTTCTCGCGCGGTCAGGGAAGTCGTCGGCTCGTCAAAAATAATGAGTGATGCGTCTTGGTGCAGCGCCTTCGCGATTTCCACAAGCTGCCGTTCGCCGGGGGAAATCCGGTCAACGTGCATATCCGGCGAGAGATCCAGCCCGACCGATTGCAGCGCGGTTTGCGTTTGTTGGCGCATGGTGGCGCGGTCGATAAACTTGAACGGCCCGACCCCGCGTGACGGAAACGCCTCGATAAAAATGTTCTCGGCAATCGTCAGGTTGGTGAATAGGTTAAGTTCTTGGTGGATAAAGGCGATACCGGCTTTATAAGCATCCGATGGGCTGCGCGGGTCGTAAGCTGCGCCGTTCATAGTCATCGTGCCGGAACTGGCCTGCACCACGCCGCCGATCAGGTTCATGAGCGTGCTTTTACCCGCGCCGTTCTGCCCGATCAACCCCAGCGCCTCACCTTTGTTGACCGTCAGGCTGACATCTTTAACGGCTTTGATGCCGAAGAACGCTTTGGAAATGTCCTTGATTTCGAGTAAAGGTGTCATGCGCGCACCTCACGGTTGGCGAGCCGTGTGCGGGTGATGTCCAGCAGCGCCGCGATCAGGATGATGCCGCCCTTCACCGCGTCGATGATGAACGGTGATAACCGCATCGCGTTCAGGATGTTCAGCAGCAGCACGAAAAATGCCACGCCGAAGAACGTCCCGCGTACCGTGCCTTTGCCGCCGAACAAACTCGTCCCGCCGATGACCGCCGCGCCGATAATATCCAACAGCAGATTACCCCCGCCCAGCGAAGGCTGCCCGATTGCCAGCCGCGCCGAGTACAGCACCGAAGCCACTGCCGCGCAGAAGCCGGAGAACATATACACCAGCGTAATCACACGGCGGCTTGGCAAACCGGAAATCGTGGACGCACGCCGGTTCGTGCCGATGGAATACATCTGCCGCCCGAACACCGTCCGCGACAGCAAGAATTGTGCGGCGATACCCAGCCCGCCCGCGATCACCAGCGGATAGGTAATCAGCGGTAGGATGTCCCGCCTTGCGATTTCAGACGTGAGCTTTGGCCCCGGATACACCGACAGGATGTCGCCTTTGCCGAGGTTGACGAACGCCTCCGGCAAACCGGAGATGTTGCGCGACTGCGTCAGCCACAGGGCGAACGCGCTGAAAAAGGTCGAGGTGACCAGCGTCACCATGAACGGAGCCATATTGAAACGGGTGATAGCGTACCCGTTGAGGAAGCCGATCAAGGTGCCGACCGCCAGCATCACCAGCACGCCGACCAACACCGCCGACTCCTGCCCGTGCAGGATGCCGCCCGCCTCGGTCATTAGGCTGCCCCACAGTGGGCTTTTATCGAAGAACGCCGGATCAAGCTTTTCCGCCATGACGATAGCACCCACCACACTGGTGATGCCCATCGTTGCGCCAATCGACAGGTCAATGCCGCCGAGGATCAGCACGAACGTCTGCCCGATAGCCGCCGCCAATAACGGCCACATATTTTGCAGTTGGTTGGCGATGTTACTGGGGAGCGATAAGGTTTGGAAAAAAATGGATGCGATAATAAAAAAGATAAGCGTTAAGTACAGGACAAAATAATCAGATAACAACAAGCGGCGAATAAATCCAAATCGCGCTGATAACGGCTGAGGTGCGTTGGGCGCTGCCTGCTGCCCCACAAGAGGGGTGTTCAATCGCTCATCCCGAATTGACATCTTCAAGCCTTAATCTATATCCGCGAAGTACGACACAGGGAACCGCTGCGGATATTACCTGCTGAAACGCATTTGTGACCAATCCCTTAGTTCCCCACACCTGCTACCTTTAGGAAACGACGCTTTCGCATAGGGGAGGGTCTGTGACCCTCCCGCGTATCTGTTCCCCTCGCCCTGAGGGCTGACGGTGGAGTGAGCCTGCGAACGTACCGTCGTGGGGGTGAGGATTATCGCTTATTGATCCAGGAAGCCGTCATCGTAAAGGACGCAGCCCCACATATCCGAACGCTGGTACTGGATGTTGCCAGCGGTCAGCGCGAAGCCGGGGTCGAGCAGCACTTCGTTGGGTTGGGCTTCGCCGTCGGCAATCGCCTGCTGCAAGCGGGTCAGCGTCAGTTCCGCTTCGAGGAACAGGTTCTGTACGCCCGTACCATCCACGAAACCTTCGTCGATCAGCTTGCAAGCCGTCGCGTCACCATCGAGGCCGGCCAGCAAGACGTGACCCTTCGTACCCGCTGGTTGCCACATGCCGCGCGGTTCCAGAACCGAACGGATGGTGGGGAACAGGAAGTCCGACGAGGTGAAGATGAAGTCTACGCCGGGGTTCGCGGTGATGGCCGCTTCGAGGTTCGCCAGCGCGGTCGCGGCATCCCATTCGGTCGCCACTTCAATCGGCGTGTTGAACAGGCCGGGGTAGCGTTCGTTGTAGCGGTTAATGACGTTGAAGAAACCGTCACGGCGGCCAATGGCGTTCGTGTCTTGCAGTGCGCCCACCAGAATCAGCGGGGTGACTGGCTCGCCAGTGATTTCGAACTGGCGCAGCGCCTTCTGGGCGATAAACTCAACCGCCTGTTCGGTCGCGCTGACGTTATCCGCCACGACGACGATACCCTTTTCCTTGTCGTTCGGGGGACGGTTGAACACCGCAATCGGAATATCCGAGGCTTGGGCTTCAGCTACGATGGTGTTGGCGCTGTCGCCGTCCTGCGGGATGATGATGATGCCGTCAACACCCTGCGCGATGCACTCACGAACCTGTTCCAACTGGCGGTTCGGGTCTTCGTTGGCGTTGTATTCCAGCACTTCCACACCACCGTCACGCAGCGTGGTGGTGATGGCACGATGCCCGGCAACCCAGAACTCGGTTTCGAGGTCTTGGAAGCCAAAGCAAATGGTCAGGTTATCTTGGGCGCGAACACTGGCGACGAGGCCGAGCATGATCGCTGAAACGACCGTTAAACTGATGAGGCTGAGACGACGCAGTTTATTCATATCAGAAGCTCCTTATAAAAAACAACGAATAGCTTTTAGATGGTTGATTTTGGTTCACCGCACTCCTTTGCTTATTCCTCCGTAATCGCGCTGGAATAACCCTCAGCGCTCAGAAACCGGCAGCGCCGGATAACTGCTTTGCATATTGTATACAATCTGTAAGCGTAAAAATGACAGTCACTTTTCCGCTTACTTGGACTCGATCACAGCCCGCACACCGAGGCGGCACTCCCCTGCCACCCGCTCGTTAATCCGTTTGTTTTCCGCCCGCAGCCGGTTTAAATCCCGCTGACGGTAAGCATCCACGATGGCTTGATGGTCGCGAATCGCCAGATATTCGTCATAATTCGGGATCGCTTCCGCACGCACGTACAGCAGCGCCGCGATCTGCGCGACGATCTCGTCCCAATTGCGCTTGAGCAGCGGATGTTCACTTCGGCTAATCAGAAATTTATGGAGTGCCATATCCGTACTGCGGACATTTTTAAAATCCTCAGCTTCGATAAATTGACGCTGCTTCTCGATGTTATTCTCAAGGTACTGGTAATCATTTTCGTCAAGTTTGTCGATAATCAACTCACCCGCGAAGTTTTCCAGCGCGGTACGCATTGAAAAGATACTGTCCACATCTTCTTCCGTGAACGCCCGCACGAAACAGCCACGGTTGCGCGAAGCCACCACCAACCCCTCGCGCTCCAACAAGATGAGCGCCTCGCGAACGGGGGTGCGGCTCACACCGAGGTGCTGCGTAAAAACCTGTTCAACGATATGATCGTTAGGTTTCAAGCGCCCCTCAATAATGGCGGTGCGGATTTGCTCAACCACTTCCTCGCGAAGGCTGATCGAGCGAATTTGAGAAAATGTAGACACTTTTTTAAGTTGGTTCTGAAAAGATAGTTATTTTTTAAAGAGTAACAATCAGATTGTATACAGTACGCAATATACTGTCAAGTCATCAGTTAATTTTCTTACAAAGTAGGTTTATATGACGTTTCCCGAATGGTACTCTAAAAATATCCGCCGCCTCTTCTTCGACATGCACCTGCCCGACTGGACTCAAGCAGGTCAATCCGCCGGCGACCAACACGCCCTGCGCGGCATCGCCACCCGCTTCGAGCCGGAGCAGCTCATCCGCGAGTTTGACCGCGCCCGCATCAACGCGGTCGTCGTCTTCGCTAAATGTCAGTTCGGCAACTTCTACTACAACACCCAAATCGGGCATAAGCACGTCGGCTTGGGCGATCAGGATTTCCTCGGCGAGATGATCCACCACGCCCACCGCCACAATATCCGCGTCATCGCCTACTACTCGAATATGTGGGACACCGAAGCCGCCCGCCTGCACCCCGACTGGATGGCCGAAGAAGCCGACGGTCGCTATTCCTATAACCGCTGGCCGACCATGAGCCTCCTCAGCCCCTACCGCGACCTCGTCCACGCACACCTCACCGAACTGACCACCCACTACGAGATCGACGGCCTGTGGAGCGACATCCTCAGCGACCTGCCCAGCTTCGACCGCTATTCCCGCGCCGCCTTTGAAGGTAAGTACGGTCAGCCCATGCCCCGCTCGGTGGGGGAAGCCGGCTGGCTGAACCTCATCCGCTGGCAGCAGGACATGCTCTATGATTATCTCGAAGGCTGCTACAAAGTGGTTAAGAGCATCCGCCCCGAAGTCGCCTACATCGTCAACTTTTACGGTACACCCTATGCCGCGTCGAGTCAGGGCTTGTCGTTCAAGCATCAGACACTTTCCGACATGGGTTCGACAGAAGGCTATACCGAATGGCAGGGACTCATCTTCCCCGGTTTCGCCGCCCGTTACATGCGTTCTGCCAAGCTCGGCGGCCCCTTCGAGATCCTTACCGGACGCTTCGTCCACACATGGGATTTTACTGTCCGTCCGCTGGCACAGATGCGATTTGAAGCCTTTTCGGTGGTTGCCAATGGCGGCGCGGTCAGCATTGACGACGAACCCTATCAGGATGGGCGCTTAGAACCCGTTGTTTATGACCACATTGAGAACATTTACAGCGAAATCGAACGCCGCGAACCGGCGCTGCTCGGCGCGGAACCCCTGCGTTACGCCGCCCTATATGTCTCGCAAAAAGCGCGTGAACTCGACGAAATATTAAACCCGGTGAAAGCACCCGCCAGCAGTATGATGCTCGACAGCAAGTTCAACGCCACTGATACCGACCTGCTCCCCGCGTGGATGGGACTCTACAAAGCGCTGACCGAGAGCCACATTCCGGTCGAAATCGTGGACGACCGTCCCGAAAGTTTCGCCACCCTCAGCCGTTACAAAGTGATCTACCTCTCCAACATCCTCACCCTCTCCACTGCCGAAATTGAAGCGCTGCGAACCTATGTCGCCAACGGTGGTGCGATCATCGCCACCGGCGCAACCTCACTCTACGACGAGCAGGGAAACCGTCTCGCCAACTTCGACTTGGCTGATCTGTTCGGCGTGGATTACGTCCGGCGCGGCACATTCACCTTCCCCTACCTGCAATTTCACGACAGCCCCCTGACCGAAGGCGCTGTTCGCCGCCCGCTGCCGCACTACACCGCCCTGTGGGAAGTGAAGCCGAATGTCGCCAATGTGGGTGTCGCCGCCACCCGCCGTAACCCGCTGATCGAAACCAGCGGCGAGACTTATTACCACAACAACCAGCCGCCGCCGGATGTTGACACAGGCGAGCCGGTTGTCGTCTATCGCACATACGGCAAAGGCCGCGTGGTTTACGCTGCCGCCTCGCCGGAGAGCAACTACGCCCGCCTCGGTCACGAACCCTACCGCCGCCTCATCGCCAACATGGTCACATGGGCCGCCGGAACCCTGCCACCCGTTCGCGCCGAAGGGCTGCTCAACACTGAGATCGTCACCAACCAGCTTGGCGGCGACCTCATCGTCCATCTCGTAACCGGCTTTCCGCAGCGTGCCGTACGCTTCGGCTATCACCGCTCGTCGGATACCATCGAGGAAATCATCACCCTGCATAACGTCCGCCTCACCATCCCATCAACCACAACCGCCGTGTATCGCGTCCCATCCGGCGAGTCGCTGCCCATCACCCGCGCCGAAAACGCGGCGACCATCACCATCCCCACCGTTGAGGATTGGGAAACCCTCCGCCTCGTCGGCAGCTTCGGCTAATCGGTTCATCAGGGCGCGTGGCTCTGTACTTTCGTCACTGACCACAAACACTGTTTTCTCATAGGGGAATATCTGTGACCCGCCCGCGCATTTTGTCCTCCCTCGTTTACGGGCGATCTGCGACTGAGCTTGACGCAAGGTAGCAGATCGGTGTCGCGTCAGCGACGGAGGGGGTCACTCCTGTGACCCTCCCCTATAACCCCCTCACAGTCTATATTTTCAAACCCATTTCGCTTGACGGGTTATGAACTTCCGTTCTAAACTGTGATCATATACATACAGAGGAACAGCCCATGAATGCAGATGCGTTTCGCCAACTCTTCCAATATCACTTTGATGAGAACCGCAAAATATGGGATACCCACATCATGTCCCTCTCGCAGGAACAATTCCTCAAGCCGGATGCCTATTCGGTCGGCTCGGTTCGCAATCAAGTGGTGCATATGATGAGCTGCGACGACTACTGGTTTAGCGGGCTGCGCGGCCTCGACATGCCGGATATGCCCGACCCGACTCCCTTCGAAGATCGTGCGGCCATCCGCGCCCGCTGGGATGGTATCGAGCAAAATATGAAGGCTTACCTCGCCGCCCTGACCGACGATATGCTGTTCACGCATCCCTTACCCGGTGGAGATCGGCTGCTCGCCCTCTGGCAAATCCTGCTGCATGTGACGCATCACGCGGTTGATCATCGCGCCCAACTGCTCAAACTGCTAAACAGCCTCGGTGTGGAAACCACCTATCAGGATTACATTTTCTACGTCTTCGATCACTATGACGGCGGCGAACCACAGCCATAACGACTATCCGACGATTATTTTCAGGGTCAATTGAGACCTACTAATCATAATAACGCGCCTATTTCGCCCTCAGCAGCGCTTATGTAAAGTCTCGAAAATCTCTAGTCAAAAATCTTGGCGTTCTTGGCGACTTGGCGGTTAAATCGGTATTCGCTTTTGACTGGCGACTGGCGACTGGCGACTATTCTAGCTGTACAGCTTGTGGTAAACACCCGTATGCCCCAATAACTCGTCATGCGTCCCCGACTCGACCACACGCCCCTGTTCCAGCACGAAGATGCGGTCAGCATTTTCAATCGTGCTGAGGCGGTGGGCGATGATGAACGTCGTGCGCCCCTGCATCAGCCGTTCAAGCGCTTGCTGCACCAACCGTTCGCTCACCGAATCGAGGGCGCTGGTCGCCTCATCGAGGATTAGGATCTTGGGGTTCTTCAAGAACGCGCGGGCAATCGTCACCCGCTGCTTCTGCCCACCGGAAAGGAAGTTCCCACCCTCGCCGACTTCGCTGTCGAACTGCTTGGGCAGCTTGCTAATGAAGTCGTAAGCGTTCGCCGCTTTACAGGCTTCGACCACATCCGCCATCGTCGCATCTGGCCTGCCGTAGCGGATATTATCCAGAATGGAGCCGCTGAACAGAATCGGGTTTTGAAGCACCATGCCCACGTTGCGCCGCAGCGAGTTCACGGTAATGTCGCGTACATCCTGCCCGTCGATCAGCACCCGCCCCTGATCGACATCATAAAAGCGCGGGATCAGGCTGACGACCGTACTCTTACCACTGCCGCTGTGCCCCACCAGCGCCACCCGTTCCCCCGGCTCGACCACAAAGCTGATATTCCGCAGCACCGGCCCCGGCTCGGCAATCGTCGCCTGTGGATAAGCGAAGCCCACATGCTCGAACTCGACCGTACCCACCACATCATTCAGCACCGCTGCACCGGGCCGGTCACGGATTTCCGGCTTTTCGTCCATGATCTCGAAAACCCGGTCAACCGCAGCCATCGAATTCGCGAATACCAGATTAAGCTGGGCGAAACGCTGCATCGGCGTATAAAGCGGGGTCAGGTACATCGTCACCGCCACCAGTTCACCGACCGTTAGCTGCCCGCTCACCACCCGCGTACCCCCGTACAGCAGCACGATCAACGGGGCAATCTGCGTCAGTACCCCTGTCGTGGTGATGTTCATACTTTGCAGGTAAGCCCGCCACATGGTTGTGGAAAACAGGCTTTGCGAATCCCGCAGGAACGAGTTTTCCTCGGTCTTTTCCTGCGTGAAGGCGTGAACCACACGGTTACCGGCGATGCGTTCCTGCACATGACCGGACATCGCCGCGATTTCCTCCTGCACCCGCAAGCTCGATACCCGAATATTCGACTGCGATTTGCGGAAGAAGTACAGGTACAGCGGGAACGTGACTAAGGCCGAAAGCGTCACCGTCACATCAATTTGGAGCAGGAAGAAGATAATCGCCGCCAGCGCAATGAAGTCCATCCACGTATCCGTCAGGGCGCTGCCGACGAGGTTTTGCGCCAGTTCGATGTCGCCGATCAAGCGCGAGACAATCGAGCCGGACATATTCCGGTCGAAGAACGAAGCTGACATACGCAGGATGCGGTAGTACAGCTCCACCCGCAGGTCAAATACCGCGTGGTAGCTGGCGCGGCTGGCGAGGTAATGCCGGAAGTAGGTGAAGGGCGACCAGATAAAAACGAACGCGAGGATCAACCCGCCGACGTTGAGCAGCAGTTGCGCCAACTTCTGGTCAGTGTTCAGTGCCGGATTCAGGAATACATCGTCCAGCAGGTAGCGCGTGATCTGCGGTATAAACAGCGGCAGGGTAAACTTGACGATACCGCCGAGGGTCGCCGCCACGATGTCCCACTTGTACGGGCCAACGTAGGCGATGAAGCGAAAGAAATTATTGAAGCGGGATGGCGCTTCCGAGAAGCTGTGTTCAGTTTGTGTTGTGGATGACATGAGCGTAAGTTAAGCGTTTGAGGACAGAAAGCTATTGGCTAGTTAATCGTATTATGATCCTGCTTGTAAGGCGTTGCAATCGAACCATGTCAGTCCTTATAAGACTATTTACAGCGTTTCACGGGTGAAAGATGACATTTTTAACAATTGATATTGGCAGTTCTTCCACGCGGGCGCTCCTGTTTGATGACCACGCGCACCTGATTGAAGGCGCTGCCACCTCGCGCAAGTACAGCTTTGACAACACGCCCGACGGCGGCTCGACGGTTGATGCCGACTCCTTAAAAACACGGGTTGAGGACTGCATCGACGAGATATTAGAACACCCTGCCGCGCGGGATATTCGCGCCGTCGGCATGGCAACCTTCGTCGGGAATGTGCTGGGCGTGGGCAGCGGTGGGCAAGCCGTGACCCCTATTTACACCTACGCCGACACCCGCAGCAGCGAGGATGCTGAGGCGCTTTACCAAACGGTTGACCGCGACCGCAGCCTTCAACGGACGGGCTGCCCACCCCACACCGCTTATCACCCCGCGCGGCTGGCGTGGCTGCGCCGCACCGAACCGGAAACCTTCGCCTCAGCCAGCAAATGGATCGACTTCGCCGCTTATTTATACGCCGCGTGGTTCGGCGAGGCGCTGTGCAGCTACTCGGTCGCCTCGTGGAGCGGCTTGCTCAACCGCGAAACCTTAGCGTGGGATGCCGAATGGCTCGAACGGCTTGGCCTCGAAGCGTCGCACTTCCCGCGCCTCGCCGACTTCACCGACGCGCAGCAGGGGTTACAGGCCGCCTACGCCGCCCGCTGGCCGCAGCTTCAGGCCACGCCGTTTTACCTCGCCTTCGGGGATGGCGCGGTCGCCAACGTGGGCATCGGCGCGACTTCCTCGCAGTGCCTCGCCATCACCGTCGGCACAACCGCCGCCGTCCGCATCCTGCACGAGTCGCCGGATAAGCCGCCCACCGTGCCGCAGGGCTTGTGGGGCTACCGGCTGGACAATACCCATCACCTGCTCGGTGGTGCGACCAGCGAAGGCGGCAACACCTTCCAGTGGCTGCGGTCCCTCTTCCCGACGCTGGACTTCGAGCGTGAGGAAGAAATCGTCCAGCAGCGCCCCGCCGACGCGCACGGCCTCACCTGCCTCCCATTGTTTAACGGCGAACGCAGCCCCGGCTGGAACAGCACCGCCGCCGGTACGCTTCACGGTCTGCGCCTGTCCACCACGCCCACCGACATCTTTCAGGCGGTGCTGGAAGGGGTCGCCCTGCGGCTGGCGCTCATCGCCGCCCAGCTACCGACCCTGCCCGATAATATCACCATCGGCGGAGGGGCAGCCGTCGAGTCGCCCTTGTGGGTACAGATGATCTGCAACGCCCTTAACCATCCGGTGCAGCTCGTACAGGCCAGCGAATCCACCGCGCAGGGGGTGGCGGTCATGCTGAACGCGGCGGTGAACGGCATCCCCATCACCGATTACCGCCCCGCAATCGACCGCACCTTCGAGCCGCAGCCGGAGAACGCCCGGCGGATGCAGGCGGCGCGCGAACGCCAGCAGGCCATCTACCAGCGCCTGTACGCCGAGCGCCCGTAAAAGATCGGCTTAACAGGTCGTCTGTACCCTGTACCCGAAGTAGGAGAAGCCCATGAGTGAAATAACCCCACAGAATAATCAACCCTTTGAAATCGGCCTATATTCGTTCGCCGAACTCACGCCCGACCCCGTTAGCGGTCACAAGCTGAGTGCCGCCGAGCGCACCCGCAACCTCCTCGAAGAAATCGAACTCGCCGATCAGGTGGGCCTCGATGTCTACGGCCTCGGCGAGCATCATCGGCAGGAATACATCTCGTCCGCGCCGGAGGTTATCCTCGCGGCGGCGGCCACCCGCACCAAGAACATCCGCCTGACCAGCGCCGTGACCGTGCTGAGTTCGGATGATCCCGTGCGCGTGTTCCAGCGCTTCGCCAGCCTCGACCTCGTGTCGGACGGTCGCGCGGAGATCATCGCCGGGCGCGGCTCGTTCATCGAGTCGTTCCCCTTGTTCGGCTACGACCTGCACGACTACGACGAACTCTTTTCCGAAAAGCTCGACCTCTTGGTGAAGCTCCGCGAAGGTGAGCGCATCACATGGCGCGGGCGGCACCGTGCGTCGTTGGATAACCTCGGCGTGTATCCCCGCCCCGTGCAGGACACCCTGCCGATCTGGGTGGGCGTGGGCGGCACACCGGAATCGGTCGTGCGGGCAGCCAGCCGCGGCCTACCGATGGCGCTGGCGATCATCGGCGGGATGCCGGAGCAGTTCAAGCCGTATGTCGATCTTTACCGGCAGGTAGCCGCCGAGTCCAACCCCAATCCGGCGCACACAGGCATCAGTATCAACTCGCACGGCTTCATCGCCGACACGCGCCAGCAGGCCATTGACGACTCGTTCCCCGCCGTGCAGGTGGTTATGAACAAGATCGGGCGCGAACGCGGCTGGTCACCGATGAAGAAGGAACAGTACGAAGCCTCGGCCAGTTTGCGCGGCGCGAACTTCGTCGGCAGCCCGGATGACATCATCGAGAAAATCCTGTTCCAACATTCGATCTTCAACCACCAGCGGCTGCTGCTGCAACTGAGCGTCGGCACGATGCCCCACGACAAGCTGCTGCACGCCATCGAACTGCTGGGCACGAAGGTGGTGCCGGTGGTGAAGGCGGAAATCGCCAAGCGGGTCGCCACGCCTACCCCGTAGTCCATTCTTCTTAATTCGCTCCTTCAAAGGCGGCTCCGGTGGGGTCGCCTTTTTAGTTAGTAGTCGACAGCTTTCAGTCGCCAGCTAAAGGCAAATGCACGTCGCCAAGAGGCCAAGGTTTAATGGCGGCAGTGGCGGCGGCTGCGGCAGTATACTGCCATTTGAATTTATCAGTTGCCAGTTTTTAGTGATCAGTTCAAGACAAAGACCTTTGTTCGTCGACAAAAAGTTCAAAATGCTGCAAATAACGCCCTAAAGGATTTCCTTCGGTCACAAAAACTGCAATTGCAATTGACGGGTTCGACGGCGGATGTGAGAGAGCGGGATGCCGAAACTTCACAAAATTCTTCATTTTCTTCATTTTCACTCGTGCATTTTTATGCTGTTGTTGCTGTTGTTGCAGTTGAGAATTGTCGGAATTGTCGTCAGTGTCGGGAATGACAGTAGAACCCCACCCCAGCCCACATCAGCACGTTCGCAGGCTCACTCCGCTGAAAGCCGTAGTAACAGGGAAGGGAGCAAGATGTGGTTGCCTCTATAAACAGGATAGCAGAGGTTGAGGTGATTAGGGTGAACATTTGTCAGAACATTTGGTCTCTTTTTGACAGTGTTGGCGTTAACCATTTTGAGGGAGCAGAAGTGTTAAGAAGGTTGGGGAATGGTTGGAATTCGGTAGACAAGGTTTGTAAAAACAAACAATGCAAGGGGTAGGCGATAGGGTCACTTTCTATCCTCTCTATACAGCGTATCTAGCCATTCCACATTAGTCATATATTTCATTAATATCCTTCACTTCACTCTTTTCTTTGCAATACAGACATTACTTCCCAAAAGAAAATTTAAATTTGTGAATAATTTATGAAATTATGCATTTAACTTTATCCATTCTTATCTTACTTTTCATATTTCATGTAAGTAAATACAAACAATCGCAGTTTCCGCAAAAGAAAATTTACGTTGCTTAACATCCTTAAACTAACCGAAAATTCATAAATAAAACATTTGCACAATTTATTCTATTTCCTTTCGTTACAATGTTTTGTTGCATTAATATCAAACAGATTTTATATTTAATGTCGTTACTCAATACCTGAATTGATGAAAGGAAAAAACCTTAATCTGAAATTACTTAGCACATTACATCTATCTGTTTTTTAGGACACATTACTATTTTAACGTCTTGCATATGCAGGCGTTTTAATCGAAAAGGTAAAACTCTATGACTAAAGGTAAAGTGCTTGTCACCGGTGGTGCTGGCTTTATTGGATCTTATGTTGTTGACATCCTTCTAGAGCAAGGTTTCGAGGTCCGTATTCTCGACAATCTTGAACCGCAAGTACACGGCGACGAATCTGTCGATAGTGAGGGTTGGCCGCTGTATGTCAGCCGAGAGGCCGAAAGAATATGTGGTGATATTCGCGACAAGGCGATGGTACTCGAATGCCTCAAAGGTGTGACGCATGTCGCTCACCTAGCGGCTATGGTCGGTGTTGGACAGAGCATGGTGCAAATCGAACGTTACACCGATGTAAACGAACGCGGCGGCGCGGTTGTGCTTGAAGCCATCAAAGATAGCAAGAATGTTCAGCGAATGGTGGTGGCCTCGTCAATCTCGATTTACGGTGAGGGGTACTACACTTTGCCAGATGGTAGTCGTATCGCGCCATCCGAACGCAGCGCAGAACAATTGGCAGCCCATCAATGGGAGCCGGAATATAAGGGGCAAATTCTCCAAGCAGCGCCAACAACTGAAGACAAGCCACTTAATCCGACATCTGTCTATGCAATCAACAAGCAAGTTCATGAGCAGATGTTCCTTGTTTTGGGTAAGGCACTGAATATCCCAACAATGGCACTGCGCTTTTTTAATGCGTATGGGCCGAGGCAATCACTATCTAATCCTTACACAGGTGTTGCGGCTATTTTCGCTTCTCGTCTGATGAACAATCAATCACCAATTATCTATGAGGATGGACAACAACGGCGCGATTTCATCCATGTTTCGGATGTAGCGCGGGCAGTTGTGGCAGCTTTGGATTCCAGCTTACAAGTTTGGAAACCTTATAACGTGGGAACCGGCTCGTATGTGACGATTGCCTACATCGCTCAGTATCTTGCAAAACTGCTGGAAAAAAACATCGAACCTACGCTCAGTGGACAATACCGCGTTGGCGACATTCGGCACTGCTATTCCGATAGCAGCTTGATTGCCAGAGACCTAGGATTTAAGGCGCAATTGAGCTTCGACGAAGGCATGAAAGATCTAGTGGCATGGTTAGGGGACCAAAAAGCCGTAGACCGAGTTGATGAAAGCCTTAATCTGCTTCGTGCCAGTGGAATGATCAAGTAATTAAGAGGGATGCCATGAAGATTGCTATCGTCACGATTGATCCACAGTTTTTAAGTGCGCTGTATGTTGTTGCACAAATTCTGTTCGCATTTGGGTTCTTAACGATGCTGTATTTTTTCACCCGAAGCGTAAATTGGGTTGATACTACGGAGGCTTATAACCTTAAGCCAAGTGAATACCCTAAGATTATCCTGTTCTATCCAGTTCTACGCGAAGCTGAAGATACGATGCGAACAACAATGTTGGGATTATCAAAAATGGATTATCCGAAAGATAAATTTCGGATCATTGCTATCCCTAATTGGAATGATACGCCGACTATTACCAGCATCCGGCAGTTGATGACCGAATTTTCGTTTCTAGAGATTATTGAAATGCCGCCTACTACTGATGTGCGCTGGGGGGCTGTATGGAAGGCATGGGAGAAAAACCCAAAGGCTTATTGGTGGCACCAGGGTAAAAATGCCCACGTTCGGGATTTGCCGCCAAAAAAGACGCGGCAGATGATTTATGCATTTTATCAAATTGTCGAAAAAGAAGGTGATGATTGGGTGCTGGATTATATTGATGCCGACAGCGTGCCACCAACCGATCATTTTTTGGCGGCGGCGGCAGGATTACAAAAGTTTGATGTGCTGCAAAGTACTAACGTCGCGGGAAACTTATTGGATTCGTGGGCGGCTACGTTCCACGCCATGGATCATATGTGTTGGGATGGGCTAGTTTACCCACATCTCAGTGCTGATGGAAAACATCCGTTCTGGGTCTTGGGTAAAGGACTCTTTTTCCGTGCGCGTGACCTCGTTCAAGTCGGCGGTTTTCACCCGTGGATCACCATTGAAGACCCTGAAGTGGGGATGCGTTTATGGACGAATGGTAAAAAGATTGGGATCATCGAAAATCCGCTCATTGAAGAAGTGCCTGTCACCCTTAAGATGGGGATTACGCAGCGCAAGCGGTGGACATGCGGCTTTTATCAATCGTTAAGTGGACCGCTTACGGATATGGGAATGAACTTCCGGCAAAGGCAACTTGCCCGTATGAATTTGATCCCTTGTTTATCGCTGACGACACTGGCTATCGGGCTACCCACGAGCATCTGGGCTTTTATCTCATGGCTGCAAGGCAGCAACCATTTCACACTTGAGGTCAACATCCTTTCAATAGTCAACATTCTCTCTTACATCGTTCTCATGAGCGTTATCTATTACTCGACATGGAAACGTACGGCATTGGTACTCAATCGTAGTCAAGATCGTCTACTGTATATGTTCCGTGTCAATCCGATTTTCATGTGGGTTTACTGGCTGATCTGGATTGTTCCCATTTTCAAAGGCCTGAATATGTTCGTTTTTGATCTAGGGAAAATCTGGGAACGGACATTAAAAGAAAACCGAAATAATGATCTTGTACGCGAGAAATTGGCTGACGTGCCGATAACAGCCGAGCAACCCAATTGGCTCATTCTCAGTACTGGTGAAAACCCGATTTTAGAACCAGCCAAGTCTATCGTCGAGACCGCTGCTACGACAGCAGCGGCAGCGAGTAGTTGGCATATCCTGAATGGCGATGCGCCGCCCGAAACGATTGCAGCTCCGATTGTTGCATCAAATGAAACGGCTAAAATAATTGGCACGGACTAAACACTAACCATATAACCACAAGATAAGGAGCATAGGGGTCTATGCTCCTTTCCCTTTTAGCAATCCTTAATCGCACTTCTATACATCAATTGGTTTGCCTTGTAACTTCCCACTTCGGCTGCCCCGCGTTATACTGTCGCCACCAACTATGACCTTATTTTGAGGAGCCTCGTATGTCTGACTCACCCGAAGTCCGTGACCAAGTGGCGCAGTTAAACGCCCGCAGCCGCACATTGGTCGCCGGAAATGACCGTGCCGCTGCCCGTGCCATGCTCAAAGCTATTGGCCTGACGGACGCTGACCTCGCCAAGCCGCTGATCGGTATCGCCAACACATGGACGGAAGTCGGCCCGTGCAATTTTCACCTGCGCCGCCTCGCCCATAAGCTGAAGGAAGGTATCCGCGCAGCCGGTGGCACGCCGTTTGAATTCAACACGATTAGCATTTCCGACGGCATCACGATGGGTACTGAAGGCATGAAGGCTTCGCTCATCAGCCGTGAAATGATCGCCGACAGCATTGAATTGGTCGCCCGTGCCAATTACTTCGACGGTGTTATCGCCCTCGCCGCCTGTGACAAGACGATGCCCGGTGTCATTATGTCGCTCATCCGCCTCAACGTGCCGTCGATCATGCTGTATGGTGGTTCGATCATGCCGGGTAATTTACGCGGCAAAGACCTGACGGTGCAAAGTGTATTCGAAGCGGCTGGTGCTTACGCCGCTGGCAAGATCACCGCCGATGAATTCAAGGAAGTTGAAGACCACGCCTGCCCCGGCCCCGGTGCCTGTGGTGGTCAGTTCACGGCGAACACGATGGGTATCGTCGGCGAAATTTTGGGCATCTGCCCGATGGGTTATGCTGACATTCCGGCTATGGACAACGACAAGGACAACGTGTCGTACAAAGCCGGTGAACTGATCCTGAAGATGATCGAAAATGACATCCGCCCCAGCCAGATTATCACCCGCACATCGCTGGAAAACGCGATTGCCGCCGTCGCCACGACCGGCGGCTCGACCAACGGTGTCCTGCACACGCTGGCTTTCGCCCGTGAAGCTGGCATCCCGTTCACGATTGACGACATCGAAGCCATCAGCAAACGCACGCCGCTGATCGCTGATATGCTGCCAACGGGTAAATACAACGCCGTTGATGCCCACAAGGCTGGTGGTAACCGGCTGATCGCCAAGCGGTTGGTGGATGGTGGTTTCGTGGATGGCAACGCGCCGACCTGCACTGGCAAGACGCTGGCAGAAGAAGCGGCTTCGGCAGTGGAAACCCCCGGCCAAAAGGTGATCTACAACTGGGACAACCCGATCAGCGCCGAAGGTGGTTTGCACATCTTGAAGGGCAACCTCGCCCCTCGCGGCTGTGTCATCAAGCTGAAAGGTGACGAACCGCGCCTGCACCGCGGTCCCGCCCGCATCTTCAACCGTGAAGAAGACGCGATGCAAGCCGTTCAACACCAGAAAATCGTCGCTGGTGATGTGGTCATCATCCGTTACGAAGGGCCGGTTGGTGGCCCCGGAATGCGTGAAATGCTCGGCGTTACGGCGGCCATCACCGGACAAGGTTTAGGCCGTGACGTGATGCTGATTACCGACGGACGGTTCAGCGGTGCCACACGCGGCTTGTGCATCGGCCACGTCGCACCGGAAGCGATGCTCGGCGGCCCGATTGGCCTGCTGAAGGAAGGTGACACGATTGTGATCGACATCGACAACCGTTCGGTCAACGTGGAAGTGGATGCTGCGGAACTGGAAAAACGCGCCGCCGCATGGACACCGCCGAAGCCCAACTACGCCAGCGGTGTGATGGCGAAATACGCCCGCACGGCCTACCAAGCGGACGACGGTGCCGCGACGAACGTGGTGGGGTAGTTCGACCCCAGTTTTAAACCCTCACCCTGTAGTAACAATGAGGGGAATTGAAAACAAAAACGCCGCGACGAGATGTCGGGGCGTTTTTAGTGCTGTGATGAAGGTTATTTTAGGCTAGGGCGATGCAGTCAACTTCGATTAACGCACCGGCACGCGGCAAGACGGCTTGCACGGTCGAACGGGCTGGTGGGTTTTCGCCGAAGAAGGTGGCGTAGACCGCGTTCATCTCGGCGAACGTGGTTACATCGCTGAGGTAGACGGTGGTACGGACAATCTTATCCATGCTGCTGCCGCCGGCTTCCAAGATGGCTTTAACGTTGTTCAAGGTTTGGATCGTCTGTTCCTTGATGCCACCCACGACGAAATCCTTCGTTCCCGGCACGACCGCGATTTGGCCGGAGACAAATACGAAACCGTTGGCGACGATGCCCTGTGAATATGGCCCGGCAGCCCCCGGCGCGTTATTGGTTGCGATCACTTGTTTGCTCATGTGGCTCATCCTCGGTTAAAACAGGTCAATGCCTGACATTGTACCGCGTTTTGGAAGCGAGGATGATAACCGGATTAGTCCACCATCATCCGACCGAGTTCACCCAAGAAGCGTGAACGATCCAGCGGCTTGGGGAAGTAGGCGTTGAAGCCATCGCTAATGGCACGCTGCTTGAGTTCCGGCGTGTGGAAGGCGGTCATCGCCACACAGGGCAGCTCGGTCAAAGCCGACTCGCCGCGAATGGCGGACACGAGTTCGAAACCGTCGCGTTCCGGCAGGGCGAGGTCGATGATGGCGGCGGCGTAGTTCTTCTCCATCAGGAGGCTCCACGCTTCTTCGGCATCGCCAGCAATATCGACCTGCACATTAAACTGGGCAAGCATCCGCGAAACGAGTTCCTGCCCATCCGGTTCATCTTCAACGATCAAAATTTGTAGTGGTTGGTTATTCATTTTTCGACTCCCTGTTTACTTGGGATGCGCGATACACGCACCCCGGCATTCATTTGCGGCGGTCGTGCAGTGACGGTTAGATCACGGCGGTGAGTTGAGACTTCAATTCGGGAATATCCACGACGATATGCATCAACTGCGAGATAAAACGGCGCGGGTCTAAGGGCTTGGAAATGTGGTTGTGGAAACCGGCCACAATCGCGCGTTCACGGTCGCCGGGCATCGTGTGAGCAGTCAAGGCGATCACGGGGATTTCCAGCGTGTCGCGTTCCAGCTTGAGCTTCTCCAAGAGCGTCCAACCATCAACTTCCGGCATGGAGAGGTCGCTGATAATCAACTGCGGGCGAGCGGAGCGCACGATATTGAGCGCTTCTTGCCCACCACCGGCGGTAATCACTTCGGCACCGGCCATCTGCAACAGGCGTTTGGCAATTTCTAAGCTATCCGGTTCGTCATCCACAACCATGACTCGCCAGCCTTCTAGCGCACGGGGTATTGGTGAATTCATGACGATCAAATCCTTCTATTGACTATTGATATGACTCAGGGTTCAGGTTCAACGGTAAGGTGACGACGAAGGTACTCCCCTGACTAATTTCACTTTCAACAGTGATGCTGCCCTGCATGAGCAGTGCGAGGCGTTTAACAATAGCGAGACCCAGACCCGCGCCTTGATGTTTACGGGTCGAGCTGTTATCCAACTGGACGAAATCATCGAAGATAACGTGCTTTTGCGAGGCAGGAATCCCGATGCCCGTATCCGCGACTTCGATCATCAAGCGTTCGGCGTGGCTGCGAACAGTCAGCGTAATCGTGCCGCCCTTCTCGGTGAACTTGAGGGCGTTGCCGACCAAGTTCAACATGATTTGCCCCATACGTTCTTCGTCGTGGGTGATGGTTTCTGGCAGTTCAGAAGCCACATCAATCTTGAGCGTGAGTCCTTTTTCTTTGGCTTGCAGGCCGAGGTCAGTGCCGATGTTATTGGCAAGCTGACGGATGGACATGGTGACGGGAACAATCTTCAAGCCGCCGGTGGCGATACGCGAGATGTCGAGAATGTTGTTAATGAGGTTCAACAAGCGCTGGCTGTTGGCGATGGAGCGCTCCGCCATGTGGGCGTTATCGGCGTTTAATTGCTCGCTGAACAACATCAAGTGCTGGAAGCCGATCATGGCGTTCAAGGGGGTGCGGAGTTCGTGGCTCATGGTCGCCAAGAACAGGTCTTTCATCCGCAGCGCTTCCTGTGCTTCGCGGCGGGCTTCGCGTTCGTTCGCCAGCAAAACTTCGCGTTCCTGTTCGGCTTCCTTACGGGCGGTGATGTCCTGATTCACACCAGCGAGGCGCAGCGGTGTGCCGTCGGCCATGCGTTCGGTCAGTTGGGCTTTGGCGTAAATCCACTTCCAACTGCCATCTTTGGTTTGGGTGCGGAACTCGGTGACGTACTCCGGCGCTTTACCGGTAACGTAGTTCATGACCACTTCGAACAGCTTGGGTAGATCGTCCGGGTGAACTTCGCTGGTGTGGGTGGGGTTTTCGCCCGCCAATTCACCGGGGGCGAAGCCGAGCATTTTCTCGTAGCGGGCATCGAACAGCGTTTTGTTGGAAATCAGATCTGCTTCCCAACTGCCCAACTGCGCGATATCCATCGCCATTTCCAAATCATTCTTGGAACGTTCAAGTGCGAGGTCGGCCTGTTTACGTTCGGTGATGTCGTCGTATGTACCCAGCACGCCGATGATTTCACCCGCCACATTTCGCAGCGGGATTTTGCTGGTACGCAGCCACATTGAGCCACCATCGGGTGTCGTTTGCTGTATTTCGAAGTTCAGCTTGCTCTTACCGGAAGCGATGACTTTTTGGTCATCGAGGCGGTAGGCTTCGGCTTCATTGGGGTAGAAATCCGCATCCGATTTACCAATGATCGCCTTCGACGATTTGAGCTTGGCATCCTGAGCAAAGAGCTTGTTGCTGCCGAGGTATACCGAGTTGGTATCTTTCCAGAACACGCGCACTGGAATGGCATCCAGCACCATCTGGAGTAAGTTGCGGGACTCCAATGCTTCTTTTTCGGCATGAACACGATCACTAATATCAATGCTCAGACGAAGCGCACCAATTTGCTTTCCGTATTCATCATATTTAGGGGAAAACCAGATCTGAAGATGAACATCATCATGAGTTTGAACAAACTGAAGGCTTTCGCCAGCTAAGGCACGCTTAAAGCTCTCAACATTTTTCGGATCATTACGGAAGATCTCAAAAGCATTCAGGCCAACTTCTTGACCGGGTTTGACCCCCGTTAACAATAAGCCTTTTCCCTCTGCCAGAGTGATATCGCCTTTCATATCAACACCGTATAAAATGAGGGGCAAATTTTCGGTGACTGTACGTAATCTACGGGCGCTGATTTCGTGATCGTGCACGAGCTGATGTTCTTTTTCTTCAAGCTGCCGTTCTAGATCTGCGACACGCGCCCGAAGCTGTTCGATTTGGTCGATTCCTTCAATAAGAGTCACACTTTTGCTCCTAAATTATTCTGTTCTTTTGATGAGTGACGGCTTTAGCTAAATTATTGCATTAAGGCGCTCAAATATTAATTAAGGAATTTTATGCAATACTGTATCTCAACAAAAACTTGAGATTCAAGTATATGCAGCTTAATGGTGGAGGTATTCATGAGCAGTCAAAAATCGACACCTGCCAATATGAATTTGATCGATATGGTACAGCAAGCACGCATGGCGCATGACCGAGAGGCTCTGCCCTCACAGGTGAGTGGGGTCTACTGGATTGAGTCCAAGCCGCTTGGTGATGTGGAGCCGCCAACGGCACATACGGGTGACTGGATGATTACGACAACGCTTGAGGCGGTTGATGCGCTGTGGATTACGATTCGGACGGCGACTGAACAAGGGCTGCTGGGTTACAAATCGAAAGTGGCGACGATTGCAACCAAAGGGCGCAGCACCCATGAACGGGTGATCGTGGTGCGGACGTATGATGCGGATGATCGCGCGGATGTGGCACGGGTTGAGGCCGTGCTGCGGGGGATGGGAATCACCGATATGCAATATGAACGGTTGGGGGAAAGTTAAGCGTTGGAAGTGCCAGAACGGTTCAGTAGAATGATGCAAAAACAGGCTACCAGAGAAGGGGAAAACTATGATGATGCGATCAAAATTTCTTGCGGTGATGCTGGCTGTTGTGCTGATACTCGGTATTTTAGTCGCGGTGGTTTCGGCACAGACGGAAACCCCTACGCCTACCCCGGCGGCGGCGCGGGTGCGGGCAGGTGCGCCGAGTACGCTGGCTGACCTGCTGAACGAGGCGATTATCAGCGAGGAACGGATTACGTTTGACTTCATCGTTCCAGTGGTGACGGGCGAACGGGTATGGACGCTGCCGGATGATGCTAGCAAGCGGGTGATTTCGGCGGTGGGGGCGGATTACGTGTGCTTTAGCGAGCCGTGGAATGACGGCAGCCGCGAACGCTGCACGCCGTTTAGCAATATTTCGAGCGTGACGTTTTTGAGGTAGGGTTATCCCCTCACTCCACCATCAGCCTCTCCCTCAGGGCGAGGGGAAGCCATGCGGGAAGGTAGTGGGATACGGAATGGTGTGAGTGTGTTTAAAAGCCCTCACCCCCAGCCCCTCTCCCTCAGGGCGAGGGGAGCCATGCGGGACGAGGACAGAACGTAAGAAAGGGCGCAAGGCGTTGCGCCTCTACAGATCATTTATGTTTAGGGGTAACTTCGATGAGCAAGCGCGTACCGTTGGAACCTGTGATCGCGACTGAGTTGTTCCCCGACATTCGGGTTGAGTTGGAACGTGTTTTAGAGTCGCTGACCGACGACCAGTGGGAGTATCCGACGGCTTGTACGGGCTGGGCAGTGCGCGATGTGGCGCTGCACCTGTTGGGGACGCGGATCGGTTTGCTTTCCGGCTTCCGCGACAATGATGGGCAGTGGGTGAAGGTCAATAGTTGGGAAGAATTGGTGACGCTGATTGACGAGCTGAACGCGCTGTGGGTGAAAGCGGCGCGACGCATCAGCCGCAAACTGCTCATTTCGCTGCTAGGGTTTACGAACGAGCAGATCATCACCTTCCTCAACACGCTTGACCCACAGGCGATGGGCGGCCCGATTGGTTGGGCGGGCGATCAACCCCACCCGATATGGCTGCATATCGCGCGGGAACTGACGGAGCAGTGGGCGCATCACCAACATATTTGCGACGCGGTGGGGATCACCAGTTTGAAGGAAGCGCGGTTCGTGCATCCGGTACTCAGCACCTACGTGCGGGCGCTGCCGCAAACTTACCATGATACGGCTGCACCGAACCACACACTGGTGAAGCTGGTGGTGACGGGCGAAGGCGGCGGGGTGTGGCATCTGGTACGCGAGGCGGAGAAGTGGGTGCTGTACGCGGAGACCGATTTATCACCGACAGCGACGATCTCGATGGACGTAGATACGGCGTGGCGGATGTTCACGAAGGGGTTAGAAGCCGAGACGATCCGGCAGCGGGCGGATTTTGAGGGCGACCGGGCGCTGGCGGAAGTGATGTTGGGGACGGTGGCGATTATTGGGTGAGAAAGACCTTACGCCCAGGACCTCACCCCCCACGACGCTACGTTCGCAGGCTCACTCCAGCGTCAGCCCTCTCCAAAAGTGGTAGAGGGGGAGTCATATGGGAGGGTCTCAGCCCCTCCCCTACGAAAAGACGATGTTTGAGGTAGGGAACAAGGGCGCACGGATATGCGCCCCTACAAAGGATGCGTTAGGGGAGTTTGTCGACGATGTTGGCGATGCGGCGGTCGCGGGTTTCCTGTGACTTGGCCTCGTTGACCTGCCGGACAAACTCTTTCTTTTTCGAGGGTGCGGAAGCCTCGAAGGCTTCGGTCGCGCCGGGTTTGGCGGCAAGGGCAGCGGCGAGATCTTCCGGCACATCGACGGTGCGCGGCTCGGTGTCGAGTTCGAGCGTCACGTCGAGTTCATCCCCAACCTTAACGCCGGTGAGTGCGCGGTTTTCGGCACTCACACCGACCATGAACTGACCGCCCATGACGGCGACCGTGTTGCGGTAGGTCTTGCCGTTGAGGGTGACTTTGACTGGCGGCTTCTTACCTTTGCCAAGTTCTTCGACAATTTCCGGCGGGATAACAATACCGGCTGTGTTGCCACCGCCGCTTATGATGGTGGTACGGAATGTAGGCATTCGGTTTGCTCCTTTACTATACGCGGCTTAACCAGCGGCTTTCTTCAACAGTTTGCCCAAGAAATCGTAATCAACCGATTTGTCCTTCAAGATTTTAACGGTTTTGCGTTCGGGCGGGCCATCCTCAAAAAAACCGGTCGGCGCTTCAATATCCTGCGCGTTGAAGATGGTGAACGTCACCCAGCCCTTTGCCGTGCCGAGGACAGCGGCGTACTTACCGGCTTTGAGGAAGTGCGGCTTGCCATACTGGATGCGCTCGGAGAAGTCGGGAATGTTTTCTTGGGCGAGTTTACGCAGCTTCTCTGAAATCTCGACCTGCCATTCCTGATTTGGCTTATCGTTTAGTTTGTTGATGAAATCAGTGACATCTTGACTCATGTTCGTTCACTCCACAAATTAACGTGATAAAAATTCGGTTACAACGGGTGCAATCACTTTCATGTCGATGTTGGTATGGCTCAACCCTGCCAGCGAGCGAAACCCGGCATTTGGCAGCGCCTGAGCCAATGCTTGAGCGGTGTTCTGTAAGGATACCACGGCCTTATCGCCTGTCATCACCAGTGTGGGTACGGTGACGGATGACCATTTATCCGCCGGGAACGGCTGACCGGGGATGTGATCCGCCAGCATGGCCGCGTCGTAAGGCAGGGTGTTGGCGACGGCGGTGAGGCGCTTCCACACGGGCAGCAGGCGCATGATGGTGACGACGAAACCGGGCGCACCCATGCCTTTGGTCATGAAGTAGCGGACAGCTTCACCGCGGCGGTCGGCGGCAATCAGCGCGGTGACATGCTGCTGGAAGTCGGACGGTGGCAGCGGGCCGCTGTGGTCGATGCGGTAAGCGGGATCGTAGAGCGCCATCTTCTTGATGTTCAAACCGCTGGCTGCTGCCTTGAGCGCCAGCACCGCACCGGACGATAAGCCCCACAGATGAGCCGAACCACCCGCCGCTTGGATCAAAGCCGCGAGGTCTTCGATTTCGCGCTCGACGGCGTAGGGTTTGGTATCGCCGCTGTCACCGCGACCCCGGCGGTCGTAGTTCAGCACCGTAAAGTTTTTCGAGAGCAAATTAGCCAGCTCGACCGAGCCGGAGAAGTGGCGGAAGCTAAACGCGCCGTTGACCAAAATTACCGGTTCGCCCTGCCCGCTCTGGTCGTAGGCGATGCGCGTCCCATCTTTGGAAGTCACTGTTTTCATATTAGACATCTCTTTAGACATTTACCGTGAATAGTTCTATGGTAGTGGAAAAACAAGGAGGCGCATTGTACGGAAACGACACGCATGATGTAGGAATTTGCCGGCGGCAAATCCCTACGATTTTAGTGGTGATTACGGCGCGTCGAGGAAGGGGGCGACCGTGCTTGCCAGCAGCGGCGACATGAAGATGCTGTAGTGGGTAGTGGCCGGCAGGACAGCGAGCTGCGCGGTGGACATGCCGGAGCCATCCCAACCCGCGTCCTTTTGACCGCCGCCGAGCAGTTCGAAGAAGGCAACCGCGTGTGAGGTGCGGACGCTGTCGGCATCCCCGACGACCAGCAAAACCGGCAGTTTGATGTTGGGGATATCCGCTGACCAATCATAGTCAGTCGTCAACAGGGTATTCAGCTTATCCAGCAGCACGGGGAAATCTTCCACGCGCGGCGCGAGGGCGGCGTAGGTCTGGTACATGGGTGTCTGCTTCATCCCTTCGGCGGCGGCGGCACTCATCTGCGCCATACCCGCGAGGGCTTCAGGATACCAGCCGTGAAATTGGTAAGGTGTGGAGACCAGCACCAGCTTACGCACGACTTCGGGGTGACGAATAGCGGTTTGCAGGGCGACACCACCACCGAGCGAGTAACCCATCACATCGGCATTTTCGAAGCCGAGGTAGGTGATGAGCGCGGCGACATCATCGGCCATCGCTTCGAAGGTTAGTGGGCGGTCAATGTCGGCGGTACGACCGTGGCCTTGCAAGTCGACACCGATGACCTGTCGGCCTTCCGCCAACGTAGACAGCACCGGGCCGAACATTTCGATTGCACCGAGGCCGCCGTGCAGCAAGATCAGCGGTTGGCCTTCGCCGTAAATTTCATAGTACAACTCGATGCCATTGACCGGGGCGTAGCCAGAATCAGACGCAGAGCCAGACATTTGCGACTCCTCATGGGTAGGTGTTGTAGGTGTAGGATCGGTTTGTGCCAACGTGGCAGCCGAGGCGGTTAAAGTCAAACCAGCAGCGGCGATTAGGGTGATAAACGTTCGTTTCAACATGCTTGCTCTCCTGTTGCTTTGCTGAACGTTTACATTTTATTTCATTCAAAGAGGGTTGTATTGTACAGAAGCGACAAGCGCTCCTGCCTCCCTTCATCCATGATTTGAGCAGGGGTTTGCCCGATATACTGCTTGAGGGAACGGGTTAAATGCGGCTGGTCGAAATAACCGGCTTTAAACACGGTATCCAGAATCGAAGTCCCTTGTTTGAGGAGCGCGGTCGCCTTACGCGCACGTTCAACCTGACGGGTGGTGGTTTGCGTGAGGCCGGTGGCGTGCAAAAAGCGGCGCTGTGCCGAACGCTGCGAGAGGTCGTTTACCCGACCGTGCAAAGCGGCTTCGACCATTGGTTCGCGCACAAGCATTCCCGCGCGGACGAGGCGCTCGATAAAGGTATCGGCGTTTTCGAAAGTGGGTGCTTCCCACGGGGAGCTGTGCAGCCAGAAGGACTTGTTGGAGGCATCCGGCAGGTTGATGGCGGTATCCACCAAGCTCTTAACGGGCAGATGGGGCATGAACGTGCCGAACTTGAACATAATGCCGACGAACTCGGCTCCGGCAGGGGCGAAGGCGGGTGAGGCTTTGGTTTCCGGGCCACGCACCGTAATCAGCGTCTGCCCCTGAATGCGGGTCACGACTAACTGCCAGTGAGTGAAGGCCATCGAAATAAACGCACCGGCTTCATCGCTGCGGTTGCGCCACACCTGCTCGACGAAGGGTGAATCGGAGAGTCGTTGTTCAGCCGTTAAGTCCATATTTGATTTCACTCCCTGCTCCGGTGTGATGGAATTGCGGCGGATGAGGCACGCCTCATCCCTACAAAATACAAATAGGGTGGGAAAGCTCATTTACGCCCCACCCTAGTTTAACCTACTATTCCCGATCAGTTTTGCAGGTAGGCGCTGGTGAGCGACTGCTTGGCGTTCGAGAGGTCAGCGGGTGTGCCTTCGAACATCACCTGACCGCCTTTCGTGCCGCCTTCCGGCCCCATGTCGATAATCCAATCGGCGTTTTTGATGACATCTAAGTTATGCTCGATGACGATGACCGTGTTACCGGTGTCCACGAGGCGATCCATAATGGCGAGCAGGTGGCTGATGTCCGACATATGCAAGCCGGTGGTCGGCTCGTCCATCACGTAGATGCTGCCCTTCTTGTGCAACTCGCTGGCGAGCTTGATGCGCTGGCACTCGCCGCCGGAGAGGGTACTCAGCGGCTGACCGAGCTTGAGGTAGTTCAAGCCGACATCGCTCATCGCTTGCAGTTTCTTGGTCACTTCTTTGATCTCGAAGTATTCGAGCGCCTGCTCGACGGTCATCTCCAGCACTTCGGTGATCGACTTGCCGTTGAGCTTATATTCCAGCACTTCGTCTTTAAAGCGTTTGCCGCCGCAGATTTCGCAGGGGCTTTTGACACTATCGAATGGGCCGAGGTCGGTATACACCACGCCCAACCCCTGACAGTTTTCACACGCGCCTTTGGAGTTGAAGCTGAACAGTGAGGCGCTCACCCCATTTTCGGTGGCGAAGGCTTTGCGTACCTCGTCCATGATGCCGGTGTAGGTGGCAGGGTTCGAGCGGCTGTTTGCACCGACCGGTGATTGGTCGATGACAATCGCTTCGGCGTGCTGGGCGAGGAACACCTGATTAATCAGTGAGCTTTTGCCCGAACCTGCCACACCTGTGACGACCGTTAGCACACCTTTGGGGACGTTGACGCTGACGTTTCGCAGATTGTTGACCTTCGCCTTCGTGATCGCCAGTTCGCCTTTATGGGGGCGGAACTTGGACTTAATGGGCATCGTGCGCTTCATGTGGGTACCGGTGAGGGTATCCGCCTTGAGCAGCCCATCATAGCTGCCTTCATAGACAATCGTGCCGCCGCCGCTGCCCGCCTTCGGGCCGACATCGACAATGTGGTCAGCCACCTTGATGACATCGGGATCATGCTCAACGACAATGACGGTGTTGCCCTTGTCACGCAGCTTTTGCAGCAGGTCGTTCATGCGGTGGACATCGCGGGGGTGAAGACCGATACTTGGCTCATCAAAGATGTACATCACGTCCACGAGGCTGCCGCTGAGATGCTTGACAATTTTGACACGCTGCGACTCGCCGCCGGAGAGGGTATCGGTCGGACGGTCAAGGCTGAGGTACTCAAGGCCGATGTCGATGAGATGCCCCAGCCGTTCAGTCAGGGCAGTGACCA
This sequence comes from Chloroflexota bacterium, assembly GCA_020161935.1. Lineage (GTDB taxonomy): Bacteria > Chloroflexota > Anaerolineae > Aggregatilineales > Phototrophicaceae > CFX2. The sequence continues at coordinate 680,745 of JAIUNI010000002.1, forward strand.
GCGGAGCGGCGTTCTTGTCGCTGATGTTGGCGATCACATGAATGAGTTCACCGACTTCCATCGACGCGAGTTGGGCGATGTTGTAGCCGTCGATCTTGCAGCTCAAGGCGGCCTGACTGAGGCGGGCACCGTGGCAAAGGGGACAGGGGCCAAGTGTGAGATACGGTTCAATCTGCTTTTGGGTGCGCTCGGACATGGTTTTGAGGTCGCGGGTGATGTACTTGCGGGTAAATTTGTCGATGATACCTTCGTAGGTCAGGTTGAAGTCTTTACCCGCCATCTGGGTTTTGACCTTATAGGGTTCGCTGTGGAGGAGGAGGCGCATCTCCTCATCGGTGAAATCTTCCAGCTTTTTGTCGCCATCAAAAAAGCCGGTTTGCATAATCAGGTTGCCATCCCATTTGTCGATGGCAAATTCGGGGAACAGAATTGCCCCTTCTTTCAGCGACTTGGAGGTGTCCATAAACAAGTCCATATTCACGCCAATCTTGCGACCCAGCCCGTTACATTCGGGGCACATGCCCTGTGGATCATTGAACGAGAAAATATTGGAATAACCGACGAACGGCTGCCCCACGCGGGAGAACAGCAGCCGCAGCGCCGAGTAAATATCGGTGATCGTCCCCATTGTGGAGTGCGAACCGCCGCCCATGCGCTTCTGGTCAACCACGACCGCCATGCTCAGGTTCTCGATGGCATCCGCGTCCGGTTGGGAGTAGCGCGGGAGGAAGTTGCGGACGAACAGGCTGAAGTTTTCGTTCAGCAGGCGCTGGGCTTCGGTGGCGATAGTGTCGAACACAATCGACGACTTACCGGAACCGGAGACACCCGTAAAGATGGTGATCTGCCGTTTGGGAATACGCAGCGACACATTCTTGAGGTTATTTTCACGGGCATGACGGATTTCAATATATTCTTGGGCCACAGTTCTGTCCTTTTGGCTATCCTCAAAGGGCGTACAACATGAAAGCACAAGCTGGAAGTGGCTTATGCCGGGCGTAAAACGATGCGTTCAACTTCAAATGGTGACTTCGGAAATAGATAGAATCGGAGATGCCCTGAATGGCGGCAACTGAAAGCGGTTCGCTGCCAGCGAAAACGTTTCCGCGCGGCAGGAGAAGTGAGGAACTGGTAAGCTAGATGGGTTCACTTATCGCCTCCTATAAACTTCTGCGACCCGCTATGGTACAAAACCGAAACCGATTATTCAAGACCGACTTAGAACGCATGGGCGGTTTTTACGCACCGCCATGCGCTCCTACACAGTAACGCTGCCTTAACTTAAGAAAGCCACCAGCGCCGGTGCCAGTGCTGACGGCGAAACGGCATGATCCTGCCCTTCGAGTACCTGATAGCGGATATTCGGGACATTAGCAGCCAGCACCTTCGCTCCATCGTGGAAGAAGGGTTCGCTGCTGCCGCCAACCAGCACCAAACCTTCACCCGTAAAGGCGTTCCAGCGACCAGCGGGCAGCGGATGACCAGCGAGGTATTCACGCACGATGCGACCGTCATACGCCAGCGTGTGCGCGACCGTTTCCATATCCGACCAAGCGGGCGGCTTCACATCATCAGCGTACATACCTTCCGGCGGCGGGGCGTTCCGCATCATATCGACAAATTCCTGCGGGATCAGGAGTGCCTGCATCATAAAGATATTCACTGCATCACCCCGGCGGTTTTCAGCGGTCGCCTTGTCGAGCTGCTCGACGTAATCCACGGGCAGCGGCGGGCGGCTGCCGTCGATGATGAAAGGTGGTTCGTACATCGCCAGCTTCTTGACCTTGTTCGGGAACTGTGCGGCGGCTTCCAGCGCGAGGATTGCACCCGACGACACACCATAAAGATACGCCTCGCCACCTGCCGCGTCGATCAGCGCTTCGATGTCCTCGATCTCGCGTTCCGGCGCGTACGGTTTCGTGTCGGTGCTATCGCCGCGACCCCGGCGGTCGTAGTTGATGACGGTGAAGTGATCCATGAGCAGGTTGACGAAGCCGTCCTGCATCGAGCCAGAGCGTACACCCAGCGCACCAGTGACGAGGATCAGTGGGAAGCCTGTTCCAACCTGATCGTAGGCAATCGTCGTTCCATCTTTCGAAGTTCCAGTTTTCATGTCTCATCCTTATGGATAGTAGGGCGCGTTCAGCCACGCCCTACGCAATTTGCGGTGCTTGAAGCTGCTATTCAGTTGGGTTTATACGCGGTTAGCCCTTAAAGAACGCCACCAGTATGGGTGCAATCGCGTCCGGCTCGACCTCATGCACCTGCCCTTCGAGCGTGCGGCGCTGGGCGTTGGGGATGGCCTTCGCCAGCGCATCCGCCGTGGGAGCCATAAACGGATAGGGTGTTGCCCCGCCGTTCATGACCAGTGTAGGCGTAGTGAGCGTTGCAGCCTTCTCGACCGGAACGGCGGCTTCGTCACCGAGGGCAGCGGCATCATAGGCGAGGCTGGGAGCCACATCTTCAAACATGCCCCAGAACGGCATCTGGCGCATCCCTTCGAGATGTTCGGCGGGCATTCCGACTAGCATCATGAACAGGCCAACCGCGTCACCACGCCGACCTTCGGCAAGCGTATCCGCCAATTCTTTGCGGTAATTTCTCCACGCCGCCCGCGCATCTGGATCGTCGTTATACGGCGGCTCATACAGCGCCAGTTTCCTGACCTTGCCGCCGAGCGCCAACGCCGCCTCGAACGCCAACCCCGCGCCGGAGGAAATGCCGGACAAGAAAGCCGAGCCACCCGCGAGGTCGATGAGGGCTTCGATGTCCTCGATTTCGCGCTTCACATCGTACGGCAGCGTATCGGTGCTGTCGCCGCGCCCACGCCGGTCGTAGTGGTAGACGGTGAAGTTTTCGGTCAGCAGTGGATACACGGCGAGTTTGGAGGTATCCGACTCCATCGCCCGCTGCTCGAACGCGCCGCCCACGAGGACGAGCGCTGGCCCGCTGCCGGATTTATCGAAAGCAATGCTTGTGCCGTCTTTTGAGATGACCTTTTCCATGTACCTATTCCTTTATGAGAAATATCGAGTGTTATGAGGCGCGGGTCATGGTAGATTCGTAGCCACCGCCGTTCGGGTAAACCCACGCACCGGCGTTCGTCTTGCCATCCGCACTCCACGCCCCTTTGTAGTAGGCGGGTGAACCTTTGTCGCCGCCCCAGATGGTCAGGGTGTCGTCGTCCACTTCGTAGGTGTATTCATAGGTTTCGCCGCCGCTGCCACAGTAACGGGATTTGATATTCTCACCGGGCTTTTCCGCGCCGAAAGGCAGCTCATAACCGATAATTTCGATCCCTTTGACCGCATGGCCGCTGTGGTTGAAGTTCACATGCTGCATCAGGAAGAAGCCGCCTTCCATCCATTCATAGGTCACCTGCCCATTAATGTCGGGGCCGGAGACATTCCATGTGCCAACCAGTTTGTCGAGATTTTTAAGACCGGGATACGGTTGAGTAGTCATTTTCCTAACTCCTTGTTCTCTTATGTGGCTGACTCAGCTTGCAGGTCCATTTGCCAGTCGTTACAGCGGATCGGGTTACCCGCCGGATACTCGAAATCCACTTCGCCGACAAGTTCAAACCCCGCGTTGCGGCAGAGCGCGTTCGATGCGCCGTTATCGGTTCGCGGATAGGCGTGGAGAAAACGGTGTGTGCCATCCGCGCGGGCTTTCTTCACCAGTTCGTGGATGGCGGCGACCGCGATACCCCGCCCTTGAAACTCCGGCAGAACGCCCCAGCCGGTTTCCCAAACCGTTTCGCCCTTATCCTCGTGTTCCCAATAACCGATCATGCCCACGCGCATGTCGTCCGTCCAAATGACGAACATATACCCCTTGCCGCTATCAGGAATATCGAGGTAACGCTGGTGGCGGTTGAGCAGCTTTTCTTCACTTTCCGGCCCGCCAAGATATGCAGTCATTTCGGGCGCATTATGACGGCGGAGGATGGTGAGATCATCCTCCGCGTAACGCCGCAGTTCAACCGGAGGTAAGGGCTTCACTTGAGCGTGTCCAGCAGCGCGTCGAGGCGATTCCACGATTGGTTCGCGCCGTCCTCCATGCCACTTTGCAGCATACCGTCACGGTCAGCGACCGATTGGAACACTGACGAGTCGATAATCCGGGTCTTGCCATCCGGTGTCGACTCGAAGGTCATGGTTTCGAGCAGCACATGACCGGGCATCCCCTCGAACTCAAAGGTTTGCACAATTTGTTCCGGCGCTTTGATGCTGTGGAACACCCCACGGAAGGCGTACTCGCTGCCATCCGGCGCGGTCTGGACGAAGCGCCACTTGCCGCCATCCGAGGCTTCCAACTGGTCAATGGTGGTGGTCGCCGTGTCCTGCCCCCACCACTTCGCCAAGTGCTTGGCATCGGTAAAGGTCTTGAACACCAGTTCACGCGGCGCGTTGAAGATGCGGGTAATGACGATTTCCTGCTTGCCGGGTTCGGCGGTCACTTCTGCTTTAGCCATTTTGTGTTCTCCTGATAGACGTTCGCTTTACCTTGACGGGTAATTACAAATGAAATGAAGTGCTACTTCACGATACGATAGCTCAAATGGGTTACACCCTGTCCCTCGACCGAAGCGATCTGCTCCAAGACCAGCGGCAGCTTGCCCAGCTCGTCGAACAAGCGCACACCCTTGCCCAGCACCACGGGCGCGATGTCGATGTGCAGTTCGTCCACCAGTCCGGCGTTCAACGCCTGTTGCAGCGTACTGGCGGTTCCGAGTTCAACATCCTTATCACCAGCAATCGCTTTGGCCTTCTCGACCGCGCTTTCGATGCCGTCAGTGACGAAGGTAAAGGGCGAGTTCGGCTTATTGACCCATTCTTGCGGCGGGTTATGGGTGAGGACGACAATCGGGAGATCAACCGGATGCTGCCCGCCCCACGCACCCGCGATGTCGAAGGTACGCCGTCCGGTAATCAGCACACCGGCGCTGCTGAGGGCTTTGTCCAACTGCTTGGCGCTGGCGGCGGAGATGTTGAACTTCCAATCGCCACCGGGCATCTTGTACTCGGTGTCGCCGATGCTGTACCACGTAAAGAGGTGGCTGCCGTTGTCGCCCAGCGGGTTCTGCGCGCTGTCATTCGCGCCAGCAATAAACCCATCCAGCGACATCGTCATATTGAAACCGACTTTGCCCATATCCCTCTCTCCTCTTGTCTATTCGTCATCGCTGCTGTTCGCTTCGTCCTCGCTGGCTTGCAGTTCCCGCAAGTAATCGTCCAGCCGGTCGAAGCGTTCCAGCCACAGGTGGCGATAAGGCTTCAGCCACTCATCCAATTCCGCTAACGGTTCTGTCCGCAGTTCGTACCAGCGGCGCTGTGCGTCCTGCCGCACATTGACCAAACCAGCTTCGCGCAGTACTTTGAGGTGCTTCGAAATGCCGGGTTGACTCATCTCCAGCGTGTCGACCAGTTCGCCGACAAGGCGTGGTTTCTCGCGGAGCAAGTCCAGAATACGCCTGCGTGTTGCGTCTGATAACGCATCGAATGTTGTGACCATGAACATAATATACCCCATTAGTTATATAACTGTCAAGTTATATAACAAAAAACAAACTTTCAAGATCTCTTGACCAAGAAAATTTTACAGAGGTTGGGGCTATTTGGCGAAGCGGATAGCCGAACGCTCGCGAGCCTTCATCGCTTCGATCTCGCGATTCTTTGGCGGGGCGTTGGTTTCGAGCGACTTGAGCAGGATGCCGGAGATGGCAGCGATTTGCTCGACAGCCGTGTTGAAGGCCGCTTCGTTGGCTTTCGAGGGTTTGTTGAAGCCGCTGAGTTTGCGGACGTATTGCAGTGCGGCGGCGTTGATTTCGGTTTCGGTCACGCCGGGTTCAAAGTTAAACAGCGTCTTGATGTTTCTGCACATGGTTAGCACCTCATTGGGTCAACTATGTCTCCAAATAATCGATCTCATTATACCATTTTCTGTCACTCACTCAAGAACACAATTTCTACGCCGTTTCTAGTCGATACTAAAGTAAGTTTCAGCGGAATGAGCCTGCGAAGGGTGCTAATGTGGGGCTGGGGGTGAGGGTTCATCACCTTCTACTGCTACTTCTTCTTCCACACGCTGGCGTACTTCCTGGTCTGCCTGCCATCCGTTTCTATCGCCATCAAAGCCAGCGACCGTTCTTTGATTCGTTCATCCTTTACGGCATCGTACACGTTCCGCATACTTTGCATAATGTCGGAACGAATCAGCGTCCAATTCTTTTCGTTAACACATTCATCAAAGCGCTTTTCCAGCCCTGCCATGTAGGTTTCCTGCTGTTCTTTGCCCGCCACGCCCACCTTCCATAACGACTGCAAACAGTGCCGCGCCGTGACAAAGCGTTCGTCCTTCGTCACTTCCAACAGCTTGGGGAAGTCCTTAATGATGCGCTTGTCGGGATCGCTCTTGGCGAGATTGCAAAGCACCTGCGCCGCAATCGCCCGCACGTGGTTATCCTTGTCCTTTAGCCCATCGACCAGCTTATCCCAAACCTCATACGCCCAATCGACCGGCTTCTCGGTCAGTTCCATCACCGTGTAGTAGGCTTTATTCTGGGTATCTTTGTCAGTGGAATAAATATCGTCAATGGTGGTGCGTGTTTCTATGTCCATCATCCACTCCTTAACAGCACATGGCAAAACAAACAACAGGCCGACATTGAACCTCAAGATCGGCACCGTTGCAATCAGTGTATATGAACTTTTGTTCGCCAGCAAATCATAAGTCGCATTAATGAGGAAGTTTACTCAGGCCGTGCTTCCAACCATGTGGTCTCCATACGCGGCGTGACGTGAATATCGATATGACGGGCGTTCTCGCTGCCGGTGTTGACGAACTTATGCGGTGTACCGGCTGGCGCGATCACAATCTGCCCCCCAACCACCTCGACGGTTTCAGTACCGACCGTAAAAGTCAGCTTGCCCTCTTGCACCACAAATATCTCGTCGTAAGGATGGCTGTGCAAACGCGGCCCTTTCCCCGGCGGTGTATCGCTCAGGAAGAAGCTGACATTCACGTTACCGTACAGATACCCTTCAAACGTATCGCCATCGCGCAGGTCGGCGAAATTGATAATATCCGCCATCGTCCTTCCCCTTTCACTTGAATCAAAAAGGCTGGTCAATGATCTACCAGCCTTTGAGACAACCGGACTAGGCTTGCTGCGGTTGATAGTGTTGAAGAACCACACCGTTGCTGAGGGCTTGTGAACTCAACAGCTTCATCGGCACGTTCGCCGCCAGCTTCTCGAAAACATGCCCTGCGCCGCCGACGGCAATCGGGAATACGATCAAACGGATTTCGTCTACCAACCCATGCTGAATGAGCGTATGGGTCAGTTCACCACAGCCGTACTGGAGAATATCCTGCCCCGGCTCGGCTTTAATCTTCTTGACGGCTTCCGCAATGTCGCCCTTGAGCAGCGTTGAGTTCCAAGTCAACGGTTCCGTCAGCGTCCGCGAGGCCACATACTTCGGCAGCGCGTTGATGCGGTCGGCAAAGGCATCTGCCCCTGCACGTGATGACCACGCCTCAGAGAAGCTGTCATAGGTTAAGCGTCCCGAAATCAGTGCGTCCGAGGCAAACAACTGATCAGCGACGTACTTCATCAGCTCGTCGTTCATATACTGGAACGACCAATTTTGCGGGTCTTCCATGACACCGTTCAAGCTGACCATCGTGGAGGAAATAATCTTACGCATGTTGACTGCTCCTTGTGTTTTGTCTATCAATACACGCAGTATATGCGATCTAAAATCGGGGGTCTTGTATAAAAACGCAACGTTTTATGGCGAGGATGGCTCATCCCCAAGTTGGGTCGGGGTTTGCCCCATAAACCGCTTGAGCGAACGGGTTAAATGGGCTTGGTCGAAGTAACCGGCTTCATATACGGTATCGAGGATCGGCTTCCCCTGAATCAGCAGCGCCTTCGCCCGCCGCGCCCGCTGAATCTGATGGACGGTGCTTTGGGTCAGGCCGGTGGCGTGGAGAAAGCGGTACTGCACCGCGCGGGGCGAATAATCGGTCGGGTGGCCTTGCAGCACCGCGTTGACGACAGGCTCATAGGCGAGGATGCCTTCACGCACCAGCCGATCAACAAACGTATCCGCATTCTCAAACGTCGGGAATTCCCATGACGAGCTGTTCAGTTGGAAGCTCCTTGAAGCTGCTTCCGGCAGCACCAGATCCTGCCGGTCGATAATCGCCTTTGGAGAAAGATGCGGCATATACGTGCCAAACTTAAAGTTGATACCCAAAAATTCATAATCGAGGTGGAACTCGGCCTGAGAGGCTTGCGTTTCCGGCCCGCGCACATGCAGCGTCAGCTTGTCTTCGTGCCGCACGACCACCATCCCCCAATGGATCGCCGCCGATGAGACAAAGCCGCTGGATTCGTCCGTTCGCGCCTGCCACACCCGATCCACATAGGGGGAGTCAGAAAGTCGGTTATCAAACTGAAACGGCATAATCAGCTCCTACCTATTCATCCACTGGATTATAACATCTGGCAGATGAATGGAGGCAGGAGCGGGATTTTAGAAAGTTGTGAGAGGTTTTATTCGGCGGTAGGTTCATAGACGAGGCCGATTACGCCGGAGCTAAAGGGCCGTGCGCTTACCAGTTTCATCGACGCGGCTGTGCCGTCCTCAAACATTTTCTGCCCCTTGCCCAGCACCACCGGATACATCAGGATACGCACGGTATCGACGAGGTTATTGGCGAGTAGGAACTGCACCAGCTTGCCGCTGCCGTGTACCACAAGGTCGGGGCCGTCTTCCTGCTTGAGCTTGGTGATTTCCGCCACGATGTCGCCCTTAATCGCCACCGAGTTGTTCCAGTCCAGCTTGTCGAGCGTCGAAGTCACCACGTATTTGCGCGTGCCATTGAAGTAGACCCCGCCGGATGCTTCATCTGTGCGCTGCGGCCATGCCTGAGCAAAGCCTTCATAGGTTACGCGCCCCAACAGCAGGGATTCATTGTTAGAGGTTTCTTCCGTTTTAAAGCCGGAGGTCTCGTCATTCCAGTATTTGAACGTCCACTGCGGGTTTTCGATCACACCGTCCAATGACATAAATTCGGTGACGATGAGTTTACGCATGTTGTTTTCCCTTTGCTGTGTTATGCACCACCAATGCCATCATCATAACCAAACTTGAAAACACACTCTTGGAAAAAAACGACACTTACGCCAACTCCAGCGACTTCACGATTTGCGCCGGTGTTTGCCCGACGAAATATTTGAGGGAGTTCGTCATGTGGGATTGGTCGAAGTAGCCGAGTTCATACGTCGTGTCGAGGATCGGTCTACCCTGTTGCAGCATCTCCAGTGCCTTTTTCGCCCGCTCGATTTGCTGGATCGACTTGTGGGTTAAGCCCGTCGCGTGGAGGAAGCGCCGCTGTACCGAACGCGGCGAGAGGTCGTCGGTAAGCTGACCTTGCAGCGCGGCAGCCACCACCGGCTCGCGCACCAACATGCCCTCGCGCACCAGTCGTGCGACGAACGTATCCGCGTTGTCGTAGGTCGGGAACTCCCATGCCGAGCAGTATAACCAGCATTTGCGATTATTCGCCTCTGGCAGGTCAAACCCGCAGTCAACCAGCCGTTTGCCGGGGAGGTGCGGCATAAACGTCCCCAGCTTGAACACAATACCGAAGAAATTCGCGTCCTCCGGCACCGGTGAGGGCTGGGCTTTCGTCTCTGGCCCACGCACCGTCAGCCACGTTTTGCCTTCCTGCCGCGTCACCACGATGCCCCAATGCGATTCGGCGACCGACATGAACGACCCGCCACCCTCGCTTTCGGTGCGCCAAATCCCCTCCACATACGGCGAGTCTGACGCTCGCGACTCGAAGGTAAACTTCATGCGGATGCCTCCTACCCATCAGGTATCCATTATAACATTTTGGCTGCTCACCCGTTACTTCACCACGCGGTAGATGATGTCCGTCCGCCCTGCGGGTGATTCGATCAGCTTGAGCCGTTCAAGGCGCGGCGGGTGATCGCCCAGCTTGTCGAATAAGCGCAGTCCCTCGTTCAGCAGGATCGGCACAACCGTAATATGCAGTTCGTCGAGCAGCTTGGCCTTCAGCAGTTGCTGGATCGTACTCGCGCCACCGACCACCGTCACATCTTTATCACCAGCAGCGGTCTTAGCCTGTGCGACCGCGCTTTCAAGCCCATCGGTGACGAAGCTAAACTTTAGCTTGCTATTCTGTCCCTTCGCCGCCTTCTTCGGCGGCTTGTGCGTCACCACGAAGATCGACACTTGGTATTCGTAACCGGTGTAATCACCGTTACCCATGTCATAGGTTTTTCTACCCATGACCACCGCGCCGGTCGACTTCATCTGTTCCTGCATGTAGTCGGTGTTGATGAACGCCTCAAAGTTCGCGTATAACAACGCCACGCTGCCGTTTGAGTCATTCACGAATCCGTCCAGCGACATCGCCATGCCGCCTAATACTTTCCCCATAATCCTATCCTCCTCTATGATTCCTTTACAACCCGATACTTAAGATGGCTGACACACGGCGAATCAACGGTTCGCACCCGTTCCAGTTCGACCGGCTGCCCACCAATGTACTGGAACAACCGCCGCCCTTTGCCCAACAAAACTGGCACGATATGAACCTGTATCTCATCGACCAATCCCGCTGTCAACATCTGCTGAATAATGTTCGCGCCGCCCGCGACCGACACGTTTTTATCACCCGCAGCCGACTTGGCCTGTGCCAGCGCCTTTTGAAAACCGTCGGTCACAAATGTGAAGTTCGTGTCGCCTCGTTGAATGTTGGGATCGCTTTCCTCATGAGTCACCACAAACACCGGCACGCGAAACGGCGGGTTGTCGCCCCATTCTTTCTCCGCGTGGTTAAACATATTCCGGCCCATCACAATCGCGCCAATATCCTTGAAAGATTCTTCAAGGACTTCCGCATCCCGGTCACGCTCGCCGCCTTCCATGCCGTGGCGTTCGCGCCAGCTTGCGAGGTCATATAACCAACTGTGCAAACGGTCACCGCCGTCGCCCAACGGTTGGTCTGCGCTCCCGTTCGGCCCGGCGATGAAACCGTCCAATGACATTGACATATCAATCGTTACGTTACCCATCTTATACCTCATCTACTGCATAGAACATCTGTGTTCATACTAACATCAAACTTAGATCACTTGTTCTATATTGTCAAGGGTCATATGGCTAGGTTTCAGACCTGTAACACCTAAGCCATCTGGTTTCGCTATCATGCCTTCTGAACTATAATGAGCCACATCAGTCCGGCATACAGGAGACACATCATGCACCCTGTAGCACCTTCTCATCCGGCACTACCTGATCTGTTCGACACACCCTATCTGCACTTTGTCGTCACCGCGATGGGAACCGGCAACAGCCCCGCGCTCGTCTGGGCGGATGACCTCCATGCGCCGACAGCCGCCTTCATCTGGGATACCACCCACAGCGTCTACTTCGGCGGTCGGACGGATAACGACACTTTCAACATCGAATTACGCCACTTCCTCGCCGCAACCTTTCTGCCAGACGTGGCAAAGCGCCAGCTTGGCCTGCTCAAGCTGTACACCGCCAACGACGCATGGCGCAGCCTCGCACCGTCCTTCTTTGAGGGGATGGGCTTTGAAGACCGGATGCGCGTCCTCTACCGTTTACCTGCCGCGCCCGTTTTCACACCCGCACCGCCGCTGCCGCCGCATCTCCACCTGCGCCTGATTGACGACGACCTGCTCGGTCAGCGCAGCCTCCGCAGCATCGACCCGCTGCTCGAAGAAATCCAATCATGCTGGACGCTGCTCGAACGCTTTCTCGATCAAGGCTTTGGCTACTGTATCGTCAGCGACACCGATGGCATCCTCGCGTGGTGTACAGCGGAGTACGTCAGTCCCGGTGTTTGCGGGGTCGGCATCGAAACACTTGAAGCCTATCAGGGTAACGGCCTCGCCACCGCCATCGCCCAAGCCTTCGCCCAGCACGCCCTCAGCCTCGGCTGGCAGGTTCATTGGGATGCGTGGCTCACCAACACACCCTCAACCCGCGTCGCCGAAAAAGCGGGCTTCCAAAAAGTCACCGAATACCCCATCACCCTCGCCATCTTCAAGTAGCCCTCTTTGCATTTTCGCTCTGCGTTCCTCCGCGTCTCTGCGGTTAAACGCTTGCTTTTCTCCTCCTTCTCTGTGCCTCTGTGGTGAATGGCATTTTATTGCTTCCCTCTTGGCGTTCTTGGCGACTTGGCGGTTAATCTCTATATTTTCTCTGCGGTTTAAACTCTTATCTTTCTCTGTCTTTCTGCGCCTTCGCGGTTAATGTTTTGTATAATAGAATCACTTGTGAATATCTGAACAAGGGGTAGTGGTTATGTGGCGTTGGTTGGTCTTGGCACTGGGCGCAATTGTGATCGTCGTATTTGGCTTCAGCCTCATCGACTCGAACGGCGGCTCGACCGTCAGCGCCACCACGCAGTTCGCCGGTGTCCTCGCGGATACCACTGGCTACACCCGCGCCATCGAACCCCGCACATGGGAATTCCCTACCGACTTCGGCGCACATCCCGGCTTCCAAACCGAATGGTGGTATTACACGGGTAATGTCCGCACCGATGACGGGCGGCGCTTCGGCTACCAGTTCACCATCTTCCGCCGTGCCATCCAGCCGCCGGATGAAACTGTCACCAGCAGCTCGGAATGGCGCAGCAATCAAATCTACATGGCGCACTTCGCTGTATCCGATATTGGCGGTGGGCAGTATTACCATGTGCAGCGCTTCAGCCGTGGCGCAGCCGGACTCGCTGGCGCAGTGGCTGACCCGCTCTATCACGTTTGGATTGAAGATTGGCAAATCAAGGCTGATGACGAAGCCGCTGACCGCACCACCATCACCGCCGACGCGGGGCAGTTCGCCATCAACCTCGCCCTCGAACAAGTCAAACCACCCGCCCTGCAAGGCGACAACGGCCTCAGCCCGAAAAGTGCCGAAGTCGGCAACGCCAGCTACTACTACTCGCTCACCCGCTTATTGACCACAGGCAGCATCCGCATCGGCGACCAAACCCTCAGCGTCAGCGGTACGACGTGGAAAGATCACGAATTCAGTACCAGCGCCCTCGGCATCACCGCGCAGGGTTGGGATTGGTTCGGCCTCCAGCTCGACGACAACCGTGAACTGATGCTCGGTCAAATCCGCTTGCAGGATGGCAGCCGCGAACCGGCTTTCGGCGGCTTACTCGTCAACGCCGACGGCAGCACACGCTACCTGAAAAGCAGTGACTTCACCTTTGAAGTCACCGATACATGGCAAAGCCCCCACAACGGCGCGACTTACCCTGCTGGTTGGAACATCACCATCGACACCGGCGACCCCCAGCCGCTGAATATCACCCTCACGCCGCTCCTCGCTGACCAAGAACTGCACGGCAGCGGAAACGTCGATTATTGGGAAGGGGCAGTCGCCATCAGCGGCGACCAAACCGGCTACGGCTATGCCGAACTCACCGGCTACGTCCAAGCCATGACCGGACGCTTCTAGCTTTCCCGCATTTCTCTACGTCTCTAGTCTTTCTCTGTGTCCTCAGTGGCTCTATGGTGAATTCTTCTCCGCGTTCCTCTGCGCCTCTGCGGTTCAATTAATCTTGTCTTTTACTCTAAAATTCTTGGCGTTCTTGGCGACTTGGCGGTTAATCCTTGTATTTCGTTTTTGCATTAATCTATTGACTATTAACTACAGACTATCGACTGTACTTTTACCCCGTAGGCCAACCGTCGGGTATCAGCACGGAATCCATAAAACTCCAACCGGTAAGATCGTGCTACAGTGAGTAAAACAGACTTATTAATGGGGAATTTCACTCATGCGCCGCCTACTCTGGTGCCTCGTTCTCTTGGTTATGCTCGTTCCCGCGCTGGCAACCGCGCAGGATTACCCGCCGCAGGTGCAAAAAGCGCTTGATGACCTCAACGCCCGCCTCGGCCTCGAACTCACCCTCAGCGATTTTAACTGGCGCTTCAGCAAAAATATCTACCCGGATGCCAGCTTAGGCTGCCCGCAGCCCGGTACCGCCTACGCGCAGGTGCAAACACCCGGCTTTCAGGTGCAGTTGGATGTGCAGGGCTTAACATGGGATTACCGCGTATCGAATGATCTGTCGCAAGTCACCCTTTGCAGCCCGCTGGCGACACCTACACCCTCGCCGCAGCCCACTTACCCACCGCCCACCTACATCATTCCGACCGGCGCACCCGGTTCGACGGCCACGCCGACCTTCTGCCCGAACGCTCCCGCGCCGCGCCTAACGGTTGGTTCGCTGGCAGCTATTCTGCCGGATGTCGCCAACATCGTCCGTCAAGCCCCCGGCGAAGGCAGCGGGTTCTTGGGCGAACTGCCCGTTGGTCGTCAGGTATACGTGCTGGATGGCCCGCGCTGCGCCTCAGATATGGCATGGTGGTATGTGGCGGATACACAAAGCCGCCTTATCGGTTGGACGAGCGAAGGTGAAGTCAATGACTATTGGCTCGAACCGGTATTCATAACCCCATCGTTCCCCACGCCGCAGCCTTTACCCACCCTCGACAGCGGCGGCGCTGGGATGGCTCCAACCGTGACCCCACAGCCTTTGGATACACAGGTATTCCGCCCAACTCCTTCACCCACCCTTCCGGGTTTCATGCCCACACCCGGTCGTGAGTATCCAACCAATCCGTCGCCCTTCCGCCCATCACCCACGACGACACTGAATTTCGCACCCACTGTCACCCGCGCTGCGCTCTGTGCGCCCAATTTACCGCCGCGTCTGATTGTCGGTGGCTCTGGCCGCGTCACCCCCGGCATCCCCAACAATATGCGTCAGGGTCCCGGCAGCAGCACCCAATACGTCGGTGAAATCCCTCCCGGCGGCGTGTTCACCGTCCTCGAAGGCCCAAGCTGCGCCTCCGGCATGTCGTGGTGGAAGGTCAACTACAACGGCACCATCGGCTGGACACCGGAAGGCATCGCACCCCAATACTGGATCGAACCTGTCTAGCCCGTAAGCCGCAACCCGTAATGTCAGAACGGATATGTCTCACTTGGGGCATATCCGTTTTCAATTCCCACGCATACGCTTCACATCGTTTCCATAATCTTCCAAATCTTAAGATACATTACAAGAATATTGGATTACGATTTGCTTAATACGGTTTTCGTTTAGATGGAATATTAAAATGTCGACAGTTCAGATTTCATGGTACGATCCAGAACAAACGATCATTTGTACGGAGTATAGTGGCGCGTGGACGTGGGATGATTTTCATGCCACACTGGAAGCGGTGGTTGACATGATGCAGTCCGTGAACTATCGTGTCGATTTGATCGTCGCGCCGCATCGAAACGCGGTTATGCCGAAGGGCAGCTCCGAGCCGCATTTTAAACGCGCCCTCCAACTGATGCCGCCCAACTTTGGCATTCAGGTCATTGTGTCGCATGGTATCCTGTCACGCACTGTAGCCTCGATTTTTCTCAAAATCTCTAAAAACAGCGCGTTCCATAATCGGTTGTTTTTCGTCACCGATGTGGACGAAGCCCACCAGATAATCCTCAAAGAACGCCAGTGCAGCGCAGCACCAACACACGCCTGATAAAGCACGTCCGTGCAGCCTTCATTCATAACTATTGATTATACCCATCGCACGTAACCTACTCGAATCAAAAAGGGACACGGCAGTCGTGTCCCTCTGACTTTTGTCATTATCCTATTTACGGGAACTGAATGTCGGTAATCGGCTCAACCGTGCTAAACTCGCCGCTGGTCGAGTCGAACACTTCGTCAATCGTCGCGTCGCCAATCGTGCCGGTAATGTGGAAGCTGTAGTCACCCGGTTGGGTCGGGATCAAATCAGCCGTGTAGTTACCCGGTTCGCCGAACACCGCACGCAGCCGCAGCACCTTGCTTTGTCCACCATAGCTCACTTCGATTTGCAGCGTTTCCTCGGCACCTTCGACCGGCTGTTCATCCTCATGTGTCATAATCTCAAACTCCGGCCCATTCAACAATGTGGTATACGCCGGTTCCGCCCGCCAACCAAACACAATCGTGTACGCTCCATCGCCGATCTCACGCCCCTCATGCGCCGAAACGGTCGCAAACAAAGCCAACACTGCCACAACCAGCATACCCAACTGAACGATCCGCTTCATAACACGTTGCTCCTCTTGCATAAAAAACGTTAACCATGATCGCAGGCATTCCACCTGTTAATCACCACAATCAACCGAATACCGTATCCTCGTAGGGATGAGGCGTGCCTCATCCGCGCCACCAACCACAAACCTTGCTTTTGTAGGGGATGGATTTAACCCATTCCGTATTTGGTTTTTAAACACGAACACCTTCCGCTTCATCAGCCTACCGAATGCTCCCCGCCGCACCCATGATGATGTTCCGCCTCCAACTGGACTTTCGCTTCATCAAACGTTGCAATCCGTCCGCCGAACCCCTTCTGGAAGTTCAGCGCGTCACCCTCGCTGCCGAAGCACAGGTAGCTCGGCTGGCAGCACAGCGTAATGCTCGAACCGACCAGATAGTAGGCCGTCAATGCGTTCACCATCCGCCCGTAGATAAAATCCTTCGCCAGAATGGATGTCGGCTGTACCACCTCGCCCATCAGCAAGATGCCGCAGTGGGGGCAGCACGCATACAGCGGCTCGCTTGCCGCCGTCTGGATAATCACCTGCGTCCGCTCGGATACCGGCGCGTCGCACAACCGGCACACTTGCAGCGCCCGT
Organism: Chloroflexota bacterium; assembly: GCA_020161935.1. GTDB lineage: Bacteria > Chloroflexota > Anaerolineae > Aggregatilineales > Phototrophicaceae > CFX2. Next base: position 697,523 of record JAIUNI010000002.1, read on the forward strand.
GTCCGCCGTGTCCGGCTGTCAGCGCGGATAACACCGCCGTGTATCTTCTCCACCTGTCCCGACCGTACCAACTGGTCAAGGTCGCGGTGAATCGTCATCACCGAGACACCCAACCGCCGCACCAGCTCGTCAATCGAAAGGGAAGGGCTTTCGCTCAACCACCCGAGAATTTGTTCCTGTCGGGTTGTGGGGAAATCAACCATAACCCACCTGTATGATAACTCTTGTTAAACTCCGTGAAATATACCACAACTTATCACTATCACAATATGACCATCGTCACCTTGTCGCGTGACGTTTGTCTCTCCAGCCATATTGACACCAAATGGAATTTAGCTTAACCTAAATATATATTTCGCCAAATAAAAATTGGAGAGCATGATGTTCCCGTTCAGTCTGTTCTGGAGCGATCTTCTCATCATCATCGTCTACTGCACCGCGTTTATCGCCGTCACCATCTATTGGAAACCGCGTATGTGGCTGCACGACTTCCCCGCCGATATTCAAGCCCTCGCTCCACCGAAAACACCCGCCGAAAAGCGCCTCACCACCCTCGTCGGCACGCCCTTCGTCGTCATTCTGTTCCTGCTGGTGGTCGGCCTATCGCTGGACATCAAGCCTGCGCTCGGTGCGGGTTTCAACTTCGGTGCCGCGTGGCTCTACGCCTATGCCTTGTTCTTCGGCTTCAACCTGTGGGATTTGGTTGTCCTCGACTGGATTGGCCTCAGCTTGGTTGACCCGCAGCACCCACCCATCGCTGGTACAGAAGGCGCTGCTGGTTGGCGTGACTACAAGTTCCACTTCTACGGCTTCTTAAAAGGCTGCGTCATCGGCATCGTCTTTGCCGCCATCGCGGCGCTGCCCATTAGTCTATTGGCGTAACTCAGCCACAGATCGCATGAATTTCAATTCCACATCCTTGTTATGACAGGGTTAAGGACGATACTCTCGATATTGCCAACGTTGACAGCCTGCACAGCTTCCACCTGCTCAAACTCATCGCCAATGAATTGACTGTATTGATAAACTGAGCAAAACTTCATCGGGCTTCACAACCACCTAAACCATTGCGCCTATCAGCACCTTACGGTATTCTACGGCTCACAAAGGTTCACACATCCAAGAGGCGCTATGCTCGAAAAACCCGCCATCCCCGACGACAACATTATTGCCGTACTCCAATCGGAATACAGCCTAACCTATCCCCAACTCACCTTTCTCCCCTTAGGCGCGGATGCCAACGCCGCTGTTTACCGTGCCACCACTGCCAATCGCGACTACTTCGTCAAGCTCCGGCGCGGCGCGGTCGATCAAACCTCCATCGCCATCCCTCACCTCCTGCGCGAACAGGGCATCACTGCCGTCATCCCCCCACTCGCCACCCGCGCGGGCAGCCTGTGGACAACCATCGCCGATTTCACCCTCATCCTCTATCCCTTCGTCGCCGGGCATAACGGTTTCGAGGTCAATCTCTCGGATAATCATTGGCTCGACTTGGGCCAAGCGCTAAAAGGGGTTCACACCACACCCATTCCACCATCCATCGCCGCCAGCCTCGCCCGTGAAAACTATTCGGATGATTTCCGCGCCCGCGTAACTGGCTTTCAGCAGCAGGCCGCCACAATGCGCTTCACCGATCCGGTCGCCATTAAACTCGCCGCGCTGCTCGTCGCCAAAGAAACCGATGTGACGCGGCTGGTGCAAACCGCCAGCCAGCTTGCCGCCGTCCTGAAATCCCAACCGCTTGAGTTTGTGCTTTGCCATTCGGATATTCACGCCGGTAATGTGCTGATCGACAGCACCGGCACGCTCCGCATCGTCGATTGGGATCAACCGGTTCTCGCCCCCAAAGAACGTGATCTCATGTTCGTCGGCGGTGGCATCGGCAGCTACACCCGCCGCGACCTCGACGCTCAGGAAATCTACTTTTATCAAGGGTATGGGGAAACTTCCGTCAATCCGGTCGCCTTAGCCTATTACCGCTGCGAACGTATCGTGCAGGACATCGCCGCCTACTGTGACCAACTGCTGCTCACCGACGCAGGCGGGCAAGACCGCGAAGTCAGTTTCGGCTACTTCATCAGCCAGTTCGAACCGAACGCTGTCATAGATGTCGCCTATCGCACCCTCGCAAGCCTCCCATCAAAACTCTAATATTGTTTAGAGGGTATTTATCGTAGGGGAGGAGGCGCGGCTCATCCCCTATGAACCAAGCCAAGCCTCTTATTGACCGCATACAATATGATTTTGTAGGGGCGCAAGGTTTGCGCCCACTTGCCACCCACCACCCACGCCACCGACCAACAACCTCGTCTTGTTGTAGCGATGAGGCGTGCCTCATCCGCGCCACCGACCACAAATATTGTCTTCTCGTAGGGGAAGGTCTGTGACCCTCCCGTATGGCTCTAAATCTTATTGCTTCGCATTAGCCTTAAGCTGGGGACTGGCGACTGATAGCTGGCAACGTCAAGGTTCACTTGCCTTTTACTGAAAACTGATAACTGGCAACTGAAAACTAATCTTTCAACTTCCCACTTGTAACTTAAAACTATTTCTTAGGTTTATTTTCGGTTAACCCGACAAACCGTTTACCAACCATTTACCAACCGTCTTAACAATCCCGCTCCCTCAAAAAGTTAACGCCATCACCGCTTAAAAGTGACCAAATGTTCTGACAAATGTTCACCCTTTCGCCCCCAACCTCTGCTATCCTGTTCATAGGAGCGACCACATCTTGCTCCCCTCTCCTAGCTGTACTCAGCGGTCGGGAGAGGGCTGACGGTGGAGCGAGCCTGCGAGCGTACCGTCGTGGGGTGAGGGCAGACTCACGCAACTTAACAACCGCATCCACTTGCATTTGCCTTGAGCTGGCGACTGATAGCTGATGGCTTGTCTTTGACTGATAACTGTAAACTGTTGACTGATAACTTTCTTTTGCCATTGCCGAACTTGCGGCCAACTTTGCCCACTGACATTCCCGACACTGACGACACTGACGACACTGACGACAATTCTCAACAGCAACAACAGCAACAACAGCATCATCACTCCCTCAAATATTGAGAAAGTTGAGAATAACAGTTGCAATATTTGCAATATTTTGAACATTTATGGCGTTTCAAAGCCCTCATGTCGCCGCCGCCATAAACCTTTATCCTGCTCTCTGTATTTCTTGGCGTTCTTGGCGACTTGGCGGTTACTCCTTGCCTTTGGTCTTTGCATTGAGCTGAAGACTGGCGACTGATAGCTGGCGACTTAACGAATTCACCTGTATTTGTATTCTCACTCAGTACTCGGTACTCAGAACTCAGTACTTTTCTGCTCCCTACGCCCTCACCAACTTCAGGATAGTGCCGCCTTGGTTCACCAGGTACAACTCACCTGCCTCATCCTCACCAAAGGAGGAAATCGAGAAGTCTGTATCCATAAACAGGTTGGTTCGCCACGCGCCGTCCGCATCACGAAAGGTCGACCAGATCAGGCCGCTGCAATAATCACCAAAGAGGTACACGCCGTTCAACGCTGGCAGTTCCGTTCCACGGTAAACATACCCACCCGTCACCGAGCAGCCGCCTTCCGCGTGGGTATACTCCGCCACCGGGGGCGTAAGCCCGTCTTGAACAGGTTCGCCGGAATAACGGGCGCTGGCTTCCATGATATTCCAGCCGTAGTTCACGCCGCCTTGCCCTGCGGGTTGGAAGTTAATCTCCTCCCACTGGTTCTGGCCCACGTCCGCGATATATAAATCGTCGGTCAAACGGTCAAAACTGAACCGCCACGGATTGCGTAAGCCCATCGCCCACACTTCCGGCGCGATATTCGGGTCGGTCGCATACGGGTTATCCGGTGGCGCGGCGTAAGGCTCGGCGCTGTCGACATCGAGGCGCAGCATCTTGCCGAGGAGCGCCTGTGGGTTCTGCCCATTCCGCTGCGGGTCGCCCTGTGAACCGCCGTCTCCCATTCCGATGTACAGGTAGCCGTCCGGCCCGAAAGCCAGATCACCACCGTTATGGTTCGGGTACGGCTGGTCAATCTGGATAATGAAGGTCGCGCTGCTGGGGTCAGCGACATTCAGGTTCGCCTCCAGCGCGGTATAACGGGCAACCACCGTGTTCCCGTTCACGTCCGTATAGTTGATATAGAACTGGCGGTTCGTTTCAAAGTCCGCGTGGAAAGCGAGGCCGAGCAAACCGCGTTCATTGGCATCGCGGCTCACCAATCCCGATACGTCAAGGAAAGGCTGCTTTAAGACTTGACCGTTCTCCAGCACCCAAATGTAACCCGCCTGCTCGACGATAAACATCCGGTTGCTGCCGTCTGCCGCGTTAGTCAGGAGCAGCGGTCGGGCGAGGCCAGTCGCCACTTCTTGCCATTGGTATTGGCTGCCGAGCGGCACCTGCGGGATCACCGCGTCTTGGGCCGCCGCCGTGCCTACGGCCAACAGCAGCGAAGATAAAGCTAGGACGATGGTTTTTCGCATGGCATACTCCTCGTGGTGCGAATAACGTTAACGCCTGACTTTAACACATCTTAGCTGAAGGCTGGTTAAGTGATCGCTAAGTATTTAACTCATGGGCATCACGGCGCTGGCGTTGCTTGAGCAAGCGCCGTCTGCGTCATGTAAACCGATTGATACGTCGCTCGTACCCGCGTCACTTCCGTATCATAAATAACTTCGGGTGTGTCCGTCGGGTCGGCGAAAGCAGACGTTGCCGGAGACATGGCGGTCGCTGGCATCGGAAGGAGGAACGTTGGCAGGGGCAAGTCCGTCCACGTCGCCGTCGGTGTAATGGTTGCCGTTGGGGTTTCAGTCAGCGTGGGCAGTGGGGTCAGAGTCTTGGTCGCGGTCGCTGGAATACGCGGTGTTCGGCTGGGGGTGGGCGTGGCGCTCGGTGGAACGGTCGCCGTAGCCGAGGCGGTAAAGGTGCCGGTGGCGCTCAGAACAGCGGTAGCCGAAGGCAGCGCCGTAGCCGTAGAAGTCCCTGTAGCGGTAAAGGTCATTGTCGCGGTCGCCGAGGGGAACAAGGTCGGCAGTGCGGTCAGTTGGATGATGCTGTCCGGCAGTTCATCCGGCGGTTGGCTGATAACCCCCGTTCGCACGTTTTCTTGGGTCAGCCGCAGTACATCCGCGTATACCGCTTCGGCCTCCGCTGGCGGGGTAATCTCTAATAAGCTGCTGGTTGCGTCTTGCATCAAAGCCATGACTTTCGGATCGGTTTGAGTGCTGGAAAAACCGCTGATGTGGTACAACGCGCCGTAGAAATCGACCAGCGCTGTTTCGGTCAGCCGGTCTTCCGCCGCTAACCGTTCGATCTCGTCAAGGCGCGTCTCAGCAATCCGCTGCCACAGGACATCCTGTGGGCCGGTCAGCGGGGAAAGTGCGAGGATAATCGCCTCCCACAGCCGCTTGATACCGTACAGCGAGTCACCCGGCAGCGTGTTGGACGAAGCCGACACCAACCCCGCGCCGCTGCCCACCGCCAGAAACAGCGCGATCACCAGCACAGCCGCTAATCGTCGCAAGCCGTATCCCGCGCTCGTCCGCCGGGTTGAACGGCGAACTTGGGGCTGCATTTCGGCGCGCAGCCGCTTTTCGATGGCCGCTGCTGATGGCTTGGAAAGCTGGGGACGCTTGAGGCGGGCGGTTATCATACCCGTGAGCAGTAACGGCTTGAGGCGTTCGGCATATTGGGGATAGGTTTGCAAGCACTCGTCCAACGTCCGGTACTGGCGCTGAACGTCCTCCATACACTGCGCGAGGACGGCTGCGAACTCCCCATCGTCGTAGTATTCGTTCATGCCATCCCTGCCAGAACCGTCTCAATATCGAAGCCTGCACGTTCCAGCCGAACAGCCAGCGCGTGCAGCGCACGGTGCTGGAGCGCTTTGATGGCGTTCGCGTTTTTGCCCATCTGCTGTGCAACCATTTCGATCCGTTGGCCTTCGATAAAACGCAGGATGATGACTTGCTGCTGCTCGTCCGTCAGGTCACTGATGGCTTCGCGCAAGACGTTGGAAGCCTGCCGTTGTAGGAGGTTAGCATCCATATCGCCCGACGCTTCTAGTGGTTCGTCGTCTAGGGGTGTTGATGCAGGTCGACGGTCTTGTTGGCGGTAATGGTCGACCACACGGGCGTGTGCAATCCGGTAAAGCCACGCGATGAAGGGCTTCCCTTGATCTTGATAGCTACCGATACTCTTGAACGCGCGGATAAACACGTCCCCCGTCAAATCTTCCGCTAACCGCGCATCATTCACGCGAAAAGCGATATAGCGATACACCGCTTGGGCGTTCGCCCGGTACAAACCGGCAAAGGCTTCCGTGTCTCCCAGCCGCAGGCGTTGGAGCAGACGTTGTTCATTAACGCGCTCCACAGCCTCGCCCCCACTGGCATGGTGAGTCAAGCCGTTCTGATGACTCTACCGTTTTCATGTTCAAAAGGTTACGCTTTCGTATACTTCATTACCTAAGATCATACACCGAAGGCTGAGGCTGAACAGTTGAAAGCCTGAGCAGTTTTGTACAAATATAGAAACAGCCTGTCGCCTACTAAAATAGAAACCCCTTTGTAAGTGACATAGGCTTTTGTATAATCCCCCTATAATGACCTCAAAATTTTGATGAAGCAGGCAGTGATTTTGAAATCTGAACAGGACAAAAAACCCCTTCCCTCGACACTCTACACCGAAGAATACTTTCTGACGGCTTGTGAGGGATATGATGAATTCACCTCGTCCGAGGGTGAACAGCTCTCGCGCCGGTTAAGCGCTGCTTTCAAGCTGGCGGAAATTACCCCCGGTATGACGATCCTCGATGTCGGCTGCGGGCGTGGCGAAATCTTACGTCACTGTGCCAAGCTCGGCGCGGATTCGATTGGTATCGACTACGCGGCGGTCGCCGTGAAGATGTCCCAGAATGTCATTCAAGGGGTCAACGGCATCGAACCCGGCAAAACCGCTGTGATGCAAGCTGACGCGAAGAAACTCCCGTTCCCGGACGGAGCCTTCGACCGCGTGTTGATGTTCGACGTGGTGGAACATCTTCACCCGTGGGAACTCCACGAGGCGATGCTCGAAGTTCACCGCGTCCTCAAGCCGAACGGACGGTTTATTATCCATACCGCCCCCAACGTCTGGTACGACCGTTACGCCTACCCGATGGTACGCGCCTTCCGTACGCTGATGGGCGACGGAGACAAATATCCCAAAGACCCGCGTCAATTCGGGGTTGCGGTGAACCAGCATGTCCACGTCAACGAGCAGTCGATGTTGAGCATGGGGCAAGCCCTCCGCGCTGCCGGATTTAACGGTAAAGTGTGGCTGGACAGCCCGCCCCAAAACCGCGCTGAGAACGTCTTCATGGCGGGGCTGCGGGTGCTGGCGTTTGATGTTCCGCCTTTCCGCTGGTTCTTTGAACGTGAAGTGTTCGCCGTAGCGGCCAAGGCTTAAACCATGTTATTCGGTGAGCGCGTCACCCTGCGGGGCATTACCCGCGACGATCTGGAACGCCAGTGGGAGTTCAATAACGATGTCGAGGTTGAACTCGCCGGTGGTGGTGACCCGCCGTATCCCCAATCGCTGGCGCGTTTGCAAGCCGAGTTTGACCAGAACGCGGGCAGCGGTGGGCGCGATGGCACGAGCTTCGCCATCGAGGCCGACGGCATCTATATCGGTCAATGTGCGCTGTTCAACTATAATGACATCTCCCATACTTGCGAACTCGGCATCACCATTGGCGACAAGGATTATTGGGCGAAAGGCTATGGGCGCGAAGCCATTACCCTACTGCTCGATTACGCCTTCCGCCTCCGCAACATCCGCAAAGTGTGGCTTCAGGTTCACGGCAATAACCCGCGGGCCATTAGCGCCTATAAAGCGTGTGGCTTCGTCGAAGAAGGCCGCTTACGAGCGCATGTCTGGAGCAGCGGTCACTACGTTGATCTGGTGCAAATGGGCGTGCTGCGGGACGAGTGGCAACCGAAGTAAACCGGCTTCTCATTTGCAATCCGTGACTTCTGGCTATAATGGGTGGTAGTTAGCCAGTAGGACATTTCAACAGTAACGATGCGCGATAAACGACCTGTAGACGAACTTTCAATCGAAGAACTTGAGAAAATTCTCGCCATCCGTAAGCGAGAAGAACGCGAAAAGCGGCTCGACCGCATGAAACGGGCTGGACGGGTGGTTTTACCCGAACCGACAACTCCGGCGGCTCCCAGCGCCCCCATCCCACAAATCCCCGGTGTGACGGTACCCGCCGCGCCGATGACTACCGCACCCGCGCCCGTTTATGCGCCGGAACCGGTTCGCCCGATGCAGCCGGCAACGCCTGAGTTCGAGGACGACAACCACACGGCACGGGCGGCTGAACGCTCACGCTTTTGGAAGAGCTTCGTCAACCAGTCGATGCTGCTGGTGGAAGCGCTGGCGGTGGTCGGTTTGCTGTTCCTCGGCTACCAACTCATCAGCGCCCAGACCAAACTCCAAGAGGAAACCGCTTCGGCACAGGCACTCGCCGAGCAGCAGCGTGTCGCCAGCCTGCCAACACTCGTTCCGACCCCGCAAATCCAACTGAGCGCGGTGGTACTCCCCGGTGGGCACATCCTACGGGATAATGGCGAGGTGTTGTTTAACATCGACGAAATTCCCGCCTCGCTGCGGGGTATGGTAGCGGACCAGATTTATGTGCCGATTAGCGCCCGCCCGCAAGCGACCAGCGAAACAGCGGTTCAGATCAACATCCCACAAATTAACGTCAACCACACGATTGTGCCGGGGACGGATTGGGAAGCGATGAAGCTGGGCGTGGGGATGCTGATGAACGGCGTGAACCCCGGCGATGCCAGTGGCAACCTTGTTCTCTCCGGTCACAACGACATTTACGGTGAAGTGTTCCGCGACCTCGATAAGCTAGTGGCGGGCGACCAGTTCACGGTAAGGACGCAAACCCAAGAATTCGTCTACGCCGTGACCGAAACGAAAATCGTAGACCCGACCGAAGTTTCGGTGATGGACGCGCGGGGTGGCGCGACGATTACACTGATCTCCTGCTACCCGTACAAGGTGAACAATAAGCGGATTGTGATCTTCGGGCAGCGCGTTGGGCCATCGGGCGGCGCGGCGTAGTTGGTAGTCGATAGTCTTTAGTCATTAGTCTTTAGAGGGGTGCGAGAGCGCCCTTTTTTATTGAGTCATCCGCTTCCAGTCGACAGTCTCCAGCTCAATGCCAATACAGAGTAACCGCCAAGACACAAAGAACGCCAAGAAATACAGAGAACAGGACAAAGGTTTATGGCGGCGGCGGCGGCGGAATTGTCGTCGCCACAACTTTATTTTCCGCCATAAAAGTTGAAAATGTTCAAAATATTGCAGTTGTTGCAGTTGTTATTCTCAACTTTCTCAATATTTGAGCGAGTGATGATGCTGTTGTTGCTGTTGAGAATCGGCTCATTTGTCGCAAATGTCGTCAGTGTCGTCAGTGTCGGAAATGTCAGTGGGCAAAGTTGGCAGCAAAGGCGGAGATGGCAAAAGCAAGTCGTCAGTCAACAGTTTACAGTTATCAGTCAAAGACAAGCCATCAGCTATCAGTCGCCAGCTCAAGGCAAATGCAAGTGGATGCGGTTGTTAAGTTGCGTGAGTCTCCCTCACCCCCGACCCCTCTCCCGACCGCTGAGTACAGCTAGGAGAGGGGAGCAAGATGTGGTCGCTCCTATGAACAGGATAGCAGAGGTTGAGGGGATTAGGGTGAACATTTGTCAGAACATTTGGTCACTTTTTGGCGGTGTTGGCGTTAACCATTTTAAGGGAGAAGGATTGTTAAGAAGGTTGAGTAACCGTTAGAAAGTGGTTTGTCGAGTTTGTAAATTCGGTGATGCACCTCTAAAGAGTTGGTAGTTATTATTTTGAGTGAGAACTCGCTGATAATTTTCTCGCTTACCAACTCTCTAGCAGGCCATCACCGTAAATTCTAACCTTATGTCATAATACATGATCTCTTATCAGCAAGGTGGGATAGGCAGAATGATGGATCAAACGGTTACGCGGACGTGGGATGTGCTGCTGATCGGCGGGGCATCCGGGACTGGCAAGACGAGCATCAGCTACCGGATCGCGAAACACTTTGGCCTGAACTTGATCGAGGTGGATGACTTCCAAGTGTTATTACGCCGGATGACGACCCCGGCCCAACAGCCAATTTTGCACCACTGGGACACGCACCCCGATCCGTTTTCGATGTCGGCAGAGGAGATGACAGCAAATTTGATCGCTACGGGCGGGGTGATGCACTCCGGCTTGGAGGCGGTGATCGCCAACCATCTCGAAGAAAATATTCCGGTGGTGATGGAAGGTGACTTTATCCTGCCCGCGCTGGCGGTACAGCCAACCTTCGGCGAAGAAGCGAACAACGGGCGGGTGAAGGGGATTTTCCTGATCGAGTCGGATGAGCGCCAGTTGGTGGCGAATTATCTGGCGCGTGAACCGGAGTACGGCGAGCAAACAAAGCGGGCGCGATCAAGCTGGTTGTTCGGGCAGTGGCTGACGGCGGAATGTGCGCGGCTGGGTGTGCCGACGCTGGAAGCGCGTCCGTGGGCGGATGGGGTGGAGCGGGTGATTGGGGCGATTCGGTAGGAAAATACCACGCACAATTAGAACTGATTAGATTGCTACATAGCCATAAAAACGATACGAGATACTCAATTTTCTATTCCATGTAGTAAGGATTCTTGTTTTAATTCCAATTTGGGATTATTATTTATGCTGCTGTAAAGACATACAATGGTTTGGAAAAACACTTGTGAAAAATGATATAACTAAGAAAAAAATTTCTGAGGGTGGACTTACTAAAAACGAGGCTACTAGCACTGTGGGCCGCAGCAAGGCCATTACACTTGATTATATACCTGAAAAAGATATTTGGACTGATTACTCTATCTCTCTTCATTATGGCGATAGTCTAAATTTCTATCACACTTGGGATAGGCCTACCGTTATTGTTTCAGATGGCGCATACGGGGTACTTGGATTTGAAGGAGATACTTCTGATCACATTCATCTGCCTCAATGGTATGAACCGCATATAAAAGCTTGGAGCGAATTTGCACTTCCAAGCACAACATTATGGTTTTGGAATTCAGAAATTGGTTGGGCAACGATACACCCGCTGCTTGAACGATATGGATGGCGCTATGTAGGAACGAATGTTTGGGACAAAGGTAAGGGACACATAGCAGGTAACGTTAATACAGGACGAATTCGGCAATTTCCCATCGTAACAGAACTATGCGTTCATTATGTGTTTGAGCCTCGTATTAACGGGCTGTTGCTAAAAGAATGGCTCTTAGCCGAATGGAAACGTACAGGCTTACCGCTACGCGAAGCAAATACTGCATGCGGGGTTGCAGATGCCGCAGTACGGAAGTATCTTGACCAAGGACATCTATGGTATTTTCCACCACCCGAAAAGTTCGAAATGCTAGCAACTTATGCAAATGAGCACGGTAATCCGGCAGGACGACCTTACTTTTCTCTAACTGGCCAATCACCAGCATCCAGCGAACAGTGGGCAATGATGCGGGCAAAGTTTAAGTGTCCCCACGGCGTAATAAATGTATGGCAACGGGATGCTCTTAGAAATGGTGAACGCATTAAAGCACCATCCGGTAAAGCGCTCCATCTTAACCAAAAACCGTTAGATCTGATGGAACGCATTATTGAGGCCTCAAGTGATATTAGCGATGTAGTTTGGGAACCTTTTGGCGGTCTTTTTTCGGCGAGTCTTGCTGCAAGTCATTTAGGTCGACGAGCCTACGCAGCAGAAATTGATTCCACTTATTATTATTACGGCTTACAACGCTTCATTTCACCAACTTATCAGCGTCCGCTTCTATAATATTCAGAAATTGACTAAACGCCTGTTGTATTATTTGATCATTTCCACCGGAAATTCGTGACCATTGTCGTACCGTCATTCCTTCTACAATTGTGTCTTGGACTCTGCGTTTAAATAGTTCAATATCAGGATGCCCAATGCGGTCGATTTTGGCAAAGTTAGTATCCAGTCGATAGCTATAGCGATTTAAGAGTTGGCGAAGTAAAGTCTGATATTCAATAGTTGGCTTATATACCCGTCCCTCTGCCCCCCAACTTTCAACTACTTTCTGTGCGTCCAATAATTTTTCTTGTGTGCCTTGCCACTTGTAACCATTCGTGTTAGTTTGCTGTAAATTGCGAGTTCGACTACGTGTGTCTTCCGGTTCAAGCACCAAATAATCCGGTGGATTGTGGTAATGAGTATCGCGCACATAAGCAATTGAACCGCCCTCAATTACTGCCACATCAAGAATACGTGGTCTACCATAAATCACATGTTCAGGAAGCCATGCGAGAAGCGCCATATATATGTTTTTATTCACAAAATGATTTTGGCTATCTTTAAAGCGAGCCGTAATTTCTGTAGAAAGCGGAAACCATGCTTTAACTTCAAATCCGGGAATAGGGTCTACAGTTCCTTGAAAGATCGCATCAGGAAATCCCGGGTCTTGCCGTATCCATGATCCAAAAGCACCAAATTCCTTATCCTCATTCAGGATTTCTACTATGTTGAACTCAATCAGATTACCTAAAAGCGGCGATAATTTTGAGATGACTTTTGCAAGATTGACTCCCGCAGCAGGAGAAACTGGTTTGGCAACGCTGAGTACATCAAAAATATGACCGGGTAATTTTTCAAGGTGTACGGTTGCTGAGGTGATAATCTGTGGCGTATCCATTTCAATCAGTTAACCTATGTGAATAATATGTTGCAGCGATTACTCGAATGATTTCACATGGATCAATGTTAAGTACATAAGCAAAATCGAGAAATTCAAGCACATCAATCCGGCGTTCTCCGCCCTCAATTTTTGCTATAAATGATTGTGGTTTGTTGAGCATTTCAGCAAGGTCGTATTGACTTAGATGAAGTTCTTTGCGCCGGGTAATGAGAAGTTTACAAAGTAACTTATATGATGCATTATGAATCGACTTGGTCATGGGGTATTTAAAAGTATTTGATTAATACCTTATGTATAAACCCAAATTAGGATTAATCCCAAAACAGACTTACCTTGTGTATTAGAGAGAAGATTACCTTCTTCTCTCTAAATAATTCTTACGGTTCAGGGGGTGGGAGTTCGGCGGGCGGCATGGGCGTGTCGAGGATTTGGTCAAAGTAAAGGCTGCTGGAACCTTCGCCGCGTCCGGTTTGCTTGCGAACACCGAGCCATGTGAACACTTTGCCGGCGTTCCAACGGGTGCGCTGGAAGGACTGCGACACCTGCACACCGGCACGCGGCACTTCCTCCTCGTGCAAGAAGTAGGCTTTGGGGTTCAGCTCATCCCGCCCTTCGCGCAGGAGGACGGTACGGGGGCGCACCTTCTGGTACTGCGGGTTGAGGTCGCCTTCGATGATGCGCGGCATGGCGGCGCGTTGAAGCTGTATCTGGCGCGGGTCGGCGGCATCGTCCATCCGCACCGGCACGAACGGTATCCAGTGTTCGGGGACGGTGTTCATGACGCGGTAGGTGATCTTGGCCTTCGGCACATGCGGCGGCACGGGCAGCGCCCCCACCAGCTTGGTATGGGCGGCGAGCGTTTCGCTGGCGGCGATGGCTCCGGCTTTGGTTTCGCCGTTGGGCAGCGGAATGGTCTTTTCGATGCCCCAGACCATGTTCGCCATTTCGTCGCGGATCAGCATGATTTCCTCGGTGGGCTTGCCCTCCTGTATTTTGGGGACGGTGGGCAGCAGCAGGAGGCTGAGGTCAGCCGCTTCGCCGAGGTCGCCGCGCGTGTTGAGCGTGAACATATTCCAGCGCTGCCATGCGTCGTCCTCGCCGCTGCCCGCCGCGTTCACCCATGTGCGCTCGCCAAAAACGTTGGTGACCATCAAGCCTTTGACGGTAGCGATTGAGCCGACCGGCAGCGTGACCGGAACCATGAACCAGTCGTTGGCGTAGATGAGGCCGAACTCCATCACCATCAGCTTGGCGATGTCGGTGGTATCGGGTTTGATGTCGCCGAAGTTGGTGCGGCGGTCTTCAAACGACCACCAGCGGGTGTTGGGCATTCCATCAAACGTGACCGGAACGGGGATGAAGGTTTCGGCGGCGCGGTCGGTGGGGGTGGGCGCGTCGGGGTTTTCCGGCGCTTCCAGCCCTTTGGAGGCGGGGTCGATGCTGAAGTTGAACCAATCGAGGCGACCGCTGTAGTATTCCTCGGCGGCGAGTACTTTTTCGCCGTCGTTGGTCGGCGCGGAGACGTTGAACTGGTATTCGAGGCGGTCGGGCAGCCATGCGTCGGTTTCAGGGTCGGCAGGTTGGTAGTACAACTGCTCGTACCACTGCACGAACTTGGTTTCCAGCGGGTCGATACTGCCGTAGACAGCGGCGGGAATGGCAGCGATGCCGTCATAGGAATGACCGCCGGACTTGAGGTGCTGGTAGAGCTTGCCACCATCCATCCGGCGACCGACAACCGCCGCGAAACTCGCCCAAACTTCGGGGTGGGCAGCACGGTAGACATCATCGACATTGGTGGGGTCAGGCATGGTGAAGCCGAACGCATCAATGAAGTCCTGCGTGAAGTCGCCCACAGAGCGCACCCGCTTGAGCCAATAGCGCCCCATCAACAGGCGGATGTCGAGGACGATTTCCTGCTTGCCGGTTTGCAGTGGGATAGGGCGGCGCTCGACTTTGGCTTCCAGCGGTGTGGAAAGGTCGAAACCTTCGGCGGCATGGCTGTCCGGCTGGTACTTCGTAAGCTGGGTGGTGTGCAGCTGCAATTTAGCGAAGATTGGCGAACCGGCATCATCCCCCTTGAACTCGCCCACCTGCCACTGGCGCGTGAGCATCCACAGGGCATCGCGCACCTCGGTTTTAAGGGCGCGGGTGAAGTTGGCGGTGCGTGGGCGGCCTTCCAAGCGGTTCCATGTGGTGAAGGACGGCAGCAGGCGGCGGGCGATGACTTCACTGACATCGCTAACGATAAATTTGTTGCTCATTGCACGCTCCTACGGACGAAATCCGTGACGTGGTTATTGACGGCGAGGTTGCCGGAGATCGAGACTTCGCGCAGCGTCAGCGCCATCAACGTGGCGGGCAGCAGACGGTTGAGCGCGGAAGAATTGGCCTCCAACTGGGCGGGTTCAACGGCACGCTGCTTGGCGAGGTTGAGCGTTTCGTGCAGCGCGGCGACCAGATCGTCCCACTGCCAGCGACCGATGTGGTCGGGCGGCGTGACCAGCAGCATGACCTGCGGCGGTTCGGTGCTGGGGCGGTCGTAGTGGAAGGTGAGGCCGGTTGTTTCCTCGGTCAGCGGCAGGATTTCCGTCCACTCATCGAGCAAAAGGCCGCACTGTGCCGCGTTCTTCGAGAAACCGAGGGGATAGTGGGCAGTGTACAGCAAGCGTTCACTGTCAACCACGAAGGCCGGGTCGCCGGGGTATTCGAGCGCCAGCCAGCTATCATTGGCGCGGTAGGGTAACTGTACCGGCACGAGGTCGGGTTCGTCGCCCGTGAAGGCTCCGGCGAGCATGACCACACGCTCCCAATGGTGCAGCTTCTCGCGGACACGCGCCACACCGTACAGCCAATCATCAACGGGGAAGTCCACGAGACGTTCGTCCATCTGGAACCTGAGCAGTTCATTGCTACTGCCAGCGGTGTACGCCTTTTCCCACTCGGAACCCTGCGTGGCGAGCAGCGTGAATTCCGGCACGATGCGGAAGTCGTCGCCGAGGAGGGCGGCAGCGGCCTGTTTGAGCGCCTCAACCATGTCCTTACTGGTGGCAGCGGCGGTGTGAGCATCGAAGGCGGTTTGGGCAGCCGTTAGACGCTTGTCCGCATCGGTGGCGAGGCCGGCTGCCACGCGCAGCAGGTCGCCGCAGAAGGTCACAATCTGGTTTTCGACGGCGGCGATGTCCAGCACGGTCGCGTCGAAGGTATCGGTAGGCAGCAAGGCGACGACCGCGTTCAGCAGGGCTGTGATGGAGGTGGTGTTGGTGGCGAGCAGCGCGGCGAACTGCCCACGCTTGGCATCGAAGGCGGCGCGTTTGGCGACAAGGGCGGCTTCAAGGTCAGCCGGGGTATCCGGTCGCGGGTCGGTGAGGGCGGTGGATACCAAAAGCTCGGCCTGCTGCAACAGGGTAAAGCGTTCATCGTCCTCCGCAAGCGGTGGCAGCGCGGCGTAGGCAGTCATGGCTGCGTCGAAGTCGGCGAGGCGGGTTGTCCAGCGGTCAACCAACGCCTGCACCTGCTCGATCAAACTGGCGAAGGTATTGGCCTTCCACGCATAGGTGAAGCCCCAACCGGACTGCGGCAGGGTGAGGCGGCTGGCACGGTCGAGCAAGGTGTTGAAGCTGTCCATATAGGCATCGACGTTCGCCAGCAGGGTCGCCCGCTGGTTGTCGAGGTCGGCGAAGATGGCTTCCAACGGCGCGGTGAAGGTGGTGAGGTCGGTATGCAGCGTTTGCAGGGCATCGCGCACAAATTCCAAGCGCGGGCGGTTGGCGCTAATGGTGTCGTCCTGCTTGTCTTTGGCCTCGGTGGTAATCGCCACATCGGTAGGCAGCAACGGACGCGAGGACAGGATGAGCGAGCGGAGGCTTTGCATCAACGGCGCGAGTTCGAAGAAACTGTACTGCGGGCGCTGCGGCTCGGCATAGCGAATCTCGATTTTGGCATCCGGTCGCGGGTTGGCGACAGCGACGAGGTGGCGGATGATGCGGTCGTCAAGCTCGGTCATTGCCTGCTGGTTTTCCGGCTGGATGAGGTACAACAGGTCAATCGGCTGTAAGGCCAAATCCGCCCACGAAATGGTGAAGGTGGTTTGGGCGGCGGTTACGGGGTCGGTGATGACCGCCTTGCAGATGACATCGGCAGGGGTGGCGGGCAGCACCGTACTCAACCACTTGTTAATGGCGGGTTCGGCGCTGGCGCGAGGAGTCATGCTGATGCCAGCCACCGGCGAGGTGTTGAAGTTCAGGCCGGGTTCGAAGTGCAGTCCGACGCGGTGCGTGAGCGTGATGCCGGAACGCGGTGTTTGGATGACATCGGGAATGGGGGGGAAGTTGCCACGGCTGTAGGCATCCATCGTCGCACCGGCGCGGTCGTAGTTGCCCTGCACCACCTGATGCACGCCTTCGGCCATCGCCAGATCCGCCAGCGCGTCGTGAATGTCCAGCAGGCGGTTGACCTCGTTGTTGATGACGAGTGCCTGCGCGGGGGTGGCGGGCGGCAATTTGGGGCGGTTGAAGGGATAGGTTGTGACACCCGTTTGCTTGATGTGGTTGATGAGCGCGAGGCCATCAACCACGTTGCGGGCTTCCTGTGCCTCGATGGGGGCCACATCGGGGTCAGCCGCGCCCGTAACGGGGTCGATAGGCAGCTTGAGCTTACCTGCCATCAGCGGAAATTCTTTACGCAGTTTGTAGATAAAGGTATCGACCTCGGCGAAGCTGTTGTTATCGTGGAGGCCGCGTTCCAACTGGTAGCCGAGCAAGGCACTGAGCGACTGCCCGTTGCGGATACCTTCGATAAACGAGAGCGCCAACCGCACCCGTTCCGACGACAGGTTGACTGCCATCGACTCGCGTGCCGTCGGGCTGGCGGTGGCGTTGTAGCCGTTGCGGAGGACGGCGGCGGTGACGGCGTGGTTGAGCGACGGCGCGTGGATGTAACCCTGATTGGTCGGGTCGTGCATGATGGGCGTGCGGTTGCGCGGCGCACCGGCATCATCCAGCGGGTCAAAGACTTCACGCAGGTCGTTCGGCAGGCGCATGGGTGTAAGGGCTTTATTCTCCGGCTTCACATTTTCCAGCCAGCCATACGCGCCGATGTAAACGCCGCCGGGGGTTTCGTTCTGCGGGTTATAGTGCCAGCCGCGCATGGCGCTCAACTGATAGCGGACGAAGCCCTGCTGCCACGCATCGAGCCGGTAGGAACACAGGTCGATATGCTCGGCAAAAAGCCGTTCGAGCCGCGCGGTGGGGATATTGGCGAGGGCAGCCGCCGAGTCGATGATTTCACTCAAGTGGCGGGTCTGCCAGTGCGTACGGAGGTGGCGCGGGATGGCGTTGACGAGCGTGTCGTTGGGAATGTTGGGGTCGGTGACACCAGCCACCTGCGCGTACATAGGGGTGAAGCGGCTCTCGCTGACCTTCGCTGATTGGCTGATGTTAATGAACTGTGGTTCACTCCGCGCGGCCTCGACATCAAACGCCACGTTGGACGCAATCGAACGGTGATAGTCGATGGTCGTCTTCCAGTAGCTTTGCATCATGGCGTAACGCATCACCAGATACAGCAAGGCGGTGGGGGCTTTGTTGTCGATGAAACCGGCTTCAAGGCGCAGCGTTTCAAAGGAGGTGCTGGCGGCATCCACCAGCCACTCAAGGTAATTACGCTTCGGGTCACCCGCTGCTTTCGGCAGGGCGTAGTCGCGGATGCGGAGCATCTCGGAAAGTGGTCGGTCGTCAATTACCGCACCTTTGAGCTTCTGGGCGGTGCGGTTGAAAATGAGTTCGAGAATATCGGGGTCGGCTTCGTGGGGATAGCCGAGGATATTGAGCAGGATGCGCGTCTGGTCAGCGGTGGCAATATCAATACCGTTGTCGACGAAGCGGATGGATTGGTAGGCTTTGATGAACTGCTGCCCCTGCCCCTGCAAATTCATGACGTTGTAAAGATGGTTCGCGCCGTGGGCCACGCGGCTGTAATAATCCACCGACGAGGGGTGCAAGCCGAGGATGCTCAACAGCAGTTTGTGGGCATCGTCCGCGCTCTCGGCATCCACATGCGCGACCGAACCGAGCGCCTGCGCCCAGAACGGCTGCAACTTACCGAGAATGTCGTACAGCTTGACCAAGAACGGACGCGCCGATTCGATTGAACCGGGGGCGTGGGGCAAACGGTCGCTGCCGAACCATTTGATTTTCGAGTAAGCGGTGGTGGGCAGGATGCCGTAGGGCTGCCCACCGATGCGGATGGCGGGAACCTGCCCGCGCCCGCTGACGTAATTGCGGAAGAACCAGCGCACGTCATCGACCTGATCCCACGTGAGGCCGGGCTTGAGCATGGTTCGCAGCATGTAGCCAAGCGTGGCGGGATACAGCGCGGTATTCATCGCCAGCGCTTCGGCTTGGTCGGTTTGGTCGGTGCTGGGGATATTCATCAGCGTGTCGTAGCTCACGCCGAGCGCCTCCGCCAACCACTGCCCGTCCTTCTTGAGCATCGGGTCGGTTTCGACGTTGAAGAACACATTACCCTGCACGTAATTATCAAAGGTGTCGTCAGGGTCTTCCGAGCGGCTGAAGGGTGTGCCTTCGGCCTCGGTGTTATTAGTCGCGGAACCCTGCGGTAGGAGGCTGAAACCCTTATTGCTGTAGTGGTGGTTGTGGATCAGCCCTTCCAGCAGCGTTTTACCACCGGCAGCGCCACCACTCAGCCGCACACCGATGACCATCATCCGGCTCAGGCCGCGCTGCCACTCGATGTCTGTCCACTGCTTGAGGTTGATCTTGAATGCCATGCCGACTTCAAGGGCGCGGTCAAAATCGACCACCCATTTCATCTCCTCGCCGACAACGAGATCGCCGTCCTCAAGATGCACCTGATCGGCCTCGTCAGCGGAGGGATCGGGCGTGAGGATGAGCGGCGAGGGAATTTGACTGCCGAGTTCATTGATGACCGGATCGGTTTGTCCGCCACGATAGCCGAGCAGCACGAAACGGTCGGGCATGACGTTCGTTCGTGCGGGCTGCGACCACGAGTTACGCTTGGTCGGCACGTCATCCGGCGCGGGGAAGGCGAGAAACTCGACCGAGAGCGCCACATCCGGCTTGGCTTTGGTGGCGGGTTTTTCGTCCACATTCTGCGGTGTATAAGCGTCGATCAACTCATCCGCGCGGGCTTCACCGACAGCCGCGACCAGCGCGACACGGGCAGCGTTCAACGCGGCGACATCTTCATCGGCCAGCCATACCGCCTGCCAATAAGTCGTGAGGGCAGCGGTTTCGGCAGCGTTCAGCGGCTGGGTGGTCGTGATGACGAGGATCATGTCCTCAGGGTCCGCTTTGGTGGGCTGGGTCGGGTTCAGCGGGAGGTACTGCTGGATGATGTAGGCCGCACGCCCCGCGCCGTGGCTGGCGACCAAACCGCGCCATGCCGCCCGCTGCTGCGCCTCCACCCCGCCAGCCGCCCACATCCCCGCCCAGAAGCGCTGGCCGCTGGTGACTTCAACCTCGGAGAGCGTCGGCTCAAAGGAATCCACCGAGCAGTCGTCGGGGTAAACACGCACCCACAGTTCGCGTTCCGCCACCCGCCAGCGTGTTTCGAGGCGCAGCGGCATCAGCAAAATCGGGTACTGGTCGTCGAGGCCGGAGAGATTTTTGCGCGGGTCGGTGAAGTCGAAAAACCGGTGAAACGTGCTTTGTTCGAGTTCAATCGCCCGGTTATGAGCATCTCGCGCTTTGACAACCGCGCCATTCGCCGAGGTTAAACGACGCTTGAGCAGGGCGAGGCGGCGCTCGTCAGCCGGATTTTGCGGGTCGAAAGACCGTTCCAGCGCGGCTTGCTCGGCCTCAAGCTGCTTCACCCGTTCTTGACTTTCGAACAACTGCTGGTGGGCGGCGGCTTTCTCGGAACGTGCCTGATGCAGCTCGCCACCGATTTGATCAAATTCAGCCATGACGAATACTCCCCTTATTTACGGCGCAGCATTTCGCTGGCATGGACGGCGACCATCACCGGTACTTGATACATGATGTAGGCAAGGTCGGCGGCGTTGGTGCCTGGGTTCCACTTAATTTGTTTGTCGTCCCCGTACTGCTTGACCTTCTCGATCAATTCCGGGTTGCCCGTTGGGTCTTGCAAGGTGAAGGACTTGTTCACGTCGATGAACCCGTTGGTCGGCTGGAGGTGTTCCCACGTCAGGTCATTCCAGACGTTCAGGGTTGGCGCGGGCTGGTCGGCATCTTGATCCATGTCGAGGCCGAAGCGCGGTTCGCCGGGGCGTTCCTGAATGACGAAGAACCAACCGGGATCGTCCGTCGGATTCTCACCCGTGCCGCCAATCGCCTTCTCCGCCGTCAGGTCGAAGCCGAAGAAGTAAATATCGGGGTCAACCTTCGCCTCGTACAGCGGCGTTTTGACCTTATCGCGCGAGGGGTTGTCGCCCATCGTCTCAAAGTCGGGGTCAAGGATGCGCTCTTTGGTGTTATCCGGCGTGGGGTCAGTGTCCGACTTGGGCTGCCACTTGGCACGGTGAGCATACACGACGGTGGTCGGATACTTTTTCAGCAGTTCGCCGCGAATGACGAGTACGACTTCTTCTTCCTCGCTGCCGCCCACTTCACGGTTGTCGTGCTGGCCGAGTGTGCTTTTCAGCGGCCATGTGTGGATTTCGGGAATGTCGTAGAGCTTCTCGTGCAGGTCTTTGAGCTTCTTCTCGCGCTGCGGATCGTCGAGCGCGATGCCGGAAAAGAACGTCGAGACATCCCAGAATTGGCGGAAGTAGCTGCCCCGAAGGGTGGAGGGATATTCGCGCCACAGCAGTTCACGGGCGAACTCATGGTTTATGCCCATCATGTAGGCTTCGATGAACTTCTGGTTGGTTTCGAGCAGCGTAATGCTGTTATGCTCGATCAACTGAATGTTGGGCAGGAACAACTCGGACGAAATATCGACCAGCGGCTTGTACATCGGCACGTCGATCTTGGGGTAAGCCAGCAGTTCTTGGAAGACCACCGACAGCGGGAACTGCATCGCTTCGCTCAGGTAGTTGGGAACGCTGATGCTGTTCAAGAGGCGGGTCGGGATGCTGCGGTCAGGGTGAATCACATCCAGCACTTTGTTGTTGATGGCAGCGAAGTCAAGGCGCTTGAGCGGGATTTCCTTGCCGACGCTGATCGTCGCTTCGAGCAGCGCGTTCCCATCGCGCAGGGCTTCCTTGAACTTCTGGGCTTCAACACTGTCGCTGCCGCCACCGAGCGTCGGCTTGAAGGTATCGCCGATGTTGGTCAGCACAAAGTCGGGGCTTCGGGGCATCCGGTCAACCGAGTCCTGCGTCTGGTTGTCGGGGCGGATGGCATCCACCTGATTAAGCTGGTCAGCCCAACCTCTCAGCCGCAGGTAGAGCTGATAAAGCCCGTAGATGATGGCCCCGCCGATGGGCAGGCAGATGACCGTCCACGAGAAGATCAGCGTCAGGATGCCGACGATCACCATCAGGAGGAACGGCGCGAACACCAACCACGGGAAGCGCCGCAGTACGTCAGTCACCAGCGGTGGGATGTCGGTCGGGGTCATCGCGTCCGAGATGGCATCGCTGGTCGGTAAGCCGGGCGGCGTGACCTTCGGCGGGACAACCACAATCTCCCCGCTGTTGATGCGCTGGAACAGGTTACCGGGCTGCACCTGCGGCGAGAAGGTCAGCTTGGTCATCAAGCGCCCCTGCGGACGGATGGCACGGCGCATGGTCGTGGACATCATCGCGGGGGGCAGCACGCTCTCACTCAGTTGGTGCTGGACGGTCAGGTCTTGCAGCAAGACACGCCGGTTCATCGGGGCGGTGAGCGACATCGCCCGTTCGACCTTCTGGGTGTACAGCGGCTTGATGTGCTTGTCGTACCAGACGAAGCTCACGGCTTTCGAGAACTGCGCCGCGCGGATTTTGCGGTTGGCTTCCAGCACGTCGCCGACCTGCGCCCACGCCGCGTCCATATACTTTTCCTGCTTGTCCTGAATGACCGATGTACCGAAACCAGCCGCCACACGGTAGCGCGGGTCGAGGTTCAGGTTATGCACCCAATTGCGGTCGGGGGTAGCAGGGTCGCCATCCAGCAAGCGCCGGGTGAGCGCGTGCCAGCGTCCATACAGCGGCGGCGTAATCAGCGGGTCGTCGGGTTCGTCCACCTCGACCGGAATATCCACCCCATCGGCTGCTGCTTCGGCGTTGGCATCATCAGCCGGTTTGTCGTTGTAGGTGTCGGCGAGATTGATGAAGGCCGCCAGCGCGGTTTGGAAGGGATGCGGATACGGGTTGTTATCCCACTCGTCGTACTTCTTGATGAGGTCGAGTTCTTCTTGGCTCAGGCTGACAGCCGGTACTTTGAGCGAGCCGCCGAGCTTGAGGATACCGCCGAGGTCAGGATTGGTGATCCCCGGTAGGCTGGGCAGCGGCACTTCGACATCCATATCGCGGCTGCCGACGCGCGGGTCAACCGGCTTGGCTTCGAGTAGGCGCACCAGATATTCAAAGTCGCCCTCGTCACCGGTGCGGAAGTACCAGCGGTAGTACACCGGTAGTTCCAAACCGGGGGGTGTATCCGCCGCCCACGCGGGGGTGTTCGCGGCAAGGTCATCGGGAATCACCTGCCCGGTGCCGGAAAGCCGTCCGCTTTCGTAGCTGGGGACGAGGAACGCATGATAGGCGACGTTCGGTTCCAACTTGCGCGGGCAGATGATGCGCGAGTAGGCGAGGTCAGGGTTTTCCTTGAGAACAGCCTCGAAGCGCGGCAGTACGGCGTTCGTGTCGTCCGTGAACATTTCGGTGTCGTTCGCGATCAGGCTGCGGTTGACGTGAACATGCGCCCACGCCCACAGTTGATCGGTACGCGGCAGCACTGCTCCACCCGCCTTGAGCTTGATGTACGGCAGCGGACGGTTTTGAATGTTACCGCCTTCATCGAACTCGGTGCCTTCCTTCAGCACCACCAGCGCCAACCACGGTCGTAAACGGTGCAGCGTAGTGTTCGGTGCGGCGGGTGTGTAGCGCCACGGGAAGTCCTCATCGTAGAACTCGATAGCGGGCAGGTAGTTCGGCTCGTAGTTGGTGATCCAGTTGCGCGGATCAGTCCGCACCACGGCGCGCGGCTCGATGCCCACAATGTCGCCGGGGCCATACAACTGCACGGGGCGCGTCACTGGCACATTTTCGATACCGTCATCCAGCTTGGTCGCCTTCACGTTCAGGTTGACCTGCACCGTCGCGCGAACTTTGACGGAGGTGTCCGTTTCCGGCGCGGTGATGCTGTTGGCGACACCCTGCCGCAGCCACGGGAGGAACGAATAACTCGGTGTACTCATGGGGTCACCTCGAATTGCGGAATGACGTGCAGCGTTTCGGCTTGATTGGGGTCATCGGTGATCGCCTGCTGCATGAAGTCGCGGGCAGCGGCTTCGCTGGCGAAATTAGCCGTCGCATAGGCTTTGTTGTTCGCCTGATACGCGACCGTGTAGCCTTCCTGCTTCACCGAGACTTTTTCCTTGAACGGTTGGTACTGCATCTTGACCTGATGCGACAGTTCATGGCGGGCAATCGACGAACCGCTGAGGAAGTGGTTGAACAAGCCGAACACAAAGAACTTGAAGCGCCGGACGAAACGTTTGTAGTTGTTGTCGATGATGATCTGTTCGTAGCGGATGACGCGCCGAACGGTATGCCCCGTGCGGTACTGCGCCCCCGTTACCGACAACTGCACACCGCCGTTCAACGCCTGATACGCTGGACGCGAGAGCTTGCTGGCATCTTCCATATTCTGGAATTGGGCAATGGCGAACTGTTCGCTGGCATCGCCGGATTTGCCGAGGCCGCCGACCGTCACCTCAAGGGTGAAGCGCTTGGCATCCTCCGGCTTCTGGTTGCCGACTTTATCAATCCCCAAGTCCAGCGGGATCGACTTCTGGCTGATGCGGAGCGTCCCGACCGGATGCAGCACCAGCGTTTCGTTCGCGCCTTCCAGCTTGCGGAGCGATACCAGCAGGTTATTGGTGGCTGGCAGCTCGGCCTTCCAGTTCTCAATCTTATTGAGTTCGCCCGTGAGGATCGGAATGACCTTAACCGGCGGCAGTGAGGTATCTTTCTTCTCGCCCCACGAAATATCAAAGTCGGCGGAAATTTCGAAGAACAGCAGCGAGAGCGAGCCTTCACCCTTCGCACGCCAACCGGACGGGCCGGAGAGCGCGAACTTGAGGCGGATGCTGAACAGACCCATGCCGAAGACTTTGAGCGACACCGAGGCCGAGATTTGGGCGATGAAGTAGAACGGCGAGAACTGAATGAGGACATCGAAGCCGATATGCCCCTGAACCCCGAAGGCATCAAACCCGAACTGCAATTCAGCCTTCGCGCCGATCTGCACCGTGTTCGAGGTGACGGCAAAGTACGCCTCGACGCGGATTTTAGCGACCGGTGTGCTGATGATGCTGAACGCGAGGCGGCGCGGTGTGGGGAACGGCAGCGGCGGCGGGTTGAAGGCCGGATGGAAACCACCGACGCTCAACACGAAGTTCGCATCGTCGCCGAACGCCATCAATAAACCCATGTCGCCTTCGATGGTGAAGAACAGCACCCGCGACTCGAACAGCGTGGCGAAGAACCACACCCGCGACTTATCAAATTCCAGCGCACCAATAAAGCTGACTTGCAGGACGATGAGCGCCGCGTCGCTGGTGGGCAGCGCCAACCGCAGCACCCCGACGATGGCGATGTTACCGGGGATTTCGATGATAATGCCGAGCGACAGGCTGATGAGAGTCGGTGTCCCCCAACCGATCTTGACCATCGGCCCGATGAGGAACTTGCCATTTTCCGGCGGGAAGAAGGTTCGCAGGTCGCTGATGATGCGCGGCGCGTTGGCAATCACATCCTGCGGGAACATGATGTTGTTCAGCGCACCATTCTTCACACCTTCCGCCAGCGCTTGCAGGTTCATGGTGCGGTTGAGACCGAGCAAACCGCCAACGCCCAACAGTGTGAAGCCGAAGCCCAACTGAATACCTGTGCCGAACTCGGCGGTGATGATAATCAGCAGCGAGAAGCCCTTCGAACCGTCGGGCATCCGCGTGGTGATGAGGCCAATCGCGGTGACGGTGACGATGCTGGCGAGGTCAAGCTGGAGAACGCCGCCGTATTCTTCCTTCTCGAAGTCGAAGAACAGGTAGCCGCCGCCGCTGACCGGCCCGGCATCAATCGACAGGCCAACCCCTTTCGGCGGTTTGAAGCCCAGCGAGAAATCAACCGCGCCCATGTTCCCCTTGCGGTCAGCCGGGAAGCTGAGGTTGGCGACGAGGCCAATTTCTTCAACAATGGCTTGCAGCGGGCCGAGCGAGGCTTTGATGTCGCCACTGAGGCCGATGGGGATTTTCGTCCCCGCAAATCCGACGCTGATGGCGAGGGCGTTAATATCCACCGGACCAAGCGAGACATGCACCGGCAGCTTGACTTCGAGTGTGCTGCTGCCAAAGAAGAAGATGCCGCTCTTGGTCGAGAAGCCCATGCCGATGTCAAAATCCGACTCGAAGCCGACACCCGAAAGCAGCGTACCGAGGAAGCCATCCGCCTGCGACAGGTCGATGACGATCTTGCCCTTTTTCACCTCGGCGCTGACCGTAAAGCTGCCTTCCGCTTGTCCGGCGCTGCTGTTCCACGCGAACCCCGCCCCGGCTTTCACGATCAGTTGTCGGGCTTCTACACGGCTGCCCCCCGCTTGACCGAGGATGACATACGGTTCGCCATTTTCCGTCCCGCCTGTCCATTTGACCAGCGCATCCCCTTGAAGCTGACCGGAAGGCGGCTTAAACGTGATCTTATCGTTCGGCTGAATAACAATTTCCGTGCCGACTTTGATCTCGCTGTTAATCTGAAATTCGAGCTTCCATTCGTCCTGCTCGAATGGCGTGCTGTTGTTCAGCGTGAACGCCTCGGCGATGCGGATGCGTAAGCCTTTGGGGTTGATGTCCGTCTTGGGCGAAATTTCGAGGAAGAACACGTCGAGTACCGGCGGGTTGACGCTCGTATCCAGCACAGCCGGAACACCCGCACGAGTCAATAATTTCTGGAAAGTTTGTAATAACACCATGCCATTAAACGCGGGACTGCCCCAGCCGTATTTGGCTTGCAGCGCATCCAGCGGTGAGCGTAGGAAGCTGAGGAAACGGTCAACATGCAGCACGCGGCGGGTGAAGGGCGGCTTGGTGGGGTCAACCGAACCGACGTTACCATCAACCCGTTCCAGCAGTTCGGTGAACTCCAACACCTCGGCTAACCCGGTGATACTTTCCGCATTCCGCGCCACGAGGTAATCGAGCAGCCGCGCAGGCAGTTCGTTGGCGAAAGCGTTCAAGTCGCCAGCGGGTACACCTGTCGCACCGCCAGCATTTTTTAAGGCGGTCGCAAACTGCTCGATGCCTTGAATGACCTTGCGGACGACATCAATGACCTCCAGACTCTTGGAGATGATCGCCCCGACGTTTTCATCGTCGATTACGTCAATTAGCTCATCGGCAAGTTTGACCAACTGGCTGACGGTATCCACCACATTTTGGGCGGCGTTCGTCACCGAATTAATCCCGTCGAGCACTGGCGGGAACTGTAACCCAAGTTCCGCCAGCAGCAGGCGCATCTGCCCTGCGGTCAACCGTTCTTCCAGCGGGTGCAGAAAACGGGTTAGGACAAGGGCGATTGACTCCAGCGTACCGGTTTGTTCTGGCATACGTTCGTCTTTCCTTGTCGTTAAGATTCCGTTTCGAGTAAGACCGTCCATTCCAAGCTGCGATCCGCTTCCAACTCGCGCAGCACGTCATCCAGCGTGTCGCTCCGCTGGAGGATTTGCAGCAGCGGCAGGGCGAATTGGTCAACAGCCGCTCGCAGCGCCGGGCTGCCGTGTTCCGCGAAAGCTGCCGCCATGCTCATCACTAACTGCTGGCGGCTCACCCCTTCGATGGAAGCCGGGATTACGTAAGTGGGGACTTTGGCACTGCGCCCTAATGCCGCCACAAACGCTGGCCCCTGCTTGCGGTGCCATGTCACCGTAACGGCGCGGTCGTTGTTCACAAGGTTGAGCATTTCGCTGCCGTGCTGATCGACCCAGTGCAGCAGCGCACGTCCACGCGGCGTTTCAGCCAGCCGCATTTGCAGATAATCAATCAGGCCGAGACGATCAGGCTGTTCGGCAGCGAGTTGTGGATCAGCCATCAGCAGCGGCGCGGGACCTTCACCCGTATTGATGGAACCAACGGGAATTCGAATATTCAACGCGGCGAGGACATCCGCAATCGGGCAAGCCACGCCATGCCCATACAGCGGGTTACCGGGGTTGAGGTACGCCCCCCACATCAAGCCAATCACTTCATTATCGGCGTTGACCAGTACCGATCCAGAGTCGCCCTTCTCCTGAAAAAACGTAGTCCCGGTATCCGGTCTAATCAAAATCTGGCGGATACGCGCGGGGATATTTTCGCTGGCAACCGCAGTGGTTGGATGCGTGATTGTAATAATTCGCCCGGATGTGCGGTCGCTAGTTTTGCCGACCTTATGGACTAAATCTGAACTCACCACCGCAGTATTGCTGCCAAAGGTGAGCGAATCACTGCCGCTGCCACCCAACGCTCGAATAAAACTGGTGGCTGTGATGCCGGATTTGATGGAGGCAATAGCGCAGTCCATCACGGCATCATAACGCTGCGCCACCACCTCACCGATTTCGTCGCAGGTGCAGCAGCAGGCACCCCGAATATGGGGCTGCCCCACCTCCACACCTGTTTCCGAGAAGTCATATCCACCGAGCAGCACATGGGCGTTACTCAGCACGACAAATGTGTTGTCGCTGTTTCGTTGGGCGATGCAGCCCAGCGTACCGCCGCTGTCTTTATCATTCGCGATTTTGATGCCGCCTTTGAGAGGGCGGAATTTATCTTCGTTAAACGTCAGGGTCGGCACATCATAGGGGATGACATCGGTTTGGACACCGAAAATTTCATCGGGGATTTTTTCGCTGGGGGCGAGTTCCGATTCAGCAACCTTGCGTTCGACATAAACGCGGAAGGCCAGAACTTCTGTCAGTTCGCCACCGGTTTCCTTGATGCCGATCTCGACCGACACCACACCGGGATACTGCTTGAGCGCCTCGGTCGCTTGGTCGAACAGGGTCATCAACCGGTCATGCTCGGCCTTCCATTCAGCTTGTGTTTTCGCCATTCGGACATCCCCCTACTGCATCGCTAATGAGTGTTAGCTTTCGGTCGGAAAGGTGGCACGAATCAGTACATGGTGCTGTGAATGATTAACCTAATGTTGGTGGTCAGCGTATTTTAGACAGATTAGGAATCCTGCTCGTTTCTCCCCTCAGGATTCACCCCGCTTAAGGCTTAAAAACAATTATTTTGACTATTTTGTTTACTTTTTTCACAAATTTCATTATTGAGCATGGAAATTTAAAGTCAACATTGTGAAATGCTTCTCAAAACTCAGATCGTAAAATCTTAGGGCGATTTTAGTGTTCTTGGTCGCTCAGGAATGCATTAACCAGCGCGGCAATTCGAGCGGCTTCTTCGACGGTTGTTCGCTCATCCAACGGCAGGTTGATGATCGACGCGCCGAGGGCATCCGCTGCGGGGGTTGTCGGCTGTGCCGAGTGAGGCGCGAGGGCGGCTGTCATCGGGCGCAGCGGCGGGTACCAGCGGGTCGCGTCATGAACACCCTGTTCCCATAAAGAGCCGAGTAATGCATTCCGTAAATGCGCGGCGACCAACAGCGGATAACGCCACAACACACTACCCGCCGGACGCGCGAGCGCTGGTAACAAAGTACTATCCGCATGGGTGAGGTGCTGGTCGTAAACCGCCGTAATATCGGCGCGGTGCGCGAGGTTATCCGGCAGATGGCGCAGCAGCTTCGGCAGTTCCGCCCAATCATCAGCCGCTAAACGGTAGGCGGTCAATTCGCCGTAAATCGCGAACAACTGCGGATACAGATCGAGCAAGCGCGGGTTGGCGGTTTCATACTGGTGCAGCGACCAGTACAGGCTGTTCCACTGGTTCGTCAGCGCCATCAGCCGGTCATCCCACAGCGGCAGCCCCGCTAAGACGCGCCCTGCTTCGCGGATGAACACGGCATCATCACTCAGCAGCGCCCCACCCACTTGGTTATCAGCAATCTTGCCGAGGCCGAAGCTCAGGATCGACGCATCCCCCCAACTGCCCGCAGGCTGCCCATCGACGTTTGCCCCCAGAGCGAGCGCGGCATCCTCAATCACGTTGATGTTGTGTGTTTTCGCCCACTGGACAATCGACCGCATGGGCGCGGGCAGGCCATATAGATGACAGGGGATGACAACGGCGGGATTGTAGGCCAGCGCAGCATTCAACCCCCCGGTCGCCAAATTGCCCGTCTGCGGGTCAACATCCACCAGCAGCGGGCGGTTGCCGCTTTTCAGTACCGCCCACAGAACGATGTAACAGGTATTCGCCGGAATCAGCACCACTTCATTTGTAATCGCCCACACTTTGAGCGCCGCCCAAATGCCTGCCGCAGCCCGCCCCGGCAGCAGCGCGTGTGTGCGGTGGGTCATCGCTTGTAAATGAGCGACGGCACGGCGGGTCGGGGATAAATTCGTTTTCATACCAACCTTCAGAACAGACAGCGCATAACTCTTTATGCATAAAAGAGGTACAATTGAACTTTAATAGGAGTAACGCGATTTATTGGTTTAGAGCTTGTTTAGATGTGATTAATAACCTGTGAGTGAAATGGTCGTTACATTTAAACGGCTTGCGATACAGGACTAATCTAAAGGTGGCTGTTCATGCTCAGGCGACTCAGCGATTTTCTCACCCCACCTGTCTTTAATGACGAAGAACAGACTCGAAACGCTCGTCTCGTGTATGTACTCATCCTTGCGATACTCACGTTAGACATCCTAAACATCATTTTAGATTACATTTTTATTCCCGTAGACCTCGGTCTTGGCCCCAACCTTGCCACCTTGATCGTCGGCATCATCATGCTCGTGTTGGTGCGGCGTGGCTACGTGACCCCAATCGGTATGGCGCTCGCCCTGTCGTCATGGGTCACCATCACATTCCTTGCCTACACCACCGACGGTTTAACCAACTCCATTGTCTCCCTGTACGTCCTGCCGATCATCATCGCAGGTCTGCTCATAAATTTGCGAACGGGCTTAGTGGTAGCAGGTCTGAGCATTATGAGTGCCTTAGCCTTCGCGTTTGCCGCCGACATGGGCAAATATCCCCTCACCGACAGCACCATACCCATGTCGATGCGTCTGGGGTATTACGTGACGCTGTTTTCATTTACAGGCGTGACGATTTACCTGAGCATCGGCGCGATCCAAAATGCGCTGGCACGCACGCAAGCGACCGAGAACCGGCTTCGCGAAAGTAACGGACGTTTGCAAGCTGAAAGTGAAGCCCGCACCCGTATTCAACAGGAACTCGAAGACAGTGAACGGCGCTGGCGGTTCGCCCTTGATGGCAGCGAAACCGGCGTATGGGATATGAATCTGGAAACCGACGAGATCTTCCGTTCAGTTGGTTATCTCGAATTACTCGGTTACACGGCAGAAGAAATGACCGCTTTTCCTGATACCAGTATACTGTTCCACCCCGATGATGCCGAAGAAGTCATGCGGAAGCGCGACACCTATCTCCAGCAGCCCGACCCCACCCATGAAACCCCGCCCTATGAAGATAAAATCCGGCTTCTACACGCGGATGGAACCTATCACTGGTATCTGTACCGGGGCAAGATGACCGAGTTTGGCACCGATCAGCAGCCGAAACGCTTCATGGGAACCCTGACAGATGTCACCCATCAGCAGAAGATGGAGGCCGCGCTCGAAGAGGCCGAACTGCGCTGGCGCTTTGCCTTAGAGGGCAGTGATGCCGGGGTGTGGGATGCCAACCTACAAACGGGTGTAACTTATCGGTCGCCGCGTTATCTGGAAATGATCGGCTACACAGCCGAAACACTGCCCGAATTCAGGGCGCTGGTTCATCGGGATGACCTTGACCGGACGATTGATAAGCGCACACGTTTCCTAAACGGCGAGAGCAAAACTTACCAAGATGAGTTCCGCCTCCGCTGCGGGGACGGCATTTATCGCTGGTTTTCATCACAGGGCAAAATCATCCAGCGCAACCCGGACGGCACAGCACTGCGAATTGTCGGCACCGTGAAAGATATTACGCTGCGAAAAGAACTGGAAGAAACGATTCGCCTTTCGGAAGAAGCCTATCGTAACCTGTTTGAAAACAACCCCAACCCCATGTGGGTCTATAACCGCGAAACATCCCGCATCGTCGCCGTCAATGATGCCGCCATG
Source organism: Chloroflexota bacterium (assembly GCA_020161935.1). GTDB lineage: Bacteria > Chloroflexota > Anaerolineae > Aggregatilineales > Phototrophicaceae > CFX2. The sequence continues at coordinate 729,677 of JAIUNI010000002.1, forward strand.
CACCTCTACGGCTACACACAGGCCGAATTCTTCAACATGACGTTTTGGGACTTAATGGCGCATGACGACTCCAAACGGTTGGAGGCCGTGATTTCAAATGGCATGAATGATTTCTCCGCCCCCGATGTCTGGACCCACCAGAGTAAATCCGGCGATCTGCTGCAAGTGGAAGTCTCAGCCCACGAAACCATCTTTCAAAATCAGCGGGCGCGAATTGTGCTGATTCGCGATTTAACCGCTCAAAAAGCCGTTGAGGAATCGCTGCGGAGTTCGCAAGAATTATTCGGTCATGTGTTTGACAGCGTTCCGGTTGGTGTGGCCCTCAGCCGCCTCAAAGATGGCACGTATATCAGCGTTAATCCCTACTTTGCCGAAATGCTCGATTTTGCCCGCGAGGATATGATCGGTCACACGGGCATCAACCTCAAAATTGTCGATAGTGTTTCGCGGCATAAACATATCGAATCCATCCTCAAAGCCGCGCCGGAATCCTATAAGATTGAACAAAGACTCCGCGCGAAAACCGGGCGCAGTGTCGATACGCTAACCACTGCTCAGGTGATTAAACTCGCGCATGAAGATGCCCTACTCAGCATTGTGGTTGACATCACCGCCATTAAACGGGCAGAGCGCGAGCGAATGCAGATTAACATGCTCCAATCCGAGTTGGATAACCAGCGTGAAGTGGTCGAACTGAAAGAGCGCTTTATTTCCGGCGTGTCGCACGAGTTCCGCAGCCCGCTGACTATTATGCTCTCCGGCACAGGCATCCTCCGCCTGCATGACGAAAAGTTTAACACGCAGCAGCGCATCGAACGCCTACAAAAGATCGAAACCCAGATTCATTATCTGAGCGACCTGCTCGACCGTGTATTGACCATCAGTAAGGCGCGTGCGGGCAAGTTCCAGTTCATACCGCGCGAACTCGATGTTGTCCGCTTCTGCCGTGAGCTTTTTGAAGACTTCAAACTCACCGACAACAACAGGCATGTATTTGTGTTCGAGGCAGCCGGTAATTTCGACCATGCCAAGATGGATGAAAAGCTGATGCAGCACATCCTCATGAACCTCATGTCGAATGCGGTGAAGTATTCGCCTGAGGGTAAAACCGTCAAGATGCGCTTGGAACGTTCGGATGACGAAGTGGTCATTCATATCGCCGATCAAGGCATCGGTATTCCCGAAGAAGAACAGCATCAGGTCTTTGAGCCGTTCTTCCGCAGCAAAAATGCCGAGACGATCAAAGGCACCGGCTTGGGCTTGTCGATTACGAAAGAGAGTGTCGATGCCCATCTGGGTCATATCGCATGGCAAAGCCAGCAGGGTATTGGCACGACCTTCATCGTACGCTTACCGGGCGGCTTCCAACCGGTGATGGAACTTGAGTCCGAAGCGTAGTTGTCTAATCCCTGCCTACTCGCGACATTATTGATAAAGCACAAGAAGTTTACTTTTTTACGAACATTACAAAAAATTCGTAAATCCTTATAACTTCTAAGAATTAATGTTGCGTCATAATGTAGGTAGGGGAGTACCTTAGTCATATGGTCAAAATGTGACAAAAGGTGTCACAATATGATTGAATCGCACTTTTGGGGGAGACAAAAGTTGTCGCACATATTGACACAGATGAGCCATTTCTCATATAATTCGTAAATATGTTAGGTTTTTCGTTACACTTGCAGTTGTTTCAACGGGATTTTGGCGGGTGAATACTTACGTCAGCAACCGTGTTTTGAAAATAAACGTGGGCTTTTTACTGGCGGCGGGTGTCGGTAATCATCACGATTCCGCATTCGATGTGCCGACGGTGAAAGTAGCCGACGACCTCACGGTTGATTACGTTCGTGGCCCCATCCGACTCAGCCGCACCGCAGCCGGTATCCTCGTGCAGGGTCAGCTCGAAGTGGGCATCACTGGCGAATGCTACCGGTGTTTGGACGATGTGACTCAAAATGTCACAATCCCTGTTGAAGAATTATATGCGTATCCGCCGACATCGACTTCCGAGTTTAGCGTCCTAGAAGACGCGGTTCTTGACCTTGCTCCACTGCTCCGTGCGGAAGTCATGCTTGCATCCACCAACGGCGTGTTGTGCCGGGAGGATTGCAAAGGGCTTTGCCCGGAATGTGGGACGAACCTGAACTACGATACCTGTGACTGTGCATCAAATGCCATTGACCCGCGCTTGGCGGGTTTGAAGAATTTCCTGAAGTAGTCTGCAATTTTCGTAATTTTCATCTACAGCAGCGGAGCGTGACCTGTGGCCTACGAAAAACAGCCTTATGATGGTTTGGATTTTGTTACATCAGATAATTTTTTTGAAGACGACGACTTTGGTGATGGATTAGGGACGGAACCCACCGACGACTTATTTTTTGGCAGTGACAGCGAAGATCATTTTTATGAAGACGAATTTTCCGAAGAGGATATGGAAGACGAACTGAGCGATGAGGAAGACCTTGATGACTATGATGTCAACGGGATGCTTTCCAACGACGCGGTTGGCCTGTACCTCAAGGAAATGGCGCGTGTTCCCCTGCTGAACACCGAGGAAGAAATCAACCTCGCCAAGCGCTTGGAAGCCGGTGACGAGTGCCAGCGCAAGCTGCGTAAAGACCCCTCGCACAAGAAGGCCGGCGAATGGCAGATGAAGTGTGACGATGGCATGGATGCCCGCGAACACCTGATTAAAGCCAACACCCGCTTGGTGGTTTCCATCGCTAAAAAGTATATGTCGCGCGGCGTACCCTTCCTTGACCTGATTCAGGAAGGCAACCTCGGCTTGATGAAGGCCGTCGAAAAGTTTGATTACCGCCGTGGCTACCGCTTTAGCACCTACGCGACATGGTGGATTCGCCAGACCATCACCCGCGCGATTGCCGATCAGGGTCGTACCATTCGCGTCCCCGTTCATATGAGCGACCGCATCCGCCGCCTGTACCGCGTGGCACGCCAGCTTGAGCAGGAATACGGACGCAAGCCGACACCTGACGAAATCGCTAAGGAAATGCAGTGCGAACCGCGCAAAATCCAGTGGATGCTGCGTGTGTCGTGGCAGCCGCTCAGTCTTGAACACCCTGTCGGCGAGGATGAGGACAGCGAACTCGGTAACTTTATCGAGAACGACAGCGAACTCACCCCTGCCCAGAGCGCGCACGATAACCTGCTGCGCGAGAAGATCGAAGAAGTGCTGTCGACCCTCACCCCGCGTGAGGCGCGTATCCTGCGGCTGCGCTTCGGTTTGCAGAACGGACGCTGCTACACGCTCGAAGAAGTCGGGCAGAAGTTCGGCCTGACGCGCGAACGCATCCGCCAGATCGAAGGCCGTGCGCTCCGTCGTCTGCGCCACCCGCGCCGCGCCCGCCAACTGCGCGACTACTTGGCAATGTAAATTTGATACCCAACTGTCTACAAAAGCGCGATCATCTCAGGTCGCGCTTTTTATTTCCCCGCATCACCCACCCTCACCACCACAACCATCGGTATTTCTCTGTCGACTAAAGACTATTGACTATCGACTCGCATTCGCCCGCCTTTGCATTGAGCCGGAGACTGGCGATTGATCGCTGGCGACCCGCATTTGTCTTAAACTGATAACTGTAAACTGGCAACTGATAACTTCAAATGGCGCTCTCTCCCATCTTGGCGACTCGTATTCGTCTTAAGCTGGAGACTGCCGACTGATCGCTGGCGACTTTGTTTTGACTGATAACTGTAAACTGGCAACTGATAACTTCAAATGGCGCTCTCTCCCATCTTGGCGACTCGTATTCGTCTTAAGCTGAAGACTGGCGACTGATCGCTGGCGACTATCGACTACAAATAAAAAACGGGCATCGTTTCCAATGCCCGTTCCAAAATCCAACCGCCGACCGGCTTACTTGCGCGGCTTCGCGATGTCGATGTTAATCTTGTGGTTGCGGATGCTGGCGCTCTTCATCGCCATCAACACATGCGCCACCTGCTTACTCGGCACATCCACCATCGAGTAATGATCGTGGATTTCAATCGCCCCAATCGCCTGACCGGAGATATTCGCCTCGTTGGCAATCGCGCCCACGATGTCCCCCGGTCGAACGCCTTCTTCGCGGCCTACGTCGATCTTGAGGCGTGTCATTTCGCTGTCCATACGGATGCGCTTGCCTTCTTTATACGAGCGCGGTTCACGCCGTTCGCGGAAAGAAGTCTTCGGTGAGGTCGGTTCCGGCTCGGCGAGGCGGTCTTCGGTCACTTCCGGCGTATCGCCCAACAGCAGCTTGAAGGCCACCGCAGCCATATCGCGCGGGGTAAATTCCTCGCTCAACTCGTCCGCCATCTTGAAGAACGGTTCTAACCCTTCTTCCGCCAGCGTCTCGCGCAGCGTTTCCTTAAACCGTTCGCGCCGCCGGTTGACCACATCGCCCAATGTCGGCATCCGTTCCTTCTGGATCGGCTTACCTACCGAGCGCTGGATGATCTGCCACAACCGCGCTTCACGGTTGGTCACCAGTGAAATCGCGAGGCCAGTACGCCCCGCCCGTCCGGTACGACCGATGCGATGCACATAAATCTCAGGGTCGAGCGGAATATCGTAGTTGATGACGTGCGTGATATGGTCAACGTCCAACCCGCGCGCGGCCACATCTGTCGCCACCAGCAGGTCAACCTGCTCGCTGCGGAAGCGCCCCATCACGCGGTCACGCTGCATTTGGTTGAGGTCACCATGCAGCGCCTCAGCCGCATGAGCGCGGGCGGTCAACCGCTGGACGAGCGAGTCGACTTCCAGCTTCGTCCGGCAGAAGATGATCGCGGCTGTCGGTACTTCGTAATCGAGGATGCGCGACAGCACTTCGAACTTATCCCGCTTGCCCACCTCGTAAAAGGATTGGCGGATTTGCGGGACGCTGCGCTTTTCGGCAGCCACCGTCACCCGCTTGGCATCCCGCATGTAACGGCGGGCGAGGTTCGCAATCGGCGCGGGCATCGTCGCCGAAAACAGCGCCGTTTGCCGTTCGCTGGACGTTTCTTTGAGGATAATTTCGATGTCCTCAATGAAGCCCATGTTGAGCATTTCATCGGCTTCGTCCAACACGACGACCTTCACCGACTCAAGGTTCAGGGTTCTCCGGCGCATGTGATCCATAATGCGCCCCGGTGTCCCGACGACCACCTGCACCCCGCGTTGTAAGGCGCGAAGCTGGCGTTCAATCGGCTGCCCACCGTAAACCGGCAGCACCGAAACCTTCTGGAACTTGCTGTAGGATTGAATGGCTTCCGCGACTTGGATCGCCAGTTCGCGCGTCGGTGTCAGGATCAGCGCCTGCGGAGTGTGAAGGTACGAATCCACGTTTTGCAGGATCGGCAGGGCGAAAGCGGCGGTCTTGCCGGTTCCGGTTTGGGCTTGAGCAATCACATCGTCGCCTTCCAACATCAGGCGAATGGTTTGCTCTTGCACGGGGGTCGGCTCTTCATAGCCGAGTTCACTAATGGCTTTAAGCGTAGCTTCGCTCAAGCCGAGATCAGAAAATGATGCGACCACAAATTACTCCATATGATGATTACACGGTAGCCACGTAGCAGTCTCTCCGGGCACGGCGTGTTGACTTCTCAAAAGGAGATTCTCAGGGTGCTTGCGATGTGCGTGTGTCTGCTTGTGCGGCATTGCCTCAGCGAGGTGTGAAAGCATCATACCACACTTCTCCAACGATTCCGCTGGTCAGTATTGGAAAAAGTTTTGTGCTATTCTATTTCTAATGAAAAAGGACACCAATATATGTCTATCCATTCTGAACATAATTTGTATCCCGGCGTAAATGCCCATCTCAACAGCGCCCTCCAAAGTGAACCGGGCGGGTGGCAAAGTTTTCATAGTGTGCATGTTGTTGATATTTTGCGGGGTATTGACGAGCGATTACCCGCCGGGTATTTCGCCCGCAGCGAAAAGACCATGCAAATTAGTGAGATTATCCCGCCTATTGGACTGCGATCATCAGGCGGAACTGTGCCTGACGTTACCATTTTCCGCGCCGGGAATCTGCCTAGCGCCAGCCGAGAAAGCAGCCCACTGACGGCTACCGCTCCTGCCCGCAGCACATTGATCATTGAAACCTTGACGAGTGAGGAATATCTACCCGGTATCGCTATTTATCAAGCGGGCGAAGGCGATTTGTTGGGTAAGCCGGTTACCCGAATTGAACTGCTTTCGCCCGCCAATAAGCCGAGGGGCGCACATCACAGCCATTATCTTGCCAAGCGTACTGAAACGTTCCAAAGCGAACTGCGGTTGGTCGAGATTGATTACTTGCACGAAACTTCGCCCTTACTCAATGCCATGCCGAGTTATCTGCTGCGGGAATCTGGAGCGTTCCCCTATTGGGTGCTGGTGAGCGACCCGCGCCCAACCCTGACCAAAGGGCTGACCTACTATTATGAAATTGGTGTGGATAGCCCGCTTCCGATCATCACCATTCCTTTATCTGGCAGTGACACAATGACGCTCGATTTAGGGGCGGTTTACAACCGGACCTTCGCCAGTTCGCGCTTCTTCCAGATGGTTGTTGATTATGCTCAAGACCCGGTTCACTTCGAGCGTTACACCCCTACTGACCAAACGCTTATTCAGGCGCGGATGACCGCAATCGCTGGGGAGATGCGCGGCTAATTCGCGTTGGCGATCAGCGTTTTCTCGTCCCCAACTTGTAGATAAAGCGCGTTGGTGGCGGGGTGACAATAACTATGAAGCCTCAACCGGAACCACTTCACCCTGATAAGCGAGAATGATTTTTTCGCGTGGAATATGCGCATTAACCATCAAGGCTTCGACCAGCGGTTTGTCGGTCGTGTCTTCATCGATCACGATAGTGTCACCCACCACCCGCGCCATCACGACGATTTCAGTCGGATATTGGTGTGGAGCATGAGGAACATCAATGACCGTATAGACACCCTGTTGATCGTCAGCGAGAAAGTAGAGGTTTGACTCATCAGAATGTCCGACGTAGCGTTCGACTTCACGCCGAGTAATCGCCATTAACGAAAGCTGTTCATGAACTATTCCAACCATTGTTCAATAACCTGAATTCAACGACTCAAATTTGATTAACTGCTAAATTCTTGATTTGCTGAAATAAAACTTCGATTCGGGTCTTGATTATTTCATCTAAGTTTTCTGGAATAATCTCAGTTGGCCAAATTTTTGAAAGGACAAAATATTCTTTTTCCAGTCGATGGTGGTCGCCAAATCCAGACCAATTTTTCTCAGTCAGTACAAGTAAAAACATTCTCACATTCGAAAAACTACTTCGTATTTTGACTTCTCGATCTAAAAAATCTTGTTCCCAATTGCTTCTACTCCACCCTAACTGAGTTTTACATTCAATAATTGCGAACAGCTTCTCATTTCGCCAAATGGAAATATCAGGACGTAATCCTTTTTTTATTTGAAATTCTGATTTCACCTCTATATTTAAGTTGAAGGTTTCATTTAAAAGCATTAGGTAAAAAACTATAGCCTCTACAAAATAGTCTGATGCAGGCGCAACATAGCGTTTTTTAAGGCGATCTTTCATCTTAGTTTGAGCTAGGTAAAAAGTTCTCATTCGCAGTAAGATTGCCCTCGTAATTTGATTAGAATCGAGTGGCAATTCTCCACCAACGCTTATGTCGACAAAGGCTTTTTCAAGAAATTGTTGAGTCGCATCTAGTGACAAACGATAGTTATTTTCATAATCTTCAATACGCATATAATTTATCCTTTCTTCCCCGCCTCATACAACGCGATGCCGATGGCGACCGACAGGTTGAGCGAGTCTATCGCTTTGGTCTGCGGGATGGTCACGGATGTGCCGAGCTTACGGTAGCTTTCGGGCAAGCCGCTGCTCTCGCTCCCGAACGCCAGCGTGAACGGTGGTGTAAACGTCGCCTCGCCCAGCACCACCTCACCGTTGGTCATGAACGGGTAGAGCGCGTGCTGGAAATCGGCGCGGTAAGTATCTAACGAGTCGTAGTAAGCGAAGTTGACCTGAAACAGCGCCCCCATCGACGCGCGGATACTACGCGGGTCAAAAATATCAACAGCCGGTTTGATGAGCGCCAAGTCCTGAAAGCCGAAACCCAGCATCGTTCGCAGTATGTTTCCCAAGTTGCCCATATCGGATGGGTTAACCAGTAGGACATGGTTCGCCCCGGCGTTGAGCGCCCGTTCGTACTTCTGGAAAACGCCAACCGCGTAGGTGTTTTCTTTCGACTCCAAGCGCTCGACCAACTTATCATCCACCGAGACACGGATGCCTAACTGCTGGCACAGCGCTTTGATCTTCGCGATCCCCTCATTCCGTACACCGGAGGAATGCAGCAGGATTTCACTCACGCTGTCCGGTTGGTGCTGGATCAGTTCCAGCGTCGGGAACACACCAAAGGTATAAGCATGACTGTCGTCGCGTTCGTATTTTCGAAGACGCATCAGAATGTCGATCCCATTATGAAAGAAACCACTTGTCAACCCATTCTATCATTCAAAAGGCTGCCAAAGGCGAAGGTTTTAACGTTCAAAAACTCTACAACTAAACGTTAAGTATAACCTGCTAGGTTTTGAGAGTTGCCTTATGCTATAGTTTAACTATGACTTTGTGAAATATGGTACAGGGTGGACTCATGCGTGATGTAGCGGTTATTGGGATCGGGCAAACACCGATTGGCGAACTCTGGGAGTTGAGCCTCCGCGAGTTAGGGGCGAGCGCACTCCGGCAGGCAGCAGAAGACGCGGGTATCGAAAAGCCGGACGCGCTGTATGTGGCGAATATGCTGGCCGCGCGGTTGAGTAATCAAGCGCATCTCGCAACCCTGATTGCTGATTACAGTGGTTGGCGGGGCATTGAGGCTGCAACCGTCGAAGCGGCTTGTGCCTCTGGTGGGATGGCCTTCCAAACGGCTGTACGAGCTGTTGCCAGCGGCATGGTCGATGTGGTGGCGGTGTGCGGTGTCGAGAAGATGACCGACGAAACCACGGCTCAGATTACCTCTGCGCTAGCAACCGCCGCCGATGCGGATTACGAAGGCGCACACGGCGCGTCATTCGTGGCCTTGAATGCCCTCATCATGCGGCGCTATATGTACGAGTACAAAGTCCCACACGAAGCCTTTGGCGCGTTCAGCATCAACGCCCACAAGAACGCTGTAAATAACCCGAACGCCATGTTCCGCAAAGCGATTTCACAGGCTGTTTATGACCGCGCCCCGATGATTGCCGACCCGATCAACCTGTACGACAGCTCGCCCATCTGTGACGGTGCGGCAGCCGTTATCCTCGCGCCCCTCGACATGGCGAAAACCCTGAATAAGCCAATAATCCGCGTCCGTGCCAGTGCCTCCGCGACCGACACCATAAGCCTTGCCGACCGCCACAATATCCTCTCACTGGAAGCGGCATCCGGCAGCGCCCAAAAAGCCTACCAGCAGGCCGGGGTGAAGCCAGATGACATTGACCTGTTTGAAGTGCATGATGCCTTCTCGGTGATGTCGGCCTTGAGTCTGGAAGGGGCGGGTTTCGCGCAGCCCGGCACTGCCGCCTACCGCGCACAGGATGGCGAGTTCACGATTGGCGGACGGCTGCCGATTAGCACGATGGGCGGGTTGAAAGGACGCGGGCATCCGGTCGGGGCAACTGGCATTTACGAACTGGTGGACCTGATTACGCAGCTTCGGGGAGAGGCTGGCGCAAATCAAGTGAAGGACGCAGCCCTCGGCCTGACGCAAAACATCGGCGGCACCGGCGCGACGGTGGTGGCTCACATTCTCGAACGCGCGGGGTAAACCAGCCTAATACAGGAGATGCTCACCCCCGTTGACGGGAATAGCCACGCCGTTAATGTAGTCCTCACTGGCAAGGTAGGCGACTGCCCGCGCCACATCCTCCGGTGAGCCAACGCGCTGTACAGGTGTAGTATTCTTGCCGATTTTCGCCCATTCCTCGTCGCTCATGTTCGTTCCGGCGGGCTTCATCACCGGGCCGGGGATGACTGCGTTGACGCGAATATCCGGTCCCAAACTGGCGGCACTCACCTGCGTCAGCATCCACAGTGCCGCTTTGCTGATGCTGTGATGTGGATACTTCGGCCACGGGCTAATCGCGCCCTTATCGAGGATGTTGATGATACTGCCACCGGAAGGGTCGTTCTGGCGCATCATGGCGGTCGCTGCCTGCGTGCAAAGAAACGCGGCGGTGACGTTGATCGCCATCGTTTCCTGCCATTCCTCCAGCGACACACTGAGCAGATCACGCTGCTGAAAATTGGACGCGCTGTTGACGAAGATATTCAACCGCCCGAAATGGTCACGGAGCGCCGTAAAAATCGTTTCCACCGCTTCCGGCTTGCTGATGTCGGCTTGCACGGCGTAGGCATCGACACCCAGCGATTTGATGTCACGAACGGTTTCAGTGGCTTCTTGCGAGGATGTGCCGTAATGCACGAGGATATTTACGCCCTGACGAGCAAGTTCGAGTGCAATGGCTTTCCCTACGCGGTGCGCCCCGCCGGTGACAACCGCGACTTGATCCGTCAATTTGATACGCATACATATCCCCCTGAAATCAATAAGGGCGAACTCGCTGGTTCGCCCTCGCCTGAACTCATATGGAACTGAATAGGACTGCGGTGCGGTCGGCCATCGCTTTAGGAATAGCCGCCAACCGGAACAATCGAGAGGAACAGGACGGCGAGAATAACCAGCACCACGGGAATAAGGAGGGTCGCAAGGAAGATGCGGTTATCCTTATTGAGGTGCATATAGAACCACACCACCAAACCGGCTTTAAAGACGGCCAGCGCCAGCATGATGATCGTAATAATGCTGCTGTGTTCCAGCCGTGACAGCAGCACTTCAATGACCGTCAGCCCACCGAGCAGGGCGAACACACCCGTATAAGTGGGAACGTTGAACGTCCGCCCGACGAACGAGAATTTCTCGTCGTAGTGCTCTTGTTCGTGCGCGTCTACAATGTGCGTTTCAGTGTCGTGTGTAACTTCAGTCATGTTGCCCCCTAGACCAGATACAGCATTGTAAAGAGGATAACCCAGACAACATCGACAAAGTGCCAGTAGAGGCCGAACACTTCGATACCGGCATAATTCTTGCTGTCGTAATTACCCTTGCGTGTGTTGTTGATGACGAACAAGCCCCACAGTACGCCGATGATGACGTGTGCGCCGTGGAAAGCGGTCGGGGCGTAGAAGCGCATTCCGAAGCCGTCGTACTCGTTACCCTGATTAAACAGGGCGATACCATGATGCGCCAGTTCTTGATATTCCACATATTGCAGGCCGACGAAAATCGTGCCGAGGATACACATCAGGCCGAACCAGCGGATCAGCCCTTTGGGATTATTCACGCGGATTTCACGCAAGCCCATGACCATCGCCCAACTGCTGGTCAACAGGAGGAAGGTATTCAACGTCACCAGCAGGATATTAGTGGTTTCGTGTACCTTAAATACGATTTCGGGGTGCTGAATGCGGAATACAATAAACACGCCGATCATGGAGGCAAAAATGACCACTTCCGAGGCCAGATACAGCCATGTGGCGAACTTTAAGTTCTCGGCACGCTCGGCGATGTGCATATTGTCATGACCGTGTACCGGCGCATCTTTGTGGGTGACCACCGACGGCGCGGGTGCTTCGGCTGGGGTCTTCGCGGACTCGATACTCATTTCACTCATGTCAATAAACTCCTATTTTTGACCGAGGAAGCTCGGCAGCCCGGTACGCAGCAGGTTCGCCACCCAGCCCGCAACATCGGGGATCAGGGTCATCCACTTGATCGCTGCGAATTTGGCCCACATGCTCGCCGGAATAATCATCTTGAGGTACGGCACCGGCAGTAGGAGCAGCAGACTGAACACCACGACCAGTAGGCTGAATATCAATTCCCAAATATCCGAGCGTGTCAGACCGATGGTGTAGATGACCAAAGCGATCACCGCGATGGACAGAACGACACCCGCAGCGATACGCCACGTGCTTTCCGCCAGCACGCCGCGCAGTACGTTGAAAATGAAGGCCAGCACGCCCACGCCGATAATCGCGAACATGACCGAAGCAATGTTCGGCATGTTGACGGGCGGGCCGATGACGGGCAGCAGCAAGCCGATGAGGACGAGGATCGCCCAGATGGGTTTGCGATAAGCAATCAACAGCAGCAGCGGCACGAGTAAGAACACCGGCGCAAGGATCGCCATTGGCAGTTCCTTACTCGGCACGAGCAGCGGAATGGTCAGCAGCGGGGCAGCCACGCCCAAGATAAAGACCAGCACACGCCACGCGATGTTGGCGCTGTCGGGGTTCTTCTTGCCGTTCGCGAAGTATTGTAATGCCCCGGCGAACAACGCCCCCGCGAGGAACAGCGAAAGCATCGTTACGGCGACAAATACGATGAACAGCACGAGGTAGCTCACCTGCAAGCCGGATAGTTCAGCCGACATAGCAGGCAGCAGTTCAAGGCCAGTCGCGGTTTGCAGGAACTCGCGGATCGGTTGGTAAATGCCACCCAGCGCGACGAAGCCTACACCGGCGACATCACCTTGCCCCGGATGCACGTTGCGGATGTGCGGCCCTGAGGGTAGGAACGCAAGCGCCGCAATCACCACGATACCGAGGATCGTCCAGAAGGTCATTTGCCAAGTGAACGCGCCGAGAATACTGATCGGTTTGGGATCTTTTGCAGGGGCGGCTTTCACAATCGCGTGGTCGTGTCCTTCGTCCGCAGCATGGTCGCCATGAACATTCATGCGCGGGTCGAAGGCACCCATGCCCCACACGAACGTGCCGGACGAGATGAACGCGCCCAACACAAACGCCGCACCGACCGAACCTGCCGGGTCAAGCCCTTGTAACATGCGAATGACGAGCGCTAGCAGAGCGCCGCCGATAAAGCCCAGAATGCCCAGTGGCACCGCGCGGGCAAGTCCTGGTTGCATAAGCTAATCCTCTCGCTTCAAAGCTGTTCCGTCAATTCATAACCAGTTATCGTTAAAAGTGAAGTGAATTATAAACTTTCGACTTTTAACCTTCAACCCAACTCATTAAATGATGTACAGCACTACATAGAACAACACCCACGCGACCGTCACAAAGTCCCACAGGCTCGTTCCCCCTTCCACAGGCCAGAAGTCCGTTGCGCTATACACCCCACGCCGTCCATTCTGGTAAACGCGGATCAGGTAGTAACCTATCGCCATGGCGTGTACGTGATGAAAACCGATCATCAACCGGTACACGTTGAGAAATTGTCCGCTGCCCGGTGCGCGGATAAACTCAATCGCCATCACCACCGCGAACAGCCCGCCCAGCGCTAAACCGTAGCGCCAGTTGGTCGTAAAACCAGCGATATTATCCGCCTTCAGCGCCTTCGTTCCGCGCCGGATGAAAACACTGCTGCCGATGAGGGCGAGCGTCATGAGCGTGGGGATAATCTTGCCGACCGTTACCCCTTCAGGCGGCCACGTCGGGCTGCCCCCGCGCATCGTAAAATTCACGATAATCAGGCAGACGAACGTCATAATCCACGAGAGTTGGAAGATCGCCAGCCCGGTACGGCGGTTTCGCAGCGCCTGCTGTTCCTGCCGAGTGAGTTTCTGCTCCAATACGTGTTGCGTCATACTCTTATTCCAGTAAAACCAACCCCCTGCTTACCGTAAAAGGGGCGAAGCTGAACTTCGCCCTGTTTCAAGCGCATTAGTCGCCCGACGGCGCAGGTGTCGGCGCGGGGCGGGGCGTAAACACTTCCTCGCCCACACCAAAGCGGCGATCCACAGCATCCAGATATTCCTGCGAACCCTGTGAACCGTAGCCGTAGGGGTCAACAAACGGCACGGGGTCATCAACGAAGTTGGTTGCGGGCGGCGGTGAAGTGGTCGCCCATTCGAGAGTCAGCGCACGCCACGGGTTCGCACCCGCGATCTTACCATTCCGCAAGCTCACGATCATATTGATGAGCAGTACGAACGTCGAAATCCCCAGCACGAAACCAGAGATGCTGATGATCGTGTTGATGCCTTGGAATTCCGGCAGGTAGATGGCGACACGGCGCGGCATACCGAGCATACCAGCGATGTGCATGGGGAAGAAGGTAAAGAAGAAGGCCGGATAGGTCAGCCAGAAGTGAACCTTACCCCAGCGTTCGTTGAGCATCCGTCCGGTAATCTTGGGATACCAGTGATAGATACCGGCGTAGATGGTGAACACGCTGCCGCCGAACAAGACGAAGTGCAGGTGCGAAACGACGAAGTAGGTATCATGTACGTGAATATCGAAGGGGACAGCCGCCAGCATAACACCGCTGATACCACCGATGACGAACATCGACAGGAAGCCGAGACCGAACAACATGGCGCTGTTCAGGCGTATCTTGCCGCCCCACAGCGTCCCCAACCAGCTAAAGATTTTGATACCGGTGGGAACGGCGATAATCATCGAGGTAATCATGAACGGGATACGCAACTGCGGCGCGAGGCTGGTAAACATATGATGCGCCCACACGGTAAAGCCAATAATGGCGATACCGAGGCTGGAAAGCGCGATCATCTTATAACCGAAGATCGGCTTACGGGCGTGGATGGACAGCACTTCCGACAGAATGCCCATCCCCGGTAGCACCATGATGTACACGGCGGGGTGGCTGTAGAACCAGAACACATTCTGCCAGAGCTGCGGGTCACCGCCTTTGGTGGCATCAAAGAAGCTGGTTCCGCCAACACGGTCAAGGATCAGCAGCGTGAGCGCACCCGCAAGGAAAGGGGTCGCCATCACGACGATAATTGAGGTCGCCAAAATCGCCCAGCAGAACAACGGCATCTGCCACCAGCCCATGCCTTCAGGGCGCATGTTCTTGATGGTAACAATGAAGTTGATCGCGCCGAGTATCGAACTGATACCCAAGAGGTGAGCAGCAAGGGCGGCTAACGTTTGCCCATCACCGCTGTAGATCGTGCTCAACGGCGGGTACATTGTCCAGCCGCCTTCCGGCGCACCAACCAACATGCTGCCCAACAGCAGCAAACCGGCGGGTGGAATCAGCCAGAAAGCGAAAGCGTTCAACCACGGAAAGGCCATATCCTTTGCGCCTAACATCAGCGGCACAAGGAAATTACCAAATCCCGCGAACATTGGGATAATCCACAGGAAGATCATCACCAGCGCATGAACGCTAAAGAGCGTATTGAACTGACTGCCTGTTTGAACCACATCCAGATTGGGGGTTAATAATTCCCAACGGATCATCATCGCCAGCGTGCCGCCAATGATGAAGAAAAACAACGCAGTAACCATATACTGAACGCCGATGATTTTGTGATCGACACTCCAGCGCAGGTAATCGGCAATTCGCAGCTTGGGGCGTTCGAGCTTTCGAATTTCGCCCTCTGCTAAACCTCCGGGTACGGTAATGCTTGCCATAATGAAACCTTTCCCAAGTACCTTCTAACTGCTAACCAGTTTAATATCAATTAGGGTGCAACGGTCGCCGGAATGGCGGTCGGTTCATCGGTTACTTCTGCCGACGCTTCGGCGGTCGGTGCAACGGGTGATGTTACCGGCGCACCGCCAATTTGTTCAATCGCTTCTTCGCCAACCGGATTATCGGAAGTGGCCTCGGCAGTCGCTTCGCCAGTCACCTCAGCGGTGGCTTCTGCGCCGACTTCCGGTGTCGCCTCGGCTCCGGGTGGCGGCCCTGCTACCACGCATTGTTCCGGCGGGACAACTTCAAACGGCGGTTCACCCGTTTCGGATTGGGTCGCCAAGTAGGCCACAATATCCCAAACCTGGCATTCTGGAATATTTAACACCGGCATCAATGGGCCATAGCCGGGAACCAGATAATCGGTCGGGTTATGAATGGAGTTATACAGGTATTCCTGCGGCGTTTCGCCCGTTACGGCGGAACGACTGGTCGCGGCACGGTCAGCGACACCATTCAGCGCGGGGCCAACATTACCCACCCAATTCGATGCGGCAAGGTCAGCCAAGTTATGGCAGGTGAAGCAGGGGTACGTGTTATCCGCAAGTATGATACGTCCACGTTCAGCCGGATCATCCGGGGGTTCAACGATTTTTTGCATAATCGGCATCAGTGCCGCGTCCAGTTCGGTTTCATTCGCCACGACGATCACAGGCGCACGCATCGCGCCGTGGTTCGCGCCGCACAGTTCGGCACATTCGATCAAGTATTCGCCGGTTTCGCTCGGGGTAAAGCGAACGGTAGTAATACGACCGGGGATCAAGTCCTGCTTGACGCGGAACGCCGGAATCCAGAAGGCGTGGATGACATCAACCGGTTCCATTTCCATGACGACCGGCAAATCCTTGGTGACGTACAGTGTCGCCGAGGTGAGTGTCAGCAAGCCGTCATCAGCCAGATCAGCCTGTACAGGCGGCGGTAACTTGGAAACATCATAGTCTTTGCCCATGATGCTCAAGGGCATTTCGTACTCAAAATTCCAGTTGAAACGCGCACCGTTCGCGACGATGGTCATCTCACCATCTTTGGGCAGCATGATGGTATTGAACACCTGCCAGCTTAGGACGGTCAGCACGAACACAATGACCGCCGGTATCGCCGTCCACACGATTTCAAGCGTGGTATTCCCGTGCATATTGAGGCCATCAGCCGTATCCCCCGGCTTGGCACGGAAACGCCAGATGGAGTACACCAGCAAGCCCTGTACCAGCAAGAACACCACACCGCCGATCACGAGCAGGATGTGGAACAGGTTATCAATCTGTTGAGATTCAGCCGAGGCTTGAACGGGGAACAGCTTAGGCGTGAGTGTGCCAATCAGCAACCCGCCGATAATCAGGACGATACCAGCAACGACAATAATCGCAATCGTCGTACCGCTAAGTCCGCTTTTATTCGAATGCGGTTTTTGAGGGGTAATCGAGGCCATAAATGCTTCCTGACGACAAATAACGGTTAGAAAACCAGACAGTAAGAAGGCTAACTGATGAGAGCAAAAGTTAGTCCAAGAAACTTAATTCCACTTCGAGAAAAAGGTATGCTATTGTGAAAATGAACACGAAACGAAATAGACTTATCGCCTTTGTACAATTTTACACAAATTTCGGCGATTTGCCACATGGTTCTTATCTTTGTTTTTGGGCATAATCTAGGGCTTAACGCTGGTTAATCGAGCTTTATAAGATGAGGTAAGCGCGTGTTTACAATAGGTCAAAGTGGGGATGATAGACAAACCAGCGGCGGGGAAGCCCAAACGCGCATTCATCATTTTTATCTGGATGTGATCTCGTTTGAGGGTAAACGTCAGCGGATTCCCCTGCCGCAAACCGAATTGGTGGTCGGACGCAGCCCCAACCGCTGTGATCTGGTGATCGAGGATGCACGGATTTCGCGCGTTCATTTGCGGATTTCACGCGAGCCGGACAAAGGCATTACCCTCACCGACTTATATTCCGCCAACGGCACCAACTTCGATGGGCATAAACTCACCCCCGGCGAACCGATCACATGGCTCATCAACCAGACGGCAACCATTGGTGACAGCCGTTTAACCCTGCGCTACGGGACAATGGAAACCAAACGGCTGGGCGGCGAGTAAGGCCAATCGCTCAGGCGGCGGCGCTTTTCGAGAACAGATTAATCACCATCACGCCGCCCACGATCAGCAGCATCCCCAGCCACGCCATCCCATCCGGTATTTCCTTGAACAGCACCAGCCCCAAGAGGATCGTGCCGACCGTTCCCAACCCTGCCCAGATGGCATAAGTAATGCCAACGGGCAGCGATTTGAGGACGATATACAGCCCGACGAACGACAACGCATAGGCGACCACGACCACCAGAATGGGCAGCGGCTTGGTGAAACCCACCACATACCGCAGCGCCGTTAACGCGATCACTTCACCCAAAACCGAGAGAATGAGTACAATGTAGGGGTTCAAAACTGGTTTGTCCTTCTTCAAAAATCTAAGTTTGTACCTCAAAGTCCGCTAACCGCTGCCCGCGTTCGACCACCTCACCAACAGTCACGAACACCTGCGTGACACGTCCATCGGCGGGAGCCATGACGCGGGTTTCCATTTTCATGGCCTCTAAGATGAGCAGGGTTTGCCCGCGCGTGACGATATCACCGGCTTGTACCTGAATAGTGGTCACCTGCCCCGGCATTTGTGCCGTCAGCCCATCCCCCGCGCTGGTTCCTTTACGGCGCGTGGTATTCGGCACGCTGAGGGAATATCCAGCACCATCCACATGAATATACCGTTTGTCGGCTTCCGCTGCGGTATACGCGATATGCGACTCGCCGTCAATAAGCAGCCGCAGTCCACCATCGGCTAGCGGCTGCGCTTCGACATCCAGTGTGCGCGTGCCAACTGTAACCCGAAAGCGACGGTTTGCTTGCGGTTCGACGGATAGGGCATGGGTTTGCCCGTGATACTGGTAGGTGTAGCGCATCGTTCGATGATGGGCAGACGGTTAAGGTCGTGCGACCCGCGCGCGCCTTAAGGCATCTTCCGCTTGGTTCAGCAGCGAGTCCATCACCTTAAAGACGGTGGCGACCTCACCGCTGGCGAGACGCGCACGACCACGATTCGCCTCGGTCAATTGGTCAACCACCTGCCACGCATTCTCGTCTTTCGTGGCGACCAGCATATTGACCACAATACCGCCCATCGCCAGCGGTAAGTAGATGTAGCTGGGGTCGGGTTCGCCTTCACCCGCGAACCACGCGAGGACGCGGTTGGCGTAATTAACACGTTCGTTCATATCGCCCAAGTCTTCTTTAACTTTGGGGTCAATCGTTGAGAAGCCTAATAAGATCGAGTCGTATAGGGCGGCTTCGAACAGGTATTTGGTGACCAGTTCGCCTTTAGGCAAGTCTTCGACATCGGGGTTATGCGCCAGCACTTGGCACAACGTTTGGAACCAGCGGCTGTCCTCCATCGAAAAGCCGGGTTCGAGTTCCAAGCCTTCGTCTAGGGTGTAGGTCATCATCTTGGCAATCGCACGGGTTTCGCCGGGGTGCAGCGGCATACCGCGCTCGGCGAAATGTTCCTCGACAGCAGCGATCATCGGCAGGTAAATATTGGTGCGCGTCAGGCCGCTGGCAATACGGCGGGCATCTTCGATCTTGGCCTGCGCCAGTTCGCGTTCTTCCGCCATCTCCTGCATCGTCCACAGGCTCTCGTAACGCGGCTGTAAATCCTGCCCGATGGGGGGCGTACGCTTGGGCGCGATGTCAAAATAGGTGGTGATAATTTCGGCGGACTCGTTCCATGTATGGGCGGAGAATGCCACTTCGCGCAGCGCTTGAAGTTTAAAGGTCGAGATACTCAGCACCGAAGGCGGCGCACCACCAGCGGGCGGGCGAACGGCACGGCCTTCATTCGGGGTACGGTAGCGCACGGCGACCCGCACCGGAAACGCCGTCCCCGGTTGGGTGGGCGGCAGCGGGATAATCGGGACACGCAGCACACCGACTTCGCCGGGGCGCATCGAGAGCGAAAGAGTCTTTTTCGAGGTGTCGATGACGACCGGATTACCCTTTTTATCCTGGCTGGGCAGTTGCAAACCGACTTTGATCTGCATCGGTTGGTCGACCATATTTTGTAAGATCAAAATCACTTCGACCGGCTGGTTGATGTACGTCTGGCGGGGAAATATCCCCAACGCGCATTGGAGCTTATCCATACTAATGCGTGCGCCACCGGTAATCGACCCCAGCACATCGGGATAAAGTGGTTCCAGTCGATGAATAGGTTCTTGCATCATTCTCTACGCCCTATAACCAAACTTCAGGAAAGCGCGATCTATAATTTGCTCGGTAATACTGTACACCATTTCATCTTCAGCACTGACTTCAGCATAGCTTGATTTGATGTAGCGTGAAAGTTCCGTCAGCATTTCGCCAACTTTTTCGGTTTTGAGGACGGCGCGGTCGTAAATAATCACCCCACCGAGCAGCAGCGGTAAATACACATCGCTAAACCGCAGCACAGCCTGACCCGCGTTTAATTTGGTGATCCATTTTTCGATGTAATCATGAATATCTTCTTCCGACCCCATGTTTTCGCCAGTCGCCGTCCCGACCATCTGAAAGCCGAGACGCATGGCATCGCGCAGCAGCTCGTCATATACGTGTCCCGCCAGCACCGACGCGGGTTGCTCGGCAGCGGATGGATTGGTATCAATCGCCTTGAGCATCGCTTTGCACCAACCGGGTAAAACAGGCTGTGCCGTCTCGCCCCGTTGGAAGCGTTTCAGCGCGAGCGCCACATTGTAGCGTTCATCGCTCAGATAATCGGTTGTATTTTCCTCTGGCGCGGCCATTTCGAGGATATAAACAAGCAGCTTGGTGATGTAGTGGGCTTCGGCGGCCTGCAACGTGTAACCCGCTTGCCGGAAGCGATCTTCGGTAGTCTGGTAAAGTGGCGCATAAACAAGTTCGCGTTTCAGGCGCGGCAGCAGGGTAGTTTGCAGCGCGTCCCCATACCGGGCGAGCAGCACGCGCTCATCCCGCAGGTCGCTGATCTTCCACAGGCTCACCCACTGCGCCTTGAGATCGACCAACTGCCCGATCTGCGCCGAAAGCACGTTGAACGGCACTTCTAGCACCGTCCCCATCAACCCGCGCTTGGAGGTGGAGAACGTCAGCTTCTTGAGGTCGTTCATCTTCTCAACCGTTTCCGGGTTGAGCATGTCTAACTCGACCGCACCACCCCCGTCGTTGGCGCGAATACGCTTCGGCTTACCCGCCACTTTCACATCCACCGAGACACCCACTTTGTAGATGTCGCTGATGGCGGTATCCGGTAAACTGGTGACGGGCAGCACCACGTAGCCGACCTCCGCCGGACGCAGCCCGACGACCAGACGCTCGGCTTTAGCGATAAAACGGTTAGGCTTCTTCTTGGCATCTTGGGGAAGCTGCAAGATCGCGGTGACATCCAGATCGCTATCAGCCGCGTTTTGAATGAGCAGGATGACCTCAAACGGGCGACCAGCACGCACGTTACGGGGACGCACCGCCAGCGCGACTTGGGCGGCGTTCACATTGAATCGCGCCCCGCCGGTAATGCTGCCGAGGATGTCGGGGAAAACAGGCTGGCTTTCTGCCACAAGCGCCTCCAGACATAACAATAATGTTATTATACGCGAAATGCAAAAATGGATAACCCAAAATCGTTCACGCTAAGATGAGGCTCATCACATCCACTCATTGTAGCGGCGCAGGGCGAAGTTGCTGACATCCTCGGCAATGAGGAAAGCGGTTTCGGTCTGCGGGTTGCGTTCGGTTGCCGCACGCGCGTTATATAACTTCATGAGGGCATGAATACGTTCGAGCAGCGGCGGTTCGTTCGGCAGTGGGACATCCTCCGCCACGACCATCCCCGCCAGTACCAGCGGCAGATAAATTTCCGCGAAGGTTACGGCTTGATTCGGGCGGCGCAACTGCTGTGCCAGATAATCGGTGTACACCCGGATGTCGTATTCCGTCCCCAAGCGCCGCTGCGTGGCGACACTCATAATATGGAAACCGTGAACCACCGCGTCCCGCAGCAAATCGTCGTACAACGCACCGGTGAACGCCAAGATCGGATTATCAATGACTTCCGCGTCCATGCCGATCAGATGCAGCAAACCCCGGCACCAGAACGGCAGCGGAATCGGCGTGCCGTCGGTCGGCCAACCGGACTTCAAAATCGTCATGATGGTGTACATGGCTTCTTCGGGATAGTGGTAAACCAGCGGCGGGCGCGGCGCGAGGCTCAGGATATACACCATCAGCTTAGTGATGAAATGGACTTCGATTGCCCTGAGCGGGTAGGTTCGCTCGAAGCGTTCTTTGGTGATCGGGTACAGCGCTCGATAGAGTTCAAGCGGCTTGAGGTTCGGCACGACGCTCAGTGCCAGCGTACCCCGATAGCGCTCTAGCAGCGGGCGGGCATCCCCATCCGTCCCGACCGACCACAGGCTGAACCAACCGGGTTTGACATCGTTACGCGGCATCTCCTTCGCGGGCGCGAGGGCAAACGTCGCCTCAATGATGCTGCCGAACATCCCGCGCTTCTTGTTGGAAAAATTGAGCATCTTGAGGACGATCAATTTTTGAATCGATTCTTCGGAGAGGGCGAAGTAATAATCGAGGTTGATCTCGTCGGAGGCATTTATCTGCCGGATGAATCGCGGTTTCGCCGGGCCTTTGACCTGCACATCGACGGCAATCGTGTACTCCCGCGCGGGTGCGGTACGGGGCAGTGTGTTGATGGGCATGACGAGGTAACCCACTTCGGCGGGCAGCAGTTTAATATCCATCACCGATTTGGGCGTGCCAAAATAGCCTTTTTGACCGGCAACATCTTTAGGCGGCAGATGCAGTGTCGCGGTCACATCCACGCTGGAGTCTGACATATTTTGGAGCAGGAGGATCGCGCCGAACGGCCTCCCGACCCGCGCCACAGGTGGGCGTACAGCCAGCGCGGCTTGTACCACACCGACGGTCAAATACTGGTCATCGGTGATATAGCCCAAAATATCGGGGTAGTTAGGTGCTGGTTTTGCGTCCGTCATAACCTAAAAGTCTACCTTATGATCGCGCATTATGTACGAAGATAGGACGCACCGTTCACGTCCACTATCGTACCCGTTAAAAATTCAGCCCCCGCCGAAGCGAGGAACAACACGGTATAAGCGACATCATCCGGTGTAGCGACCCGCCCAAGCGGACTCTGGGCGCGGATCGAGTCGCCGTCCGGCCCGTTGAGGTGCGCCGCTGCCATCTCGGTTTCCACCCAACCGGGAGCCACCGTTGTGATATAAACCTTTTGCCCGCCGAGCGCCTTTGCGAGAGACTGCCCCATCGCGTTCAGTCCGGCTTTGCTGGCGGCGTAAGCAGGGGCATCCGGTTCACCACGGAACGCGCCGCGCGAGGACACGTTGACAATACGCCCGCCGCCGTGCGCCATCATGTGTTGGGCGGCGAGGAAGGTGGTGTTGGCACTGCCGATCAAATTGGCGTGCAGGGTACGCATCCAGCTCGCTTGCCATTCGTCATAGCGAACCTTCGCGATGGCGTGGTCTTCATAGATCGCCGCGTTATTGACCAGCACATGCAGCCCACCCATTTCGGTGATGACGGTTTCAACCATCCGCTGCACAGCCGCCTCATCCGCGAGGTCGGCTTGCACGATCAGATGCCCGCTGCCTTCCAGCGTGGCGAGCGTCTCCTCAGCGGCTTTGGCGTTGGCGTTGTAGTGAACGGCGACCCGCCCGCCCTGCGCCGCGAACTGCCCGGCGATGGTACGGCCAATCCCGCGTGATGCCCCGGTCACAAGAATGATCTGGTTGGAAAAGTCCATGACGGCAGTGTCCTATGGTGATGTAAACCTTATTCCGGTTCCGTATTCTTCACGGACTGCGTTTTCTTCTTGGATGGCTTTTTAGCGGACGGCATCTCTTCGCTGTCGTCCAAAAAGTAAATATACATACGAAGCTGCCCCAACCGCACCTCGTCGGCATTCTTCAGCGGGGTTAGCACTTTAGGCTTTAGCGGGTCGCCGTTCAGGTACGAGCCGTTGACGCTGCCCTGATCTTCTACCCAGAACTGCCCATCTTTGTGGTGCAGGATCATATGAATGCGCGAGACACCCCAGTTCGCCGCGTCATAACGGGTGAGGTCGATATGCGACTTTAAGCCGCCGGTCGTCACCGCCCGCCCGAAGGATACCGGTTGGTTCGGCAGTACCGCAAGCACAATCGGCGTATCGCTGTGGCCTGCCACGAACAGTACGCAGGTATTGCGGCGCGTTTCCGGCTGAACGGCTTTCAACGGCGCGGTGCCGACCAGATGCTTGGTGTAGAGGTTCGACTTGCCGGTTTCGTGCTGCGAGATCAGCGAGGACATGACGTGCTGGAGTTCTTGGGCGCTGATGGGGCGTTCCAAAAAGACCTCAACCCCCGCTTTCATCGCTTCGGCACTTTCTGGCGACTTGGCAGCCGTACCAATGACGACCATCGGCGTGGTGTTCATCTTCACGTCACGGCGGATGTAGCGGCAGAATTCCAACCCGCTCATATCCGGCAGGATGGGGTTCACGATGATGGCGCTGGGGCGGTTCTGGTTGAAGGCGCGGATGGCTCCGACGACTTCGTGGGCGATCTTGGTGGTGTACCCCGCTTGCTCCAAGATGAGGGCGATGGCACTGGCGAATTCCTCGTCCTGCTCGACGATCAGCACCAACTGTCCTTTACCCAACTGAGTCTGATCGGTCAGCTGCAGGCTCGGCTGGCGATGCACCGTCCCACCGTAAGTTGGTGACAGCACAAAGGTCACATCTAAACGCAGCAAACCCGCCATGATCTGATCGCCAGTAGACAAACGGTAGGCTTCATCGGCTTTGATGCGGTTGCCGTTGAGCTGTGTACCGTTGCCGCTGCCGAGGTCACGGATGAGCAAGCGGTCAGCATCCGGCTCAATGGCGAAGTGCAGACGAGAAACACCCATCAACTCGGCGCTGTAGGGGGTCAAATCGACATCGGGGCGTTTGTCGGTATCACCCGCCACGACGCGGCCTACGTTCATCTTATTTTCGACGCGCAAACGGAGCGGCGCTTTCCACAACGGGTTCGAAAGCTCGATAATCCATAAATCGAGTGGTGCAACAGTCATATTGGCATCCTGCTCATGATAAGGCAGCGATTAAAAATTTACTCTTTACAGGTGGATGTAACCCTGCCACGTTATCCGCCCGATGACGGAGAGACAATCCATACTATGCAGCAGGTCATTGATGACACCCTTCACTATTATTGTACTGTAAAGGCGCAGGTGGCGAAACGTAGGACGCATTTTCAGTCCAATCAACCTCAATTGCGCGTGTTCATAATCAGTAGTAAGATTTGGGCAAATAAAGTAATGCCCTCTATTTATGACAGGACGATGTGCGATGACCACAATACGACCATCTGTTTTCAAACGATTTTCAATGTTGATACTGTTGGCGTTGGTCATCAGTATGCTCGTGCCAGCCTTCGGTGTCGCGGCGCAAGCCGGTTCGCTGGCGGCGGTGAACACCGGTCGTTTGAACGTGCGTACCGGCCCCGGCATCCAGTTCAAGGACATCACCAGCATTCCTTATAATACCGAGGTCGTGCTGATTGGCCGCGCACCGACCGGCGTGTGGGTACAAATCCAACTCGCGAACGGGCAGCAAGGCTGGGTGAATTCGACCCTGCTGCGTACGTACGCCGACCTAAAACTACTGCCAATCACCTACACCGAAACCACACCGCCCCCGACCACCAACGTCCCACCGCCGAACTCACCACCGGGGACGAGCGTGTATATCGTGCGGGCGGGTGATGACCTCAAGACGATTGCGGCGCGTTATGGAACCACGTGGCAAATTCTGGCGGCAATTAACAACCTGCCGAACGCGAACGTCATTTACGTGGGGCAGCGGTTAATCATCGGTTACAGCGCACCGGTTCCGCAGCAGCCCACACCCCAGCAGCCCGCGCCCAGCCAACCGGGTGTCCATATTGTGCAGGCGGGTGAAACCCTGCGGACGATTGGAACCCGATACGGTGTCGCGCCGGAATTGATCGCGGCGGCGAACGGCATCACCAACGTGAACGTGATTTACGCCGGACAGCGCCTCGTGATCCCGCGCGCTCCCCGTTACTACACGGTACAGGCAGGGGACACCTTGGCGAACATCGCTACCCGCTACGGCGTGACTATTCAGGCGCTGGTGACGGCGAACAACATCACCAACATCAATTTGGTGAAGGTCGGGCAGCGGTTGTTGATCCCGTGATCCGGTGATAAATGAACGATCAAAAGGGCTGCCCGTGGCAGCCCTTTTTTGTTGTCCCTTTTAATGCACAAATTGCAAAATATGCAAAAATTCCGCTGAATTGACTGGCGATTCGCTCCCGTGCATCCGCCGAAGGGTCATTTTGTGGTGGCGGGAAGCCCGGCTGCAACCGCTGAAATGTCACAACTCCGGCGGCACAGAGGGAGTAACCCGCCGCTGTGTCACATTCGGCGGGAATGAGGGAGCGAACCGCCGAAACTGCAAAAGCCCAAACGCCATAACAAAACGCAAAGGCGCAAGGAAGCAAAGACGCAAAGGCAAATACAGATTCACCACAGAGACACAGAGGTCACAGAGAAAGACAGAACCCGATTAACCGCCAAGTCGTCAAGAAATACAGAGAATACAAAGACAATTTTCACCACAGAGACACAGAGGTCACAGAGAAAGACAGAACCCGATTAACCGCCAAGTCGCCAAGAGAAGACCGAGATAAGACAAAGCCATTATAGCACAAAAGTTCTCCGCGATGGTTTGAAGATTCAAACTTTCACCCCCCAAGTTATAGGGATAGCTTATTTACAAATCACCCAGCGGCGGCTCGTAGGGGAGAAGGCTATCGGCTGGTAACAGGCTCAGTGCCGAATGAACATCTGCTGGAATTTGAGTCTGGAGCTGCACAAGGATGTTATAGGTGAGTGTGATGCTGTCCGCCACGTAACGGGACATCATCGCCGCATTCAGATGCACATAGGGGTGGTCAATATCGCGCTGCGGGCTGGGTGTGCTGTAAAAACCGCGAATATCGTCGAGCGAATGGGTGAGGGACTCATAGGGGATAAAATCGAGATACGGCGGTGGGTTCGGCACCGGCACAAAGACGCGCCAAAAGATGCAGTCGGGATGATCGCGCAAGTAGCAAAAGTCAAGGTGATACCAATCGCGTTTAATTATCCCTATCCACTCGCTTTTCGCATCCGTTTCGAGTTCGGGGTAAAGGTGTTTGTAGGGGGGGGTAAAGCGCCGTGACCACAAATTATCACACACCAGATGAGCAAAATAGCCGAGCCGGAAGCTGTAATCGGCGCGGTTTTCGTCCGGCGTGTAGGCGGCCACATAACCCCGATAAAATGTGAGGTCGTGAATCTGATCCTCGTCTTCACCACGCCGCAGGAAATGGGTAATCTCTTTGGGTGGGTCGAAGGCTGTCCAATCCGCGTTCGGCTTGCCGGAATCCGGCGCAAGGTTGCCGTACATAAAAGCGGTTTCATCCAAATGGGGCATCAGCGCCAGCAAACCTTCCGCTACCCGCAAATGAGCGATCCATGTTGCCATCTCTCACCTTCTTTCGTTGTCGCCCCATATTTTAAGCCTTATAACGCATGTGAAAAGCCAGCGAGCGCAGATCATTGAGTAAGCGTGGGGCGGGGATTGTCTTGGCAGCGGCGTACCAGCACTTCACCCGCCATTCGCGCGTTCGAAATCGGTGGTGTATTCCGGCGACAGTGTGCCGAACAACCGATCCCAAATGACCGTATAAAAGCCGAAGTTGTGGGCTTTATCGTGGTGATGCCCGGCGTGGAAGGTGCTGGTCGAAATCGTGCGGATGACCGGCAGCTTGAGCCACGCTTCCGGCGCAGGCTCCACCCCCAGATGCCCCACCAAGCCGAAGATCAGGTTGAACGCCAGATAGATAACAATCGCCACTTGCGAAGCGTGTGACAGCCAAATGACCACGATCAGCAGCGCACCGAAGCCCAGCACTTCAAATGGGTTCAGCACGAACAGCGTGAGCGGGCGCGGGTTCTCGTAGAGGTGGTGCGTCAGGTGGATGATCGGGTACAGTAGCGGGTGGTGCGCCATGCGGTGAAACACGTACATGCCAAAGTCCATCAGCGCGATCAAAACTAATACGTCAACCGTCGTCGCCAGCAGCCCGCCGTCTGGCCTAAGCTGGATGATCTCCGCCCGCCACAGGACAATTCCCACAATCGCCACCAGTGTGTTCAGCAGGACACAAACGACCGCCAGCGTGATTTCCTGTCGGCTGATTGGCTCCGGCGCAGGCGAGTTCGGCTTGTCGTGGTAGCGGCGCACCAGTGCTTCGCCCGCCAGCAGCGCCAACGCGAACATCACGACGTTACCCAGCAGCGACCACAGGGCGGCTTGCTCCAGCGGCATGGTGTATAAGGCGGTGAAGAAGCTATTCAGGGGATTCATCTTGCCCTCCGGCAGCACAAAACACCGTTTAACAGGAACGGCAAATGAGGCAAGTTGATACGCACAGTATAGCACGGAATTATTCTCACCGCGCAGTCGTAGGCCGCGCGTAGGCTGCCCGTCCAACCGATTCCCTGCGTTCGGCGTTTAGTAGAGATAACAACAGAAACAGGGGGATATGGTGAGTAAATTATTGGCTTTCGGATTATTGATCTTGGCCGCTGCGTTAAGCGCTTGCAACCTGTCGATGTCCGCCAAAGCGGGTGAATTGGCGCTGAACCCGACTGAGGTGAATGCCGAAGCGACAGTCGATGTCACGCCGACAACCCCTCACCCGACACGCACCCCCATTTTCCCGCTGTCGCCCACGATCACCATTTTAACCGCCGCCTCTGGTTCAAACGCGCTGGTGGGCACCCTCGCCCCGCCGCCTATCCTCCCGCCACCGGAAGGGATTTGCTCGGTTCGCGCGACCGGCGATTACGACGTGAACGTGCGTCAGGGCGCGGGTACGGATTTCGACGTGGTTGGGCTGCTGCCCGCCAATTCCTACTTAACCGCCTTGAAGCGCGGCGCGGACGGTTGGTTGCAAGTTCAACTCAGCGCGGGGTTAACTGGCTGGGTATCGCCGAAGGTCGTCACGCTGTATGGCCCTTGTGACGCGCTGCCAGCGGTATAAGCCTCATTATGTGAACGATATAGTATCCCCATAATAATCAGTCGCTCAAGAGTGTTAATAATTGGTTTGCGTTTGGCAAGACCGATTCCCGTATCTCCCTCAAACTGACATGCGGCGCTAAGGTGGATGTGCTACACTATTTGCACTATTTTGCCAGCTCAGGTGTTTAATGATCGGTACGCGCATCGGCCCGTATGAAATCGTAGAAGAAATCGGCAAGGGCGGGATGGCAACGGTTTTCCGCGCCTACCAGCCGAACCTTGACCGGGATGTTGCCATCAAAGTGATTCATCGGGCAATCGCGCTGGATTCGGTGAGCATGGAGCGTTTCCAGCGCGAGGCGCGGTTGCTCACCCGTTTGGTTCACCCGCACCTGCTCCCCATTTACGACTACGACGCGGCGCACGACCCGCCGTATATCGTCATGCGCTACCTCGACAGCGGCACGCTCAAAGATGTGATGGATCAGGGCAAACTGCCGCATGAAGAAATCATTTACATGCTGCGGCAGGTGGCCTCGGCGTTGGATTATGCCCACCGTAACAACGTCATTCACCGCGATATTAAGCCCAGCAACGTCATGCTGGATGCGGACGGTAACGCCTTCCTGACCGACTTCGGTATCGCCCGCACGATTGAGTCCGGGCAGGACATGACCCAGAGTGGTTACGCGCTGGGTACGCCGGTGTATATGTCACCTGAACAGGGAATGGGTGTCGAAAAGCTCAACAGCCGCGCCGATATTTACTCCCTCGGCATTATGACCTTTCAGATGCTCACGGGCGAACTGCCATACACCGGCGAAACGCCCCTCGCCATCATCTTTAAGCACATCAGCGACCCGATACCGGACATTACGCAGGTTGACACCAACCTGACACCCGCCGTCAACAGCATCATGTCGAAGGCGATAGCAAAAGAGCCGGAAAACCGCTACGAGAACGCGACCGAGTTTGTCGAGGATTTGGCGAAGGCGCTCAACGTCTCCCGCGTCGGCAAGCCGCTCTCGCTGCAAAAGGCCGCTCAAGCCAACATCGACCAAGCTGCCGCCAAGCGCCGCCAGCAGCAGGCTCGCATCGACGCGACCATGATGGGCTTTGAACTCAGCCGTTCCGCGCTGCCACGCCCGCCCCAGATGCCACCCACCCAATCACTGCCGGATATTCCGACGGTCATCACCAACACCCAGCAGCCCGCAGCCGTGGTTGGGTCAGCACCCTTTCAAAAAGCCTCGTCGCGCTGGGCGTGGATCGTGGGTATCGTCACGGTCATCGGCATTCTCGGCGTGGTGTTCATCGCCCTGAACTATAATCAACTGCCGGTCGTCACGCTCACCGCGACGCTGGAAGCCGCCCTTGCCGCCACCGAAACCAGCGCCAGCACCAACACGCGCACCGCTGTACCACCGAGCGCCACCCGTACGCCGACCGTCACGGCAACCGAGACAGAGCCACCTACGGCGACGGAAACCAGCACGCCGACTTTTACCCCCAGCAGCACCTTTACCGATACGCCGACCACCACACCCAGTTCCACGCCGACCCTCGCCACACCGGAAGCACAGGCACAGCGGGCGACCATCATTCGCTCCGGGCCGGGGTCACAGTACCCGAAGGTTGCTGATGTCACGCCCGATATGCGGCTGATCGTGATCGGCGCGAGCGAGGACGGTGCGTGGTTCCAAGTGCTGCTCGAAGATGGCAACATCGGCTGGCTGGCTTATAACCCCGTGACGGTCAACTTCGAGGGCGATATTCAGGCCGTGCCGCTGGTACTTGCCCCCACCGATACGCCAACCTATACCCCGACCGCGACCGATACGCCGACTTTCACACCCACGCCCACGCGCACCGATACACCCACCGCGACGTTTACCGCGACTGTGACGGAAACGCCGCAGCCGACCGCGACCGACTTCGCCACCGCCGCGCCGACCGAAACACCGACTCTGCTGCCCTCCCCGACACCGATTCCACCGGGGCGGCTGCCGTTTGTCGCCGATTTTGAGGTCAACAACAGCCTCAGTGGCTGGGATTACGACCCCGCCATCTGGCAGGTGGTGAACGAAGGCGGCGAAGGCATCCTGATCGGGCAAGGCAAACTCGAACAGCCGTTGGTGGTGCTGGGGCGTGAGCAGCCCGAATGGCAGTCCGCCGTTTCCGGCAATCTGGTCATCAGCTTCAGCGTCAACCTCGACAACCAGAGCGGCGGGGCGCGGATCATCTTCCGCTGCGCCAACCTCAACGGCTGCCGTGATGGCTACATGGTGCTGGAGATGCTGCCGGGGTTGATGATCTTGCGGCGGAATGGGCCAGACGCGACTATCTTCCAGCGGGATACCGAACGTCCGCTGCGCCAAGTCTCCGCGCCGATTGAAGCCCAGCAGTGGTACGACCTGCGGATTTGGGTCGAGGGCAGCCGTACGCTGATCTACCTCGACCGCCAGTTGGTGATGTCGGTGGAAGATTTGATCACGCCGCAGTTGGGCGCGGGTGCGGTCATCCTACAAACCAACAGCGCCTTCCGTGCCGTGCGCTTCGATAACGTCATCATCCAGCGACCGGAAGCCGCCAGCGAACACTTCCAAGCATCAGGGTTGCCCCAAACGTGGCAGACGACTAACGTCACCAACACCTCAATCGGGCGCGAGGAAAGCGGCAACCAATATCTAAAGATGGAAGATGCCGTCACCGTGAAACCCGCTATCCTGCCCATCCGCGATCTGGCGCTCACTTGCCGCGTGTGGATCGAACAGGGCGGCTACCAACTCACCATCCGGCAGGGGGTCAGCGGCAGCCTGCGCTTCACCTTCGACGCGGGCAACATGACCATCGACCATCTCGACGCGGCGGGCAACATCCTGTTCAACCGCGTCGTCAACAACTTTTACAACCGCAACCGCTGGGAAGATGTCAATATCTCCTTCATCGGCGACAGCTTGGAAGTCTACCGTGATGGGGTCAGCCGCTTTGAAGGCGTGATTAGCGGCTCACCCGCCAGCGGCGGCATGGCCTTCGACACCCGCGAAGGTGACATCCTGCGCGTGGATGACTGCCTGATTACCGAAACCGCCGCCAGCAGCAACGCCAGTGCGCGCTTCGCCCTTGAGCTTCAGCGGCAGGTATTCGACCGCATCTTCCGCGAACTCCGCAGCGACATTAGCGATGCCTTCGACGACAAGTTCCGCACGGATGTGTACTGGGTCAGCGGTTTGGGTGCGGTCGGCGAATTCGTGACGGATATGTCGGTCGTGGATCACCGCCAGTTCTTACGTATCACCCACGACAATCGCCCCGTTTTCCGCCTCATTCGCGATGACCTCGGCGTAGAGCTGTTCGGCGATGGCGAGGACACCCGCAACTTCAGCGACAGCAGCGACTTCCTGACGAGCGTCGCTATCCGTCTGCCACAGTCGGTCGGTACGGCGTGGTTCTACGCCCGTGCCACCCCCAGCCTCGGCGGGGCGGAACTCAACGGCTACCGGCTTGGCTTACGGCGCGAGGCCGACGGCAGCATCACCACCATCGTGCGCTATCAGGATGGCAACCGCAACGAAACCTACTACGAAGGCGCAGTCCCCGGCGAAGATGACGGGCTGCCCGAATGGGTGAACCTGACGATCATCACCTACAAGCAGCGGGTGGCGTTCTTCGTCGAGGGGCATTTCATCGTGGCGATTGATGACGCGCTGACGTTGGGCGGGACGGTCGGACTCGGCGTGGATAACGGCGCGACGGCTGACTTCGACAATCTGATTATCCGCGACACCACACCGCACGATGACTGATACCATTCAAGATGAATGACCTGTATTCTTGTAGGGGAGGGTCTGTGACCTTCCCGTTTTCTCTATAACAGAGCAGCGATCTACCACAAAAGTAAATATTTCCTAAACGGAAGTAATGTAGCGTATGTCGCTCACGTCTGGAGTCTATACTGAAAGGACTCTCTAATCATGAACAGCTTTACCCTACCCGCGCAAACCCACATTGGTTATGCCCACTTCTACACGGCTGATCTCAGCCGTTCGCTGGATTTTTACGGCGAGAAAATGGGCTTCCAACGCCTCGCAGATGAGGATGGCACGGCGGTGCTTTCCGCCGACGGCACAACCCCGCATATCAAGCTGACCGAACACCGCGATTGGCTGCCGAAGCCGCAGCGCAGCACCGGCCTCTACCACGTCGCCATCCGCGTGCCGAACCGCCAAGCCCTCGCCAACCTGTTCGGTCGCCTCGTGTCACAGCGCTATCCCTTCGGCGGCTTCTCGGACCATCTGGTGAGCGAAGCGCTGTACTTGGACGACCCCGACGGCAACGGTTTGGAACTCTACCACGACCGCCCGCGTTCCGAGTGGACGTACCTCGATAACAAACAGGTCAAGATGTCTACCTTAGCGCTGGATGTCGATAAACTGCTGAGTGAGGCTGATCTACCGGCATGGTCAGGCATCGACAAGGGGACAGACATCGGGCATGTGCATCTGCATATCGCCGACCTGAAGCAAGCCCGCGCCTTTTACGTCGACCTGCTCGGCTTGGAAATCGCTTCCGACTGGAGCGCACACGGCGCGTTGTTCGTCTCGGCGGGTGGCTATCATCACCACCTCGGCTTGAACATCTGGGCAGGGTCACAGCGCCAACCGCCCGGAACGCTGGGGCTGCGGGAATATACGCTCACCATTCCCGACGCGGCGGCCTTCGAGCAGCTTCAAACCCGCCTCAACGAAGCCGGTGTCAAAGCCGAGCCGCAGCCGGACAACAGCCTGCTCATCCACGATCAGGTCGGCAATGCCACCCGTCTGGTGAACTCTGCTTAAAGCGTGCCTGTTGTGGGGGCGCATCGCCGTGCATAGGCATTAAGCTAACGGGATAATTACCGGACGCGCTGTCTCGCGTCCCTACAAAAATCCGGTTGTGTAGGGACAGCAGACAGGCTGTCCGCCTGCTAACAATTTAACTCAAGTACATGCACCCTCTGACCTCTAAAGCCCTCCCTCGTTTACGGGGGAGGTGTCGCGCCAGCGACGGAGGGGGTCTCTTACTCTCCTCCAATCACCCGCACGTACTCAAGGCTCGTATCCTCCGGCCCGACAATCGCCACACCGTTCGCCTTCACATACCGCAGGTAATCCACCATATCCGCATCAATCCGCTCACCGGGCAGCAGCATCGGGATACCCGGCGGATACGGCATGATCTGCTCGGCGCAAATCTGCCCGACCGCCTGTGAAAACGGCATCCGGCGTGAGGCGGCGAAGTTGGCTTGGCGCGGGTTCATGACCATCTGCGGCAGCGCGGGCGCGGCGAGCGAGGGCAGCGTGTTCTCGGTGGTAGTAGGTTTACCTTGCGCGGCGACTGTATGCAGCGCGTTGAGCAGGTAATCCACCCGCGCCTCATCGTCCGCAATCGTGATCGAGCAAATGATATGCTTGGGGTCAACAAACTCGCCGAACAGGTTATGCTCCTCGGCGAGATGCGTCGCAAACGTATGCCCGTTCATGCCGGTATCCGTCACGCGGATCACCAGCTTGGTCGGGTCGTGGGCGAACACGCCGTATTCGCCGACCAGCTCGTCCCCGTAACACCACAAGCCGGGGATAGCGCGGATACCCTCACGGGCGTATGCTGCCAAGCGGATCGTCTCGGTGAGCAGCGCGTGGCCTTCGGTCGCCATCTGCTGCCGTGCCGCATCCAGCGAGGCGGTCAGCAGCGAACTCGGCGAGGACGACTGCATCAGCGACAGGATACGCTCAACCCCCGAAACCGCGATCAGGCTGCCGTTGAGGTGCAGCAGCGCGGCTTGTGTGAGCGCCCCCAACGTTTTATGCGAACTCTGCACGACCAAATCCGCCCCTACTTGGATCGCCGACGGTGGCAAGTCAGGGTGGAACGGCAGGTGTGCGCCGTGCGCCTCGTCCACCAGCAGCGGAATGCCGTGGTCGTGCGCCAGCCGCGCCAACCCGCCCACATCCGACAGGTAGCCGTAGTAATTCGGCGAGGTGATCTGGATGGCTTTCGCTTCTGGATGCTGCCGCAGCAAATCAGCCACCGTATCCACCGCCACCGCCAGCGGGAACTCGACCTGTGGGTGCGACACAGGCGGCACGTACACCGGATTCGCCCCCGACAGGATCAACCCACCGTACACTGAACGGTGCGCCGCGCGTGGCACAATCACCGTTTCGCCGTCATGAACCGCCGCCAGCATCGAGGCTTCGTTGCCCACCGTCGAGCCGTTGATGAGGAAAAAGCTGTGGTCAGCGCCCACTGCCTCGGCCTGTAGGCGTTGGGCTTCGCGCAGCGCCCCTTTCGCCGCGTGCAGGTAATCGACACCGGGGCTGATCTCGTTCATGTCGGCCTCAAAAATCAAATCACCTGCCAGCGCCGTCATCAGCGGGTGATGCCCCGGCAGGAACTTGTGACCCGGCATGTGAAAGGAATATTCGTGCGCGTCACGGGCTTTAATTAGGTTGCTCAGGAATGGGGTTTCGTGTTGTTGTGGGTTCATAATTTTCTATTGAATGTCGAACTAGGCACTTTGTAGGGAGGATGTGTACCGCCTCCGCGTCACCGACCACTAATCTCGTCTTTTTGTAGGGAATGGATTAATGACGATTGATTATTAAATTCGGTATGAGAGGTCGGCGGACAGCCTGTATGCTGTCCCTACATAAATGATTGGATGTAGGGACGAGATACATCTCGTCCGTTTTAACCCCAATTACCGAAATAATTCGTCAACCGCCAAAAATCCATTCCGCATTGAATGCCGTTTTATCACTTCTCAAATCACCCCTTCGGGTTATCCTCCTGCTTTTGCACCCCCGTGTGGCTGGCCTCGATCCACTGATGATCGTCGCACTGCTTACACTTAAGCAGCAGTTCCCCCGCCTCCAACGATACGGTACTGCCGCAGCACAGGCAAGCGTAATCCCCCGACTTGGCGACCGGCTGGTCAAGCGGCAGCGTTTGCGCCTTGCCGAGTTCGGTACCCGGCAGCAGCGGCAAACCGGGACGCACATTTTCGGGAGCAAACTTGAAGATGCTCATCTCGCCGTTCATTTCGAGGTACGAGATTTTCACCTGCCCTAACTGTTCTACACCCACCAACCGCAGCTCCATATAAATCTCGTTGCGCGACATGCTCACCGCGTCCACACCCTCGACATCAAATTCGCCGTTTCGAACCAACAGCCTCGGTGTGCCTTCCAAAATGTCCTCGATCTTGTGGTTGCGGTTGGTCATCCAGATCAGCGCCCGCTCGATGAACACCACAAAGGTAATCACCGCCATCCCGTGAACAAGCGGAATATCGAAGTAAAACATCGGGTCGCCGACCGCCGAGCCGAGGCCGATAATCAGCACGAACTCGAACAGCGAGAGCTGTGTCATGCTCCGCCGCCCCAGCAGCCGCAGCAGCAGCATCAGGTACAACATCATAATCGTGGTACGCAGGGCGATTTCCACGATGAACAAAATTGGCAGGTCGCCAATAAAAATCCGGTGTAAATCGAAGGTATAATTTTCCAAGATGCTGTCCGATCAATAGACCAGCGGTAGACCGTCAAGTTCTATTGTAGCAACAGTTCGTATCAGCGCGAATAGGTAGCACTGCACTAAACAGTGGAGATCCGTATATCGAAAAAGCGACAAACTAGAGTCTTGAAAGTCCCCTCGCCAAAGCATTGGCAATTGGCGACTGAGCTTGCCGCAAGGTAGCCAATGGGGGATTTAGGGGTGAGGTTTGCGCGAAAATCTATCCTCGACTATTAATGTAGCGCTACCCGCGAATACACCCTAATTGGGCTTATTGTGGAGAGGAAAACCTATGCTGGCAACTATCAACCGTGAGACCGCCATCCGTGAACTCGACATTGAACACGCCGCCGTCCGCAGCCTCATCGACCGCCTGACCGATGCGGAAAAAACGCGGCCAGATACCATCTGCTACGGGCTGTACTGGGATCAAAAGCTGTCGTTCAAAGACCTGCTCGCGCACCTTATCACCTACGAAGCCTACACCATCGAGGCGGTCGAGGCATGGCAGCGCGGCAAGGAGCATCCGGTCATTGAGCAGATGCAATCCGAAAGCGGCGGTCGCGCCATCCATTACAGCGGCATCGAAAGCCGCGCGGGGCAGACACTGGCGCAAACCCTTGACGAGTGGGAACGCACCCAAGCCGAACTAATGACCGTCATTCGTGGCTTAAGCGACGCTCAATGGACAGCAAAAGCCCCTTACCCGACCGACGAACCCACCGACCTCGCCGGCATCATCGAGGTGATCTTGGTCGCGCCGCCGCGCCCACCCTACCGTCACCTGCCCGTCCACATCCCCGACAGCGAAGCCTATATCAAGTCGCTGCGGGGGTGAGTGGCTTGCAGGAATTAAAAGCCATTGTTTTCTCGTAGGAGAAAGATCCTCCCGCACATTTTCTCCTCCCTCGTTTACGGGGGAGGTGTCGCGTCAGCGACGGAGGGGTTCTTTCGCCGCCTAAATACCAAACCAATTTTTATCGTCGTTATCTCTCATCGACACATCTCACCGCCACCAACGATTTTTTACACAGGAACACCCAAATGAACTTTGAAATACTGTATGGAGAACTCGCCCACGGCGGCGAAATCATCCGTTCTCTACTCACGGGCATCACGCAGGCTGAATCGCAGGTCAGGCCGACACCGGAGTCGTGGTCAATTTTGGAAGTCGTCTGCCACCTCGTCGATGAGGAACGCGACGACTTCCGCCAGCGCGTCGATCTCACACTGAACCACCCCGGCGAGCAGTGGCCGCCCATTCACCCCGATGCGTGGGTCACTGAACGCGCCTATAATCAGCGTGACCTCCAGCAGTCGTTAGATGAATTTCTAGCCGAGCGCGAGAAATCACTCGCCTTCTTAAAGGGTCTGCAATCACCCAATTGGGAGGCCCGCCACCAATCGGACTTTGGCGAACGCACCGCCGGACAACTGCTGGGTTCATGGGTCGCCCACGACGTGCTGCACATGCGACAGTTAGTCGAGCTGCGCTGGTTCAAGGTGGGGCAAATCACTACCCCCTACGATATTGGCTATGCTGGCGACTGGTAGGCAGGTGAGTTGCCCTGAGGAGAACGTGTTAACCATCCCTGACTGTGCTGCGACCCGATCAACGAGGAAAGGTATAGAGGATGAAAATGAATCTTGCCCCCGGCGAACCACATGCTGGCTTATGGCGCGTCATACCGATTAGCGAGTTCGTCCAGACGGTGTTTGACAGCAGCCAAAAGCGCCAAAACCGACCGTGGATAGTGGCGGTGGATGGTCGCAGCGGCAGTGGAAAATCCACGCTCGCAAACCGGCTGCATCGCGCTGTGCTTAACTCTGCGGTGGTTCACACCGACGATGTTGCTTGGCATCATTCCTTCTTCGGTTGGAGCGATCTGTTAATTGAGGGGATTCTAAAACCGCTGCGGTTGGGTGAAGCCGTCAGCTACCAACCACCGGGTTGGCAGCCGCATGGCAGAACCGGATCAATCACCATTCCCGCAGGTCTTGATCTCATCATCATAGAAGGTGTTGGTGCCAGCCGGACGGAAGTTATGCCTTATATCGACCGCTCAATGTGGGTTCAGTCGGATTTCGATGAAGCCAAGCGTCGGTGCATCGCTCGGGATGGGGATACTGAGGAAGTCAGGCACTTTTGGGAGATGTGGATGACGGAGGAACTCGTCTTCGTCCAACAGCAGCGCCCGTGGGAACGCGCCGCACTCATCGTCAATGGTACGCCACAGCAGCCATACGACCAGAACGCTGAAATCATTGTCGCATCAACCGTACAATAAACCCTTTGAGAGAGGACTGCCGGACGGCCAATCTGCTAATCCTCCACATCCCCACGCCCGTAGGGACAACATACTTGTTGTCCCCGCTTCACACCCCAACATCTCACTTAACCCTTTCCCACCCACTTTCAAACCAGACTCGAACTTGACTTTTTAGACTTTTTGTTCTATCATATAATTATGGATTGCTCTCTGTATTTTCTTGGCGTTATTGGCGGTTCGTATTTGAGTTTTTGCATTAGACTGATAACTGTAAACTGACAACTTGATTAGCAATCTTGGCGGCGTGCCATACTTGCCGCGAAATCAGCCGAGCCATCCGCCGAATTGGCACGAAAATCGCCTTTGCCATTGCCGCCTTTGCTGCCAATTTTGCTATCGCTTCCCTAACAATAGGGAATGACTGACCGTTTAACTTTTAACCTTTAACTTTTAACTACTGACGACACAAAACCGATTTTGTATGGAGCTAAAAGCCAATCGCTAACCGCTAAAAGCTGCTTCTGCATTTGCGGTTTTTGCAGTTTTTGAACATTTAGCCTTTGGGCATGTTTAAAGAGATCGGTGATAAGTGTAGGGAGGAGGCGTGCCTCCTCCGCCATCTCAATCGTCTATCCCTTATACCCCGGCCCGCGCACCACGCGCCCCGGTTTCGCGCCGGTATGCTCGCCGTCCGCCAGCACCTGCACGCCGTTCACGAACACATGCACCATGCCCTTCGAGTACTGGTGCGGCTTATCCGGTGTGGCGTAGTCCTGCACCTTCGCGGGGTCAAACACCACCACGTCAGCATAGTAATCCGGCTTGAGCCAACCGCGGTCTTTAATTTTGAGGTTCTCGGCGGGGAAGCTGGTCAGCTTACGCACCGCTTCTTCCAGTGGGATCAGCCCTTCGTCGCGCACGAACTTACCGAGGAAACGGGCGAACGAACCGTATGCGCGGGGATGCGGGTTCTGGTTGAGGAACACCCCTTCCGGCGCTTGCGACTCGGCATCCGAACACACGCTCACCCACGGCACTTTAATCTGCTTACGGAGATTGTCCTCCGACATGCAAAAGTACATGGTGAAGATGCGGCTGTCAT
This sequence comes from Chloroflexota bacterium, assembly GCA_020161935.1. Lineage (GTDB taxonomy): Bacteria > Chloroflexota > Anaerolineae > Aggregatilineales > Phototrophicaceae > CFX2. Next base: position 769,297 of record JAIUNI010000002.1, read on the forward strand.
CCTCAACGATCAAATCCATCAGCGTTTCGTCAGGCGCGGTGCCGCGTTCAGCCGCGACTTCCGCCAGCCACTTGCCCGTGTACTGCTTGAGCGCGTCATTACGGAAGCCGGACAGTAGAATGCGCGTCGGCCCGTACTCGTTATACATATTCTCCCACTCAAGGCTGGGGGTGTTCATGTCGTGCTTGATGCGTTCGCGGGTTTCGGGGTCTTGCAGGCGCTTCATCAGGTCATTATGCCCACCGTCATGCGCCCACGGGGGGATGCAGGATGACAAGCCCGTGCCGGAGAACTCGTAATTGTACATATCAGCCGTCACCGGCAAGCCTTCGTCCCGCGCCTTTTGCACGAGCTTGATGACCTCATCCATCTTGTGCCAGTTGGAACTGCCAGCCGCTTTCAGGTGGTAGATTTCGCCCGTCACGTCCGCCTCGCGCACGATGCGTAGGAACTCCTGCACTGCCTCGACGAACGTGCTGCCCTCGTTGCGGATGTGTGAGATGTACATGCCGTCGTATTCGGCGACCGCCTTCGCCAGCTCGACCAGCTCTTCGGTGCTGGCGTAAGCTGCTGGCGGGTAGATGAGCGCGGCGGACATGCCCATCGCGCCTTCTTCCATCGCCTGCCGCACGAGGTTGCCCATCTCATCGAGTTCTTCCTCGGTCGGCGGGCGGTCATAATCACCCATCACGTAGGTGCGGAGCGTGCCAGAGCCGACGAACGAGGCGATGTTAGTGGAAACGCCGCGCTTTTCCAAATAGTCGAGGTATTCGCCGAGGGTCGTCCACTCGATGTCATAATGGATGTGGCTGTTGCCGAGGATGCCGCGTGTCCGGCTGGCCTTCATCGCGGGACTCATCGGCCCCATCGACGTACCCTCGCCCATGACCTCCAGCGTCACGCCCTGCCGGATTTCACTTTGCGAACGGCCATCTTCGATGAGCGACTCGACCGACCAACTGAGCATGTTGATGAAGCCGGGGGCAACCACGAGGCCGTTAAGTGGGACTTCACGGTCAGCCGTCGCCGTGCCGAGGCTGCCGACTACTGCGATCTTATCCCCCTTGATCGCTACGTCACCCCGCACCGGAGGCTGCCCACTGCCGTCGTAGATCAATCCATCGCGCAAAATAAGATCGTAGTCTGCCACGTTGACACCCTTTATCAAGCTAAGTGCTGTCGAATGGCAAACGATATTAACCTAATCCTCGCGAAATGGGTTGAAACCAATTTGGGCGGTCAAAAAAGAGGAGGCATCTACGCCTCCTCCATCATCTCATAAGGTTCCTGTAGGGGAGGGTTTGCGACTGCTCCGCATAATTTGTCCCTCTCCGGTTACGACGGCTGACGGTGGAGTGAGCCTGCGAATGTACCGTCGTGGGCCGGGGTGTGGGTCTATTAATCCCCTACTTGTGCCGTAGGCTGCGAGGGTGCATTCATGGGTTCACGAACCGGTTCCCCATGACCGTGTAGTTCACCTTCGCCTTCGGTGTGCGGCTGCACATTGCGGAGTGCCATAACAGCCAGTATGCCCAGCCCAATGGCGACCACAAAGCCGACCGTCGAGGTGACTTGTAAAGCGTGGGTGAAGGCTTCGCGTGCGGCGGTAGTGAGCGCCGTACCCAACGACTCCGAAAGCTGGCTGGCAGCCACGAACGCCCCACCGAGGGTTTCTTGCGCCGCGTGGATCGCCTCGGCTGGCATCGTGGCGGGTACCGAAGTGGCGATTTGGCTGCGATAAATGGCGAGACCGATGCTGCCGAGGATGGCGATACCCAGCGAACCGCCGAGTTCGTTGCTGGTCTCCGAAATAGCCGAGGCCGCACCCGCGCGTTCCGGCGGCGCGGCACCGATAATCATATCGTTGGTGAGCGTGAAGATGAAACCGAAGCCCACCGACAAAATGGTGTTGCCGATAACCACCAAAGCCAGCGAGTTCACGCCAATTTGGGTAATCATCCCCAAACCGATGGCAACGAACACCATACCGCCAGCGATCACGTACGCGGGGCGCACCCGCCGCACGACAATCGGCGCAATATTTGAACCCACGACGTTGGCGATTGCCCCCGGCACCGACCACAAACCGGCTTCCAATGGTGACAGACCAAGAACCAGTTGCAGGTATTGGGCAATGAACAGGAATGAACCGAAGCCTACGAAAATCGCCGAGGTATTAATCGCCAGCGAGGCGCTGAACGCCGGAATGCGGAACAGGCGCAGGTCAATCAGCGGGTCAGCCAAACGGCGCTGGCGCTGCACAAACAATGTACCGACGACCAAACCAACAATAACCGAAATAATCGGCAGCAGAGCAATACCCGACTCCGCCATCAGCTTGAGGCCGAAGATGATGGTCAGCACAGCCGTTAGCGACATGAATGCGCTGAGGAGGTCGAAGCGACCCGGATTCGGGTCTTTATATTCGGGCAGCAGGAACGGCGCGGCAACCAAGAGCAGCACCATAATCGGTACGGCGATCAGGAATACTGACCCCCACGAGAAATGTTCGAGCAGGAAACCGCCGACCAGCGGGCCGATGGCGCTGCCTGCCGAGAAGCCCGAAACCCAGATACCAATGGCGACGGTGCGCTGGCGCGGGTCGAGGAACATATTGCGGATGAGCGACATGGTAGAAGGCATCAACGTCGCGCCCGCGATACCCATCAACGCGCGGGTAGCGATCAATAACGCGGGTGTGCCTGAATATGCCGCCATGACCGAGGTAATGCCGAAAGCCGTCGCGCCGATCATCAGCAGTTTGCGACGGCCAATGCGGTCGCCGAGTGTCCCCATCGTCACCAGCGAACCGGCAATCATGAAGCCGTAAATATCAACAATCCACAGCAGTTGTGTGCTGCTCGGTTTGAGGGCTTCGCTCAGGTGCGGGACTGCGAGGTGCAGTACCGTCAAATCCATCGCGATCAGCATGGTTGGCAGGAGTAAAACCAACATGCCGATCCATTCGCGGCGTGTGGCACGGGGAGGCGCGGTATGATGTAAGGCATTTGCTCCGGTTAACGTCATTGTATCTCCTTGAGACGGCTCAATATCATTTGGGGCAGCGGTGTTGTGTACCCCTCACAGACGCGGTGTGGGTGTAGGTCATCTTACCCCTGTCGTGTTACAATAAACAAATGTTCTAGGGCGCGGTAACCACATCCAGCCAAAAGCGGTTAAAGGCTTCAACGTCAACGGTTGTCACCAAGCGTGTCGGCCTACCGTTAGCATCCGGCGTTTCGTAGAGGTAGGTGTCGCGCATTTCCAACTTGAGCGGCACCGTTTCAATGCTTACCCCTTCACGCCAACCGAGGGCGATAGCACACACCAGCGGATCGTGGTGGAAGTTGATGAAGTCGCTAGGCAGCGCCGGTGAGGTTGGGCCATAACGCCCGTATAAGTCCTCGGTTCGTGCAAAAACTTCAGCCTGCCGTACGAGCAATTTACCCAACCAGCCTGCCTCGGCCAGCGCTGGCAAGTCAGCGTGACGCAGCGCGGTTTGGGCAGTCAGCGTTAGTGGGATAAGTGTTGGGTCGGCATGGTCAAAAATATACTGTGCCGCCTTCACATCCAACTGCATATTCCAGTCGTCCTCGCGGTTGAACTGTGGGTAGCCCTGCGGAATGTCGTAGACGTAGCCGCCCATTAAGTAGAGGTTCGCATCGCGCAAGATGCCGGGGTACTTCTGGTCGAGCAGCATAAAATTGGTGAACGCGCCGATACCCACCAGTACCGCGTCTTGCTCCACGCTGGCTCGCAGCAGTTCAACAGCCTCATCAGTTGGGTTAGGCTGTGGGGCAACCAGCTCCGGCCAATTTTCCGCTTCTGGCGGGTAACCAAGTTCGTTGTAACGGAAGTAACCTTCGCTTAAATCCGCACCCGCCGCGACCGGAACCTGTTGGTGTCCGGTATGGTCAAGCACGTAGCGGGCATATCCGGCGCGTCTGCCGTTGGATTCGGCGTTGGTCGTCACGCCGGTGAGGGTCAGGTCAGGCCATTTCAGCAGTAGGGCGAGGGCGGCAACGTCGTCCATATCCCCGCCGATGTCCGTATCGAGGTGAATCTTCTGGCTCATGGAAGTCTCCTTGTGGTTGTCTTGTCGTGCGATATGCAAATCGAAAAGCCGTAATCTGCGCGGGATACGGTTAGATATTGACGCTCAACAACCTCTTACCACATTTTTTAGAGACTCCTATTCAGATGAAGAGATTATACCATCTCGGCTTGTGTCTCGATGACCGTGACCACATCGCCAACTTTGAGGATGCCGGGGGCGCGGTGAATGCTGTTCTGCCCGAACATCACGCCGCGCGGATGCTTGCGGTAGGTGTTCAAGGTCGCCAGCGGCTCAGCCTTATTGGGGATTGTACCCGTCGCAGGGTCGACCGTGGTCATCACACAGCGGGCGCAGGCTTTCACGATGTCAAACGTCAAGTCACCAATCTTGGCCTCGCGCCATGTGTCCTCGGCGTACGGTTCGCTGTCCGTAATCACGATGTTCGGACGGAAGCGTTTCATCGGAATGGCTTCCGAGCCGCGTTCAATCAAGCGCTGGTTTAAGTCATCTAACGAGGCTTCGGAGATAATGAGCGCCGGATAGCCATCGGCAAAGCTCACCGTCGCATCATAGGGAGCATAGTTGCGGTCAACCAGCCGCTGGTAGTCGTCAGTCATCCGCATCAGGCGTGCATCTACTTTGAGGTAGTCACTAAACCACTGTGCTAGCGCGTCACCTTCGTCCCACGCCTCGCAGGTATCTTTCCACACCCGTACGGCCTTTGTCGCGTCACGTTCGGCATCCAGCGGAATGCGAATGTCACTCATGCCGGGGGCGGTGAGCAGCAGGGTATCATCCATAAAGCGCGGTTGAATGAGTGCCATCGGTGGCAGTTCACGTTGGGTATAAAACATGCCATCTGAGTCCGTCACCACCCAGCGGCGATCCCACGATGGGCCGCGATGGTCGAAGTTAACGGCAGGATGAGATAAACCGCCGCAGGATTTGATCGGATAGGTGTACAGCGCCGAGACGTGCATTGTGGCTCCTTGTCGCACCGAAGCATTCAGATGAGATGATTGTAACAGTGAATCTAGGGAGATGTCATCCATCGTTTATAACCACAAAAATGAGAGGTTTTTGATGTTCTTATCAAAGATTTCTTGATGTTTTGAGGGAGTAAATCACTATTTAAGGAGGTTTGTATAGTTTTTTATGAGCAACAGCGTAACTAAAGCGCAATAATTGTGTTAAAAAAACCTTTGGCCTATAGCCAAAATCGAAAAATGGCTGTATTCTGTGTAGTATTGACATGGCAGGATGAAGCGGCTACAATGCTCGCCTATCAGGGCCTATAGCTCAGTTGGGAGAGCGCTTCAATGGCATTGAAGAGGTCAAGGGTTCGAGTCCCTTTAGGTCCATAGAAGCAATCGAACCTGATTTTTATAGCAGAGCCGCCTCACCCCTCATAAACCAGCGCATGGTTCTATAGGGGTTTTTTGTTTCCACACCGCTGCCACTGTATACTCAGTGGTGCAAAATGAGAAAGGCTGCATTGTGGCAAAACAAAAACAAGGTGTACTGGATCGTATCAGCAACGGATTACGCGAAATTTTAGACGCGGCTGACCGCTTGCTGAACCCGCCACAACCGAAGCGTGTCCCTGTGCCCGTTCCGGTGCGTATCCCCCGTACACAGGATAATCGGCGTAATCCTTACGGGCGTTAACCCGCACGTATTGTAAACATCACTTATATTTAAAACGCGGCGGCCTACGTGGGGTTCGCTGCGTTTTTATTCGCTTTACTTTCGCGCTGTTAGAAGCTGTTTTGGTGCGGCCTCTAGGGATAAATTCACCCCCGTTTCGACTAACAGATCATCACCCATAAAATTCAACACGAATGTCTGGTAAAAGGGCGTTTCGACTAAGCGCATGACTACTGTGAAGGTATCTTCACCAGTCCACCCGCCGCTGCTCGCCACCGGATGAAGTGCTGATGTCCGCGGCTCATCCAATAATATGCTTTGACTAAGCTCCCACAGCTCGTAACCAACGGGAATTTGTTCTTCACCATGAGATGTCTTGAAACCAAGCAACCAGCCCGATTCAGTGACATCAAAGCGGATGCGTTCGATGTGGAGTTCGTTCGCATCGACCTGATAAGTCTGACCGGAAACGGCTGCCGAAGTCGGCGAAGTGTGCTGTGCTTTTAGGGGCGCAATATGTAGGTTGGATAATTTCTCGGTCAGTAAGCGCTGCGCTTCCACATCCTCTGGCAGTGGTTCACTACCTATCGCGGGAAGCAGCGAGTCCCACAGCAGGTCTAAGGGCTGCTGCATGTCCTCAAGCGCCATGCCACCCGTGATAGCGAGTACGGCATCTTGTTCCGGCATGACGACGCAATACTGCCCGAATACGCCATCGCCGCGATAAGCACCATGCCGACAGCGCCAGAACTGGTAGCCATAACCCTGTGTCCAATCACTGTAGGGGCTGTCGCCGTTGGATACTTGAAAAGCGGTCGCCTCATCAACCCATGTCTCAGGCAGAAGCCGCTGACCCTTCCATATACCTTTTTGCAAATAGAGTTGACCGAAGCAGGCAATATCCTCGGTTCGGATGCTCAACCCAATGCCACCGAGGTTAATCCCCTGCGACGACTCTTCCCATGTCGCGTTCTCAATGCCGAGCGGTTCAAACAAGCGCGGTTGGAGGAAATCAACCAATTTTAAGCCCGTGGTTTTCTGCACGATTGCCGACAGGATATAAGTCGCACCGGTGTTGTAAAGGAAATGTGTTCCCGGCTCATGCTCAACAGGTACACTGAAAAAGGCTTTAATCCAGTTTCCGTCGGCTCGATGGGTCATGTGCCACCACGTATCGTTGGCGTGTCCGGTCGTCATCGAGAGCAAATGGCACACCCGCATCGCCGCGAGAAACTCGTTCACCGCATCCGGTGTTTCTTCCGGGAAGAAGCTCAAAACAGAGTCATCAATCGAGAAAAACCCTTCCGCAATAGCCATGCCAACGGCGGTCGAGGTGAAGCTCTTACTGAGCGAGTACAACATATGCGGATACTCGCGTTTATAGGGTGACCACCACCCCCCGGCAACGACATGCCCGTGCCGTACCAGCATGAAACTGTGCAAGTCATGGACTTGGCTTTCAAGTGAAGTAACGAACTGATCGACAGCAGATGACGCAATGCCTTGCTGTTCCGGTGTTAAGCGCGGTAAATGATGTAAGGTTGAAACCTGCACGATTGTAAGCCTTTGTGAACCCCAGAAAACCGCAGATCATTATAATACGCTTTCATAGATGGTATAGGTCAGAATTGTTCAGTGATTGCCAATACGCAGTTCATCATCCGATTCAAGGGGAAGCCTAAACCCGTTATGCGATTATCCCGCATCGCTGTGTATACTCTCACACCATAAACAGACATATGCAAAAGGGTGTGATGATGCCAGAAGCGGTTAAAGGTTTCATATTCGATTTGGATGGCACAGTTTATTTGGGCGAAGCAGCGCTGCCGGGAGCAGTAGAGGGCATTACTCGCCTGCGCGAGATGGGACAGAAGGTACTGTTCGTGAGCAATAAACCGCTGGAACCGCGCGATAACTACGCCCGTAAGCTGACTAAACTCGGCATCCCCACCAGTGCCGATGATGTCATCACCTCAGCTTATGTCCTCGGCTATCACCTCGCTAAAACGTCGCCTCAACTGCGGTTGTACGTGGTCGGCGAGAGTAACCTGCTGGCTGAACTGCGCGGCTTTGGTTTGACAGTGGTTAATGAGTTCCTCGATCAAGATCCGATGGAAGTGATACGACCCGACGGTGTGGACGCGGTGGTGGTCGCCTTCGACCGGACACTCGATTACCGCAAGCTGAATACCGCCTACCAAGCACTGCGGAATGGCGCACACTTCTTCGCCACGAACGCCGATAAGACCTGCCCGATGCCCGGTGGCGGTATCCCCGACGCGGGCGGCACCATCGCCGCGCTGGAGCATATGTCCGGTCGCAAAGTCGAACTGTTGGCGGGTAAGCCATCCATGCTGATCGTTGAAGTGGCGCTGCAAAAGCTGGGGCTAAATGCCGCCAACGTCATGATGGTGGGCGACCGCCTCGAAACAGACATCTTCATGGGGCAACAGTCGGGGATGCAAACTGCCGCCACCATGACCGGCGCTTCGACGCGCGAGGATGTAGCACGGATGACCACACCGCCAACCTACGTAATCGACTCGCTGGCCGAACTGCCGGAAATCGTCTCCCGAACTTAACCATTATTGAGTGGCATTCTTCGATACTTTTTAACCTGCTTGCCATGCATCGGAATTCGATGTATGTTGGCGTTGTTAGCGAGTTGGGAGATGCTGATGAACTTCAAAGGGAGCTTACCGCTGCTTATCTTGCATGTGCTGCAAGACAGCCCCAAGCACGGCTACCAGATCGCCAAAGAGATCAAGCAGCAGTCGCGAGATGTGTTGGCTTTCCGCGAAGGCACGTTGTATCCGGCACTGCATACCCTTGAAAAGCAGGGTGCGATTGAAGCCCATACTGAACAGGTGAATGGACATATCCGCCGTTATTATCGCTTGACCGAGAGTGGACGGGCAACACTGGCACAGGAAATTGAGTCATGGAATAGTTACGCGGAAGCCGTGAATTTAGTGCTTGCGAAGCGAGGGGGAACATCATGAACAGCGCATTGAAGAACTGGCTCGACCGCGCGACCGATGGTCTGCCGCCTGAAATCCAAACACGGGTAAGCACAGAGCTAGCAAGTCATTATGAGGACGCGCTGACGGATGCCCAACGGGCGGGGTTAGCGGCTGACGCAGCCCACGAACGGGCGATGACCGAACTTGGGAACGCGGCGGAAACAGCGAATGGCTTGCGCCGTACACACCTCCGGCTGCACCGGCACCTCGCGGTTGGCATCACATTATGCCTCGTGCTGGCTTGGTTTTTGATTAATGGTCGTGATCTGATACCGAATGCGTACATTTCTGGCAGCCTGCGGATCATCACGGGCGCGGGCATGTTCACCCTGTTTCTCGGTGGGTTGTGGCTTCTGCGCGACTTCCTAACGCGGCAGTTAGGGCTTCGGTCGCTCCAGCTGCCAATCAACTTGCAACTATTGGGTTGGGGATTAACGGTGATTCCCTTCTTTCGGGCGGTCTTACTGGCACGTATCACCCCGTTGAACGAGCTGCTCATGACCGAATATCCAATCGTGCAGCACCGGCTGTTTCAAGTGATGGAGTGTATCAATCTCGCGGCGATGCTGGGTGTGCTGGCGCTGATGTTTTTCCGCACGTATCTGCACAATGCCTACTGGCTGAAACAGCGTCCATCAACATAAATGAGAGGCCAAAGCACTCCCATTTGAAATGTAAAAGCTGATATCCTGCGAAACTTATCCGTTTCCTTTAGCGATTACCCCGCGCAGATAGGGGCATCCGGGAATAAGCGTTCAGCATAGGTGTTCATATTTTCAGGGTCGGCGGATGGGAACATCAGGAACAGTGTCAGCACGCGGTTCTCGTCGATGTGTTCGATCCAGTAGCGCACACTGAAGCGCACACCCGCTTGGAGGACGTTGAACTCGTGCAGCGTCACCTCGTCAAGCTGGCAGTTACTGGTTTCGACGATGCCCTGATAATTGGCGAATACGGCGTTAAACCAATCCTCGGTAAACACGAGTGGAATTTGATCCGGCTGAATAGGGTTGTCGAAGTGGATATAACCCAAGTAGGCCAAGCCGCTGATGTCATCATCCCGCCACTCGGCGGTCGTGCGTCCGTTTTCCTCGCGTGCGCTGGCGAGCCACTGCTCCGGCTCGAACACCCCGTCACCATAGCTCAACACCGTATAGATTTCGCGTTCGGCTGTGTCCTGTGCGCGACCAACCAACAGCGCGCCGGTGAGCAGGACAACCAGAATGATGAGACGCTTGACCATAGTAAGCCTTTCTGATGACAGCGATCAAAACTGCCCCTATTGTAACCGTGTATGCTGTTTAGCGCTCACCCAATCGGAAGGTATCTGCGGCATTCCACGGCGAGTACATATCGCCATCGGTTTGCCCAATGTTCGGTGTCGTCTGCACAGCCTGTTTCCCGCCGAGGAAATCACCCAGCGCCGCCGCGATCAACGCAATCTCAGGCAGAAGTTGGTTAGCTGGCAGCAGTTCAGCAAGGTGCGCGTCCACAAAATGCGTATCAACCTCACCCGCCGCGAACGCCGGATGTGCTAACAGCGTTTGCAGGAAGTCGCGGTTGGTCGTCACGCCGAGCATCACTGTTTGCGCCAACGCCGTTTGCATCCGCTGGATGGCCGCCGCGCGATCAACATCATAAACGATCAGTTTGGCGATCATCGGGTCGTAGTGGATACTGATCTCGTCGCCCGACTGTACACCCGCGTCTACCCGCACCCCCGGCGCATCCGGTGGCACAAACTGCAACAAGCGGCCAACGGACGGCAGGAAGTTATTCGCGGGATCTTCGGCGTATAGGCGGCACTCAATCGCGTGTCCACGCTGGTGTAGGTCAGCCTGTGTGAAAGGCAGCGGCTCACCATCAGCGATTTGGAATTGCAGTTTTACGAGGTCAAGACCGGTCACAATCTCGGTCACCGGATGCTCAACTTGCAGTCGTGTATTCATCTCCAAGAAGTAGAACTCACCCGCCGCCGTGACGATAAACTCGACCGTTCCGGCGTTGACGTAGCCGACAGCCTGTGCCGCCGCGACCGCTGCCGCCCCCATCCGCGCCCGTGTGGTGTCGTCCAACAGGGGCGAAGGCGATTCTTCGATGATTTTCTGATGCCGCCGCTGGCTGCTGCACTCGCGCTCAAACAGGTGAACCGTGTTACCGTGAGTATCCGCGAGCACTTGTATTTCGATATGATGAGCATGTTCGATGTAGCGTTCGAGGAATACCCGCGAATCACCAAAGGCTTTCGCCGCTTCTCGCCGCGCACCCGCCAGCGCCTCGGCGAGTTCGCTGGCCTCACGTACCACACGCATCCCCTTCCCACCGCCACCACCTGCCGCCTTCACCAGCACCGGATAACCGATTTGTTCAGCCGCGTTGGCAAAGGCTATGTCATCGGCATCTTCGGCTTGAAACCCCGGCACAACCGGCACACCGGCTTGCTGCATCAAGGCACGGGCGGCGGTTTTACTGCCCATCGCCCGCATGGAGTCGGCGCTTGGCCCGACCCACGTTAGCCCTGCTGCAACTACCGCTGTAGCAAAGTCGGCATTCTCGGAAAGGAAGCCGTAACCGGGGTGAACGCAGTCGCAGCCAGTGGCGTGGGCTGCGGCGATCAGTTTGTCGGCATTCAGGTAACTTTCGGCGGCGGGCGCTGCGCCCAACAAGTAGGCTTCATCCGCCAACTGCACATGCCGCGTGTTCGCATCCGACTCTGAATACACCGCGACCGTTTTGATGCCCAATTCGCGGCAGGCACGGATGACGCGCACCGCGATTTCCCCACGGTTGGTGATCAAGCACTTGCGGAGGGTCATTGCGTTTTGCTCGCCGGTTCCTTCGGCGCTTCACTATCGGGATACACGCTGCCGGAAAGATAGGCCACGCTGACCCACATACCCCGCGCGTGACGGTAAAACAGCAGGATAAAGATGATATTGAACGCCACCCAGAACGGCAGTTGGAAGGCCAGCGGCGGGGCGAACAGCGCCTGTGTGATGATGTACCCACCCATCGACAGGACTTCAGCGAACACAAGGTTAATCAGTGTGCCACCAATCGACTCGCCGTCCAGCCGTTCGTAGCGCACACCGCAGACCGGACAGGTTTTGTCGATGCTAAACAGGCCGTGGAACATCTTGCCCTGCTCGCAGTTCGGGCAGCGGAGCCGTGCGCCGACGAGCAGCTTATGAATAGCGTATCCCCAATTCATATTTGCACTTCTTTCTAGCATTTAAATGCGAAGGCTTTTAATAAATCTAAGTGTCTATAAAAGACGGCCTCTCGCTAAAAAGTTTACATTTTGGTAACACCATTTTACAACTTTGGGCGTAGTCTCACTATAGACGTATCCAACGTGGAAAGGCTAACCTCATGTTCTGGTTTCGACGTTTTCGTGAACGCTTGTTGATGCGCCGTGTCGCCCGCCGTATCCTGCGCCGCCGCATGTAGTAAGCCCAGTAACCAGTTGCCACAAATGTTGAGAATGCTAGTGGGTAACTAAGCGCAGCCCGAAGATCAACCTTATAATGGTGTCGGTTATAGGATCATCTGCCCATGAGGAGTGCCGATGCCGTCAATGAGTTTACTCGTCCTGCGTACCAGCACGATTGAAACCACGCTGGCATTCTACCGCGCCTTTGGCCTGACGTTCGCCCAAGAGCAGCATGGCACAGGGCCGGTTCATTACTCAACCGCGCTCGGCGACACTACGCTCGAACTCTACCCTGCCGAGACAACCCAGATGCTTGACCGCAAAGCCGGTGGCGCAACCATGATCGGCATCAAAGTTGAGTCGGTTGACGCGGTGATTGAGGCGCTTAATCAGTTGGGGATACAGCCGCTGTCGCCAGCCAAAGATTCGGCGTGGGGGCGACGGGCAACGGTGCTTGATCCAGATGGGCGGTTAGTCGAATTAACCGAGGGGAAATAAACGGTACTACTCACCCTGTTTAAAGGTCGCAACCCCGTTGGTTCCCGTTCCACTGCCATAGATCACCAGCGAACCATCGCTAACATCAATAATGTCGATGTTACTTAAGGTCGAGATCGGGTTGTTGGCGCTGTCGTAAAAGTCCAGCCACGCCGTCGGGGTGAAGTTCACACCATCTTCGGAGGCGAGCATCAGCGTACTGCCCGACTTGTAGCTCACGTACAGGTTAATGGTGCTTTCGACTTGCAGTGCGGTCGGGTCGTACGCGCCTTCGAGCAGCGGCGTGGGTTCGATCTGCCACGATAAGCTGTCGACCGAGGTGGCCGTCATGATATGCGGTGTCGTACCTTTATCCGGCAGGAACGCGGTGAAGTACATGCGGAACGTGCCGTCGTCCGTTTGGATGACGCGCCCATGCCCAGCAGCGGTCAAGTCGGTGATGTCGCCCACATCGACGCGGATGCCTGAATCACGGGTAAAGTCATGACCATTGCTGGAAAAAGCGCTGAAGATACGGGCATTCAGCACGAGCGACGTGACCGTACCGTTACAAGGCTCTGGCTGGCCTTGATAATACATGCGGTAGCCGTTCGCCATCTGAATAACCCACGGCTGACCAATCGCGCAGTCCGGCTGCCCGGCTGGATCGTTAATCAAGCGTGCCTCGCCGTCGATATTAAAGCGCAGCCCATCGGGGGTGGTGGCGCTGCCGATCCCGTTGAGCGATGGCGCGTTCCAGAAGATACGATAATCGCCGTTATCCAGCGGAATGATACTCGGTGACGTGTTTTCAGCTTCGGAAATGGTTGTGACCTGCTGCCACTTTTGCACGGTGGTGACATCCGTCAGTGCGGCGCGTTCTGCCTGCCGGTCAGCCGTATTTTGGATGGGCGCGGCGGTTTGTGGCTGGCAGGCCACCAGACATACCAACAGGAACAGGACAGCAGTTAATCGGGTAACAGTCATAGGGTGGTTCAGGGGTATTATTCCGCCACTCCGTCTTCTTCATCTTCCGGTCGGGCTTCCCAGACATCCTTCGCGATGTCGATGTAGAGTTTACCGTCCAAATGGTCGATTTCGTGCTGGAACACCCGCGCCAGCCAGCCTTCAGCTTTGATACGCTGCGGCTTGCCGTGACGGTCGAGGCTGTCGATGGTGATCTTCTCGTGGCGGTCAACCGAACCGAGATAGCCGGGGATCGAGAGGCAGCCTTCCACCCCTTCGACCATTTCCTTGCTGGCCTTCACAATTTCAGGGTTAACGACCACATACAGCTTACCGGCGAGATCACCGAATTCCTCTTTGCTCTTTTCGTCGTCGGAAAGGCGAATGACGGCGAAGCGCTGGCTGACGGCGACCTGTGGCGCGGCGAGGCCAACACCCGGCGCAGCGATCATCGTTTCAACCATATCATCCACGAGCTTTTGGAACTTCTTATCAAAAACCATCACGCGCTTGGCTTTTTTACGAAGGATCGGGTTATCAGGACGGATAATATCAAGGAAGGTCATGTTGTTTAGCCGTAATCGTATACTGTTATGCGTGTGTATTATCGCACAAATCGCCAGCAGCTAAAAGTGTTTAACTCACCCTTACCCGCTCTTGTTCGGCACGGGATGTACGATCTACGAATGCCAGCCCCTCATTGTAGTCGTCAAAGGCTTTGTAGTTGCCACGCTGGCGCATCTTCATGATCGAGCTAAACATGCGGTGCGGCTGGACGTAAGCAAACCAACGGCCATTCGGGTGATAAATCCACTCGCTGAGGGACGAGAGTTCGAACAAGCGCGGGTCAACACTGCTCACGTGGGTCATATCGAGTAAGAAATAGATGGGATTTTCACGCAAACGGGGCAAGCATTTTCCGATCACTTCCCGCATATCATCCGCCGTAACCTTGTCCGAAAAATGGATCGTCATCGCCCACGGCTCATTGAGCCAATTGATTTGCACCGCCATCGTCATGCCTCCGTTACGTTCCGGGTGGAACATCACGCCGGACACGCGGGATTCCGGGCGGGCGGGAACGGTCACGGATACGCGGAGGTTCAAGTGTCTCCTCATCGTTCAAATTGGCGTTTCCATTGTAGGCGGAAGCGGATTGAACCGTTGAATAAGTGCCTGTAGTTTGCGCGGGAGTCATCGGTTTGTTTGACGGATCAAGGTTGGGATTGGGCTGCAAACCCGCCGTCTCGTGGTAAACCGTCAGGTAGTCAATGATGGTCTGCTGCTGCCGCTGGGCATCTTCCTGCCGCTTGAGCGCGGCGGCACGGTCCTGCCGACGTGAAATCTCCTGTTGGATGTGCTGGGGATTATAAACGTTGGTGAAGCGTTTGGCGTTCTTCTCATCCGTCCCCGTTAAGAGCAGCTTGACCTGCCCGATTTGGAAGATGGTATTCATGATACCTTGCGTATCCGAAACCACGTTATCAACCTGCGCCAGCAAGATCTGGTCTTTCTCATCCTGCAAGAAGAACGGGCGGCGGTGAATAAGGGTTACGGTTTGGTCGCCAACGATGTACAAATCGTTCCGCCAGTCCCAATCGGCAATATACAGCCAGAACAGCGACAGCAGCACAATGACGATGGGAATGATCGGGCCGACGACACCCGCAATGAACAAGGTCACGCCCACCACGAACAAAGTTACTGGTGGGAAAAGGTGCGCTAGGAGCAGCAGCCAGTGTTTGCGGAAAACCGTTTCGCCTTTGTCGTTCATGTATTCGAGCGTGAACAACCCCGGTTGGCTGGTCGGGGTGTTTGAGGTTGTGCTGCCGGTCGCGTTGGATACCGTTCCGCTGCCGCTGATGGCTTTCGTCAGTTCGCCGCGCATAGCGTTGCGGTTGGCTTCCTGCTGTGATTGTTCATACGTTTTGCGGTGGGTAAAGATGGCCTGCTGCACCCCTTTGGGATCGGGGATTTCGTCCAAGCGGATGTTGTTGGTATCACCGGACGTTTTGATGATGATCGACCCATAGCCGAGCAACCGCCCTGCAATATCGGTGAGCGCTGGCAGTGCCACATTCACTTCGTGGATGGCATCCAGCGGGATTTCGTTAATCTGTGTTTTGAAGTTGAGGATCGTCCGTTGGATGCTGACCACCCGCCGGTCGGTGATGATTAACTCGTCATTCGCCCACTCGAAGTAATGATAACCGATCAAAATGAGCAGGATCGCCGTGACTGGCAGCGCGATCAACAGTACCGGAAAGCCGGGGACAGCGCTGGCAAAGAAGGCACCGAGGAACCAGACCAGCACAATGATGAAGCCAATGCCGAACGCCCGCGCGATGAATGCGCCGATATGCTTGCGCGTCTTGAGCAGCGTATCTTCATTTTCGCGCTGGTTCTGGAACTGCTGTACCTGCTGAGTTTGGCTCTTGGGGAGGTTGGGGAGAACAAGGTTGGCACGAATTTCGGGATGATGCGCGAGTAAGTTCCGCATCTGCTGGCGCGAAAGCGAGAGGACAATCGTGCTTTCTGCCGCGCGGAGGCTGGCCTGTGTGGTCACGTCGTTGAACAGTGCCGCGTCGTTGATGTACTCACCCGCGCTGACCTTGCCGAACGGGCGCTCGATGCCGTCGCTGCCACGCTGCACCAGCAAACCGCTGCCGCTGATGAGCATCATCATGCCCTGCGCCACGGTTCCCTGCTGGAACATTTCCTCGCCCGGTTCGTAGCGCTGAACCTGCGTCACGCTGGCAACCCAATCTAGCTGCTGGGAATCCAAGCGAGCAAACATAGGTAAGCGGCGCACATTGGCGATTACAAAACGATCAGCCATCGGTCGTGGCAATCCCTATTTGTATGAACCGTCTTATTATATCAGGTTTTTGTGAGTGTAGGCCGAATTGCGTGTGCGGCATGTGCAATCCTGCCAACATATTTGTTTATACTTTAATATTAGCGCAGTAGTAAGATCAAACCGATTGCGAGTTCAAACAACCCTGTTGTCATAAACGAACGTTCCAATTTGGGGCGGTCAACGGCAACCGTGACCAAGCGCGTCAGCAGTGCGCCGAGGTAGATCACCCCGACGGCTTGGTACACCACCGGCTCATTGAAAATGTAGGGAACCACGCCTGTCATCAAGGATAAGCCGCCGAAGCTGATGCGGATTTCCGCCGTCCCGATGGCATCATCCGGCGTGACGTGTGCCGTCTCCGCCACCTTGCGCGGCATCAGCAGCGAATAGACCCCGAACAGGATGAGGATATTGCAGGCGATGATGTTGAGAATTTGTTCGAGCGGCATGGCGGCTTCCTTTCGGGAAACAACAGTTAAGAATTGGCATAGATAATTACAGGCTGTAAGGACAAATGTGTTATAGTGTTAAGATAGTCCGGTCAAGCCTCACGAGATAACCGTATGCGTAAACCAGCCCTTTTCCTGCTTAGTCTGGTTATCCTTATCGCTACTATACAACCGCTTTACGCCCAAGGTGCGCCCCTGATTGTGGGTGTAGATGTATACCAGCGGGCGACGGATGCTTTTAATGCACAGGCGTATGAGCAGGCCGTGACGGATTACAGTATTGTTATCCTGCTCAACCCCACCTTCTATGAACCGTACATTAATCGTGCGATCAGCTATATGCAGCTTGAAGAATACGACCTCGCGCTGGTTGACCTGAACCACGTCCTGAAGCTGCCGAGTGCCGACGACGCGACGCGCGGTTTAGCCTATACCGCCCGTGCGGAAATTTACCTCGGTCAGAACAACATGGATGCGGCGCTGGCTGATTTCGCGGCGGCTATCCGCGCCACGCCGGATGACCCTCAAGCCTATTATGAACGCGGGCAAATTTATATCGCTCAAGCGGAATATGATAAAGCGCTTAAAGATATGAATCAGGTGGCGAGCATCGCGCCGGATTTCACCGGAACCTACTACTACTTGGGCGTGATTAACAACGCGCTGGAGGCATACGACACAGCCATCGAAAATTTCGATACCTTCATTAATGTCGTAAAAGATGATTACCTCGCCTTTGCCGGACGTGCCTCGGCCTATATTAACACCGAGCAGTTCGACCAAGCCCTGCCGGACTTAAACGAAGCCATCGACCTCGAACCGCGTATGGCTACCCTATACTTGCAGCGCGGGCTGACGTGGAACGAGCTGGGCGACCAGCAAGCGGCAGCCAGTGATTACCTGCTGTGGGTGCAAGCCATCTTGAGCGAACAGAATACCGACCTGATGCTGCGCCCCGGCGAATCGCAGGTGGTGTCGATGGCTCCCGGACGCGCTTATGTGATGTCGTTCGAAGGTACGGCAGGTGAGAAGGTGACGGTAACGACCACCACGTCTAACGACCAACAAATCGACTCGCTGCTCATCCTGACCGACAACCAACTCAATCCGCTGGTTGCCGACGATGACGGTGGCGAGAACTTCAACTCGGTCATCAGCGATTTCGTCCTGCCGAGTGATGGTGTCTACGCGGTCATCCTCAGCCACGCGGGGGGCAACTCGCAAGGTTCGGTACGCCTGCTGCTCACGGTCGAGAACTAGCTCCAATCCATCTTCGTAATCAAAAACCCCTCTGGCAAGTGACCAGAGGCGTTTTCATTTACCCGCCTGCTGCCTCGCGTATCCGTGCTTCCAGTTTGGCGAGGTAAGCGGCACATTCTGGCGAGCCTTCCAGCGGGGCGAAGGGCGCGAACTTCTTGTGGGTTTCGGCGCGGTACGGCCCCTGAATAATTTCCAGCACCACACACGGGGTAATCGCCACGAAGTTGTGGTAGGTGCGCGGCGGAATATCCACGCCCATCACAGGACTATCTGGCTCCATGATGTGCATCTCAGTAATTTCACCCGCGTCGTCATACTGGAACATGGCGGCTGAACCGACCAACGGCGCGATCAACTCCACCTTGTCGGGGTCTTCGTGTTTGTGCGGCGTTACGTAGCTGCCGGGGGTGATGGCGTTCAACATGCGCTGTACGGGGTCTTCGTGTTCGTGGAAGCGGTACGGTACCCGTCCACGCGGGTCAGCCGCCGCTTGGGCAAGCAGGTTGTCAAGCAGTTGTTTGGTAATGAGGCGCATAGTGAGTGGATAGTCTTTAGTTAGTAGTCGATAGATAAGCCATTTTAACCGCAAAGCCTGAAAGATCGAAACAAGTGTGACATGGTGGTGGTTACAGAGTAAGTGGTATGTGTGAAACGGTGGCGCGGACGAGATGTATCTCGTCCCTACACGATGGATTCTGTTTGTGTTAGAGCAATGATTTATCACTTACCATATGACCACTACCTGTGACATCAAGCGCACTACAAAATTGGCCTCATGACCATTTTGGTCTTATAAGCCACATGGCCTATGGAAGTTCGGTAAGATTGTCGCGTGCCTAAAGAGATGATTATTTACTGAAAGGTTTATGCGTTCATGAAGATTACCAAGTTAGAAACGATTTTTGTCGAGCCGCGCTGGATGTTCCTTAAAGTTCATACGGATGAGGGGATCGTCGGGTTGGGCGAGCCGGTGGTGGAAGGCCGCGCGCGTACAGTCGCTACGGCGGTGCAGGAACTCGGCGAGTATTTGATCGGCAAAGACCCGCGGCGCATCGAGCATCACTGGCAGGTGATGTATCGCGGGACGTTTTATCGCGGTGGGCCGGTGCTGGTGAGCGCCATCAGCGGCATTGAGCAGGCGCTGTGGGATATTACCGGTAAGTGGTTGGGGGTGCCGGTTTACCAACTGCTCGGCGGGCAGGTGCGCGACCGCATCCGCGTGTATGCCCACTGCCATGCCGACGGCCCCGAAAACGCGGCAAGCGCAGCCAAGGCGAAGGTGGCGGAAGGCTATAACGCCCTGAAAACCGCGATTGAAGCACCGGCGCGGATTGTAGATAACAAAGCCTACATCAAACGGCAGGTGGCTTATATTCAGGCGATGGTCGAGGCGGTGGGCGATGAGGTGGACATCGCGGTTGATTTTCACGGGCGTGTTTCCCCAACAATGGCGATCCGGCTGGCGCACGAGTTAGAAGACCTCGGCTTACTGTTCATCGAAGAACCGGTACTGCCCGAAAACGTCGATGCACTGGTGACGGTCGCCCGTTCGACCAGCATCCCGATTGCGACCGGCGAGCGCCTGTTCACGCGCTGGGGTTTCCGTGAGGTGCTGGAAAAGCAGGCGGCGGCGATTATTCAACCGGATTTGTGCCACGCGGGCGGCATCAACGAAGTGCGGAAGATCGGCGCGATGTCGGAAGTTTACTTTGGGGCGATTGCACCGCATAACCCCTTGGGGCCGATCTCGCTGGCTTCGGCGGTACAGGTGGATGCGGTGATGCCGAACTTCTTATTCCAAGAACAAATCACGCTGGGCGAAGGCTACCTTAAGCAGCCGTTTGTGGTGAAGAACGGCTTTATCGACCTGCCGACCGCACCCGGCCTCGGCATCGAACTGGATGAGGAAGCCATCGCGGGGAAGGTTAATGACGGAAGCTGGCAAACGCCTCATCTGTTCCGCGATGATGATGGTTCCTACGCCGATTGGTAACAATGGTTTAGTTCAAGGTTTAACGTTCAAAAACCGCAATTGCGAACGTGATTTTAATGGCAGCAATTTCGGCAATGGCAAATGGCAATTCCTGTGCCGATTTTTATCATTCTCGGCTAAATGATTGGCAATGTTGGCAAAAAGTGTGTTTTGGACTGCCGCCGCCAAGTTTGCCAATCTTTTTATTTGCAGCAAAAGTAGTCTTTAGTCGGTAGTCGACAGTCATTAGTCCAATGCAAAGACATTTTCACCACAAAGATAAAAAAGATCCACATACCTCATGGTGGTGGTTACAAAGTAAGTGGTATGTGTGAAACGGTGGCGCGGACGAGATGTATCTCGTCCCTACACGATGGATTCTGTTTGTGTTAGAGCAATGATTTATCACTTACCCTATGACCAAGTAGGACTGCACTAAGTGGTGGATGCCGGTTTTAAGCCCTCACCCTAAATCCCTCTCCCTCAGGGCGAGGGACTTTAAGGATGTTTAGGGTTCATTTTGCGATGAAATAGACACAAAATGAATTTCCACCGTTTAGTGTGGCGCTACCTATGACCACTACCCACCTCATTTTAGAACAAAAGTTTGCATAGTGTCAACAGCGGATGGTTAGAATATACAAACCCTAGAGTCACTTTTAGGGCGTAGGTCGTGGCTGCGTCCTACTGCGATTTCTGCTCCTTTGCGATAAGGGCGTTGGCGACCGCCAGCAAATCGGCTTTGCAACCCGGCAGAATTTGCTCGTCAGTCAAAGCCGAGACTTCGGTGATGAAAGATGGTAGGTTATTGGTGTCGATTTGTTCTGTCAGCGATTGTTCGAGAGACGATTCTACCTTGCAGGCTTGGGTAATGGATTTAAGTTTTTCGGGCGAGGGCGCAGGGACGACGATTTGAACCGCACCGTTCAAAATTTCTTCGGTATAGTCATCGAATACCGTTTGTGTCAAAGCGGGTCCACCTGCACCGTAAGGATTAGTGCTATACGCCAGCCGACCTCCATATGGGCTGATTGCCATAGCTTGTAAGAACCCCGCAGTCTGTTTTTCAATGGTATCCAGCAATTGGCCGCTATTAGCATCCCAAATAGTGATGTCATAACTCGAGCCGACTGCTGCGATGGTCTGTCCATCCAATGACCACTCTAAGTTCCACACAGCATCCTTAGTTGCTTGTACAGTATATAAAGTGTCATATGAAGCTAAATCCCAAACCTGTACTTTTCCATTTGAGCCGCCCAATGCCAATTTTGTCCCATCAGGACTGGTTACCAACGACACAATAAAGGCATCTGTTTTTTGCTCATGGACAATCGAGTTAGTGGATATGTCCCATAAACGAATGAACTGATCTGCACCTGCAATAAATATTTGGCTCTTCTTTGGATGCCATGCGAAGGTTTGTATTTGTTGTGCATTATTAACTGTTAACTCACTTATGTTCTTCCCCCAAGCAGTCAAAGTAAGCTGTCGAACAAAAGCCAAATATTCACCGTTAAGACTCCATTCGATGTGTAGTGTTGTAGTTGCTCGCTCTTGAGGAAGTGTCAATAATTTATCACCACTTGTAACATCCCATATTTGAATTGTGTCTGGAGTACCCGCAACAAGTGTTCCTATCTTTTTACCGTCGGGACTCCATTCTATGCTTACCACATTGTCATTTGTTTTAAACAATGCAATGACAGAATGATCTCGAAAAAGATGTATGCCGGCTTCACCGCTTATAGTTCCTCCTATAGCGAGTATACTTCCATCGGGACTCCAATCTAGTGCACGAACGATGTCAGTTACTGGTTGACTTTGAAATGCTAAACTCGCGTATGGGCTGCTTAAGAGAAACCCAAGACCGATAATTATCAGCCGGATATGAGAAAGAGCCTTTTCAAGTTTGTTTATCATGAGAATAATCTCCTTAGCCGAACTCACTACCATTGCCAATTCTGATCAACGTATATCTGATTGAATGGTGTTGAAATTGAATTCAATAACGTGTAGAAGTACCAGTCGTGAAACGAAAAATTATCCTTTCCTGATTGGATGTATCGCGTACAATAAAAAGGACGTGGGATTCGGCTACACTCATTTAATGCCGACACCATACTTGCCGAAAACCACATTTTGATAAGAACGTTAGACAAGCGGGGCATAATATGTCAACCAAAAATGTCATCAATGTTAAAGATTCACGGCGTTTTTATGTTGAATACGAACTGCCTAATTTATGTGCGCTTTGCTTAACCGAGAATCCTCAAATACCATGGACGATTGCCCAGCAGGAGCGGGACACACAAACTCGATTCGATTTATTCAGAGGGATCGTCACCGTAAAAACAGATCGCAACCTCGACTTCAACGTAAAGGTTTGTGAAGATTGCTGTGGGGCTCTGGAAAAAGATCAGGAGCGACGACAAAAAATGTCGTGGATTATTACCGGTACGGGCATCCTCCTCATCGTCATTGGCGGATTAGGATTAGTGTACAGCCTTGATCAAAGCCCTTTTATTTATGGGCTGCTCTTTCTCATGTTGTATCTGTGTTGGATAAGCCGCGACTTCCTCATTCCATTCGTCGTTTCTTTGCTACTTCCCAAAAAACCTTTAGCGACACGATCTTTTGACGGCAAAAAGTTCACTTTCCGCAACAAGCGGTATCAAGCGGCGTTTGCTGAACTCAATCCCAAGCTGGTGTACCGGAAGTGAGGAGTGATGGCGATTAACCGGTGGGTGTAGGGGTGAAGGCTGGTAAATCGGATACTGACACGATTTGCAGCGTACCGTCGTCCCCACCGAAGGCGAGTTGGCTGCCGTCAGGACTCCATCCAACTGTACGTACTGTACTGCCCGATTGAATGATTGCTACCAACTGCCCCGTTCGTGTGTCCCACACTCTTACAGTCGTATCAGCCCCCCCGCTTGCGAGAAGGCGATTGTTTGAATTCCAAGCAACTGCTGCAACGATATCTGTATGTCCGGTTAATTCAAGCAGCAATGACCCATCTATTGCATTCCAAACCCGAACCGTATTATCACCCACGCTTGCAATCTTCGTTCCATCAGGACTCCAATCAACATCTTCAACGCCTATGTCGTGACCGGGGAGGACAAGCATTTGTTCTCGTGTGGCAATATTTGTTATGGTTAAAGGGTTTGCATCATAACTCCCACTAATCAGCTTGCTGCCATCTGGACTCCAGTCGACTGCATTCCCAATCAAAAGCGGAATATCCGTTTGATCGTTTACAGTATTCCAAATTCCTATACCGCCGCCAATACCACATACAGCTATCCTTACATCATCGGGATTCCATTTGACCCATATTGCAGCACTCCCTTGTGTAGCAATGACTTTACCTGTTTCAACATCCCAAACGCGCACACCACTCCCATAGTCCGCAGATGCGGTTACTAATTTTGTTCCCGCAGCATTCCAATCTATAGAAAAAATCCCTCCAACATCGCTTGTTAGAGTTTTCAACACTAAATAATTTGAAGCATCTACAATATCAACTATGCTGTTATGAGCGATTCCCAATTTGCTACTGTCTGGACTCCATGCCACGCTCCAAATAATTCCACCGTCATAAGTAATTGTATGAACAAGGCGGGTGGCGGTAACACCCACTTCAACGATTTGCAGTGTGCCGTCTATGCCACCATAAGCAAGTTTTGTTGCATCAGGGCTAAAAGCAGCCGTATATATCGTGCCGGGTAATTGTGAAGATGTTATCAAAACCCATGTCGAAGTATTCCACACTCTGATTGCCCCATCGTTGCTAATACTCGACAACGTGCTGCCATTTGAACTAAATCTCACATCAATTACTCGCTGTGATATAGGACCCGTGTTTGAGGCAGTATTCGCTTGTAGTGAGTTGGTAATTACACCGGTAGAGGCATCCCAGATTTTGACTAGTCCGTTGAGTGTTCCCGTAGCAAATTGACTACTGTTAATATTCCAAGCCGCTGAAGACAAATCGCCACCGATAGTATTGGGTTGAGAATAGCCACTGATTTGCGTAACTGTTGAAGCATTCCAAATCTCGACATTGTTACTTGATCTTAAGTAGAGTAGTTTGCTTCCATCACTGTTTGGTAAAATGCGAGAACCACCACCACTTGCTTGACTAATCAATTGCCCCGTTGTGGCGTTCCAAACATACAAATTATTGGGTGGCAACTCCAAATTACTAAATATCCGGCTTCCGTCAGAACTCCACGCAACATCTGTCACCACATCACTATGAGCTAATGTAAACAGGAGTTGTCCAGTGGTAGTATTCCATATGCGAACGGTTTGGTCGGAACTACTGGTGGCTAATTTATTACCGTCTGGACTCCATGCAACACCGCTAATGGACTGAGAATGTCCGGTCAAAGTCAAAAAGAGTTGACCGCTGTTCGCATTCCAAATCTCGACTGAACCATTTATCCGACCAACAGCGATTTTTTGCTGATTAGACTGCCAACTAATTGCTGAAATGGTATTAGTAGGAAGTGGCTGTGCCTTCATTTGGCTCGTGGTAAAACTAAAGGAAAGCACCACTATAAGCACCCACATAGCTTTTACATATGTATTCATGGTTATAATCCTTAGTTCCATGTAGTATGTTGAGAAAACATCGACTGCATTTGTTGTTCCATCCACCAATAGCGTGCGTTGCCTGATAGAGCAGGATCGATATTTATGCCATCGCCCAAAATGTTTCGGAAACCTTGCCATGTTCCAATCTGATTGGGGCCAGCGCAAGGATTATTGTTAGTAGGGTTACTTGTCAAGTCAGTGACACGGGTTGCGAATATCGTTCTTTCAATCATATCCCGTGATCTATTTTCGCATCCGCCGCCAAGCCACCGCTTTGCCCACCTTTACCGAAAATTTGTAGTGTCGGTGGCAGTGGACGAGATGTATCTCGTCCCTACACGATGGATTCTGTTTGTGTTAGATCAATGATTTATCACTTACCATATGACCACTACCCATCTCGTTTTAGAACAAAAGTTTGCGTGGTGTCAACAGCGGACGGTTAGAATATACAAACCTTAGAGTCACTTTTAGGGCGTAGGTCGTGGCTGCGCCCTACTGTGGTTGCTGCTTCTTTGCGATGAGGGCGTTGGCGACCGTTTGTCGATCTAATAAATCTTGCAAACGACAATTTCCCGCTTCACATCTTGTTTTCCCTGTGCCATCAGATATTGGCCGTTGGGTGATAGGCCATTAGGCCCACCCCCAGCAGTAAATGAACCTTCTGGTAAATTGGGTTCGTACTGACCGATTTCGCTAGGTTGTGCCAATACTTCTTGCTTTCCGGTTTCAATATCGTATCGAATAGCCCCAAGACCGTTCGCAATGCCGATAAAAGTCGTTGGGCTTGTCCATACAACCTTTGACCCGATTAGTAGAAATTCAACCATACTTGCTTTTTGCTGATTGAGATCAAGAACCCAAGAGCGATAATCATTTGTTTCTGGCGTAATTACAATATACTGACCATCAGGGCTGATCCCAAAAACATTAAAGGCTTTAGGGAAAACACCGGCTATCAGTTTTAGCTTGTCCAACTGCTGAACACTCACCTTGCCATCGGTTAACGTAACCAGTTGAATGGGACCCAGCACATTTGACGCATTGTCGAGACCTGTGAGCAAGAATTGTTGTTCATCCTCTCGCCAGATCACGTCCACGTATCCGCCACCGATACCGAGTGCGGTATCGATTTTGGCATCAGGCGCAATGACCCAAGTATCGAGGGTATCTCCATCCTGACGAGAGTATACGATGATCTTTCTATTCGGGGAAATGTTCACATTATCATATAGTCCTATGAATCCAGCCTGTACATTTTTAAGCTGTACTGCTGCTAGGCTAGTCCCTGCGAGGTTTAATTCATCATATGGATTATCACTGAGTTTTTCTAGTATCCCGCTAGAGGGGTGATAGCGATACCACGCATAGCGTGATTTGGTCATCGAATCATCTGGAAAGCCATTCCATACCCCAAACTCGACGGTATCCGAATCCAGCCAACGCCAATTGCCGTACAAGAGTCCAAATTCAGTGACCAGCGGTTGGCAGCGAGAGCCGCGATCCGCTTGAGCCTGAACACCCGTTAAAGTGAGGAGTAAAATCACGGTAAGCAAACAGAGCCGTGTTATGCGAGTCATCATGATTAATCTCCTAGGGTACACATAAGGCTTGCCAAGAGCCAATAGCTGTCGGATTGACTCGTGCGAATAAATACACTTCCATAACAACATAACATCGTAGTCTCTGGTATTTTCCCGTGCTGCGGCCTATAATGCCGCGTTGCGTTTAGCGGGCTGCGGGATGAATTAAATAGGATTCATGAATTACTGAGACTTTTCTCATCTCGCAGGGATAGGCTTAAACGTTGGCTGTTGAACCCTAATCACATTTGTTGTTTGGGAAAGAAGTAAGGTTATGATCGAAGTGCATGATTTAGTCAAGAAGTATGGTCAGGCGACCGCCGTAAAGGGCATTTCCTTTACCGCCAAACCGGGTCAGGTGACGGGCTTCCTTGGGCCGAACGGCGCGGGAAAGACGACCACCATGCGGATGCTAACGGGCTTCCTACCGCCCACATCCGGTCAGGCCAAAGTCGCGGGTTACGACGTGTTCGAGCAGAGCATGGAAGTCCGCAAGCGCGTGGGGTATCTGCCGGAAAGTGTGCCGCTCTACCGCGACATGACGGCGCTGGCGTATCTGATGTATATGGGGGAGATACGCGGTGTCAAGAATCGGCGTGAAAAAGGGTTGGAAGTGTTGGAGCGCGTCGGGTTAAAAGACCGCGCCACCAGCCGCATCCGTACGCTTTCGAAAGGGATGCGGCAGCGCGTGGGTTTGGCGCAAGCCTTGCTGCACGACCCCGAAGTGTTGATCCTCGACGAGCCGACCATCGGCCTCGACCCATTCCAAGTGCTGGAACTGCGTGAGATCGTGCGTGAACTGGGACGCAGCCACACGCTGCTGTTCAGCACCCACATCCTCTCGGAAGCCGAGCAAGTTTGCGACAACATCATCATCATCAATCACGGGCAGATTACGGCGGAAGGCTCGCCGAGCGAACTGCGCGCCAACCTCGAACGCGGCGGGCGTGTGCTGCTGCGCTTGAACGTGCCGCCGCAAGACGCGCTTGACCTGATCCAAACGCTGCCGGAAGTCGCCACGGCGCACGTCAGCAACGCCAACGACGGCATCATCGCCGAGCCGGTCAACCCGAACACCGATCCGCGCCCGGCGATTGCCCGCGCGGTCATCGGCAAAGGTTGGGATTTGATCGAGCTGCGCCCCTTAGCTGTTAATCTTGAAGAAATCTTCCTCGAAGTCACCCGCCAGCAGGATGAAGTCGCCGCGACTGAGGCCGGAGCGGAGGATGACGCGGTGGAAAGTGAGGCTGTATCGTGAGGCAGATATTCGCAGTCTTTAAACGCGAACTCGGTTTATATTTCCGGTCGCCGGTGGCCTATGCCATCGCTTTCGCCCTGATGCTGTTCTTCGGCTTCTTATTTACGGGCAACTTAAGCGAGGCTTCGCAGCGGCAAGTTCCGGCTGACCAGATCAATTTTATGCCCAGCACGCTGACCTTCCTGATGTTTTTGGTCGCCCCGCTGCTGACCATGCGGCTGATCTCGGAAGAAACGCGCGAAGGCACGCTCGAAGTGCTGATGACGATGCCGATCCGCGAGTCGCAGTTTATCATCGGCAAGTTCCTCGCGGTGTGGACATACTACACGGTGATCCTCGGCCTGACGCTGGTGTATTACCAAATCCTGCGAACCGTCGGAATACCGGACAGCGGGCGTGCGCTGGGCATGTACCTCGGTGCGTGGCTGTACGGCGGCGCGACGCTGGCGATTACGATGATCTGGTCGGCGGTGACGGAAGATCAGGTCGTGGCGGCGTTCCTCGGCGCGGCGACGGTGCTGGTGCTGTACCTAGCGGAAATCGCCGCCAGCGCGATTAGCAACCTGCCGAATGTTAACCCCGGTTTGGGATCATTCATTCGCGAGTTGGGGTTCTCGGCCCATTATGAAGCAACCATGCTCAACGGCGTGATCCGCGCCGAAGACATTCTCTACTTTGTATTTATGATCGTCGCCGCGCTGTTCATCACAACGCGGATTGTTGAAGTAAGGCGGTGGAGATCATGACGACTCCGAATCCAAATCTGAACGAACAAGACCCGTTTATTCCCGCGTTCTATATGCTGATTCTGGCGGCGCTCGGCTTGCTGATCGCGGTCGTGGTGGCCTTAACGCAGCCTGTGTTCAGCGTGGTTGGCTGGGGCGGCCTCGGATTAGCAATCGTCGCGCTGGTCGTGTGGGTGTTCATGGCTCCTGAGCAAGCCAAGTCGATCCTCACGGGGCGCACGGCGCGGTACGGCGGGACGACGGTGCTGGTGACGATCCTGTTCCTTGTGGCACTGATCGCGATTTACAGCGTGGTAAAGAGCCGCAATATCCGTGTTGACCTGACGCAGCGGGATACGTTCTCGCTGACTGACACCACACGCGAGGCCATTTCAAGTTTGTCGCTTGAGCCAAACGTGCCGAATATCAAGATATTGGCCTTCTATGAAACGACAGAAGCCAGCCAGCGCGACCAAGCGGCAATCCTGCTGGATGATTACGTTAAGACCAGCAGCAACAAAATCGCGTATGAGTTCATTGACCCGGTACGTGTCCCCGGCGTGGTGCAGCAGTATGACCTGCAAGCGAATTCAACGGGCAGCATCAGCCGTTTCGCGGTCGTGCCACTGGATGGCGAGGGCAACCCGGTCGCGGATAAAGCGGAAACGGTGCAGTTCTTGAGTCAGGAAGAAATCACCAACGCGATCATGCGGGTGGCGGCTTCCGGTGACTTCCGCGCTTACTTCCTGACGACGGCGGATACCGCCAAACTCACCGATACGACTACAAGCGGGTTATCCGACATCAACAGCATTTTGCAAGATGTCTATAACTGGAAAACGCAAGAGGTGAGCATCCTTGACCTGACCTCGCCGCAAAGCACGATTCAACTGAATGACCCGACTGCCGACGGCGAAGTATTGGTCATCGTCGGCGGGATGAGCGCCCTGACGGACGATCAGGCGAAATTCATCACCGATTATCTGGATGCGGGCGGCAAGCTCATTATGTATGCCGCGCCGTTGAATGAGGACGGCTCGCCCACACTGGCGACGAGTGAGACCCTCAGCACGTATCTCTATAACAACTTCGGAATGCGCTTCGCCAACGACATCGTGCTTGACCAATTTCAGGCATTCGATAGGCTGCCGTTCCAGCCTGCGGCGCTGGGCAGTGAGATGAGTGCCAGCCAATACATCACGCAGGAGTTCACAACCAACCCGAACTACTTTGCAGTTTTCCGGTTAAGCCGCAGCATCGAGTTCGCGCCAACCTTCCCCACCGGTGTTACCGTCGCACAGTTGGTCAATTCCGGGGGGCAGTCTTATGCGAAAACAGACCCCAATGTGCTGACGGCAACCGAGATAAGCCAGTTCGACCAAGTTGAAACTGATGCTAAAGGGCCGTTTGTACTGGCCGCATCGGCAGAAAATGCGTCAACCGGCGCAAAGGTTGTGTTGATCGGCAGTTCGGATGTCCCCACAAACTACTTTACCCCGTACTCGCAACAGGGTATTGTGAATTCCGGCATCGCCCTTACGAGTTTCTATTGGACGACCAACTTCGAGGACTTCTTCACGAAGATTCCGCAGGTGGCGGCCCAAGAGCGACCGGAAGACACGCCAATTGTGGTCGCGCCGGAATTCGGGCGTACCGCCAATTTCATCACGCTGATCCTGCTGCCCTTCGGCATCTTGTTGATCGGCATCGCGGTGTGGTGGTTCTCGCGCGAAAAACGCACAAGCTAGTCATCTCAACCGGTGGGTATACCACTTTGGTATACCCACTATCTATTTTGACAACAGAATTTACATGCACCGGAACATCACCGATGTTGCGAGGAGAGTTGTATCATGCGTTTGAATCGCGGGACGCTTAGTCTCGGTTTAATTAGTGTTATCGTTATCGTGGCGGCGCTGCTTTTGAGCCAGCAAGAGGCGAATAACCCCGCGAGTGGAACCCCCACCGCGACCTCAGCCGCCGTCACAGGGCCGTTGTTCCCGGATATTGCGGCAGTTGATGCCCAGAGCAAGATTGTGCGCTTCGAAGTGGTGAATACCACCGACCAGAGTAAAGTGGTTATGACGAAGGATGCCGCCAGCGTGTGGACGGTCGCGGAAGCCACCAACAGTCAAGAATTGGCGACCGACCAGACCAAAGCCGTCGGGATGATGAGCAATTTGGCATCGCTCGAAGCGGTTGACCAATTCACGGCGGAATCGCTTGTCGAGTACGGGTTGGATACACCCGACTACATCCTCACCCTGACCGACTCGGACGGCAAAACGTATGTCGTCAACGTAGGTAACAAGACGGTCACGACACCCCGTTACTATGTGACGATCAACGACGACAAGCAGACCGTGTATTTGGTTCAGGGCAGCACGATTGATATGCTGGTCGCGAATATCGCCATCCCGGCTTACGTGCCGTCACCGACACCGCAGCCAACCCTAACCCCATCGCCGAACCCGTACAGTGAGGTTGAGCAGACCGCAACTGCTGTTGTCGATCAACAGAACTTCGCGCTGACGCTGACGGCTATCGTCGAAGTGACAGCGGAAGCCACCAGCGAGGCGACGGCTGAGGCCACCCGTGAAGCCCTCAGTGAAGTGACGGCAGAGGCGACCTCTGAAGCTGCAACGGATGTGCCAGCTACGAATACGCCGCGTCCAACCGCGACCACCGTACCGGCTACGAATACGCCGCGCCCGACCGCGACCGATGTGCCAGCCACCAGTACGACGCGCCCGACCGCGACCAAAACGCTGACACCGACGGCAACACCGACTTAAGATGGAGGCAGGAAACGCCGCCTCTATATAGACGCTGATCCACCAAAACCCTGCTGATCCCCTACGAATGCAGGGTTTTTTGTATGCGTTTGTCAAATAATGCTGATCTTTGTCTTTTTTGTTTCAACTCTCTGCTAATATATGTGTGGGGGAGCATTATTAAAAATTTGTAGGCAGTTAAGATCATGACACGTTTAATCATGCGGCGCGGCCCGCAGGTTGGCAAAGTATTTACGCTTGAAGGCGAAATTGTTACGCTCGGCAGCGGCATGAAGAACGGCATCGTCATTCAGGATAATGATGTCAGCCGCGAACACTGCCGCCTCGTGCGCGTGATGGCGGATTATGAACTGCATGACCTGAACTCCGCCCGTGGGACGTTCGTGGCTGGTCAGCGCCTCAAAGCGGGTTGGCTGCTCAAGCCGGGGAATGTGATTGAACTCGGCGAAAATGTGGTGCTGGAATATGACCGCGCCCCGGCTGTCGTGGAGATGGAAAAGATCACTACCAGCAGCGCCCCCAAGCACATCACCAAACCGACCGAGAAATCGCACCCGTACCTCGTGATTACGGCTGGCCCTAAAACCGGCGAGGTTTACCCGCTGAAAAGCGAAAAGGTTACAATCGGGCGTGACCAGACCAGCGATATCATGGTCGCAAATTCGGCCATCAGCCGTTCGCACCTGATCCTGCGCTGGAAAGACAATGCCTACGAGATCGAAGATCAAGGCTCGACCAACGGCACGGCGGTCAACGGCGCGGTGCTGGAAGCCAAAGTGCCACGCCAGATTCACTCGAACGATGTCATCAACGTGGCGGCGACGGTCGAATTCCGTTTTACATGGCAGCCGGACGATGTGAAGAACGAGAGCGAAGAAACCCGCGAGAAACTGGCTCGCCCCAGCACCAAAGAATTCTTACAGCGAGAAACCGCCGATAACAAGCTGATTACCCAGCCAAACTCCAAGCGGCAGACGAGCAAATTGGGGACGGGTTTGCAGCAGGGGGCGCTGCTTGACCATGTATTCATCACCTACGCCCGTTCCGAGTGGCAGTCGATTGTCGTACCAATGATGGCGCTGATGCAGGACGCGGGGTTGAAGGTGTGGGTTGACCAATACTTGATTCAAGGCGGCGACGATTGGATGGTGGCGGTCGAACAGGCGCTTTCGGAGTGCAAGCTGCTGGTGGTCGTCATCTCGCCGGAAGCGCTCGAATCGCGCTACGTGCGGC
The DNA here is from genome assembly GCA_020161935.1 of Chloroflexota bacterium. Classification (GTDB taxonomy): domain Bacteria; phylum Chloroflexota; class Anaerolineae; order Aggregatilineales; family Phototrophicaceae; genus CFX2. The sequence continues at coordinate 801,637 of JAIUNI010000002.1, forward strand.
TGGCCTACCGCTACTTCTTCAACCGCGAGAAGCCGATTGTGCCGGTTCTTTACGCGCCGGTGGATGAAGTGCCGCTCGAACTCCGTAAAAATGATCTGCTGCCCTACAGCAGCAGCGACCGTAAAAAGACATTTGACAACTTGATACAGGAAGTTAAACGGCTTAAAGGCTGATTGACCTATCCACGATGTAACCTCGTTCAACCACGCTGCTGAATGCCGCCGAACGAGGTTATTGGTTTGCGCTGACACGATCAAAAATATTTGAGGAATTATGTTTACCGAGCGCCAGCGGCTGGATGCCTTCTATAAAATCAGCAAGACCCTGCGTGAACAGGATGCCAATATCCAGAATATCTTGCAGAGTGCGCTCACGGTTACGACCTCCAGCCTCGGCGCACGGCACGCCTGCCTGATTACATTTCACAAAGATGACCGCGTGAATAACAAACTGATTTTAGGGCCGCAGGGCAACCTCGAAGGCCGCTACGCGCTGTGGCAGGAACTCATCGGACGCGGGTTGATCGGTATGGTGCATCACGGGCGGCGGGTGATCGTCATTCACGACATCAGCACCGACCAGCGCTGGCCGCAGTTGGAATCGACACCGGACGAACTGCGGAGCGGGTCAGCGGTTGGGCTGCCGTTGGAGAAGAACGGCAATATGTACGGCGTGCTGGCGCTCATTCACCCGAAAATTGAGTATTTCGACAGCGGGTTGATTGAGTGGCTGACGGCGGTGACGGATATGATTAGCGCCTCGGTCGGGAACGCGGTCGAGATGAACGCCATCCCCAAAGATGAAACGCGCTACAAGTGGCTGTTCGAAGATGCCGTTTTACCACTCATCATCACCAACCTCGACGGTTATATCATCGACGTGAACGTGAAAGCCTGTGACTTCCTGCGTTATTCCCGCGCCGACCTGATCCAACAGGCGATTAATAAGGTTCACCGGTTGGGAACCGGGCCGATTGGGGCAAACCGTTTCGGGTCGCTGCAAGCGGGTAAAGAAGTCACCTTTCGCACGGTGGCCTCGCCCAAAAAGGGAGAGGATATTCCGGTGATGGTGCGCGCCCGCCGGATTTACCTCGGTGAAGACGACGTAATCCTGTGGGCGGAAGAAGATATTTCGGCGCAGCTCGAACTGGAACAGCTCCGGCAGGATTTGACCTCGATGGTGTACCACGACCTGCGCGGCCCGCTGCACACCATCTACAGCAGCATCGTCACACTGAATAAGCTGCTGGCACGGGAACAAACCTCGGTGGTCAAAGACCTGCTGGATGTGGGTGTTCGCAGCACGAAGCAGCTCACACGCCTCGTCGAAAGTTTGCTGGATATTCAACGGCTGGAAGAAGGCAAGGCGGTGCTGGATGCCAAACCGATTTCGATCAGCGCGATTCTGGCGGAAGCGGCGCAACTGGTCAGCCCACTCATCCACGAATCCGAGCAGAAGCTGCGGATGGACATCGGCGATGACCTACCCCTGTTCACCTGTGACGCGGATATGATCCTGCGGGTGATTACGAACCTGATGGAAAACGCGGTTAAATACACGCCGATGGGCGGCAGCATTACCCTCAGCGCCCGTATGACGGGGGATGCTGTGCGAATCAGTGTGAACGACTCCGGGCCGGGGATCGCACCGCAGATGCAGGGCAAGATTTTCGAGAAGTTCAGCCGTGTGAAGTATAAAGACGCGCCTAAAGGGGTCGGGCTGGGTTTAGCGTTCTGCCGCCTCGCGGTAGAGGCGCACGGCGGGCGCATCTGGGTCGAAAGCGAGCAGGGGCAAGGCTCGTCGTTTATCTTCACCCTGCCCATGCACAAAGAAGCCGCACCGCTGACGGTACAGAATTAGCGTTCGGCGAGGATATGCCACTGCGCTTCCTCGACACCCCATGCCTCGACCCCACCACCACCGATCAACTGCACACAGTCAGCCGGTAGTTGGCTGCCGCGCCGTGTTTCGGACAGCGGTAAATGACCAAACGCCGTTTCAACCGCTTTAACCGCGACGACGTTCAGGTAGATTTCAATCCGTTCAATCGCCTCCACCTCACCTACGACATAGCTCCACACTTCGGCGGTGGATGCTGGTAAGAGGTACTTACTGCCGCGCGGCGAGGAGAGGTAGCGCGTAAGGGCTGCGACGAACGCCGCAGCCTCGGTAATATCGGTGTACTGCACCAGCGTGTAATCAGCAGCGGGGGTCGGCACGGTCATGGGCGTGTGTTAAGCCTCAGCCGGTTTGGAAGCCAGCAGCAGCTCCATCGTGCCGGACTGCACCGTCTTGCCCTCTTGGTTGATGATCTTGACTTCGGCAGTGACGATGCCGCCACCCAAGCGCTTCATCTCTTTCTTTTCTTTGACCGTCAGTTGGACGTGGGTGGTGTCGCCGATAAAGACCGGCAGACTGAACTTCATTTCGAGGCCGCGGAAGGCCAACACGGTGCGCTCCATGAAGCCAAGTTGGTACAACTGCCCGACGGCGTAGCTGAGGGTCAACATGCCGTGCGCCACGCGCTGCTTCATCGGGTGGGTTTTCATGTACTCGGCGTTGGTGTGCATCGGGTTATAGTCACCGGTCAACCCCGCGAACTGCACGATGTCGCTTTCGGTGATGGTGCGCCCGCGCGTGATGAGCGGTTTATCCACTTCAATATCTTCAAAATAATAGCCGATTGGGCCGTTTTCTGTATATCGCATCTATAACCTCACAAGTGCTATCCAAAAATAAAATCAGCCGTTGTTCGCCACTTAATGCAAGATTTCGCCTTTGGTCGGGTCAGCAATCACCCGCCCGATTTGCAGCGAGCGAATAACCTCATCCCACACGGGGCGGAACTTCACGGCTTGGTTCACCCAATAGTCGAACGAGATGAGCGCGTGCATATCAAACCCCCGTGCCAGAGTCACCCGCGTAAACGCCTCGCGCGGCTTCTCAACCGGGTCGATAAAGCGCGACTCCGCCCACACCACTTCGATGTCCGTGCGCGGCAAACGGGTGATCGGCGTGATCGACAGGGTGTCGCGGTCAGAAACACCCTTCATTGACTGTTCAAGCAGCGCGTTGATGGGCAGCCCTGTCCAATCAATACCCGGCTGTGTGCGGAAGAACGTCACCGAAAGCCGTGCGTCGTCGTTGGGCGGGGCGGCGTTGTGCATCTCGAAGGGTTCGGTTTTCGCGACAAACCATTTTTCGGGAATGTTGAAGCTGACCGCGCCGCGATCCAGCACCACAATCTTAAACCCCGCCGGAGCCTTCCAGCTATGGTTTTCCTTGAGTTTTAGCGTTTGGGATTTGAATGGTTTGGGCTTATTTTTGGTCATGGTCGCGCTCCCCCACAGCAGTGGATGTCATGCCCATTGTAACGCATTTTGGCTAGGGGGATAGGCGAGGGGTGAAGGATGTGGGTGGTTAAACCCTCACCCCTAGTCCCACGTCGGTACGTTCGCAGGCTCACTCCACCGTCAGCCCTCATGGCGAGGGGAACCAAACAAAGTCACTACTATCTAGTCATGCTCGTTTGGGGTGCAACTCCCTTTAGAGAGATTATTAGCCAGATGTGTCTTTCAGCAGGAAGCGCAGGGCATCCGGCAGGCGGCGCGCCCACGCGGCCTCGTTGTGTTCGCCGTCCTGCTCGACCACATGAATGAGGTCGTGATTGAGGCGGTACCCTTTGCCGACGAGTATCTGCTTCATGCGGCGGGCGCTTTGTTCGCGCGTGCCGTTGTCAAGGTAGATTTTGCCTTCCACAAGCGGGCGCTGCTCGGTGTAGGGGTAAATCGCGCCGCCTGCGATCCAAAACGCCGGACTCATGACCCCCGCGAAACCGAACACATCCGGCCTTTGGAAGAAGGCATACAAGCTAATCAGACCACCCATCGAGGAGCCGATGGTTCCGGTGTGGTCACGGTCGGTCAGCGTGCGGAAGTCGCGGTCGATGATCGGCTTTAGCGTGTCGATCATAAAGGCGAGATAACTGTCGCCGCTGCCGTTCCACATCTGCGGGAACGGATTGTATTCCTGAAAGCGCTTATCGGTGTTGGCGATGCCCACAATGATGACTTCGATGCCTTCGCTGGCAAGGCGGCTGAGGGTTTCATCCACCTCCCATTCTTGACCGGCGAACCCGGTGCCACGATCAAACAGGTTTTGCCCATCGTGCATGTAGATAACCGGATAGCGTTTGTCGCCGGTATGGTAGCTGGACGGCAGCAGCACGAAGATGTCGCGTTGATTGCCCAACTGTGGGCTGGGCAGCGCGGGCAGCACCCGCAGCTCACCCACGACGGTGTGAGGCGCATTCCCCCGCCAGTCGGGATACGTGCGCCAGAATTGCTCAATTACAGTCATATCAAACTCCGTATAGACAGCACATTTGCAAGTTTCGATTGGTTATTTGGTGGGGGCAGGGAGACGAAAACCCGTAATATGCCGTAATTTACACCCTCATTGTAGTCCTATTTTGTGAACAATTGGTTAGTGAAAGTATGAAAAACGTTAAGGTTTTTCGCTCCCGTACAGCCGAGACACGGGGAAATTCTGACGTTTTCCCTCCGTTCTCTCGTATACTTAGCACAGAAGTACTATCTTCTGAGCGAATTCTCAAGTATATTTTGTTAAGGCATGATAAAATGCTTTTTAGCGTGGATGCATTATGCATATACAAAGCAAAAGGAGACAGTGAAAATGGCTTCAGTTGAATTTTACGATGTGAAGACTCGCTCGAAGGTCAAGATTGACGACAAGAACATTACGAAGGTCAAGATGGATACCAAGAGCGGCCCGCGTTACGCGATCAAGGGCAAGACCGAAGATGGTCGGAACCTGACCAAGTTCGTAGGCGCGGCGGACTGGGAAAAGTTGAAGTACAAGGAAGTCAAGTAATTCTTGACTGCCCAGAAAAACGAGGGAGCTTAGGCTCCCTCGTTTGATTCTAGGGGGTTAACCGTTGTGGATAATCGAGATGTTGAGCGTTATCCCACAGCCGCCCGCGTCAGTCTGACCGACGACGCTGATTTCCGTCTCGGAGACGATGGTGAAATCATAAGTGAGCGGTTGGCCTTCAACCGTCATGGTGGCGATAAAGCGGTTCGGTTCGGGGTTTTCCACCACAATATCACCCGGCGCGGTTTGCCCTGACGAATTCATAAACGTGACAATATCAAACGGCGCATCACCGAGCGTTAGGGAAATCGACGGGAAGATACCGGCAGTCACATAAGCCGCGCATTCACCCGTTCCTACAGCCTCGGTCACGGTATACGTCCAGCTCCCCGGCAGCGGCGCGATTGCGTCACCAGATGCAGTCGCTTCCGGCGTGGCTTCCAGCGCGGGCGCGACTATGATGCCTTCCGGCAGCAGGGAGAGCGGGAGGGCGACGAGTTCGGCCTCCACATACGGCTCTGGCCCGACCGGTTCGCCGTCTGCCGCGCCATTCGCATCCAGCGGCACGCGGGCACGGCTGCCTGCGGGAATGGTGACGGTAACGCCATCCGAAGTGACCGTGCCTTCGCCTTCCACCACGCTTACGGTCATTTCGCCGCCCGGCTGCGCTTGGAAGTAGGCGCTTGAACCGAGTGTGATCTGGGCTTCGTTGACGGTCAGGTTAATCTTACCCTGACCTTCCGGCGTTTGAATCAGGATGCCACTGCTGGGCGCTTGCTCGCACGGCGCATCGTTGAGGCCGCTCTTGAAGTAGAAGGCTTGGAGCGGCGTTTGTTCTTCTTCCGCCGCGTTGGTCACTTCCACATCCCCAAAAAGGATCAGGGTGACATTTTGACCGGGGAGCGTTTCGGGCAGGTTGGCCTGAATTTTCATGAGCGCCACGCCCCACGCATCCTCATCCGTATCCAGCGGGCTGAGGACAAAGTTTTTAACCGACGCAATTTGCACCAGATCACCGGGTTCAGTGAACGTGAATGCCGGCGCATCGTCCACCGCTTCCGCACTCAGGTTGATATTGCCGTAACAGGCTTGGTTACGCCCTGTTTCGGCACAGGCGAGGTCAGTCGCATCCAACGCGGTCTTTACAATCGTTGGGCAGTCGGCAGCACTCACCGCCGCTGCCGAGACACAAAAGATCATTAGAACGTACAACGGCCAATAACGAATCGTTTTCAACTCTCACCCCTCCTCACTCAAAAAAATGATGGTTAGCTGTCTTTACGGTGATTGCATCGTAAAGGTTGAAGTCAGTGTGCAGCTCCCGCGTATATCAACCGTCATGACTACTTGGCCTTCAAGCCGACTTTCGCTCAGTAAGTGATATTCTTGATGGATCGTTCCGTTCTGGATGGTCGCGTCAATGACGTAGGTGTTCGGGTCGGGTTGGGTAATGGTGTTGTCGCCCTGAAACGCAGCCATGAAGACACTCAATGCGTTCATCAAGCTGGTATCGCCGACGTTTACATAAAATGGGAACACCAGAATGTTCGGTTCAAGCACCTGCTCAACCCCCGGCGGGCAGCCCGCACCCGCCTCTAGGGTACCGGTTTCAACATCCCACAATCCGGCCTGTGGAATAATCGCACCGGAGGCGCTGCCCGCGTCAGCGGTCGATTCCACAGCGGGCGCAATCGTGATCGTTTCGGGTAATAGACTGAGCGGCAGGGCGGCGAGCGCGGCTCCATCATAGGGTTCGGGGCCAATGGGCGCACCTGCTGCCGAGAGGTTCGCATCCAACGGCACACGCGCTCGGCTGCCAGCGGGGACAGTGACCGTCACTCCATCAGCCGTCACCGTGCCTTCGCCTTCCACCACGCTGATGACGAGTTCGCCGTCCGGTTGGGCTTGGAAGTAAGCACTTGAACCGAGCGTAATTTCCACATCATCAACCGTGAGTTCGATCCTGCCCTGACCTTCTGGTGTTTGGATCAGGATGCCGCTGCTGGGTGCTTGCTCACACGGCGCATCATTCAAGCCGCTTTTGAAGTAGAAGGCTTGGAGCGGTGTTTGTTCTTCCACCGCCGCGTTGGTAATTTCCACATCGCCAAACAGGATGAGCGTGACATTTTGACCGGGGAGCGTTTCGGGCAGGTTGGCCTGAATCTTGATGAGCGCTACGCCCCACGTATCGTTGGCGGTATCGAGTGGGCTGAGGACGAAGTTTTTGACCCCCGCGATTTCAACGAGGTCGCCCGGTTGGGTGAAGCTGAACGCGGGCGCATCCGCAGCGGCTTCGGCGATCAGGTTGACATTGCCATAACAGGCTTGGTTGCGTCCGGTTGTGCCGCACGCCTCGCTGGTCGCGTCTAGCGCGTTCTTGACGATGCTAGGGCAGTCAGCGGCATAGACGACCGACACCGAAATACACATCAGCAGTAAGACTTGGAACGGCAAATAACGTAAGGCTTTCAAGATATTATGCCTCCCCTACCCATGAAATGATGCAAAAAGTTTGTAAGATTGTCTGATTAATTTATACTTTTGATTATAAATAAATAGCCCGTTTTGTGCGGGCTATTGTTTGGTATTTAGACAGGTTTATTGGGTTTGCGCCCTGATGAGCTGCTTGCTCTACTGAACCGCTTGGTTGGTGAAGCCGATTCAGCCGCTTTTTTAGCTGATTGAGGTTGGTACCAATCAGGATGGGCGGGCTGCTCGACAACTGGGCGTTGGCGTGGGGCTTTAACGGTGACGTGGTTATCACGCACGGTATCTTCTATTTCGACGGCTTTTTGCCGCAGCCGGTCGAGAAACGCGGTCACGCGCGGGTCGGGCAGATCGCTACTGGGGACACTTGGAGCCGCGTTTTTGTCTAGAGGCTTGATCTGAAGTTTATCTGCTTGTTGGCTGTTAGTCATATACATCCAATCACTTACCGCTTGGTCTAGAAGATCGGGCGATGGAGAATCGCCTTGTATTTACCGTACTGCAACATGCTTGGGGTGCATCCGCAGCTTTGCTGGTATTGATATGGGCGCGATTACAACAGATTCGCAAATTCAGGGGTCAGGTTGAAAGGTTCTGTAATGGCGATGACCAAAACCAGATGAAGTGTTCTGTTTCATCTGGTTTTATTATATCACACGCGGACCGAACCCATTTGCGCCTCAAGACTGACCACTCTTTACAGGCTAATTAAACTTCGCCACCGCCAGAATAATGTTGATCAGCACGAACGCATCATGGGCGTAGACGATCATGCGTAAGCGGTTGAGGTCAGCCCGCATTTCGGGTGTGGCAGCCGCAGCACCATTCGCCGCAGCCGTAATCTGGTTTTGCAAACGGATGGCAATCGGGTTGATGCCCACGAACACGATCAGCAGCAGGATGATGTAAATGATCTGCTTGATGAACAGCCACGGCGGGGTAATCGTGCCGCCGATGCCCAGCAAACCCAGATGGCTCACGGCAAGTAAGCCCAAGCCGCTGAGGAGAATACCATTCCCCGCGATCATACCCGCGATGCTGCTGACTTTGATTTGAGCCAGCATCAAGGTTAGCTCGGCAGGCTTACCCTCATGGGTACGGATAAGCCGCTCAAAAATGAACGTGGTGAAGAATTGCGCTATCCACAGACCCGCGCAGATGATGTGGATAACGAGCAGTATGGTACGTGCGTTCAGCATAAGTTCCCCCGCAAGAACAAATTATCGATCACAATAACGCCAGTATAGGAGAAATCAATCGGGCAGTAATCCATCTAAAGATGGATATATCTATCCGTCAAAATAAAAGAGACCTGCTCTGTCTAGAGCAGGTCTCTTTTGTTGACCATCAGGTGATGTAAGCGTTAAGCGCCCAAGTTCGGGTCAAGGGTTTTGATCGTGGCGAAGAAGCTGTTGAGCGCGGTTGGCATTAAGGTCAGCGAACCTTGTACGCTGGCAAGCTCGTTGTTCAGCGCGGCGTTCAGCGCGTCACCACCCGCCTTGAAGTAGGTGATGAGGTAATCGACCGCTGGCAGGATACACGCGGGGAAGCGCGGCTTATCCGTGTTCAGACTGCTTTCAAGCGTGCGGAACTGGCGCAGCAGGTCGGTCATTTGAGCCGCCGAGAGGATTGTAATGTCGATCTTGGGGTTGGTTTTTATGAAGTTGTTGTAGCCCTTACCGATGAAATCCTCGGTATACCAGCGGGCGGCAGTACATTCGCTCCGGCTGAAATCGCGCACTTCAATCAACCACGGGTCTGTGACTTCAATTTCCAGATCTTCCAGCGCGTCGTAAACCACCAAGAGCCGATTTTCAAGCTGGATGCTCTGTTCGGCACGCTGCTGTTCGGTGGTGGGTGTCGTGTAGAAGTTATACAGGTCACTGGCGGTCTTCGCGGCAGCCAACACGGCATCCTTCGCCGCTTTGGCGCAGGGCGGTGCAACATCCGTCACTTCAAAATTGGTTTGCCACACCTTCAGCGCGGCCTGTGCGGTTTGCACGTCCGGCACACGGGTGTTGATCGTGGTCGTACGTGCTTTGGTAAAGACTTCACCGGCGGCGGTACCGTTCGTACCCCACCACGTATCCGCCGTACACGGGATTTCAGTTGGGGTTGCCGTTGGCGGTGGCGACGTGGGGATGATGGCGGCGAGGTTGACAGTCGCGGGGGTGCCGTCCGGCGTGGCCGAGCCGGGGATACCAATCGCGATGGAAGCCGCTACACCAATGATGACGAGCAGCAGGGTTAGCCCAATGCCGATACCTGCCACATGAAGAATATCTTTGCCCATAGAGCCGGATTTCATGCTCACCGTTCACTTTCCGCCAAAAGCCAACTGCTTTAGCTCATCGTTCTATGTTGTCATATCGTTAGTTTAATTATGTTCTGGAGTTGGCGCAATTCGGGGTAAAGATTATGGCGAAGCTGTAACCATTAAGCATCTAGCGTATCCAGCCAATCGAGAACAAAACGCATAATCTGAGCATCAGTTGTGTTCTCAATAATTTTGGGTAATAAAAATTCTGCAATCGATTTGTCATCATTAGCCAGTGTGGATAAAGAACCTTGGCGATCCGCATCGCGCAAACTGCTTAAAAATAGCCCTTCAGCAACTGACCGAAAACGTAGGCCATTAACGCTATTAAAGCGGTCAAAAATTGATTTTGCCTGTAAATAGTAAGGCTCGTAACGTTTAAAAGTAATGTTTTCGAGTGCGTTATCCAACTTTTTGAGAAATGTCACCTCATCACTTAACTCATAGCGAATAAACTCATAATGACGAATATCCGATGGCGCTTCACTGATGGAATCATGTGTAATCAAAATAACATCTTTATTCAGTGTATGAGCAATGCCTAATTCATAAAAGACATTTGGATTACGTCCAGAACAATCGGCAATGATGATGTCGGCGCGATTGATATAGTCTTTGATTTTGTCGAGCAGTGGAACGGTTAGTACAGAAGCATCCGCGCGTTCACAAATCAGATTATGGCGGGATTGTAAGTGATGGCGGAGGTACAAGTAAAAATAGTGTAACTCCGCCGAAAACGGCATGATAACAAAACACTGATCGGGCATGTTTGTTTAGCTCGCGGCTTGCTGCGGTTCAGGTTGGCGGCGCTTGACCCATGAAAGCACATACTTAATCATATCCTCAGGTTTTTGAGGGTTGTAAGGCACAAAAAGCATCCCTGCAATATGTGGGGAAACCTGCTGTTCGCTTTCTTGAACAATCGGTAAAATTTGTTTACCTAAAGCATGTGCAAAACCAAGTTCATAGAACACATTAGCGTTATTGCCGGTCAAATCTGCAATCACGAAGTCCGAACGTTCAATCATTTGGAGGATAGTTCGTTCAAATGAGTCACCAAGTTTTATATCAGCCTCTGATGCTGATACAAAACCTTGTGCTTTCAGTGCCGTCGCAAGTTGATTGATAACCTCATGGTTTGTTTTCATGGGGTATGAAAAAAAGACTGTAGGTGAATCACTCATTACGCTTGCCTTTACTGCTCTTACAATAACTACATATTATAACGCAATACAGCTTGATAAGGTATTAGAAATTGACACGAACGACAACGATAATGTTTCTGTTTATTGTGAGAAAGTTAAATATTAACCGCCTCGCGCAGCCCGTAACGGACAATCGCGGCCTCAAGAATGGCGGCGACTAAACGGTCATGTTCCCACCCCGCCGCTAACCCTTGCAGGCACAGGTCGCTGTAACCGGGGTTCAGTCCCGGCAGCGGGTTAATCTCCAAGATATAGGGCTTGTCGTTGTCGTTGGCATCGAGGCGGAAGTCCACGCGCGACACGTCACGGCAGTCAATCGCGCGGAAAGTGCCTGCGGCGAGGCGCTGTAACTCGCGGGTTTGTGCCTCTGACAGCGGCGCGGGGCAGTGGTAGCGGTATTCGTCCAAGTCGGCGATGGTTTTCATCTCGTTGGTGTACACACCCGAATGACCTTCCCCATACGCCGCGTGATCGAGTTCGAGGATGGGCATAAACGTGAGGTTGGGCAGGTTGCCGATCATGCCCACCATCACCTCGCGCCCCGCGATATACCGCTCGACCAAGATCGGCTGATTGTAACGCGCGACATGCCCTGCCACCCGCACCCGTAAATCCGCCACCGTCCGCACGATGCTGTCAGCGTTCGCGCCCATGCTCGTCCCTTCGGCGTTGGGTTTCACGAACAGCGGGAAGCGCAGTTCGCCGTCCTCGTTCAGCAGTTCGGGGTTAATTGCGTCCTCCGCCGACTCGAACAGTTGAAATTCGGGGGTCGGCAGCCCGTAGGATTGCAGGACGCGCTTGGTCATGGCTTTGTCCAGCGCCACCGCGAGGCTGAGGACACGGCTGCCCGTATACGGGATTTGCAGCATTTCCAGCACCGACGGTATCTGCGACTCACGGGCATCCCCGAAGTGGCTCTCGGCAATGTTGAAGCACAAATCCGGTTTGAACGCGGTGAGCCGTTCTACCAGATTAAACGGCGGCAGGATACTCGCCTCGAAAAACGCCGCCTCATGCCCCAAGCCTTGCAGCACACCGGCAATCGCGTTCGGCGTGCGTGGGCTGTCAAGATCATCCCAGCGGTCGGCGGGCATCCCTTCATAAGTCGGGGCATTCGATTTCAGGTTGGCTAACACGGCAATACGCATGATATTTTCCTTAGTTGACAAGGTTATACAGCCTGCCGCCAATGGTTATAAGGGACGCGGCGGCAGGCACAAATAGTTTATGAGTGATCGGATTTTTTACCGTTTGATGACCCGCCCGCGTGATACGGCTGCCACTTCCCCGCGTCGGCGTTCAGGCGGTGCTTCTCGCCACCCCGTTTGTGCAGCGAGTCGAACCCCTGCGGTTTGATGGCGAAGCCTTCCCCCGCCAGCAAGCCGGATACGCCCGACTGGCCTGCTTCGGGGCGGCGCGTCACCTGCCGGTCGAGGTGGTCGATCATCCCCGCGTCGTAATCGGTCGGTTCTTCGTAGGTGGCGATGTAGCCTTCGTAGTTCCGCAGCACCACCCGCCCCGGCGCTTGGCTGATGAGATACCCCGGCATGACGGGGATTTTTCCCCCGCCGCCCGGTGCGTCCACCACATAGGTCGGCACGGCGTACCCGCTGGTGTGACCGCGCAGCCCTTCGATAATCTCGATGCCTTTGGCGACCGTTGTGCGGAAATGCCCCGCGCCCTTCACCAGATCGCACTGGTACAGGTAGTAGGGACGCACACGGTTGCGGACGAGCTTATGCACCAGTTCGCGCTGGATGTTCACGCTGTCGTTGATGCCCGCCAGCAGCACACTCTGGTTGCCGAGGGGGATACCTGCGTCGGCTAACTTCGCGAGCGCCGTGCTGAGTTCGGGCGTGATCTCTTTGGGGTGGTTGATGTGGACGTTCATCCACAGCGGGTGATATTGGCGCAGCATGGCGCAAAACTCGTCGGTGATGCGCTGCGGCAGGAAGACCGGCACACGGCTGCCGATGCGGATAATCTCGATGTGTTCAATCGCCCGTAAGCTGCGGAGGATAGTGTCGAGCGTCTTGGGGGCGAGCGTCAGCGGGTCACCACCGCTAATCAGCACATCGCGCACCTGTGGCGTACGACGCAGGTAATCCAACTGCGCTTCGAAATCCGCCTTGCTAAAGTTTTCGTGCGGGCTGCCGACGATACGGCTGCGGGTACAGTAGCGGCAGTAGCTGGCGCACTGGGTCGTGATAAGCATCAGCACACGGTCGGGGTAGCGATGGACGAGGCCGGGGACAGGGCTGTGCGCGTCTTCCGCGAGGCTGTCCTCCATCATCCCCTCGAACGCTTCGAGTTCGCGCCCTAGCGGAATCACCTGCCGCCGTACCGGACACAGCGGGTCGTCGGGGTCGATCAGGCTGGCGAAGTATGGTGTGATGTCGACGCGGAACTTGCCATCTGCCGTTAAGCCTTGCAGTTCTTCGTCGGTGAGATGGATAAGCTGCGAGAGTTCCTCGACGCTGTTCAGGCGGTGGGCAAGCTGCCAGCGCCAATCGTTCCATTGTTCGTCGGGGATCGCTGCCCAGAGGGCGGGACGTGGTGTGGGGGTAGGGGCAGCCGGTTTGGTGACCGGCGTGGCGTGGGGAGGCTCCTCCTCAATAGAGGGCGGCTCGTCCCCGTTCAGAGAGCCGGGATCTTCGTCAGCAGGGGTGACGTACTCCTGTGTGGGGTTCGCTACAGTGGCTGGCACAGCGCGAATAGTCATGTTGGTTTTGCAACCTCCAAAATACGACAATTTTAAGTATCGTTTTCCGTGTTTGGTATCTAACACTCAGAACCGATTATAGTAGGGTTCAATAATGAGTCAACGTATCAAGTTTATTCAAACGTTGCAAAGGAATAGGATGTTAAATCGCATTTGAAATCGTCGGCTGGTTTGAGGGAGAAAAGAGGCGTTGGATGTGCGGTTTTCGTAGGTCGGCTTATTGAACGCTCATAGGATGCTTATAAGGCTGGGAAATTCAATTAGTTAGTTTCATGTACTTCTACAATTTGTCCCATTCTTCCAAAAAGCGCACGACTTGTTCACGGCTGACAGTTGGGAAGTCCTCGAGAAAGATTTCGATAGTATCGCCAGTGGTGATGTAATCAATCAACGTCTGTACAGGAACACGAGTGCCGTAAAAGACAGGTGTACCACTCATAACATCCTGCCCTTTGTAAATCAGCGGTGTATTCATATTATCCTCCCGCTTAGTTGTCGCATCTTCATGATACCACCACCACCCCTAACGCTTGAACCCGCGTAAGCGCTTCGTCATGCGGCAGCGAGCCAACGGGTAAAGGCTCGGCAATGGCGTTCAGGTCAACACCCTGCTGTTCCGCTTCCAACACAGCGATCATCCGGTTCAGAATGCGTGTTTGGTCGTCCACACTGTAGCGGTCGAAGTTCAGCGGGAGTTGGGTGTAGTCAACCCGTTCCTGACCATAAAAATAGAGTTCAAAGGTTTGTTGATATGCCGCATTAAAATCGAAGTGCAGCATATCATCTCCGTTGAGAGGGATTTTCACCTCTGGAATGATTTGATCCACATCAAATTCACTAGGATACCCATGCCCTTCGTTCAGATCAGGGCGGGGATCAATGACGACAATCCGGTAAGGATGCGCCAACGGGAAAAATCGCGGCTCGTAAGCGAGAATACCATCAAATGTCGCAGGTGTTTCATGAAGATAATCAACCTCAACAAAGACAATACCACTTTTCAACAAGTGCTGTCGTTTCAAACGGTAATCGCGCCCACCACTTGATTTATTAGACGGTGACACAAGCTCTAGCCACGCTACAGGTTCGCCAAGAACCTCTTGTCCCTGCACAAATTCATAAATACCAATGGCTCGATATTCATCCGGTTCATCTTCGATTGCAAGCAGTTCTGGAATTCTCACCCCTGTCATTGATGCTTGCGTGACGACACTCGCTCTGCGTTGAGGGTGGGTATCGTAAATGGTCACATCTGAACGAGGGCGACCGATAGGAAAGTTCGACACTCGAATTTGCACAGACGGTTGATTACTAGCCGTGTAACCAAGTGGCAGCAGCTTTGCCTTCAACGCAGCCGTTAAGGTTGCAATATGGTTCGAATGAAATTCATCCCAACCACCTACGCCCTGCCAATAACTATGCAAGTGGGCGTTGATACCACGATATTGATTTTTGACCGGATTAATGGGGTTCACGAGCAGCATCTCCATCCGCTATGGAGCGAGTCTACCACTACTTTTACCGTACGGGACAATTTACTCCAGCACGGGGAGGCGCACGGTATAGAGCGTGCCTTTTTTGGCATCACTTTCAACATTGATGTCGCCGCCGTGCAGTTCCACGATTTCTTTCGTCAGGCTCAGGCCAAGCACCGTGCCGCTGACCAAACCCATGCTGGCGTTGGTAAACGGCTGGAAGATCTGCGCCAGCATTTCCTGTGAGATGCCCATGCCGTTATCCTGCACCTGCACATAGGCGAGCCGACGACCGTTTGAGTTCGCGTCCATTTCCACCCGCACGTCGATGTGTCCGTCCTGCGGCGTGTGGTTAACGGCGTTCGAGATGAGGTTCGTGACCACCTGCACGATACGTTTGTGGTCAACCAGCACCTTAATCGGCTGCTCGGCGAGATGCGGCTCAAGCGTGATCGAACGGCGGGCAGCGCGTGGCTGATACGTGGTGACGGCCTCGCTCACCAAATCTTGCAGGATCGCGTTGTCACGGTCGAGCATCACCAAGCCGCGTTCGAAGCGCCCGATGTCCAGCATTTCCTCAAGCAGTTGCTGCATATGCGCCGCCATCTCATCCATCACGGCGACGTGTTCTTCCAGCTTCTCCGGTTGTCTCCGCAGCAGGTAGAGGCGGTTCTTAATATTCGACAGCGGCGTGCGGAGTTCGTGAGAGGCGTTGGTGACGAAGGTATTCTTCTGGGCTTGCAGCCGCTTCTCGTGGCTGTTATCGCGGATAAGCAGCAGCACCTGACCTTTGCTCAAGCCAGCATCCAGCGGCAAGCCGATGACATAAACATCAAGTTCTTTGCCGTCCTTTATATTCAGTTTGGAGGGCGCTTGCCACATCCCGCCCTGCGCGATAGCCGTGAGCGCGGTTTCGCGAAAGTTAACAAGCTGCGCGGCTAACGGGATGGCATTCTCAGCCCCCAGCGGTTTGCTCGTCAGGTCATCACCGCTAAAGCCCGTCAAGCGGGTGAGAGCGCGGTTGGTGTAGCGTACCCGTTCGCTATCCAGCACCACCACTGCTTCCGACATGCTTTGCAGGATCGTCTTGCTCTGGGTGCGCTCATCCGCCAGTTCGCTGGCACGTCCGCTGAGTTGGGATTGCAGATCGTTATTCGCGCGAAGGAGTTCACCGTTCTGCCGGCGAAATTCGGCTTCGAGTTGTTCGGTTTGGTTGGCCTGCTGCCGTAAGCTCAACACCAGCACCACCGCCAGCGCCGCGCCGACGGCCGCCATCCCGACGAGGATGATGAATATAGAGGGGTCAACAACGCCGTCCCGCAGCCGCGCCAACACCAAACTCGCGACCACCAACAGCCCAACCAAGCACACGACCAGCGCGACGGCAAGCGTGGTTATAGAGATGGAAGGCCGCTGGTTTTTCGGCTGCTGCATGAGGCGTATATCTCAACTCAAACTATTCGTGGCAAGTTATAAGTATAGTCTAGATCACCGCGCATCGAAAATGACCATGAAGTCATATTCTGAAGTGCTGCCACCTATTGTACAGCACACTGGAAAGCAGATGCAGCACGGATTTGGATTAACCCCTATTTAACATAAAAGTCACAATCCCTTAAATTCATTAACACACACCGATAACACGGCCCAACCCTTTATTTAACACTTCTCCGATACCATAACAAGCGAAATCAGAAACACATTTCGACTCAAAGACCGAACTTTTCAGGGAGAAAGCATTTTGAAGAACCGTATCGTAGTATTGCTCGCTGTACTGCTGGTAGCAGTCATCCCGTTCATGAACGTGGGCGCTCAAGATCAGACTATTGTGGAAGCGGCTTCTGGTAACGCTGATTTCTCGACTTTGGTGCAGTTGGCTGCGTCGGCTGGCTTGGCCGAAACACTGTCCGGCGAAGGCCCCTTCACCGTTTACGCCCCGACCAACGAAGCGTTCGCCGCGCTGCCCCAGATTATGCTGGACTACCTGACCGCGCACCCCGAAGAACTGACCCGTGTCCTCAGCTATCATGTCGTAGCCGGTGAAGTGCCTGCCGAAGGTGGCGCAGTCGCTTCCGTTGAAGGCAGCGAACTGACGGTCGGCGAAGGCGTTGTGGATGATGCCAACATCATCAGCGACATCGAAGCCTCGAACGGCGTGATCCATGCCATCGACACCGTACTGCTGCCCCCCGCAGTGCTGCCCGAAGTGACCCCGGCTATCGTCACCGGCGACATCGCCATCGACGGCAGCTCGACCGTTGGCCCCGTGACCGTTTCACTGGCCGACTCGTTCAAGACTGACGGCTACAGCGGCAACATTACCGTCGGTGTCAGCGGTACCGGTGGCGGCTTCAAGGCGTTCTGCGAAGAAACCCGTATCGACATTGCCGGTGCCAGCCGCGCCATCAAGGTCGCCAAGGACCCCGCGACCCCCGATGAAACCGAAAAGTGCGTCGCCAACGGCCTGACCCCCATTCCTTTCCGCATCGGTACCGACGGCATCGCCATCGTCACCAGCAGCGCCAACACCTTCGCCACCGACCTGACCACCGAAGAAGTGAAGGCTCTGTTCAGCACCGCCATCAACTGGTCGGATGTCCGTGCGGACTTCCCGGCGGAACCCATCCTCCGCTACGTCCCCGGCACCAGCAGCGGTACCTTCGACTACTTCGTTGAAGTCATCGGTGGCAGCACCGCCGAAGAACGTGAAGCCTTCAAGACCGCCTTCCTCGCCGCTGGCAACCTGAACCAGAGCGAAGACGATAACGTCATCGTGCAGGGTGTCGAAAGCAGCGAATACGCAGTCGGTTTCTTCGGGTATGCTTACTATGAAGAAAACGCCGAAGCCCTGCACGCCCTTGCCCTCGACGGTGTGACCCCCAACTTCGACAGCGTTGAAGGTGGCACCTACAAGCTGTCTCGCCCGCTGTTCCTGTACAGCGCCCCAAGCATCATTCAGGCCAAGCCGCAGGTTGCTGACTTCATTAACTACTACCTGACCAACGTTCCGAACGTCATCAGCGAAGTCGGTTACTTCCCGGCGGCTGATGCCACCCTGAACCGCGCTCGCTGGTGGTACTTGGCGGCAGTCGGCTAAGACAAACGAGATGGTGAAATAAGGCGGGTGCGAAACCCGCCTTATCCTGTATCACGGGGTTCGAGAATGGGTTTGTTAAGTGGAAGTTAAAGTCCTTTTAAGTTTCTTCCATAATCACCCTCAAGCGTACTTGTCACTGCTATAATGCGATTAGATGAACACAATGAATGACCTCAAAACGCTCAACAGCAACAAGGATTTAACCCCCACTTATGGAAGCTAGATTGGATGTCCGGCGCAAAAGCGATCTTTTGGCTGCCGCGCTCCCTGCCAGACAGCAGGCTACCCGTACCCAAGCACCCAGCCTCAACCGCAAACCCCGGATTGGCGAATCCGTTATCCAAGCGCTCCTGATGTTCTGCGGCGCGGTCTCAGTCGTCACAACCGTCGCCATCGTCATCATCCTCGGTCGTGAGGCGCTGCCCTTCTTCAGCACCGGCGCGGCGACCCTCGGTGTGAGCATCCCTGAATTTTTGGGTAAATTCTTCACCGGAACCCAGTGGCAGCCGCAGGGTGCGCTTTTCGGTGTACTGCCTCTCGTCTTGGCGACCGTCATCACCAGCCTCATCGCCATGTTGGTCGCCGTACCGCTCGGTTTGGCAGCCGCCATCTACCTCAGCGAATACGCATCACCCAACGTCCGCGCAACCTTAAAACCCATCCTCGAAATCTTGGCAGGCGTTCCCACCGTCGTGTACGGTTTCTTCGCCCTGCAAACTGTATCACCCGCCCTACGCGATATGCTGGGTCGTGACATCGTGCAGTTCCAGAATATGCTCTCGGCTGGCCTCATCATGGGTTTCATGATCCTGCCGACGATTAGCTCCATCAGTGAAGACGCACTGAGCGCCGTACCGCGTTCACTGCGCGAAGCCTCCTACGGCCTGAGTGCCAACCGCTTTGAAACCACCATCAAGGTTGTGGTTCCCGCTGCCCTTTCCGGTATCGTAGCCGCCACCATCCTCGGTATTTCCCGCGCTGTCGGCGAAACCATGATCGTAGCGCTGGCCGCCGGTTCTGGCCCGAACCTCGACTTTAACCCGCTGCACGCGGCTGAAACCATGACCGGTCACATCGTTCGCATCAGCACCGGCGAACTCAGCTACAACTCGATTGATTACAACAGCTTGTTCGCGATTGGCCTCCTGCTGTTCGTGATTACGCTCGGCTTGAACCTCATCAGCCGTGCCATCACCAACCGCTACCGCGAGGTGTACTAGTGGCCGCTCAAGTCACATACATGCCCGATGACGCGGGCTACCGCAAGCAGTTAGCGGCTCGCCAGAACGCGGGCTACCGCTGGCAGTTATTTTTCCTCGGCGCGACCTTAGTGGGCTTAGTCGTGCTGGTCGTGCTGCTGTTGAGCATCCTCAACCAGACATTCGGGTTAATCGCCGTTCGTCAGAAAATCGACCCCGCCACTTTAACCAACGGTCGCGCGATGACCGAGCTTTCAGCCGTTGAACTCTCCGACATCCTCGAAACCAACCTATCCAAGGGCAAGCTGCAAGGCGCGTTCCTGACCCTTGTAACCGGTACGGATATTGACCGGGGTAAACTCGGTACCGAACCCCTCGGCGATTTGCTCCCGACTTTGGTTTTTGCCGAAGGTCTGGGCGCGAAGAAATTCACCGAACTCACGCCGGAAGATCTCGGTCAGATTATTGCCGACAACACGTCGCAGGATGTCCTCGTCAATTATGTGAACCGCGAAGTGGTCGGGCGTGAAGTTCTGCAAAACTGGTCACTGATCGACAGCCTGTTCAACCGCGCGGCGATTGAACAGCTTGTGAAGGATAAGGCCGAAGGCAAGGGTTTCTCGAATACGCTGACCGCTGCTCAACTGGACGAGCAGAAGGCCGCCTTCGCTTCTGCCCATTTGGAGATGCACTCGTGGCTCAGTGGTGAATTTCTGAACGAGCCGAACTCGACCGTCGCTTCCGATGCCGGTATTCGCGGCGGTTTGATCGGTACACTGTGGGTCATCAGTTTAACCATGCTGTTTGCCACCCCGCTCGGTGTCGGCGCGGCCATCTACCTTGAAGAATATGCGAAGGACGGCATCTTCGCCCGTAACGCCTTCCTCAAGCGCGTCAATGCCATCATCGAAACCAACATCCGCAACCTCGCTGGCGTGCCGTCGATTATCTACGGCTTGCTCGGTTTGGCCTTGTTCGCGCGGTTACTGCTGCCCTTGACCAGCGGCGCGATTTTCGGTGTCGAGAACGGACGCGGGAATACAATCCTCAGCGCCAGCCTGACACTCGCCCTGCTCATCCTGCCGGTGATCATCATCAACGCGCAGGAAGCCATCCGTGCCGTACCCCGCAGCATCCGCGAAGGCAGCTACGGCATGGGCGCGACCAAGTGGCAAACCGTGTCGCGGCAGGTACTTCCAGCCGCCATCCCCGGCATCATGACCGGTATCATCCTCTCGCTTTCCCGTGCGGTGGGTGAGACAGCCCCGCTGGTGGTCATTGGCGCGGCGGTGTTCCTCTCGAAAGACCCCAACGGCCCCTTCCAACCGTTCACCACCTTACCTATTCAAATTTTTAACTGGACGGAGCAGCCCAGCGATCAGTTCCGCGCAGCCGCCGCAGCCGGTATTATCGTGCTGTTAGCCATGCTGCTGGTGCTGAACGCCTCGGCGATCATCCTTCGTCAACGGTTTAGCAGGAGATTACAGGGATGAGCCAAAACGGCGCTTCCAAGTCGATTGAGATCAAGAACATCGACATCTACTACGGCCCCAAGCTGGCGGTTAAGGATGTTTCACTCCCCATCTACACCAACAAAATCACAGCCTTCATCGGCCCGTCCGGCTGTGGTAAGAGCACGGTTTTACGCTCGATCAACCGCATGAACGACCTCATTCCGGGGGCGCGTGTCGAGGGTGAAATCCTGTATAAGGGCGAGAATTTGTACGCCTCGAATATCGACCCGGTGGAAGTCCGGCGGCGTATCGGCATGGTGTTCCAGAAGCCGAACCCCTTCCCCAAGAGCATCTATGATAACGTTGCCTATGGGCCGCGTTTGCTGGGTGTCACCAAGAAGTCGGTGCTGGATGAAATCGTCGAACTCAGCCTCAAGCAGGCGTTCATCTGGGACGAAGTGAAGGGCGATCTGAAAAAGTCCGGTTTGGCGCTGTCCGGTGGTCAGCAGCAGCGGTTGTGCATCGCCCGTACGCTGGCGGTTGAGCCGGAAATCATCCTCATGGACGAACCGTGTTCGGCGCTCGACCCGATTGCGACCCAACGCATTGAGGAATTGATGCGCGAACTGGTGCATAACTACACCATCGTCATCGTCACCCACAACATGCAGCAGGCCACCCGTGTCAGCGATTACACCGCCTTCTACAGCATCCGCAAGGAAGGCACCGACGCGCAGGAAAAGCGCTGGGGCGTGCTGGTGGAATACAACCAGACGCAAAAGCTGTTTGAACAACCGGAACAGTCGGAAACGGCGGATTACATCTCTGGTCGGTTTGGTTAGTTGTCAGTTGTCAGTTTCCAGTTGTCAGTTTCCAGTTGTCAGTTTCCAGTTGGTAGTTGGCAGTTATCAGTTTCCAGTTGTCAGTTTCCAGTTGTCAGTTTCCAGTTGTCAGTTTCCAGTTGGTAGTTGGCAGTTATCAGTTTCCAGTTGTCAGTTTCCAGTTGTCGGTTTCCAGTTGGCAGTTGGCAGTTATCAGTTTCCAGTTATCAGTTTCCAGTTGGCAGTTGATCGTCCAGAGCAAACGACGAAACGTTCAAAATAGTGCGAAAACTGCAAATGCGACAACGGCTTGGGTGGCAGATGTGAGGGAGCAAACTGCCGAAAATTCGTAAATTTCTGCAAATTCGTCATTTTCACAGTGCATTTTATGTTGTTGATGCTGTTGTTGCAGTTGAGAATCCTTGCATTTGTCGCAAATATCATAAGCAGTTAAAAGTTAAAGGTTAAACGGTCAATCAACTGCTGTTTATGAGAACATCAATGGCAAATAAGTTATCAGTTAACAGTTATCAGTTGACAGTTCAATACAAATCGCCAAGTTGTTAAGATGCGAATTTTATTTGCAGCGGCGGAAGGATTGTTCGCTGCTGCCCCACAAGGGGACTATAGCAACGTTTGCTGCAAAATCGTTATCAGTCCACCGTTTTCAGTTGACAGTTCAATTCAAATACGAATGCCATTCGCTAACACCCTTTCCAAAAGCGCAACATGCGGCACAGGCGGCACAACAAGTCATCAGTCTACAGTCAACAGGTGGCAGTCTCCAGCTTAAGGCGAAGATGAATCGCCAAGTACGCTAAGCCAGACAGAGCAGGCCAAAGGATAGGATTATTAAGGTGCGTGAGGTTGGGAGCGCGGACGAGATGTATCTCGTCCCTACAACCAGCCCTTTCAATAGCATAGTGGAAGTTGGCGTATTAAGGGTGAACATTTGTCAGAACATTTGGTCACTTTTAAGCGGTGCTGGCGCTAACGTTGCGAGGGAGGGGATTGTTAAGACGGTTGGTGGATGGTTGGAAAAGGGTTTGTCGGGTTAACCGAAAATAAACCTAGAAAATAGTTTTAAGTTTCAAGTGACAAGTTTCAAGTGAAAGGCAAAAGGCAGGGACTATCCAAAGATTACACAATCCTGTAAGAAGGAAAGTAACTTTCTGTTTGTCCTGCTGTTATTGACTCTTTTGCCTTTGGGTCTATACTTGACCGATATTACTGATTTAACAAAAGCGTATGGGTAGGGTTTTACAGCGCCGCGTATCCCGACTGCTCCTGCTTGGCCTGCTGGTTATAGGCTGGCAACCGCTTGCCGCGCAGGACGAGCCTATTCCTCCCCCTACTGAAACGGTTATCCCAACGCTGCCTCCGACCGAGACTTGCACCTAATGCCACGCCAATTCCCGGTAAAGTAGAGTGGTCAACCGATTATTATCCGCTTCGACAAGCAAGCGATCATGATCCAGCACACATTACCGATTTTCTTGAATATCTCACGCCCCGTTTTAGCACAAACTATCAAGGACCGAATTGCATAATCACCCTTGACACAACTCGTACAACTGATGCTGCGCCAGCTATACCGAATGGTTATACCTTTAATTTCGATGCCCCTCTTACCGAAGCATGTCAATATCCAGAACAAGGAACATGGCTCGGTTTCAAAAATATTGATAAGGATGGGAAGAGTAGCGAAAATAAGCCCGGTAATGCGCGTTATTGGTGGATGGAGAAAGTTTTAGTTGATGTATTTACTACCTCATTATGGCGCTCATAAAACAAGGAATTCAAGCATGAATGGTCATTCTAAATCTTTAACTATCTATCACATAATCATACCTGTTCTGATTATTTTAATTAGTTTTAATCTGGGTAGTATTCATGCTCAAGATGATTTTCCATCAGGTCGAATTATGACCCTTTCCTACAGCCCAAGTGGTGATCGTGTGGCCGTTGGTTATGGGAAAGGAGCAATTAAAATTGTTAATTCAATCAGTGGACAAATTTTATTTAATCTTGTCGGTCATACAACACCCATCTCATCTCTTGCTTGGAACACTTCTGGAACACAATTAGTCAGCGGTAGTCTTAACCCTGATCCGACTGCCCGAATTTGGAATACACAAACCGGACAACTTATTCGCAGTTTTGTTAGTGTTGGAGATAATCTTGAGGTTGTGAAATGGACTCCAAACAATCAACAAATTGTCACATTGTCATCTGGTGGTCCAAATTCAATTTATGATGTCGGAACCGGAAATTTGGTATCAAGTATAAATAATGGGGCGGTTTATGTCGCTAAATGGAGTCCAGACAATTCAAAAATTGCTTTCCCCTTACTGTATGGTGGCATTGACATACGAAATGCAAGCAATTACCAAAATATCTCGTATCTTGGTGCTAACAGTGGAAAAATTTCAGGTGATATAACTAACCAAATCATCAGTCTTGCTTGGAAACCAGATAACAGTGCTGTAGCCGTCGGAACGTGGGGGGGCAATGTTCTTATTTGGAACGTTACTTCTGGTCAGTTAACCTTTGAACAGCGTGGGAATGACTATCAAGGAACAGATCGTTATTTATCGTTCATCAAAGGTCTACGGTTTAGCACTGATGGAAGTCAATTGACCAGCATTAGTGGAAATGGAACCAGTCGAACATGGAACACAACAACAGGACAGCTTATCAATAGTTATATGCTGCCCAGTCCAGTATACGCAGTAGACTGGAGTCCTGACGGCAAAAACATCGCTTTTGGTGGTGTGAACAGCGCCATCCAGATTTTCTCTGTATGCCCTTGCACGCTGTTTGGGACGAGCGTGCCTGCCAACCCCAGCAACATCGGCAACCCGCCTGCGGTCAATTTAGGCGTGGTGTTCCGTCCGACTGTCAACGGCAAGGTGACAGGCATTCGCTTTTACAAGCTGGCAGGGAACGGCGGCACGCACAAGGGCTATCTGTGGTCAGCCACCGGGACGCAGTTGGGGAACGTGACCTTCAGCGGCGAGACGGCGACCGGGTGGCAAACGGCGACGTTCAGCACGCCGATCACCGTGACGGCGAACACGGTGTACGTGGCTTCGTACCACGCGCCGCAGGGACGCTTCGCCTATGACAACAACACGTTTACGACAGGTAGGACGGTGCTGCCGCTGTACGCGCTGGCGACAGGCGAGACCAGCCCCGGCAACGGGACGTATATTTTCGGGGCGGCGGGGTTGTTCCCGAACGCGACCTTTACCGCGACGAATTATTGGGTGGATGTGGTGTTCAGCCCGACGTGAGGGGGGTGATAAGCATAACCATGACGACTACCTTTCGATATGCCGCTATTGCTTTGATTATCTTGATACTCGGTTCCGTCGTATTTGAGGTCAATGCTCAAACCCCCACGCCGTCTGCATCTACGACACCCCGAAGTGTCGCGTGGAATCCTGATGGCATATGGATTGCACGGGCGTTCCAAAACGGAACAATTGATGTGGTGAATGCTAATACAGGCGCAACGGTATTTACATACAACAACGGACAATCACCAGCAACAGCGCTGGCGTGGCGACCGGGAGCAGGCAGCACCAAATTGGTTGGAGCGATTGCGGGCAGCGTGTTTGTATGGGATGTGCCGACTGCAAACATGCTATTTGCGTTACCAAGCTCCGGTGCGGTCACGGACTCACTGGATTGGACAACACAGAATGGTGATAAAGTTGTTGGCGCGAGTTACGAAGGTGCATCTCCAAATTTACGAGTGTGGGATGCTTCGACTGGGCAACTAATTTTTGGTAAGGGAATTGATCAACTTGGCACAGCATCATGGAATTCAACAGGAACTTTAGTTGTTGTAGGTGCTGGCTTGGGTGTCAGGACTGTTAGTCTAGCAACAGGTCAGGTTCAATTGCTTTCAGCAAATAGTTTTGAACTGAGTGCCGTTCGATCAGTCGCTTGGAGTCCTGACGGAACAAAGATTGCTGACTCCGGTATATTTGGTCAAGTCACATTTCGGAATGCGGCGAACGGTCAGTTTATCGCTTATTCCGAACCTACTCGTGAACTGGTTAATTGGATCGCATGGAGCAATGACAGTACGCGGTTGGCAAGTGCCAGTTGGGATGGCACGGTGCGGGTTTGGAATGCGGCGAATGGGGCATTGATCGACACCATTCAACCGAACAACGGTCGCGTTTTTTCAGTGGACTGGAGTCCCGATAACAGCAAACTGGTGGTGGGCAGCGAAAAT
Organism: Chloroflexota bacterium; assembly: GCA_020161935.1. GTDB lineage: Bacteria > Chloroflexota > Anaerolineae > Aggregatilineales > Phototrophicaceae > CFX2. The sequence continues at coordinate 827,556 of JAIUNI010000002.1, forward strand.
GGTGCGGTGCAAATCTTCCCCGCGATGAATATCTGCCCCTGCTCCCTCTTTGGCAGCACAGTTCCATCAAACCCCAGCAACATCGGCAACCCGCCTGCGGTCAATTTGGGGGTGGTGTTCAAGCCGAGCGTCAACGGGCAGGTGACGGGCATCCGCTTCTACAAGCTGGCGGGCAACGGCGGGACGCACAAGGGCTACCTGTGGTCAGCCACGGGGACGCAGTTGGGGACGGTGACGTTCAGCGGCGAGACGGCGACCGGGTGGCAAACGGCGACCTTCGCCACGCCGATCACCGTGACGGCGAACACGGTGTACGTGGCTTCGTACCACGCGCCGCAGGGACGCTTCGCCTATGACCTGAACACGTTCACGAGTGGGCGAAGTGTGCTGCCGCTGTACGCGCTGGCGACGGGCGAGACCAGCCCCGGCAACGGGACGTACATTTTCGGGGCGGCGGGGTTATTCCCGAACGCGACCTTTACCGCGACGAATTACTGGGTGGACGTGGTGTTCAGCCCGACATAAGTTGAGAAATAAAAAGGGCGACCGGATGAGGCCGCCCTTACGAAAGTTATTTTGAAGCGGAGCGACTAATCCCCGACGGCGGGGGCAGCGCCGGTGAGTTCAACCACTTGTTCGGGTTCATCCGCTGGCTGCTGGATGCGCGACGGCAGCGTGACGAGGACGAACAGCGCCGAAGCCGCCATAATAACCGAGCCGACGAGCATGGCGTGCGTCATGCCATTCACAAACGATTGGTTGGCGGTCGTGAGGATGATCGAGCCGAATAAGGGCGGGACTTCCGGCAGCTTGGCGATGGCGTGGGCAGCCTGAATGCTGCTGGAAATGGCTTCGATCAATTCCTTCGGCAAGCCGGGGATCAGTTTGAGGCTGCCCTGCACGCCGTTGATGTAGATCGAGTTCATGAACGTCCCCAACACGGCGACACCGAGGGCGGTACCGAGTTCGCGGGTGGTGTCGTTCATGGCAGAGCCAATGCCCGACTTATTCGCCGGTATCGCGCTCATAATCGAATTGGTCGCCGGAGCCATCGCTAAACCCATGCCCGCCGCTAACAGAAGCTGTCCGACGGCAATCGTGATATAAGGGGTGTCGATTTTGTAAGTCGAACCCATGAAGAACAGCGCCAACGCGGCGATACCGATGCCGATGGCAACCGTTAACTTAATGCCGATCCGCTTGCTGATGGGCGCGGAGGATGGCGCGATGATGATGAGGCCGATGGCGACCGGCAGCGTGCCTAAACCGGCGGTCAGTGTGTCGTAGCCGAGAATGGTTTGCATATACTGGCTGACGAAGAACATCGACCCGGCGAGGCTGAACATCACCATCGCGATGGCGATACTCGCGCCGCTGAACGACAGGTTCTTAAACAGGTACAAGGGCATCATCGGTTCTTTGGTGCGGGCTTCGATAACCGTAAAGATCGCCAGCAGGACGAAGGCGATGCCAAACAGACCTAACACTTCAGGGTCACCCCAGCCTTTCACACCCGCTTCGATGATGGCGAACACCAGCGCGAATACGCCGGTGGCGGAGAAGATGACACCGGGAATATCGAGCTTCGGCGCGGTTTCATCCTTCGACTCGGCGAGGAAACGCTGCCCACCAATGATGGCGATGACAATAATCGGCAGGTTGATGAGGAACAGGATATGCCACGAGTAGAGCTTGAGCAGCAGACCGCCGATGACGGGGCCAATAGCGATACCGAGGCCGAAAATCGCCGACCAGATGCCGATGGCCTGCGCCCGTTCGCGCAGCGGGAAGCTGACGTTAATCAGGGAGAGGGTGGAAGGCATGATGAACGCGCCCGCGATACCGAGGAAACCACGTGAGACGATCAGCGCCGTAGTGGTTTCGGAAAGCGCTGCACCCAGCGAACCGATGCCGAACATTACGAGGCCGATTTGGAGCGACTTCTTGCGCCCGTAACGGTCACTGACCGCGCCCATCGTCAACAGCAAGGCGGCGAACACCAGCACGTAAGCGTCGATAATCCATTGTAGATCGCTGATGTTGGCGTTGAGATCATTCGAGAGCGAAGGCAGCGCGATATTCAAAATCGTATTGTCGAGGCTGATGACCAGCAGCGAAATACCGATAAAAATCAGACCTTTCCAGCGAGTTGCGTAACCCGGCATGGCCGACTCGGACGAAGCAGCATGAGCCGTCAAAATTCCCTCCGATATGAAACTGGTGTGCATAAACTATGTGATAAATTTAACAATAAGGGGAAATCAAACTGCGTTCAAGTGGGAAATCTTATTTCTAGTACGGATTTATCCTTTATTTCGAAATCAGCCGCCGGGGTTATTGGAAGGCCAATGAACATTTCCCAGCGGATAATGGTTGTTTACTTATTAAAATGGGAATTGGTAGTGTTGTGCCGCTGAAAGATGCTTTGTTTGCGGTTCATGTGGGGACTGTTGTCGATTATTTCAGGGTTAAGTCACCCTGCACTTCCAGACCCGCGTTACGGCCTGTGCCGCTAAAGATTTCGCGTCCGGTTTCGAGTTCCGTCAGGCGCACGTGGACGCTGGCTTTGAGGGTTTCCTCGACGCGGCGGTGCATTTCCTGACGGTTGGGTTCGTGGAGTAAGCCGCCCTGTGCGCGGGTGGCTTGAATAATGAGGCGGTGCTGCCGGTTCCGCACTACCCAATCAACGGTGGTATCCGTAACCGAGAGGCGTTCGACGACCACCCCATTATAGGTCGCGAACAGGTAAAGCTGTCGCTCGTGCCACAACCCGACGATTGCGCCGGTGAAGCTGAACACCTTAAACGGAATGGTCGCGATTGAGGCGGTCAAGCAGGTGCCGATTGAATCGAAATGGTTGGTCTGCATCCATACCCACGCCGAAGGGAAGGACTGTCCCCAATCTTTTTCGATGTAACCCCGCCCGCCGCTGAAATCCACCGCCTGACCATCGAGCGTCAGTGTGCCGCGAATACGGTGGTCGAGGCTGACGACACCGTGATAGCACTCCATGAAGGACAGCCAGCCGAACGGACCCATGATCCCCGGCGCTGCCCAACTCACGGGGTACGGCGTGGTGTTTTCGAAGTGGAGTTCACCTTTAAGCGCCAGATGATCCCCTTCAAGGTTGAGGGTGATGGAGTCACGGCGGAAGCGGTTCGTGCCGATCTTCACGTCGAAGTCGTTCTCGGCGGCGCTGAACTGTTCCGGCGGGAAGCGGAAGTAAGCGGCCTCGCCGGTTTGCCCATCCAGCACCTGCACGAAGGCGTGGTGCTTTTCCGGCGAGTCGCTGAGGAAGATACCGGGGATAACGGCGTAGCGCCGCCCCTCGGCAGCGTCGATCAACTTGAAGTACCAGCCTTCAAAGAACGGCGGCTTTTTACCCCGCCCGTGATACCAGTCGGGATTCATGACCCGTTCGATAAAATTGGTCATGTGGGGTTAGCAGCCTTCAGCAGGGAGCATGATGGTAAAGGTCGTGCCTTTGCCGACCACACTTTCGACGCTGATCTTGCCACCGTGCAGGTCAACCGCCTGCTTGGCGATGGCTAACCCCAAGCCTGTACCTTGAATGCTGCCGACGTTAGAAGCGCGGTTGAACGGCTCGAACAAACGCGGGAGGTCGGTTTCAGGGATGCCGATACCTTGATCTCGCACTTTGATGATGGCTTCACAGTTGGCGTAAGACAGCTCCATCGTGACCGGTTTGCCTTCCGGCGAGTATTTGATGGCGTTGGTGAGCAGGTTCGTCAGGGCGCGGCGCATGAGTTTGATGTCGATGAACACTTCAATCCGGCGGCGTGTGCCTTTAAAGCGGATGGTACGGGTCATCCGGTAGGCCAACTGCAACTCCTCGATAATGTCGCGGCAGTAGGTTTCGAGGTCGATGATCTGACGGTCGAGTTCCGCGCCGGTGAAGTCTTGGCGGCTGATGGTCATCACGTCATTGATGAGTTCGCTGAGATGCTCGACCTGTTGGTCAATCGCGTCGTAGCTTTCCTGCTTCTCCTGCTCGGAGGAACGGTCGCCGTAATTCCGCAGCATACTATTTGCTAGGCGGATGGCAGCAAGCGGCGTTTTGAGGTCGTGCGACATCATCGAAATGAAGCGGTTCTTCACATCGCGGAGTTCGCGCTCTTTTTCCAGTTCGAGGTTCAGGGTTTCTTTCTCGCGCACCTGTGTTTCCATGAACTTGCGCTCGGTGAAATCCTGTACCACAGCGATATACAGCTTTTGCTGGTCGTGGGAGACTTCGCTAATGGAAAAGTACATCGGGAAAATACTGCCGTCGCGCCGCTGCCCATCCAGTTCGTCGCCAAGCCCGCTAAAGTGTTTGAGGAAGGCATCGAACTCGGCATGGTCGGATTGATTGGGCAGCGAAGGGATAAGTTCACAGACGTTGCGCCCGATGATGGCCTCGGCTGAATAGCCAAAAATGTACGAGGCGGCACGGTTAAGCGATTGAATCTCACCGTCACTATCGAAGGTCAGGATACCGTCAACGAGGTTATCGAGGATGGCTTCAAGCAGCCGCTTGCTCGCTTCTAGCTCTTCCTGTGTATCGTTCATATCGGTTACATTCTGGTGAAGAAGCGCCACATGATCTCCAGTGGGATACTGTTTAAGTCATGCTGATGTCAGCGGGGGCAACGCTGCCTAAATTATATCATCTTTGGGGGCGCTGGCTATAACTGGTGGACTAATCCTTTTATCCACCAGTTGGCTACCGGGCGCGGTTACAAATCGAGGTTGCCGACGGCGATCACCTGCTGCCACAAACCGCCTTCCCATCTGGCTTCGAGCCGGTAGCATCCGGCCTTCGACACCCATAGGTTCGAGGGGAAGAACGCCCACGCATCCAAGCCCTCGACAAAGCCACCCGGCACGGCGGGGTTGAGTGTCATCGTCGCAGCCAGTTCGTCAGCCGCATCAAAGAAGATTGGGCTGTCGTCAGCGAGGTTCACCGCGCTCACCTGAACATCGCCCACATAGGACGGCGAGATGAACCAACCGACCTTTGTTGACCACCAGCCTTCAAGCTGCTTGTTCTGCTGATAATGTTCGTTGGGGACGAATAGGACAGCTTTGGAGTCTTCACCGGCGTTCGGCACGGCAACCCACAGCGGCCATGCGCCTATCGCCTGCGGGATAAGCGGGTCAATCGCCATCGGTTCGGGGAGGATGCCGCAGTCGTCGGGCGCGAAATCCATTTGGGCGGCGACTTGAACCTCCGGCGCAAGCGGGGTGACATCCGGCGTGACTTGGCTGGACACGCGCTGAACAGCCAGCGCCAAACTCACAACTAACAGCAAGCCGGTGAATTGCGCTAAACGTTTAATCGTCATCATCAGCCTCCACACACTCATACGATATGCAAAGTACCCATTTTGAGGGCAGGTGGTTCAGCCAAAATTGCCTTTACAAATTTCATGTTATGCCGCTGTAAGTATATCGAACTATTCTGCGCGAATAACGTTTCGCTGTCGAAATATTATCCATACCGATTTTAAGTCGTGGTTACAAAATTCAAACAGCGTTGGCATATCGAGTGCGTATCGTTAAAATTCACGTTACAAATGATGATTCGATTGAGTCTGTGCAGATCAATCTGATTAGAAATAGCGCTACTTAGAGTTGGATTGATTCAGCGTGAAACTTTTGTGAATTTCCTGAATATTTCGCTAAAAGGCATTGCATTACAACTAAAATCCTTTTACGATCTGTTCATGATTTTTATTCTTTATCAATGAATTGCTTGAGGATGCGTATGTTTTACTTCACTACTGAGCAGGCAACAATTCCAGCCGTAAGCGGCGTTGATGTTCAACGCATTACCGGCAAATTTATGGATTTACACGCCGCGCTGCTGCCGCGCGTCCGCAACCACAACCTTGACCTTCATCCGCGCTGGCAAAAGACCTCGATTGTTTCGCAGAAGTCCGCCGCCTCGCTGGATGACAGCGACTCGGTGGTGCTGACCTACTTCCGTTCGCAAGAAGCGGCGGAAATGGTCGAACGGCTGATGGGGAAGGAAAATATCGGCATCAGCAAAGATGTTGACACCTACTGCCATCCGGTCATCGAGATGCGCCTGACACCGGAACACTTTGTCATCGAACTCGTCCTTTCGCCCAAAGCGTGGTGGGATCAACAGAACTTCATCGGCAAGCTGGAACTGCCCCAGCACCGCACCACCTTCCGTAACCTGCTGCGCGGCCTCGACCGCGATTACCGCCTCGGCTTCTGGGGTGGCACGCACCTCAGCGATATGCACCTGACCGTCAACCACCTGCTCTACGGGCGCGTGCTGGACGAGTGGATGAACACCTTCAGCGACCGCCAAGACTGGCTGCGTATCGGCAAGTGGTACAACCACCAAGACCCCGAACTGGATGACGCGGTGATCCAGAACGAAACCTTCAACGCTTTGAAGGCGCTGCACCCGCTGTATAACTTCATCCTGTGGACGAGCAACAACAACTTCCACGACTTCTACCAGAAACGCACCAAGTACAGCACGCGCGTTCACGCATAAGCGCGAATAGGATTTGAACCTCGAAAAGGTGTGACGACGGTCGCACCTTTTTTATCTCTTTACCAAGCAAAATAATCTAAACTCCGCTAGAATACCTATCATTATTCAGGCTGTTTTGAATGAAGTGGGTATGTCATCATCTGCTAAACAAGCGCAAGATCGTTCGAACCTGATTACGCGCGCCATCACCGCCCTCATCGGGGGGCCGCTCATCCTCATCATTACCTACGTTGGCGGTGTCCCTTTCTTCATTATGGGGTTGGTACTCGCCGTTTTATCGCTCCTCGAATTTTGTGTGCTGGGCAACGACCGCCAGATGCCGGGGAATATTCCCGTCGGCGTGGTGGGCGTGGTGGCGCTGGTATTCGCCTATACCAGCCACGAATATGTGCTGGTACCGGGCATTACCGCTGCTGTCGTCGTCATCACGTTCATCTGGGACAGCCTTGTCAGCCAACCTGAAAAGCGGCTGGAACGGGTGGGGATGACGACCGCAGCCCTGCTGTACGCCGGATTACCCGCTTCATTCATGATCTTGATCCGCGCCTTACCGGACGGCCTGCTGTGGATGGTGCTGATTTTCATGCTGACGTGGGGAACCGATACGCTGGCCTATGTGGGTGGTCGGATGTGGGGCAAACGGCTGCTCGCGCCGAGTATCTCGCCCAAGAAAACGGTGGAAGGCGCGGTCGTGGGGGTGGTTGGCGGCTTCGTGCTGGGGCTGCTGACGCTCATCGCGGGTGAAAAAGTCTCACCGATTTTAGTCGTGATGGCGATTATCGCCCCGCCCTTAGCCGTCGCGGGTGATCTTTTCGAGTCGCGGTTGAAGCGTTACTTCCATGTGGGCGACTCGCACGTCAGCGGGCTGAATATTATTCCGGGGCATGGCGGCGTACTCGACCGGACGGATGCCTTGATCTGGGTAGCGACACTCTTTTACCTGTACTTCGTCTTGAGCGGAGTAGGACTATAGTGCCTGATTGAACGCCTTTGCTTTGAAATTACCGAGATGACGGTACAATTAGAGCAATTCAAACTGCGAAATGGATTGAGGTGAGATGATGGTCAAAAAAGCTGCTGCCGGCCCACAGCCGAACCGTGAAGAACTCTTGCAAATGGGCATTCGGGCTGCCAAAGACGGCAATACGGACGGTGCGCGTATCTTTTTTGAACAGGTACTCGGCCAAGACAAGCGCAACGAACGCGCTATGATGTGGATGGCGAAAATCGCGACGGATAACAAAGCCGAACGCAAGAAGTGGCTGGAAAAGACGCTCGAAATTAACCCTGATAATGTGCAAGCCCGTGACGCGCTCAAGAAAATGGCGTATGTCCGCAGCGCCAACGAAAACCGGACGCTGCTTATGTTCGGCATGGTCGTGGGGGTACTGATCGTGCTGGCGCTGGTGGTGGTGGTTGGCCTTGTCGTATTCAACCGTTAGCCGGTTGACCTTCTCATTTGCATCACGACAATTTTGAGTACCCGGCAGCCTTGTTTACGGGTGGTGAGCTGTCGCCACCTGCATTTCCGCCGACGACGAAGGACTAAAGTCTAGCCGCATCGGGTTCCCTTGTCGTCTCTCTGCAATATGCAATTCAGGTTTCTGGTATAAAATAGAAAAGCGTATCGGCGTACACACGCGGAGGATTTGCTTTGGCTGGCAATAATTCACTTGATGAAAAGCTCAGAACCGGTATCGAAGCTGCACGACGCGGCGATAAAGCAACAGCTAGCCGACTGCTGCGGCAGGTGGTTGACGTAAACCCCAACAATGAAATCGCGTGGATGTGGCTGGCTTCGGCGCTGGATAACCTGACGGAACGCAAACAAGCGCTGGAACAGGCATTACGCATTAACCCGAACAATACCCGCGCCCAACAAGCGCTGGAACAACTCAACGCTGTCATTGGAGACTCAACACCCGTGCGGCGCGGTGGGACTGCACCAGCAGCGCTGCCACGTCCGGCAGGTGGTGGCGGCAACACATTGGTCACCATCATCGGCGCAGTCGTCGCGCTGGCGATCCTCGCGCTCATCATTTTCGCGGTTGTTTCCAGCAGCCAGAACGCGGGTCCGCTGCCGAATCCGGCAACACAAGAGGCCGTCCTCAACACGCCCTTACCGACCGCGACGATTGACCCTGCCGATTACACCGCGACACCGTTTTATGGTGTGATTGTGACGATTGACCCGGCAACCATCAATACGCTGCCGCCGGAATTCACACCGACCTTCACCTTTACGCCGATTCCGATTACCGCGACCGCGACCCCCTACCCGATGGAGCAGTTTACGCTGCTTTACACCAGCATTAAAGATGGGCAGGACGCGCCATCGCTGTTCCGTGTAGACGGCGCGGGAACGGGCGACCAGCAAGTAGGCGATGGTGCAACGGGTTTTAGCGACATTTCCTACTCACCCGATGGATCAAAGATCGCGTTCGTCCGCGAAGCGACCTATGAAAAAGAGGGTTCATCCATCACCTCGCCTGAACTATTCGTCGCTCCGGCGGATAACCCGAACGGCGCGGCACAAGTTACCGAGTTTGGTACCAGCGAACTCCTGCATCCTTCGTGGGGGCCGGATGGTGTTCAGATCGTCGTAGCCAGCAATTACGACGGCGATTTAGACCTGTGGACGCTGACTGACGACGGTAATAACTTGCAAAAGATCACCGATAACGACTGGGCAGACCGTGATCCGGCGTGGTCACCCAACGGCGAATTGATCGTGTATGCGTCCGAGCAAGCGAACGGCGCGGGCAGCGGCCTCACCGAATTATTCAGCGTCAGCCCCACCGGCGAAAACGTGACCCAACTGACGGATGCCAGCGGCAGCAGCTACTCGCCGGTGTGGTCGCCAGATGGCACACGCATTGCCTTCGCCAGCGACCGCAACGGTGATGGGGACATCTTCATCGCCGACGCGGACGGCAAGAACTACACACTCATTACCGGTGACGACGACGGCGCGGAAGATCGACTGCCAGTGTTCAATCCGGTCGGGCAAATGCTGGTGTTTACCTCGAACCGCGATGGGGATTCTTTCCAACTGTATATGTCCGACCTGCGCGGTAACGGTATCACGCGGTTGGCAGACCCCGGTTTAGACGTGCAGTCCTTAGCCTTCCGCCCTGAACTGCTGCTGGTCGGGCGCTAATACAACTTTCCACTCGCTTCGATGCTCAGTCAAATGGGCATCGGAAGCATTATCGCTGCGAGCAAACGATTATTGTGTACACGTTGAAGTCCTACAGGAAGTTATACTGTGAGCGAAGAACTATCTATTCAAGAGTTGATGCGGCAGGCAATTGAGGCCGCGCGTGAAGGCAAGAAGGCCGAAGCGAAAGACCTGTTCCAGCAGGTCGTTGACCGCGACGACAAGAACGAAAAGGCGTGGATGTGGCTGGCCTCGGTCGTGGAAACCGATGAGGAACGCCGTGTCTGCTTGAGCAATGCGCTGTTCATCAACCCCAACAACGAACGCGCCCAAGCCGCGATGGCGAAGCTGGATGCGCGCAGCCAACAGCAAACACAAGACGAAGAAGTGATCCCCGGTGTCAGCCGCCGGCAACTGCTGATCTTCGGGGGTGGCGGCATCGGGCTGATCGTGTTGATTATCGTGATCTTCGCCGTTATTACCGGCAGCCGGAACGCGCAAAACGCCGAAGCGACGCGGGTCATCGCGGACGCAAATTCGACAAGCACGGCTGTTGTGGCAATGATCGCAACCGAAAACGCCAACGCTACAGCGACCACTCAAGCGCTTACCAGCCCCACGCCGACAGCGACCAACTTACCGTCACAGGCTACCTTGCCGCCGGAGATGAGCCTCGTCACACCGTCGCCAACACCGATTGCGACCGGAACGGCGCTGCCCTATCCGACCGGATTGACCGGACGCATCTTCGGCTGGAGCGGACGTGATGTGACTCAAACAGGCTTCCTGTCGGTCGTAGCCTACAACCTCGCCAACAATGGGGAGGCGGTGACTGTCGCCGATGTGCAGGCGCGGAATGTCGATGTCAGCGCCGATGGGCAGCGTTTGGTTTACACCCGTTATTTCTCATCGACCACGTTTGATACCGGCGTTGAGCAAATCGGCATCGACGGTGTTGGAGCCGTTTCGCTGGTGCTTGAACAGCCGGTGCTCAAGGCGCAAATGCCACACTACTGCCCGACGCAAAACCAGATTGTGTTCGTGGCGCTGCCGACCGATTTTCAGGGTGACATAACGACAACGGTATTCCCCTATCAGGTGTTCGTCTATAACATCGACAATCAGCAGTTATTCCGCCTGACGAATGACCGCGCCAGCTACACCTATCCTGCTTACTCGCCGGATTGCAGCCGTATCGCAGTCGTTCGCTCGGAACTCAGCGGGGCGAACGTGGGCAGTGATCTGGTTCTCATCGACACGGCTTCGCTGGGGCAAACAGCGATGACCAATGACTCGGCGGCCTATATCGAGGCAGCTCCCCACTGGTCACCCGATGGTCAGCAGCTTGCGTACAGCGTTTACCCCAAGGACTTACCGGAGAATAATGACATTATCGTGCGCCGGGCTGATCCTTCCAGCACGCCGCTGGTATTGGTCAAAGACGCGGGGAATGATGTGTTCCCGGTGTTCAGCCCGGATGGTCAATATCTGGCGTTCTCCAGCAATCGCGGCGGCGCGTATGACATTTACATCCTTGACCAAGCGACCAGTACGGTTTTCCAACTGACCAACACGATTGAGGAAGATTACCCCGGTGGCTGGGCTTCCTAATGCCGTGACCATCGGGCGATTGTCAAAGAGGGCGTAGGCAGGTAATCTTTGTAATAAAAGTTTGTCAATCACAATGAGGAGGCGGTATGATTGGGTTCGTACCGCGTCCTTTGATGATTAGCGTGAGGTATGCAGGGCATGGTGAATCAGGATGCAGCGCGCCCCGGCAGCGAACGATTCGAGGAATTATTCCAAGCGGGTCGCAGTGCCTTTGCGATGGGCAATCTTCAACAAGCACATGACTTCTGGAAAGAAGCGGCGCGCCTTAGCCCATTTAACGAGCAGGTGTGGGTGGCGCTGCTAGATGTGATCGAGAGTGACGAAGACCGGCGCGTCTGCTTGCAAAACATCTTGCAAATTAACCCGATGAACGTGCAAGCCCGCCGGATGTTGAACCTGATCGTCGCTCGTAAAGAGAGCGCCGAGCAGCTCCGCGACGAGGCCAAGACCAGCGTCAAAAAGGATAAGCGCCGCCGCCGCAGCGTGTTCGGCAGCGCATTCTTGCTGGGTATCGTGATCGGCGTTTCGGGTGTGATTTTCGGTATCGTACTGAGTATCCTGATCTACGCCCGATAACCGCGATCAAGCCCTTTTCACAGTTATTTCTTCCCTTTTGGCATCTTATTCCCCAGCCACCAGCCGCCCACAGCCGCTAGCAACCCACCGACGACGAGGATCAACATCTGACCCGGACCGACGGCTCCTTCCGGCTGAACTTGAGCTGCCGCGCGGTCTACGGCGAGGGTGGCCGTGGGTGTACCGGCTAAAGCCTGCTCGACGGTAATGCGTACGCCGTCCGGCATTCCAATGTCGGCGTGCTGCGTGTTGCCTAATGACACGCATAACGTATAGGTGCCGGGTTCAAGGTCAATAATGGCGGTCGGCTGGTAGACCATACCCATCAACTGCCCGTTGACCCACAAATGCCAGTGACGGCCTTCACTGGTCACATCATAATTATCCGGTTGAATATTAACCGTGACAGCGCTGCCATAAACCGTTCCTTCGGTGGGGGAAAGCAGTTGAATGGTTGGCGCGTCCGGCGCGGTCGAAATGGGGCGATCCGGCGCTAACAGTCGGGCGCATTCGGCAATGAGGTCATTGTCGGTAGGGGTTGAAGTGGGTGACTGCGCGGCAACCGGCAGCACGAGCGCGAATAAGAATAAACAACCGAGTAATAACCTGAGTACCATGTCGAATGCAGCTCCAACAATCAACGGAAGACCTATTTTCACCGAAGTCCAATAAAAATTACATAGTTTTGTTGGAAACAGTGAGTTACTATTGTACAAATCAACATCCCTATAGGGTGCTACTGCACAGTATCACTTGAATATCGCATAAAGGTTTCATGATGTCTAAGCGCAAAAATCGCAATCCATCGCCCAACATTCCTCAATCCACGCTCGACCGCGCCCGCGAAGAGGCCAACGCCGCCGCGCCTGTCGATACCAACGAGCCGGATGAAACCGTTGAGGTGATTGACGATACCCCGGTCGTCCAATTCCGCGAACCGCCCCGTGTCGCCGTCGAGCGCCGCCCGCGCCCGACCCGCAGTACCGGTGTGCGTCCCGCCTCTAACAAGAGCAGCCGCAAAGAAGAGAAGCACGACATCAACTACATCCGCAGCCGCCTCGCCAACCCGACGCGCATTGTCACCGAAGCGCAGTTGAAAGCCGAATACAGCTACGTCATTAACGATCTGCGTTCGATGGGCATTCTGGCGGCGGTGTTGATCGCGGCGCTGGTGGTCATCGAAAGACTCGTTTAACCAATCCGTGTCAAACATGGGTCGTATGATGACGTTACCCGAATAGCAATTGAATCGAGGCAGTTCTAAGACCGTCATGAAAGTTGACTGGACGCATATTCCCTATTTCGAGAGTCTGGCGCATTGTGACCTCAGCCGGATTGAAGAGTCCGCCCACCAGCACCGGTATCCGCCGGGGGCAGCTATTTTTGGCGAGGGAGAAAGATGCGCTGGCTTTCATATCATCCTCGACGGTCTCGTCCGCATTTACCGGATGAATGCGGAAGGGCGGCTGCATACCCTCAGCCTTTTGCGACCGCTGTCAACATTTAATGAGGTCGCGGCGGTGGATGGCGGGCCGAACCCGTTCAATGCGACCGCTGTGACTGCGGTTGAAGCGCTGGTCATCAGCCACGACCGCTTGCTGAACCTGATGGCAACTGAACCGGGTTTACTCAGTAACTACGTGCAGGCGTTGGCTCACCTCAACCGGGAGTATATCGAGCGCTTGGAAGATATGACCTTCCGCTCGATTCCTTCACGCCTTGCCAAGCTGTTCCTGCATGAAACCATGTACGCCGAGCAAATCGCGGAAGCACCAACCCACCTCACCCAAGAAGAAATCGCGGCTATCCTCGGCACAACGCGCGAAGTGGTTGGTCGAGCTTTACGCGGTCTGTTTAACGCGGGCTTGCTCAAAAAGCGTGGTCGCCTCGTGTACGTGGTTGACCGTGCTGGCCTCGAACTGCTGGCCGAAACCAATACCGTGCCTGAACGGGTACGCCACATTTAGGCGTGATGCAAACAACAAAAAAGCATATCCGTGTGGATATGCTCATAGACATGAAGTTAAGGGCTTTTGAGGACAATAAGCAGCGGACGACATATATGTCGTCCCTACATGGATGCCGATTTGCGTGAAATTCTACACTGAGTAATACCTGTTTTTGTAGGTACGGGATATATCCCGTCCAACGCTAAAGGAAATTCCTTTAGTATGTCTAGTAACTGTTCTGTGCAGCGCCATGTAAGCGGCTGAACAACTTCACATCATCCCGCGCGAACGGCACATAGGAAGGTTCATCCTCGCGGTTCGCCTTCAAGCGTACCCAAATATCTGCGGTAGGCAGTACCGAGGGTGAAGGCACGACAAAGCCGCGCATCCCCTGATGATGATCTTCTTTAATGACTTCAACCACATCACCCGGATACAGGGGTTCGGGGTCATAACTGGTCGATTGCTTAGACACATAACAGCGGAGGCATAAACTACTGGTCAGAATATGGTTATTTTTTCCACAAATGGCACAGCGCATAATCCAGCCTGTCTCCTCAATAACTGTCTACGTTGTGTATTTAAATTAGCATAAGATGAGCTTGTACCGCCCCCCAGTTTGGAGGGTTTTTGAGTAGGCCAGATGGGTAGTCTGTTTTGGGTCATTTCATGGGACTGAATCCCATAGAAACACGCTCTAGAATTACCCATCTGATTATTTCAATTTAACCGATGTGAAATTTTACTTATCGGATCAAAAAGAAACTCTATCGAATCCGAAAAATAGTTTTGCAAATCCAACAAAAGTTCCAGACACATCGGTTACAAGAGGTTATAGTTGCAGTATAAGGAAAAAGTCTACAGGAGATTACACTCATGACTCACATTATCACCAGCCTCTGCCTCCGTGACGGCGCATGTATGGAAGTTTGCCCGGTTGAATGTATCGTCCCCGGCCAGCCAGAAGCCGAATGGCCGTGGTACTTTATTGACCCCGATACCTGCATCGACTGCGGTGCTTGCATTCCTGAATGCCCCTTCGAAGCGATCTTCATTGAAGAAGAAGTGCCTTCGGACTTCTCGACCAACGAAGGTCAGGAAAGCATTCCCTTTGAAACCAAGACCAAGGTCAAGCATGGTGCTGGCGAAGTCCTCGACCTGACCGACGACATCCAGTACAACTATGAATTCTTCGCTTCTGGGCCCGGCTACGACGCGCTGAAATAAGCAGTATTTAACAGATGCATCTATGATCCCCCTTCATCGGGGGATTTTTATTTCTGGGATCAAATGAGGCAAAGCTATGGTGTTATTGTTCGTTTACGGCACGCTGCAAGACCCTGTGGTACAAGAGCGCATCATCGGTCGAGTCGTCATCGGCACACCCGATACGCTGGAAGGATTCTTCAAATCACAGATGTCCATGCCGGAAGGCATCTACCCGCTGGTTATCCCTCGTCATGGGCATGAAGTCGCCGGTTTAGTGCTGGAAGTGACGGAGGAGGAACTGCGCCGAATGGATGTTTACGAAACCACGGCTTACCGGCGGGTGCGCGTTCCACTCCGCAGCGGGCGCGAAAGCTGGGTGTATGCTTAACAGCGTCTCATCAAGGGTCGCTGCAAATAGGCTCGCCTACCGTCCCGTAATTTCTATCTTTACAAAATAAGTATTTTATGAGAAGATGTGGGGCGATAGGTTAGGATGCGACCGGGTTTAAGAATGCAGATTACGCCCTCTGTTCCACATAGCAGTCTGGTGTTCGTGCTCAGTGCCTCGTCTTCTTCCGCTATCAATCGTCTTTTTTGGAAATCCAACAGGAGAGATTCGTGAACAAGAAGCTATACATTGGCAACCTGCCGTATAGCGCGACGGCAGAAGAAATCCGGGCGCTGTTTGAACAGGTCGGCGAAATAACCGACGTTGCGGTGATTAGTGACCGTGAAACCGGTCGTTCGAAGGGTTTCGGTTTTGTCGAAATGGCAACCGAAGACCTCGCTCAGGAAGCCATTCGTCGCTTCAACGGTTACAGCATGAATAACCGCCCCTTGACGGTTAATGAAGCTCGCCCGCGTGAAGAACGTCCCCCACGCCGTGATGGCGGTGGATACGGCGACCGTAACCGCTATTAATTCTCAATAGCTCACTCAAAAGGCGGCCACATGGTCGCCTTTTTTATTGCCTGTTCATGGCTTTACGTCTGCTCGTACACGCGAATGGGCAGCGCACAGGATTTCAGCCAATACTCGACCACCGGACGCAGCAGTGACCATTCCTCGCGGCTGCCCAACGGCGCGAGGGCGAGGCTCGTCAGCCCATAGAGTTCATAATCACGGGCAATGGTCATCACGGCGTTTTCAACAAAGCGCATCCGTGTCATCCCCACCGACGACTCGCGCACCACCAAGAACAACAAATTCAGCCGTTCTTCGCGCCACAGCCACAACATGCCGGGTTTGATGCGCCCACTGTTACACTGCTTGCGGAAGCTGGCAAAGGCAGCAGGATAGGCATCGTAAAGCTGTGTTTCAAATGCGGCGACCTCAACCCTACCCTTGGCGTTAAACCCGAAGGCCAGCGTTTGCGCGGTGGTGGTCAGTGGATCACCGGTCACGAATTGAAGGGGCATTATAAAAACTCAACCATTCGTTAAATGAGGCTTGATACTTCGTAAAGCTATCCTGTGAATACTTTTAGGAGTGGTACATTAAGTACACTATTCAAGCACTACCGAAAAGACCGCCTTGATGTCGGCATTATCAAACCCTCTGGCACTGTTTACGAAGCGCCTTCAGAAACCCAATAGTAACACACTGCTTGTCCTTGCCGCCCTACTGGGGTTAACCACGGCCATCGCAATCTGGCTGTTCCGCGAAGGCATCGAGCTTTTTCACCGGCTGTTTACCGGGTACTTCGCCGAAACCCTGCTGCATCCCGTGATCGGCGCGGTTGCGATTGTCGTCAGCCTCGCGCTGGCAGGGGCAGTCGTCGGCTGGATGATGGAGCGATTTATCGGCGCAGAACGACATCACGGCGTAGCGGGAATCATCGAGTCCGTGGCGATGACCGGTGGGCGGCTGCGCTATGCGCGTATCCCGTTTAAAGCGGTCGCCTCGGCGCTTTCACTGGGCGCAGGCGCGTCTGTTGGGCCGGAAGACCCCAGCGTCCAGATTGGTTCCAATATCGGCTCGATGATCGGGCAGCGGCTGCGCCTGAGCGACGAGCAGATGCGCTTACTGGTGGCGGCGGGTGCTGCTAGCGCGATTGCGGCAGCCTTCAAAGCGCCGATTGCGGGTGTGTTCTTCGCGCTGGAAGTCATCCTGAACGGCGCATTTGAAACGCGATCATTCGGTGTGGTCGTGCTGTCGGCAGTCGTATCATCCGCGCTCACACAGGCGATTGAACCCGCAGCGGAAATGGGGCCGTTTAACTACACGCTTGGCAGTATATTAGAAATCCCACTGTTCATCCCATTAGGTCTTATACTCGGTATCATTTCGGCGTTATTTATCCGTGCCATGTACTGGCAGCATGATTGGTGGCATCACCACATTCATCTGCCACGTCCGGCAAAAACCGCATTAGCAGGTGCGCTGGTCGGGCTTGTGGCGATCTTCCTGCCACAGATCATGGGAACGGGTCGCGAGACGATGAGCGAAGTGTTGAGCGGCGAGGCTCATTTCGGTTTCCTCCTGCTGCTCATCCTCGGCTTCGTCAAACTCTTGATGACCACGGTCAGCATGGCAGGCGGCTTTGTGGGGGGTATCTTCGCGCCGACGTTATTTGTGGGAACAATGCTCGGCAGTGCCTACGGCCAGATCATGCGACTGTTTGTGGGTAACCAGAATGGTAATCCACAGGTCTATGCCATAGCAGGTATGGCAGCCGTGATGGCGGGTGTCGTGCGCTGCCCGATCACCGCGATCATGCTGGTGTTCGAACTCACCAACGATTACCGGTTGATTCTGCCGATTATGCTGGCGACAGTGGTTTGCGTATTTATGGCGGAACGATTAGCGCCTGACGGCATGTATATAATCGGTTTGAAGCGACAGGGCGTTTATCTACCGCAGGGGCGCGAAGTCGACCTGATGCAGGGTGTCGTGGTGCGCGAGGTCATGATTCAACCTGCGCCAAATATTCTCGAAACGGCCTCACTGCTCGAACTGCGGGATGCGCTTCGGCAATCCAAACTCAATTCGTTGTGCGTGGTCAACGAGCAGGGAAAATTGGTTGGCATCGTGACCCTATCGGATTTACAGCGGGCTTACTTGACCGGCTCACAGACGCAACCGACCGTGGGCATGATTTGCTCACGCAATCCGGCGACGATTGCCCCCGATGCGACGCTGTGGACGGCCATTAAGGTGATGGAAAAGCAGGAGATCGGACGGCTGCCCGTGGTTGACCATACGAGCGGTGCGTTGGTCGGGCTGGTCGGGCGGCGCGGGGTGATGCGCGCCTACACCATCGCGATTGAGCGCAAGCTGCAAGACCAGCATACCGCCGAGCATATCCGGTTAAATACGCTCACGGGTGGTCATGTGTTTGAGTTTCACATCGACGGGAACAGCGGTGTCAGCGGCAAACGCATCGCCGATATTCAATGGCCGCAAGAGAGTGTGGTTGCTGCTATCCACCGGGGGCGGAAGCAAATTGTCCCACACGGCAGCACCGAAATTCAGGCGGGGGATGCACTAACAATCATCGCTGAACCCGAACTTGAACCCGAACTCGCAAAACTGCTCAACTGACAACAGGAATCAAAAGGGCGGTGTGACCCGCCCTGATTATTATCTCAGCCGTAGACTGATTACGCCGACTGTCCGCCGACTTCAACCTTGATGCCGGGGCCCATCGTCGAAGTAACAACGAGGCGCTTGATGAAGGTGCCTTTCACCGCAGCCGGACGTTGACGCTGAACGGCATCGAGAATGGCTTGCGCGTTCTCGGCGATCTTGTCAGCATCGAAGCTGGCCTTGCCAACGGGAACATGCAGGTTACCAGTCTTATCGTTACGGAACTCGACACGACCAGCCTTCAGTTCGTTAAGCGCGTTTTCCAGACCATCAGACTGCACAACCGTACCGGCCTTGGGGTTCGGCATCAAACCGCGCGGGCCGAGGATCTTCGCGACGCGACCGATCTTCGCCATCATCGAGGGAACGGCAATCGCAGCGTCAAAGTCCGTCCAGCCTTCGTTCTGGATGCGCGCAATCGCGGCTTCATCACCGATGATGTCCGCACCGGCGGCTTCAGCCTTACGAATATCATCCGCGTTCTCAACAAACACGATGACGCGAACGGTCTTACCCAAGCCGTTGGGCAGCAAGACGGTGCTGCGAACCTGTTGATCGCTGTGGCGTGGGTCGATGCCGAGGCGAAAGTGCATTTCGATGGTTTCATCGAACTTCGCCGTAGCAGCCTTCTTCGCCAAGCCCACCGCTTCCGCCAGTGTGTACAGCTTGTCGGCCTCAATATCCTTCAATGCGTTCTGGTAGCGTTTTCCGTATCCCATGTTCTTGATCTCCTGTGGTTCGAGTGGGCGCTGAATGCACCCTCCCACTAACTAAACGATGCAAAACAGTCCGGCAAACATTTACCGGGCTGCTTGTTGCTAAAACTAGTCTTTGACTTCCACGCCCATGTTCAGGGCCGTGCCTTCGAGCTGGCGCACAATCGCGTCCGTATCCTTGGTGTTCATGTCAGCACGCTTGATGTCGGCGATTTCACGCAACTGCTTGCGGGTGATCGTGCCAACCTTAATAGTGTTGGGGTTGGTCGAACCCTTCTCGATGCCAGCGGCCTTCTTGATGAGGAACGAAGTCGGCGGGCTTTTGAGAATGAACTTGAACGAACCGTCACTGAACACGGTGATTTCTGCCGGAACAATTTCGCCCATGCGTGCGCTGGTGCGAGCATTGTATTCCTTGCAGAAGGCCATCAAGTTAATACCGTGCTGGGCCAGAGCCGGACCAATCGGGGGAGCAGGGTTCGCTTTACCCGCCGAGATCGCCAGCGTTACGATTGCTTTGACTTTCTTTGCCATTGTGTCCTCGCTTTACGTTGCAGCCTACAAAACTTTACTTCGATTAGGATTTCAGTTTACGAGAAGTTATCACGCAGGGGCTGTTTACTTGACCGGAGACGAAGCTCGTATCTGCACGTCGCATTAAATAGATAGGATGATTATAGAGAAAGTGGGGTGAAAAAAACAGGGACAAGTCTGTGCTTGCCCCCGACCTATTCCATAGACGTAGCAACCGGGATTAAACTTTCTCGACCTCAAGAAAGTCCAGTTCAACCGGGGTATCACGCCCGAAGAAGTTCACCATGACGCGCACCTTCGACTTTTCGGCTTCCATCGCGGCGACGGTGCCGATGAAGTCGTTGAACGGTCCGTCGATAATACGGACACGTTCGCCCACGCGGAACTTCGGCACAAAATGCGGGCCGGAGGTTTCCATGCGGTCGATGATCGCCTTGACTTCTTCAGGGCGAAGCGGCGTGGGGTCGTTGCCCATGCCGACAAAGCCCGTCACGCCGGGGGTATTACGGACGACGTACCATGAGTCTTCGTCCATCTTCATTTCAACCAGAATGTAACCGGGGAATACACGGCGTTCAACCGTACGGCGCTTGCCTTCTTTGACTTCGATTTCTTCCTGTGTCGGCACAATCACGTCAAAGATTTTGTCGCGCATCCCCATGGTTTCGATACGCTGTTCAATCGAGAAGCGCACCTTATTTTCATAACCGGAGTAGCAGTGAACAACATACCACTGGCGGCTGTTGTCGGTGTTCGCTAATGGGGCATCCAAAAGCGGTGGAAGGCTGTCGCCCTCATCGCTGTTCGTTTTGCTCGGCTTGGTATCTAAATAGATCGGTTCAGAATCGTAATCCTGATCCTGATCTTCTTTTTCGTCGTCGTCGTACATGACGGCTGTTTCCTTCACACTAATTCATCAGACAATGGGTACGGTCAATTAAAACAGCCGCGAACCCCGATTGGCAGTTCGCAGGTAAACGGCGAACCCGATAATCGCCAGCGCCAGAATGACACCGAACACAATCGGCGAACTCAAACCGGCGGCGATGATGGCATTAAACAGCAAACTCAGCGCACCCAAAACGAGTGAGGCGATGATGGTGACAACGAGGACGATGATCGCGAGACGCTGGGTTTCTTCGCGGGTGGGCCAAACCACTTTCTGCAATTCGGAGCGCACGCCTTCCCAGTATTCCGCTAGGCTGCGGAAGGGCGACGTTACGGTCGCGACGACACCCGATTCAGACTTTTCTTCCTGAATTTCTTGGGCGCGGCGGCCGGGTGTGGCACGACCCTTCGGCGCGGTGATACCCCGGTTTGAAGATGTAGCGAGGCCAGTTTCTTCGTCGCCTTCTTCAACATCATCAATTTCGTCTTCGAGTTCTTCCACGTCGTCCGCGATCAAATTGCTCTGTTTATTCTTGGCAGACATGCCTTATGTCCTTAACTCAGTCTTTAAATCAATTCCATTATAAGGCGGTTTTACGTCCGCCCCTACTATTTTGCATGAACAGGCCGGAATAGCAAGACACCGCCAGCGAGCGACGGTGTCTTGAACAATGAAGCAGGGGAGCAAGGAATCGAACCCTGAACCTACGGATTTGGAGGCCGTTGCTCTGCCAATTGAGCTACTCCCCTATAGTTACACCTACTTCGCTTCGCGGTACATCACATGCTTGCGGACAAGCGGATCGTACTTCATGAGTTCCAGCCGCGCGGTGTCGTTGCGGCGGTTCTTTTGCGTGTAATACATGTGGCCGCTTTCGCTGCTCTTCATCTTTACCAGCGTGCGGTTGCCTTTTTTCGCCATTACTCAATCACCTTCACTA
Organism: Chloroflexota bacterium; assembly: GCA_020161935.1. GTDB lineage: Bacteria > Chloroflexota > Anaerolineae > Aggregatilineales > Phototrophicaceae > CFX2. The sequence continues at coordinate 849,263 of JAIUNI010000002.1, forward strand.
AAAATACATAGCCTTCAATGGGACTTGAACCCATGACCTCCCCCTTACCAAGGGGGTGCTCTACCACTGAGCTATGAAGGCGCTCGTAGACTGCCATCAGTTCAGTCTAAGTGGGCCGAGAAGGACTCGAACCTTCGAAGGCTTCCGCCAGCGGATTTACAGTCCGCCCCCTTTGCCGCTCGGGACACCGACCCATATTATGGATTAGTAAATTATCTAATCCTAAAGCCGCAGGTGGGGTTCGAACCCACGAAACCTACCGCTTACAAGGCGGTCGCTCTGCCAACTGAGCTACTGCGGCGTATTAGTATGTTAATCCATCAGTGTAACGCTTTCGACGCATTTTTTGTCTTGAACTGTCCTTACCAGCATTAGCACCTTTATAGGTTTCGGTTTGCGAATGACAATTCGGACAAATCAAGCGCAGGTTACTTGCATCATTATTGTCAGCATTACCATCAATATGATCTAATTCCAAATTGATGGGTTTAGCCATCCAATCACTGATGCCACAAACCTCACACTGATACCCTCTTTGCTTGATGATGATCGCTTTGCGTGTTCGATCACTTTTCGCATCTTCAAGGAGAGTGGTCTTATTATAAACTCGATTTTTAATACACTCATCACAATACTGATTAATCAGTTTCTTTGGTTTACCACAACTACAGACTCGTGATCTTCTGATGTGTCGGGTTACACCTCGGTTATTGTGACTTGCGCTGCAAGAATGGTTACAAAACTTCCCCCAACGTTTTTCGAAAGGGAGTTTTGTCCCACAAAACAAGCAAAACTTTGGATCAGCCTCATAATTCTCGCGTGTTTGGCGGCTTTTCTCTTGCCGTTGTTCAGCGAGTATATGTTTGGTTTTTTCGTATCCCAGTTTGCCAGCTTGCGACTTGTCCATAAGTGGAAAGCATCTTTTTGTTGACGTGTTAGCCACAAGTTTACTATGGATAACAGGCGAGCATCAATACACTTTTTTCCACTTCATGGGGCATTCTAGCGGAAGGGGGTGGGGTTGTCAATATCGTCTACGCACCGTAGAATGCCTTTTGTTGTTCTACATTTTGAATATCGAGCGTATTTTGAAAACGTACCTTCTTTTAATAATCACCTTCTGCCTGTGCCTAGTCGCATTAACCGGCTGCAATCGTGGGCAAAATATCGGTGACATCCCGACACCCGCTTCGATTGAAGGCATGGCGACCGCGCAGGTTTTAACCGCTGTTGCCCCGCCGGAAGGCTTCCGTGATTTCGTCAGCTTCCCGGAAGTCGATGCCAACCTCCAGCAGATACAGGGTGGGCGCTATCTGGTGACGTTGGAATTTAACGGCGTGTTCACCAGTACCCCGCGCACGACCAGCGCCACCGCCACTGCCGAAGTGTGGTTCAACCAAGCCGGTACGCGGCGGGTAGTGGTCAATATCGCGGGTGAACTGTTGGGCGAAACCGATAAGCATTTTGAAGGGGTGCGGCTCGGCACGGATTCATTCCTAGTTAAAGACAACACCTGCCTCAGCGGTGGGCCGGATGCCGTTACCGCTGCTGGCTTACGCGCGGGGACACTGGTTGGTGGGACGACACATGCGACTCCGGCAGGTGAAAAAGCCACGCTGAACGGGCAAGAGGCTTATAAGTACAATTTCACCTCGGCTGACCTCAACCTGCCCTCGATTAAACTTTCCGACGGTGGCACGGTCGAGGCGACTGGCGGCGAGTTGTGGGTCGCGCCTGCGATCAACGCAGTTATCCGCTTTTACGTGAACCTGAACGTCACCAACGCCATTATTTTCGACCGTGCGCTGCCCGTTGATGGGCAGGTGATCGTGCGCTACGACCTATATGATGTCGGTCAGACCACAAATATCGCTATCCCCAATGGATGTTAATGAAGGGGCAAGTTCCAAGTTGCAACTCTCAAGCCAATACCGAATCCGTGTCATGCTCACAAGCCTACTGGTGTGTGTAATAAGCGGATGTAACCTTCAGCAGGGGCCGGTTGTGCCGACACCGACGCTCATACCGACCCCTACCGCCTTTGAAGCCCCAGCCGACCAACCCACGCGCACACCGATCAGTCCGGTTGCGCCGACAGTCGTTGACCTCGCGCCGCCTCCGGTGACGAACTTGGTTACACCAACGGCCTTCCCGCTGGGCGTAACCAGCGCGGCAGTCACCCCCGGCAGCGGGACGATCATCCCAACGGTTTCGACACTCGAAGCCGTCAAAAGCACCACCATTCAAGCGGACGCGGGACGCACGGTCGGGTTGAATTATACAGTGACGATGACCACGGGCAGCCTCACACTCACCTTGCAAGGGCCGGGTGGCGCAATCTGGCAAAAGACCTTCACCACAGCCGAAACCGGACGCGCCGAAATCACCATCCCGCAAACCGGTGCTTACGATGTGATGGCGCATACCGACCGTTTTGATGGCACTTACACGCTGAGTTGGGATTAACAATGCCTGCACGACACCCTTATGCCCTCATCGAAGCGCCGACGAACTTGGGGCTTAAGCCGCCTGTTACCGGTAAGCAGCCCGGTGTACGCCGGATGCCGGACGCGCTCCAAGCGGCAGGAATTATGCGAGCGCTGAACCTTACCGAGAGCGTGCGCGTGGAAGCACCGCCCTACCAACCGGCGCGTGACCGTACAACCGGCGTACGTAACCTGAGCGCCATTCCTGAGTACAGCCTTCAACTGGCGAAAGCCGTCAGTACGGCGTTGGATCAGGGAGCCTTTCCGGTTGTCATCGGCGGCGACTGCACGGTGACGCTCGGCACGACCTTAGCCCTGCGCCAACGCGGGCGTTACGGCATCGCCTTCATCGACGGGCATTGTGATTACCTGACACCCACCAGCACCGGCACGGGTGGCGCGGCTGGAATGGATTTGGCGCTGGCCTGCGGCGTGGGGCCGGAGGTGCTGACGAATATCAACGGCTTAAAGCCTTATATCCGCAACGAAGATGTGGTGATCCTCGCTGACCATGACATCACCGAAGCTGATCCCTACCCTGAACCAGCCTTTTTTGAAGCCCATTTGACGCGCATGGATTTGGATATGATCCGCGAGTTTGGAATTCAGGACGTGGCGGCAAAGGCGCTGAAATACCTGCAAAAACGGGCAATCGACGGCTACTGGATTCATGTGGATGTCGATGTGCTGTCGAGCTATGTGATGCCCGCCGTCGACTCGCCCGACCCGCACGGGCTGACCTACAACGAACTCATCGTCCTCCTGCGAACGCTGGTGAGGGATGAACGGGCGGTCGGCATCCAGTTCACCATTTTCGACCCTGATCTTGACCCTGACAGGCGGCTGGCGGGTGAGTTGGTGGAAGCCATCGGCAGGGCGTTAGGTCGTTAGGCGGCTACGGATTTCCAGCCAAGTCCTTCTGAATAGCAGCGCGGCGGTTAGCGTAGTCGTTGAGTTCGGCTTGGGTATCAAAACAGGCGAACAGCGGGTTAATCATAAAGGTGAATGGGGCGATTTGAATGCAGTACACACCCTGCTGTTGTGGGTTTTGACTCACATACTGGCGAAGCTGCGATTGGTGCATGTGAACACCGTAGTACAGCACCAGCGGGTCTTTGTTTGAGATGAACCACAGCGTACCGACGAGCATGAGTAGGGCGATGAGGTAGAGAATCGGCAGCGGAATGCCGTAGATTCGTGAGCGCTTCGGGCGAGGGGTGGTAACAACCTGCATTATTTATAAGGTGAATGTAATTTTGTGGTGGCTTTGTTTGAACGGTAATCCTGAATTTCAGCATTAACCAGTTTCATGACTTGCTGATCGACCTCAGCACGTAACAATGTTTCAGATCGAAGCAAACCCAACTCTGACGCTTCTTGGGCAAGCTCTTCAGGTAATTCCAAAGTTAGGGTAACAGGTGTCATAATTTTCCCTCATCACTCACTATATACTTGATTATAGCCCGTTTTTAGCCTTACTCTACACGGTATGCCCACTCATAGCTGAGGTTTGGATCAGGATGTAAAAACTCGTTGAACGAAGAGGCGATTTGGATGCGAAAGAGATGCACGCCATTCAGAAGGTTGACGTTAAAATTAAACATTAATCCATGTTGACCCAAGTTTCCTGCTCGACTTGAAAATACATCCAAACGTGCAATTCGTTGATTATTTAGATAGATTTGGCTCCAACGGTGATAATTTTCGCCCCCGCTCCAACTTACTTCATCAATACAGAATTGCTCACAACCAAAACGCTTATCTCCTAATAGTAAGCTAAAGTTAAAGCTCATCTGATGCGGTATTTGAATGCTGGGTGGAGGATTAATGGATAGAAACAACGGGGTTGGTTGTGGAAATTGAAGTAAGTACTCAGCGGTTGGAACATATTGAGCATCAAGAGATGGTTTAACGCTTCCGCCCCATGCCCATTCTGCAAAAAGCCATAAAGCCGCTACGATAAAAAACGGAATACTCACACAACCGATAAGGAATTTGCGCTGTTGTTTCACCTCTCCCTCCTCACCGCTCTCGCCACGCCCAGCAACACCCTGCCAATCGTCCGGCGGAACAGGCGCACGACGAAACCCATGCCCCGCGCTAACGATTCGGGTTTAGGCGGTTGTAGGATGGGGTAAGGTTCGAGGTTGTGGTCGGCAATCACAACATTCGCGGCGGCGATGCCGGTCGTGACGGCGCGTTCCATCCACAAGGAAGGCGTATCACAGCCGATCCAATCGCCGCAGGCCAGCACATTCGGCCACGGCGTTTGCGTGTGCAGGCTGTCAGCCGTTGGCGGGCGGAAGGCGGTATGCACGCGGCTGTTCCGGCGCAGCGTCCCGTAAAGATATTTCCCGCGCAGTTCAGGGAACGCCCGCTGTACCTCGTCCACACAGCGAATCAGCAGCACATTTTCCGGCTGTTCGAGAACAGTATCACCCGCATACAGGTGCAGCTCGATACAGCTCCCGCCCGTTTCAGCGTGGAAGGCGCGGAAGTCGTCATAGAGACGGTGCAGCCAGAAGAAGTTATCCGGTAAGAAGTCACCCGTGAACATACCCGCGTCCGTCCCTTCGCGCGGGCTGGCACTAAACCACAGCCGCACGCTCGCGTTGCGTACCACGCCGGGGAAGCGCAGTTTCCGCGTCTCGTCGGCGGTATCGGGGCCGTTCAAGAGAAGCCGCTGTGCGCCGGGGACGTTGGTCGCGAGGATCACTCGTTCCGCCTCGACCGAGCGGATACCCTGCCGCGACTGGTCAGCGAAGCTCACCCGCCAGCCCGTTCCACTTTGTTCGAGCCGCTGGGCATCCGCGCCCTGAATGATCTGCCCACCGCCCTGCTTGATCGCCTCCATCAGCGGTTGGATGACGGCGGGATGCGGGTTATCCGGCAGGTATTCCATCTGCCACGAACTGCGCCGGAGCAGCGTATAGAAACGCAGCGCGGCGATAATCCCCGCCAGCGAAATCTGCTCCTTAGGCGCGGCGAGCAGGTTGACCGCGAGGCCGGTAAACGTGGCGCGGAGGTTGGGTGTCCACCCCCGGAAGTACTCGCTCATGTTCAGGCCATCCAGCGCGATGCCTTCTTTGATCGGGTCGAAGCCGACCGTCCACAGGATACTGAACAGGAACCCCGGCAGTGAGAGAAAATCCAGCAGGGTAATCGTCGTCCAGAAGCGCGGGCTGTAGAGCAAACTGAGGTAATGGAACGGCGCGGGAACCCAGCCAAAACGTACCAACTGCCCCGCCTCGACCACTCGCACCTCGCGCCCCCAGCGGTTAATCCATTCCTCACCACTGGATGGGACAAGCTGTACATGGGTAAAGCGTTTCAGCATCGCCCGCATATTATCGTAGCCGCCCCACAGCGCATGCATCCCATGTTCAGAAGGGAACGACCACACGCGATCTTGATAAGTGAAGGTATCCGGCTCACCGCCCGCCAAACGCCCGCCCGCCCATAAACCGTCCGCGTCTAATAACAGCGGCGGGATGCCGCGCGAGGCGAGGTGTGCGCCTGCTGTTAAGCCAGCGAGGCCGCCACCGATAATGACCACAGGAAAGCGAGATGAATTAGGCAAAATAGTTTTAGAGGATCATAATGGCTACAAGTCTCACAATTGTCGCAAATGTCATCCATGTCGTCAATGTCGTCCGTAAAGATGTGGCTGGTTGCGGTAAGGCCAACCGGTAGGGTGGCGGGTAAAAAATAGCAAGCATTTTCCTTAACCTTAAGGTGAATTGTAATTGCAGAGCCTAATATAAATAGCTATTATGTTTGAATAGATTATGCTAGTATTTAAAAAGTGTAGGCATGACCGAAACAACCTTTGATATTGCTTCGTTACCGTCCCTATTGGATACGATCAAGCAGCTCCCACCTGATACAGAACTCATACTCACGAATGGCAGTACACCCGTCGCCAAACTGCAACCGATTAAAGCTTCCTCCGCCGTCCCACGCCGACCCGATTTGCATCCCGGTGTGTGGTTGAGTGACGACTTTAACGACTTGCTGCCGGATCACTATTGGAGTACACGCTCAACATGAGATATTTGCTGGATACGGCCGCTTTCTTATGGTGGGTGGGCGATTCGCGCAAACTTTCGGAACGTGTATTTCGTCTCATTCAGCACGCGGAAAACGAGATGTACCTCAGCGCCGTATGCATCCGCGAAATCCAGATTAAGGCGCAAATCGGGCGGCTGGATCTCCCTACGCCAATACTGGAGATTGTCGAACGCCAATATGCCGAGAACAACGTGCATATCTTACCGATTCAATTGAACCATATGTACGCTTTCAACCTGCTTCCCAACCATCATCCAGACCCATTTGATCGGACGTTAATTGCCCAAGCCATTGCCGAAAATATGCCGATCATCACCAACGACCCGATGTTCGCCAAGTATCCGGTGGAAACGATTTGGTGAGCGTACCGAGCGTCCGTAACATCTACAGAAATATACACATCCAACTTTATGATTGAAAAGCAGATTGACATCACAACCCTTACTGCCCAAAGAAGATTGAGCCGGCAAATTATGAAATACCACCTCGATACCAAACCTTTTTTTGTTATGGGCATCGGATTCAAGCCCACGCTCCACACTCGTACCCGCGTTCATCACCAACTCCCGCTGATTAATCCGTATCCCGTGAAAACCCATTAGACCCCTTTCGCCACCACTTGATGTAGATCAAGGACATCCCCTTTCCATCCGGTGTAGGCTGTCTAGCATGACATCTGTATTCAGGAGGACGGGGACGATGACAATCGATGCTGTACTAGAAGCCCTCCGCCGCGTCATCGACCCTGAGATGGGGGTCAATATCGTGGATTTGGGACTCGTCTATGACGTAAGCGTAGACGACCGCTTTGTGGACATCGAAATGACGATGACCACACCAGCCTGCCCCTTATACAAATATTTGACCCAGCAAGCCGAACTAGAGGTTCGTCGCGCCTTCCCCCAGTTGCAGGCGGTCACAATCGTACTGGTGTGGAAACCGGAATGGAACCCGATGATGATGTCATGGAACGCCCGTGCCCTGTTGGGCAGCTATTGAATACACAAGTGATAGGAGTAACAATGAGCAGCGTACAAGAAGCCATGCACGACCACCATCAAGCCATGGTGAATACCCTCGACCAACACGTAGCCGATCTAACATCCGCGCCCGAAGCCGCGAACCCGGCAGCGCTGGTCGAATTTTTGCAACATGAACTGCTGCCCCACGCCAAAGGGGAAGAAGCCTACCTGTATCCGGCGGTTGATCCGCTGATTAAAGCCCACGGCAGCGCGACCGCGACCATGAGCATCGACCACACTTATATTGAACGGTATATCGCGCAGATCACCACCGCAGTGCAGGCCATCCGCACACAAACCGGAACCGCACAGGCAGCAGCCACGGAAGAACTCAAGCGTCTGGCGCTCCAACTACAAGCGATCTTCCATCTGCATCTCGAAAAAGAAGAAGCCGTGTACCTCCCCCTGTTTAACGCGCATGTTCCGGCAGAAGAACAGCAGCGCGTCCTCGATGCCATGCACGCCTATGACGCGCAGCCTCCCGTTCAGCAAACGATTGACGTGCGGCAGATTCCACCTCCCCAACGACATCCGCTGATTTTTAACACCTTCGCCGCGCTCAAAGTGGGCGAATCCTTCCGCCTCATCAACGACCACGATCCGAAGCCCCTGTTCTACCAGTTCAAGTACGAGTATGAAGGCTTATTTACGTGGGACTATATCGAACGTGGGCCCGAAGTGTGGCAGGTGAATATCGGCAAGACCGCCGCCGGGCAGCCCGTGTAAAATGAGCCGCCAGGACCTCCTTTCCCGCCTGCTGCTGTTTTCCGCCCTTGTGTCGCTGCTGGTCGCCGGATGGGCGGGGCTTGTCCGCATGGGCTGGCAGATGCACCCCTTCGCGGCGGCTGACCACGGCCCGCTGATGATTTCCGGCTTTCTCGGCACACTCATCGCGCTTGAACGGGCGGTCGCGATCTCGGCGGTCTTCCCGCGTGGACGGCTGGCCTATGCCCCGCCAATCCTGTCGATGTTCGGCGCGGTCGCCCTCATCAGCGGCTTTCCGCGCGGCTTGGCGATTGGCTTGATGGTCGTCGGCAGCATCGGGTTAGTGATGGTCTATATCGTGATAATGCGCCACCAACCCGCGTTGTTTACCGTGACGATGGCGCTCGGCGCGGTCTGCTGGTTAGTTGGCAACCTCTTGTGGTTGGGCGGCCAGCCGATTTACCAACTGGTGAACTGGTGGGTCAACTTTTTGGTACTGACGATTGCGGGTGAGCGCTTGGAGCTTTCCCGCATCCTCCAGCACCCCCGGCAGGTACAGCGGCAGTTCATGGCGGTTCTCCTGCTCCTGCTGGCGAGTCTGGCGATGACACAGGTGAACTTGAACGCGGGTGTGCGGCTGGAAGGGTTAGCCGAAATCCTGCTGGGGCTGTGGCTGCTGCGCTACGATATTGCCCGCCGGACAGTCAAGCAAACTGGCCTGACGCGCTACATCGCCGCTTGCCTGCTGGCGGGTTATGCGTGGCTGCTGACGGGCGGGGTGCTGCGGCTCGTTTGGGGCGGCGCACCAGCAGGCCCGGTGTACGACGCGCTGCTCCACAGCGTACTGGTTGGCTTCACCTTTTCGATGATCTTTGGTCACGCCCTGATGATCCTCCCCGCCGTCGCCAAGCAGCATGTCCCGTTTAAGGCGCTTTTTTATACCCACCTCGTTCTGCTGCACGTTTCGCTGATCGTGCGGATGGTTGGCGATTTAGGCAGCCAGTTGAGCCTGCGCCAGTGGGGTGGAATGCTGAACGTCATTGCCATTCTGTTGTTCATCGGCAATACACTTTATGCCGTCCTCCGCGACCGCCGCGCCAACCATCCGCACGCGGCCTAGCAGCCAGTTAGTCCAGCACTTGCAGGTTGGCGAAGCTGGCGGCAAGACGCTTGATTCCGGCTGAACGGAAGCTGACGGTCACTTCCTCATCCCCACCGGAACGCTTGCTCTCGATCACTACGCCTTCCCCGAACTTGGCATGGCGCACGTTCTGACCCGTGCGGTACTTCAGGTTATCCTTGGGCGCGGGGGCAGGCGGTGTACGCGGTGGCGACCCGCCATACGGTGAAATCGGTGCGCGGGAAGCCGAAGTCCGCGCCGGAAGTGCCGGACGATCCCACGTCGTCTCTTCGATATAGCTGCGCGTGTCGCGGGTACTCATCAACTTGGTGGACATGCCCTCGGTCAAGGTCGCAGGAATATCACGCAGGAAGCGCGAGGGAATACCGGGGCTGCTTTCGCCGAACATCATCCGGCGGAAGGCATACGTCAGGAAAACGCGCTGCATGGCACGGGTGATGCCCACGTACAGCAAGCGCCGTTCTTCCGCCATACCATCCGGTTCCTCGAACGAGCGCATATGCGGCAGGATGCCTTCTTCCAACCCCGTCAGGAACACGTAAGGATATTCCAACCCTTTCGCGGCGTGCAGCGTCAGCAGTGTGACGGCGTTCATATCTTCGGAAAGGCTGTCCACATCGGCGACCAGCGCGATTTCTTCAAGGAACTCGCTCAGGGGGATACCTTTCTTCCCGTTGAGCAAGCCGCGAAGTTCGCGCACGTTTTCGTCGCGTTCCAGTGCTTCATCGGTGGTGTCGCTGGTTTCGTGCAGATGCAGGGTGTACTTGGTCTGGCTGATGACATCATCCAATAACGCGGCAAGGTCGTTCGACTGGGCGATTTCCTGCCACGCCCGAAGCTGCTCGTAAAACTCGATGAACTTCTTGGTGCCGCTGTTGCCGAGCGGCGAGACTTCCCCATCCGCCAGCGCTTCCAACGCCCGTGAGAAGGTATAGCGCTGCTTGGCTGCCCACGCTTGGAAGTCATCGACCGACTTCTTGCCGATGCCGCGCTTCGGCACATTGATGATGCGGTTAAAGCTCACGCTGTCATCAGGGTTATTCACCAGCCGCAGATAGGCCAGCAGGTCACGGATTTCACGCCGTTTGTAGAAGCCGACCCCGCCCACCAGCTTGTACGGCACACCTTCCTTGATGAATGCTTCTTCCAGCGAGCGCGATTGGGCGTTGGTGCGGTACATCACGGCGAAGTCGCGGTAATCCATGCTCTGCTGCTTGCGGTTCTTCTCGATGAGCGTCACCACATATTCGGCTTCTTCTTGGTCGCTGTAGGCTTCATACACCGTAATCGGTGAGCCGCCCAGCTTATCGGTGAATAAGGCTTTCGGCGTGCGGTGGGTGTTCTGGTCAATAACCCCCCGCGCCGCGTCGAGGATAATCTGCGTCGAGCGATAGTTCTGCTCCAGCAAAATCACCCGCGCCTGCGGGAAATCTTTGCGGAACTGCATCACGTTGCGGTAATCCGCGCCGCGGAAGGCGTAAATGGCCTGATCTTCATCACCGACCACGAACACGTTGTTTTGCGGGGCGGCAAGCTGGCTGACAAGGACATACTGCGCGGCGTTGGTATCCTGAAACTCATCTACCAGCAGGTATTCGTAGAATCGCTGGTACTTCTCGCGCACCTCGGCGTTGTCGCGGAACAGGACGGCGGTATCCATCAGCAGATCGTCGAAATCACGGGCATTACTGGCAATTAAGAGTTCTTGGTAGCGGGCATACACGCGGCTGGTGACTTCGCCAACGTAACCCTGCCCGACGTATTCGCGCGGGCTGACCAGTTCATTCTTGGCGGTCGAGATGGCGTTCAGCAGCGAGCGCGGCTTATATTTTTTGCTGTCGAGGTTGAGTTCGTTTAACGTTTGCGCCACCACCGAGAGTTGATCGTCGGTGTCGTAAATCAGGAAGTCGGCGCGTTGGGGCGTATGTTCGTGTTCACGGCGGAGCAAGCGGGCGCAAATGGCGTGGAACGTACCCACCTGCAACCCCTTGAGCTTGTCATCAAGGATACGCTCGACACGCGCTTTCATCTCGCCGGCGGCCTTGTTGGTGAAGGTCACTGCCATGATCGCCGAGGGGTGAATGTTCCGGTCGCGGATGAGGTAAGCGATTCGGTGGGTGAGGACGCGGGTTTTACCGCTGCCCGGCCCGGCCAGCACCAGCACCGGCCCATCCGGCGCGGTGACGGCCTCGCGCTGTGCGTCGTTCAAGCCTGCGAGTAGATCCTGTGTACCTGCTGCCATCGCGTCTGCTCCATTTGTTCTGATGTGGACGATTGTAGCAGGTTCAGGGTCAAGCCGTTAGAGACGAATTTTTAACGCAAAGACGCAAGAGAGCAAAAACACATGCTTGCTTTGTGTAGGGACAGCAGACAGGCTGTCCGTTATGCAGCAAGTGAAGATCGTTTGTTGGGAGGATGCGTCCCTCCTCCGCACCAGCAGCCACAAACATCACCGCGCCTGTAGGGGCGCAAGGCTTGTGCCCTCTTGCCACCGACCACCTATGCAACCACGTCTGTAGGGACAGCAGACAGGCTGTCCGCTGCTCCAAAACCTTAAATGGTTTCTTTAGACCAACCAGAAGCCGTCTAATTGACGGAGGTTAATCAACAGGTCGGATTTGGCAAAGGTCGTCTATGCTGAAATGATACCTATCCATGAAAGTTAGCTTATGCGTACCAAACTGCCCCTCCTGCTTAGCCTCTTACTCTGTTTGCAATTATCAACTGTATTCGCGGATGCGAACAAACCGCCCTTACCCCCACGTGATGTCATTACAGCCGAGAATGCTCATAACCTAATGCAGCTAGCAGAGTTTGCTTACGGATTGAGTGCAAGTGGTGTTGCCTTTAGTCCCGATAGCAAAACACTGGTAGTTGGGGGAAACAATTTACCAATTCTATGGGATGTTTCGTCCGGCTCAGTGATTGGAATACTTCAGGCTCAAATGTCTGGAGACGTATGGGGACCTTCAAGTAGAGTCGCATTTAGTTCAGATGGAAAATATGTAGTGGCAACTGGTTTTGATACGACATTTATCGAAGGCAGTGAGGGCACTAGAGCAATTTTATGTATTTGGGAAACCGAAAAATATGACTTGATCGCTATGATAAAAGGTCATGGCGGACAATATGGTCAGGAAATCCGTAGAGTCGTCTTTAATCCAAATAACCAAGAGTTTGCAATTTCAAATCCGTCGAGCATATGGAGCATCCAGCAAGTTAAAAAGGGAAAAATAATTGACAAGGAGGAAGCGTTCTTAACCCTAACCGTAGGTTATGAAAGAGGAGCCACAATAGCATATGCACCGGACGGCCAAAGTATTCTAACCAGCAGTCAGGATGGGACGATCCGGTTCTGGAACGCAGCAAACGGCACACTTCAGAAAACACTGAAGTTAAAAGATAGATTGATTTGGGACATGACTTATAGCCCTAACGGAAAATTGTTTGCATTCACAACTAGTCAAATTGCTCGGTCTACAGACCAAGATTTACCCAACACGTACACCAACCACAAAATTCAAGCGCGTGATGTAAAAACCAATCAATTGATACTCGACATAAAAGACTTACCTCAAGCTATAAATGCGATTTTCTTTAGTCCTGATAGTCGATTATTAGCGTCAGCCGGTGATGATGGCAGCACACGCCTATGGAATGTAGCAACTGGAAAACAACTCGCGCTGTTGCAGGTGAATGATCAAATTATATGGGATGCAGCCTTCAGCCCCGATGGCACGCTCATCGCGACTGCCAGCCGTGACGGAACCGTACGCTTGTGGGGTGTACCGTCGAATAGCTAACACTCAAACAATCACATGACATCAGCACAAAACATCGTTCAAAACGCGGACACTAAAGTTTGAAAACTCTAACCGTACTCGCTTCCTAAAATTTGTGCAAAGAAAGAGACAAATGAGCGAAAAACCACTCCTCACGAAAAGCTCGAAAGACCGCATAGGCGAACGGATGAGCGGAATCAAGCAGGACAGTATGAAGGGTGGCATGATG
>JAIUNI010000009.1 GCA_020161935.1 Chloroflexota bacterium
ATTATTTTAAGCCCTCACCCTAAATCCCTCTCCCTCAGGGCGAGGGACTTTAAAGACTTTTATGGTTCATTTTGCGATGAAATAGACACAAAATGAATTTCCACCGTTTAGTGTGGTGCTACCACCAAGATCATACAGAGATATTGTAGCACGGAAGTTCTGGTCGTGCGGTTAGAATATACAAACCTTTGTGGGTAGTTAAGCGGGTTCGATGGCGATGATCCACAGTGGGTCGGGAATGTAGTAGACGGTGTAGGTTTTATCGCGTTTTAGTTTCCATAGGCGTTCGTCGTTGTCGGCGGCTGCGTCGAGGGTGAGTTCGAAATCGCCTAGCATCAGGTGTTCGTGTTCGCCATCACTTTGAACGTTTAAAAGTCCGGTGGCTTGCTGAACGGCAGCGTGTTCGTACAGCGCTTGTTCCTGTGGGGTTAATTTGCCAAAGGTCATATACAGTCGGTGGTCGGGGTGACGCTGGTAATGCTGTGGCACACGTCCAATGAGGGCTGATGTGAGGCGAAAGACGAGGTAGACCAACCCTAACCAGATAGCGGTACCCACCAGCACCAGCGGCCCTAATTGGTTGCCATAGGTGATGCTGAAGCCGATGTAGATGACGAAGGTGAGCAGGAAGAACGCGACCATCAATATACTGAGCCATTTGCTGATTTTCGCCGTGACGCGCATCTGCCGGTACAGGGTGCGCTGGCGCTCGGAGAGTTTACCCGCGCGGTTGACGGCGAGGTCATCGTCGGTGAAGTCAAACAGGCGCTTAAGGGTTTTGAGGTCGGTCATGGGTGTTCTGTGCTGTTACCTTCTAAAAGGCTTATCCGATTATGGGCTTGGGATTTGCTGACCGGCTGCTTGACTGGCGACATCGTGAATGTACCCTGCAAGCCCTTCAAGCTGCATATCGAGTTTTTGTGCAGCCCACAAATACAACCAAGCAAAAACTCTAAATATGACATATCCAACGAGTACACCAAGCGCATTCATCAGGATATCGTTTATATCAACGTATCGATAGAAGTACCCTATGAGTAATCCAATGATGAATTGGGTTGCTTCAATTCCAATCCCGACAGCGATTGCTATCCGAAGCATCTTTCTTGGTTGAGTTGGGATCAAAAAATTGATCCCAAAACCGAAAGGTATTGTGAGTATGACGTTCAGAAGTAATGTGTTTAAAGAATCTTCTAGGTTACTGAACGGGCCGAAGTAGAAAGGAATGTAGTTGATAAAAGCTGTCCACGGTGCCTGCTTCATGACATCAGCATAAGTACCGCTAACTGGAATAGGAAAAAACACCTTATCAACTGTATATAACAGATAGGCACCGAAAATGAGGAAACATAGGACATAGGATAAACTGCGCTTCCGAAGCCATATCACAGCCGTAAGCGCGATGAAAATCACAATAGCAGGAAGCCACAGGTGTACAACATTAATTGTAAACTCTACGCCCATACTCAGGTAGGGATATAAATCTGTATCCATGAATAATTCACTTCATTTCAATCAGGCTGGTTGGCGTTTTCCTCATTTATTCTAGCGGGTTCACCCGGTAGCACTACCTTAAGTGGTGGAGGGTAAATTCGACCCCACCCCAACCCCTCCCCGTAGTAACAGGGAGGGGCTTTAAAGGTCTCAACAGCTCACATTTGCGAAGGGAAAAAGATAACTTCTGTTTCCACCGTTTAGTGTGGTGCTACCGAACACCTTGCCCCCGCGCAGCCGCCGGATAAACTGTAATCGCGTTCTTTAAGTGTCGTCGCCATGTTCGTACCCGGATAAAAATATTTTTTAGCGATGTTGGGCTGCGGTGAGGGGAGAAATCTAATTAATGGTTAGCAGGTAAGTGCGGGATTATGGTTGTTGGTGGTTTGCATCGCATGAGGCTTGCGTGGGGTCAGCTTCGCTGACTTCAGTCGGTGGGTACACCGACCCCCTAGCAGCCGTCATGCTAACCACCGGACAAGTCCACTAAAGGGACTTCAAAAGCGCGTGTCAGCCTCACAATTATTTACCATGCTAATTCGTAAATTGCCATAAGCCCGCTGAGTTGAACTAAAATCAGAGCATTTACTGTAATGAATGTTTCAGCTTGAGGTAGGCTTCTACATCATGACCGCGCTGTTGAAGCAGCAAGAGTGCTTCCGAACGCAGCAGCATGTCACGGTCGACCAGATGAATCAAGTTGTCGAGTTCATCCTGTTCCTGTGCGGTGAGCGTACCAGCAGTGTTTTTGTCACTCAGTTCGCGTAATCGGAACGCATCGGTTTCACTCAGGCGGTGGTAAACCACACCCCATAATTGCGCGTCCGTATAGCTGCCCAGTTGAGCGACCCATGTGTCAAGCTGTTGGGGTGTTTGCGGATAGTTGACGAACAAACTGATGCTGTCGAGCAGCACATTTTCGACAGCGCGTTCGCTGGCTTGTGCCGCTTTTTCGACCTGTTCGTAGAGTTCTGACGGGATATGGAGCGTGATTGTCCTGTCAGTCATGGCTTATCCCTCTAACTCGATAACTTGCTGCCTGACTTATTATAAACCAAGTAGGGCATGATACACTGCCATGCCCTAACGTTATCATTGGCTACTTCTTAAAATGTGGCAGGACGTGTTCGGCGTATTCGGCGACGATACGTTCTTCCTCGCCGCACATCAGGTAAATGTTGAACTGGGTGACACCCGCCGCCTCAAGCTGCTTGAGCTTCTCGACATGCTGCTCGACCGAGCCGAGGATGCCAAAGCCGTCGATGATGTCGTTCTTGATGAAGCCGAGGTGATCCGCGTCCTTATCGGCGTGGTGGCGGTAGTCGTAACCCTTGCGGCCTTCGATGTAGTCGGTCAGGCGCTGCGGAATATCCCCGCCGCCATCCCGACCGTACTTCTCGACAATATCGGCGACGTGGTTGCCGACCATCGCCGGGAACCAGCGGGTGACAGCGCGGGCTTTTTCCATGTCGCCCACCCACACCGGCGCGGCGGACATTACTTTGAAGTTCGACATATCGCGTCCGGCGGCTTTACCGGCGCTAATCGCCTGGTCGCTGAACCACTTCACCAACCACGGGTCAGCCAACTGAATGATGAGGCCGTCGCCATTCGTCCCCGCGCCCGCCAGCGCCTTCGGGCCGTAAGCGGCGATCCACACGGGCAGTTCGTAGCCATCCGCCCACGGGATTTGGACGGTGGCTTGTTCATCGTCGTACTTCACTTCATCACCGCGAATCATGCCTCGCAGCGCGTCGTTGAACTCGATCATCGTTTCGATGTTCAGCGGCTTACGACCGAGGACACGGCGCGAGCTGTCGCCACGACCGACACCCATATCGAAGCGCCCGCCGCTTTGCTGCGCCAGCGTGGCGAACAAGCTGGCGGCCACCGACCATTCGCGCACGCCGGGGTTGGTGACGCACGGGCCGAAGCGCAGGGTTTCGGTGTGTTCCATGCACATCGCCATCGTCACATAGCATTCGCGCCAGAGGACATGCGAATCAAAAAACCATGCATAGGTGAAGCCCGCCAGTTCCGCCTGCCGCGCAAGGGCGACGGTGCGCTTGGGGCTGATGTCGCCTTTGAACGTAATCGCAAATTCCATGTTTGATGTTCTCCTGTTTTGCAATGTGCCTAAAAGCCAACACGGGTAAACGACTGAACTAAGAAATTGGGGATTATAGCGCGAGGTGAAAATCTTCGCTGGTGGGTCGAATTTCGCCTTAATTGTTTTACGATTTTCATGAACAACAAGGTTGCATAGGAAATTTGGGTGAATTTGGGAATCGTTAAGGAGTCTGCAAGGTTTACGACCTTACAGTTAAATTACATCATTCATCAGCTACGGGATTCGAGGTTATTCATTACATGGACATTCGCACTTATTTCAGCACCGTACAAGCGTTGATTAGCAAAACCCCATTTGAACAAGTGGATAAAGTCGTTGAGGCGATGGTCGCGGCTTACCGTGACGAAAAGGTCATCTACATTTGCGGGAATGGCGGCAGCGCGGCGACGGCAACGCACTTTGGTTGTGACCTTGCCAAGCGCCCGATTGTGGCAGGTCAGCCGCGCTACCGTGTGATTTCGCTGACCGACAACAACGCGCTCATGACCGCACTCAGCAACGACATCGGTTACGAAGTCGTATTCTCCGAACAGCTCATCCCCTTAGTTCGTAAGGGCGATATTCTGATTGGCATCAGTGGCAGTGGCAACAGCAAGAACGTGCTGAATGCCGTAGAAGTCGCCAAGCAGGCTGGTGCAGTTACCATCGGCTTCTCCGGTTATGACGGCGGCAAGCTGGCTCCGGCGGTCGATATTTCGGTGCATGTGCCGAGCTTTAATATGGCGATGGTCGAGGATGTTCACCTGATGCTCGAACACGCTATTTGCGAACGTTTGCTGGCGATCAACCAAGAAACGGCTGCCGCAGCCGTGACGAGCAACGGCACTCACTAAAGTTCCCCATTCCTTTTAGGAATAAGTTTGAAGTGCAGGTCGCACTAAGGAGCGACATATGAGCCAGAAAACAGGCGCGATATTCTTAGACCGTGATGGTGTGATTAACGAAAACAGCAGCGATCACGTCAAGAGCTGGGATGAGTTTCAGTTCATCCCCAACGCGATCCGCACGATTTGTGAGCTGACCGAAACCGGACTGCCGATTTTCGTGGTCACTAATCAGGCGGCGGTCAACCGCGGCTTGATGAGCGTGGAGACGCTAAACGACATCCACAGCCGCATGTTGAGCATCATCAGCGGGCAGGGTGGCAAGATCACCAAGGTGTACTTCTGCCCGCACGATAACCACGAGAAGTGCAACTGCCGCAAACCCGAACCGGGGATGCTGCTGCAAGCGGCGGAAGAATACAACATCGACCTCAAAAAGAGTTTCATGGTCGGTGATGCGTGGACGGATATTGCGGCAGGGCGCGCGGTCGGGGCGCACGGCATCTTGCTGATGACCGGGCGCGGACGCTGGAACGTGGCGACGAGCTGGGATAAATTCGGCATGGATATGAGCGCGGCGGTGGACGTGGCGGATGCGGCTTACATCGTCAAGGAACATCTCGCGGGGCGGCCTGTGAACACCACCGACCGGCTCAAGAACGCCTTCCGCATGGGCCTCCGTTCGCAAGAGGCGTGGGTGCTGTAGGTCTAATCCTCATTGATAATCGATTGTAGGGGTTTGCCGCCGGCAAACCCCTACATATTTACGGAGATGGTGCATATGGGCATGGTGCAAGAACTCAAATACTACCTCAAGAGCCAATCAGCCAGCTTGCCGCGTTACATCATCGAGCAAGCCATCATGGGGCTGGTCAGCGGGATACCGAGTCTGGTCGGGGTAGGGCTGCGCGGCATCCTGTACAAGGCCATCCTCAAGAGCGAAGGCTTACCGCTGATCGAGCATCACGTCCGGCTGCTGTCGCCGTCGAATTTACGGCTCGGCAAAAATGTGTATATCGACAGCAACGTGTACCTGAACGCGCTCCCCGGTGGCATCACTATCGGCGCGGGGACGAACCTGATGCACGGCACGATCTTCCATGTGTTTAACTACCGCGATATGCCGCAAGCGGGTATCTGGGTCGGTAAGAACTGTTTCTTCGGCGAATACACCTGCATCCGTGGGCAGGGCGGCGTGCGGATCGGTGACGGCGTTTACACCGGCACGCAGGTGCAGATCGCGGCGGTCAACCATGTCTACAGCGACCCCGACAAATATATCAAAGATCAGGGCATCACGGCTGAGGGCATCACGATTGAGGATGATGTGTGGCTCGCCTCGAACGTGGTGGTGGTGGATGGCGTGACCATCGGCAAGGGCAGCGTGGTCGGCGCGGGCGCGGTCGTCAACAAGAACCTGCCGCCGTACAGCGTGGCGGTCGGTGTTCCGGCGCGGGTGGTGAAAGACCGGCGCGAGGCGGCTGCGGTACGGCAGTCGGTCGAAGGGCAGGTTCACTTCGGTGCGCTGGAGCAGATGCGGACGAAGTAGTCCTTCACTTAGCGCAATGGGGCAATGGCACAGCATCGTTCGACCAATGAAAAAGGTATGATGATGCAAGTTGAATATTCCAAACGCTTAGGTTCAATATCGCCCGAACAGTTCCAGAGGGCGCTCGACCACTTCAACCTCGGCCAGTTTATCCGCGCCGAAGCGATTCCGTTTGGCCTATTCGGTCAAAACGTTTTTGTCACCAGCACAAAGGGTGAATACGTGCTTCGCGGGGCAGCCCACTACGACTGGCAGTTCCCGAAAGAACAGTTTATCGCTAACCTCCTGCATGACCGCACAACTGTCCCTGCACCGTGGCCTTATCTCATCGATACTGATGAGAGTATCTTCGGCTGGGCATATGGTTATGTATTCATGCCCCTCATGCCGGGCTTACAATTGGCGAGCGGGGAAGTCGCAAAGACCCTCTCACCACAGGATCGTCAGGCCATAGCCTTTACAATTGGGGAAAATCTACGCGAAATCCAGCGCGCTCAATGGCCGTTCGCCGGTCAATATGATCTCAGAACGCAGACCATTGCGCCCTTCGAGAATGGCTTTGATGGCTGGCTGGTGAGTGAAGTGCGGCGGTTTCTTCAGCTCTCATTGTCATATGATACGGGCGCGTCACAAGCGGATGCCGAGTGGATCGAGAGCATTATCCAGACTGCTGCGGGTTCTCTCAAACTCCCCTATACGCCCGTCCTCGTTTTGCACGACTACCGCGAACCAAACCTTACCGTATCGAAGCAGGCTGACCGCTGGGTCGTTAGCGGGGTGTTCGACCTCATGGAAGCCCTCAGTGGGGACGGTGAACTAGACTTAATCCGTCAACTGGCGACCTATATAGAAGGCAATCAATTAGCGTGGGCACAGGCATTTTTGGATGGCTATCGCAAAAGCACACCGCTGCGCCCGCAGGCTCAACAGCGCCTCGCTCTCTATATGGTTTATGACCGTATAGTTGTGTGGGAATATTATCATCGCCCAGCCAATATTTCTCTATTCCCCAATCAAACATCCATAGAAGCATGGATTACTACCTATCTCAACCAACTTGCTTCGCTGCTCAAATAGCTTAGAAAGCCCTAACGCTACTCGACTAACCGTGACAACGTTACACACCGATTACCCTGCGATTGTGCGGCGCAAGGCTACAAACATGCCCGTGTGGCAGGTATAATGCGCGGACTTGTGTCGGCTTAAATCCATTCCACCGTGCCTACTGTGAACCAAAAATCCGCCTTTGCGTCTTTCAACCTTTGCGTCTTTGCGTTTTGTTTTTTCCTTGTGGCCTGTGACAGCGCCGCCGGTACGCAGCAGGCGTTCCAAGCAACCCTGCCCGCCACCCAAGCGGCGAACGCGCCGATCTATACCGCTACACCGACGCTGACTCCTTCTTTGACACTGACACCGACCCTCACGCCGACCGTCACCTTAACGCCGACGCTGACGTTGACACCGACCCTCACACCGACCTCAACCCTCATGCCAACGCTAACCCCATCGCCCACACTCACGCCGTCCCCTGTGCCGACTCAGCCGTTGTTTACGCTGACACCCGCTGCCAACGCGGGCGCGGCGGCCTTTGTGAATGCCCCAGCCGTGTTCCAACTGGCGCAGGGCTGGAGCTGCGAGGACTTCCCCTGCGAGGATGACCTCGACGGCTGGATGCAGCGTATCCGCGTGCCGAACGGTTACACATTGGAGCATGTCGGCAAGCTGCCCGGTCAACCGATGCAGATCACCTACGGGCCGGACGGCGCGTTGTACGCCACCGTGCTCGAAAACGGTTCCCGCGATGGCGCGGTTTACCGGATGGCGGCGGACGGCAGCAGTGAACGCTACAGCGGCACGCTGGTCTCGCCCATCGGCTTGGCCTTCCAACCGGGGACGAGTGTGCTGTACGTCTCGGCGCGTGTCGAAGTCAACGCGGGCGGCGGGTTGTACCGCATCCCCGAAGGCGGTGGCGAACCGGAGCCGGTCATCACCGACTTGCCCTGCTGCTTTTCGCTGGTCGATAACCAACCCAACGGCTTAACCTTCGGGCCGGATGGCTACCTGTACTTGGGCGTGGGTTCGCTCACCGACCATGCCGAGTCGCTGACCCCGCGCACGCAGCCATCTGCCGAGGTGCTGCCCGATGAGGCCGCCATCCTGCGGATACAACCGCACACCGCGACCGTCGAGGTGTACGCCAGCGGCATCCGTAACCCGTACGATCTGGCTTTCAACGCGGCGGGGCAGTTGTATGCCACCGACAACGGCCTGATCGCTGGCCCCGGCGACCGTATCCTCGCGGTCGATGAGGGTGGCAACTACGGTTGGCCGTACTGGCGCACGCGCGGCTGTGCCGACTGCCCGCTGCCCCCGCCGCGCACCACCATCGCGCCGGATTGGCTGCCGCTGCCGGATTACAGCCTGCCGCGCGGCATCGCTGCCTACACCGGCGAGCAGTTCCCCGCTAACCTGTTCAACAACCTGTTCGTGGCGCTGTGGAACGGCACGGCGGAAGCCCAGCGCATCGTGCGGATCGACCCCAATGACCCGCGCTTCGGGCAGGAGGGTTACGCGCCGGAACCGTTCGTCACCGGCCTCATCCGTCCGGTCGATGTCACCGTCGCGCCCGATGGTTCGCTGGTGATCGCCGACTTCATCTACGGGCATATCTGGCGCGTGCGCTATACCGGCTAGTGGTGTATTCCTTTATTTTCGCCAATTGCAAACTTCCTGTAGGATAAGGGTATCGGAATGTTGCGGATTATCTTACGTCGTTATCCAGCCATTCCACTTTTTACCCTTATTCAGGAGGATGGTTCTCGATGGTTAAGCGTTTCACGATTTTGACGGTTCTTGCGTTGATGATGTCTTTTGCAGCAGTCACAGTTTACGCCCAAGACACCATTGAATATGGTGAAATCGTCACAGGTGAAATTACTGACGATGAAACCGAAATTAGTTACACCCTCGCCGTCGAGGAAGGCGATATTGTGGTGCTGGACATGCGCCGGACGAAGGACAGTGAGCTGTATTCCACCGCCGTCATTGTTCAAGATCCCGATGGCGATGAGGTCTTGAACACCACCGAAGACACCAGCGCCAGCAACACGGTCGCCGGTTTTGTTGCCGACGAGTCGGGTGACTTCACCGTCATCGCCACCCGCAATCAATATTCGGAAACCACCGGCGAGTTCGAACTCCGCCCGACCAGCGCCCGCCTCTTGGAATCGGGTGACGATGTGAAGGGCTTAGTTGATAACGAGAGCGCCGATGTGTACTACGCGCTGCCCTATGACACCGATGTCAGCGTGTCGTACATCCAGACCAGCGGCGACTACTACCTGTACTTCCGCATTTACTCGATTGATAACCAGAACAGCGCCAGCCTGTATGCCTCATCGACTGCGATTGACGGCATCACATGGACGGTGACGTTCACCACCGAGGCGGATTATCTGACGCTGGTATCGGTCGGTGCGGATGAGTACGACTTCCAGTACGAGGATATTAGCAGCAAGTTCACCCTGACGGTCGAATAAGTTTACGTGTGTAGGGGCGTACGGCTGTGCGCCCTTCACCGTATGTCTCCATTCTCACCCTCGCGCCGCATCATCTCCAACACGCGCCCCGTCGCGTAGCCAAAGAGCGCTGCTCCTGCCAATAACCCCAACGGCAGCCCTCTAATGATCGGAATAATCGTCAGCAAACCGCACACCGCCCCGCCGAGGATATTCACGCCCAGCCACAACACCGCCCGTGAGCTGATGCCTTGCAGCGCTGCCCACTGACCCAAGCCGACGGCACCGCCCAATACCGCACCGGCCAGCAGCGCTGCGACCCCGTTGGTGAACAGGAACAACATCCCGCCCAACACCGCCGCCGGTATCAAGCCGGTGGCCGCACCCGCAAAGGTGAGAGTAATCCAACGGCGCGAGGGTTGACCATCCGCGTTTAACGCCAGCAGCGGCGACCCGCGCAGCGCCCACCACTGCGCCGCCCCCAGCACCAACCCCGCGATGATGCCCGTTCCGGCGAAGCACACCGGATTCAACACCCCCGCGTACAGGCCGACTGTCCAACCCACCACGTTCGCCAGCACCCACCGCAGCAGGAACCGCTGCCGCAGCTCGTAAAGAAAGGTTTCGATGAAAATGGGCATACCGTCAGCGACCTATTCGGTGAATAAATAAGCGCACATGGTAGGTGATCTTCTCGTGCCTGTCGATGCTTTCCCCGAACAAAGCCAATTAGAGAAGGTTTTGAAATATCGGACAGCCTGTCTGCTGTCCCTACGCATAAAAATCTTGGCGTTCTTGGCGACTTGGCGATTAAAATATCTTTTCTCTGTGTTCTCTGTGTCTCTGTGGTGAAATGTCTTTGCATTTCACTTGAATCTTGAAACTTCTATCTTCCAACTTGAATCTTGAAACTTCCAACTTCCAACTTTATACTATATCCCATCATGACGTATTCAATTGCGGCTCGCACGACTCAACAACAAATCTTCACCGGTGTTGGTAACAACGCGGGAAGATGGTGCTTGCCTACTTAAAAGTAACTGCACAAATCAACTTCGTGAAACCAACCCGGTGTTCCGCCAACAAGGAACACCGGGTTTTTATTTTTATAGAGGTGTTGACCTCAAGGAGATTGGATCATGTTGGCTATGCTTGCTGCCGCGTTTATGATTGGTGTCGCTGTCGCTATCCCGCCGGGTGCGGTCATTATCGCGGGCAGTCAACGTGCCATCAGCCGCGGCTTCTGGGATGCGTTCGACTTTTACTTGGGCGTGGTGGCGGCGGATGCGCTGTACGCCTTGCTCGTTTACTTTGGTCTATCAACCCTGTTCAGGGATAGCATCGCCTTCAAGCTGGTGTTGTGGGTGCTGGGCGGCGCATGGCTGATCTGGCTCGGCATCGGCGCGATACGCACGCGCGTCGAGTTCAGCAAGATTAACGAAGTACCCCCGCCGAGTACACGGCTGCGCGTGATCCGTGACGGCCTGCTCATCACGCTCTTTAACCCGCTGACCATTGTCAGTTGGATTGCGCTGGCAGGGAACTTCTTTGAAACCCTCTGGCGACCAGAATGGCCTGCGAAAGAGAGTGTCGGTTTGTTGGCGATCATCGCCATGCTCGTCGGTACGCAGTCGTGGGCGCTGGGCGTGGCAGGGGTACTGAGCGCCATCCGCCGGATGATTAGCCCGCGCGTGTTATACGCGGTATCGGTCATCAGCGGCGTGTTCCTCATCGTCTATGGCCTGAGTGCCTTATGGTCGGCGGTCATGTTGCTGACTGCACCGGTGTAAATGGCGATAAAATTATAGGCCTATATTAAGGGGGTTTTATATTGTCGGTTGCTTTGAGCGCCATCTTTTGTTAAAACTATAAGAGCCTATCTGAAAATTATTCTAGTCACGCACGGCATCTGCGTAGTGTGCCGTCCCTACAAAAATCCGAAATTCAAAGGCTCTATTCTGAATTTTTGATGTAGGGACGCGATAGATCGCGTCCATTATGACCCAATACAGAATATTCAGACAGGTTCTAAAAGGCGCGTCTCAGTTGTCATTTTTCTGTATAAATCTACTTCGACTCTCATAATCGATTAAACTGTTCGGGAATTATTCACGGAAATTTACGATAAAGGCATTTATTTTCGTATCGTAAGACGTTATGATTGTTAATGTTAGGCTAGGGCTTCTATCCAGTGCAACGGGGGTTGTGATGGAATCTGAGAAAGCAACGAACGAACGCGAATCAAAGCATATCCTGCGTCAGATCCAAGATCACTTGGGTGAGGTGCATATGAAATTGGGAGCGCTCCGAGAATCCGTCGGCATGGTTGATGTGTTCCACCATCCCAATTCGAACATCGGTACGCTGAATTACATCACCCCGCGCAAAAACACCGCTTGGGTATCCAGCACCTACTTGCAACAAGGGCTGACTGATCTGGCACAGAAGGAACGGCTGCCGCGCGTCGAGTATATCGAGGGATTGTTCCCGCCCGCCTTCGCCCGTACCCTGCGCGAACTGGGGCTGGAACTCGAACGCGAAACGCTCATCATGGTTTACAAACCGGGTGGCATCACTGGCCGCCCCACTCCGCCGCTGGTCGAGCGCCCCCTGCCGGATGGCATCACCGTCCAGCCCGTGAGCGATCAGGAAAGCATCGGTCACTGGTGGTATGTTTGGCGCAACGGTCATTACGATGTCATCTCGCTCGGTGTCGAGCCGCTGTTCGTCGGCAAGGACATGGAAGCCATCTGGACAGGCAAGCAGTTGGATTACGTCATGTATCGCGGCGGCTTTCCGGTCGGCGTGGCGCGTGTCAGCCTCCACAAAGAAACCGCCCATATTTCGGCGTTGGCGCTCCTCAAAGAACTGCGCTCACCAGCCATGATCCAAATCCTGCAAACCGCCGCCATCAAAGGCGCGTTGGAACACGGTGCGACCCTCGTGTTTGCCCCCGGTACAGAGGAAAACGAACGTCGTGCGGCCCGTAAACTCGGTTTTATGGACTTCGGCAGTATAGTATGTTATGCTGCCCCAAACGAAATCCCTAGAGGGACGCATGTCGAAAACGTGGAATTCTCTATACTTGCGTTCGGAGAACACTGATCGGGTCATTGATACGCTGCGGCGTTCGTTAACCGACCTCGGCTATACACTTTACAACCCGTTTGGACTCATTCCCGGCAAAGCCTATGCCCGTTCGGTGCGGCTGTTTGTCGCGCCCACCCGTGACGGCTGGGTGAAAATCATCGGTGCGCCGGATGAGGCACAGTTTCCCCCCCTCTCGGCAGACACTTCCCTTCTATACACGGCGCTTGATGGCACACGGGCCGATATTCGCGCCTATGTGAACGGTTCGTCGGTGGATTTAATCCCCGCGCTGACCCCCTTTTTACGTCCTAGCCGAACCGCCGACGATTTGCAGCGAGCGCTCGAAGCCACCTCCAACTTCATTCAAGATGACTCGCCTTCCGCCGGCCTGCCGTTTGACGCGCTGCCGGATAACGTCAAGGTGATGGCAGGCAACGTCAACACCGGGCAAGCCCAGAAAATGTTCGCCCGTTTAAGCGGCGACCTGATGAAAAAAGTCGCGGGTGGCGATCAGGCTGATGCTGCCCGCGCCCTCGTCAGCGGCGGGGATGCGCCCGACTGGAACAGCAGCGGCGGAGCGCGTATTCAAGCGCTGATGACTGTGCTGACCGTGCCGCCCGATTGGCGCGAACCGGACTTCGACCAACTGCGCGACTCGTACCAGCTCCATGAACGCCGCCGCCGTAACCCGAATGCCCGTGTCTACCCCGGCGACGACGCGGTGATGAACGCCGTGCCGGATGCGCTGATCTATACGCCGATCTATGGAGGGGCAAACTGATGTCCGGTGCTGACCGTTTACGTTGGGATGAAGTCTACCGCGACATGGAATCGGCGGATTACCCGCCGCCTGACCCGATGCTTTTTGATTACACCCCGCCCGTAACCGACGAAGCCGAACACCGCGCCCTCGATCTGGCTTGTGGCATGGGGCAGAACGGTCTCTGGCTCGCCTCGCAGGGGTATGTGGTCGATCTTCTCGACGTGAGCCGTGTGGCGCTGCTCCGCGCACAGGCCGAGGCGACCAAACGTGGCCTGCGGGACATCAACCTGTATCCGGTTGATCTCGATCTCCACGAGCTGCCGCAAAATTTTTACGAGGTCGTCTCGGTCTTTCGTTACCTGAAGCGCGACCTGTTCCCATCGCTGCGGCAGACCATCCGCCCCGGTGGGCGCATCCTCTACGAAACCTTCAACCGCCAGTACCTCCAGCTCGTTCCCGCGTTTAACCCCGTTTACCTGCTAGAAATCGGCGAACTGCTCGGTTACTTTGCCGACTGGCGCATCCTCACCTATGCCGAAGATTCGCACCTCTCACGCATCGTCGCCGTCAAGCCAGAATAACGCCCAAAAAAGGGACACTACGGTTTGAAAATTCGGTGATGGCCTGCTAGAGAGTTGGTAAGCGAGAAAATTATCAGCGAGTTCTTGCTCAAAATAATAACTACCAACTCTTTAGAGGTGCATCACCGAAAATTCTAACCGTACGCGCTTGACATATTGAACCTTTGTTCTATAATAAACTTGTGACTTTGTATGGTAGCACCACGCTAAACGGTGGATACTCATTTTATGGCAACCTCCTATGTATGGTGAGCCATAAAAGTCTTTAAAGCCCCTCCCTGTTACTCTATCAGCGGAGTGAGCCTGCGAACGTGCTGATGTGGGAGGGCTGACGGTGGAGTGAGCCTGCGAACGTACCGTCGTGGGGTGGGGTCGATTGAATCCTTCACCGTTTAATGTACTCCTACTGTTGAAAATCGCGGACAGCCTGTCTGCTGTCCCTACAAAGGCGCGTTCTTGGTTTGCGTAGAGACGCGAGACAGCGCACATCCGTGTCACTGCGTCTCTGCGGTTAAACGCCTTTGTATTTCGCTTTTAACTTTCCACTTTAAACTTTCAACTACTTTGCAGCAAAACCAGCCGAGCATCCCGCCGAATCGTCACAAAAGTTGCCAAAACGGTGTTGTAACAATTGCAATAACTGCAATATTTATAACATTTGGAGGGTTAAAACTTCGGAAACTGCGGAAATTGAGATTCCGAATTTGCAGAATTTGACGAATTTTCCGAATCAAACAACACCACCAAGACCCTTGGCGTTCTCTCTATTGCTTGGCTTCTTGGCGATTTGCCTTTGCATTTGACGAATGACTGTCGACTAAAGACTAAAGACTATTGACTACCAAATGGCGCTCTGTCGCCGCCGCCGCCGCCAATTCCGCCACCAAAAACTTGGCGTTCTCTGTATTGCTTGGCTTCTTGGCGATTTGTATCACTGAATGTTGAGTGTACTAATCGGAATCCGCCCGTTCTCAATCACCGTGCCGTCACTGTCCACCGCGCCCAACCATTGACCGGCCGTATCCTGTACCCCCACGCTGACCACATACTCGCCTTTGGGGGCATCCGGCGGGATCGTCATCACACACTCGTCAAAGAAAACCGTTTCGCCGGCTGACCAACGTTTAAAGGGGTAGGTATCTTGCCGGGGTTCACCCCCGCATTGGTAGACCGTATTCGTCGAAGCCTGTATGAGCAGGTAAACACGAACGTAGGCATCAGTAGGTACATCTCGCACCAGCCAATTGACCGAGGGGATGTAATACGTCGGCTGGTTTTGGAGGGTGAGCGTCGTCGGCGCGTTGTACTTGAGCAGTTGTAACCCGCCCCCGATGATGCCCTTATTCACAGGGCAGTTAACTGCTACTCCCAGCCCTTCGCTCAGTTGGGCGAGCTGAATAGGTGTTCCGGTCGCGGTCGTCGTCGCGATGCCGTTGATATTCTGGGCTTGTAACCACTGAATATCGAGGTTGATGGGCGGTTCGCGCCGCGCGATGCAGTTCGGGATTTCGGTATGCAGGACGATCACTTGATCGGTCGGCCAACGGGTCGTTGGGAGTAAGCCGCCCACCGGCACGGTGACGCACGAACTCGACTGCCCGCTGCCGGATAATGTCGTTTGTAGTGCGTAACTTTCGGTGAGCGGTTGGCTGGCCTTCACGTAAAGGTTGAGGTCAACCAATCCCGCGTCGGGCTGGGGTGTGATCTGATAGCCAACGACTTGTGGCAGTTCGTCCGGTGAAGGCTGGCTGACTGGCGTTACGTTTTGCAGCCGGTCAAACGCCTCTTGGGACATGACCGCCGCGCCGCGCGTCTGGTTGTCCTTGATGAGTATCCATGTACTGCCGAACGCCACCACCAGCCAACAGGCCGTGACCAGTACGCCGCCCATCCTGCCGACCTGTGGCAGCCGTGCGGTCGCCAGCGCCCCAAAACCCGCCCCGACGATCAGGAGTAACGCCGGTAAGGCTGGCGCGTAATACCGGACGGGCGAGATGATAATCATGCTGTTGATGAAGTCCGGCGTGCCGTTGTTGAGGATGGCGCGGAAGATCACCAACCCGACCATAAGCAGTGCGTAAACCACTAGTAATCCAAAGGAGAGAAGCGCCGATTTCTCCCGCCGGTAAACCGCCCGCCCGATGCCGAACAACCCGACCACCCCGCACACGCCCAGCAGCCCGATGTAGGCGAACAACACCGCGTTGCGCGGCTGTAACTGCCGGAGGGGACTCAGGTAATCCGCCAGCGTATCCTGTAAGGTGGCGGTTGTCATCAGGGCGACATGGCGGGGCGGTAAATTCAGGAGCGTACTTTGGATGGTCGCGTCGAGGTTCCGGTAGCGCCCGAACAGGCTGCCATACTGGGCGAGGTTGAACACACCGATGCCCATGACCGCCAGCACCAGCACCACGCCGATGCCAATCGCGACCCGTTTTTGGCGCTGGGATGCCCGCTGCCGTGACATCTGCACGAGGATGCCCGCGATGAGTAAGATGCTCATGCCCAGCATCAGCCAACCGCTGAGTTTGGAAAGCAGCCCCAACACCGCGACCACTAGGAGGCCGACCAAGTTCCTGACCAACCCGCCTCGCTGGTGAATCAGCCTTGCACACAACCATAGGTGGATGGCCCCCAGTGCCAGAATCAGGTTGTCGTTGTTGATCTGGCTGCCGACGATCACCGACGTGGGTTCGAAGGCCAACAACCCCGCGCCGAGCAGCGCCACATACGGCTTATCGGGGAATAACACACGCCCCGCCAGATAAGTAAACACAACCCCTACAATGCTCATTACGAGGCTGAGGAAGCGTAGGACATAACCGAGCGCGATGGTTCCTGTATACGGTGGGTCGTAGGCCGTAGTGGTTAATAAGCTGGTGAGGTTGGTGTTGTAACCGTCACAAACGGCTGTCGGGTTTAGCCCTGCTGGAACCGTCTGGTTGTCATCCAGCGCCGAGACAAACGGGAGCAGGATGAAGTAGTAAAGGGGCGGTTGGCTGGAGTTGTTACGATCCGGTGTCGCGTCCTCCGCCAGCACGGGAAGCTGCCCTTCATCTCGCAGGGAACGTACCACCCGCAAGAAATCCGCCTCGTGATACTGCCATAAGGGCTGCTGGGTGATGTAAAGCGCCCCCAACACGATCTTGAGCAGGACAATCAGGATAAGCAGTTGTCGGGGGGAGAAAGCGCGAATAGCTTGGATCACAGCATCTTTATTGGGGTTAGGCACGGGCGAAAAAGACCTTCTAATCATATGCCGCTTCCACACAATCTGCTAGTGTTGGGTAGTCGGGAAGTAGAAAGCCAATTATGAAGATTGACCTTCGGCCTATTCCGCATTTGAGCGAAAAAGCATATCCTCAACGATTGCGAAACGTAAAAATTGACTATACTCAAAAGATAGACCGTAACTTTTTCCATTATCTGACGGTAATTAAGTTAGTTCACGAAATTAATATGGCCTCTAGCCAATCACAATTGTAAAGCTCGTTCGGAGGAATTCATGAGGGCGTATACCCACCGTCTACTCACGTTCGCCATTCAGTGCGCGATGATTGTCGCGTTGACGTTCGTCTTATCCGGTCACTCCATGGCACAGGATGTCCCCCCGGAAACACCTGCACCCACCGAAACCGGAACGGTCGCGCCAACAGACGCGCCGACTGAAATCCCGACGGTGATACCCACCAACGTGCCGACCGAAGTCCCTACGGAAGTCGTGACCGACGTACCGAGCGAAGCGGTGACGGCTGAACCGACCACCGTTCCAACCGATGTGACCACCACGCCGGATGCGGTAACGGAGACTCCGCTGACTCCCGCCCCGACTGATTCGACGACTTTGCCACCCGCAACACCTGTCAACCCTGACCTTTTCGTCGATGACTTCCAAGATGCGGAAGCCTCCGGTTGGGTGCTGACCTCCGGTTGGGCCGTGGTTGAAGATGCCGGAAACTACGTGTTAGGCACAACCGGCGCGAACGAGACGGCTATGCTCACGGGCATGGCGTGGCCTTACTACACGCTTTCCTTCCGCGTGCTGGGCAGCGTTCAATTGAGCATGACAGCCGGTGGCAGCACCTACCAGATCAAGGTTGCGGCTGATGGAGCCACCAGCCTGTCTAAAGATGGTGTCCTGCTGGCGGAGGCTGCTGGTGTGGCTGTTACCGAAGGGACAGCCGAGCCAACTCCCGCTTGGCATACGGTGAACATTTTAGCCCCCGGCAATTTACTGGCGGTCAAGGTTGATGACCTCACGCCGATTAGCGCGGCTGATCCAGCGCTGCTGGGCATGGGGCCGTTGGTCTTTTCAACCGACGCAGCGAATACAGCTCCTGTCGCACTGGATGATATTAACATCCGACGTTTGGATGCTCCGCCACCTGCACCCACACCCGAACCGACCTTAGCAGTGGGTACGCTGCCGCCACCGCCCGAATTGACACCGGAAGTCACGGTTGAGGCGACGGTTGAAGTCACTGCCGAGGCGACGGTCGAAGCGACCGCAGAAGTCACGCCCGAAGCAACGGTCGAAGCCACCGCCGAGGCGACGGTTGAACCGCTGGGACTGGGTGACGATATTCGAGCCAAGCTGCCGACGGCACTGGTTGACGCGCTCGACCTGTATACGGCGGGCGATATTGAAGGCGCTCAAGCGGCACTGGCGGATTACTTCATCATTGTGGACGACCAACAGCGTATCCAAGTCACCATTTGGGCGGTGGATGAATCGGCTGCGGCTGCGATTGCCGGTGGCATTCCGGCTTCCGGTGGTGCGCTGCTGGAAGCATTCAGCGTGCAGTTGCAAGCCTTCCTAACGCTCGATGGCTTGATGACATTCATTCACTCGCCCGATGTGCGCTTTATTGAACTGCCGCCCCGCGCCGTTTCGACCAGCAGTGCGCTGCGCCAACAAATGGAGGTGCAGGGGACAGGGCAGGGTACGGGAACCGAAGTGACGGAAGCGCTGGATACCACCGGCGCAGTCGCTTGGCATCAGGCGAACATTAAGGGCGCGGGTGTCGGCATCGCGGTCATTGATACCGGCTTTGGCTACAACGCTGCTTTGCCTAATACGACTCCTGTTGGGGATGCGGGTGAATATGCCTGTATGTTCAATAACACGATTAATAACCTGAGCGGTGTTTCAGGTGATACCACGCACGGTTTGAATATGGTGCAGGTGCTGTGCGATATGGCACCTTTGTCTAACGTCTATATGTACAAAGCGACCAACGCGACTAACTTGCGTGCCGCCGTTTTGAACGCCCGCACCAATAACGCGGTCAAAGTAATCGTCATCGCGATGGATTTGGGGGCTTCGGTCAGCCCCGGTGACGGCACGGGCGGCGGCGTGGAAGATTTGCTGTACGCTGAACTGGCAAGCGCGCGGGCAGCAGGTAAGATCGTCATCGCCAGCGCGGGTAACAATCAGGGTCGCTACATCACCTTGAACTATACCAGCGGCGGTGTAACCGTTCCAATGACCGTTTATCCGGGCGATACCATCCATATTAGCTGGAATAATTGGTCGGG
The DNA here is from genome assembly GCA_020161935.1 of Chloroflexota bacterium. Classification (GTDB taxonomy): domain Bacteria; phylum Chloroflexota; class Anaerolineae; order Aggregatilineales; family Phototrophicaceae; genus CFX2. The sequence goes on from JAIUNI010000009.1 coordinate 19,489, forward strand.
CAGCACCGTTAATTTCCCTTCGACCTTAAGCGGTGATTTCTCCGCGACGATCAATAGCAGTCGTCCTGCTGCACCTCGCAACGCATTTCCTGTCAGTACTTCAAACTGTCCTACCGGACCCTGTAGCGTAACATTGAATCTTTCCGGTAATGCGGCCAGCATTGTCCAAGTTCAAATCGCTGGCAGCGGCGTGATCACCTCATCGGGTGTGAATCCTTTGTCTGCACTCGCGACCGCCGGTAATATCGCGCGTCCTGCCGACTCGCCAAACGTGATCGCGGTCGGTGCGGTGTGTAACGACTCCAGCATGAGCTTGAACCTCGAAAGTACCAGTGCCCAAGGCCCCGCTTTCGCAGCCGGGGGTACGTTGAATGTGTTAGGCCCCAGCTTTACGCGCAGCCAAATTAAGCCGGATTTAAGCGGCCCATCACACGTCAGCTTGTTCAATAACCCGGTGGACAGTTTCAATTGCAGCGACCCCGCAGGCTTTAGCGGTACATCCTCGGCTGCGGCGCACGTGGCCGGTATGGCGGCGTTGTTGGTCTCGAACACCAATGCCAGTATGTCCGATTTCGACGGGACGACCAGCGCGGCCTTCGATGCTGTAAAAGATTATATGCAAACGCATACGGTTGATAATGTGAGTGTTCCGGCTTTTGCGGTCGGATATGATACGGCCTATGGCGCGGGATTAACGGTGCTGGGCAATCCGGCATATGACCTGCGGAACACAATCGTGGCGCGTGCTGCCGCGGTTGATGCGCTGCCAGCAACCTGCGTTTCGCCCGTGTATGTTGGCTTGGCGAACCCCGGCGCACTGCAAGATGGCAGCATCACCGCGCCTTATGTGAGTATGAACGAGGCGATTGCGAAAGCGGCTGCGAACCAATGCGTGGTGGTGCTGCCCGGTGAATATGTGGCGCAGATTTACGCGAACGACAGCCATCTGACTCCGGCGGTTATCAGCTACGAGTCGGCGACCTCCTTCCCTGCAAGTGTTGTCGTCGGAAATGTGACACTCACCGGACAGTCAAACCTGTGGTCGGTTTTCCAATCCCCCATTTTCATTGATGACAATGATGTGATTGTGGATGGCTTTGTCGCCCAACGCGCGGGTATTTTGACCGACAGCGCATCGGGAATATCGATCCGTACCGAGACCCCTGCGCTTCGTATCCGTAATTCGACCAATACAGTCGTTCAAAATTCAACGTTCCTGCTGTACAAGTCGCCGGGAACCGTGACGGATACGACCGGGGTTCAGATCAAAGGCAGCCTGTTCAGCGGATTTATTATTCCAACGGTAGGCAGTGGTTCGTTTACCTCACCGCAAAAGAACAGCGCGATTTTAGAATTTACCAATTCGACGGGTGCGCTGGTTAGCAACAACATTTTCCAGAACAGCACAATCCCTTCAACGTACGATACGCCTAATCCGTGGCAGCCAGCCATTATTGGTGTGCGTTACAGTGGTATCCGTTTCTACAACAATCAGTTTAAGAGTAACACCGCAGCGACCATCGTTGGTGTCAATCAATTGATAGGCGGACCCGGCTCTGCAAAATTAGACGACGAAGTTCAGTTTGTGAGCAGCCTGTTTAGTTCCAATACGCTCAACGGGCCGCTCCTGCACTTGTTTGTGCTGCCTAATCTGCGTTTCGTCAACAACACAGTTGTCAGTAACGTGATGCAGGCGGAGTCGTCAATCAGCCAAGACGCTTTCTCGTATGATGGTTATTTTGTCTACGGTAATCGTAATTCCGGCTTCGGCGATCTCGGCAGCCGCGAAGTTGAAATTCATAACAACCTGTTCTATGGCAATAGCCCGCTGCTCCGTGGGTTGCTCTCGGATGTCGCGTCAGGTATCAATATTGGTTGTAACGCAATCGGTGCTGGTGCTCCTGTGCGTAACAACTGGTTCGTTCCCTTCATTGGCGCTAACAGCGCGACAAACACTCTACCCGGTGAATGCGTGAGCGCGGGTAAAATTGTCAACTCCATTGAAGAGTCGATTAACCCCACAACCCTTTTCTTCGGTGCGGCGTTCGACGCGGCTCATCCGTTTCGTGTCCGCCCGACGGACTCCAGTACCCCGACACTCAAGGGGGCGATTAACACCGGCGATGACCAAGCGCTGATTGATATTTTCGGTAGTGATCCGCTCACCGGTTATCAGGCGCAGATGGATTTGCGCGGCAGTATGCGCTGGAATTTGGGTGTGAACCCCAATCCGACCTACCAGACAACGCACGTGGACATCGGTGCGTATGAATTGGGTACGGCGAGCGCTCCGGTTCCTGATCCGATCACACGAACGGTCGCGGAAGATGCGGGTACAACCGTGTCCTTTACACTCACTGCGGTGGGCGGTTATACGCAAACCTTCGCCCTTTCGACCCTGCCGACCGAATATGACCCGAACCCCGCCAACGGGTGTTTAGGCCAACCGGCACGTTTTGTCGCGCCCAATACCATTATTTACTGCCCGCCTGCGAACTTCCATACGCGCTACGGAGCCGGTAATACGGATGTTCCGGTGGTCATCGGCTTTACGGTCGAGGATAAAGTTTTCAAACCGGGTGAATTGAACAGCAGCACCATCAGCTTGACCATTACGCCACAGGAAGACGGTACACCGACGGCCACCGATTTCAACTCCCTGTCGGATTACTTCACGCCGATCACGCAGCAGCTTTCGCCCATCGTGCAATTTGGCAACTTCGCACTGAGCGGCACGGGGGGCAGTGTGGACTTTCCCTATACGTTCGCTTTCGGTGCGAAGATACCTACCCTAGGCGAAGAGGATGACTTACTGAAAAACGGTCCTAGCGGTGACAGTACCGTTCAGGTGTTGACGGATGCTTTCGCCGCAGCCAACACCAACGGCGGCAAACTTATCTTGAATCCGGTCGCTGGTCGGCAAGGGTTCTATAAGTTTACGTATACGGTAACTGACCAAGACGGTGACGTGGGAACCGGTAACGGCACGATTGTAATTTTGCCGACGCTGGCGCAGGAAGGTGTTTACGACGATGCCAGCTTCAACTTCGTTTACACCGGCTCGGGATGGAATCCTTCATTCGTAGCCGGGGCGTATAACAACACGCTTCACGCGACCAGTGCAGCGGGGAATACGCTGGAAATACCCTTCTCCGGTTCCGTGATCCGGTTCTATCTGCGCGGTTCAACCAGCGCATCTTCAACCTTAAAGACCGCTTTCCAAATCGACATCGGCAGCGGCAGCAGCCCGTACGAAAGCTATAACAATACGAAAACAGCGCTCGGTGCTGGCTTTACCTGCGTGAACAGTTTGAACAGTTTGGCACCGGATGCGAATTCGGATGTGGTTAACTTTAGTGCCACAGGTGCGGCCTATACCATCACCTGCTCCGGTTTCCCAACCGGACAAGTCCACTCGGTACGTTTGACGACCAACAACGCGACCGCGCTGACGGTTGACCGTGCCGAAATTAGTGCCGGGGTGATGACTGCGGGTAAGGTCTACCAAGAAAACAGCCCGAATATCACTTACACCGGTACATGGTTACAAGGTCCGAACGCCTCGATGCTGGGTGGCGCGTGGGCCTATACCAACCAGAACGGCGCAACCTTCAGCTTCAAGATTGATAGCAGCGTCGGGCGGGTCGTCTTCTACCGTACGGTTTACAATGCGCTGTACGGAACCTCGAACATCTATCTGGATGGCAACCTCGTCACGCCTATCGCGACGATGGTGAATAACAACAGCACCACGTTGAAGTTCGGGCAGCCTTTCATACTGACCATCGCCAACCCCGGTAATCATACGATCACCGTACGCAACATGAGTGCGACCTACGGCAGCATCGACCAGATTACGACGCTGCCTATCGCACAGGCGATGGGAGTGGGTACCTATCAGGAAAATTACCCTGACCTAACCTACAGTGGAACATGGGTACAGGGTGCGAATGGGTCGATGTTGGGTGGCGCTTGGGCATACACCAATGAAAACAATGCGAGTGTGACCTTCAAGATCGACAGCAGTGTTTCGCGGATCGAACTGTACCGTGTGATCTACGCAGCGGGCGTTTACGGTACGATGAGCGTTTATCTTGACGGTAGTCCAATCCCGTTGACGACGATCCCGAATAACACCAGCGCGACGCTGCTGTTCGGGCAGCCGATTGTCATCAACATTCCAACGCCGGGCGCTCATACCGTCCGGTTGCAAAACATCGGCGCGACCTACGGCAGTATCGACCAGATCAAGCTGTTGGGAGCGGTTCAACCGCTGACCACCACCCCCGGTGTGTATCAGGAAAACGACCTGAACTTGATCTATACGGGCAAGTGGACACAAGCCGCTCACGCTTCCGCCATAAGTGGACGCTGGGCATATACCAACGAATCGGGCGCAAGTGTCAGCTTCAAGATCGACAGTAGTGTTTCGCGCGTGGTCATTTACCGTACGACCTATCTGACAGGTTCGTACGGCACGATGAATGTTTATGTTGACGACGACCCAACACCCATCGCGATGGTCAATACTTCTGCATCCCTCCAATTCGGACAGACGTTCGTTCTGGATGTGACACCGGGTAACCATACCATCAAGATTCAAAATGTGGGAACGACCTATGGCAGCATCGACCAAATCCGGCTGCTGGGTTCATTGGCGGACTTGGGGCCGGGGACGTATCAGGACAATGACCTGAACCTGACCTATACGGGCAACTGGACTGCTGACGTGAATGCCTCAATGTTGGGCGGTACGCGGCGTTACACCAATCAGCCAACGGCCTCGTTCAAGTTCACGGTGAATAATTCGGTTGAACGGATTGTTTTCTACCGGACAACGGCGGTCGGTTGGGGTTCGATGCAGATCGAAGTCAACGGTGTGGCAGTACTGCCAAATATGATTAACGTCGGGACAGCGACCAGCTTTGGTCAACCGTTTATGGTGACCATTCCATTGCCTGCCAATGGTGTCGAAATCGAGGTCACGAATTTGGAAGCCAAGTTCAGTGATATTGACCAGATCGTGCTGCTCGGCGCGCCAGAACGCTTGAGTTCTTCGTCGGGTGTTATTCAAGACACGAGTACAGCATTTACCTACACAGGTAATTGGATTTCGCAAGCGAATACGCTGGCGTTAGGCGGCACACGGCGCTACACGAGCGAAAACAACGCTGAAGTCAGCTTCCTGATCAATAACACCGTCAGCCGCATCGTGATCTACCGCACGGTTTTCCAAGCGCCGAGCTTTGGGACGATGCAGGTTTACATTGATGGGAGTCTCCATCCCGATATTAATCAGCGAACTATACCGAATACAGGCAGTAGTTCAGTGGCGTATGGTCGTCCATTCGAAATCACTATTCCTTCGACGGGTAATCACAAGATTAGTATCCGAAACGTGGGAACGACCTTCGGTGACATTGACCAAATCTTGCTGCTGCCTGCGGCAACCCGCTTGACGGCAGGGGCAAATGGGACATCCTATCAGGATAACCATGAGGATATTACCTATACCGGAACATGGGTCTACGGCACACACGCGAGTATGTCGGGTAATAGCTGGCACTACACCACCCAGAATGGTGCGGAGTTCAGCTTCGACATCGACAGTTCGGTTGGGCGTATCGTGTTTTACCGTCCGCTGTACTTGGCTGGCGTGTATGGCACGATGCAGGTGTTCGTGGACGGCGTGTTGTCGACCACCATCGCCAATAACACCAGTACAACCCTGCTCTTTAAGCAGCCGTTTGTGATGCTGATCGGCACACCGGGCGATCATACGATCACGGTGCGTAATATCGGCACGACTTATGGGGTGATCGACCAGATTGACCTGCTGCCGCCAACAACAACGATGACGGATAGCCCCGGTGTGTATCAGGAAGACAATGTGAACCTGACGTACCGTGGTGTGTGGACGCAGTTCGCATCGGCGCAGATGTTAAGCGGCGCTTGGCGCTTTACCAGCGACCCGAACGGCAGCGTGACCTTCGACATTGACAGCAGCGTGTCCCGTATTGTGGTTTACCGTGCGACGGCTCCAACATACGGTTCAATGCAGGTGTTTCTTGACAACAGCGCAACGGCGCTTGTCACGATACCGAATAACACCAGCACCGCGTTGATGGTCGGGCAGCCGTTTGAGTTCAATATTCCGACTCCGGGGGCGCATACCGTCACCATTAAGAATGTGGGCGCGACGATCAGTGGTATTGACCAGATCTCGCTCCTAGGTGCGCCGGAGCGCTTGGGCCTAGACGACTACCAAGAAGATGATCCAGCGCTGGTGTACAGCAATAACTGGGTACAGGCCGCGAACGCCTCAGCCTTCGGTGGCAGTTGGCGCTATACCAATGTGGCAAATGCCACCGTCAAGTTTGACATTGACGCGACGGTCGGGCGTGTGGTCGTTTACCGTTCTACAAATGTGGCACCGACCTATGGTTCGATGCAGGTCTTCCTTGATGGCAACCTGACTACGCCAATCGCGACTATCTCCAGTGTGAGCGCGACGGCGCTTCACAAGCAGCCTTATGTCGTGACGATTGCCAATCCGGGTAATCACACAATTACAATTAGGAACGTTGCTGCAACGTACAGTGGCATTGACCAGATCACACTGCTTGAGCCTGCCGCCGAGTTGGTGGTGGGCGACTACCAAGAAAGCTCGCTCGACCTCGCGTACAATGGTACGTGGACGCAGGGCGCGAACGCCAATATGCTCGGCAGCGCGTGGGCTTACACCAACACGGCAGGGTCGAGTGTCAGCTTCAAGGTGGATGACAGCGTGGTCAAGCGGATGATTGTTTACCGCACGACCAGCACCACTGGTGTGTATGGCACCATGCAGGTGTTGTTGAACGGTGTGGTGGCTGTCACCATGAATAACGCAACACCGAGCCTGATGTACCGTCAGCCGTTCTTCGTGAACATCCCAACAGGGACAACAACCGTCGAACTGCGGAACGTCGGCGCACTCTACGGCTCGCTTGACCAGATTACGCTGCTCGGTGATCCTGATCCGAACGGTGTGAACGGGGTAGGCTTCTACGAGGAAAACAACCCGTTGTTCACCTACACCGGCGCATGGTCAGCCGTAACCGGAACCGAACCGTCCGGTAACGGGGCGTACTATACCTACGCACCGAATGCGACAGTGACCTTCAAAGTGACAGGAACGTCGTTCTCAATCTACCGTGTGCTGACTGCTGGCGCGGGTACGTTCACCGTCACCATCGACGGCGCACCAGCCGGTACTTATGCCAACACGGCGACGGGCGGTGTATTCTGGCAGCAGCCGATTGAGTTTGGCGGGCTGACGAACACCACGCATACGGTGGTCATCACCAAGACTTCACCGGCGACCGACTTCATCTACTTTGATGCGGTACGGGTGGTCAATCCGGCGGCAGCGCTCACGGTTGGTCAGTATCAGGAGAACTATCCGGGTCTGACGTATACCGGCGCGTGGACGCAGAACGCAACTAACAAGTCATCCACCACGGCTGGCAACACGATGACCTTCAGCTTCACCGGGACGGGCTTCGGTATCATCACCGCTACACCGCTGAACGGTGCTGAAGTGGACATTTGCTACACCCTGCAAGGTGGCAGCGCGGTCTGTGCCAACAACCTGCCCGCGACGCAGGCTAACGTCGGCTACAGCTTCTACAACTTGAAGCAGGGTACATACAACGTTACCGTCACGCACTCCGGCGCGGGAACAGGTTCAGCGCTGCTGGCAATCGACCGCGTGTTCGTCATGAATACACCGGCAGCCACGCTGCAACCGGGAACCTATGAGGAAAATGCGGCTGGCATCGTCTACAGCCCGCGCGACCTGTGGATTTCCGCCACGTCGCCGAGCTACTCCGGTGGCACGGTGCGCGTGACCTCGCAGAAGGGTGCGGTGGTGCAGATACGCTTCAACGGGAACTCGCTGTTCTTGTACCAACTCGCGTGGGCGGGTGCAGCCAGCAACCTCCAGTTGTGTGTGCTGCTCACGGATGCCGCCGGTAATCCGACCTCGCTTTGCTCGACCTACAGCCAGAACACACCGCCGACAACCTTTGTCGCACCGGTCGCATTCTACGGCTTCGGTTCGGGCGTGCATGAAGTGGTGATCGAAAATCGGTCACAGCAGCCTTTCAACATCGACCGTATCTTGGTGAACTAATCACCAGAACGGCTACGAGTATGAGCAGGGTAGATGGTATCATCTGCCCTGCTTTATATTATTGTCACAAAAGAGTCATCTATGAAAATGTCGCTGCGCCATCCTATTTCCGCTGTTTTACTGCTCGCTGGCCTCTTGGCGGGTTGTACCGGAAATCCAGACGAAAATGCCGTCCTGCCGACGCTGGCCGTGCTGCCCAGCTTGACCCCCGAAAATACGGTGACACTTGAGCCAACCTTCACCCAAGACCCTTCTGAATTGGCGACTAAAGCCCCTGAGGATACAAATGTAGACGCGCTTGAGACTCCGAATGCCATCGTCTTACCGTCGCCCTTAGAAGCGGTAGGCACCCCCACACCCGATGAGTCCTTTAGCTTTACCAGCTTTCCATCTACGCTCAGTGTAGGGGATGAATATACGTTGGAAGGGGTTTTCACGACCGACGACGTGGATAGCGAAAATGCGGCGCTGACGAATGACAGCGGGCAAACGGTTAATCTATTGGTCGATCCCTTTACCGCGATGATGGGCAATAACCAGCGGGTACAAATTACGGGTATTGTTGAGGCGCAGCCCGGTGGCGAGGAAAACGCGATTCGGGTCAGCGCGATCAATTTGTTGGACTCGCAGCCAGAGGCAACCGAGGCGAGTGATCTGCCGCCCGATATGCTGCCAGCCGTAACCGCCGAGACCCCATAAAGCGGTATTTCGGGTTGGTAGGCGGTCAACGACCAGCGTTTAGGTGGTCTTGTTAAGGGTTGCGGTTTCTATGGGCATACGGCAGAATACACCCATTAATGACGGCTAGTAAGCAACCTTGAATGCACGTTTGCCTGAGTTTCACCTCAACTTTAAGCTCAACTGCGCTTGTCTATCCACCTGTGTTAGAGGGTGCGATGCCACATTTTTCCTCCTTCAATAATGGGACTGCAACATGAACCGAATTCCCGTCGCCGAACCACTCTTAAACGGTAACGAACGCAAATATGTCGATGATTGTATTGATACCGGCTGGATTTCCGGCAGCGGTAAATACGTCAATGGCCTCGAAGAACAATTCGCGGCCTTCTGCGGCGCACGCTACGCGATTGCCGTATTTAACGGTACGGTGGCGCTGCATGTGGCGCTGCTGGCATTGAAGGTCGGGCCGGGGGATGAAGTGATCGTCCCGGATTTGACCTACATCGCTTCCGCCAATACCGTCGCTTACTGCGGCGCGACACCCGTTTTCGTGGATGTTGACCCGTATACATGGACGCTCGATATTGCGGATGTCGCTCGTAAGATTACCCCACGCACCAAAGCCATCATGCCCGTGCATGTCTACGGGCATCCGTCAGAGATGGGGCCGCTGGTTGAACTCGCCAAGCAGTACAATATCGCCATTGTTGAAGATGCTGCCGAAGCCCACGGTGCAGAATATAAAGGCCAGCGTGTCGGTGGTATCGGCGAACTGGCGACCTTCAGCTTCTTTGGCAATAAGATCATTACCTCCGGCGAAGGTGGCATCATCACCACCAACGATCAGGGCTTGATGGACGAAATACGCTTGCTCAAAGGGCAGGGTATGGACCCCAAGCGCCGCTACTGGTTCCCTGTGATTGGCTACAACTACCGCATGACCAACGTACAGGCGGCGATTGCGCTGGCGCAGTTGGAGCAGGTCGATTGGTTCATTCAGCGGCGCTTAGAAGTCGCCTCGTGGTATGAAGAAGAATTGAAGGGCAGCATGTTCACCCTTTCGCCTCAAGCGGAATGGGCGAAGAACGTGTATTGGCTGTACTGTGTTTTGGTACCGGAAGGTATCGACCGTGACCGCTTTATGGCGGATATGGACAAGGAAAACATCGAAACCCGTCCGTTCTTCTACCCGATGCACGTGCTACCGCCGTACTTGGATGAGCAGGGCGACACGAAGTTCCCCGTGACCACGCGGTTGGCGGCATCCGGCGTAAACCTGCCGTCGTCGGCAAAGATTACCCGCGCCGATGTCAAGCGCATCTGCGAGGCGATGTTCAAGTGCTTGGCCTTGCAGGATAGCTAACGACCATGAAGAACCTTGTCCTGCGCCCGCTAACGGTGGCGGATGCTTCCGCATTCAGCGCGATGTTGAGCGCACAGCCATCCGGCTATATCCAGTATTTCCGCCCGTTTGACTTTGATGTCGCGACGGTGACGAAGCTGCTGGAAGGGGCGCGGGATGATATATATATGGGCTTTTTTGTCTCAGATACCCTCGCTGGATTTTTTATGCTGCGCGGCTGGGACAGCGGCTACGCGATCCCTGCCTACGGGGTAACAGTTGCACAGGATTTCGCCGGAATGGGTTTGGCGACGCTCTCGTTGGATGCCAGCAAGAGCATCTGCCGTCTGCGGGGTGTCGAACGCCTGATGCTAAAAGTACATCCCGACAACGCGACGGCGAAACGCCTGTACGAAAAAGCGGGTTTTGTGCAAACGGGTGTTGATACCCGCAATGACAATCTGATTTACCACTATGACTTCAAATAGTCATCCTCTGCTGCTTTCCCTTCGCTGATGACCACCTGCCTTGTCAACCTCGCCTACCTTGATCCTGCCCATATCGGCGGTGTCGGGCGTATTGCCCAAGAGGTCAGCCGCTTACTCGCCGAATGCGCGGATACCCGCACGATGCGCGTGACCTTTGTCGTCGGTTGGCGTTTTGCGGGGGCGTTCGCGGAATGGATGGGCGCGTCGGCAGTCGTCGTGCCCTACTTAACCCGCTACGACTTCGCGCTGACGGTGCGTTTACTCAAGCCGGACGTGGTTGTCAGCTCTTTGTTCGGCCTCGAACCCTTCCAGCAGGTGCAAGCGCGGCATGTCGCCGGAATGCCGGACGCGCTGGTACTCGACCACCCCGAATTATTTAACGCGGCTGATCTCGCTTACCGCCAGCAGGTGTACGCCAACCTCTCGCGAGCATTCCGTGTGGTGACGCTTTCCGAACACGCGCGAGGCCGACTGCTTCACCATACAGCGCTCAAACCGGAGCAGGTGGTGGTTGCCGCGTTGGGTGCTGACCCGCGCACACAAACCACCTCCGCTGCATTGACGGATTTACCCTCCCGCTATCTCCTGTATCCGGCGAATTATTGGCCGCACAAACGGCACGATCTCCTGCTGCGGATTATGAATCGCGTGTGGGAACAGCAGCCGGACTTGCATCTGATCCTCACAGGTGGGCGCTCAGAAGCCGATCAACAAACACTGCGCGAACTGATTGCCCGGAACGGCTGCCCGCCCGAACGTATCCACGACCTCGGCTACGTCACTGATGCCCAACTGACGGCGCTATATCGTGAGGCGGAAGCTGTCCTTTTTACCTCACAATATGAAGGTTTCGGGATGCCGCTGCTCGAAGCGATGCGGCAGGGCTGCCCTGTCATTTGTGCGCCGGTCGCCTCGATGCCGGAAATTGTGGGCGAGGCGGGTATCTACGTGAGCGGCGAGGATATTGACGCATGGGCGAATGCTGTCCTCAAAACGCTGCCCGAACAGCGCGAACGATTAGTCGTTTTGGGTGTCCAGCAGGCGGCGAAATACACATGGGCGAATACCCGCGCCCGCTGGCATAGCATCCTCGCCGAAGCGGGTGTTGATTGCGCGGAAGGAACCCCAAACGCGCAGGTTGCCGCGATTGCCGCGCGAAACCAAACGCTGCTTGAACGCATGAGCAAGATCGCCTCAGGCATTGGGCGCAACCGCCTCCGCCAAATCCTGTGGATGCCGCTGCTCTTAGCGCTGCAAGCCCGGCTGCTGTGGCAGGCGCGAACGTATAGCCGAACCCGCTAGCTTTTGGTGACACGCTCAAAGACTTCGGCATACTGTGCGGCAACAGCCGACCACGTTTGGCGCGGGATGCCTCGCGTCGCTTCGGCAGCTTGTTTGTACTGCGGGTAATTGTCGAGCAGGGTGTTGAGGCTTTCGACGATGCGCTCCGGCGCATACGGGTCGAACCACAGCACTCCCGCGTCACGCCCGCTGAGTGACTCGCGCATCACGGGAATATCCGAACACAGTACCGGCACACCCAGCGCTAACGACTCCTCAACCGGATAGCTGCCACCCCCTTCAGAAAGCCCCGGCATGATGGTGGCGGCGGCCCGCTGCTGGATGGCGTTCAACTCCGCATCGTTTACGTAGCCGTATGCAAAAAGATCGCGCCCCGCTTGCAGCCCCAAACGGGTCACTAAGCCTTGCAGCACATCCTGCCGCCAATAACGGTTGGCTGCTAAGTTGTGGTCGCTGCTCATCACCTCGACCCCTTCGCCGACTAACACGAGCGGATATTCCGTGCGGCGGGCGAAGCGTGACCACGCCACGAGCAGGTTTTCATGGTTCTTGTGGGCGTTGATATTGGCAGCGTAGAGGATGAACTTGGACGGCAGGTTTGCGAACTGCGTTGACAATGCAGGGCTGCTTTCGGTCAGCTTGTCGTCGAGTAGGATGTTATGGCGGATAAGGTGTGTGGTTGGCGAGAGATCGCTAAAGTGAACCTGCAACCGCTGGCGCGTGTGTTCGGACGAGACAACAACCGCGCGGCTGTGGGTGAGCCAATCACGGGTGCGCTCGCGCTCTAAGGTTGTGCCGCGACCGCCGAGAATTTCGGGGAAGTCGAGCAGCGTGGCATCTTGGAAGGTGCAAACAACCGGCTTTTGAAACGGGTAGTAGGGTACGCCATGCGGCCAAAACACATATACCGCGTCCATATCCCTTTCAAGCGAGTGGAATAGGCCGGGGGCGGTCATCTGGTGACGCAGGTATCGAGCGCGGCTGCGGAGAATATGCAGCGGGTTCGAGTCGCTGCGCCAGCGTTCTTTCTCCAACCAGCCGCCCGCTTGCGCCGGTTTGAGGCTAATAACCTCCAGCTTGTCGTGTGTCATCCCAAGATCAGCCGAGCGCGGCACGACCAGCCGCAATTTCGTAATGGTCGGTTGTTGGGCAAGGGCAAGCGTCAGGCGGGTGAGCAATCGCTTACCCCCACCGAGGTTCACATGCGGACACCAGATCAATAAGCGCATGAATGAATTTGACCCATTAGACGTTAAACGGTGCGTAAATGGGGATTATAGAGAATAGGCGCAGGCTTGAGTAGGGTTGTGGCGGTTCACCGTGTCGTATGGAGTAAAGTCCCCTTTTCGTGTAATATTCTGCATCCGTTTTGCCATCTGCGAACATGGCACCGGTTATTCGCATATAGGAAATCAAGTACAGCCTTATGTCTAAAAACGTGATGATTTACGCCGCCTCGGTTGCCCCCGGCGGTGTGCATACTTTTACCACTCAGATGAGCCATGCTTTGGGGCGTGTTTTGCCTGCCGCCGCTTGGGAACTCGCGATTTTAGGCCGCGCCAAAGACAGCCTCAATCTGCCTATTGATTGGCCGTCTGATGTGTTTAAGCCGCTGGAACAGGTCGAAACGAAAACCGGAGAGACGACTTATTCCAACGCGAATGTGAGCGACTTCCAGCAGCTTGTGAACCCGAACAGCACCCCGTTCGATGTGCTGTATTTGCCGTCACCGTGGGGCAATATCCCCTTGGGGACGACGCTGCCCATCCCCGCGCCTGTCGTGATGAATATTCACGACTTCGAGTTTGACCAGATCGACTACGGCATCACGACCGACCAGTACCGCCGTGAAGTTCATAAGTTCGCTGGCTTGGGCAGCGCGTTTGTGTTCGCCAGCGAGTACATGCGTGAACAGGCAGTTACCCGTTACCCCTTCCCGCGTGAACGGACGCATGTCATTTACCCTGTGCCAACGGTAACAAGTGTGACGAACTCCACCGATGTACGTGCGAAGTACCATTTACCAGAGCGCTTTGCCTTCACGCTTGGTTGGCTCTCGCGCCGGAAGAATGGTGCCGCTTTGGTGGAAGCGTGGGGTATCCTGAATGCGCAGGGGCAGGCATCACTGCCGTTGGTCACGGCAGGCTACGAGTTTGACGATGTGCTGCCGGATAATGTGGCGCATCAGCGCTATCAGGCTTCCGTGAAGTCGCGTATCACCGAACTTGGTTTGCACGACAGCATCCTCAACCTCGGCGTGGTTGACCAAGCCGATATTCCGGCGTTGATCGCGGCGGCGGCGATGGTGATTGTGCCGTCGAAATCCGAAGCCGGGTTGAGCTACGTGATGCTGGATACGATGGCGCTGCGTACACCGCTGCTGCACGCGCGTATTCCAGTCGTGACCGAACGCCTCGGTACGGACGATACTTACGCGCTCAGTTTTGACCCTGAAAAGCCGGATGAACTCGCCAAGCAGGTCGTTGCACTGTTAAACGATGCGGCGGCGGCAAAGGCACGCGCGGAAAAAGCCTATGCACTGGTCACGCAGCGGACGCAGGATGATGTCGCGCGCGAGTATGTTGAACTGTTCAAAGCGGTCAGTACGCTGCCGTGGAAAACACGCCCCCGCCAGCGAGACAATGATATGCGAAGCCGCGAAGAACGGGTGGCGTGGCTCATCAACCACACCACGCTGCGGGATGCCGAACTGCCGGTCATCCGCGCGTTGGGCTTAGAGGTGTATACGAGTAAGGAAGTCTCGGCACAAACCGAGGTTCGTACCGAGTCGATTGATTATTCCGAAGATGAACACTCGACGCTGCCGAATTGGGTGCTTGACCGGCTCAATAACCACAATTTCTATGATGACGGTGTGCCGCCGGATATTGCCCAACTGCTGAATGGATTTTTCGGCACGGTCATTACCACGGCTTTTGGTCAGCCGATTGAAGACATCATCAAGGTCTTTAACGGGCGTATCCTAATCCGCGCCTTTGGCCGGGAACTTCCCTACACTTACAGCGAAGAATTTACCCGTATGGCAGAGGGCAACTTCTGGGAATATATCGGGAAGGCAAAGAACCGGTTCTGGTTAGCGCCATCCTACGACAACCTCGCCGAGGTCGAAGAACCGCCTATTCGTGAACGAGCGCCGTTTTTACCGCTGACCTTGCCGGATCGTTCGTGGCGTGCTGCTGGACAGTGGATTGGCAATGACCGCCGCATCTTGTTTGTTTGCCCGCGTATCATCTCGCGGCCACAGTATTACGGGAAGATTTATAACGAGTTTAAAGCCAATTTAGGGCATTTACCCTACTTGGTCGCCGGACATCAATCGGAACCGGTTGATGATCCGAATGTCATGGGTTACGCCAATGACGACCAGATGCAAACATGGTTCCGCGAACTGCGGGTCATGTTTTACCACAGCCGTGAACCGCGTCATCTACACTATCACCCATTGGAAGCCGTAGTTTATGGGATGCCGCTTATCTATATGAAGGGTGGGCTGGTCGAGTCGTTGATGGGACCGAATAAGCCTGGTGCCTGTGATACCTATGCGGAAGCCGAAACCAAACTTCGCTGGATTTTAGATGGGGATGAGGCGTTTATACGCAGCGTGATTGAAAGCCAGAATGTGCTGCTCGATACGTTCCGCCCGGAGTATGTGCTGCAAAAATGGCGCGAAAATTTTCTCAGTCGCGTGATGAATACTTCACCCATACCGGATGTGCTGCCGTTCGCGCAGTGGAAACCGGTGTCACCGGCATTTCAGCAGCCAGCGCCGCCCGTGCCTTCACCGGCTGGACGACACATTGGCATATTCGCCTTAGTATGGCCCTACGGCGGAATCTACAAATATATTACGGGTCTTGTGGATACCGCAGCGCGAATAGCTGGCGTGTGGAAGTTTGACATCATCTGGGGATTGCAGGTTTTCGGCGAGCATCACTTCCCTGCCGTGCGCTGGCCTTATCAATCATATCCGAATCTGCAAATCGAAATGCTGCCTGATCCGTCGCTGTGGCAGCAGCGATGGCAAACGGCTAAACGGCTCGCACGACCGAATAATTGGCGCAAGACCAAAATTTACCTGACGAACCGCCCTGTGCGGATCACCAGCGAGCTGCTGTACTTCCCGTTGAGCTATGTTCAAGAGGCCGTCCGGCAGCGCCGGCTTCGCCCACGAGGAACACCGCTGTTCAAAATACTGGATGACAGCCGGATTGGGCGCAAAATTTTGTCGAATCCGATTGTGCGGCGCTTGATGCCTAAGGATAGCTATACACCACCCACGCTGCCGCTGCCCAAACCGGCGCAGCGGGTCGCTTCGGTGAAGGTGCCAGCTCTGCTTGAGTCGCCTATTCCGCCGTTCCGTCCCTATTTGACGATGCGCCAACTCGGAAACATCGCCAGTAAATACGATGCGCTGCTGTTCGGCAATCCATTTCGGCTGCTTTCACCGAATATGAAGCTCAAAGATACGACCCCGCAGCCCGTGACCATTACGATGTATGACTTGGCGCATGAGTATACGGAAGTTTGGGGCGACGACAGCGCCTCGATCTCACGAGAAATGGTGCTGTGGGGGAAAATCGCCCGCATCATTATTTTTGGCTCGGAGTTCATCCGTAACGAAGCAGTCATGCGTTACGATATTCCAATCGAGAATACCCGCATTGTGCGCCCCTCGCCGCTGGTTATTCGGCGCGATGCCCCCGGCGAAGAAGAAATCAACCGCGTGAAAGCCAAACTCGGTTTGCCGGATCGCTACCTGTTTAACAGCGGGTATCAGGGTACGCACAAAAATAACATCATGATTATTCAAGCGCTCCAAATCCTCCACTGGCGCGGGTTTGATACGCCGCCTCTGGTACTTGGCGGGGCAGAGGCGAAGCGCTTGCTGCTGAATGCACCCTTAACCGGTTATCTAGGTGCTGTCCAGAAGCTGATTGCCGAAGGTTACTTTGAGGTGGGCAAGGACATCATCGTCGTCGACTACATCGAGGAGGATGACCTCCCTGCGGTTTATGGCGGCGCGACGATTGGCATCAGCATGTCGCGTTCCGAGTCCACCGTTCACGGCATGATTACCGAGTCGATGTTGTACGGCGCACCCGTGATCGCCACCACCATTCCACAAAATGTTGAGGAGTTGGGACTCGAAGATGAGTTCGCGCTACTTGTGCCGTTGGATGATCCGGTCGCGCTGGCGGATGCGATACAGTACACGCTGACTGATCCGGCAGCGACGGCAGAACGCATCAAACGCGCCAACGTGTATATCGGCGCGAAGACGTGGGAAAAGATGGCGGGTGAGTTCCTCGAAATCTTTGAGGAAATCGCTGCCTCGCGGAAATCCTAGTTGTGCATCGGCTTGGCTTAGATGTCTTCGATAGACTTCCGCAGCATTTTGACGTTGGGGGTATAGACCAAATCCCCCTGCGGCTCGAAGTAGTGATGCTCAACGTCACGTTTCGGGCCGACGATCAGGATGCGCTGCACAATATCGTTCCACGACCCCAACGGTTTCATCAATATGGGGTTCGATAGGCTAATGCGGACTCCCAACCCGCGCGGGCGGATTTTCATCGCGGGGAAGTAGCCTTCGAGGATGAGATCGCCTGTTTTATCGCCAATCGGGGCAAGCTGCTGGTTATCGCAGGCCGTGATGAAGGTTTGGGTCGCAATATCCGTCAGGCCAATCGTGACACGCATATCCGGTATCGGCTCGGAAAGGCGCAGATGGCAGCGGATGATGATGTCATCGCCAAACTCGAATTTGGTTTGCGGGTCACCGGCTTTGTTGTGCGTGGTCACATGCACAATATCCAAACGGGAGTCACGGATGACCTTGTTTGCCTCGGTGTTTAAGCTGTCGTCCGTAATCCTGACCGTGGTCGGTGTGCCACCCGCTTGGAGTTTTTGCTGCTGAACTTCGAGGTAATCGGCGACGATGTTACTGGCTGGTCCATCTGCCAGAACGTGACCGTGGTCAATCCACAACGCGCGTTCGCACAACCGCTTTACGGAATTGAGGTCGTGCGAGACGAACACCAGTGTGCCACGCCCGACAAATTCTTGAATGGCGTTGCTCGCCTTGACCGAGAAGTTGTAATCCCCAACCGCCAGAACTTCATCCAGCAAAATCACTTCCGGTTCCATGTGGATGGCGGCAGAAAACCCCAACCGCGCCAGCATACCGGATGAGTAACGCTTAATCGGCACCTTGATGTACTCGCCAATATCGGCAAAGTCGATGATTTGGTCAATGCGCTGCAGCGACTGCTGGCGGCTGAGACCCATCAGCGTGCAGTTCAGAAAGAGATTCTCGTAACCGCTGAGTTCTTGGTGGAAGCCCGCGCCCAACGCCAACAGCGGCGCGACCTTGCCCACGACCCTGACGCGGCCTTTTGTGGGCAGCGAAACCCCCGCCAGAATACGCAAGAGCGTCGTTTTGCCAGAACCGTTATGCCCGACTAAGCCTAACGATTTGCCTTCCTCAAGGCCAAAGCTGATGTCGTTCAGAACGTAATGTGCATCCGGGTCACTACTCTTTCTGACCGAGGATGTATTGCGTATGGCGCGAACGGCATCTTGCAAGATCGTTCGGATACGCAACGTACCGATGGTATCGTACTGCTTATAGACGTTCTGAACTTGAATGACTTCAGGCATAGAGGATAAGACTTTTCTCTACAGTGCAAACCGCTACAGCGTATCGGCAAAGCGCCATTCGGTGCGCTTGAAATACCAATAGCCGACGATCAAAACAACCAGCGCAATGACACCCACCCCCGCCAGTTGAGTCCCCATCGAGAATGTGCCAAACAGCAGCGTTTCTTGGTAGCCAGCAAAGATCGGCGCGAGTGGGTTGATGATGAACAGCGCCCGCAAATGTTCCGGCACGTTGGTGATCGGGTACAACACCGGGCTAAGGTACAGGAGCAGTTGCAATAAAATGGGCAGGATTTGGAACAGGTCGCGGATGTACGATGAAACACCCGCCAGAAAGAACGCCAAACCGAGCGCGAGGCAGGTGTGAATGATGAAGATCGGAATCGCCAGCAGCATATACGGTGTAAGCGGCTGCTGGTAGACGATAAACAGCACCACCACAATAACCCCACCAATGAGCAGGTCAACCATCGCTTCGGCGGCGACACCCAATGGCAAGAATTCCCGTGGGAAGCTGACGCGGGTTACGATGTCGAGGTTGGTGACAACCGACGAAGCCCCGCTGATGACGATGCGCGTCCAATAATTCCATAACACGAGACTGGTAATAACGAACAGCGGGTAAGGAACGGGGTTGGTAGTGACCCGCGC
Source organism: Chloroflexota bacterium (assembly GCA_020161935.1). Lineage (GTDB taxonomy): Bacteria > Chloroflexota > Anaerolineae > Aggregatilineales > Phototrophicaceae > CFX2. Next base: position 38,810 of record JAIUNI010000009.1, read on the forward strand.
GATCAGCGAAAAGACAAGAATATAGACGAGGCTCGACAGTAAGGGTTGAAGGATAGCCCACAGCAAACCAACGGTTGTTTGGCTGTAACGGGTGACAATGCTGCGGCGTATCCAGTAAACGAAGAAAGCACGGTAATCATACGCAAAGCGCAGATGGTCTCTTAGATTGCGCTTAATGTGGTTGTCAGCAGCTTCATACGTGCGTTGCATAATGGGCGACGGAGCGCTAAATCCTCAAACAATTGGGTCGAGTCAGGCGGGTAATCATAGCATAGGGCGGTTCGCTTCGGCTAGGGCGGTATAACTGCCGCATCTTGCACCTGATTTGCCATAAAGTACCACCTCAGCGACAATAACTTGAGTATCAAATCTCATTCATTTTCGAGTAAGATACAAGAACCTTGAGTAATGAACTCACGCTTTGCAACCCAAAAAGACTCTTAAGGGGGCCGTTATGTCGGGTCGTTTTTCTCGCGTTCTGGGCGGGTTCATCTGTCTGCTGGTTTGCCTCACGTTTTCGCTGCGGGTGATGGCGCAGAATGACGTGCGAATGGTGGTCAACTATGCCGAAGTTGCCAGCGAGTCGAGCAGCAGCCAAACGGTCAATATCTATTTCACCCTGTTTAATGAGCAGGACAAAGCGATCCCTAACCCCGGTCAAACCGCAGCCCAACTGGTGCTGAACGGGCAGACGTTTACCGCTTCCAAAGTCGGCAAACCAACCACGCCGTTTTATATCGTTCTGGTACTGGATACGAGCAACAGTATGAAAGCCAACGCGCCCAAACTGCGCGAGGCAGCGCTGGCTGCCGTCGGGGCTGCGCCGGATGGGACGAACATCGGCATCCTGCGTTTCAGCCACCAAATCCAGCCGCCCTCCGGCTTCACCACCGACAAAAACTTGCTGAACAACACCATCGGCGGGCTGACGAACGAACAGTTTACCGGCGGCACCTGCTTGTATGACGCGACCTTCGCGGCGATTGACGCGCTCAAGATCGCACCGGCGGGGCGGCGTGCCGTTATCCTGTTTACCGACGGCGTGGACGAGGATCAATTTGGCAATCGCCCGTGCAGCCAAGCGACCGAAGATACCGTTATTAAGAACGCCCAAGAGAGCCAGAACACACCCATTTACACCATTGGTTTGACGGGCAACGCCAAGACCGACTTCACGACGCTCAACACGATGTCCGGTCGTACCGGTGGCCTCGCCAGCGCGGGTAATCCGAACGAGTTGGCGTTCGTCTTCCAAGAAGTGATTAACACGCTCGCCAGCCAGCAGCAGGCGACGTTTGACACCATCTGCTTGCCGAACGGCAGCTACTCCGGCGCACTCTCGGTAACGATCAGCCAACCGTCATCGAATGCTTCAGGCGTGGCCGGTAATATCAACTTGGGGACGGACTGCTTCCTGCCCACGGCGACACCCACCGCCACTGAAACACCCAACCCCACCGCGACCTCAACGCCGGTTCCACTGACCTTGAGCATCGTACTGAACCTTGATGCCGCCAAGAACGCGATGGTGTTCGAGGTCAACCGTGAAGGCGACGGTGACATCGGCTTCTACGAGGTGACGATCAAGGACAAGGCGACCGGTATCCTGCTGCCTCAGCCGTATGGACGGCGGCACTTCACACCGGAGCAAGCGGCGGAAACCATCGCCACCTCGTTGACGGATGTCTCGGCGGATACATGGATTGTGTGTATACGGGCGCTGGCAGCGGATGAACGCACACCGATTTCGCAGGAGTTCTGTCAGGAAACGCGCCCGCCGCGCACCCCGACACCAACCAATTCGCCAGCGCCAACCGAAACGGCGACCCCTACACCGCAGCCGACCGCAACCGATACCCCGACACTGACCCCGACGACCGCGCCGACCGCGACCGCGACTCTTTCGGCGGTCATACCGGAAATCCGGTTCAACCCCTCGACGCAGGAATTTGAAATTCAGCTGAATATCGCCAACTTTCGCTTAGAGGATATTTCGTCCTATACCGTGCGTATTGAGGACGCGAACAAGCTGGTGGTGCGGCGCGTCGAGCAAAGTGGGACGCTCGAAAATCCGTTGAAGGTGCGGGCGATTGATGACCGTACCGGACAGGAATTGGCAGAAGGCCAGTATAACATTGTCGTCGAACTGAACGTCAACGGGCAGCCGACCAGCTTCCAAGCCGTGAAGGAAATCAAAAAGCCCGCGCCGCCGACACCCACCCCCCCGCCGGGGATTATTGACCAGATCGGCGGTGCGATTAAAGAAAGCCCGATTGTAGCGGTGATCTTTGCCTTAGTCGTTATTGCGGTGTTCGCGCTGATCTTTTTCCTCATGCGCCGCAGTCGTGGCAGCCGCTTCAACTACGAGCCGGATTATGTGAAGCCGCAGAAACCGACACCCTCTCGCGGCGGTGGGGCAGCCGCGCCGGAAAGTGGCAAGCCTATCGCCGACATTGTGGACGGCGGTACACAAATCGAAATCCCGATGGAATCAACCACGCGCGATAAAGGTGGCAGCCTGAAGCTGACCCAATCCACCAGCGACCAACTGGGACGCACGTGGAACTTCACCAGCAGCGAAATGCCCTACCGCATCGGGCGCGGTGGTACGGGTGACTTCCCCGTAAAGGTTGACCTCAAAGACCCCGGTGTCAGCGCCGTTCATGCCACGCTGCAATTCTCCAACGGCCAGTATTGGATCGTGGACGAGGGCAGCACGAACGGCACGTTTATCAATGGCGACCGCCTGAAACCAGCGCAGCGCCGCTTGCTCGAACATGGGCAGACCATTCGCTTGGGCGCGAACATTGAGTTTGAGTTCACCGATAAGAACAAACTGTTCCAGATCATGTCCAGCTCGCAGAAGATCGTCCCGCCGCCGTCGTTGAGCAATATACCGCCGGTACAAGCGCCGCCTCCACCCGCAGCCCCGACTGCCGCGCCGGTACAAGCGCCCCCACCACCGCCGCCGGTCGCCCAGCCAACCAACCCGCCGATTGACTTCTCGGAGGAAAAGACCAACGTTTCGCGTATGGGCTTGCCGGGGGGTGTCAAAGCGACGCTGGATGTGTTGGCAGGAAACAACATTCAGGCCGTGACGTATCCGATTTTGGAAGCCGAATTTACGATTGGCCGCCGTAGAACCAATACGCTGCCGTTAGATCGCCTCGGCATTTCCCGCGAACACTGCCGCATCGCATGGCAAAACGAGGAACGCTGCTTCACGATTGAGGATTTGGGCAGCGGTAACGGCACCTTCGTCAACAACCAGCCCTTGCCGTCGAACGTCGCCCAGCATCTTGAAGCCGGTAAGGTGTATGAACTCCAACTGGCGAAGGACGAAAACGCGGTGATGATGCGTTTCCAATATGTGCTGCCGCCCGCGCCCGTTTCTTACGAGGACGAGCCGACACAAGTTTAAATCAGGAGGGGTTTGCCACCGGTAAACCCCTTTAACTGTGTCATTTGCTGCAACATCTACATTGCACTATAACTAAATTGGGTTTCTTCTTCGCGAAGTGAAAACTATGAACCAGAACATCACGCAGCAGATTCAGGTCGTGCAGCGCTCGGAAATTGGCCTCAAGCGAAATGTCAACCAAGACTCGATTGGTGTCCGCCTGCCGCAGCCGGGGCAGTCCAGCGCCCATGCGTTGTTTATCGTGGCGGATGGGGTCGGTGGGAACCTGCCTAAAGGCGAGGTTGCCAGCCGTACCGCCGTTGAGTCGATGCTGGCGCACTATTACGCCGAGTCGGACGAGGGGGACATGCTCATCCGCGTGGGCGACGCGCTGCAAGACACGAATCATTCCGTGCGGCAGAAGGCCACCAGCGAAGGGGTCGATAATATCGGCACGACCATCGTTGGCTTCTCACTCGCGCCGGATGGCGAGGCGATTGGTTTCAACGTCGGTGACAGCCGTTTGTACCGCATTCGTGGCGGTGAGATCGAGCGCATCTCCGAAGATCAGGTCAGTTTGCCGGAGCCGGGTGTCCTCAAAGACGAGTTCAAACCGCGCCGCGTGACCAAAATTTCGTCGTACGTCGGGCAGCCCAACATGCTCGAACCGAACTTCTACCGCCTCCGCACGCAGGTGGGTGACACTTATCTGCTGTGTTCAGATGGTGTGTGGTCGAAAATCCCCGATGAAGAACTGTTAGATGTCATCGACCGCCAGCCCTTAGAGCAAGCCTCCGAACGCCTCGTGAAGCTCGTCTATGAACGCAACGCGCCGGATAACCTGAGCCTGGTGTTGGTGCGCTTAGGCCCGCCCAAAGGCCCCGCAGCCGTTGGCGAACCGATTGGCGAGATGCCCACCGCAATTTTGACCCCCACCGACCGGGGTGAAAAAGGTGGCAGTAAGGTTGTTCCTATTCTCATCGGTGTCGGGGTTGTGGTGGCTGCGGCGATTGGTGGCATCGGCTTGCTGTCGCAGCAGAGTAATAGTTCAGCAACGCCTACCGCACTTGTTACTACTCAGGTCATCACGCAAATGGGATTAATCACCGCGACGGCTGAAGAAACCGAGTCGCCAACCTCAACCGTGACTGATGAGCCAGAGGAAACTGCCGCACCGGAAAGCACGGTTGTCGTCGCTGTGGTCGCAACCGGGACACCTGCAAAAACAGCGACACCGCGCCCCAGTGCCACGCCAACTGAAGCCCCAAGCAGCACACCCGTGCCGCCGACCAACACAGCCGAGGCGACCGCCACGCTGAAACCCAGCGCGACCGCGACCCGCACACCGACCGAAGCGCCGACTGACGAACCGACGAGTGAACCCACCGCAGCCGCGCTCGTTGTCCCGACGGAAACCGCCGCCCCAACGAAAGCACCAACCAAAGCGCCGAGTGCGACACCCTCGCCCACGGATAAGCCAACCGCCGAACCGACAGCGACCGCCAGCGTTACTCCGCTGCCAACGCGGACGCTGATGCCGACAACCACACTCAACCCGACGTTGATTACCTACACGCCGTCGCCGTCACCCACGCCCAGCGAGACCTTTACGCCGACGATGACCAACACCAAAACGGCGACCGCAACATTCACCCCTTCCGCGACATTAAGTAATCAGCAGGTGGAATCAACCGGTACCGCCTTCGCCCGGATTACCCCATCACCCACGCCGACGCTTTTTGCGCCGCAGGTGGATGAGGTCATCACCCTGTCACAAGCGGTGATGTTCTATCCGTCCAGAAATGGAGCCAGTTTCACCTTACCGGACAGCGGCGGAATTGAACTGCCGCCGGATACGACAGTCAGAGTTGTGAGCAATCTAGCGCAACCGATTGACAGCCTGATTTACTCGTATGTGATTGTCGAAGGTGAAACCGAGCAGCAGGGGTGGGCGGCGCTCGCCCCAGCGATGCAAGCTACGATGGTGGCACATTTGCCGGCGGGGGTCATCATCCGCCGTGGGCCGGGGCAAGGTTATGAACGTGTCGGAGTAGGATTAAAGGACGGCGAACGTGCGCTCATTCTAGGCAAAGTTACTTACAAAGGGCAGCTCTGGTATTACGTCGATCCTGAAAACCCACAGTCCCAAGCGGGATGGGTGTATTCCGGCGTGCGCGACCTTGAACTGCTGGGCAGCGTAGAGGCGGTTCCGATCCGCAATACGTTCCCCGTCGAGCCAACGCCGCTGCCCACGCCAACGGTGGATGTGATCGTCACTATCGAGACACCCACAGCCACCCCATAAAGGTGCTGTGAAAAGGGGTTGTTTGATACCGTTTGAAGCATGCTTCAAACGGTCTTTTGGGGTGTGTGAAAATAGGCAAAATAAGAGATTTTCTCCCGTATCCGACCTTTGTACTAGCTTTGTAAAGATCACGCTTGCCCTGCTTGACAAATACTTTTTTTCAATCTTAGAATGAAATGAAGTGTCACCTAGTACACAAAGGGAAATAACAATGAGCGATACCGTTTCGATTGATTATCAAGGTATGCAGAAAGTCTCGCAGTCCTTCAGCCACGAGGCTGCCCGTGTCAAGAAAGTCTTGAATGACATCAACGGTCAATTGGCTATTTTAAAGAAGGGTGGTTGGCTTGCGGATGCGGCGAACATCTTCTACCGCGAGATGGACAACGACATTTGCCCGCGTATCAGTCGGTTGCATCATGCGCTCGAAGTTTCTGCCCAAAAGAGTGGTGCCGATATTCCCCAAACCTTCAAGAACTCCACCGACGAAGCCTGTAACTGTTTACCCAATTCATGAGCTTATAACAAGGAGTCGTCATCGTGACAGCAAGAGTTCAGTTTAAAGAAAATGAAATGCGTGAGGCGATTGCCCACCTGCGCCGTTCCGCCAAAGAACTGCGCGAATGTGCGAAGCAAATGGGTGGGGTAGCCAATATGATTCAGCAGGGGGCGCTGGTGGGTGATGGTGGAACCCAGTTCCAGACCATCATCAAGAGTTCACTCAACTCGAAGATCGAGGATCTTGCCCAAAAGTTGGAAGAAAAAGCCCGTTTCGCCGAGGTCGAGCTTGAGCAGTTGCTCAAGGCTGCCAGCCAACTGCGTTAACGCCCGCGTGTGCATAAAGGAAAACCAAAATGGGATTATTAGACGGTATTCTTAAACTTGTCAAGAAAGTCGTGGACAGCGTACTTTCTGAAATTACCAAGCAAATCAACCGGGTACAGAATGAAGTCCTGCAAGAGATGACCAAGATGGTCACGGTCGGTTTCGACGACATCTGGCGTGGTGAAGACGCTGACCAATTCAAAGAGAAGGTTTTGAAAATGGCAGTACCGCAGGCCGAAAGCATCGTCGGCATTTGCAGCAGCACCTTTAGCGGCATTAACCAAGCGATGAATATCATCCAAAACGCTGACAAAAAGGTCAACAGTATCGTCAGCGATCTTGCCAGCGAATACGCCAAGATATAGTCATCCGCAAAGGAATTAAACCACAATGGCAAACCAACGTCATATGGAGCCTGCCAAAGTGCGGGCGATGGGCAACAGCTTCAAACAAGTATCGAGCGTTCTTAAAGCGGTGAGTACCGTCCTTGAAATTCAAATGAATATCCTCAAGACGACGGCGTTCATCGGTCTGTTCGGGGGTCTCGCGGTCGAGCGTTATTTGGCGATCATCAAGCCGCGCGTGGATCAACTCGCCAAGATGACAGCTCAACTGGCGGATGACGCGATTCTCTCAGCAGCAGACTGGGAAAAAGCCCAACGCGGCGGCTAACCAGCGCACACCCATACACGACCCGTAAAAATGCCCGCATCACGCGGGCGTTTTATTTTATGGGTTTGGATTTCGTTTGAAATCTGCCGAAATGTTTAGCGCGTCAGAGCGCTGATGAGGATGCTGACCACGAACAGCACCAATAGGCCAATCATAGTATAAATGGCGACCTTCTTCACGTCACGGAAGAACACGTCCATATCAAAACGCCGTTTGTTCATCACCTCGCCATACAGGTTCAGCAGTGCTTGGCGGAACTCGGCGACGTTGGTATAGCGTTTGGGGTGGTCGTGGCGCACGGCCCGCTGCACGATGTCCAGCAAACCATCTACCCCTTCGCTGCTGCTGCGTCCGCCTTTGCGCCCACGTCGCGGCGTAACGGGCAGATCCGCGCGGCGCAGCACCGGGCTAACCTGCTTGATTTCCTCGTAGATGTCCTCGGTGCGGCGCAGGGTATACGGATACGCTGGTTTACCCGCCAGCATCTCGTACAAGATCAAACCGAGCGAGTACACATCGGCGCTGGTTGAGAGCGTCCCGCCGTGGATCAGTTCACTGGGGGTATAGGCCGCCAACAGGTGTTGTTGCAGGGCTTGGGCCTCCGTCGCCGGGAGCTGCTTGCCATTCGGGAACAGCAGTCCCATATCCAGCAGGACAGGCTGCGGCACACCGGCGTTGTTGCGGCGTACCATGACGACATCCGGGTTGATATTCAGGTGCAGCCGTTCAGTGATCTTCTCGATTCGGATGATGGCCTCGGAGAGCGTGAGCATGAACCAGCCCACATCCTCGTGCCACGGCTGTGGGTTATCGAGCAGCGAGTCGGTCAGAAATTCACCGTCGACATAATCCATCAGGAAGAAGTAACGGGTTTGCTCGCCGTAGGTGGCGATGCCATAGGCATCCTGCCCATTGACCGCGCCGTGCGGCTGCCACTTGGGCAGCGCTGAATGCTCGTCACGGGTCGCCATCGTTACGGTGCGTAACGCCTCGGCTTCGTTGCGGAGGTAGGCTTCGTTCTCCGTACCGGGGTTGGCGACTTTCATAATCAGCACTTGGCGTTCATCAACCACACCGCGTTCGACCTTATAGATCGTCGCGCTGCGAAGGACACGCATGAGTTCCAGAATTTTAAGGTTGCCGAGATAATCCCCGTATTTGAACAACAGGGGCAGCGAACCGGCGGGGCAGTCGACTTCCTGACACCACAAATTGCCATCGGGTGAGGTCAATCGACAGTGGCTGCAAATATGACGCATAACTGATCCTCATACACCGAAAGGTCATTTGACACGCTTTTTTAATTATGCCACAATGAACTTTAACTAGGCAACTTGACCGAGCTAAACCCACTATAAAAGCATAGCCATCTCGTGTTGTTTTGAACTGTGGCTGAAGGGGAAACGCCATGCCAAATTCACCCCATTATGTAGACCGTCCCCCGCGCATCCAACCTGAACTTCCCCAAGGTGTCGTTGATATACCACCACCCCCTAAGGAAGACGATAACGCACAGCCGATCTGGCAGTCGCTGGTTCCGATCATCACCATCATCGGTTACTTATTAGTGAGTACCTCAGGGCAAGGCAGCAACTTGGCTTTTATGCTTCCGATGGCGCTCACGGTCGTTCTCTCAACCGGCATTCAGCTCTATACCGGCCTGACGACGATTGCCCGCCGTCGCGAAAAGCGCGAGTCCTACGCGCGGCGCTTGGTGGAGATGCGGCGCGAAATGGTCGCCAGCCATATCCGCCAGCGTACCTTCTACGAATATAACTACCCCGAACCGAATGTCGTCCTCAACATGAAGGGCGATAGTCAGGATAACCGGGGTGGTGCGCGTCTCTGGGAACGCCGCAGCGGTGAGACCGATTTCGCCGTCACCCGCTTGGGTAAAGGTGTGCGCCCCACGACCGTCGAGTATAAGATCGGGCAGCGCAGCGAGAACGACGAAAATCCGCAGCGTGCCGATGCCGAGCGTTTGGCTGCCGACTCGCACTTTGTTTCCGACGTGCCGATCACCATTCGCCTCTACCAACCGGCACGCGAACGTGAAGAAAAGAAGGGCAAGGAAGCGGTTAATGCCGAGAAGGGCGGTATTAAAGCACCGAAAGAAGTGGTGCGCCATACCCTCGGTATCGCTGGTGACCCCAAAGATACTTACGAATTTATTTATAGCCTTTTAAGTCATTACGCCGCTTTCCATTCGCCGTCTGACCTGCAAATGTCGGTCGTGGGGATGAAAGCCACCGCCAGCAATTGGGGTTGGATGTACAGCCTGCCGCACAGCCAGATTAATCCGGCGAAGGGGCAGTACCGCCTCTATTTTGAGGACTGCGAACGTATTATCGCGCCGGTGGACGGCACGATTACCGAGATTTTAGTGCCGATTGGTCGCACGTTTGATGCGGGAACGGTGGTTGCCCGTATGCGTGCCGACTCAGATGGGCGGACGGTGGATGTCGTCAGTCCGGTGGCGGGGCGCGTGCAGGAATTCGGGCGTGTATTGGTCGAATCCGGTGGCAACCCGCCGTTGATCGACATTAACCAGCACGTCGAACGCGGCACGATGCTCATGCGCCTAGAAGATTTTAGCCTGACCGCGCAGCAGGTTGACGAAGAAGTTGACCCGCGTAAAGACCTCCAGCGGACGTTCGGCAAGAACCGTAAGCGTGAGGTTGCGGGTGTGCCGCGCTTCTGGAAGGAAAAAGTGTGGGTCGAGCTTGACCGCCGCGCCCGCCGTTTGCGCGATAAGGACGAGAACGACCGCACCGAAATCACCCTGCCGTTCATGCTGACGATTGTGGATATGCTGGCGGCACGGCCTGAACTCAGTGACGACAAAAACCCGCTCAAGCAGTCGTGGTTGGACGACCTCGAAAGTGAAGCCGCGAACTCGCTGCTTATCGGGCAGGGGATGGACTTGGGCGGCGCGATTATTTTCCTCGTGCCGCAGCGCAGTAAAATCCCCAGCGGCTGCCAGAGCGTGATCGAACTCAAGCGTGACGCGGGTGGACAGTTGAAGTTCCTGTACGCCGAAGTCGGCGTGAACAGCACCCGCTACGTCGGCGACGCGGATACCGTCGTGGATATGGCGAAGCTCAAGCAGTTTACCAAGGCGCTGGCTGAGTGGGAAGTACGCCGCAGCTATGGGGCGGATATGCCGCGTGCCGTTGGTTTGCTGCCCCTGTACGACACCACCACCATCACTGGCCTGACGATCCCCGAACGCTGGCGCGAAAGCACCGACCCCAAACGCGCCGAGTGGCCGAAGATGCCGCTGGGTATGCTGGCGGGGCAGGAACCGCGTTACCTGCACTTCTTCGCGGATGCCGACGGTGTTCACGGCATGATCGCCGGTAGTACGGGTTCCGGTAAATCCGAACTCCTGATGACCATGATCTTGAGCCTCGCCATCAAGTACGACCCGACGATGGTCAACTTCGTGCTGGTCGACTTCAAGGGTGGTGCGGCCTTCGAGCCGTTCAAAGAACTGCCGCACGTGGTCGATTTTGTGACCAACCTGCGCGGGAACGCGGTGGCGCGTATGTTCGCGGCCATCATCGCCGAACTCAACCGCCGCCAGCAGGTCAATCAAGACACCGACATGAAGGACATCGTGCGTTACAAACGCGCCGGTTTGCACCTTCAGCGGCAGGATAATTACCCGCACCTGTTCATCATCATCGACGAGTTCGCGGAAATGATCTCCAACAACGCCGAGTATAAAGCGCAGTTGGACAGCATCACCCGCCTCGGTCGTGCGCTCGGTGTATCGCTCATTCTGGCGGCGCAGCGCCCCACAGGCGTAACGGATCAGATGCGCGCAAACATCAAGTTCCGCATCGCCCTGCGCGTTGAAACCCGCGACGAAAGCTCCGAACTCTTGCGCCTGCCGGACGCGGCCTATCTGCCCAGTATTCCGGGGCGTGGTTATCTACAGGTCGGCAGCGAAAGCCTCGAAAATATTCAGGTCGGCTATACGGGTGAAACCTACCTGCGTGACGACTACGACCCGCTGGAACGCTACGAGAACCGCGCTATCATCTGGGAAGCCGACCTCGGCAAAGAGGAAGACGAGCCGACCTACGATGTGATGGTGCGGCGTATGGCACGTTGGGCGACCGAACGCTACGGTGAAAACCCACCGTGGCGCAAGCCGTGGCCTGACCCGCTGCCCACCTATCTCTCGCTCGACCAACCCGCCGGTATCGAGGTCGATTACCTGCGTGACGAAGATCAGGATTATATCCGCGCCGAACTGCTGCCGGATCAACCCTTTGTCCTCACGCCGTCCATCCCGCAGTGGTTGAATGGCGACATCGAGAAGTGGAAGCCGGTCGATTGGGAAAACCGCGCCATGCGGGCTGTCGTCGGCTTGATCGACGATCCCAGCAACGCCAAGCTGCAATTGCTCAAGGTTGACCTGACCATCGGTCATTACACTATCATCGGCGCTTCGGGTTGGGGCAAGAGCATCTTCCTGCGGACGGTCATCACCAGCTTGGTAGCGAACCACGCGCCGGACGAACTGAACCTGTATATTCTCGACTTCGGCAGCCGTGCCTTGCAGGTGTTCGAGGATGTCATGCACACGGGTGCGTATATTGTCGCCCACGAAAAAGAGCGCGTCGAACGTCTCATCCGCCTGCTCGAAGACATCAACGAATCGCGCAAGGAAATCATCAGTCAGGCGAACGTCGCCAACCTGCTCGAATACAACCACAAAGGCCCGCCCAAAGGCCGCACCGACCTGCCCGCCAAGCTGCCAGCGGTGGTGGTGGTCATCGACAACTTCGCCGAGTTCCGCAACTCGTACGAAGCCCAGTTTGAAATCTTTACCTCGCTCGTGCGTGAAGGCTTGTCCAACGGCATCTACTTCATCGTGTCCGGTGAACAGAGCAACGCGCTCGGTAAGCTGTTCAACCTGATCCCCGAACGCATCAGCCTCAAACTCTCGGATGACGGCGAGTACAGCACCATCGTCGGGCGTGGGGCGCGTCCGGTGGATGAAATCCCCGGTCGTGGTTTGCGCCGGATTGACCGTTCCCCGCTGGAACTGCAAGTCGCGCTGCCGTTGGGCTTCATCGACGACGAAGCCGCTAAGTCGGAAGCTGACCGCCTCATCGACTTCCTCGCTGTGCTGAAGAAAGCCGCGCAGGAACAGGGCTACCAGCGCCCACCGCAGATCGAAATCCTCGAAAATTGGGCAGTCCTGCCGAACCTGCTCATCGAACACCGCGCCCACCAGAACGGCACACCCGTCAACGCCGCGCAGATCGTGTTGGGGCGTTCGGATAGTGACCTGTTCCCGGCGGTCGTGACGCTGGATGCCAAGCCGCACTTTATCGTCACCGGCCCACCGTCCTCCGGTAAGAGTACCGCCCTGCATACGTGGATACTCTCGCTCGCCGACCAATACTCACCGAAGGATGTGGCCTTCCTGCTGGTCGATTATCAAGGCGGCATTGGTGACTACGGCGGCTCGCACAAGCTGGACGAACTGCCACACGCCATCATGCCCATGATTACCGAGCCGGGGCCGTTCGCCGAGATGGTCAAGCAGTTGGAGAACGAGTTCGTCTTCACGCCCCCCGCTGATCGCCCATACCGCGAGGTGTTCGTCATCATCGATAACTACGATGACATCGACGAACTGGCCTCGCGTGCGGAAGGGGGCGACCCGCGCAAGCGCCTTGGTGATATGGCGCGGCGCGAGGGTAAACGCGGGTTGCACTATGTCGTCTGCGGGATGCGCGAAGGGCTGGCCTCCGGCGACGACCTGCTGCGCCCGATTGCGGCCAACCGCTACGGTCTCGCGATGGATGCCGAAACGGCGGAAAGCGCCCCCTTCTACGGCTCGGTGCCGCGCAGCTTTAGCCAGATGCAGCTCCCGCGTGGGCGTGGCTTCATCGTCACCCCCGGTAAAGTATCCCTGTTGCAGGTCGCCGTGCCGTACCCTGACCCGACGCGCAAGATCGAGGATATGGACGCATGGGTCGAGCGCATTGTTGACCGTGGGGAAGACCGCGCCCAATGGCTGCCGCTGGTCGAGCGACCGGATGATGCGACTGCTACCAACGGCACCAGCAGCGGCGCACATAAAGTCGTGTCGTTGAGCGATGCCCAGCGCACCACCTTATTACAAAAACTGGCCGAGAAGATGGGAACGGAAGCCGAAGTGCTGGCAAGCGCTTTCCCGGATGACGAATCCTTAATCAACACGGCGCAGTCTTACGAGATTACACTATAAGGGTGATGACCGATGGCGATGCAAGACCGTTACAACGTACTGCGTGAAAAGCTCGCGGCGACGCACCTGCCCCTGACGATTGAGGCACAGGGCGAACCGCACCGTGTCCTGCTTTCCAAGAACCTGACCATTCGCGAACTGCGCGAGGAAGTGGTCAACAAGTTCGTGCAGGAGTCCGGTAAAAAGAGTGACTTCATGCTGGTGGTCAACCAGAAGCCGCTGGCGCTGAGTAAACGCATCAGCACCCTCGGCGCGGATACGCTGGTGCGCCTGGAACGGGTCGATAAAACGCAAAAGGTTGAGGAGCAGGTGTTCCTGTCGTTTGACGAGAACACGCGCTTCCCGATTATCAAGCTGCCCGCCATCATCGGTCGCTCGAAGCAGGGCGATACCGCTTTGAGCATCAACGTCAACGACCTACCGGATGGGCTGACCGTTTCGCGACGGCACGCGGAACTCAGCCGGCAGGGGGAAACCTTCATCATCCGTAACATCGCCGACAACCCGCAGGACAAGCCGATCTTCGTGAACGAGGCGATTGTCGCGGCGGCGGATGTGCCGAAGGAAGTCGAGGACGGTACCGAAATTCGCTTGGGTAAAATAACGCTGACACTGCATATCACCAAAACGTAATAGGGCAACATGGCTGACTCACAATTGGATACGCGCCTGAAAGAACTCGCTGGTGTAACGCTGCCGAAGGGCAATTACACCCTGTTGGAATTGATCGCATCCAGCAATATGTCGGTGGTTTATCAGGCGCAGGATAACGCCTCCAAGCGAACAGTCGCCGTGAAAATCCTTGCTGATGATAAATACCTGTGGCGCTTCAAAGCCGAGGCCGAACTCGGCTACCTGCTGAACATCGCCAACGTCGCCAGCACCATCCGCGCCGAGATGGACGGCGAAGAACTGCCCAACGGCCTCAAGGTCAAGTATCTGGTGATGAAGTGGATTTCCGGCAAGTCGTTGGGCGATGTCATCCGCGACAACCGCATGTACCCGCTTTCCACGCCCAAGCTGCTGGACTTTACCGTCAGCCTCCTGCAAAAAGTTACCCCCGCGCTGGAACGCATCCATGCGGCGAATATCGTCCACCGCGACATCAAACCCAACAACATCCGCTTTAATAACGACGCGATTGACCACGAAGAACCCTACCTGCTGGACTTCGGCATCGCCAAGTGGGTGCAGCCGCAGAAGGACGACGCAGCCCCCACCAACGACGCGGAAAAGACCCGCGTTTGGGAAGCACCGGGGACGCACAAGTACATGCCGCCGGAACAGTGGGACGGCGAGGCCATCCCCCGCAGCGACGAGTACGCACTGGCGCTGATGGTCTATGAACTGCTCTCGGACGGTTACTCGCCGTTTGAAAATAGGATCGCGAATACCCCTTCGCCGACCGGCAGCTCGACCGGAACCGAAGGCCGCCGACGCTTCGATTGGGAGCGCGTCCACCGTGACAGCCAACCGACTCCCATTCAGGAGTATCGACCGGACGTTCCCCAAGCCGTGTGGCAGGTACTCCTGCGGGCGCTGAACAAGAACCATCTGATGCGCTACCCGACCGTGAGCAAGTTCACCGAAGCCTTCATCAAGGCCGTGAATGAACCGAACGCGCCGGTTGCAGCCGCGCCGGAAATGCAGCGCACGTTACGGCAAGACCTGCGCGAGCTAACACCGCCCGCTGCTCCCGCACCCAAACCGCCCGCGCCGCCCCCGGCTGCCCAACCTGCGGCTGAGGCGTTCGATATGCAGCCGACGGTGCGGATGACCATTCCGCCCAAAACGGTACAGCAGCCCACCGATGAAGTGCTGCGACAGGCGGCAGCCGCAGCCGGGGCCGCCAAGCAGCAGGATAACCGCACACCCATTCCACCGATGCAGCGGGCGGTCGTGCCGCCGGAACCCGCGCCGCGTGGGCGGTCGATGGGGACGTTTGCGGTCATCGGCGTGGTGGTTGTGGTGCTGATTATCGGGGCGGTGGTGGTGCTGCCGAGTATGAATGCACCCGCCGCGCCAACCGCTACCGCGACCGATATGTACGCCGCGCTGGCCGGGACGCTGACACCTTCCGCGCCGGTGGGCGAAGTGACCGAAGCAGCAGCGACCACGACCGAACCCACAGAAGACGTGGCAACGGACGAACCAACCGATGAGCCGCCGACCGCGACCGATGAACCGACTGAGATACCCGCGACGGCGACCGATGAGCCGACCAACGTTCCCCCAACCGCGACCGACGAGCCAACCGAAGTGGTTGCGGTGGTGAATACCGACAGGCCCACGGATGAGCCGACTGACGTACCGCCGACGGCAACCGATGTGCCACCGACCGCGACCAAAACGGTGACGCGGACACCGACCACCGCAGCCTCGAATACGCCAACGGTGACAGCCACCAAAACCGCGACTGTGACCCCGCGACCGAGCGCCACGGCGACGCGGACACCCACGGCAACGGTTACTGCCAGCCCGACGGCCACCGCGACCTACACGCCAACCACAACGCCGACCTTTACGCCTAGCCCGACGGCTACGGCGACGGTCACACCTTCCCCGACCGCGACCTTTACGCCAACCGCTTTACCGTTCGACGCGCTGGCGTTGCTGACAGGGATGCGCGACGCGGGGCGGCGGGCGAACCAGTTCAACTGCGTGGCCTACATCGCGGCCTACGACGGCTTACAGCAGGGAATTACGGATGCGCCGGAGGACGCGGCGGTAACGATTGTGGAGCCGCTGCTGGCGGATGACAACGACCCCGTAACCGTGCTGTACGACTTCTGCAAGCTGCCCGCCAACGAGACACAAGAACGAGTACTGCTGCGGTCAAATCTGGCGAACAACCAGTACCGCCTGTGGGGCAGCCTCATGAGCGACGCAATCGCCGATGTAAGGGCTTTGGAATAGTTGAAGGTTACCAAAAAAGATTAACCGCCAAGTCGCCAAGAACGCCAAGGAATACAGAGGACGAGGCTAATAGCGGTTTTGATCTGACCTAAAAGCTGCTTCATTCGGAAAGTTCGTCAAATTCTGCAAATTTAGAAACTGGGTTTCCGCAGTTTCTGAAGTTTCCCCTTAAATGTTATAAAAATTGCAGTTGTTACAACATTTGCAACTCCGATTCTCATTATTCTCAACATTTGACCGAGCAATGATGCTGTTGATGCTGTTGATGCTGTTGTTACAAAGGTTCTCTGTCCTAAATGTCGTCAGTGTCGTCAGTGTCGGAAATGTCAGTGGGCGACAAAAAAGCCGATTT
This sequence comes from Chloroflexota bacterium, assembly GCA_020161935.1. Taxonomy (GTDB): domain Bacteria; phylum Chloroflexota; class Anaerolineae; order Aggregatilineales; family Phototrophicaceae; genus CFX2. The sequence goes on from JAIUNI010000009.1 coordinate 55,533, forward strand.
TTTGTGGCGGCATTGGCGGCGGCGGCGGCAGTATACCGCCAGTGATGGAATCCCTTCAAAAGCACAATAAGCGGCAAAAGGTAGTCTATAGTCGATAGTCAACAGGTGACAGTCCAATGCAAGTCATCAGCTATCAGTCGCCGGTCTCCAGCTAAAGGCAAATGCGAGTGCCAAACGGATGTGGTTGTTAAGATGCGGCGGAGAACCCCCTCCGTCGCTGGCGCGACACCGATCTGCTACCTTGCGGCAAGCTCAGTCGCTGATCGCCCGCAAGCGAGGGAGGCTTCAGTCAAGACGGAAACTTGTGTGGTCGCTCCTATGAACAGGATAGCAGCTATCTTGCGTAAAAGGGTGAACATTTGTCAGAACATTTGGTCACTTTTTGGCGTTGTTGGCGCTAACTTTTTGAGGGAGTGGAAGTGTTAAGATGGTAGGTAAATGGTTAGTAAATGGTTTGTGGCACAAACCGGATTCAAACGTAAGTGATAATAGTTTGAAGTTACAAGTGGCAAGTTTCAAGTTCAATGCAGTAGGTCGTCAGCTATCAGTCGCCAGTCTCCAGCTAAAGGCAAAGGCGGGGGAATACGAGTCGATACAACGACAAGAACAGCGATAACCTCATCAACTGGTTTAGCTGGCTATTCCGCGTTGCTTATTGATGAGGCGTATAATAACTTCCATGTAGAAACAGCCCTATAAGGCCGACGATAGGTATCAATGATGACAAACCAAAACGAACGCGCGGGGCAGATCAGCACGGTCGCAAGCTCCCTCCGCTGATAGCCGAAGTATCAGGGAGGGGAGAAGGCGAGTGTGGGAAATCGATATAAAAATAAACCGCCAAGTCGCCAAGTACGCCAAGTTTAATACAGAGATCGTTGTATATTCCTCGGAAATGGGAATTACCCCACCCCCAGCCCACATCAGCACGGTCGCAAGCTCCCTCCGCTGATAGCCGAAGTATCAGGGAGGGGAGACATGCGGGGATTAGTTTGCGCCAAGCCCCAGCGGGAACTGGGGCAGGTGCGGGAGTTCGGGCAGCGGGATGCCAGCGCCTTCAACCTCCGCCAGCGCATCCGTGAACCACTCGTGCTTCCACGCGGCGGTATCGGTGGGCGGCAGTTCCGGTAAGGCGGGCAGCGACTGTGCCAGCCAACGGTTGACCCAATCCATCCCGCGAAGGGTGGTCAGGTCATCTATCGATTGTGTGAGCGCCAGTACATCCCCTGCTTGACTGAAGTCTTGCAAAGCGCGGGGTAAGCGTTCCAACACGGCTGCGGGTGTGTTCGCGAGCGAGAAATCGGGCGTGACGGATTGCCAGCTATCGGTGAGCGTGACCTGCGGTGCTTGCCACGCCTGATTAAAGTAAGTGGTTAAGCGCTGCGGGACGATACCCGTGCGCCCGACCAACCCGGCTAACTGCTGCTGTGGGGTTTGGGGTACGGTTGGTTGCCACGCACCATTGCCGAAGATTCCATTTTGCAGATCAGCGACGGCTGCCGCGCCCCAACCGCCTTGACCGGGGGCGTTATCCGCCAGCAAGCGGAGCGCACCGGTCGCGGGGTCGAACTGCGGCCCCGGTAAGTTGTACGCTTGTGCCAGCCACACGGGCAGGTTGAGCAAGTCGGTCATGGCTGCGGTTTGTGCCTGTTCCGGTTTGGGCAAAGCGGCGGCTAACGGATCGACCAGCGTACCCAACGGCGAGGGTGCGTACTGCCCCGTGATGGCGGCGGCATTGAGGTTGGTGAGATGGCCTTCTACCGCGCTGGCGGCGGAGAGGTGCGCCAAGCCTTCGAGATACGGCACATCGGCGTTGCGGAGGGGCGGTGTGCTGCGGCTGGCGGCGAAGTCGTACACGCTGCCGTGGGCATCCGCACCGAGCGGGTCACGCTGTAAGTAGCGAGCCAGCGCGGGCGAGTAGGCACGTCCCCCGCCGAAGTACAGGTTGGTCTGCGTATCCCACACCATGCCGTTGAGGGCAGGCATGAAGTTCGGAATGCTCGCGTCCGGCGCGGCAGCCAGCAGGGCGCAGGGTTCAGCGGCTGATGGCGCGTCTAACGCCAGATAGCGACCGAAGGGGTCGAACACCCACATCGGGCGCACGTCGTCGGCGGTTTCGGCGGTGCCATAAGGCCGCTGCCCAAGCACCTGACGGTCGCCGCTGCTGATGAAGGGCGAGAGGCTTTCACCGCTGGCGCTAAAGAGCAGGGTGCCATCGGCGGTTTGGGCATAGAAGCGCGGTTCGCCGTTTTCGATAACCATCAAGGGCGTGGTGGCATCGCCCACGTAAACCAGTTTTGTCGCCCCCGCCGCGATTAAGCGCCCGTAGGCATCGTAGCGGTAGGTGGTGGTTTGATCGCCGCTGGTGACACCCGTGAGTTGGTTGGCGCTGTCGTAGGCGTAAGTAGTGCAGACTTCGCCGCCTGTTGGGGTGACGGAAACGAGGCTGCCACGCTCGTCGTAAGCGTAGGTATAGCGTGCCTGTATGACGGGAGTGGGGGCATCCTGCGCGGCGGTGATGTTCATTAGGCTGAACACCAGCGCCAGCGCGACCACCCCATTCAACAGCCGCCGTGACCCGTAACGCCGCAGCCCGACCGCACCGCCCGAACCGAGCAGCAGGAAGATCACCACGCCGCTGACGGCTTGTTCCGGCGCGGCTTCGCTGATGCTGACATCGGTAGCGACCAGCAGGTTACGCGCGGCGGTGTCGTAGCGGTAGTTGAGGACGGCCTGTGTGCCGCCTTCGTACTGGCGTGTTTCGCGGATGAGCTGCCCGAAGTCGTTATAAACGTAGGTGGCTTGATAGAGCAGGCGGCTGCCTTCGGACTCGCTGACGCGCATGGTGAGCAGCCGGTCGTTCTGGTCGTAACCTCGGACGGTGATGGTTCCGCCCGTGACCGTGCCGTTGAAGTACCCCCCGCTGGCGCTGCCGCCGGTGATGACCTGCCGCTGGAGCAAGCCACCCGCGCTGTGGACGGTATCGAGCGTCAGGCCGAGGTCGAAGTCCTGCGTCTGGTGGTTGAGGTAGATATTCTCGCCGCGACGGTTAGCACGGAAGTCGGTGATGTAGCCATCGCCCCACAGGAGACTGAAGGAGGTGAGGCCGTTCGGTTCCTGCCCGATGTACTGGATTTGCAGGGCGGGGGTGGCTTCATCGGGATTACCGGGTTTGTAGTCAACGGTTTCGAGCAAGCCGCTGCCACCGAGGGCGAAGCGCAGAGTCGCGCCGCTGATGTCGTCGCGGAGGGTGTAGCCCCCATCGGCGGCGTAGCTGATGCTCAGGCTCTGGTCGCCGATTTCGAGGATGGCAGGGCGGCCTTTCTTGTCGTAGGTGATGGTCAGGCCGTTCGCGCCGGAGATGCTGCCGAGCGCGGCGGGGTTGGTGTAGGCGAACCCGGTTTCACCGGAGGTCTTGAGCAAACCGAAGGCATCGTAGGTCAGCGGTTGACCGTTGGCTTCGGTCGGTGCGCCGCCACCCGCCGCGCCGTACGCCCATGTGAACTGACCGGTGCTGCCGACGAGTGGGAAGCTCTCGCCCAGCCGCCGCCCCAAGCCGTCGTAAGTGTAGGTCGAAACCACGCCACCGGCTGCCGCGCATCCGGCATAGTCGAGACGGTCGAGGCTGCGCGATTGGCAGATCCCCGCTACGTTATCCAGCGTGTAGGTGAAAAGCAGGTCGATACCGGCAGGGCTGGTGATGCGGCTGACGCGGTTCAAGCCATCATAGCTGTAGGTGTAGGTTTTGCCGTCGGGGTTCTGGTAGCTGACCAGATTACCCGCCGCGTCGTAGGTGAAGGACTCGGCGTTTTGCTCCGCGTCGATGGTGCGGATGGGCTGACCGAGGGTGTCGTACAGGAAGCGGGTCGTGCCAAGCCACACATCCGGCGAGGTTTCGTCCTCACAGGCGGCGGGTGAGAATTGGTCGATCTGGTCGAGTTCGGCGCTGGTGACATCGGCGAAGGGCGCGACCAAACACACCTCGCGGTTGATGCTTTCGAGCAAGCCCTCGGTGTTGTAGGTGTAGGTGAGCTTTTGACCGGACGTGCGGACGATGATCTGCGGCGGCTGGCGTTCATCCCCCGGCCAGAAGGTATAGACGCTCGTGCCGCCCGTGTCCGTCAGGCGGGCGTTGACGAGGCCGTTGGTATCGCCTGACCACACATACTCGATACCGGTGGTGGCATCGTCGCGCTGCGACTCGATAAGGCGGTAGAGGCTGTCGAAGGTGTAGGTGCTGGCGCTGCCCTGTGCGTCGGTGACGGTGAGTTCGCCCTCGCCGGCGGGGTGTTCCAACTGCCACTGCGGTTTGTTGGCGGCGGTGATGGCGGCCAGCTTGCCCAGCGGGTCGTAGGTGAGGCCGAGCTTTTGCCCTGCCGGATTGGTCACGGCGGCTAAGTCTCCGGCGGCGGTGAAGTCCAGCGCCCACGTCCACTCCGCGCCCTCCGCGCCGAGCGTGACGCGGTTGTTGGCATCATCGTAACCGAGGGTGACGATACGGCTGCTGCTGCCCTCGCGCACCTGCCAGCCGGTGAGGCTGCCCGCGTCGTTGTAGAGCAGTTGGTAGAGGCGGCCTTCGGGCGTGTTGACCTGCCAGAGAGCGCCGAGGCCATCGAAGGTGTAGACGGTTTGCCGTCCGGTGGGGTTGGTGTAGGTCAGCGTAGCGCGCGCGTCATTCCACGCGAACTGCTCACGCCCGGCGGCGGTGATGATGGCACTCAGGCGTGCGGGGTTCACGGGGTCGTTGTATTCGTAGGTGGTGACGCTGCCCAGCGGCGAAATCTGGCTGCTGAGGCGGCCAAGCGTGTCGTAGGTGTAGCTGACCGAATTCTTGGTCAACACGTCCTGCTGCAAGATCAGGCGACCGGCTGCGTCGTAGGCGTAGGCGGTGCCGCGACCCGTGCCATCGACCTGCTGCACCAGTAAGCTGGCGGTGTTGTAGGTGAAGGTGAAAGAGGCTTGCGGCTGGTCGGTGACGGTGACGGCTGCCAAGCGCCCCAAGGTGTCGTAGGTGTACAGGTGTTCCACGCCGTACTCGTCCGTCCACGCGGTAAGCTGTCCGGCGGCATCGTAGTGCAGCGCCCAAGTGTAGATGGTGCCACCGCTGAGGGACGAGGCTTGCACGTTCACCAGCGTCCCACCGTTATTGACATCGGTGCTGTAGGTGATGTCGCGTCGGGTGGTCGCGTCGATGGTACCCGTCAGGCGGTGGTGCGCGTCGTAGGTCAGGGCGAGCGCCACCCCGGCGGGACGGTCGCAGCTTAGGGCGGGCGCGGCGGGTAAGGCGCGGAGTTCGAGCGTCCCCCCATTGGCGGCGGGGCAGTAGCTGATGTAGGTGGTTTGCAGCGCCCCGCTGACGGTCTGCGTGATTTCGGTGGGGCGACCGAGGAAGTCGATGGCGGTTTTGAGGTTCGGGTCAATATCCGGTCGTCCGGTCAGCGGGTTGGTACGCTGGGCGGTGATGCTCGTCGGGCGGCCATTGGTGTAGCTGTCGCCCCAGACGATACCGGGGTCGGGGAAGGCTTCGACTGGCGCGATCAAGCTGCGGACGTTGGGGTTGAGCGCGTTGACGGTTTGCGAGAACAAGCGCCACTCGGCAGACCATGTGCCGGGGGCAGCGGCGAACGGGTTCTGCTCGCGGCGGATGACACCGGATAGCTGCCAGCCGTAGTCGAACAGGTAATCGGTGGTGGCGGTCAGCCGCCCGCCCTGATAATCCTGCTGGACGATTTTGAGGCCGTTGGGATTGATGGAGTTGGCGGGCAGCGGGTTCTGTACGCTGCTGACGGTGTAGTCGAAGCGGCGAGTGAGGCCGGACGCATCGCCCAGCAAGCGGATACGACCGAGCGCGTCGTAAACGGCGACCGTTTCGCGCCCGTAGGCATCGGTTTGGGTGACTCGCGTGCCGCCAATCGTCACTGCTTCGCCGACTTGATCCAACTGCGGTTGGGCTTGGTAGTGGTAGGTGGTGCGGAGTTCAACCTCACCATCCGCGCCAGCCAGCCAGCGGACACTGGCGGAGACACGTCCCAGCAGGTCTGCCGTGTCGTATTCGTAAGTGGTGCGGCTGAGGTAATCCTCACTATCCGCAGCGGTTTGCAGGCGGGTTTCAATCAGGCGACCGCGCCCATCAAAGCGCGAAACAGTCACCGCGCCGGAAGGGTCAGTTACCGTGATGGCGCTGGTGATGCTGCCATCGGCTTCCCCGGTCGCGGGGGTGTAGTTGATGCGGTACGCGCCCAGCAGATCATCGGCGACGGCGACCAAACGGCCTAAACCATCCCATTCATACTGTACGCTGTAGCCCGTGTCATCTTTAACGGCGCTGGACTGCTGCACACTGCTGACGTAACCGCCTTCGTTGTAGGTGAGCGTCCACGTCACCTGATCCTCGCTGCGGGTGACGCGGGTGGGGCGGTTGGCCTCGTCACGCTCGACGGTGTAGTGTGCGCCGTTCGAGTCGGTGTAGGTGGTGAAGAAGCCATCCGCGTTATAACCGCCGAACGTCCAGCCGGAACCGTTGGCGAAGGTGATTTGCGACGGCACGATCTGACGGACCGGGAACTGCCCGACCGCATCCGATGACGGAGTGATGCTTACGCCGGGATAGCCACCGCTGAGGCCGCTGATCTGTCCGTTGGCGTTGGTGTCCAAATCGACACGGCTGCGCCCGATATTGGTCGCCCCCGGCAAGAAACGGGTGGGGACGGCGGCAAGCTGCCCGGCTGCCCATTCATATTTGGTGGGGACGGCCTCAAAACTGCCCGCTGCTGCCCACAGGTTCTCGGTTTGGGCGAGGGTGTAGCTGTCGCCCGCACCCGTCAAACTGCCGGATGACCGTGTATAGGTGTAGCGGTGCGCCGCGCCGTACTCGTCGGTGACAGTGACCGCACGTGTGCCGCTGCCCGTTACCGTTTCGAGCCGCCGCCACGCGAAGGAGGTTTCGGCGTTCGGGGTCGGCTCATCCGGTTTGAGGATGTAGGCGGCTGTGACCGCGCCCTGACCGACGGCGGGTGTGTCTTCTTCGGCGGTGAAGTAGGTGTAACCCATGATCGGGGCAACCGGCGCATGTGGGTCGTCGTGGCGGATTAAGCGCCCCATCTCGTCATATTCGTACGCGGCTTGCTGCCCATCGGGATAGGTGACACCCGTGAGGAAATCACCGGTGTAGGTGTACTGTGTCTCGAAGCAGGACTCGTCGAGGTTGCACGTTCCACTCGCCGCGTCAGACTGCGTTAAGTCGCGCAGCCGCGAGGTGACGATGTGGTGCGCGTCGTCGTAGTAGAGTTCAATCTGGCGCGTGTTGGTGCTGTCGGTGATGGTCACGGGTTGATCGCCAAGCGCCCCCGGCCCTTCGAGGTTATCCGCCCACGGGTAATGGATAGTGGCGGTGTAACCCTGCGCCGGATAGCCGAAGCGCCGCATCCGCCCGGCACGGTCGAAGGTGTAGGTGAGGCCGTCGGTATAGGTCAGCGTCCAATCGGAACGCAGCCATGCCAGTGCGTTTGCTCCGGCGCGAGTGAGCGTCCAGCCGGGCATCGTCAGCGCACGGTAGGTTTCACCCTGCGCGGTGGCGTTCGCATCCCGCACGAATTGGTGTATCGAGCCGCTGGCAGTGGTCAGGGTGAGGATGCCGCGAGCCGCCCACGTCGGGTCAAGGCCGAGGCGGTAGGTGGTGCGGGTTTCCGGCTCGGTGTTCGCCAGATCGACCACGCGCGAGTTGGTGCTGTCATCAAAGGCGATGGTGTAATCCAGCGGGAAGTCGCTCGTCCAGCCGCGCCCGAACGCGCCATCGCCCGCCATGTTATAGCTGTTGTAGCTGCGGGTGAGCGCGAGGTCGAACACGGGATGGTAGGCGGTCAGATCAGTGATCGCGTACCACAGGTTGCCGTTGGCGGGGTTGATGTCGCCATTGGGCGCACAGTTGAACTGGTCGAGCAGGGTGTTGATGGGCGCACACTCGCCGCCGAGGTTGTTCAGGCCGCGCGGCTGGTAACCGGCTTCGTCCGGCAGCGCCTGACCGTTGAACACCGCGCCGTTAAAGGTGGGTGTTCCGGCGGGGGTGACGATTTCGAGGTAGCTTTCGCCGCGCGGCAGCAGGATCAGTTCACGCCCACCGCTGGCGTTCGCACCCGCGCCGCGATAGACGATATGCAGCACGTCATCAATCGCATCCAGCGAGAGGAGTTCCACGCCGGGGCGGGTGGTGCTGGTGCGCGGTTCATCCAAGAAGCCGAAGCGCAGCGTCCGACCATTGGCACCGTCGTCGGCATACGCGAAATCGGCAAGGTTTGTCCAATCGAGTTTGATGCTGACCGGCTGGGTACCATCCACCACTTGAATATCAAGCGGCAGATCATCCGAGTCGGCGTTGGTGGCGTTTGCCAGCGCGGTCATGCGGATGCTGTCCGATTGCAAGGTGATCGAGCGGCCTTCGACCAGCGTGGCGTTCAGCACCCCGCCGAGCATCGTCACTTCGGTACCGGCTTCAACCGGAGACCACGACATACATACGGATTGATCGACGGTTTGTCCGGTGGCGTTCAACCCTTTGAAGCGCGAGAGAAAATCGGGGCAGGTTTGTGCGCCAGCGGCAGCGCCGAGTACTTGAAAGTCGCGCTGAGTAAGCGTGTTGTCTACCGCGACGGTGAAGGTGCGCCCATCGGCGAGTTTGTAGCCCATGCAGTCGGTCATGACCCAGACCCCAGTGATGCCCTGCCAGTCGGTGACGATGTGGGTACGGTTGGAGTCGGTGATGTCGCGCAGGTCGCTCTGAACGTTGTTGATGAGCGACTGCCCCGCGCCGAAGTTTTCGATGAAGTAGGTGCGCTGCGCCTCGTCCAGCGTGCCGATGACTGAGAGGTTGCCACCGAGCAGGCTAATTTCCCGCGCCCAGTTATCGACGATTAAGGTACCGCCACCGTCGAAATCCAAACGTCCAGCTTTGTCGGGCATCTGGTTCACGGCTTGGACGGCTGCCGGGTTGGTTTTGAAGACTGCACCGCTGCGGAAGGTGAAGACTTGCTTACCGTCCAGCACCTCGTAGTCCTGATTCAGCGCCAAATCTTGATTACTCGCTGTGTCGCGGATGCGCCGGGTGTTGATGGCGGCGAGTGGGTCACCCCCACTCTGAAAATCCGCCGTGACGATATAACCGAAGGTATCCGTCAGCCGTTCGAGGTCGCTGATGTTCGCCAACTGCACGACCAGCGTGTAGATGCCGTTGTCGCGGGTGGACAGGGTGTAGGTTTCGTCGGGTGTGATCGGCTGGTAGGTGTTGGTTGGGGTGACGCGCGTCATGCCTTGAAAGAGCGCGAACTCCAGCGGTAGATCAGCCGGGAGATCGGTAAAGGTGACGTTCATGGTGGTCGAGTTGGTCGCACCATCGACCGAGAACACCCAATGGTCGCCCATGTCATTTCCCGCGCCGACCTGCCCACCGGCGGGGGTTGACGGTTCCAGCACACCACCGCCGCGCAGCAGTTGGTCAGGCGTGGTGTCCCGCGCCATCAGGTAGCGCACATCGGCGCAGGTATCGGTGACGGCGGGTTGTTCAGGCGCGTCCTGCGCGGTGGTAGGGCGAGCCACCAAGCCGAACCCCAGCAGGAACACGAACATCAAACTTGCGAGATTAAAACGAAACGGCTTCATGCAAATAAACTCCTGCGCTTTTTAGGCACACCCGACCACCGTTTTAATGGCAGTCGGATGGCGGGTGTAAGTTCGGCGATGGTGGTGCAGAAAAGCGTGGATGACGTGACCGCATCCGTATATTGCAAACTTCATTACTTTCAATCTAACCACAACTCACCTTGAAATGGCACAACAATTTTAGGCGGTGGTGGATGATGCTTCGAAAATAAAAGGGCGCACAGCCGTGTGCGCCCTGACAAGAGCATCTGATTTGAGCCTAGTAGCCCTCGCGGTGGAGCTTGTTCGGGTGATTGTATTCGCAAACCACATGGCCGTCTTTGTGGGCTTCGATGCGCCAGAAGTAATTAGCGAACTCGCCAAATTTAGTCGTCGGGCGGGTATCCAGTTGGACGCTGCTGGTCACGCCGCCCGTGTTGTAGCGGGCGACTTCGTGTCCATCTTCAGCGTACCAGAACAGCCAGTAATCGTTCGCGCCGGGGACGGTGTTCCAGTAGAAGGTGGTCGTACCGCCTTCGGCATTCGTGTTGATCCAGTCAACGGGTGAGGTGGTACGCAGTTGGCTGCAATCCACGCCCGTACCCACCGGAGTCGCGCCACCGTTGTTATTGTTATTGCCACCCGCGCGGGTTGGGACGGCGGTCGGTTGGCGCGTGGCGGCAGGTGCTTGCGGCGGTGTGACGAACGGTATGCTGGCGAGGTTGCCGCTGATGGTGACGAGGCGGGCGGAGACCCAGCCTTTACGTCCGTCCTCAAGCTCAATCTGGAACCAATCGTTATGGGTGCGGCTGATGCCCAGCACCTTGACGACGGTTCCCGGTCGGAGCGAGGTGAGTACTGAGAAGGACGATCCATCACCGGTACGCACGTTGATCGACTGGTTGCCCGTAACGGTGGCGTTGACAACCGGAGTCGCGCTCGGCTGCGGGGTGCGGGTACGGGTCGCGGTGGCCGATGGACGTGTGGCAGTTGGCGTGGGTGTGAGGGTCGGTGTAGTCGTCGCCGTGTTGGTGGGTGTCGCCGTGAACACGGTGGTCGCGGTTGGTGTATTGGTGCTGGTCGGTGTGTCCGATGGCTCCGGCGTGTTGGTCGGTGTAACGGTCGGCGGATCGGCTTCCGGCAGGTCGAAGATGTTACCCGCAGTGGTAATCAACGGTGACGAGGTGGGCAGCCAGCCGAGGGTGCCGTCATCCAACAGGATTTGGAACCACGCGCCGTCGTCGCTGATGCCCAAGATTTCGACCTCGATACCCGCTGCTAAGGTGGTCAGCGCCGGATACTGCGAACCCGGCCCCTGTCGCACGGTCAACTGCCGCCGCATCAGGGCGACGGGCGTGGCGGGCGTGGGCGTGAGGGTTGGTAGGTCGGTATTGGTCGCGGTCGGCGTGCTGGTTGGTGCGTCGGTCGCGGTGTTGGTGGGGGTTGTGGTCGGTGCGTCGGTCGCCGTGTCTGTCGCGGTTGGCGGCACATCGGTGGCGGTGGGTTCGACGGTATCGGTCGCGACCTGTGCGATTACCGCAGGTGTATCTACGATGGCTTCATACGTCAACTGACCTTTCCCAGCAGCATCGGTCGCGACTTGTGCGATTACCGCAGGTGTATCCGAGGCGGAAACAACGACTGCTTCGGACGTGTTGGTCGCGCCGACAGTCGTGGCTTCGTCCGAGGGTGTATCTGACGCGGAAACGACGACCGCCGCCGAAGTCGCGGTTGGGGTTGGTGTGCCATCGCCACCGCCACGCGAGATGAAGAAGGCGATGAGGGCGATGACCACGACCGCGCCGACGACACCGAATACGGCGATGCCGGGGCGCTTGCCAGCGGCGGGCGGCTGACCGGAGGTGTCGTACACATTCTGGCTGCCGCTGCCACCACTGCCGGTATAGGGCGGGATGGTTTTGACGGTCGTGCCTTTGGTCGATTTGACGGATGGTTCAGGCTGCGGCTCGGCGACGTTCGCGCCTGTCCGAGGCAGCACGACTTCCGTCCGCGCGTCGTCATCCATCGTGCCTGCGCCCGTGCCGGTTGGTGTATGCTGCGCGGGTGGGTTGGTTGGCGCTTTGGTTTGGCGGCTAGGGGTGAGTGAGACTGCCTCGCCACCTTTGCCCATATTCACGGTAAAGAAGCCCGTTTTGCTCTCACCCGCATCCCGCACCGCGCGGCTGAGATCGTCGGCAAATTCGAGCATGTTCGGGTAGCGGTCTTCGGCTTGTTTGCTGATCGAGCGTTCGATGACGGCTGCGACACCGATGGGAATATCCTCGCGGATGGCAGAAGGCGACAGAGGAATGTCGTTCATATGCTTGAGCATCAGCGCGTAGGGCGTGGGCGCTTCAAATGGCTGGCGACCGGTGAGCAGGATGTACATCAGTACGCCCATCGCATACTGGTCGGTCGCGGCAGAAATTTTGTCGCCGCGCCACTGTTCGGGGGCCATATAGGCGGGTGTACCCATCACCATGCCGGTGCTGGTCATGTTCGCCGAGCCTTCCAGCAGCTTGGCGATACCGAAGTCTACCACGTAGGGCGTTCCCCGGTTGTCGAACATGATATTGCTGGGTTTAATGTCGCGGTGGATCACGCCGAGGCTGTGGGCGTAGTCGAGGGCGCTGGCGACCTGCCGCAGCAATTGGCTGACTTCGCTGAGGGAGGGCAGCTCAAGGCCGTTCTGCTGCTGGTGGTGCAGTCGTTCGCCAACCGTGCCGCCCGTCAGCAGGCGCATGACCACATAGGTGATCTGCTCGTGCGTGCCGTAGTCATAAACAGGAACGATGTTCGGGTGTTCGAGCGAGGCGGCTGTTTTCGCCTCGCGGTTAAAGCGTTCTGCGTAACCCGGCTCGTTGGTCAGCGCCTGACTGAGGATTTTGACGGCGACCAAACGGTCAAGGTTGGATTGGTGTGCCTGATAAACCGAGGCCATACCCCCCACACCAATGACTTGGCGTAGTTCATATTTCCCAAGCGTCGAGCCGGACAAATTTTGAGATGCCATAAGCGTTGTTCGCTCTACTGTGTGTCAACCGGTTCAATTTTAGCTTAACATCAATTGGGAGAATGTACCAAACCGCAAGCGTATTCCAAACCATTCTCATACGCTGTTCTCACCATACCCTTTAATGTACGACTGCTTACGGTTTTTAGGCAACTCCTGTATTTAGCCTTTTAAGGAACTGGACAACAAAAAGCCGGACATCTGAAAAGGTGTCCGGCTTCATTTTCAAAACGGAGGGCTAATTTGTGCGTTCCCGCATCGAGCCGTTTTGGAGTTGGCTGCTCATACTCGTGGATTTGTCGGTCTCACGTTCATTGGCCTTCTTGGCAGTTGAACCAGCGGTTGTCGAGCGTTTGTTCCCGCTGCTGCTCCTACCAGTGCTGCCGCCCGAATTGCCCTCGTCCGAGGCGCTTTGGACGCGCAGACGGTTTTGAACGTCGTTTACACCCTGTACCTGTTCCGCAATATCTTCTGCCATCCGCTTCTGGTGGCGGTGCGGGACGGTTCCTTCAAGGGTGACTTCACCCTTATTAACGGTAACGTTGATCATCGTCGCGTCGACATCGCCGTGCCATGTCAGGCGGTCGTTGATATCCTCGCGGATGCGATCATCCGAACGCTGGTAGCCCTGCGGCCCACGCCCGTAATATTGGCCGCGCTGGCCCATGCTGCTGCCAGACTGTTGGCTCCAATTACCCTGACCACCGGAGTTACCCCGGTTGTAATCATTACCGCCGCGCCCATAGCTGGAGTCATTTTCGCCCCAACCGCTGCGGCGACCATAGTCATAACTTTCCGAGTTTGGCCCGCCGAAATCCTGTTGGAAGTCCGAGCCGGTATAGCCACGGTCACGCCCGTAGTAATCGGAGTTGCCGCCAGCGCGGAAGCCGCGATCACGGAAGCGACCATAGTCGCTGCCCTGCGACGATGAGCCGGAGCGCCCATAATTCCCCTGCGACGAGCCGTAGCCACGGTCGTTTTGGTTTTCGTTGCCCCAGTTGCTGCCACGATTGCGGTTCTGGTCAAAGTCCCAGTCCGTATCCCCCCGGCGACCGCTACCAAAGTTCTGGCGGTCGTAGTCCTGATTACCGAACGACTGCCCACCGCGATTTCTCATGCGATCATTGTCATTGTCGTAGTCAAAGCTGCGGTTCGAGGTTTGATTGCGGCGGCGTTCAACATAGTTACGCTCGTTTTCATAGTCGTAATCATTGTTGTTGCGGCTTTCGCTGCCCCAATCATTCTCATTCTGTGATCGGTTGTAATTCGCCATTTTTAGCTCCTTCTGCTTCTTGCTGATAATGACGTTTTGTCTATCACGATCCATGTTTCCACTGTAGCCCGGTATCCACACTGAGTAATGGGGCAACTTACCATATTCAAGATCATCCGGTTGGTTAGATCACGAATAGTCAAAAGGATGATTTGTGATAAATATCTCTAATATTCAACGCAAGTTCCCCGTCTCACCCATCTCATAATAGGAAAGCTAACGCATGTACGGCGTTTTGAACTTTCCTATAATGCAAATCAGAACATGAAGCGAATGAGATAGGAGCATCACCATGTCTGAAGGAAAGGTTATCCACCGGAGTTATTGGCTAATCCTCGCAGCGTTTGTCCTTGTCGCGCTCAATTTCGTCGTTGTCCACCATGCCGCTGCTCAGTCGGCTGACCCCACGCCTGTTCCACTGGTTGAACAGACGATGCAGGCGGCTGAGATGACAACTGATACCATCACCGGCTTCTTCGACCGCCTAACGCAAACGCCGCAGTCGACCGTCACCCGCGTGGTGATGGTGATCGTGGCGCTGGTGTTGCTGGTGGCGGGCTGGCGCGTGTATGAATTCGTGATTGTAATCGCAGGGGCGATTGTCGGCGCGACGATTGCGACTTCGCTGGTCGCTTCCAACGATGTCGCCATTAATATCATCGTACTGGTTGTCGGCGGGTTGATCGGTGCGCTGCTCAGTTGGTTCCTTTATTATGTGGCGGTGTTCTTCATCGGTCTGCACTTCGGTATCCTGCTGACCAACGGCCTCGCAACCATGCTCGAATTGCAGCCGGTTTCGCCGTGGGCGCTGGCAATCGGCGGTATCATCGGTGGTCTTATCCTGCTGGGGCTGTCGTTCGAGTTCCTGATCTTGGTGTCGTCGCTGGTTGGCGCACAGATGATGACGCTCGCGCTCGGCCTCGATCCGGTGTGGACGCTGGTGCTGGCGGTGCTGGGTATCCTCATCCAGTTCGCGCTTACCCGCACCTTCAAGTACGAGTTCCGCCGCTACCGGGGTGGGCGAGTGGCCGTCCGCACTTAGCCATGCAACTTGAGTGAGGTTTATGAGGGGCGATATGTGATCGCCCCTCTTTTATTTCTATATTATGGATAGCGTACGCCAAATAATTGGTGTAACAGTTCCCGCGCTTCTTCGAGTGTTGCGGCGAAAAACGGCTTATCAAAGGCTTTTGGCGCTCTTGATTTACCCAACGTTTGTATCCACTGCTTATACGGTAGGCTGTTCTTCTCGACCAGCATGACGACCGCACCTTGGTTGGGCGGCACATGCATTTCGAGGTATTTCATATCGACCGAGCTGAGACTCAATTTGATCGTCCGTTCGTCAATAATCAGGTGAACTGTATGCGAGACACCGTTGAGCATGTTGGCGGATTCTTCGGCAAGGTGGTAAAGGTCTTCTTTGCCGGCTTCACCTGTGTACTGCTGCAAGACCACCGTTTTATCGGTATTGTCCCACTGAATCAAATAACCCATACAAGCCTCCAATGCCTTAGGCCATTGGTGAAGTGACCATCGGCAGATTTACAAGTCACTTAGGAACGGCCTCTACTACCATGCTACCATGAGAAACAAAACGACCCTCAATCGAGAGTCGCTTTATGTGCAGTTTGCCGAATTTTTTGACTTTGGAGCCGTTATCCCACCGGAACCGCGTCGATGACATCGGCGACCAGTTCGTAGCGCCCAAAGGCCGGAATGATATATGCGCCGCTGACCATGCCGCGAATGTCGCGCAGCAGTTCTTGGGCAATCTTCACGCCTTCTTGCGCCGCGTGTTCACCGGCTTTGTCCATCCGTTCCATCAGCGAGTCGGGGATGCTGACACCGGGGATTTCGTTGTGTAGGAAGCGTGCATGTCGGATGCTGTACAGGGGCATCAACCCCATCAGCACCGGCAGCTTGAAGTCCTCGCCCGTCATTTCACGGTAGCGTTTATGGAACACCTCAATACGGTGCGGCTCGAATACCGCTTGCCCCAGCGCGAAGTCCGCCCCGTTTTCCAGCTTCTTGACCAGCGTACCGATCTCGCGGTCAAGATCAGCCGCGAACATATTCAGCGCACAGCCCACGGTGAAGGTCGTCGGCTGCCCGATGCTGTTGCCCGCTTGGTCGGTTCCGGTGTTCATTTTGTGCTTGATGATGCCGATCAGCGCCGAGGGAGCGACATCGTAGTTATCCATCGCTTCGGGGTAATCACCGATTTTGGTCGGGTCGCCCATCACCACGAATAAGTTCCGCAAGCCCATCGCGTGTGCCGCCAGCAGGTCGCCCTGAACACGCAGCAGGTTACGCCCGCGCGTGGGGAAGTGCAGCACCGTTTCCATATGGACCCGCGTTTGCAGGAAGTGGCACAGCGCCCACGGACTCATTCGCATCCGCGCGGTGGGGCTGTCCGCCACGTTAACCATATCCGCGCCGGCTTCCTTGAGCAGTTGGGCGGCGGCCAGCAGCTTTTGGGGGACGAAGCTCCGCAGCGGAGCCATTTCGACAGTGATGACGAACTGTCCCCGCGCCAGCCTTTGCGCCAGTTCGGTCGGGCGTTCGGGTACGGCAAGCAGGTCATCCCCGCCGGGGTCTTGCATCTGGATGTGTGGCAGCGGCAGCGCGGGGTTATCCAGCGCCGACCGCATGGCTGCGATATGGGCGGGAGTCGTGCCGCAGCAGCCGCCGATGACCTTCGCGCCGATGGCCTTAAACGTCAGCGCATAATCCGCGAAGTATTCCTCGGTCGCCGGATACATCATGCGTTCGCCGACCGATTCGGGGAAGCCCGCGTTGGGCATCGCCGAAAGGGTGGCGGCAGGGACGGCTTGGTGCATCGCCTGTAGGATGCGCGACAACTGCTGGGGGCCGCCGCCGCAGTTCACGCCGATGACATCCGCGCCGGCCTCGTTAAGCTGACGCGCGACCTGTGTGGGCAGGTCGCCGAGCAGGGTGCGGTCATCCTGCCCGAAGGTCATGTGGCAGATAACGGGCAAATCCGGCGCGGCTTCACGGGCGGCAGCCAGCGCTTCCAGCAGTTCCATCTGGTCGCTGAAGGTTTCCATCAGGATGACATCAACACCGGCTTCTGCCAGTGCCTTGATCTGCTCACCAAAGGCGGCACGCGCTTCTTCGGCCTTCACCCGACCGAACGGTTTGAGCCGCACACCCAGCGGCCCGACCGACCCCGCGAGGTAAGCGGGTTTGCCACTGTCGGCGATGACGCGCTTCGCCAGTTCGACGGCGGCACGGTTGATCGCGGTGACTTTGCCTTCCAACCCGTGCTTCGCCAGCTTGTAGCGGTTCGCGCCGAAGGTGTTGGTTTCGATCAGTTCTGACCCCGCCTCCAAATAGCCTTTGTGGATGCGCTCCACCTGTTCGGGGTGCGTCAGGTTCAGTTCGTCGAAACAGGTGGTAATCGGTACGCCGTGCTGGTGCAGCAGCGTCCCCATCGCCCCGTCGCCGAGGATGGGCTGCGCCTGTTGTAGCCGTTCGCGGAAAGAGAGGTGTGTCATAGCAGTTTAGTACTCACTCTGATTTGTCAGGTTTTGAAGTTGATGAATACTCATCAATGATTTGACGGATAACTTCTATGGAAATGTCTTCCTGTTCCGTTTTGGAATAGATTGCAATCATAGTAATTTGCTCGGCAAGCTGAAAATAGTATATTGCACGTAATCCGCCGCGTTTCCCTCTATTTGCCGAAGGATTCTTTAAACGCACTTTTTGAACGTCATATCCCGCGTTTGGGATTTTGTCGCCCGGACGTTCTCCTTGCTTTAGCTGCTCAAGTAGGGCATCAACTTCATTAGCCGCTTGAGGATATTTGCGAACAATTCGCCGAAGTTCTTTTAAGAATTGGTTCGAAAATTCGATCCTAATCTTGTTCATCAGCGATCTGCTTTCGGATTAAAGCCATCGCTTCATCGGCTGGAATGGTCTGTCCTGTGAGTGCCTCATGCAAACCTTGCCGAATATCCGCGATGATTTGCTCGTCCGGCGTATCCTCGTAATCCTCGTCATCAGGAATATCGAGGTATTCCTCAATCGCTTCGCGCACAACGTCGCTCAAACTGGCCTGTAAGCGCGTGGCTTCGGCTTGCAAACGCTCGTAAACTTCTGGCGGCAGAATTTGCTCAAGTTCAATTGTTGTATGAGTAGCCATTCTTGCACTCCATCTTTTACCTTACGACCATTATAAGTCGTTCATATCGTTTACCGGACAGCTTCCTACTAACTCGTCGCCTTCAACAACTCGATCTCGTGCTTGAACTTGGCTTCTAGTGCCGCTTTCTCAGCATTCGGCAGGCGGCTGACGCGGATGGCGTTGTACGTCAGTTGGATCAGCGTGTCGGCATCCATGCCGAACACATCCGCCGCCGTGATAAACTCGTTCGTTAGTGTGGTGTTAAACATCGGTGGGTCGTCGGAGTTGAGCGTCACGTACAACCCCTCGGCGATTAAGCGTGGCAGCGGGTGTTCTTTCATGCTGGGGAACACGCCCAAACAGATGTTGCTCGTCGGGCTGACTTCCAGTGGAATCTGCGTCTCGCGCAGGTGTGCCATCAACTTCGCGTCTTCAATCGCCCGTACCCCGTGACCAATCCGCGCTGTACCCTGCTCAATCGCGCCCCAGATGCTGGCTGGCCCCTCGGTTTCACCCGCGTGCAGGATAACGGTCAGCCCCGCTGCGTGTGCCTTCTGGAACGAGATAGCGTGTTTCTCCGGCGGGTGACCAACTTCCGGCCCGCCCAAGCCCAGCGCCACCACGCCGCGGTTCATGCCGCTGATGGCGAGGTCAGCCGTCCATAAGCCTTCCTCGGCGGTCACGTTGCGCGAGATGTCGAGAATGTAGCCGCAGTCAACATCGTGGGTTTTCTTCGCCCACTCCCGCGCCCGCAGCAGGGCTTCCAACTGGTCTTTGCCTTCGATCCCCGCCAGCGTGTAATGGATGTGCGGCGTGTAGGTGATCTCGGTGTACTGGATGTTTTGTGCCGCCTGCCCGCGCAGGAACTCCCGCGCCATAAACTCGATGTCATCAGCGCTGCGGACGGTCGCGCTGACCTTCATGTAAATTTGGATGAAGTGCGCGAAGTCAGTAAAGACGAACCAGTCGCGCATTTCCTCAATTGTCTTGGCGGGCAGCGGCACATTATTCCGCTGCGAAAGTTCTAACCATGTTTCGGGCTGCGTTGCGCCTTGGAGATGAACATGCAGTTCAACCTTCGGCATCGCTTTGATGAATTCATGTAAAGACATTAAACGTTAACTCCCACATCTGCCGTATAAAATAATCTGCGTCCCGCTGCCTGTTTCGGACTGCCCGACCGTGTAATTGGTCTTGCCGAACGTGCGGACGTTTTCCTTCTGCAAATCGCTGTAGATCGCGCCCATTGTGCGCCCGTACCAATCGCGCACCGTCGCCACCTCGTCATCCGTGTGTAACATCAGCACCGACTCGCCCATCCCGAACTGTGTCAGGAAGTTGTGCTGCTCCAGCACGACGGTGGCGTTCGGGTAGCGGGGCAAGCGCGGTTCCATATCGGCGAGGCACGTGCCATCGAGTGCCAGCGTCGTCACGACCACGCACAGCACCATCACCAGCAGCACGGCTGCGCTGCCGATGACCATGCGTCTGCACCCCGGCGATTGTCGCTCGTTCATCGCCGTTATTGCAGGTCAAGTGGCGGGTTGTAGGTCGATTTGCTGAACAACTGCACGTTGCCGCAGTTTAAGCATTTCCGCGCCCACAATCCCTCGCCGCTGCCGAAGCCGAACATACTTCCCGGCGGCACATAATACACGCCATTGCTGCTCCCCGGTGTACCCCATTCATAGCTGCTGCCGGAACAAATCGGGCAGGGCTTTTCCTGCGGGTTGCCGCTTTCACGGTTGGGTGTCGTTGTCATGTGCTTTGTCCTTCGGTACGGTCATAACGAACCGTGAATAACTGTACGTTGCCGCAGGTATCACACTCGCGTGTCCGCAGCTCGCGCCCTTCACCCCAGCCGAGTCCTTCCGGTCGGGTATACAGGCGCTGGTTGGGGCTTTCGCCTACTGTGATGCCCCATGTGAACGACATGCCAGAGCAAATTGGGCAGGGTGCTTCACGCAAACTCGCGAGTGATTTCGGTTCTTCTTCTGCCATTTACCCCTCTTTCAGCATGGCTTCGACCATTTTTACAGCTTCGCGTGTACTCGGTATGGAGTCTTGCCAGAAGATACTCACATTGATATGCAAGCGTGGTAAAACATGCGAAGTGTATACGCCGTCAACGGGTAAACGGCTGCGGAATAGCCCATCTTCGCCCCGCACATAGAACAACGCTTCTTTATGGATGCGGTCGACAATCCAATATTCCTCAACACCACCTTGCTCGTATTCCTCAAATTTATCACCACGGTCACGCTTAATACTTTCCTGAGAGACAATTTCGACGACCAGATTTGCTGCACCTGCGACCTCCGTTGGTCTTAATAAGTGCATACGGTCGGGCAGTAAGACTTGTAGATCAGGCTGGCGGCCCGGTAAGTGTGGCGCTGGTTTCATCACCATCGGGTCTTGCAACACCCGCCCTCCGGTTGTCAGTTCGAGGTAGGTGTCGAACATCGCCGACCCAAAGCGTGACAGCGCGTCATGTGATTCTTCAATTGGCGACATCTCAATTACCACTCCATTAACCCATTCGGCATGGGTACCGTATTCACCGCGCAGGTAATCTTCGTAGGCAGCGTTCTCTGCAACGATCTTGCCACCGTATAAACGTTCGCGTTCCGCTTGTTGCAAGGACGTGATGTTCGTTACCATCGTTACACCTCACAAAACTAAACTGTTTAGACCTTAAAATCTACGTGGCACGATTTAAATCGCTGACGTTTTAGTTACTTGTGAGCTTCTTAATCGCTAGCCGTGCATTGAAGGCGGTTAAGCCATCGGCATGTTCACTAAGCTTCTGAAAATAGGTCAACGCTCTCTTATCACCGAGAAAAACACCCAGATTATAAAACGCACCCGAACGGACATAATCACTAGGAAAGTCAACTAGAAGCTCAAGCAGTACGGATGCTCGTTCAGTATCATCATAGTTGATGTTATCTATAAAACGGTCAATCAACGCTTCACGCCATCGTTCCGTAGACGATAATGATTTGAGTTTTTCAATTAGGGATTGAGAAGCAACTAAATCACCTCTGAACGCAACATAAATCAAGTCATCGTCGATGCCGACTTTTTCAGCACACTTCAGTAATCGGTTCCAGAGATTCATATCGCGCCTCTCTAAAAGACCCTATTCTGTCGAATTGCTTACCCCTCGCCCAAAATTTGCGCTGTCCGGTCGATGCTGCCCACGCTGAAATACTTCGCGTCGGGATGGTGGACGACAATCGCCGCCGTGCTTTGTTCCGGCACAAGCTGGAAGCTCTCGGTCAGGCTCACGCCGATGTCCGTCTCGATCTGCGGCATCAACCCCCACACCAGCTTGTGGTCGTCGAGGTCGGGGCAGGCCGGATACCCCCACGAGTAGCGCTTACCCTGATTGTTCGGGATGCCCATCTGCTGGTTGACCACCACGCGGTTGACGTAGTTGGCGGTCGCTTCTGCCGTTTGCACCGCCAGCCCGTGGAAGAAGTACGCCTCGCTGTAGTTGTCGGCCTTTTGCAGCTTCTCAAACGCTTCACTCGCCGCCTCACCGACCGTCACCACTTGCAGCGCCACGGTGTCTACCACACCGCTGTCGATAGGCGCATAGTAATCCGCGAGGCACAGGTATTCGCCGTTGTTCTGGCGCGGGAACGAGAAACGTGCCACCTCACGCTTTTCCGGGGCTTCACCGTTGGCGTTGGCGAATAGCTGCCAATCCCAGATCACCACATCGTCACCGTCACGGTTGGCAGGGAAGTACCCATAGACGGCTTGTGGGCGCAGGATTTTATCGCGCAGGGCTTCCCGCTGCATTTTCTCCAACCGTGCCTCAAACTCCTTTTCGAGCTTCGTCCATTCCTCGCCGTGGGTGTTGGTCGCCCCCCACGACAGGCGGTAGAGTTCCGGCTTGTGCAGGTACTTGAACACCACTTCCAGCGGCATGTCGTAGATCGTCTTTGCGCCCCAGAACGGCGGCTTCGGAATGCTCGGCGCGGGCTTCACATCGCTGGTCTTGTTCGACCGTTGGCGCTTGGCCGGGCGCACCTTGCCGATTTCCTCATACGCCTCGGTAATCACCTGCTGCAAGAACGTTCCATGTGTGTCGCCGGTTAGGTTGTCCATGACCGACAGACCCTCGAAGGCATCCTTGCAGTAAAACACACCCGGTTCATACGGCTGTTGGGTTTCGTCAAGGAACAGGATGCGCCGACCAAAGCGCCGGTTGATGGCCGCGCCGCCGATAATCACCGGATACTTCAATCCGCGCCGCGCCAGTTCATTCACGATGATCGGCATCTGCTTCGACGTGCTGACCAATAGGGCGCTCAGGCCAATCGCGTCGGCTTGGAATTCCTGCGCCTTCTCGATGATCGTGTTGGCGGGAACCTGTTTGCCGAGGTCATGTACCGTATAGCCGTTGTTGCTCAAAATTGTTTTGACGAGGTTCTTGCCGATGTCATGCACATCGCCGTAGACTGTTGCCAGCACAATCGTCCCTTTGGTCGTGCCTTCCACTTTATCCATGAACGTTTCGAGGTACGCCACCGATTTCTTCATCGTTTCCGCGCTTTGCAGCACGAACGGCAGGATCAGCTCACCCGAACCGAACTTGTCGCCGACTTCTTTCATGGCGGGCAGCAGTACGTTGTTCAACACGCCGACCGCATCCTGCCGTGTCAGGCTGTCGTCAATCAGTGCTTCTACGCCTTCCTTCTTGCGGTGGACGATTTGCCAGTGCAGCGCCTGTTCACTGGTCATACTGGCTGTCGGGTCTTCCACTTCCTTCGCTGAACTTTGTACTGCGTTCTGTTCGAAATATTGGATGAAACGCGGCAGCGCGTCTTGGTCGGTGTTGAAAATCACGTCGTTGGCGATCTTCCGCTGTTCCTCAGGGATTTCGGCGTAGGGCGTGATGTGTGCCGGATTGACAATCGCCATGTCCAACCCCGCCTGTACCGCGTGATACAGGAACACGCTGTTCAACACGCCGCGCGCGGCTGGTGTCACGCCGAAGCTGACGTTGCTCACACCCAGCGCGGTCATTACACCGGGGATGTTCTGTTTAATCAGGCGGATGCCCTCGATGGTTTCGACCGCGTCATTCCGCAGGTCTTCCTGTCCGGTCGTCAGCGGGAAGGTCAGCGTGTCGTAGATCAGGTCTTCCGGCTTCAGCCCGTACTCGCTCACGGCGATGTCGGTAATGCGCTTGGCGATTTCATATTTCTTCTCGCGGGTGTGCGCCATACCGTCTTCGTCAATCGTCATGCTCAATACTGCCGCGCCGTGCTTCTTAACAATCGGCAGCACCTTGTCGATGCGTTCCCGCCCATTTTCGAGGTTGTTGCCGTTAACGATGCCGCGCCCCGGATACAGCGCCAGCGCCGCCTCGGCCACGTCCACTTCGGTCGTGTCGATAATCAGCGGCACGGTCACTGCCATCGACAGCTTCTTGATGACCTTTTCCATCTGCGCTTTTTCGTCGGCACGTTCCGTCAGTGCCACGCAGATGTCCAGCATATGTGCGCCGCTGTTCACTTGGTCAACTGCGATTTGCACAAGGCTCTCGTAATCGTCGGCCAATAGAAGCTGCTTCACCTTGCGGCTGCCTTGGCTGTTCACGCGCTCGCCGATCAGCGTCGGGCCGGGGTTCTGGATCATCGGGGTCGCCGTCATCCCGCTGGAAGCCACCGCCTCGTGTTGAATTTCGCGCTGCTTCGGCGCGACTTTCTCCACCAGCGCATCGAGCTTGCTCACGTCTGGCGGCGCGGATGTCCCCCCATTGTGCAGCGTCAAGATACTCTTACCCCCCTCCCTGTGTTCGGGGAGGGGCTGGGGGTGGGGTTTGTGCTGTTCAAGATACTCTTGGTACGAATGCCCGTGTACCTCGCGGTAAATATGGTCGATATGTTCCGCCGTCGAGCCGCAGCAGCCACCCACGACGCTCACACCCCAGCGCGTGAACTCGGCGATCATGGCGCTGAACGGCGCGGGTTCCATCGGGTACACCGCCTCGCCGTCCACGTTGATCGGCAAACCGGCGTTCGGCAGCACGCTGATCGGCAGGCTGCTGTGTTCCACCAAGTATTGAATTGGCTCACGCATGTATTCCGGCCCCGTCGAGCAGTTGATACCGATCACGTCAATCGGCAGCGCTTCGAGGGTCGCCAGCGCCGCCGCGATGTCCGTGCCGAACAGCATACGCCCGCTTACGTCGAGCGTGATCTGGCACTGAATCGGCACACGCACCTTGGCATCCGCGAAGTAGCGGTTGATGCCCACAATCGCCGCCTTCACCTCAAGGATGTCTTGGCTGGTTTCGATCAGCAGCACATCCACGCCGCCTTCCACCAAGCCCTGCGCCTGTTCATAAAACACCGCCGCCAGTTCTTCGAAGGTGATGTTGCTCAAGTCGGGGTCGTTGCCGCTCGGCAGCTTGCCCGTCGGCCCCATGCTGCCCGAAACGAAGCGTGGGATGCCTGTCTCGCGCTCGAACTTGTCCGCCACCTGCCGCGCGATCTGTGCCGCTTTACGGTTGATCTCCAGCGTCTTGTCGGAAAGGCCGAACTCGCCCAGCGTCATCCGGTTGCCGCGGAAGGTGCAGGTTTCCACCGCCTCGCTGCCCACCGCGAAGAACGAGGCGTGCAGGTTTTCCAGCACTTCCGGCTTCGCCAGCACCAGATGCTCGTTTAAGCCGTTGTACTTCTCGCCACCGTAATCTTCCGGCTTGAGGTTCAACTTTTGAATGTTGGTGCCGGTCGCGCCGTCGTAGATCACCACATGATCTTCAATCGCGTCCAAAAAGCGCCGGTTGGTGTAGGTCAATTCATTCGTGCGTGTCGTCATGTAGTCTTTATCCTATTTCACAGACAGATATTCAACCTGTCCAATTACGTCTTCCGCCGGTTTTGTCTCGTAGAGTTTCCGTAGTGCTTTTACCCAGCCGCCAACAGTCGCCCCATAATGTTGACCAAATGCAATTCCGCTGTGATGGTTATCTTCACTGTGCATCTGCAAAAAGTCGCTGTCTTGAGTACATAATACAAAACCCATTTCAGTATCACGTTTTAGATGGTTGGTATCACTATCGCCGAGTAATTCCAAATCTCGTACTGTTACGACCTCAATACCAATTCGAGCAAGTTGAACCGCGACTTCTGGGTTGATATTCTCATCCATATAAAACCGCAGTTTAGTCATGTCGTGTCAACTTGCCTTGACGTTCGAGTTCCGCGAGCAGTAACGTTGTCTCTTCACTTTCGCGTTGTGCTTGGGCATCCATTTCTTCCTGATGCAGATAGTAATAGGCCATTGCAGCTAATACTTGCCCGAAAGGCAAACGATAGTCTTCGGCAATTTGTTCGAGCGTCAGCTTGTCCCCGGTTGTGTGCGCGAAAACAATCGTCATTACGGTAATACCCGTTCCCCGAATGACAGGCCGTCCACTTCGCACCTTCGGGTCGGATACGATCTCATTGATGCTGAGGATGTTCATGACCATCGTTATCTACTCCTCGTTACTCACTTAACTAACCACTTGCGGCACATCTTTACCCGCATACGCCAGCATTACCACCTCTGCACCTTCAGTCCTTCGACTTCGTTAAAATGCTCGTCTTTGGTCATCAAGGTTAAATCGTATCGTAGTGCAATTGCCGCGATCCACATATCATTCTGCGGTATGGGGCGACCTTTAGCCCGTAACCGCTGCGCGACCTTTCCGTACCAAGTTGCTGTTTCAAGGTCACAACCTTTGTATCCAAAAGATAATCAACCATCGAAATCAACCTCTGGGAAATCGTCTACTCGTTCGCACCATTCCTCGATTGCGGCTTCCATTAACTGCAAATCCTCTGGACTGATATTGACTTGGCGTGCAGCCTCGATAACCTTCCACCCCGGCTCGCCAATAATGCGTGAGGTGTTCGTCAGTCCCTTCACAATCTCTAGCAGATGTGTTTGCATCGCAATATCGAGCTTTCGCACTTCTGACAATATTTCTTGTTCAAGTGTTTTGGTATCCATGATCTAATACCTCACTAATGCTCAACCATCCGAAATGTCATTCTTAATGTCTAGCCCGTTCGTCAGCAGAGAAGGACTTAATGTGACTTTATCGCCGCCAGCCGCTCACCGACCGAATGAGATACCCCATCCCTTAACTAGACGGGCTGTTCAACTTGCAACATACCCTAGCGGTTTATATCTCGCTTACCCCATCTCCCGCACGTACAGCTTGATCTTGCCCTCGCCGCCCTGCGCCGTGAAGCCCATCCGCTTCAGGTAGCGTTGGTGCTGCTCATCCCCCGGCACGCTGTACAACGTCTTGATCTGCTTCGCGGGCAGCAGCCGTTCCAACTCGCCGTAGAGGAACTGTCCCGCTTTCAAATCGCGGTAGCCGGGGATCACATAATCCAGCTTCACCAGCGCCCGTCCGCTCGCATCCCGCTCCATCACGAACAACCCCACGGGCTGTAAATCGCGTAGGATCAAGTACACCATGTCGGCGCGGTCAGGGCGATACTGGAACGTCGGGAAGAATTTGCTAATGTCGTGCTGGTAGAATTCGATGAAACTGGTAACGTAGCTCGACTTGCGGTCCACTTCCAGCAGCTTGAAATATGACTTCGCCGTCAGCATCTGCCGGATGAAGTAGATGTTGATGCACATATTGACGAGGTTCAATCCGGCAACCGGTATCGAGCCGAGCAGCAGCCCATACACGAAGAACAGCATCCCGCCCACAAGGCCGATCATCCGCAGCTTCAGCACGGACTTCATCAGCAGCGAGATCACGATCACACTAGACGCTGCGTAACCCAACAAATCAACTGCCGTCATCCCTCAACCTTTACTTCCTGAACCGTCCTCATACTCGGCACTTTTCTTGTGTGCCTTGTATTTGCTCCCCTCGCCATTTTATGGAGAGGGGTTGGGGGTGAGGTGAAATCCCCTAGAAACAAAACGCGCCCCTTCAGTTTGGAAGGAGCGCGATAGAAGTTTCTGACTTGTCGCACTCATCTTCCAGTGGCTTCACTGGCGGATTTAGCACCTTCCCGACGCTTCAGGGGTTGCTGCGAGGTCATTGGGCCGTTACCCTCACTCGCTCTGGATGAGATGGAATTTGTAAATGTTGTTACATCTTAGATGATTTGTACGATGTGTGTCAAGGTGGCGGCTCGAAGTACAGCTTCATGATCTGATCTTTTTCAGCACAACTTGAGCATAATCAATGCCCGTTTTTTCAGCGCTAAATGCGACTTCGTAAGCGTCTTCATTCCACTTCTCAATGACCGTTCCCACCGAGCCGATCCGTAAATTATCTTTGGCTACATCTTCAGTTAGTGCCACCACATCATATTGCTCGATAACTGCCATTTAGCCAATCTCCTCATACGACGACAGCGCAATCCGGTTGCCTTCACAGTCGAGCAGGTTGATGTAGTGAACGCCGTCATCCATATCCACCATCTCGTGATCCAGCTTGCCACCCAACGCCTTGACCTGCTCAAGCGCTGCCGCCAGTGCCGCGTGAGTATCCACATGAAAGTTAATCACCACGCCGCCATCCGCCGGATGATGCAGCGGCGATAGTACCAGCGACACCCCCGGCTGCCGGATGCTTTTGTCCGAAGCCAGCAGCACCACAATTTTCGCGGGTGGGTCGTCGTAAAGCGGCGTATCCGTCAGGCCGAATACTGCCCGATAGAACGCGGTCGCCCGTTCCAAATCCTTTACCGGAATCTCGATCCATGAGGGGTATAACTTGGGCATATTTTAATCCTCAAAAAGTTTTATTTGTCCTGAGTATAACATGCTGTATGAGCATTCAGCGTAGGCCGATCATCGTCTAATCGTCAGGGCTGAAGTCGCCTCTTTGATCTATACTCACCTGTAAAATAGGTGGGGAGTGAAGCCCATGAGCCGTTATGCTATGCGCTTGATTGGTATCGTAACCCTCGCTTTTTTGCTGCCCGCTTGCAATCTGCTGAGCGGCTTTCTCACCATCAGCGGGTCATTCGATTGTGATATTTCACCGCGCCAACCGGATCATCCCGTATCAGAGCAAATGCTCGCGCCAGTAGGGGAATATCCGGTCTGGTTTGTGACGGTTGACTCCATAGCGATGTCCGAACTAGCACTATCTCTCCCACCCTATAATGGTGGAACGGTTCGCAAAAGTCTGGTTGTCGTCACCACGGATTTAACCGGCGATTTGGTCATAACCGGTCATCAACTGGACGGTGATGCACAGGTTTTATTTCCGGTGCAGATCGACGAAGAAGTTGTGGATAAGGACGGTAATCGAACGATTATCTACAGCGCGGATGATCTCGCCCCGCAAATGGTGATCCCCAACGCGAAGAAAGAGACGTTTGGCACACGCGCAAGGGGCTATGCCACGCATCCTTGGAGTGCTTATTATCCTGTGCCGGGGTGTTACCAGTTAACCGGTGCCTATGGTGGTTATACCGCTCATGCCATTATCGAAGTGCGGGATGAGTAGCGATAAACGGGCTGTATCCAAATGAATAGGTCGTTTCGGTTTCCGCAAGGTTGCTGCGCTTAGATAGAGGCGTTTCTAAACCACGCTGGAGAACAATGCTCGAAAAACCACGTCCTTCCCGTCTGCGGCGGCTTGTTGATGTCCTCGTACTCGTCTATGTCGCGCTGATTCTGCTCTACATAGGCAACCGCTTGATTATTCAAGATCGTATTTGGCTGGTGTCGCTGTTCAGCAGTTTTTCGCTGATCGTGTTTCTCCCGCTGCCGGTCTTGTTGGTGTTCTCGCTGCTGACTCTTTCCCGCCGCAGCCTGATTTTGCTCTTGCCAATCCTTATCTGGTTGCTGGTATGGATCGGCCCCCGCTTCGTACCTAAATCCGGTTTGATGGTTGATGCAAACACGCCGACCCTGCGCGTGATGACCAATAACGTCTCGCACTTCAACGCCGAACCGGAGCGCATTCCCGCCCTCATCGTGTCGCAGTCGCCGGATATTATCTTCTTGCAGGAAGTTGAACTGTCCACTGAGTCGGATGTCCGCGCCGCCTTAGCCTCGGCCTATCCGTACCAGAGTGTGCAGTTGGATGACATGCGCGAGGGCATGTACACCGCCGCCAACCTCACTTACTCACGTGTGCCGTTCGTCAGCTCCGAACAGATTGACCCGCGCATCCCCCAGATGCCCCTGATTTACCGCAACGTCATCGAACACGATGAGCAGCAAATCGCCCTCTATAATGTCCATCTGCTGAGTCCCGGCAGCGGCTACGCGCGTTTTACTGACCGCATCAACAACTACTTTATCCGCTACGCCCTCGATTACGACGATACCGCCCGTAACCGCCAGATCGACGCGCTGCTAGCATTTCTTGCCGACGAGCCGCTGCCGTACATCGTCGCGGGCGACTTCAACACCAGTGACTTCAGCATGACCTACAACCAGCTCACAGCGCAGATGAACGACAGTTTCGCCGAGTCGGGGGAAGGGCTGGGTGGCAGTTGGCCTGCTGCCCGTGTCTTTGGTTGGCCTGCGTTCATCCCGCCCATCATCCGCATCGACTACATCTGGCACAGCACTGGCTTGCAGTCCGTCAAGGCGTGGCAGGGCGCTTATACCGGCAGCGATCACCTCTCCGTTTTCGCCGATTTAACACTGCAAAAATAGGCTTGCATCCAACCCCAAATTGCCTTTTATTCTCCCTCAAAAGGTTTGTATATTCAAACGAATCAGCCTTGACTAAATCGCTCTTTTGTTCTATAATGATAGGGTGATTGTAAACACTGCGGGAACTGCCGGGACGCAGCGTGAGCGTGTTTAAAGAGGTCTATTTCTGATGTAGGGATGAGGCACGCCTTATCCGCGTCACCAACCACAAAACTGCACTGTGAAAATGAAGAATGTGAAGAATTTTGTGAATCTCAAACGCAGCGCCGACTTATCGAACGGATGGCCTTTACTTGCGACTTGCGACTTCTTCCTGCCAATTCAGCGGTTCGCTCCCTCACTCCCGCCATGAAAAGGCGAAATTGGCAGGCGGCGGATACACGGGAGCCATCCGCTGAAACGCCGCCAGTTCAGCGGATACAGCCGAACGTCCCGCCGTCATAGATTCGCACTTCAGCGGCTTTACGGGAGACTCCCGCCGGACAATTCGGCGGATAATGGGCGCATAATTTGCAATTCCGACATAATGATGGAGCAGACTTAATAACGCGGTGAATGGAATTGGCTTTTGACTGTAAACTGTTGACTATAAACTGTCAACTTTTCTTCACCAACGCCGCGATCTGGTCTTCAAGGTGCAGCGCCCCATCCGCATCATTGCTAATCACCTTGTAGGGAATGTGTGGGGTTTCAAAGAGAGCAATCATCTTGCGGGTATAATCCGGCTCAAGCGGTTGGTTCGTCCGCCGTTCCAGCCGCAGTTCACGGATCGGGTCATCCGCCACCACCAGCACGAACTTGGCGAACGGGAAATGGTCGAGGAAGCGCTTGCGATATTTCTCTTTAATAAAGGTTTGGGCGACCACGAGTTTGGGATGATCGGGCAGCAGTTTATGGACGTGCGCGATAATCGCGTTAAAGAACTCGTCCCGCATCGCATCGCTTACCGGCTGCTGGGTATGAATCGCCGTTCGCATCCGTTCCGGTAAATCATCATCACCGTCATGCATCGTATAACCGAATTGTTCAAACAGCCGCGCGGCATAGGTTTTACCCGCCCCCGGCAAACCAAACGTGACGTAAAGTGTAGGAGTTTTTTTTGGCATAATGCGTATGATTATATCGGCAAATAGGCCGCTTTCGTAAGGATGCAAATCGATAGAGAATACGCTTACACAGTGCTATTGTAGGGATGAGGCGTGCCTCATCCGGTATTCCGGTTGCTGCTCCAACCGATCATCCATCGACCTGTAATCAAGTAACACTCAAAAACCATGAACGCTTCACCAGTCCTTGCAGAAATCGCGGTCAACACCGCCGTAAACCAGAGTTTTGACTATCTCATTCCCACCGAACTCGTCGACCGTGTGCAAATCGGCCAGTTGGTGCAGGTGCCGTTCGGGACGGCTGTTCAGCATGGCATTGTGATCGCCTTCCCCGAAACGACCGAGATCAACTATCTCAAACCCATTCAATCGATCCTCGACCCCCAGCCGGTCGTCACGCCGACTCAAATCGGCCTCGCCCGCTGGATGAGTGACCGCTACCTCGCCCCCATCGGCTCGTGCCTGTGGCTCATGCTGCCCTCCGGCCTCACCAACGGGCGTGATATTCGCGTGACGCTGATTGACGACCAAGCCACCAGCAAAGATGAGGTCGAGCAAAAGCTGTTGGATTTACTCCGCCGTCGCGGTTCGACACGTGGTCGTAACCTTGAGCTGAACAAAACGATGCAGGGCAAAAATTGGCGACCCGCCGTCGATGCCCTCGCTAAGTCTAAGGTGGTCGATGTCGAGCGCATTCTTGTGCCGCCGCGTGTCAAACCGCGCGTCATCCAAACCGCCCTGCTTGCCATCCACCCCAACCAGATACCCAACGTCATGCGCCATCTCGGACGCGAGTCGAAACAGGCTGATATTCTCGAAGCCCTCGCCGCGATGCCCGTTGATGAACCGTATATGCATTTAGTGACGGAAGCCGCCGATACCACTGAGACGACTGTCAAGAAGTTGGGCGAAACCGGCCTCATTAAGATTGAAAAACTCGATAAAAAGCTGCCCGCGACCGTGGCACTCACCATCCCGCGTGAAGGCGTTTTGCCGGAGGTCGTCAAGTTCCGCAAGTCGGAAACTGAACTCCATATCCTCCGTGTCCTCGCCCGCCAGTCCGAGCCGATTGACGTGCAGTGGGTCTACGCCCAAACCGGCGCGAAGTTGGCCGATCTGAAAAAGCTCGAAGAAGATGGGTTGATCTTACTCGGCGAAAAGCAAACATGGCGCGACTCGCTGGCCGACCGTGATTTCGTGCCGGATATGCCGCCGGTCTTGACCCCCGAACAAGCCGATGCGTGGAAAGCCATCGAAGATCACATCAAGAAGTGGGGCTGGAGCAAAGCGGCTAAAGACCGTCAGCCCGGTTTGTTCCTGCTGCATGGCGTGACGGGCAGCGGTAAAACCGAAATCTACCTCCGCGCCATCGAACTAACCCTTCAGCAGGGGCGCGGCGCGATCTACCTCGTACCGGAAATCGCCCTCACCGCCCAGACGATTCGCCGTGTGGCGGCTCGCTTCCCCGGTCAAACCGCCATCATCCATAGCAAACTGAGCGAAGGTGAACGCTACGATACGTGGCGGCGCGCCCGTGAAGGTCTGGTGCAGGTTGTGGTTGGGGCGCGTTCGGCCTTGTTCACGCCGCTGCCCGATGTCGGCTTGGTCATCCTCGACGAGGAACACGACCCTAGCTACAAGCAGGGGCAGTCGTCGCTCGGCCCGCCGTATTACCACGCCCGTGATGTCGCCGAACAGATGATGCGCCAGAACAATGGTGTCCTCATCCTCGGCAGCGCCACGCCCGACCTTGAAACCGTCTACCGCGCCGGTAAAAAGGAACTCCGCGCCCTCATCCTGCCCACCCGTATCATGGGGCATCGTGTCCGCATCCTCGAACAATCCGAACGCACCGGTGTCAACGCCCGTTACTATCCCGCCCGCGCCGCTGACGCGATGGCGATTGACCTGCCGCCGGTTGAAGTTGTCGATATGCGGAGCGAGTTGAAAGACGGTAATACCAGTATCTTTAGTGTCTCGCTTCAAAAGGCGCTGGCCGAAACACTCCAGCGCAAAGAACAGGCCATCCTGTTCATCAACCGTCGCGGCGAAGCCACCTATGTGTTCTGCCGTGACTGTGGCTATGTCGCCAACTGTCCCCGCTGCGATACACCGCTCACCTTCCACCGTGAAGGCGAGTCGCTGCGCTGCCACCGCTGCGGCTTCCAATCCGCGCCGCCCAAAGTCTGTCCCGAATGCAACTCGAACCGCATCCGCTACTTTGGGGCAGGTACGCAGCAAATTGAAGCCGCCATGCACGAGGAATTTCCGAAAGCTCGCACCCTTCGCTGGGATGCCGATACCGCCTCTAACCCCGAGACGCACGAGATGTTCTTGCAGCGCTTCATCGACCGCAAAGCCGATGTCCTCATCGGTACGCAAATGATCGCCAAAGGTCTTGACCTGCCGATGGTCACGTTGGTTGGTGTGGTCAGCGCCGATATGGGGCTGAACCTGCCGGACTTCCGCGCGGGCGAACGCACTTTCCAACTGCTGACTCAGGTCGCTGGTCGTGCCGGTCGCGGGTTGCTCGGTGGTAAGGTCATCTTGCAAACCTATGAACCGTCCAACTACGCCATTCAGCTTGCCGCCAAGCACGACTTCGCCAACTTCTATGACACCGAACTCGCCAGCCGCCGCGAACTCGGTTATCCGCCCTTCCGCCGCCTAGCGCGTATCATCTTCCGTGATGAAAGCGAAGCCCGCGCCCGTGCCGAAGCCGAAAGTGCCGCCAGCGGCCTTCGCGCCCGCATCGCCAAACTGGATATGCCCGCCACCGAAATCATCGGTCCTGCGCCCTGTTTCTTCAGCCGCGTCAACCGTGTTTATCGCTGGCACATCATCCTGCGCTCGCCCGATCCGACCGAGGTACTGCGCGGCTGGGAGATGCCGCGCGGTTGGCACATCGACCTCGACCCCGTAGACGTGTTGTAGGAGGCGAACGGCGTGATTCCAATGGTTTTCAGTGACCGTGACCTGATTCAGATGCATGTCGAAGCCCTGTTTGTACACGATACAAACGGCAAGCTGCTCCGCATCAATGAGCCGGATCCAACGTCACCTGCACCTCGATTTTTCTTGGTTCGCGCCGCCGCAGGTCATCTCTGGCGTACTCGCTGCGATCTACCGCCTGACCTGAGCGCCGGGCTTGGGCAATTGGCAGCTTCCGAGCCAATCAGCGGCAATCTGTTTGAACTACCGCGTTACGGGGCAGAATATATGGCACTGCTGCAACCGTACACGCCGCTAATTGCCGTAGATTCTGAGTTTGACTATTATCTTCCTGAAATGGATGCGCCCCGTGATGTGGTAACCATAACCGCTGAGAATAGAAGCCTTGTGCAAACCCACTTCGATTGGCTTTACGAGACTTTTGCCGATTACGCGCCGGTCGTCGCGGCTGTTGTGGATGGGAATGCAGTCGCCGTTTGCTTTTGTTCACGCATCACGCCCCAAGTCGCCGAAGCCGGAGCCTACACACAAGCGGACTATCGTGGGCATGGCTACGCGACGAGTGTGGTGCAGGGCTGGGCAGTCGCTGTCCGTTCAACTGGACGGCTGCCACTCTATGGTACGTCGTGGTCAAACCACGCCTCGCAAGCCATCGCGAGGAAACTCGGCGCGGTGCTGTATGCGGTAGATTACAGCCTAACTTGAACAAATTTCGATTAATGTTTTATCTCACCACTACATGATCTATCCGTGCTTTTGCTCCCCTCGCCCTGAGGGAGAGGGCTGATGGTGGAGTGAGCCTGCGAACGTACCATCGTGGGGGTGAGGGTCTCCTTCTCAACTACAATCGCGCCTCAACCGTAACGGTGGTGCCTTTGCCAACCGCGCTGCTAATGCTCAGTGTCGCCCCGACCGTATCGGCACGTTCTTGCATGATATTGAGTCCCATACCCATCGACGTGCGCTTGATGTCGAACCCTTTGCCGTTATCCTGAATGACCATTCGGAAATGATCGCTCGTATATGTACAGGTAATATCAACCTGTGTGGCCTCACTGTGCTTGAGGATATTGTTGATTGCTTCTTGTGCGAGGCGGTAAAACGCAATATGGGTTTGCGGCGGCAGAATGAGTTCGCTCGAACCATCATACTGCACATGAACCTGTACCCCTCTCCGTCCACGCAGTCCGTCACCCAGCGTATTGAGAAGACTCATGAACGGGGTCATGACAATCGCTTCCGGTCGCATTTCGTGCAGCAGTGATTGCAGTTCGGCTAGGGCAGCGAGGTTCAGGTTGTAAATATCCTCTGCGTAGCGACGTGCCTTCTCCGGCTGCCCATCAATCGTCCTCGGCAGCGCTTGGGCTATCGTGGATGACGTAAACAGGAGCTGCTTCACCGAGTCATGTAAATCGCGCGAAAGGCGCTTGCGTTCGGTCGCCACCGCCATCAGCCCAATTTGCTCGGTCAGCTTGGCACGGTGCAGCGCTTGAGCCGAATACTGCGTGAGGGTAATCAGGAAGTTCTGCTCACTGTCATCGAACTTTCTTGAGGAATTAAATGTCAAACGAATTGCGCCAACCACATCATCATCAATGTTGAAGGGGATAACCGCCCATGATTGTGCTGCCCCCTCAAGTGTGATACTGCTGTCGGTCGGTATCAGTTGGCGGTATTCTTCCGGCGTTCGCATCCACAACGGCTTTTGCTCGCGCACCGCCAGTGCAATCGGCGAGGTTAAATCCGCTAGGGGGATGAACACCGGTGTGTTGGCCTCTCGTTCACGGTTGCCCGTAGTGCCGATGATTTCAATTTTATCCGTGTCTTCGGACACAAGAGCGAGTATTCCAGCGGCAGCGCCTAAACCCTCAAAGCCTCTTTTGACGATGATGTCGGTAATCTCTTGCCGGCTCACGCTGTTAGATAGTGAAGAAGCCAATATTCGCAGGAGTTCGCCCCGTACTTCCGCCCGTCTGCGATCACTAATGTCGTTAAATACAATCGCAAACTGTCGGTTTTCCGGCTTACCAAAACGGAACGCATACACATCAAACCAGCGTCCCATCACTTCTGAACCCTGCTCAAAGCGCAGCGGTTCACCCGTCAGCGCGACCTTGCCGTAGGTTTCGACCCAATAGGGTTCAAGGGTCGGCAGCATTTCCATCGCGGTTCGGCCAGTAGCATCTTTAAGGCCGGTATGTTCTTCAAATAGCTGGTTGACTTCCAAAAACCGATAATCAACCGGGTGATTGTTCTCATCCACGATCATTTCGCAGATGCAAAACCCTTGGCTGTACAAATCAAACAGCGCCCGATATTTTTCTTCGGAAAGACGTAGTGCTTCTTCTGTCCGCTTATGTTCAATGTCCATAGGCTGGCTCAAAACACCTTCGCTTTTTGGCTGTTGTCCATCTCTATTATCACACTCTACAACATAGAACACAATTCTACTACAGGTGCGAGGCCACTTTTCTTATTGACAATTAAGCCTAAACTTCATACCCTAAATTTTGAAACCTATCGGTCGCAAAAGGTGAACTCGCTTGAGCAAAGGTGAAGAAACCCGCCTGATGATCTTACAGCGCTCGGCAGAAGTCTTTAATCGTAAGGGCTACAGCGGCGCGTCCATGTCCGACATCATGCAGGCCACCGGCCTCGAAAAGGGCGGCATCTACCGCCACTTCACCAACAAGGACGACCTCGCGCTCGAAGCCTTTGACTACGCGGTCAGTCTCGTCCGCCTCGAATTTCAGGCTGCGCTGAAAGATAAACGCGATGCCATCGACCGCTTACGGGCAATTGTCAGCGTGTTCCGCGCCATGCCGGATGGAATGCCGGTCGCGGGCGGCTGCCCCGTGCTGAACACGGCTGTCGAGGCCGACGACACTCACCCGCTGCTCCGCGACCATGCCCGCCGCGCGATGGACGAGTGGCGCGAGTACATTGTGCGAACGACAGTCAAAGGGATTGAGCGTGGGCAGGTGCGCCCTGAAATCCAGCCGGAAGAACTCGCCACCTTTTTGATCGCCACCCTCGAAGGTGCGATCATGTTGAGCAAGCTCTACGACGACCTGACCCATATGAACCGCACCGTTGAACATTTGCAAACCTACTTGGAACATTCGGTAAAAGCCTAGCGGGTACTGCATCACGCTCGGCTTTCATTTTGGATTAAAAAGAGACTGATTAGTCGCAAAATTTGGAGGGAAAATGTTGGCTGGAACTGTATTACCTAAAGAACTTGAATCCTCAACCGTCATTCGTTTTCAAGACTGTGACCCGTTTGGTCATCTGAATAACGCCCGCTACATCGACTACTTTATGAACGCCCGCGAGGATCATCTGCGGGATTATTATGGTTTCAATATTTTCGAGGTCGGGCAAAAGATGCAACAGGGTTGGGTCGTCACCAAGAACCAGCTTGCCTACCTCGCCCCCGCGATGGTGCAGGAAGAAGTCCTCATCCGCACTGCGCTTATTCGCATGACCGAAAGTGTACTGGTCGTCGAAGGGCTGATGTTCGATAAAGCCGCTCGCCGCTTGAAGGCGGTCTCATGGATCGAGTTTACCTTCGTCAGCCTTCAAACAGGTCGTACCACCCAGCATCCTGAGGAGTTCATGAGCCGCTTTGGTGCCGTCGTCGTGGGGGATGTTTTTACAGCGGACGGCTTCAACGGGCGGGTCGATGCCCTAAAAGCCCAATATCGCCGCCAGCCTCAGGCCATGCCAACAACGTAATACCTCTCAATAGGCGTGGCGTTGCTGCGCCCATTTCCACTTGAATCCAGCATTTGGTCAGCTAATTTTCAGCGTGAAACGATTTTGAAACCGCTTGCTTA
Source organism: Chloroflexota bacterium (assembly GCA_020161935.1). Classification (GTDB taxonomy): domain Bacteria; phylum Chloroflexota; class Anaerolineae; order Aggregatilineales; family Phototrophicaceae; genus CFX2. The sequence goes on from JAIUNI010000009.1 coordinate 93,163, forward strand.
ATTTTGTCGTACAATAGAAACCATAACGTCATAATTAAGAAGCGAAAAGGTATGAAGCATCTCTTTCTATCACCGCACTTTGATGATGCGGTTTTAAGCTGTGGCGGGACAATCCAGCAGTTGGTGGCTCAGGGGGAATCGGTCGAAGTCCGTACCATTATGGCAGGGCTGCCGCATAAGCTGCCCGACTCGCCGTTTGTCCACGAATTACACGCGCGTTGGCAGGCGGGTGAAAGTCCGGTTCGAACCCGCATTCGCGAAGATGAGTTGGCTGTCGGGCATTTGGGTGCGGCTTGTACCCGCCTCAGCTTTTGGCTGGATTGCATTTACCGTGTGACTCGCTCAGGCACCATTTTGTATCCCGATGGCAAAGCGATCTTCGCGGAAATCCACCCTGAAGACGTGGCTGCCCAGCTATTGCCTACCGTGGTTCTGAGTGCGCTCGAAATTCCCGAAGTCATCTACGCCCCGCTGGGTGCTGGTCACCACATCGACCATCAAATTGTGCGGAACTGGGCGATCAACCTCAAGCACGATACCCCGTGGGTGGCGCTGAAATTTTACGAGGAGTATCCTTATACAGAAGACCCGCAAGCAGTCAATCGGGCGATGTCTTTTTTCAACGAGAACGATCTGTCACTGGGACTTCGACCGGAGACGGTTACGCTGGATGAAGCGGCTGTGCAGGCCAAGATAGAAGCCATCGGCTTTTACACATCGCAGATCAGCTCATTCTGGCCTGACCTTCAACTGATGGACTCGGTGGTGCGCCAATCGCTGCTGAGGACAGGTGAAGGAACTTATGCTGAACGGTATTGGGAACTGGGATATAGCTAACCGTTTGAGGCTGTTGGATGAAGCACAAGCATCATTCGTTTCACCCGCAGAGTATAATGAAGGTGAGTGATGAATACCTTTTATCGCTCATAATCTTGATGATTTTTCTGTCACCATAAGGAATTGCCGATGACTGAAGATGCGCTGGCACAGGCACGCGCCCAACTTGCTGAACTGACGGAAGCCGCTCGCAAAGGGCAAATTATCCCCATCCGCCTCACCGGTCAGTTGGAGGCCATCGGTCAACTCTTGGAAAAAGCCGGGGAGCAAAAAGCCGCCGCTTCGGGTTCGCCCGATTTGGAAAGTTATAAGAAAGAACTCGGCGGAGTCCTCACGCACGGCTTCCATGACCTGCGCTTGCCGCTAACCAGCATTCGCGGCTATAGTGATATGTTAGGTAATCCGGCGATGGGCGAATTGACGGATATGCAAAAGCAGTTCGTCACCACCATCCGTACCAATACCAAGCGCATGGAGTCGCTGCTCACCGATGTCAGCGATATAAGCAAGCTGTATAACGGAACGCTCAAACCCGGCCCCAAGATGGAGATGTTCAAGAACGTCGCCCAGTTGGTCGAGAAGGCCATGCGCCAGACCGCGACTGACCTCAACCGCACCTTCGAACTGGACATCCCACAGGGCTTACCCTTGTTGAATGTGGATACCGATTTGTTGGTTAAGGCGCTGAATAAGGTGGTCGAAAACGCCCTGCGTTATGCGGAGCCAGAAGGTGGCACGACCCGCTTATCCGCCAGCGGTGATGGGAACACGCTGCATATTCAGGTGCAGGATAACGGTATCGGTATCACCGAAGACGAACTCGCGAAACTCGGTACGCCCTTTTTCCGCTCAGATAACGAGTTGGTACTAGGGTATAAGGGCAGCGGCTTGGGTATCCCGATTGCATATGGTTTAGTGAAGCTGTTGGGTGGGACGATCAACGTCGCCAGCCAAGTCGGGCAAGGGACGACCGTAACAGTATCATTGGTGGGTATGAGTTAATGGCGTTTATGGAACCGAACATCAGCCTGAATCAAGCGATAGAAGTTCTCAAACGGTTGCAGTCTGCCGCACCCGCCGCGACCGCTGCCAAGCTGTCACAGGTCGCTGAACTCATTCAGCAGCTTTCGGATGAGAACACCTACCTGAACAGCCTCGTGTTGGATGACATGCCTCCGCTAGCGGAACCGATGCAGCCCAGCGCCCCGCGCTCACTGGCGAGTGTCTCGCTGGAGGATGATTTCGCGGCGTTGATGGGGACTGACCCTTACCCTGAAAACACCGATGAGGATGTTTCTTTCACGGCTGATAACTTCTCGTCTACTCAAGCGATGCCCTTGTTCACCGGCTTGAGCGACTCGCTGCGTCCGCCTCTGGTGGCTATTCGTGGTCGCGCCGAGTTGGTGCAGGGCGGGCTGTTGGGGCAAATTACGCCTGAACAAGATACATGGCTCGAAGCGATCCAAGAGAATACCAACCGTGCCTTCGCGGTGTTGGACGCGGTACAAGAGATGATCGCCATCCAGCAGGGCAAGGTGCGGATTGAACCGGTCAACTTTCTAGCGACCGATTTGCTGACCGAAGCGTGGGAACGCACCCGCGACCGTGCCAAACAGCTTGGGCATAACGTGACCATACAAGCGCCGGATCTAGTTCCGGTTGCACACGGCGACTTTTACCAGAGCATTATCGTCCTAACCGATTTACTGGATAACGCCATGCGTTACACCCCGCCGGGTGGCAGCATTCGCCTGTCGGTTGATAACCTCGGTACGCATGTTCTCCTCAGCGTAGCCGATAACGGCATCGGTTTACGACCGGAAGATTTGGATTTCATTGGCAAACCGTTCTGGCGGGGCAGCCATCACAAGTTGGTTCGCGCCCATGCGGGTACCGGTTTGCGGTTGTATCTCGCAAAACAGGTGTTAGCCCTGCAAGATGGTGAATTGATTTTTACGGGCGAGGCCGGTACAGGCAGCACCTTTAGTTTTACATTGCCGATACCCGAATGACAGTCCCCCCATTTTTAAGGGCTATATTCGGATGCTGAATCAGGTATATTAGGGTGCTTATTATCAACCATGTGGATGTGTTATGACAGCAATCGATGTAATTTACATTGAAGATGACGATATTGAAGCTGAATTATTCTCGATGGGTTTGTCCACACGCGGTATTAACGTGCTGCATATTCCTGATGCCCAACCGGACAGTTTGCTGCTTCTCCAAAACCCTTCTTATGCGACGGCTAAAGCGGTCTTCATTGACTTTTGGATTGGCGTGGTCAGTGGTTTAGATGTCGCGCGTAGTCTTCGCGAAAATGGAGACGCACGTCCGTTTTTCCTGCTGACTGCTGGCGAAAACCCGAACCCGCAAGTCCTCAAACAACTGAATATCACCTACCTCCAAAAGCCAGCGAACTATAACAAAATCGCCAGCGCTGTGACCGCGCTCTAACTCATGTTGATTTCCACACTGAATGCCATCTTTGCGACGGCTGCTTTCTTTTTAGTCCAGCGGGCGCTCCAACGTGGCATTCCCTTTATCAAGATGGGCTGGATGGCGATCAAAGCACAAACCAGCCATCCCGATTTCCGCGAGAATGTATTCCGGCGGTTGGCGATTAGTGAAGGCGGGCGCTTTTTGCTCGGCGGTCTTGGGTGGCTGCTCACCGCTGTCATCGCGCTAATCGCTGGCATCTACTTCACCGTCATCGCCTATCAGGGCTTCTTCATGGGTGGGTAACACGCCAACCTTTGCTCAGGGTTCAGTTGTATAATAGCTGTCAATCATGTTAGGAGGATCATATGCTGACCATCCCTATAAAATTTGATGACCTGCTTAAAGTGGTGGACACCTTATCACCTGAACAAAAGCAGTTGCTTCGTCAGCATATTGATAATGAACCGAACTCAAGTGAGATAGATTTGAGTAAGCCACGGGTACTAGGTTTGCATATGGGTTCTATGTGGATGAGTGATGATTTCGATGATCCCTTGCCAGATGAATTTTGGCTAGGCGAAGATGCATGAGGTATTTACTTGATACGCATGTTTTCAAATGGCTTGATAGTGAACCAGATAAACTATCAACTACAGTAGCTCGTTTGATTTCTGACCGACGTAATCAACTTGTACTAAGCTTTGTTAGTATTTGGGAAATTCAGATAAAAACTCAAATCGGTAAAATGGGTTTGCGAAGTCAATTAATGACTATTGTGGAAGATCAGCAGCGAGTTAATCAGCTTGAACTTCTTCCGATTAGTCTGGAGCACATATTGGCTTTAGAAAGTCTCCCACTCTATCATCGTGATCCTTTTGATCGTATTTTAATTTCCCAAGCAGTATCTGAGGATTTAGTATTGATCAGTCATGATGCTGTTTTTAGCCAATATCCAGTTCAACTTATCTGGTAACTTAAACCCCTCGTGACCCTTTGCAAACCTCACGATTGACATCTGAAAAACTCGCCCCTATACTCATTTTGCGCCACCACCCACCAACCCCAACAGGCTGCGTGTTCCCTGTTGTCAATTGAGCACGCCTCCACCCAAATATTATTCTGAATCTAATGTCGGTCACTTATAATCCGTGACTGATTACGAAATATTGGAAACACAACACGCACCATGATAAGCGAAAAATCGACGCAGACGCTCGAACTGCCTAAAATACTTGAGCAGCTCGTTAAGCATACAACCTTTTCGGCGGGTGCTGAACTCGCCCGTACTTTGCACCCCACCACGATTATTGACCAAGCTGTGACGTGGCAGCAGGAAACGGCAGAAGCACGATTGCTGACCGAGAATAAGGTGAACTTCACCCTCGGCGGGGCGCGTGACGTGCGTGAACCGGCTGTGCAAGCCACACGTGGTATTATGATCGAAGCGCAGGTGATGCTGGACATCCGCCAAACACTGCGGCGCGGGACAACCGTTAAGCGTACCGTAGGCCGGATGAAGGGCAGCTACCCGCTCCTTTCGGACATCGCCAACCAGATCGAAGAATGCACCGACTTACAGGATGCCATTGGCCGCGTGCTGAATGAGAAGGGCGAAATCCTTGACACCGCCAGCCCGCAGCTTGCGATCATCCGGCGTGACCTGAAAGTCGCCTACGACAAACTGCAAACGCGGCTCATGCGGTTGGTTGGTTCGACCACGAACGCCCAATTCCTGCAAGAGTCGATCATCACCACCCGCAACGGGCGCTACGTCATACCGATCAAGGCCGAGTTTAAGGGGCGCATCCCCGGTATCGTCCACGACTCGTCCTCGTCGGGCGCGACCTTGTTCATCGAACCGCTGGCGACCGTTGAACTCAATAACACCTACCGCGAACTTCAACTGAACGAGGAAAAAGAAATCCGGCGCATCCTCCAAGAACTGACGGATGAGGTTGGGCATGAGAGTGAACGGATCGTCAGGACGGTAGAGGTGCTGGGTTATCTCGACTTGGTGTTTGCGAAGGCGCACTATGCCGAAGAACTCAAGGCCACCGAACCGATCTTATTCCCCTTCCGCACGCGACCGAACAACCCCGCTCACCCCGGCAGCACCATCTATCTGAAAGCCGCGCGGCATCCCCTGTTGAAGGGGAACGTCATGCCGATTGATGTCGAGTTTGATGAGGCGACGTGGGTGCTGGTGGTTACAGGGCCGAACACCGGTGGTAAGACGGTCGCCATCAAGACGATTGGATTACTGACGCTGATGGCCCAGTGCGGCCTCCAAGTACCGGCTGAGGAAGCCAAGTTGAGCGTGTTCGAGGGTGTATATGCCGACATCGGCGATGAGCAGAGCATCGAGCAGTCGCTCAGTACGTTCTCGTCCCACATGACGAACACCATCTCGATCTTGCGCGAGTGCGATAACAAGTCGCTGGTTCTGCTGGACGAGTTGGGCGCGGGTACTGACCCCGCCGAAGGCTCGGCGCTGGCACGGGCGATCCTGACGCACCTCGTTGACCGGCAGGTGACGACCGTCGTCACCACGCATCACCCTGAGTTGAAGATTTACGGGGTGGAAACGCCGGGGGTGCGGAATGCCAGTGTCGAGTTCGATCTCTCGACGCTGCGCCCGACTTACCGCCTGATTATCGGCCTACCGGGGCGCTCGAACGCGCTGGCGATTGCCACCCGCTTGGGCTTGAGTGACGAGATCATCGAAAGCGCCCGCAGCATGGTGACCACCGAGGACTTGGTGGCGGATGACCTGCTCGACGAAATCCAGCGGACGCGCGAGGAAATCCGGCGCGACCGGAGTTTGATCGCGGCGCTGCGGGAGGAAATCGAGGAACAGCAGGCCGAACTCCAATCGCGATTGGACAAGATCGAGGACGAACGGCGTAACGTCGTGGCGACCGCGCGGCGACAGGCTGACGAGGAAATCAAAACCTTCCAACGGGAGGTGAAGCGGCTGCGGAATGAGATGCGCTCGGCTTCCCTTCCGCTGGATATGCTCAAGCAGGTGCAGGATGAGGCGGCAGCGCTGGCGGCTAACGCACAGGAAACCGTACCGAACGAAGTCGAGACGGTGGTCGAGAACACATGGGCACCGAAGCTCGGCGAGACCGTTTGGCTGGCGAAGCTGAACGCCGAAGGGACGATCACCGAACTGGAATCGAACTCGGCGACGATACAGGTGGGAACCCTGCGCGTGAGAGCCGGTTTGGACGAGATCACCCACCGGACGCGAAGCGAGAAGCGCGAGATGAAGCGCGGCCACCAACGCCAGTACGAGAAGTCGCCTGATCCCGTCGCACCCAAGGGGCAGTCACCGGGGCTGGAACTGGATTTACGCGGCGAGCGAGTGGACGAAGCCCTGCGGCGCTTGGAAACCTATGTGGACGCGGCTTACATGAGCGGCCTGCCTTTCGCGCGGATTATTCACGGCAAGGGTACGGGTGCGCTTAAGAAAGCGGTACGGGAACGGGTGGAACAGCACGCGCTGATTAGCAAGGTGACGGAAGCCCTGCCGCAAGAGGGCGGTGGTGGCGTAACCATCATCCACATGGTTCCGATTACCTAAATAAAGTGCTGAGTGCTTAGTACCGAGTACTGAGTTTCAGACAAAGCCCTGCTCAAATGAGTGGGGCTTTTTTATTTAGTCGCCACTCCGAAGTCGTCAGTCTCCAGTCTCCAGCTAAGACCCATACAAATCGCTAATTGGAGATAGAGAGCGCAAAATGGGTGATATTAGATTGTTATAACAGTTGCAAATTTCGCACATCATCCGCTGAAATGGCGGGCGGGAAGCTCCCGTGTATCCGCTGAATTGACATTTTGTGGCGGCAGATGTGAGGGAGGCTGGCGCTGAAATGACACAAGTGCAGCGGATTGCTCCCGTGTAACCGCCGCTGCACACTCTTCGGCGGATTGATGGGAGCGAGCCGCCGAAAATGCAAAAGCAAATACGGATTGAACCGCAGAGACGCAGAGAATACACAGAGAAAAGACGAAGACAATACGACTTACCGCAGAGGCGCAGAGAACACAGAGATAAATTCATGTTTAGCCGCCAAGTCGCCAAGTACGCCAAGATAAGACAGAGACTACCGAGATAAGAACAGCATAGCAGAAAAGCGATTGTTTAGGGTGAACATTTGGTCTCTTTTAGGAGGTGAGTTCACCAACCATTTTGAGGGAAAATAATTGTTAAGAGGGTTGGTGGAAGGTTGGAAAGTGGTTTGTGGAGGAATGCTAAAGTTGCGGTAAAGATTGTTCGGCCTATTTACAAATGAGAATGACTCATTGGTTTTGATATGACTATTCTACTCTAGCAATAAGAGATCAAGAGAGTAGTACTCGTCATCAATAAACTACGTGCGCGAAATGCGAAAACCGCTGTTGCGCTGCCTGTCAAATGAATTTAGTATTCGAACACCTCTCGTCTTTGTTTTTCCCTCAGCACTCGGTACTATAAAAAGGTTTATTTTCCGTTTGTGGCTTTTAACCACACGCATCTTAACAACCCCATCCGTTTGGCACTCGCATTTGCCTTTAGCTGGAGACTGGCGACTGATAGCTGATGACTTGCATTTGACTATCAACTGAAAACTCAAACTCAACAGCATCAACAGCAATTCAAACGCTGTACTTTGCACGTTTAATTTTTGAGAGGGTGAAGGTTTAGGTAGTTGTTAAGGAGTTCGGTATAATAGAAACTACCTTTTCGGAACTACAGCTAAACATCATTTTGTTTGGTCTGAAATCGCAAGGCATAATTTTCATTTGTCGCGTGTGGCGACATCGTAGGTGGGATTATAGAACGCTTCTTTGCTTTATCGCAGGACATGCTCTGTATTGTGGGTTTCGACGGCTTCTTTCGGGCAGTCAACCCCGCCTTTGAGAAAAGGCTCGGCATCCCGCAGGCCGAGCTAACGGCTGAACCGTGGCTGTCATGGGTGCATCCTGACGATGCTGCGGCGACCCAAGCAGCCATTGAGCAGCTTTCCCCGAACCATTCACCGATTACCCTTGATACCCGACTTCGCCATTCGGATGGTACGTACACATTTTACCAATGGACGGTCACTTATGACCCGGCGGGTATTTACGCAGTCGTACAGCCTTCGGAGTCGATTTCTCCGTTCGAGACGCTCAATAACTGGCTGATTGACGCGCCTGCGGGCATTATCGTGCTGCATGGGCGCGAACAGTTTATCACGCTGGTCAATTATCTTTACGAGAAAATATCCGGTCATACACGGGCGCAATTAGTTGGGCGCAAGCTGCGCGAGGTGTGGCCCGAACTCTACGAACAAGGTATTGGTGCGATTTTTGATGGCATTTTCGCAAGTGGGCAGGCGTTTATATCCCATGAGTTTTACGCTAGGTTCGACCATACAGGCGAAGGTGTTTTAGAAGAAGGGTATTTTGATTTTGTCGCGCAGCCGGTTAAAGACCGTGACGGACAGGTGACGGACATCTTTATTCACCTGTATGAAGTCACGGATTATGTACGCGCGCGAGAAAAACTAGTCGAGGGTGAGGAACAATTTCGAGCAATCGTGAACCAATCGGTGGTTGGTATCGCCGAGAAAGATTTGAGTGGGCGTTACATCCTCGTTAATGATCGTTTTTGCGAGATGGTTGGATACAGCCGTGATGAACTCTTAACAAAACGGCTGCACGATATAACTCATCCTGATGACCTCCCTCGAAATGCTTTTCTGTTTGAACAGATGATTAACGAAGGCAAGAATGTTATTATCGAGAAACGCTATGTACGCAAAGATGGATCGATTATCTGGGTGCAAAACACCATGTTACTCGTTCGGGATGCCAACGGTGATAAACAATATGCGTTGGAGATGTCGTTTGACCTGACCAGTATCAAAGCCGCTGAAGAAGCTCTAATGGAACGGCAGCGAGAGAAAGCAGTGCTTGAAGAACGGCAGCGGTTGGCGCGGGAACTGCATGACTCGGTAACGCAATCCCTCTTTTCGGCAGGGGTGATTACCGAGTCAATCTCCCATATAGTGCGGCATCAGCCGGATAAGGCGCTGACACAGCTTGATCATTTGGGGTCACTCATTCGTGGGGCATCTGCTGAACTGCGAACGCTGCTGTGGGAACTGCGACCGGATAAGATCGCGCAGGCAGGATTAGCTTCGCTGCTGACGCAATTGGCTTATTCGGTGCAGGCACGCAAGTCGCTGAAGGTATTTTTGCGGGTACACGGTGATTATGAACAACCCCTGCCGCCGGATGTGCTAATGGCCTTTTACCGGATCGCCCAAGAGAGTATCAACAACATTATCAAACACAGTGACGCGACACGCATCAAGATCATGATGCGGCGAACGGAAACATACGTGATGATGGATATTCTTGATGATGGGCTGGGGTTCGACAACAGCAGTGGAAAATCGGGCTTCGGCCTGATGATTATGCGAGAACGGGCGGAAGAAGCGGGCGCACGGCTTGATATTTTTAGTGGTAACGGTAAGGGGACGCGCGTCCGGTTGTTCTGGCAGGGCAAGGCGGATACGAATGTGGTCAGCATCGAATGACCATCATGGCAGCCGGAGACTTCGAAGGCAATCCGGTGGAGATTGTCTCACACGTGGATGCTCAGGCGGGTGATTAACAATTCTGCTAGAATCGGCGGTATGAACAACACATCCCCAACCTCTTTACTCTCGACGGAAGCGGCGCGTTTGGCGCTGGATACCCCGTGGAAAGCCATCAATGAGATTGAACGGCTGCTGCTGCTGCCACTCGCCCGGATGCAATGTGCGCTGGCGGGAGTGAGCTGGGGCGCGGGGTGGAAGTTCTATGGGCTGCCGATTATCCAGAAGCACCGCCGCAGCACGCTCACGATTGGCGCGGGGTTGGAACTGCGCTCGACGGCGCGGAGCAACCCGTTGGGCGCGAACCGTCCCTGCATCCTGAGTACACGACGAGCCGAAGCCGTGTTGACCATCGGGGCAGGCTTTGGCATGACAGGCGGCAGCGTAGTTTGTGAAGAACGGGTGACGATTGGTGACCGTGTGGTGGTGGGGGCAAACAGTGTGATCGCCGATACGGATTTCCACCCGCTGACGGTAGCAGGGCGGCAGAGCGCTTTCCTTGATGGAGCAACCGCGCCGGTGGTGATTGGCGACGATGTGTTTATCGGCATGGGGTCGCTGGTGCTGAAGGGCGTGACGATAGGCGTGGGGAGTGTGATCGGAGCGGGGAGTGTGGTGTCGCGGGATATTCCGGCGGGTGTGGTGGCGGCGGGTAATCCAGCACAGGTCATCCGGTCAATAACATGACGGACATCGACCATTTGCTGAGGGATATTTTTAGCGGCAGCAAGCCTTTCTTCTACAGCACATTTGAGAGGTGGGTGCGCGGTTCACGGCGCTATCGCATATTCGCGACCAGCTACAGCTCCAAGATACGGTCGAAGCTGAAAAGTGCCCGTGACGACAGCGGCCTGAAAGATTTGTGGGCTGAACTGGAAACAGCGGCGCTGCTGCTGACTGAACCCCGTTTTACCCTCGAATACGAACTGTATACAGCGCTCAAGCAGCGCGGGCCGGATTTCACCGTGACGTTCAAAACGCATACGCCGTTTAATGTGGAAGTACGGCGCTTCCGCACGAGCGAACTGGCGCAGGATAACAGTGAAGCGCGGGTCGGTAAGCTGATGGGGATTTTTTGTGACAAGGTGGGGCAGATGCCGCCGAGTGTCATGAACCTGTTGTGGCTGACAGCCGAACGGGATATTCCCGAAGCCGATTTAAATCAGGCGGCGCTTAACTTGCGGCAGATCGCCGAACGCAAGAACGAGGATTTTTTCATGCGGCGAGGCTTCAAGAGTGCAACTGAATTTTTGCGGCAGTATCAGCAGGTCAGCGGGGTGGTGCTGCGGCAGCCGGATGAAACGGTCGTCTGGTTGAACCCACTAGCACGGCATAAGCCACTGCCGGAAATGGTGAACGCGCTGCGGCAGATCCCTTAATACGGACGATTACCCGGCTTGTTTAACAGACGTGCTGCTCAAGTGCGTGCGGGCTTCTTCAAGCGATTTGGTGAAAATGAACTTGGGTTTTTTGAATGCATTCGACCCCATATAGGTGATCGATAATACCTTTGCCATGCTGCTCATAAAATTGGCGAGGGTCGCAGGGGCGATATAAATGAGCTTGCCACCGTTGGGGTGCTGTATATTCGCAACTTTCCTGAAGCGATTAAGGGCATCAGGCGGGGGGAAACCCGCGTGACGGATGTCAAAAATAACATCGACTTTATATGAAACGCTGTCAAATAATTTCAGCATTTCCTCTGCCGCAGCGTCAAACTCGCGCCATGTCCACGGTCGATCAAAAACGATCATCACAGCCCTTTTATCAGGGTTATCCCACGTTACGTTAATAGTCATCATCTACGCTATCTGTTTAGATTAATAATTATTACACTAACTGTATTTTATACGATAAATCTCCGAATAGAAGGTTGCGTCTAGGCAATCTATAGTTTTTAAACCACCCGACTAGCTCATGTTGGCTAGGTCTCTTTTCCGGTATACTCTCGGCAACAACTACCGGAAGGCCAGCAAACACACCCATGTCGCACATTTTCATCAGTTATAGCAAGCAGGATATTGAATTCACACGCTACCTCAAGACGCTGCTCGAAGCCGAGGGGTATGCGGTATGGGTGGATGAAGCCCGGCTGACACCCAGCGCACGGTGGTGGAAAACGATTGAACAGAATATCGTGAACTGCAACGCTTTCGTGATTGTGATGTCGCCCAACGCTTACGAGTCGGATTGGGTCGAGCGTGAAATCCTGCTGGCGGAGAAAGAGAAACGCCCGATTATTCCGGTGCTGCTGGCGGGTGAGGCCTGGTCACGGCTGGCGAATATTCAGCATGTGGACATGCGCGGTGGGCTTCGGGCGAAACTGACCGAGCATTTCTTGAACACCTTGAAATCGCATGTAGCACCGAAGACCCCTGAATTGACCTTCACAATTGGCTTCGGTGATATTCTGACGTATCCGGCGGATGTGGCAGGATTTAAGTACGCGGGTGGCTTCCACGGGGTTGATAAAGTCGTCAGTGATAAACTAGTGGAAAAGGGCATTGAGGCCGAAACATTCGCGCCGAAAGAAACGGGCGAATACAAAGCGGTGGATACAGATGGTGCAATCGCGGCGGAGAAGGTGTTGTATGTGGCGACACCCAAAATGCGCTACTTGGGGTATAAGCAGCTCCGTACGTTCGCGCAGCGGATGATCGAATCGTTAAATGAAACCGCGCCGGATACCAAACATCTGGCGATGACGGCACACGGCGCAGGGTTTTCGCTGGACGAACAGGAAGCGATGCTGTCGATCTTCGCGGGACTGCGGGATGCGATGCAGGGCGGAAAGATGCCCAAGCAGTTGGAGAAAATTACGGTTGTCGAGATTAATACACGGCGGGTCAACCGTTTGCGGACGGCGATTGACCGTGTGATGAAAAAGGTTGATTACGCCACACCGCTCAATGACGGTTGGGGTTATAAGCTGAAGTACGAAGGCATGAGCGCCGAATCCGAGCCGGATGCGTTACAATCTGCGGGGGCGAAAAATGTTAAACCCCACGCATTCGTGGTGCTGCCTGCCAAAAATCAGGATGATGACTTGTTCGAGTATGGAATACAATCACCGGTACACGCGCATGGCTTACTGTGCGAGCGTTATGAGGATGTGGCGGAAGACCAGTATAGCGAACAGGTATTAACGACGATTAAAGAGAATATTGGCAACGCACAGGTGGTCATCGTCGAACTGACGAACGCCGACCCCGGTGTGTACTTGCAACTGGGGTATGCGTGGGGGAAGGATTTGCCCACGATTCTGCTGCTTAAAGAGGGCGAAAAGTTTTATTTTGAAGTGCCGACCGAGGTTATCCGCTACCAGAAGATCAAGGATGCGGAATCATCGATCAGCGCCGTATTGGATACACTGAAAGCTGATGGGAAGATATGAGTTATTCGGATGGGCGTGCGCCAGAAGCAAACCTCTTTATCTCATGGTTAGCACGCTTCATTTTCTGGGTGGTCGGTTGGAAGGTTACGGGGAAAGTCCCTAATTTCCCGAAGATGCTGCTGATCGGTGTGCCGCACACCTCGAATTGGGATGGCGCGATTTTTTACGTGTTCTCTTTAGCAATACGGACGCACATCAAGTTCATTGGCAAGCATACGCTGTTCAAGTTCCCATTTGGCGGGCTGATGCGCTTTGCAGGTGGGATTCCGGTTAACCGCAGCACGACGCTGAACGCGGTTGACCAGATTGTCGACCAGTTCAACCAGCACGAACGGATGGCTGTGATCGTCGCGCCGGAAGGGACGCGCAGCCTAACCAAACACTGGAAAACGGGTTTCTACTATATTGCACTCAAGGCGCAGGTGCCGATTGTGCTGGGATATGTCGATTATTCGCGCAAAGAGGTTGGGCTTGGGCCAAACTTTATGCCAACGGGCAATATTGTTGAGGACTTCAAGATCATCCAAGCCTTTTATGCGGATAAAGTTGGGCGGCACCCCGAAAAGCAGGGGCCTGTGGTACTACCCCCGCGCGAGTTGGCAAATAAATAGGCGACGCGCATGTGGCACGCCTGCTTCCAACAGGATGATATTCCTCTTTTAAAGACGCACTAAGACCAATGCGTTGGCCTACTTGCCGCCAGCATGAGTACAATAGCGGCAGTGTTCAGGAACAACTAGACAACAGGATAATCACATGCTCAAAGCTGATTACGCCGCACGGCAGGCCAAGCTGCGGGAAATTGCCGGAGTCGACGCGGTGGCGCTGGTTCCGGGGTTCAATATGTACTATTTTACAGGCTTAGAGTTCCACCTGTCGGAGCGTCCGGTGGTGGCGATTTTGAAGCCAGACGGCGATCTGTCGTTCATCATCCCCGAATTGGAAGTGCCAAAGCTCAACCAACGACCGGATCTTGAAGCGCGGGCGTTCGCGTGGTCGGATACAAACGGATATGCGGATGCGTTCCGCGAGGCGGTGAGTGAACTCGGCTTGAACGGCATCACGCTTGGCGTAGACGGATTGACGATGCGTGTGACCGAGCTGCTGGAATTCCAAAAGAATGCCGCGACGATGAAGGTCAGCGCGATTGAACGGCAGATCATCCGCATTATGGCGATGAAGACACCGGAAGAAGTGGAGTCGATGCGGAAGGCTGCCCGGATCAGTGAGGCCGCCCTCGATAAGTTGATGGCATGGGTACAGCCGGGGATGACCGAACGGCAGATCGCGACCCGCTTGAGCGAAGAAATGGGCGCACTGGGCAGTGAAGGTCACGCCTTTGAACCGCTGGTACAAGCAGGGCCGAACAGCGCTTTACCCCACGGGATGCTCAGTGACCGCGAACTCGGCGCGGATGAATTCCTGCTGATTGATTTTGGTGGACGCTACAACGGTTATCCGGCGGATATTACCCGCACCTTCTGCCTCGGTACACCAACAGCCGAGATGCAGAAGATGTATGACACGGTGAAGGCCGCGAACGAAGCGGCGATCAAAGCCAGCGGGCCGGGTGTGGCGATGGGCGACGTGGATAAAGCGGCGCGGGATGTGATTACGGCGGCGGGATACGGGGCGTATTTTATCCACCGCACCGGACACGGCCTCGGCCTCGCGGGGCATGAGATGATCCCGCAAATTGCCGAGGGTGTAACCGACCTGCTCGAACCCGGTATGGCTTTCACCATTGAACCGGGGGTTTATGTGCCGGGGTTAGGTGGTGTACGGGTTGAGGACGATGTGGTGGTGACGGAAACGGGTATTGACGTGCTGACCAGTTACCCGAAGGTCTTTAAGCGCGGGTAATATCATCATCGCGTTCGACGGCGCTGACTTCTTGGGTGCTGGAGATAATGGTGAGGGCTTCGATCTCCTGCGTCATCAAATGCTCGTCGTAAAATTCAATGTACGAGACGGATCGCTCCGGTTCGTCATCAGGCGAGCGAAGGCTTGTTGGGTCTAATGGCTGCATTCGTTGATACTCCATAAATTCTTCTCAGAGTATAACGCTGAATGTGGTGGTCAACGCCCCCAATAAGTGGGTATCTGAGGGCAACAAAAAAGAGGCCGATCATTTTATCCGGCCTCTTTTTGTTTTTAGTGATACGGAAGCAGCATGTGCATCCCTACACGGGTATTATTGCATACCGCCCATCATGCCACCAACGAGGGTCATGAGGTCAGCGAACTTGGCAACCGGAGCGCCCGCCGGAGCGGTGACGGTCTGCGTTTCGCCCAAGCCGGTGTAATTCATGCTCAGGGTGATATTGATCGAGGTCGGTGCTTCGCTGGTTGAATCTTCGCCAGCCGCGTCCAGAGCCGCGAGGGTGCTGCCGGGAACTGAAACGTTGGCGGTGATCGAGCCAATCTTGTCACCGTTCAGGGTGTAGGTCACTTCGATTTTGGCATCCTTCAACGATTCAATAGCAGCGGTTTGTTCGGGGGTTAATTCCGAGGCTGCTTCGCCTTCCGAGGCCAGCGCTTGGAATTCGGGGTCGCTGAACAGACCGGGCAGATCGATGGTGCCGCTGAAGGTGTCGCCGCTGCGGGTGTATTGCAGGTGCTTGCTCACAAGAGCCTGAATCTTGGCAAGGTCTTCGGTGCCGGAGAGGACATCACCGCTGTCTTCGATAGATGAAGCCGCCATGCCACCCGCATTGGTCAGGGTATCAATCAAGTCCAAACCTGCCCAGCTATTGGGAATTCCCATTTGTTGCAGGTAAGGAGCAATCGCAGCCGGGAGCTTGGAGAAGTCGATGTAGCCCACACCATCTACCAGAATGAGGTTGAGGACCAGCGGTTCGCCACCAGTCATAGCCGCAGCTTCGGCAGGCAGACCAATGCTCAGATTCAATTCGCCGCTGAAGCTCTTGACACCTTCGGTCAATGAGGCAATCGCAGCCGTTGCATCCGACATGGCGCTCATGTCGGTCATGCCAGCCATGTTGACACCATTGAACTTGCCATCAGCCTTGATGGTGAGGTTTACTGCCTGTGAAGGATCTTCGGCTTGAATATCAATCGTCGTGTCGAGGGTAAACGCGCCAGAGGACGACGCTGCGGTATTGGTGAACGCTGTGGTGAGTGCCGTGCAGTCATCACCAGAAAGATTGCCGCAAACCGCGTCCTGCGCCATAGCGCCCGGTACGAGTGCGACGAGCAGTACAAACAGCATACACAATGCAAGCAAACGCGACTTCATAAATTTCTCCTTATAGTGTGCATGTAAGGGCATTTCTGCCTACAATGTCATTATATCTGTAATCTGTACGATTGATATGTGAGAAAAGTTCTAGAGATTTCTCCCCCATATGATTGAGACAACATGAGCGTTAGATGAGCGCAGACGCGACGAGTTCGATAATTGCTTCGGCAATACGGGTTTTGGTCGCCAGCGCGAGCGGGGTTTGGCTGCCATCCGCGCCGAGGATGACGACGCGGTTGGTATCGACCTCAAAGCCCGCGTCGGCTGCGGTGATGTCGTTGGCAATCAGGAAGTCCAGCCCTTTGCGTTCCAGCTTGGCACGGGCGTGGGTGAGCAGGTGTTCACTTTCGGCGGCGAAGCCCACCACGACGCGGGGGATACCCTGCGCGGCACGCTGTTCTTTCACGCTCATGAGGATGTCGGGCGTGCGGGCGAGGGTGATGACCGGCGCTTCATCCGAGTCATCCTTCTTTTTGATCTTCTGATCGGCACGGTCTTTGGGACGGAAGTCCGCGACGGCTGCGGCCATAAGCAGCGCGTCGGCTTTGGTGATGTGTTCGAGGACGGCCTGCTGCATTTCACCCGCGCTGGCGACCGGAATGCCATTTACACCGACCGGAATGGGTAAGTCACTGGCGGTAATCAGTGTAACCGCAGCACCCGCATCGAGCGCGGCTTGGGCAAGGGCGTAACCCTGTTTGCCGCTGGAACGGTTGGTGATAAAGCGCACGGGGTCAAGCGGTTCGCGCGTGCCACCTGCCGTGACGACGACTTGCTTACCCGCCAGTGTGCCGGTTTTCGCCAACGCGAGACGGATATGACCGATAAGGGTTGAAGTTTCCGGCAGACGACCTTTACCGGCGAGGCCAGAGGCAAAGCGTCCAGTTTCCGGCTCGATGATGATCGCGCCCTGACCGCGCAGCAAAGCGAGGTTGGCCTGTGTGGCGGGGTGGTCATACATGCCGCCATCCATCGCCGGAGCGACGACGACCGGACAGCGAGCCGCCAGCGCCGTGACACTGAGCAGGTCATCGGCGAGGCCGTGCGCCAGTTTCGCCATTGTGTTGGCGGTCGCAGGGGCGACGACCAGCAGCGACGCGCCTTCCGCAAGGCCGACATGCGCGATGTGGGTGGGCAAGCCGCCGGAGGAGTCGGTTTGCCAGAGATTGTTATACACAGGGCGACCGGTGACGGCTTGAAAGGTCAGCGGTGTGACGAAACGTTCAGCCGCTTCGGTCATAATGACATCGACGGCAGCACCAGCCTGTGTGAGTTTGCTGGCGAGGTCAACCGCTTTATAGGCGGCGATGCTGCCCGTGACGGCGAGAAGAATGCGTTTGTTTTGCAGTAGGGTAATTGTTTCTTGTGCCATGAGGTTTGGTATTAAAAGAATAAGGGGTGTTGTCAATAACACCCCTGCTCATTCGTATACGAAGGCCGCCGCTTATCCGCCTACGTACAGCGGCAGTGTGGTCGGTAAGACAGTGGTTCCAGCGCGGGTGATGCGGATGATGTTCGCCTGCGCCAAGACCCAACCTTCGGTGCGTGTGCCGGTGTTGGGGTTGATGAAGCGTACGCGCACCCACTGCCCGTTGTTGTTGCGTCCCAACACTTCGATTTCGGTCGAGCGCGGGAGCTGGATAATCAAGCCTGCGTCGGGGCTGGGATTGGCGCGAATATTCGCGTTGGACATCAGCAGGCCGCTGAAGGTACGCTGTAACGATAAGCCGCTGCCGTAATCTTGCAGGACGAGCGCACGGACAGGCGGATTACCGCTGGGCGAACCCATGACGATGAAGGTGTAAACCACACCGGGGACGACCTGTAGATTGGTGCTGGATGTGAGCGAGTTGGTCGCGCCGGAGGGAATGAAATTGATCTGGTTGTACAAACCGGGTGGCAGGTCGCCGGTGCTGGCATCCTTGCCGAAGGCCGCCGCGTTCACCAAGTTGATGCCGGGTGGCGGGGCGGGTGTGGGTGTCGGCGCGGGAGTGGGAATGATGTCGTCTACGATTTTGATTTCGGGCAGCGGGTAGGCATTGGTGTAGGCCGAAATTGCTTGGACACCCTCGGCGGCGTTGATGACACGGATACGGGCTAACCCGCGCTGTGTTTCCGACAGATCATCTGCCAGCAGCGCCATCATGACCTCGCCGTTTTCGGTTTCAAACACAATGGGGTTATTGGCTGGCGGCGCGTTCGGATCAACCGGAACTGCGGCGAGTGCTGCGACTGCGGCGGTGTTCTGCGGGTTGGAATTGACGAGCAGCAGCGTGTAGTCAATCTGTCTGCTGTTCTGGTCGCTGCGTGACAAGCTCCCACGCGCTAAGGGAACGGCGTTCGGGTCGTTGGGTTTGTCACCAAAGCGGCGGATGGTGATGGTATGGCTGTAGTCCGCCATGCCGAGGTACTCGGTGTAGTCGCCGTAATTGACGCGGCTGGCGACCAAGCGCTCATCAAAATAGACATCCACGACGGCGGTGCTGTGGGCGGCGTGGATAACACGGATGCGTACCCCATTTTCGACCGGCGGTTCCAGCGGGGCGCTGATGACGAAGGTACGGGTTTGGGCTGAAAGAACACCGACTTGCCCCGTGATACCGGATGGTGTGACGTTCGGAACGACGATAAACGTGTACAGCGTATTCGAGTAGAAGTTAATTTCACCGAGGCGTTCAATGACGGGCGGTTCGTTGGAGGGCGCGGCATCGGCGTTTAAGACGGCGAGGGTGTAAGCCTGCGTCGGTAAGTCAATCGTGCCGAAGGGCTGGCGCAAGCCAATCTGGTACATCAGCGCTTCGCCGGATGGGTAGCCGATGCTGATACGCGAGGGCGTGCCGACGGCGAGGTGAACAGCAGTAATACGAGTCTTGCCAAGCTGGATCGGGCTGCGGTCGTCATTAATGATAAATACCGCGCCGGATTGGTTGATGGTTACACCGGCTGCGCCACCGTTGCTGAACTGGGTCTGGTAGATGACGGCGGTTTGGCTGCCGTTGGGCGCAAGGTCGATCAGAATGTCCGCGATGGGTGCCGATAATGCATCTGTCCCCGCGATCCGCACCGCGAGCGCGTGCCGACCAGCGGCAACCACGAAGTAAGTGGTGGCCTGTTCGGGCGCGAGGTTAAAGGCGATACGTTCATCATCCAAGTACACATCGACCGCGCCGATACCGGGCAGCGCGTTCACGATGCGAAGGCTTCCGGTATTCACGCCGGACTGCGCCAGCACTTTGGGACTGCCGGGGAACGAGATCGCTAAGGCGGATAGCAGAACCGTAACCAGTAGAAGAAAGACTTTTTTGAGCATAAATCATGCACCCGTTTTCGATTGACAGTCTAATGAGGGGTGATGGTGTTCACCCCTCTCGAAGCGGTTAAAGGTTATTAAGGTTGGGCGGTAGCCGTCGGCGTGATGCGCGGGTCGGCCTTAATAAACTGGGCATAAGCTGCCTGTTGCAAGCCGCGCGGGCGGCAGTCCACGCAAACACGCAGGTTATGGATGCCGATGGCTAAGTTTTCCGGCAGGGTGATGGTTGCCAAGAGCGTACCGTCATCGTTGACCTGCCCCGTGAGGATCGGCGTATTACCGGAGTCCAACGTGATGACGAATTGCAGCTTGGGCTGGAAGTTCTCGCCCACGAGGTTGATCGTGTCTATTGTCGTATCCGGTGGCGCAGGGTTAACAAACAGCAGCGGCAGGCGGAACTCCGGCGTATTCGTCGGGCGCGGTGTATTGGTTGGAACCGGCGTGCGGCTGGGTGTGGAGGTGAAAGTTTGCGTGACTGTAACCGCGACTTGTGCCGGAGCCATCGCCGTGAGCGTACCGGATACCGCTTCGTAAACAGCGGTGGGGTTGCCGGAACCCTGCACCAACTCGGTAATCTGGATCGTTGGTTCGACCATCAGGAGTTGGGCGGAACCGGTTCCCGCACCGGGGACGACTACAAAGTCATAGATACCACCGGCTAGGAACTGCTGCGGTGGGAGTTCGGCGATTACGGTTTGGCTGCCGCTTTGTACGACACGCACCGAGTAGACTTCCGGGTTACGGCTGAAGTAGGCCGAGGCGGTGGCGTATTCCGCTTGCCCGACGGTCGCCCACGCCGGTGCTTCGGCTGGTTGACCCTCAACGGTTGGCGCGGGCGCTCGCAGCGGGCGGATTTGCAGGTTCAGCGGCACCGCACCGGGGAGGCCGTGAATGAGCCGGATGCTGGCATTGATGGCCGAGCGCGGCGCGTTCTGGGCGAAAGTGACCGTGATGAACGGAGCCGTCGCGTTACTTTGTTCGTTCGGCAGCAGCAGCAGGATTTTATCAGCGTCTGCCTCGGCTTCGTTGGTGAACGGGCCGAGGGCGCTGTCGCCCAACTTGACTGGCGTTTCACCCTGCGAGTTGATGGTGAGTGGTGCGCCCAATGCCGGAATAGGCAGGCTGGGGCTGACTTCGCTGACACCCAAGTCGTTAATGACGGCTTGCCCGACGACAAGCTGAACCGCGCCGACACCTGAAAGGGCGTTAATGAAGCGGATGCCGACATCATTTTGGACGTGGCCGGTTAAGCCCGTGCGCTGCAAGGATGATGTGACCGAACCCGTGCCGAGCGTCGGTGGTGGCAGCAGCACGAGGATGTTGCTCACCTGTCCGTTGAGGTTGGTCGGCACACTGGTAATGGTGGTGACGTTGTTGGCTTTAGCATCATTCAGGTCAAGCGAGTATTGACCGGCGGGCAAGTCCAACGGGCCAAGAATATCACCCACGTTCATGTTGGTTGCTAAACGCAGTCGCTTATCAGTTGCGTCAATGTTGAGGGTGGGCAAGCCGGGGTTGGCTTGAACAATCGTGACCCGGGATGTACCAACGGCGAGCGGCGTGGGATCTTCGCGGACGGGGTACAAATCCATGCCGCGACCGAGATCAACCGCCAAGACGGAAACGACACCGCCGGGGGTGACATCCACAATGGTTGTTACCAGCGGGGCAGCGGCTTGGGCGGCGTTATTGAGGCCATCATCGACGGCACGCAGCGAGATACGCACCGCGCCGGGGGAAACTTGATAATAATTGGTTTGGCTGCCGAACTCGACGGCACGGGCAATGCGGTCTTCGTTGACGAACACATCAACCGGAATGCTGCTGGCTTGCGCGTTGGTCGAAGCCCAGCTATTGACGAAGCGCACCCAACCAAAGGTCTCGTTGATGGGCGCGGCGGCTGTGCTGGTCAAGATGGGGTCGTAGGTCGGCGTGAGCGTGTCGGTCGGTGTGGGGGTGCGCGTCGCCGTGACTGGACGAGTCGGCGTAATCGACGGTGTGGGCGTGATGGTCGGTGTGGGCGAGGGGGTAAGCGTCATGCCGTTGTTGGCGATGATCGTTTCGGTGATATAAGCATTCGCCTGACTGGTCGCGCCAATCGCTTCGGTCACAGCTTGGGCGAGCGCAGCGGTGTCGTCAACAGCGGTGATGTTGATCGTAATCGGTGGTGGTGTCGGAATGGTGGTGTCGCAGGCGGCAAGCAAAGCCAGCAGAAGCAGCACGACACACGAGAATAGTTTCGATTTCAAAATCAATGTCTTACCCCTTATAACAGTTCGGGAATAAAAACAATATCATTGGGATTGATGCCACGCTGCGCCAATATCGGATTATCCTGCATCAAGATTTCGAGGCTGATATTGTTCAACGTGGCGATAGAACTTAAGGTGTCGCCGTACTGCGCGACATACGGTTTTTTGAAGCGGCGCGGCGGCACAAGTTCCTGAATACCGCGCGGGACGATGATGTCTGTGCCATTACCAAAATCGACATCGGCTAACAGATTATTCGCCATTCGCAGCACGTCGATGGTGGTGTCGTATTGTTCCGCAACCGAGAGCAAGGTGACATCTGCGGGGACATTGACGACGAGATAATGCGGTTGGTCGGCTTCGGCGGTGCGGGTGGCGTTGAATAGGGCATCCTGTATGGCGGTGGAGACGGCTTGCGTAATTAATCCATTCATCGCTTGGATTCGTGTTTCGCGGTCGCCTTGAGCGATGTAGGTGCCAACCGCTGCGAAAATGGCGATGACCAAGACGAGGATCAGCAAATTACGAATGGCACGGCGCAGCAGCATAAAGTCGTCCCAAATGATAGGTGGTGGATAGACCGGCATCCCTTATGAGGATATAGGGTATCATCAAACCCCCTAATTAAAAAGCGGATGTCTAACAGGGTAAAGGTACGCACATCACCTTTCATATAAATAACGAAAACCCTGTTGATTGCCAATTCGATTCTATACTACACTGAATTTAATGCAATTATCATCATTATCGAGGAGTACGAGCTTGCTTCTGATCGCGCGTGCGCCAGTACGGATTAGCTTTGGTGGAGGCGGGACGGATTTACCCGCTTACTATAATCAGTTCGGCGGGATGGTGGTCAACACGGCTATCAACCGCTATATTTACACGTTCATTTCGAAAGGGGCGAGTGACGCACTCCAGATCATTTCGTCTGACTTTCGCATGTTTTACCGCCTCGAATCCGGCGGTGAGTTCAACACAGAAGGTGAACTCGGTTTAGCGAAGGCTGTGCTGCGCGAGTTCGGCGCGGGCGAGGGGCTGGATGTGTTCCTTGCGTCACAGATTCCACCGGGAACGGGCTTGGGTGGTTCGGGCGCGGTGGCGGTGTCGATGGTCACAGCGCTAGCGGCGTGGCAGGGCAAGACGCTGAACAAGATCGACATCGCGGAAACAGCTTGCGACATCGGCATTAACAAGCTGCACCTGCCCAGCGGTAAGCAGGATGAATACGGCGCGACGATGGGCGGCTTGAACCAGATCGAGTTCACGAAAGATGGTACGACGGTGAAGCCGGTCGAGCAGCCACCGGGCGCGTTGGAAACGTTCCAGAAGCGCTTGATGCTGTTCTACACGGGCAAGTCACGCGATTCGGGCAAGATTCTCTCTGACCAGTCGAAGGCCAGCCGCGAACAAAATCCGGCGACGCTGGAACGAATGCACAAGATTAAGGCGCTCGGTTATGATATTCTGGCGGCGTTGAGCGAAGGCCGGTTAGATGATTTCGGCGACCTGCTGCACCAATCATGGGTGCAGAAGCGCAGCGTCAACCGTGACATCAGCAACGACCAGATTGACGTGGCTTACGATGCAGCCCGCAGCAACGGCGCAATTGGTGGCAAGATCACCGGCGCGGGTGGCGGTGGCTTCATGATGATTTACTGCCACGAGGACAAGCAGCCCGCCGTGACCGCCGCTTTGCAAGCACTGGGACTTGCGCGGATGGACTTCCGCTTTGATTTTGATGGCGCACAAGTGCTGCTCAACCCGCGATAACCCACACCTAAACGCCTTTTCGGCTGGTGTGATGATTAAGCGGGCTTGCCGTGTACTATAGGGCAAGTGAGCATTACACCAGTTGAAAGGACGTTATGAATAGCAAACTACGAATTGGCATTATTGGCGCGGGTGCGGCAGGTATGGCTGCGGCGTGGGATTTGACTCGTTTAGGCCACGAGGTTCATCTCTACGAAGCCGAAAGCAAGGTCGGTGGTTTGGCGGCAGGTTTCAAGGATGACAACTGGGATTGGACGATGGAGAAGTTCTATCATCATTGGTTCCAGACCGATAAGAGCATCCTGAAGCTGATCGACGACATGGGCAAGTCCGGCAAGGTGCTGTTCCCCCGCCCGAAAACCAGCTATTGGATTGACGGAAAAGTGGTTCGTTCGGAAATGAACCTCTCGGCGCTCTCGCTGCCACTGTCGTTCTTAGCGATCATTCGGCTTGGCTTGGCAGGTGTTTACCTGAAATTCCTGACGCGCGATTGGCGAGCGCTGGAGAAAGTGACAGCCGATAGCTGGATGCGGCGCTGGATGGGCGACGAAGCCTATAACAAGCTGTGGCGGCCACTGCTCATCGGCAAGTTCGCTGACCGCTACCAAGAAGTCAATATGGCGTGGATGTGGGCGCGTATTTACACCCGCAGCCTGCGCTTGGGTATTTACGAAGGCGGCTTCCAAGCCTTTTTAGAGGACTTCGCGAAGGCCGTTACCGCGCAGGGGGCGACCTTCCATCTCAACTCGCCGGTTGAGGCGATTGGCACACAGGATGGCAAGCCGACGCTGACGGTGAAGGGTCAGGTTGAGGTTTTCGACCGCGTGATTAGCACCGCCTCGCCGGGGTTGATGCTCAAACTTGCGCCTTCGCTGATGGATACGCCCTATGGCAAGCAGATTGCGAACCTCAAGAGCATCGGTGCGCTGTGTGTGGTGCTGGCGTTGAAACAATCGCTGCTGACGGATGGTACCTACTGGCTGAACCTGCCCGCCACCAGCGCGGATAAAAGCGCGAGCCAGTTCCCATTTCTCGCGTTGGTCGAACACACAAACTTTATGGATAAGTCGCACTACGGTGGCGATGTGCTGGTGTACTGCGGCGATTATGTGCCAACCGATCACGAATATTTCAGCATGACGGAAGATCAACTGGTCGAGCGCTTTTTACCCGCGCTGAAGAAGGTCAACCCAGCCTTCTCGGCGGACTGGATACGCAAGTCGTGGGTGTGGCGTGCGCCATATGCCCAGCCGATCCCGTTTGTGAACCACAGCCAGAACATCCCCGCGCTAAAAACGCCGCTGCCGGGTGTCTATTGGGCGAGCATGAGTCAAGTCTACCCGTGGGATCGCGGGACGAATTACGCGGTCGAGATTGGTCAGCAGGTAGCGAAAGAGGCGGTAGGTTAAGGGTTATTCTGCCGAGGGTAAGCCGAGGTCTTGGATGATCTGATTGATGACTTCCGGCTTGATATTGGCTTGGTGGCTCTTGGAATAGAGGGTCACCAAGTATATCCGTGTGCTTGTTTTGATGTAGTAGATAACGCGATACCCGCCACTTTTCCCCTTAGAGACATCACGATTTTTAATCCGTGCTTTGTAAACCGGATAATGCGTTCCGACCACTTGATCGCCGGGGACATTGCCACTTTCAAGCTCTGTAATCAGACCTTGGACATCTTCGCGAACGTGGCGATATTTTTTGAGAAGCTGCTTAACATCCTTTAAAAAGCGATCTGATAGAATGACTGTGATTTCTGAATCAGTCATTGTCGGTTTCGTCCCACAGGGCAGAAGCGGGATGAACACGTCCGGCAACTATATCTGACCAGCCTTCCCTAAAAGCATCTTCGGGGGTCAAGTCGTCTTGGGCTTCATCCTCAAGCTCTAAGTCTTGCAACATCATATGCTGCAAGTAATCGGTTAATTCAGCGAAACCCTGTTTACGGGCTAACCGTTCAAATTTTTCGTGTTCGTCAGGTGTGAGTTCAATTGAGATGGTGATATGTTCAGAGATGTTCATCACATTTTCTCGGCTTAACTTGGGTACAGTTTGATTATAACATTATTCGCTGACGTGATAGACGAACCTCAGTAATCGGATAACGAGGAGCGTACTCGCATGATCTACCAATATAAGATGACGCAGATACCGAGCAATTTCGTGGTGCAGGATAGCAGTGGCAATACCTCGGTGGCGGCTGACCGCTTGGAGAAGCTGGCGAACGACTACGCCAAGCAGGGTTGGGAGTTCTACCGGATTGATACGGTGAACGTATCGGTCAAACCCGGCTGTCTCGCGGGGCTGCTGGGGCGGCGTGTTGAAACCGCCCCGTACTGCATCGTCACCTTCCGCAAAGAGCGTAGGATTGCCACGCTACCCAAGACGGACGTAGGCGCTAATTTACCTGTTCCGTCCGTGGGCGATATGCTGGACGAAGAAATTGATTGGCCTGATTTATAAGCGTAAACGAGTTCTGAAAGTCACGTAAATTGAGGGATTTGCAAGGTGCGCTCGATTAGAGTGTGACAGGTTGGTCACGCAAGGCAAGAACCCCGCAGCACGTCGAGTAATCACTATTATTATGCATCGGACTTCGTGCTACACTCATTTTATATGTTATGGCGTTCTTGAATCGACCTTATAGCCGTCAATTCGCTTTCAAACAGAGACTCACGAAGAGGGATTGCATGAAGATCATTGTTGCTGGAACTGGTTTTGTGGGGCTGACCCACGCTGCCGTACTTTCTGAATACGGGCATGAAGTGTATGCCTATGACGTTGATAATACCAAGTTGGATGCTTACCGTTCTGCTGATCCGGCACGTATCGGTCATTATGTGAGTGAACCGGGTTTACCAGCGATTATTGCCGAAAACATCAACCGCTACCTGTTTTTCGTCAATAACATCGAGGACATTGTAGACGGCACGGATGCGATCTTCCTGTGCTTGCCCACGCCGCCGCGCCCGAACGGCTCGTCCGACCTGAGCTTTTACTTCAAGGCGCTCGAACAAATCGCGCCGATGCTGGCGAAGCGCCAAGATAAGCGCCGGATTGTGCTGATTAACAAGAGCACTGTTCCCGTCGGCACGGCTCGCCAGCTTGAAACCAAGTTGAAGGAACACGGCGTACCGAACTTCGGTATCGCCTCCAACCCTGAATTCCTGCCGGAAGGTGACGCGGTTGAAAAGTCGCGCCGTCCTGATCGCGTGGTCGTGGGTGGCGACACCGATGAAGACCTGCGGATTATGCGCCGTATTTACTCGCAGTTCACCAACCACGTTCGTATTTCGTACATCGAAACCACGCCCGAAACCGCCGAAGCGATCAAGTATGTGGCGAACACACTGCTGCTGACCTACATCTCGTTCTGGAACGGTGTGGGTGCGCGTTTGGGCGAAGCATTCCCCAACGTCCGCATGGAAGACCTCAAGCGCGGTGTGACCGCCGACAACCGCATCAGCAAGTGGGGTTCGTATGTCTCCAACGGTGCGGGTGGTTCGTGCTTCGGCAAGGACATCCAGTCGCTGATCTACCAATTTAAGAGCAACAGCCAAGCAACCGCGCTGCTCGAATCGGTTTACGACATCAACGAATACCAGAAGACCTACCTGATCGACCGTGCCGCGCAGGAAGCAGGTGCGACTTTCAACCACAAGACGGTGGCGCTGCTGGGTTTGTCCTTCAAGCAGCGTACCAACGACATGCGGGACTCTTCATCGCTCAAGGTGGTCGAGTCGCTGCTGGCGCGTGGTGTGAAGGAAGTACGGGCGTATGACCCGCTGGCAGTTGAAGAAGCCAAGCGTTACTTCAACCCCGACAAGAACCACCTGTTCGAGAAAGTGACCTACCACGAATCGGTGAAGGATGCGCTGACGGGCAGCGATATGGTGTTCATCTCGACCGACTGGGAAGAATTCCGCGGCCTTTCGCGCACGATTGAACAATCGGTGAAGCCGCCATTCCTCGTGATGGACGGTCGCCGCATGATCCCGGATTACAAGGAACTGGTCGAACGTGGTTACAGCTATATCGCCGTCGGTTCGCCGATGATGTCTCCCGCGAAGTAAGCCGAATCGGATTTGGAGCGTTGTAAAAGGGCGGTGTAGATCGCCCTTTTTGATTGGCGGTGATAGGCTGAACGCAAACAAAAAGAGCTTGTTACGGCTCTTTTTAATTTCATGTTGATGAAAACTTAGGCGCTGGTTTCGCCGGGTATCTGCGTTTGGCGCATTTGTGGTGTCAGATTATGGTGGCGTTTGCGGACTTCCCACACACGCATAGCCGCTTCGAGCTGGATGCGAATGTCCATCTTCGACTCGCCGAGTTCACGGTCGGGGAAGTAAATCGGGATTTCCGCCACACGAAAACCAAGACGACTGGTGACATAGGCCATTTCGACCTGAAACACGTAGCCGTTGGAACGGATGCGGTTGAGGTCAAGCCCGATGAGGGTATTCCGCCGCCAGATGCGGTAGCCACCGGTTGCATCCCGTACCGGAATGCCGAGGATGGTAGGGGTATAGACACGGTTAGCGAACCATGTCAGCAGCTTGCGGTAAAAGCTCCAATTTTCGTCCACGCTGCCGCCCTTGGCGAAACGTGAGCCAAGTACGAGGTCGTTTTGTTCAATCGCTTTCAGAAGGTCGGGGATATATTTTGGCTGGTGAGAAAAGTCGCAGTCCATCTGGATAATGTAGTCGGCATCCATCGCGAGGGCTTTCTTGAAGCCCGCGATATAGGCTTGCCCCAAGCCGTTCTTCTCTTGACGGTGCAGCACGTTTAGTTTGGGGTTCTTAGCGGCTAACTCGTCCGCGATTTTGCCTGTTCCGTCCGGTGAGTTATCGTCCACCACCAGAATGTACAGGTTATCAAGATTTAACGCGAATAAAGCCTCGACCATGAGAGGCAGGTTTTCTTTTTCATTGTAGGTCGGCAGCACAACGACGGTCTTCAGCATAACCTTCTCCAGAAAATATCAGAAGCATTCATCCGTGTGGGCAGCAGCTTCTTTTAGTATACATCCAGCTTCGATGAGAAGATGCTTGTTTCTTAATGATCACGCATCAACCCCATTCAGATGTAAGTATGCTAAACTTAGTCCACTTGCCTTGCAATTTCACAACACCCTGACACGAAGATTTAAGGATGCAATCGTGGGTGAACTTCTCACATTAGAAACGGCGCTGATTCGCCGGGCGGCGATGCGTGCTTCCGGTCAAACATTGGTGTTTACCAACGGGCATTTTGACCTGCTGCACGTCGGTCATTTGGATTACCTCGAAAAAGCCCGTGCGCTCGGCGATGCGCTGTTCCTCGGCCTGAACGGGGATGCCAGTACCACCCGCTTGAAAGGTGCCGGACGACCGTTGGTTCCGGCGGTGGAACGGGCGCGGCTGCTGGCGGCGCTGCAACCGGTTAGTGGGGTCATCATTTTTGAGGCGGATACGGCGGACAACCTGATTCGCACCTTGCAGCCGGATATTTATGTGAAGGGCGGCGATTACGCGAACAAGACGCTCCCCGAACGCCCGACGGTTGAGGCTTATGGTGGCAAAGTCGCGCTGATCGACTACCTGCCCGATCACAGCACCTCCGCCCTTATCCGTGCTATCAAAACGCTGCCTTAGCCGTTAATGTTCCACTCGGCGTTGAACTGCGCCAAAAATGCCTCCATAAACGCATGACGCTGCTCGGCAAGCTGCCGTGCGGTCGCGGTGTTCAGCCGGTCTTTGAGCAGCAGCAGCTTTTCGTGGAAGTGGTTGATGGTCGTGCCACGGCTGTTTTTGTACTGGTCGAAGGTCGCGTGGAGGATTGGCGCGGCATCGGGGTCGTGCATTTCGCGGCCCTTCGCCCCGCCGTAAGCGAAAGCTCTGCCAATCCCGATTGCCCCAATCGCGTCGAGACGGTCGGCATCTTGCACGACTTGACCTTCCGGCGAAAGCGGCGCGGGTTTGACCGATGCGCCTTTGAAAGACAGATTGGCGATAATCTCGCAAATGTGAGCTATCGTCGCCTCATCAACACTGAGCGATTGCAGCCACTCACGGGCGAGGCGCGGCCCAACACTTTCGTCGCCGGCGTGGAACTTCCAGTCGCCGATGTCGTGCAGCAGGGCGGCGAGTTGCACCACATGCGTGTCTACCGTTTCGCGTTCCGCGATATACAGGCTGGTTTGCCACACGCGGTAAATATGCCACCAATCATGACCGCTGCTTTCGCCTTGCATCAGGCCGCGCACATGGTCAGCAGTTTGGGTGATGATGTCGGGTGATGCGTTGATGAGGTTTCTCCATATGAATGGGGCAAGTGAATACGCCTCATTATACATGGCGCGAATTGTGTTACCGAGTTCGCACGGTGTACAATCAGCAGGCCATCGTCAATTCCGTAGGAGGCCAGTTATGGTCACACTGGAAAAAACACCCGTTTCGCAAACTGCTCCCCAAACGACAAGCAGTATTGATGTTTTCAATCCGGTTACCGGACAAAGTATCGGCTCGATTCCGATCACCACCGCAGAACAGGTGCGGCAGGCTGCGGAAAAGGCACGCGCCGCCCAACCGGCGTGGGAAGTGCGCGGTGTAAAAGAACGTGCGGCTTTGCTCCGTGCGTGGGCAGACTTACTATGGGCTGACCAGAAGAACGCGATTGACATCATCCGGCGTGAAACGGGTAAAACCGAACTCGGCGCGTGGGAAGAAGTCGCGGTGATTGATACGACCGTCGGCTATTACCACAAATACGCGGCTGGGATGCTCCGCCCACAAAGCCGCCGGACGATGGTTCTCGGTCGGCAGACGGCGCGGGTGTACTACAAACCGCATGGCGTGGCTGGCTTTATTACCCCGTGGAATTACCCGCTGAATAATGCCTTTATCGACCTCATTCCGGCGCTGATTGCGGGGAATACCGTTCTGCAAAAGCCGAGTGAGATCACCCCCTTCACCGCGATATACGCAGTGGAGTTGATGTATAAGGTGGGTATTCCGCGAGATGTGATCCAAGTGCTGACGGGCGGCGGGGCGACCGGCGCGGCGCTGGTCGATGTAGTCGATTACATCTCGTTTACGGGCAGCACCGCCACTGGCAAGAAAATCGCGGTACGGGCGGCGGAACGGCTGATCCCGTGCAGCCTCGAACTCGGCGGCAAAGACCCGATGATCGTCCTCAACGATGCCGATATAGACTTGGCAGCGGCAGAAACGATTGTTGGCGCGGCAGGCGAAAACACAGGGCAGGTGTGTATCAGTACCGAGCGCGTTTATGTCGAGGATGGTATTTACGACCGCTACATCGAACGCCTGAAACACTACGCCAGCCAACTCAAAATCGGCACGGATGGCAACGTGGGCAGCCTGACCAACGCCCGTGAACTCCAACGGTCGGAGGCGCAGGTGCAAGACGCGGTGGCGAAAGGCGCACAGCTTATTTACGGCGGTAAGCGGCGACCGGAACTCGGTCCGTTGTTTTACGAACCGGCGATCCTGACCAACGTCAACCACACGATGGACGTGATGCGCGAGGAAACCTTCGGGCCGATCATTCCGGTGATGCGTGTGAAAGACGCAGCCGAAGCCGTTCGGCTGGCGAACGACTCCGAGTACGGGTTGTCGGCATCCATATTGACCAAAGACCTCAAACGCGGGGAGCAGCTTGCCACCCAAATTCAAAGTGGCGATGTGCATATCAACACGACCCACTGGATTTTCGGCACGCCGGATTTACCGATGGGCGGGGTGAAGAACAGCGGCTTGGGGCGACGCGGTGGGCCGGAAGGGCTGCTGCGCTTCGTGAAAACACAGTCCGTTCTGGTGGATAACCTGTGGTTCCAGAAGCCGACCCTCGTGCGGATTGATGGGCTGTTGTATCGCGGGGCGCTGCTCATGCGTAAAGTGCGGCGGGCATTCCCGTTCCTACCCTTATAACAATGCCAATCATTGCGTGGATACAGCGACACCGCTATACGGTTGTGGTAGTAATTGGCTTGTTATTCATTCTGACGGCGGCAGCAGCAATCATCATGGCGACATCCCAAGCATGAGTGACGACATCCATTACCTGACACCGGGGGAAATTTACGCGGTGGCGGAAGAAGTGACCGGCGGGCCGATGCTGGCGCGGGACGCACACCTGCTGCGGGCAGCGGCGGCGCGACCGATGCTGTTCGCATTCGGCGAGGAAGCCTATCCCACGTTGATGGAAAAAGCGGCGGCGTTGATGCATTCACTCGCGGCGCATCATTTATTCTGGGATGGCAACAAGCGCACGGCGACCCGCGCGACCGAGATTTTTCTTGAACGGAATGGCTTTAGGCCGACGTGGGATGCCGGGACGGTTTACGCCTTCGTACTCGAAATTGCCCAAGCCAAGCATGACGTACGCGCAGTCGCCGCGTGGCTGACTGCCCATACCATGCCGGTCGAAGCCGCGTCATAAATAACGGGAGCATATAACGTAAAACATACGGCATTGTATCAATACTGTTATTT
This sequence comes from Chloroflexota bacterium, assembly GCA_020161935.1. Taxonomy (GTDB): domain Bacteria; phylum Chloroflexota; class Anaerolineae; order Aggregatilineales; family Phototrophicaceae; genus CFX2. The sequence goes on from JAIUNI010000009.1 coordinate 125,560, forward strand.
GTATGTCAGGTTTGCCGGAATATGATAGGTCATAATTGAGCCATACTACGCTTTACCGGTGTGATTGCCTAAAGAAGAAGTGCCTATGACCGTTTTAGAGCCGTCGCTGACAACCTTACAGACCCTTATCAATACCATTCATCGGGCCGAGTCGCCCAACGAAGCCGCACAGGTGCTGGCCGCGTGGTTGGGTGGCGTTTTTCCGCAAGCGGTAGTGGCGGTCTTAAACCTCGAAACGGCCGAGGCGCAGCTTTATCCCGCGCCCCATGCTGCCCCGCCTGAGGCCGTCACAAGCTGGATGCAGTCGGCGGATGCGTGGCTCGATTGGCAGGCATGGACAGCCCCGCGCTGGCATACGGCGAATGAGCCTGTAGCCTATCTGAACACCGCCGACGAAGGGCTGCTGCTGCCGTTGGCTTATGCGGAAACCGTACGCGGCATGATCTGGATTGCCGCACGACCACAGAACCCCGAACTTTCAACGACGATGCTGCTGGCCGGATTACTCGCGGCACGGCTTGACCACCTTAAAACTAGTGTTGGCTGGAACATGCTGGTCGATAAACTCAACGACTTCAGCCGGTCGCTGGTGCAGAAGGACAGCCTGCAAGATATTTGGGACGCGGTGGAAAACCGGATTGACGAGTTGTTCGACGCGACTTCGTTCTTTGTGGGTTTATATGACTCTGCGGTGAGCCTGCTTACCTTCCCGGTGGTGGTTGATGACGGTTATCTGGCGACGGTTGACCCGATGCCGCTGCAAGGGGTGAGTAAAGCCGTTATTACACAGGGCGGCCCGCTGTACTTCCAAAATATACTGGCGGAACAGGAACGGCTGGTCGCGTATAACACCGAACTCACGCCGGACGAGCCGGGGAGCGGCTTGCCCTCGTGGTTGGGTGTGCCGCTGCGTAACCGCACCAATGAGGTGATCGGTCTCATCAGCATCCAAAGCGAACTACCGCAGCATTTCAGCGACTCCGATTTAGCGCTGCTGATGCTGATCGCCTTACAGATCAGCCAAACGGTGGAGAACCAGCGGCTGCTGGCAGCGGAGCAAGACCGGCGGCGAACAGCGAGTACGCTTATTGAGGTTAGCCAAGTGGTGAGTTCGACGCTTGACCAAGACGAGGTACTCGAACGCATCCTTGAACCTTTGAACCGCCTCATCCAATATGACCGCGCCTCGATTATGCTGCCGAACGCCGCCGCGCCTGAAGGCAACCGAATGACGGTGGTGGCGAGTCAAGGGGTTCAGGCTCACACACGCGGGCAGGACATCTTGCTGCTCGACGATAGCCCCGGACGTTACGTAACCCTTTCAGCGCAGCCAATGGTTGTACCGGATATGCAAGCGCTCATTACGCAGGGCATTACCCCGCGTGGTGACGTGACCGCGACCCGTTCGTGGTTGGGTGTGCCGATGGTGTCGCAGGGGCGGGTGATCGGGCTGATCGTGCTAGAAAAGTTCGAGCCGAATTTCTACAGCCAAGATCAAGCCAGCACGGTGTTCGCCCTCGCGCGGCAGGCCGGTATCGCGGTGGAAAACGCTCGCCTGTACGAGCAAACGATGGAAGCCAACCGCCTGAAAAGCGAGTTTTTGGCGAACATGAGTCACGAACTCCGTACACCGTTGAACGCCATCATCGGCTACAGCGAACTGCTGCTCAGTCAAGTGTACGGCGAGTTGAACGCCAAGCAGTATGATCGTGTTTCGCGGGTGGTCAGCGGTGGCAAGCACTTGCTGGAGATGATTAATGGTGTGCTTGACCTGTCGCGGATTGAAGCCGGACAGATGAACTTGACGCTGGTTCCCGTTTCGGTCGAGGAAGTTATCTACGACGCGCTGGCCGATATTACGCCGATGGTGGATGCCAAGAACCTCAAGCTAACGGTCAATATACAGCCCGCCTTACCCCCTATTCAAGCCGACTCCCAACGTATTCGCCAGATCATCACCAATTTGATGGATAACGCGGTCAAGTTTACGTCAGAAGGCGAAGTGCGGATTGACGCGGTTACGGCGGTCGCACAGGGAAGCCCGCGCATCGCTGGTTATGAAATCCCCGAAACGGTTGCGCTCGCTGATGGGAATTGGCTGGTCATCAGTGTGACGGATACCGGCATCGGCATCGCGAAGGAAGATCAGGGTTACATTTTCGATGCGTTCCGGCAGGTCGATGCTTCCAGCGTACGGAAGTTTGAAGGGTCGGGCCTCGGCTTGGCGATTACGATGCAATTGACACGCATTCATCAAGGACACTTGTGGGTCGAAAGTGAAGAAGGCAAGGGTAGTACGTTTATCGTCCTGCTGCCGCTGCGCCAGCGTGCCACCTACGCGCCGATTACCAGCACGGGGGACAGCGGCTACCCGACCGTGCTGCTGGTGGACGACGACCCCGAAGCCCTACAGCGGATGCAAGATGCCTTGAGCAACGGCATCTACCAAGTGATGACGACCACCAGCCCGCAGCAGGGACTCGAAGTGGCGCGGCGGGTGCGCCCGAACGTGATTCTGGTGGACATTAATATGTCCGACACGCGCGATTGGGAACTGCTGTACGAGTTGAAGGCTGACCCGCTGACGGCCCATATTCCGGTGGTGGTGATTTCGAATAACCCCCAAACAGGCGACGAGGAAAAAGCGTGGGCGGCGGCCTACCTCAGCAAGCCAGTGACGCAGGAAGATTTACTGCACACGTTGGAACGGTTAGGCATTCAGTAAACCAGCGGAGCGCAAGGTACCGCGCCTCTTATTCCTCATAAACCCCAATCTGGAACGACACGCCTACTTACAACGTCTAAAGAAAATGCGCGCAGAAGTCATCATCCTTTCGGCTGATTGCTTTTGTGTGGTAGATCGCTATGATGCAATAGGGACAACTTTACCTAAGGAGTGACAGAATGAGGCGGATGTTTTTCACAGCAGTAACCTTCATTTTTGTACTGGCAGCGGTTTTGCCTGTGGCGATGGCGCAGGAACCGGTGCGAACTATCCCCATCGAGAGTTTGGGCTTTGGCGCAAAACTTTCACCGGACGGCAAGACACTCGTGACCTTCGAGAATACTATTCTAGCGAACCTCGAAGCCGTTGACCCATCGACACTGCCCATGCGGGTGATCGACGTGAGTACGGGCGAACAGGTGGGCGAGCTGACAGGCTTTACCGATTACGCGGCGGACGTGGCTTTTAGCAGCGACGGCAGCCGTATGGTTTCGCTGCATATGAACGGTGATGTGCTGGTATGGGATATGACGACACGAACCGTGACCAAGACCTATCAAACCCTGCTGATGGGCAGCCTGCAAATTGAGTTAGGTGCGGATGACCGTACGGCTTTTATTCAAGTGGCCGGTGTACCGCAGCGCATCGCCCTGTTCGATATTGAAACCGGCGCGGTAACAGCCTTTGTCGGTAAACACTTCGACTCCAATTTTGATTTCCGCCAAAACTATACTCAATTCCCCGGCAGCACCAGTATTATCATCGCGGCGATGGCGGTTTCACCGGATGGCAAGACGGTCGCGACGGCGAACGGGAACGATGAAGTAGGCTTGTGGTCGGTGGCGGATAACCGCTACCAGATTATCCGCGAAGCGTCCGAGAAGCCCGGTTTATTCAGCGTTCGCAAGCTGCTGTTTACGCCGGATGGGCAGTCGCTGATTTACTCCGATCAAATCAATAACCAGACGCACGTTTGGAATATCGCAGCAGGCACTGACCAATCCTTCGAGGGTGGTTCGGAGACGATGGCCTTATCGCCCGACGGCACGCGGTTGGCGTGGGGAACATGGAGCGACGATGGTGGAAGCATTTCGATTGCCCCATTAGATGCGCTGGATGAGGGGACGGTGATTTATGATGTCCCTGAGGGATTAAGGATTGCCCAACGTGTTACGTGGATGGCGTTCACCCCTGATAGTTCGCAGTTGGTCGTGGGTGGCTTCTTCGCCTCTGACCCAACGACCAACGAGATTGTCGTGCTGGATGTGTAGTTAGCTGATAGTCTTTAGTCTGTAGTTGATTGAAAGCCCTGCTTGAATGAGTGGGGCTTTTTTATTTAGTCTTCACTCCGAAGTCGTCAGTCGCCAGTCTCCAGCTAAAGGCGAAAACAAAAACGCTAGACGGTCGAGATCAGGTTGTTATTGTTGTTACAGATTCGCATATTTCCCGCTGAAATGACTGGCGGGATGCTCGGCTAACTCCGCTGAATTGACATTTTGTGTCGGCGGAAGTGAGAGAGCGCGGCGCTGAAATGACACAAAACGGCGGATTGCTCACGTGTATCCGCCGCTGTGCAAATTTGGCAGTTGCGTAGCGGATGTGAGGGAGAATGCCGCCGAGAGCAGTTGCAAGTTTTAAGTCACAAGTTACAAGAGAAATACAAAAACAATTAACCGCAGAGGCGCAGAGAACACAGAGAAAATGTAGAACGGAATAACAAAACGCAAAGGCGCAAGGAAGCAAAGACGCAAAGAAAAAATTCAAATTAAACCGCCAATGGTTAAAAGAATGCCGAGATAAGAACAGCATAGCAGAAAGTGATATGTTTAGGGTGAACATTTGGTCTCTTTTAGTGGGCGAGTTCACCAACCATTTCGAGGGAAAACGATTGTTAAGACGGTTGGACGATGGTTAGGATTTGGTTTGCGGCGCTTTATTAGGCTCCGACATCAAATCCGCGTTGTTTGAGAATCAGGAGTGCTTGAGAGCGCAATAAGATATATTGATCGTGTTCTTCGATTAAGGTTTCTAGTTCTGCTTGTTCGATAGCGGATAATGAACCCTGTTTGCCTATCATCATCAGTTCATGTAGCCTCAAATCTTTTGGCAGTGGAAAACTCTCGTTGACAACCGCCCACAACTGATCGTCTGAAGGTTTGGGGATTTGGCTGATATTCAAATCAGTTTATTCCTTAAATACACGGGGCGGAAGCAAGCCTCCGCCCCGTGAAGTAAGCAGGGTTACTCGCCCTTGAGCGTGTCGTTGAGAGCGGTGAGCAGGGCATTGTCGTCGCTGTCCTGCGAGAGTTCCCAGATCATCACGCCGCCGAGGTTGTTGTCGTTGACGTACTGGGCTTTGAGGGCGAGTGATTCGGGGTCATCGTAGCTAATCATCATGCCGGTTTTGGGGTTATAGAGCCACGGCACTTTAGCGGCATCATCCCAATAGCGTTCCATCAACGGCAGCCACGTTTTGGCGAGATCGTGATATTCATAAACCCCTTCACCATACGTACCGCCGGGGATACCGCCGTAGGGTTGGAACAGCCCGTTATCCGCAGCCTCGACTTCTTTCCAACCCTTGCCGTAGAACGGCACACCCAGCACCATTTTGTCGGCAGTAACACCCGCATCAAGGTACGCCTTCAGGCTGGCATCAATGCTGACATCGGGGTTCGGGCTGGTGGCCGAGGCAAACAGCGGCGCGTTGAAGTCAGTCGTGGGCGACCAGCCGCCAGCGTAGTCATAAGCCATCAGGTTAATCCAATCGAGCTGGTCGGCAACGGCGACCCAATCAATGCCTTCGATGGCGCTTTTACCGGCTCCGGCGGCGATGGTCAGCAGGTAGTGTTTGCCACCATCGGCTTCACCTTGCGCGTCAAGCTGCTTGCGGAGTTCGGTGAGCAGCAGGATAAAGTTTTCGGGGTCTTCCGGTCGGGTAATGTTGCCGGGGTCGCCACCGCCGGTCGGGTATTCCCAGTCGATGTCGAGGCCGTCGAAGCCGTACTGCTTCATGAAGGCCACGCAGGAGGCGGCGAACTTCTGGCGCGATTCTTCGGTCAGGGCGACATCGGAGAAGTTTTTCGACCACGTCCAGCCGCCGATGGAGATGAGCGTTTGGATGTGCGGGTACTTCTCTTTGAGGAGATTTAGTTGGTTGAAGTTGCCGAGCAAGCCATCGCCTTCGGTTTCCCCTTCATAGGGGATTTGAACGTCTGCCCATTCGTCACCGAGCAGGCATTCACCTTCTTTGCTGATGTTGGCAAAGGCGTAGTTGATGTGGGTGACGAGATCAGCGGGGATGTCCGTTACCCAATATTCACGGGCATAAATACCCCATGAGATGAAGTAGGCGACAACCCGTTTGGCGGGTGCATCCTGCGCGGCAACGGTGATGCCGAGCAGCGAGGTCACAAGAACGCATAAGAGCAGTAAACGACGCAGCATAATAAGCTCCTGTAGGTATTTTGAACGGTATTCTACCGCAAACGACGAGAATACAGAATTGAACCGCAGCCCTAAAGGAGGCTTCGCACAGACGCAGAGGAAGACAGAGAAATGCGATTCACCACAGAGACACAGAGTACACGGAGAAAGACAGAGAGGGTTTACCAAGTGATAGGCGTGAGGCACAATTCGGGATGTTATGACTGGCTTGAGAAGGTGACGTGACTTTGGGGCGAGTGAAACAATTTATCCGACGACCGCTGTTCCTGCTGGCGCTGATACTGGTGATCGGCGCGGTTCCACGGCTGGTGAACCTCGAACGAGTGCCGGTGGGCAGCGACGGCGACGTGGCGTGGTACGGCATCAACGCGCTGGATTGGGTTGACCGCAGCGTGTGGCCGTATTACATCCGCGAACTGTACGGAACCGAGCCGCTTTCGGTCTACGGCATCGGCGCGATGATCCCGTTCGTGGGCATCAGCCAGACGACCGCACGGTTAGCGAGTGCGTTGTGGAATGTGGTGGGTATTGGCTTGTTGTACGCGGCGGCGTATTGGCTGCTGGCGGATGCTGATAACCGGATTCGCGTACGGGCGGGGTTGCTGGCTGCGCTGGCGGGAGCGCTGAGTCTACACGCCATCCACATCAGCCGACTGGGGCTACCCGCGCCGTTCATCCCGACGGTGGTGGCGCTGCTGGTGGCGTGTACGGCATGGGCGCGGGCAAAGGGCGGATGGTGGCGCTGGGCGCTGGCGGGGGCGGCGCTCGCCCTGACACAGTACATCTATATCGCGGCGCGGGTGCTGCCGCTGGCGGTCATCGTGTGGTTCCTGCATGACGCGCTGCTGAACCGCGAGGGCTTCAAAACGCGCTGGCGGGGGTGGGTGCTGATGGCGGTCGTCGCGCTCGTACTGGTTAGCCCGAACCTGTACACCTATTTGACGATGCCGCGCGCGTTCTTCGGGCGAGCGGAGGCGGCGACCCCCTTTAGCGGCGCGTTCATCTGGACGTTCGACACCAGCCAGTACGGCGGGCCGCTGGGCTTGGCGTGGGTCAAGCTGGTGCGGAACTTCCGCGCGGTTGGGATTGCGTGGCAGTCCGCGCCGTATACCTCCGGCCTTGAGCAGCCCATTCTCTCGCCGGTGTTTTTCGTCGGCTTCCTGCTGGCGCTGTGGCTGCTGGTGCGCCAGCCGCGCCGGATTGCGGGGGCGTGGTTGTGGCTGCCGCTGCCGTTGGTGCTGCTGCCGGATATTCTGACGAGCGCGACGACGCAGCCCCACGCCATGCGCCAGATTGATATGCTGACGTTCGTGTTCCTGCTGGCGGGTATCGGGCTGGCGTATGGGTGGGAGTGGTTAGCGACCCTCACCCCTAGCCCCTCTCCCTCAGGGCGAGGGGGAGCAAAGTCGAGAGGCTATATAGCGGCGTTTTTGGTGGGGATGGCAGCGGTCGCGATTGGGGTATCTGCGGCGTGGGAGGCGTGGCGCTACTTGGTGGTGTACCCGCCGGAGCAGTACGCCAACCCTGAAACGAGCTGGCGCAATGACCAAGCCTCGCTCGACATCAGCCGCCGCATCACCGCGCAGCCTGATAAGGCGTATTTGATTCCGTATACCGAGTGGGAACGCTCGACTATGAGCTGGATGACAGCGGGAGCATATCGCCAGCGTGGAAGCGCGATCACGGTGGATGGCACGTTGCAGGTTGATAACCCGCCGGAACGCATCACCATTTTGCAGGCGGCTGACCCGCGCCGTGTGCGCTGGGATGGCACGACCGCGCAGGTGGATGACCGGCTGTGGGTGCTGCTCGACAAGGGTCGAACACTGCTGCTGCCACCGCTGTCCAGCGAGCAGGTGAGCGCGTTAGGTGAGGCGCAGGCCGCCGCGATAGGGGAAACGCTGGTTGACCTGAGCGGGCAGCAAATCGCGACGTTTTATGATGTGCCGACACCGGATGGTTTATTCACGGCGCGGCCTGTGGTCGATAACGCGGCGGATGCCAGCTTTGGCGGGGAGCTGCAGCTAAACGGCTACAGCGTGGCGAACGCTGACCTCGTGGCAGGGCAGCCGTTCTTTGTGACGCTGTATTGGACGACGATACAACCGCCAAGTGAGGATTACGAGATATTCGTGCAGTTGTGGAATGACGCGGGCGAAGCCGTTGCCCAATGGCAGAATGTGCCGTTCGGGGCGATGTACCGTACGCGCATCTGGCAGGGTAGCGAGATGCTGGCGACGCATCACTGGCTAGAGCTACCGGAGGATGCTCCTATCGGGCGTTACCGGTTAGTGGCAGGTGTGTACCGCACGTTGAAGGGTGAACGGCTGAAGGTGGGCGATGGCAGCAGTGCCGACCCCGCGAACAATGTCGCTATCTTGGGAAACCTGCGCTTGCCGCTGGCGGGGTTGGTCGAACCAGTTGAGCCGCCACCACAGGCAATCACATTGGGTGACACGCTGGAAGTCGCGGGGTTGGAGATAGAACCCTCACCCCTGACCCCTCTCCCTCAGGGCGAGGGGAAACAAATGAATCTAACTGCGGGTGACACGATCACCTTGAAACTACTATGGGGCGCATTGAAACCGCCGCCTGTGGATTACACGCTGTTCCTGCATCTCACTCCGGTGGGTGGCACGCAGCCGAGCGCACAGGTTGACCGCTTAATACGACCGGATTACCCGACGGGCGTGTGGCGCACAGGCGACCGGATTAACGACGCGGTGGATTTCGTGCTGCCAGCGGATTTGGCGGCGGGTCAGTATGAGTTGTGGTTGGGTGTCTATTATTGGCAAACGGGCGAACGGTTAGCCATCCAAACGCGCGGCGACGGCGACGTGACGGCTGACCAGCGGCTGCGGCTGGCAGTGGTGACGGTGGAGTGAGATTATATGAACGAATGGAAACCATCTTCAGACAATAAATGGATGAGCACGGGATATGTTCGAGCCGTTAATAGATGGCTAAATCTGAACTACATTGATTTGCTGAATGAAAATGAACGCATGTTAGCAATTGGTTCATTTGGTGAGTCACTTGATGATTACGGCAACCTGCTAGAGCGTTGGATTCGCAAGCGCTTAAGGATGTGGAGTGGCGGCGACGTTAGTGAATTTGTTCGCACTCATCCTAATTTGATAACAGGTGCATGGAGAACTGATTATTATCTACAAGATATTTTCCGTGTTATCTGTAATGATCTCGAAGTTCAAACTTACCTTAGACCATTAGGCGAACACTCCCCGACAGAACAAGTTGCTCGAATTATAGAGTTTCTGAGGCATCATCCTGCATTGAAAAAATCCCATTTTACGATCAAAGAGGCATTTGGCCCGACAGCAACTATCATTTACCACAAAGGGTTAGCTGAAGTTTTGCTTTGTAAAGATGGGGAAAACTCACCTTAAATGCAAAACTGCTTCAACATTTAAGTATATGGTGTGCTGATAGCGGTATAAAAGGTAATTTATAAGTTTCGCTGAGTGTTTTACAATCATGCGCTACTTCATCGGTCAATTAGCAATCTGAATAGGTCTCTTATTCGGCTTCCATCCCATTGGGGCTGATTCAATTAGCAAAAGGGTGTGCAAGGGAATGGCATTTTACTACGATCAACCGTCTCGTACGTTCAGCGAATACCTGCTGGTTCCCGGTTATTCGTCGGCGGAATGTGTGCCAGCCAATGTGTCGTTGACAACGCCATTGGTGCGGTTCAAAAAGGGTGAGACACCGGCGCTGTCGTTGAATGTGCCGCTGGTCTCCGCCATTATGCAGTCGGTTTCGGACGACAAAATGGCGATTGCGCTGGCGCGTGAGGGGGGTGTGTCGTTCATCTACTGTTCGCAGACGATTGAGAAGCAGGCCGAAATGGTGAGGCGGGTGAAAAGCTATAAGGCAGGTTTCGTCATCACCGACTCGGCGGTTCATGCCGACCACACCTTAGCGGACATCCTGCGGCTGAAAGAAAAGACCGGACATTCGACCGTCGCCGTGACCGAGGATGGGACATCGACCGGCAAACTGATCGGCATCATCACCAGCCGCGACTACCGCGTCAGCCGCATGGACAAAAGCACGAAAGTGTCCAGCTTCATGACCCCGCTGGAAAAGATTATCTACGCCAAAGATGGCATCAGCCTGAGCGAAGCCAATGACATGATCTGGGAACACAAGATCAATGCGCTGCCGATCATTGACGCGAACCAGCGCCTCGTGTCGTTCGTGTTCCGCAAGGACTATGACGCGCACAAGGAAAACGTCAACGAACTGCTGGATGACTCGAAGCGCTACATCGTCGGCGCGGGTATCAACACGCGGGATTATGAACAGCGTATTCCGGCGCTGGTCGAGGCGGGTGTGGACGTGCTGTGTATCGACTCGTCGGAAGGCTTCTCGGAGTGGCAGAAGCGGACGCTAGCGTTCGTGCGCGAGAAGTACGGCGATAAGGTGAAAATTGGGGCGGGCAACATCGTCGACCGTGAAGGCTTCCGCTTCCTCGCGGATGCTGGCGCGGACTTTATCAAGGTCGGTATCGGTGGTGGGGCGATCTGCATCACCCGCGAGGCGAAGGGTATCGGGCGTGGGCAGGCGACAGCGGTGATCGAAGTGGCGAAGGCGCGTGATGAGTACTTTGAGGAAACCGGTATTTACGTGCCGATTTGCTCGGATGGCGGCATCGTTCACGATTATCACCTGACAATGGCGCTGGCGATGGGCAGCGACTTCTGCATGTTGGGGCGCTACTTCGCCCGCTTTGACGAAAGCCCTTCGAACAAGGTGGTCGTCAACGGCAACTACATGAAGGAATATTGGGGTGAAGGCAGCGCCCGTGCGCGGAACTGGCAGCGCTACGATTCGGGTGGCGAGTCGAAGCTGTCGTTTGAGGAAGGTGTGGACTCGTACGTGCCGTATGCAGGAACCCTGCGCGATAACCTCGCCATCAGCTTGAGCAAGGTCAAGTCGGCGATGTGCAACTGCGGCAGCCTGACCATTCCGCATCTTCAGCAGAACGCGCGGCTGACATTAGTATCGTCGGTCAGCATTGTGGAAGGCGGCGCACATGACGTGCTGGTGCGCGACCAACAGGTGAGCGCGAGTTCGTAAGCATTACCCCCACCCTAACCCTCCCCCGTAGCAATTCAGGGGAGGGATAAAACCCCATTACCTACGTCAATTTGATATTACACCCCGAAGGCTTTGACGCGCGGCCACAGGGCGGTTGCGAAGGTGATCGCCGCCAGCACTTCCAGCAGCCGCCCGATAGGGTGCAGCGCCGCCGCGTGAGGTATCCACGGGGCGAGGATGACCAGTAATATTCCCACGTTTAATAAGCCGTAGCCGAGCCACCCCCGTCGTAAACTGCCATAGCGCGGTTCATGGGTGAAGCGCGGCAGTATCCAGAAGGCAACCCCCAGCGCCAACTGCATCAACCAACCGACGATCAGCAGTTCAATGTGAACGGTCAATAGCAGCCAGATTCGCGCCTCGAAGAACTCGCCCTTATTCCACAACATCAATGTGCCGATGGTGATGCCGATGCCCAATTCGAGCAGGGCAGTACGGATAATCCACACACTCAGGCGCGGCACGTCAGCGTTCCTTCACACGCGGCCAGATGACGATGACGAACATCCATACGGCGAAGAACTGAAGGATAGCCGAAATCGGCAGCAGCCAGCCAATCTGGAACGGCTCGCCAACCGCCCGCAGCAGTAACCCGATGTTCAAGAGGGCATAAATTGCCCAGCCGACGCGCTCATCACCACGCGGCTCGGCTTTGGAAAACTTCGGGAACATCCAGTAGGCGACACCGATGATGAGTTGGGTAATCCAGCCGACGACCAGCAGGTGCAGGTAAGTCGGGTTCATGTTGGCGATAAATGAGGGGAGGTTGAGCAGGGAACGGGCGCTGATGAGGAAGCCGAGCAGCAGCCCGAAGGCGAAGTACAGCATCGCCGTTTTGATGAAGTAGCGGGTGATGGTCGGCATTGTAATCCTAGCGATGTGGGGCGGTCAGCCGCCCCACTCGATAAACGTTGATTAGTGACCGGAGCCTTCCGTCATTGTACCATCGAAGATGTGCGGTTGGTCATCCCCTTCAGCGTACAGGTAGCCAGCCAAGCCGCGTTCCAAGCGAGCCAGCGCGTGGTCAACGAGGATATAACGACCGGGTACGTCCAGCCCGAACTCGACCATCGTCGCGCCGCCGGGGGCAACCGTCGTGGTTTGCACATCGGTCAGCGGGTCACTGGTGAGTGATGCCTGATTATAAACCCGATCAAAGATTTCGCCGATGACATGGAACGAACTGGTGGCATTCGGCCCACCGACACCGAAGAAGATACGAACTTCATCGCCAACATTGGCACGGAGCGCGTTTTCGTCAGTCGTCAGCGCCATCGACGCGCCATTAAAGACGTAGTATTCCGGTTGCTCGTTCAGCATCTTTTCGTGGTCGAAATCGACATTACCTACTGTGCCGAAAGGCTGCGCGGTGTAAATTTCGCCTTGCATGACATAGAACTCTTTGTCCACGATGGGTAAGCCACCGGCAGGCTCGACCAAGATCAGCCCGTACATGCCGCTGGCGATGTGATGGGCGACGCTGGGTGTGGCGCAATGATAAACATAGAGGCCGGGGTTCAGCGCTTGGAAGGTGAACATGGTTTCTTCACCGGGTTTGGTCTGGGTAAAGACCGCGCCACCACCGGGGCCGGTTACGGCGTGCAGGTCAATCGAGTGCAGGTAGGTGCTGCTGAGGTCGTTCTTGAGGTGCAGCTCGACGGTATCACCGACACGGACACGCAGCATCGGGCCGGGAACGGTTTCGTTGAAGGTGAAGTAATTATAGGTCGTGCCGTCTGCTAGCACGCCGGAGACTTCTTTGGCAACAAGGTCGATGCGGACGTTGGTCGGGCCACGGTCGCCAATGGGCGCAGGGAGGTCAGCCGGATTGAGGACGATGGATACTGCGTCGGGGTTGGCAGGTCCGGCCGCAGGCGCTGCGGATGCCGTGTCCACCGGTTGTTCAGCCGCTTGCACATAGTCGGTAGAGGCTTCGCCCGTGATAACCAACTTGCCCTCCATACCGACCTGCCGATGACCGGGTGTGGCGCAGTAATAGGCGAACGTGCCGGGCTTATCCGCCACAAAGGTGATGGTCGCGATTTGATCTTTTTCGAGCAGCGGGCCGGTGGTGACGTTGAATTCGTCAATCGTCAGGTCGTGCTGGATCGCGTCTGCATTAATGACCGTAATTTTGACGGTATCCCCGACTTTTGCCGTCAGTTCAGGGTTAATCAACCCTTCGATTGCGCCGCCGACACCTAAAAAGGCCATTGGTGGTGTTTGACCGATAATGGCTTTAAGTGTGTATTCAACGGTGGTTGATGCTTCTTGGGCGCTGCTGGCATTGGGGACGATGCGGATGGAGAAGGGCATGAGCAGCGCGACGGTTGCAGTCGTCACAAAGAGTAAAATCGCTGCCCATATATTGGAGTTGAATGGTTTCCGAGACATCATATAACCTTTCGTGTGAAAGCGTTTGCAAGACAAATCTGGTAGGGGATTTCGATGGCGTTATGGGGGCAGAGTGTTTCGCAGTGGGCGCAGTAAATACAGTTTTCGGGTATCGAGAGTGTTGCTTTGCCGCCGCGCCGTTCGAGGGCATGGGTAGGGCATTGGGCGACACATGCACCACAGCCGACGCATAGGTCGGAATGGATGATGGGCAGCCACTGGTTATCGTTCATGCCAGAAGCCTCAAATTTCCTACAGTTTAGCTATAGGGTAAGGTGTATGGTGGCGGTTGTCCTTGATCTAAATCAAGTCCATCAATATTGGGTGTAGGGAATTAGAGGGCAGCGAGGGTACGCAGCAGCTTCTCGTCCTCGATGACGATACGGTGACGGTCGAAGCGGATCGCCTGTGCTTGTTCGAGGGAACGCAGTGCGCGGCTGATGGTCTCCGGCTGGGTGGCGAGGTGCGCGGCGATGTTGGCACGGGTGACACCGGGGCCGCTGAGGGCGGGGTCGTCGAGCTGCTTAAGCAAGAAGCGTGCGAGGCGAATGGTGACGGAATACAAGGCTAAGTCTTCAAGTTGACCGACTAAACGCCGTACACGCGCCGCCAGCAGCTTAATGATCTTCCGCGCGAGGTCTGCATCTAGCTTTAAGAGGTGGTTCAGCGCTTCGGTAGGCAGCAGCCAAACGACGGCATCCGTCAGCGTCCCCGCGTGGGCGGGATTATTGCCGCCGTCCAGCGCCGCCACTTCGTTAAAGGTGTTGCCCGCGCCGAGCAGGTGGAGGATATGCTCCTCGCCTTCGGGATTCACTTTGTAGATTTTGACGCGCCCTTCTTCGATCATCCACATGCCCCGCGCCGGATCGCCTTCTAAAAAGATGGCTTGGTTCACGGCAAAGGTGCAGCGCTGGCACTGGGCAGCCAGCCAGTGAAGATGTTCATCCGAAAGCGACTCGAAATAAACCCACGACCGCAAATATTCTGGCAGTGATTCGCGGGTTAAGGCTGGCATATTAACCCTGTAATGCGCCTAAGGCGAGGCATACCCAACCGGCGAGGAAAGCGAGGCCGCCGAGCGGTGTGACCGCGCCCAGCCAGCGCTTGCCCGTCAGACTGAGGATGTAGAGGCTGCCTGAAAAAAGGATGATGCCGAGCAGGAACAACCAGCCGGATAATGAGATGAGCGATGAGCCGAACTCGCGGCTGGCAAAGGCCACACCCAAAATCGCTAGCGTATGGTAGAAGTGGTACTGTACGCCGGTTTTGAAGTTGGCTTCGAGGCGCGGTTTGTCGCTGAAGTGGTTGGCGAGGCTGTGGGCGGCGAACGCACCAAGCGCCACACCTAAGAAGCCGTTGATCGCGGCGATAACAATGAAGGTCGAGGTCATAACGTGGATGTCCAGTGTGATAAGCGTCAGATAGGCGTTGAGTATAACGGAAAAGGGTGTGTTAGGGTTATAGCATCTGCTCAAAGAGGAAGGCGAATGGTAAAGCGTTTTTTCGTTCTGCTGTTTATGAGTGTACCCGGTATGGTGGCGGTACAGGCGCAGGATGTGGCGGTGATCCCGGTTATCGCGCTGGCGCAGGGCGAGTTCTGGGCGATAAACCCCGACGATGGCAGCCTGAGGCAGATTACTCACTATGATGATGCATTGTATTACGCGCAGCCGGGTTTCCAGCGGGATCTGGCGATTTCGCCGGATGGGCGTTATTTGGCTTATCTAAAAACCCCGCGCTTTTTTGCCATTGCTATGAAGAACAACCTGCTCGGCAACATGGGCTGGACACCTTCGGATGTTGTGCTGCTGAACCTTACTACCGGTGAGGAACAGGTGATCGCCGCGCAGCAGCCGAATGTGACATATTCGGACAGTGTGCGGCTGTGGTACCGCTGGAACCTCACTTGGTCGCCGGACGGCAGCCAACTGGCTTACTATCAGTATCGCGGAAATCAGGGCGAGACCCATTTTCAGTCCGAGATGATAATTTACGACCTGCAAAGCGGGCAGATGACGAAGGCCGCCGAAAGCAGCGGATATATGGGCATTCTGGCGTGGCTGCGCGAAGGCTACCATGTTGACGCGGCAACTTATGATGCGGATGGTAACCTCATAACGCGCCATTACCTGAACGACGGCATGATACTGGCACAGCCGTTGGTGTATCAGGGTGTCGAGTATGTGATTGTCGACAGCGCCGATGTCAGCAGCCCGAATCGTGAGCATGTTTACCTGATGAATTTGCTCACCGGCGACATTGGTCGGGTCGAAGGGTATGAGTCCAGCATCAGCGCCACCACACCGGAAAGTTCGTTGGTGTTCATCAAGGACGACAACGACACGCGCCCGTGGTATGTCATCGACCCGCAAAGCGGCGCGATTTATAACCCGCCCGCCAGCGCCCCTTACGCGGTTGACTTCGCTATCTCACCGGACGGTAAGCAGTTTGCCTATGTGCTAATCGGAACCAACATCCATATTTCGGATTTGAAGGGCAAAGACCTCGTGATTGATCTGGCGGCTAACATCATCGTTTGGGGCAGCAAGCGCTACACCATTGCCTCCCGCGAGGGTCGCCAAGATATGCCCGTTACCCCGACAACCGACTTCGATACACCGCAGCGCTGTGGCAAACTCGCGCCCGTTGGTTTGGTGGCTGGCGGACGAGGGCGGGTGATCGCGGGCAGCGTGGCGAACCGCATCCGCAGCACACCGGATACGGAGGCCGGAGTCATCGGGCAAATCCCCGCTGGCGAGGTGTTTGCGCTGGTCGATGGGCAGCAGGGCGTATGTTCTGGTGGTATCCGCTGGGCGCAGGTTAGCTATGACGGTGTGACGGGTTGGACAGCCGAGGGTGTTGGTGTACAGGTATTTTTGGAAGTGGTGGGTTAATGGCACAATCATCGCTGACGCTCAAACTGCTGCCGGAACTGTTCGGCATCCTCAAGCTGCCACCAACTGAGCGCTTTCCGGCGTGGGTGGCGGATGCGCCTTTGTTCTTCGCCGCGCGAACCTCGGATGAACTGTCGGTGATGTGTCCACAGGCGATTATTCCCGCAGGGTTAGCTTACAGCGCGAATTGGCACTGTTTACGTGTTCACGGTGAGCTGGCGTTTGACGAGGTGGGTGTGGCCGCACGGTTGGCGCGTCCACTTGCCGAGGCGGGGTTGAGCATCTTCGTGGTATCAACCCACGACCGCGATTATGTGTTCGTGGCACGGGATGATTTACCGCGTGTTATAAGCGCCTATGAAGGGGTTGGCTTTCATATACTGAAGCTGGATACAATGTCATAGGTTATCTGGATGCTTGAACGGAGGATAAGATGCCAGCGAAAGCCAAACGCAAGCGCGATTTGATGAGTACCTTCCAGAGTATCGAGCGCTACCATCAACGGCGGTCGGTACTGGTACTGCATGGAGTGGTGTCGGTCGCGTTTCAGATGATGATGTGGTTCAACTGGTACGCTTCCTATGCCCGTTATGGTACAGGGTTTGAGAACAATTACTTCGCTGACCGTATTATTGTCTCGGCAGCACTCATGTTAGTGTTGGCGGGGCATTTCGTGCTGATGTACCTGAGCGAATCGCGAGACCGCATGGTGGTGCTGGCACTCCAACAGCACGCCGATGAGGTCGAGCAGTATGAGGGCGACGACGCTGACGATTTTGATGATGATGATGCCTCAGCGGATTACACAATGATGAATAACCAACACCGCAGCCGTTTAGTAAAGTAGAGGGAAGATGCACCGTTACAGCCTGATTTTGATCGTACTGACCGCCATATGCTTGCTGCCCATGTCAGCCAGCGCCCAACAGCCGACCACCGTTCCGGGCTGCCCGACTCTGGGTGACTTGCCCACGCGCCTTAAACCGGGGATGTGGGCAAAAACGGTAGCAGGCTTCACCATAAACCGCCGCGCCGAACCGGATTTGCAGAGCGCTCGTACCGGACAAATTCCGAACGGCGACATCCTGCGGGTAGCGGATGGACCGCGCTGTGCCGATGGCTATGTGTGGTGGCTGCTGAACTACGACAGCATGATGGGCTGGACGGCGGAAGGTGACGCGCAGTCGGGCGATTATTGGCTGGAAGGGGTGGGCAAGATTGCCGAACCTGCCGCCGACAGCGACGAGCCGGATGGCTGCTTGCAACCGCCGGAAATTTATGACCGTTTGCAGATCAATTCATTCGCGAGTGTCAACCTGCGGACGCTGGCGATGCTCGACCACGCGCAAGAACTGTACAGCGTGGGCGGCGGGGTCATCCACCTGCGCGATAGTATTATGCAGGGCAGCTATAACCCCGGCGCGGTGGAGGCCAGCTTCGGTACACATGATGGCGGCGGGGCGCTGGATATTTCGGTACGTGAGATCGGCAGTGGAATCCTGCTGGCGGATGAGATCAAGCCGCTGCTCCATGCGCTGCGGTTGGCGGGGTTCGCCGCTTACCTGCGGGATACCAACGAACTCTACAAAGGGTCGCCCATTCATATTCACGCCATCGCGATTGGTGACGCGGAACTTTCCTCGGCGGCACGGGCGCAGATCGACGGCACGTTCGGCTACCTGCGTGGTTTCAACGCCTTACCGCAGGACAGCGGCATCCCGTTACCGGATACCTCCGGCGAGATGGTCATCTGCGACTGGATGAAAGCGATGGGCTTCGACGACCTGCGTGGGGAGTAAATGCGTTTTTACCACAAAGTCACAAAGAAATGCAGGAGAAGAAATACATTCATTCCGGTCGCCAGCGCGGGGTGCGGTAGAAGCCGGTGCGATAGGTGAGCGGATGCGGCGTACAGGCGGCGGGTTGGGCAAGGCATTCGGCGATGTTGAGCTGGTAAATGGTGGTGTCGCTGCCGTTGATGAACGCCGCGTAGATGATGCTCGCGCTGTCGGCTGACCAATCGGGCGTGTCGTTGGTCAGGAACTGCCCCTCATACAGCAAGGCTGACTGCTCGGTCGTGCTGTCCCACAGGTAAAAGTTCACCTTCTCGATGCCGCCGATATACAGCAGGTAGCGTCCATCCGGCGACCAAGCCGGGTCGGTGGCGCTGCCCACCCGCAGCGGTGTGATCACGCGGGTCGCCATATCGAGACTGTAAATCTTGGTGTTCCAGCGCTCATCAAGGTCGGAGACGAAGGTGATGCTCGCACCATCCGGCGACCACACTGGACTGACGTGTGTGCGGTAGCTGTCGGTCAACTGCTCGGTGGTGTTCGCCGCCACGTTGTACAGCATCAATTGGGGATAACCGTCCTGCTCCTTCACGTAGACGATAGACTGCCCATCCGGCGACCATGCCGGCGCATATTCGTTGTCGCTGTCGCCTGTCATGGGGCGGGTGCTGCTGCCCTGCGCGTCGGCGAGGTAGACGCTGTAGCTGCCGTCGCGGTCACTGACGTAGACGATAGACTGCCCATCCGGTGACCATTCAGGCAGGAAGTCATTAATGGGGTTATCGGCGAGGCTGCGCGTCAGCGGGCGTAGGATTTGGCGGCTGAGGTTGAGGCGGTAAATATTCAGGTCACTTAAGTCGAACGATGTGCTGAACAGCATCTCGCGTTCCGGTGGCAAGCCGCGCCCCACCAACACACTGATACCAACGAGGCCGCCGCAAATGACCGCCCAAAGCATAATCAACCTGAACCAAAAACCTGTCATGGGACGGATGGCCGCCAGCGGGGCGTGTCGTAAACACCACTGATGAGGGTCAATGGCTGCGGGGTACAGGCGTTTGGCTGCTGGAGGCAGTCCTCCACCGAGAGCCGCAGCAGGCGATTATTGCTAAAGGTGGTCGTGGTCGCGTAGACAATCGCGCGTCCGTCCGGTGTCCAACTGGGGTTGCGGACGTTGAAGCCTTGCGGCGCGTAGAGCAAAATCGACTGCTCGGTCTCGGTATCCCATAGGTAGATTCCTGCCGTGCCTTCAAGCGTCGAGTACAATAGGTAGCGCCCATCCGGCGACCACACAGGGTTAAGCTGCACTGCGTTGTCGTTCACCAGCACCTGCGTATCGCCCGTTTGGGTATCCATACTGTAAACGACGCGGATACCGGGGGAACGGCGGTCAGACGTAAACGCGATGTGCCGACTGTCGGCTGACCATGACGGGCTGATGGCGTTCGGGTACGGGATCGAGATGCGCCGCGTCCTGCCGGAAGTCAGGTCGGTCATCAGGATTTCGGTGATCTGGCGGGCGAACTCCTGCCGCGAGGTGACGTAGGCGATGGCGTGGCTGTCCGGTGACCACACCGGACTAAAGTTGTTCTGCACACTTTCCGTCAGGCGGCGGCTGTTACGTCCGTCCGCCTCCATCAGGTAAATGGTGTACTGCCGCCCTTCGCGGTTGCTGACGAACGCGATCTGGCTGCCGTCCGGTGACCATGCCGGTTGGTTATCCTCGACCAGATTGCGCGTCAGCGGGATGAGGATTTGGCGACTGAGCAGCATCCGGTAGATTTCACTGTCGCCGTTGTTGAAGCTGGCGGAAAAGATGATCTCATCCTCCGGTGGCAGCATCCGCCCGATGCTCAACACAGCAGCAATAACCACGACACAGCAGATCACCGTAAACGCGAGGAAGCGAAGGAATAAGCGTGTCATGGCGAGGCTGGCCGCCAGCTAGGAGTTGAATAAAATCCCTTTCCAGACATAAAGAGCTTAGGTGTGCATAGATCAAGGTTTCTTATACAGCTATCAACATCTAATCGGAAAATGTGTGTTTGCCCCGGAATAATGGACTCTGTAAAGATGATAAATTGACCATCAGGTGACCATTTAGGACTGTCGCGATCAAAATATATAGATGAATATAATGCGATTGATTTTTCACTCGAGGTATCCCATAAGAAAATTCCGTAGAAAGCCTCTGGTAAAGCATACATTACACGCAATAAATAACGGTTATCCGGTGACCATGATGGAACATACATTAGTTCTTTTGCCGGGAAGTATGGGTGAAGTATTCCAGTTTGAATATCCAAAACCATTAGATCGGTTTCAGTTAAGAAATCAGCACCAGAAATAAAGGTTAGATGCTGACTGTCCAATAACCATGCTGGACTTAGATCAATAACATCATCATTGGTTAAACGACGAATGATACCGGTTTGCAACTCGGCCAACATGACCTCTTCTGTTTCGCCACTGGTAAAAGCAATAAAGCGCCCATCCGGCGACCACATGGGATCACTATCACGATGGGGTTGATCGCTTATGGGTCGAAGATTACCCCCATTCGCATCCATCAAATAGATCGTATAGGAGGATAAGTTTTCTTTGATAAAAGCAATTTCTTGACCATTCGGCGACCAAACAGGATGAGTATCTTCGTCACGACTGTTCGTAAGATTTATCTTGATGTTACGTTTGGGTGACATACGGTAAATCTCAAAATTACGTTCATCAACGTTATTAGAAAACACAATGTCATCCTCCGGTGGCAGCATCCGCCCGACGCTCAATCCGGCTGCCACAAGCGCTGTACAACCAACAGCAAGCAGGGTGAGGACGCGCAGTAAGAAGCCGATCATGGTGGGGTAGGCCGCCAGCGAATATTCGTGAAGAAGCCGTTCATGGTGATGAGGGCTTGTGCTTGGCAGCTTTCGCGCGATTGAATACACGCTGCAACATCCAACCGGTCGAGCGTATGGATTTGGCTGCCAAAGGCGAAGCTGGTCGAATAGGTGACGAACCGGCTGTCGGCTGACCAACCAAGCGTATTCGGGATGATGTCCGCGACTGAGTAAAGCAACATCGACACTTTCTGCTCGTTATCCCACAGGTACAGGTCGGATTGCTGCACACCTTTCAGATACACAATATAGCGTCCATCCGGCGACCACACCGGATAAAACTCGTCATTGGCGGTTGCCACCAGCGGCATAATCGCCCCATCTTCAATATCGAGCGTGAACAGGTTGTTCAGGTTTCCGGCGCGTTGGGCGCTGTTGAACACAAGCTGCTGGCTGTCCGGCGACCATGTTGGATTATTGTCGAGGTTTTCGTCATTCGTCAAGCGGCGCATCTGCCCCGTCGCGGCCTCCATTAGCATCAGTTCGCGCGACTGCGGGTAGCGGTCGGTGATGAGCGCGATCCACTGCCCATCCGGCGACCACACCGGACTGTAATCCCCGATCTGGCCTTCCGTCAGCCGCTTCACCCCATAACCCTGTGCGTCCATCAGGTGAATAGCGCTCGTGCCGCCGCGGTTGCTAACGAACACGATCTGCTCACCGTCCGGCGACCAACCCGCTTGAAACTCGTCGTAAACGTTGCGGGTAACGGGGACAATCAGGCTGCGCGGAACGCTCATCCGGTAGATTTCTAGGTCTTTGCCGTCAAAGGTTGAGGTGAATAGAAACTCCTCCTCCGGTGGCAGCACCCGCCCAATGCCGAGCGCCAAACCCACCGCCATGACGATGCCAATGAGAGACAGGGTGAAGCCGCGCAGTACGAAGCCGATCATGGTGGGGTAGGTCGCCAATCCGGCACACTGTAATCCCCCAGCGCCCCTGTCAGCCGTTCGGGGATGCACCACGACGGCAGCCGTAAGCACATGACCGCGTTCAAGCGGTACAGGCTGGATGCGCCAAAGTTGTGGGCAAAGGCGCTGTACAGGATATAGCGTCCGTCCGCCGACCAATTACCGCTTCCGAAAATATTCAGGCTGCCGATAGGGAGGCGTGTCGTCGTGCCGTTCAGCGTGTCGTAAAGCGCGAACGAGAAGTTGTCATCGGTGACGTAGAGCAGGTAACGCCCATCCGGTGACCACGCCGGATACTGCTCGTTATCCTTGCTGGTGGCGATGGCTTGCAGCGCTTCGTCACTCAACCGCAGGCTGTAGATGTCGGAGGTATCCAGCGCATCGTTATAAGCCACAAACGCGATGTATTCCCCCGACGGTGACCACGCAGGGTCTTCGCCGCTGGCGGCTGTGGTCGGTTGCAGGAACAGTTCGCCGCTGGCGACATCCACTACATAAATATCGGCGCGGGGCAGCATCCCCATAAACGCGATTTGTCGGCTGTCCGGCGACCATGCCGGACGAATAGCTGTCGCGTTCCGGTTGACGAGCCGTTTGGTTGTTTGGGTTTGCAAATCCGTCACCATCAGGTGAAAGGTGATGTAGTCGTTGGTGCTGACGTAAGCCAACCAACGCCCATCCGGCGACCACTGCGGGCCGAAGTTGTATTGTGCGAGGTTGGTAACGCGCTGGCGGTTATTACCGTTGGCATCCATTGTGAAAACGTGAATTTCGGTGGCGAACTTGGCGATAAACGCGATCTGTTCACCGTCCGGCGACCAAACCGGATTCATGTCGAAAGTGCTGGTTTCGGTATATCCATCCGTGAAGGCCAATGTCAAGCGGCTGCGAATATCCATCCGGTACATGCGTTGGTCACTGCCGTCGTAGGTAAAGGCCGCGCTGTAGATGATTTCGTCGCGGGGCAGCGCCGCCCCAATCCCCAGCGCCAATAGCACAAATACTGCCGCGACTATGAGCAGCAGTCCACTGATACGCAGTAATACTCCAATCATGCTGATCGTGGTTTCCATTTGGGTGTGGCATAGAAGCCCCATTCGTGTGTCAGCGGTTGTGGCGTGCAGGTTACCGTTTGCGCGATACACGCCGCCACGTTCAGCCGGTAAATGCCGGAGGTATTGATTGACCGCTGGTACGACACATAGACAACCGTCTGCCCATCAGCCGACCAATCCACATAGTCGAACGTACCGTCACCATCCCGCCGCAGAATGGTTGTTTCGCCGCTTGCAGCATCATATACCGCCAAGATGTGCGTCCGGTTAGTGGTGTACAGCAGGTAGCGCCCATCCGGCGACCAGACTGGAAAGGCCGCGTCGATCACCATCGGCTGCACTGTACCTTCACTAATGCTCACGCTATAAATATCAGCTTGGGGGTAATGGTAATCGGTGGTGACGAATGTCAGCGCACCGCCGTCGCTCGTCCACACAGGACGCAGGTGCGAACTGGTCGTCCTCAGCACTTGTTGGATGTCGAGGCTGTCCACATTCAGCGTGGCGATATTCTCGTGGCTGTCGGTCGATGTTTTGGCGACGAATGCGATTTGCTTACCGTCCGGTGACCACGCCGGGCTGATGAAGGTGTCGTTGCCCTTGAGCAGTTGGCGTGTCTCGCCGGTTTCCATATCCGCGAGGAGGAGCGAGAACGTCCGCTGGTCGCTGGTGTGCATATAGGCCAGTGTACGCCCATCGCTGCCCCACACCGGATACAACTCGTGGTACTGGGTACTGCCGATAGGGCGGCGCTGTTTACCTTCCGCATCCATTACATAAACATCCGCGAGTATATTGCTTGTCAACCGCGATTCGAAGGCGATCTGTGTGCCGTCCGGTGACCACACCGCGTTAATGTCCACATGATCTGTCGGGCTGAGTGCAACCATGATCTGCCGCTGCATATCCATCCGGTAGAGTTTCAGGTCGTTTATCTTAACCCCGATCCCCGCGCTAAATAAGAGTTCGTCCGTTTGAACGTGCTGTCCTATCGCCACCGCCAGCAGCACAAATACTGCCCACGCAAGCGCGAGCCACCCCGCGAGATACAGTAACGCGCGTGTCATTAACTCGGCCTGCGGATGGTCAGCTCGGTGAGGTTGTAGATCAAACGCGGGCGGCAACCTTCCGGCAGGGCATAGCAGTCCGACTTGACGCTGTATAACCCCGGTAAGTTGCGGAAAGCCTCTCGCCCACGAAAGTAAATTTCACTGCCATCCAACGACCAAATGATGAGGAACGGCACGACGAGTGGACGCATCCGCAGCCGTTGTGGTAGTTGCAGCGTACACTTGCGTTCACCCGACTGCATACAGCGCGTATCCAGCAGGTAGATCACGTAATCGCCGCTGCGGTTAGAAAGGAACGCGATTTGCTTGCCGTCCGGTGACCATACCGGCGCGGTATCGATCACGAGCGTATCGGTCACTTGCAGCACCTCGCGGTCACAGCGCAACCGGCATTCCGCGTTGACCACGTACAAGTTTGCCAGATCAATATAACGGGTCGCGGCAAACGTCAGCTTATCACCCAACCCTGACCATGACGGACTGGCAAAACTTCCCGCCTTGAGAATGGTTTGCGGTGCGGTTGTGCCGTCAGCCTCGACGGTATAAATGCCGCGTTTATTATTCGGTTCCAGCCCGACGAACGCCACCTGCTTGCTGTCCGGCGACCATGCCACACTTTCGCCGCCCACATCCATCGTCAGGCGCTGCGAGCTGCTTCCGAACAAGTCGCTGACGTACACCTGCACCTGCGAGCCGTCCGATGAACTGTAGGCCACCTGCTGCTGGTCGGGTGAAACACTCGCGTCGTGAATATCCTGCGGCAGGGCTTGGCGGCTGGCGGCAATCTGACGGCTCACATCGACCAAGAGTAAGGTCGGGCTGCTGTACGGGACGATGGGGATGATCTGTCCGGCTGGCAGGATGCGCCCTGCCACCTGCGCGGCGGTGACCATCAAAATGAGGAGGATAGCTAAGGCGGAAGTGAGACGAAATGAGAGCTTCAGCATAGGGCTGTAATTTCAAGCATACTTTGGCTGATACGGCTATAATATAACCCATCAAAACAAGTAGATGAAATACAGCGCAAGCCATTATGTCACGCAGCCGCATGTCGTCCGGTCGTTCCAGTTCCGGTGGAATTATTGCCCGTTTGATCTTTTTTGGCATCCTAATTGGGATTGGCTTCATGGTCGTTCAACGCTTCCGCCACCCCCCAGCCGCCGAGATTGCTGCTGCTCCCACCAGCACCCCGACCACCGTGCCAACGCCAGTGCCGACCTTCCCGCCGCTGTACACCAGCACGCCATATCCGAACGCGGTGATATACGCGCCGAAGTCCGGCATCAACGCCACCATCGTGGATGTATACCTTGATGGGCAAAGCTGGGATGTGTCGCAGCTTGGGACGAACGTCGGGCATTTACAGGGAACCGGCTGGTTCGGTAAATCCGGTAACATCGCTCTTGCCGGGCATGTCGAAATGGGGGATGGGCGCGTGGGCGTGTTCCACAACATCGACCAGATGGAGAAGGGCGACCCGATCATCTTACAGCTTGGCGATTTGCAGCAGGATTACCAAGTGACCGAAGTCAAGCGCGTCAAGCCAGATGATCTCTCGGTACTTGCGCCGACCACCGTTGACCGCATAACGCTCATTACCTGCGATATGGGGGCGTATAACTTGCTGTCGAACGCCTATCTCGACCGGATTGTCGTGGTCGCTGAACGGGTGCCGTCCAATTCATGATTGCGCTGCGTGGGTGGCTGCTGCAACAGCTCTGGTACGTCCAGCCGATGACCACGCTGACCGTGAAGGCGCTGCCCAACGACTGCTTACGGGCGCTGGCGCTCGCCACTCGCCCCAACCTCGACCGTCTGCATCTGCGAAACCTGTTTACCGACGGTCGCCGCTATTACATTCACGCCCTCAAAGATGGCTTCCAGATGACGAGCGATACCACCGTGCCGTGGCGCAGGCGGGCGCGCACATCGGTCGCTGCCATTCTGCGGGGGAGCTTCAGCGCCTCCGGCAACGACAGCACCATCATCCGCCTCAAAACGCGCATGCGCTTGCTCTACTTTCTCGACATCTTCCCCATTCCGCTGTTCATCAGTTCGATTTTGATCTTTACGCCGTGGTCGCGGGTGCTGGTCGGCATCTTGACCATTAGCCTGTTCTTCCTGTCGTGGGTCGGGCATCGCCTCACCGCTACCTTGCAAGCCGCCGATATGATCTACTTCGTGCAAACCGTCCTCGATGATGTCACCACCAGCGATACCCAACTCCTCGGCAGCCGCACCGATAACGTCGTCACGCCGGAACAGGATTTCCCCGAACAGTGGCAGAAGTTCTACGAAGAACACAAACGGGATTAGTGAAGTGTACGCTGAATGTCACACATAGAAGGTGACATTTGTCACTAACTGAGCGCTTAAGGAAAATTTAATCTTAGGGTAGTAACGAAGTTAAATTTAGAAAATACCTTAATCGCTGCTAAAAATATCATTTCTGAAAACTACCTTATTACGGAGCCAGTATCTAGAGCAGCGGATACTGGCTCTTTTCATGGAGTGCGAAACGTTACCGTCTCAAACGTGGGTAAATCGCTCTCGCCGCCGTCCGGTGCGCTGCTCATTAGCCGTTCGCCTGTTTGCCAGTTATACACCGCTGCGTGAATGGTCTAGTCACCGGTCGGGGTGGCTTCAACCGGTACGATTAGCCCACTCGCCGCGTCGTACGTCCGCTGGATGATGCTCGCGTCCGGCTCAAACTGGTACACGTCGTTCAGCAGCATGGACGTGATCTCCAGCGCCGGTTCCTCGTCGCAGCCCTTATCACCGCTGATGTCATAACTCATCCTGAACGCACTTTCGACCAACCGGGTAATCTCGGATGAAGTCATGCCGTCCCAGTCCACCTTATCAAAAAACGTGTTCGCCATTTGATACCCGCAGGTATACTCGCTGAAGTATTGCCCCTGCGTCACGTCAGTCAACGTATCATAGAGCGACCTTACCAACGACCCATCGGGCGGAATTTCATCCAACTGCGATAGCAAATTGGTGATGAGGTTAAAGTTTGCATCACATTCGCCCGTTGGAACCGTCTCGCGTACCGTGCGGAAGATTTCCCCAATCGCCCGTCCCACTTCCAGCGCCGCCGCGTCACCCCATTCCACATTGTCGATGAACGGTTCAACGACAACGAACGCGCACTCGCCGGTTACGCCTTCGCCAACCACTTCTTCCAGATACCCCAGCATCCGCGCTAAGTCTTCCGGGGGATAATCACCGCGCATGGTTCGGAGCAGGTTCTGCTTGTAATAGCCGTTCGGGTATCCGCAGTTGATCTTCAGGGGTTCAAACGCCGTATAAACGGCCCGCGCCACCTGCGCCGCTTGCACTGTGTCCAGTTCGGTGCCGTCGCGGTGGTTATACTCCCAGCCGGACATATACGCACGCAGCAAGGTCATCGGGCAGGCTGGGTCATAGGTTGGCTCGGTCGTCGGTTCTTGTGCGGCTGTTGGGAGAACCAACAATGCGCTTAGTATTACCACAATGCAAACCATCATCCGTCCACATTGACGCATAACCGAACCCTCTCTATATCTCTGCCTTCTCTTGGCGTACTGTGCGATTTGTATTGATCCCTTACCGCACCACCGATTGCAGTGCGTCCTCGAAAATCGTCAGCCCCTCGTCGATCTGCGCTTCGTTCACCACCAGCGGCGGTATCCAGCGGATGACGTTCTCGTAACTGCCGCAGGTCAGCAGCATCAGGTTGCGTTCCAAACACGCTTTCTGTACCGCTTTGGTCGTGTCCTTGTCCGGCTGCCCGTTACGTGTGAACTCGGTACCGATCATCAACCCATAGCCGCGAATATCACCTATCACTGGATAGCGGCCTTGCAGCTCGACCAAACCATCCGTCAACCGTTCACCCATCGCTGCCGCATTCTCCGCCAGCTTCTCGTCGCGAATGGTTTCGACCGTCGCGACTGCGGTTGCCGTACCGAGCGCGTTCCCGCCGTAGGTGCCGCCGTGGGAACCGGTCGTCCAATGGCTCATGATTTCCTTCGATGATGCCACGCCCGAAATCGGGAAGCCGCTGCCCAAGCCCTTCGCCATAATCACTACATCCGGTGTCACGTTCGTCTGCTCGAAACCCCAGAACTTACCGGTGCGCCCGAAGCCCGTTTGCACCTCGTCCGCCACCAGCAGGATGCCGTAGTGGGTGCAGATGTCCCGCAGCGCTTGCATGAAGCTGGCGGGCGCGGGGATGTAACCACCTTCGCCCAACTCCGGCTCGATAATGATGGCAGCGGTTTCTTCCGGCGCGGTTTGGCTCTTAAAGATCAAATCCAACTCGCTCAGGCAGAAGTTGACGGTTTGCTCCTCCGACCAGCCGTAGTGATAAGCATACGGGAATGGCGCGACGAAGACCCCCGCTGGCAGCGGTTGGTAGCGCGAACGGTAGACCGTTTTCGAGTTGGTCATCGCCATCGTTTGCGCTGTCCGCCCGTGGAAGCTGCCCTGAAAGGTGATGATATTGGTGCGCTTGGTCGCCATCCGTGCCAGCTTGACCGCGCCTTCGGTAGCCTCCGCGCCGCTGTTGGAAAAGAAGAAGCAGTCAATCGAGTCGGGAGTGACGGTGTTTAGGGTTTCCGCCAGCTTCACCGTCGAGGGGGCGATCACCACATTAATCTGCCCGTGAATCAACTTCGCCGCTTGATCTTGAATGGCCTTCACCACACGCGGGTGGCAGTGTCCCGTGTTGGTCACGCCGATGCCGCTGGTGAAGTCGGTATAGCGGGTACCTGCCGCGTCGTACAGGTAAATCCCCTCGCCGCGTTCCGGTTGAATGTGGGTCATGTGTGACCACACGGGCGAAAGCAGATCAAGCGATTCGGTTGTCATCGTCGTACCCTCGTGTCGGATAAAAGTGAATAGTTTCTATTCTACCAGCGGCTTCACGACCCCGCCGCTTCCATCACTTGCCTAATCTGATGGTAAAATAAACATAGAAAAGTTATGGAGGACCGGCTGTATGAACACGCCGCTTGAAGAAGCGCTCGCGCTCGCACTTAAACTCGCTCCCAAGGAGCGCCTACAGCTTATTGAACAAGTCGCCTCCTCGGTTGAACACGATATGGAGCCAGCGATGCCAGCAAACGAGCAGCATTGGGGACAAACACTCAATCAGCTGCTCGATGAAATGGAACCCATTGAACTGCTGTACCCCGAGATTGAAGATCCAGTTGAATGGGTCAAGCATTTACGCTCCGAAAAATAGTTATAACCTCGCTTGCCAACAACCTCATTATGAAGCCATATGCCTAACCAATTTTTTAGGGCTAGTATCGGAAAAACATCGTTTTGAGTACAATGATCGCTAATTCATTTCTTCAGTAAAAAAGGTGCAGTCGTGGTTGCGAGTGCGCGAAAACCCAAAATCCTCCGCCAGCGCGATTGGACAGATCACCAGCTCATTAAAGCTGGCTTCCGCTATTACCCGCCTGTAAAGCGGATGGTCATGGCGAAGATGCTGGATAATGACACCAACATCGAGACAACGCTGGAAGTACTCGCTGCTGATAAAGGGGATATTCTGCTCTACACCCCCGGTAGCGAACTGCACGACGAGTTGGATGACTACGAACACTGGCCGGTACGCGCCGACCTCTTTCGCCAAACCTACGCCCGCTGGGATGATATGACGTGGCAGCCAACCGCCACCCAAAAGTTCCTGCTGAGTAGAGGCTGCCTCCCCTACTACCGCAAGCGCGGCGTGTGGGCGCTCCGCCTGCCGATCAGCATCTACATCCAGTCGCTCGAAAGCCCTGAGCCGGTGATCGTTCCGGCGGGGCGCTGGCTAGCGATTGGCGCGGAGGGCGAGCCTTACCACATGAACAATGAGAGCTTCCGCGAACGCTATCAAACCGCACCGAGTCAGGTCTAATCGGCGCTTTTGTGGTAGCATAGCGCCTCATTATCGGCGTTTATCCTACCAGTGATTTCATGCTGAACACCCTCAAAAAAGCCTTACGTGAAAGTCCAATTCGCCCCGTCTATCTGGCGCTGGCGAACAGCTACCGCCAGTTCAAGCGGCTGTTCATCTACCCCAAAACTGCCCGTGTCGGCGTGCTGGATTATGATGTCTACTGGGATACCAAGCTGGAAAACAGCATCGGGCAGTTGTCACCGTGGCGGCGCAAACGGGCGCAGGTGTTCACCGATCTCGTCAGCGATGGCGACCGTGTACTTGACCTCGGCGTGGGGGATGGTGCGCTGCTCATGTACATGCTCGAACGCAAGAAAATCGACGCGGTAGGGCTGGATGTGTCGCCCAAAGCCGTCGAGTTCTGCCAGAAGCACGGGCTGAATGTGGTGCTGGCGGACATCAACAAACCCATCAGCGACTTCCTCACGGGGCAGTATGACTACATCATCTGCTCGGAAATTATCGAGCATCTCCCCGATCCCGAAGGCTTGCTCAACAACCTGCGCCCATTCGTGCGAAAAGGCATCATCATATCCATCCCCAACACCGGCTACTACCAGCACCGGCTGCGGCTGCTGTTCGGGCGCTTCCCGCTCCAATGGGTGGTGACCCCCGGTGAGCATCTGCGCTTTTGGACGCTGGCGGACTTCCGCTGGTGGGCGCGGCAGCTCAACTTCACCATCAGCCGTGAAATCCCCTACGAAGGTACACGCGGCCTAAAAGACACATGGCCCAGCCTGTTCGCAGCGGCCTTTGTGTATGTCTTGCAGGATAAGTCAGCACCTTAAACAATTTAGTATTGACACGCCATCCAGATTCGATTGTTTTATGACCGAATGTGTACAAACTTCACAAAGAATAGGCAAAAAGTCGTACACTTGTGGCAGAATGAAATCCAGAAAGTCTGTGGTTTACTGAGAATTAAATTATTGACTGTTATTAGATGAACTCAAATACAGCCCTATATTCAGATACTTAATTCATTTACGCACATTTTATTTAATGACTTGTAACGCTCGGCTTGTGATTTGCAACTCAACCTTTAAACGAACCGACTCATTTGGAGCTATATGAACATCCTCATTATCGGCGGCACACGTAATGTCGGGCATTTCCTTGCCCAAGAACTCCTCAATGCCGGACACACCATCACGCTCTTGAACCGGGGGAAAACACCGGATACCTTACCTGACCACATCGAACGGCTGCGTGCCGACCGTACTGACCCCGCCCAACTGGAAGCGGCGTTGACGGGGCGTGAATTTGATGTGGTGATTGATAACGCGCTGTATAAACAGCAGGAAGCCGAAACTATCGTTCGGCTGCTCAATGGACGTGTCGGGCATTACATCTTCCTCAGCAGCGGGCAGGTGTATCTTGTCCGTGAAGGGTTGGAGCGCCCGTTTAGCGAGGACAGCTACGAAGGCCGTTTGATCCCACCGCCCAAGGCCAACACCTTCGCCTATGAAGAATGGCTCTACGGCATCGACAAACGCAAAGCTGAAGATGTGTTGATGGCCGCGAAGGATTTCCCCT
Source organism: Chloroflexota bacterium (assembly GCA_020161935.1). Classification (GTDB taxonomy): domain Bacteria; phylum Chloroflexota; class Anaerolineae; order Aggregatilineales; family Phototrophicaceae; genus CFX2. The sequence goes on from JAIUNI010000009.1 coordinate 157,347, forward strand.
TCACCTGCCTGCGTCTGCCGATGGTCAACGGCGAACGCGACCACTTCAGCCGCCTCTACAGCTACGTGCTGCGCCTGAAAGACGGCGGGCCAATCCTTGTGCCGGAAACACCGGATTATGCGCTGCGCCATATTTACAGTCAGGATGTCGTCAAAGCCATCCTGCTCGCCATGCAGCAGCCCGCCAAAGGCCGCGCCCATAACATCTCGCAGGATGAAACCACCACACTCGGCGAATTTTTGGGGATTGTGGGGGATTTGCTGGGCGTGCAGCCGCACCTCATCTCCATCCGCCGCAGCTTGCTCGAAGCCAATGGTTTCCTGCCGGACTGCTCCCCATTCAGCGAACGCTGGATGTCCGAACTCACCAACGACCGCAGCAAGGCCGAGCTAGGCATGACTTACACACCGCTGCGCGAGTACTTAGGCAAGATCATCGCCCACTACGAGGCCAACCCACCGCGTGATCCGGTCGGCTACAAACGCCGCCATCGTGAAATCCAATTCGCGGAAGCCTCACCCGCGAAGTAGGCTTCAAGGCTACCTAAAATTTCTGTCGGGCATCAATAACCCGATTAAACCAGCCCAAATACAGTTTGTTCTCAGCGGCTTGTTTGCCATAATTGGCTTTTACGTGGTCAACTTCGCGTAAGTAGAGTATATCCATCATTGCGTTGTGATGTGCCGGAGCAAGCATACGACTTAAAGCCCCTCGTGGCTTTGATTCCATCGCGGGCATCGGTGATCTTGTCAGGGATAAATAACCTTTTGTGCCGAAATCGAGATGGAAATTCGGCTGTGTGCCTGAATATTCATTCTGAATGGTCGCTTTTTGCAAATACGGATATAAAAATGAAGTTGTCCGGTTACGGGTGTAATCAAGCACAACCACACGCCAATTTGTGACCACAACATTCGCGCTGCGCTGCTGCCCCCCACTAATGCTGTTCCCACTGACCGATATGTACCGCAGCCAACTGTCCTGCTTCACCGAGTCAATACACACGATCATTTCAGTCGAAGGGTTAAAGTCTGGATCAGCACGATTTAACTGTGACCGCATTTGCGTGTCATCAACACTCATAGGCCATTCATAACTCTTGAAATGCGCCTTCCACTCTTCTGCTTCGTGAAACGGAATTCCAAAAGTCGCCTGCGATAATTCGACGCTGCATTCCTGACAAAATTTAGACTGCATCGAATTTCGCGTCCAACAGCGAGGACACTTCTGACTTAACTCTTTTCCGGTAGTCGGGCAAAATTTGACATCCGGTAAATGCATTTCGCCACAATATGGACAAGCAGTCATTGCAGGCATTATGACCTCCTTAAAATAAATATTTTCAAAAAGATATTTTATTCCATACGTTTAATAGTCGTCAATCATTACTAAAACAACCGCATTTGACCGGGCTTATCCTCATTCGGCTTCTTGAGCGGCTTCGGCGTAAGCAGGCGGTTTTCGCGCAGCCATTCAGCGGGTGGCCCATCCCAACCGTAGGTATTCAGGTTGATTTTGCCGCTGGCGCTAAACGCTACCCCTTCCTGAACTAACCGCTGGCGCTGTTCAGCCGCCGCTAGGCTGTCTGCTGGTAAGCTAACCCCGCCTTGGCTGTTAACCACCCGCTGCCACGGCACATCATCGCTGTCGGCGGAGGATACAGCGTTCATGGCTTTCCCCGCCCACACCGCGCCGTAACGCTCATAATCTGCTTCCTCGACACCGGGCGGTGGCGGAATCATCGACGCAAGCTGCCCATATGTGCTGACCACGCCACTTGGGATTTCGCGCACGATTTTCCAAACGATTTCAAAGTAGCTTTTACTATCCGGTGGGAAATTCATGGGAACTCTCCGTTCTTATTGAACGTCTATAGAGATAACCGTTCCGTCCTAAGAAAGAAGGCCGCTACATCTTTAGACGGATTTAACGCTTTTGGCGGATTCATTTTTACAAAAACAGTGTACGATTGGTTTATCAACGACCTTCATCAAGCCATTGATTCGGTGCAGCCCAAGGAGTACAGCGAATGCGACGGTTTTCTTTTTTAAGCCTCATTTTAATGTTTATCTTGATGATTGCTATGCCTGTCCGCGCCCAAAATGATACGGATAGCATCAACGTCACCTGCCCTGACGGCACGGACATCCTGAACGCGGTCGAAGTGGTTGTGAACATGCGTCCCAGTTTCACCTACACCGCCACCGCCATCGGCATCAACGGTTACGACCCGATCATCGGCGTGGGGACTGATGGTGAGATCAACCTGTGCAACGATGACGAAAAAGCCGCCCGTACTTATTCGGTGTCGCTGCCCTCAACCGGTGAAGTACCCAGCGACAATACGACCGCCCAGATGCCCTTCTTCCACAGTGACGCTGGCCTTTCGAATATCTCGTTGGTGATCGGTTCGCCGGATGGTTCGGAAGGTGAGTTCGTCCTGATCCTCGAAGGCATGGCTGTGACCACCAACGATGGTAAAGGACAAGGCGCGGGTGACCCGTATTTCGTCCAAATCACCCAGAACATCGTCAACAGCGGCGTTCCTCTGTCGGTTTATATGGTCGCGAAGGTCACGGACCTCGATCCCTATATGCAGTTAGTGGATAGCGACTTGAACGTGGTCGAGATGAACGACGGTTCAACCATTGAATGCGATGACGCAGGTTCGAATTCCTGCTGGACGGACAGCGATGACCTTTCCGACAGCTATGTGTCCGATGCCCCCGGCGAAGGTATCCCCGGCGGGGACGTGGACTCCGTACTGAGCTTAAATCTGGATAACTTTGAAGTCTATCCAGATCCTGCCGACAACTATCTGCAATACCTGATGACCAGCACCAACCAGCGTACCTTCGGTGAATATATCGTGGTCATGCACATGGGCGTGGGGGATGGCGGTGGCGCGACCAACACCAACACCAGCAATAACGAGAATAACAATAACAACGGTGACAAGCCGGATGTCGGTGGCCTCGCTTCCGGCGTACCTGCGCCGGACAAGACCAAGCCGGATAAGGAAGACACCAACACGACCCAAACACAAACCAACACCGTTTCCGAAGGGATTGATGTCGAATGCCCCGACGGAACCCAAATCCTGAACGCGGTGGAAGTGACGGTCAGTATGCGACCGGGTTTCACCTACACAGCGACTGCGTTGGGTATCGACGGCTATGACCCGATCATCGGCGTAGGTGACGAGAACGGCATCAGCCTGTGCGAAGATGACGACTCGGCGGCGCGTCAATACACGGTTGATTTGCCGACGACCGGTTTCGTGGACTCGGAAAACACCAATTCGCAGATGCCATTCTTCCACGAAAACAGCGGCTTCTCAACCATCTCGGTATTGGTCGGTTCGACCGATGGCTCACACGGCGAGTTTGTCCTGATCCTCGAAGGTATGGCTGTCACCAACAACGATGGCAAGGGCGAAGGCGCGGGTGACCCGTACGCGGTACACCTCACACAGAGTATGGTGGACAGCGGCGTTCCCCTGAACATTTATATGATCGCCAAAGTCACCGACCTTGACCCGTTCATGCAGCTAGTTCACTCGGATAACACCATCGTCGAACTCGATGATGGCACCCGCGTGGAATGCGACGACGCGGGTACCAGTTCCTGCTGGGGTGAAAGTGAAGACCTTTCCGACAGCTATGTTTCCGACGCGCCCGGTGAAGGTATCCCCGGTGGCGAGGTTGACGCGATGATGAACATCTCGTTAGACGGTATAGAACTGGACTCGGACACCAACAATAATTTCTTCAACTTCCTGATGACCAGCGCCAATCAGCGCACCTTTGGCGACTACATTGTGGTCTTCCACATGGGTGTTTAACCGCAGCGTTAAGTTGTAAGCGAATCGAAAGGGCGCAGTGATGCGCCCTTTTTTGTTTGGCCTCAAGAAGCGGTTTGAAAGTAGGTTTGAGGTTAATCGGACGCGATGTATCGCGTCCCTACACTAAATTCGCAGCACAATCTCGCATTTTTGTAGGGGCAGCATACATGCTGTCCGATATTTTCTAAGTCTTCTTCGCCCGCCGCACGATGTCCTTCGAAATGCGTTCGGCCTCAATGCCGATCTCCCGCAGTAGGCCGGTCATCGCGTTCGTGAACCCGCACAGATACACGCAATCCTCCAGCTTCGCATCCGCCTTGTATTCCGGTAGGATTTCGCTGATATTCGTCCGGTAGCCAGTCGCTAGCACCACCAGATCAAATGCTTGGCTTGTCCCGTCGGTAAAGGTCACGCCATCCGCCGTAAAGCGTTCGATACCCGCGTACACTTTAATTTCGCGCCGCTTAATCTTGGCGATGATACCGGGGTCGATCACCGGAATTTTGGAATACTGCCGAACCTGTGTCGCCGCGCCGTAGGGTGGTGACTGCAACCCGTAGGGCTTCAGGTTGCCAAAGGTTAGCATGAGCAGGGGCGCGGTTAGGAAATCAATCACTTTTGCCGGAAGCGGGTTGAGCATAATGGTCATCAGTTGCAGCGGGATACCAAACTGCTGCTGAAAAATCACATTGACCGGATTGCGGACTGAAACGCCAACCGTCGCGCCGTGTTCGTAAGCATCCAGCGCGATCTCCGCGCCAGAGTTGCCGAAGCCGACGACCAGCACCTTCTGCCCACGATAAGGCTCACCGTTCTTGTAATCCTTACTGTGGACGATTTTGCCCGTGAACGCTTCTTGCCCCGCCCACGTTGGAACGGTCGGCACTTGGTTCAGGCCGGTCGCCACCACCACAAAGTCGGAGGTGTAAACCGTGTCATTCGTTTTCGTCTCCCACTGCCCATTTTGCCGCGTGATCGACGTGACGGTTTGGTTAAAAATCGGATGCAGCTTGAACCGCTCGGCATAGGCATCAATGTAATCCACCACCTGCTGCCGCGAGGGATAGCGGGGATAATCCACCGGAAACGGCATGAAGGGCAGCGCTGAATAGCCCTTCGCCGTATGCAAATGCAGCCGTTCGTAATGATTACGCCAGCTCGTCCCCACCTCGCTGCTGCGTTCGAGAATGATGAACTCGATACCCTGCCGCCGGAGGCACGCACCCACCGCTAAACCGGCTGGCCCCGCGCCGATAATCACCACCTGCGTATGATCGACCATATTATTTCTCGAATCCGTAAAAAGGTTTGTATAAGTAAACCCAAAATGATGCAGAAGTGCCACTGTTCACGTGATGTTGTCTAAAAGGGGATTTGTTGTCGGGGTATACAATTGTACCCCCGAACTCCAACGGATTGCTTACAACAAGCCTGCCGCTTGCTCGGCTTGTGTCAGCGCGCGCTCGAAACGCTCTAAGCCTTCGTTGACGGTCGCACGGTCGATCATCAACGCGGGCGCAAAGCGCAGGCCGCTTTCACCGCAGCCGAGGATCAGCAAGCCGTTTTCGATGCCAAAATCCTCCACACTATCGCGCAGTTTCTTGGCGGGTGTGCGCTGTTCATCCAACACCAACTCCGCCCCGATCATCAAGCCCTTGCCGTCAATACGGGCGTGTTTCAGTGACGGATGATGCGACCGCATTTCTTCCAAGCATTCCATGATGTACTCGCCCTGTTCGGCGGCGTTTTGCATCATGCCGCTTTCGACCAGTTCCAGCGTGGCTAAAGCTGCCGCGCAGGAAATCGGGTTACCGGCGAAGGTGCTGCCGTGCGCCCCCGGCGGCCAGCTCATAATCTCGTGGCGGGTAATGAGTGCGCCGAGCGGCATTCCACTAGCCAACCCTTTGGCTGAACACACCATATCCGGCTGTACTCCGTGATGCTCGATTGCCCACCACTTGCCGGTGCGCCCGATTCCGCTCTGTACCTCATCGGCGATTAGCAGAATGCCATGCTTATCACAAATGTCGCGTAACTGCTGGACGAAGCGGCTGTCGGGCAGCACATAGCCACCTTCGCCTTGCAGCGGCTCAAGGATAATCGCGGCGACGCTCTCGGCTGGCAGCGTCCGCTTAAACAACACATCGGTAATATAATCGGCACAGATGCAGTTGGCGCGGCAGGCGGCTTCTTCGCGCCCGTGCATACACCGGTACGGGTTGTTATACGGCACATGATGGACACCGGGGATCAGCGGCAGGAAGCCATCTTTCTGCACGACTTTGCTGGCTGTCAGCGAAAGCGCCCCCATGCTGCGCCCGTGAAACGCACCAAAGAAGGCAATAATATTCTGGCGCTTGGTGTACCAGCGGGCGAGCTTGAACGCGGCCTCTACGGCCTCGGTGCCGGAGTTGGTCAGGAAAACACGGGCAGGACCATCAAACGGGGCAATTTCAGCTAAACGTTCCGCAATTTTTACCTGCACATCGTAGTAATAATCGGTTCCCGCGATATGAATAAATTTTTTCGCCTGTTCGGTGATGGCTTCCACCACCTTTGGGTGCGAATGTCCGGTTGAGGTCACAGCGATGCCTGCCGCGAAATCAACATAATCGTTGCCGTCCACATCCCATACCCGCGCACCTTCACCCCGTTCAATCACGAACGGGTAGCGCGGTGTGATAGAACCACTCATAACCGCTGAGTCGCGTTCGATAATAGTCTGCGACCGGGGGCCGGGACGGGTGGTGGTGTTCATAACCATAAGTTTGCTCCAATGGGTCAAAATGCCGAAAAAAGGTTGTACAAGACGCACAACCCGGACACGATCAGTATACTTCTGGATTAATCAGGCAATCAAGTGGGGCGCAAGGCCATATGGCTGAAACAATATAGCCCTGTAGCCATTGACACCCAATTGGAAGTCGCTAACAGTTGGGAAGTATGGATAGACCATGTAAAAGCGTCTTGTTATTGTGAATAATTGCACAACAAAGACTGTGAGGGAGCAAGACCATGACCACTGCACAGCGCGTCGTTATTATCGGGGGCGGGTTCGGCGGACTGCACACCGCAAAGTCGCTGCGAAATACCGATGTGCATGTCACATTGATTGACCGCCGGAACTTCCACCTGTTCCAACCGCTGCTCTACCAAGTCGCGACCGGCGCACTATCGCCCGCCAACATCGCCGCGCCACTGCGAGACATCTTCAAGCGCCAGATGAATACGGAAGTGCTGCTGGGTGAAGTGGTTGATTTCGACGTGGAAAAACGCGAGGTCATCCTGCGTGACGGACGCATTCCCTACGACACGTTGGTTTTGGCAGCGGGTGTTCGCCACCACTACTTCGGTAACGACCAGTGGGAAGAACATGCGCCCGGTCTCAAGACGATTGAGGACGCAACCGAAATGCGGCGGCGTATCTTGCTGGCTTTCGAGGCAGCCGAGCGCGAAACCGACCCTGAGGAAATCCGTAAGTGGCTGACGTTTGTGGTCATTGGCGCGGGGCCAACCGGTGTGGAACTCGCGGGTGCGGTGGGCGAAATCGCGAACTACACCCTGAAGAACAACTTCCGGCGCATCAATCCCGCCAGCGCGAAAGTTATCTTGGTGGAAGGCATGGATCGCGTCCTGCCGCCCTATCCGGCTGATCTTTCCGCCGCCGCGCAAAAGTCACTCGAAAAGCTGGGCGTAACGGTACGGACGAAGGCGATGGTCAAAGATGTTCAGGCGGATAAGATCATCATCGGCATTGGCGAAACGGACGAAGTGATTGACTCGCACACGATTTTGTGGGGCGCGGGTGTGCAGGGTTCACCGCTGGGGCGCAAGCTGGCGGCAGCAACAGGTGCCGAACTTGACCGTGCCGGGCGCATTATCGTGCAGCCGGATTTGAGCTTGCCGAACCACCCCGAAATCTTGGTGATCGGCGACCTCGCTCATTATGCCCACCAGACCGGTAAACCGCTGCCCGGTGTGGCACAGGTCGCCATGCAATCGGGTGATTATGCCGCGCGGCTGATTAAAGCACGGCTGAAGGGCGAAACTGTGCCAACCTTCCACTACCGCGACCTCGGCAACATGGCGACGATTGGACGGGCTGCGGCAGTCGCCGACCTCGGTAAGCTGCACTTCACCGGCTTCATCGGCTGGGTGTTGTGGCTGTTCATTCACCTGCTGTATATCGTACAGTACCAGAGCCGTATACTGGTGCTCATCCAATGGGCGTGGAATTACATCACCCGCAACCGTGCTGCCCGCCTGATTACCGGCGAACACCGCCTGCCGCCTGCCGATCATGAGTCTCAGCCACCGCAAGCCGAAGAAACGCGCGAGAAGGAGTTGGTGTAGTCCAACGGCGTAGGATAAGATGATGCGATATTTCATCTATACGGGCAAGGAACAACACCCATGAAAATCGCACTGGTCGGCTTCGGCGTGGTCGGGCAAGGACTCTTAGAAATCCTGCGGGACAAGGCTGCTGCGTTGAAAGCCAGCGGCTTTGAGGCCACGGTGGTCGCCGTCGCCACCCGCAGCAAAGGCACGCTGTATAACCCGCAGGGACTCGACATTGGGCAACTGCTCGCCGCAGCCGGAGACTTCCAGCAGTACCCCGACACGGCGGGCTTGGAACACGGCACGGACATCCTCTCGCTTATCAAAACCTGCAACGCGGATGTACTCGTCGAGTGCAGTAACACCGACCTGCAAACCGGACAGCCCGCCATCGACTACTGCTACGCGGCCTTCGACAGCGGCAAGCATGTGGTGCTGGCAAACAAGGGGCCGGTCGCGGTTGCTTACCGTGAACTGGTTGCACGGGCGGCACAGGCGGGTAAGCAGCTTCGCTTCGAGGCGACCGTGATGGCGGGTACGCCGTCGATCCGGCTGGCGATGCAAGCGCTACAAGGCTGCACCATCCGCGAGGCGCGTGGCATCCTCAATGGCACGACCAATTACATCCTCACGCAGATGGAAGGCGGCATGAGCTACGCCGAAGCGCTGGCACAGGCGCAGCAGTTGGGCTACGCCGAGGCTGACCCCGCCGGGGATGTTGAAGGCTGGGACGCGGCGGGTAAGGTTATCATTCTGGCACGGGCGCTGTTTAACAGTTCGATCACGTTCAAAGATATGGATGTGAAGGGCATTACGGCGATCACCGCTGACGATGTGCGCGAGGCGGCTGCCGCCGGTGAGAAGTGGAAGCTGGTGGCACGGGTTACGCCGGATGGTGGCAGTGTTCAGCCGTTGCGCGTCAAGCTCAGTAATCCGCTGGCTGCCGTTTCCGGTGCGACGAATGCCATCACCTACAGCACCGATTTGATGGGTGATGTAACGCTGGTGGGCGCGGGCGCGGGGCGTTTGCAAACAGGCTTTGGTTTGCTGTCGGATTTACTCGACATCAACCGAGGCGTTTGATTCACCCTATTGACGAAAAATAGAGGTGATGCGATAGTAACTTATATGGATAAAGGGTGATTGTTTCCCTCAAAGTTGTCGTTGGGAGCAGGTTAGTTATGCAAAAAGCAAAAGTTCTGGTTGTCGAAGATGATATTCATCTCTTAGAAGGCATACACGATATTCTGGAGTTAGATGGATACCAAGTTCTGACGGCTGAAAATGGCATTAACGGCATTGAAGTCCTCCAAGCTCAATCGTCGCCACCAGACCTGATTGTTTCCGACATTATGATGCCCAAAATGGACGGCATCCAATTTTTGAAGGAAGTCCGCAAGGAAAATCGCTGGTTTAGCATTCCCTTCATTTTCCTGACCGCTAAGGGCGAACGGGCGGATGTTCACCGTGGGATGCGGTTGGGTGTCGATGATTACGTCATCAAGCCCTACGACCCCAGCGACCTGCTGGTTAAGATCGAGTCCCGCTTGGAACGGCACCGCGAAATCAACCGTGTTTATAACAGCGGTATGGCGACCCTCAAACGTCAAATCCTCACCATGCTCAACCACGAGTTCCGCACGCCGCTGACCTTCGTGGTGGCCTACGCCGATATGTTGAACAATCCCGGTGAGCAGGAACTCTCCAGAGAGGAGATGATTAGCTATATCACCGGCATTACGGCGGGCGCTGACCGGCTGCGAAACTTGATCGAAAATTTCATCCTGCTGGTCGAACTCGAAACCGACTCGGCCAAGCAAACCTATGAATGGCGCAAAGGGCCGATTGCCAGTGTCGAGGGCATCTTTAAAGAGGCGCAGGAACGGGTCAAAGAAGTCGAAGCCCGCCATCATAACGTGACCGTTAGTATTCCCTCCGAAATCCAAATTTTTACAGGTGATGTTGATTATCTGACTTCGGCGATAGCGCTGCTGCTCAACAATGCGTGTAAATTCTCCGAGGAAGGCGCACCGATTGAGATGGGTGCGACGGTCGAAGGTAAGGATGTGGTGCTGTGGGTGACTGACCACGGACGCGGCATCCCTGCGAACGAGCAGGAGCAAATTTGGGAGAGCTTCTACCAGATTGACCGCGCGTTGAATGAAGATCAGGGCGCGGGCGCAGGTCTGGCGATTGTTAAGGGCATCGCCAATCTGCACGGTGGGCGCGTGGGTTTGGAGAGCAAGCCCGGCGAAGGCAGTACCTTCAAGGTTATCTTACCCGTGACTGAAACCGAATCCGCAGGTGTGATGTAACGAGCGACGGCGATTATAGGCGTATTACGAAGGGCGAATCACTGTGATTCGCCCTTTTGTTTGAGGAACAGATTTAAGCAACTTGGGGTATACTGAGTGCGTATACGGTTTATTCACATTTTGCGCGATCTAAAACGGGAGAATATGGATTTATGGCTCCATCTCTATTCGAGAAAATCAACACATTAATTAGCGCCAACTTACATGGCATTGTCGACCGTGCTTTGCAATCCAACTCCGTTCAGGTGATGGACGAGTACATCCGGCAGGTGGAAAGCAACCTCGGCGACTTGGAAGAATCAACCGCAACCGTCGGTGGGACGGTCAAGACCCTCAAGCGGAAGTACGAGGAATTCGCAGCCGCCGCTGAAAAGCTCGACCGCGACATCGACACCCTGATCGTGAAGGGTAAGGATGATCTGGCAGCCGCCGCGCAAGCTGAATTGAACACCAAGCAGCAGCTTTCGCAGGAATACTACCAACAGTGGCAGGAGCAGGATACCCAGTATCAGAAGATGCTGGATATGCGCCTGAAACTGGAAGGCCGCCTGACCACGATTAAGCAGGAACGCGAACACTTACGCGCGTTGATCGAACTGGCGGAGGCCAAGAAGGTCACCACCAAGACGGTCAAGAGCCTCGACGCGCTCGCGAACGTGGGCGATGCCGAAATCAGCAGCCTGAGCGACCAGATTCGCCAGCGCCTCGACCAAGAGGATGCCCGGCTCGACATGGCGACCCGCAACCTCTCGGAAGAGATCGACGCAGCCGTGCGCGGCAGCGAAGTCGAACGCCAGCTTGAAGAACGCAAGCGTCGTCTGTTGGGTGGCGCGGGTGGTTCTGGCGGTGCGGCCAGCAGCGACAGTGGGCAGTCCAGTAGCAGCAATTAGCCGCTCACTGGCAAGCTACAACTCAATGGCAGATCAGGGGGCGAGCCGCACGGTTCGCCCCTATTCATATGTCGCTATGATGGTAAGTGGGCTAGAATAGAAAGCAGCAGCCTGCAACTTTGAGGGCAGGTTCACCGTATTAATGAACGGTACAGGCGGAGCAAGGGAACTATGTCGCGAAATACAACGAATCCGGTGCGGGAGCGTGCGCTCGGCGCAATCTTGCGGAATGCGGTCTTTAGCTGGCAAACAGGGCTGACGCTGCTGGTTACGCTGATCTTATTTTTCGGCGTGCCGATTGAGAGCATCCCCGGCTGGCAGCAGTGGTTCTGGTTGGTGCTGGGCGGCATCGCGGAAGGGGCGTTTATCGTCTCGAACCTCTCCGACCCGAACGCGGCGACCCAAGCCGTCGCCAAAGCCTTCGAGGGGCAGTATGACCTCAGCCAGATTCACAGCCCGGTTTCGCGGCAGCGGCTCCAAAGCGCGTTGGAATACCGCCGGAACATGATGACGCTGGCGGGGCGGCATCAAGGCGCGATGCGTACCAACATGCAGCAGACGATTTCGGACATCAACGACTGGATCGGGCATATGTACGATCTGGCGCAGCATATTGATGCATTTGACAACAACGATCTGGTCGAACGGGATCGTAAGATGGTGCCGGAACAGATTAAGAAGACACAAATCCGCATCGACAGCGAAACAGACGCAACGGTACGGCGCGACCTTGAGGAACAGCTCAAAACCCTCACGCAGCAGCGGGATAACCTCGACGCGACGGTCAACAGTGTGAAGCGGGCGGAAATCCAACTGGAAAGCACCCTGTCGTCGCTGGGTACGATCTACGCACAGATGTCCTTACTCGGCACGAAGGAAGTGGACAGTTCACGGGCGCAGCGGCTGCGCTTGGAAATCAAGGACGAGGTTTCCAGCCTGCAAGATACGATCAGCGCGATGGAAGAAGTTCAGTCGCAGCGGCTTCAGTTGCAGTAACGATTTAACGATTTCTCAAGAGGGCGGCCTGACAGGTCGCCCCTACAATTTAAACCCCTCAACAACGCTATTCCCAAATTTCGCATTATTCGCAAATTTCCCGCCGAATTGTCCGGCGGGAAGCTCCCGTACTCCCGCTGAGGTGGTGTTTTGTGGCGGCGGCTGGCCCGGCTGCATCCGCTGAAATGTCACAAATGCAGCGGATTGCTCCCGTATATCCGCCGCTGTGCAGCATTTGGCGGTGGTGAGGGAGGATGCCGCCGAAAATGCAAAAGCTAATGCAATACATTTTTACCACAGAGACACAGAGGGCACAGAGAAAAGCAAAGGCATACAGATTAACCGCCAAGTCGCCAAAACGCCAAGAGAATATAGAAAAGCAATACATTTTTACCACGGAGGCACAGAGGCACAGAGAAAAGCAAAGACATACAGATTAACCGCCAAGTCGCCAAGAACGCCAAGAGAATATAGAAAAGCAATACATTTTTACCACCGAGGCACAGAGAACACAGAGAAAAGCAAAGACATACAGATTAACCGCCAAGTCGCCAAAACGCCAAGAGAATATAGAAAAGCAATACATTTTTACCACAGAGGCACAGAGGACACAGAGAAAAGGCAGAGAAGATCGCATAGTTACAGTATAGAACAAAAGGGCTAAATTAGCAAGCGAGTTTGGTTCGAATTTTCAAACTTTGAAGGCGAAAATTTATGGCCGTTGGAATGTGTTGGCTCGTACAGGTCAATATCGCGCACGATGGCTACTGCATAGTCGCCGACACGAGTATCAAGTTCCATTTCACACCCACCATCTGACTACCTAAAAATAGTTCGCCTAAAATTGGTACCAGACCATGTATCCATGTACTGTGTTAGTTCTTGGAAATACTTTTCGATCCGTGCGATGAGTTGTAACTGTGTCTCGTCAAATACATAGTGTTCGGTATTCTGCTTCATGACATAAATATTCGAATTGATGACATTTACACATTGCCGGACAAAATGTTGGTAGTGCAAAAACGCATTATCCTGTTGATCTACATCCGACAGTGATAAGGAATAGACCACACCTTCAGCGAGGATAACTCGTGTTTGCTCAAATATGGTGTCAACAAATAGACGCATCTTCCCACGCCCCAAGTCTGTAGACCTCAATAGATATGTGTGCTTGTAAAGTTGATAAGCAGACTGAACGATCTGCTTATCTAGTTCTATTATCATAATCGTCGTTTTTCACGGCCACCGCTGCCGAGTTTATCGCGCGCAGTGGCGGCGCTGACGGTGCCTTCGCGGGTGATGGCGGCGTAAAAGTCCTCGTCGTAAGTACGGGTTTTGACAACGACCGGCATGGGTACAGCGTGACCCATAATGATAGCCTGCTGCTTGGTATCGAGGCGTGCCAGCACTTCACGTAAGCCCTGTGCGCCGTTGATGCCGTTCAGCACGGCGTTGATGTCACGCTCGTTGTCGAGCAAAGCGGTGACGCGCGTACCGATCTGGCTCATGACTTCCTCGTCGATGCCGCTGGGACGCTGATCGACGACCACCAGCGTGACGTTGTACTTGCGGAGTTCGCGGGCGATGGTGCCGAAAATGGTTTGTCCGGCGATACCGGGCTGCAAGAACTTGTGGGCTTCCTCAATCGTAATCAGGAGCTGCGGCGGCTTCTGCGCGTCGTCGCCGAGTGAGCGCTCGACCATATCGACATAGCGGTCACGAATGCGGCGGGTGAGGTAGTTGGCGACCAGAATATAGGCTTCGAGTTCGTTGCCATAGCGCCCGAATTCCAGCACCACGTTCTTGCCACTCATGAGCAGGTTGATAATCTGGGTAACGCTGTCGCCGGTGGATTCATCGACCAAGAACCCCCAGCGTTCGAAGCGCTGCAACCGCCGCTGGAGGCCGAGCAGCGTGCCTTCGGCGATGTTGGTGTTCATGCTGATGTCTTCAAAATCCATTTCGCCGGCTTCGTTCAACCGCTTAATCCAGCCTTCCTTCCAGCGCTTTTTGAGCGTGTAGGCCGCGTCGATCATGGCATCGGTCAGGTTCATGCTGCCGCGCAGCGCGGCGATGTCCTCCGGGTCGATTTCGTCATAGCCGAGCTTCACCTCGAAGTCGGTTTTCGCCCCACGACGGCGCGTGCTTTCACCGTCGAGGGTGATGATGACCACCTGCGAGTTAAACAACTGCTTCAAACCTTTGGCCTGCGTGCCGCGTTCGTCGGTGGCTGCCCAACCGTAGTCGTTGTGCATGTCGAAGATGAGGTTGACGGCGCGACCCCATTTGATGACCCCCGCGATCAGCAAGCGGGTGAGGAAGCTCTTGCCGGTGCCGCTCTTGCCGAACACACCCACCGAGCGCTCGACCAGCCGCTTGAGGTCGAGGTTGATCTGTGTGGTTTCGAGTTCGAGGGGCGAACCGACGTTAAAGTGCGCGTCGTCCTCGGCACCGAACACGGCGTTCACATCCTCGACGGTGGCGTTGAACACCTGCGTGAAGTGACCGGGGATGGTTTTAACCGGGCGCGGCTGCCCGTCCTCGATCATGAGCATGGGCGTGACGTTGATGACCCCATAGACCGCCGTGCCGACATAGATGGCTTCCAAGAAGGGGTCGTCCTGAAATTCCGGCGGGTGGTTCTGGATGCTGGGGTTGGTGCTGTTGAGGCTGATGTCGTTCAACATGCAAAAGAAGCGCGTGTCGTTCGCGCCGTGGACGACCACGTAGCGCCCGACTGCCAAGTCCTCGACGGTTTGCTCACGGTCGAGCTTGACGACCAGCCCCTTACTGAGCGAACCGCCGACGACCACGCCCAAGCGCGAGTCCATGTCGTGCTTCGCGCCGTTGGGGAACCACTCGTTGAGGTTTTCTGCGGGAGGATAATTCATCAAGGGACTCCGATTCTACAGTCAAGTGATTAATACTCTTATTCGATTTGTTCCACAAAGCCAAACTCGATAAGGGCGTGCTTTTTGAATGCAGTCACTTGATGGCGATGTATATAATCAAGCAAAGTATAGCTTCTTGAATTTGGTTTAGAATAATGCTGCTTTAACCAAATGTAATCCTGTAATGCTGTTTGGAAAAATTTAATAGCATTTGGAGGGTCACATAATTCAAACACCGAGCTAATTAGTGTGAAATCATGATCCTTATAGAAAAACCATTCTGTTCCTACATCTAATCCTGCTGATTGTCTAATAAAACTTAGAAAATCCAATATGCTTTTTTCAAGGACTGCTGCTTCTGATCTGTTTCGACATGCAATATGTAGTTCGCGTTTATATTTCGCGGATGGATTTTCAAACCGAACTTTATCTAGTTCTTGATCTCGACGTTCAAGATTCGCCGATAAGCCAATCTTAAGAAAGTCATTTTTTCTTCCTACATAAACGAAACAAATAGGACTATATCGGTCTATAATCTGTTCACCAATTTTAATCGCAGTGACCGCATCAACTTGATTCCCGAATGCATCCAATATAGCGATATTCCCATTACTGAAACAGACATTGTATGCAGCATTGCGTTCGTTGAACATACTTGCTATTTTATTCACAGCAATCACTCCTTGAAACTTTCGTTCTATAAGGTGAATGTTAGTGATACTGAAAACAAAAAGCAAGGGATTTGCTAAAAATTTACCTTTCTAATTTATATTAAAGAATAGGTTATAAACTTCCCTCTCTCAAAAATGAAAATTCTAAGTAATTCTAGTTGACAAAGAGGGTCTCCCATAATGAGGTTGAAAATTCGAGTAATCAATTTTCCAATCTTTTCGTCCTAAATACTTATCAAAGTAATTATTCCCAGTAGTTATTTGCTCATATATTGAATTTAACTCTTTAGCTATTCCGTGAATATCTTTTTCTAATTGTTCTCTGCCATCAATTCCATTGCTTGATGAGGGCGACATATTCAGTACAATATCTCCTTTCACGAAAGGAGAAAACATAACAAACTTATTTCGTTGAATATCTAATGGGATAGTCCAATAGTGATCCATTTGGGATCGAATCTTCAAATAACTGTTGCATCGTTTAAGAGTATCTATAATTTGAGGTGGTGCGTTTTTGGAGTCTTTTATCTTATTTAGTCCATAAGTAACTACATCACCAGACTTGCTTTTGAAGAAAAATGATCCGCAATTTAGAATAACGTATAAAATGTTGCATATTGAATTATATGAAGTATATAAACTTGAATATGCTGCCTTCCAATATCGTCTAGTATTCATAATGCGATTTTGTGTCACCTCTTTATTCACCTCAAGTAATATTTCATCAAAGAAAAGTAGAGATTCTGCAATTCCTGTGTGAACTGCATAGTTGAGAAGACTTAATGCAATTAATTCCTTTTGATGCTCCTCAGATAATTTAGTTCCATCTTGATACTGCCAATTATCGGAGGGTTTATCACTAGCTCTTAAAATTTCGCGAAAATACCAATAATAGGGCATTTCGGGTATGGTAAACCATTTGAAATACTCTTCATCTTCACCGCCCTTGTAGCCACCCTTTGAAAAATCGATTTTGCCCATTTTTATTTACCCTCTGTGTTAAAAATCCTCTCCGCATTGATCTCTGCGTTCTCTGTGTCTCTGCGGTTTAATCTTCGTTTCTTTGTGCCTTTGTGGTTAAAAGGTTTTCAAATAGGCGATGCTCTTGGCGATGCGTTCAGCCGGTTCGCCGCCGCCTACGAACTCGAAGCAGTACAGCACCCGCTGCGGCAGGGCGTTCAACGCCGCGATGATGTCGCCCATCGGGGAGGTACCGCCGCCGAGGGCGGTCGTGTCATCGGATTTATCACCCGCCTTGTCCTTCAAGTGGGCGTAGATCACACGGTCGCCGAGGGTCTTGATCGCCTCTAGCACATCCTCGCCGTGGGTGGCGTAGTTGCCCACATCGACATTAACCTTCAGCGCGGGCGAGGTGATGTGATCGAGGATATGCGTCATCTCACGCAGCAGGCCACCGGGCAGTCGGCCAAAATTTTCCAGTGCGATCTCGATACCAATGTCCTCGGCATAGGCGACTGCCTCCCGCGCCGTCGCCCACGCCGCGTCCTTCGTATCAGCAGGAGCCGCACCGGGGAACACGCGCAGCAGCGGCGAACCCAGCGCCCGCGCGGTGTTCAGGTCGTGCAGCAGCAGTTTGTGCGCGTCGTCGGTGGTGTTGAACAGCGTGCTAAAGGTGGCATAGGTCACCAGCTTGCCCGCCGATTGCAGATGGTCGCGGACGGCGGCGAGTTCGCTGGCGTAATCCGGCCAGAGTTCGCGGCGCAGTTCGATGCCGTCCACCCCTAACCCGTCGAGCCTATCCGCCAACTGGAGCGGGGTGACAGTTCCGGCTGCTAATTCGGCTTGATACTGGATGACCGAAATGAGGATCGGTCGCTGCGTGTTCATCGTACTGTTCTCTCCATTAACAATAAAAATTAATACAATGGGCGTGAACGGCGGGCGTGATCGTTAATCAAAACCCGCAGTTGTTCGGCGATGTCGAAATCATAAAATGTTTTGGTCAAGTGCAGCTTTTCAAAATCGCGGTCGGCTGTCTGCTTGGCCTCGATCAGCCCCTTCAGTTGGGCGATAATGTCGTGGGCTATTTGTCCGGCGCGGAGGTGTTGGTCATCGGCAGTGGTCATGAGGTCGTTGACACAGGTTTCAATGACCGGAATGAAGGGCTTAACCAGATTACTGTGTCGGGTATCTTTGGCTTTCTCGAACTGTTCCAGCAGCAGTTTAGCCTGCGTCAGCACACCGCCAGCAGTCCGCGGCTTGGAAAAGACGATTTTCGCGGATTTCTTTCCCCCTAACTCGCTGGTCAGCGCATCCCACAGTTTATCGACCAGCACCCACTCGCCGATCTGCCTAGTGATTACCGCCGGAATAATGCCTGCTTTTAGATAGTTGAGCAGCACGTTAATCGGTGCGCTGGATAAGCTCTCCCACGACGCATAAGGCTGCCCGGTGATGGCAGACGCGAGCGTACGGAAACCCGCCTCAAAGTCGGTTGTGAAGTCGGCGGTGGGATATGCGGATTCAAGGGCGGCATCACTGGCATAGGCTTTCGCCAGCAAAATGGGTTTGCCCTGCGCTTTGGCAGCTTCGAACGCGCGGCGGTTCCAATCGCTGGCAAGGGCGTAGGGGGTGAGCAGCCACAAGAAGTGGTCGCAACTGTTGATGTGCTGGCGCAGGTCGGCGGGGAAGTCGCCCGTTTGCAAGCGGCGATCCCAATACACATCCATGTACATGCCTAGCGCGAACGCCAACCGCCGTACGAAGTCCACCCCGTCCGGCTGCGCGTAGCTGATGAATACACCCGGTCGTTTACTCATGCATTGCTCCATAGGAAAGCTATCAGGTAGATCATCGTGAGGGCGCTAATCGGGCTTCACGGTTTCTTGTTACGTGGGTTTGTAGATCGGACACGCCTCACAAACTGTTGTCTGATACGCACCGCTGAAATCGTCGAAGCGAGCTCATACCACTCATGCCGCAGAGCAGTGTTCTCTTGAATATTGGCCGCAATTTCGAGGGAGCGTTCTGCTATGCTCGCAACAGAACCTACTCCCGGTAATAAACCCAGTGCCGGCCCAGTCCAAGAAAGGTAATCTGCGCCCGTAGAATAGCGTTTGGCATGTTTGCGGGCTTTAGCCGACGCATCGAGTGCATCATTGGCAGCCTGTTCGAAGATCGTGTTCGCCTCAGAGATTTCCATCTTCGGCAGCAGATCCAATTGGTTACGAAACATGGTTGCGTATAATTTGGTCGATTCATCATCTTTGATGGCGTACAAATCATCAATGGTATCCATGTTATATTCCAGTCCAGTAAATTCAATGTACTTTTCGGTAAATTGAATTTCCTGAGCAGGAGCAGCCGATGGAAAATTAAGTGCAAGATCACGTCGAAGCATTTGGTTAACCAGCCGTTTGCGCCCCTTTGCACAGATCAGCCGCGCTTTGTGTTTTTGAGATAGATGAAGTTCATAGCGAATATCATAAAGAAGATTGCCGACACTGTTCGATGGTACTCGCATTTCCTTCAGCAGCTTGACGATGACAGGATCTTGCATATCCTCACGCACTTTTTCTGAAAGGATATCTCTCATACTATGGTAGTCGTCCCAATCGACAATCAATCCTAAATCGGGATTTTGATACGTTGATTGAATCTCGCCATCTATCATTTTTGGGAGCGGATGATCGCGGGGAGCAAGGACAATCTCTGGATATACAATAGAAAATGTTAAGGCCATCGGAACCCATTGATCAGGATTCTTGCCAAACAACCATGTATAGTACCCTGAAGACCAACTGGCGTATTTTCCGTTAAGTAATGTTTTATCAACAAAGTGATAAAGTGCTCCAGAGTATGGGAAGCTCAGAATTATTTTGTCTTTGTTCATGTTTATCTTGTCTGACCTATTTATTACCCGCTGCGTTTCTCTGTGGTTTTCTTGCTACTTGCGACTACTAAATCGTTGAATAGCCCAAGCGGCTGAGTAAACGGTTCACTTTATCCTCGTAACTGGCGGCGCTTTCGGTATCCACCACCAGCGCGTTCTTGGTCGCCAGCGCGTCGATCATCCCGGCGCTGATCGCCCGTTCGCCTAAGTCGGCGAGGAACGGCGTGCTGAAGCGGTAGCCGTTGTGGCAGATCGGGATGATCTTACAGGTGGGCGTTCGCAGCGCGATCTCGATTTCCTCGGCGATGGGTTTGGAGAGCAGCGTGTCCATCGTCAGCAGGCAGATGAAGTACTGGCTGGCGGAGATACGCGCTTCCAGCACGTCGCGCCATTCGTCGCCCAACGGAATATCTTTGTCGATGAAGGCGCGTAAGCTGCGGTCTTCCAACTTCAGCCGCGCCTCGATCAGCAGGGCAAGGGCGCTGCTCGTGCGCCGCGCGTAGGAGATGAACACTGCTGGCGGTATGGTTGGCTTTTCGAGTAGGGCGAAGGCTTTGGGGGTCAGCAGGTAGCTCTTATTGCCGGACTCGAAACGCTCGACTAGTGTCAGATAACCGTACGACTCCAACAGGTCGGAGGTCGGGTTGGCGTTTTCCCACTTCTGCTCGATATAGGGAATAAAGTTCGCATCGCTGTCCACACCCTGCAAATAGGTGAGCGAATACCATTCCTCGCCGCGCATGAAGTTCACTTGAAACTTGGTACCCCATTTGCCTTGCGCCGCGCCGTAGGCCAGATCACGGGCGAAGGTATGCACCCGTTCAAGCGGATCAGTTGGCGCGGTCTGCTGCAGCGGATTATCCATAAAATATCCCTTTAAGAAGTTTTGAAATACCGGACAGCATGTATGCTGTCCCTACAAAAACGCGAAATTGTGATGCAAATGAGTTGTAGGGACGCGATACATCGCGTCCGATTAATCCCAAACCTACTTTTAAATGGCTTCCAACCAATGATCGAGTCCTATTCGTGTCTATTTTACCCATTCCCGCCGTATTTCCCCTGTTCGCGGTGGTATTGCTATTTCCCGGCCCAGAGTGACAAACGCATCGGGTGAAGTTCCAGCGCTGAACATTCGATTCTGATGGAGAGGGTGTTTCGAAAGATCTGTAGTTCCGCCATTTTTACCTGCCTCTTTTAACCACCGCTAGATCATAAACCGGATGAGCATTTTGGGTTCAATTTTCACCCGTTTTGAACAAAATGCCAGCTTCGCGCGTTCTAGGAAATGCAGCGGCGATTTTCTCCCTCAAAACTTGTGCCATATCGGACGAAAGACTGAGCAAGAATCGGACAAAAATCGCTTGCCAACTTAGAAATTCTGTGCTAGAATAAGCATGTCATTCAAGACACAAAGTAAGCCGAATTTAGGAGGGGTTATGAACGACAAAATCTATGGTCACAAACACCTTACATCTTGCCCTTCCGCCGCTGTTTGTGAAGATGAAGGTACAGGTCATTCGGCCTCGGTCGTGAATGCCAGCATCGGTGTTCATTATCCCCAAATCGCCCTCTTGATTAAGCAGTCGCTGACGACCAACGTCACTGAACCCTGCCTGTCGCCGCTGCTGTGGTCAGAGTCGTTTGGCTTGCGGTTGGATGGCTAACAGACGGTGGCAATAAAATGGGTGTTTGCCACTGCCGAAATTGCTGCCAATTTTGCCAAACACCTACGCCGGTCGTATCAACGCCAGCACATGCTCCAACCGCTTGAGATCGTGTGATAGCTGCCGTGCAATCGCCCGCCCGCAGGTCACAAGGAACTGGTAGCGCTGCTGTTCATCGTCATACTGCCACGACGCATAGCGCACCGCCGCCGCCAGCAAATCGTCCGACGGCACTTCCGCCGCGTTCAATACCAACATCAAGTAATCATGCCGCCGCGTGAATTCCAGAATAACATCGCGCGTGCATAAATCCACCTGACTGAGGCTCATTGGTGGGCGTGGCGGCAAACTGTGAACAACAGCGCCGTTGTTATAGCGGTAGCCGATGTTCAAGACGCTGATTTCCATCGGCACCATCCGGTTTTCGCGCTGGTCACGCAGGATGCTGTTATTGACCGAATCGGCCATCACCAAC
Source organism: Chloroflexota bacterium (assembly GCA_020161935.1). Classification (GTDB taxonomy): domain Bacteria; phylum Chloroflexota; class Anaerolineae; order Aggregatilineales; family Phototrophicaceae; genus CFX2. Next base: position 179,287 of record JAIUNI010000009.1, read on the forward strand.
TCGTTCACCAGCAGGTCGTCTTTGATCTCGACCGCGTAAATTAGCCCGATGGCTTGTATCGAGTCGTCGTTGGCAATCGGGGTGCTGACGAACGCGCCAAAGTCGTGTTTATTATCGACGCGGTTGCTTTGCGTCCCACAGGCGAACCCGCGTGTGCTGGCTCGCAAAACCCGCCCAACCATGAATTGATCTTCTTGTACGGCCATCATGGAATGACTCCCTAACCTTCAGCCTTCTTTGATACTTCATCGTTCAAGCTGTATACCATGCTTGGTTGTTTGCCCTTATTGACCTCAAACCGTTTTGCGGTGGAAGAGGGCGGACGAGATGTCGGTGGTTGATGATAAAATTTGGTATTAGCGGACGGCATGTATGCCGCCCGTCTTATACCGAATTACCGAAATATTCTATCAACCGTCACTATCGCGTCCCAACCCCGCTGTCCACTGAAAAACACCCACAAAAATTACTACCGTTGAACGGTCTTTCTCTACCGACTTTCTACAACTCGTGCAGCCGTTTTTGGCTGCGGGCGATTTGCTTACCGAAGTTCTTGGGCGAAATGACCAGCGGGTCGATAGCTGGTTTATTCAACCGCCACTGCAACCGGATCATTTCTTCGAGCTTGATCTTGTCCTTGCCCGACACAACCGCCAGTTCATCCGCACGGGTCAGCACATACGGGTACGGGTTGCGCCCCTGCATCGCGCTTTGCGAGACGATCAGCGCGTGCAGCTCGTTGACCTTCTGCTTATCCCGCGCCACCCACATCGGAATATCGACACGGGCAATCGCGTCCTGATAACCACTGCTCACCTTGACGTAGAAGTAGGCGATCTCATAATTTTCGCCGCGCTTTTTATACAGCAGGTTTCGCGGCGAGTTCTGGAGCATCAGCGCTGAACGGTCGCCGGGGCGCAGGACGATATTGAAGATGTCGATGTCCTTCAACCCTTCCATGTCGCCGGAGCCAAGCGGATCACCCTTAATTTCATCCTCCGGCAAACTGAGTAGATGCAGTAATCGGATGACGGTCTTACTCCGTACAGGGTTGTCGATATAACCAGCGAGCAGCGCCCCCGCGTCGTGTAAGTGTACCAGACCACCGAGATACTTCTTCATAAGTTCGACGTAACCGGTCACGTCGCTGTTCACCCAGAACAACAGGTGATTATCGTACAGGGCGATGAGCGGGCGGGCATCATCGCGCAGGTTCCACGCCGCGTTGCCGAGTTCGTGCATCTCGCTGACCGTCCGCAGCGCGTCGATGGTGCGACCGCTCATCACCCGGTTGAACTTGTCGCGCACCAGTTCGGGATGGTAAACCAGTTTGGGCAAGCTCGTTTGTTCCGGCTTACGTTCGTCACCGTGGTGGTACACAAACAGCCCGATGTTGGTCAGGTAGTAGGGCATCCGCCACTGTTCGTTCGGGTAGATTTGCGACCCATCCGCCGCGAGGATGGTGGCGCTGTCTGGCACGGCGGGCGCGGGGAAAATGTCGCAGATGCGCTCGTGGAAGGGCGCGTCGAGGGGAGCCGCCCCACGATACCCACTGATGTCCGGTCGGCGTACTAGCTCGATACGCTCGTGGATGAAGTCCAAATCAGTCGCAGCCTCGAAGCGGGCAAGGGCAATATCCAAGCGGTCGCTGACATCAAAACTGATCTCTTGGATCATGCGCCCCAAGTTATCGAGTTGATCGACTAATTTGTTGAATTCGAGCGCCAACGCAGCCCCCTGAACATTACAAACCAAATATAAACTTTTCATAGGGTAGCACTGGCGTTCTAGGGTGTCAAGTTTCTCGGTCAAGTGCTGCGTAATTGTCGTGTCATAAAGGTTAAAGATAGTATCCAGAAAACCCAAACAGAAACGAAAGAACGTAAAAACAAGACAAAGTGCCAAAAGTCATGGGTGCGTAACGCCTAAAAGGTTGTTATACTGGTAACTATTCCGCTTCACCAAGCGAACTGACGTAAAAAATACCGTTGTTACCAAATCGCAAAATCCCTTTTTCGATGAGCTTGGTGGAGTATCTATTTATATGATTGTCAACCAAATAGACGAACGGGTTCCAGTCGCCCACACCGAGGAATTGGTGTTCGCGGGTGACGGTGTGCGGTTGGATGGTCAAATGGACTATCCCTATGTTTCGGCGCGCCAGAAAACATTCCCCCTGATGTTTATCCTGCATCACGCCGGCTGTGACGACCGCGAAGGCTACCAAGATTTCGCGCAGGCGGGGTTGGCCTCCGGTTACGCCGTGTTCCGTTGGGACAAGCGCGGCACGGGGCGCAGCGGTGCCGGTGGCGCGGGTTCGACCACGCAGGACGCGGTGAACGCTTACGAAGTGGCGCTCGAACAGGCGAAGATTGACCGGAAGCGCGTGGTCATTCTGGCACAGGCGGCTGGGACAGGCTTATTGGGCGACTCGTACGGGTTGTTCGCGCGGGCGCAGATGCCTTACGGCGTGGTGCTGGCGACCAACGCGCTCGACGAACAGGCGGTGCTGGCGATTGAGAGCCGCCTGTTGGTGATGATGGGCGAGAACGATTGGCGACCGTGGCAAAAGTACGGCAAGGCGGTTTGCGAGAGCCACAACACGGCTTATAAGCACGGGGCGTATTATTACGTCGCGCCCTACGCCGACCGGATGCTCAAAGACCCACGGACGAATGAATTTCACTTTGGCGCGAATACCGCCCTACAGGATTGGTTGCAGACGATTTGACCTCGTTTACAGTAGACCTCACAGGTAAAAACGCATTAGTAACGGGCGCGGGCGCGGATGTTGGCCGCGCCATTGCCCTCTCGCTCGCGCAGGCGGGGGCGGCGGTGGTGGTGAACGATATTAACCCCGACCGTGCCGAGAGAGTGGCGAGTGAAATCCTCGCGGCGGGGGGCAAAGCGTCCCCGTGGCAGGCGGATGTTTCCAACCGCTTTCAGGTTGGGTCGTTGATCGAGGCGGCGCGGGACACTTACGGGAAGATCGACCTCCTGATTAACGCGGCAGGGGTTTACAAGGTTGGCCCGATGCCTAAGGTGGACGAGTGGGACTGGCGGCGGATGCTGGAGGTGAACGTCAACGGGGCGTTCTTCATGAGCCAGCTTGCCGGACGGGTGATGGCGGACGAGGGCGGCGGGGTGATCGTGAACCTTGCCTCGACCGCCGGACACCCCAGCCCCTTAGCCGAGGGTGTGGCCTACGTGACCAGCAAGTCGGCGTTGATCGGGATGACGAAGCAGTGCGCCCGTGAGTTCGCCCCGCTGGGCATTCGCGTGAATGCGGTTTGCCCCGGCAACCTGCCACCGGATGATCTGGCGAGCGCCCCTGCCCAACCGGCGAACGCGCAAGGGCGTTACGGGACGGTGGAGGACGTGGCGGGTGTGGTGCTGTTCCTGTGTTCGGATGCGGCGCGGTTCATAACCGGTCAGGCGATCAATGTGGACGGCGGCGAGAGTATGGTGTAGTGGGAAGTTATCAGTTGTCAGTTGTCAGTGAACAGTTATCAGTAAAAGACAAAGACAAAATACGTTAACCACAGAGAACACAGAGAGAAAACACAGAATATAGAGCGAAAAGGGAATGGCGAAGGCTGTTCCTTTTTTATTTCTAACTGAGACGTTTATGTGATGCTGTTAATGCTGTTGTTGCTGTTGAGAATCGGGTTGATTTGTCACAAATGTCGTCAGTGTCGTCAGTGTCGCAGTTGTCAGTACGGTTTTATGGCGTAAATGGCGGCGGCTGGCCCGGCTGGTTTCGCGGCGATGGTTGGCAAAGGGGCTGCCGCCGCCAAGATTGCCAATCAAGTTATCAGTTTCCAGTTCACAGTTATCAGTCCAATACCAATACGTTTTAACCGCCATCCACAGGAGGCTTCGCACAGTCGCCAAGAAATCCAGAGAGCAATTCATAGAATCAGGGTAGTGGTCATATGGTAAGTGATAAATCATTGCTCTAACACAAACAGAATCCATCGTGTAGAGACAAGATACATCTCGTCCGCGCCACCGTTTCACCCATACCAATTACTTTGTAACCACCATCAGAACCAGAATAGAACAAAAGGGCTAAATTGTCAAGTTAGAAGATGGTTTGTGTGGGGTTGGGAGTGGGTGTGTTGCGAAGACGGTAATATTCACCATTTTGCGCTAGAATAGAATTTCTGACTTGCATACCCGATTGAGTGATACGACTTATGCCCATCACCGAAACCCAAGCGCGCGAAAACCTGAAAATTCTGCTGGATGACTTCAACAAGTTAAGCGCCGAAGAGCGCAAAACGATGAGCGAAGCGAGCGTGGTACGGCAGTTTATCGACCGGCTGCTGGAAGAAGTGTTGGGCTGGCCGATCAAGAACCCGCAGCGCTATAAATACGAAATGCACACACAGGCCGGACGACCGGATTTGACGCTTTTCCCCGAAAAAGGTGGGGTGATTTTTGTTGAGGCTAAACGCTTCGGCATCATTAAGCAGCTTGAGCAAGCCCGTTATACCATTAGTGGGGTCATCACGCCGGGGCAGATGGCGCTGCCGGGTATGGCGACTGACCGTACACCCGAAGAACAGCAGGCCATCAACTATGCCTTTGCCAACGGCGGCACATGGGCGATCCTGACGAATTTTGAGAAGCTCCGGTTGTTCAACGCCAAACGCGACTGGCTGGTATTGTCGTTTGAAGAACCGTCGGCTTACCAGCGTGAATTCGACCAACTGTGGCAGCTTTCCTACGAAAATGTACTCAATGGCAGCTTAGACACACTGAGCAACCAGCGCTACGCCCGTGACATCGACAGCACCTACCTTGACTTCATTAACGAATGGCGCTTGAAGCTGGCGCAGGATATTGCGAAACGCAAGTCGGTCAACCGCTGGGTGGTGAACAGCGACGGCAGCCTGAAGCTGACCGAACTGCGGGCGGTGGTGCAGCGCTTCCTTGACCGGTTGGTGATCGCGCGGTTTGCCGAGGATTGGCTGGTGATTCCGGCGGGTACGGTGCGCGATTTTTACGAACTGCGGCAGCGCAACCCCTACAGCTTTACACTCGATAAGCAGTTAGATCAATTCTTCCGCCAGTTTGATGAGCGACACAACTCGGCGCTGTTTGCCTATGGCTTGGTCGATCAGGCCAACTTTAGCGACGATGTGCTGATGCCGCTGCTGGATAAGCTGTATGAAGTGCGCTACCGTGCCATGCCCGCCGACATCTTGGGCAACACCTACGAACAGTATTTGGGTAAGGCGCTGGCGCTGCAAAATGGCAGCGTAACCACCCGCGACAACCTTGAGACGCGCAAGAAACAGGGCAGCTACTATACGCCGCAGGTGATCGTCCAATATATGGTGGACAACAGCCTCGGACGCTACCTGTACGGCACAGCCAACGGTAAGCCGGATGGCGAACCCCTGCCCGACGAAACGCGCAAAACCAGCACCGACATCCGCGAACTACGTGTTCTGGACAGCGCGTGCGGCAGCGGCTCGTTCCTGATCTACGCTTACAAAGTGCTGGCGGAGTTTTACCAGAACGAAACCACGCGGCTGGAGCAGGAAGGCGAAGCGAAGCGCCTTGAACTGGCGAAGCAGGGCATGACCAGCCCGCTTGACTTACAAATCCAACTGACCCCGTATAGTGCCGAAATCGAGCGTATTCGTAACTTTCCGCGTTTGATATTGGAAACACATCTGTACGGCGTTGACCTTGATCCGGCGGCGGCGGAAATCGCGACGGTGAACCTGATGATGCGGGCGATGGAAGGGCGGCACCAAGAAAAGCGCCTGCCGCTGATTTTGAACCAGAGCATCAAAGTGGGCAACGGTTTGGTGGGCTTGAAGGCCGATGACCCACGCATGAGCGAACATCAGGCGACACTGGCAGAATTGATCGCCAAACGCCGCGAACTGACGACCGACCCCGACAAAGGCAAACCCTCACCGCAGGTCGATACCGAGCAAGCCAGCAGCATGACGCTGGAAGAGGCGATGCGTATCCCCAATCCGGTATCGCGCGAACGGATGATTAACCTGATTCTGGAACAAGAGGCGAACCCGACCGTCATCACGGTTCACGACCCCTCGCACGAGTCGTATGACGCGCTGCAAGCCCAAACGGACGCGCTGACCGCCCTGCTGGATGAATACCTGAAGCCGCATTTTAGTGATTTGACGCGGGTGCGACCGTTCCACTGGGGGGCAGAGTTCCCCGAAGCCTTTTACAATGCGGACGGCACACCCAAAGACAACCCCGGCTTCACAATTGTGATCGGCAACCCGCCGTGGGAAATCCTCAAGCCGGACTTGCGCGAATTTTACGCCCAATATGACCCGCTGATCGAGAGCCGCTACAACCGCGCACAGGTGGAGCAGCGGATTGCCGAGTTGGACGCGGAAGAACCACGGCGGCGGCAGGAATTCGATGCGATTAACGGGAGTGTGGCGGCCACGACGACTTACCTGCGCGGCAGCGGTGATTACACGCGGCAGGGACGCGGTGACGCTGCCACCCACAAGCTGTTTTTGGAGCGCATGTATACGCTGCTGGGCAGGGATGGGCGCTTGGGATATGTCGTCCCCAGCGGGATTTACACCGACCTCGGCACAAAAGACCTGCGCGAGATGCTGCTCAATGAGGGCAGCATCCAGTATATCTACAGCTTTAGCAACGAGCGCGGCTTTTTTCATGGTGTACATCATGACTTCAAATTCTGCTTACTTGGGACACATAAGGGCGAACCCAGTGACGGATTTTGGGGGGCGTTCCGTTTCAATCCGCGTGTGGCAATCGCGCCAGATGATTTACCAGCGTTTTTGGCAGATAAAAATAACCAGTTTTATATGCAGCTTGATTCGATGAAGCGGTTTAGCCCTGACAGCTTAAGTGTGATGGAGTTTCAAACAAAAAGGGATTATGAGATTGCCGAGAAAGTATATGGCGATTGGCCTTTACTTGAGGCAGAAAATGACATTTGGAATGTGAAATTTACCCGCGAATTTGATATTACTAATGATCGTCACTTATTTAACGAGCAAGGTACAGGACTGCCGCTCTACGAAGGCAAGATGATTCATCAATATGATGCGCTTTATGCCGAGCCACAATTTTGGTTAGAAGAACAGCCTGCGCGGGAACGACTGGCAAGCCGTTATGCAGTTGCAGAGGCCGAACTCGATTATTTAAAGCCGCGACTGGCATATCGCGGCATCTCCAACGCAACGAATGAGCGAACTTTAATAGCAACAATTTTGCCTCCAAAAGTATTTTGTGAAGGGCGTTCTTGTACAACAGTCATTCAAGAAAATATCGACTCAAATAAACAACTTTATCTTGCAGGATGCATGAATTCATTTGTATTAGACTGGTCGTTACGACAGCGAGTATCAAAAAATGTCAATATGTTTCATATTTACAGCCTCCCCGTACCACGCCTGACGGCGGGCGACCCGACTTTTGACGCGATTGTGCAGCGGTCGGCGCGGCTGACCTGTACACGGGCAGAGTTCGCTGGCCTGTGGCAGCAGGTGATGGGCAGCGCGTGGGACGCGGGCAAGGGCGCGACGGATGCGGCAGAACGGCAAAGGCTGCGCGACGAGATTGACTCGCTGGTAGCGCACCTCTACGGCCTGACGCGGGATGAGTACGACCACATCCTCGGCACGTTCCCGCTGGTATTCCCCGACACGGCGGAGGGGCAAGCGCGGCGGGCGGCAGCGCTGGCGGCGTATGATAAACCCTCACCCCCAGCCCCTCTCCCTCAGGGCGAGGGGAGCTAAGGCATAAAGGCTTATTATCGAGCGTTAGTGCTGAAAAAGTCACACTTGCACGCACTCAGGGCGAGGGGCGCTAATGCCTAAAGGCTTTTATTGAGCGTTAGTGCTGAAAAAGTCACACTTGCACGCACTCAGGGCGAGGGGAGATAAGGCGAAGATTTGCGTTTTGCAGAGATGATAATCATGGTCAATACCGATTCGAGGTCATTCGCAAGCTGTTCATTGGTAAATCGAAGAACAGTATAGCCTTGGGCTTCGATGATTTCTTGACGAATGGCATCTGCTTCCACTTGATTGGCATGGATACCGCCATCTAATTCAACCACCAAACGCGCTTCATAGCATAAAAAATCGACGACATAAGCTGTATTTTCAATGGGTGTTTGGCGGCGAAACTTCAAATTATCGAGACGACGATTACGCAGGTGCTGCCACAAGTTTTCTTCCGCGGGTGTTTGGCGTTGGCGGAGTTCACGCGCAACCATCGTCATGACCTTTGCTGCTTGTGCGCGATAAACAGCATCATCAAAAGTCGTCATTCGAGTTTTACCATGCCGGAATTAAACCCTCACCCCCTGCCCCACGACGGTACGTTCGCAGGCTCACTCCACCGTCAGCCCTCAGGGCGAGGGGAGTAAAGGGTGAAAGCAAGGGTTTCCCGTAACCATAAATTCAATTCTTGTTATTGTAATTATCAGTATGAATCCATGCAATACCTTCGTGCTTCGTTTTGTTCCCCTCGCCCTGAGGGAGAGGGGTTAGGGGTGAGGGTTCACAAACGTTAGGAAACGGTTTGCGTCTACAAACCGCGCGTTCACAAATCGGGGTCAGAAGGGGTCACGCTGCCTGTTATCGCCTGTTTTACAGGCAAATAAAAAGGGTTTGCACGACGGCAAACCCCTACAGAAACGATTTATGTTGTGTCCTGACGCGGAATGGTCTGAAACCATTCCCTACCGATACCGGCTATACACCCAAGAATTCGTCTAAGCCGGACAGGACTTCTTCCAATGTCGAGGTGGTCATGTCGCCCATATGGGCAATTCGGAAGGTCTTGCCCTTCACTTTGCCGTAGCCTTTGTCCATCGAGAAGCCTTTGCCGCCCATGAACTTCGCCATGTCGTCGACGTTGATGTCCCGCCCATTCGCCACAGTGGTTACAGTTGGTGAACGGAAACCGTCCTGCGAAAACACGCCCATCTGCCGCGCTTCTGCCCACGCAATCGTCATGTCGCGCATCTGGATATGCCGCGCCCAACGGTTCTGCAAGCCTTCGTTCATGATGTCTTCGAGCTGCTTATCCGCCGCGAACATCAAGGAAACCGGTGGTGTTGACGGTGTATTGTTCTTCTTGAGGCTGGCTTCGATTTCGATGAAGTCGAAGTAGTAGCCGCGGTTCGTCACCTGTTTGGCACGCTCCAGCACCCGGTCGCTGACGGCCGCAAAGGCCAAGCCCGGTGGTAAGGCAAACGCCTTCTGCGACGAGGTTAAGGCCATGTCGATGCCCCACTCGTCGGTCAGCAGTTCGATGCCGAGGAAACCGCTGACAGTATCGACCAGATACAGCGTATCCGGGTACTGGCGCACCACTTCACCGATGGCTTTGATCGGATTGGTTACGCCCGTGCTGGTTTCATTATGGACGACGCACACGGCATCGTAGGTGTCTTTTTGCAGGGCCTCGGCGACCATTTCAGGTGTATGCGCCTTGCCCCAATCCACAGCGATGACATCGACCCCCTTGCCGTTAAGCTGGCTGATCTCCGCCCAGCGTTCGCTAAACGCCCCGCCGACGAGGTGCAGCGCCTTTTTGCCCTCGCGAATGCAGTTCCGCGACGCGCCTTCCCACAGGCCAGTACCGGACGACCCCTGCACGAACACGCGGCTTTCGGTGACGAATGCCTGCTTGAGCTTGGTTTGCAGACGGGCAAACAGTTCTTCGAAGGCTTTCGAACGGTGGCCGATCATCCATTCGGTTTGTGCGTCCAGAACCTCTTTACGCACCTCAACCGGGCCGGGAATAACCAGCCGTTTGTGTGTAGCTGCTGCCATTGATGTGAATCCTCCCTGCGGGGAAATAGCTTGTGATGAACAGCGCAATTTTATCGTAGGGGCTTAGTCGTGGGTAGTGGCGACCAATGGGCAATGGGTACAGAAATGGGTGTGGAGTCGATGGGATATAGTGCCTAAGTGGGGAAAAGTCGATAGTCGGTAGATCAAGGCAACAATACATGAACCGCAGAGGCACAGAGGACACAAAGAAATGCAGATTAACCGCCAAGAACGCTAAGAGCAATGCGGAGAATTAACCACAGAGGCACAGAGGACACAGAGAAAGACAGATTAACCGCCAAGAACGCTAAGAGCAATACGGAGAATTAACCACAGAGGCACAGAGGACACAGAGAAAGACAGATTAACCGCCAAGTCGCCAAGAACGCCAAGAGAAAAGCCGTAAGGTATAATGCGGAGGTAAGAAGCTGGCTGTTACGCTTGCTCCAAGTGATACGATGATAAACAAGATATGAGTACCCCCCAATGACTGACAATTACCGTGAAATGCTCCAGCAGGCGGCGCTGGATGAAGCGACGTTCGTACACATGACCTTCAAAGGTGAAATCGGCGGCGCGCTGCCGTGGCGGATGGTGAACGTGCGTCCGGTGCAGATTAAGGGCAGCCGTCACTTACAGTTTTCGCACTTCACCGCCAAGCAGGACATCACTAAGAATTACGCCGGTGACGAGGCGATCAACCATTTGCGCGAACTACTGGCGCTGCCTTTCCACAGCATCCACCTGCGGACGACGCTGGAAGAATTGAACGTGCAGATCACCAAGAAGGGCAAGGCGATCCTGCACCGCAGCGCACCGATTAAGCCGCACGTTGAGCCGGTGGAACACGACCGCTGGAAGGACTGGCCGATCCCCGCCAGCCTGCCCGACCCATTTTTGCAAAAGATTGGCATTCAAACCAGCGACGGTCGCATCCGTGCCGATATGCAGGACAAGTTCGCGCAGATCAACGAGTTCCTTAAGCTGCTGGATCATACCGGCGCGTTGACCACGTTTGACCATTCGCCGATCCACATCCTCGACTGCGGCGCAGGGTCGGCGCATCTGACGTTCGCCACCTATCACTACCTGAATAACATCCGGCAGATACCCGCGAACCTGAGCGGCGTGGATACCAACGCCGAGCTGATGGCACGCAGCAACACCTACAGTCACGAGTTGGGGTTAGGCGATGCGTGTTTTTATGCCTCACCGATTATCCAGCATGTGCCGGAACACGCGCCGGACATCGTGCTAGCGCTGCACGCCTGCGACACAGCGACGGACGAAGCACTGGCGTTGGGGGTGAAACATGGCGCAGGAATCATTATGACCGCGCCGTGCTGCCACAAGCACCTGCACCAGCAGTTGGAAAGCCGCGCTCCGTTCGAGCCGGTCATGCGGCACGGCATCCTCAAGCAGCGGATGGGCGACATCCTGACGGACAGTTTTCGCGCCCTGCTGCTGCGGATTATGGGGTACAAGACGGATGTGGTCGAGTTTATCTCGTCCGAGCATACGGGGCGCAACCTGATGATCCGCGCAGTGAAAAAGACGGCGGTCGGCGAGGCGGCGTTCATTCAAGAGTACAACGAGTTGAAAGCGTTCTGGGGTGTTACGCCGTACCTCGAAACGCTGCTCGGCGAGCGGCTGATGCTGAACAGCATACTGGTTTAGGCGAACTTTAAAAAGTCCTCACCCCTAGCCCCACATCAGCACGGTCGCAGGCTCACTCCGCTGATAGAGTAACAGGGAGGGCTTATTCCACCCCACCCCTAACCCCTCCCCGTAGTAACAGGGAGGGGAACAAGACGAGAACACCACAAGTTTTCCTTTGAGAAACGAATATTCTGGCGGTAACGCGGATGAGGCACGCCTCATCCCTATAAATAAAGATGCTTTGTGAGGTTTGAGCAGGTCGCACCGCCGTGCTATACCCATTCACTCGTTTAGACACGTTCCGAGCGCTTGCCCTACCGTCATGCAATTCGTGTCCATTTATCCTGTAGGGTTGCCCACCAGCACCTCCATTTTCATCTCAATTGTGAAAACATTACGAACTATCATCAAAACCAAGACTAAAATGTAAAAGGGGCTAGTAAATCGCCCTTGAGCAGGAGATTGTGTCTTGAATATCGTTCTTGAGCTGACGCATAACGTGGCGCTGCTGTTTGCGTTGACCTATATATACGGGTTAATTAGTCCGCGTACCAATGAACTTGGCACGACCAGCAGTTCGATTCTCAAAGGAGTCGCGTTCGGTGTGTTTGGCATCCTCGCGATGCTGAGTGCTGTCCCACTGGGAAACGGCTTCCTCGTTGACGGTCGCAGCATCATTATCGCTATCGCCAGCGTGTTCGCGGGTTTCGTTCCCACGCTGATTTCGGTGTTGATGATTATTGTTTGCCGGTTCAGCCTCGGCGGGGACGGCGCAATCGTCGCGATACCGATTACCATCACGATTGTCGTCATGAGCTTCCTGCTGTTCTGGCAGCGGCAGCATTTTACCATGCGGGATTTCTTAATGCGGTTAACGGTGCTGGGCATCCTTTCTGCTTTGCAACAACCGGTGTGGAGTATTGTGATTACCGGCAGGAATGCCTTTGGCGAGGCGACAGCACCGCTGCTGATTCTTACCTCGGCAGGGATTGTCCTCTTTGGCGCAATGCTTTACTACCAGCGGCAGCAGATGAACATTGACCGTGCGCTCCAAGCGAGTGAGGAACGTTACCGTGCGGTTGTCACCAATATGATCGAAGGCATTGTCGTACGCGATGCTAAAGGCAAGGTTAGCGCTTCGAACCCGGCTGCCAGCGACATTCTAGGGCAGACGGTTGAGAAAATAATAGGGGAAGGCCCGCTCAACCGCGAGTGGCGTTCGATCCATGAGGACGGTTCGCCATTCACTCTTGACGACAACCCCGCGTTAAAGGCGTTAGCGACCGGGCAAGCCCAGTCCAACGTCATGATGGGTATGTATAAACCCGATCACTCGATTACGTGGGTGGTGATGAATTCGCAGCCCCTCCAAGACTTCAAGACACGTCAAATCAATGGTGTTGTCACCACCTTCGTTGATGTGACTGAAATTCGATCCGCGCAAGCAAAATTACGCCAAGAACGGGATTTGCTTCGCACCTTGATCGACAGCACGCCTGATTATATTTTCCTCAAGGATGCGGACGGACGTTTCATTCTCACCAACATCGCCCATGCAAAGGCGGCGGGTATTCACGAACCAGACGACTTAATAGGCAAAACGGCCTTCGACGTATTCTCGACGGAACTGGCAACCCAATTCCATGCTGACGATCTCCACATCATGCAGTCGGGCAAGCCGCTGGTGAACGCCGAACGCGAAACGGTGGACGCGCAGGGGCAGCGCAAGATGGTGCTGACCACTAAAATCCCGTGGGTTGATAAAGATGGTAATGTGCTGGGGCTGGTGGGCATCAGCCGTGATGTCACCGAGCGCAAGCAGCTTGAAAACCAGACGCTGCGCCTGCTGGCCGAACAAGAACGGGTGGAAGTGCTGCAACGCTTCCTGACGGATATGTCGCACGACTTCCGCACCCCTTTGAGCATCATCAACAGCAGTGTGTACTTCCTGCGGCGGGAAAATATCAGCCGTGACCTGTTCAGTGAAAAGATCAACAATATCGAGGTACAGAGTGACCGGATGCTCAAGCTGCTGGATGACCTGCTCGAAATGGGGCAGCTTGACCAGAAAGGCGTGACTTACAACTTCACGCCGGAAAATGCCAACGACATTATTCAAAAAATCGCTGAGGGTTTCCAATCGCTGGCGACGCTTAAACATCAAACGCTGACGTTCAAGCCTGCGACAGGTTTGCCGAAGACAAACATCGATGTGGTGAAAATTAGCCGGGCGATTATCAACCTCGTTCAGAACGCCATCAACTATACGCCGCAGGGTGGCAGCATCCAGTTAAGCACCGGTTTCAGCCGCGACTATATTGAAGTTATAGTGTCGGATACGGGCTTAGGTATTTCGGCTAACGACTTGCCCCATATTTTCGAACGGTTTTACCGGGCGGACGCGGCGCGGTCGATTGCGACAGGCGGCAGCGGGTTGGGTTTGCCGATCACCAAGCAAATCGTTCATGGGCATGAGGGGACGATTAGCGTACACAGCGAGTTGGATAAAGGCACGAGCTTTACCATTCAACTGCCGATCATCCCTCCCGTGGTAGCACTACCTTAAGTGGTGGAGGGTTCAATCTTCTCCCGTAGCCTAATGCTGGCAGACAGGCTGCGGTGGTGGTTGCGAAGTAAGTGATGAGTGGGTTTGGGTATCACGGACGAGATAATGGTTGTTTACTTATTAAAATGGTAATTGGTCGGGTTACGCCGCTGAGGGCTAAAGCCACTCAGCTAACCACCGGACATGTCCACTGAAGGGACTTCAAAGGCGCTTGTCAGCCTCACAATTATTTACCACGCTCATTTGTAAATCACCATTATCTCGTCCCTACAATGTGGATCAATTATGTATTTGAAAGTACAAGCATCACTTACCATATGACCACTACCCATGCTACAATAGAACTAAATTTCCACCACACGATTGAGCTATGAACCTTCATCACCTGCCTGTGGTTCTCACGCCGTTTGTCGGACGTACCAAAGCGATTGACGCGATACAAGGCTTGTTAGCCGATCCTGCCTGCCGCCTGCTGACGTTGGTGGGGCCGGGGGGCATTGGCAAAACGCGCCTGTCATTAGAAGTCTCGCGGCATCTCAGCAAAGATGCCGCTTTTCCGTATACCGATGGTTTGTTCTTCGTGCCGCTGCAAGCCGTTCATGCGCCGAACCTCATGATCTCGACCCTCGCCAACGCGGTTGGCCTGAACTTCTTTCAAACCGCCAACCCGCAGCAGGAACTGCTCGATTACCTCACTCGCAAACAGATGTTTATCGTACTGGACAATTTGGAACACTTGCTGGCGGGTGTTGAACTGATGAGCGCTATCCTCGCCAGTGCGCCGGGGATCAAGATCCTTGCCACTTCGCGCGAGGCGCTCAACCTCCAAGAGGAATGGGTGTACACCGTCACCGGCATGGGTGTACCCGCAGGCGATGACCTTGAATCACTCGAAACTTACAGCGCCGTGAAGTTGTTCGTGCAAAGCGCCCGCCGTGTGCATCCGGCTTTTTCGGTCGAGCATGAACGCGCGGGGATCGCCCGCATTTGTGCGCTGGTCGGCGGGATGCCGTTGGGGTTGGAATTGGCGGCGGCGTGGGTACGGTCGATGTCGTGTGATGAGATCGCGGATGAGATTGCCAGTAACCTGAGCATCCTCGAAACCTCTGCCCGCAATATGCCCGAACGTCACCGGACGATGCGCGGTGTACTGGTGCAGTCGTGGGCGCTGCTGAGTGCGGAAGAACAGCAGGTGATGATGCGCCTCGCCATTTTTCAAGGTGGCTTTACGCGGGAGGCTGCCGAAGCGGTAGCAGGGGCATCGCTGCGGGTGCTGACGGCGCTGGTGGACAAGTCGTGGCTGCGCTGGGAGTCGGATAACCGGCGCTACGACCTGCACGAACTGCTGCGCCAGTATGCCGATGAGCAGTTGGTACAGGCTGGCGCGACTGAGGCTACGAGAGACGCACACGCGGCATTCTTCGCCGGTTGGATGCAAAAGCGTGAGGGTGAGATCAAATTTCGGCGGCAGGACGCGGCGCTAGATGATATTGAGCAGGATTTCGCTAACGTCCGGCTGGCATGGTCCCGCGCGACCGAACAGATGAACCGTGAACTGCTGTGCCAAATGATGGAAGCGGTTAACTTCTTTTGTGATATGCGCGCCCGTTTTATTGAAGGCGAGCGCTTGTTCACCCTCAGCGCTGAACGGTTCGCCGCGTCCGATCATCCTGACGACCGGCTGATGTACTACCGGCTGCGGCTGCGGCGGTCGCGCATGTTCCAGAACGCGCAAACGTATGTGGCGGTGGATTTGGATGAACTGCTTGGCGAATTACGGACGATTCTGGAGGGGTTAAAAGCCTACAACAGTCCGCCGGATACCGCGTTCGCGCTTTATCAAATTGGCTTCTTGATGAGCTTTCGTACGTATGATGAGGTGAGCGCTTCCTATTTTGAAGAATGCATCCGCATCTATACCGAACTTGGCGACCAGTTTTATCTCGCCGATTCGCTGCATCTGCTGGCGACCACCTTGGCGGATTTTCAAAAGTCCAAGACCCTTTACGAACGCGCATATGCCCTTCAAGAAGCAATCGGTGATCGCAACGGTATCGGGTGGTCACTGACGCAGCTCGCCCGCAGCAACTATGTTGAGCATCACTACGAAATCGCCGACGCTTACAGCGACCGCGCGATGGCGATCCAGCGCGAACGGAAGGACTGGAAGGGTTTGCACTACAGCATGATTAACCATGCGATGTGGTCATTCCGGCGCGGCGAGTGGGAAAAGGCGCGAGCGCTGGCTGAGGAAAGCCTGACTATCGTCACCAACCTGAATATGATGAGTGCCCTGCGTGCCGGTTCGGCGACGTTGGGTTTGATCTTGATTATCACCGAGGCAGATATCGAGCGCGGGGTGGAGTTATGCACGAAGGTTATTAACACACGTGTGCCGCTGGTGAGTTCGATTACCGAATCAGAACTCGATTCCTTGAACGGGTTGGCGGCAGCGGCTTACCTGCGCGGGGATACGGCAGCCGCCCGCAGTTATTATCAGAACATGGTGGGGCATATCGACAACAGTTGGATTAAGCAGTCCAGCTACGACATCGCGGCGAATTTGGCGAACAGCGCCATCCTCGTGCTGGATTCGTACGGGCATTATGAATGGGCAGTCGAAATTACCGCGTTTATCGATCAAATACCGGACTCGCCCGGACTGCCGCCGGTGGCATGGGTTGGCAAATGGGCACCGCTCAACCGCCTGCGCGAGAAATGGCGCACCAACCTCGGTGCGGAAGCCTATGAAAACGCCCGTGAACGGGGCGCGGCGCGTGATGTGGAGCGCACTATTCAACTGCTGTTGGGGGACTTCGAAACGCTGCCCGCTGCCGAACCTACCGTCAATCCCACCGAAAACCCGCTGACGGCGCGGGAACAAGAAGTGCTTGACTTGCTCGCCAGCGGCCTTTCCAACCGCGAGATTGCGGAAAAGCTGGTGTTTTCGCTCGGCACGGTCAAGTGGTACGTCAACCAGATTTACTCCAAGCTGGGTGTGGGCAGCCGCACACAGGCGGTCGTGCGTGCGCGGAAAATGCAGCTTATCTCGTAAAAAGAGTCAGGAAAAACGGAATGGCCTGAGACCATTCCCTACGAAAGACGATATTGGTGGTTGGTGGCGCGGACGCAGCAAGCCCCTACTATTTACCTCGCCTTTTCCACGAAGCCACAGCGCGGTTGCCAGATGAATTTTCTCGCTCAAAATGCCTATCTTGCGGGTTTGGGAATACCTATCTTTGGATAGGTGACACCGACCGGGGTTGGGCGCGTACACTGTGATTATCCGTTGGGCAGGAGAGGAGATCACAACCATGTTTTTCAACAATCACCCGTATGATGCCGTGGGCGCGTCAATGGTCGAGGAAGTCTACAAACAGGCCGAAGAACTATACCCAATCAGCGACGAACCGCTGACCGCAAAACCCAGCGTATTCCAGCGCGTCGTCCGGGGTCTTTTGGGACGGACGAACGAGACGGCGCAAGCGCAAATCCACTGCTCCGACTGTGATGAACTTCGCGGGTCTGTCTAGCGGGCAGACAAGGTGAGCAGCAGGGCGCAAGGGCGATATACCAAACATATCGCCCTTTTTGTTTTGACAACCCGCCTTAAATTCGCCACACTTTGCTGAGATTGTTGGTTAGCGACGTGAGGTGAGTATGCAAACAAAATATCGCCAAATGATGGTTTGCTTTAGCCTCATTCTACTTGCGGCTGGTCTAATGTCTACCAATGCATACGCACAGGCGCAGCGTGAACCAAATCCGCCTACAACTAACCGTGCGGCATTGGTCGATGGTAACAACGCTTTCGCCTTTGACCTCTATCACCAACTCGCTGCCGAACAATCTGGCAATCTGATTTTCTCACCCTACAGTATATCGCTTAATATGGCGCTGCTCTATGCAGGTGCAAAAGGCGAAACAGCCGAACAGATGGCAGATGTGCTGCATTTCGAACTTCCACAAGAGGATTTCCACAAGGCTTTCAACGCTCTTGATCTTGCGCTTGAACGCACTCAAGATGAACCGTTAGAACCTACGCCAACTTACCAATTTGTGAACCCTGCCGTCGACCTTACGTTGACAATTGCCAATGGTTTATGGACGCAAACTGGCTTGCCGCTCGAAGAAAACTATCTCACCACATTGGAAAAGAACTATAGTGTGAACGTCAATCCGGTTAATTTTAGTAGCAATCCTGATGCAGCCCAGCAAGAAATCAGCCAGTGGGTAGAGCAAAATACACGCGGACGCATCAAGGATATACCTTCTCCGGGCAGTATTACCCCACAAACCCAGTTGGCACTCATTAATGCGATCTATTTCAAAGGCGAGTGGACTGACCCATTTGATGAGCATAAAACTTATGATGGCGCATTTCATCTGTTGGATCGCAGCGATGTTTCTGTGCCGATGATGGTTCATAGTGCGGCTTATATGACATGCGATACAGAGGAAAATTACCGTGCAGTTCAATTGACTTATGGACAATTTGAAAATGCTACTATGCTGTTTTTGATACCTGATGCAGACACATTCAATGACTTCCAAAACACTTTAGATACAATTTTATATCAAGACATTTTGAGTAGTCTCAATAATGCGAAAAAAGCTACTTTGACCATGCCGCGCTTTAATTTCGCGGGCGAAATCGATTTACGAAAAACACTTTCATCGATGGGAATGGATACTCCTTTTAGCAACGATGCAGACTTTACAGGAATGACGACTAGTACCGGATTAAATATTGGATATGCGGAGCATAAAGCCACAATATCTGTAGATGAAGTGGGTACAGAAGCTATAGGAGCAACCTTTGCCCTTCAGGCACTCTTAGGCAGAGCAGGTTGTGGTGATGAAGTTATTGCAGATCACCCATTTATTTTTATCATTTTTGACCGCGAGACGAACGCGATATTATTTATGGGTAGGGTCATGAACCCTGCGGTTTAGTTTTCCGATTAAGGGGAGTTTCATGCAGTCATCCGTTCGCCTCGGCCTCATCCAACTCGCGTGGTCGGGCACTATTCAGTCGATGCAGGAGCAGTACCGCCAGTTGATCCCGCAAGCGGTGGCGCAGGGCGCGACGGTGATTGGCCTGCCTGAGTTTTCGCTCATTCCGTACTTCCCCGGTGTCCGCGACCTTGCCGGTTTCGAATGGGCGGAGGCGCTCCCCGGCGGCGTATCGGAACGTTTCTTCAGCGCGATGGCGAAGGCGCACGGCGTAACGATCATCGGCAGCCTGTACGAGAAGGCGGAGGATGGGATCTACTACGACACCGCCACGATTCATTCTCCTGACGGCAAGCTGGCGGGTTTCACGCGCAAAATCCACATTCCATCGGGTGACGGCTACCACGAAACGGATTACTTCGTGGGCGGCGAGCAGTACCCGACGTTTAATGTTGATGGGATGACGGTAGCCACCCCCACCTGCTACGACCAGTGGTTCCCTGAACTGGCGCGTATCTACAGCCTGAATGGTGCGGAACTGATCTTTTACCCGACAGCGATTGGCGAGGAACCGACCGACCGCACGATGGATACCAGTGAGGCGTGGCAAACGGTGATGCGTGGTCACGCTATCGCCAACGGGGTGTATGTCGCCGCAGCCAACCGCGTGGGGGTGGAGAACGGCATTCGCTTGTACGGCAGCAGCTTCATCTGTGATCCGTCGGGCAAGGTGCTGGCGCAGGCGGGACGCGAGACGACCGAGGTGATCGTGTCCGACCTCTCGCCGGATGTCCTCAACCACTGGCGCGAACACTTCCCGCTGCTGCACCAGCGCCAGCATACGCTCTACGGGCGTATTGGTGAAGGCTACAGTGGTCAAGCGCGACCGAAGTGGCTGGGGGAGTAAAAAAACTTCGTTGTTCTTTACACTTCTCAAGGCACTCGAAGGCCTTTCTTCCCATAAAGTGATAGAAAGGCTTAATTTAGCATTGAATGATCGAGGCCGTATGAAAAAGTTCCTGATGGTGATCCTTGTGGGTGCGTGCTTGGTCGCAGGTGTATTTACCAGCGCGAGCGTGCTTGCGGAATGTTCCCCCAGCCCTGCCAGCGATGGCGACACGGTGAACTGCGATAACGTCAGCACGGATCTGGTGGGCGTGGGCAGCGGCAGCGAGAATAACGTCACGGTAACGGTGGATAACGGGGCGACGGTGGATGCCTCGCCGCTGCCGGGCGTGAACCTCGACAGCAACAACAGTGTGACCAACAACGGCACGATCAACAACAGCAGCGGCAGCGCGGTTTACCTCGGCGACGGCAACGCGGTGGATAACAACGGCACGATTACCGCGACGGGTGGTGAAGGTGTGGATGTTTATGACGGGAACGTCATCAACAACGACGGCACGATCAGCACGACGGACGGCGTAGGGGTTTACGGTGAGAGCAACAACACGCTGGTAAACACCGGCAGCATCACCAGCGACGGCGACGCGGCGGTGATCATGGGCATGAACAACACGATCACCAATACAGGCAGCATTGACGCGACCGGCGGTGACGGCATCGACGCTTATGACAGCAACACCATCACCAATAACGGCAGCATCACGACCGATTACGGCAACGGCATTTACGTCGACAATAACAACGAGATTACCAACAACGGCACAATCAGCACGATTGACGGTAACGCGATTGACCTGTGTACCGGAAACACCGTCATCAACAACGGCACCATCACTACTGATAATGGCGGCGGTGTGGTCGGGTGTGATAGTAATACGGTGACGAATAACGGCACGATCAACGCCACATTTAGCGACGGTATCGGCCTCGGCGATGACGCGACGGTGGTGAATAACGGTTCGATTAACGGCGATGTGAGCGCGATTTATATCAACAGTGACGGCAGCATCGTCAACAACGGCGACCTGACTGCCTTTGGCATAACGATTGCTGCCAACAACAATAATAGCATCACCAACGACGGCACGATCACCAGCGACTTCGGCATTGGTATCCTCGCGATGGACAATAACACCATTACCAACAACGGCACAGTGGACGCGACCAACGGCATCGACGGTGTGTACGTCGGGGCGAACACGGTTGTGACCAACAACGGCGAGATCATCGGCGGCGTGATTGGTATCGAAGGCAGCGATGACGCGCAAATCGTGGTCAATAACGGTACCGTCACCGGCCTCGGTGGCACGGCGATTGGATTGTTCGGCGGGGATGACTCGTTGGTCGTGCTGTTTGGCAGCCAAGTGAACGGCACGCTGGATGGCGGCGCGGATACGGACACGATCACCTTCGACATTCAAGCCTACGCTGACGAAGCGGGCAACGCAGAAGCGATTGCGAGCGCGATTGCCGCCCAATGCCCGGATGCATCCAACTGCACGGTGAGCATTAACGGTTATACCTATGTGGTCATGAACTTCGAAGGCGCGGCGGGCGCACGTATCATCCTTATCGCGCGGGTATCGGGCGGCAAGCATTCACCGACGATTTGCGACGGCGACGTGAAGGTCATCAAGCCGGACGGCGCGAGCTATTACGATGTGTTCAGCGGCTTTAGCAGCGACCTACCCAACGGCTTCTGGGTGGGGCGGGTTGATCCGGCGCAGATGCCGGATGTGATGCGCTTCCAAGACAGTGGGCCGCACAATCCCGGTTGGTACGTGGGCGTAACCCCTGCCGAAGATGATCTGGTTGTGCTGCAAGTCCATGACGCGGCGGGCGGCATCATCGGTAAGCCCTGCACCGTGCCGAAGTAAAATTTACCCCATCCCTAGCTCATATCAGCACGTTCGCAGGTTCACTACGCTGATAGCCGTAGCAACAGGGAGGGGAACAGTAGGGATTAGGGCTTGCCGCCAGCAAGCCCTACAACACAATCTGCATCAATAAATAACAAATGCACCCCACAAAAACCCACTAGATTTACCCTACTCGCCAACTCAATCTCATGGTAAAGTTGGCACATATCCCAAATTTACCCTACAAATTTGGGATATATTCATACTGGACGAGAGTTATGCCCAACCTGATAGACCTTTATCGCATCGACCAATTCAACGATACCTTCGCGCTCGGTCATTATGCCCGTGTGCTGGATGCCCAAGACCGCCGCAACGGACATTCGGTGGCGTTCAAGCTGCTGCGCCCTGAACACATCGCCACCGACGGCGAGATGAAGTGGGAGTACAAAGCGTTCGGCAATGAAGCTGACTTGCTGATGAAGATGGCTGGCAGCCCGCACATCGTCAAATTGGTGGACTGCGGTTATATCTCGGCGGAGGGGGAAGCCCCCGCCAGCGGCGAGATTAAGTCGTTCCAGCTCGACGCGATGGGGTTCGTACAGGCGATGAGCGAGTTCGCCGAAAGCGGCTGGCGGCCGTATCTGGCGCTGCAAAACCTGCCGCGCATTCACAATCTTCTGTACCTGATGAAGCCCAACCAACCCGGCACGCGCTGGCGTTTGCCCAGCGAAGAAGGTTTGGCGCTGGCGCTGCAATTCGGCGAAGTGCTGCGGATGGCACACCAGAAGGGTATTGTTTACCTCGACCACAAACTGGAACACGTTTATTGGGACGGCACGCAGCTCCGCATCATCGACCTGAACAGTTCACGCCAACTCGAGGGCAGCAGCCGCCAAGACCAGCAGCAGTACCGCGCCGATATTCATAACCTGTGCGTCGGCATCCTGTACCCGATCTTCACCGGCCTTTCACCGCTTAAGACGACGCTGCGCCCGCAGCCGGGGAATATCGAACAGGCGGAAGCGCGTTACCAGAACGTGACCACGCTGGACTTCGGCATCGAGCCGACACTGAGCGACGGCATCAAAGACCTGCTGCAAAAGGGTGCGGCGATGCAGATTGAAACGGCTGACCAACTGCTCACCCTGCTGCAACAGGCGGCCTCGGCACACGGTTGGGACTTCCAGAACCTGTATACCAGCCCGGCCAGCCGTGATGCACGCGGACAGATGCGGGCGGGACTCACCCGGCTGCGGCGCGGACAGGCTGACCTGCGCGAGGCGCGGGATATGTTCCGCGAGGCGGCGATTCAGGACGGCATCAGCCCCGATTTAGAGGCCGAACTGCGGCGGCTGGTGAAGGCGATCAATGAGATGCTCAACCACCGCGTTATTCCGTGATATTGTCACGTAGGGGTTTGTCGGCGGCAAACCCCTACCGCACACCCCATTCCCACAACCCGTAGGCGACTTTCTTATCGAGCTTGTATCCCGCTTGCGTCAGCGTCATGCCAATCTCACCGACGTGATACCACTCGTGGGCGATCAGGTAGCTGTAGAAGGCCATCGGGTGCGGCT
The DNA here is from genome assembly GCA_020161935.1 of Chloroflexota bacterium. Lineage (GTDB taxonomy): Bacteria > Chloroflexota > Anaerolineae > Aggregatilineales > Phototrophicaceae > CFX2. The sequence continues at coordinate 202,637 of JAIUNI010000009.1, forward strand.
TAAAGCCCTTCACTTTGCCCGCTTCAAACGCCTGTTGCAGCAGCTTTTTGATCACCGCAGTCGAGGCTTCCAACGCGGATTTGAGGGCAGCTTTGCTCAGGTTATCCAGCGAGTCGGCAGGAATTTTGCTCAAGCCAGTCATCAGCGCGGGTGCGGCGGACTCCAGCCACATCAGGCGGACGTTATGCACATGGGCGAACATCTGCCCGACGCTGCGCCCTTTGGATGCGGATATACCGGCTAAGGCTTCTTCGGGGATGGCATCCAGCAGGTAGAAGGTGATGCGGCTGTGGATATGCCACGAATCAATCACTTGTTCAATCATGTCCATATTGACTGCTACTTCGGTTGGAAAATTTCAATCGGATTACCGGAGGGATCATCCACGACGATTTGCTTACCGCCCACGCCGCTTAAGATCGTGTTACGGAACACCGCGCCAGCCTGTGTCAAGCGATCAACCACGACCTGAATGTCATCGACCTCCAGCACAAAGCGGTTCCAACCACCGGCTTCCGGTTGGCGACCATCGGGCATTGGTTTGGCTGCCGAAGCCTGTGGTCCAGATAACCACAAATTCAGGTCGCCCAATTTGACGATTGCAAACGCTGGCCCCATTCGTTCTTCGAGTTCAAAACCTAACAAATCGACGTAGAAAGTGATGGATTGCTCAACATCCTTGACCAAATAACGCACGGTCGCCATAAGACCTCCTACATACAAGAGCAAGAGATAAATATGAAACGCTTACTCTCATCATAGGCAGAATCGGGGATAAAGCAAATGTTCTACTCAGGGGTTATTTTGGGCTTCTCGTTCGCGCCCTCATCGAGCAGGGGTTCTTTGGTCGCCTCGGCAAGCTGTTCCGCCAGCGGTTCCAGCGGTTCGAGGGAAGTCACGCGGATAGTTTGCCCCAGATACGTGACCTGTGGACAGTTCGCCAGTGATCCATCCAGCAGCGCCAGCCAATATTGCAGGTCGCGGGTGCGGAGGTCTTGACGCAGCGTGTATACAATTTCCAGCGGATAACCGAGTTCGGCATCATAGCTGGCGGTGACTTCAATTGGCCCATCGCAGATGCAGCCATTCGGCCCGCATTGGGGGGTGGTCAGGCTGGTCTCAATCCGCGCGAACAGATTATCGACCGTCGGGTAAATGGTTGTGCCGGGCCGACCGATCACTGCCCCGCCGACACTGCAACTGTCCTTATGTTTGTAGCTGATATCCGTGCCGCGCACATCAAAATCCTGCTGGCAGGAGTTATACGGGCGTTCAAAAGTGACGACAATACGGTAATCGGTAATGTCGCTGGTTGCCCACTGTGCCTTCGCCGCTTCTAACGTGCCGAACGGGTCGCTCTGGTGGCTAAACAAGACCAGTAGGGCTAGGGCGGCAGCGGAAAAACCCGCCCACCACACACGCGGCAGGCGCAAGCGAGGTTTAGGCAGTACGAGGGGGAATGTCGCGGTTGAACGCGCCGAGTTTAAGGTATTCATCTGCCGGAATGCCCATTTGGTTCACGGAAAGAACAATGCCATATGCCTATTATACAGGCTGCCGCGCACACGTTTATCCACCATTCTGCGGAAATGATTTCGGGTTTGTTCAACACGTCTAAAACGCCTTCGGATAATATGGCAGGGCAGCATTTGACGTGTGCCTGATAAGCGGTAAAATCACCAAACTAACCAACAGAATAATTCGTAAGATAGGTATTTCTACCAATTGGCGCAACCCTATAGACAGTTATACAATGCGAGTTCGCCATCCACCGGACTAATGAACCTATCACCCGTACCTAATTTGAGCAGTTTTTGGCATAGAGATTAAAGATTAACCGCATGGCTGAATCTGTCCGCGAAACACAAGTAGTACCCTCCACACGTGTGGATAATCCCCCACCAGACCGCACCAACATCAAGACGATTTTGACGATGCTGGTGTTAATCGTGCTGGTGGTCATTTTCTGGGAAGGCGCAAAGAGTTTTAGCAAGGCGCGGGGTTATGAACTGGCGTTTGGCGAGACGGTCATCGACCTGTCGATCTTCAACGATACCAAGCTGCCGCACCTACCCGCGATTTTCGAGGCGTTCTTCCAACCCGCACAGCGCAACGGCCCGCCGCTCTACCAAACGCTGTTTAATTACAGCCTGTTCACACTCGGCGAGGCACTGCTGGGCTTCGGTATCGGCGGTATTCTCGGCTTCCTGCTGGCGGTACTATTCGCGCATTCGTCGCTGATGCAGCGCGGGGTTCTGCCATATGTGATTGCCTCGCAGACCATCCCGATTCTGGCAATCGCGCCGATGGTGGTGATCTGGATGCGGAACATCGGGCAGGCGGGTTTAGCCGTGCCGATCATCGCGGCATATCTGACGTTCTTTCCGGTGACGATCTATACGCTGCGCGGCTTAACCTCCGTGCCGCAAACCTCGCTGGAACTGATGCAGTCCTACGCCGCCACCCGCCGCCAGATCCTGTGGAAGCTGCGGCTGCCGAACGCCCTGCCGCACATCTTCACGGCGCTCAAAATCTCGGCCACATCGAGCATTGTGGGTGCGATCATCGGTGAGCTGCCATCGGGTATCCAGAACGGTTTGGGCATCGCCCTGCTGAACTTCACCCAGTTTTACAACCAGTCACCGCCGCGTTTGTGGGCGGCGATCTTCACCTCGGCACTCATTGGCATCATGCTGTTCGGGGTAATGGCGCTGCTGGAACGCCTCATCGTGCGCTGGCAGGTCAAAGAAACCAACTAGGCAAATTTTCTTTTTACCGTTTTAAAGCAGTTAAGGTTGTACCGTGACTCCTATCATCTCCATCCAGAACCTCACCAAACGCTTTCAAGGGTCGGATTCCGGCTCGGTGCTGGCGCTGGATAACATCAACCTGAATATCGAACAGGGCGAATTTATCTCGCTCATCGGCCCTTCCGGCTGCGGCAAAAGTACGCTGCTGCGGGTGATTGCAGACCTGATTCAGCCGACCTCCGGCACGGTAACGGTGAACGGTAAACCCGCGCCGCAAGCCCGTAAAGATCGCGACTACGGCATGGTGTTCCAGAATGCCACGCTCTACGATTGGCGCACCATCCTCAAGAATGTACAGCTTCCTTTAGAGATCATGAACTACCCGAAGCCGGAGCGTGACCGCCGCGCCCGTGAGATGCTCTCGCTGGTGGAACTGGGTGAGTTCGAGGATAAGTATCCGTGGCAGCTTTCCGGTGGTATGCAGCAGCGGGTGAGCATCGCCCGCGCCCTGTCCTTCGAGCCGAAAATCCTGCTGATGGACGAACCCTTTGGCGCGTTGGACGAGATGACCCGCGAACGCATGAATAACGAGCTGCTCCGTATTTGGAAGTCGATCAAGGGCATGACGGTGATCTTCGTCACCCACAGCATCGCTGAAGCCGTGTACCTCTCGACGAAAGTGGTGGTACTGTCGCCGCGTCCCGGTCGCCTGTCGGAAATCATCGACATCCCGCTGCCGCAGCCGCGCGGTTCCGCCACCCGTGAAATGGATGACTTCTTCCACCTCAGCACGCGCGTCCGCAACGCCTTGCGCTTCGGGGTTGAACTCTAATGACGAACAACTCCAGCTTCCTCACGGCGACTATGAAGCCCACATCGGCCTTTGATGATGTCAAGGACGACCACAGCGAAAAACGCTTAGGCCGCGATTTCGTGGCATTGGTGACGCTGTTCCTGATCGTGGTCACCTATCATCTGCAAAATCCGCTGCTGCTCGAACTGCAATTCGGGCAAGCGTGGCGCAATCCGTCGCTGCAACCGGTGCTGGGGGTGGCGCTGGCAGTGTGCGTATATATCCTTGCGGGACGCTGGAAGGATTTACGCCGTGATACGGTGAAGTTGGTGGCGATGGGTATTTTGGTCGTATTTACCGCTTATGTGCTGCTCGACATTATCCTGCATATCAACCTACTGGCGCTTGTCACAGGTGTTTCACAAGACATCTTTCATGCCGAACTCAGCGAAACGTCGCCGTTAGCCAGCATCGAAAGTGCGCTGACCATCAGCAGTTTGCTCGAATATCTGGCACTGATCGCGGTGATCATCATCTGGTCGCCGTGGAAGCGCCTCGGTGTGTACGCCGAAGCCGCACGCCGCAACGCCGCGCCGCTGATCGTGGCGATTGTGGTGCTGGTGCTGCTGGAAGTGCTGCTGACGGTATTCAACGTGCAGCAGTTCTTACTACCCAAGCCGAGTGTTATTCTTGGGCGGCTGTTCACCCTCTACGACCAACTGATTACTGTGGGCTGGAACACCTTCCAGAACGCGCTGTGGGGGTTCGTGTGGGGCTGCGGACTCGGCATCCTGACGGGGCTGGTATCAGCGCGTTTTACGAACTTCAGCAAGGCGCTCATGCCGCTGGCGATTGCCGCCAACTCGGTACCGATCATCGCCTTCGCCCCTATTTTCAACACATGGTTCGGCGCACTCAACCCCGCCTCAAAGGTTGCGATTGTCGCCGTGCTGACCTACTTCCCGGCGATGATTAGCACCGTCAAAGGCTTGAACTCGGTTGATTACCGTTCGCTGGAACTCATGCGTTCCTACGCCGCGACCGATATGGAAATCTTTCGCAAGCTGCGCTTCCCCAGCGCCCTGCCGTTCATCTTCTCAGCGCTCAAGGTGGCGACCACGCTGGCGATGATCGGCGCGATTGTCAGTGAATATTTCGGCGGCTCGACCAAAGGGTTGGGCTACCGTATCCGCGAGGATGCCCAGTTGTTCCGTTATCCAGAGTCGTGGTCGGCGATCATCGTCGCCGCCGCACTGGGCATTCTTTTTTATATGGTGGTTTCCGCCGTGGAACGAGGCATGATGCCGTGGCATATCTCGTTCCGCGAGGAATAAATTAGGGTTCAATCATTGTTTTAAGGAGAGATACAATGCTTCGTAAAGTCGTTCCCGTTCTGGCAATGGCCGCAGCAGCGATCACGATGGCTGTTGCGCCGGTTGCCGCGCAAGAGTTAACCCCTATAAAGTTTCAGTTGAAGTGGGTCACACAGGCACAGTTTGCCGGTTACTACGCTGCACTTGAAGAAGGTTATTACGAAGATATGGGTCTCGCGGTCGAACTCCTGCCCGGCGGCCCGGATATCGGCCCGCAGCAGGTGGTCGCCAGCGGCGGCGCGGAGATGGGTACCGACTGGATCGGCAGCCTCCTCTCCTCGCGCGAAAATGGTGGTGATGTCGTCCACATCGCCCAGATTTACCAGCGCTCTGGTATGCGCGAAGTCACCTTCAAGGAAGCCGGTCTGACGACATGGGCTGACCTGAAAGGCAAGATCGTTGGTGTTTGGGGCTTCGGTAACGAAATTCCGGTCAAGGCTTCGCTCGTCAAGAACGGCATTGACCCCGAAAACCCCGATGATGTGACCATCTTCAACCAACCTTTCGACATGAACGCTTTCTTGAACAAGGAAATCGACGCAGCCGCAGCCATGACCTACAACGAAATGGCACAGGTTCTGGAATTCGTCGGTGAAGACGGTCAATTCCCCGTTTACACCCTCGATGATCTGAACATCATTGACTTGAATGTTGACGGTGCGCCGCTGCTCGAAGACCTGATCTTCGCCAACGGCGCATGGTTGGCGGAAAACGAAGAAGCCGCCACTAACTTCCTCGCTGCCAGCTTCAAGGGTTGGGCATTCTGCCGCGACAACGCTGCTGCCTGCGTGGACTACGTGCTGAACTCCGGCTCGACCCTCGGCGCGGGTCATCAGGCGTGGATGATGAACGAAGTCAACAAGCTGATTTGGCCGTCGGAAAATGGTATTGGTGCGCTGGACACAGCGGCTTGGGACTCGTCAGTTGAAATCCTGACCACCTATGGCATCATCAAGGAAGCCCCGACCGAAGGTGCTTACCGCACCGACTTGGCCGCCGCCGCCCTCGAACTGCTGGCGACCGATGACGCGGAAGCTGATTACACCGGTGCAGACTACACGCCTGTTGAAGTGGAAATCACCCCCAACGGCGAATAATCCACCGGATGAATGACTAAGAAGCACAAAAGGCGGCCTACGGGTCGCCTTTTTCATTCAAGTATAGCGTAATGTGATATGCAGTCTACTGAGCCTCAGCTTTAGACCACTCCCCTTGCCAAATCCCGCGTAACTCGGCATAGTTCAGCCATCAATCAACGAGTACGCGAATCGAAACTATTATGACGACCTCAACCCTCCCGCAGGGCGTGAACGCTCAAACCATTTCGCTCCGCCTCGGTCATCCCGACCCTGCTACGCTGGGAACGCCCAGCTTTCAGGAGGCGGTGCGGCGGGTGATGGCCTCGCCGCAAGCCGCCCACGCGCTGGCCTATGGCAACGAGCAGGGCAGTGTAGACTTGATCGCCTACCTTGTCGAGCGCATCAACCGCGAACAGCATCTTTCGCTCGGTGCGGAAAATGTCACCATCACCGCCGGTTCAACCAACGCAACCGATATGATCGCGCGGCTGTACACACAACCGGGCGATGCCGTAATCGTGGAAGCGCCCACTTACGTCGACTCGCTGCACGTCTTCCGAGACCACGGCGTAAGGCTTTACGGCGTGCCGATGGACAGCGAAGGCATCCGATCAACCGAACTCGAAAGCCTCTTAAAACAGTTAGCCAGCGAGGGCATCAACGTACCGCTGCTCTACACCATTCCCAACTTCCACAACCCCACGGGTATCACGACCAGTGAACAGCGGCGAAAGGCAATTATCGAGTTGGCGCGGCAGTACGGCGTGTTGATCGTGGAAGATGATGTCTACCGTGACCTCGCCTTCGAGGCCGCCGTACCGCCGAGTTATCTGGCGCTGGCGGGTGGCGAACACGCCATGCAAATCGGCAGCGTGTCGAAAACGATTGCGCCCGGCCTCCGCGTTGGTTGGATTGCCACCGCTGCCGAGCATGTGCAGCGTTTCGTGGACTGCGGGACAACGCAAATGGGCGGCGGAGCCAATCCGCTAGCGGCGCAGTTCGTGGCTGAATACTGCAAAGCCGGTTCTTGGGACGCGCACCTTGAGGACATTCGACACTTATACAGCACCCGCCGCGACGCGCTGCTCGATGCCCTCAGCCGCTATATGCCGCCCGAAGTCACATGGACGCAGCCGCTCGGTGGTTTCTTCGTGTGGCTGACGCTGCCGGAAGGGCTGAACGGCGCGGCGATTAAGCGAGCAGCAGCAGAACGGGGCGTACTAGTGGCCTCCGGCGAAGGCTTCTTCACCCAACCGCAGGCGCACCCTAACCATCTGCGGCTGACTTACAGCTTCGCGGCGCTAGAGGACATCGGCAAGGCGGTGCGGATATTGGGTGAGGTGGTGAGGGGTAATTAATTCTGACTCGGCAGCTCCACACCATCCTCCGGCGGTGGACTCTGGTTGAGGAAAACCAGCTTGTCGGGGTTAAGCACATTGTGGATCGCCGTCACACGGTCGCCCACAATTGTCAGGTTCATCACCAATGACAGCTTGCCACCGTACCAGAACACGAACGACAGCGCCCCGTTGACGTTATGCAGCTCGGCGTGAATATCCGGCGGGATGAGTTTGTTCAACCCCATGAGGAAGCGCGTCACCATCTCACGCCCAGTAATCGGTACCCGCGCGGCTGGTGCTTTGCCACCACCATCGCCATACACCACAATATCCTCCGCCAGCACATGCGTCAGCCCATCAATATCGCCCTCGACAATCGCGTGCATGAATCGCTCGACCAGTTTGAACTGCTCACCGGAAGCGGGTTCGAAGCGCGGGCGGCGTTCCACCAGATACCCCTTGGCGAGATGATAGTAGCGGCGGCAGTTGGCCTCACTCTTGTTGACGATTTGCGCGATGGCGGCGTAGTCGTAGTCGAACACCTCGCGCAGCAGGAACACCGCCCGCTCGACCGGCGAGAGATTCTCTAGCAGCACCATGAACGCCATCGAGATACTTTCACTTTCCATTTGCTGCCCTTCTGTGCTGGCGGCTTGCGCGGTGAAAATCGGTTCCGGCAGCCATGTGCCGACGTATTCCTCACGCTGCGTCTTGGCCGATTTCAATTGGTCGAGGCACAGGCGCGTGACGATGGTCGTCAAGTAGGCTTTGGGCGACTGGATGTGCTTGTCGCCCGCGTTCTGGTAGCGCAAGAATGCCTCCTGCACCATATCCTCGGCCTCCATCGCGCTGCCCAACATGCGGTAGGCAATCGAGAACAGCAGATAGCGATATTCTTCAAAAAGCTGCGGATCAACGGTCATCAAAACGCCCCGGTTAAAATGTTTGAACACTCCACCATCGTTGCATCACACATCACTAGCGATGTACAAACGGATGGCTATTCAGAGTCGCCTTTAGGCGGCTTTATTCATTTTGCCGGAGGGTTTATCCTCCGGCAATTTACCCCTATTATCGCACACCCACCACTGCGGTCTCACGCGCGGTGCGTTCGCTGGCAGGGCGGCGCGGCAGGAAGGTCCAGCGCGGGTGGCGCACCTGCCACGTCGTATACTTGCAGATCATCTCCTTGAACGCCGCACCCACGCGCCCCGTGAGGATCGATTCCTTCGGCGCATCGTTCGGGTCGACCATTTGCACCAATCCCGCCTTGCGCCCGAGGCTGATGCAGCGGAAGTAGTACATGAACTCGTATGGGCGGTGTTCGCGCCCCTTCAGCCGGTCAGCCAGTTCGTTGGCGACATGCACCCCCATCGGCAGCGCGGTTGCACACGCCATCCGTATCGGCGTACCAATCGCCGCGCTGATGTCCGCCGAGTCACCAATCGCATAAATGTGGCTGTCCGTTACCGAGCGCAAACGGTCATCCGTGATGATCTGCCCCAGTGTGTTCACTTTCAGACCCGACTCACGCGCCAGCGGCGGCACCGTGAAAGCACCCGCCCACAGGCACGCATCATAGGCCATGCTGCCACCCTCATACTCAATAGCATCGGCTGTGATTGCCTGTATCGCCAGTTGATCGCGGATTTCGATGCCGAGGCGCTTGAACACCTGACGGGTATAGTCACGCCCTTTCCGCGAAAGTTGTGCGCCAAAAGTATCACGGGTCAGCAGTGTCACCTTCAGGCCGGGGTAGGCTTCCGCGAACTCGGTCGCCGCTTCAATCCCCGTTAAGCCGCCGCCGCAGATGACCAACCGTCCACCGCGTCCGGCGAACGTGGGCAGTTGGTCGCGCAGTTGGGCAGCCGTCGCCTCGGTCGCCAGTGACAGCGCGTGTTCCCGCAAGCCGGGGATGACACTCATATCGACGTAGCTGCCGAGCGCGTAAATGAGGTAATCGTAAGCCAGCGTTTGGCTGCCTGCCGCCGTTTGCACGGTGAGCGCCTGCACTTGGGGGTCAATTCGTGTCACCTTCGCTTGCATGAACCGGATACCATGTGGTTGGAGTGCGTCCCGCAGCGAAAACGCCTCTGGTTTCTGTTCTGCCGCCAGTTGGTGCAGCCGCACCCGTTGGACGAAGTGCGGCGCGGCGTTCACCAGCGTGATCTGTACCTGCTGCCCGCGCAGATTGTGTGCCAATCGCCGTGCTGCCATCATACCGCTGTAACCACCACCAAGCACCACAATGCGAGTCTGTTCCATCATCGGTCTCCTTCACTTATATTTGCGTTCTAACAAAGGAGACGATTAGCCTTGCCATTTTGTGATTCAGCAGCCGAATACACATCCAAACTGATAAAATCTCATACGAGAAAAGTACGGGAAAATCTATTAATCTGCGCCTCATTTTACTGACCGAGCGTTTGTAACTTTTTTATACATCTTCTCATAAATAATTGTCCTCTTTACCTTAGGTATTAGTGACAGATTTCCCTATAATCTGATTGTTCCTACTCAAGGGGCAGCCTGACAACCTATAAATCCGTTGGAGAAAAAACATGGTGAGCAAACATTCGTCTAGAGTACTATTCGTCATCGCGCTGTGCTTGGCTATGGTCGCGTTGATCGCCTGCACCCCCACAGCAACCCCCACAGCGACTTCAGCTCCTGCAACCACAGCACCCACCGAAGCGGCAACTGAAGAAGCCACCGTTGAGGCGACCGAAGAAGCGCCGGTCGAAACCACGGCTGAGGCGACAATGGAAGCGACCGAAGAAGCAACCAGCGAAGCCACCGAAGAAGCCACCGAAGAAGCCACCGCCGAAATGACGGCTGATGCCACGGAAGAAACCGCAATGGTCTCGACCGAAGTTGCAACCGAGGAAGCCACCGCTGAAATGACCGCCGAGGCCACCGAATCAATGGCTGTTGAAGTCACCTCAGAAGTGACCCGCGAAGCGACCGAAGAAGCTGCGATGGATGCAATTGAGGAAGCCACCGCCGAGGCGACGGAAGAAATGGTCGTTGAGGCCACCGAAGAAGCGACGGAAGAAGTGGTTGTAGAAGCTACGGCTGAAATGACCGCCGAAGCCACTGAGGAAATGGTTGTGGAAATGACCGCCGAATCGACCGCTTGCCCGTCGCCGACCCCGACCAGCACTCCAACCGTCACACCGACCCTCGACGGCACCGCCACCGCGACCCGTACTCCGACCCCGCGTCCGACGGCTACCCCGGATGGTACCGCTACCGTTGAACCAACCTTCACACCGACATCAACCACCGAACCCTGCTAATTGCGGGTAAGTTGATCTTCTCAAGAGGTCTGCCACTGGCAGACCTCTTTTTATTGAACATCATATGCCAACATACATTGTTTTCAATTCGTGAGTATCGGTTAGTGCAGACAGACGCGCTGTCTTGCCTCCCTACGCAAGGTGAGAATGTGCCTTCCTAGGAACAACAGACAGGCTGTCCGCTATTTCCAAACCTGCTGACCTGTACCCACATAAAAAGACCACCGGTTGCAGGTGGTCTTTTCGTGTGGTCGATAAGCCGGAGGGTTAGCGGATGGTCGGGTCGCTAATCCACACGTCCGGCGAGAACAGGGTTTCACCTTCGATCAGCAGGTTGCTGGTGTAGCCATAGGTGAACTCGTACACATTCAAGCCGTTCTGCTGCGAGACGACAGCCTTAACCGTACCGGTGGTGTTGTCGTAAATCTGGATAACCGGTTGGCAGTCGGTTTGTGTCGTGTCGGCGCAAATTTCCAGCGTGACCTGTGCCGTCTTGGTGGCCGCGTTATCCGACAGGTAGGTGACACGGATGTTGTTCCACGAAACCTGCGTCTTTTCGTTTTGAACGTCGTTCAAATCCGGCGGGGCAGGCGGCGTGCCTTCATTCAACAGGGCTTCCAAAGCACCACCACCGGTCGGGGTTGGTGTGGGGCCGGGGCCGTTGCACCAGCCAGCGTCGCAGAACGTCAGCGGCTTCACACCTTCCAACGTTTGCAGCTTCACGAACACATCTTCCGGCATACTCGTCCAGCGGCGGTCGATGAACACCGCGAAACTTTCACCACTGACGAACATCATCTGCGAGTCGCCGAAGTTGCGGTACCATGCCTTGAACCGCGTGCCACCGGGCATAATGCCCATATACTGTGTGGCCTGTACATCGAGATAGGTAAAGGCGTACTGGCCTTCGTACACGTAGCGATCATCACCTTCACCTTCCGTATCGGGTGCGGGTGGGTTTTCAATCGTGTTGTTGACGACGATGCTCAACTGCGTGCAGAATGCGCCTTGCGGTACGGAATCGACCGAGAAGCTGTAGGCGTTCTGCGCGAGTGCCACAAGGTTCTGCAACTGTGGTGAGCAGCTTTCGACAGGGTTGACACCTTGCCAACCACGGGGACGCGGCGTTTGACCGAGTGTATTCGCCAGCAGTTCGAGGTTATAGCGCAGGTATTGGTAGCCGTAGATTTGGACGGCGGGTGGTGTACCCAGCCAACCAACCGGACGTTGACCGATGCCCAACTTCTCGTTTGCAAGGCTTTCGAGGTCAAGGAAGTTATCTGCCAGCAAACTCGGTGAGGCCACATCCTTATTGCCAATCCAACCGGAGGGGCGAACGTTCAAACCTAGTTCTTCGTCGGCGAGGCGTTCGATGTCACCACGGGCGGCCAACAGCAGTTCCGGCAGGGCAGCTTCAACTTCCGGCGTGCTGAACACGGCGGTCAAGGTCTGCGATTGGGCTTCATCGGCGACCGTTTGGCAGTAGCTAACCGCATCATTAGCCGTAGCGAAGGTCCCGTTAAACGCGGTATCCAGAACCTGAACGATATTCATCAAGGTACGGGTACACCGGAACAGCGACAAACTACCCTTCCAATTTTCAGGCCGGTTGTTTGGGCCGTAAACCTCGTCAGCCGTCAGTTCAAGGTCGTGGCGGATGTTGCGGCTGACCAAGTTGATGTCGGTCGTTACCGGTGCGCCAATCCAATCATCCGGTCGTTCTAAGCCGAATACCTCGGTTGCCAGCAGTTCGTTGTCGAACCACAGGTTGGCGATATAGGTGGGCGAACTGGTGTTGTTGATGTCGAAGGTCCAGTTCGTCGGGCGGGTGCCAGAACCGAGAGCCGCATCAGCAGCCGTTTCCAAATCGGCCCGTAGGTCGAGGACAAAGCTGGTCACGTTGTTGATCTGCTGGGCGTGAACGAAACCTGTCAGCATCAGCACCATGACCGTCAAAATCAGGAGGCGTATATACCGTTTCATCCGGTTGACCTTTGCAATCGTTCCGTAGAGTTCGTAGTTTCGATTATACAATGATGCGGCTTAAACCAAAAGTGATCCACTAGTACGGGGAAAATACGTGAAGTACGTTTAACGCAAAGGCGCAAAGACACAACGATATTTTTATTGGGTATGCCCTGAACAACAATGATCGAGACCTTGTTTTATTTTGCCTGTAAAACAGGCAATAACAGGCAGCTTGACCCTCACTGACCCCGATTTGTGAAGGCGCGGTTTATCTCCGCAAACTGTTTTCTAACGTTGAGGCATGTTAGAAGCCGTTTGAAAAGTAGGTTTGGGGTTCATCGGACGGCATATAGACCGTCCGGTAGTTATAGAATATTTTCCAAACGGGTTCTAATACTGCTTCGCCAGCCAGCCGGCCAGCGGCTCGCCATCCCAACGGTGCTGCCCGTGGAAGGTATGAGTCGTCAGGTGTTCCGGCACACCCAGCGCGGCGTAGATCTGGCGCAGGGTGACGAGCGCCTTTTCCACCCCATGCGGCGGGTAAATCGGGTCGGCATCCCCGTTCTCGACCATCAACGGGCGCGGCGCGATGAGGCCAGCGACATCACCCATCTCGGCGTATTCGGGCAGATGCGGAATGTAGTTACAGACGCAGTGCGGCACGGCCATGATCGAGTCGCGGAAGGTGTTGATCGCTCCACTGATGTAGGCGCTGGTGATGCGCTTGTCGAGCGCGGTAGCGTACATGGCGAGGGTGCCACCACCGGAGAGGCCGACGCACGGCAGCTTGTCGTGCAGGACATCGGGTTGCAGGTCGATATAGTCGATCAGTTGCAGGACATCCCAGACGCGCAGCCCCATGAGCGTTTGCCCCGCCAGCAGCGCGTTCAAGCCCACGTCCTGACAGGACCAGATGCCACCGGACGTATCCCCATCGTTGACCTGTTTGAGTTCGCGATCTTCCATCCGGTAGCCGAAGGCACGCAGCACCGGCACATACGTCTTATATCCGGCGAGGGCGATCTGGCGACCGTAATCGGCCTTAAACTCGCGGATATAGGCGGCTTCGGCCTCGGTACTGGCGATGCCGACTAAACTTTGTGCGCCCCACGTCCCATGACCATGCAGCGCGAGAACCGGCTTATGGGGTTTTTCAAGGTTGTGCGGGGTGAGGACGTAGCAGGGCATAAATTCGCCGGGGACAGTTTCCAGCACGATCAATTCGCGCGTGTATTCAGGGGTTTCAACGGTTTCAACCGGCGTGGCCTGAACAGCAGACTTGACGCGCGGAAATTCACCGAGCAGGCGCGAGACTTCAGCCAATAATGCGGCTTGCCAATCGGTTACATCCTTCGCGGTTTTCCCCTTAAAGCCTAATTTGCGACCGACTTCTTCCAACCGCTTGTAGAGTCCGGGAGTCGTGCGGAGTTCAAAATCGCCCAATGTGGTCATGATATGTCTCGTTTATGTATGAATATTTTGGGCGGATTGTACCGTTTTTGCGCCCGTGATTGCGAATAGAATGGTTAGAGCGTGTGGTCACACCACTGTCAAAGGCTGGTCACTTGGTTAACTGGTTGATGAAGAGGTGGGTGTAATCGGCGAAATATGCGTAAAATGTGGCAAAAGCAGTTATCAGTCACAGTTTTCAGTTGACAGTCCAATACAAATCCGTTTTAACCGCCAAGTCGCCAAGAAAATACAGAGATCAATTCATAAGTGCAGAATAGAACAAAAGGTCTAAAATGTCAAGTTAGGGTTTGGCTTGAAGTGATTTATTTGGGGTTATTTTTGTGATATTCGTATACAGAAAATCATTTATACACAAAATAGTCGGTTTAGGTTATATTTACAGCACTTTAATATGGATACCGAGTTTCCACCGATCTTTATATGACACGTATTTTCATTTCATATCGTCGTGATGACACAAAAGCGATTGCAGGACGGCTCTATGATCGCCTAGAGTCGGCCATCGGAGCGGATAATTTATTTCTCGATGTCGATCATATTCCGCCGGGAGTCGATTTTCGCGCATTTTTGCAAAACGCGATTGCCGAAGCGGATGTGGTTCTCATTATCATTGGGCCAAAATGGTCGGAAATCTTAAAGCAGCGCATCAAAGATCCTAACGACTTTGTACGTATAGAGTTAGAAAGTGCACTTGAACAGCGCAAAATCACCATTCCGGTGTTAGTAGACGGCGCGAAAATGCCAAACGCCTCCGATTTGCCGAAGAGGGTCGCAGCGGTACTTCCCTTCTTGAACGCAGCCGTATTAGGTGATGGCGCAAACTTCCGCCGTGATGTTGACCGTTTAATCGTTGATCTGAACCATCCTGAGTCGCTTAAGCCGCCGCCAGCCCTGCCGGATATTCATGCAACTCCACTGGGCGTGGTAACAAAGCCGCTCGGCAACAGACGACCGATGAGATGGATTGTGGGCTTATTGATCATCGCCGTTCTCGTTGGCACTGGCTGGGTGGTGGCAACTTTACTCCGTAACAGTACACTAACACCATTGATAACTCCCACTGTTGCGACACAAGTTCTCGTCCAACCCTCCGCAACGGGCATACTAGAGTTAGCAACAAAGGTTTCAACAGCGACCGCAGCTCCGACCGCTACCAACACACTTAGACCTACGGATACTCGGATACCGCCAACGTTTACACGAACCTTGCCACCGACCAATACGGCAGTTCCGCCAACTAGAGGTAACTTTGTCACATTTATAGCACAGGCAACATCTACCTCATCTGGGCCAGGGAACGTTGGAACAATTATAGCAAATATGCGAGCAACTTCTGCAGCACGAACGACCGATGTCTATGATCAATTCCCTAATCCGCAGTCTGCTTCGGATTATATGGATAGGGGACTTGAATTTTATTATCAAAACTTATTTGATCTCGCAATTGCTGATTATACGCAGGCGATCACGCTCAATCCTCAGTATGTTGGTGCATACAATAACCGAGGTCTAGCCTACAAAAAACAGAATAAGTTAAGCGAGGCAATTGCCGATTATACGCAAGCCATCGCCCTTGACCCCCAATATGCGCGCGCCTACAACAACCGTGGTGTAGCCTACAAAGAGCAGGGTAAGTTAACTGAGGCAATTGCGGACTATACGCAGGCCATCACGCTCGACCCTCAATATGCACTCGCTTACAACAACCGTGGTGTAATTTACTATAATCAAGGGAAATACTCTGAAGCGATTGCGGATTATACGCAGGCCATTACGCTTGACTCTGAATATACATCTGCCTATAGCAACCGTGGATGGGCATACTATAAACAGGGCAGTCCTTTTACCGTCTTAAGTGCCACCAATGACTTTGTGAAGGCGATTGCTCTCGATCCTGAATATGCAAATCCCTACTGGGGACTTGGAAATATTTACTATGACCAGAAGAATAATCAAAAGGCATTGGAAAATTATCAAAAGTATGTTCAGCTTATAGGTCTATTCGCCGATCCGACCGTTAGAGAACGCATAAAAGAACTTGGCGGGTAGAGGCTCAAAAGGTTTGCCGCTACAAAATGCGTGTCGGGTTTTCGGCATCGTCTTGCCACCGGGCTGGGTTGTTCTCGATGTATTGGCGGTGATTATTGAGATCGGCTTCGTTACGAAGAATATGGTCGTGATACGTTCGCTGCCAGACAGGCGCGGCGGGCATGTCTCGCCATTCGTTGATGCGGCGAGCTGAAAATGACTTTAGCGAACTGATTATTTGCGGTAGACCGGACACTTTTGCCTTTGTAGGGGAGGGGCTGAGACCCTCCCGTGATTGGTTATCCATCATGACTACTATGCCGTGGATATGATTCGGCATAATGACAAACGCATCATATTCGGCCTGCGGGTAAAATCTCGCGAGGTCGTTCCAACAACGCAAGACAATTTCACCTGCCGGATTTAAACGCATCTCGCCATCCACAATCTCACCGAACAGGGTTTCCCGATTTTGGGTGCAGATGGTCACAAAATACGCGCCATTTTGTGCGTAATCGTATCCATCTAATCGCGTCGGTTTTCGGGTTGGGCGTTCCATGAACGGGTTGTCCTTATGTTTGTGGTTGGTGGCGCGGGAGGGTCTAAGATCATTCCCTTTTTCGCCATTTCGCTATGAGAAGGCATCATGGAATTTGCTCCCCTTCGGCCGTGAAATGGATAGGATGTCGGTTTTCTCGGCTAGGTAATATATAGCGACCAATACGCAATGGCTTGATCTAAGGCTTTAGGTGTTTCTAATAAAGACCAATCGGATTCAGGATAGACTTCCGCAATCATCTTGAGGCAGAGACCTACAAGTTCCTTCTGTTCCGCGCTCAAAGTATCTAGAGCAAGAAATAACCGTTCCTCAATATTATATTTGTCAAAGGATATGGACGGGGATGGGGGTATAAGAAATGGGATAAAAGTTTCTGGGAAAGCATCGAGTCTGTTGGCGAATTGTAAAATCCCTAATAAAAAAGCTGGCAAGTAGTAACGAAAAGCATCCGGCTTCAAAAAGTACATTCCCCCACGAAGATCCCAAAGATGTTGGAAGGTGACATCTTGCCAACGAATACCGACAAGATCCTCTTCGATAGCTTCAATACCAGTGGTTCCGATATTATCATCACCCGGATAGGGTGTATCTTCAAAGCCTTTTCGCATCCGTTGCACAAACTCGTTTATTTTCGCATCAGGAATCATCGCTTGCGCCTCAAGACCAATTACAACGCTCATATTTTACTGCAAATTGATCCGTTACTATTTCAGCTTTTGCCTCCAAACCGACGCAAAAGTTAGAATACGGTTTCATTTTCCAAACCGCATCTTCACAAATCGGGTTCAGGAAGGGTCTAGCTGCCTGTTATCGCCTGTAAAACAGGCAAACAAAAAAGGTGCAGTCATTTTGACCACACCTTCTCGTATCACTCTAGCTTCAATTCGCCGTACCGGTTCTAACGCTTTTTCTTGGGTTTCTCGGTACCCGGCACTGCGTACTCAGCACTATTGGAGTATTTGACCTCGCCGTTCACATCCCATGTATCGACAATCGCAAAGATGGCTGCATCGGCTGGTTTGCCCTCGGTGGCTTCGGTTTGCCTAGCACTGCTGCCCGTCACGTACAGCACGACCTCGCCCTCACCCGCCCCGACGGCATCAAAGGCCACGACATACGCCCCTTTGGCCGCACCCGCCAAATCCAACGGCTGCAAAATCAGCATCTTCAGCCCATCGGTTTTTGCACTCTTGGCACTGGCAACCACTGTGCCGATGACCTTCGCCAGCATCATAACGCCATTACTCCTTGAGGCATTGGCTCACCGCCAACCGCTTATTTCTCGTTCTTCAGACCTGCTTTGCCTTCGTCGGTACGCCCCAACGGCAGAATGGCATCGACGTTGACATGCGGACGTGGAATGACGTGTACCGCCACCACTTCACCGACCTTTTCGGCACTGCGGACACCGGCTTCTACGGCTGCCTTCACGGCTGCCACGTCGCCACGCACCACCGCCGTCACAAAGCCGCCGCCGGTCTTTTCGTAGCTCACCAGCTCGACCCGTGCCGCCTTGACCATCGCATCCGCCGCTTCGACCAGCGCCGCAAATGACTTGGTTTCGATCATCCCTAATGCTTCAGCCATTTCTGTTGCTCCTTAAAAATTGGCTGTAGCCATCCGCCAACAGCCTACAATAATGCCTAACTATCGATTGTTCTGCATCCATTCTACCGCAAAGTCGATTAAAGGTCGCTGTCGGAAAAACCGCACCGTCGCCTCACCCACTTTGCCGTGTTGAATGCCCGCCCGCTTCTCGTAAGCCCTCCCGACGATATTGAAGTCATCGTTATCCAATTGCAGCATCGAAAAGCTCACCCACTCGCGCACCCCATTCACCAGCATGGCTGTGCCTTCCGGTATATAGGGTTTGTTCGCCCACATCGCCCGATGTTCCGCCAGATGTAAAGAGGTGTCGTTTTCGTGGTCAACACCCAACAGCAGCACGTAACCATCCAGTTCATACAGCTTGCCGATTGGTGACGTATCACCGAACATATCGAGGAGAAAATGGTGGCTGGTCAGATAAGCCGCATTCGGCCCGATAGCCGCAAACGACCCGATGGGATGATTACTACGGACAACACCCGGCCACGTTCGGAACAATTCGGGTATCACACCCATTTCCCGCGTTGGTGAAATCAACGGGTCGAAGGCTGGCATGTGTTCACGGATAACCGGAACCCACGACTCCGGCACCGGTGGATGCTGCCACCTCGCCGGATCGGTGTTGCCGGACGTATGAGTCGGCATCATCAACGTGCCGCTTTCACCCAGCACCCGCAGCAGGGCTTGAATCACGGCGACCTGCCCACCTACAATCCAACCAAGTTTGCTCATGCTGCTGTGAACCAGTACGGTTTGCCCCGCCTGCAAGCCACACGCCGCCAACTGCTCGGCTAATGTGTCGACGGTTAAGGGCATGGTCGTCGTTGCTATGGTCGTGTCTTCGGGCATGATTTATGCAGCCTCGTTATCGGCAATCTGCTGCTCAATTTCGTCTCGATGTGACCGATAATAACCCCACGCATTCACCAAATCTTCGGCCCGAAGCGTTGGGTAACTACGCAGCAAATCGGCTTCACTGGTACCAAGCCGCCGCGCCTGAACCAGCACCCATACAGGAATACGAGTCCGCACAATGCAGGCTTCGCCACCACTCACTGAAGGATCATTTTCGATACCCGGAACGGCATCGCCCAGATCACGCGCTACCCACTGCAATAATTCGGCTTTTTCAGCACGGCTCATGCTGGCTAGAATCGTCTCGACTTCTTTGAATGCTCGCATGGTCGGTTTCCTTTCTCGCTTAGTAGCCCTTGCCGCTGGCAGCAACCGTTTCGCCACGTTCGGCTTTGACGATAGCTACGCCGGCACTCGCGCCGATACGGGTTGCCCCCGCTTGTACCATCGCCTGTGCATCCTCAAGGTTACGCACGCCGCCGGAAGCCTTCACGCCAATCTCTGGCCCGACCACCTTCCGCATCAGCGCAATATCGGCTGCGGTTGCGCCACCACCGCCGAAGCCGGTACTCGTCTTGACGAAATCCGCACCGGCGACTTTCGACACCTGACAGGCGATTACCTTTTCCTCATCATTGAGCTTGCTGGTTTCGAAGATCACTTTGCAGATGACGTTATGGGCATGGCAGTTTTTGACGACGGTGGCAATATCATGATGCAGCGCTTTGATGTCGCGGCTTTTCAACGCGCCGATGTTCATCACCATGTCGATTTCAGTCGCGCCGTTCTGGATCGCCAACTGCGCCTCGTAAGCCTTGACCTCGGCAGGTGAAGCACCTAACGGAAAGCCGACGACGGTACACACCGCCACGTCGCTGCCTTTCAGCAGATCGGCACACAGCGGCACGTTGGTGCTGTTCACGCACACCGACGCGAAGTGGTATTCCCGCGCTTCTTTGCACAGTTGGGCAATTTCCGCCGCGCTGGCATCCGGTTTCAGCAGGGTATGGTCGATCAGCCGCGCAATACTGAGGTCACGCGGAATGTAGCCCAAGCCGGAGGTAATACGCCCCGCGCCAGTGTTGACGAACTGCTTCACACGGTCGGCACACTCGCGGACACAGCGCCCATCTTTGCAGTCGCAGCCATCGACGGCGTGGTTATGGCTCACGGACGCGGATGATTTAGCAGGCGCAGCGGCAGCCGGCGCAGGTTGGGTGTTCATCTTATCGATCACCTGACGGGTAATCTCGTTGACCATCTGCTCAAATTCGGCGTTCGATACTCGTTTCATAATTAACCTTGCTGTTTACTGGATTTATATGCCGTTCGTAACTACATCTTGAGGCGTGGTTACGGTTATGTACCCAGAGAAACGATTAAAATCTACAGGATTTAGGGTTACTAAATGTTGAATACCATACACTTACATCGTCGCGACAATATTAGCGTCATGTATTTGTTTGCCGCCCATCAAAGTTGTGTCCATTAAACCACATAATGCGGCTGTAACTCGCGCGTTTTCATCCGCTACACGATATCGTGTTTCAAAAAGGCGAATTTGTGCTGCCACACTCGGCGGTGCAACTGGCTTTGTGTAAGGTTGCTCTCTTGTTAAAACGGCTGAATATTCACGCAGGACTTGTCGACTAATCCATAATTCTAAACCATTCGTCAGTAACTGTTTTACCGCATGGCGAACCAACTCATGATCCGGCGCAGTTTCAACATGGAGACGAATCAAGACATTTGTATCAATAAATACCGGCTGCTTAACGTCCGTCATCGCCATACATTTCCTCACGGCTCAGCAGCTTCAAGTCCGCAGGCCATTCGCCAACATCAAGCGATGGAATATCAAGAACGTCGAATTGGTCATTTCGTACAGATTGCGGCTGAGATAAGGCATCACGAACAGCGGCACGAACGACATCTTGCATTTCACGTTTGAGCAAATCCATCAGTTCTTCGACGGTCAATTCTGAAACTCGCGTCATGATGCACGCTCCATAACTTCACTCTTTACCGTATTTTTGCTCGACGGCGATGATTTTGTCGATGCGCTTGCCGTGCCGTCCGCCACCGAACGCCGTTTTCAACCACGTTTCGGTGATCTGTTTCGCCAGCGCATTGCCGATGAGACCCGCGCCCAACGTCAGCACATTCGCGTCATTGTGTTCGCGGCTGTTGACGGCAGTCGCGTAATCGTAGCACAGGGCCGCCCGCACACCCGGCACTTTGTTAGCGACCATGCATGAGCCAATCCCCGCGCCGTCGATCATAATGCCGCGCCATGCCCGACCGCTGGCAACCTGCTCGGCAACGGCCAGCGCAAAGTCGGGATAATCGACACTTTCGGTGCTGTTCGTGCCGCAGTCGATAACCGTGTACTTGCCCTGTAGCTCGGTTTTGAGCATTTCTTTCATGGCGAACCCGCCGTGATCCGCGCCGATGGCAACCGTATCGCCCGCCATATGGGTATAGGCATCGGTGGCGTTGACCAGCGTGACATGCCGCATCAAGGCAGTACTCTGGGCAAGCGGCGTGACCAGCGCACCGGTTGGCACTTCCAGCGTACCACCTTCCGGCACGGCATTCACCATTGATTCGTCAATCACCAAACGGCTGCTTCCCTGCCCAAGCTGCCGCCGCAGGGCTGCGGCCACACTCCGGCGAATGGATTGTTCGTCCGACATGGAAACTCCTTCACGTTAATGCTCTAAATTATATGCTTACCCGCTAGCCGCGTCCAATCCACCGCTTGAAAAGGTGACGGTAATCCGTTACAAGTACGCTGCACTTATCAATTGCTATTGGCTTGGATGATGGTTATGCCGCGTTTATCCCGTTTCGCGCCCTTCGAAATATTCGTCTACTGTGTGGTTACACTCATGGGCTTTGCGGTGGCTGTAACAGGCTACCAACACGGGCTGCCGTTCATCGACTACCCCGACGAGATGACCATGTGGACGCGCGGACGGGCGACAATTGACCCAACATGGGATATGTTCCAGCCCGAATATCCGCCGGGGATGGTGTGGCTTTCGGCGGTGGTGCAGCAGATGCAGATCGCGCAGGGCGACCCGTTTATTAATCCGGCAGGCGCGACGCAAATCGGGCGCTTGACCTCGGTGCTGGCCTTTACCGTGACACTGGTGCTGCTGCTGCTGCTGGCACGCGCCTTATTCGATGAGGAAACGCCGCCATTCATCCGGTTAACTGCCAGCATCGTCGCGGGGTTGGGCTGGCTGTGCCTGCCTTTAGCGGTGCGCCACGCACGGTACGCCATGCCCGACTGCTGGTTGTGCATGTGGTTTGTGGCGAGTTTGCTGGCGGCAGTAACCGCGTGGAAACGGTCGTCGGAACGCTGGCTGTGGCTGAGTGTGGTGTTCGGCGTGCTGGCGACGGTGTTCAAGTGGCAGGCGGCGGTCGTGTTCGCGGCAGGCGGTGTGTGCTGCCTGCGCTTCTGGCCTGACCATGCGCGCACGCTGCGGCTGGTGCTGACCTACGGCGTGATCGTGGCGGCGTTTGGTGCATGGGTGGTGTTTGGGCGGCACGCGCTGGAAGGCGGCCTGTATATGCCGGGGACAACGCCGAACGTCCCAACACCCTTCACAGTGCTTGATAACCTCGTTTACCAATCAGTCGACATCGGTTCGGGTTGGATATTCGGTGTGCTGCCGTTGGTATGCTTTTTACTGCTGTTCGTGAAGCCGCTGCGCCAGCGCATTCACCTCGTCCCGCTGCTCATGCTGCCGCTGATGATTCTGGCGCTGAATATCATCCTCAGTATCAACGGATCGCGGTTATTTCCGCGCCACTATCTCCCTGCGCTGGCGCTGATGGCGGGACTGGCAGGTGTGGGTGTCGGGCTGCTGCTGGCGCAAATCAACCGCATTTCATTCGGGCGAACGGCGCGATTGGCAGTGAGTGTAATTGTCGTGATAATCGTATGCCTTCCGCTGGTGGGCATGGCGCGGGATGTCGTCAACGAAACGGGCGAGCAAACCCGACCTGACCGGCGCGTGCTGCTGATGGATTGGCTGGCAGCGAACGCACGCGATAAGGTAACGGTGATTACCGACGTGAACCTTGCCAGCGCGGCTGACCCGCTGTATGGCTACCGAGGGGCGAAGATCACCACGCCGGAATGGGGGGCGTATATCCCGTCAAACGAGGTGACAGACGCGATGTTACAAACGGAGAACGTGCGCTATCTGGTCGCGCCAGCTTATATCACCTTCGACCAACTGACCACGCCGCTGACACCGCTGCTCACCAACGGCGACGATGCCACGCTGCGGGGTGAGACATGGATAGTCTATCAAGTTGGTGATATGCAGGGGTTACGGTCTGCCGATGCATACATCACCTTTGGCGACAGCATCCAACTGCGCGGGTTCGCGATTGAGCCAACGAACGTATGCGCGGGTACTGACATCACGTTAGACCTGAGCTGGGGCGCTGTCACCACACCCACCCGTTATTACGCCTTCTTCCTGCATCTGGCGAATGACCCGCAGGGGGAACTCAGTGCGCCTATCAACGGGCAGCAGCCAGTGGGTGACTCTCGCCCGACGATCACATGGACACGCGCCGATGAACTGCTCATAGCCGACCCCATCACGGCAACTATCCCAGCCGATGTGCCAGCCGGGACGTATGATTTATGGCTGGGGTTGTTCGAGCCAGAAGGCACTGAACGACTGTACCTGCCCGATGGCAAGCATTATGCCGTTGTCGGGCAAATTGAGGTGGAGGCATGTTGAATACCGGAGCTTTATTTGGGAATCAAATGGAATGGTTCGAGACCATTCCCTGCGAAGATCATATCAAGTCGTGAAGATTAACCAGCGATGGCGAGCTGGGGTACTTTGATCACTTCAAATTTGTAGGGACGGAGATCGTCGTGCAAGCGTGGGAGGATGTGATCGGCGTTTTTCAAGTCCAGCACGAGCGCCGGATGATCGGCTTGTAACTGTGAAGCCAGCGGTTCGATCTGCTCGACACGGAAGCCGAAGTCCACACGAAGGGCGGCGAAGCGTCCGGTCGCGCGACCGACCAATCCACCGACGAGGGCTGCCGTGCCGAGGGCAATGATGGGGCCGACACCGGGGAGCGCCAATGCACCCAACTGCGCCACGCCCAGCGCACCCATCGCCGCGCCAAGTGTACCACCGGCGATACCACCCTGATTCGGTGACACGTCATCGTCAAGGACAATCGTTTCACCATTGGCGGCTTTGGCGACAATCGCGCCGCGCCGGATGTCAATATAGTCAAGCGTCGCCATCCGGTCGAGGGCTTTGGTTAGCACTTTACGTGATGAGAAAACCAGTAATACAATTTCGTCGGGCATGGTACGCCTCCCGTTGCTACAGCCGAACATGGCTAGTATACAACAGGAAAAACCAAAAATCGTAAAAGTTTTTGTACAACCTTAAGGGTTAAGGCAATTTATGGTGGATTTAAGCAAGCCAATTATTACTCAACAGGACTTAATCACTAACCTCCGCCAGCTTGGGCTGATGCCCTCGGATACGGTCATGGTGCATTCCTCCATGAAGGCCGTGGGCAACATGATGGGTGGGCCGAACGCGGTCATGCAAGCCCTGCTCGACACGCTCACGGCTGATGGTACGGTGATGATGTATGTCGGCTGGGAAAACATCCCCGACTACGTGGGTGAGTTAGACGCGGCAGCGCAGCAGTTGTTCCTCAGGCATCACCCACCGTTCGACCCTGCCACTGCCCGCGCCACCCGCGACCACGGTGTACTGGTCGAAGTGCTGCGGACATGGCCGGGGGTGCAGCGCAGTGCCAACCCTGAAGCGTCCATCGGCGCGGTCGGCAAACAGGCGGCGTGGATAACCAGTGACCATCCGCTGAACTTCGGCTACGGCGCGGGTTCGCCACTGGCGAAGCTGGTGGAAACCGGCGGCAAAGTGTTGATGCTCGGCGCACCGCTGGATACGATCACGCTGCTGCACCACGCCGAAGCGCTCGCCAATATGCCCAAGCGCACCGTTCACTACACCTGCCCGATCATCCGCGATGGGCAAACCGTGTGGGTTGAGATTGATGACTACAACACGGGCGACCCGCACGCTGACTACGAGTTTTACGAGATTGCCGAAGCGTATCTCGCCACCGGACGCGGGCAAACCGGCAAGGTTGGCGAGGCGCAGTCATATCTATTTGATGCGGCGGATCTGGTGGATTTCGCCGTACGTTACTTAGAAGAACGCTTCGGCGGATAAACAAACAAACGGGAGGGTCTCAGCCCCTCCCCTATGAAAACTATTCATAGTGAGAGTTTACTCTGGTCGCCAGACGATCTGCCCGTGCGAAATGGGGGTGTCGAGTTGGCGCAGGTCGCTGCCATCGGCGTTCATCACGGTCAAGTGCGGTTCACCCGCCTCGGTGCCAATAGAGAAAGCGATTTGCTCACCAGAAGGCGACCATACTGGTGCGCTGAGGTCATAGCCATACGTCTCACCCTCGTAGATAACCGTTTGCTCACCCGTCACTGCGTTAATGCGTACCAGCAACACGATACCTGATAAGTCATCTTGCGTGGCAACCAGCAGCGATTGGCTGTCCGGTGACCAACCGAGCGCCGTCGTCGGTTCGGCATCCAGCGTCACAAGCTGCGGCTGGGGATTGGCTAATGGGGTCAGAAACAGCGAATAATGATAGTCCTTATCGGAAAGGACAAGGGCAGCCGTTGTCTGGTCAGGCGATACTCTGGAACCGTACAGCGCATCGCCAATCGTGCGGTCAGTGAGTTGGATACGGTCGCCGGTCGTCTGGTTGAAGGCCACGCCGATTTGTACCGGCTCGACCATAAACCGGTAGCCGGAAGGGAGGAAGGGTGAAGGATTTTCGCAGGTTGGGAAGTCCAACGGCGCACCGTCACTTTCGGTCGGCTCGGATGGCATCACCGCGTACAAACCGTTCTCGATGATCGTCATGTCCTCTGCCAGCAAGCACTTGCCGGAGCCATCGGGATTCATCAGGTAAACCGATTGGTCGATGGTGCGGATAAACGGCTCGTAGATTTCGGCAGTGAAGGCGATTTTGTCGCCCGCCGGTGTCCACGCGAACATCCCCAAACGAACGAGCTGACCGGCTGATAATTCCTGCGGAATGTTGGTCGTCAGAACGCGGTTTTCGCCTGTGACCAGATCAACCAGCGCCAGATCAGCGCGGCCTTCTTCACCCGCGCCGGTCACCAGTTCATCGGTGCGATAAAGCAGGGCAGGGTTAATAGGCTCGACGAAGTAATTCTGGCTGTCGCCCTCCGCCGTCCAACCTGTTTGCCCTGCATAATCGACCTGCCACCAATTGATGCCGCTGGTCGGGTCACACGCCGCGCCAGCCAGTACGGTGAACAAACCGCCACCGTCGATCATGCCAATCAGGTCAGCACTGCGGGCGGGTGCAGCACGTAAGTTGTTGGGCGAGGTGCCGATCACCTGTCCCCGCTGCCCGATGGTGAGGCGCGGCGGCAGCGCACAGGCGGACGCGGATTGAGCAGTAACAAATGGAACAGTGCCTAAGCAAAAGGCGAGTAAAAACCACACGAGATGCGGCTTGGATGCTCGTAAGCGGTACATGGTCATATCTCCGAAAGGCACACGAATATGCCGTGCGCCCATGATTTACTATATGACCATTATGAATGAAATGGAAACAGATTGTCGTCCGACGAAGGTTGGAGACGTGGTTTAGGCCATTAGCGCCGTTCGATCATGCCATCAACCGGCGTTTTGCGGCGCGAAAGACCGAGCTTTTGCAGCGCCATCGAGCTGTAGGACTGACCATCCTCACTGACGAGCGGGAAGGTCTGCTCGATAGTCGGGATGCGGACGGTGAATACCGTTTCGATATTCGGGCGGCTCTTGACTTCAATCGTCCCGCCATGTGCCTCGACGATCCACTTGGCAATCGAAAGCCCCAAACCCGCGCCGCCGCTGTTCGTAACGCGCGTGCGTGACGTATCCGCCTGATAGAAACGATCAAAAATGTGGGCAATATCTTCCGCCTCGATACCCACACCCGTGTCGCTCACCTGAAAGACCGCTTCACGTCCGGCTTGGCGCAGCGAAAGGCCAATCTGCCCACCATCCGGTGTGAATTTGATGGCGTTGCTCACCAAATTGAGCAGGAGCTGTTTAAGACGGTCGGAGTTGCCTTTGAGGCGTACCGGCTCGATGTGGTGGATACGGATGAGCAGATTGCGGTCTTTAGCCAGAATACGCGCCTCTTTGAACACATCCGTCACCACTGTATCCGCGTCAATCTCGGTCATGTCGATCACCAGATTACCGTAGTCCGCACGTGCCAGCAGCAGCAGGTCATCCACCATCCGCGACATACGCTCGGCTTCACTGTGCATCGCTTCGAGCGAGGTGTCATCCATCCCATAGCGGCGAACGAGGTCAAGGTTGCCGCGAATGGCCGTCAGCGGCGTACGCAGTTCGTGGGAGACATCCGCCACCAAGCGGCGCTGGGCGGTAAATAAGTGTTCAAGGCGATCCATCATACGGTTAAAGACAACCGTCAGCCTGCCAAGTTCATCCATCGGGCCGTTCCACGTCAGGCGTGTTTCGAGGTCTTTAGCTGTGGCGATGTTATCTGCCGCTTCGGTCAGCGCTTCAATCGGGCGCAGTGTTTGGTCGGAGAGCCAATAGCCCAACCCCAGCGAAGCCAGCACCGCCAAAATACCCCCGCCGAGCATGAACAGCGATAAGCGGCTGGTGGCTTGGTTGACGGTATCTAGCGAATCCGCCACCTGAATGAGGCCGAACACATTCTCCTGCCCGGTCACACGCAGCGGCACGGTCATTACCCGCACTTCGGCGTTGTCTTTCTTGACGGTAGTGACTTGCGCGGTGGTCGCCATCAGCGCATTCTGGTCAAGCGGCTGGGCGTAATCCCGCAGGTTATCCGACTGGGCGCGGAGTTCGAAGTGACCTTCCGCGTCCGGTGCCCATGCCTGCACGAGGATGTTCGAGGCGCGGAAAATATCCAACTGTGGCAGGACGAGGACAATGCGTGTGGGCGCACCGAACTCACCGACGGGATACGAATCGCTGTTCTTGATGACCTGATCGGCGGTTTCGCGCAGGGTCGCGTCCACCGTTTCAATCCATGTCGCGCGGATGACCGAAAACACGCCAAGACCAAAAAAGATGATGACAATGGCGATTAATCCGGCGTACAGGAGGATGAGTTTTCTGCGGATGGTCATCTATTCACTGCTTACTACTTTGGCTGCGGCATGGAGCAAGGAACGACCGCAGCCCTTTCGATCAACCTGTTATTCTTCCTCGCGCAGCACGTAGCCGACACCACGTACCGTATGGATCACACGCGGGGAATTATCCGTTTCGGTTTTCTGGCGCAGATAGCGCACGTAGACTTCAATGATGTTGCTTTCGCCGCCGAAGTCATAACCCCAAACGCGGTCGAAGATCACATCGCGGGTCAGTACTTGGCGTGGGTTCCGCATAAACAGCTCAAGCAGTTCATATTCCTTCGCCGTCAGGTCAATCGGGCGCTCACCACGGTAAGCACGGTGCGTACCGGTGTCTAACGTCAGGTCGGCGAAGCGCAGAATTTCCGGTCGGGAGGCGGGAACCGAGCGGCGGAACAACGCCCGCACACGTGCCATCAGCTCATCCACCGAAAACGGCTTGACAAGGTAATCATCCGCGCCAGCATCCAAACCGGCGACGCGGTCTTTAATATCATCTTTCGCGGTCAGCATCAAAATCGGCACATCGCTCGCCGCTCGCAGACGTTTACACACTTCTAATCCGTCCAACCCCGGCAGCATCCAATCCAACACCACCAGATCAGGCGGGTTATCGCGGGCAATCGTCAACCCTGTATGCCCATCACGCGCCACGCTGACGCGGTAGCCTTCATAGATTAAGCCGCGCTCAATAAACTGGGCGATACGCGCCTCATCCTCGATCACCAATACACGTTCCGATGGCATTACGCCACCTCCTTGAAGGTGTGCTGCTACCCACCCCACGGTAGGTGCAAACTTGCAACACAATATTTAGGACAACTTTATGACACACATCATACACGCGATTGTTAAGTAAGGGATTAGCGTACCCATGAGAAGGCGCTTATCTGCGGCGGCGCGGTCAGCGTCACCTGCTGCATGGTCTGCATATCGCGAATGGTCAGCGCCCCGCCTTCGTGAGTTTGCCCTGCTAGATAACGACCGTCCGGGGAGAGGACAGGCAGCACCATAAAGCCACCGCTGCCCACCGCCGTGATCGCCCCCGTGGTCGTCAGCATATCCGCCACGTTCAACGCGCGGGGGCCGATCTGCGAACTCCCCAGCACCAGCCGCGCCCGTGACGCGACCACATCCTGCATCGTCACAATCCGCGCCGGCTGCGGGATGCTGGCGATCTTCGCCGCCTCGGCAGGGTTGGCAGGGTCGATGCGGTAAATAATCTGCTCGCTGGTATTCTCGCCGTAACCCAAGCCGCTGTTGTAGGCCAGCACGAAGCCGCTTTGCAGCCAGATCGCCTTACTCGCGACCCCGATTTCCTGTGTCTCCAACGCGCTCAGGTCGATCAGCAGCAGCGCTTCGGGGGTGTTCGCCGCTGACCGTGTGACGAGCAAGCCGTTGATGTTCGGCGCGAATACTGGCTGGCTAAAGACCGACCCCGGCGGGAAATTCGGTGCGCCGTGCGGCAGGATCAGCTTGGCATCACCGCCCTGCGCCGACACGAGCCAGATGCCGCCTTCGACACCCTCGCTGTTCGGCAGCACAAACGCGACTTGCTGCCCGTTGGGGTTATAGACCAGTTCACTGGCGAACGCCGCCTTATCGACCAGCACGCGCGGCGCGTTCGGCGTGATGAACCCCTGCGCCCACAACCGTCCACCGCTGGCAAACGTCACCTCACCGCCACCGGGGGCCACCACGTACGCCGTCACATCCTCGGAGGCTTGTGTCACCTGCACCGGAGGGCTGCTGTTTGCGGGTAAGTGCCACACCTGCTGCACATTATCGCCGTCCGCCGCGAGGAACGCGCCCTCGCTCGTCAGCGCGATTCCGTCGACACGGTTCAGCGGCAGCGGCCCCCAACTATAGGCCACCACATCCGCGAACGGCAGCGGGAAGCCTTCGCCGGTCGCGGGCAGGATGAGCGCCAGCACACCACCCCGCAGCGCGAGGATGAGGTTGCCGTTGGGTGCCCACCGTGCGCCGTTGAGTTCCAGCACGATCTCCGATAGGGCATTGCTGCGCGGCGTATTGGGGGCGAGGCTGATGAGTCGGGCGCTGCCTTCCGGTACTTCCGTATCCGACTTCTGCACCCCGAACAGCATCAGCGTGCCGTCCGCCTGAGTGGCGGGGAGTTGATAGTTCCACGTATCGTCCAGCAGTACCGTTTGCGCGTTCCCGCTGGCGAGGTTCATCCGTACGAGGCCGCCGTTCGCCGGGGCGAACACGACTTCGCTGGCGCTGACCCACGCGAGACCAATCGACGACGAAATTGCGCTGGTGAGAATGAGGGCGTTACTCTCGCGGCGGTACAACCACCAGATATCATCCTCTGCCTCGGCAGCGAGGTAAGCCCCCGTCGGCGACCACTGGAAGTTGACAAAGATGCCTTCGCGCAGGTCGGCGAATAGGGCTTCGGTCGGCGTGTTGGTGTACACCCGCGCCCCGTAAGCTGTGCTGTATACCAGCATGTCCCCCGTTGGCGACCACGCCAGCGTGTCCCCATGCCCGCGCGAGGGCGGCAGGTCAGCCGTGCCTTGCTCGATGACCGCCTCGGCCTCGGTATAAATGTTGCGGATGGTGAGGCCGTCCTGCGTGCGGTACGCCAGCCAATTGCCGTCCGGCGCGACACCGAAATCGACGACGAACAAATCCTCCGGCGTAACGACCGACATCCCTTCCGTACCCAACCCCACGCGCTGCACCTGCCCGTTATTGGTCAGCAGGTAAAGCGGTGCGGGTAAATCCAGCCCATCCTGCGCCCGCACCCACCCGACCATCAGCAGTAAGCACAGGGCGATTAGTCCAATTCGACGCATCAGGTTATCCTCATCGTGTTTTCGCATTCCGCGATGACATGCTTAGAACTTCGGATTGTACCGAAAACCCTGTAATCTAGCCGCACTCAAGGCACAAAGTACTAGCTTCTCTGTCTTATTCTCTGTGTTCTCTGTGCCTCAGTGGTTAATTCTTTGCCTTTGCCTCAAGCATTCGCGTACACCACTTCGCCGTCGTGCCATTCCGGTTCGGTCTCCAGCGCCGTCATCAGCAGTGTGAAGCGGGCGTGTTGTTCAGGACTATTCGCGTTCGCAACGTAGGCTTCTCTGCTGTCGAACAGCACCGTCATGTAATACTCACGGCTGTCCGCGTCCATCTGGTAAACGTAGACCGCTTGCATCCCCGGTATCGCAACCCCTTCAACTTCCTCTGTGATCCGCAGGAAATCCGTCTGCATCCCGTCTTTTACAACCATCCGTGCCACTGTCCCGTACATAGCGCCACTCCTTAAAATGAACTGAATGACTGCCGTTTCTACCCCCAGCATACACCCGCTGCGAAATTGTTACCTGTTCTTGCGTGCCGCTGCGCCGCACTTTACAATCTTCCCCATGACCACACCTATCCCCCACATCATGTCCGGCGGTGAATCCTTCTTCTTTCGCGGCGGCAGCACCGGCGTACTCTGCCTGCACGGCTTCATGGCCTCGCCCGCCGAGGTGCGCTGGCTGGGTAAACACCTCGCCGATTTGGGCTGTACCGTTTACGGCCCGCGCCTCCCCGGCCACGCCACCGACTACCACGATATGACCCGCCATCGCTGGCAGGATTGGTACACGGCGGTCGAAGATGCGCTCGGCATCCTCCGCAGCCAGTGTGAGCGGGTGTTCGTGGTCGGGCATTCGATGGGCGGGATGCTGGGCTTGCTGCTGGCGGCGAATGCACAGGTGGATGGCCTCGCCGCGCTGGCGACACCCATCACCTTCGCCAACCGGTCGATGGCCGCCGCGCATTGGGCGAAGTGGATACGCCCCTACACCGATCAAACCGACCGCAGCACACTGGTTGAGTTAATCAACGCCGAGCAAACACGACGCGGCGAGCATGTCGTCGGGCGGGTGCGCCACAACCTCTGGTCAACCGCCGCCGTCAGCGAGATCTTCGCCCTCGCGGGGGTCGTCCGCGAATGCCTGCCCGCCGTCAAAGTGCCGCTGCTCGCCATCTACTCCGAAGCTGACCAAACCGTGCCGCTCAGTAACCGCGACCTGCTGCTGAGTCAGGTAAAATCCAGTGTCATCGAACAGCACACGCTCAAACACAGCGACCATATCCTGCCGCAGGATTCCGAACGCGAAACGGTTTTCCAACTGGTCGCCGATTTCATCACCCAACACAGCAACCCCACCTCTTAATCTGCGTATAATAGTGTGATGGATGCCAATACCGCATACCAAAGCCGCGCATCTAATCATGCGTGACTATAGACTGGAGACTCAAAAAACATGCTGCGTGCAATCATTGACCAAATCCGCCTAACGTGGCACCTCATACGCGACCCGCGTGTGCCGCTGTGGGCGAAAGCCATTCCCTTTGTCGGCCTGCTGTATGTGATCTCGCCGATTGATATTCTTCCCGACTTCATGATCGGCTTGGGACAGTTGGATGACCTTGCGATTGTGTTAGGTGGGATGCGCTTATTCGCCTCGGTCGTGCCGGAACATATCGTCGAGGAACACCGTGCCGAAATCGCTGGCAAGCCGCTGGATATTATTCAAGGCATAGGCCACCGCATCGACTCGGAAGAAAAGGCCAAAAACCAACCGTAAACGTAAAAGGCTGATGCCCACTGCCTCGAATCACGTTGAACGATCATTCTCGCGTAGGGGAGGGGTTATGACCCTCCCGTTCCCACCTTAATCCAATTGCCCGTAGATTGTCGCCCCGCGAACAGGTATTATTCCGGCACAGGGAAAGTGAGCAAATAATCATGTCGGAAGAAAAATTTGTCCTGACCCAACGGGGCTATGATCAGATTAAGCAGCAGCTTGAAAGTTTGGAAGCCGAAGCCCGCGAAGAACGGTCGGTGCTTAACGATTCGCTGAACGACAAAGCAGGTGGCGATGACGACGATGCGGATGTCGCGCTGGAGTTCGACTCGCGCCGCCGCAAAGAGCGCATGGACGAGAAAATCGGCTATCTGCGCTTCGTCCTCGACCGTGCCGAAATTTATGAAGACCCCGACCCCGAACGGGTGAACACCGGCGAACGGGTAACACTCTGGGATTTTGAAGCCCGCGAGGAAGTTCAGTTGGATGTCCTCTCCAGTGCCGAAATCACCGCCCGCACCAACGTCGGCCCCGGCGTAGAAGATGCCTCCGATAGTTCGCCGATTGGCAAGGCGCTGCTCGGCAAACGGGTCGGCGATATTGTCGAGGTCGAAACTCCCAACGGCATCAACCGCTACACCGTCCGCCACATCGAACCCATCCCCGAAGACTGACCAACACCACAGCCGCCTCATCAAACAGGCGGCTTTTTATTCCCCCTCGCAAAAGTTTGTAAATTCGAACCAAACTCTATTGACTAAACTAGCCTTTTTGTTCTAAAATATAAGTGTAATAGCTTTGCGGTAGCACCACACTAAGCGGTGGATACTCATTTTATGGCAACTCCTATGTATGGTGAGCCATAAAAGTCTTTAAAGACCCTCCCTGTTACTACGGGGAGGGGTTGGGGTGGGGTTCTCCCTGTTACTCTATCAGCGGAGTGAGCCTGCGAACGTACCGTCGTGGGGTGGGGTCGAATGAACCCTCCACCACTTAATGCAGTCCTACCTTGTATTGCTCTTGGCGTACTTGGCGACTTGGCGGTTTAATTCTCTTGCCTTTTCTCTGTAGTTAACATTCAGAATAAGCAAGTTGAGGGAGAACTGGATTTGTATTTTTCCCTCAGGAATTTTATCTTGAATGTTAACCTGTGTTCTCTGCGGTTAACAATGGTTTGCATTTACTTTTGCGTTTTCGGCGGCATTCTCCCTCACCACCGCCATGCAACTGCAAATGCTGCACAGCGGTGGATACAGGGGAGCAATCCGCCGGAACGGTGTCATTTCAGCGCCGCGCTCTCTCACTTCTGCCGACATAAAATCGCACTTCAGCGGATGCACGGGAGCTTCCCGCCAGACAATTCGGCGGAATAAATGCGAAATCTGCGAAAATTGCGAATGTTGTGCAGTTTCCGAATCAAATCAGCCTAATTAATGCTGATAACTTCGAAATCTGGTAAATCGCTCTCGTCGCCGTCCGGTGCGGTACTCATCAGCCGTTCGCCCGTCTGCCAGTTATACACCGCTGCGTGAACGGTATAGTCACCCGCTGGCAGCGCGGCAACCGGTATCACCGCCGCGTGGCATGAACGACCGTTGGTGGGCAAACCCATATCGTACTGCCCCTGCACTTGCCCCGCCGCGTCCATCAGGTACACGCCCACCGAGTAGGTGTTCGGCAGCACGGCCTCGCCCACTTGATACATCAACCACAGGTTCAACACGCCGTTCTCTATGTGGGTGTTCGCGCTCGACAGTCGGATGCTCTCGCCGTAGCGCCATGCAGGTGCGTTATCGTTGATTCGGGCGAACCCCCATATCCGCATATCCTCGCGGTCGGCGGGGGTGGAGCAGTGGTACAGGTCTTGTTCGTTCAGCAGGTATTCCATCAGTGACCACTGGTCGGACTGCCAACGCGGGTCATTCAGAAGCCACAATCGGTTGGCATCGTCCGCTGTCTCCCGCACCCATGCCGCGAACGGCTGTACACCGGGGCGTGATACGCTGTCCACCACTTCAATCCGCGCACCGAAACTGCCCATGTAATGCACCATCGGGTGCGAGGCAAGACCCGGATTGTCCTCGTTGCCGATCAAATTGACAATCACATCTCCCGGTTCAACTTGTGTTTTGAGTACCGCTGCCATCTCACGGATGGTCTGCGACGGCCAGCGTTGAATGATACGCTCGAACTGAAAATCACCCTCGACGATCAGTCCGGCAGTCACCCAGATACCCACGATGAGTAAGGCAGGGACGCGGCGTTTCACCAATTCATACAGGCCAAAACTGGCGAGCAGCGCCAGCAGTGGCAGCAGCGTCATGTTGTAGCGCAGTTCGTCCAATTTAAAGAAGGTGTAGGCTGCGAGGTTCAAAGGCAGCAGTAAAAGCCCCAGCAGCCACAGCCAGCGCGTCCGCCGTGCGAGCAAGCTAAATGCCAACAGGATGACCAGCAGCGCGACATTCGTGTTGCTGAAAGCGACCAGTGTATCGCCTGCCATACGGACGATCAGCGCTGCATCCGGCGTGGCGCGGTTTTGGTCGCGCGTCAATTCGGCTGCCATTTGAATGTTGATGAGCGAGGGAATGAGCATAACCCCCGCGATGAACCACGCGCTCATCGCGCCCCACCAGCGGCGAGTAGGGCGACCGTTGACCAATGTGACCAGATGCCAAAAACCGAGAACGCCGATGATGAGCAATGCGAAGTAATGGGTGTTCGCCAGTAAACCCACGACCAACGCAAATACCGCGTATGCCCATAGGCGTGGTTCGCGCTGCCCGTACATCAGGCGGCGGTAGAGCAGCAGCATCAGCACCGTCAGCATGACCAGCAGCATATAAACGCGCAGCTCGTGCAGGAAGTAGATGAACCACACACTCGTGCCAAGCAGCGCCGCCGCCCCCAAACCGATGGCGGGCTGTTTACTCAACGTCCAGCCGAGGCGGAACAAACCCGCCAGTGCCACCATCCCCGCCAACAAGGAGAGCGCCCGCGTCGCATATTCCGTCCAGCCAACCGCGCTGCCCCAGCCCGCCAAAGTGAAGGCGAACAAGGGTGCTTGCCACATATCCTCGGTGCTGATACGCTGCCAGATGTCAGCCGGTGCGCGTGGCACATTGAATACATCTGCCCCCGCGATGTACAGCGACCACCACTCGTCGTACCACACGCCGTCCGCGTTCAGTTTGCGTGCGCCCAGCCACATCGACAGCAGCAGCACGGCGATGATGCCCAGCCAATATTTCGCAGGGAGTTTCATGAATGAACCTTCTGTTAGACTGCGGCTATTCTAATCGAGTACGTCAAGTCGTTTGCTTAAAAATCCATTCGAGAATGCTTGGAAATAGCGGACATTTAAGCCTGTCTGCTGTCCCTACGAATCGACATTCTCGCTTGCGTAGGGACGCGAGACAGCGCGTCCGTCTGCATAAAAATCAACTTTTCAAAAGGATTACTTAGCGGTTAATCTCGATCAGCAAAATCCAAGCATCCCGCAGTGCCTTGATGAACGACAGCATAAAACCGATCACCAGCAGGTACAGCCCGCCGATGCCCGCGAACAGCAGCACAACCCCACCGATTACCGACGGCAGCAGCGCCAGTTGGCTAAACAGGATGTTGGTTCGTTCCTTCGCGCGGTATTGTGCGCCGATTGAAGTGTAGTTGCGGATGTTGATGCGGGTGATCAGTATCCATGTGCCGACACTCACTACCAGCACTTCAACCCCAATGAGCGGCGTGGATTGGTTGGGAATGAGCAGCAGCGACGACACGATGAGTATAGCCGTCAATACGGCGATGGCTTCAAACGCGCGCCCCGGTTGCCCTTGGTAGGCGAGAATTTTGGTCAAGTTGATCGACACCGCCACGAAGATCAAGCCGACCAGCGCCGCCGATGCCCCCACCTGCGCGAAAAAGAAATTCCCCCACTCGGTCATAGATACCTCTAAACTAAATAACGATCTCCGCCTTTACTCCCTCCCCTGAATGCTAAGGGGGAGGGTTGGGGTGGGGTGGGGGTCGTAATTACGCCTTCTACGGCAGCACATAATCCTTGTACTGCTCGCGGATCACTTTCTTGTCGAATTTGCCCACGCTCGTCTTGGGGATCGCCTCTACGAACACGATGTCATCCGGCAGCTGCCACTTGGCGAAGCGCGGCGCGATGTGCGCGATAATGCTCTCTTTGGTCGGTGCTTCGGCGTTCGGGCGCGGCACCACCAGCGCCAGCGGGCGTTCCTGCCATTTGGGGTGCGGCACAGCGATGACCGTCGCCTCCAGCACGCCGGGGTGTCCCATAATTGCGCCTTCCAGTTCCACTGTCGAAATCCACTCACCGCCGCTTTTCACAAGGTCTTTGGTGCGGTCTACAATGTGGATGTAACCGTCGTCGTCAATCGTCACCACGTCGCCCGTGCGGAACCAACCGTCATCGAAGCGCCCAACAGAACGCTCGTCGTTGTAATAAGCCGAGGCAATCCACGGGCCGCGTACTTGCAGTTCGCCCATTGCCTTGCCATCCCACGGCACTTCCTTGCCGTCCTCATCCATCGCCCGCAGCTCCACCCCCGGCGAGGCAATACCCTGCTTGGCGCGAATGCGGTACTGCTCCTCCTCCGGCAGGTCGAGCATTTCCCGCTTGAGGTTGCACACCGTCCCCAGCGGGCTGGTTTCGGTCATGCCCCACGCATGGACGACGCGGATATTGTGGCGCTTCTGGAACGCCTCGATCATCGACTGGGGCGCTGCCGAGCCACCCACCACCATCGAGCGCAGGCTGGAAAGGTCAAACTTCTCGGTTTCGAGCAGGTTGAGGATACCCAGCCAAAGCGTTGGTACACCGCCTGTCAGCGTCACCCGTTCGCTTTCGATCAATCCTACCAAATCGCGTGGGGTCATATGTGGGCCGGGGAACACCTGTACCGCGCCGAGCATGGTTGCCGCGTAGGGCAGCCCCCACGCCAGCACATGGAACATCGGCACGACCGGCATCATAATCTCGTTGGTCGTCATACCCAGTCCATCACCGAAGCATACACTCATTGCGTGCAGGTAACAGGAACGGTGCGAATACAACACGCCTTTGGGTTCGCCGGTTGTGCCGGAGGTATAGCACATCGAGGCGGCGGTGTTCTCCGGCAGGTCGGGCCAATCGTAATGGGTTGGCTCAGTGGCGATCAGGTCTTCGTAGCTGTGGGCGTTCGGCAGGCTGGTTTGCAGCGGTGCGTCCGTCATCACCACAAAATGCTCGACCGTTTTCAGGTGCGGGGCGATCTTTTCCAACAGCGGCAGCAAACTGGCATCCACAAAGATCACTTTGTCGGCGGCGTGGTTGATAATGTAAATCAACTGGTCGGGCGGCAGGCGCAGGTTCAATGTGTGGCACACCGCGCCGATGCACGGGATACCGAAGTACAGTTCGAGGTGGCGGTAGGTGTTCCACGCCAGCGTCGCCACGCGGTCACTTTCCCGCACCCCCAGTTTGCCGAGCGCGTGCGCGAGCTGTGCCGTCCGGTGGTACAGATCGCGATAGGTGTAGCGGTGCGTGGTCGCGCCCACTTTGGTGACGACTTCGCGCTTCGGGTAAAAGCGAT
Organism: Chloroflexota bacterium; assembly: GCA_020161935.1. GTDB lineage: Bacteria > Chloroflexota > Anaerolineae > Aggregatilineales > Phototrophicaceae > CFX2. Next base: position 241,225 of record JAIUNI010000009.1, read on the forward strand.
ACGCGCGTTCCAAGATCGGGCGCAGTGTCAGTTGGTAATCCATCATCAAGCCTTGCATAAATCTTTTCTCCTGAATAATTTTCAAACTCAATTTATTTCCAGTTGAATTATAGCGCCCGATGGCTAAAGCGCTTAAAACACAAACGCTAGGGTATGGAAAGCGGGTTTCCACAGCCTAGCGTTATAAATTGACACCTGTTTTATTCAGGTTTATCTTGGAGTGTAGGCACTCTGGCTGACACGTAAACAGCACTTCTTGACGGTAGGACTGTTAAGCGGTCAAAGGGGTGCCTTCCACACTAAAAGTCGCCTGCCTTAACATAGGGTGTACTCCACAATGCGATTTGCATAACCACCGATTTGAACCATGCTTGGTGCATCTTCTCAACATCTTCTGCGCTGTGTCCGCCTTTTGCCAGAAAGGGTTTCATTGTCGCCGTAATCGGGTAGATGAACGCCACCAGATAACGGTGGGCAATATTGGGAACGGACTGTACATGATCGGTCAGGTTTTTCTTAGAACGGTGATGCCGCAGACCGATTTCCTGCTGATAGTTCAGCCATGCTTGGTCGTATGGCCTATTGCATGAATCGAGTATCCACTGCCCAAACCGCTTGCGAACAGCGGCTAAATACTCACTGTTCGCGTTTCCGTGTCCATCACTAAAGTAATACACGAGATGGGGATGCGAAGCGACAAACCCGTACCATACATCTAGTACCGCTTCGACTTGGTTCGCCAAAATGTCGCCAGCCATTTGCAGATACCGTTCATCCTCATTGGTAAATAATACGGATTGTTTAAGTGCTTCGAAATCGCTGATCGAAAGGGGTGATACGGCACTCGTAGAGTCGCCATACGTATAACCGGGAATAGCATTCACGTCACTTTTCTCCTTAATCACTCATTGGAAATGTTCCAATACTCCTTCAAACTCCTGCGGCGTGGGTTCAGTTAAAATAATCTTCTGTTTGCCGCTGCCCAAAACCAATGTAGGGGTGCTGCGGAAACCAGCATTGATGAAGACCACAAATTGTTCGGCTGTCGGGTCATCATCAATATTAATTTCGCGAAAGGTAACTCCCTTCTGATGGAAATATTGACGCAGCGCCGCTGTATCATCGCAATCTGCCGCCCCGTACATCGTAATCGGCAAAGACATGAGCATCACCTCCTTTTAAAGTGAACTGATAGGGATAAAATCGGGACATTCAAACAGGGTGCTGGATTCTTCCAGTGGTGCATCGACAAACGCGCAGTGATGCGGAGCATTCGGCATATCAGGATGGGCATCTTGCCGAAAAAACTGACATCCCCAACACATTTCATAAACCTCTACATGACCGGATGCCTGTAGACGACCGACAACATGCTGCATGACATCCATGAACGCCTGCTGCTTATCGGGTGGTAAGTCGCTGATGGCGTTTTCAATGACCTCTAAAACATCATCGACTAATGCGGTTTTCTGACTACCTGCCTCAGTAAGCTGCAAGGTAATTGTGCGTTGATCTTCGGGCAGCGGCTGCCGCTTTACAAATCCTTTGTTTTCGAGCGCATCCACAACACCACTGGTTGTCGCGTAACTGGAAGCTAAACGGGATGATAAGCCGCCGATGGTGCGTACTCCCGTGCGTGAATAGCGTAGAAAGAGCAAGGCTTGGATCTGAGCAGGCGATAAGTTCTGTTCGGTTCCCCGTTTGCGGAACAAATACCCAATGACCTGACTCACACGATATAAAGCGATAGCGATTTGCCCGCTAGGGTTATCAGCACGATGGCGAGGATTAAAACTTGACATATCATCCCAATTATTTTGGACTCCTAAATAATATCGGGTGATCCAAAATCTGTCAAACGATTGGGTTCGGCTTAATACGATACGGTTTTATCCACTGGTGCTAGAAATGTATCCCTCAGATGTTATAATCGGCAGTACAACTTAACTGTGGAGATGTCGCCATGACCCAGATTGCCAGCATCGTGTACAAGCCTGTTGGTCAGCCGAACCCCGAAAATGAATACCTCCGCCTCGATCTGGATGATGCGACCCTCGTCGCCGATTACGGTATCGAAGGCGATGCGAAGGGCGGTCACCATCCCGACCGCCAGCTCAACATCATGTCCTACGAAACACTGACCATTCTCCGCTCACAGGGTTTCTATACCGAGCCGGGTCAAATGGGCGAACAGATCGTCATCCACCAGCTCGACGTGGACGCGCTGCAACCCGGCGATCAGGTGCAGATGGGCATGGATGCCATCATTGAAATCGTGAAACCCCGCACCGGCTGCGCGAAGTTTGAAGCCGTTCAGAAGAAGTCACCCTCGCTTGTGCAGGGCAGGATGGGCCAGATGGCAAAGGTCGTTGTCGGTGGCAAGATCAGCATCGGCGACCCCGTGCGCCTCGTCAAGAATATACCCGTTAGCCAATAACCGGATGCCACCCGTAATCGGTATCCTGCACCCCGGCGCGATGGGCGCGTCAATTGCGGCTTCCGCCCAAAACAGTGGCAGCACCGTCTATTGGGCATCCGAAGGCCGCAGCGTGGACACCGCCAGCCGTGCCACGCGGGCGAACTTGCAAGATGTGGGTTCGGTGGCAGCGCTGTGCCGGACGTGCGAGATCATCCTGAGCGTCTGCCCACCCGCCGCTGCCGAGGCACAGGCCAACGATGTGCTGGCGCTCGGCTTTCGTGGGCTGTATGTCGATATGAACGCCATCGCTCCGGCGCGTGTTCTGCGGATCGCCGAAACGATGCACACGCACGGCACACGCTTCGTCAGCGGTTCGGTCATTGGCGGCCCCGCGTGGAAGCCAAACAACACATGGCTGTATCTCTCCGGCGCAGATGCGGAGGAAGTCGCGACCTGTTTCAGCGCTGGCCCGTTGGAAACCGCCGTGCTGGGCGAGGACATCACCAAAGCTACAGCCCTCAAGATGTGCTTCGCTGCTTACACCAAAGGCACGACCGCCTTACTCAGCGCCGTCATGGCTGCCGCCGAAGGCTTGGGTGTCCGCGCCGACCTCGAACGCCAGTGGTCGCGCGGTGGTTCAACTTTCGCCGAAGAGTCTGCCCGAAACGTGCAGCAGGTAACCGCAAAAGCGTGGCGCTTCTCCGGCGAGATGGAGGAAATCGCGACTACTTTTTCCAGCGTCGGTATCCCTGATGGTTTCCATCTGGCCGCCGCCGAAATTTATGAGCGCATGGCCTTCTTCAAAGGCGCTGACCCGCTGCCGCCGTTGGAGCAAATTCTCGCCGCGCTGCTTAAATCGTCTTCTCTATCGTCTACTGACTAAAGACTACCGACTAATCATGTCTGAATACGTAACCGTCGAAACCCAACCGACCGATAACCCCGACATCCTCGAAATCATCACCAACCAACGGATCGCGCTGGAAGGCGATGAGGTCTACGACAGCTTCGAGGCGGGGGACGAAGGCTCACCGATTGCCCAAATGCTGTTTAATGGTGTGCGTGGCTTACAAGCCCTTACCATCAGTGGCAGCACCTTGCTCGTCACCCGCGACCCCGACGTGCCGTGGGAAGAAATGGTCGATGAAATCCGTGATGCCCTCCGCGACTTCTTTTTGTGAATTCGTTGGTGTTGTGTTCTAAAACAAGGTTTTGTCTAATTCCCCTCGCCCTGAGGGCTAACGGTAGAGTGGGCCTGCGAACGTACTCTTGTGGGGCTAGCGGTGAGGGTGCATAGTAAACATCATTCCACAACCTCTTAGGAAGAACCTGATAAATGCCTAATCACCCTAACTTGATCTTCGTCTTTGCCGACCAACTGCGCTATCAATCGGTGGGCTTTGCGGGCGATGCCAAAGCTCGTACCCCGCGTCTCGATCAACTCGCCGCCGAATCAACCAACTGCGTGAATACCACCGCTGTCTCGCCCGTGTGCGCCGCCTACCGAGCCTCACTGGTGACGGGTAAATATTCCAGCAGCACCGGCATGGTCATCAACGAACTTCGTATCAACCCCAACCACGACGCGATTGCTAAAGTCTTGCACCGCAGCCAGTACGACACCTACTACATCGGCAAATGGCATCTGTGGGCGAACCAACTGGGCAACCATACCGACCCTGCGAATTCTTTCACGCCCCCCGGCCCGTACCGGCTGGGCTTTGATGGCTATTGGGCAGCGTTTAATTTCCACCACCTCAACTACGAAGGTTACTATCACCACGATAGCCCTGCGAAAGTCGTGATTGACGGCTACGAGCCGGACGCGCAAACCGCCCTCGCCATTGAACAGTTACGTGCTGCCAAAGCCAATAACCGCCCCTTCGCCTTGTTCCTCTCCTACGGCATCCCTCACGACCCGTGGGATACCAGCAACGTTCCTGAAGAATATTGGCAGCGGTTTGAAGGGGTCGATTTTCCCCTGCCGCCCAACTACAAACCCGAAAATGATCCTCACGCCGACGACTGGGCGAAGCTGGACGATGCCGAACGCGCCCAACTTTCCGACTGGATGCGCGGTTACTATGCGATGGTCGCCAGCTTGGATGACAATATGGGGCGCTTGCTGGACGCGATCAACGAACTCGGCCTCAAGGACGACACGGTGTTCGTGTTCACCTCCGACCACGGCGAAATGTTTGGTTCGCAGGGCAGACGCGCCAAGAACATCTTCTACGACGAGGCCGCCCATGTGCCGTTCCTCATCCGCTACCCCGACCACATCCCCGCAGGTCGCCAGTCGGATGTGTGCCTGAACACGCCGGACATCGCGCCGACACTGCTATCTCTGCTGAATCTCCCTGTTCCCGATGAAATGGAAGGCTCGGATTTAAGCGCCGTGTTGCGTGGCGAACCAGCCGCCGAACCGGAAGCGGCCTTCTTGCAAGGGATGGGCTGTACCGCACAGTGGATCGACGGTTACGAGTGGCGGGCGCTGCGGAGTAAGCAGTTCACCTACGCCATCTACCTTGCTGACCGCCAAGAATTGCTGTTTGATAATCTGGCTGATCCCTATCAGACGCGAAACCTGATCAACCAACCGGAATATGCGGATACGCTTCAGCACTTCCGTGACCTGCTGCAAGGCAAAATGACCGAACTCAACGACACCTTTGAGACCTGTACATGGTATCGCGATCACTGGACGGAAGACCGTATCATCCTGCGTACCGCAACCCTCAATCCCGCCACTAATTAAAGGCGAGGTTTGCCTGTTCTCGAATAGCCGCCATTTGGGCAGCAAGATACTCGACTACTTTTGCCTCACCCTGCGCCAATATCCGCTGCCCCAAATCAATCTCCAAACCCCAGATCAGCCACGCGACCGCGAGGTAAGGCGCGGCTTCAAGGTCAACTGCTTTGAGTTCTCGTACACTCGCGTACCCTTGTTTGAACGCCTCCCATCGCGCCGCATAATCCGCGTTGTTGTACGCCCAACCTTGCAGGTCAGCCGCCCGCCAACCAAGTCCGCCCGAATCAAAGTCGTACAGCACGATCTCGTTATCCGCGGTCACATGCAGGTTGTCGAGCGTCGCGTCTCCATGAATCGGTCCCCAATCCAGTCCCTGCGGAATGAGGTCGTTCAATTTCTGCGTGACGGTTTTTGCCGTCGCCAGCAGGAAACTGCGCGTGTCTGCGTCCACCAGCGGCAGGGTCAGCTCAAGCGGCGCGTGGAGAATTGCGACCAAATCCAGCGGCTTACGTGCGTAACCGGTTACAAAGTCATCCGATAGGCTGTGCATCTGCGCGATGGCCTGCCCGAACGCCACATATAAATCGAGCGAGAAGGGCGGCTGCGGTTTCTCACCTGCTGCGTATTCAAACAGTACCGCGAACTGTTCACCCTTATCCGTCTTTAGCTTGTAGATGGCTTGCCCATCTTTACCCCGTATCACATTCGCGGTCGGTAAACCCCGCTTCACCAGATGCTCGATCAGCGCCACCTCATAATGGATTTCCGGCTCGGTGCGCCATGTCACGCCGTAACATTTGAGGATGCTCTGCCGGTCGCCGCTGTTGATCAGATAAACATCGTTGGTGTACGCCCGCAGCAGTTTGATTTGCGCGTCGCGCTGTTGGTCATAAGTCTTGTTGAGCCATGCTTGCATCGCGTTCAGTTGATCCGGGTTCATGGTGCAGCTTTCGATAAATCAGCTCCCGTATTTTGCTTGTAAGCCCGCCAAAGAGCAACTTGGGTTATTATTCCTGCGTATAAAGCAGTAATGCGAAATTAAATATTACGAAGGCTGCAAAATGACTTTTACTTCCAAACCCAAACGTAAAAATGATGACCCGCCGCGTTTCCCCGCATGGGTCGTTGTGGTCGTCGCCATCGGTCTCGTCATCATCGCCTTCCTGTTGTTCCGTCCGGCTGGTCGCACCACTTCAACAGTCGAGCCGCTTCCGCCCTGTATTGAAACATCAGTCGCCGTGTCTCAAACGACATCACCCGACCTTGATCCGCTCGAACTCACTGCCACCAAGATTGTTCAGATGGCGACTGCTGCCGCGCCCTGTGAGCCTGTCGGTGGCACACTGCAATCCGGCGTAACAACCAGCGGCGACCTTGATCCGGCTTTCCTGACGGCCACTGGCATCATGCAGCAGGCAACCGCAGGAGCACAGAGCAGTGATGCCGATCCCTTGCTGCTGACTGCGACTGCCCTGATTGAACAAGCGACGCAGGGCGTGGCTAATCCCGACCTTGACCCCTTCGCCATGACCGCTACTGCTATCGTTCAGCAAGTCACCGAAACGGCTTCCACTCCCGCACCGTAAATAAATCAGCCGCCGATAGAATCGAGCGGCTGTTTTGCTAATTATGCGTATTTGCTCCCTCCCTTGTTACTACGGGGGAGGGTTGGGGAGGGGGTCGATTTCTACTCCCCGCGCGGGTTAATCACGAAGTCGAACCCGTCGTAACGCGGGCAGCTCACCTTCACCGCAATCGACTGACCGGGGTAAATCTTCGCTGGATCAGCGAGGTTGTTTTCACTCGCCAAACACGCCGTTTGCACATCGAACAGTGCCCCAATCGTATCCAGCGTATCGTTCTGCTGCACGACGTAGGTCGTGTCACCGCCGCTCAGGTCGGTCGCGCCTCCACCCCCTTGTCCAAGTGCGCTTTCATCGCTGTCGGGGTCGTCCGGTGTGGTCAGCGCGGGGAACTGCCCGTAGGCTGGGGCATCTGCCGGAATAATGAGCTGCTGTCCGGGTTGCAGGATAGCACCCGCCTTGAGTTCATTCGCCACCTGTATCGCCACCACCGACACATTCAATGTTTGCCCGATGGTATCCAGCGTATCACGCCGCTGCACTTGGTAGGTCACGTCCGCCGCGCCGCCCCCGCCACCTTGCCCCAAACCCTCGGTGACGTTGGTGTTCACCTCGCGCGGGGTCGTGACGAAATCCACGCCGTCGTACAGCGGGCAGTCGAAGCTGATCGCCACCACCTGTCCGGGTTCGAGCAATGCCCCTGTAGCAATATTATTGGTCTCTGCAAGACAGGCCACCTGAACATCATAAATCGCGCCGATTTTATCCAGCGAGTCGCCTGTGGTCACGGTGTAATTCTCATCTTGGGCGAAGGCAGCCGTGACGCTGCTGAAGATCAACGCACTACCAATCACTACGGGGATGACACGTCGCAAGCGGGGCATCACCACACCTCCCTTGATAAGTAAATAAAGCCTACGATTCATTCTATGGAAATCTTTACGTTCCACAAATAGGAGAATGGTTTGAAACCGGATAGATTGTGATATGCTTAGGTAAATCCCCAACAATTTCGGGGTTAACGCAACCTGAATCCCCATTACACTCGTACATATAAGATATGGGAAAGGTGTGCATTGGTCGCCCATTCATCAACTTTATCAACGCGGGATAAGCAAGTATGAGACAACGTGGGACTATCTTTATCGTGCTGTTTATCCTCATCGCCGCTGGCATCATCGGTGTTAGCCGCTTCCTCGGCGCACAGCCACCTCATGAATACACCATCGCGGTTGACCCGTTGGCGCAAGCGTGGGCGGAAGGGGCTGTCAATGCGTTCAACGCCTCACAGCCCTCGATTAACGCCCAGCGCATCCAATTCCGCGTCAGCGCTGCTGATGACCTGTCAGTCTGGCAGGGGCAGGCTACGTGGACAACCAACCGTCACCAAGATGCTTGGCTGCCCGCCTCAAACGTGTCTGTCACTTACGCTCGTGCCGCCGGTCTGCCCTTAAGCGCCGCTGCCGAGTCGCTCGCGCGTACGCCGCTCGTGTGGGGTGGCTATACCAGCCGCACCGATCTGCTCACCTCCACCGATACGATCCCTCTGGATTGGGCGCAGGTGCAGGGCGCGGCACAAAAGATGCAGTCTAGCGATTGGCGAGCGCTGGGAGGACAGCAAAGTTGGGGTTATCTCAAGCTCGGCTTCGGGCAGGTTGACACTAAAATCAGCGGTGTAGCCGCCCTCTTTATCGCCGCCGCTGCCTATAACCAGAATCCCGATCTCACGCAGGTCGCTCTCAGCCAGCAGCAGTTTCGCTCATGGCTGCTGCCCATCGTCAAAAGCCGCCCCAGCTTTTTCCAGCAGGGGGATGTCGCCAGCGCCATGACGCGCGGTCCGTCCACCATCGAAATGGCGCTCCTGCCGGAAGCCCAATGGCTGATCAACATCAAAGGTATGAACGCGCAGGAACCCATTCGTTTGAACTATCCCGCTTACCAATTCGTGCTGGATTTCCCGCTGGTGGCTTGGCAGGATACCACGCCCGAAAATGCCGAGCGCCAAGAAGCGGTCAGGCTGTTGGCGAACTGGCTGCAAACCGCCGCCCAACAGAGCAACCTGCCCGCGTATGGCTTGCGCCCTGCCACCACTGAACCGACCGAGGCACACGACCTGTTCAAGCTCGCCATTCAGTACGGCATCCAGTTCACGCCGGACTACGGTCAAGCGGTCACGCCGCCCACCCTGAACGACCTGCGCGGCCTGACGCAATATGTCACCAGCAACCGGTAACCGCGAACCTATGCCACTTCACTTATTTCGATCCGTAGACTTATGGAGGAGAGGGTCTCAGACCCTCCCGTATTGTTCCCCTCTCCCTCAGGGCGAGGGGTAGGGGTGAGGGTTAAAATAGACTCTCATATTTTCCCGATTTTGCTACCCGTACTAGGGAACAGAAAGAAGGACAGAACAGGTATGCTTCATAAAAAACGTTTATTGGCGCTTCTGTCAATGCTCATCTTGGGCGTTCTAACCGCCTGCGATACGGGTGGTGGCTCGACCACCCCCGGCGCACAAAACAGCGGCAACAAACCCGCCAACGCCGTTGAGGTCAGCATCATCTATGCGCCCGAATCCGCCTTGTACATGCCGCGCATGATCCAAGCCTTCAACGACCTTTCCGCGCAGGGCAAGAATCCCGTCACCGGCGGAAACTACGCCAACGGTGCCAAGCCGATTTGGATGGTTGACCCCACCAACGGCGCGGGCGGCTCGTCCGGTACGGTCATGCAGGGTATCATCAACGCCATCATCGCCCCCAACAATCAGAATGTCGCCAAGCCGGTCATTTTCTCGCCGTCGGTCAGTCATTGGCTCGCGCTGGCGAACGAACGCAGCGGTCGCCAATTGTTCGACCTCGCCAACAGCCAACCCACCGCCAACGCGCCGGTCGTCATGGCGATCTGGGAAAGCCGCCTTCAGGCCATCCGCGATAAGGTCGGCTACGAGGACATCGGTTGGGAAGAACTCTTGCAGGTGTTGAACAGTGAAAACGGTTGGTGCGATTATGGCATCCCCGACTGCCGCCGTACCGTCTTTTACGGGCATACCGACCCGCGTATCAGCTCCACTGGCCTCTCGACCCTTATCTCGGAATTCTACGCCGCCGCCCGTGCCAACGGTTTCACAGGCCGCATTTTGAGCGACGATCAGGTGGATGATGAAGCCGTACAAGAAGGCGTGCGGAATATTGAAACCCTCATCCGCCACTATTCCAGCCGCACCACCGAGTTCAAGGAATATATCGCGCAGGGGCCGCAGTTCCTCGACTTTGTAGCCCTCGAAGAAAACGACCTGATCTTCATCAACGAAGGTAAGACACAGTATAAGCCGCCGGAAAAGCTGGTCGCGCTCTACCCGAAGGAAGGCACCTTCTGGCATGAGCATCCCTTTGGCATCGTCAACGCCGATTGGGTGACGCAGGAACAAAAAGACGCGGCAGCCATCTTTACCCAGTATGTTCTCTTGCCTGCCCAGCAGGAAATGATTATGGCGGAAGGCTTCCGTCCGGTAAATCAGGATGTGCAGTTAGCCTTCCCCTTCGTCGCCGAAAATGGTGTCACGGTCGAAGGGCCGAAAACCGTTTTGGATGTCCCCTCGGCGGATGTCATTGTCGCCATTCAGCAAAGCTGGTCGGTCGTCAAGAAGCAGGCCGATATTACCCTGATTATCGACACCTCCGGTTCGATGAACGACGAGGATAAGATTGGTCAGGCCAAAGCCGCCGCCCAGCGCTTCATCGCCGAAATGGACCCCAACAATCGGGTTTCGCTGGTGACGTTTAGCGATAACATTATCGAACAAGTTCGCCTCGGCACGCTCGAAACGGTTAAGACCGAACTCACCGAAGACATCAACCGGCTGCGTGCCGATGGTGGCACGGCACTCTTTGACGCGATGGCCTCCGTGCTTGAGGAAGTGAATACCGACACCGCCTCGGAGCGTATTCGTGCGGTCGTGGTTCTCAGCGACGGCGCGGATACTGCCAGCAGCACCGAACTCAATCAAGTCCTGCGGGCGATTGAAGCCAGCCGCAGCGACCTCAATCCGGTCATTGTGATTATGGTCGCGTATGGTTCGAACGCCGACATCGACACACTCAGCGGCATCGCGCGTGCCAGCTCAACCACCGTCCAATCGGGTGACCCGAACAACATCACCCGCGTGCTGGAAATCATCAGCAGCTACTTCTAACGGGTAGACAATTACCACCTCTTATATCCCTCCCTGTTACTACGGGGAGGGGTTGAGGGTGGGGTCAACCCCTCATTTCCCTCCAACGCTGTTCCTACACTCCGCCGCTAAAATACCTGTATTGGTATAAGAGATTGCTGCCCATTCGCCACGATTCAAACCAGATTCAAACTTGACTCTTGAGTACATTTGTTCTATAATTTCATCTATCGAACAATAACCTCAATTAAATACAACACTTCACACGACATGCGAAAAATGCACTGTGAAAATGAAGAAAATAAGAATTTTGTACACGAAATTCTTGAGGTCTCTGTCCGCATAATCATCGGTTAAATCATCTGTTTTGCAGCAAACGTTGCTATAGTCCCCTTGCGGGGCAGCAGCGAAGGGTTGCCCCGCCGCTGCAAATAAAAAAGGATGTCCTATGACGACAACCAACATCACCCGTCCGCGCTATCCCCACGTCTACACCCGCTACCATCGGGTGCGCCGCGTCCTGACTGCCGCCATCGCCGCCGCCGCCGCCATTGCCGCCACCGCTGTCGCGGGTAAAATCATCTCAGGTGTCTAAATGACCTGATGCTGATGAGTGTTTAGTCCCATTGACCGTAAAACCATTCCCCCGCACAGTAGGATATTGGGTGAGGTTATACAGTTGTTGTAATACGCCCACAAATGATCGAATTGAGAAGATAACAACTTGGTTCGGTTGCTATATCTACCGCAACGGAATCGATTACACACCCGTACAATCTGTAATAGAAACTGAAACATGGAGTTTGAATGACCGTGAAAACTCGCGCGGCGCAGTCGTCGCGTTCCACTCGTTCGCGTAAAAAATCGCTTCCCCGTATCAACTTGCCCACGCCCATCAAACGGCATCTCCCGGCGTGGTTGGTTCTGGGTGCGGTCATGGCAATTGTCGTACCCCGTATCTTGACCGTCACTTTAGTAACGGGCGGGCAGGTCATTAGCAGTATCCCCGGTACCGTGAACCGTATGTTTCGTGGTTCAAGTGACATCGCGCCCTTGTTTAGCCCGCAGGTTCAACACTGGGGCAGCGATATTGACCGCTGGGCGGAGGTTAACGACCTTGACCCAAATCTGCTGGCAACCGTCATGCAGATCGAATCCTGTGGTCATCCCACTATCAACAGCTATGCTGGAGCGCAGGGTTTATTCCAAGTTATGCCGATGAACTTCCTAGCCGGAGATAACTTCCTCGACCCTGAAACCAACGCCGCTCGTGGGGCGAACGTCCTCAAGCAGTGTATGGCCTTTGCCGATAACGACAAGGGCATGGCGATGGCCTGTTATAACGGAGGCCCGTCTGTCCTCTCAAAACCCTTCGCCAATTGGCCGGATCAAACCCGCCGTTACTATTATTGGGGAACCGGCATTTATGAGGCCGCCAGTCAACAATCGTATAGTAGCGACCGCCTCAACGAATGGATGGCGGCTGGTGGTGCTACCCTCTGCGAAATGGCTGGCACCGCCCTCGGCATCTAACCCAATCGTCACTTTTGAAGGGGCGCACAACCGTGCGTCCTTTTTCATTTATGCTCTCCGAATTTTCTTGGCGACTGTGCGAAGCCTCCTGTGGATGGCGGTTAAATTTCTTGCACTTGCCCTTGCTCCCCATTTTTGCTATCCTTAGAATATCTGTTCCTAGATCGAGGGCATCGGCGATGAAACTCCTGCTCACGTCTTTTACCCCTTCAACCGAACACGACTGTGAACTCGAAAAACTCGTCGGTAAACCCCTCGCCGGGATCAAAATGGCCTACATCGAAAACGCCTACGATGTCTATAACGACGAAGCCACGCTCATCGAAGGACGCGAGATCCTCAAGCAGAAAGGCTATAACTTCGAACGGGTTGACCTCCGCAAGTGGAAGGATGACAACACCGGCCTACGCGAACTGCTCGCGAGTAAAGATATATTCCTGCTCACGGGTGGTAATCCCTACTATCTGCGCTGGCTGATGAAGCTCACCGGCGCGGACGCGATAATCACCGACCTCGTGAAGCAGGGGAAGGTCTACGCAGGTGCGAGCGCGGCGGCTGTGGTCGCTGGCCCAACCCTCCGCTTCTTCGATGAACTGGACGATCCTAACGCGGCTGGTGAGATCATTTGGGACGGCCTGAACCTCACGCCGATTGTGCTTGTCCCGCATGTCGATAACGCCGACTTTGGCGAGGGCTGCCGGAAATCCGGTGAACGCTGCAAGCAGGCAGGCTACCCGACACAGTGTATTACCGACGCACAAGCCTTCCTCATCAATGGCGACGAACACCGCGTCATCTAACTCTTTTCCAAAAATCTCTGCATTTTCTCTGCGTTCTCCGCGTCTCTGTGGTTCAATCCGAATTGATTTTCTGGCTTTTCGTTTCGTGTAGGTGTATCCGCCGTCTCCCCACCGCAGACCGGGGTACGGTTGACTCGCTTTCCCTGCATGTTATAATGCCGCCCGTAATAGGCAGTGTCTGTGCTGCCTGATGTGAACTTAAACGATGGCCGGCACGTCTTCCATCAGCGTGTGGGTTAGCAGAAGGTGTGTGGCATGATAAAGTTGCGTTTTCGGCTCTTAGCGCTGTTGGTTCTGATGCTCGTGAGTGGTGTCGTTGTAACCAACGCGCAGGGTGACAACAAACTCATTAACGGTGGGCTAGAGGAAGATTCGTTCGGCCCGTATCTTGGCCGGCGGGGTGGCACATTCCCCATCTACCTGCCGTCCGGTTGGAACTACTGGTTCGCCGCGCCTACCAGTGACCGTACCAACAATGGCGAGCGTACCAGCATTCAGCCGCATCCCGGCACTGGTCCCACACCGCATGGTGGCGCACGCGCCTTAAACATTAGCTGTGGCTACTTTACTTGTACCGCAGCCGTTTACCAAACCGTCAACAACATTCAGGCCGGAACCAACGTTCAAGCCTCGGCATGGTCGCAGGTCAAAGCCTGTAACCTCGGTGGTGGGACGAGCTGCGGTTCAGCCATCGAGTCCGGTTCGCAAACCCGCATCGGTATCGACCCGACCGGTGGGAGTGACCCCAATAATCCGGCGATTGTCTGGTCGGCATGGACGACCCCGCACGACCAATGGCTCCAACAAAGTGCGAGCGCGACGGCTACCGGAACCAGCGTGACGGTGTTCCTGTACTCGACGCAGGCCAATATCTCTGACTTGAACAAAACCTATTGGGATGATGTCAGCCTCACCGGTGGTGGCACGGGAGGCGCGGCTGTCGGTCTCACCCCCGGCGCAACCGCTGTTCCGCCCACCGCGACCCCACCGCCTTACGTGGCTTTCGTTGTCCCACAGGGCCAGCAGCCGGACGGTTCGATTATCCATACCATCCAAGAGGGCGATACGATGGACAGCATCGCTTACGCCTACGGCACGACCCGTACCGCGATCTTGGCGCTCAACAACCTGCAATCCGCCAGCTTCATCTTCCCCGGTCAGAAATTGATCGTGAAGGGGCCAACCGCACCTGCTGAAGCGACCGCCGAAGCGACCGCTGAACAGTCCGGTGGTGAAAATGTCGCTGGTTCTGCGCCCACCCGCGCCGCCACTACTGCTCCCACAACCGACTCCTCTGAGCCGGTAGCGACCGAAGAATCGGCGGCTACAGACGCGCTCGCTACCGAGGAAGCCACGACCGCGCCGACCGATGCACCTTCGACCGAAGCGACAAGCGCCGAACCCACTGAGGAATCGCCGACCGGAACACCGCTGCCCACCCGCAACCCCGCGACCGCGCCGGTTGTCGTCGCGAATTCCGGTGCGCTTGATCCGTCCGCCACCACAGCACAGGTTTGCGTCCTGCTGTTTGACGATGCCAACCAGAACCGTATTCAGGAAAACGGCGAGAACTTGCTCGCGGGTGGTGTGCTGTCGCTCCTTAAGGGCGGCGAACAAGCCGGTACCTACACCACTGACGGCGCAGCCGAGCCACACTGCTTCGAGGAACTCGTGTCGGGCGATTATGTCGTGAGTGCCAGCGCCCCCGAAGGCTATGGCCTGACGACCCCCGACCAACTGCGTGTGCAGTTACAACCCGGCTCGACCATCAACCTGATCTTCGGTGCGGCTCAAGGGGTTCAACCAGTGCAGCCGCCTACAGCCGATGCCAGCGTCGCTCTGCTGCCCACCCCCGCGCCGGAAACCGCGCCGTCTGCCACCAACCAACTGCTTTCCATTAGCGGTTTGGTCGTGTTCGGTTTGGCTGCGGTCGTGCTGGTCGGTGGTATCGGCCTCGCAGTCCTGCTGCGCCGCCGTTAAGCGAGTGAAACAGCCTGAAACATGAACTGGCGAAATCGGTTCAATTTCAGGCTTCGGGATTTTGAATTGAATTGATGACTGTTGACTGATAACTGTCAACTACGATAAGGACTAACGCTATGCGACGGATGGGCTTGATAATCATCGCGCTATGGGTGCTCATCAGCACAATGGCTGTTCAGGCACAACAGGGCGGGGGGCAGTTCTGCGTCCGTGCTTTTGGCGATACTAACGCGAATGGTAAGTTGGACGCGGGTGAAGCGCTCCTGACGCGCGGCATTAACGTCAACCTGCTCAACGCCCAGAATGTCACCATCGCCAGCGCCTTGCTCGACCAATCCCCGACGGCGGCGCAGGGTGTCGTCTGCTTCCAGTTCCTCGCGGCTGGGCAGTACACCATCGACATCAGCAGTGCCGACTACAAAGCCACCACACCCGCGTCGATCACTACGACGATTGCTGATGATGGCTTGCCAACGGTGGTCGAGTTCGGCGGTCAGTCTGTGACCGCGCCAGCCGCTACCACCGAAACCACGACCGCCGTTTCGGCAGATGAAGCCCAAACCCAGCAGTTGATCCGCATATTGGTCTCCGCTGCCGGTACGTTGATCGTCGTCCTCGGCATGGGCATCTTGGGCGTGATCGTTTACCTGCTGGCCTTTGGTCGCCAGCCGCAGCCTGACCCGCGCCGCACCACCGGCACGATGCGCCCTGTCGCCGTGACGGATACCGGACGTGTGAAGAAGGTCGGTGATACGACCGGTAATACGCCGAAGGTCGAATAGTGGAAAGCACCACCGAGGGCTTAACCCGCCTGCGTGAAATCTGCCTCGGCTTGCCCGAAGCCAGCGAGGAAGGCGGCGTGGGCGACCCGACCTTTAAAGTACGCGGGAAGGTTTTTGCCATGCGGCATCCGGCGGGCGACAACCGCGAGTCGCTGTGGGTGAAAGCCCAAGCAGGTGTTCAGAGTACGCTGGTCGCTGCTGAGCCGGAACGCTACTTCGTCCCGCCTTACGTGGGCAAGCACGGTTGGGTCGGCGTGTGGCTGGATGCCGACCAAGACTGGAACTTCATCAACGACCTCATCCTCGAAAGCTACTGCCTGACCGCTCCCAAGAAACTCATCGCCCTGCTGAAGCCAACAAAATAAACAGTTATAATTTGGCTTAAGATGTAAATCATCAAATAGATTCAAGCAGATTGTTGGAAAGTACAAGCGTGACTACATCCTACATTTTAGATACCGGACCATTGAGTACACTTTGCAGTTTCCCTCTAAATGGTTCCCCATATATTTATACAGTTCTTAAGTATGCAAGCGTATTATTAGCCGACGGGGTAATTACTGAGGCAGGACGAGGTAAAATTTGGCGTACCGTATCTCCACTGATAAACACTGGGGAAATAAAATCTATTTCGTCACCTATAGAGCCTGAAATACTTGATACATCATATGGAAATGACTTAGGATTAGGTGAACGAAGTACAATTAAGCTAGGTTTGAAATTAGGTCTAATCACTGTTATAGATGATCGAGATGCGTTTGTCGTTGCAAATCGGTTTGGTATTCATCCAATAGGATTTCAGGACTGGGTTGTCAAATTAGTTCAAGAATCAGATTTATCAGTCCAAACTGCAATCGAAATCGTTAAAGCAAGCGCAAAACAATATCCTAAAATGTACCTTGCACATACGCTTCAATTGTTAAGTTCGTCAGAACTGAGGACTAAATAATGCAAACCAAAGAAGCCCATGCATACGATTTGTTTCTGGAAGCCCGCGCCTTATATACCGGTAAAACATCAAGTGAAGTGCGCTCTGAAATTGATGCTGATGAGTTTGAGGCGCGAATTCGAGCTTTGCATTACCAATATATATCCGGTAAATTCTCGTTTGGTCGTTTTACGGAGCTTGCAGGTGTTGCTCATCTTGAATTACGAGAAATTTTAGATGCGCTAGATTTATCTACACATCATTAAACCCCGTACCCCACCCACACTGCTGTCGCCTGCGCGATGATGGCGGCGCAGTCGAACACATCCTGTAGGTTCACGTACTCGACCGCCGCGTGCATCCCCGCGCCGCCGGGGCCGATAATCACCGTGGGGATGTTGGCATGTCCTAATATCGCCGAGTCCAACCACGCATACTGCCCCATGTAAGCGGGTTCGGCTTGCATCACGTTCATGAACGCCTGATGCAGCGTTTGGACAATCGGCGCGTCTTGGGCGATTTCGTACCCCGGTCGCTCGAAGTCGAGGTTGACAGACGCGCGGAAGCTGGGAATGGTGCGCGTTAGGTCGTCGATTTCATCCTGCCACAACTGCACGATCTCGGCAGCCTGTAAATCCGGCAGGTAGCGGTGTTCCACTTGCAACGTGCAGTGGTCAGGGTAGGTGCTGAGTCCCAAGCCGCCGCGTATCACGCTGGCATGTACCGAGTTGCGCCCGAGCAGCGGGTGGATGTCATCCACGAATACCTCGGTTTCCAGCGTGGTTATCATCCGTAGAAGATGCTGCATGTGGGCGATGGCATCCACACCTTCGGTATATTTGCTGCCGTGCGCGGCTTTGCCCTCGGTGGTCAACGTCAGCCATGCGAAGCCTTTATGGGCGATGCACAACTGCACATCGGTCGGTTCGGTGAGGATGGCTGCGTCCGGCTGGATGGCGGTCACCAGCGCGTCTGTGCCGATGCTCAGGTATTCCTCGTCGGTCACGAAGCCCAGCCAGATGTCACCCGCCGGTTGGAAGCCGGCTGCCCTTAAAGCGGCTGCCGCGCCGAGAATGGACGCGAGACCGCCCTTCATATCATATGCGCCGCGCCCATACAGCCGCCCCTCCTCAATCCGCCCATCGAACGGGTCGCCATCCATATTCTCGACGCTTACCACATCGGTGTGCCCCGTCAGCAGCAGGCTTTTGCCGCCGCCGCTGCCCGCCCACCGCGCGATCACGTTCGGTCGTCCCGGTGCCGTTTGTTGGAAATGAACCTCAAAGCCGAGCGCCTCGCACATCTGGTACAGCCATCCGGCGATTGCGCCTTCCCCCGCGCCGCCCGCGACCAAACCGGGGTTTACCGAGTCGATTTGTACCATTTGTTGGAGAGTCTGGGTGACGAAAGCCGTGTCAATCACGAATTGGCTCATGGCTTATCTCTGCTTCCTTGTAAAGTTATCGCTTGGCGTTATTGACTCTCTTGGCGTACTTGGCGGTTGGTCTTAGCAACCGTTACAAGATAGCCAAGTTTTGAGGGAAGGGCAAATAACAGCGGCTGGATTACTGCAAGAACCCTAATCCTGTGTATAATTCAGAAGTGTTCCGCAGCGTTCACGGAGATTTTATGATGCTAAAACGATTTATGACTTTTCTCCTCGCCGCTTGCTTTTTACTCATCGGCTGGGGAAGTGCCTTAGCGAATGCTGCTGAACAAAGCAGCACCGCAAGTATTACCAGTTTTACCAGCAGCGTCACCACCATTGATGCCGATGCCCTCGCCGGACGCAACGTGCGCGTGCCTGTAACATGGGCGAGCGTCAACCGTCCCGATACCTCCAACCTCGTGTTCGAGCAAGTCCTGCCGGATGGCCGCGTGATGAACGTCGAACTCCCGCGTGACAACTCGTTCGTCCCATCATCGGGTGTCGGCGTAGTCGTTCCCTTCCCGCCCGGTGAAGGCATAACCGAAGTTCGGCTGCGCGTCACGTTGGCGGATTTTGTGCAGGGAACCGTCTACGATCAGCGTGAATTGGTCATCCCGATTGGCGGTGCAACCACCGTCACCCCGACCATTACCACCTTCTCGACCAGTTCCACCAACGTCAGCCTTGACTCGCTGACCAGCAAGACCGCGCGTGTTCCGGTGTCCTTCGCGGTGGAAAATCGCCCTGACAACAGCAACCTTGTGTTTGAACAGGTGAACGGCACAACGCTGACCAACGTCGAACTGCCGCGCTCGAACCCGATTATCCCATCGTCGGGTAACGGTGTCGTCGCCCCAATCGCGCCGACCGATGCCGCCGCGACCAGTATCACCGTGCGTCTGAGCTTGGTGAACCTCGCCGATAACAGCGTCATCAGCCAGCGGGAAATCACCCTGCCAATCATCCAGGCCGCGCCGACCACGGCGGCGATTTCAACCTTTACCACGACGGCGACCAGCGTCACCCTCGCGGCGTTGAACGATAAGAGCGCGCGTTTGCCCGTCACTTGGGCAGCGGAAAACCGCCCGAACAATAGCAACTTATTCTTTGAACAGGTGCTCGAAAACGGCACGGCGGTGAACGTCGAACTGCCGCGTTCCAACCCATTTGTGTCCTCGTCCGGCAGTGGTGTGGTCGCGCCGGTTGCGCCCAGCAGCATGACCGCCACCAACATCACTCTGCGCGTGCGGTTGGTGGACTTGGGTTCACAGTCAACCCTCGCGGAAAATACCATTACCGTACCGTTAGCCGCCGCGCCGCCCGCGCCAGTCCCGACCATCACCACCTTCTCGACCACCACGACGACCATCAGCTCAACCGCGCTGGATGACAAGACCGCGCGTATTCCGGTGGCCTTCGCGGTCGAAAATCGCCCGGCGAACAGCAACTTGGTGTTTGAGCAGGTCGATGGCTCGAACGTCGTCAACGTCGAACTGCCGCGCTCGAACCCGATTATCCCATCATCAGGTAATGGTGCCGTCGCGCCCATCGCTCCAGCCGATACCGCTGCCACCAGCATCACCTTGCAACTGCGTGTGGTTGATCTCGCCTCCAAGACGACATTGGCACAGCAGACCATCACCGTTGGCATTACCCGCATCGTCCCCGGTGCGCCCAACATTCGCTCTTTTACCACCAGCGCCCAAGGGGTAACCCGTACCGCACTGCTGAACAAGACCGCGCGGGTCGGTGTCGCGTGGGCGGTCGATAACCGTCCGGCGAATGCCAACCTCGTGTTCGAGCAGGTGTTTGAAGATAACACCGCCGTCAACATTGAACTGCCGCGCCAGAACCCGACTGTTCCGTCCTCTGGCAGCGGTGTGGTCGCCCCCAACGCGCCCAAGAACAGCACGACTACGACGATTACCATTCGCGTCCGGTTGATTGAAAGCGGTTCCGGTAAGGAACTGGCACTCCAATCCATCACCCTGCCGGTCATCAACGACCCGAACGCACCAGCTATCAGCGCCTTCAACGCGCTGGTCGCTGCGGATGGCATTGATCGCGCGGCACTCTACGCGGGGACGTATCAGGTCGCGGTCACATGGGCGAGTATCAACCGTCCTGCGAATACCAATCTCGCCTTCGAGCAGGTTTTGGAAAACGGCACGGCGGTCAATGTTGAACTGCCACGTTCCAATCCGATCATTCCCTCGTCCGGTACTGGAACCGTGAAGCTCGTCGCCCCGCAAAACGCCGATGCCTCGACCGTCACCTTGCGCCTGCGCCTGATTAACCTATCGTCGAACAGCACGATCACACAGGTTGACATCACCAAGCCGATCAAGGGTGCGCCCGCCGTGCAGCCGACAGCCGCTGCC
The DNA here is from genome assembly GCA_020161935.1 of Chloroflexota bacterium. GTDB lineage: Bacteria > Chloroflexota > Anaerolineae > Aggregatilineales > Phototrophicaceae > CFX2. The sequence goes on from JAIUNI010000009.1 coordinate 261,989, forward strand.
CCCCAGCCTACCGCGACTACGCCGGTAACTGGCAGCGGTACACTCCTCACGGTGACGAGCTTTACCGTGTCGCCGAATCCGGTGGCGCGTAACGGTGCCGTCACGCTAACATGGAGTGTCGCGGGTGGCGCGACCCGTGTGAAGATTGACCGTCTGAGCGAGTTTAGCGGTCAAACGACCGAAACCATTCTTGATGAGCAGCCCGCCAGCGGCAGCGCACCGTATACCATTCCGGCGGAATACGTCAACAGCGCCACCTTCCAACTGAGCGCCTTCAGTGCCGATGGGCAGGAAACGCTGCAAGATGCGGTCGTCAACCTGACCTGCCCCTTCACCGACCAACTGACACCCGACTCATGCCCGGCCACGCAAGCCACGAATGTCGATACTGCCGTCCAGACGTTCGAGAAGGGCATGATGATTTGGCGCGGCGATACCCGCCAAATTTATGTGCTGTTTAACGATGGCACGTGGCAAGAAGTGGATGACACATGGGTGGAAGGGGACAACGTGGGAACCGATCCCGCGCCGGATGGCCTCATTAAGCCGGAGCGCGGCTTCGGTAAAGTGTGGTTCCAGATCGCCGGTGTCAGCGTCCTCGGTTGGGCGACCACCGAAGAAAGCAGCTACACCACCACCTGGGAAATGTACCCGCTGGTGGATGCCGACCAGATGATCCTTGTACCGCACTTCAAGCTGCCGGATGGCCGAACCGTTCGCGTCGGCAGTTTCTGGCAAGTGCAGTAGTCAGAGCTGAAGTTAAACTTAAAAGGGCGAGCCAAGCGGTTCGCCCTTTTTGATTAGCTGGTTGTCCCTCGCCGCATCGGGCGGATAACCCCGTACCAGATCGCGACCCCCAGCATCCCGATTGCGATCAGCGACCATAGCAGCGCCCAAAATGCGGCAGGTAGGGCGAAAACATCCCGCGAAAAGGCCGCCGCATCATTCTGTACACTGCCGAGCGATGCGCTGCTGTCCCCAACCAGATAATAAACATCCAGCACCGCGTTCAAACCCGTGAGCAGGGCAAGGATATTCAAAAAGAAGCTGTTGAGGTACTCGTTTGCTTTCCACCCCAACGCCACCAGCCCGATGCCGAACGCGCTACCTACAATCAACGATAAGAGCGCAATCCGCCCGAACAGTACTGAATAGACGATCAGGCCGATGCCGATTGCGACAGCCAGTACACGGCTGCGGTGAAAGCGGTTGTTGAGGTAAAACAAAATCGACCCGAACAACGCCGCACCTAAATACCCCGCTGGCAGGATCAGCCACCGGCTGCCACCTGCCGTTATCGCTTGCCCTGATCCATTGCTAAAGATTTCGAAACCTAAGAACCGCCCGCCGCTGATGAGCGCCGCCGTCCCATGCCCCGACTCGTGGACGTAGGTGACGAACAAGCGAAACGGGTACAGGATGAAATCGAGCTGCGGAATGTTCCACAGGATCAGCACCACGATGACAGCTAGTATCGCGAGCAGTAAGCGGCGATCAGATCGGTTGAATTGTGCAAACATAGCCAGTCCTTTTGGGCTTGGTCGTCGGTCTAACCAGAAATAAATTTTCGCGTATACTAGAATGAGTATTGAACGTACATTCTAGGCATTTGCCTGTGTAAACGAGAAGGGTATCACTCTTGAACGAACATGATACGATCCGTTTTGGTACGGTCGGCTCGCCGCAAACGACCAACGCTTCCGGCACACCGGCGGCTATCGCCCACATCCGCGCCTTAGGGCTGGATCACCTCGAAATTGCATGGGTGCAAAGTGTCCGCGTCAGCGATGAGACCTGCGCCGAAATTAAAGCCGCTGCGGAAAAGCACAAAGTCACCCTCAGCATCCACGCCCCGTACTATATTAACCTCAACAGCCAGACTTCCGAACTGATGGCGAAAAGTGATGAACGGCTGCTGGCCGCTGCCCGCAAAGGCTACCTTGCCGGTGCGACCGAGATCATCTTCCACCCCGGCAGCTACCACAGCCAGCCGCCTGAACACGTATACGAACGCGCCAAAGAGAAGTTGCTGGAAATTACGGCCATCCTGAAAAAAGAGAAGGTCAAGGTCAACCTTCGCCCCGAAACGATGGGCAAATCCGCCATGTTCGGTACGCTGGACGAAGTGGTGCAGCTCAGTAAGGATGTCCCCGGCGTGCTGCCCTGCATCGACTGGGCGCATTTGCACGCCCGTACCGGTGACGGCACCTTCAACACCTACGAGGAATTTGCCGCCGCGCTGGAAACGGTCAAGAAAACCCTCGGTCAAAAAGGGTTGGAAAAGCTGCACTTCCACATCAGCGGTATCGCCTATACCGCTAAGGGTGAAAAAGCCCACTTACCCCTGAACGAAGCCGACATTCGTTACCGTGAACTGCTTCAAGCCTTCATCGACTACGGTGTCAAAGCGACTGCGCCCATCGAAGCGCCGCTGCCATTCCATACCGCCGACGCGCTGACCTTCCAAGCCACCTACCGCCGCCTGTTGGACATCAAATATGGTGACGGTGAACTGGAAGAAGGGCCGGATTAACCGCCCGCTGTTAGGCGCGTTTTATCGCTTAAACTTTAGGCCATCGTTAGGCTGCTCGATGCACACTAGCTCTGGTTCGACGCTAGGGGTGGGTGGCTGAAGGGCGGGTAAGTGATGGCCTCATGTTGCCCACTGGTGTTGAGATAATAACCTAACCATTTTCGTTGGCTGAGTAGGCTAACAAGCGTTTTCCCACATCATGACGACATCGCTGACCAGAGGATCAAGTGGGCTTCTCACAGACGTTATCGAGCGTTTTCCCTGACCGGAAGCCATACGAGTTACTGCGCCTCATTTTGCTCCCCTGTTCACCAGCACTGCTTCTAAAATTGGATGCGGCCTATGAACGGCGGCTGTCGAGTGCCTCGAAAGAGACGCTGTTCGGGCTGCGGAACTTGGAAAACGTCCTGTTTACCAGCGTTTAACAAACATGCAATAACGCTATTTTGAAGTGGGGATTCATGTTTCGTTTAACTTGTTGGCCTACAAATCTAAAGGTTGCCTCATCCACGTTCGGTATACTATTAAGGGGCATTGGGCTATACGTGGATGTTATACTTGTCTCAAAGTAAGCCTTAATCAGCATTTTAAGATGTCAATTAGTAGCGAGTACAAGGTCTCGGATGAGCCTCACTCTCGCGTGGATAAATGGGTAGATGGTGGTTCTTTGGTAACAGATTCTGCGGTCACTGCTTCAACCAACGCTTTCACACAGAACCTTTCCAAATGGCGCAGCCTAATCGCTGTTGCTCTGGTGATTATGGTTTGTATTCCAGCACTGTTTTTCAATCTGGAACGCTATCCACGCCTGTGGTTCGATGAGGGCTATAAACTCAACGCGGCCTATACTTTAGTGCAAGATGGTCAATACGCCAGCTATACGGTCGATGGCTACGTCCCCTTCGACCCCGGCACATCCGGCGGCCCGGCTGATATTCTGCCCGCCGCGTTAGCCATCAAACTGTTCGGCACGAGTGTGACGGTGGCACGGCTGGCGAGTGTGCTGTATACACTGCTGGCTGCGGTAGCGCTTTACTACATGGGCTGCTCCATATGGGACGAGAAAACCGCACTGTTTTGTGTGCTGCTGGTGATCGCCACCGGCCCGATTGAGAATGTCAGTTTGGTTGTGATGGGTCGCCAGAGTTTGAGCGAGGCGACGGCCTTCAGCTTGATGGTGTGCGGCTTGTGGATACTCACGAAGGGATGGGGCAAGCGTTCGCTGCAATGGTCAATCCTCAGCGGCTTGGTGATGGGCTTGGGGATGCTGTCGAAAACGCAGATCGCCATCAGCCTTGTCCCGTCGCTGCTGACCGTTGCCGCGTGGCGCTGGTGGCAGGAAAAGCGGCAGGGCTTTGGTTATCTATTCGCGCCCGCGCTGGGCATTATTGCCGTTTTCTTGGGCTGGACGCTCATCGGGCAGCTTTTCACCACGCCGGAAATCCGCCAGCAGAACAGTACGCTCCTGCTCGATGCCATCCGTACCAATATCTTCACGGATTTGTTCGGCAGTAACCTTGATAATCAATCGCTGTTCGTGATCGCCATTATGCTGTTCGGTGTATTCACCAATGTCGTTCGTATTTTCAAAACGCCTCCCCTCAAGGATAAACACTGGGTTGAGTTGGTTCTCATTGGTTTCTGCCTGTATACCAGTATTTGGTTCACTGTGTTATCGGTGGGTTGGCCGCGTTATGCCTTTTCGGGGTTAATGATTGGCCTGCTGTTGTCGGGACGGTCGGTGTGGGCGTTCATTACCCGCAGTGATGCGCCTAAATGGTGGGTGTCTGCGGGTTTCGGTTTCTTGGTGTTTGCGGGGATTGCGGTGAACGTGGTCAACAGTGTGGCATACGCGGCGGATAGCGATGTTCAAGAAGCGGCTGCGTATATCGCCAACCATATTCCGCAGGATGCCGTTATTGAAACGTGGGAATGGGAACTTGATATGCTCAGTCACCACCGCCAATATCACCACCCGCCGCAAGCCTTACTTTTTGAGGCAATCCGCCAGAATGCGCGACACCGCTTCTTTGACCTGAGCTACGATCCTCTGGCTGCGAACCCCGATTATCTGATTGTCGGAACGTTTGGGCGCTGGACGGGCATTTATGATGAAGCCATGCTTGCCGAAAATTTCACATCCATTGCCCAATTTGGCGTGTACGAGGTCTTTCAACGCTTGAAATAGGCCGCCTGTAGGAAGCGCATTCCGGCGAGGATTTGGCTAACCTGTGCTTCGCTTAACCTCCCGATGTAGTCGCCGAGGTGGGTTTTCGCGATGCTCGAAACTTTTGAGACTTCGACCACGCTCGCTTTCGCTAAACCGCCTTCTCCCGCGTCAAGCAGCACATTCCCCGGTAAACTCGCCCGCTTGAGGTTCGAGGTGATGCCGCAGGTCACAACGGTTTCGATGCGGCTGTGGTTAAACAGGTTGTCCTGCACCACCACATGCGGGTGAGGGATGGCCGCTTCCCCGCTGCCGTCATCAATCGTCAGCCAGTATATATCGCCCTGATTGATAATCGCGCTCGTCATTTCTTTGGGCGTGTTCGCACTGTGTATAAAACGCTCAAGCGCTATGGCAGCCAATTGCTCGACCGTGAGGTTCAGGTTATCGGCTATCACTTGCGCCTCCGCGAACAGGGGTTGAGCAATCTCGATGGATACGGTCATCTCTATCTCCCTTATTGGTCGTTCAAATGACCCCTCGTTATTCTAATCCAGCTAGTGCCAATCAGTTGCATTTCTCCTTGCATGACAGCATAATTCGGGCTGAAGCAAAATTTGACGATTTGTTGAATCCTATTTAACATTTCATTTGCTTGCCTGTGTTCGTTTAACCAATTGTATATGCGAGGGAAACAATGAGACTGAAAAGATTCGCTGGATTGTCGCTCATCTTCATGCTTGTTTCGGTACTTTCTATTCAGGCTGTGGTGGTCGCCCAGAGCGATCTTGGTACAGAAGCCAACCCGATTGAAGTATTTTTTGTCCCCTCGGTAGAAGCACAAACCATTACCGCCGGTGGTGAAGTCATGGCTGCCGCGTTGAAGGAAGCCACTGGCTTGACCTTCAAGGTATCTGTCCCCACCTCCTACGCCGCCACCGTCGAAGCGATGTGTGCCGCCCCCGGCAGTTCCATCGGCTTCATCCCGGCTGCCGGTTACGTCATCGCCAACAACCGCTGCGGTGTCGAGGTTTCGCTGGCTGCCGTGCGTAACGGTTGGAACGTGTACTGGACGGAATACATCGTCCGCCGCGACAGCGACATCTATACCTTCGGTGACTTGGCTGGTAAGAGTTGGGCGTATCCCGATGCCGCTTCGACCTCCGGTTACATTGTCCCCTCGGTCGAACTGCAACAGGCGGGTATCACCGTCGGCGAGGAAATCTCGGCGGGTGGTCACAACCAAGTCGTTCAGGCCGTCTACAACGGTGATGCCGACTTCGGTACGACCTTCTTTAGCCCTCCGGTTGTCCCCGGTGCGCCGTGGGCCATTGGTGACTCGCCAGAACCCTATGACCTGACTGTTGACCAATCGAGCCTCAGCGCCGATGGTTCACAATTGCTGGTTGGCAAGCTCGAAGTGCTGGATGCGCGCCGTAACATTCGTGACACCGCGCCGGATGTGATCGAACAGGTTCGCATCCTCCGCCTCAGCGCCCCCATTCCCAACGACACCCTGAGCTTCGGTGCGGAATTCCCGGCGGAACTGAAGGCGCAGATCATCACCGCGCTGGAAGCATTCGCTCAGACCGACGCATGGGCGGAATCCATCGGCAACGAAGACTTCTACGGCTGGAGCGGCATTGCCCCCGTTGAAGACTCGGCCTACGATCCGGTGCGTGCGCGTTTCGACATCCTCGGCCTGACCGAAGAAGACGTGTTCAACTAGCGCTGATGCTAGAGACGCACTAATACGTTAGACTATACGGACAGAGGCTTTTTACGCTCTGTCCGTATTATTTATAAAGCAGGCTCTATGCTCGTTATCGAAAATATCACCAAAGTCTACGACAACGGCTTTGTGGCGCTTAAGGGGATCAACCTCGAAATCCCCGATGGACAGTTCGTCGCCATCATCGGCCTCAGCGGTTCGGGTAAATCCACACTGCTGCGCTGTATCAACCGCCTGATCGAGCCAACATCCGGTCGCATCATCTGGAACGGTGTGGATGTGACCGCTGCCTCGGACGAGGAACTGCGCCTCATTCGCCGGCGCATCGGCATGATCTTCCAGCAGTTTAACCTCGTCAAACGGTCGAGCGTCCTCAACAATGTGATGTCCGGTCGTTTGGGCTACGTCAACCCGCTTTTCAGCCTTGTCAATCACTTCCCCGGTCAAGAACGCAAACGTGCGATGGCTGCCCTTGAACGGGTGGGCATCGCCGATAAAGCCCATAACCGTGCTGGCAACCTCAGCGGTGGGCAGCAGCAGCGCGTCGGCATCGCCCGCGCCCTGATGCAAGACCCTGAACTGATGCTGGCGGATGAACCTGTCGCCAGCCTCGACCCGGCCACGTCGCACTCGGTCATGAAGTACCTGCAAGAACTCAATAAGCAGGACGGCATCAGTATCCTGTGCAGCCTGCACTTCCTCAGCCTCGCGCGGGCATATGCCGACCGTGTAATCGCCCTCAAGGACGGCAAGCTGGAGTTCGACGGACTGCCCAAAGACATCGACGAAGACCGCTTCCGCCAGATTTATGGCGAAGATGCCGTACAGGTGGAAATTCATTAATGTGCCTTACAGCCAGTGATTTAGGAGTGTACTTATGAACCCCGCGCCGACCCCAGCTTCGCTTGCCCTGCGGCGACTGCTGATCGTCCTCGCGGTAGCCGCCGGTTTGGTGGTTTTCGCCTATGGGTGGACGGTTACGCAGATCAACTTCGATAAACCTCAAGAAGTGCTGCGCCAGACGAACTTCGGCAACGCGCTGCGGGAACTGCTCTCGCCCAACCTGCTCGAACGCGACTACGAAGTTAAAGTCTCGACCACGCCCTTCCTGATGCAGTGCCGCGCGGGTGAGGATGCCCCGCCAGAAGCGACCCCATCGACGGATGGCACACCGTATATCATCGTCACACCGACCTGTGCCAGCAGCGGCGACCCGATTACGGTGAAGGGCTACAACTTTTACCCCGACTCGCTTTCCCGCCTGACGTGGATTCAGGAGGATGGCACCCGCACCACCCAGCGCATCGCGGGCAGCAGCGAGGATAATTTTATTACCGGCAGTGATGGGACGTTCAGCATCGAAACGCTGGTGCCGCGCATCCGCGGTACGGTGGGCGAAACCCATACGGTCGAGGTGCAGGGCTTGTTCCCCGCCGGTGGCCCACGCCTGACCAATACCGCTGGCCTCGTGCTGGAGAAGATGATCGAAACCATCTTCCTCGCGTTGATCGCCACTGTCATCTCGATTTTACCCTCGGCGGTCATCAGTATTTTCGCCGCCCATAACCTGATGCGCGGGGTGCGGGTGTCGCTCGGTAATCTGCTGGTGATGGTCGCTCTGCTGCCGGTCGGTTGGTGGGTGGGGACGCAGTTTTTAGCCCAGCTTTCGGCCTTCGCTTTAGGCATTACCAGCGGTGGCAACAGCGCCTTTGTGGGTACGGCTTCCCTGCTCACGATTGGCATGGTCGCGGCCTCGCCCTCGACATTGAAATCCGCCAACCCCTTCAACGGGCGGCTGCGGTCGGTCGTGAATATGCTGATCGTGATGGTTGTGGTGGCGGTTGTCCTCGGCTTGCTCGGCGGACTGGGGCTGCTGATCGGCTCGTATGGCAAGAGTGCGGGCATCACCAACTTCGTCAATGTGCCGGAAGCACCGTTCGGTGAAAACCTCGCTGGCCTGCTGCGTGTCTTACCCACCAACATTCTCATCTACCTCAGCCGTTTCATTGGTTCAATCGGGCAGTTGATCGGCCTGACGCTCGTGCCGATTTGCGGTGTGGTCGCGGCCTTCGGTGTGGCCTCCATCGGTGGCACACTGACGACTGACATCCTCAAGCGGCTGGATGTGCCTGCCCAGCATATCGTGGGCGGTATCCTGGGGGCGATCAGCGGGGCATTCGTGATGGCGATGATGGCGCTCATCGGGATGCAGGCGGCGTGGTTCGGCCTGCTGCCTCCGATTGTGGCGGGTGTGATGGGCGCACCACTCCTCCCGTTGATCTACGAACGCTTCGCCGGTAAGCGGCAGGCGACCACTGGCGGACGCAGCCTGAGTTCGGCGCTGTGGTGGATCGGCTTCCTCGCTGCCTTCATCGTGACCTTTGGCTTGCTCAACGTATCACTCGCCCTGATCGAAGGTACGCTGCCTTCCAGCACGGCGACCATGACCGCGCTCGGCATCACCCTCAACACGTATATTGCCGAGGCCATGCTGGTCGGCGGGGTGTTGGGCGGCATCGGGGGGATACTGGTTGGCACACGCTCGAACTTCGCGGTGGGCGAGGTGCTTTACCAGACCACCCGTACGATCCTCAATACCCTCCGCGCCATCGAACCGCTGATTATCGCCCTGATCTTCTCGATCTGGGTGGGCATTGGGCCGTTCGCCGGTGTACTGTCACTGACGCTCCACTCGATTGCCTCGCTGGCAAAGCTCTATTCGGAGCAGATCGAAAGCATCGACACAGGGCCGATGGAAGCGCTGGAAAGCACAGGCGCGAACCGCTTGCAGACGATTATGTACGCGGTCGTGCCGCAGGTCATTCCGCCGTTCGTGTCCTTCACCATGTACCGCTGGGACATCAACGTGCGTATGTCCACGATTATCGGTTTCGTGGGCGGCGGTGGTATCGGCTTCCTGCTCCAGCAGCAGATCAACCTCCTGCGCTACCGTGACGCGGGTGTGGCGGTTCTGGCTATCGCCATCGTCGTCTCGATTTTAGACTACCTGAGCGCGGCCATCCGCGAGAAGTATGTGTAGTTAGGATAGACCCCCACCCTAACCCTCCCCCGTAGTAACAGGGGAGGGAACCTATTCGATTTATGATAAGGGGCGTGAAAGCGCCTCTTTTTGTTGGTGGCGGCAGTGGCGGCGGCGGCCCAGCGCCAATTGGTTTTTGGCTTAAACGCAAACGATGTAAACGTTCAAAATGTTGCAAAAATTGCAGTTGTTGCAGCTGTGATTCTCATTATTCTCAACATTTGAGGGAATAATGATGCTGTTGCTGCTGTTGAGAATCGGACGATTTGTCACAAATGCCGTCAGTGTCGTCAATAGACCCCCTCCGTCGCTGGCGCGACACCTCCCCCGTAAACGAGGGAGGGAAAATACATCGTTCTTGGCAAAGTTGGCAGCAATTTCGGCAATGGTAATCTAAAGTTATCAGTTGCCAATTAGCATTTACTCGTTCAAGGCGAGTGTTTTATTGCAGCGGCGAAGGGTAGGTTCGCTGCTGCCCCGCAAGGGGACTATAGCAATGTTTGCTGCAAAACAAGTCTTCAGTCTAAAGGCAACAGGTGACAGTCAAAGGTAAAGATTGGCGGCGAAACGTCAAAGTTCTGCCGCCGCTGTTATTGCTGATCGGGATGTTAAGGTGCGTGGGACGAGCATAAAGTCTTATCCCTAAGTATTATTTTAGAACTTTTGTGTTATCAGGTCAAGCGTTTTTGGTTAGAATTTTCAAACTGTAGTGTCCTTTTTTGAGGGAGGGAACGAAAAAGAACTATCTTTTGATGATCTATTAAGATTTACGAGGCATCCGGTTCTATCGTGATTTCGGTCAGTTCAGTGTCAGGGGTTGTCATTGTAATCTTGCTGGTGATGTCCGCGCCATGTTGTTTCGTTAAGTCCCAAAGATCGGTACAGAAGAAATAGTCAATGGTTTGGATATGGTCTTTTAATATCGGCTCTGTTCGCATGTTAGGCCGTATATCACAGTAGTATACGCCATCCAGCGGATTCAATTTTACGGTATAGCCTTTAAAATGACCGGGCAAAAAAGTCGTACTTACTCCATAATGGTTTTCTTGCCTTGTCTGTTTTCGCTGTACGTCATTCAGAAAAATAGCGATATGCGGAAGTGTCGTACCTGTTAATTTGGAGTAGAGGAATTTATCCATGAAGATTTTGTCGATACGGTCTTTGCTGGACGTTTTGACCGAACCAATCGCTTTCAACTCGTCATTGTTGAGCAGCAATAGATCGTGTTGGTAATTCATGAAAAACTGTATTTCACCATCAACTTCGACAGGAACTTGAATCGTACCTGTCTTACATTCAACGCCTACAGCTCTTACTAAAAGTTGTATCAGTCGTTCAAATAAATCACCATTTATTTTTCGTGCAGTATTAGCGGCTCCTGATGGCAGCGCATCAAGTACCGCACCAATCGATTGTTGGATTGTGTAAATAGCACGGATAATTACACTTCTCCGTTCCGTATCACTTTCTGGAATATCCCTTATTTCCCGAAGAATTTCCCTAAAATCTTTTGTCAGCAGCGAATTGTCATCTGCGACAAGAAGTAAATCGGCATTTAGAGGGCGTGTAATGTTAAAGTGTCCATCCTCTTTATACTGATAGAATCGATAATGATTCTCGTTTTGCGATATGATGACTGCTTGTAAACCATCGACGGCAAAATCCAAGAACTTTGTGCAGAACGCAATATAATTATCGAGCGATTGAAAATTACGCTTGTCTAATGCAATTGTTACAAGTTCGTCTAGGCTCACCTAATACTCTCCCGGCGTTCTGCGGTCTTACGATCATAGTCAATCCATTCTGCCACTGACATTCGCCGCACATTTTCTAGTCGGTTTATCGCCCAAATGTTATATTCCATCTCACGTTCACATCCGAGCCAATTACGCTCAAGTTGTTCTGCAACAACGAGGCTTGTTCCTGAACCTGAGAATGGGTCTAGGACTATTTCACCTTTGTTTGAAGACGCTAAAACAAACTTCCTGAGTAATTCTTCTGGTTTTTGGGTTGGATGGGGTGTTGATTCCCCCATACCGTTACAAGTCGTGGGAATATCAATCACATCCTTTGGCTTTGCTCCATTAGGGTGGGGTGTCCATATATCTTTGCGTTTGCCGTTATTACCGTACTGGCTTGTTTCGGCTTGTGGATGGGACGGATATTTTAGCGTGTGAGCGCCATAAGGTATGCGAATATCATCAATGTTCAGCTTTATGTTTTTCGCCTTGCGAAAATGGAGAATGCTTTCGTGAGACCGTCCCCAGTCGTTCCCTAAATTGGCTTTATTTTTGTAATGCCATACAATCCAACGGCAAGATTTAAAGTAGCGCATGGCAGGGTGCTTAATATCAGCCAATATTTCTGAAAACCCACATACATACATTGTGCCAGTTGGTTTTAAGATTCTGGCAGCTTGCTCAATCCAGCGTATTGACCAATCAATATACTCTTCCTGACTTTCAAAATTATCCCATTCGGCTTTCCTGATGTTATATGGCGGATCAGCAAATATTAGGTCTATAGACCCGGATTCTAAAGAACACAACCAGTCTATCGCGTCGCCCTGATATAACTTTCCATTTGGGTGATTATAGTGAAGACGAGAGCCAGTCACATCAGGAATGATCGCGATTGTCTTGCTAAGTCTTTTGACATCTTCAAACAATTCTTGCTGTACTGTTTGTGTCACGTTATTCATCTCTTGAATGGGATACCTTTCCAATATTAGCTCAAGGTTATTTGATAGCAAGTACGATCTCCTTACAACAGAAAGCAAGGTTTGAGCTAATCGAATGCGGCGGGACTGATTTCTACAGGATACAAGTGGATGGAAGTAATCGTTTAAGGCGCAGTATTGAATATAACTGAGTGCTAGCCCATGATTTCCTATATATGAAATGTCGGTTTCTAGGGCTGTTGGCGCTGGCGGTACTTCTCGCGGAGGGCGGCGCTTTCCTCGCGCGTCATGGGGCGCATGATCCGTTGGGCGACGTTGATGGTGATGAGCAAGGTCACGACGGAAACGATGATGAAAGCCACCGCGAGCCACCACACGATATACCACAGGGCGGCAATCATCCCGATCAGCGTCAGAATGGCGCTGATGCCACCGAGCCATACCGAGTAGCGAAGCCCGATTTCCGTACGCCGTTTATAGGTCGATTGGAGCTGTTCGTCGGTGGGCAGATGCTCATCAATATCGGGGATATGCGCGTCCACAAAAGCGTCGCGCATGATGGCATCAATCGAGATGTCGTTCAGGTCTTTGGTGAGCTTAAGCAGGAGCAAGCCAGCGACGGTTAAAGGTAGGGCGCAGGCAAAAGCCAAAATCGCCACCATAATGATGAGATGGTCGAAGCCGATGGTGAGCAGCGGGGCTACGATAATCAGGTTGAAGGCGATGAGGCCGCCGAATATCCAACTGCCGAACTCGATCAACCACGGCTTAACTTGATCCAAGAGCGTGGTCACCACCTGACGGCGTTGGTCGATTCGTTCCTGTAACTCCGCGCCGGAAAGCCCCTGCAAGGGGTTCGCTGGTTGTTGATTGGTCATGGTGTCACTCTTTACAACTGAACAATTCGCTTTTGTCTTGCTACTTGAAACTTGCGACTTGAAACTACCCGAAACGACGGTTTGACCAGACGCGGGCGTTGAGGACATCGCCCACGCTTTGCGGGTTCTCGCCGGTGAGGATCAGGTCGAACAGCACATTCGGGTACTCGCTCTGGATGACCTTTTTCATACTGTCCGCCATGTCCGGTGGGGCGATCACCGTCGCGGCGAGGCTGCGGTCGTAGGGAATATACAGGATGAAGTCCCAGATGGTGGTCACGATGGGGTGAAAGGTGTTCCAGTAGGAGCGACCGGTATCCATGAACCACGCAGGGTCTAACCCCGGCGCGAGGATGACGGCATGGAAGCTCGGCTCACCGACGACTGGCCCCGGCCCTTTCGGTCGGACGACGGTCGCGGTGGGTTTCTCGCCTTTCCGCAGTTGGCGAACGGCTTCCATCTTGGGAATCGCTTCGAGGTTATTGTTGTAGTACTCGTCCTCTTTCCAGAGTGCCATGCCGAAGTACCACGGTTGGGCGGTGGTCGCAATCCAGTTGAACATGGCGACGGTCGCCTCGGCGTGGGCAACGCGGTCGTAGGGCTGGAAGCGCGGGTCGGGCTGCTGTGGGTCGTGGGTCGGCAGGGGGTAGATGCCGCCCTCGGTGCCGAACACGGGCAGCGGGCCTGCACCGAACCATTCTTGCAAGCGCTGGTTGAAGGCCACGCCCATCGCCGTGATGCCGTTGGGGTCGCCGTAGGGGGTGCTGCCGGTGTTCCCGAAAACGGTGCGACCGGGGTCGAAGCTCTGGGTGTAGGGGTCGTAGGGGTACTCGAAGTGCCAGCCGTCTTCCAGCCCGTTGAGTTCGCCGGTAGAGCGCGGCACACCCGGCTGACCGGGGCGTTCCTGATACCAGTGGTTGAGAGCGTAAGGGTGCGTCCCCCACCACAGGCCGTTGTCGATGATCTTGGCGAAGCGTTCGCGCTGGTGGTCGCGCATGTAACCCAGCAGGGCATCCATCCACTGGATCGCGCCACCGGGGCCACTGGTTTCGCCCAGCGAGAAGAAGCCGGGGTAGCCGCCGTGGTTGAGCATGAACTCGGCGAACATCAACCAGCTTTCGCACAGCGGTTTGATGACCTCATCGAAGTTATCGGGGTTCACGCGCCCGTGCATGTGCTGCGGCCATTCGGGGTCGGGGAAGTTCGGCTCGTTGAAGAACTCGAACCACTTGACCCCCGCGCCGAGGTACTTGCCCCACTGCTGACGAATCGAGTCGTCGGGCGGGTTGGCCCCCGGTGCGGCGCGGTAGATGCGGACGACCGGCGTGATATTCTGACTGAGCAGCCACACGCAGTCATTGGCGAATTCCTCGCCGCCCGTCACCAGCTTGTACCAGCCGAGCTGAAGGCGAGAGAGGCGGTCATAGTTCAGGGGGACGTAAGCGCCGTGATTGTGCATCCCGCGCGGGTTGCCTGACCATTGGTATTGGTTGAGTTGCAAGAGCCTGACCTCGGTATCACTAAAGCGAAAGGGCGAACCGTTTTGGCTCGCCCCCTCATTATATGCGATCTGTGGTTGTCGTACCGCTGCCGCAGCTAGACGACCGGTGTCGGTTCATCTTCCGCTAAGGCTTCGTCGATCTGCTGCTGCAGGCGGTCGCTGTTCTTGTACTTGCCGTTGACGTACAAGTCTCCGACCTTGCGCTTGCTGACGGTCAAACTGCGGTTCTTGTTGGTCAGAAGCATCACGTCGCCCAAGCCGATCAGGATAACGGGGAGGGCGAGGCCGCCGAAGATACCGCCGTTGTTAAAGAGCAGGACTTCAAAGAAGACCGCGCCGAGGATGAAGCCAATCGAGCCGATACGCATCAGGATTTGCGAAGCCTTCTGCTGGCCTTCGTCACCGGTACGGCTGCTCATAAAGTTTAGCGCGAGGCCGACGAACAGGGGGTAGAGCGTCCATGCGTAAGCCCAGCTTACCCAATGTCCAGTGATATTCTGGTAGAACAGGATCAAGCCTGTGCCGGTGACGACTGTACCGGGGACGGCGAAACCCGCTTCTTTCTTGCCGCCGGTATAAGCGAGGTACAGGAAAACCAAGCCCGGCGCGGCCACGAACAGCGGCCATAAAGTGCTGAACAAGCTAAAGCCGCTCAACTGTCCGACTAGTACCAGCACGCCTAGAGCGATCAGGCCGAACGCGGCGATTGGGCGACCATCATGTTCTCGTGTCATTTTATTATCCTCAAGCTGCATAGATGAACGTATTGCACATCTATACGCAGGCGGATTGAAAAGGGTTGCGGGGAATGCAGAAAACCGCATCCCGACGACGGCTGTGGAGACACACAATGATGGATTCGATGGGCATGGGGTTTCACGAGTCGGTGACATCATCCGCCATACGCAGTCGCAAAATGACAACGGCTGTGATAAGGATGCCAATGCCAACTGCGGTGAGGCCGATGAGGACAATCGGGATGATGGGTAACGGCTGGGGATTGGTTAAGGGTGGTGCTTCCATTCCAATCGTTAGCTGTGTATTCACAATGTTCACCGTTTCGGTTGCCATGCTATAGGCGATGAACTCGATTTGGTCGGCAGATGGGTCTTTGTAGGCGCTGAGTTCGGCAAAGACGACGGTAAGCGGTGCGATGCCGTTCTCGCAGGTCACTTGCATATCGACCGTATAAAAAACGCCGTCGCCGTTTGCCAGCTTGGTGCGGTCGGTGATGGCTGCGGCGAAACGGGTATCGTGATCGTGAAGTTCCGAGAATGGGGAAAAGCCGCCCGCAGCGTTTTCCGACGGTAGATACGTTCCGGTTGTCCGGTTGATGATGCGGAGGCAGGTTTCATCGACCGCGATGCCAATGTCCGCGCCGCCGATGTTAACCCCATTGCGGATGTAAATTTCTGCCCGAACGATCTCCCCCGGATTGGCTTCTGGCTGACCCAGAACAATATCAATCGTAGGCGTAGTCTGTGCCTGAATGTGTGTGCTGCTTAGTACAATCAGGAGAACGGCGATGCGCTTTAAATACCGCAATTCAGTACCCTTTTAACGAATGAGCTTACTGGCATAAGGGCTTTCTTGCCTGTGATTATTATAGCATCGTTCATTTGCTGGCTGGTGCTGCGTTTGCTCGTCGGAACTGTGCGCTCAATCGTTGTCGATCTGTGGAATCTTAAAAATAAAAGCACAGGTACCTCACGATGAACGTGCCTGTGCTGATCCTTTAGGAAGGGGGTTGGGATTGATTAGTTGGCGAGCAGGCGGGCGTTGTCGCTATCCCAGAACACATTTACGATGTCGCCCTTATTGAAGTACTTATCGGTACGCAAGCCGTAGTTCTGCACGCGGACGATCACTTCAATGTTGTAATCCGCGCCGAGGCCGATGCGGTAGCGGGTGTCGGTACCGATGTAGATGTCTTCAAGGATTTTCCCCGGCAGCATATTAATGTCGGGATCGCGCAGGACGGCGGTTTTGTAGGCTTCGGCGGTGTCGCTGCTGCCATCGGGGAACTTGACGTTACCGGTTGATTGGAACAGATTCAGCTTTTCGGGACGGATGGCAACCGTACATTCGGATGGGCCGGTGATGTCGGGGTTGGGGACGGCGCGAATGGTGGTTTTCTCATCAATCTTGACGAGCGCATACTGCCCTGACATTTCAAGGTAGTGGGCATTCATGAAGTTGGTTTCGCCGATGAAGTCCGCCACGAACTTGGTGGTCGGCGCTTCGTAAATTTCTTCGGGCGTACCGACTTGCAGCACCTTGCCCTTATCCATAACGGCAATACGGTCGGCCATCGTCATGGCTTCTTCCTGGTCGTGGGTGACGAAGATGAAGGTGATGCCCAAATCTTTTTGCATGGCCTTGAGTTCGTAGCGCATGTCCTCGCGCAGTTTGAGGTCGAGCGCCGACAGTGGTTCATCGAGCAGGAGTACCTGCGGGTGCTTGACGATGGCACGGGCGAGGGCGACACGCTGCTGCTGACCACCGGAGAGCTGACGCGGGCGACGGTCGCGGGCCTGGGGAAGCTGCACGCGCTGGAGGGCTTCTTCGGCACGTTTACGGGCTTCGTTACGGTTCACGCCTTCCATTTCGAGGCCGAACATGATGTTTTGGAGGGCAGTCATGTGCGGGAACAGGGCGTAATCCTGAAAGACGGTGTTCACCGGACGGTGGAAGGGCGGTACGTCTTGCACAGCCTTCCCGCGAATAAGGATTTTACCGGAGGACGTATCCTCGAAGCCGGCGATCATACGGAGGGTGGTTGTTTTACCACAGCCGCTTGGCCCCAGCAGGGCAAAGAATTCACCGTCGTTGATTTGCAGCGAGACATCATCAACGGCGCGTACCATGCCGTCGCGGCGAGGCGCTTGAAATTCCTTAATGACATTGATGAGTTCGACATCATATTGAGCTTGAGCCATAATTGCATCCCTTTAACCCGTTACGAAAGGCCGACCTTAAGTATTACTGCCCTAACAGTGTACGGAGTTCCGTCCACGCATCATTATAGAGGCGCGTTGCCTCTTGACCCACATCGAGCGCCGCAAAGAGTTTGGAAGCGGATTCGTCGGTGGGGTAGATAATTTCAGATTCCAGATATTCCGGCAAGATGAGTGCTTCGTCAATCGCCTTCTGGTTGGGCGTGGCGTAGGCGGTGTAGTTGCTAATATCGGCGGCGACCTGCGGGTCGAGAATGTAATCCATGAAGGCCAGCGCGAGTTCATAGTGCGGGGCATCCATCGGAATGGCGAGGTTATCCACCCAGCGGATGGTGCCTTCTTCGGGCAGTACGAAGTCGAACTTATCGGCACAACCTTGATCGGGGTTTTCATTACAGTTGATAATGATTTGGAAGATGTCACCGCTGTACTCCACCACCAAATCCATTTCCCCACTGAGCAGCTTTTCCTGCCCGTCGTCGGCGGCTAGGGCGCGGACGTTGCCGCCACGTTCGACCAAGAAATCACGGGCGGCGGCGATGTCCCCGGCATCTTTGCTGTTCGGGTCTTTGCCGAGCAGGTTGAGCGCAATCGACATCATGCCCTGCGGGTCGTCGATCCACGCGACGTTGCCGTCAAAACTCCACACGTCATCCCAACTGGTGACTTCTTTACCGACGGCTTCTTTGTTGTAGCCGACACCAAGCGTCCCCCACTGGTAAGGGACGGTGTACTGGTTGCCGGGATCATAAACAGGGTCAACCAGATGCACGGAGACATTGGCGAAGTTCGGGATTTTGCTGAGGTCAACCGGCTGCACCAAGCCTTCGCGGATGAGCAGCTCAACCGACGAGCTGGTGGGCACGATGAGGTCGTAGCCGGGGTTGCCCTGCCGCAGTTTGGCGATCACTTCTTCGTTGTTGGCGAAGTTATCTTCGTTTACAGTGACACCACAGAGCGCACCGAAGTCGCTGCGGGTGTTGTCGGCTTCGTAGGTCGTCCAGTTCCACCAGTTCAGCACGCGGTCACTTTCCGGCAGGCTTTGAACCAGTTCCACGACCTCAGCGGGACACGTCCATGTGGTTTTGATCGCGTCGTCCTGCGCGAAAACGGGTAGACTGAGTGACAGCATACCGAGGCATAATCCGGCGACGAGGGTGGTGGTTCTGGACATGGTGCTGACCTTTATTTAGAAACGTTCTCAAAAAATAGGCAATAAAATTTCTATCTCAAAAGAGAAGGGGCAGGCTTGTGACCTACCCCTTACGTTAGCCGTTCGTGTTACTGGCCGAGCAGCGTGCGGAGTTCCGTCCACGCATCGTTGTACAAACGGGCAACATCGTCACCCAAGTCCACAACGGTGAACAGGGTTTCGCTGGCGGCTTCGTCCGGGTAAATGACGGTCGATTCCAGATATTCCGGCAGAATCAGCGCTTCATCAATCGAAGCCTGATTGGGCGTGGCATAAGCGGTGTAGTTGCTGATGTCCGCGCCGACAACCGGATCAAGAATGTAGTCGATGAAGGCGTGTGCCAGTTCAGGATGGGGTGCATCGGTGGGGATCGCCAGATTATCCACCCAAATGATCGCACCTTCGGACGGAATGACGTAGGCAAATTTGCCCGCGCAGTTCTGTTCAGGGTTGGCTTCACAGTCGGCGATAATTTGGAAAATATCACCGCTGTATTCGATCACCATGTCGGCTTCACCGCTCAGGAGCTTTTCCTGACCGTCATCTTGAGCAATCGTGCGGACGTTGCCACCACGATCAATCAGGTAGTCACGAGCCGCGCCGATTTCAGCCGGATCGGTGCTGTTCGGGTCCATGCCTTGCAGGGTTAGGGCGATACCGAGCATCGAACGCGGGTCTTCGATCCACGCGACGTTGCCGCCGAAATTCCACATATCTTCCCAACTGGTCACTTCCTGACCCACGGCTTCGGTGTTGTAGCCGATGGCAATGGTACCCCATTGGTAGGGAACACTGTACTTGTTTTCGGTGTCGTAGGCCGGTGCTTGCAGATGGGTGGAAACATTGGCGAAGTTCGGGATCTTGCTGATGTCGATTTCTTCCAGCAAGCCTTCACGGACCATCTGCGGGATGACTACGCCGGTGGGGACAACGAGGTCGTAACCGGGGTTGCCCTGCCGCAGCTTGGCGATCAGTTCTTCGTTGCTGCCGAAGTTGTCTTCGTTGACGGTTACACCACACAGTTCGCCGAAGTCGGGGCGGGTGGTTTCCGCTTCATAGGTCGTCCAGTTATACCAGTTCAATACCCGTTCGCTTTCCGGGAGACTTTGCACCAATGCGACCACATCTTCCGGGCAGGTCCATGTAGTTTTGGCTGGCTCGTCCTGTGCGAAAGCAGGTATACCCAACGCCAAAGCACCAAAACAGAGTACACCAGTCAATTTACGAAACATTTTGCCTCCTAGTGACATCTTTGTCTTTGCTAACACTTCTAGGCTCACCGTTACCGGTTTGCCCCACGCCCCTGTATATACAGGGAGATTCCGACTAACACCATCGAAGCAACCAGCAGGATGGTGGAGATCGCATTAATTTCGGGCGATACACGCTGCCGCAGCAGACCATACACGAAAATGGGGAGTGTATTCGTGCCGACACCATTGGTGAAGAAGGTCACGATATAGTCATCGAGCGACAGGGTGAACGCCAGCAATGCGCCAGAGATGATACCCGGCAGGATGAGCGGGAAGGTGACACGCCAGAAGGTTTGCCACTCGTTCGCGCCGAGGTCACGGGCGGCTTCTTCGTAGCGCGGGTTCATATCCGCCAAGCGACCGCGAATGGTGATGACTACGAAGGATACCGAGAATACGACGTGACCGATGATGATCGTGCCGAAGCCGAGGGTAGCACGCTGACCGCTGATGCCTTCTATCGTGTCGAACAGGAATTTGAAGAACACCGCCAGCGATACAGCCTGAGTAATTTCGGGAATGACGACCGGCAGATACAGCACCGCATCCACGATTTTCTTGCCGGGGAATACGCCACGTTCGAGGGCAATCGACACCATCGTGCCAATGATGGTCGAGATCAACGTCGAGCAGACGGCGATGAACAGGGTGTTCCGCAGCGCGGCGAACATCTGAACGGTGAATTGGCTCGTACCGTCGAAAATGCGAGCATACCAATTGGTGGTGAAGCCACCCCATACGGATACGGTATCGCTCTTGTTGAACGACAGCACAACGAGGACGACAATGGGTGCCCACAGGAAGAAGTACGAGAAGAGCGGATTGGCGTAAAAGAGTATCTTGCCAATTCGCCGTACCAGCATGTCACGGCGAATTTGACCGTAGTTGATGTCAATCTCGCTGAGAGCAGGGTGAGCAGGTGTAAAGGTTTGCTGGGTCATCGCGCTGTCTCCCGGCTGCCGTAGCGTAGATAAATAATGACACCGACAGTGACCAAGATCATCAATACCGCCGAGAGGGCAGAACCACGCGGATAATTCGCGCCGCTGCCTCTGATATTTTGCTGAATAAGGTTACTGATCATCAAACCCTGCGTACCACCGAGCAAGTCCGGCGTGACGAACGCGCCGATGGTGGGGATAAACACGAGAATGAAGCCCGCGACTAAACCGGGAGCCGTCATGGGAACGACGACGCGGAAGAATGTTTTAAGATCGTTCGCGCCGAGGTCGTTGGCCGCCTCGACAAAGCGAAAGTCAAACTTTTCGACCACCGCGTAAATCGGCAGCACCATGAAGGGCAGGTAACTGTAAACCAAGCCGAGGATAACCGCCTCGCGGGTGTTCAGCCAGTTTAGCTTGCCATCTTGCAGAATGCCCAAGCCACCAAGTGTCGTCAAGATACTGGCTAACGGGCCTTCCGGCGCGATGATGGTCTTGAGCGCGTAGGTACGCACGAGGAAGTTCGTCCAGAAGGGCATGATGATGAGGAACATGGCGAACTGACGGAAGGCTTGGCTCTTACGGGTGGCGATGAAGAACGACAGTGGGTAGCCAAGCAGCAGACAGATTATGGTCGTCAGCAGTGAAATCCACACTGAACGCAGGATGACTGCCGAGTAGATGGGACGCGGCTTCCAGAAGTCGAACGCATCGGCGTAATGGTTGAGGGTCAGTGGGAGTTGACCACCCGCGCCGTCGGTGGTGGGGGTCAAAAAGCTGATCGCCAGCACAATCAGAACCGGCAGCATAAAGAAGATGCCCAGCCAGACCACAGCGGGAAGCGAGAGGAAAATCCCCTGCCGCCGGTCGCGATCTTTCATGTATTGCACATTGGTCGTCGGTGTGACGGAAGCCATATCTACCCCTTACCCGTATAGGCAGCTAGCATGAGGGCAAATCATAATCCTTCTAGCGGATTTCGACAACAGCAACAGTAATGCTAATTTGTGTGTAATCCCTGTAGATTATGACCAAAGTATTCCACGTCTGCAATAATACAACTTATCCCGCAGCGTTTACCCCTATCAAAAGAGGGGTTTTTAGCCCGTTTGGCGCACGGGTAATTGAGCGCATGAGGCGGTTAAATTCAAAAATTCAGCTTTTAGCCAACCCTGTGTCCCGTTAAAGTCACCGTACCACCACACCAAGTCTTCCGTATGTCCGTAAAGCGCGACGGTGTTATCAAAGGGGATGGTTTCCTTGATGGCGGCATCTTCCTCCGGCGCGGCGCGGAGGTTGACATTGAAGCGGGTGAGCGCGAGGCAAGGCTGGGGCAGGGTCGCCGTCGGTAAGGGTGTACTGGTGACGAATACGAAAGGGGTGGCGGTCGCGGTTCCGGTGGGGCGCGGTGTGCGTGTTTGGGTGGGCGTTGGGGTGTTGGTGACGGTCGGCGTGAGTGTCGCTGTGGCGGTCGCGCCGGTTTCGGTGGGCGTGGTTTGAACCTGTGCCACATTAATGGGCGTGACGGTGGCTAAGGCGGGCAGCAGGACTTGGGTGGAGGTGATTGGTACGGTGATGGTCGCGGCGAACACCAGCGCACCCATGCCGAGGGCGTAAACCCCGCGTGAGTGGTTGAGCTTTTCGGCGCGGCGCAGTTCGAGCAGGGCGATGAGGATGCCCAGCACAATGAGCATGATACCCAGCAAGCGGCTGTATGTGAGGGGCAGCGCTTCCGGTTGGTCGCTCATCGAAGCCTGAATGATACCCGCCAACGGCAGCAGCACACTGAGGAAAATCAGCAGCAGTTCGATGAACGTGATTTTGATGACTTTGCGGAGGGTACGGACGACCGCCAACAGCACGTAGAGAAGCGCAAAAAGCGCCCCGGCAAAGACAAGCAGTAAACCCACTATACGCCTCGATTACACGGATAATTTGACCGACATTATGCCGTACTTTCACAGGGCTTGTCTAGCATCCGTTCGTAACTATTCATGTTTGAGTGGGGACAGCGAGCCGGCATTGGCGATATTTATTTAACAATTCTGCGCTGTAGATTTAACATTTCGTTCACAGAAATTTAGCCGACAATGGCTAATTTGAATTCCGCGTTATAATCACGCTAGGTTTTGACAGCTTATCTAAGCGTAAAGCGCTTAACATACTCCAAGCCTGCTAAAACCCCTAACTGGATTTTTAAGGAGAAAATTGAGATGAAGTCTTCGAATATGTCTCGCCGCAAGTTCCTCCAGTTGGCCTCGCTCGCCAGCGCCGGTATCGCCGTTAACATCGTTGGTCTGCCCGCGTTCGCGCAGGATGCCGCCGCGACCCCCGGCCCGCTGCCGCCCGCACCCGCTGCCGGCCCAATTGACCTTGAAGCCGCCGGTGGTATGGACGCACTGATCGAGGCGGCCCGTGCGGAAGGCGAACTCTCGACCATCGCGCTGCCCGATAGCTGGGCGAATTATGTTCAAATTAAGGAAGACTTCTTCACGAAATATGATTTCTTGAAACACAATGACTTGAACCCCGATGGCAGCTCGGCGCAGGAAATTGAAGCCGTTAAGACCAACGCCGGTAACAATGGCCCGCAGAACCCCGATGTGCTGGATGTCGGCTTTAGTTGGGGCGAGATCGGTATCGAAGAAGGCTTGTTCCAACCGTACAAGGTCGCCACTTGGGACAGCATCCCCGATGATGTGAAGGATCCCGATGGTTACTGGGTTGGTGACTACTACGGTACGCTGGTGTTCGAAGTCAATGCTGATGTGGTGACCAACATTCCTCAGGATTGGTCAGACCTGCTGAAGCCGGAATACGCGGGACAAATCGCCCTCGGTGGCGACCCGACCGGCGCGAACCAAGCGATCTTCACCGTTTGGGCAGCGGCGCTGGCGAACGGCGGTTCGTTAGACGATGCCGAAGCGGGTTTGGACTTCTTCAAGGAATTGGCTGACTCCGGCAACCTGCTCCCGTTGATTTCCAGCCCCGCGACCATCGCCCGTGGCGAAACCCCGATCACCATTCGCTGGGACTACAACGCGCTCGGCAACCGCGACGCGAACGCCGACAGCGTGAATATTGAAGTTGTGTACCCCAAGAGCGGTTCGATTGCCGGTTTGTACATTCAGGCCATCAGCGCCTACGCGCCGCGCCCGAACGCAGCCCGTCTGTGGATGGAACACCTGTACTCGGACGAAGGCCAGTTGGCATGGTTGGCTGGTTACGCCAAGCCCGTCCGCTTCGACGACCTCGTCGCGAACGATGCCATCCCCGAAGAACTGGCTGCCAAGCTGCCCGCTTCGGATATTCCGGTGAGTTTCCCGTCGGTTGACCAGATCAATACCGTCAGCGAACAAATCAAGACCGGTTGGGCCGAAAAGGTCGGTTTGGCGATTGCTGCCCCCGCTTAAGCCGCGCGGCAGACAATCTTATTTGAATGATGAGGCAGGGGGTGCAGCTCGCGCCCCCTGCGCGTTCTAAGTGTTTTCGGTGCAAGAGCAATGCAGAGTCGTTATAATCGGCAGCATCACTTATCGGCGGGTAGATGGGGGCAGGCATGGCGGGATTGACAACGATTGAGGTCAGTAAGGCAGAAGCACCACCCTCGCTGCGCCGTCGGTTCGGCCTGTGGTGGTCGTGGAATTGGCTGGGCTTACTTCCGTTTGTCCTTTTTATTATTGCGTTCCAGTTGATGCCAGCGCTCTCGATTGTCGTGAAGTCGTTCCAAGACCTGAACGGCAATTTTACGCTGGAGAACGTCAACTCGTTAAATGATCCACTTATTTTAGGCGCTTATTGGTCATCCATTAAACTCAGTTTTCTGACCGCACTTGGGGGCGCGTTCATCGGTTTTTTTGTCGCATGGGGTGTCACATCGGGTTACTTCCCGAAATGGATACGGTCAGCAATATTATCTTTTTCAGGCGTGGCTTCAAATTTTGGCGGCGTGCCATTGGCCTTTGCTTTCGTGGCAACGATTGGTCAGACGGGCATTCTCACCGTAGCGCTAAAGTCCATCGGGATTAACCTCTATCCCGATTTTAGGCTTTACAGCTTTAACGGCTTGGTGATTGTTTATATCTATTTCCAGATTCCGCTGATGGTACTGATTATGGCTCCGGCCTTTGAAGGGCTGCGGAAAGAGTGGAGTGAGGCGAGCGAGAACCTCGGCGCAAGCCGTTTCCAATACTGGCGCTATGTGGCACTGCCTATTCTATTCCCTTCGATTGCGGGAACGTTTGCCCTGCTGTTCGGGAACGCCTTTGGCGCACAGGCAACCGCGTTCGCGCTCATCGGTGGCGGCGGGCAATATTCGGTAATTACATTACTTGTCGGCAGCCAGTTTAGCTCGGATACGTTTAATAACCCCGGCATCGGTAATTCGCTGGCGCTCGGCATGATCGTGGTGATGGTGGTCACGATCTTCATCTATAGTTTCTTCCGGCGGATGTCCAGCCGGTGGCTCAAGGTCGGGGGCGAATAATGTCGAGGTCACTCCTTCGCTTTGGTTGGGTTCGGCAGGTTGTGCTGGCGGTATTTTTCATCGCGGTTGCCCTGTATTTCATCATTCCCTTGTATGCGACTTTCCGGTTTTCGTTACAGGCCAAGCGCGGTGAACTGGGCTTCACGGCATATGCCAACGTCTTGCAAGCGTCAGACTTTGCCGAGAGTTTTAGCCTGTCGTTACAGACGGCTCTCCTGACCATTCTGGTGAGTACGTTGTTGATTGTACCGACGGCTTACTGGGTGCAGCTTAAAATTCCGCGAGCGCGTTCATTGATCGAGTTTTTCACGCTGCTCCCGTTCGTGATTCCGGCGGTGGTGCTGGTGTTCGGCTTGATACGCGCTTACAACGGCACGGGTTTGACGGACAGCTCACGCGGAATTTATACGCTGATGGTGGGCGCGTATGTCACGCTATCGTTCCCCTACGTGTACCGCTCGGTGGATAACGGCTTGCAGTCGATCAAGGTGCGAACGCTAACGGAGGCGGCACAGAGTTTGGGGGCGGGCTGGTTCACCATTTTGTCTCGCGTCATTTTCCCGAACGTGTGGGTGTCGATTATTAACGGCGCGTTCATCACCTTCGCGATTGTGATGGGCGAGTTCACCATCGCCTCGCTCCTTTCCCAACCGACGTTCGGCCCGTATTTGTACCAACTGAATTCTTCAAAGGTTTATGAACCATCAGCCCTTTCGCTTTTGAGCTTGGGGCTGACGTGGTTGTGTATCGCACTTATTCAACTGCTGGGTCGGCGTTCGGGTCAATCCCGCACAACAGTGTTCTAAATGAGGGTATCGACGTGTCATTTTTGGATTTGACCAACGTTCGTAAAGAGTTTGCCAATTTTACGGCGGTTGAGAATTTTAACCTGAAGGTGGAGCGTGGTGAGTTCGTGTCGTTCCTCGGCCCCAGCGGCTGCGGGAAGACGACGACCCTCCGCATGATCGCGGGGTTCGAGAAGCCGACGAGCGGACAAATCACGATTAACGGTAAGGACATCACCAATGTACCCGCGAATAAGCGCAACGTGGGCATGGTGTTCCAGTCGTATGCTCTGTTCCCCAACCTGACGGTGGCGAACAACATCGGCTTTGGCCTGAAGGTAAAAGGCGAGGCGAGCGATCTGATCAGGCAGCGCGTGGCGGAAATGCTCGACCTGATCCACATGCAGGAGTTCGCGGGGCGATACCCGCACCAGCTTTCCGGCGGGCAGCAGCAGCGTGTGGCGCTGGCACGGGCGATTGCGATCCGGCCTCAGGTGCTCCTGATGGATGAACCCCTTTCGGCGCTGGACGCGAAAATCCGCATCAACCTGCGTCAGGAAATCCGCGCGATTCAACGGCAGTTGGGGATTACGACGATTTACGTGACGCACGACCAAGAAGAAGCCCTGTCGATCTCTGACCGGATTGTGGTGATGAGCAAGGGGAAGATGGAGCAGGTCGGCACACCGCTCGATATTTATAATGCACCCAAGACGCGGTTTGTGGCCTCGTTTGTGGGGACGCTCAACCTGCTCGACGCGCAGGTGACGGACGCGCGGAACGGCAAGATCAAAATCGACGATCAGGAAATCGCGGTGGGGCAGCAGATACAGAATGCCTCAACGGGTAAGCAGGTGTCGGTAGCCATCCGACCGGAAGCGATCAGCCTCAACGGGCATTCGAGTACAGGCAACCACCTGAACGGCGCGGTCGAGGATGTCTCGTTCCTCGGCTCGGTGGTGCGGGTGCGCGTGAAGCTGGAGAACCAGCACGTTAACTTCGACACGTTCAATAACCCGAACCTCGTGCCTCCGGCGATTGGGCAGCCGGTATCCCTCACCTTTATGCCTGAAGCCTGCATGGTGGTGCAGGACGAGAAGTAGTTTACAGTTTATAGTTATCAGTTCACAGTTTCATACGAAATACATCAGGCAAGCCAGTGGTTTGCCTTTTTGTTATCATACGCCTTTCCCGACAGGCGAAAGGACACCTTATGAATATTCTCAATGTTGGGTACACATCAACGAATTATTACATACTGGCGGAGGCGAAACCCCTGTTACTCATCGACGTGGGCTTCGCGGGGACGTTGGCGAAACTCCAGCACGAACTCAAGCGCATGGATGTGAAGCTGGGCGACATCAAGCACTTACTGGCGACCCATTACCATCCTGACCACGCGGGGTTGGCGTTGGAACTCCAAAAAATGGGCATGAAGCTGGTGGTGGTTGACGTGCAACAGGCAGCTATCGAGGCGGTGCAGGGCGACCCCAAACTGGCGAAGCAGTACGTGGGTTACGACCGAAAGGCAGCGGTGACGATTAGCCTTGAGGGAAGCCGGACGTTTTTGAAGGGCATCGGTATCAAGGGCGAGATTATCGCGACACCGGGTCACTCGGATGACAGCGTGAGCTTGATCCTCGATACGGGCGAGGTCTTCAACGGGGATTTACCCCGACCCTTACCGGGGGCAGAGGGGAACATGATTACTGTGGGTGAGAGTTGGGAAGCGATCAAGGCGCATGGTGGGAAGGTGAGTCACCCCGGGCATGGGCCAGTGTACAAGATAGTCGACAGTCAGTAGTCCTTAGTCTATAGATAAAAACCTTTAAGATATAGACAGAGACGTTTCGTGTTGATGATTGGCGAATGTGATGGCGAAGTTGGCGAAATTGCCAAGATTTTTGTGGAATTTCGGCGGGAGGCTCGGCTAGATCTGCGGCGACAGATGGCAAACCCTCTGCCGCCGCCATCATTGCCAATCTCCGATTATTCGGTTTCGAGGACAGAGAGGATATTACCGGCGGGGTCGGTAAACCACGCGATCACGGGACCATTACCATTACCACCCGCGATTCCTTTCGCGTCGGTCTTGAGATACTCGGAATCGTAGTGTTCGAACCGCACACCGCGCCGCGTGAGTTCATCGACGGTTTTTTCGACATCATCGACAGGGAAATTTAGAACGGTGTAGGTGGCAGGTTCATGGTTCGGCTTGGGGTAGATAAAGACATTGGTGCCGCCGCCGAGGTGCAAGATGAGGTTATCCATGTCGCCCACCTCGACGTTAATCCCCAAGATTTCGCCATAGAAGGCTTTGGCTTTGTCGAGATCATTGACCGAGAAGCCGCTAAAGGCTTGCGAGTCTTTTAACATGAGGCTGCTCCTTCGTTTGAAGTGTCGTTCATGATCGAGGCACCCATCTTCTCAGGATAGAACAAATGAACTAAATTGTCAAGTGATGGGTTGGTGGATGATTATTTTAAGCCCTCACCCCCACGATGGTACGTTCGCAGGCTCACTCCACCATCAGCCTCTCCCTCAGGGCGAGGGACTTTAAAGACTTTTATGGTTCATATTTGTGATGGGAAAGTAATCCATTCTGTTTCTACCGTTTAGTGTGGCGCTACCGATTGGTGGGATAGCACTATCTTAAGTGGTGGATGATTATTTTAAGCCCTCACCCTACGATGGTACGTTCGCAGGCTCACTCCACCATCAGCCTCTCCCTCAGGGCGAGGGGCTTTAAAGACTTTTATGGTTCATTTTGTGATGAGAAAGTAATCCATTCTGTTTCCACCGTTTCGTGGGGTGCTACCGGTTGGTGAGCGACATTAGGCGATTTGGGCGTTCGAGATTTGCGAGGGAGCGATGATGGGCAGGACGACGCGGAAGGTGCTGCCTACGCCGACGGTACTTTCGACCTCAATTGTGCCTTGATGGGCGTTGACGATGGTTTTGACAATCGAGAGGCCAAGCCCCAAGCCGACACCGACGTTTTCCACCGGGCGGTTTTTATCGACGCGGTAGAGACGGTCGAAGATGCGCGGGAGGTCGGATTCGGGGATGCCCTCGCCAGTATCCTGCACCTCAAAGGCGACCTGATCCTCGTGCCAGCGGGTACGCATGATAACCTTGCCCGCGCGTGGGGTGTACTTGAGCGCGTTGGTGAGCAGGTTTTGCATGACGCGGATGAACTGGTTGCTATCGACCGAGAGTTTGGGTAGGGTGCGGTCGAGCTGAAGTTCGAGGTGGATGCCTTTGTCTTCGGCGAGGAAGCGCTGCAAGTTGGCGGTTTGCTCGACCAGCGGGTTGATGTCGGTGGGCATGAAGGCGAACACCTGCCGGTCAAGTTTGACCATTTCGAGCATCCCCTCAACCAGCGTTTGCAACCGCAGGGCGCTGGCATCCAGATTGACACTCTTTTCACGCATGGCGTGAATCGACGTTTGTAGTTGGTTGAGGTGGGTATCGACTTCGGCGGGGTTGAGTTTAGCATCCGTCACCGCTTGGCCGATTTTGTCGGTGAGGCTGCGGATGAGGTAGCTTGACACACGGATGACCGAAATAGGGGTCATGATGTCGTGGGTCGTGTCGCTGATGAAACTCTTGATGAGTTGGGTGCGTTCGCGTTCCAGCGCCAGTTCCAGCGCGTGCTGCTCGGCACGTTTGGCCGCGCCCACGTCACGCAAGACGAGGATGCGTCCGGTGATATGCAAGTGACGGTTGCGGAGGGGTGAAATCCGCAGGTCGTAGTGGTGCGAGCCGTCTTCGGCTTCCAGCGAGATGACATCCTGCGCCTGATACACGGCGTTGTACTGGCGCAGGAGGTGCGGCACATCCCAAAAGACATCACGAACATGATGCCCGATGATTTTTGAGAGGGGTTCTCTAATGAGCGTCGCGGCGGCGGGATTGGCATCGACGATGCGGCCTTGCGAGTCGATCACCAGCACTGCGTCCTGCATACTCTGGAGGACAAGGCTCTGGGCGGCGGGCAGGATATCCAGCAGCCGGTAGCGAAAGAGGGCGATGCCTAACGGAATGGCGGCAAGGCATAGCGTGAATACCGGCCAGTTGAGGTAGGGGATGGGGCGCAGGCCGACCAGCTCGAACATGACACCGGAAAGCGGCAGCAGTACCGCGATCAGCAGGTAGAACACCTGCCCGCGCAAGATGCCGGGTGAGCGTATCATCGTGCGGCGGATGATATAGACCAGCAATCCGCTGATGAACAGTAGATAGAACTGGCCCATCCAGTAGATCGGGCTGTAGGTGGCATCTTTGTAGGCGGCGAAGACCAACCCGCCGATTTGCCGGGTGGTGTAGTATTCCCACTGAAGATGGTAGATGTCGTTCGTCCACATGGCAAAGAGGGTGATGCAGGGTTGAATCGCCAGTACGAGCGCGACCCGCCACGTCACCCATTCCTCGCGCCCGACATACGCCAGCAGGAAGAACAGACCGAGGATGGGGATACATAAGATGAACACGAAGCGCAGCCGCACCCAGAGGATGAGCAGCTCGGTGTTGGTGGAAGAGAGTTCGAGTATATAGAAGCCGAGGGCAGCGCACGAAGCCGCCGCACAGAGGGCGAACAGATAGGCCGTGAGGGAGGTACGGTTATGCCACGCTCGAATACCGACGTAAAGCAGCGGTAAAAGGCCGAGTACGATGGGAATGGCGTAAGGGTTGAACTGCCAGTAGGTCACCGTTGACTAACCCTGATAGCGTAGAACTGCCCCCATTATAGATGCAAAAACATCTCGATCCGACGGAATTCCTCGATGTAATTAAATTGTTGTAAGATCGGCAAGGTGATTTCAGTGACAGGGATGTTTTCGATCTTCGTATCTTGTTCGATATGCAAGGTGTGCAAGTAGTAAAGCAAGGCGACCGTCATCTGCTCGCGGACGTGGGGCGGGGTGTGCAGCACCACATGCGTGAGTTCGAGTGTGCGGCGGTGGTAGATGATCCAGCCCGTGTAGCCAGACGGCAGACGTACCCGCAGCCCTTCCAATTTTTCGACCTTTACCAGCGAGGCGTTTTCGTTGACCCACGAGGCACCGGGGCCGCGCTGCGCGAGGTATGCCCAAATTTGGTCGGATGTCAGTTCGCTGACGACGGCACCCGCAACCGGCGGCTCACCGGGGGGCGCGTGGGGCGGACGGCGAATGACCATCAGGTTGCGTGTTTCTTGAAAGCCACACTTCTTGAACAGTTCATGTGCCGGTTTGTTGCCCTCGATCACCTCTAGCTGGATGAGGCGGACATGACGGTCGCGGGCATTCTGGATGAGGGCTTGCATCATGCACCTGCCCATCCCACCGAGGCGACGGGTGGGGCTGATGCCGAGGCGGGTGATCCAGCCACGGTCATCGCGAATACCGAGCATCCCGATACCGGCGGGTTTATTCTCTTTGTCGAAAATGACGACCGACGCATCGAGATCAACGTCGTACATACGGACGTAATTTTGCATCCGCTTGGCGTTCATGGGCATGGGGACGATGTAATCGACACGTCCGGCGTTATAAATCTCGGCGAGTTCATCCGCTGTAAAATTGCTGGCGGAGGCGACCGGAAACGGATAGGGATAGATGTTGGGTGCGAACACTACGCTTTGCCTTCTTCGTCTGGTTGGTCAATGATGATGTTGTTTGGCTGCTCTGGCGCGGCGCTGGAAAAGTAACTGTTGACTTGCTGCGAGAAGGTGCGGGTGTCAATCGGTTTGCTGATGACTCCATCGCACCCATAGGCTTTCGCCATCGCACGGGCGCGGTCTTCCGGCCACGCGGTCACGGCGACGATCTTGATGGTTTTCATTTCGGGGTGGCGGCGAATGAGGGCGATGATGGTTTGGCCGTCCACGTCTGGTAGACCGAGGTCGATCAGCACCATGTCCGGTTTACTGTCGACGACCAGTTGCATACCGGTTTCACCATCTTCGGCAAGGCTGACGGTGTGACCGGCATTTTTGAGCAGTTTTTCAGCGAGGCGGGCATTGTCTAGATGGTCTTCGATCACGACGATGTTGCTCACAGGTAGTTCCTCAAAATGACGCTCTTTTTCTCATCATAACATTGAACGCTATGAAATTAATGAATTGGCCAAAGAAAACTTGCAAAAGCAGGCTAATTTTTCAGAAACCATTGAACATCCCTCTATCTTTGGAACCTTTAATAGCGAGCAACATTATTTTAAAACACTTAGTTTGGTTCTTTCCTCAACTCATGAAACACGAAACAGAATAGAGTTTTGTTTAAATAAAATACTTCCTCTAATTCCTGAAGGAGGTTCATTACTGGATATAGGGCCTGGTGATGGAGCATTAACAAAAACATTAGCCCACCATTTTAAACATATTACTGCAGTGGATACCAACCATCATGCATTAACTCATTTAAAGGAAGTATTGCATCCATCAATAGATAGCATGCAAATTAGCGGCAGCATTTCAAATATTGATTTAAAATCGGAGCATTATAATTTAGCCATTTTATCACATATACTCTACTATATAGAGCCACATTTATGGATTGGAATCATTAAGTCCGTTTATAGTAGCTTAAAAGAAAATGGGCTATTAGTCATAGTTCTTGGTGGAGATGAACTGGGCAAATCAGAATTAATTCAACATTTTGGCGGCGAAATTTTAAGTATAAATTCATTGGCAACCCAATGTCGCGATATATTTGGCGAATCTCATGTAAACTTTTATGTATCCGATGAATCTTTCGTAACTTGCACGCAAAAAGGTATGCTTCATATTTCTGGTTTTATGCTGGCAGATGCTAATATTAGTGCATCAGAGGATGATTTAAACAGGTATATTGCTCAAAAACTGCGGCATTCTGACAGTTATTTTGAAATGACAACACGCCAGAAATATATAATCATCAAAAAAACCGTCTGTAATCTGTAAATGGATAAACCACATGTGGCTAAACGATTATTTGCTGAAGATTAATAAAAAAATTGATGCGCATGCGAAGAAATTCACGCATCCTTATTTGACATTTGCTATTTTTGGAATAATTACCTATCCATTATATTACTGGATTTGGGAGGCTACATCTTCTGGTGGCTATGAAAATCTTCCATTACGATTAATCACTGTTTTTCTTTGTATATTATTAGCTTTAAAGGATTATTGGCCGCAAAATTGTAAGATATTCTTTTCTTTATTCTGGTACATTACACTTTTATACAGCCTTCCATTTCTGTTTACTTTTCTATTGCTAAAAAATCATATGTCCTTTACGTGGTCTATGAATACGACAACCGTATTGCTGTTAACTATTTTGCTATTGGATACATTTTCACTGTTTATCATTTTAACATTTGGAATTATTTCAGGAGTTATCGTCTTTTTACTGACTGATGGAACAATTGTTTTACCCCCAGAGCATAGGACTATTTTCATCACTTATGGATCAATATTGTTGTTTGGATCTATTTTTTCTTATCGTAAAGATCAGCTTAAAGAAAGAGAAAAAAGAATAGCCGCTGAAGCTGCTAATCAAGCTAAATCTGATTTCATCAGCAATATGCAGCATGATTTAAAAACTCCATTTGCAGGAATTAGTGCTATAGCAATGTTATTGCATGAAATGGAAACAGATTCTGATAAAAAATCACTCTTGGAGGATTTGCTAAAAAGCGCTAACCAATGGGAGGCAGTTCATCACCGAATTATTGACGTGCTGTCAATAAAGGAACCGCAAGAAGTACACAGCGATTGGATCTCTATCGGCAATCAATTAACTCAAATCAAGGAAATGCTATCAGCAACAGTTAGGGTAAAAGCACTGGATTTTTATATTGAGCCTATACCTACAGAAATAGATAGGATTAAAACCGATAAACTTAAATTTAATTTGATTTTATCCAATTTAATTGGAAATGCCGTTAATTTCACAAAAAAGGGTTACGTGAAGATAAAGGTAACTAACGAAGGAATGATTTGCAAAATCCTGGTTATTGATACAGGGATTGGTATTCCTCAAGACAAGCAAGAGTTTATTTTTGAAAAATTCACCAAGCTTTCCCATTCCAACAAATACCAGGATTTTAAAGGAGTCGGTTTGGGATTATACGCTTCACGCCAGCTGGCTATCAAGATGGGTGGAAATATTCAGGTTCAAAGCATCCACGGAGAAGGTAGTATCTTTACTTTCACTATACCGCTTCAGGGCAAAAACGACTTAAAAGCTCCCTAGCCGTTATTGGAGTAAATGGTTTAGATAATACTTCATTCATCCCTGCTTGAAGACATTGCTCACGCATCATAGGATCCGAATTGGCAGTCACGGCTACTATGGGTGTTAATGAATTATTCATTCCAGATTGATCCATCTTAATTTTTTTAGTTGATTCCAGACCATCTATGCCTGGCAACCCCAAATCCATGAGGATTAAGTCATATTTATTTTTATGGGCTAAATCTACTCCTTCTTCACCCGTAATAGCACAATCAACTGCAAATCCAAAACTTTCCACAATCATTTTTTGTACTTTACTGGCGATAGGATTATCCTCAACAATAAGAATATATTTAACCATTTAAAATAGTCTCTGAAATTACATATAATTGAGTATAGCTCAAAGTGAGCCGGTTGGTATTGACCACTTTTTTAGATTTTTGGGCGTGGAATGGGTAAACATTCCTGCAATGATGCTATCTTGTCTTTCTGTCTTTGAATCTCCTTTTCCAGGCTTTGCAAGCCGTCCCCTAAAACTTTATGCCTGCCGACTTTTAACTGCTCATCATCAATTCCCTTAAAAAAATGCAATGCGTGTGTCGCATCACTATGAGGATCATTAAATGCCAGTCTTACAATATCTCTTGCTTCTTGTAACATACTAATTTTAGTTGTTTTAAAGCCTATTTTTTTTTTAATAAACGCGTAACTAGAATCAGTATTACCCTTAGTTGTTAATTGGGCAATTTGCTTTTCCAAATCAGCAATATCGTCTTTATTATTGATATAACCCAGAATAGTCTCATCATACTTGTCTATATATTCGCTCAATTTTTCTAATAACTTATTAAAACTGACGAGTTCCTTTTTATCAAAGTCAGGGGAATAGCTATTATGCCCATAAGCTTTCATAAGCAATATATCGATAATGTACCTATCTTGCTCTAATGTTAACGGTGGCTTGGAATAATATCGTCCGGCAATATCAAACCCAAAGGTTTGGGCAATATTTTCTATCAATTTCTTGCATGGAGGCACAATGACATGCTTGATCAAAAAGAACAGATTAACTGCGGTTGCCATTTGGTGAATAAAAATTAGAACTTTAATCAGAGGTAATGCTGTAATAGTCGGAGATAACAGATACGAAACAACCACAAACCCAGCAAGAGTTAGTGAGGACACCATTAATTCGGCCTTACTTACTTCTTTCTTATATATACGGTAAGCAAAGTTAGTTAGATAACCTAAGCTAAGGGAAAGATTGGCCAAAATTACAATGGCTTCTTTTGAAAGAAAACTGGTGGCAATCAGTGCAGGCGTAAAAAAAACTGTAATGCTCAAAGCCATTATATAACTCAAGCCTCGCGATGTTTTATTGAATATGTCACCAAATTCTTTTTCGCGATCACGATTTCTCGCGAATACGAGTTTATTTAATTTTAATGGCATATCAACTACTCCATATACAATCCTAGAGTTTCCAACGTTTATGCATCCAATTCCATTGTTCGGGATGAGCCAAAATGATACGTTCTAAAGCTTGGTTATAAGTCAGGGTATTACGATAAAGCGACTCTTTGGCAGAATCATAATCCTCCCAGGGAATAGGCTCAAAAAACTCTAAAACATGTTTACCATTTGGCAATCGATAGCCAGCAGCAGGCACCACGGGTACACCTGTATTTCGAGCCAGAGTAGCAAGGCTACGGTAAGTCCCTGCTTTTTTACCAAAAAACTCTACAGCAATACCATCACGATTAGCCAAAGAGGCGTGCTGATCTAATACAAATATAACTGCATGATTTTTTTCCAGAGCTACACAAACTTTCTCCAGAGAGTTTTTTTTAGGAATTACATTTAAACCCGCCTGGTAGTATCTTTTAAACACTGCACGTTCAAGCATTTTGAATTTTAACGTTCGACGAATAAAATGAAACTGTCCTTGAAATTCTTTAAAATTTAATACACCACCTAAAGGCGCGAACTCCCAATTACCAAAATGACCAGTAACTACCAATACGCCTTTTTTCCCAGCCACCACAGATAACATCTGTTCATGGCCAATGACCTCAACCCGCTCACGCAACCTCATTTCATTCATAAAACGCAATTGAAAGGCTTCTTTAAGAGAGGTTAGCAAATGAGAATAATATGCTTTGGCTAATCGTCTTTTTTGAGCATCGTCAAGTTTATCACTATAAACCTGGTTAATATTTGCTAATACCAGTTTTCGTCTATAAGGTAAAAAGCGATAAATAAAACGCCCACCAAGGCTAATAGGTAAGGCTTTAATTTGTTGGGCCAAATCAGTCACAAGCTTTAATCACCAGACACGCGTTCATACTAGCAAATCCTCTATT
>JAIUNI010000025.1 GCA_020161935.1 Chloroflexota bacterium
GAACTGACCGTTGACCTCGGCTCACTGGGTACCCCCCTGAGCGCCAACACGGCCTTCAACCTCGAAATCAAGCCGCCGAAGGGTGCCGTCCTCAACCTGAACCGCACCACCCCGGCTGCCATCCAACCGGTGATGGACCTGAACTAAGTTCGAACAACACACTGAGCTTCTGATAAAGAACCCCGGTCAATGATCGGGGTTCTTTTATTTCCCCTCACTTAATCTGCCATATCTCGTAACCCGCCTCGGCATAGATCCGTTGGGCATCGGTTTGCCACTGTGGAGGAGCCGATGAATCCGGCGTGAAGGTTTTTTCCAGTAGGCCGTAAAAAATGTAGCGAATATTCACCGACTCATAAAGCGCCTGCCGTTCTTCGGTAGATAGCTGGTCGGAGAAGAAGCGGCGTGTGAGCGCATCCTTTTCGGTGGCGTTGGCGGTTTCCGGCCCGTGACCTACGTACGGACGCAAATTGGTGTAAGCCGGAATCAGGTTGCCAGTGTCGATACCCGTCGCGGGAGACAGTTTGCCCGTATCAAATGCGGTCAGGATGACACTCTCCGCTGGAGCGTTGTTATTGAGCCAGTTCAGGGCGGCAATTTCCCCGGTAGGGCGGAACTGCGGACGTGCGCTGCTGAACGCACCCAAGATGATGAACAGGAAGAAAACGACGCTGCTCAGGCACATCACCACAATGGCAGGACGGTACAAACGCCGCCAGCCTTTTTGCCGTGCCAAGAAGCGAAGGCCAACGGCAGCCAGAATGGCGAGCGGCACGATGACCGCTTCTGCCATGCGGCGCTGCACATTCAGCGGCAGATAGACAAGGATGGGGACAACCAGCGGCCACAGGAGGAGGGGAAATAAAGCGCTGCGTACTGCGTGCTGCGTGCTGAGATGAGTGGAAGGTCGCATTCGTCTTATCAACCAGCGGGCGGCGATGAGGGCTGAGGCGACCAACAGGATATAGGCGGCAGCATAATCCAGCGGCGGGGGTGACATGAGGATATTTTGTGACGACCAGATCGCGAAGATGGGATTGGCGGCGAAGGCATAGGCAAAGTAGGCGAATAACGGCAGCGTCAAGCCAGCGGCAAGCCCACCCCACAGCACGAATTCACGCGGGAAGCGGCGGCGAGCAATCCAGAGTGCCAATCCCCACACGGCGAGAATGATATAAATGATAGGTAGGTAGAAAGGCACCGCGAGGCCGACAACCAGCCAGCAAACGGTTGATAAGATTGCATAGCGGATTTTAGATGGCGTTTGCGGCGCAAGCGATTGAAACAGGAAAAGGAAGCCACCGAGCAAGGCGGCGCGAGCCAGCGCAAGATGCGGCAGACCGAGCAAAATCAACCCGCTAAAGCCTTCGGGAATAAAGAACTCGGCGGGGGTTGATCCCAGAAAAGTGATGAGCCAGCCGAAACCGCCCCCAAGTGTCGCGAGTAGCAGCGCGAGGAAACGGGTACGCGGTCGCTTGATGAATACCGCGATGAAGCGATAGAGGACGACGATCAACAGCGTGTTAAAGACGATTTGCATCCCATGATAGGTAATGGTTAACGCCGGAAAAAGCGCGGGGTTTTGATCGCCTATGAAGCGCCCGACCAACCAGCCGGGGAGGATATAGGGCAAGAACACCAGCGGGGCGGCAGCGTGGGTTTCCGGGGTGTAGAATAGGTAAAAGTCGAGAATGCCGCGCACACCGAGGCGCATTTTACCGATATACGAGTTGCCATCCTCGACACCGAACAGGAAGCCGCTGAACGCCCATTCGCTGTTCTGGCGGGCGTAACCGATGGCATACGGGAGCGTGGTGAGGACGACGATCAGCAGCGAGTAGAGTAAGACGCTGCGCCACTCGCGGGGGGTGATGCGTATGTTGAGCATAAAACCTCAATTATGAAATCAAATATTAAATCCATCGCGATGATGGAATATAAAGCTATATTATTGAATGGCGATACTTACCCCACAATTTTAGCAACGTAAGCGCCGTTGGAATACGCCTAACCCTGCCGCTGATAGAGATACATGCCGGTGCCGTAAAAGTCGGTCGGGATGTCACGGATGAGCGTATACTCGCTCTTAAAGGCTGGGTTTTGTTCCAAGCCCAAGCGAACCATCGACTCCATCGCGACGAGGTAAGCAGGCTGCTCATCTAATATCAACTGAGGCGGGATGGCGTAGTTTTGACCTTCGGGAATGAGGTCAGGCGAAATGGGGTAATAGGATGAAACGGACGGCGTGACCAAGCCGACGGTATCCAAGATGAACGCGCGGCTGAAATACCCGATTGCGCCAATATCGCCCGACGCGACCACTGTTTCGGGCGTTACGGCGTATTCCTCGCGGAGCTGCGTGCCGATGTCCTGATAGTAGAGTTCGATCTTGTGCCACGCCATATCCGGCGCGGGACGGTCGAGGCCGTGGTCAGGATGCAGCACCCAACTGCTGACCGACGTGAACAACCAGCCGAGCGCGACAATGCCGACGATGGGCAGCAGCCGGTTGGGGCGGGGTTGGTCATCCGTTTTGCGTGTGCCGATGCCGCTGACAACTGCCCATAAACCCATGAAGATGCCGAGGGATAGAGCAGGCATAGGCGGGGCTGTGTACCAGCGGAAGATCAACGGATTGGCAACCGAGAAAACGATGAAGTAAAGCCACGGGTAAATCAGGAAGGGCAGCAGACGCGGGGCGCGGCGGGCGGTGAATAGAATACCAATGAGGTTGAGAACCAGATAGAGGATCATGAACACGAGCAAGCCCATCCCTTGAATAACCGAGTCTTCAAAGAAGGGTGTGCTGTAGGTGGGCAGCAAGGTTTCGAGCGCTTTACCGGCGGGCATGATGTAGGCGACCGTTTTGGCGCTGAGGGAACGGGGGAACGGCGAACCGAAGTAGACCGTGCTGAAGGTAAACCACGGAATGAGGACGACGGCGAAGGTCACCCATGTTTGCCACGGGACGCGCTGCAAGAGGGCTTTACCGGAGCCAGCACGCCATACGTCGATGAGTTGGAAGAGGAAGAGCGGGCCGATCCACAGGGCGGCATCAATGCGGGTGAGGAAGCCCAAGCCGGTGAAGAGGCCGATCAGGAATAAGCGGCGCTTGTTGGTGGGCGGTATCAGTACATAGGCGGCGGTGGCACTCAGCATCCACAAGATGTTGACGCTGGTTTCCATACCGCCGACCGCGAAGGTGACGCTGGCTGGCGAAACAGCCCACAGCAAACCGGGGATGGCGGCAAGCCAGTCATTACCGGTTAGGCGGCGTGCCAGCAGGTAGAGCAGAATGCAGGTGACCGCATCGGCAAGGGCGCTGACCGTGATGGCATACCACTGGAAGTCCTGCTGTCCGGTGATGGCGCTCATGAAGGCCATCAACAGGGTGAACAGCGGTGTGGTGGTGCCGAGCGAGTGGACACCGGTGTTATAGACGAAACCCTGCCCCTCGACAATGTTGCGGCTGTAGCGGAAGGTGATGAAAGCATCGTCGATGGTACGCGGGCCGGGCAGCGCACGGGCGACGATAGCGACCAGCGCTAACGCACAGGCGATGATGAGGACGCGGCGGGAGGTGGCAGAAATTATAGTCATATTCATTAATGTGTACTACCGAGTAGGTTGCTGAATAGAAGGTGAGCTTACTGTTGAACTCCAAGCGGACTGTTTTAACCTGCCGCTTAACCCTAATGTGATGACCCAAGTTAAACCCACATGCAAAGGCAGAATAAGACCCTGTATATCCGGGTTATGTCCCGGGATACTGAAGTAGAACCACGGGCTAATGACTGCCAAAATGCAGGACAGACGCACTCGCCATTTAAGGGGTGATGGCAATTCCCGTGCGTAGGCTAACGTGACGACGATGACCGGAATGAGCAAGACAAGATAGTAATAGCCTGTCTGTGGAAGCAGCAGCAGCCCGACCAATAGAACCGCAACTACAAAGTTAACCTGCTCTGTTTGATTGAACTGCTTCCAGAAACGATAGAATGACCAGCCTAAATAGGCCATGAGTACACCGACCAGGATCAATGCAATAGGCGATGGCAAGAAAGAAGGCACCCAAACAGGCGGCGCGTAATCCGCATATTGACGCACAATATTTATCCACTGCGGAATCCACCAGCCAATACGCAAAATACTGAACCCCGTGACTAGAGCCATAATCATGATGAATGTAGCCAACGCACGCCAGCGACCACGCAGCGCGAATGCGCCCATGATTGCTAAGACAATAGGGCCACCAATAGTAGGCGGAACAGTTGCAATGACAAATGCTGCACCAGCGGCAATGTCATTACGCTGCATGAGGAACCAGACTCCTAATGAAATACCGAGCAGGACAGTACCGCTAAACTGCCCCAAGGCAAATGTATCCAGCGGATAATGAAAAACAAAGAGAAAACCGATGACCAGCAAACATAAGGTTATCGGTGATGGCTTCCAGCCTAAAATAGCTAACCAAATTATGGGAATCCACATGATCGCAGTGAGTTGTAAAGCCATCCAAAGCGCGATAGCTGTTGGAGCTGGTAAAGCAATAACAGGGGCAATTAGGATACTGGTATAGGCGGGGTAAGCGAAATTTTGCTGATCTTCATCCGCCCTCAAAAGCTCACCGAACATATCTCGCTGAATTTGTTGGGTAGTTTCTAAAGTATACGGTGTTTCTCCCGCCCATACCGTACGCCCGCCCAGCCAATGGGGATAAAAATCAAAGCGCAGGTGTCGTTGAGAAACAAAGGCACTTTGGCTAAAAGTTGCAAAACCTGCTGTGATCAGTATCGTAACCCCAAGTACCGCAAGAAAAATACGACGGTTCAAATTCTTACCTCAAATTATGAATTCTAAGTGCATGTGAGACTTATAAAAGAACTTTTTTGGTCAATATCGCTTGTAAGTTTACTTCTTGGGGTTGATTACGATAACGCAGCATGACCATTAGCACGACCGGCGCAATCAGTGTCACCGCATACCACGCACTGTCATTTCCGTAAGCAAAGAAGATGACCAACCACGTCGGAATAGAGCCTAATACAGCAGCCCACCAATAGGCAGGACGTTCGAGTACAGCAATCATCTGTATAAGATCGTAATCATGGACTAATGGATTAATGACATAACTGCACATCATAAATACGTCAAATGGCAGCTTACGGCGATAAGCAGCAAATACAACTGTGAACAAAATAATCGCGCTTGTTATGAGCAGTACCCAATACAAACTGTTTTGACCATTAAATACGATAAACAAACTGCGTGGCACAATACCCGCCATCGCCCGAACAAATAACGGACGGGGTTGAGCCAACCACTGCTGCACCCAATCGGGAATGATAAGAAAACCGGGGACAAAAATTAGGAGCGCACCAATGATGAAAACGATACTTTGCAAAGGAATACGTCGTTGTCTGCGAAGTTCATCTAACCAGTTTAAGCCAGCCCATATCAGTGGAAAGATAGCCAATTGGGGTTTAAAGAGCAGAATTGCTAAACCAATGCCACCCTGCCACCGTTCACGATTCTGGCGATAGATATACAGCCCCAATAGACCGAAGAAAGCAGTTTGACCACCAATCGTGTGGGCAAGTAAGGGCGCAAAAAGTAACGGCCACGGTTTACCACGGGTGATATACAGTGCAAGAATGATTGCTGCGCTGTGCCAAATGAACATACTTATTGGGCGGGGCAAAGCACTGAAAAGACCAAAGATCATAACATAGGGCATTGGGTAGTAACTGTTTTCAGTCCAAACGGGCTGTCCGGTTCGAAACCGATCGCCAATCTGCATGAACGTTTCATAATCTACCCCGGATTGATTGCCTGCAATAATGAACGCGATATATGCGACATAAAGCAGGCCGACAATGATGTATAAGAGCGGTAGACCAAAACGTTTCGGGTTGATAAGCGACATCGCCATTAAAAGTTATTCCTATAATTCAAATACAGAATGCAAAAAGCATTCAAAATACGGAATAAATCGACTTCCGGTTTTTATCTAATCTCCATCTTCATAAACCCATTGTATGGTATGTTCTGGGTAGGCTACCCTTGTGTTCTGCGCTAAAATCACCTTATAGACAGTTAATACCTATTCGATTACATACAGGGGCTGCCATGTTGGCGGCTCTCTTTAGCCCTACAGGACAGCCAAATGGCCTTGAAAATATTTAACGTACTAGGTCGCGAAAAGCAGGACTTCCAACCACTCGAAGCGGGTAAAGTAAGCATGTATGTGTGCGGCCCGACGGTGTATTCGGACTCGCATATTGGTCACGCCAAGACGTACGTCAACTTCGACATGGTGGTGCGC
Source organism: Chloroflexota bacterium (assembly GCA_020161935.1). Taxonomy (GTDB): domain Bacteria; phylum Chloroflexota; class Anaerolineae; order Aggregatilineales; family Phototrophicaceae; genus CFX2. The sequence continues at coordinate 6,326 of JAIUNI010000025.1, forward strand.
TACCTGCGCTACAGCGGGCTAAAGGTGCTGTACGTGCAAAACATCACCGATGTGGGGCATATGCTGGATACCGGCGAAGATCGCATCCTAAGAAAAGCCCATCAACTCCAAGCCCTGCCGATGCAAATCGTAGAGACCTATACCCGCAGCTTTTATGCGGATATGGACGCGCTGGGGGTGGTACGGGCGGACATTTCGCCGCGAGCCAGCGCCCACATTCCCGAACAGATCAAGATGACACAGACACTCATTGACAAAGGACACGCCTATGTCACCAATGGCAGCGTGTACTTCGATGTGACGACCGACGAACACTACGGCAAGCTGTCCAACCGGCGCGTAACGGAACTGGAAGCCGGGGCGCGTGAAGTCGTGCGTGACGAAAAGCGCCATCCCGAGGACTTCGCGCTGTGGAAGCGGGCCGAGCCGGAACACATGCTGCGCTGGGACAGCCCATGGGGAGAAGGCTTCCCCGGTTGGCACATCGAATGCTCGGCGATGGCGAAGAAGTACCTCGGCGAAACCTTCGATATTCACGGCGGCGGTGTCGATAACATCTTCCCGCACAACGAATGCGAAATCGCCCAGAGCGAATGCGCGAACGATGCCGACTTTGCTAAATACTGGATGCTGACCGGCAGCCTGACCGTTGACGGCGTGAAGATGTCCAAGAGCCTCGGCAATGTAGTCAACATCAAGGATGCCCTAAACGACTACCGCCCGGAAGTCGTCCGCATGTTCATGTTGAGCGCCCACTACAGCAACCCAGTGGATTACAGCGACGGAGCGTTAGACGCGGCGCAAGCAGGTTGGGAACGGTTGTACGGCGCGGTTCGGCTGACGCGCAGCGCATTGGGCAGCGCCGCAGTTGGTGACGACGGTAACAGCTTCAACGAACGGTTGGAAAAGGCAAAGGCTGATTTCAACGACGTGATGGATGATGACTTCAACGCGCCGAAGGCGATTGCCGTGCTGCAAGAACTCACGCGCGACGTAAACACCCTGCTCAACAGTGGAACGACCATCGGCAAGGCCACGCTGGAGGCCATCAACGCCACCTACAACCAGCTCGGCGGCGAAGTGCTGGGGATTGTTCCGGCGGCGGAAGCAGCGACCGCAGCCAACCAACAGCGCGAGGACGGGCTGATTAAGATGCTGATCGATATGCGGGCGCAAGCGCGGAAAGACAAGAACTTCGCCGAAAGTGACCGCATCCGCAAAGAACTCGAAAAGCTGGGCGTAATCCTCGAAGACCGCGCCGACGGCACGATCTGGCGGGCGAACTAAGGCGCTCTGATATAGGTGAAACGGAACACTCGCCACAGCCGGGTGTTGTAAGCGTTGGATGAAACCACATCCACTTGAGATGGAAATGTGGATTGGATGGCGAATTAGATGAAGCTGGCGATGGCTGCGACGAGGGTTTAGGGAGATGACATGGTGGAATTCATTTACGGTCATTGGGCAGTTATGGAATCGCTGCGGTCGAAGCGGCGCAAGATTGAACAACTGCTGCTGACCGAAACGGTCGAAGAAAAAGGGATGGTGGCGGACATCATTAAGCTGGCACAGGAGAGCAGCGTCAAGATTCAGCGGGTACACCGCCGGATTATGGACGACCTCGCCAACGGCGCGAACCACCAGAATACAGCGCTGCGCGTCGGCCCTTACCCGTACGTCGATGTGGAGGATATTCTTGATCTGGCACAGAAACGGGGCGAGAAACCCTTCATCCTGATCCTCGATTTGCTCAAAGACCCGCAGAACGTCGGGGTGCTGCTGCGCGTAGCCGAGTCGGTGGGTGTTCACGGCATCCTGATTCAAGAGCGGCGCAGTGTCGAGGTTACGCCAGCCGTGGTCAACGCCTCGTCCGGCGCGGTTGAGTATTTGCAGGTGGCGCAGGTCAACAATCTGGTCAACGCCATGAAAGACCTGAAAGAACAAGACGTGTGGATGATCGGCCTTGAGGCCGGGCCGGACATCGCGCCGATTGATAAAACCGACTTGAACATTTCACTCGGCCTCGTGCTGGGCAGCGAGGGCGAAGGGATGCGCCGGCTCGTGCGCGATACCTGTGACCTCTTGGTGACGCTGCCGATGCGCGGACATCTTGCCAGCCTGAACGTCGCCACGGCGGGTTCAGTCGCCCTTTACGCGGCATGGCAAGCACGCGGCTGGTCGGGGTGGAAAGCGTAAGAAGTGCCGAGTGATGAGTACCGAGTGCCGAGTAGGAAATAGAGTGTAAAGTGCTGGGGAAGAAATGCTAGTAAATAGCTGAATATCTTTAGGCTATTCAGTGACTTGTTGACTGATATACAGATAGTAAAAGGAGCGATAGATGAGCGGGGTAAAAGACTTTGAGGATTTAATCGCATGGCAAAAAGCACGAGTATTGACAAAACATATTTATGAGGTCACTCAAAAAGAACGTTTTGGACGTGATTTTGGATTATCAAGCCAAATTCAACGTGCTTCAGTCTCGATTATGGCAAACATTGCCGAGGGTTTTGCCCGAAAAAACCCTAACGAATTTTACCACTTTGCTAGTATCGCTAAATCTTCCGCTTCTGAAGTTCGCTCTCACCTCTATGTGGGTTTAGATATACGGTATATTACAGACGTTGAATTTCAACATCTCATCGAATTGACAAAGGAAGTAGAGCGTGTAGTCGGCGGATTACTCGTTTCAATTGACCACAAACGGACACGGCATTAGCAATATAGCTTCTTTGTCTTAACTCGGTACTCGGCACTCACTACTCGGCACTCTTGTACTGAGTACCCAGTACCCTACTTAGAATGATCGAAGGAGATACAACCATGATTAACGACATTATCACCGAAGCCAAAGCCAAGATGAAATCGACCTTGAGTGTGTTTGAGGAGGATTTACATGGTATCCGTGGTGGCCGGGCCAGCACCACCTTGGTGGATCGCTTGATCGTGAATTACTACGAACAGGATACCGAACTCCGGCAGCTTGCCAGTATCTCGACACCGGAGCCGATGCAAATCCTGATTCGCCCGTATGACAAAACGGCCGTCAAGATGATCGAAAAGGCTATCCGCGAGTCGGACATCGGGTTGAACCCCAATACCGATTCGGAAGTCATCCGCTTGAATATGCCACCACTGACCCGCGAACGTCGTCAAGACTTGGTGAAGTTCCTGCACAAGCGGATGGAAGAAGCCCGTATCGCCATCCGCAACATCCGGCGTGCAGCAAACGACGACCTAAAAGACTTCGAGAAGGAAAAGCTCATCTCCGAGGACGACCAAGAACGCGGTGAAGCAGAAGTGCAAAAGTTGACGGATAGTTTTATTAGCCAGATCGAAGAGGCTGGCAAAGTTAAAGAAGAAGACATCATGAAATTGTAAGCCACCTTTCCTAAGGAATTGTTCCGATTGTGGTGTACTATAAACCGGATAATACGGAATACATGACAACAACAGGTTTGCCCCTAACCTGAAAGGTGTGGTTGCTATGGTCGCAGCGCTCAAGACTGAGGAAGAGATTTTATCGCCTGCATTGCAGCATGTTCCCAAGCATATTGCCATCATTATGGATGGAAACGGCCGCTGGGCGAAGGCACGGGGGCTGCCACGCGCGGAAGGCCACCGGCAGGGGACGGAAAATCTCCGCCGGATCATCCGGGCGTGTGTGGAATTCGGCGTAGAAGTGCTGACGATCTACGCCTTTTCGACCGAAAACTGGCGGCGACCACCACTCGAAGTGCGGCTGTTGATGACCATCCTCCAGACCGTTATCCAGCGCGAACTCCAAGAACTGAGCGACAACGGCGTACAAATCCGGCATATCGGCAAGCTCGACCGCATCGCCCCTGCCTTACAAAAAGAAATTCTTCATGCCTGTGAATACACCAAAAATAACCGCCGCCTGATTTTGAACGTGGCCTTTAATTACGGCGGGCGGGATGAAATCGTTCATGCCATTCAGCAGATCGTGCGCGATGGCATTCCGGCTGACCAGATCACCGAGAATACCGTTAACCGCTATATGTACACCGGTGATCTGCCCGACCCTGACTTTGTGATCCGCACCAGCGGCGAACTGCGCCTGAGCAACTTCCTCATCTGGCAAGCGGCCTATGCCGAATACTACTTCACCGATACCTACTGGCCGGATTTCGATAAGGGCGAACTGTATAAAGCCATTGAGGAATATGCCCGCCGCACCCGCCGCTTCGGTAAAACGGACGAGCAAATTATCGGGGAATAGCGCTTAGAAGCCATTGAGAAGCTCTAAAAATACCGGATAGCAACTATACTGTCCTAAAAAATGCCAGACAGTGATGCGAATTTCGTGTAAGGACGCGAGACAGCGCGTCCGATGAACCCCAAACCTATTTTCAAACGGCTGCTTACCCTCCCATAAGTTGAACGATCTGTCGAGCGACCTACGTCCACACGGCGCATCATGATCGCGCTTCATCCCGGTTGAATACGATCCGATATAGGCGGCACACGCATCCCAACAAAATCTCTTAAGGTCAATTTTAGGCATTGCGCGTACACTGGTAATTGTTGATTGAACTTATCTGAGGAGCGCATTCATGAAAGTATTGGTCACCGGCGGTGCAGGCTACATCGGCAGCCATGTCACCGATTTGTTGGTAGAGCGCGGTTACGAGGTGGTGGTTTTCGATAACCTGTATACCGGTCACGTTGAAGCCGTTCACCCCAAGGCGACATTTATTAAGGGCGATTTGCTCGATAAGCCCGCCGTAGACGCGATGTTCGCCCAGCATAAATTTGACGGCATCCTGCACTTCGCCTCGCACACGCTGGTCGGCGAAAGCATGGAGAAGCCGTGGCTTTACCTGCGCGATAACGCCGTCGCCGGCAGCAACCTGCTCGAAGCAGCGGCAGCGCAGGGTGTGAAGCGCTTCATCCTGTCATCAACGGCGAACCTGTTTGATGATCCGGCCAAGATTCCGATTGTGGCGGAAGAACGCATCGTCCCCGGCAGCCCCTACGGTGAAAGCAAGTACTTCATCGAACGCTACCTGCACTGGATGGAGCGCATTTACGGGATGGCTTACTGCTGCCTGCGCTACTTCAATGCCAGCGGCGCACACCCCAACGGCCATATTGGTGAAGACCACACGCCGGAATACCACCTCATTCCGATCATCCTCCAAGTGGCGCTCGGTCAGCGTGAAAAGCTCACCATTTTCGGTGAAGATTACCCGACGCTGGATGGCACCTGCATCCGCGATTACATCCACGTCATCGACCTTGCCGAAGCCCACATTCTGGCGCTGGAAGCGTTGGCCGATGGCAAGAGCCGCAAGTACAACCTCGGCAACGGCAAGGGTTACTCCATCTTGGAGGTCTTGAACGCCGCGCGTGACATCACCGGACAGACGATTCCCGCCACAGCGACTTCCCGCCGTGCGGGCGACCCCGCCACGCTGATCGCCGACAGCACCCGCATCCGCGAGGAGTTGGGCTGGCAGCCGGAGTTCGGCGACCTGCGCCAGATTATCCAAACAGCGTGGAACTGGCACCAGAGCCACCCGCAAGGTTACGCGACAAAGAAGTAAACCTTCGGACAATCGATCTCCCTTTACACAATAGGGTGTGCTCAGGCGCACCCTATTTGTTTCCCGCTATTTTAAACTTGGATCTTGTGCGGGTATTTTTATCCGGGTAAAATTCATTTCAGTTCAATGAATGGGAGTGAATGACATGGCGGATGGAACAACAACACGGCGCTATACCTGCTTCTCTGGTACCCAACGGATTGCGGCGGGCGACTGGCGCAAGGTGTCCGGCGCGGCAGCACAGGCCGAGCGGGGCGGCACAGGTGAGTCGGTGCTAATCTTCGACGATACAACCGGACGCTTAACCGATGTCGAGGTGGCGCAAGCGGCTGCCCCCACGCTTGAAAATGCCCCCGACGTTGAGAGCGCCGAAGGACGCGGTCGTGGTCGCCCCAAACTGGGTGTCACCCCGCGCGAGGTGACGCTGCTGCCCCGCCATTGGGAGTGGCTGGCCGCCCAGCCGGGGGGAACCTCGGTGACGTTGCGACGCTTGGTCGAAGAGGCACGGCGTAAAGGCGGCGATAAAGATCAGACGCGGAAGGCGCAGGAACGCACCTACGCCTTCATCTCGGCGGTAGCGGGTGACTTCACCGACTTCGAAGAAGCCTCGCGGGCGCTGTTCGCGAATGACCGCCAGCGGTTCGGCGAATTGATCCGCGAGTGGCCGGCAGATGTGCGCGATTATGCGCTGTCGTTAGCCGGCGAATAGGATAAGGATTGAACGACCATGAGTGAACCCAATAACACACAGCCGCGTTACCTCGAACCCACGCAGACCGCAGGGCGTGATTTTGTGATGCGGCAGTTGAAGGGCAATGTAGTGATGTTGAACCTGCTGCGCTTCCGCGAAATGGCGGATTACTCGGCGAACCCCGAACTCGCGCCGGAGACACCCATCAGCGGTGCGGCGGCCTTCCAGAAGTACATCGAGCACACCCTGCCGTATCTGCGCGAGTCGGGCGGCGACCTGACGTTTCTGGGCAAGGGCGGCGCGTTCTTAATCGGGCCGGAAGCCGAACGCTGGGACATGGTGATGCTCGTTCGGCAGCACAGCACCGAGTCGTTTTTGGCCTTCGCCGCGCACGAAGCCTATCTTGGGGGGATCGGTCACCGGACGGCGGCGCTCGAAGATTCGCGGCTGCTGCCGATGGTGGAGATGACATAACCTCTTTAGAAGGCCATAAAAGTTGAAACTGTCTGAAATGTTGCCGTTGTGATTCACCCTAAAGGATTTCCTTCGGTCACAAATTTCTTCACATTCTTCACTTTCACCGTGCATTTTTGATGCTGTTGCTGTTGTTGATGCTGTTGAGAATTTGTTGATTTTGTCGCAAATGTCGTCAGTGTCGTCAGTGTCAGAAATGTCATAAGGCGTTAAAAGGTAAAAGTTAAAGGTTAAACGGTCAATCAACTGCTGATTCGAGAACATCTCTGGCAAAGTTGGCAGCAATTTCGGCAATGGCAAAGTGGGTTCTGTTGCCATTTTATTTGCAGCGGCGAAGGATGGGTTCGCTGCTGCAACGTTTGCAGCAAAAGGCAGTCTTTAGTCGGTAGTCGACAGTCATTAGATTAAGACAAAGGCAAATACTAATCGCCAAGTACGCCAAGAAAGACAGAGAGCGCCAAGAGCAGATGCGATTGTTAAGGTGCTGCGGGAAACCCCATCCCCAGCCCTTCCCCGTAGTAACAGGGAAGGGAACAAATACAGTTTCGCCTATAAACAGCATAGCAGAGGTTGGGTACAAAAGGGCGAACATTTGTCAGAACATTTGGTCACTTTTATGCGGCGGTGGCGCTAACTTTGTGAGGGAGTGCGAGTGTTAAGACGGTTAGCAGATGGTTGGTAAACAGTATGTGGCACAAACGGAAAATAAACCTAAGAAATAGTTTTAAGTTACAAGTGGCAAGTTTCAAGTGAAAGGCAAATAACCCAGAAGTGCCAACTACAGCTATAACGGAAATGCAAATGCGATTGAACCGCCAAGACGCGGAGAACGCCAAGATCAAGGCAGATTATATTTAATAGGCAACATGACCAACGACAGGATAACTACACGTGGTACAGCGTCAATTGCTTACTCTCGGTGGTAATTCACGATTAGAAGGATGCGATCAATGAAGGAAAAAAGGTTTGTTATAGCACTTTCTATTGTCGTAATTGTCTTCGCTATTTTCTCATTGGCTAGAAGCATAGCCAATGAGAAAACAGGCTATATTCCAACGCCAACAGAAGCGAGTGGAGGGATAATTGGAACAGGTGTTGACGAACTACGTTGCCCACAAAACTTGAGTGGGATAGGGCCAACTTGGAAAGATCTCACTATTGGGGTTTCTTTAGAAGAGGATTTGGCAAAATACTTTCAGCAAGAAGCAATACAGGTAACGCCTTATCCTCCTTATTCAGGTTCATACGCACCAAATTATAAGTTTGAGGCAGATGAGTTTGGGATAGTTTATGCTTGTATTGTGGGCGATAAAACTGCCGCATTATTGCTTGATCGTCATGCAGCATCGAATTCAGGTTTTCCAGCAAGTGTAGAACAGTGGGTAGCCTTTCTTGGTATACCTGAAATGGTTTCATGGCATCAGCAGGTAAATATGCGAGTTCTCCACTGGCCTCAATATGGAATATCAATTACTGCATATTTATATGATGGGGTACCAAATGCAGCAGATACCGAATGGATATATATGTATCCATTTAGAGATACAAATTACAAAACAATGTGGCCTATTAATAGCATTTGGAGGGAACAACCATTTGCCCTTAAAATGCCGGACGTAAGATTAGAAGTTTTAGATTTTGAGGCTATTGAAGCCACTGTTATGGCAGACACGTTGTGGCCTACTGTTACGCCTCATACGACAGAGCAACCTTAATGCAAAAGTCGCCCTTCACTTAAACTCTGCACAACCAACCTTTAAGAGCCTGCACACCGCAGGCTCTTTATATTCGGCCTCAACTCAAGTCATTTGTTCATGAAGCGCGACGAGACAGTGTGAGATTTGGGTGGTAGATAAGAGGGTGCAAAGGGATGCGCCCTGATTATGTGACGGTTACCGCAGCGTAACCACCCAACCGCTGCCGGTCACGCTGACGATCACCCCGCCGCTCTTGACGAACAGCACCGGTAACACGGGCGCATCCGCGCTCACGAACGGGATGGGCTGCCCCAACTGTGCGCCGTTGGCATAGACGGTAATCGCGCCGGTGGTCGCGTCGCGTTCCAGCCGGACGCGCACCACCACCACGTTCACAGCTTGGTTGCTGAAGTTAGTCACGGTTTCACCCACGCGCTGCCCAAGTTTAATTACCCCCGGCTGCACGAGCTGAACGTTCACCCCCGCGCTTTGGGTCGGGTCGGTCGCCGATTGCAGTTCCGCGCCGAAGTACACCTGCTCCGGTGAGACGGCTGCGGGGTTAAAGGTGGTCAGCGACAGTTCCACTTCCACGCGGCGGATGCGGGTAGCGGCGTTGTTGCCGTAGTAGGTTTCCAGCAGTTCGCGTGGGATGGTCAGGTAGAGCGTTTCGTCGTCGCCTTCCGTTTCCGAACCCAAGCGCCAATAGGCATTGTCGAGTGCCGTCACCTTGAAGAAGGCGTTGCTATCCCACGGGACGCTTGGCATGGTGTCGAAGGTCGTCAACAGGTTCAACGGCCCTTGTAAGCCCTGTGGAGGCAGTGTCGGCGTGGGTGTATTGGTCGCGGTCGGCACGAGCGTCGCCGTCGGCGTGATGCTCGGTGTGAGTGTCAATGTAGCCGTCGGGCTGGGCGGCACGGGTGTTTCGCTCGGCTCGTCGGTCGCCAGCGGGGGCGGCGCGAGACTCGGCAGTTCAGTGGCGGACGGGATCAGCGTGGCGGTCGGCTGGTCGCCCAAAATCGAGAGCAGCGTCGGGGTCGCCAGCGTGGTATCGAGGCTGGTGTCAACTTGGGGATCAATCGTCGCGCTAGCGGTTGGCACACCGGCTTCGAGCGTCGGCTGGCCTTCGGTCGCCGTCGCCGTAATAGTCACCGCCACGCCCGGATTACCCCCACCGCCGACAGCAACCGCCGCTAGGGCAATCACCGCCAAACCGATGATCCCGCCGACGATGATCACCATGCGCCCCGGAAAGCGCGTGCGGCGTTCGACCACCGCTTCGTCATCCGGCTCATCACTGTAGCGTGACCCTTTATAGGTGTATTCAGGGATTTCCGCGTCCACATCCACGCGCGGCGTGGGTTCACTGGTGGGCGGCGCGGGGAACTCCGGCGCGTTATCGGTGATGTCGTACCAGTGACGGTAGAGCGAGTAGGCCGGATGCCGGTCGATGAACATGGCGCGGAACAACTGGTTAAAGCGGTTGAGCTTCTCGCTGCGCCGGACGTTACTAGTGTAGACCTCCAAGAACGAGGTGTAGGTGTCGTTCCAGCCGCGCAGGGTCGGCGTGTAGTTCTCACCGAGCAGCCGTGCCGTCACCTCGACCATCCGGCGCATGGCACTGCGGATACTTTCCTGCGGGTCGGCGGGTTTGTTGTCGATGGCACCCGTCATCACGCGGAACTGGTTATGGAGTTCAGCCGCGCCAGCTTGCAGTTCCATCAACCATGTGCGGTAGGGTGTGAGCGTGACGGAAGCCGCTTGCTCAATCTCATTAATCGCGTTGATGGCGTTTTCGATCTTGATCCCCGCCGAGCGGAACTCGCCATCCGACCAATCACGCAGGGCGTTTTCGATCTCGCGGAGGCTGTAGATACCAGCGGAGAGGGTGCGCGACTGGGGGTTGTCTTCCAGTTTGCGGCGCGTGACCTCGACGGTCGGCATGGCGGCCTGATTGTTGACGCTGTTGATAAGGTCGGCACCGGCATTCAGTTCACGGCGGCGGTCGATAAACTCGGTCAGGGCGCGGGTCAGCGTGTGGCGCTGGGCGTATTCGCCGAGGGTGCGGGCGGCGGCTTCCTTCCAGAACTCGGCATCCTCCAAACGGCCTTCGTTCGCGTCCAGCACGCCGAGCAGGATGAAGTTGGCGAACAGAATGTGCGGGGCGGCGGTACTGTTGCGCCCGAACAACTCCACCAAGCCCTTGCCCATCGCCTTCAGGTAGGTTTCCTTGCTGGGCATCTGCGCCGAGAAGTTGTCGCGGATGGTGAGTTCTTCGGGGGTGTACAGGCGCTCCAACGAGACGACCGCCACCTGCGTCCCCTTGATGTTGCTCGCGCCGTTGCGTTCCGCCCAATCGCGGGAGATTTTGCCCAGTTCGCGCAGCCGCCCCGCCGCGAAACGCTGGGCATCGTCACGGGCGATCTCATACGCCTGCTGCCCCAAACGCTCGGCATCCGCCAGCTTGCCCCGGTCGTAGGCTTCCCAACCGTCGGCGAGGGCGCGACCCAAGCCGCCGAACAGCGCGTGCCGTTCGATATACTGCGCGTTGGTGATGATGGTGCGCACTTGGTTGAGCCAGCCCGCCAGCGTCGGGCTGATGACACTCACATGGTCGATGGCTTCGCTCAGGGCTTCGATTGACCCCAAGCGGTCGCCCTGAATGGTGGTATCGGCATAGGTCGCCCACGCCTGCTGCGCGGTTTCGAGGCCGCCAATCATGCGGACGAGCAGTTCGTCAAACAGGCGTTCACGAAATGGCGTGAGATCGCGGGCAGTGATTTCCAGCCAGCTTGCGAGGTCAGAACCATCTGCTGCTGGTACATACGTCTGGTAGGAGCCGAGCAGTTCGTAGAGACCGTTCAACATGCGGGCGAGACCATCCCACGCCGGATTGGTAGGGTCGATGGCGCGGCTGCTGTCCAGCGCGTTCATGGCATCCCGTGGGCTGGAGGTAGCCTGCCGACCGATGACGTGCATGTTGTCGGCCAGTGCCATCGCGGCGTTCATGGCGCGTTCCAACGCCGAAACAGGCAGTTGATGGTCAGGCAGCATCTGGCGGCGGTTGAGGGTATCCACCAGCGTGTTCATGGCGGTCAGGCCATCGACCACCTGCCGGTAACCGTCGCGCAGTTCGACCATGCTGGCGCTGTTGGATTGGGCGATGCGGTCGAGGGTCGCGTTAATTTCGGTGAGGACGGCACGCGGCTCGACCACCTGAAAGCCATCGGTTGCCAGCTTATTCAGCGCCAGTTCCAACCGGTAGAGGTTGGGGCGCAGCAGGAGAATATCCGGTGTGTAGGCGGTGACGCGCTCGGCGAGCAGCCATTGAATGGCGCGAACACGGTCATCGGCGGCGGGTGTCGTGATGAGCAGGTGGGCGGCGTGGGCGTTGTGCCCATCGTAGAGTAAGCCGATGCTGTCCTGCACCGCAACCGGCGCGGGTTGAAGGCGGGCTTCATGCAGCGTACGGGCGAAGTCCAGCAGCAGTTCGATCAGCGTGCGCGTCTCGTTGCGGGATTTGTCGCGCAGTTCGTCCAGCAGGTCGATAGCACGCGGCCAGTTGGCGCTTTCGAGGTAGATGCGGCTGGCATCAAGGTCGGACTCAACTTCCAGATCACCCGACCGCGCCAAGATTTCCCGTTGGGCGGCGCGGCTTTGCGGGTGGCCGGGGTCAGCACTCAACACAGGGTTGAGCGTATCCGCCAGCGCGACGAGTTCTTCCTTGCTGCGCTGACTCTTAAGGCGTTCCGACACCCGTCCGAGGATGGCATTCCGTTCGCGTTCCATCGGGTCACGGTAGTCGGTGAGCGCCTTCCGCAGGTCAGCGATATTCTTATAACGCAGTTTGGCGTTCGGGTGCGTGGCTTTGCTGATGATGGTCTTGAGGCGCGGCGAGAGGCGTTCGGTGTCCCGACCGAAGTCGAGTGTGAAGTCCTCACCCGCGTCGCGCGGGGTATCCGCCCGACCGCCGCCGGTGACGATGAAGTACAACAGTTCGCCGACTTGGAACACATCACTCTGGCGGCTGATGCCCTGCGCGGTCATCTCATCGCCTTCGAGGAACACGGCGTTGCCCCAGTCGATCACTTTCAGCTTGTAGCCGTCACGATCCCAAAACAGGTGTTTGGCATCCACGTCGTTATACACGATGTCCTGATTGTGAGCAGTTTGCAGTAGATCGAGCAGGCTGTCGACGATCACCAGCATTTCGAGTTCGGGCAGCCGCGCCTCGTGCTGGGCGAGTTCGTAAACCGCGTCGGCGAGCATCGTGCCCTGCGCCCGTTCCATGACGATGTACTGCTGCGCCATCCCACCGACGAAGAACTGCCCCCCACCGAGCAAAGCGGTAGCGACGGTATGCCCTGCCAGCTTTTGCAGTGCCTTGCGTTCGTTGAGGATGCTGACTTCCTGCCCCGCGCGGATCGGTGGCGCGTCGTTGGGCGCGGGGCGTTTGACGACCACCGCGCGGTCGGCGGCCTGCGTATCCACCGCGCGTAAGGTTTCGCCAGAGCGACCACGCGGGTAAATGTAATCGTAGCGGTAGCGATTATCGAAAAGGCTGTCAGCCATCTTATTTCACAATCTTTTGGTAATCAATTTTCGTCGGACCAAGTGCTGCGTTCAACTGCCATCAACTGGGTGATCACACACCCCCTGATGACCTTACCCGCAAACGTCTTGTGTTACAGGAGTCTAATTCTACTGATGGAATCGCCTGCTGCAAGTCAAATTTGGGATATAGGTGGTTTCATTTTGGGAAATGTCGGGGATATGTACGGGACGGTAGGGAAGGATGCTATAATCGAGGCTCAAGCAGTAGAAAGGTCAATCGTTGTGGCATCCTCAGGACAGAACGCACGGCGTAACCCTTATCTTGGGGTAAACGCTCACCTCCAAAGTTATGCCCAACATAACACGATTGGCGCATGGAAAATGTGGCACAACGCCTACATCAACGACATCTTTAATGCTCTGAGTGAACAGTTGCCATCTGGTTATGAAGTGGGTATGACGACTTCGCTGCAAATTAGCGAATACCATCCCGATAGCGGTGAGCGTATTCGCCGCCCTGAACCAGATGTAACGATCTACGAAAGTGACCCTTCGTTACATGGTCAAATGCTGTCACTTATGGCCGGTACAGCGCCCACACTTGTTTTACCCGTTACCGAAACGCTGCACGCTGACGATGAGCTATACCTTTCCGGCTTGATGATTTATCGCGCGATTGAACTCAATAATCTTGTTCCGGTGACGCGCATCGAAATTCTGTCACCAACCAATAAACCACCCGGCGATGGGTTTATCCAATACTTTGAGAAGCGCGATGCCACACTGGCACAGGAAACACCGCTTATCGAAATTGATCTCCTCCACGAATCGCGCCCTGTGCCGCGCGGCATTCCGAGCTATCCAAATCGTCACACTGACGCACATCCCTATAATATCTATGTAAACGATACCCGCCTCGGTTTGGCCGATGGCAAGACGTTGGTCTATGGCTTTAGCGTAGATGAGGCTTTCCCACTGGTGCCAGTTCCGTTAGCCGGTAAGGAACATATCATCGTCGATTTCCTCGCTCCCTACAATGAAACCTATGCCCGTTTACAACTGCTGCGAAATCGGCTGGACTTTCAGCAAGTACCGTTAGCATTCGAGACCTATACGTCTGCCGACCAAGCGCGTATTCAGGCGGTGATGCAGCGGATAAAAGGCAGTCTGTGATCAATAAAGTAAAAGTGGAATAGTGAGGCATAAACCATGACGACGCTTGAACGAGAACTCATCGAAAGAATCATCCGCTTAGATGACGCAAGTAAACAACGGGTTTTAGAGTTTGTTGACACCATAGAAAACCCACGAACCTATACAGCGCTTGAACTACTTGAGTTACCACCTGAAGAACGCGAACGATATATTGCATGGTCATTTGCTGCTGCTGCGAATGAAGATTTCGAGACTTTTGAAGCCTACAGTGAGGAAGACTTTGATGACTACTCCTAATCTCAACCCCAAAAGAGGCGAGATTTGGGAAGTTCGTTTCGATCCGAGTGAAGGTGATGAAATACGGAAAATTCGCCCTGCGGTAGTGATTAACATTCCACAAGCAGGTCGTATGCAATTGCGAGTTGTAGTACCGATTACAGGTTGGCAACCCCAATTCGTAAACTATTTTTGGATGACCCAATTATCGCCGGATGTTACAAATGGTCTAAGTAAAGAATCATCAGCGGATAGCTTCCAAATTAGATCACTATCGCTGAATAGGTTTCAGCGTAAATTAGGCACAGTGTCTGAGCTAAAAGTCAGAGAAATTGCTGCTGCAATTGTGCTTTGCGTTGGTTTTAAATCGACACCTTAAACTATCTCCGCCGCCACTTGAGCAGCACGACGGCTAACCCCGGCATGAGCATCGGCAGCAGTTGGGCGCTGTTGCGCGGCGCGAGGGGGATGGTATCCGCGATGTGTTCGGTCAGCGGCGCGGGTACAAACACCAGCACGAAGATAACCAACGTGATGACCGCGAGGATTTGGCGGCGACGATCCAGCGGCGTAATCATATCCAGAGGGGTAGCATAAATCCGCCCGAAGAACAGCAGCAGTACCACCCACAGCAGCCAGAAATTTGAGAGCAGCGCCAGCAAGCCTAGGGCAATCAGCAGCGGGTAATAGAGCTTCCGCGCCCGTTCGCCGAGCAGCGCGTACATCACATGCCCGCCGTCCAACTGTCCAATCGGGATAAGGTTGAGCGCCGTGACCAGTAAGCCCGTCCAACCCGCCCACGCCAACTGACTGCTGGTAATCATCACATCGTAACCGCCGCTGGGCAAGTACTGACCCTTGATGGCGATTTTCGCCAGCGCATACAGCAGCGAATCGCCTTCGAATGTATAGACTGCGCCGGGGGGAGGGACGCTGACCATCGTCTGGCTGAGGCCGATGAACAAAATCGGCACCGCGAAAATCAGCCCCGCCAGCGGCCCCGCCGCGCCGACATCGAACAGCACTTTGCGGTTACGCATCGGCTGGCGTAGTTGGATGAACGCGCCCATCGTGCCAAGCATCGAGAGGCCGGGGATCGGCATGGGAATGAAGTATGGCAGGGTAACGGCAAGGTTATGATAACGGGCGGCGAAGTAATGCCCCATCTCGTGTGCGCCCAAAATGAGCAGCAGGCTTACCGCGTACGGCAGACCGCGCCACAATTCCGTCAACCCACGACTGGCGAGTTGGTTTGCCAGCACAGGGTTGGTCATGCTGATGCTGTCGAGCGCCAACTGCGTACCGACGAGCAGCACACTAAACAGCGTGGCGATGAACAGCAGCAGGTTCGGCCACCACGGGCGCGGCTGCGGGTTTACCCGTCCGGTGATGATGTGGATGGTATGCGGTCGTTCAGAAAAAGGGGTATCCGCAGCGGCCTGTGTGGCGCGCATCACCGCCATGTGGTTCAGGTTTGCCAACTGCTGGTCAAGCATTTCGTAGGCGGTTTCAGCATCTTCCAGCAAGCGGCCTTCAAACGAGGCGACAAGGTGGCTTTGCAGCCCTAGCCCCGGCTCGACCGGTTGTTCCTCATCCTGTGGTGAGGGTTCGGTGAACTGTTCATGCTGAATATCCATGACCGTGGCGACTTGCTGCCGCAGTTCGTTTTGGAGCAGTTCGGCTTTGGAAATCGGTGCTTGAATAACACGAGCGACTGGGCGATCTTCGCGCGATGATGCAATTTCATTCAGCATTCAGTATTTATCCTCAAACCGCAGCATGGGCATCCGTTCAGACAGGCCATCATACCGCGTTAAGATGAGCTAAGGGTGATAATCTGCCACAGGTCGCCACCGGGTACGAGCTGCAAGATGCTGCCGTCGGCGCTGTTAATATATAAATCTTCCTGCTCGCCGTTCTGCACCACCTGTACGAAGCCTTCGTACTGGGTTTCGGCAGCCGTCCCCAAGCCCAAACGGTTACGCACCACATCGTTACCCCGCCAGACGAAGCCCAACGCGCGGACAGGCTGGAACAGGTTAGGCGGCGGCACGAAACTTTCTTCTGACTCTTTATCGACGGCAGGGTTATAGCGGTTTTCGAAACTGAGCCATGCCGGGGTACGCCCATCATTGAACAGCACATAGACACGGTTGCGCGTTTGAACATAAATCATCCGTCCGCGCTCGAATGGTTCTTCGATAATTGTGGTCGCTTCTGCGGGGCCAGCCGGGCACGAATCCGGCGCGGGTTGGAAGAACCACGGGTCAGGGCAGGACAGCGGGATCGACAGGAGTTGTGTGGTTTCGAGATCGCCTTCACCCGCACTCAGCAGGAAGGTCGCTTGACCGCGATCACGGCGGCTGATGCTCACTGTCAGGTTGCCGTCCGGCGGCACGTTCCACAGGTTGCCGCGCACACCAGCCGCATCCAAGCGGTAAATGATGGCGTTACGGGCATTCCGAACCGACCAGAACAGGCTGACCTGATCCCCCGGTGCCGCTTGTTGGATGCTGGTGGTGAAGAACTCAATGCGCGGTGCGTTCGGGTTCGGGGCGCGGGTCGATGTCGCGGCGACGATAGCCGCAGTACTGGTCGGGCCAAAAAGTGGTGTAACCGTTGGGCCACCCGCGACCGTCTGCGGCGTAGGCGTGGGTGTCGTGCCGAAGCCGGGGGTACGGGTGATGGTCGGCGTGAGCGTCAGTGTCGAAGTCGGGCGAGCCGTCGGCACGACCTGACGGGCAGCCGCGCCACACGCGCTGATGAGAAGCGCGAGGAGTATGATAATGAACTTTGATGTCCAGAAATATCGTGTCATTCTTGTATGAGGGGTATCCGCCACAAGGTTGCATCTCATTGAAAATTTTTACTCATACCGGACCGCATGTATGCTGTCCCTACAGAAGTTGAAACCATAAACGTCTTTTAATGTAGGGACGCGATACATCGCGTCCGCTTCTATCAAAAATATTTTATTTTCGAACAGATTTAGTCTTTTTTCTGCGTCCAACCGCTGCGTGTGATTATTTCATCCCGCAGTATCGCTTTTGATCGTCCAGCGAGGTCAGTTGAACCGGACATGAAACCAATGGCAGGGTCATTCGTCGCATCATAATCTGCTAGCTCGTTCTCATCGATAGCATCTGCATAACTGAGTACCGAAGCGACTTGTTGGTCAGTCATTTCAAAGAGTTTATGGATGAGACGTTCGCGAACAGTTTGTGCAGCCATCGACCTGAGCCCTCACCTTGCCCATGCTCTTTTCCATTGTAACACAAACAACGGGAGAAGATTGCTCCGCGCGTTTGGGGGGACACCAGCGATGAGAGATGAAGGGCTGCGGGTTAGCGGGCTTCCGTCCGGTAGTCGTCACGCGGGGGGGAGAAACAGTCGATGATGACCGAGTCCATCAGGGCTTTGCAACTGTGAATGATGCCGCCGGGAATGGCGTAGCTGTCACCGGGGTTGACGATGAACACGTCGCCGTTAACAGTGTACTCCATCTTGCCGCGTACCACATAACCCACTTGGTCGTTGCGGTGGCTGTGCGGCTGCACGACTGCACCGCGTTCGATGAAAAACTCGCAGAGCATGGTTTCGTCCGTCGTACCCATTGTGCGGCGGTATACGCCGGGCAGCATCTCGACTTGATGCGCCTCGTTGGGGGAAACAAAATATCCATCCGCCATGATGACACCCTTAAACTGTAAACCCTGTACACATCCTCAATTGTTGACTATTATGCGAGGGACGACTGAGATTGTCCACGCACCTAACAGAACCAATCTGCTTGATTCCACTTCATGACCCCTTCCCGCCCTTTTCACTGTTTTACTGTAAACACAAGGGAGTAATCAAATGGCTGTTAGTTTTTTGAAACGTAGCCCTTCTAGACTCGTGGATGTGATGCATTGGACGCGGCACCAAATTGACCGCATAAAACTTACTTATACGACCGGGAGATATGTAGCCGTGACCCCGTGGCCCCAAAAACCGTTTATCTACCAGATCAACACTTACGTGTGGCTGAACACCCTCAGCCGCGCTTACAAACGTCCCTTGACCCTCGAAAACGTGCCGGATAAGGTGCTGGACGAAATCGCCAGCTACAACTGTGATGCTGTCTGGCTAATGGGCATCTGGCAGCGGAGCGCGGCGGCACGCGCCAGCGCCCACAACTACCTGCACGAGTATCGCGGGGCGCTGCCCGACCTTACACCGGACGATGTGCCGGGGTCGCCATATGCCGTCGGTGCGTATCAGGTCGAGGAACTTTTCGGCGGGCGCGTGGGTTTGGCGCTGTTCCGCAAGCGGCTGCGTGATCGTGGTATCAAGCTGGTGCTGGATTTCGTGCCAAACCATGTAGCGACCGACCACGCATGGATCAAAACACACCCTGAATATATGGTGCAGGCTCAGGTGAAAGACCTGAAGGAACGCTCCAGTGACTTCTTCATGACTAAGGACGCGCTGGGCAAAGAAATGGTGGTGGCGCACGGGCGCGACCCGTATTTCCCCGGTTGGATTGATACCGCGCAGCTTAACGCCTACAACCCGAATTTACGCCGCGCCACCCTCACCACGCTGCTAGACATCGCCAACCAGTGTGACGCGGTGCGCTGTGATATGGCGATGCTCATGTTGAACGAGGTATTCGCGCGGACGTGGGGCGCGTACGCACCGGAAAAGCCCGCGACCGAGTATTGGACAGACATTATTCCGAATGTCAAGAAGTCCTACCCTGAATTCAAGTTTATCGCCGAAGTGTATTGGGACTTGGAAGCCACGCTGCACGGGCTAGGCTTCGACTACTGCTACGACAAGCGCCTTTACGACCGCATCCGTGAAGGGCATTGGAGCGAAATCCGCGCCCACCTGCTCGCGCCAATTGAGTTCCAAAAATCGCTGGTGCGCTTCATCGAGAACCACGACGAACCCCGCGCGGCGGCGGCCTTAGGCATCTCGCGCAGTTTGCCAGCAGCCGTGCTGATCTGCACACTGCCGGGGGCAACCCTGCTGCATGATGGGCAGTTCGTCGGGCGGCGGGTGAAGCTGCCGGTTCAGTTGGGCCGCCAGCCGACCGAAAAACTCAATAACGAACTAAAAGCCTATTACCTGAAGCTGCTGACCGAAACCCGCAAGCCGATTTATCAGGAGGGCGAATGGTGGCTGTTCCACCCCACGCCCGGCAAACCGGACGGCAGCTATCATAACCTGATCGCGTATGGTTGGCGGTCGGCGGATGATATGTGCGTGGTGGTGGCGAACATGAGTGACCACCACTCGACCAGCAATATTCCGCTGAACTTCTGGCCGGAACTCGCGGACAGTAATTGGCTGCTGACGGATACGCTTGACGGCGCAGCCAGCTACGAACGCTCAGGGGCGGCGATGCACGATCCCGGCTTGTACGTCGATCTGCAACCCTATGAGTCGCACATTTTCCACTTCCAGCGGGCGTAAGCGCCTATCGCGGCGCGGGGGTGCTGGCTTTGTGCAGCGTGTAACCGCCATCGACCGAGAGTACCACGCCCGTAAGGTAACGCGCGTCCGGTGAGGCCAGCAGCCGGCAGACCGAGGCCAGATCGGCAAAGGTGCCGAGCCGCCCCATCGGTGTTGCCTGTTCCAGCAGCGGTTGGCTGTCAGCGTTCAGGTAGTCGGCTGACCACGCATCCGGCAGCCAGCCCATCACCACCACATTGACCGTGATGCCGTGCGGCGCGAGTTCGACCGCCGCCAGCCGTGCCGGAACGTGCAAAGCCGCCAGCGAAGTCGCTACCACGCTCAAATCCTTGTGTGCGCTCAAGGCCGCCACCGAGGACAGCACGAGGATGCTGCCGCCGCGTCCCTGTGCTTGCAGGTGCTTACCCACCGCCCGCAGTGCATACACACTCGACTCGAAGTTGCCATGTAGGGCAGCATCCCAATCATCAAGCGTGCTGTCGAGAAAGCGCACCGCTTTGAACCACGCGGGTGCGATGATGGCGATGTCGATTGACCCGACCGCCGCGATTTCCGCGTCCAACACGGCAGGGTCATTCAGCGTCAGCGGGGCGGTTCGGCTGGTGATTTGCGCGGCTGCTGCGGCATCCTCCGGCGTGTGACCGACGACGATCTCCATCCCCGCCGCTTGCAATTCACGTGTAATCCCCGCCACCGTTGAAAGTGATTTACCAATGAGCAAGGCTGTTTTTGTTTGAAGGTCAGCCATATTTTGTTCCTAATACTTCCCAATCGACAAGCCGCCGTCGATGCGGATGCCGACACCCGTGACGTAATCCCCATCCGCCGCCAGATAAACCACCGCCCGACCCATCTCATAGGGTTCTCCCGCCCGTTTCAGCGGAACGGCCTGCCGCTGGCGTTCGACACCCGCAGCCGTTTGCAAATCCGGCGTGGGGTCGTTGAGCGCCGACGGCACCCAACCGGGGCCGATGTGGTTGACGGTGATGTTGTAGGGCGCGAGTTCCAGCGCAAGGCTGCTGGTAAAAATGTGCATCGCGTACTTGGTCGCGCCGTAAATCGGGTTGATGGTGAACTGCACATCCGCCTGCACCGACGAGGTGATGATGATGCGCCCACCTGTTCCCTGCGCGATCATCTGGCGGGCGGCAGCTTGGCACACGTAAACGTTGCCCTTGATGTTGACATTGACGACCGGCTGTAGATTTTGCGGCGTGGTTTCGAGGATCGGCTGCCAGCGAATGATGCCCGCGTTGCTGGCGACAATATCGATCCGCCCCAACTCGCGCACGGCACAGTCGAACATGGCGTTCACCTGCGCGGGGTCAGTCACATCGGCGGGGATAGCAGCCGCGCGGCGACCGAGCGCCCGCAGTTCCGCTGCCCGCTGCTCCAGTGCATCTGCCTGCGACACATCGTTCAGCACCACGTCCGCACCTTCATCCGCCAGCGCACGGGCAATCCCCCAGCCAATACTGCGGTCGTTCGCCGCCCCCGTCACCAACGCCACTTTGCCTTGCAGCCGCATAATCATCTCTACCTTTTTAGGTACTGCCAACGCACATTATTCCCGTATTATTCCCCTCCCTGTTACTACGGGGAGGGGTTAGGGGTGGGGTACTAACTCGCTGGATAGAAAATGGTCTTAATCCCCGTTTTATCCTCAAAGGTGTCGAAACCCTTTTTCCAATCCGTCACCTCGAACTGGTGGGTAATCAGCGGCTTGGTCTGCACCTTGCCCTCCGCCATCAATTGCAGCGCCCTTATCCACGACGAGGGGACGCTGGCGTTCGTGCCGGTGGCGACCAATTCCTTGTACACCAATTGGTCAACATCCCAGCCAATCGGTCGCCCGAATAAGCCAATCTGCACATAGCGACCGCGCCGCCGTACCAGCTTCAACAGGTGTTGGGCAGCCGGTTCCGCACCCGCGCACTCGTAAACCACATCCGCCCCCAAGCCTTCGACGGTCAGGTCGGCGATCAACTGCTCGGCATTTTCTTTTTGCACGTTGACGATATGATCTGCACCCAACTGCTTCGCCATCGCGAGGCGGTGTTCATCCGCGTTCGTGCCGAGGACGATCACAGTCGCCCCCGCCGCCTTGACGACTTGCAGCGTCAGCAGGCCAATCGCACCCGGCCCCGCGATGACCGCCACATCACCGGGGAAAACAGTGGGCGTGTTGGTGACAGCATGGACGACACACGCCAGCGGTTCGGTCAGCGCACCGGCTTGGAAATCGACATTCTCCGGCAGCAGGTGGATATTCTGCGCGGGAACGATCACGTAGTTGGTGAAACCGCCGTTGACCCGCGACCCAATCGAGCGCCGGTTCAGGCACAGGTTCACCTGCCCGCTGCGGCAGTAACGGCACTGCCCGCACGAGGCGAAATAGGTTTCGGTGGTCACACGCATCCCCGCCTCAAGGCCACTCACACCCTTGCCAACCTCGGCAATTTCAGCCGCGACCTCATGCCCCAGCACGACAGGGGGGATGTACTTAAACTCGTCCTTGAGGATGTGCAGGTCAGTGCCGCATAAGCCTGCCGCTTTTACCCGCAGCTTAACCTGCCCATCGCCCACCTGCGGCTCGTCGATGTCGCGCACCTCAACATTGCCGGCACCCAACGCAACTTTCATAATGGCTTTCATAAAAAGACCTTTGTCACAGAAGTTTATAGTTATGCAATCGATTGCATAAAGTGTAACGCGCTGGGCAGCAGAATGCAAAACCCACCACCTACACTCATATATCCCAAATACACTGGGGATATAGGGAATCGGAAATGTGAACAAATGTTTAAGAGTTGGGATATAACTTGGGATAAAATGGGAATTTGTAGGGGTTTACCGGCGGTAAACCCCTACTCGATAACCGATATTTACCGCGTGACCTGCATCGGCATGATGACGCTGACAAAATCGTCACGGTTTTCAGGGCGGATGACA
Source organism: Chloroflexota bacterium (assembly GCA_020161935.1). GTDB lineage: Bacteria > Chloroflexota > Anaerolineae > Aggregatilineales > Phototrophicaceae > CFX2. The sequence goes on from JAIUNI010000025.1 coordinate 29,152, forward strand.
CCGGGGTTCGCCGCGCCGTTGCTTTCCAGCACCACCCGTTCGTCGTTGATAACGTTCAGCACGTCGATCAGGTAGCGGATGTTAAACGAGATGTTGAGCGCCTCACCCTCGACCGAAGCATCCAGCATCCCTTCGTTGTCGCCGCGTTCGGCGGACATACCGACAATCGTCACCGCACCCGGTTCGCCGGGGCCAGCCGCCGGTTTGACCAGCAGCTTGGCGCTGTAGGCCGAGTCACGAGCGAAGATTTCCGCGCGCTTGCAAGCCGCCAGCAGGTCGCTGGTGTACATCACCGACGAAGTCACATAGCTGCGCGGGATAATCGCCGCAAAGTCCGGGAACTTGCCTTCGAGCAGTTGCGTGGCGACATCCGTGTGCTTCATGTGGAATAGAACAATGTCGCGTTCTTTGGGCAGTGTGATCGTCACCACATCGTCATCGTCGCCGATGATACGCCCGACTTCACTCAGCGCCTTCGCCGGAATCACGATGTCGATCCGCTTGGCAAAGGTTTGTTCGATGTCGGTTGTCCGCACCGCGAGGCGGTATCCATCGGCAGAAGCCATCGTCATGACGTTGCCGTCAAGCTGCATCAGCACGCCGGTCAAAATCGGGCGGTTATCTTCCTTCGCGGCGGCGAACACCGTCTGGTTAATCATATCCTTAAGCGTCTTGCCGGGGAGCGTGATGTCTGCGTCACCACCTGCCGGAATGACCGGAAACTCGGCGGCATCAATCCCCTTGACGTTCGAAACCGTCGCGCCGCAGCGCACGTTGACCGTTAGCGTAGCGGGATCGAGCGACAGATCAACCCGTTCTGGCGACAGGTTATTCACGAGATCAGCCAGTGTTTTAGCGGGCAGTGTGATCGAGCCTTCCTGCTCGACCTTCGCGCCAATCCATGTGGTGATGCTCATTTCGAGGTTGGTGGCGGCCAGCTTGACACGCGCGTCTTCGGTGGCAACAAGGATGTTGCCCAACACCGGCAGCGTGGGACGGTTTTCAACGGCGCGGGCGACAATGCCAAGCCCTTTGGCGAGTTTATCTTGTAAAACGCTGGTTTTCATTAGACAGGTGGCTCCTGTTAGCTGCTTTATCCCAAATTATTTCCCAACAGTATACAACAGGTGTTCGGTTATGGGTAGCGGGAGGCGCGGGTAAAATGATCCCAAACCAATCAGACTGATCGATACCCGACAATAAGGTGCGATGAATAGTCATCTTCCGCACCCAGAAACACTTTTGAACCACAGCTTTAGACTGAAAACTGTTGACTGATAACCATTCCCTACACCACACCCACCCGCTGCGCGAATTCTTGCAGTGGGGCGGCTGCCGTGCGGACAATCGGCTGCCCATGCCCGAACAGCAGCGTCTCTGCTTTGAGTGCCAGCAGCTTCTTGATCGACCGCTTATTTTCTTCCGCGTCTGCCGTCAGGAAGGCCAGCGGCAGCGTCATCTTATTCATTAGGTAAAAGATCGCATCGCCGGTAATGACCAGCTTACTCGCCGGATGCCAGAACGACACATGCCCCGGCGAGTGACCCGGCGTATTGATGATCTGCAACCCACCGAGGATGGGCAGCGTTTCCTCACCGTTGAAGGTGCGGTCTACCGTCGTGGGCTTGACCTTCGTATCCGGCGGGCGGAAACCGGAAGGCCGCCGCACCACCGACTGCTCGCCTTGAATGATGGGCTTCTCCAACGGATGGCACCACACTTCCGCGCCGGTCGCCTGCTTGAGCTGCGGCAGGCTGCCCACATGGTCAGGATGCCCGTGTGTAATCAGGATACGCTTCACGGCGGCGGGTTCGTGTCCCGCCGCTTTCAACTGCGCCAGTATCTTATCCCCCGCGTTGGCGATGCTCGTGTCAACCAATGTCAGCCCATCCGTGTCTTGCAGCATGTAAACACGACCGGCGATCAACCCCGTAAACGTGAAAATCTGCGGCAGTATCGGTTCCATAGCGCCCCCGTTATGACACATGATATGACCTAACTATCCGCATTATAGTGGCAATCACGTTTATAGAAGTGTGAACGTTACCTACGGGTTATACACCTGTATGCGCTTATCCGGCTGCCGCTGGGCGAGGCGCTCCATGCTGGACTTCACCTGTGCCACAATCTCGCCTTCATCCAGCGTCAGCAGCTTGCCGTCCAGCATCAGCACCTTGCCGTCGCAAATGGTCGTCCGCACATCGCTCGCCCGCACGTTGTAAACCAAACTCGCCGTCATACTGTGCAGCGGTTGGTGGTGCATCCCGCTCAAATCCACCAATATCAGGTCAGCCAAGTTGCCGGGGTCCAGTGCGCCGAGTTCGTCCGGTTGTCCGTAAACCCGCGCACTCTCCCGTGTGGCGATGTACAGCGCTTCAGGAATCGGCAGCGTTGTCGGCGTACCGCTGGCCTGTTTCTGCGTCATCGCCATCAAGCGCATCGACTCGAAAATATCCAGCGTGTTATTGCTCACCGCGCCGTCCGTCGCCAGCCCCACCGGAATGCCGTGCTGCCGGAACCCCGCCACCGGTGCGGTTCCCATCGCCAGCTTGAGATACGTCTTGGGCGCGTGGGCGAACCCGGCCTCGTGCTTGGCGAGGATCGGCATGTCTTCCGGCAGCACCCCGCAGCCATGCGCGATGATCGTCGGCACATCCAACACACCTGTCTGCTCAAGCACCTGTATCGGCGTGAGGCCGCGTTTCTCAAGGCTCGACCGTGTTTGCCCCATTTCCTCCGAGGCGTGGATATGGATGCCGACATGCAGTGCCGCCGCCTTCTTCACGCCCGCCCGCAGGTAATCGTCATCGCACAGGTACGGCGAGTGCGGAGCCATGATCGTGCGGATGCGCCCGTTCGCCGCCCCCTGCCACTCTTGGATAAACTGCGCGGTACGGTCGATCATCGCGTAGCCGTTGTTGCCGAAGATCGCCCAACCGAGTAGCGCGCGTGTACCCGCTTTCTCGACCGCCTTTGCCGTTTCGTCCATGTAGAAGTAATGATCCGCCACCGAGGTCACGCCCGCGCGGATCATCTCCGCGAGGCCAAGCTGCATCCCCCAGTACACATCCTCGGCTTGTAGGTTGCTTTCCAGCGGCCACATATAATCGTTGAACCACTGTTCAATCGTCACATCCTCCGCCAACCCGCGGAAGATCACCATCGGCACATGCGCGTGCGTGTTGATGAGTCCCGGCATCGCCAGCAAACCGTTCGCCTCGATCACCTGCTTGAAGTGGCTGGGATCTGCCATCCCCGTCGGCTGCACCGCCTCAATCCGGTTACTGCCAATCAGGATGTCGTGTTCGTAGAGGATGAAAGCGCGGGCATCAATCGTAATATTGAGAACGTTGCAGTTGCGGATGAGTAGGTCGGACATAATGAGTTCCTTGTTGCAGGATTGCAGTGCGATAAACGTTAATTGTGACACTCCGCAGCCACTAAAGTGGCGCGGCTTCTAATCCATGCCGACCCGTGTCCACATGAGCGATTACGGGTGTGTCCCACCCGGCTTTGATTAAAACGTTGATGGCGGCTCGGTGATCGCGGTCTAGGCTAAGACCACAACCGCAATTGACCCACCGAACGGACAACTCAATTTTCTCTCTCCCACCACACTGAGGGCATGTCTGGGAGGTATAGGCCGGGTCTACAAACCGTATCTCACGACCAGCACTTGCAGCCTTGTACAGGAGATATTGTTTGAAGATGCCCCAACCGCTATCCAGAATGCTCTTGCTCAAATGCGGATTACGAACCATGTTGCGCGTCGCCAAATCCTCAAGCGCCACACCATCACAGGTTTGCACCAGCTTGGTACTCAACTTGTGCAAGTAGTCGCCCCGTTGGTTGGCGACGTGCATATGCTGACGCTGCACCCGTTTGAGCGCTTTACGGCGGTTCTTGCCGCCCGGTTTCTTCCGCGCCAGCGCACGGCTCAGAACACGCAGCTTCCTTTGCCCCGCACGATAGTAGTTTGGGTTCTCAACCTTCTCGCCTTCGCTGGTCGTGATTAAGGCCGAGATGCCCATATCCAGTCCGATGAAACGTCCAGTTTTCGGCAGTTCTGACTGGTCAGGCAGTTCTACAGCAAATGACACATACCACTGCCCCGCCTGATGCTTGATGCGACAGGTTTTGATTGTGCTCGCTTCAGGGATCGCTCGATGCCAACGTACTGGAACACGCCCAATCCCGAATAACTTTAAGCGTCTACCGTCCAACGTTGCCCCAACACCAAACTGCTTAAAGGCGAAGCTGTTGAAACGATTGCGACCTTTGAAGCGAGGATATCCCGCTTTTTCTCTTGCCTTTACCCGACGGAAAAAGGCTTGAAAGGCTTTGTCGAGATCATCAACCACCGATTGCAGGGTTTGTGAAAACACGATTTGAGCTTGCGGAAAGGTCTTCCGATAGTACTTGCCTTTGGCCTGTTGCTCTGATTTGGTGACATGGCGCTGTTCGAATTCCCAAGCCAGCTTACGTTCTTCAAGACACATATTGTACCAATGGCGGCACACCGCCAGCACTTGGAACATGCGCTTCTCTTGGGCCTTGCTTGGGTACAGACGGTATTTGAAGGTTTTGAGCATCAAACGCCTTTCTGTGCGGCAATGTATCGTTGAATCGTTTCGGCAGCTATATGCTCTGCTGTACTGGCGAAGTACGCACCGGTCCATAAAGACGGCAGCTTTTTAAGTTGCGGGAATTTTTGTCGCAGGACGTTTGAGGTCACGCCCTTGCAGGCTTTGATAACCCCTGCCGCTGAATCAGTAGGCCATACCCGTATAACCAGATGGATATGGTCGGGTTGAATAGCGAATTCTACAATTTGCCAGCCTTTTTCTTGCGCCTTTTGTTCAATGAGCAGGCGACATTCAGCAGCAATTTCGTTCACCAAAACAGCCTTTCGCCGCTTGGGTGTCCACACTAAATGGTACACGATGAGGTGTACACGATGTTCGTCACGTTGGTAGATTAGTTTGTCGTTTTTCATGTAGGTAGTGTAGCATATATCTACACATTAGACAAGCGTCATGCGTTTGGCTAAGGCCTTAAAGCGCTTTCATCCACTGCGGTTAAAACCGCGTGGCTTTCTCGCGGCCTAAAGGCCAATATTGTAAACCAGACATCAAGAAATAGGCTCAACACTCTATCCTGTTTTATACTGGGAAGGATACACGTTTGTTCGGTTAAGCATTCTCGAATCCATAATTGACATCACAGGAGCATTCATGATGCGTAAACACTTCCTGCTCGTACCCATCATCACCCTGCTAGCCGCCTTCTCCCTGACGGCTGTCACCGCCCAACCACGACCGCAGCTCGTCATGGGGGAGTTCGTCAAAGGCAACATCAGCCATGAAGAGTATGAAGCATGGTACACCTTCACCGGAGCCGCCGGTGATACGGTTTTGATTGAGGTCATACCGGACAGCCTGACCTTCAACCTCGATCCGACCGTCGAACTCCGCAACACTAATAATGAGACAATTGCGCTGAACGACGACTTTAACTTCCCTGTCTCGCTGGTTGTTGCCAAACTGCCCACCGAGGGCAACTATACCGTGGTCGTCAGCCGCGCGGGGGGTGAAGTGGGCGATACTGCTGGCGACTTCAGCCTACGTGCCAGTATCGTTCAGCCCGTCACCAGCGGCGCGGTCATCAACGCCGAAGTCAACAGCGATGCCAACGCCATACCCCTGCGTTACGTGCTCAACCCCGCCGCCGACCAAACCATCGAGATCACCTTCAGCCAGTCAATCGGTGAAAATTATGCCGGTATCCGCGTCTTCAAGTGGGTCAGCGATGCCTCGCCGGATGTGCTGATGAACTTGGACAGCACCGCGCAGTTGAGTAAAGCGGTTCTCACCGTCAACCTCGAGGCGGATAACTTCTACATCATCCAGCTCGCCCAAACATCCTATTCCTTTACCGATGCCATGCTTTTCCCTGTCATGCTCGAAATCCAGTAGGCATCAATGGGACTTTTGCTTAACTTGTCGTGAAACGTAATCTCACGTACATTAAGTTATGCAGGATTTTTACCAACTACTCCTAAGGAGCTTGTGAATGCATAAGCAGTATGGATTTGTTTTAGGCGCTGCGATGTTGATCTCCACCCTGACCTTCGGCGCAGCCGCCGCACAGGACAAGGTTGCGCTGACACTCGGCGAAGCCGCCGAGGGTGAAATTACCGCAGACGTGAACGAAGTGCTGTACAGCTTCTCTGGCACAGCGGGGCAAATCGTCACCATCGAGGCGATGCCGATCACAAACGAGGACTCGGACGAACTCGACCTCGATCCGACCATCACCCTCCAAACTGCCGATGGTGAACAGATTGCTTACAATGATGACTTTAGCTATCCCATCGCCATGCTCATCACCGAACTGCCAGACGACGGTGACTACATCGTCGTGGTCGGGCGCTCCGGTGGTGAGGAAGGCAGTACCAATGGTCAATACAGTGTCAAAGTGGCCGAGCCAGAATTTTACAGTCAGGGTTCGACCATCAATGCCAACCTTTCCACCGACTTCTTAGCCGCGCCGCAGGTGTTCATTATTGATCCGTCCGTCTCCGGCCCGGTCGAGTTCACTTTCTCGCAGGAAATCGGCGAAGACTATGCCGGTATGCGGATCGTCAAGTTTGTGAACGACTACTACCCCGAAAGCGTCGCCAATCTGGATAGTACGGGTCGCGTCAGCAAGGGTGTCATCACGGTTGACCTTGAAGCGGATAACTTCTACGCTGTCCAACTGACGACCGTATCCTTCTCGTTCAGTGATACCACTGAATTTCCGGTGACGGTTGAGATAAAATAACGTTTTAACCGGTAGGGGTGTACAGCTTGTGCGCCCCTCACGATAGGCTGTTCACCGTGCCAACCCTCTTTATCGTCCCGACCCCCATTGGCAACTTGGAAGACATCACCCTCCGCGCCCTGCGTATATTGCGTGAAGCCGCGCTGATCGCCGCCGAGGACACCCGCACCACCCGCGTCCTGCTCCAGCACTACCAGATCACCACGCCGCTCACCAGCTACCACGAACATAATAAGCTCGCCAAACTCGATGCCATCTTCGACGCGCTGCAATCCGGCGATGTCGCGCTGGTATCCGACGCAGGCACACCCGCTATCTCCGACCCCGGTTACGAATTGGTGCGCCATGCTATCGAGCAGGGTATCCGCGTCGAGCCGCTGCCGGGGGCCAGTGCCATCATCACCGCGCTCGTCGGTTCCGGCCTGCCGACCGATGGCTTCGTTTATCTCGGCTTCCTGCCGCGTAAAGACCGCGCCCTGCGCGATTTCCTCACGTCGCTTGCCACCGAGCGCCGTACTCTCGTCGCCTACGAAAGCCCCAACCGCCTTGTCGATACCTTAAAAGCGATAGAAAGCGTTCTCGGTGATCGCCAAGTCTGCGTCGCGCGTGAACTCAGCAAGAAGTTCGAGGAGTTTCAGCGCGGCCCCGCCAGCGCTGTACTCGCCCATTTCGAGGCGACCGCCCCGCGCGGCGAAATCGTGCTGCTCATCGCCGGAGCTGCCGAGGTTGAGCCAACCATATGGGACGAAGCACAGGTACGCGCCGCCCTGCGCCAGCGCCTTGACGCGGGTGAACCCCTCAGCAGCGCCGCCCGTGCCGTCGCCACCGCCGCCGGTTGGGAACGCCGCGCCGTCTATTCACTCGGTATCGAAGACGATTAAACACCCATAGGAGGCTGTTGATGATCGCCCGAACGTGGAAAGCCACTGCCGACACCGATAAGGTCAAGGATTATGTCGCTCATTTTGAGAACAACGTCTACGCCGAGCTGAAGCATATCGCCGGTTTTCAGGGCGCATACGTCATGCAAAAACCTCTTGAGGACGGCATGGAAATTCAGGTGATAACCCTCTGGGAGTCGATGGATACCATTCGCACCTTCGCGGGTGACTTGGCTGAACAAGCCGTCGTTGAGCCGCAAGCGCAGGCTGTCCTCCGCGCCTTTGACATGACCGTCACCCACCACGAGGTACTCGTCAACCATCAGGTGTAATAAAAAGATTTACCTATCGTTTTAAACGCACTTTAGGAAAATCGAGTTTAAATGTACAGGCTTCCTTCATCGATTTCCGAAGTCCCTTTAGTGGACTTGTCTGGTGATCAGCATGATGGCTTTAGCCTCATGTGGCGCAACCCGACAATTCTCATTAGCCTTATGCGTCGCAAGCAATTGATCAGAAATCTTGGCGTTCTTGGCGACTTGGCGGTTAACTCTTGCCTCTACCCCTCACTCAATCCCATACGGTTCGACGTAATAACTCGTCAAATCACCCTCCGCCAGCCACCCCTCCGTCTCGCGGTAGCGCACCTTGTACCAACTGTACTCATCCTCGCAGATCGGCCCTTCCAAAACCGTGAACACGCCGTTAATCGGGATCGTCGTCACCACGCGGTTCTCGGTTCCCGCGTCCGACCGCACGTTTACGGGGCGAGGATCATCCGGCAGCACATGACCACGCTCCCCCACGATCAACCGCTCGCGGGGCGCATCGGGGCAGGTCGGCGTAGGTGGGGGCGGCGCGGTGGGCATCACAAACGGCGTGGGAATAGGCGTATCGGTAATCACACGGACGGCTGTTGCGCTGGCGACAGGGGTGCTTGTCCGTTCCAGCCGCAGGTCGCACCCGACCAGTACACAGCCAACCACCGCCAAAAGAAGTCGAAGGAATGAGGTGATGTTCATGGCTGTATTTTAACAGCGATGCCCATCTTTGGGGATCATTCGGATATGGAGCTAAAACCTCAAACGATTTTTCTTGTAGGAGCATAGCCACACGTCCTCTACCGAACAAACCGCAGCCCCTCAATTGGCTGTAGGGACTTAACTTGCTGCATCTGGGAGGAGAAACACCCCTGTGTGCGCCCCTCTACATCAAACTACGCCTATCCGTAACGCCCCGCCACCGACTCGGCATAATAAACCGCCCAATCATCGCCACCGTTACCCGCTTTTACATCCTGATCAAGCTGCACCAGCAGGTCGGTCAATTCTTCCTTACCCGGTGTCGTCCCCAGATGTTCCGGCAGCCGTGGCGAAAGATAATCGGCGTACCACACCGGCCACGCCGGATCATCCCCATCCGTCGCGCTGTAGGCTTCGTGATGGGCAACCGCCGTATTACGGAACAATTCAGTCAGGGCTTCGATTCGCTCGTCCATAATCTATGCTCCTTGTTTGAGCCGATAATAAACCTATTCTAGCCACCTTCCATGAGCGCACCATGACCCAACTAGCCTTAAATTGCTGCCCAAAGGTTTGGAAATTCGAACCAAAAGCCCTTCCTAAAATTTGTGCAAAGAAAGAGACAAATGAGCGAAAAACCACTCCTCACGAAAAGCTCGAAAGACCGCATAGGCGAACGGATGAGCGGAATCAAGCAGGACAGTATGAAGGGTGGCATGATG
>JAIUNI010000010.1 GCA_020161935.1 Chloroflexota bacterium
CTTGCAATTCTTGTGTGACTTCCGTTATTGTTTTTATGGTGAAGCAACCTGACTGATATTGTCTTGGTAAACACTATCTTCTCAGGCTTGCTTCCCTTTTCTCAATCCTTAAGTTGACAGCTATGGGGCGGATGGCTATCCGCCCATCTCGTGCGTTTATATCTACCGCCGCAGGGTGGGGTCGAAGGCATCGCGCAGGCCATCACCGACGAAGTTGAAGGCCAGTACCGTCAGGCTGATGACGAGGCCGGGAGTCACCCACAGCCACCACGCGCTTGTCAGCCACGCCTTGGCATCTTGCAGCAGGTTGCCGAGGCTGGCGTTGGGCGGCGGCACACCGAGGCCGATGAAGCTCAAAGCCGACTCGCTGAGGATGGCGGCGGGGATTGCCAGCGTCGCCGCGACCAGCACCGGCGCGAGGGCGTTTGGCAGCAGATGAACGAGAATAATACGTAACGGTGCAGCGCCAACGGCATGAGCAGCCACGACAAATTCGCGCTCTTTAATCGCCAAAAATTCGGCGCGTACCAACCGGGCGACATCCATCCAGCTAAAGGCGCTGAGGATGAGGACGACCGTCCAGATGCTCGGCACGAAGATGCTGTTGAGTGCTAGAAACAGGATGAAGCTGGGTACGGAGAGAAAAATATCCACCAGCCGCATCAGGATATTATCGAGCAAGCCGCCCGTGTAACCCGCGAGTGCGCCGATGGTCACACCGAGGCCGATGCTGATGAACATCGCTAAGAAGCCGACGGCTAACGACACGCGCATCCCGTACAACAGCCGCGCGAAAATATCACGGTTGAGGTCGTCTGTGCCAAACGGATGCTCAATGCTCGGCTGCTGCGGGAAACCGCGCGTCACACCCGCCGCACGCGGGTCGATGTCGTTGGGGTTATAGGGCGAGATGACATTGGCAAACACCGCCAATAGGATGAACACCACCAGCAGCGCGAGGCTGGCACTGGCGAGGCGGTGGCGGCGGAATTGGCGCAGTGTCGAGCGCCACAGGCTTTGTTGAACGATGGATGTATTCAGGTTGATGGTGTCACTCATAGCGTATCCGCGGGTCAATAAAGCGATAGGCAAGGTCGGCGAAGAAGTTCCCCAAGACGATGAACAAGGCAGAGAGCATGGTGACACCCATGATGATCGGAAAATCGCGCTTGAGGGCGGCGTTGACCGCCAGCAAACCCATCCCCGGCCAGCCAAACACAAACTCGATGATAAACGCGCCGGAAACCAACTGCGGGATCGACAAGCCGACCAGTGTGACCAGCGGCGTGAGGGCGTTCCGCAGCGCATGGACGCGCAAGATGCGGCCTTCGCTCATGCCTTTGGAACGGGCGGTGCGGATGTAATCCTGCGCCAGCACATCGAGGATGCTCGAACGCTGGTAGCGCACCCACCGCGCGAGCGAAGCGGAGGCCAGCGCGATGGTCGGCAGGATTAAGTGGAGGCCAATATCAATCGCCGCCTCGATACCCTTGTAACTTTCGCGGACGTTCCGCATCCCCGTGGTAGGCAGCCAGCGTAGTTGGACGCTGAAGATTTGCATGAGCAGCAGGGCGATGAAGAACCCCGGCATACTCAGGCCGATGAAGGACAAAGTGGTGATGAGGTAGTCGCCCCACGTATAGCGCTTGATGGCGGAAAAGAGGGCGATGGGTACGGAAAACAATAACGCGAAGATAAGCGAACTTACGCCGAGCAGCATGGTCGCCGGAAGCCGGTCGCCGATCTCAAGCAGTACCGCGCGGCGGCCTGTGATCGAGAAGCCGAGGTCGCCTTGCAGGGCGTTCCCCAGCCAGCGGATGTACTGCACCGGAATCGGCTGATCTAAACCGAGCCGCGCCCGCAGTCGATTCATATCTTCGGCGGACGGCGGTGGTTTATTGGGGTCGATATAGACGACCAGCGGGTCGCCGGGAGCGGCCTTGATGATGAGGAACGCGAGAATCGAAATCCCCAAGAGCAGCGGAATCATTTGCAGCAGACGACGGATCAGATAGCGAGACATTCATATCCTGCGAGGTATTAATTGGCATTTGGATGACGCATCAAATAATTTTGTGTTATGCAGGACGCGATAGATCGCGTCCCTACACATTTGCTTGTTCGTAGGGACAGCATACATGCTGTCCATTACTTATTACCCTCAAGCATTATTTTCTTGATGCGTATTGGGTGAGGTATGTCTCACCCAATTTCATGGTTAATGATTACGAACCGACCTGATAGATGCGTTCCGGGTGTTGGAAGCCGGAGCCGATGGACAGATCGAGGATGGCATCTTCAACGCTGAATCGGTTGCTGATGACCACCGGATTCTGGTTGCGGTACAGCGGCAGCGTGGGTAGTTCTTCCCATAGGATCGCTTCAATCTGTTCGTAAATCGCCATCCGTTCGGCGTTATCCGTCAGAGTACGCGCTTTGGCGAACAGTTCGTTGACTTCCGAGTTCTCGTAGTTTTCGAGGTTCGGGCCAAGTTCCGGCGTGGTGACATAGAAGTTGGCGTAGCTGTTCGGCTCGGGGCCAATCGCCGACCAACCGGAAACCATCACGTCGAACGGCTTGTCCAGCTTGCGTTCTTGGTACAACTGGGTAATCAGGGTTGAGGTATCGCGGGTTTCCAGTTCGACCTGAATACCGATGTCTTGCCAGTAGGCTTGGACGACGGTGGCGTAGGTGAAGTAATCACGGAAGCCTTCTTGGAACGACAGCAAGTTGATGACCCACGGCTTGTTGTCGAGGTCACGGATGCCGTCACCGTCCACATCCTTGATGCCGACTTCATCCAAGATTTCGCCCGCGCGAACGGGGTCATAATCGTAACCACCCTGCTTGTCGTCCGCGTAGAACGGCACGCTGGAGTCGAAGTGCGAGTGATGCACCGCGCCGTAACCCTGACGCACGCTGTCCACCAATGCCTGACGGTCGATGGCGATCATCAGCGCTTGGCGAATGCGCTTGTCCTTGAATTGATCACGGTCGTTGTTGAAGAAAATCTGGAACAGGCTGTCGTAGTCGGCGATGGTGACCGTGTAGTCCGGGTTGGTCTTGAACTGTTCGACCGAAGCACCGAGGACGTTCAGCAAGAAATCCAGTTCGCCCGTGAGCAGCGCGTTCACCTGCGCGTCGAGGTCGGGGATGATGCGGAAGATGATCTTATCGACGCACGGGCGACCCTTAAAGTATTCTTCGTTGGCTTCCAGCGTAATGCTTTCGCCGGTAATCCACTCGGTGACCTTGAAGGGGCCGGTGCCAATCGGCGCACGGTTGAATTCGCCGGTACGCAGGTCTTGGCCTTCGAGCGAGTTGTTAGGGATGATCGGTACGCTGATGTCGGTGAAGAACGAAGCGTTCGGCTCGGTCAGCGTGGCGACGACAGTGTAGTCATCAGCCGCTTCGAACTTGATCGGGGTCTCACCTTGATAGAAACGCGGGCGGAAGGGCGCAATATCTTCTTCCGAGGTTTCGATGGTGTTGAAGGTGTAGACGACATCCGCAGCGGTGAGTTCCTGCCCGTTGCTGAACTTCACCCCTTGATGCAGGTTGAACGTCCACGTCAGGCCGTCTTCACTGACCGACCAGCTTTCGGCGAGGTCGCCGGTGATTTCCTTACCCCAGTTCTCGCCGCCGAGGGTCAGCGGGTTGAACAGGTACGACAGCACCGCGCCGGAGATACCGTCGTTGGCGTAGATACCATTCAGGCTGACAGGGTTATCGGCAATCGCGGTGATCAGCGTGCCGCCGGTAGCGGGGCAGGTGTAGGCGGCATCAGCTTCGGTTTGTGCGTGAACGCTCGCCACGCCGAATACCACAAGTAAACTCAAAATGAAGGCGATCTTTTTCAACGTCTCATTCCTCTCTGGACTAAAAGGCACTCTGAAAAGAATAACGGTATTGTGCATAAGCCGCAAAATCTGGATGAACATTATTTTGCACTTATCAATACCCCGAAGATGCCTGTTTAGTTTAACGAAGTTCAGACGGCATGTCGACCGGTGCTTAGTGCCAATTGGCAAGTTGCGCGGGGGATAACAAGCGCCTATTATCAGCATGTCATTATTCAGGAGGCATTACAGATGAGCCAGCAGCCGATTCGTGTGGTTGTCGCAATGGATTTTTCGGATGAGATTATGGCAAAACTGCGCGGTATTTCGCCGCGTTTGCATATCGAACGGCACTTCCCGAATGTGCCGGATACCGTATGGCCGGAAACCGAAGTGCTGTATACCGTGCGCCACTTCCCCGAACCCGCCCAAGCGCCGCGTCTGCGCTGGGTACAAACGCACTTCGCGGGGGTCGACAGCATCATTAAACTGCCGATTGTGAAGGCCGAAGACGTGGAGATTACGACCGGCAGCGGTATCCATGCCGTACAGATGGCCGAATACTGCCTGTCGATGATGCTGGCCTTTGCCTACCGCATTCCTGACCTGCTCAAGCTGCAAGCCAAAGCCGAGTGGCCGAAGGGCCCGCAGGAAGTGTTTATGCCCTACCAACTGCGCGGGCAAACGCTGGGTATCGCCGGTTACGGCAGCATCGGGCGCGAGCTGGCACGGATGGCCGCCGCGCTGGGCATGACCGTCTTAGCGACCAAGCGCAACCTCAAAGACACCACCGACCACGAGGGCTACACCGAACCGGGAACAGGTGACCCTGAAGGCTCGATCCCCGCGCGGTTGTACCCACCGGAAGCGCTGGCTTCGATGGTGCCGCTGTGCGATTGGCTGGTGGTGACCACGCCGCTGGTGGAGGGTGCGCCGCCGATTGTGGACGAGAACGTACTCAAGGCGATGAAGAAAACGGCAGTGATCGTCAACGTGGCACGTGGGGCGGTGATCGACGAGGGCGCGATGATTACGGCGCTGTCCAGCAAGAAGATCGGCGGCGCGGCGCTCGACGTGTTCAAGGAAGAACCGCTGCCTTCGACCAGCCCACTGTGGAACCTCGATAACGTCATCATCACGCCGCACATCTCCGGTAGCAGCGCCCGTTTGCACGAGAAGGCCGCTGGATTATTCGCCGAGAACTTGCAGCGCTACCTTGAGAATAAGCCTTTGCTCAACCGCTTCAACCGCAAGCGCGGGTATTAGAGGGTCGTTAGTCTATAGTCTTTAGTCGGTAGCTTTTGGCGAACGAAATAATCAGGTGGGGATTTAAGATCAACGTTTCCAGTTTGAACTTTACTATCCTGTGGTTTTCACTGGGTTATCTGTCTTCACCTTTTTTTCTTAAACCGTTCAAGCTAATCTGTTTCTTTTGTAAAATGGAAAATAGTGAGTCCAGCCGCCATAGTTGCTTCAGTAATATTGGTTATGATGGCTGGAAATTCAGGCTGATTGGATTGTTTTATCTCACCAATAAGGTGTATGCGATCTAGATACATCAGTTCAGTACCAACGCCGGCAGAAATTGTTCGCTTTAATTTTTCAATAAACAATTTGTCGTTAATTGAAATTGACTTTGATTGAACGGTTTTGTCTTGTATTTTCTTTAATGTTCGTGCACTACCAAAATCAGTTACGTAAAACAAATCGAGGAGATAGTTACCCACCAAAACTCCACTGAGTCGGACAGGCGTGTTCGGTAATTGCAGCAATTCATCTACATTATCATCCAACGAAGTTACTTCCATGAGCGACATTTCAATCTCTTGTAGTTCCAACACTCTGTTAACAGCATAGCACTGATACCGTTCTCGAAAGAATTTCGCTTGGTATATTTCAAGAGCGAAACCAGCCAAACATAATTCTGATTTTATGAGCCTACCAACCATTGTTACTTGATCGAAGAACCTGTAATTGAATAGAGAATTTGTGGGGTCATAAGGAATATTGGAATGAGCAGAGGGGGTCTGTGAAAAGCCCATAGCTAATATTGAATCATGACTGGGGCGTATCAGACACAATCTCTCTCTGCTTTCCGAAAGCGTTGAATAATTTTCGATGAGAGACCATGATTTATTGCCACCGACTTCTACAACTAAAACGCCTTCCAATGTAACGATTTGGTCGAGATAATTCTCATAATTGGCAAGTAGTTCATGGACATTCATGGTTTCAATCTCCTAGTCCTTATACCTAGTATACCTATGGTAAGAAATAAACGATGTTGTCCGATGATGTACGAAGTTGTTTCAAAAGCCCTGCATTATACATAAGTCGTCCGCGACAATGAGAAGCGAACCTTTTCCGGTGTGCGAACGTATTGAGGGGTAATAGGTACTACTTATGAGAAGGAGAGATCAACAGCCATGATTGCGAAAGAACTGGCGCAAAAAGTGTTGGCGGAAGCGCTGAAAACCGGCGCGGATTTAGCCGAAATTTATGTTGAGGACGTGGTGTCGCTGCAGTTGCGGCTGGACGACTCGCGGCTCGATCAAGCCGTGCGGGGTGCTGATCGCGGCGCAGGGGTGCGCGTCTTTTTCGGCAACCTCGTCACCTACGCCTATACCGACGAACTCGATGAAGCCAGCCTGATGAACGCGGCACGCGCGGCGGCCTCGGCAGGCAGTGGCAACAGTAAAACACAGGTGATCGACCTGACGGTGCAGAAAAGCCCGCTCGAATACCCGATTGAGAAAACATTTGACACCATGAACGTGGCGGATAAGGCCGCACTCCTCAGCAGCATGGACGTGGCCGCCCGTGCCTACAGCCCACACGTCGTACAGGTGCAGGCGGGCTACCTCGAACTGCGGCGGCGCATGTGGCTGTTCAACTCCGAAGGCGTACAAGTCGAGGACGACCGCACCTTCACCGAGATTCGCGGTGGAGTAATCGCCGCGAAGGACGGACGTTTGCAGCGCGTGGGTGAGGGCTTCGGCGGGCGCATCGGCCTCGAACTGTTCGACCGCAACGATGCGCTTGCCAAAATTCGCGGTATGGCGGAAGGCGCGGTGCGGATGCTGGATGCGCGGGCGTGCCCCGCTGGCGATATGACCGTTGTGATGTGCAACGGTTGGGGAGGGGTGCTGTTCCATGAGGCTTGTGGTCACCAGATGGAAGCCGACTTCATCACCAAGGGCAGCTCGGCCTATGCGGGTAAAATCGGCGAGCAGATCGCCAACCCGATCATCACCGCTATTGACGACGGCACGATACCGGGGCGGCGCGGCTCGTTGAAGTTTGACGATGACGGCACACCCGCACAGCGCACGGTGCTCATCGACAAGGGCATCCTCACCGAGTATATGTGGGATAAGGTCGAATGCCGCCGTGTCGGGCGTGCTGCATCCACCGGCAACGGACGGCGCGAAAGCTACCGCCACATGCCGATGCCCCGCATGACCAACACCTTTATCGACCAGGGCGAACATGATCCGCTGGAGATTATCGAGTCGGTCAAGAAGGGCATCTACATCAAGGGTATGGCGGGTGGTCAGGCCGATATTTCACGCGGCGATTACGTCTTCAACGCCACCGAAGCCTACTTGATCGAGGACGGCAAGCTGACCGCGCCCATTCGCGGGGCGACCGTGTTCGGCAACGGCCCAAAGACGCTCATGCAGATTGATATGGTCGGCAACGACTTGGCGCTCGACCCCGGCATGGGCATGTGCGGCAAGGGGCAGGCGGCGCGTGTCAGCGTCGGACAGCCCACTATCCGCATCCCCATCGCGACCGTTGGCGGTACCGACGATTCCGCTGCGAATTAACGATTTTTCTAGCCTTTCACTTATAACCTCGACCAACTAAATCCCCTCGCCATGAGGGAGAGGGGCTAGGGGTGAGGGTTGATTTCTAAGGAGCAAATCACATGACCGATTATATGGAATTGGCGAAGGAAGTCGTTAAACGCGCTGCCGCGAATAACGTGGAAGCCGAAGCGGTGATTACGCAGGACAGCGAAACCCAGATCAAGGTGAGCAAAGGTGAGGTCGAGCAGCTTTCGCAGTCCAACGCGCGTGGCCTCGGTGTGCGCGTGATTGACGGCGGGCGCACGGGTTATGCTTATACCTCTGACTTTTCTGACGATGGTATTGAGCAAACATGGCGCACCGCCCTCGAACTCTCGAAAGTGGCGACCGCTGATGAGTACCGCAAGCTGCCGGATGCCCGCGCATTTTCCGTTGAGGACTTGGAAATTTGGGACGACAAACTTGCCAGCGTACCAACCTCGGATAAAATCGCTTTCTTGAAGGCGGTTGAGCAAAGTGCGCTGGATTATGACCCCCGTGTGATCTTGGCCGAGTTCTGCCAATATGGTGACGCGGTGAGCCATTTCTATCTCGCCAACTCAAACGGCTTTGCGGGGCAGTACGGGCGCACCACCGCCTACTCGATGTTGATGGCGATTGCACGCGGCGAGGACGGCGAGATGACCAACGCCTTCGGTATGGGCGCGTCCAACTATTTTGGCGATTTGGACGCAAAGGCTATTGGTGACGAAGCCGCCGAAAAAGCCGTGAGTATGCTCGGTGGTAAGCCCGTACCCACGCAGGTTGGCACGGTCGTGTTTGACTATTTCGTCGGCGCGGAAATTTTGGGTACGCTCGCCTCGGCGCTCTCGGCGGATGCGTGGCAAAAGAAACGTTCTTTCTTGATGGACAAGATGGGGCAGCAGATTGGCAACGATATGGTCACGCTGATGGATAATGGCAAGCTCAAGCGCGGTTTGGCCTCCGCACCCTTCGATGCCGAGGGTGTGCCGACTTCCGCTACCCGCCTCGTGGACGAAGGGATGCTGCAAAATCTAACCTACGACAGCTACTCGGCGGCGAAGGCTGGCGTGCAGTCAACCGGTAATGCCCAACGCGCCGGACACCGCAGCCTGCCGGTGATGGGGCCAAGCAACTTCTACATGCAGCCGGGGAACGTCTCGAAAGACGAAATTATCGCGGGTGTCGATAAAGGCTTGTATGTCCTCAGCGTCATGCAAACCGGCGGCATTGACCCTGTGACGGGCGACTGCTCGATGGGCGCGAACGGCCTGTGGATTGAGAACGGCAAGATTGTTGGGCCGGTCGGCGGCGTAACGGTCGCCACCACATTGGGCGACTTCCTGAATAACATTACGCAGGTCGGCAGTGATCTCCATTTCGTGCCAATGTTCGGCTCCATCGGTGCGCCAACCCTGCGCGTCGATAATGTGACCATCGGTGGTACGAAGGAATAGGGGCGGTTGAGCGAAGGGCAGCAATTCATATACAACATTTATGAAACCGCTGCCCCATAATGCGACTTTTGCTGATGCCCTGCGTATAGTATAGTGTAACAAATTGTAATCAGGAGATCAGGAAAATGTCAGACAACGAACAATACAACCCCAACCCGGAAACTGAACCATCGGCGGAAGATAATCCGAAGAACCCGGTGGAATCGTTTATCTATCACCAGCGCCGTGCGTTGGAACACACCGGTAAGGCACTCGAAGCCCTGCTGCCGGAAGGCTTCCGCGAACACGGCACCTCGGCGAGCAAAGAGTTCATCAAGAGCTTCCAAGTGCTGGTCGATGCCGCCATCGGCGAAATCGAAAAGGCGACCACCCGCGTGCAGGATGCCGCCGAAGCCGCCAAGAGCGACGATGACGACAAGCCTTCGACCACGGGCAAAACCAAGGTCAAGGTTCAGGTCGAGTAAAACAGTAATTAACCTGCCTTATTCCCTCCCCTGTTACTACGGGGGAGGGTTAGGGTGGGGGTTTGCATTATCTCTATGAACCAATTTAACCGCTTGAACAATCTATCGCGCAACACCCGCATCATCGGCTGGGTGATCCTCGTGCTGCTCATTATGGCTGTGCTGTATGCCTTCTTCTCGTCGCAGTTGGGGCAGAACGTCCTGCTGTGCTGCTGCGGTGGTGGCATCGTCATCGCCATCGTGGGCATTCTCTCCGAGCGTGGAATGCGCCGCCCGCGCTAGCGCAACCTTTTCCCAACCAAAGTCTAGATGATGCAGCCACGAGCTACCCTTTTGGCTAGTTTTGCCGCATCTGCTGATACCTACAGCGCATCCCCGCGTATAAAAGAACAATGTCTAACACCATAGGAGATGGACAAAATGTATCGCATGAATAGTTATCGTGGCGACTGGGGCTACCGGGGTGGTTGGGGGCGCGGCCCGCACCCGATGTTCTTCTTCCCCGCGCTGCTGCTGGCCGGTTTCGTGTTCTTCGGCCTGTTTAAGTTCCTGTTTCCGTTAATCGTACTGGGCGTTATCTTTATGGGAGTAAAGACCATGATGCGAGGTGGATTTGGTGGACGTGGC
Organism: Chloroflexota bacterium; assembly: GCA_020161935.1. Lineage (GTDB taxonomy): Bacteria > Chloroflexota > Anaerolineae > Aggregatilineales > Phototrophicaceae > CFX2. Next base: position 10,221 of record JAIUNI010000010.1, read on the forward strand.
GGTTTCGGCGGTCGGCGCGGCATGGGGCGCTTCCATGACGGGCGCGGCGAGTTTTGGAACCAGCACTGGAACTGGGAAAACCACTGGAGCGAGAAGCGCAAGCACGGCTGGCACGACGAACAGGACGCGGACGAGAAGCCAAAGCGTGACGACAGTGATGCCCCGCGTTACGCCCGTACCGCGAACGGCGACTGGGTGGAAATCGTCTAAGTTAACTAGTCAACAACGGCAATTGGGATCAACCTCGAGGGCGGCTGCACAGTCGCCCTTTTGATTCCCGCAGTTGGGCAAGGCTGAGTATAATCTCCTCATTATTCCGGTTATCTACTCAAGGATCGAATGATGGATTTTCAACCGCAGCCGTTACCGCCACCCCTGCCGCCGGATGTGCTGGAACGCCGCAAAAACCTGCCCACAAAAGTCACCCCCGTGATGCTCGAAGGCCGTTATATCCGCCTCATTCCCCTCGATTTGGAAGCCCATACCGAAATCCTGTACGCCATCTCCAACGGCTCACCGCTGACCATCGGCAACCGTTCCGTCGGCGCGTATGATGCCGAGTCGCTCATTTGGCGCTACATGAACGGCGGCCCGTTCGCCAACCCCGACGAAATGCGTGACTATCTGCGTGCGTCAGTCGATGCGCCCAACGGCCTCGCCTTCTGCACCATCGACCGCGAATTGAACTATCCGGTCGGGGTCGCTACCTACATGAACAATTTCCCCGAACACCTCAAGGTTGAACTCGGCAGCATCTGGTACAGCCCGATTGCCCAGCGTACTAAAGCCAACTTGGAAGCCACCTACTTGATGCTCAAACACGCCTTCGACCTCGGCTACCGGCGGCTGGAATGGAAGTGCAACGCGCTCAACGAACGCTCGCGCCGCGCCGCACTGCGGATGGGCTTCAAGTTCGAGGGCATTCAAGAAGCGCACTTCATCGTCAAAGGCTACAACCGCGACACAGCATGGTTCCGCATACTCGACAGCGAGTGGGGCGCGGTAAAGGCCAACTTGGAAAGCCTCCTCGAATACACTTAATTTTGCAGGACTAAGGCATTTAGCATTATGCGCTTGGCATCTTCAGTGCTGGATGCTAAACTTTGTGACAAAGGTAACAAATTGCAGGTAGTAAACGCTTATGGATGCTGTACGAACATGGCCTGACCGCCTGATCGGTCGCTTACTCTTTGTGGATACGCAGTCACCGGCTGCTGAACGACCTGCCAGCGCGGCGCGGGCGGAACAGGCATTTGGTTTTTCGCTGCTGGTTTCCGGCGTGCGCTGCATTTTGCAGTATGTGGTACTGCCGTTCATCCTGCCCTTAATTGGCATCGCGGCGGAGGTGGCTGTGCCGATCACACTGGCGATTAATCTGGTGGCGGTTGTCCTCATCCTGTTCAGCCTCCGCCGCTTTTGGCAGATTAACTACCGCCACAAATGGCAGTATCTGTTTGTCGCGGTAACGGCCTGGGCGCTGCTCGGTGCATTTATCGCCCTCGACCTCAAGGCGCTGCTCTGAGCGAGTGTTTAAAAGAGGGTGTCGTATTGTAGGGATGAGGCACGCCTCATCCGCATTACTGACCACACATATTGTCTTTTCGTAGGGAATGGTCTCAGACCATTCCGCCTTACTCGATTTAAAGCGGCTTTTTAAACGGGTCATCCGCATCAATAACGGGCTTGGGTTTGGGCTAACGACGGGAGGCAGATGTCATGTTGAATTTTAGAGGACGTAACCGCGCGACCGGCGAGAACGCGCTCGAAGTGTACGCGGGGACGATTGAGCAAATCCTGACCAGTGTCGGCATTGATCCGGTGCGGGCGCGAATGCGGACGGAAACCGGCTTCGGTTGGAGCTTCCAGCGCAACTCCGCCGTGATCGAGATTTTCGTGTCGCAGCAGGACGGCGTAGGCTACTTACAAGTGCTCTCGCCCATCATGCACCTGCCCATCAACGGCTTGCTGCCGCTCTACCGCCGCTTGCTCGAACTCAATCTCCAACTGACGAATGCAGCGTTGGGCGTGTACCTCGATGTGGTCTATGTGTTCAATGAGCGCCCGTTGGAAGGGCTGGATGGCAGCGAAGCCAACACGATCATCAACTTGGTCGCCAGCTATGCCGACGACCTCGATGACAAATTGGTGCAGGAGTTCGGCGGTCGCTTATACGCCAAGGTGTAAACTTACGCCCTAGAACGCGCCTAGCGCGAGTGTGTTGAAAGCCCGCAGCGTCCCGTCAGCATCGCGCACCTCAACCGTCAAGCGCACCGATCCTTTGTCTTTCGGCATGGTTATCACGAGCGGTTCCAGATGGTTGACGCTGTATGGTGTCAACGTCAGTGTGCCGTAGCTGCCCGTTTCCAATATCCCAGCCTCCCCGGTGATGCGCTCAAGCCGCCACTCGACCACTGCCTTCGATAGGGCTGGCTGTCCGTACAGGCTGACGAAGATCGGCACTTCAATGACCTGCTCGGTTTTGACGATCACATTCCCCTGATAATCCAGCCCGACAAAATCCGCGCTGTTGACCGTCGCGTAATCAAAGGTAACTTCTTTGATCGTGCGGTCATAACGTGCCAGTCCACCCAGTTCATGTTCGACATCGTACAGCTCGGTGTAAGTATAACCGACCAACCCCCCATGACGGCGGATCTCAACCGTCTGCCATTGGAAGTCAATCGGGCGCTCCTCACCCCAGCCGGTGCCATACTCGCTGACCATGAGCGGTTCGCCGCTGTACTGCTGACCTTCGGCATAGAAGGGATGACCAAGCACATTCACCGACATCGGCGCGGTTTCGAGCTGCGTCAGGTAATCGCTCCACTCAAATGCGTTGGCGGTGTACTTGTGTGAGTCCGCAATATCCGTTTTGACGTGCCGCCAGCCCGAATTATCCACAACCAGTCGTGTCGGGTCCCACGCCTTAATCTGGTCATAGAGGTCGCTCAGGTAAATCTGTATATCGCTCTGACTGCGAAATTCCAACCCCCACGACTCGTTATATGGCCCCCAGATCACGATTGACGGGTGGTTGTAGTCCCGCTCAATCATCGCTTGTAGATCGTTCGTCAGGCGTTCCTGCGCCAGCGGCGTAAAATCCACCGGACACGGCACATCGTTCCACAGCAGCATACCGAGCTTATCCGCCCAATACACCCAGCGCGGGTCTTCAATCTTGAGGTGCATCCGCAGGCCGTTAAATCCGAACTGCTTGGCTAAGTTAATGTCCGTCTGAAACGCCGCATCGCTCGGCGCGGTGTACAGCCCATCCGGCCAATAGCCCTGCACCAGCGCCGACCGCAGGTAAACCGGATGCCCGTTGAGCAGCACATTATTCCCGCTGACTTCGATACGCCGCATCCCGAAATAGGTATGCAGCACATCCGGCGTGTTACCCGTAGCTTTCAATGTCAGATCAACCTCATAGAGATGTGGCGTTTCCGGTTCCCAAAGCAGGGGGTCGTTTACGTCCATGTTGATGGTGAAGGTTTGCCGCGTATTCGCTTCGTCAAGCACAAGCTCTTGGCTCTGCGCCAACGTTTGCCCATCAGGCGTACGAACGTCGATCTGAAGCTCCAATGTTTCGGACGTGGGCGATTCAATCGTGACCGCGAACATCGCGCTTTCGTTCGGCACATCCGGCGTAATATGTACCTGCGCGATATGAGTGGTGGGACGCGCTTCTAACCACACCGTCTGCCAGATGCCGCTCACCGTCGTAAAATCCACATCATCCCACGGATTAGGCGGGGTGCTGCTTTGTTTGCCGTGTGGAATTTCCGCAAGATCGGCAGGGTCTTCAACGCGGACGACAACCGAATTCTCGCCAGCGATTAACATCTCCGTGATGTCGAACTCAAACGGGGTGTATCCGCCCTCATGCTCGCCGGCTAACGTGCCGTTGACCCACACCCGCGCCCAATAATCAACCGCGCCAAGGTGCAGTACCGTCTGCTGCTCATCCCATCCCTCCGGCACGGTAAAGACGCGCCGGTACCACGCTACGCCGTATTGGGGTGGGTCGGCGATGCCTGAAAGGATGCTTTGCCACGGAAACGGGACGAGAATAGAGTCTTGAAACGCCTCACTATCCGCGTCGAACCAGTTCTGCTCAACTCCGACGTTACCTGTATCAAACGCAAAGTCCCACGTCCCGTTCAAATTGAGCCAGTTGTCGCGTTGGAAATCTGGTCGTGGATACTCCGGTCGCGGAATATCCGTATTCTCCTGCGCGTTCTGCTCCGGCGCGGCGCTGACGACTGCAAAACTCAACAACAATGTAATCAATATCAGCAGCCGCATCGTTAGACTCTCCCGGTAAATATAAGTATGTTGCAGTATTAGCTCGCCTTAGCCATCCGCCCTCGCAGCCAGCCAATCAGGTTGCGTAAATCCCCTAACAGACCGGAGAAGTGCGCCCCGAGCGCGATCAGCAGCACCACCGGAATGGCGACCGTGAAAACTTGCTCTGGGAAGTCATAATATAAAATAGCCGATGGGCTGTTGAGTACCTCGCTCGATAGCGGGAATGGCGGTTCCGTATAGTTGAAGAAGAACTCAAACATGAAGTAAATCGGAAGGTAGGTTGTAATCGCCGTAATCAACACAGCCGCCCAACCGCGTAATCTAAAGATCGACGACAGCACAAACCCCAGCGCCGTGCCAATGCCTGCGTAAAACATGACTTCCCACGACGGCAGGTAGTTCAAGAAGAACCATGTAAACGCCGCCCACGACAGCGTCCCCCACAGAATGCCCAACCCCGCCGACAGGATGAGCCGTGCCCACCACGGCCAGAAGCCGCGCAGTCGGTTCGGCACTTCACTGGCGATAATCGTCAGGATGGCGATCATCATGCCGAACGTCAGACCAATCGAGATCGTCTTACCCCAGCGGTCGGCGTGGAAAATTGCCTCCGACCGGAAGGTAACGAAAACGTGGAAGGCCATCGCCAGCGTCGCCCCGATGAGCGCGAACACAAAGCGCTGTACATTCTTCAGCGGGTCATCCGTCAGCCGCCGCCACGTATTCGCCAGCCACGCATACATGCGCCCCTGTGGACTCACAATCTTGGGCAGCGAAGGCGCTTCGTCACGCACCAGTGCCAGCGCCCGCAGCGCACCTTTGGAACCGGCGCGTTGTGCATCCGCGATCATCTTCACCGCCGCCAGCGACCGGATGCGCCCGACCGTTCGCGCGGCTTGCTCGGCAATCGCTTCCGTGCTGCGCGGGTCGAGGGCGATTTGCGCCAGCAGTTCGTCAATGTCCTCGCTGTAAACCGTCGGTCGCCAATCCGACGGCGTGTTCAGTTGAATATCAGCCCGCGTCCGCATCGTCAGCAGTCGTCCGGTGACACCCTGCGGCACAGCCTTGTAGTTCCCACTCGGATAATCCCGCTTGGCACGGGTTGCCAGCACATTGATCGCCGCCCGTTTGGCCTCGTCGTTGGTTTCCACCGCCAGCGCTTGCGCCACCAGCGTCGGGATGCGCGGCGGGTCGCCGTCAGGGATCGTTTCGAGGCGGTAGAAGGCACGGGCGCGGGCAGGGGCGTTTTCGCTGCGGATCGCGTGCAGTGCCACCCAGCGGCGGTTGTCCTTATCGAGCTTCTCCCACCAGTAGTCAATTTCGTGGTCGTATTCAATCGCGCCGCGCAGCAGCAGTTGTAAACCGGCCTCGTCGATCTCCAGCCCGTGTTCCTCGGCCTTCATGTAAACATCGTTCATGACCATGAAGTGCGTCACGCCCAGCAGGAAGCGGCCTTGCCCGTGCGCCCATGCTTTACGCGCACGGTTGTAAATATCCTGAGCCTCGCGCCGCACCATCGCGCCTTGATCGGCGATAGTCATGACACCGCTGAGATCAATCGTCAGCAGGCCGACACCGTCCTCATCGTCGAAGTCGCCGCGTGGCGCACTGACCACTGCGCCCTGCACCAGTTTCAGCGCATCTTCCAGTTCGTTGACGAGTTCCATCAGCGTGTTCGGGCGGTCGTCGGGGTTCAGCGCCGTACCACGCCGCAGCACGGGGGTCAGCACTTCCGCCAGTTCGCTGCCCATCTTCTCGGCTTCCGGCAGGTCTTCTTGCCACTGAAGCTGTTTCAGCGCAAGTGAGGTGGTCGCATCAAACGGCAGTTCGCCCGTCAGCATCTGGAACACCAGAATGGCGAAGCTGTAAATATCGGCACGGTGATCCAGTTCACCCGCCGTTAGTTGTTCGGGAGCCATATACAGCAGCGTTCCGTAACCGGGGTTGGCGGCGCGGCCTTCCGGCCCCAACACCGTCGCCAGACCAAAATCCGCCAGATACGGCGAGGTGTTGCTATCCATCAGGATATTGGACGGTTTCAGGTCGAGGTGGATGACGTTGTTCTTGTGGGCATAATCGAGTGCGCTGGCGATATTCTTCGACTGGCGCACCACTTCGCTGGTCGACATCGCCCCATCCGCCAGCAGGTGTTCCAGCGAGCCGCCGGTCACATAGCGCATGGCGATATAAAGCTGGCCTTCGTGTTCGCCGAAGTCGTAAATCGGTAGGATATGGGGATGTTCGAGGGCGGCGATGGTCTGCGCCTCACGCTCGAACAGCTTGATCGGCTCCGTGCCATTATCGACCGATAAATCGCGGGCAATCGTCTTGATAGCGACTGTACGGTTCAGCCGTTTGTCACGCGCCGACCACACATCCGCCATACCGCCGCGCCCGATATGCTCGACGACACGATAATGCGAAAACTCGCTGCCAATATCCATGAATCAATCCTGTTACCGCGTATATCACCTAAACCAATTATCCACTGAAAGGCGTGTTGCGGTGATTAAAGAAGATGAGTATTTTGAATTTGAACCATTACCGTCAATAATCGAGTATACCGTTTGCGTCGGTGGATAAGATTATTATAGAGTGGGCGAAGGCTTGCCACAAGCAAGCGGGATAAATCTCAATCGTTCACAGCAGCTACCAACCGGAGAAATTGATGACTAAGGGCTATCGAGTCATAGAGCCTACACTCATTAACTCTATTATTGTTGATAGCAAATATCATGCTTACGCTGTTTCAGTTCTTTTTTGGCTTGTCGAAGAAATTTATAAGGCGTTAAAAGATCAAATTGACACGTTTGATATAGAGGTAATAAAGGTCGAGTATATGGGTGCGTATCCCGCTCTAGGAGTCCAATACCAGCGTAAGCCATTTGAAGCACCTAATTACTCGTTGGAAAAGTTGATCGAAGAAACTTCAAATCGATTGCTCAGTGAGAAATCAATCAGTGAACTGACCAAGTATATTGCTGCAAGCGAAGTCGATTGGAATGAAATGGCATCGTGGGTCATGACGGAACGTCATGTTGCTTCAACTTATCGAATACAAGTTTGGAATGAATTTTACCCTTACCACCCCTTTGATTATGCGGTTGATCAATTAGCGTTTCGGGACATGCTTGAAAATGCCTACGAAGCTGCGAAAGAAAAACTCAGATCTTCTAACAACGAAAACACGACTAGGAAGTACTTATTCTTAAGCGCAATCGGCTTGCTCGCGTACGGTTTTTTGAACACCGTTCCTGATATTGTTGAAAGTGGATCACTCGTGAACAAAGATTACCGCTGGCTGATCAGCATATTGAATTTCATATTTCCCACGCCTAAAGGTATGAATGTTTTTAACGATCCTGATGATTTCAAAATATGGCTGCAAGCGAATAGTTCTAATTTGTATTTTAAAGAGAGTGCGGGAAAGTTTACATTTATCCAGAATATTCACGCTTAATATGTTTTACTCACCCGACTTAGCCCTTGATGAGAAAACTTTTCTCAACCACAATCCGCATCTACACTCGTTGCATGGTCGAATAAAAAGAGATTCTAAAGTATGAAGCGCATCAAATGGCTGCCCCTTTTTGCCCTGCTGCTGGTCTTGCTCACGCTGCCTGTTCACGCTCAGGACTCCACCGCCCGTGACCCACAGGCGATGGCGCAGCGCTGGTTGGGTTGGCCGGGTGGCCCCGCCATTGGCGACCTTTCCCCCGCCTATGAAGTGGGCGATACCGCACAGTTCTGGGTGAGCAAAGCGGGTAAGGCGACCCCCACAGAGATCACCGCGACCCTTGCCGCACAAACGTCCTTCCTTGAATTGTGGGTTGAGGAGGGCCTGCCTTATGCACCGGCGGCTATGGAACTGCCTGCCTCAAATATGATGTACGCTTCGCTGCTTTTCCGTGACCGTGTGAATCTCGGTGGTATCACGGCTGTGCCGGAGACATTGGATGATATAGAGAATGCCGATAAGCTGGCATTTGCGGATATTGATGGCAATGAAGCCCTCACCATCGTTTTCGCCCGTGATTTAAACACCACCCACCATGTACTCTACAACCCCGTGAATAACCAACCGGAAGAGTGGGTGGCGAACGGCTGGACGAACGAAAGCGCCGTTTTGTTCGTGAACACCTCCGCCAGTCCCGCGCTCGAACTCAATGACCCTAGCTACAGCCAGTTTGTTGCCCGCGCCATTTTCAACGCTCTTGTCGAGCAAAATAATCCGTCACAAACCCCGTGGCTGCGTGACGCGCAAAGTTGGTATATGGTCTTGAATCTCTTTAGCCGGGACATCACGCCTGCGGATTTCCAGACCTTTTTTAGTACGCCTGATCTCCCCCTGACGAGCGATGATACCGAACGCAGTGCGATCACCGCCGCCGGTCAAATCTTCCTGCGCTACGTCGAGCAGCGTTTCGGTGGGCAGGTATTGCGCGAATGGTTTAGCACATCCGGTTCCGGTTTCGACCAGCTAACCACCATCCTTGCCGATCATGGCATCACCGACCTTGTGACCGATGAGCCAATCACAGGGCAGGATGTGTTTGCTGATTGGGCGATGGCAAACGTCCTCAACAGCGCGGTAGGCGATACTCGTTATGTCTATACCCATCCCGCTGCGGAAGGGTTAAGCGCGGCAGCGCCGGGGTTACAAGACCAGTTCGACTTTCAAGTGCCGAATCTCAGCGTCAGCCAGTATGGCAGCAGTTATGTGGTGTTCAGCGCCACGCAGCCAGCCGACTTCCAACTAGCGTTCAATGGTGCGACTACCGTCAACCGTTTACCCATGACAGGCGACAGCGGTAATCATTTCTATTGGTCGGGTAACAGCCTCTATCAGAACACCGCCATCAGCCAAACCTTCGACCTCACCGGCGTGCAGTCCGCGACACTCACCTTTGATGTCTGGCACCAGCTTGCCGAAGGCTGGAATTACGGTTACGTCAGCGTGAGCGAGGACGGTGGCAACACGTTTAAGCCTCTCGTCAGCAGTGGCGTAACCACCACCAACCCTTACGGCTTATCCTACGGCCCCGCCTTTACCGGTGTCAGCAACCCGCAGCCGTCGCGTCCCTTCCCCTATCTCGGCATCGGCCTCGAACCGAATGGCATCACCATCAGCAGCATCGCCGAAAACAGCCCGCTGGCCGAACTTGATGTACAGGTGGGCGATACGATTGCAGGGTATGATGGGCAGCTCTGGCAGGGCAAGGCCGACATCACCGCCTACCTGAGCAGCTTTCAGCCGGGGGATGTGGTCGATCTGTATATGCAGCGTGGCGAGGCGTTCTTTAGCTTAAAAGTCGTGCTGGGGACGCATCCCAGCCGCGTCATTCCTGCTGAACCCATTTGGACACCGCAGGAGGTCAATTTGAACGCCTACGCCGGTAAACAAATCGTGCTGCGCTTCGATTATGTCAGCGCCGACGACCGCCCCGACAAAGGTATGGCGATTGATAACATCGCGATTCCCGAAATTGGGTTTAGCGACGATGCCGAGTCGGGTATTCGTGGTTGGGCGATGAACGGCTGGCAGCAGATTGATAACGTCGTGCCGCAGCAGTACATTGTGCAGTATGCGCTGTTGGGCGAGGCACGGAGCCGCGTCGAGCGCTTGATCGCCCCCGGCGACGATACCACTTCCGGCGTGTGGACGTTTAGCTTGAACGCTGAAGAAACGGTTGTATTGGCGATTTCCGGCATCAACGACCTGACGGATACCCCCGCCACCTTTGCCCTCAGCGCCCAAACCTTGCAGACAGCGCCGCAGAATCAGGCGCGACCCACGCCGGCGGCTGAACCAACTGCTGAGTCGCCTGCGGTATAAGGACGTTTCATGGCTGTTTTACCGCTGAACTACTACGACCTCACCGAGACCTTTCCAGCGGGCGGCTGCGTGGTGTGCAGCCTCGTAGAGCGCGATGTTCACCGCTTCCTCGACTCGCACCTCTACGAATACGTGAACACACCGGAAACCCACGCCAAAATGCGCGGTTCGCGCGGCTTATGCGCCACCCACAGCGCCAACCTTGTCGAGTTCGGCGCGAGTGTGCTGGGTATCACCATCTTACACGCCGCCATTATGGACGAACTCCTGAAAACAGCAGGGGAGCCGACTCGTGCCAGTTCTGCCTTCGGTCGGCTGCGCGGCAGCAGTGGCAGTTCACTTGCCAACAAGCTCGAACCGGATAGTCCGTGTATGGCCTGTGCCGCGCTCGAACGGGCAGAGGCGCAGCACATCGGCACGATTGCCGAGTACATCAACGATGACCGCTTGCGGGAAGCGTATGCCGCCTCAGCGGGGTTGTGTCTCCCGCACTTCAAGCAGGTCTTACGCGCCGCGCCGGATAGCACCCGCGCCGATACCTTGACCCAGCTTCAACTCCCCAAGTGGAAAGCACTCAAAGCCGAATTGGATATGCTGTCGGATAAGTACGACGCGAACCATAACGATGAAGCCGTGGGTGCGGAGGCCGATAGCTGGCGGCGGGCGCTCGAACTTGTCTCCGGCAAGCGCGATGTCTTCGGCGTGCGGCGGAGTACATAAACTAGATTAATGGCTTTCATGCACGCAGATAATCTTATCAAACTGTTTCGCTAGCAAATCCTGTTTTGATATGCAGTAATACAAACTGCTGGTATCTCCCCACATCATTTCAGGAAGATCATCTGACGAAATTTGCAGCAGCAACATAAGATCACCTGAAACCGCGTAACCTTCTGTTATCCCATTATTTTGTACCATAGACGCGGTGTATAAAGCGTCATCTTGTATAACGGGTTCGGGATGCCCAAGTAGATGATGTTTCTCGTGATCTTCATGGGGAACACTCGTTTCTGCCAATTGCCTATAGGTTTTTACAAGATGTGGTACGTCGTTGGAATTTTGATGGTTAAAATTAAAGACTTCTTTTTCGAGCTTATGGGCGGCCACACTGCCATAAGTCGGAAGCATCCAATCGGATCGATACGTAAGTGAACACATAGGATGATGCTGAAATTCATCTAGTGCTTCGGGGAAATTTGGTACTCTCTCAAGAACGGCAAAATCACCGGAATAGTACAGTATTATTTCGCTGCCGAATTGATGACCTACAGGCTCCGTATCCTCATAGAAAAGACCATCAAAGAAGAAGAATAGAAGTCCTTGTTGTGGCAGCAGCCTTTCCACATCAAATGGCGCAGCATCACTTAGGTTAATCTGTGCGATGAATTCACATGGGCGACCGTTTCGCATCGGCCATTTCATATTGGGCGGCAAGTCCGGTAGTCCACCAATTCGCGATGAACCAAGTGGCAAATCCGCAGGGTTCTCGGCAAGAGACGCATGTAACCGAATGCAAGACTTTGCAAAAGGTAGAATTTTCTCGACATAATCCCCTAAACCGCCGCTTCTCAAAAAGTCAGCAATTTCTGTGGTGTTTATTGCCATGTGATATGCCTCAATTGATTAACCGAAGGCGTTCACTTGCGTCGGGCGGATCTTATACAGCACCCGTTCCAGTTCCTCGCGGGGTGGCGCTTCGATGCCGTAGCGTTTGGGCTTGCCGGTATAGCGTAGCGACATCTCGTTCATCGACTCGCCGCCACCTTCCGCCGTGATGATCTCCACCGCGCCGCGTATCTCGATGTAGCGGAACTGGTTCTGTGGGTCGAACAGCATCAGGCTCACCGTTGGTCGGTCAGTCATGTTCTTGTGCTTCTGCCGGTCAGCCGTCCCGTTCACGATCACATACGTGCCGTCATAGCTCACCCATACCGGCGTGACCTGTGGCGAGCCATCTGGCATGAGTGTCGCTAACGCCGCGATAACGGGACCATCCAGTAAATCACGATGCGAGTCAGGGATTGTCGATGTTTTCATCAGTTGATGGATGCTCCCGTTAAGCAAAATAGCAGTTATGAATTGGCGAGTGCGTCAGGGTCGCTTGGGAAAATGAGTTCGTCCGGCGGGTCACCCAGTTCGTTAAAGCGAGTCACCATAATCACCGTCTCGCGCGGCACGTTCAACTCGTCGCCGTTGAGTTCACACACGTCACCCTTCCCGCGCAGGCTGTACCAACCCTTCGGCACTTCCACGATGATACCGCTGTAGGGTTGGAGGTCGAAGTTCAGATCACCGAAGCTGGCATCCGTAATCGTGCAGTAGGTCGGGTTCACCAGCATAACGGTGTTGGTATCAAACTCCTCAATGATCGTCGTCAGGCTATCCATCACCTCGGTCGCGGTCGAAATTTCCTCGACAATTCGCGAGAGGATCACCCGTTCAGCGCGCTTATTCTTGTTCGAGTGGAGGATCAGCGTGTAGCGCCCTTCGGTTTCGTCGCCGGCTTCACGGAACCAGTTGGTCACTTCAATTGTGTAGGTTCCGGTTGTCTTGAGTTCGACATAGCGCAGGAACGAGTTCGTCAGCACCGCGTCCACGATGTCGTCGTTCGAACCCAGCACATCGCCGTCAGGATCGTAGACGAACACTTCAGTATCGAGAAGGCGTTCCTCGTCGCGGGTTTCTTGGTCGGCTTTGTTGGCAGGCTTCTGCGCCTCAACGATGACCGTCAGGATTTCACCCGCCGTCCCTTCATATGTCCATGTGTTGCTGCCGCCTGCGTCAAATCCGGCGCGGTTTTCGCCGATCACCGCTTCGCCCTTCGGCACCGGTTTGGTATCCCCAATCGGCTGCGCGTAGGCCACGCCGATACCGAGCGTAAGCACCACAGCCGTCATCACGATACGCGGAAAATGAGAGATCTTCACTTGACTCAACTCCTTCTTTGCACCAGCCTATACCTCCATAGTATGGAGATTGAGCCAAATCGCGCAACTCACTTTTGACGGATGTTTGGTTAAGTCCGCTTCCGCAGCCATTCCGCTGCTGCGCCCGTAAACTTCGCCACTGGGGAAACTGGCGCGTTCGCCGCGAGGGCTTTCTCGAAGTGTGCCTGTAACGCCGTTCCGTCCACGCCGTCATGCGTGCCGATCACCACGATTTGCGTGTAGGGTATCTGGTCGCCCCACGCCTCGCCCATCGTCAGGTTGACGCGCCGCCCGACCACTTGCAGCACGGCGCGGCGTTCTGGCACATCCTCCAAGTAAGCGATGCCCTTGGCGCGGAAGATCGCTACCGGCAGGGTTTCAACCGCCTTCCGCAGCAGCTTGAGTTTGAGGGGTTCGCTGGTCGTCCAGCTCCATGTGCTGAATACGAGGCTGTGGTCGGTATGCGCGTGGTCGTGGTGATGTCCTTCGCCGTCCTCGTGGACATGCACATCATGCGACTGCCGCGCCGCCAGCCGTTCAGGGTCATACGCGCCCACACCGAACACAAACTCCGGCGGTACCGCCCCCTGTACTGATTCGAGGATACGGGCAGAAGGCGTAATACTGCGAATCCAGTCTTCCAGCTTCGCTTTTTCTTCCGCCGTCACCAGATCAACCTTATTGACGACCACAATATCCGCCACGCCGATCTGGGCGAATGACAGGATTTCATACTCGCGCTGTTTGAGGTCGCGTGCGTTTTCGGCATCCACAACCGTGATGATCGAATCGACCCGCAGCCGGTGTTGAAGCTGGGGAATGTTGAAGGTCAGCGCCACTTCAAGTGGGTCAGAAACGCCGCTCGTTTCGATGATGATGTACTCTGGTGCTTCGTGCCGGTTGAGCAGGTCGGTGGTTGCTTTCAGCAGGTCGCCGCGAATGGTACAGCAGATACAGCCGTTCGCGAGGCTTACCGTATCGCCATCCACCGCCGTAATCAGTTGGCTGTCGATGTTGATCGCGCCGAAGTCGTTGACCAACACGGCGATTTTCAAGCCGTGGTCGGCGTGGAGCAGGTGGTTGAGCAGGGTGGTTTTACCCGCGCCGAGGAATCCGGTCAAAATGGTAAGCGGCACAATCGGTCGTGCCGGAATAGGCGTAGTCATCTTGTAAACTCCTACCTTCATAATCGTGTTCATCATAACCTGCAAAGCCTGATCGCGAACAGTTTAAACCTCTTTTGCTTATCAATTTCTTTTCTAGCTAAACGGAGGCATGAGTAGTATAATTGTTCTATTGCGATCATTGTGAAACGAGGGAAAGATGAATCGTTGTGGATGGGTCAACCTTGATGAACCGCTGTATGTGACATATCACGATGAAGAATGGGGGGTTCCCTGCCAGATCGACAGCCAAAATCCATACTAGGCTCACTGATACTGCCATTCAATTTATTTACATTAGTCCAATTAAAGAACTTGAGGTTAACCAATTATGACTCTTATCCGCTGCGGTTGGGTTAGTCTTAACGAACCGATTTATATAAAATACCATGATGAAGAGTGGGCAGTTCCAATTCGAAATGATGATAATGCGTTGTTTGAGCGCATTTGTTTGGAAGGAGCACAAGCAGGATTAAGTTGGTTAATTGTATTGAAAAAGCGTGAGAGTTATCGTATCGCATTTGACAACTTTGATCCAGCCATTGTTGCAAACTATGATGAAGGAAAAATCGCTGAGTTACTTGCGAATCCTGGCATCATTCGCAATCGGCTAAAAGTGCGGGCGGCTATAAATAACGCGCAGCGTTTTCTTACTGTACAGGCCGAATATGGTAGTTTTGATAAATATCTTTGGGGATTTGTAGATGACAAGCCTATTCATAATCACTGGCAGACTATCAAGGAAATCCCTCCTGAAACAGAAATTTCACTTGCCCTGAGTAAAGACCTCAAAAAGCGTGGCTTTAAATTTGTAGGATCAACTATTTGTTATGCAATGATGCAAGCCATTGGAATGGTAAACGATCATACTATCGATTGTTTTCGGCACCCTGAAATTATGACAATGTGAGAGGTTTACAATAAATTTGTCGTTGGAGAATTTAGTGAGTATTTTTATCAATGAATTTAATATTCAAGAGTTGGGGGGTTCTTGAAAATCATGTTCTTGTAACTTTCTAAGAGAGTTAGACTTTCTAATCCATTCTGAGAACCATATAACGAACTCACTACGACTTAGTTTTTCACGAACTGAAACAATTTCGGGAAAATGATTTTTTTTGATTAAGTATTCTTTTTTATCTTCTATATCCCAGAAATATTCGAGCCAAGCGGCATCATATGGGGAGTCGAAGAAATGCCAGTCTTCTAGTAGTTCAGCATTTTGAGAGGATACTGAGTCGTTTATCAAGGTTAAGGCGTTTCTAATCCACCCTTCATTGCTTCCATTAGCAAGTTTACGAAAAAAAACTAACAGTAATCCAATTTGTACTGATTGGGGAAACTCGCTCCAAGTATTCATAAATGCGATCTTCGATTTTTCTACCTCTTCAAATGTGCTGTCGAATGGTCGAGCGTCTTTATATGTCATATTGACCTAAAACACCGCTATATAGTCTGTAAAACGATGCCTTTCTATAATTATTTTGGACTAATGATGAACTTATATGCATTGAAATTTTGTGAATATTGTAAATTATTTCATTCTACAACAAGTGTTGGTGTGATTGCTTGCAAACACTTTGCTAGTAGCTATAATAGAAAACAGTATCAATGATGAAGTGTATGTAAATATAGAAAAGTACACCAAAAAACACCTATTGTACCTACCTAATTAGGGAGTCAAAGGTCATGAACTTAATCGATAGAGTGCTGCCCGTTCCATACTTTACGGCTCTTCAATTAAGGAAACTTCGTAAAATTATTAATTCACACCAGCAAATACTCAGCGAGTCATTTAGCGATACTACAGAAGACTATAAGCACGTATATGTTTTAGATTTCCAAGAAATCTACAGTTATATATTCCCCTATGCGGTCGATGCCGACGAAGCAGTCATCGTAGAATATGTCCTTGATCATATAAAATCCCCTTTTGTGCTACTAAGTGGGACATGGATTGAACTTGTACAAAAATTACAAACGATAATCGAAAATGTTACGAGTGTGTCGTCGATTAACAGTCTTTTAAATAATAATGATCTGGATGAAACCGCCTCTAACTTTCTTAGAGAGATCTTTCAAGGAAGCCGCGACGATGTGGTTCTCAATACGATTGATTTCAATACAGATTTGCATCAACTTAGTATTGATGTTGCTACTGCCTTAGCAAAATACACACTGACATTTCAACGTTTGGTAGATTTACTAAATAAACCAACTCATGTCAAGCTAAGTGGGTTAATAGCTCATCCAGAAGAGTTGCATTTCGATCAAAGCATACTAAACAAGTTTAAAGGCGCGCTAAACGAATTAAGGCCGGGAAGTAAAAGTAATTATGCGGATGCCGCAAATTTAGCGGGAATAGTAGCGCTTCGACAATACTTTAACGAACGTTCTAGAAAGAACAAAAACGAGGTAATGTACAAGTTTTATCTTTTGTCGCATACCGCCACCATGCTGAATCTCGATACATTTGCTACGGATGAATTCGGATCTGCTGGCAACTCCTTAACACGCACCCCAATATCAGTCATGTATCAAGTCTTACTTGAAAAAGAAGATATAGAAGACACGCTAGAAGCTATTAACCACAGAATTGATTTGTGCGACGCAGCACTCAAAGCTGTGCGCCATTTAGCGACTGAACTAGCAACAATAAAACGTAAGCACGAATTCTTTTCTGGAAAGTTGTCGGATATTCGCTTGTCCGAACAAAAAGAGATTGTGATTAAAAGTGAGGTCTTAAAACAAGTAGACATCAAAGCTTTTGTAGATTTAGTACATGATCCTGTCTTAGATGAAATTAATCGTATAATACAAAATGATCAGGTAGTTCAACAAAACAAAAATGCAAAAACAAATTCAGGAACTGAAACTCAGACGCTCAATAGGCAATCGGATGCCATTGATGAGTTAAAAAAGGTACTCTTCACCGCCGCAAGCAACAAATGGTTAGATGAATTCAATTTTATTGAAAAAACGCTCGATCAAACTGAAATTGACGACCGCAAATACAACCGCATCAGAATCCGTCGACAAGGAACCACTGATTGTCTTTTTAGTTTAGACAACTATGTTAAGTTTTATTCCACATATTGGCCTACCAACCGCAACTTGAAACAGTTTTATCAAGTAGTAAAAACTTCTATGGAGTATTTACATGACAACTTACATGACAGCAATATGGCAGCACGAGAGAAATTTGGTAACCTGAAGCTTCTGCTTTTATTTGCTACAGATAAGGCTCAATACAACGAACGAATAGAAATCAAAGAATTGGGTATGCAAAGTTTGGAAAAGAAATTTGATCTCAGTGAGAATGAGGTGGGAGTCTTTATTCGAGTTGCGACACCGTGGGGCGATTTTTGTTACGATATTATACCTGTCGCTACTGATAGAAGTACCTATATGGGATTTGTGGGTAAGTATCAGTTGACAAGTTTTGTGAGTGAACTTGTATTTACTACTACAACAGAGCCTATGTTATTGCCTAACTTTCTTT
The DNA here is from genome assembly GCA_020161935.1 of Chloroflexota bacterium. GTDB lineage: Bacteria > Chloroflexota > Anaerolineae > Aggregatilineales > Phototrophicaceae > CFX2. Next base: position 27,957 of record JAIUNI010000010.1, read on the forward strand.
TTGATCATTTGAAGGCCGATATGGGAATTTATCCAGAAACAATAAGCGAGTCCTATGTAGATGGCGTTTAAATTAGGAAAGTTCAAAAACCTTGTTTCAATAAGTGGTAAAGTTAACTCTTTGGCTTATAAGGATATCTTAGGAACTAAAGTGCTTTTTTGGATTAGTGATGCTAATTGCAAAAATAAACCACATAAGCATCTTAGTAATCTATCTTTCTTCCACGTTGCGGGGTATGCAATAAGGCAATATCCTACGCAAATACATTTTCATGTCGAGTCAAGTCATAAGTCAATTGGATTTGCAAAAAATGATGGCAATCCAATTTGGTCAGACTTTGAGAGAATTATGCCCATTGAGCCAGCATATTACGAGGAAAAAGATAATTCCGAGCTATCGGCATATAATAAGTCAAGTCTGATAGCTTTACCCGTCGCTGTCGGAAGGGAAATTGAGACATTCCAAATCCTCTGTGAAGTCTCGCTCGATTTACCCACTAGTACATCTAAGCCGGATTTCATGGAGCTTTCAATTTCGCTTCAGGCCCCAACGATGAATTTGAGAAACAATAAACAACCTAATAACAAGAAAAATGCGAAAGGGCGTAAAGTGAATACTTCTAAAGCCTCAGTTAATTGGGATTTATTTATTTCTCATGCCAGCGAGGACAAAAATCCGTTCGTTCGTAGTCTAGTTGAAAGTCTCGAAAAAGAAGGTTTTAAAGTTTGGTACGACGAATTATCGATGACTCTAGGCGATAGCTTGCGACAATCAATCGAAAAGGGTCTAGCCAATTCTAATTATGGCATTGTGGTATTGAGTGAAAACTATTTCAAAGTAGCCAAACGATGGCCTCAAGCCGAATTGGATGGACTTTTTGCATTGGAAACTGGCGGTAGAAAAAGAATTTTGCCTATTTGGCATAATATCGATCACGAAAAAATTAGTGCGTATTCACCAATTATTGCTGGACGACTCGGGATCATGAGTTCGAAAAGCATGGATGTGATCATAAATGAGATTAAGCGTGCAATATCAGTAAGTCATCCATAAATAAACGCAAAACAATTGCTCGATGTTTAAAGCAACTTCAGCAGTTTTGACTTTATAATTGGGAATTTGTAGCTGCTAAACTTAATCACAATGACTGACAAACTATCAAGGAATTTCCACCCAATACCTAGATATCATGTGCACTTAGTAAGGACTTGCAAAAGCGCTTGTTCAAATTTGTAGGATTAGTAATTTGCTATGCAATGATGCAGGCAATCGGCATGGTAAATGATCTTACTACGAATTGTTTTCGCCATGCGGAAATCATAGAGTTATCAGATAAATAGGTGAAATTCAGGCTTCAAACATATGTTAACGTCAGTTATGGATAAGGAGATGCCTTAAGGCGAGAGATCGAGTAATCTCTCAGGTGACAAAACCTAAACCAAGAGGCATCCCAAATGAGTTTACTGGAACTGTACTGCGCTGTCGATGATTTCTGCAAAGCCATGGATAAAGCACAGGCTGGACACAGATTAGTGAGTGGGACAGCCCAACGGCAACGAGCCGGGCGGTTGAGTGACAGTGAAGCGCTGACGATCATGATCCACTTTCATCAGAGCCACTATCGCACCTTCAAAGCCTACTACCAAGACCATGTTGAAGTGTATTTGAAGGCAGAATTCCCACAGCTCATCAGCTATGGACGCTTTGTGCAGCGGATGCCACGGCTGCTCGGCTGGTTATGTCTGTATTTGTTCAGTCGCTTTGGCCTCTGTAGTGGGATCAGCTTTGTGGATGCGACCTTCATCGCCGTCTGCGACAATCGACGCATCAACCAGCACCAAATCTTCAAGGGGATTGCTGCGCGCGGCAAAGGCTCAACCGGTTGGAGTTTCGGCTTCAAACTGCATCTGGTCGTCAACGATGCAGGCGAACTCCTGGCGGTCTACCTCACCGCTGCCAATCGTCACGAACTCAAAGCGCTACCCAAACTCGTCAAACGCCTCTTTGGTAAGCTGTTTGCCGACATGGCGTATCTGTCGCAATCCATGTTTGAACAATTGATGGAGCAAGGCATTCAACTTGTCACCAAACTCAAATCCAATATGAAAAACAACCTGATGCTCATGACCGACAAGCTGCTCTTACGCAAGCGCTCCATCATCGAAACCATCAACGACCAGCTGAAGAACATTTCCCAGATTGAGCATTCCCGGCATCGCAGTCCGATTCATTTCTTGGTCAATCTCGTTTCCGGTTTGATCGCTTACACCCATCAAACCAAGAAACCTTCGCTTGATCGCTCTCAATTTCTCCGTTTGGAGAACCTTGTTTATCCATAACTGACGTTATGTTATTCTCTTCTGGTCATCTGTGTTTAACCGAAAGCGAACTCTTACGACAACCACTGTCAGACGTTGTGGAATGGTTCTTCTCATTAAGTCGCTTCTGGCGGGTTCGCCAAACTTTCAGTCGAAACGACCTCATACGCGCCATGCTGAAGGGAAGCAATCTCAGCCTTAGCCCGCGAATTTGGCATCTCTCCTCAGCGAGTGTTTTAAATCGTTGAATTCCGGAACAAATAAAAGTTGCGAGAAAAGAGCGGATAGAAATTTCCGCTTTTTTTCTGATGCAAAATTAAGTAGGGTCTGCCAAAAGCATATCTGCAACAGTCGTATCAATCACCAAACTGTTAATGAGGCCCTCTTGCAGCGCACCTCGGATTACATTGGCTTTTCCAGGCTGGGATCGCGCAGCCAAGACCCATACTGTACCAAATCGTGCAACTTTTTGTAGATGATTGAGTTCGATAGAATAAACGAGTTTGTCATTCTCTTGTCTACTCGTTTGACTGCCGAGTCTTTTTCCGTGTTTATCCACCAATGTTAAAAGCACGTCACCTACACATTCTTCCTTTTCTTCAGGTGAAAGATTTTGAAATATGTGATTTAAGGGAGGCAATCCCATATGTGCGTCCGTTATTTGCCATTCATACTCAGGCGTGCCGATAGACAAGAAAGCAACCGAAACTTTTCTAGCACGATCAATCACTTCATGAACCGCTCCAATATAGCCTTTTTCATCATCTGAAGCATTTGCCAAATACTCAGAACTTCTGCGATGCACTTCAAGGAACGGTAAACGAAAACCCTTGGCTCCGGGCTGGTTATATAGGAGACGAGTAATAACACTATTTGCCGACAATGCGGTACGTTCCATGCGTTCTTGCTCACGGGTAACCAATATCGGAACCCATGTAATCCCGCGCAGATCAGGCGACGCTGGTGGTAATAAGTCAACAAAACGTGCTATTGTGTTGCCTCCTGTTAATCCAACATCACCAATATTCGGTAACGAGGATAAGGCATCGCGTGCCGCTAAAAAGGCAACAGCTTCAGTTCTAATTGTGGAGTCAATCAATTGGTCAGCCACTAGCGTAGTTTTGGCGACAATGCACTTTCGTAGATTTGGTCGAAATAAATTGAGTAATTTCTTCTCCTTATCGCCATTTCTTTCCACGTCAGATAGTTGAATAGCGGTTGAGAATAAAGCAACTTTCACTAGGTGACGCAATTTAGTTTCGCCGTAGCCTGCAAATTTAGGCTCCTCTTGAATTTCTAAAAAGCCCTTCTTTTCCTTAGCAATTAACCTGAATACCTCAATAGCATCGTCAATTTCTTTAGAGCGGCTAAGGTTGGCTAATGCGGGTCTTGTTACTCGCCACTTTAGTCCGGAACCTTCCTCGATTTGGGCATTCGTGTTTTCGATTGGTAGCCGAAGCAAACTATCAGCCGAGCAGCGAAAATAAAGACAAATGTCGCGCAATTGGATTACATTTGGAGTAGACTTTCCAAGTTCCCAATTGCTTACTGTCTGGTGATGCACTCCAAGACCGTTTGCTACCTCTTCCTGAGATTTACCCCAACTCTCACGTATTTCACTAAGACGTTTTCCAAAGTCTTTCATGAATCCAGTTCCTTATTTCGTGCATCTGATTCAAAGAATATCGAAATTGCTTTCGCATTTTTTTACGAATAGTTTCGTAATGTCGTCAGAAAAACTAAGCAATTCATTATATCCCTACTTGAAATGTTAGTGAAAACATTCGGAAGACAAATGCAAAATAACCCTTTTAATTAGCCATGAGTTGATTGATCAATCCAACTTATCGAAACCCTATTCCAAACAGGAGGCAAAATGAACGGCATTGTTGAATTCATATTCGCGGAAATGTGGGAATACACCAAGCTGACGTTTCGCATTATTTTCTGGGTGTTTCGTCAGACTCTTTCCATTACATCATTCTTCCGTAATCGCAATCAAAACATTCCCAAGGTTGCCAAGTCAGACTTGTTCGATAAAGACGGCAATTAACAAATTAAAAAGGGGAGAACACGATCATGCCTGTAACGTATAGCATTACTTTACCGAAGCAGGCAGTCTGGGAGGCGCAACGCGCCTCCCAACTAGCCGAACAACTTCTCAATGCCTTTGACAGTTTCATATTGCGAATCGTAGCGACAAATCACTCGATTGAGTGGCAGATTGTTGATTTACTTGACCGCGAGCCTGTAGCGGTGGAAACCGCTATTCGTGCCAGCTATCCCGATGCAAGCATCGAGGTCGGAATCTTCGAACCCTACAAAATTAGCGACGCACCCATCGAGCGTATCGTTGTTCCGTACCGCTTAGTAATTCCAGAGTTTGTCGCACCAATTTTGCATGTCGATGCGATCCATACACCAGACCCTTTGGCAGCCTTGACCCAAACGATGGCAAGCCTTCTGGCGGGGGAGCAGATCATCTACACGGTCTTTGTCGCAGGCTATGCCAAGGATGCCTATGAGGAGGGTAAAAAGCTCACGACGCGCCAAGTATATGAACCATCAATACTTGGGATGCTCTTTCCGCATACGGTCAATCGCTATATCCCGGAAGACCAGAAAGTACTCGATGACAAATTGAATCGGGCGTTGTATCAATGTTTTGTCATGACGCAAATCGATACACCTTATCCAGAGCGCTTATCGTCACTGCTTGTGGTCGATAATCCAATGGTGCATTTCACCGATCCCCGTTTCAACGGCATTTGTTGGTATGGGGAGAATGGCAAACTTGAGCAGGTTGTTGTGACTGACGATAAAACTGATCTCGTTACCAGCGCGATGGGACAGTTCCTCGTCTTTGCCGAGGCCAAGAAGCCAGACAAGTCGCTCATCAACCGTCGTAAAGCGCTTCGGCTGATTCTGGAACCCCGTGAAATCGCGGCTTTGTGGCATTTGCCGCATCAAGAATTTAGCGCCTCAAGGATTGTATGGATGAAAGCGGCTCAAGTGGAAATGCCTGCGATTTTGAAGGACAAACGCGAAGGCGTGTGCCTTGGCGTTAATCCCTATCGAGGGCGGGAAGAACCTGTCTATCAGCCGGATGAAGACCGCACCACCCATTCGCTCGTGATCGGGAAAAATGGAACCGGGAAGAGCAATTTTCTCCATCAACTGATCCATCAAGATATTGCACGAGGTAAAGGACTCGCTGTCATTGATCCGCATGGTGCTTTGGTGGATTCGGTTATTGAATGTAGCATTCCAACATCGCGCGAGAAAGATGTGGTGTTGATTGATCTTGCCAATGAAGACTATCCGCTGCCCTTGAATCCCATGCGGGGATTGTCCGGGGAAATTGGACTGGCGCGTGTCGTGAACATTCTCAATAATCTTTACCCTGAGTTGCAGGAAATGCCACAAACCGCAGATGCCCTCGAAAATGCCATGCTCACCTTGACGGGGGAGGACAAAGCGACTTTGCGAGATGTGAATCGGTTGTTCTTGGATGATGCCTACCGCCAGCAGGTTTTGAGCCAGACTACGGATGACGTGGCGCTTGAATATTGGCAAGAAGATTTTGGTGGGATGACAGCCTCGCAACAGCGCCAAATCAGTGCGCCTGTGGTTCGGCGTATACGGATGTTTTATCGTAATCCTTATTTACGTCCAATCATCTGTCACCCTGATGGATTAGACATTGCCCAACTCATCCGCGAACGGAAGATTTTGCTGGTGTCGCTAAAAGCCAATGAGGAACATATACCCGAACGAGAGCAGCAGTTGATCGGTTCATTGATACTGGCTCGGCTGCAAATGGCAGCGATGAGTGGAGCCGCCGAAAAAGAAACCTTCCATGTGTATGTGGATGAAGTACAGCGGTTCGTGAATAGTCCATTGGAGCGCATGTTCTCCGAAGCCCGTAAGTTCAATCTTTCCCTGACCGTTTCTAATCAGTATATGAAACAATTGTCAGGAGGGGCATTGGAAGCCATTCTCGGCAATATCGGTGCGTTGATCGCTTTTCAAGCCGGAGGCGATGATGATGCCCGGGAAATCGCGCACTATACGCGGGGACGCTTTAGTGCTGAGGATCTGCTCAATCTGGATCGGTTTAAAGCAGCGGTCTGGATGCGCTATCACGGCGAACAGCAACCCGCATTTAGTTTGTCTCCATTAAAGCCGCTGATGAAGCCGGTTGATGCCGGAAGAAGCGCATCGCACATTCGTCAATTATCGATCCAGCAGTATACGCCGAAGGGTAGAGCGGATGTGCTAAACTGGCTCAACGTGCGCTATGGTCAGCATTCTGATCCGTCCGATGGATCAGGCAGTTTTTATGACCCGTTGTCGCGAGCAGGTGACTAAAGGCCACTGGATGAAGTCAGGGGGTTTCATACTATCCGCAATCAAGGATGGGTGAACACCCCCGGCGACCAACCTCCCTCGCAATAGTCCGCATAGGGAAGCCTGACCGTCGCGCTACCGTTTACGGTTGATAGCCCACACCAAGTGGACTAAGGCGATAACCATCAGCCAAAGACCATTTGGGTGCGCGATGAACCCGAAGAACTGATCGACGCAAGCGATCATACGCCTCCTTTCTACAAGCCCCATTAACACCGGGCGGCTCGTGTCGAGGGTGTCCACTACAAAAGGTAACGTAAAGGCGGAAACTCCGCAAAGTTTTAGCGAATAAAGACGATGAACGAGCGAAGGAATGTATCAATCATGGATCAGCGCAATCCCCGACGGAATCGCCGGGCAAAGGTTTCGCGCTCAATGAAGTTAATGTCGCGTGACATAGCCATTATTCACACTGTGTATCAGTATCGTGTGCTGCGACAAAATCAACTTGAGCGCTTATTTGGCCGCAGTCGAAGTGTCATGCAACGCGTACTTCTTCGGCTCTATCAACATCAATTCTTGGATCGACGTTTCTTGCCAGTCTATGCGGGGAGCAGCCCCACTCTGTATGTACTTGATAAGCGCGGCGCAGAGGTCCTGCGAACGCAGCTTGGATTGGATGATTTGACATGGTACAGCAGTAGTAAAGACTTGAAACCAGACTTTTTGGAACATACGACAGCTATCAATGATTTTCGCATCGCCGTGACTGTTTCAGCGCAAATAGCAGGGTATGAGGTATCCACTTGGGTGAGTGAGTCGGCACTCAAGGCGAATTATGATCGCGTGTCAATTCGTACTCAACCCAATAAACTGCAAACGGTGTCCCTCATACCAGACAGCTATTTTGTACTCAAAACGCCGTTTGGACTCTTAAATTTTTTCCTTGAGGTTGATCGCGGTTCTGAGACGATTGGACGCTTTAAGAGCAAGATTTTGGCGTATAGGATGTATCACCAGAGTGGAGCCTACAAACGACGTTACCAAAGTAATCGTATGCGCATTCTTACCGTCACAACTGGTGTAAAACGTCTAGAGAATCTAAAAGCCGCTACTGAATCTGTAGGCGGAAAGCATCGTTTCTGGTTTGCTCATCTTGACGATATTACGCCTGATACCATCTTGAATCAGCCTGTATGGTACATGGCAGGGGAGGAACAACGACGTTCACTTATTGAATAAAGCACGTTGGAAAACGGACTACCGCGCCGGCAGTCCGTTTTATTTTGTAAAAAGCCCCTTGCGCTCTCCTGCTTTCGCTGGTTCGAAAAGGGAGAGGCTGTATCCAGAAACCAGCAACAGATACACAACACTTTTCTCGTGTTCGAAAGAAAAATGGAAGGAACATCTTCACATTGCCATTTTGTCATAGTTGCAAATGATCGTAAACGGTTTCAAGTTTTCTTTTCAGTACTGTGAATGGAGAGATGCAGAGGAAACATGAACATGGTTTCGTATTGAAACGAGCGCTATAGACGTGCTATCGTATCCATTCAATTATGCCTTGGTACGAAAAAGAACACACTACTGCTTTTGACTCCGCACCGCCAAATGGTTTGTATTTCCTGATCGGTGATCTTCTTGCCAAACGCTATAATCAAGACTGGATACAAGGGAAAAAATACCCAGTCATTTCCTATCCTTCAGGACTGCAAAAAGAATTATGGAATAGCTCCGATGATGGCGACATCATCACTGTGTTCGGGGCGTTAGAACTGCTTCGACAAAAAACGCGAGATGAAGGTTTTACTGGCGCGATAGAGTTTGCTTCAGAGTACGGATATACCGTAGCGAGAAGAGGCGAAAATGAGTTGCTCATCCTCAATCAGTATTCCTCGCAAGGATATGTTGTGACATACGATAATCGTGCCCAACTCATCACGAATGTCAAACGATTTCCGCAAGAAGCAATGGAAATATTGGATGCGGAGAGTCGGGCAGTACTACCCGAGTTGTACAGTAAAGAGCAACTTGGACTCGATGCAGTTGCACCAGTAAAGATTTTCACTCCAGATGGGAACTGGGCATGGTATCCGACCGAATATGATGGAGAAGATACGTTCTTTGGGTTAGTTTCAGGATTTGAGGTAGAGCTTGGGTATTTTAGCTTGACTGAACTTGAGGGGGTTCGAGGAAATCTTGGTTTGCCGGTGGAACGTGACCTCTATTTCACACCAACCACGCTTCGAGAATTACAGAAACAGCACGAAAGCTAATGCTGCGTCAATGCAGGTATGTCTTGGTACAAGAAAGAAGTACGAATAGGCATAGATACTCAACCTATCGAAGGGCTGTTCTTCGTGTACGGTGCGATCTTTGCCAAACTCACAGGCCAGAACTGGGCAGCAGAATTAAAGTCGCCACGTATTGTGTTTCCCTCTGGACTAGAACGAAGTTTGTTTGTCTCAGAATCTCCTCTCATCCAACTGTTTAATTCTCTCGATTTACCACTCTTCGAGACCCGCGATGAAGCATATATCACTGTGATGGGATGGAATGAAGATGGATGTTTTACCGTCTTCAAAGAAGGAGACGATCAGTTGGAACTCTGGGATCACGAAACCGAAACGATCTATCGAGTAATCTATGATAATAAAACAAGAAGAGTGCGGGATATTTTCGTCTATGCACTTTAAACTATCGATCAATTTGGCTTCTTAAATTTTGTCAATAAAAATCCTCCATACTAATTGCTTATCAATGTAGGGATTTTTCATGTGGTTCGTCTAATTCTTCATAATTACTGTTGAACTAAGAAATTCTTCAAAATCACATGTCGCGCAACATTTATTGTGCGAACTGTTAATTTGGTATGACTAACGATATTGATAACCACTCGGTGCAAATCATCATACTTATAGTGATGTGATAAATTGGAATACGTCGTATCCAACCAATTCCACTACCTGACAATCTAAATCTATCCATTTTTTATTTTTCGGGGTTTTGTTTCTTCGCAATGATGTAGTCAGCAATTTCAGCATCAATCACTAAACCATTACAGAGTCCATTTTGCAAGGCAGTTAATACGGACGGAGCTTTATAGCGACCTGTTGCAACTATCCAAACCCTGCCGCTGCCAGCTACCCTTTTTACCGTTTCGATGATTTCTTCTTTGTTATCTTTTGGCATATCTGGATAAATTTCTTCAGACAATACGGAATTTTCAATTGCAATTGGTTTACTCTGTCCGTCTAGGAACAATCCCAATATTTCCATTGCAAAGCTAGTTACATTCTTACCGAGAAGTATTTCAGCGTCCCACGATGTATGAGTTTCACCATCTGCTGTGCGAAAACGAGTTTTCACATCGGCTCTTTCTTTTTCTAATCCATTAACGGTACAGAAAATATGCCCCATATCCAGCATTTCTTCTTTGATTCTGTTGTACATTCTTCGGGCATAGTCTGAAGGATTTCCATGCATATGAGGAAAATATAATGCGGATGACCCGGGATGTTGCGTTGCTAATAAATTCGCAACAAAATTTGCTGACAGATGATTAACAGTTTCCCCCGGAACCTGCATTAATGGTATCCATTTCGTGCCATTTCTTTGACGAGGGGTTGTTAATTGCGCCACACGACTTAGCGTGTATCCAGCACCAACACCCACATTTTGGAAATGAAGTTCGTCAAAAACCTCATTCGCCGCCAAGAATGATACAATCTCAGTGCGGATCATATCTGTATCAAAATTTGGGATATTAGCTACATGGGCTTCCAATCCGGGGAAATAACTTTCGAGTAAGGTTTCCCTATTCTCATCAACTTGAACGTGAGTTATTTGTAAAGACCGTGTATTAAGCGCTATTTTGATGGCCGAACGCAAAGTTTCTCGATCACCGAGCTTGCTTTGAACTTCCGCGCTGGGTAATCGATCATTAATCAACAACCGAAAAGCTTCTATCCCTTTTTTAACGACTATTATGTCAGCTTTTGACATATAATTGGGATAGGTTTCAGTCCAAGTAATGTTGGAATTTTCACTTTCGTGAAAGGCGTATAGCCAATCTAATGAAACTTTTAGAAATGTACACAATGGTCGCAGGTATTTCTTGCTTGGAAACCCTGTCCCTCGAATCCAAGCGGTAACTGCTGATTCTACACACCCCAATTCATCTGCTAATTGTTTTTGACTTATTCCCCTTTGTTCCAAAACTTTAAGCAATCGTTGACCAAAAGCATTATTTTCCGTATACTCGGTCATCAAAAGTTTGCCTTTTTTGTAGATAAGTTTATAATTTCTGAAGTATTCTTCATGTACGATGAACTATTTGTGTTATATTATTTAATTATTGGTATTTGTCAAGAAGTTACTTACCTGTTTACATCATTCCTTTTAAGTTTGTTCTTTTGTGTCTGTTTAGGACGTATAGTTACGCCACAATAGGTAAACAATGGTTGCTAAAACCTTAAGTAGGGTTCTTTCCACTGATAGTGGATTCTCCAAAGCAAATCGTTTGGATTATGTCTCTTTAGGAGAGGCTTGTATCTTTTCCATTACATTCAATTGGATTCGCATCGATAAGCATCAATCTCTCTTGGATGAAAGCGACGTTACGAAGGACGAATTGTTAGAGATTGCTGCGGAACGACTCAAAGAGAAATTGCCGGACTATAATGGGACTGACTTGGTTGAGTTTACTGAGTGGGTACAACAGATAGTTGAAGAGTCTTGGTTTAATTTCTTTGAAACCAAATTAATAGAATCCGGCAAGTTAGATGAGGCACAATGCATAAGTGACTATCGAAATAGGTACATTGACAAACACGTAAGCAAAATTGGGTCTTATAGTTATAACAATTCAAATCCACCAGTTCGTGTTGACAGTAACGACCAGACTGATAGAATTGCACCCTCTACTATGGAACGACGCTCTAGAACATCATACGAATCTGACGAGTCTTCTGACAATTTTGCTCATGAACGGAACATCTTTGACGAAGTCATCGCTGAACTGCAATCTAATAAACGCATTCAGCAGCCTACGAAAATGGAGCAAGTATTGAATGTTTTCAAGGAAAATCTTGGTAAAACTGTAAATACAGAATTGCTCTTACCTATCTTCGAAGGTTCAAGTGATAAAGATAGACAGTTGAGACTCGCACTTTTCAAGTTAAATCAGCGACTCGAACCATTTGGTATTCACCTCGAACACGTCCCTACGTATCAAGCTGTCCGAACACTCCCCGAATAAGAAGCAAACTCATTTGCATCGTAGTTTGCAAAACTGAAAAATCGCGCTATTATTAGACAACAAATTGTTGTTCGTCAAACAATTTGTTGTTCGTTGAGTAGGTCGAATGGGTTACTGTGCGCAGTTGTGAGAGACGGTACACAGTAACCCACCCTAGGAACCTCATAATACTATTTTATTGAACTCCTTCCTAGGGCGCAATTCCTAATCGTGTCCGTTTTCACAAGAAGGAGTTTCTCATGTCAAAGTTCCATATTCGTTCGACTTCGCACACTTATGCGGAGTTCCTCAAGAAGCTGGATGGTTGGATTCGAGATGATCTACCACGCTTAAATGAGGCAGTTGAGACCGGAAGCGTATCGCCGACTGATTTTGTTGCTTGTGTTCAGTCTTGGATCAATGAAGCTTACAGCAGCTTTGCAAAACAACCTTTTGATCGTCCAATGGCATTCCGACTCATCCAGCTACTTGGTTTTCTGGTAAGTTCGGCTGAAAAGCATTTTCAGGATCGGAAAGCCGAACCCGGCACGGGATTAGCCTTACTAAATCCAGCAGATGAGCTTCTTGTAGCCTTGGCACAAATCGCTTGCCACCCCCCGCGCGACACCCAATATACCTACTGGAAACAAAACAATGTCGCCTCTCCGTTGACTTTTACTGGCAGCAATCAAGAAGTCTTCTTTAATTACGCTGTGAACCAAACAGATGAGTTTCATACGGCATCATGTATCGGGCTGCGCCAAGTGTGCAACGGGTACGTAGATGTAATTTCAAATGATGCAATTGAGGTGATCAACCAAGCTACCCAGAACATGAAGGCGCTCCACAAGATTTATGGTTCATTTATGACCAAGAATGAAGATGGTCAACAGAATCTTGACCCCATGTTTTTTATGAAACGGATGCGTACCTATTTGCCAGCCTATCCAGTCAAGGGAGTGATGTGGGATGGTGTCAACGCGGCAAACACCACTTCGCAAATGCAAGTTGATTATCTAATTGGGACAGTCAATGCTGATTATTTCGGCGTTGTTGAAAAGCGGTTACGGTATTTAGTCCCAGAAGACCAATTAGCTCTCAAGGCCGATATACAACTGCCGTCACTGTTCAATCAAATTCTACAAGTTTTGAAACTAACGGTCGCTGACGTTGATGAATGGAACTCAGATCTTCTCGGAATGTATCTCATTGCGCAACCGCCTTCTGTTCGCAATGTACTAGTTGCATACAGAAATCTCGTAAGCGAGGCAGGAGGACTTTCAGCGATGCATTGGGCGTTGATCAAAAATTATTTGATTAAACCCGCCGCCAAAATGACTGAGGCAGAAAAAGCACATATGGCAGTCAATCCTGATGGTGGTACAGGTAAAGCAAAGCATAGTGATACCGAGAAAATCATGCGGATGCGTCATGATCACCCCACAATTGGAAAATTCTTGACTGCACTTAAAGGTGGTCAATATCTTTAATGCCTATGGGTTACGCCTTATTAGGGTGTAGCCCTTTTCATCCAATCACTAAAGCAAGATTATGAAAGGTACAAAATGGCTAAGAAAGTATATACCGAAGTGGGTATGGTAAAGGAAATTTATCGCTATCCGATAAAATCATTTGCGGGCGAGACTCTCCAAGAGAGTAAAATTGGATGGCATGGCCTAGATGGAGATCGGCGCTTTGGGTTTGTGAAGCTGGATAGCCAGCGAGGTTTTCCTTGGTTGACAGCGCGTGATGTCCCCCAACTGAGCCTATATTGCCCCTATTTCGTTGATCCAAAAGATATTCGTCACTCTCAGCTACGTGTAAAAACGCCAAGTGGATCAGACTTAGAACTTCACGATAACCAATTGCTCCACGAGATTAGCTATTTATCACATCACGATATTCACCTACTTCAGAACTGGAGTGGTATTTTCGATGCAATGGATATCTCAATCTTAAGTACCGCTTCTATTATGGCAGTCGGCGATGCGACCAATCAGCACCTAGAAACTGGACGCTTTCGACCTAATATCTTAGTCGAAGCATACAGCGATAAACCGTTTCCTGAAGATCAATGGGTCAAAGAATTGATTGTTTTTGGGGATCGAGCAGATTCTACTCGCATTCGTATTAACCGCAAAATACAGAGGTGTATGGTAATCAACGTCGATCTGAAAACATCGATACAAACGCCGTCAGTCTTGAAAGAAGTAGTACAAAATCGTAAGAACTTGCTTGGCGTTTACGCTACAACAGAGTGGCCCGGAACTATCAAAGTAGGAGATGTAATTCGTTTACTCCAGCCGTAATGTACCAGTGAAAATCACAGGTAAAGATGATAGTGAGTGCCTGCCGCAAAAAGACAAGTAGGCACTCGCTTTTATGACTAGTTCATAGATTCAGTTTCTTTACAACGGCCTCCACCTCATCATCCGTAATCCCAATGTATCTCTTCGTATCCGCCAAACTCGCATGATTGAGCTTATACATGATGAGTGCCAAATCTACTCCCTGCATCCTCGCTTGGTAGCCCCACGTTTTTCGTAGGCTATGTGTACCATAGTTGCCCTGTAACCCAACTTCCTCGCAGATTGCACTGATGAACTCCCACACCCTTCCCCGCTTGAGTGCGGCAGAGTACCGATTGAATTTCGAGTTGAAGAAGACAAAGTTATCTGGATCGCTGGTTACATCAGGATAGGCAAAGAGATATTCGGTAAGTGCCTCGCGGATACTGTCATTGACCGTCACATCATGACGCTTACCCGTTTTGATTTCTCGCACTTCAAATCGCGAACGGGGCTTCTGTTGCTCGTCAATGAATTGACCGATTCGGAGTTGTAGTACATCGGAAATGCGGAGTGCAGTATTGATCCCTACTGTAAACAGTAATAAATCCCGAAACCGTCCTTGCCCACGCAACTGATTTTTAATTTGCGTGATCTTTTTGCGATCGCGAATTGGCTCCACAAAATTCATAGGTATTGAACGAACACAATACACCTATGACAGAGTTGTGTCTACTCAGAGGGAGGGTACTCATCAATGCCGAAGTGGTGAAACTGGATTGATCCGTCTATTTTGGGGATGACCGAACACAACACAGATTGTGTTCAGTAGTCGTAAATTTTGAAATTTTTGTGTTGTCAAATTTCATAGCACTTAGGCAGATAATTAAAATTATTCTGTCCTGCAGATCTGGAAACACTCAGCTATAATGAAATTATAAACACAGTTGTAATTTATCTCATTAATTTTTTTGCGTGTATGAAACTACCTGAATTTCCAATCTCAATTGATACATCGTCCTCAGATATAATTGCTGATTTCTTCGTGCCTGCATTGAATGCCTCAGTGCGATACGATAGGGGAGTTGGTTATTTCAGTGCTGGTTGGCTTCGACTTACGGCACACGGTATGGTTGAGTTTGCGACTAACGGTGGTCGCGCACGTTGGGTAACCAGTCCTATTTTGGATGAGGATGATTGGATTGCCTTGCAGCAGGGTGCGGCTGCACGGCAGGATACGGCCTTGTGGACTGCGCTTGAGCGTAATATTTCTGAACTTGCCAGAACCCTAGAAAAAGACACTTTATCTGCGTTAGCTTGGATGGTTGCTGACGACATCTTGGATTTTCGACTTGCCTTGCCTCGCAACAAATTACGAGGTGGCGAGTTCCATGACAAGTTTGGCATCTTTACTGACGGTGATGGAAATCGAGTAAGTTTCAATGGTTCTTATAACGAGAGTATTCAAGGGACGCGCAATTATGAATCTATCCGCGTATTTTCCTCTTGGAATCCATCCTATGCTCCATTAGTTCAAGCAGATTATGAACGTTTTGATCGGCTATGGAATAATCTCGACTCAAACGTACAAGTTTACACACTGCCTGATGCAGCACGAGCAAGTATCTTAAAACTGAGGTCAGACTCGCGTCCCTACAATTTTCTTCATCAAAATATTCTTACACTGTCTGTCACTGAACCTCGTGTGCCGCCAGAACTTGCACTACGTGATTATCAGCTTGATGCAAATGAGGCATGGTTTGCAAATCATTGTCGTGGCATTTTTGAGATGGCAACTGGAACCGGCAAAACAAAGACATCACTTTCAGCGATGGCTCGCCTTTTTGACCGAGAACGTCGTTTGGCAGTGATTATCTCTGTTCCTTATCAACATCTAGTTGATCAATGGCTTGAAGATGCAACAGCTTTTGGTCTTCAACCTATCCTTGCTTATAAACGTAAGGCTGATTGGTTAAACAAGTTGCATCAACAGGTGTTGGAATATAATCGCAATGATCGGACGATAATATCTATCATCACTACCCACACCACATTTATTGACTCTGATTTTCAAAGTATCATCTCTGGGCTTCAAGCACCTTCTTTATTGATCGCCGACGAAGTTCACCACTTAGGTGCTTCACGAAGCCGAACAGCATTGCCGGAAAATATTTCTGCTCGGTTAGGTCTCTCTGCTACACCAGATCGTTGGTATGACGATGGTGGCACTTTCGTTTTACGCCATTATTTTGGGGACACAGTTTTTCGTCTAGACTTAGGTGAAGCCATTAAGCGCGGAATTTTGGTTCCCTATATATATTATCCACAACTGGTTGAGTTGACCCTTGATGAGATGGTAAAGTACCAAGAAATTAGTGAGCAGATTTCCAAACTCACAGCTATGTTATCTACGAAACATGATGAGGCTGTAGAAGATCGTTTGGAAAGACTACTTTTCCAGCGCACTCGTTTATTAAATAGTGCATCAGAAAAGCTCACTGCCCTCAAAACGTTAATTGCCAAAACTCCAGATGCCCAGCATACACTTTTCTACTGTGCCCCAGAACAAATCGATCAAGTTTGTCATGTTGTGGGTTGGGAATATGGATGGAAAATCAATCGATTTACTGCGGAAGAAAATAATGACGAGCGTCAACGACTATTGGCCGACTTTGACAATTGCAATATTCAAGCTTTGGTGGCTATGAAGTGTTTGGACGAAGGTGTTGATGTCCCAAGCACGCGAACAGCTTATATACTTGCCAGTAGCAGCAATCCGCGTGAGTTCATTCAAAGACGTGGACGTGTGCTACGACGTGCCCAAAACAAGGAAATTGCCACTATTTATGACTTTATCGTTGTTCCACCACAATCATGGTACATTGGGAATCGTGTTAATAGTGATAAAAGTATTGTCGAACGTGAGTTACGGCGCTTCAAGGAATTTGCTGATAGTGCCCAAAATAAGCATCAAGCATTGAGTGTGGTCTGGGAAATCGCCCAACAATACGGTATCCATATATAGGTCAATCATGGCATCTTTACAGACGCAAATAGCAAGTTTATTTGATAGTAGCGAGCCGGAAGTTTTCGATCTTGTAACCCGGGTTCTCGAAATCGAGAAAGAATTCCTCCATTTGAAAACACCACATGGTGTTATGGAGAAAATTGAAGAAGCATTGAATATGGTGGCCCAAGCTTCTATCAAGAATGAGGCTCGTTCATGAGGATTGAGCGTGTAGATCTGTTCAACTTTCGGCAATATTTCGGTAATCAACGCTTAAAATTTTCTAGACATGACGAGCAAAATGTCACTATTATTCATGGTGTAAATGGAGCCGGAAAAACATCCCTGTTTCTTGCTCTGAATTGGTGTTTGTATGGCGAAGGTGTTGACAATATTGGGCAAATTATCAGCAAAGAGGCTGTAAGTCGTGCACAGCGGGCCGAAATTGTCGAAACAAAGGTAGATGTCACTTTTCATCATGGCGGTAAACGTTATACGGCCTCCAGAAAGCTAGTAGGGCAAAAACAACAGAATGGCAAGATATTAGAAGCGAAGACTACAGCCGAATTTGTTCTTATGCGGACACCGCCATCTGGTGTAATGGAGCGAGTTGACAATCCTATTGGAACAATGAACACAATATTACCTGCTAATGTGAGAACATATTTTTTCTTCGACGGTGAAAAGATTGACAACTTTGCTCGTCCCGAACAAGCTGCGGAAGTAGAAAAAGCAATTTATCAGGTACTTGATTTGGAAACTCTCACCCGAGCAATGCGACATCTTGAAACAGCTGCTCAAGATTTACGTGGGCAATTGAAGCAAATTTCAACTGGTGAGTTACAAAAACTTGTTGAAGAAGATGAACTATCGCGAACAAGGGACACTCAGTTACATGAACGAAGAGATTCTTTGAAGCGTGAGCATAGCGAGATTCAACGCCATCTCGATGAAATAAACAAGCGGTTGCGTGACTTCGAATCTGTTCAGGAGCTACAAAAACTTTATGACCAGTACACACAAGACATTGAATTTGCACAACAAGGACTCGAAAAAACTATTCGCGCAATACGCGATAATGTGAGTACTGGCTATGTTCGGTTTGCATCTCAATCTATCGATGCAGCACTGGCTATTTTGGAAGAAAAGCGTCAACGAGGCGAGATTCCTAGCAATATCCGTGAACAATTTATCCAAGACCTATTGGCACGGCAAATTTGTATTTGCGGTCGGCCATTCATTGAACATGACGACTCGTTTAACCATCTTATGCATCTTCTTGAAACCGCGACACCAACTTCGCTTGAAGATGACATCATGGATACTTCAGGGCGATTACGTGGACTACTTGATACGGGAAATAAGCAACATGCGGAATTGAATACTCGCATGGCAGAACAAGTAGATTGGCAGAATCGAATAACGAGCCTCACAGCACAACGCGATGATGTACATCGTCAGATGAAAGGTACAAATGAAGATGAAATCCGAGGGCTCACACGCCAGAGAGAAGAATTTGCAGATGATCTCAGCGCAAATCTTGTTGAACAAGGCCGTGTTGAAGCTGATCTAGAAAGTTTGCGCACACGAATCAAGGAACTTGAGCGTCAAATTGAGCAGGCAAAGAAGAGTGATAAACGTGCGCGTCTACTAAGCCGAAAGGTTGAATTGGCGCAAAAAGCGGCGGACAAAATCGATGATGTTCGTGGCACTTTCGCAATCAAGAAACGGATGGAAATTGAACAAGAAACCCGCCGTATCTTTCATTTACTTGCTTGGAAAGGTGAGCATTTTCAAGATGTACGACTTACAGACGATTACCAACTCGAAGTGATCGACCGTTATGGTTTGCCTGCACGACCGGAGTTATCAGCTGGTGAACGGCAGGTTCTTAGTCTCTCGTTCATTACAGCAATGGCGATGGTTGCACAGCGTGAAGCACCTTTAATTATGGATACACCATTCGGACGATTGTCATCTGCACATCGTGAAGCCATCACCTTTAATTTACCCATACTTGCTCCTCAATTGGTTCTATTTGTGACAGACGAAGAACTCCGTGATAAAGCCCTAGAGAATTTAAAGCCACGAATTGGAACAGAATATCGACTGCGTTTCGATGCAGGCACAAGCTGCACCACAATCGAGGAAATGAACTGATGCCAAATAACTTTGCACGCAGTAATGGGCGTGTCAGCATCGACGCAAGCATCCATGATTTCTACAAGCAATTGACGACGGGCAAGAATGCTGAGGATTCACCATTCTTAACCATGAAAGATCTCTTTATGCTGGCTGCAAGTATCGGATTTCGAGCGCAACAGCGAAAACCACTTGGTAAACGTGAACAGCCATTTCACTATTCTGTTTTTACAGAGGCAGAAGATATTCCAATTCTCAAGGCGATAGCGATTGCTACCACTGGAGATGTTTCAGTCCTTGCTGATCCCAATCAGATTGTAGAAATCGCTGAAGAATTTGCGAATGCAGGTATCGGCGAAATCCGCGCAGTTGTAAATGACAATGCAGGGCTGCCGTTATGGAATTTGGTTGAAGCCTTACGCTAATCTTTCAAATGAGTGAGGGTGTAAACGAGTATGTCAACGAAGGTACCTTCGGATTTTGTCAGGTTTTTGAAGAGTCAAGTGCGAGATCTTCAATCAAAATATCCACATGCAAATTTGACCGATGCGTTCACTCATTGGGCATGTCAATTGATTTTTGCAGAATTAGACAGCGATGAAATTTTTGATTTGGTCGTAGGTATTGCCGGTAATAGCGACAACACAATCGACTTCTCTTATCGAGACGATAAGAATGGAATTCACTATCTTGTCCAATCTCAATATCCCGTTGAGCCTATTACTTTTGGTGTCGATGTAACTAAACGCATTTTCAATGGTTATACCTTGTTTAGTGATAATACAGTCAATTTTGATATTGACCGACTCGCTAATCTTTCTCATCAGCTAGGGGACAGTATTAACCGCGAATTTGAAATTCGTTTCTGTTTTATTGTTTTTGGGGATTTTAGCCATGACGCTCTTGATGATATACAAGGCCGCGTTACTCAAATCCCAAGGTCAACGTTCGCAATATATGATCTTGAACAACTATATGATTTGCATTTTAGCGCGAGTGGTGTTTTATATGAAACCCAAGATATTGAACTTGAGCTTCCACTTTTTTTTCAACAAAGCGGCAGCATTATCCTTAATAATCTAGAACCATACTCAGTAGTTGCTAATGTTGATTTAGTTGAGTATGTACGGAGAGTAACACCGTTTATACCTCGTATCTTTGACGCAAATGTTCGACACCCATTAAAGAATAAAGTTAATCGTGAGATAGAAACTACAATTGCTGATCCAGAGATGCGCAAATATTTTTGGCACTACAATAATGGCTTAACCATATTAGTTGATGATATTTCCGTGAGTAACGATAGAATTGTTGTAAAAGGCCCGACCATTGTAAATGGATGTCAAACTACTGCTACATTGAGTAAAAGTTTTCAACAGCTAGCGAATTTAGCTGATAACATCAAACTTCCACTATTGATAAGATTCATCAAAATAAGCGAAATTACTCAAACAGAAAAACTTCGTCTTGATATCGCCAAATATACGAATTCTCAAGCACCTGTTTTAACTCCAGATTTCAAATCAAATGATGATGAGCAAGAACGAGTCGCACATTTATTCATGATGTTGGAGCCTCCTGTATTTTATGAGAGAAAACGAGGTCAATGGAAATCACTCAAGCCGAATGAACAAAAACTATATAACGATAATGTTAGCATGGTCGAAATTGCACAACAGTGGTATGCATTTCGAGCATCTCCCTCATATGCCATTGTTAGCAAAAATGGGTTATTCGAGGATACAGGTATCTATAAAGCAATATTTACACCTCCAAGACCTGCGGCAGAATACTATATGTCCCATTTATTATTTAATCAGTTTAGCGATTATCTCTTACGCAAGAAACGAGAATCTGAAGAAAAGACGGATGTTGACTCACTCTTCTTTCTTGACCTTGCCAGAGCCAGAAACTTAGTGGTTTCACATCTTATTAATTTGGCTGGTGAATTGATGTTTCAAAAGTATGGAGAATTTTCTTCAGATCAAGCAAATAAGGTGTTGGAAAGAGTGCAAAAGGGAGAAATTGCTTCAAACTTAGAGCCATTGCTCGAAGGTGTAGTAACTACCTTTCGTATGTCGCTAACTCAAGATCAAGTCTTATTAAAAGAATGGCGAAATCCTGATACCATCGGTAAATTAAAAAAATTACTTAATCAGCAGATCGCTGTGTTCGCCAAAGCAAGAATAAACGTCCTAGATTTCGTTTAGCGATAAATTATGATCCCATCAACTCTGACATCTGCACTCCTCACGTTTAATGAGAATGTGACTCGGTTAAATCGCTTTCTCCAGTTGGCGCGAACCCTCGATTTAAGTGACGCTGAAACCTTACAGTTAAAACAAGAGTTTTACTGGCAGGTTACTAGTGATGGAGTAAATAAGTTTCGCGATGTAGCTATCGCGAAGCAACCTACTCTTGAGTTTGATCCACTTGAACTATTTAAAGAGATTACAAAATTACAGAAAGAAAGCGAAGAGGATTATGTTGTTGAGCAACTTGGATTATATCATCGGTTACGTGCAGAACTTACTATAATTCAGTTAATAGCTATGGTTGATGGCTATCGAACAGACGCTACAACTCTTCTTTTTCAAAAGAAAACAGCCAGTCTAATTAAGCACAAATCAGATATCGTAAAACTTCTCAGCGATGTGTCATCTCCATTAAATTGGAATGATCTTTACGAAGATATTATTAGAGTAGCTGTTAGTAACATGACAAGGAATATAAAGTACCGAGGTTGGATAGAGAAAATCAAGAATGAGTTCTCATTAACGCCTACACTAGTACCACTTGATGTCGACCAGTTCGAAGAAATCATAGCTACACGCAATCTATTGGCTCACAATGGCTGTATAGTAAGTCAAGATTATATTGATCGCTCTGATGCCTATTATAGGCACACTGGTCAGGTAATGCTTCCAATAGGTAGTCAAAGATTAGTTGACCAAAACTACTGTACCAATGCAATTCAATGCATCAGCCGTGTACTACAAGCCATAGACTTAGAAGTCTATCGCGTCACTATATAGTGAGTTGGATAAGTTTTTGAGATGCATTTAAAATAACATTTGTTGCTTTAGCTAACTGCTCTTGGGAGTTATCTCTTCCAATTCCAATTCTAATTGCACTATGTGCTCTTTCCTCGCCAAAGCCAAGGGCAAGGATGACATGAGAAGGATCAACACTAGCTGATGTGCAGGCTGATCCTGTCGAAATCGCAATGTTCTTCAATTGGACAATCAATGAGCGGCTCTCGATCCCTTTGATAGATACATTAAGATTATGAGGAAGCCGTTGTATTGGATGACCATTGAGTTCGACATTTCCGAGTTGGTCACGAAGTTGCTCAAACATTAGCTGTGTCCAATTGCGGTATTTCTCCGCTTCGTCTTTCATTTCGACTTTTGCAATCTCTAGCGCTTTTCCCATTCCGACTATGCCCGGTACATTCAAGGTACCAGAACGAATACCTAGTTCATGCCCTCCCCCATATATTACTGGAGCTACTTTTACTCGCGGATTGCGGCGGCGAACATATAGCCCTCCGATTCCTTTGGGACCATATATCTTATGTGCCGAAAATGAGAGCATGTCGATATTCATCGCTTCCACGTCAACGGGAACATGCCCAACCGCTTGAGCAGCATCCGTATGAAACAGCACACCATGTTCGTGGGCAATTGCCCCGATTTCACTCACTGGCGCAATCGTACCGATTTCATTATTAGCAAACATGATAGAGATAAGAATAGTTTGCGGAGTGATTGCTTGGCGCAGAGCATCGAGATCAACAATTCCATATTGATCTACTGGTAGATAGGTTACTCGCTTACCCATCTGCTCAAGGCGTTTGCAGCAATCTAAAATGGCTTTATGTTCGGTTACACAGGTGATAATGTGATCGCCTTTGTCAGCATATTTCTCCGCCACGCCGAAGAGAGCGATATTATCTGACTCTGTAGCCCCACTCGTAAAGATGATTTCTTTGGGATCACTCGAATGAATGATGTTAGCACATTGTTCACGGGCAGTTTCTACAGCACGTTTCGCCATATGACCTGCCTCATGGTCGATGCTGGCGGCATTTCCAAAAACCTGCATAAAGTAGGGAAGCATCTCTTCCAACACTCGCTGATCGACTGGTGTTGTGGCGTTATGATCAAGGTAGATATAACTTGAAGTATTCACGAACGTTCCTTCTCTACTTCGACATTGTACTCACGCACGAGACGGGCAAAATCGCCTAAGTGCTTCACACGCCCATACAAGATCAAAACCCCCCGGTTCACATGCGCTCGAAATTGAGCTTCTAAATCATGATCCATATCAAGCTTGTCGTGGAAGCACCGTTCCCTCAAGAGCGCGACAAAGTAATCATCCCACTCCCCTAACAAGGTGTAACGATTGATTTCGCGGTCGCTATCAGGAGGATATACTTCTGGATCAGGAACGGTTGGATCATTCAAGGAAAGACAAAATCCAACTCTACACAGCAAATTGGGATTCATGCCCGTTCTGGATTTGAGCTGAATGAGGCGTTGATCGACTTCTTTGCAAACACGAAGGCGTGTCATTTTCATGTTATCGCCTCCATTTCTGCGAAATATCGCTCTTCAACTTCACTGCAATTCTTATCCATATTAAAATTCAGCAAATAAGTGCGAGAAATAGATGGTGACAGCAATGTATACGCCTCTGCATCTAATTCTGTATCCGTTGATAGGAGTATAAGTTGGTGAGCTGCATGTGGGAAAAATTCGGTCAATAGTGTGTGCCGATGGTCAGTATCAAGGCGTCCCATTGGCGTATCAACAATGATCGGAAGTTGCCGACCAGATACGGATCGCAAAGCCCAGAGCAGAGACATGGCATAAAGCTGACGTTCACCCGCAGAAAGACTTGACTTAGGTAGAATTTCCCCATTTTCTGTATATAAGGTAACTCGATAATGATCGGGATCAATTGTTACACTGCGCACAAGTTGTTGTTTGCGGCACAGACGATTGAAATATTCCGCAACGCGTCCTTGCAACTCATTTAGCTTAATATCAGTGATACGCGCTTTATATTCGTCCAAAACAAGCTGTATTTTTGCAGCACGCTCGACGCGTAGGTCAATATCCCCCAGAGTCGCAATCTCAATCCAAACTTTCTTGCGAAGTCGATCAATTTCATCAAGTTGAATTTGGTATTGATGTATCATCTCATCTTTATCGGTAGCTTGCTGATTCATCTCACCCGTTTGCACGGCGAGATTTTGAAATTCTTCGATAAGGGGGTTCGCTAATGCCTCATCAGGTACCTGTCGTAGTTCTTGTGCAATTTGCCTTTGCCGCTCTTCCAGCTCTTCAAGCTGTAGTCTAAGTTCTTCTATTTGGTGAGGCACATCATCAAGCACCTGATTAATGAAACCAATGATCTGCTCACGTCGTTGAACCGAAAGCGAGTGCAAAGAAGGTTGATCTATTTCAAGTTCATCAGAGGTCAAAAGGTTATTTATTTCACTGACAAAGTTCGCCCAGTCTGAAGCTGAAACTTTGGGTAGAATGCGCTTTTTGAACTCCCGATCCAGGAGTGTCTGTACAAGTTTTTCAGCAGTACTCTTGCGTAATCGGATGGCTAAATGTTGCTCCTCGACTTGTGTTTCCTGTTGAAGTCGCTGATGCAACAGTCGACTCCATTTAGGAGTTACCGCGAAAGGAAGTAGTTCACCTGCTAGTTCTCTGATGGCATTTCGAGTGCGTTCCAATTGGCGTTCAACTTCTTTTTGATCGTTTTCAAGCCGTGTACGCTCCTGAAGGAAGTTAGCTCCCTCACGCACAAGCGTTTGCCGAGCTATTTCTGTTCTCTTTCTCAGGTGATCTAATTTCGAATTTAGTCCGGCTTTGTCTTGTCTCAATTCCGACAATTCCTGTTCGAGTTGAGCGAATTGGTTGTAAAGTTGCTCAGCTTGCTGCTGTAACCGTGAACGTTCTTGTTGCTCCTGTTGCCGAACATAAAGATCGAGGTCGCCTTTTAACCGGTCAACAAGATTGAGATTTAGTAACCCTCCAACTGCCGTTTCTAATGCTTCAGCTTCAGACTCTTCATCAGCCAATGCTTGGATTTGTTCACCATCAAAGAAAAAAAGATCGGCAATACCCGGAGGAATTAAATCACGTAGAAATTCGTCCCAATGTGTATTATCCACGTCTTTAAAGATCCGTCCGTCTTTATAGATATAAACATGTTCTTGAACATTCTTTCCTTCGACAGTCCATGTTCGTTGAGCGTCGTATATACTATGAACACCCGCATGAACAAATTCAAAACCAATTTGAACGGATGCTTGGTGCAAAAGTGTATTGTCAGGAGGTCTATGAATGCGTTCTTGAAGATAAGTATTGTAGTCGACTTTCCGCACACGACTCCCTAAGGCGTTTCGTCCATAAAGACAGAGACGAACAGCTTCGAGAAGCGTTGTTTTACCGGCACCATTTTTACCTCCAAACAGAATTACCGGGGGAGTATTATCCGATAGATGGCGTAGGCTTAGATCAATGCTTACCTGACCACGAAATACCCCAAAGTTCTCTAACGTCAATCGTGTAATGATCATTCTAATTCTGTCTCTTCATCGTCTTGCATTGTTGGCAGATTGTACTGATCCCGAATTGCTTCTTCATTCCGCCATTCTTCACTCAAGACATCATTTATGCGGTGGGAAATACCCGCCCGCCGATGCATTCCCTGAACTTGGCGTTCCTGCTCCATAAGGCGCGCAACTAAATCGGTAGGAATGTCACTTTTTTGACAAATCTCATCGAGAACGCCATATTCAGTTGCTGAAAACATACCAATGTCGTCTTGTAACCAGCGTAAATGATTGCCAGTAGTCTCAAAATAAATTTGGGGTACGGAATCTTCCCAGTCTTGACGCTCGGTACGCCAAATACGTCGAATTTCGTGGAGTTCTGCTTCCGAAATTAGTTCCATTTTGGGGTCTGGACCTTCAGTCTGTACTTGCTTTTGTATGGTCAATAGCTGCTGCAAAAGTTCTTTGCAAAAGGCTAAGCGATAAGGTCCTCTAATAAGTTTAGGATCGACAACATCTTCCTGTGTTTCTTCGACATATTGATCAATGTTTCGTAATCCGCGTAGCCGTTTACCATCTTGCGTTTTACCTTCTATCAACACCTCGCCCGTGCGACGCTTATGTTCTCGATACAGATGTTTTTTCTCCGGATCCTGTGTTGATGTTAGCCAATCTCGAAATTCCAGCAATGGCAACATCCACTCCTCACCATTATCGATCATGGCTTCCATTGATTTATCACGGGTAACCACGGTGCAAGTCCAGCATCCAAATCGGCTATTTCCACATGAGGGTGTTGTATCATCAACAACTAGCGGGCATTCACCTGAATTTGCCGAACGATACAATGCCGCAAGGTCCCGGTTATTTCCGCCCCATGGAGAAGGTACTTGCAACAAATATGTCCATACATCATCCGTAGTAAAATCAGCTATCGGTGTATAAACATATGCTCGTGACAAAATGTGATGTCTTCCTAGTCGACTTCCGGTGACTTTTGGCCTAGCCGACATGACTTGAGCTCGGCTCGCGCTTTCACTCTTGCGCCCACCCAACACCATGACAACTTCGCCAAACTCTGCAGCACGTTCTAGAATGAAACGATTAGCTGGTTGAATTTTCATCCGTTCGGTACACCAGCGAAAACGCTGACTAGGTGCAGGGTAACCTCTGCCAATTAAATTCGACCAAAATGTATCTGTAACTTGAGGGCTGACTTTATGCGCCTCAAACTTTAGCTCCTGTGCGTCTGCACGCTGATTCATCATTTGAAGCGTTGATGTCAAGTGATCAACAATCACTGGGGTTTCGACAAGTGTGTCTGATGCGATGATATACACTGGCATCTTGAACTTTTCGCGTGGCATCTTTGAGAGTGCATACCATACTAACTGAACAACCGTTGTCGAATCTTTACCACCGCTGTAGCCAATGACCCAAGGCAATCCACTTGAAATGTAGGTCTCTTGAATTTCGGTGTAGATCTCATCCAGTTTGCGCGTTTCAAAGATGGATCCTTGTGTGTTGGACATGTCAATTTGAAAGTTCATTTTCATTTCCCACTATATACTGCAAGACGATTTTGCAGTGTAATTTCATCTGAATTCAAAGGGAGCCCCAATGCTAGCTTAATGATGACGGCTGTCATTGTGACACTCTCGTTTGATTTGCTCATTTTCCCATGCACTATTGCGTTGCCTTGCCAAATACTGTTGGAACGAAGCCAATTAATCTTGTCAATGCCTCTCAAATCACTTTTCCAGTTATCAGATCGTTGAGTAACCATTTTCCCAACAATTCCCATTGCTTGTAGCACAACTCCATGGGCGTGGACATACTCTTCACGTAGTTCTGATGTCTTCATTTCATCACTCAAAACGGCCTTCCATTCAGATATAACATCGCCCAAATAAGTCCAATAATGAATGGCTAACTGAGCATCTTCTAAAGTAATTGAGTCATTTTTGCTTTTGCTCAAAAGTGCCGCTGTAGCTTGATGAATCGCGCTCAAAGTAAATAGCTTCTTACTGCGATTAGAAATTGAAGTCTTTTCGAGCTCCGTAAGCCCATTGGAAAAAATTGGTACGTCTCGTATTAAATCACGGCAAAGCCGGCTCATTGGCTCGCGTCCATCGTACAAGATCCCGATTGAACGTGATGGACGTACTGCATGTTTGTTGAGATCAGCAAACCATTGCTGGCTTCGTTTCAATCCACCATCCATAAAAAGTACGACCGAGATTGACTCATGACTCAACTTTGGGCACTGCTTGATCGCTTCGATAATGGCTGCTCGGCGATGTTGTCCATCGTTCACGATAATTCTGCTGTCCATATCAATATGTAATGTGCCGAGATTTCTTTGATCTCCTTTGGACGTAACTGGCTCAAACTTGGCCTCTCCATCGATGCAAGCTGTAATGGAAGATAAAACATAATCCTCATGATTGGTGACTAAATAGCGAGTGATATCAGGAACACGTGCCTGATTCAGTACTCTTTGCGCCCGCATGTCAGCTGGCACTTCTTCATCATTGAAGACAAACAAACGAGATACTCTTTTTAGAGGACACATGACAACATAATATTCACGTCCAGCTTGGATCCCACGCACAGCAGGAAATTGGTAAGTATTCCCATTCATTGCAAAGTCTCTCACTCAGATTGAAGCAAATGGAAGTTTATTTTTTTCATTTGGAAGTTTAATGTATTATGCTCAAATGAGCAACTAATTGTTCTATATGTAACACAGAAACCTGCCCAGACTTTAGAAAGAAATCCCTATCTGAAACCTAATCAATGCCAAAACGCGAAGCCTGTTCCTCGCTTAATGAGGTTACGAAAAGCGGCACTTCCTCAAATTAAAGAAATATAGCTTTTCGAATACAGAAAATTGCGAGATAAACGAACGTTTCTTTCATTAAATAATGACGAAGCTATGGGTTGAATATAGTGCCCACGTTTTGCTATATTAATTTCTAATAGTACCTCTGTTTTGTTATCCGCTTTTTATGACCACAATTGGCTACATTCGCGTCAGCAAAGACGATCAGGACGTTGAGAAGCAACGTCATTTGCTTTTGACCCATTCCCAGCAGCGCAAAATTCTGATTGATGAGTTCATTGAGATTGAAATGTCATCGCGCAAAGATGCTGATGCGCGACGAATTCCCGAGCTCAAAGCAAAACTTCATGCTGGCGACTTACTCATCGTTGCGGAACTGAGCCGATTAGGTCGCAATATGTTGGAGACATTGAACCTGATCAACGACTTTACCGAAGCAGGGATCAAGATTCATTTCGTGCGGCAACCTGAATTGTCAACTACTGGCCCACAAGCAAAATTATTACTGGCAATCTATAGCTATTTTGCTGAAGCTGAGCGTGAATTCATTTCCCTGCGTACCAAACAAGCATTAGCTGCCTTGAAAGCCAAAGGTATATCCCTTGGGCGACGACATGGCAGTCGAAATAAACATCGTCCACTTGATCCATTTCATAGTCAAATCAAAGCGCATCTTCAACTCCAACTTTCTACGTCAGCGATCATGAAGATCATCAATTCACAGCTCGAAAAACCCCTCACCTATAACAGTTATGCCTATTTCATCGCTCATGATGAGACTCTTCGCGCTGCGAAGCAGACACCAAATCTACGTTCCGTGGCACTAGCCTAAGCTGACACGGTTCCGTTAATCCGCCGCGCTTTCAAATGAATAATTAGTTATTGCTATTTCTGGCATTGGCTGAGGGATTGACCCTACCAGTTTGTGTCGCGCCGGTTCGGTCGGTGTGTTCAGTCTTTTGCCAATCTGCTGGCTGTAATAGCGCAGGGTTGAAGTCGGAATGTTAAAGTGTTTGGCAGTGGTGCTGATGGCTAAATTGCTGATATGGGCATGTAACGCAATCAACTTCTCATAGCTTTTGGGTTGTTGGAGAAATTCCAAAGCTATTGCTTCGACCACAATCGCACTTTCTGGCGTGAGTGTAAAA
The DNA here is from genome assembly GCA_020161935.1 of Chloroflexota bacterium. Lineage (GTDB taxonomy): Bacteria > Chloroflexota > Anaerolineae > Aggregatilineales > Phototrophicaceae > CFX2. The sequence goes on from JAIUNI010000010.1 coordinate 57,874, forward strand.
ACAAATCGCATACGTTTTTCAGGGCGCAGTGTTCTTACGCTTTCATCTTGTTCTGCCGCGATCATCAAATGTACTCGGTTGAATGCCCGTTGCATTTGATAGTAGGGGAAATTATGGAGACGGACACTAACCGATATTGATGAGCCTTTTGCAATACTGTCTAATGCGATCTCATCTTGTATTCGCGTATCCGCATTGATGGCTACAATTTTTGCCCGTACTCTATCTACTATGGTATCAGGCAGGTTTTCATTCGCTTTACGAATGGCCTTTATATCTTGAATGGGCAATGCTTCCGGGCCACGTTTACCTACCCGTTTCGTTTTACCGAGTGGGGCATAGTGGGGTAGTGCAACTTTAAGCTGTTCGCGGATACGATTGTAGGCAGCCTGCATGGATTGTTCCCGTACCTGAAACATCCGGCTCAACTCACTCGAACTAACTCTTAACATGGTCAAGCCATATAACGCCCATAAATCATGGGTAGCCCGTTTGCCCTTTCCATGTGCCAGAATATGGTCGGCAACCGTAGCGATAGCTTGATGAATATCCGTGCGTATATCTACTTGTCGCGACTCCGGCGAATGAGTACCACGTCGATCTGTTGAGGAATAGCCTTCCTCAGCCTGAGTATATTTTTGATACAACCAGTCGTGGCGAAGCATGTGCAATGCTGGATAGGCAATGCCTTTTCCGATCCATGCCAGTTGTTTGTCTTCTAAGAGATTGGGTTCTTGCTGGAGACGTTTCCAGAGGTGCAGATACCCTGCTTGTAATCCATCATCCACGTCGTTCGGATGGACTTGATAGGTGTGATGCAACACAAACGCCGCATACTTGTGTGTGTGTTCATAGATTTGTGCAAATGACAGAATGCCTAACGCCGTCTGATATTGGGTATCGGTTTCATCACGGCAATAATGTTCATTTGAGAGCGATGGCTTTACCTGAGCTAATATCCGTGATAAAGATGCAAGACAAGCGTTGTACGGTGCTGCAATCTTCGCATAAAGATTAAATGTGCTAGTTTGCTGAATATCGTGGATGTGACTTGTAAGCTGTAAGGACTCGGAGTGTGAAGAAGAATGAAGATTGGGCGGAGCAACTTGCTTCTTACCACCAATTGCTCCTGCTATAGAATTACAAATCAGTGTTTCGGATAATGGAACAGATTTATACCGCTCCATATCTTGCGGCTAAAGTTCTTTCTTTTCGGCAATTGAGAGGCGTGCGTTGCATACGAAGCTAACAGCCTAGCATACGCTTTCTAGTCCTTTCAACTCCAACTTCCTAGATTACACCTGGCCTCAGTCATCGCTTTCATACATATGCGAAAACACGTCGTTGGCAATATCGCGCCCAATGACCTGCATCCAAATAAATCCGAGTCCACACAATAGACTTAACCCAATGGTTGTTAAGACGGGTGCAAGGCGCATTAAGGCATCCAAAATCGCGATGAATGCAATTGAAAATAGAGTCAATCCAATGATCCAGATGAGTAATCGCGTTCGCATGGCTATAAGTTCCTTTCGCTCTTCTGCAATCTCCACTCTATCTTGAATAATGTTGCAGGAAGGTGTACATATAGAGATCAAGTATGCGTGTTCGTAAAGGCGTATCACCATCATTGGTATTTGAATTTGGCATCAACCCGCCGACCTCGGAATCCCAACCACGACAATTTTGGACGTATAGCCGCAAATATTGCAACAATCCCATACCGCACGTGTTCGGAACTTTACCCTGTTGTGCTGGGTTGCAGGTTTCAACAGATGGTATCGATTCGCGTGATTTACTCTCCTTACCCCGGGTTGAACTTCCACTCATAACGATTCGCCAGAATTTCATTGGTTTGTGAGATCAGATATCGATGAATCTCATTTTCATTCAGCCTAAAATGTAGACTCATTACATGCTGGTTGTGTCGTAGGGTATAATTCAAGTGAACTGACATCTATGTCTAGCCCTTCGGATTCATCAAATCTATCATCGCTCGCTTCCCTGCTTTCTGTTCTCCTCAACTCCGATTTCATTCGTCTGCTGATCACTGAAATTGTTCAATGGTGGAATACGTCGCGTTTTCATGGCACGTATAGAGTCGAGGCACATCATGTCACGTTGGATCTGACCGATGCGGGTGGCCGACTGGTGAAATACACCAAACGCCAGCGAGTGACCTTTCTTCAAAACAACGTGTTCGCTATTCAAGATCAGGCTTGGGGTGATGGCAATATCTTCGCTCACTACATGTGCAGCCCCGGTGCAGCAGTGGATCGCTATAAAGAAGGCTACCGTTGGAAAATCTTGATTTCGCTGCGCGGCACACGCAATATTGGTGATACTGAATCCATGTTTGTGGAACGAACCATTACTGATGGCTTTACTACTCCGGTCGGCAATTTTCAGACCCAAGTTGATCACCTGACTCAAGACCTGACCATCAAGGTGCTTTTCCCTGCTGGTCGCCACCCCAAACAGGTGACACTTATCGAACAGAATGCCAAACGAACCCATCGTCCTGATAAAGAAAATATCACCGTATTGCCTCAAGGCCGCATCCAATATCAGTGGCAAATACGCAAACCTCACCTGTACGAAAGCTATATTGTGCGCTGGGAGTGGTGAAGATGAGGTGGGTAGCGATAGTTTTGCTACCCACGTCTGTCAGTTAGGTTCCACCGCCGCCATCCATGTGATGACTCCCTTCACCATCTACCCAACGACCGGGGCTTCCAGTTGAATAAAAACTGATAAGCTAAGGCGGAAACGATATAAACAGTATATGCATTTCTGGGTATTCTCGCAATAGGTTTCTATGACAAATTGGAATACTAACTCTGTGAATCAAGTTGAACTCGGCAAACTCATTCGCCGCGCCCGCGAACGCATCAGCATGTCACAAGAAGGACTCGCCGAAGCGGTAGAACGTGATCAAAAAGCCATTTCGGAATATGAGAGTGGCAAGCGGAAATTGCCTGCAACGGATATACCAACCTTTGCAGTGGTGTTAGGCGTACCTGTTTCGTACTTCTTTGAAGGTGAATTTGAAGTCGATGAATTGGATCAAGTATTGTTGCAAGAATTCCACACGTTACCCACAATCGAAGATAAGCAAACTGCGTTACAAGCCGTGCGGCTGATTTCCAATACCATCAAACGCCATGTTTCACTCGAAAACAAATAGGGTGTGAAGCAAGTCATTTGTTCGGATGACAAAATAGGAAAATAACTTTTGTTATCCAGCATAAACGTCCCATATCCCTACCGTAAGTGCCAAAATCCACCCAACCCTTACCCCAATGCCGACTCGCTTTGGCCTGCACTGCTCCCCTTCTATCGCGCTTCACGAACGACTTGAGACCGAAAATGAAGGAGCCTGCACACCGCAGGCTCTTCCTCATTCATTTACGGCTCAGGTTGGTTGTGGCTTGCATCATGATTATCGACGAGCCGGTTAAAATTGAGGTAGGATGGACTAAGTATCCAGCACAACCCTACTCTGAATTCAGCGAGCTAAAGCGATAGCGCACACTTAAAGCAACTCGCTGCGTATGCCAACTTTATCCAATAACAGTAAACACGATTTTGTACTTCGTAGCGAAACAGCAATTAAGTAGAAGAATTTTGGCAGTATTATCTTAGAAAAATAGTGTGTTGGATGAAGTGCGATATAGTTGATCAGTCTATGAACCAACAATAATAACGGCATAGATCATCGCGCGTTCGTATACAACTTTGATGTTTCTTAATATTTTTGTTGAACTTCCATGAAAGTATCGACTGCCTTTTACAAGTGGCCATTTAGCCAAGTCTGCTCCATGCCAAAACCCGCTATCTGAAAATGTTGATGATACAAGATCAATAGCATTATCGCGAAGAAAATCAGTGAGATCTGCTGAGGACAGCGAAAAACTTAGCATAATATAGCAGATGTCAATCGCAGATTTATCGGACATAATGTGAATACTGCTCGTATTTGCTGGAAAAATTAAATATCCCAAATCTTCAATTTCACTAGGCCTGTCGCTCATTAAGCACCCGCCAGCAGGGTCAGTCAGATAATTCTGATCGTAAATATCTAAAGAGATACGTGACCATAAATGTAAAATTGCAAAACATAGTGCAAGCAATGCTATTGCTATTCCCAACACAAATATTATCATGCGTTTCCGTTTTAGATTCACATTTGACATCATAATTGATTAGAATAACTTAAGCTTACCTAGCCTTACTATTTTAACGATGTACCTGTTGTGAGCGATGACAATAGACACTTCGTTATAAATTTTGGCTTTATATTTGCACAGTACTTAAGTCTAACTTAAATCCTCTCTAATTTAACATTAGTAAATGTTTCCATCAGCATCCATTTGGTATTCTTCTGGAAACAATGTGTCATAAGTCTTGCTTTGCAGACTGGTAGAAAGTTGTAAAGTCCAATTGTCTATGAAATTGCCTGACTTCCGTGTAGTAGGTGTATTACAGGGAGGATGCATGACCGATTGAGGTTTGGGATAACTTCGTCGTGACGCTCCAACCTTTGTAAGCATTGGTCCAGCTGGTCCGCAAGTCATACTGTAACGCATTGTAATCTCTGCATAAGAATACCAATTAAACGGTTTTGCCCTGCCTGCCTCTTCCAGTGCAATAAAGTGACCAACACGAAGATTCATTGGGTGTGTACCCGTTGCTGTCCCACCTGAATTACAACCACCATATAACCAATCATAGTAATCATAAAATTCTACAGGTGTTGTAAGGTCAAACGTACCAGTTGCACCTAAGAAGTTACTATTGCTTATTGTACTAGGTGCTGCACTAACAACGCTAATTCCACCATAAGCTAGATAATATGGGTTTTGAATACCAACAAGTTTTTCATATGGTGTACCTTTATCATTGAAGAGACCCACCCCTTCTTTGCCGGGTCCAGGTAGGCCGTAGTACCATTCTGGAATTGGTATTGGTGACAAGATATTACGATTCTCCTCTGAGATTTCTCCTCCAAAGGTGCGTTCAGTTCGTATACCAGTATACGGGAGAATATTCCCGATTGTCATACCCGAGGTAATGTTACAGCATCCGCCAGTGCATAGTCCTTGGAAAATAGAGCTTTGCTTCAAATTCTGTTCAATATGGTATTCTGTCAACGAATAAAAAATAGGGTCTAACCAATCATATGCCCAGTTATCAAAAGTAGAACCACTTGCATCAAGATAATGAGCAAGTAAGGTAGATGCCGCACTTCCACCTGATGTAGGTGCCCAAACTCCAAGTAATGATGAATTGGTCTGAATGTCCCCAAGACGATTTTCGATTCGGTCCAAGCAAGCTGAATCTTGTATACCTGGATTATTAGTATCACATGGCAGAGCGCCAGTACGATCACTGTATCTAACTGGATTTCCAGCTGCATATTGATAGAGATCAGCTCCTATTATCGAATCAGCACTAATGAATATCCCAAGCAAAGGAGAGTAATAACGACTCCGCATATACGTAAGGCCATTATTGTCCAATGGTTCTCCAGTAAAATTGTAATTGGTTTGAGATAACCCAACATGACTATACATATAACCAAATGGATCATAGTTCTGGCTTTCGACAATACCTATTGAGGTATCTACTACGGCACGCACCGATCCTAGCCCATCTGGTACCATCCATTCCCAATTGTTAGAGGCGTCCTTATGGGCATGTATACCGCGCAGACTGTGAATATGGCGCGTGGTATTCACACCCGTTACTTCGCTAAGAACGACACTTATCCTTGACTCAGTATCTAGCAAATACTTCGTTATCACACTGTTGAAAGTTTGCTGCACTCGCCGTCTATCCCCATCGTATTTGTATGATACACCCCCATAGGACAAAAGGCGGTTGGCTTTGTCCCATGTGTAGGCGGCGCTACCATTCACCTGAGTAAGATTGCCATTCGCATCGTACTCATAGTTGTTCGTGCCGTCATTGATCAGTTGGTTCCCGGCGTTGTATGTGTAATTGGTGGTTGTCGGTGTCCCGCCAATCGTGACGCCCTGCTGCGTGCGGTTGCCCGCGCGGTCAAAGGCATACAGGTAGCTGCGAGTTGGGCTTACATCAGCATAGTTGGCGGTCAATAGGCGTGAAAGCAGATCGTAGCCATAAGCAATGGTTTGCTGGTCATAGACGGTGTTCAGGATGGCAAGCTGCTTGAAGCGAACTTTATAGCCCGTTGTATTGGCTGGGTGGCGCTCCGGTCGGTTGCGGATTTCCAGGGTATGCGTCCCGCTGCTGTCGAGGTAGAAGTTAATGACCTTCTCCTCGTTGCTGGCGGCGTAGCCGTCAAAACTCTCCCAGAGTGAGCCATCAATATACACATCAAAGATGCTGTGGTCGCTGCCTGTCCCCACCGTCAACGCGCCCTCATTCCCGGTGAAGGTCACTATCATGCGGGCAAAGTAATCGCTGGTCTGTTTGTACACGCCGCTGTCCGCCCATGTTCCCGTTTCATAGCTGACAGCGCCGTTGGCTTTATCAATTGTGCTGACGGTGGTGGACGGTCGCGCCAATTGCTCAAAGGCGCTGGTGCGGTTGCCCTGTTTATCGACAGTGTATTGGAAGCGGGCGACCATCTTGTTGCGCTGATGATGGCGGATCTGGCGCAGTCGCCCTGCTGGGTCGTGGTCGTAGCGACTGCTCAAACCGTTGCTGCGGCTGGTCGCCACATGCCGTCCGGCTTTGTCGTAGCCAAATACCGTCTGCTGGTTATCCCAATCGGTAAGGCTGACCAACTGACCTTTGGTGTCATAGGCATAGTTGATTTGCAAGTTTCCCGGCAGCGTCAGGCGCGTTCGCAAACTGCCCGCGTCGTAGGCGTAGCTCACGGTTTCATCGGTTGTCCCGTTGCCGTCGGTGTCAAAAGCCGCGCTGGTCAGGCGGCGCATGTCGTCATAAGCAAAGTTAGTTTGGCGGTTGAGAGTCGTAAAGTTCGAGTTCACATATTCGCTCATCGACAGACGGCTGCCAACCTTATCATAAGTCATCTTGATATGAGGGGTGTCGGTGGCGGTGCTGTACTGGATACTTGCCAGCTGCCCTAACCGATCAAAATCATGGTAGACATCATATGCGCCGCCTGTCGCCAAACCGGGATAATTGACGGTCGTGCGCGTTTTGCCACCCGCCACATCGCTGTAGGTAGTCGTCCATTGTTGGGTCGTGCTGCTGGTTATAGGCCGTACCAACGTGATGCGCCGATCTAATGCGTCATAGCTATAAGTAATCAAGCGCCCTAGCGGGTCGCGCTGGCTCACTACCCGTCCAGCCTTATCAAAAGCGACATCGACAATAATGTTTAGGTCTTGATTCGTTCCATGCACAATCGTGGTTCCGGCTGTGGCTTGTTTCCACAGCCCACTGTCCCACACCCAATTCTGTGGGTCACTGCTTCCCTGTACCCCATAACTTTGCACCACACGGAAGCGGCGGCGCAATTTATCGTAACGATACTTCGTGATCATGTTTTCGGGGTCAGTAATCGCGTCTACCGAACCATCTTTGAAGTAGCTGGTCACGCTGAAGTTGCCTAAAGGGTCGATGACTTGGGTACGCCGACCGAGTTTGTCATAGGTGAAGGTCATTATCAGATCAGAATCACTGTCTGCGCCATAGGTGTCCGGCACGAACAACCAATTGCCGCCAGAGTCTTTCGTATCAGGGGCAGGTTTCGTCGGATCGTTGCGCCAGTTTTTAATGGTTCTTAGTACCCGTCCGGCTTTGTCGTAGCAAGTGTATTTGATCGTAGCAATTAATGTATTCGCGGCTTGGGTAACAGCCACTCGCCGCCCAACATGGTCGTAAGTGAAGGTCGTTTGTGTGCCTCGTGCGTCAGTGGTCGTAGTAACGCGCCCCGCACGGTCGTATTCAGTGGTTTGAATCAGGTCTTTATCCGGCTGTGCTGGATTGTATACACCGTCCACATAGTTAATAACTGTCCTGGTGCGTCGTCCAAGAATATCATAGAAATAGCGTGTTTCCCGGTTCAAAGGGTCAAACGTCTGGTATACCCGCCCATCATTGTCATAGGTCGTTTTGGTGATGATGTCATCATCGGCATTGCTACTGCCGACATAACTATCACTTTCGGGAGCAGGGCTGCCAGAAATATACGTGCAGTTAGCGATATTTTTCTTGACCCTACCTAGAACATCATAGACCGTCCAATTTTTCCGCCCGTTGGCATCTTGTGTCCACTGGACTCGCCCATTGCCATCATAAGTGGTGGCGCTTATGCGGTTCTGGTCAAAATTGGTACCCATCGCAATCGCATTTCCTGCGCCATCTTCCCAACGGTTATTTGCCGTACTATAAAGCCAATTAAACGGATTCGTACTCCCCTGCGGTATGTAGTTGGCAACTGTTTTGACGACCCGGCTCAAACCATCATATACACTGAGATTGCGCCGTCCCAGAATATCTTGTGTCCACAATACACGCCCGGTGCTATCATAGGTTGTCCAAGTGATAATGTTTTGATCGTTAGCCATTCCATGATTGATAGCGGTGTCGTTTGGAACGCTGCTCCTGCGCCAAACCGTCGCGCTTGCATCCCATGTCCAGTCTTGCGGCTGCGTGGCAAATCCATTCGCATCCAATTGTTCCACATAGTTTGCAATGGTTTTTGAAACACGCCCCTGAGCATCATAAGCGATATAGTTGATGCGCCCGTTGACATCAATCTGTTGAACCACCCGCCCCATCGCATCATAAATGGTTATATCAGTGATGTCCCGGTCAGGACTGTTGTCCGGGGCATAATTGGGTGAACGCGGGTCATCCCCTTCTACATAGCCCACATCGCCGGGATTCAAGGCGATTGTAGCGCTGTCTTTGGCAGAACGAACCGTCTTAATCGGACGGTTGAGGTTATCGTAAACCTTAAAGTTTACATTCCCCAATACATCTTCGGTTTTGACAACATTGCCCGCCGCATCATAAGTCTGCAAACTCCACACATCTTGGTCAGGAGCACTACTGTAGGGGAAACTAATGCTGCCATACTCGCTGAGGTCTGGATCAGGTGTCGAATTTGGTGAACCTGCAATGACGACATAATCATTGTTGTAGGGTACAAAAGTGCCACTTTGAATACTTGCGCTTTGAATGGTTTTGACTAAACGCCCAGCATCATCGTAGCCCATCAAACTGATGTTCCCGAGCGTATCACGCTGTAGCTTGACCATCCCACGCGCGTTATACTGCGTATCGGAGATGATATTCTGAGTATTATCTGTGCCGTGACTAATCGTTACTGCCCCACCACCCGTGCCATCTTTCCAGGCTTGATTAGGGCTATCCCAAACCCAATTCCCCGGTGCAGCATACGTTGTGCCGCCCGGATTCTTATAGTTATTGATGGTACGAATGACTCTATTGAGGGCATCATAGTTGGTATACGTTGCTTGTTCACCCGGAGCGCCTACATTGACCGTCGTTTGAACCCGTCGGCCCATTTCATCGTAGCTGTAATTTGTTACGGGGTTTTTGATCGGGTCGCTTGGCGCAGACCAATCACGGACATTCGTACTAGAGAGAACATTACCAGCACTGTCGTAGGTCGTTATGTTGCCACAGCACTCACCAAATGGACGTGATTGTTTAGTTTGCGTTATCCGCCCAAATGTATCATAGGTGTATGTATTAGTGACTGTATTCGACGCATTTTGCAAATCAACTTGAGCAACTGACTGAAGGAGGCCATTGCCATTTCCCGAAGTGTAATAGGTTCGCGTCGTTTTCTGAAGAATTGTGTTTCCTGTACTATCTGCCGGATCAAGTAGTCTTTCTTCTGTCACACGCCCTTTCGTCGCATCGTAGATAAATTTTTGCCAGTGCAAAACAGTTGTCCCATTTACATCAAAAACCTTGATTTCAGTCGGTAAACGTGGATTATTGACCGTATCACCATAAATGTATTTTGTTTTTCTTCCCTCAGCATCAATACTGAAATCTAAGGTGTCAATTGGATTGGTGTTATAGCTAAATTGAGTTTGATTACCGCTCGAATCCACGACGCTTTCTAAGTGTTTACCATCATTACTCCAGTTTAAACGGGTTGAGTTGCCATTCGCATCCTGCTGGTTGTTTACGCGGTACTTGAGGTCAATTGTCTGCTGACTGATGTGGGAAGCCGCGTCACTACCAGCTGCGTACTGACCCCATTTAAATTGGTGGGTTTTTGTTAATGCTACAGTTGTTTCTAATGAATAATCTAAACCGGGTGCAAATTTATAGATCGTATCTAGTAAGGCTGCTGGGTTTGAACCAGTTAGACCGCGTTGCTGTGTAATTTGTAGATTCGTCTCAAGAATGGATACAGAGTCCACAAAGAACTCAATATTTCCACTGCTATCGAGTGTGGAAGCGACGAATTGGATTTTGCAATCTGTAGTTGCGGTTGGTACATAATTGGCAACTGTTAATGTTTGCCAACTATTGGTTGTGCTGGTGATCTGATCAAAGGCCGTCGTACCTGTAATTTGCATTTTGGCTTTGGGCGAACCACTGGTCAACTTGACATAGATTTTGACCGAAATGGTGTATTGTCGTCCCTTAACCAACCGCCAGATTTGCCCCTGTATACCTGTGCCAATTGATGAGGTAATCACTCGCCGTGCAAATTGACCGGGTGGAACCTGCATCGTTGATCGCTCATTGGTAGTCACTGCCCCAACGTTTGTCCAGTCGCTATCACTTTCCATATCGCCATTTACGGCTAAATCAACTTGGTGTGTATCGTATGACAATTTCTCTAGGGTGAGAATGTTGTCGGCGACCTGATCGCCATTTGTATCGACGTTTGGGGTTTTTCGATCAATCAACCAATTCACTTGAGACGAGATATTTTCACCACTAGCTTGCCCATAATAATTGTAGGTCCATAAGCGTGTCGCATTACGGATGTCGCTTACGCTGCCTAGCAGTGCCTTAGGATTAGCACCAACTAACGCTCCATTATTGCGTTCCGGGATATAACCGAGCTGAATGTATCGACCCGTTGGTGTTGAGCCTGTTAAATTACTAGCGGTATGATCGCCGATACGCCATAAGAGGTAAGTGTGCCCATATGCTGTCGGTACTCCAGCATTCAGAAATGTCGGGTTCTGAATATAAACAAATTGCAGTTTGCGTTTCACTACTGTCGCAGTTGGATCAATATCATAAAAGTCATCAACGACTTCTTTTAGTTCGCCTAAGGCAAAATGGGTTGATTCTCCAGAATCATCTCCAAAGTAACGATACGTCCAATACTCTTTATTGGGCAAGGTAATTTTGCGGAGTTTCTTGTTGCTGTCAAACTCATAGCTGGTTTTGTCAGCACTTGTCATAGTATATCGTGCAGTAGTGCTGCCTGAATTAATGGAGATAAGTGAGCTTGATCCCTCAGCAGCTTGATATTGGGTCGAAGACAGTTGAATATTAAACACAACAGTTCCGCCATTGGGTGACAATAAAACTAACCGAGGAGGAGTTAAGTTTGTTTCGTCAACCAAACGAAAATTATGATTATGAGTCCAGCCCAAACCCATCAGTCGAAAAAAGGTGTTCGGGTCGTCGGTTTGCTTGAACTGGCGAAAATAACGGGTAAAATTGAGCGACCCCGCTGGTGTTTGGAGTGACAAATCTGTTAGTTCCAGGCGCTTTTCGCCCAAGCGGAGACTGATAGGATTAGTGCCCATGCTTGAATCGAGCGCCGCATCATTAATGGGGCAAAAATTAACGCCGTCATGTACAGGTTCGCTGGTTTCTCGAAACGGGTAATATTGTACGCCTCTTGAAATCGAATCCCCAATTCCCTGCAATGTGTTGTTGCTGGGGTCTTCTCCCGACGGGCCATTATTGGCACCCCACCATGTATATCTGGCATCTATGGTTTTGGGGAAAGCAATGCTCACATCACGAGTAAGGGAAGAGACATCGACACTATAATTGTCAAATATCCGATTATATTGCAGATTGACAGTAGCTCCGCTCCCATTTTCTAGAAAAAAACACCCCCCTGAATTATTGGCACGATTTAAGAAAATATCACAATAATTGACTGTAAGTTGTCCAGAAGCCCCCCCCCAGCGAATACCTCCTGCGTCTTGAGCTGTATTGGACGCAATAATACAATGTGTGAGTGTCGCGTTCGCCGATCCACCAATACCACCAACTATCGTTCCTTTGTTGGCAGAAATAACACAATTTGTCATTAATAGGGTTCCATCGCTGGCAATAGCAGCATTGGAAGCCTCGTTGCCATAAATTAGACTATCTTCAACAGTAAGGGTGCTTCCCGGCGTAGAATAAATTGCGCCCCCATAACCCGCATTCATGTCGTTGAGATTATTCAACAACTTACATTGCACAAGATGTAAGGTACCCGCATTACGAATACAAGCCCCGTGCAATCCAGCGATAGGGTTAATACCGCGTAAATTTCCTGCTTGAAGTGTTAGTCCATTTAGCCTGAGATTTCCTGTACTACCGACGTGGAAAAATCGCAATGCTGGGGCTGTTGTATTTCGACGAATAGTTGCACCGTTGCCATAAACGACGATGGTTTTGTTCACAATCGGAAATGCGCTTGCGCCATTCGTGTCGGAGTTGTTACTATTTTCGATCACATACTCTTGATTGGCGCGTAGCTGTATACTATGCGTTCCACTTGAAATACCATTAATTGCGGTAATGGCATCAATTAACTGATCAACGGTGTGAGCACGAAATTCCATTTGCGCTTTGCCTTTTCGTCAACACTCAGATAGATATTATTATTTATTTTGAGCTTCAATTTTGTTTAACGGAAACTCATTATCGATTTGCTGCTTCATGACCTGAATGGCTTGCACTTTTTCAGGCTTACCTTCTACAATTTGCTCCCAAAGCGCCAATATCATAGTAGTATCAGTAATGCCCTTTTGGGCATAGGCCTCGCGTCGCTTGTCCTCAGCCGTTATGGGAGCGTGAACTTTCAAAATGTTTGCCGCTTGAACGCGCTGTTCATCCGTTACGTCGGGAGAAAAATCAAAACGGACAGTCGCTTTTGTTCCATCCGCAGTTGATAAACCAACAATTGGAAGCCCAGCCTGTTCGAGTTCACGTTGAAGACGTATCAAATTGACCTCAAAAATTGGATTGATCATACTTCGATTTCTCCTACTAGACCTGAATTGACGCCTGAACCTGCAAACCAAGATTGTGCACCGACTCCGGCTCCTATCTCAATCCATTGATAATAGTGGTATCCAATCGATGGAATTTTGGTGACCTGTGCGGTTGCAATCCCACCGCCATCGCCAGGCGCTACGATGCGGCCTCCAACCAATTCTGAAGCGGGGGTCGTCGTGCTGTCTTCACCAATCCAAACGCTATACCCAATCGAAGAGGTGTGAGAACACAGATAACTTACATGAAGAGAAAGATTCAATGCTTTTTCCGCAAGCCCAGTTACGATCTCCACACGGTTGGCATTGTTTCCGAATGCCGCACGTGCAGTAGCCGTATTATAGTTCCAACTTGCTTGTGTTTCTCGCCGTATCAAGGGCTTATTAACGCGATGATAGCAATTCCACACAAACCGTCTCGCTTGTGAGTCTTCAGTCTGACCTGCGGTTGAAGTCGTACGAATGGTTCCTAAATACCGTCTGGTTACAGCTCCGCCTTTGACATAAATATTGTCTTGTAACCCAAGTGATACTCGGGTTGTATTATTTGTCCATGCCAATGCTTCAAGCGTTAGGGTGCCTGCATTATTATATAGAAAGATGTCGTGGTTCGTATTCGCTGCCAATCCTGAAAGCGATAGAATGCGCTCAGAAAAATTAGTTTGTACCCAACTAGAGCCGTTATAAAGCGCAACTTGATTCCCTCTAAATGGGGTAAAATACAAGGTCGTGGCAGCCGTTACATCACCGCTCGTGACAGGGGTATTGCTTGTCAAAGTTAACCGCCCATTACAGGTTTCTGGAATAACCGCTGCTCCCCCCACCGGGGTTTCGACACCATTCCAATCTTTGATATACAGTTTGCCATCTGATTTCGGATACAGCTTTACAAAATTGGAAACGGGCGTACTTGGCGAAGATGCTTGAGTTTTTACTTCAAGGAAGTCTTCCAGATGAATTGCACCGGGGCCTTCTGTATAAATTGAATATGGATTGGTGATGGTTCCAGAGTTATTCAGTTTGACTTTAAGACCCACGGCATCCGTAATGATTTTGCCAGATGCATTGGTGACGGCGACGTGCAATCCAGTTGCTTTCGGCAATGCTGATGCACTTGCACTAGCATCGTTAACCACTTCAATATCCCCACCCCGCAGTTCGGCACCTGCTGAGGGTGTTGCTGTATTCAGGTTTGTAACTTTGACGCGCAAAGCGCTATGAACAGCACTAATAACACCCGACCCTCGTAATTCGAGTTCAGTGACTATCCATTGAACGACACTATTTAGAGTTCCCGCAACCCGGCCTAAAGAGTGAAAGCCACGCTTGGGTTTGGTGGTTGAGGTGTCATTGCGATGGGATTCAATTAAGGCATCTGGTGAGGCTAGTCCAACGTCATCGCCAACTTGTAGGCGTCCGTCGCCCGTGACTTGTGATAAGGGTGGATTGGTATCAGGGCCGCTGTCTTTCCAACTTTGTAAGGGTTTGGTTTGCGTTGCATTTGCTTTAACTTGAAGTTGGGTTGTATCTTGGTTACCAGTAATAATTACATCATTAAAGTTATTAGTAGGCATTAGCTATTTCTTACCCTTCTTAGTGGTCACTTCATAGCCGAAGAATATACATATAAACAATATATTCTGTTTCCAAATTTGTGCAAGAAAAATTATCCTTTTGTAACCTATGATTACCCTACGGTTTGATTTATTAAATATAAATTAAGTTCTTATTAATTTACGAAATGTGGAAATGCACCTCTGGTGAGCCAACCATATTTAGGAGCGCGTATTTTTTGCTATACTGCCCAATATGTCCTCACAAGAACGCGAATTAAATGTTGAGATTACGCCGCTATTCATTGATTCTTTTGCCAAAACCTTCATTTCCCGGAGGGATTGCTATCCTTGGCAGCAAGCGGATGGCTCCTATATCAGTGTTCACAAACCCCTGACCGCTGATTTGCTACAACGCCATTTTAAAGGCTCAATCACACTCGGGGCATACGCCCTCAATTCCGCAAGCATGGCGCAGTGGATATGTCTGGATGCGGATGATGAAACACAATGGGATCAGTTAGGTGAATTAGCCGATACCCTTCAGGCACAATCTATTCAGTCGTATCGAGAGCCTTCCAGACGAGGAGGGCATTTATGGTTGTTTACTCCACCGCTGCCGGGAATCTTCGCGCGGCGGTTTGCGAAACAACTCATAACTGAAAATAACGTGCCTCAAGTCGAGTTGTATCCAAAGCAGGATGAACTCACAACAGGATTAGGTTCTCTGGTTCGGCTTCCACTCGGTGTTCATCGAAAATCAGGTCAGGTCTACCCATTTGTCAATCGAGATGGTGTTCCAATTTCCTCTCATCCAACTGGCGATACACGAACTCTCCTCCATGAGCAAATGGCAATCTTCGCAGATCCCTCGCGTGTTCCGCTGCCCTTTATCATGCGTGTTCTGGCGCGTGTTCCACCAGACCCACTTCCCCTCCCCAAACTTACACCTGAATTTCGTACAACTCACGCAACTGATGGTTTACCACTCTCAGAGCGCTTAAAAAGTCAGATTTCGGTGTTGGAATTTGTCAGCCACTATGTGCAACTCGATGATCGAAACTTGGGCTATTGCCCGTTCCACGATGACCAGATTAGAAGTTTTGGTGTGCATCCCGATCAGAATTATTGGCATTGTTTCGCAGGTTGTGGTGGCGGCAGCATTATCGACTTCTGGATGAAGTGGCGCGAACGGAATGGTCAAGACAGCAGTTTTAAGGCCACTGTCACTGAACTCCGTCAGATGCTGCTCTAATCATTCCTTTCCGAGACCTGCTTGCATGAGTGGTATTCGTATGATGTAATACGTGCATGAATGCAGTCCGTACCACGTTTACCATCCGTCCTAGCCTCTTAGAACGCCTTAGAATCTTCACGCGTGAGACCGATAGGCCAATGTCGGCTGTTGTTGAGGAAGGGATTACAACTATACTTGAACGCCACGAGCAAGAGCGCCGCAATAAAATGTATAGAGGTCTCTTTGAATTGGTCGGTATGTGTGATGTGCCTATCACCGATGCGTCGAGCAACATTGATGAAGTCCTCTATGGTGAAGATGGAACATGGAGGGGCGATCATGACTGACTTTGATGTGCTGATTGACAGTGATGCGTTTGTTGGAATGTTTTTCAGAAAAGATGTTCATCACCAGGTTGCAAAAGAAATTTATGAACGGTTTGAAAAAGATGATGCGCGATTGGTGACAACTAATTTTGTGATTGCCGAAACCGCGACGGTTCTCAGTCGTTATGACGGGCAACCTCTCGCCCGTTCGTTTTTGTCATTCGCCCGCTCAGGCAATCTGCCCATCATTTTCATCACAAGTACACTGCAAGAAGCGTCAGAAAAAATATTCACCACCTCAGAGAATAAAAGTACAAGTATGGTGGATTGTTCAAATGTGGCTGTGATGAAGGAATTTCATATCCCTGCTATTTTTAGCTTCGACAAGTTTTATTTCAAGAAACATCAGTTACAACGTGCGGCATAATTCTCAACGCAGCATATTCCCCAAATTCCCCAGTTGACATCAATTCCCCAGCCTGTCATAAAGATTGGATGCGGCATTTCCTCTCAGCCACCGAATTCTCTAAGATCGTCAAACGCGATAAGAAGACCGTCATTCGCTGGATACAAGATGGCTATATTCCAGATGTCAAACGCGTTGGGCATGTGTATCAAATTCCTTTACACGAAGTTGAAGTGTTCAATCAAGTATCCGAATATCCACCCCGAAAATGGCGCAAGTAATATCCTTCTCGATCTTCAAAGGCGGAACCGGTAAAACGACCAGTGCAGTCAATACGGCTGCATGTTTAGCCGAAGCTGGAAAGCGTGTGTTATTGGTTGATCTTGACCAACAGGCCTCATCGACTCGCTATGTGGGGATTGACCCCGATCAAGTCAATCCTGCTTTCTACCATGTGTTCCTCAAGCAAACACCAGCCAGCGTTGTGAGAAAAAAGACAACTTTTGGGTTTGATATTCTTCCCTCGTCCTCGCTCATGGCGGCCATCGAAGAAAGTCTCGATCCCGGTGACGAAATCATGCTGCGCGACATACTCAAACCGCTACAAGATGAATACGACTATATCTTAGTGGATACTCCACCCGGCAAAGCGGGATTGGCTTTTAACGGCATTGTAGCGGCTGATTTACTGCTGGTTCCCGCCAGTGCCGAACGAATGGCAATTGATGGGGTATCTGACCTAATTAACCACGTTCAAGCCATTATCTGGCATAAATTTCGCAACGAGCTTATTAATCAAGAAATTCGCATACTTTTTACCATGTACAAGGCAGGTACGAACCACTCCCCCGGTATCGTACAGGCGACTCGCAAAATCTACGGCGGCAATGTGTTGGATATGTATATCCCAGAAACGATTGAATTCCCCCGTTCATTTGATCTGAAAGTGCCAATTATTCAACTTGCGCCGCGTCACGCAGGCTCAGAAGCCTACCGCAACGTCGCGCAATGGATTATTAACCATTAACCATGCGTCACCCACGCCCTGAAAACTTCGATCCTAAGCATAAGTCGCGTCAGCCGGATGCGATTAACATGGATGGCATCGTTCCGATCCAACCCAAAGAGGCGGTTATCGAAACCACAAACCCTTTGCCTCCTCAAGAAGAATCAGACGGCATGGTATCACAACACCGTGATACCACGATACCACCCGTGAGCGAACTGCCCGTTTTAAATAGTGAAAGCGCAGTCATCGAACGTGTCCGAAAAGCGGTCAAGGAGTTTGGTAAAGAAGCGGCCACCCACCGCTTCACACTTACTGAGAAAAAGGCGATTGCCGAGTTGGTTTATACCTATCGACAACAAGGCTTACGAACCAACGAAAACATCATTGCCCGCATCGCGATCAATTACCTCTTCTTTGATTATCAGCGCAATCTGCAAAAGAGCATTCTTCATAAAGCGCTGCAATCGCTCAACCGGTGACCGCTTCCCTGTTCATCTCGATCACAACAACCGATCTTTTTCTGTAAACGGGACTTCTAACTTGAGAAAAAAGCAAACTGTTCCTAAACCGTGGTATCACGGTACCGTGATACCACGGTTGAATGGTTGCATGGTGTCGTGGTAGCAAGCATGGTATCACGGTGCGATTTACCCCTTGTGTCCAACCATTTCGAATGATGAAAATGACAGAGCATGTAGACAATGCGTTTATATGTGGCACGCCACCGTTGCGGCGAAGGAGCAACGGCCTACACCCAAACAGTGAAGCGACAACCTAAACAGCTAACCGTCTTTCATGATCTGGCAACAGGCTATGAAATAGGGAAGTATCGAAAGATATTTTCTGATGACACCTCACGCGAACTTGATGCTTCGGATCAAGTCGAATGAAAATTCGATGCGAAGCATCGCGTAGGCAGACTGGCAGGGGAGAGAGAAACTGGCGGGGCAGGGTAGCGGAAAACTCCAAAAGCGCTGAGCGCTTTTATAGGAGATGGTTACTGAACACCACCATTTGCGGTGTATTTTCCTATGGCTTCGATTAGGGTTCCTGAAAACCCTATACACGGTCACGCGCTTAGCGCGACACAAAAGGCACCAATTCTTTTGTGGTTTCGTCGGAGAGGGTACTGGGTTGTGGCCTCATTATCGCCTAGAAAAAGCGCGACATTCAGCACACAACACGGCGACCCTCCCAACTCCTCAACCACCCCCCGTCGGCCTTTTCTCCTCGCGTCCGAAAAGCCCGACTACCACCCCGCCGCCGACCAGCCACACAAAGACGTTAGACTCGGAAAGGATTGTGTGTCTAGTGGCTGTCGGTTCCCTTGTTCCGCGCTGTTTCAGCAAGTCGAATTTCTTCTCATTGCTGGCGCGGAACTGCGGCGGGCGCGGGCGGAGAGACCTCGCAAGCTCGGCCTTCCACCACGCTCGGTGTGGTAGTCGGCCTCCGGCTCGACGGGGGATAAATGCAAAATACATTGGCGAATATTTCTTTCACGTAGCCACACTGACGAGGATTGTGGAGACTTGTGATGTCGCATGGACAATAATGCAACATTGTGGCTTTGTTCCCTACTTGACTCTGGTAGTTTGACTTATTAGACTCATATTAATATGTACTTGGATATTAGAAAAACAAAAAATTGGTGGTTTGAGCTAAGAATAGAGTTGTTGGAATTCTCTACAGCCTATTGTTTATTTGGCAGAGAAGCTGAACTTCAGCGATTAGTAATGTGGGCATCCAATAAACGGCTTCCCAAACCGCGTCAAGCCTACCAAAAACGGCTTTTGGAGACACAAACGAGTCTTACTCGTATACAAAGGCGCTCCCCACAAATATGGTTTGTGGCGCGTCTTAGCTTTTGTATATTGGATTGGGTGTTCCCAGCGCCTCGTACCATGCGGAAGGGAAGTGCTGGCGCAATTAAGGGAAATAGATTGACGATTCGATGAAAAACTGACTATACTTAGTGGTGATACACATATATATTGATCGCTCCCGATAGGTGCTTCCAACACCCACCGAGAGCTAACCAACCAAGCTGGTTTCCGCAGCATGGCAGGCTAAGGCGCAATAGTACCTATTGAGCTTTCGAGTCGTCAACTGTGCTACCTAGCAGTTGGCGACTTTTTATTTTCTGCCCATTGCAGAGAAGGACAGGTATGGATGACAAGCAGCTTAACCGACAGGCAACCACCCAAGTCCCACATACGTCTATCTCTGGACAACAGGATGGGATTGATTTCATTGCAGCCTACACAACTCTAATTGATGCGTATATGAAAACCAAAATAGTCCACTTAAAACCACACGCAGGAGTAGACGATTATGGGAAAGAGACAATATAAATCTTTGGCACAGGCTCAATCCGTGACGGAATTACCGGGAACACTACCGTTAGATCGTCCAGTTGCCGTGTATTACCGCCAATCATCCGACAAGCAAGTAGGCAATATTTCAACGACTATTCAGACCGTTGATATGATGGAATATCTGAAACAAAGAGGATGGAGAGATACCAATATTGTCATGATAGACATGGACGCAGGTGTGAGTGGTACAAAGAAAATTGATGAACGCAAGGGGATGAGGCGACTATTTGAGTTAATCACGACAGCACAAATTGGAGTGGTAGCTTGCCAAGACGAGGATCGTTTATTTCGTGATATAACCCAAATACAGGTAAATATTTTTATTGAAGCCTGTCGAGAAAACAATGTGCTTGTCCTGACACCGAGCATGGTCTATGACTTTGCTCATAAAGATATGGGAACGTTTCATGCCCGTCAATTTCGGTTCAAATCCGAGATGGCAGCCGAGTATATACAATCCTATATTCGAGGGCGTCTGCACCGTGCAAAAGAACGACTTGCAATGCAAGGATGTTGGGCAGGAGGAAGCATTCCGCCGGGATTTATGGTTGATATGCGAAAGCTGCTACCGGATGGGCGTAGTAACGACCAGTGGCGACAGTACGTACCATTTGAGCCATATGTAGCTGTGATAAACGAATATTTCCGTCTGTTTCTCGAAACGGGTGGAAATATAAGTCAAGCCATTCGCACTATTCACGAAAGGGGTATTGCGTATCCTGACCCGAATCGTTGTCATCCCCCGGAGGGTTTCAAAACTTTTTATGGAATGAAACGCTTTGAAAATGGATATTACCCAAGCAAAACCACATTCAAAGATCTTCTTACGAACGCTGCTTATATCGGACATTGGACTGTCAATGACACGATTGTTCGCTGGAATAATCATCCCGCTATTGTTCCAATAGATATTTTCATGCGTTCCTTTAACTATCTCTCTGAGCAGGCGCTCGACGGTCAACCTAATATTGAGTACCGCCCGCATAAACAATATCGCCGACCAACTCTTGAAGTTGAACGACCCGCTGAACGACCACTCTGCGAGGGAATGATATTTTCACAGGTAGATGGGGATTGGTTACGTGTCGGCATTGAGTATGTCAAACGCGAGAGACATTATAAGTACAAACTCTATACGAATGACCATGTGTTTGATCAGTATGTTTGGAGTAAAAAATCAGACTGGATCGACGAAGCTGTATCCAAGCGATTACATGATAGATTGCGTACTACTTTCGACAATAAATCATGGGAACAGGCTATTGACACATACGGCGCAACTTACGAACGGGAACTCAAACTGAAAGAGTCTGAACTATCCGCGCTTGAGCAAAGCAAGCGCAATCTCGTAACCAGCCTCGAAACACTTACTGACGCACAACTTATCAAAGACGTAGAACTTCGCTATGCAAATACGAAACAGGAAATAGTGAGAGTGCAAGCAGATATTGCTGCGCTTCATGCAAATAATTCCCAATTAACAATTCTCTACACATTGCGCGATACCTATGAGCCAACTATTGAGCAATGGCCTAGTATGAACCTTGAGGCAAAGCGAGTTATTTTACAAGCGTTTCTAAGTCATATCGCGGCGGAACCTTTTGATAAACACGGTCTGCGTTTGGTCGCCCATTGGCGTGACAATACATGTGACGCGCTTTTCATTCCACGTTTACCGACCAAAGGTGATGGGTTCTCTTTTGAGGAAACTGACAGGATCGCTGCATTGTTAGAAGCAAGGGCATCACAAGTTGAGATTGCGGAAGCGCTACCTGATCGAAAATGGAAGCCAATTCGCGATAAGATTTTTCGGATGTTCGGGAAAGAAGCTGCGGTATTTACCCCAAAGCCAATCCGTGATTTTGAGACTTATAATGACTATATTGAACGAGTTGGTGCAGCTAATGACACAGATGATAAAGCCCGCCACATATGGAGAAATACTGAGTTACAATTGCTCACAGAACTACTTGAGGCAGGTGCGACCAAAATGGACATTGCCCAAGCCTTTCCGTATCGCCAGTGGACACATATCCGCACCAAAGTTTCTCAGTTAAAAGGTCAAGATTTTGAAATTCTCGGCGATAAGCCGATGCGCTTTAAAGAAACGTTTGAGATGTTTATCAAACGTATGAGAAAGGAGGGGATAGATATTTCAAGTTTCACGACTGAAACACAGATTGATACGGCTCATCCACGACGACCGTGAGCTTTTTGAAATGCTGAACTTGGAAGGGGCACAGGCGGGTTTAAGCTGGATTACCGTGCTGCGTAAACGTGAAAGTTACCGCCAAGCCTTCGACCAGTTCGACCCGCAGAAGATCATTCGCTACGACGAGGCCAAAGTCGCCGAACTGCTCGCCAACCCCGGCATCATCCGCAACCGCCTGAAGGTGAACGCGGCGATTGCTAACGCGCGGGCGTACCTCAAAGTGGTCGAGGAATTCGGCAGTTTCGATAAGTACATCTGGGGCTTTGTGGGCGGCAAGCCGCTGGTTAACCATTGGGAAGGGCTGGGGCAGGTGCCGCCGGAAACCGCCGAGTCCCGCGCCATGAGCAAAGACCTGCTCAAACGCGGCTTCAAGTTCGTCGGCCCGACCATTTGCTACGCCTTCATGCAAGCCTGCGGCATGGTCAACGACCACACCATCAATTGCTATCGCTATCAAGAAACCGCCCGGTTAAAGTAAATCTACAGTAGGGAACAACCATTGGCGAACCTTTACATCGGCACATCCGGTTACGCCTATCAGGAATGGCGCGGCCAGTTCTATCCGAAGGGTGTCCCCCAAAAGGACTGGCTGGCCTACTACGCCAGTCGCTATAACGCGGTGGAGGTCAACGCCACTTTTTACCGCCCGTTCGAGGCCAAGGTGTACGCCCATTGGGGCGAGGTCACGCCGGATGAATTTCGGTTTGTGGTCAAAGGACCGAAGGTCATCACCCATGAGAAGGCGCTCGAAAATATTGATGAGGAACTGGAGTCGTTCGTCGCCAATACCGCCGCTTTGGGTGATAAGTTAGCTGCGATGTTGTGGCAGTTCCCCGCCAGCGCCCATGCGGATAACCTGTTGGTTGAGCTAGCTCACTTTCTGAGGGTACTGCCGAAAAACACCAAGCAGGTATTTGAGTTCCGGCATATCTCGTGGTTGAACAATGAAGTTTACGATTTGCTCAATATCTTTGGCGCGGGGTTTGTCATCACCGATGTGACCAAGTTCTCGAACCGTCAAGTGACCACCGACCATATCATGTACCTTCGCTTTCATGGGCCGAATAAACTCTACAACTCGCTCTACACGCCGCAGCAGCTTCAAGTGTGGGCGGAGACGATTCGCCCTTACCTCGGTCAAAAGGATGTTTACGTGTTCTTCAATAACACGATGGGCGGGCAAGCGCTGCAAAACGCCAACGAACTGCGTGATATGCTGCTTGAGGACAAAGAAGGTTCATCATGATTCACCTGCAATCCGTCAGCTTATCACGGATACCCACTGCCGAAGCCGAGCAGTTTCCGTTCACCGTTCCGGTCATTAAGTCGCTGCCCGAACTCGCGTTCACCACGCCCATGACCTTCCTCGTGGGCGAGAATGGGTCGGGCAAATCCACCTTCTTAGAGGCGATTGCCAGCGCCGCCAACGCCATCGCCGTAGGCAGCGATGAACTCGACCATGACACCTCATTAGCCAACGTCAGCAAGCTGGGCAAGGCGCTTAAGCTGACGTGGAGCAAGCGCACCCGTAACGGCTTCTTCCTCCGCGCGGAGGATTACTTCGGCTATGCCAAGCGGCTCGCGCGTATCCGGCAGGAACTGGAAGCTGAGGTCAAAGAGATCGACGAGGAATATAAAGATCGCTCGAAGTTCGCACAGGGACTTGCCCGCATGGCGCATATCGGGCAGCTTCACGAGTTGAAGACGCGCTACAATGGCGACTTGGACGAGCGATCACATGGCGAGAGCTTCTTTACCTTCTTCAAAGCCCGCTTTCAACCGAACGGCCTTTACTTGCTCGATGAACCAGAAGCGCCGCTTTCACCCCTCCGGCAGTTGGGCTTCCTCTCGCTGCTCAAAGAGATGGTCGAACAGCACAGCGCCCAGTTCATTATCGCCACCCACTCGCCAATTTTGATGGCCTTCCCCGATGCCGTCATCCTGAGCTTCGATCAGGGTAAAGTCTCGCAGGTCGCCTACGATGAACTCGAACACGTCAACCTCACGCGGGATTTCCTGAACAACCGCGAAGCCTTTCTACGACAGCTATAACACACCCCCTAATCCCCTATTCATGAGGGGCTGCTATCCTGTCATTTATCCCTATAATGGATTATGTTGTTTTATTGGATGCCCAACAAAGGATATGCAACCTAAATACCCAATCGCGCTGTTGTTGATTGCCTTGCTATTCAGCCTGACTGCCTGCTTTTCGGGTACTGAAACACCGCTCACCACAACCGACATCGAACCCACTGCGCCAGCCGAATTACCGCCGCTGCCCGATACCGCGCAAAACACGGTGATCGAAGCGCCCGTTATCCCGGTAGCGCCGGTCGTTTCCGGCCCCTCCGAAATGGCGAGCATTCCGCTGAGTATCGACTATCTACGGTCGCGCAGCTACGAAGGTAGCGACTTTGTGGTCGAGCAGACGCTTTCACCCGGCTCGAACTACAACCGCTATATCGTTTCCTATCTATCCGATGGGTTAAAGATTTTCGCCCTGCTGACCATCCCGTGGGAAGAAAAACCGGCTTCCGGTTATCCGGTCGTCATCTTCAACCACGGTTACATCCCACCCGACCAGTACCGCACGACCGAGCGTTACCTTGCCTATACCGATGCCTTCGCCAGCAATGGTTATATCGTCGTCAAATCCGACTATCGTGGTCACGGCTCGTCGGAAGGCAGTTCGACCTCGATTTATGGCGACCCCGGTTATGTGGTTGACGTGCTGAACGCCTTCGCCTCCGCTAAACGCTATCCCGATGCCGACCCCAACCGTATCGGTATGTGGGGACATTCGATGGGCGGCTACATCACACTGCGGGCGATGGTTGTGAATCCCGAAATCAAAGCCGGTGTCATCTGGGCAGGGGTCGTCGCCTCCTACGAAGAACTATTCAACAGTTGGTGGGGTGGCAGCCGCAGTGGTAACAGCAATCGCCCGAACTGGCGCACTGATATGGTCGCCCAATACGGCACGCCGGGGGAAAACCCCGCTTATTGGAACGCGCTGTCCGCCAACGCCTACCTAGCCGATCTTTCCGGCCCGATTCAGCTGCACCACGGCACAGGCGATACAACCGTCCCCTACAGTTATTCGGTGCTGTTGGACGAGCAAATCCGCGCGGCAGGTCGCTCAACCGAGCTGTTCCTGTACCCCAACGACGACCACAACATCGCCACCAACCGCGACAATGCGCTGGTGCTGTCAGTCGTGTTTTTCAACGAGCATGTGAAAAGTTTGGGCGGCTGACCAAATCGTATGGTTAGCGTCAGGTAATCAGCAGCTAACCGGTTTGAAAATCGTTATATAGTGAAGTGAGTGTTATACAGAAGTAAGAAACTATGTACTCAAGTCAACCTCAGTACTCGCCTCGTCCACCGCAGCAGCCGCGCAAACCGAATAACCGTCCAACCACCAAGCGCCGTTGGCTGCCGTGGCTTATCGTCGGTGGGATTGGTGCGGCGGGTGCTGCCGTGTTCACCTTTATCGGCGCTTTGCTGCTCATCGGTTTGCTCGCTAATCGCGGTGTCGCGTCCGGTGTCAGCATCGCGGGCTTATCCGTTGGCGGGCAGTCCGTTGAAGCCGCACGTACCCAACTCGCTCAGTGGGCGGCGAGTCCGGTCACGCTCACCGATGGCAGCCGCAGTTGGCAGGTGTCGTTTACTGATTTGGGTGTAACCGTCGATGTGGATGGTACCATCGCCGCCCTCAAAAATGCACCCGCGCAAAGTAACCTGATGCCGCGCATGAGCATCGACCTCGTGACCACGCAGAACACGCTGGTTGCCCTCAGCCCGCAGGTGAATATCGCCGCCGTTCCCGGTAACCCCCCGCAGCAGGGTCGCTCGATGGAAATTCCCGTGACCCTCAGCCGCCTTCAAGCCGATGCCGATGGCGAACTGGTTGATGGTGTGTTGGAACTCGATATGATCGTGGTTGACCCGCCGCCCAGCGACTCGCGCGGCCTCGACTCGAATTCGCGTGTGACGCATGTCGTTGAAGCAGGGCAGGAGTTAGGCTTGATCGCCCGTCAGTACGGCGTAGACATGGATGACATTCTGGCGCTGAACAACATCAGCGACCCCGACCTGCTGTATGTCGGTCAGGAGTTGGTGATCCCTGCGTCCGGCGTTTATGAGCCGGCAGCCGAGGATGCACCGCCCGCGCCGACCAGCAGTGGCAAGTCGATCCTCGTCTCCACCGAAGACCAGCGCATCTACGCCTATGAGAACGGCCAGCTTGTTCGCTCACACCTGACTTCAACCGGACGCTACGAAACGCCGACGGTGTTGGGCGACTACAAAATTTACGTTAAATATGTGGCGGATGACATGAGCGGCCCCGGCTACTTCCTGCCGCAGGTTCCGTACACCATGTACTTCTATCAGGGCTACGGCATTCACGGCACATACTGGCACAACAGCTTCGGTCGGCGCATGAGCCACGGCTGCGTTAACCTGCCTACCGACGAGGCCAAATGGTTCTTCGATTGGGCTTCCATCGGCACCCCCGTGCGGGTGATCTAAAGATAAAGGCTGTGGGAACCTGCAGCCCATATGCACCAAGTTAAGCGGCTTATTGAACACCTAGAATGTGATATTGTAGGGGCGCAAGCCTTGCGCCCTTTCTCTCCTATAGCTCCATCACCACGGTTGTAGGGCGGAGGCGTGCCACCAACCAACCCCAACACCACTACTGTAGGGCGCACGGCTGTGCGCCCGCCAACCGCCCTCATCTCCACGGTTGTAGGGACAGCAGACAGGCTGTCCGTTGCCTTCCTGCCCACAAACAACTTTTTCGGCTTCGTACATACGACTTTCCGAATGATCCCCGTTCACGGCGGTTTATTCGCCTTGCCATAGGGTTTAAGGCTTGTCCGATAATTACTTTTTGAGTGAATTAGAGATAATAGATCGCTATAAAGCGCGTGTTTCTCCCTAAGTTTTTGAAGCGCCTTGAGTGCGCTTGTCTGGTGATCAGCATGACGGCTTTAGCCTCATGCGGCGCAACCGAGAAATCCTTGAATTATCGGACAAGCCTTTTATCCTATGGCAAATACCAACCCTAAAATCAACTTGTTGCGTATGGGCTGCGGTTTCCCTCAGCCTTTTCATTTATCCTCATTCGTTACGAAAGACTCGCTAAAAGTCTAGTTATTCTGCCGATATACAACCCGCATCCACATTATACGTATATGAGTGTATGGAAGGCTGAACTTCCTTCTTGTGTATAATAAGCCTATAGATCGTGAAGGGTTTCACATGCGTATAATCGTACACACCGGCAAGGGTGGCGTGGGTAAAACCAGTATTTCAGCGGCGACCGCTCTCCGCTGCGCCGAAATGGGGCTGAAGACCATCGTCATCAGCACCGATACCGCCCACAGCCTCGCCGACTCGCTCGAAAAAGAAATCGGCCCTGAACCCGTCCAACTGTACCCCAACCTGTGGGCGCAGGAAGTCGATGCCCGTTACTCGATGGATAAGTACTGGGGCTTGTTCCAGAAGTATATGGTCGCGCTGTTTAGCAAGCAGGGCGTGGAAGATGTGGTCGCCGAAGAAGTGACTATTCTCCCCGGCCTCGAAGAAGGCGCTCACCTCCTCTGGATTAACAAGTACGTCAAGGAAGGCCAATTTGACGTGCTGGTCGTGGATGCCGCACCGACCGCCGAAACACTGCGCTTGCTCAGTCTGCCGGATGTCACGCGCTGGTGGTTCGAACGCATCATCACGCTCACTCGCGGCGTGAGTAAGGTCATTCGCCCGATTAGCAAGCTGATGCGGCGTGGTGATGCCATGCCGGATGAAGCCGCTTTTGGACAGGTCGAGCAGTTATTCGACACGCTCGATAGCGTCCGCCAACTGCTGACCAATTCTGAGATGAGCAGCATCCGTTTGGTGGTCAATCCTGAGAAGATGGTCATCAAAGAGACGCAGCGCACCTATACCTACTTGAACCTGTATGGCTACGCGACTGATGCTATCCTGTGCAACCGTATCATCCCCCCGCAGGTGACCGATCCCTACTTCGCCCACGCCAAGACCAAACAGCAGGAGAATATGGCCTTCATTGGCGAGGCGTTTGGCGAACTCCCGTTGTTCAAAGCGCCGATGTTCGGGCAAGAAGTCGGTGGGTTGGACACGCTGCGGACGCTGGCGAACGAGCTTTACGGCGACAAAAATCCTGCCGAGAAAATGTTCGACGGGCGTACCCATACGATTGAGAGCAAAGGCGACGGCAACTTCGTCCTGAATGTACCGCTGCCCTTCGCGAATAAAGACGATATGGATTTGTACCGTTCGCGCGATGAACTTACGCTGCGTGTTGGCCCGTACCGCCGGAATATCGTACTCCCCTATGCCCTATGGGACTTAGAGATTGGCGATGCCAAGTTTGAACAATCAACGCTTAGAATCCAGTTTGTCAAAGACCCTCATTCCGCCAAGCAGCGGGCGTGAGAAACGGACTACCGGCACTTACCGCTTATTGCGCGATGAAACCACGACCGCGCCATATGAAATCTTGGATGATACGGTTGCGGAACCCGCGTTCCTAAACCGCGTTTCGTCTCCTGCTACCGCCTCACCGGTGCTGCTTCCGGCGCAGGTGAGCGAAGCAGCGACTGATACGATTGACCATGAACAGGCGGCACGGAACATCCCCAAGCACCGGTCGCTGGCGATGCAGTTTCGTTATGTGCGAACGCTGTGGTTCGCGGCGCGGTTGTTTGCTAACGTGCTGTTCTGGTACTACCTGATGCCCAAGCTCATCGGGCAGGATCGGGTGGATGCAGGCAGCACCGGACGCTTCGTGAAGTATGCCCGCAGCTTCCGTGGTTTCGCCATCCTCATGGGCGGCGTGATGATTAAGCTCGGACAGTTCATCTCGACGCGCGAAGATGTGCTGCCCGAAGAAATCACCCGCGAACTGGCTGGCTTGCAAGACGAAGTGCCAAGCGTGCCACAGGATGAAATCCGCAAAGTAATTACCCGTGAACTCGGTTCCGTTGAGCAGCGCTACAAGTGGCTGGCGGATACCCCTATCGCGGCGGCCTCGTTGGGGCAGGTGTACCGTGGTCAGCTTCACAATGGCGATAAAGTCGTCGTCAAAGTACAGCGCCCCGGCATTCGCGAGATCATCTATACCGACCTTGCGGCCTTACGCATCGTGGCGTGGGTTGCCAACCAATTCCAGTTTATTCGCCGTCGGGCAGATATGGCGGCACTGACCGAGGAATTCGGGCGTGTGCTGCTGGAAGAAGTCTCCTACAAGCACGAGGCACGTAACGCTGCTCGCTTCGCCGAGATGTTCAAAGACGATATGGGTATCTACATCCCCACGATTTACCCTGAACACTCAACCGACTCCATCCTCACCATCGAAGATGTGACCACCATCAAGATTAACGACTACGCAGCTTTAGAGGCGGCAGGGGTGAACCGGAACGCGGTCGCCAAGCGGCTGATGGACTGCTACCTTAAGCAGGTGTTTGAGGAACGCTACTTCCACGCCGACCCGCACCCCGGCAACCTGTTCGTCTACCCGCTCCCACAGGCCAACGGCACACGGCATTACGGCGCGGAAGGCCGCCCGTTCTATCTGATCTTTGTCGACTTCGGCATGACCGGCTCACTCTCACCCCAGTTGGCCTCTGGCTTGATTAGCACCCTGACTTCGGTGGTAACTCGTGATGCCGAGGGCTTGGTCAAGAGCTACGAGCAGCTTGGCTTTTTGATGCCGGATGCCGACACCGAACGTATCGTTGAGGCGACCAAAGCAGCCTTCGACACGGTCTGGGGCATGAGCATGACCGACATCAAAAACGTCAGCTACGATGATGCCCGTGACCTCGGCGCGGAGTTCAACGACCTGATTTACGCGATGCCTTTCCAAGTCCCGCAGGACTTCATCTATCTCGGTCGAGCGATGGGTATCCTCAGCGGCATGGCGACCAGCCTTGACCCGAACTTTAACCCGTGGTCGGAGCTTGCGCCCTACGCCCAAAAGATGATGACCGATACCCTGCGAACCGGCAGCGTGGGCGGCTTGAGCGGCGATGTGTTGGGCTTACCCATGATACAGGGTTTGTTCAACGGGAACGCACCACAGGTCATTCTCGAAGCGGGGCGGATGCTCCTGAACCGTGCCATCACCGTCCCCCAGCAGTTGGATAACGTGCTGACCCAGCTTGACCGTGGCGAACTCACCGTGAAAGTCACGCCCACGCCCACCTATCGCAAGCAGATGCAGCGCATCGAGGCGCAGGGCAAACGGACAACCCGCGCGACCTTGTTTGCAGGGCTGTTGATCTCCTCCACGCTCTTTTACACCAATGGCGACACCGGCATCGCCCTCATCGGGTTCATCGCCTCTGGCATCGCCTTCTTAGGTACGATGTGGGCAGGTGAGTAAAGCGTCAACATCATCGAAAGTAGATAAACTCCTATAATCGTGAATGCTATATCTTGTAGGGGCTTGCTGCCGGCAAGCCCTTTTAATTCACCTTTACGTCCGCCCCGCTGGTTGCCCGCAGCGCAGGCAGGTGTTCCGGTGGAAGCCCACGTTCGCGTTGCAGTTCGGGCAGGCCATACTGTTGTACTCGTAGTAGAAGGCTTGCGTCTGGGGCTGCGGCTGCCGCATCAAACCCTCCGCCTGTGGGTGCAATCCCCCGCACTTCTCGCAGTAATACCCGCCCGCCGCCAGCGCCTTGCTGGTGTGTCCGCAGTGACGGCAGTAAGCCCGCTGCCCCTCGGTCGTCTCCTGCCGGAACAGCTCAAGCTGGGTACGGATGGTGTTGATGTTCAGCCCGTAAATGTAGGCGGATGTGCTGGCGGTGTTGCGCGTCATCATCCCCACAATCGTGTTGCGCTCGTCCAAGATCGGCTCGCCGCCCGCGTCCGGCAGTTCGGTGATGTCCGTCGGGAACCACTGTGCCGCGATCAGCCGTTTGGTGCTGCGCCGCTTACCTTGAATCACCGTCCCGTTGGCACACAGCGCCGTCAGCCGCGCTTCTTCGACTACATTTATCGCCTGACTCGTGGGCATCAGGTCGTTCACCGGCTGCTGAATATAAATGAAGGCGAGGTCATACTCTGGATATGAACGCAGCACATAACCGGGGACTTGCTGTCGGTTTTGCAGTTCAACGATTACCTGATCCGCCCCCCCCAGAGCGAAGCGTGTTGTCGCCAATAAGCCCTCTTTCGCCACATAAAAGGCGGTCGCCGTGCCGTTCGCCCCGCCGCTGATCGACACAACCTGCGCGAAGGCGTTCGGTGCGCTGGCGGCAAAAGCGAGGTTGCCCGTTTTAGGTAGGGTTGGCGCATACGGATTGGGCGTGTTAAACGAACCCGGTAAGCTGGTCGGGGCAGGTGGAACGACCTGCGCGGCGGTTTGCGTACTGGTCGGCGGCGGCATGAACGACTGCGCGAGGAAACTCTCGACACGCTCCTTGATACCCGCGTTCGTCGGGTCTGCCGCCAGCGCATCTTTGTAATACGCCCGTTTCTCGGCAGGGTCAGCCGTGACCTCACCCAGCCACAACAGCGCCACTGCCCGCAGCGCCCCCGTCAGCGTCGTGTCCTTCAGGGCGATTTTCAGCAGCCGCGCACCCTCGTCACGGTTGCCGGCTTGTATCGCGCCAATACCTTGTTCGACCGATTGAAATGACATCGCTCGTTCACCTTTATGTGTTTGCGATCTGTCTATGTGAAGCACCACACGAAATGAACACTTTATAAAATCCCTCGTCCTACATCTGCTCCCCTCGCCCTGAGGGAGAGGCTGATGGTGGTGTGAGCCTGCGGACGTACCATCGTGGGGTGAGGGTCAAATCACCCTTCACGTCTAAATGTAGTTTACCCCTGTGGAATGGTGTTGATTATAGCCCGAAAAATTCCCAAACGACATCACATCCGATAACCGTTCCTGACGATCATGAGATCATATTGTATGTGGCAGTATTGCTGCACGTCCCCACGCATCCGATCCTAAGGAATAGTCTCATGTCGTTACATCTCGCTTGATGTCTCACAGGTGCTGAAGTCGTACAGTCTTACTCCCTTCTCCCCTGTTACTACGGGGGAGAAGGTAAGCGCCTTACTGAGCTTGTCGCAAGGTAGGCGCTAGGGGGATGAGGGGGTCACGTTACTCAAATTGAACAATTTCCTCGTCTGGTGGGTATTTTAGCCATCTTCGTTATGGCTTGTGAGGAACGCGATGCTTGCAAAAATTGGATTATTGATCGGTATTGCTTTTGTGACAGGTGGTGTACTCATGGCTCAAGACGCGGCGGCTGAACCACAAGCGGGGGACACGCGCGTGGACGACAAAGGCATCGCGCAGGTCTATGTGCCCTCCGGCTGCTTCATGATGGGCAGCACCGACGAGCAGCTTGAGGCCGCCCTCGAAAATGGTGCGCCGGATTGGGTGAAGCCCGCCGCCCGCTATGAGAAGCCCCAGCATGAAGTCTGCCTCACCAAAGGTTACTGGATCGACCAGTACGAGGTGACGAATGCCAGCTTTGATGTGTTCGTCGCTGACGGCGGCTACACCACACCCGAATACTGGTCGGAACGTGGCGCGATCTGGTTGGGTCGGCAGGATATGGCGGAGCTGCCGGTCGCTTGCGAGGATACCGAACCCGATCACCCCCGTACCTGCGTGACGTGGTTCGAAGCCGAAGCCTACGCCGCGTGGCGTGGAGGCAGCCTGCCGACCGAAGCCCAGTGGGAGTTCGCCGCCCGTGGGCCGGAGTCGCTGATCTACCCGTGGGGTAACGAGTGGGACGCGGCCAAAGCCAATGTCGTCGATAGCGAAGGACTAACCCCCGTTGGCACGTATCCTGAGGGTGTCAGTTGGGTCGGTGCGTATGACATGGCGGGGAACGCGATGGAATGGGCGCAGGATTGGTTGAGCAGCACCTACTATAAGGACAGCCCGAAGGATGATCCGACCGGAGCCGATACCGGCAAGCAGAAGGTCGAAAAGGGCGGCTGGTGGGGCAGCAATCCCTATGTCGCGCGGTCGGCCTACAAACACTTTGAAGACCCGCCGAACTATCAGGATCACCACATCGGCTTCCGCATCGTGACGGCGGTGGATGAAGGCTAATGACCTACGAATTGCTCTTGTGGGAATGGTCTCAGCGCGTGTTTAAAGGTCGCTTTCTGATGTAGGGATGAGGCGTGCCTCATCCGCGTCACCCACCACCATCACCCCCACGAGCGTAGGGACAGCAGATAGGCTGTCCGCGCCACCACACCACACGCATCACTTACTTCGCAACCACCATCTTGAAAATGATGGTAGTTATAAGTTACACGATGCTGCGACGTTCACAAAACTACTGGTTCAAAGTTTAGGGGCGGGGCTGAGACCCTCCCGTATTCGTCCTGCTATCGTGGGGGTGCGGTTCAAATTAAAAAGCGCCGTCCCGACTTCCGGCACAGCGCTTTTCTTTGCTGATGTGAACGGTGCGAACTAAACCTGACCGAACTCGCGCTTGACACCCGCATCGGTATAGAAGAAATACGCCAGATACAAACCGACCAGCACCCAGATAATGCTGAAGATATCGCCGCCTAGAACATGCAACAGCGAAATGAAGGCACTCGCGAGAAGGGCAAACACCGTTCCCATACGCGCCCATGGCGCACGACGGTATAACCCGTAAGCTACGACCAGCAAAATCGGTGCTTCAATAAAGTACAAAATCCCTGCGAAGACGGCTATGCCACTGGCTGCGCCAAGTGCCGCTGTTGCTTGTTGCCCCTCGGCACTCCCACCCATAAAACCGCCGCTAATAATACTGGCCGCCCCACCAAAAAGCCCAACGCTAACTAACCCGATACTGCCGCATAGGTTAATGATCCCCACAATTAGCGCATAAATCATCACATAACGAACAATCTGACTAGAAGGAATATTTCGCATCGCATCATTAATAGGTTTAAGTATCGGATCAAGGCTTTTAAGAAAATCATTCATGGCGGCAATCCTTTCTAAACTGATCGTTAATCTCACTCTAATACACTTCCCCTTTTGGAGCAACTGAGTTTTCGTCCAAAAATAGGCAGTCGTCTGTGAATTAATGCTTGCACAATATCCCATATCGACAAACCGCCCCCAAAGGTTTGTAAACGCTAACCTCCACTGCTTGACTTCGTAATACAAATGTTCTAAAATTGAAAGTGATTGTAGCTATAAGTTAGACGATGCTGCGACCCTCCCGTGCATTTTAGCCTCCCTCGTTTACGGGGGAGGTGTCGCGTCAGCGACGGAGGGGGTTCTTTCTCCGCTGCATCTTAACATGCGCCAATCGCACAACAATTATCTGCCGCCTGTGCTGCTTTTGCCGCATTTTGTGCATTTGTTTTTGCATTGGACTGACGACTGGCGACTATAGACTGGAGACTACTTTTGCCATTGCCGAAATCTATAGTGCCAAATTTGCCTGTATTTCCGCCCTCCCTGTTACTACGGCTATCGGCGGAGTGAGCCTGCGAACGTGCCGATGTGGGTTGGGGTGGGGTTTCGACTGACACTGACGACACTGACGACATTTGCGACATAAATATGAGATTCTCAACAGCAACAACAGCAACAACAACATTGTAAGCTCAACAATTGCAACATTTTGAATATATTGAACATTTACAACTTTTATGGTGTTCTACTGCCACCACAAACCGAAAGATTCTTAACTGTGAACTGTTGACTGACAACTGCCAACTGCCAACTGCCAACTGATAACTGACAACTGACAACTGACAACTGACAACTGATAACTGATAACTGATAACTGATAACTGACAACTAAAAACTGAATTGGCGCTGTACTGCCGCCGCCGCCGCCATTGCCGCCATAAACGTTGGCGCTCTCTGTATTCCTTGGCGTTCTTGGCGACTCGTATTCGCCTTGCTGGAGACTGGCGACTGATAGCTGATGACTTCTCTTTTAACTTGCCACTTAAAACTTGCGACTATTCCACTTCCAGCCATTCTTCTTCCGGTATCCGTTGTTCCGGTAGCTGCATCACTTGGAACCATGTTTGCCCCGGCTTTAGCGGCAAGAGGTCGCCGGTCATCGTTCGCAGCCCGATAATCGTGTTGATGTCGTCCCGCACCCAGCGCCCCACGTAACGGAGGCCATCGCGGAACAACACCGCGTCACCGTCGCCCATCAGGTTAATCCCGATGCTGTAGCTCTTGCTCCCTTGGAACTCGCTTTCCACAATGTCTGTAAACTGGTGATCGGCGAAAATCACCACCACGTTCGCCGCTGTGATCTGTTCCAGCGTGTTCGCGTCGAAGTGGCCTTGCCCGTCGGCGCTGCGGCGGTAAAGGCCGGTCGCCGCGTCATAGCTCCACATCACCCGCGTCGCGCGGTAGCGGATGTCGATCTTGGTAGTGACCGAAGTATTGTTCCCCGGCACCGTTTCCGAGAACGACAGGCCGTGCAGGTCGGGGCGCTGGTTGATTCCCTGTTCGCTCGCCAGTTCCCAGACGGCGTTGGGGTTCATAAACATATTGTGTGGTACTTCGATGGTCTCGTCGCGCCAATAGTAAGGCAGCCCGAACAGCACCCCCTTGAACAATCGGTTCGCGTAATCCGAGTTATTAAGCAGGGTTTCCACGCCCGTACTCGCGCCGGAAAAGTCGAGAAGCCCCCCGAACATTGGCATCAGGTCGAGGTCGATCAACCGTGCGCTGCGGATCGAGCCGACACGGTTCGGTGCTTGCCCGTAGAAAATGGCTGAAAAGCGCGTTAAACCACCTTCGGCGTAATGCTCAAACACGATGTCCGCCGCCCCGATTCCCGCCTGTGGTCGCACCAGCAGCGGCGCGTTTGAAATTTTAACCACCTGCGGACGGCGCTCCAAAACGCTCGGATCAGACACTTGCAAACCGGTGAGTGGGTTCACATCGGGAGGAAATTCGTCCGGTGTTGGCGTAGTCTCAATTTTCGCTGAAGGGGTTTCGGTTGTAAGATGAGTTGGTAGCGTTGATACAGAACCGAGACTCTCGCCCTGCGGAACGATACATCGGGCCAACAGAACAGCGAGAAAAACGGTCGTGAATAGTCGAAATCGGGTTTTCATAAGCACTCCTATCGTGCTTATTGGACGATGAAGATTGCATTATAGTACACGCCGCAGCTTTGGTTGACGTGCCTATAGGCGCAAGCTATAATGATTTTCAGAGACTTTTAAACCCAATTCTCATTTTCATGTATCATTGTGCTTATCGTGTGGCCTTGCATTGAACCTTTTTTGAGGGGGCCTAAATGCCGCTTAAAGGCGAACTTCGGGATTTTAGTGTTACTCAACTGCTCAATCTGATAAATCTGGCGGGCAAGACCGGCACGCTGACGATTTTCACCGCCAATAAAACAGGCCAGATGGAGCAGGTGAATGGCACCAAACGTGAACGCATTGAAATTGGCCCGGAACGAGCGCAAGTTTCGTTTAAAGGTGGCAAGCTGATTTTTGCGACCATGCGCGGTCAAGAAGGCAATCTTGTTTCCATTCTGAACAAGGTTGGCAAGCTCACCGACGAGCAAGCCCGCGTCATCCGCGAGCGTGCGCGTGATAAAAGTGATAAGGCGCTGGCGCTTCTGTTGATGAACGCCAATTACATCACCCAGAATGACATCGTAAGCAGTATTCAACAGCACATGCAGGATGTCGTCTACAGTCTGATGAGTTGGAATGCTGAACCCTTCCGCTTCGATGACAACGTGCTGCCGCCCAATGACCGTATTCAAGTGCCGATTGACCTTGAAAACATCATTATCGAAGGCTCACGCCGCATCAAGGAAATCGAGGAACTCAACCAGCACCTGCCCAACTTGGACTTCGCGCTGCGTTTCCCCGGCAACCCGCGTGAGAAGCTGAAGGGTATCCACCTCAGCGTCGCCGAGTGGCGCGTGGTGCAGTATGTGAATCCCAAGAACTCGATCCGCCAGATCGCCCGTGCCAACAATATGTCGGAAATCGAAATCCGGCGTGTGGTTTACGGGTTGGAGCAGGCCGGTTTGGTCGAATTGGTGAAGCCGCCGGGAATGGAACAGGCCGCTAGCTCGATGCAGCGCCGTCCACGCCAGCCGCAAAAACCGCAGGTTAAGGCAGATGTCGTTAATCGTTTGATTGATCGCATTCGGTCAATTTAGTAATCGCAACCGCTAGTCCATAACGGACGTTCAATATCGGGAAGAGTGAGCGCACCTTATGCAAACTGTAAAGATGGTTATCACAGGCCCGTTTAGCGCCGGTAAAACCGAGTTTATCCGTTCCATCAGCGAAATCGAAGTGGTTTCTACCGATCAGGCGATTACCTCGGCGGCGGAAAAAGAAGTCAAATCGGCTACCACCGTAGCGATGGACTTCGGTCGTATCACCGTTGACGACGATCTGGTACTGTACCTGTTCGGTACACCCGGTCAGCGCCGTTTCGACTTCATGTGGGAAATCTTGGCTGAAGGTATGCTCGGCTTTGTCGTCATGGTCGACAGTGCCAAGCCAGAAACCTTCCGCGAGGCCAAGAGTATCCTCGAAACCTTCCGCGCCTATGCCCCCACACCCTATGTCGTGGCGGCCAACAAACAAGATCATCCCGATGCGTGGGCTGCCGATGATTTGCGGATCGCCCTGCGTATTGAGGAAGGGGTAAAGCTGCTGCCCTGCGTAGCCAAGGACAAAGAAAGCGTCAAGAACGTCCTGCTCGAACTGCTTTACTCGATCTTGGAGGAAATGGACAAGCAGCAGTAATGCCTCTGCGTCGCTTCAGCTAAGGATATAGGCATCGTGGCATTACTGGTAACAGAGCAGGGAGTCGTTCACTACGAAACCTACGGTCGCGGTCGACCGGTTCTGTTACTGCATGGTTGGCTAGGCTCGTGGTCGCTCTGGCGCAAAACCATCGAGGAACTCGGCAAGGAATTCCGCACCTACGCCATCGACTTCTGGGGCTTCGGCGATTCGGGCGGGCAGGGCGCGGATTTCTCGGTGGATAACTTCATCCTCCTCGTTAACCAATTTATGGATCGACTCGGTATTGTGAAAGCGCCGCTGGTCGGGCATTCGATGGGCGGCACGGTTTCTCTCGGTACTGCCATCCGCTACCCCGAAAAAGTCGTTAAAGTTGTCGTCATCGGTTCGCCGATTGTCGGCACGTCCCTGCGCCCGTTGATTAAACTCGCCGGTCGCCGTACATGGATGGACTTGGCCGAAACCTCACCCGCCTTGTTTGATGTGTTTATGTCCGGCTTGCGGGTGTCGCTGCGCGGCTATTCCTACCTGCTGGCGAAAGACGGCAAGGCGCTGGGAAATATGTTCGCGAGTGATCTATCCAAGCTGACGATGGGGCCGTTCTTCGAAAGTATCGCCACCCTGCGGACAACCGATCTCCGCCCGCGCATGGGCGAGGTCAAAGTGCCAACCCTCGGCATCTACGGCAACAAAGACCTCATTGTTCACCCCAACCAAGCGGAAGTCCTCAAGCAGTACGCCCCGCACAGCAAAATCGTGATGTTTCCCGACTCCGGCCACTTCCCGATGCTCGATAATCCCCCGCGCTTCCACCAAACCGTCCGTGACTTCCTCAACAGCGGGTAGATACTTACCAAAGGCCATGTATCATGTGGTCTATCAAACAAGCCGAGAAACTCTTTTAGAACTCAACCTTTTTGATCGCGTGTAAGTAAATGTGTTCAGTGTCATAACTGTACATGACATAGAACGCTGGTGTATTGTCGCTGGGGTAGGTTAGATAGGTTCGAAAATCGGGGAACACTTCCAACGGCTTTCCTTGGAATGGATTATCAATTAGAGAGAATGTCATTGCCATATAAACAGCATCCATCTCAGGATAATTGCGCCGATACATTTCTAAGTCTTGTGTAAAGATTGGAAATTGGACAATATCTCTAAGAGGCACGATGTCGCTCAGCCAAGATGCGTTTGGCTTCGGCCTCTGCCCACGCAACAGCTTCAGGGGTTAACAATGGTTGCTCTAAGGGTGTAAAGATGTGAAAGTCTTCTACTGCATTCCACCCGCGTTTAGCCGCCAGTGCTTGTAGATGGGCTTTGTTTTCCTCAGTTAGGACAATTTTGTCAGTTGTGTGGATGATTTTTGCCATCATGACTCCTTTTGACACTTCATATAAATAATTTTATATTGTGTCCATACCTATTGTGATCGAATCGGTTCTAGGAGTCAAGAATTTCAAGATACTGGGATACCTTTTCAGTCTCCATTTTCGCCGCCTCAAATCATGTTATACTTCCCCTAAACCTTATGCACGGTTAAAGGCATCAGCATGTATCGTTATATCCTCGAAGATACCCGTCATGTGCTGCCGTTCAACGAGCCAGCCAGCAAATTGACGGTCGGAACATCCACACTAACATTCCATCAGGACGAAGTATTCGCGCAGGTGTTTAAGGGCGGCTTGAAGCTGGGCGATACCTATCAGCAGGTCGGGCAGTTGCACAACATCCGCGACGATGAACCGGCGTTCGTCTACCGCGATAACCTGTGGTTCGACAACGAATTTTTGACCACCTTCATCGACCGTGCCAAAGCCTCCGGTCAAGCCTGCCGCGCGGCTATCTTCGCCGACGAACGCGAACGCGCTTTTGCATCGTATACCCTGCCGCTGGCTGCATCCTTCGAGCGTGGGCATACCGAGGCGCAAACCGGGCGACCGATTGCCCTCGTCGATATGTGGTACTTCCCGAAGGGTTATACGTCGGATGTGCTGCCCATCGCCATTGACAGTGAGGCCGAGCCGCGCGGCTTTTACAGCGTGCCGGACTTCATGGCGCAGGATAAGGTTGAGGAACTCACTCACTACTTGCCTAAGTATGGGTTGCTGTCCATCGAAAGCTGGGTGCATATCTTCTACGCCAGCGTCATCTTCGGGGTATTTACGCGCGGCTACCGCTTCGAGGAAGATATTAAGCATCACAACTTCCTGTCGCTCAAGCTGTTGTGGCGCGGTATCATCGAACAGCGGCAAATCCTCACCACCTCGGCAGCCGTCAAGGTCGGTAAGGATACCGTGATTGACCCCTCGGCCATCATCAGCGGCCCGACCACCATTGGCGACCGCTGCTACATCGGCCCCGGCGCGGTCATCGACAACTGCACCATCGGCGACGACGTAACCGTTTCACAGGGCTGCCAACTCATGTTGAGCGCGGTGGCGAACAACTGCTTCTTGCCCTTCCGCGCGTCGCTGTTTATGACCAGCCTCATGAGTGGGACGATCATTGCCCAGAACACCTGCTTGCAGATGTGTGTCATCGGGCGCGACAGTTTCGTCGGCGCGGGCAACACCTTCACCGACTTCAACCTCATCGGCGAATCAGACGGTCGCGGTGGGGTCGTGCCACGCACGATCAAAGCCTCTAACATTCATGGTGAACTGGAAGACGTAGGGCAGGTGGTACTGGGTGGTGCGGTTGGGCATAACTGCCGCATCGGTTCCGGCCTCATCATCTTCCCCGGTCGTATGATCGAGTCCGACGTAACCTTATTCGCCTCGGCGCAGCGCCGCGTCATCACCCGTGACGTGCGCTACGAGGAAAGCGACCACCATACCGTCAAGGTTGCCGAGAAGCTGGTGCAGCGCCAGTACCCGCGGCAGGGCGAGAGCGACGAACGCACCGACCAGCACACATGGGAACGCTGGTAGGTTATTCGTCGAGGATAATATCGAGGCTGTGCAGCAGGCTCACCGCTTCCGGCAGCGAGAAGCGCGTTTTCTTGAGCGTGTTTTGCGTCGCCGGAATATGGTAGTTACGGGCTTTGGCGAGGTTCGCCTCGGTCAAGTTGGTATGGTGGAAGCGGCTCTCACTCAAATCGGTATCTTCAAAATTGGCTTTCGTCAAATCCGCTTCCGAAAAATCCACGTCTTTGGCAAGGCACTGAACCAGCACTAACTTATGCATCTTAAGACCAATGAAGGTCGAGTAGTTCAGCGTACACTCGCTAAACGTCAGTGACCCAAGCAAGCTGTTCTTGCCCCACATCGCTTCCGTCCAGTTGATGCCCACGACCTTTGTATCGTCGAATTTTACATCCGCGAATACGCTGTTCTTAACCTTCATCAAGCTCAGGTCGCAGGTCTTGAACGTACAGTTATGAAATTTGCACCCGTCAAAGACGATTTCCGCGAGGCTGCAATTGATAAAACTGCATCCTTGGAACGATTTGCCTTTGACAATCGCTTTTTGTGCGTCAACCTTACGGAAAGTTTTCTGCTCGTATTCCAACTCGGTGTCGGTTGCAAAGTTCATGTCGTTAGCTCTTTTATGTATCGGGTGAGTACTAATAAGTTTCTATACATCACTAAAATTATTGAGGCAACGTTGGACGTGCTAAATGTATAGCTCCCTTCTCCCTTGTTACTACGGGGGAGAAGGGTCGGGGATGAGGGGGTCGAATCCTACGACCGTGCGCGGAAATACCCGCTGACGAACCGGTACATCTCCAGCACGTTCTTCGGCTGTTGTGCCGCGTCTTCCAGCTTACGGGCGAAGCCACCATCTTCCATCGCCTTCGGGTTACCGGCTGCCGCGATGATATACGTCAGTTCACCCACGCGCTGCAAATCGGTCGTCAAGTCGCGCACGATTTCACGCTGCTTTTCCAGCGGAATGTCGCCCCATAGGCTGTCGATTTCCTCGCGGATCGACTCGGCGCTGATGGTGATTTTGCGGCTGGGTGGGAAGGCTTGTACCAGACTTTGGAGTACCGCGTTGACAATGCGCGTTTCTTCAAGGACGCGCGGTGCGGGGCGGTCGCCGAACACATGCTGGCTGAGGATGCGCTGCATCTTCAACGGCTGTCGTCTGCCGCGTGCCAGATACCCCCCCACAATCCACAGCACATCGAGGGCGCTGGCTGGGTCTTTACGACCTTGCAGCAGGTTTTCGATGTACTGGTCAAGTTCCCGTGCCCGTGTTTGCCACGGCTTGCCCAACTCTAAGATCGCTTTACCGGCTTCGATCAGTTCGTCTGCTAGGATAATGCGGTCATTACTGCTCAAGTTGCCGCCGAGGCTGTCGAGGCTGTTCCGCAGCGAGCCGAGGGTCGGTATTTTCGCCTTATCGGCGTAGGTGAGTGCCGTGTCGTACAGGAACTCTGCAGTCACATGCAGGAAGTCGCTGTACTCCAGAATGTCGAGGCTGTCGAGCATCTTCCGCATAGCATAGCTGGCTTCCACCGACTGCTGCACCGCCGCGCCGAACTCGCGTCCGAAAGCGCCGACCGCTTTCCGTGCGTCCGCGTCCGGTGCGCGTCGCACGTAGCGCCGCAGCAGTTCCAACCCCGCTATGCGTACCTTGTCGTCCCAATCCATCAGCGTGTACATGCGCCCGATGAGGTTGATGCCTCGTGCGCCTTCGCGCGTGGCGACCTGTGGCATGATTGCCGCGACTCGGATGGTCTTTTCCACATCCTTACGCGAGATATGGAACTTGAGCAGGGCGATCATTGCTGAGGCCGGAATAACGGCGGCGATGTTCGAGTTTTCCAGCAGCATGTGGGTGGCTTGGTCGGCGATCCGGTCAAGCACCGATGACCACGAATGTCCCTCAAGGATACCGACATAAGCCATCAGCAGGGGCAGTGATTTAACACCCGCTTCGTTCAGCGCTTTGACCGCTGCCGGTACTTGGTTGACTGGAATCGGCGTTTCCGCGTACAGCCGCTGCACCATCATCACGTAATCGGCCTGCGCCTCGCCGGGGTACAGCACCCGCGCTTGGTGCAGCATTTCGTTGGCGGTGTCTTTATACCCGCCAGAAGCCAACAGTAGTTTTAAGAGATACATTGGCCCCGGCAGTTCGAGCCGCGTCAGGGTTTCGTCGTGACTGAGCATGATGGCAATCCAGTTCAGGGTTTGGCTGTACTGCACCCCCCACTGCGTACCAATTAGCCCCACCATCGCGCCTAACGCTTGTGCATCCACAATATCCGGTCGCTTGGCACGGATGGCGGATTCCGCGAGGCGAATCAGGATCGGGTCACGCCACTCATCGCCGAAGTCGGAGGCCGCACTCAGCAGTAAGCCGGACGGAGCCATGCCCGAATCCTCGCCGATCAAATACGGGGCGAGTCGGCTCAAAGTCGGTGGTAGCTGCGCCGTGAACTTCTGGGCGCTAATTAACCGCCGCAGCACGTCACTTTCAAGGTAATTCACGGCTAACAAGAACACGGTCAGGTTGAGATCGCGGTCAAGGATCGACAGCGGCAGCACCATTTCGATCAAACGTGGCACGGCCTTGCTGATCTCCAACCCCGGATTAGAGAGGTGGATTTGTTCAAGGAAGCTGTTAATACCCTTGAGGTCGCGCTTCTGCACCAGCGTTTGCATGTGCGATTGTACGGCGCGGTGAGTGAGGTCAACCCAGTGGGTACCCGTCGGCCCCAGCGGGTTTGCCATCCAACGGGAAAGCGCGTCAAAAACCAGCAGCGACTTGCCTTCCTTTATGGCCTCGTCAAACTGCGCCTGAATTGCCCATTCGAGTTCGGCTTTTTGGCGCAGCATCGGCGCAATCGGGTCGGCGTACTGCATATTGCCGAGCGCCAGCGCGAACGCGAGCAGATGCTGGGTATAAGCGATCTTGAGTTCGTCAGTCAGTGTCGGGTCTTCCGCCAGCACGCGGGAGACATCCGCCGCTTCGACAGGCTGGTTGTTCACGAGCGCGTTGTCGAGCTTCAGGCGGTAGGCCGCGTAACCCAGCGCTTCAGCTAACCCCTCGCCGCGCTTGATGCGCCACGCGGCAACAGCGGTCAAGCCACGGGTTTGCTGGCTCACCAGTTCCGCGTCGAGGCGTAGTTGGCTGGCGACGAAGTGGCTGTAACTATCCGCGACCACGTTGCCGCCCAGCTTGCCTTTTTGCCAGCCGTAAACCAGTGTTTGCCGCGAGAGTTTTTCACCGCCGAAGAAGCGCACTTGGGCATCGGCTTTAGTGCTTTCGAGCGTGTGCGTGGCAAAGGTCACACCGAAACGTGCCGATGGGGGCAGCAGCGCCAGCAGCCCTTGAATGAACTGTACACGGGTCGCCAGATCAGGCGGTGCGCCCTGTACCACCAGCGGCACCCCTTGAACGATAGCCGCCAGCAGCGATTCGATAATGTCGATCTGGTTATGGGTATAGCTCATTAAGTCGAGGATGTCGTCAATTTGC
Source organism: Chloroflexota bacterium (assembly GCA_020161935.1). GTDB lineage: Bacteria > Chloroflexota > Anaerolineae > Aggregatilineales > Phototrophicaceae > CFX2. The sequence goes on from JAIUNI010000010.1 coordinate 102,394, forward strand.
TGGTCGCTGCTCACCGGTTCGGGATGATCGACCAGCAGTTGGTTGAGCTTGGTATTCGGGCGTTCAATCGGCGGCATCTGCACTTCTGCCAGCCCGATGATCGCCTTGAGGTTGCCCCCGATTGCCCGCAGCACATCTGTCGGCATGATAACGAAGTGCCACAAAATGGTTCCGGCGGGTGTGGTTTGGGACTGTGCCAACACAAATGGAACCGCCTGCCGACCCCGAATCAGCGCCCAAGAACCGGTCGGGGTATCTGCGGGAGGGATGAGCGCGTCCTGCACCACCTCATCCACCTGCTCCTGCACAATGCCCTGTGACTTGGCGAGGACTTGAGGGTCGCTCTCCGGTTGGCTGGCTATTGGACCGTAATAAAAATGTTCAAGTGCGTAAGTTACTGTCGACACAGTTGGTTCTTTCTATGCGCGGATCGGCATAAAAACAAGGTGATCGCTCAGAATTGTAATAATTGTGTGCTTAACTATAAATCATCCTTGAATATACTACCACCGTATCATCGTACCCCTATCACACGGCTAAATAAAACAGCGCCGAAGTCTCGACGCTGCTCTCAAATTCTTGAATGTGTGGGCTAAACGTTAGCTCTTATTCCGGTCGTAAGGGATAATTTTGTCCCACTCGTCGGCGGCGGAACGGGCGACAATCGCGATAATCGGTTCGTCGCCGATGTTGAAAACCTCGTGCGGTACACCCGACTCGATATAGATGAAATCGCCGGCTTCGTTTTCCAAGACCTGTTTGAGACCGTCACCGAACTCGTGGCGCACTTTGCCCTGCAAGATATAGAGCATGACCTCGAAACCATCATGAATGTGGGCATAAGCCACCCCGCCAACCGGAACCGTCGCCACGTTCATCGACAGCCCCTTAGAGTTCACGTTCTTGCCGGACATCCCCTGCTTATACTGGATGTTGTTCCATTGGCGGGACTTGCCACCGCCGCGAATGGTCCAGATACCGCCCAAGTCCTCGACCTGCTCCTTGAGTTCTTCCGGGGTAACGTCTTTCTTAATGAGTTCAGGCATGACTTTTGCTCCTTAAAATGCTGATGGTCAATAAGTATGGAGGGCTGAACATAAGCTGCCTATCAACACGAGCCGCCTATGAATTTGTGCGGTTGACCATAATCGACATCAGCACTATAACGCGCGGGATGGACTTCCGCAACGCTACTGGTTTGCTTGTTTGCGTCGCTGGTCAACGGCATTGATGACTCCCGCACGGTCTTTTTTCCATGCCGCTTCGATCTCTTTGCTGTAGCCAACCATAATCCACGGCATCCGTTGGGCAATCCCCCGCAGTGTGTCGTCGATTTGGGCTTCTTTACCAGTGACGGTCATCAAATGCCCGTGCCGGTCATAAACCAACGCCGAAACCTGTTTGCCGCCACGTCCGTTGACGATCTTCTTGTAGATCCACATCACATCTTTGAGTTGGGTCACATCCAATGCGGAGGCTTTGTTGGCAACCAGCCAATTGCGGGTGATTTGGATGTTCCCAACTTTTTCACCACTGCTGCCGAGTTCGGTTTCGATCTGGTCAGCCACACTGGACGGTTCACCGAAGCGCTGCAACCCGCGCCAGATCGAGTGCCGCTCGGTATTCACAATGCGTCCGAGTGCGCGTAAGACCCCCCACAGGCAGGCCGCGAAGGCGACGACGGTGGCTGCTAAACCAGCATAGCCCGACCCTTTGAAGTCAGTCGCGTCGAGCATAAACGGTAAGAAACTGTCGTCCAGATTGGGGATTTCACGCTGCAACTGGTCAAGGACTTCACGCTGCTCATCAGGCGGAACATACGTAAGTGCGCCAGTATACGCATCAAGGTTATCAACATCACCCGTTTTCACCAGCAGCAGCTTGTCATCCAAGATCAGGGTTTTATAATAATCCTTGCCCGTTTCAATACCGTTGGTGGTGCTGGTTTTGTAAAAGCCGGTGTCGAGCGTTTCGTCGCCTTTCAACGTGACATAGAACTGCCGGAGGTTGTTCACATCGGTAATGCCGAGGATGTAGTCTTTGTCCACGACATACGGCCCCGTGAGCAGGTTGTAGAAGTGGTTCAGGCTTATGGCGATGATGACCAACATCACGACCAAGCCAATGCCCCACAGGATAAGCTGGTTGCGGTTTGACCTGCGGATAATATTGGAAATGAAGTTTGTTTCCATCACGAACCCCCTTGATAGGTCACCGAAGCAGGGCTAGTGATGAGTTCCCCAGCCGCCGCCACCCGGCGTTTCGATAACGACTTGATCGCCAGCTTGTACGCTGCCCGTGAACTTCCCGCTGACGTTCCGCACAGTTTGATCGCTGCCGATAATCCTATTGTCGCCCGTTTGACCGGATGCGCCACCCGCTAGGCCGTAGGGGGCGTAGATGCGCCGTTCGCTGTTAAGGGTAAGGGTAGCGGGCGCGAGGAATTCATACACCCGCCGCACCCCCGCGCCGCCGGTGTGCCGTCCCTCGCCACCGGAACCTTCACGCAGGCCGTATTCCAGCACACGCACGGGTAGGGCATATTCCAACGCTTCAACCGGCGTGTTGCGGGTGTTGGTCATGTGGCTGTGCCGCCCGCTGAGTCCGTCACCGGAGGCTGCCGCACCATGTCCGCCAGCAATCGTTTCGTAGTAGACGAAGGCACGTCCGTTTAGGTTCCCGCCAAAGGTGAAATTATTCATGCTGCCTTGGCTGGCTGCCGGAATACGGTCGGGTAAGGCTTGCGCCAGCGCACCCAATACCGCATCCACCACCCGCGCTCCGGTTTCGGTGTTGCCCACCGCGACCGCTGCGGGGAAGTCCGGGTTGAGCAAACTGTGCGGTGGCGTGGTCACAATCACAGGTGCGAAACAGCCGTGGTTGACCGGTACATCATCATCGGCCAACAGGCGCACGCAGTACCATGTCGCCGACCGGACAATTGCTTCGACCGCGTTGATATTTCCCGCGACCTGTGGTGCGCTGCCGGTGAAATCAACTGTCATCTGTGAACCATCTACGCGCACCGTCGCCTTAATCGGGATGCGGAATTCACGCTGCCCGTCGCTTTCGAGCGCATCCTCGAATGTGTACTCGCCGTCCGGTATCGACGCGATCACCGCTTCAGTCATCCGTCGTGAGTAGTCGAGCAGGGCGGCGGCGTGGTCACTGACGCGCGTTTCGCCATGTTCGGCGACCATCGCCAGCAAACGCTTTTCGCCTACTCGTTGGGAGGCTAACTGCGCTTCAAGATCGCCGAGCCGCTCTTCCGGTGCGCGGCTGTTAGCGGTAATCAACCCCAGCACCCCTGCGTTACGCTTGCCTCCATCAATCAGTTTGATTGGCGGAATGATGATACCTTCTTGGTAAAGTTCGGTGCTGAGTGGCAGTGATCCCGGTGACATTCCACCAACGTCGGCGTGGTGGGCGCGGCTGGCGACAAAGAAGCGAACTGCGCCTTCCACGAACACCGGCGACACCATCGTAATATCGGGTAGATGTGTCCCGCCGTGATACGGGTCGTTCAGAATGATGACATCCCCCGGCACGAGTGTGTCAAACTCTCGCAGCGCATATTCCACTGATGCGGGCATACTGCCGAGGTGAACGGGGATATGTGCGGCCTGTGCCACCATCCGCGCCTGTGCATCGAACACCGCGCAGCTAAAGTCCAACCGTTCGCGAATGTTTGGGCTGAAGCTGGCGCGTTGCAGCGTCACGCCCATTTCCTCCGCCACCGCCGCGAACAGGTTCTTAAACACTTCCAGCGAAATCGGGTCTACCTGTGTCATCTTATGCATCCGTTTTTGGACAAATTTGATTATAACTTGGTGATCCAAACGGTATGTCGGTTACAATTATCCACTGTCCTTTATCGTCCATACTGTAACGAGATCGTTCTGTTTTCGCCGCAATCAACAGTTCACTTCCTAATGTAATTTGTAAATCCATTTTTTCCTGAGCTGCTGCTCCTGAAAAACGAAGTTCACAACTATCATATCCCTCAGTACTAATCACAACCTTTAAATTGGGATCGCCAAGATACATTCCATAACTTGCTCCGAATTCTTCACCTGCGACGATGATCATTTCTTGATTATTTATGGCTTCGGATTGTGGACATGCGCCTTTGGGTTTATTTGCCAGAATAGACACTTTCGCGTTCGGATTGGCGCTATTGTTAACGACGTTACCTGTTATCTCAACACTTGTGTAGCTTGTCCGTTCAGGGCAATCTCCTCCCATCATCCCAAATGGCATGTTGAGGAAGGTTTCTCTAAGCCAAATCCCTGTTCCGCAAAGCAGCACAATTATGAGAAATAGAGTTGTGAAAATGATGCGCCATTTCATAATCTATTCCCTCAAGGGTCTTAAAACATCAATTTACCGATAATGAACCAACAGACCGCGCTTACAAGGAGCATAATGCGCGCTGCATAGTTAAGCCCATTTCCTCAGCCACCGCCGCGAACAGGTTCTTAAACACTTCTAGCGAAATTGGGTCTACTGTCATACCGATCTACCTTTTACAGCACCCGTTCCAAATCCGCCCACGCTTGCGTCAAACCGGCTTGCAAAATCCGCGCGTCTACCCCCCAGACTTGAAGCTGGGCATTCAGGTCGCGGTGTAAAATCACGTCCTCTTCCGTTGCTGCCAGCGAACCCCACATCTTCCCATTCTGGCGGCAAATTGCGGCGACTTGGGCAATCGCTTTATTGACATGGATGCCGTCCGGTTGCAGTTTGAGCCGCAGCCCCAAGTCGGCTGGCCCGACATACAACCCATCAAGACCGGGGATTTTCGCCATTTCTTCGGCCTGTTCCAGCGCTTGTGGGGTTTCGATCTGCACGATCACGAACGTTTCTCGCAGCGCGTTTTCAATCAGTACATCTTTGCTGTCCAAACCGTAGTTCGCATCAAGGCCGCGCCCGTGCAGCCCGCGATCACCTACCGGCGGGAACTTCACACTTTGCACCAAATCACGTGCGCTGACAGCATCATTGACATGCGGGATAATCAGGCCAGTCGCGCCATCTTCTAAGTATCGGTACAGACGCGGCTTTTCACGTGTGGGTGGGCGCACTAAGCAGTCAATATCATAGAGATGGAAGAACGCCAGAATAGCCTGCACTTCACGGTCGTCAAAGTTGTGGTGTTCCATATCGAGCCAGATGCCGTCAAAACCAAGTTGGGCAGCATACGCCACGAACGCCGGAATGTAATAACCCATCATCGCCAACCGCGCGGGTTGGCCTGCCCGTACCTTCGCCAGAATTTTGCTCTTACGCATGATCGCTCTTTTCAATAGGCTGTAAATTGGCGCAGATTATGATTGCTCTAGGATTAAATTGCGATAGCCATCCACCCGCGCTCGCCACCCACGCGCCACATAAACCGTGCTGTCGAATTGGAAGGCTAGCGCCGGGCCGTCGAATATCGCCCCAATCGGCAGCAGGTCCCGTTCGTAGAGTGCCATCGTTTCACCGTTAGCCGACGACTTATGCCCGATCAGCGCCCGATCTGCCGTTTCGTCACTGGCCGTTTCGGGTATTAAGACCGGCTTTTCCACCACGCCAATCGCTTGTAGGCGCAGGTTGACCACTTCCACCGCACGACCCCGCAGCGCATGACCATAAGTGCGTTCATGAGCAGCATGGAAATCGTCTGCCAGCGATGACGGTTCTTGTTCAACATTTAGAAGCGGAATGCTGAGTTCGTAGGCTTGCCCTTGATAACGCATATCGACAGTTGGGCGGAAAATCATGTCATCCTCGGCAATGCCTTCATGTGTGAGTTCGGTTTTGGCTTGTGTTATCATCTCGGCTAATAAGGTGTGCATTTGGCTCAAACTTGCCTTGTTATACACACCCAGCACCGAACGGCTGTAGTCGAGCGCCACATCCGCCACCAACAACCCGAACGCGCACAGCACGCCGGGGTAGCGTGGGATAAGCACGCGCGGAATTTGGAGGCGTTCGGCGACTTCGCAAGCGTGGAGTGGCCCCGCACCCCCAAAAGCCATCAGTGTAAAGTGGCGGGGATCGTAGCCGCGAGCCACCGAAACGCGCCGTACCGCACGGTCAATGCTCACATTCGCGATGTCGATGATACCCGCCGCAGCCGCCTCGCTGCTCAGGTTCATTTGTCCGGCGAGATTGTTGACTGCTGCCTGTGCCTCTGGCAGATGAAGTGTCATCCCCCCACCGAGGAAATGATCGGGATCAAGCCTACTCAGTACGGCGTTTGCATCGCTAACTGTGATGTTCGTGCCACCCCGCCCGTAGCAAATTGGCCCCGGTGTCGAACCCGCGCTTTCTGGCCCGACCCGCAGCGCCCCACCCGCATCCAACCGTGCGATGGAGCCGCCCCCTGCACCGATGGTTTCGATGTCGAGGAGGCGAATACGCAGCGGCAGTCCGTCGATCTCACTTTCGGGGCGGCGTACTGGCGCACCGGGGCAGATCGCAACATCGGTTGAGGTGCCGCCAATGTCGAGCGTGATAATGTGATCGTATCCCGCCAGCTTGGCAATATGATATGCGCCTATCACCCCTGCTGCTGGCCCACTGAGCGCGGTTTGTACCGCTTGCTGCCGTGCGCGTTCGGCGCTCATCACACCGCCGTCCGACTTCATAATCCGCAGCGAAACCGATTTGCCACCTTCAGTAAGCTGTTGTTCGAGGGTGGTTAAGTAACGGCTCATAACAGGGCGTACGTAGGCATCCAGCGCAACCGTGCTGGCACGTTCGTATTCGCGGAACTCTGGCAGTACATCACTGGATAGGGCGATTTGCCACGCTGCCAGTACGCCGCGTTCAATCAGCCGCTGTTTGACCGCTTGCTCGTGGGCAGCGTTGATATAGCTGTAGAGGAAGCAGACCGCCACCGACTCAATACCCTCAGCCGCAATCGCGTCAATCACACGGTCGAGCGCTGCCATATCTAATGAAGTGAGCGTATTCCCTTGATGGTCGAGGCGTTCCGGTACTTCGTAGCACCAGTCGCGTGGAATGAGCGGCGGTGGAAGCTGCGGGTGCAGAGCATAAAGGTTGGGTCGGTGCTGCCGACCAATAAACAGAACGTCGCGGAAACCTTTGGTCGTGATGAGCGCGGTTTTTGCCCCTTTGCGTTCCAGAATGGCGTTCGTCGCCACGGTTGAGCCGTGCGATACCCGCTCCAGCGCGGCTAATCCCCCCGGCGTGATGGCTGCCAACCCCGCCAGCATTGCTTCGGCGGGGTTCGCGGGCGTACTGAGGAGTTTGTGGATTTTGAGATGCCCATCGACGCTCACAACCAAATCGGTAAACGTTCCGCCTATATCCACACCGATGAGCATGCTTTCCCCTTGAATTTTTGGACTATTCGCGGGGATTATAGCGTGATCTCACTGAATTCCGTAAATCAAAAGAGCGTCTACTAGGACGCTCTTTTGAACTATGTTTGAGGGATTACTGGACGCTGTAGATTTCCAAGCCCATAATCATCGGGCGACCGACAACCCCGATCATGCTGATGTTGAGTTTGCCATCGGCCACGACAACTGTATAGCCACCGTAGCGTTTCCACTGGTTGATACCCAGATCACCTAAATTGTTACCGAGTGGGACGTTCTCGGCGGTCAGGTTCCAGCGCCGCTGATTACCCGCGTAATTTTCCATCGTCCACAGGTAGATGCGGTAGGTGCCGTTCGGGATCACCTGTGTCAGGCTCATCGTTCCCTTATCGGCGGACGAGAATAACGCTGAGTTGAGCATGTGAGAAGTCGCTGCGTCTGTAGTGGGGTTGGTGGCGAGATGGGTATTGCTGCTGGCCGCACCCGCCACAGTCAGCCCTTGACCTTTAGCAGCGGCATAGCTAACCCATTGATTGCCCAAGATGTTGACCGCATTCCCATTGAAGTTGATGCCCTTCACAAACTTCTCAACCGGTGTCCCCGGTCGAACCGAAGTCGGAACCGGTTGACTTTCCGGTAGCTTGGTCGGCTGCACGACGATGGTTGGCAGAATGGTCGGAACAAGTGTCGTCGTAGCAATCGGCATCGGGGTGCTGGTCGGCATCGGCGTGATGGGTGCGTTCGTCGGGACGATTGCAACACTGCCACGGCTGATGAATTGCGCCGCCGCATTTTTGAGGACGACCGAGGTGGTGCTGTTGTCGTTATAGATACCGAACTTTTCGCCGTTATCCGGTGGATACTGCCCGCTTGCCTGTCGGCTTTCCAGTCGCCAGTACATCCACCCCGCGCAGTTGGGGTGATTATGCATCGCGCTGATCCATGATTGGTAGATGCTGCTTTGGTCGCTCGCTGATGAAGGATAGGCGAACTCTTGTAGCACGACCGGTTTTTGCCCCTGTGCCGCGATATTGCAGTAGGCGTTAATCTGGTTCGTCACATCGGTCACGCTGATCTTGTGGTAGGTGGGGTAGGTGTGCCATGTCGCGAAGTCGATGGTTGAAATACCCATTTCCAGTTGCGGATTGCTGCCCGCGTGACCATCAGCGAAACCTTCATTACCGGATGCGACCAAATGGTTCGGGTCAATCGACTTCACATGAGCCGACATTTCGCTGATCCAGGCTCGCCCTAACTGCGTTCCGGCGATTTCCGGCTCGTTCATCAAATCCCACGCGAAGATCGTCGGGTCATCCTTGTATTTGATGCCGGTCAGGGTATTGGTGCGATTCAACACATGGCTGACCCATTCCTTATAGAAGGCTTTGGTACGTGCGTCCTCAAAGAAGAAGGTGTAACGGTCGGCGGCATTAGCTATATCATAGTTACCACCTTTGAAGTTGGCATTAATCTGCTGCACGCCGCCCGCCCACTGCCAGAAATCCAGCAGCGAGATATTGAGCTTGAGGTCGAGCTGCTTGGCTTTCCAGATCACGTAATCCCAGCGGCCTAGTCCATTGGTCGTACTGTCATTCCAAGCCATTCGTTGTGCGTTGGCATCCCAATAGAGAATATAAACGCCTTTCATACCCATGTTGCTGGAGTCGGCGGTGCTGCCCCAGTTCCACTTGAGGGGCATACTGCCTTGATTGACATTGTTGCTATCCAACGAACCGCGAACCGAGTGCAGAATGCCGCGAACGACATTCACATTCATCGCTTTGGCATCGGCAAAAAACTGGTCGACCTCATATTGGGTTCCCCAACCTAAGTAGTGGTTGTTCGTCCCTGCTACGTTGAACACTTTGCCGTTCAAGCAAAATAATGTACCGCAAGTTTGCACGAAGCCATTCGATTGTGCTTCAACAGGTGTAGCCCGTGTGATGAACGAGATGGCGATGAATAGGCAAACCACGACTGACAGACAGACACCAAGTCTGCTGGTGAATTTCAATTTCATTAGGAGCCTTTGGAGGATTGTGTTACAGTGCTTGTTATTGATTGTTGATTACACTAAATTAAGTATAAGTCCAATAATTGAGATGGATAGTTGAGATCAAGTAGCGTGTGCAGCGATCAAAACGATCCCCGTTTATCTGATCTATGGAAGATTTATAGCGGAAAACTCGGTTTGTACGAATAGCTAATAGGTACTGTGACCTATTGTTGATAGGCCAAGTGGCTAGTATGTAAAGATATTGACCATAAAATGCGCTGCTGAAAACGCCTTAATTAATTTTCAAAACGTAAAAATGGTAAATAAAATCAACTTTTATGCGTTTAAATGGTGTAAACTTGATAATGAATAAGGCACGAGAAATGTGCTTTCTCTAAAATCTGTGTTATTATCTCCGCACGTACAGGGTTCTGAATGTGTGAGATAAATACTCTGTATTTTTTATAATCTTCAAATAGTGAGTTTAAACATGGGACGACGATTGGTTATGCTTGCGGCGTTTTTCGGGATGTTGGGTGTCGGGATGGGGGCTTTTGGCGCACATGCGTTAAGCATGGTCTTTAAAGCGAATGGGCGGGAAGCGACCTACCAAACAGCGGTGCAGTATCACCTCATTCATACGTTAGCGCTTCTATTTGTGTCTTCGGCTGTACGACGTTGGCCGGGTAGGTTGGCTCACGCATCCGGTTTCTTTTTTACGCTTGGCATCATCTTCTTTTCGGGCAGCCTATACATTCTCGCCATCTTTGACCTGCCGGTCATGGGGGCCGTTGCGCCGATTGGTGGTGTGGCATTCATACTGGGCTGGCTGCTGCTGGGCTTAACCGCGTGGCAGAATAACATCGCCTAGTGCCTTATCCGCTTTGCGAATAGAGCTATAAGTTATCCATTCTTATATAAGGAAATAGGTTTGCCTTTCAAAAAGACTTCCACAAAACCGTAAAATGAGGCAAATTTGTCTGCCCACTTCTCCTACTATAAAACTCCCCAATAAGTTGATGTTTCAGCTTGCTGCCATGCCGTACCATAAGGGCATCTGATGAGGCGCTCATATGCGTCATAGAAATCATTCGTTAGTCCTTAGGAGGCCCATATGAACAGCTTTCTCAACCCACTAATGAATCCCGCGTTAGGTGGTTTGCCAGTTGCAAACGCTGAATTAACCCAGCATGTCGAAGGCCGCACCGGCGAGATATGGTCGTACGGGAACCTGTTCGACTCGCTTCAACACCTCATTCGCATTTGCCATGAGGGTGAAGAAAGCTACCGCCAAGCCGCCGAGCATACTCAGAATGAGTGGCTGCGCGGTCAATTCGAAAATTACAGCAAGCAGCGGCAGCAGTTCGCCGTCGAACTTAGCAACATCGCGGCGGGTTACGGCGCTGAACCGCAGGTTGGCACAACCGTTGGTGAGGCGCTCCGCCAAGCATGGACGGATTTGCGAACCGCGCTGACGGGCGCAAGCAATGACGACAAAGTCTTGCTTGAAGAACTGGAACGCAGCGAAGATACAGCAAAGGCCGCTTACGAAGAACAGCTTGATAAAGGTTTGCCGGAACACGTTCACAATGTCGTCCAAAACCAATATCAGGACATCTTAAGAGGTCATAACCAAGTGCGTGACCTGCGTGACGGTTTTCCCAATTCGTAACGCAGTAAGCTGAAACCAAAAGGGCGGGTGATTAGTCACCGCCCTTTTATTTTGTGGATTGCCTAGCGGTTAGGGAATGACGGCTGTGGCCTCGATCTCAACCCGCGCTGCGTCTTCCATGAGTGCGGTCACTTGTACGGCTGTCATCGCCGGATAATGTTTACCAATGACTGCACGGTAGACCTCGCCCAACGCCTTGCCGCTGTCTAAATATTCGCGTTTATCAACCACATACCACGTCAAACGGGTGATATGTTCAGGCTTTCCGCCCGCTTCGGCGAGTATGGCGACAATATTCTCCAGTGCTTGCCGTGACTGCTCAAGGAAATCACTGGTCTGAAATTGCCCTTGCCCATCCCAACCGATCTGCCCGCTGATGAACACCAATTTGCCGCTGCTGGCTACACCGTTGGAATATCCTTTGGGTCGCGCCCATGATGGCGGTTGTAATATCTGCATCTTTTATCTTTGTTCCATTTTCAGATCCGAATTATCTCTTAATTTAGGCTTATAACACTGCTGAGTACTTGTATGGACTGTTAACTGTGGACTGACGACTGATGACTACTAAGTCACATTCCCGCGCCGTTGGAACTCCGGTCGCTCCCATGTCCGCTTTTGGAGGATGTCTGCCAGAATAGCAACCGTATCCCATATATCGGTAAAGCTGACGTAAAGCGGCGTGAAACCGAAGCGCAGGATATTCGGTTCGCGGTAATCACCAATCACGCCTGTCGTAACCAACGCCTGCATAATCGGGAAGCCCTGCGGATGACTGTACGACACTTGGCTGCCGCGAATGCTGCCATCGGTTGGTGTGACCAGTTCCAACCCGAAGCTGCCGCATCGCTGCTCGACCAATTGAATGAAAAGATCCGCCATTGTTAATGACTTCTCACGGATTTGCACCATATCGGCTTCCAGCATCACATCCACGCCGCATTCCAGTGCGGTCATGCTCAGTACGGCTTGTGTCCCCGCCAGATAGCGACCGATGCCTTCCGCCGGTTCGTACTTCCAGTCGAAGGCGAACGGCTTGTTGTGTCCCATCCATCCCGCCAGCGGTTGGCTAAAGTTCGGTTGATGTCGTTTCGCCACATAGACAAACGCTGGCGCACCCGGCCCACCATTTAGATACTTGTAGCCGCAGCCAATCGCAAAATCAGCGTTCGCGCCCGTCAAATCAACCGGCAGCGCCCCCGCTGAATGTGCCAGATCCCAGATGACCAAAGCACCTTTCGCGTGGGCTTGCGCGGTAATGGCGTTCATGTCGTGCATCGCGCCGGTGCGGTAATTGACATGCGTCAGCATCACCAGCGCCGTGTTCTCGTCAATCGCGCCCATAATCTCATTGGCGGGTTTGAGCACGAGTTCATGATCGCTGCCTAACAACTGGATAAGCCCCTGTGCCATATAGAGGTCAGTGGGGAAGTTATCCGGCTCGGAGAGGATCACACGGCGGTTCGGGTTCAGCTTCACACCTGCCGCCAGCACTTTGAACAGGTTGACCGAGGTTGAATCCGCCACCACGACTTCGCCGTCATCTGCGCCGATGAGCCTAGCGATCTTGTTGCCCAATCGGCGCGGCATTTCGTACCAGCCTGCTGTGTTCCAACTGCGAACCAAGCCGTTGCCCCATTCTTCGGTAATCGCTTTTTGTAAGCGTCCTTCGACGGTCTTAGGAACGGCACCAAGCGAATTCCCGTCGAAATACAGCACCCCTTGAGGGATGTAGAACTGCTCTTTAAAACTTGCCAGCGGATCGCTTGCATCCATCGCGGCGAGTGCCTCGCGGGTGAGGGCGGTGGTGTTTGCTTGGGTCAATGTCATGATGATTTCACTTCTGTCTGCCGGAGTGCGAAGCGTTGCAGTTTACCGGTATTCGTGCGTGGTAACGAGTCCAAAAATTCGATGGCACGAGGATATTTATAAGGTGCGATGTTTTGTTTCACGAAGTCTTGCAAAGTCCGAACCAGTGTGTCGCTGGCTGTTTGCCCCGCTTTGAGGACAATATATGCCTTAATAATCTGTCCGCGTTCTTCGTCCGGCGCACCAACCACCGCGCATTCCGCGACTGCTTCGTGCTTCAGCAGGGCTTCTTCGACTTCCGGCCCGGCGACGTTATATCCGGCAGTCAGGATAATATCGTCAGTACGCGCGTGGAACCAGAAGTAGCCATCTTCATCCAGCCGGTAGGCATCACCCGTGATATTCCAGCCGTTCAGGACATAATTCTTCTGCCGGTCATCGGCCAAATAGCGGCAGCCCGTTGGCCCTTTCACCGCCAGCCGCCCAATGTTGCCTTTGGGCAAGGGCTTGCCGTCTGCGTCCAGAATACAGGCTTGGTAGCCGGGAATCGGTTTTCCGGTTGCCCCCGGTCGCACGTCTTTGTCTTCCGCCGAAATGAAAATGTGCAGCATCTCAGTTGCACCGATGCCGTCGATCATTTCGATACCGCTGGCATCCTTCCACATCGTACGGGTGGAAACGGGCAGGGCTTCACCCGCCGATATACATTTTTTCAGCGACGACAGATCATAATTTTTCGCCAGCCCTGACATTTGACGGTAGAACACAGGCGACGACCATGTGATGGTGATCTTAAAATCTTGAATGGCCTTCAACATAATATCCGGCGAGAGTTTTTCGAGCAGTACGGTTGACCCGCCCACGCGCATTGGGAACAATAGAATACCGCCTAAGCCAAAGGTGAAGGCCAGCGGTGGTGTACCAATGCAAATATCGTCCGGGGTGATATGGACAGTCGATTTGGGGAAACAGTCGCAAATCGCCAACACGTCACGGTGGAAGTGCATTGTACCTTTGGGTTTGCCGGTCGTACCGGAGGTAAATGCGATCAGCACGGTATCATCGGCAGCGGTATCAACCGCGTTATAGTCGGCAGGTTTGCCTGCTGCCCGTGCCTCTAAGCCCTCCGGCGAAGGGTCATTAAAGTACACAATCGACTTTAACGTCGGGCAGCGTTTTTGTGCTGCTAGTAAATCGGCTTCAAGGGCTTTGTCACAAATCGCGGCGTTGACCTGTCCCTTATCAATGACATCGACGAGTTCCTTCTCGCGCAGCATTGCCATTGTCGCCACCACGATCATCCCTGCCTTGGCGACCGCGTACCAGCAAATCGCCATCATCGGACTATTCGCCCCGCGCAGCAGCACGCGGTTCCCCGGTACGAGTCCCATGCCATCCGTCAGCACATGGGCGATGCGGTTGACCTGCTCCTGCATTTGAGAGTAGGTCAGCGTGCCGTTCGCGCCGTAGATGACCGGATGATCGCCCCAGCCGTTCGCCACATGCTTATCCAGCAGTTCGACGGCACAGTTGATGCGGTCAGGGTACTGCACTTCGGGTATATCAAAAATTAGTTCAGGCCAGAGATCGCGCGGCGGCAGGTTGTCCCGTGCGAACGTATCCACATGGGCGGTGTAACTCATCGGTTTGACTCCTTCAACAACGACCGTGCGATAATCAGTTTTTGAACTTCGGTTGCGCCTTCATAAATGCGTAACGAGCGAATTTCGCGATAAAGCCGTTCGACGATCTCGCCGCGCTTGACCCCCAGTCCGCCGAAAATTTGTACCGCCGCATCAATGACCTGCTGGGCTGATTCGGTCGCGCTCATCTTTGCCATCGCCGCTTCGCGTGTCGTAATCACCCCTTTCACATCCCGCAGCCACGCCGCTTGATAGGTCAGTAAGGCAGCGCCTTCAATCGCGGTCGCCATGTCTGCCAGCTTGGCCTGTGTCATCTGGAAATCAGCCAGTGACTGCCCGAAAAGCTGGCGCTGCTTGGCGCGGTTGAGCGCTTCCGCCAGCGCCCGCCGCGCGAAGCCGAGAGCGGCAGCCGCGACCGAGGCACGAAAGATGTCGAGTGTTTGCATCGCCACTTTGAAGCCTTCACCCGCCGCCCCCAAGCGATTGCTCACCGGAACACGGCAGTTGTCGAATTGCAGGGTCGCCAGTGGGTGCGGTGCGATGACCTCAATCCGTTCGGCGATGGTCAACCCTGCGGTGTTGGCAGGAACAATGAAGGCTGAGATGCCTTTCGCCCCACTGGTCGGTTCGCTGCGGGCAAACACAGTATAGAAGTCGGCAATCCCGCCGTTTGAAATCCATGTTTTAGTGCCGTTCAATACGTACTCGTCGCCGTCGAGTGTGGCGCTGGTCGTCATGGCGGCCACGTCTGAACCGGCTTCCGGCTCGGAAAGGGCGAAGGCCGCAATCCATTCTCCGGCGGCTACCTTTGGCAAATAGCGCTGCTTGAGTTCATCCGTGCCATATAGGGTAATCGCGCCGCTGCCCAACCCCTGCATGGCAAACGCAAAATCGGCTAATCCGGCGTGGTAAGCCAGTGTCTCGCGTATTAAACACAGCGCCCGCGAGTCCAGCTTATCGAGCGTGCCACCACCCTCGGAGGGTACGGCATAGCGCAGCCAACCTGACTTGCCCAGCACCGCCACCAGATCGCGGCAGGCTTCGTCCACGTCATCCGGTTCGCCCTCCGGCAGGTTCGCCGCGCACCACGCCTGTAGATCGCTGGCGAGTTGGCGGTGGACATCCTCAAAAAATGGCAAATCTGTATTCATAAAACTTTGTATTTCTCTCTGCGTTCTCCGCGCCTCTGCGGTTCAAACGTATTGGCTTTTCTCTGAAATCTCTGTGTCTCTGTGGTGAAAATTCCTGTATTCTCTTTTAATCCCCCTCGAAAACAGGCTTTTCTTTCGCCACGAACGCCTCATATGCCCGCCGGAAATCCTGTGTCTGCATACAAATCGCCTGCGCTTCGGCTTCGGCCTCAATCGCCTCGTCAATGCCCATTGACCATTCTTGATGCAGCATCTTCTTGGTCATGGCGTGGGCGAAGGTCGGGCCGTGTGCCAGTTGGCTCGCCATCTGCTGTGCTTTCTCCAGCACCTCATCACTAGCATAAAGCGCGTTGTAAAAGCCCCAGCGTTCGCCTTCCTCGGCGCTCATTGTACGTCCGGTGTAGAGGAGTTCTGAGGCGCGGCCTTGCCCGATGATGCGCGGTAGGATTGCACACGCACCCATATCACAACCCGCCAAGCCCACCCGTGTGAACAGGAATGCGGTTTTGCAGGTCGGCGTGCCGTAGCGTAAGTCTGAGGCCATCGCTAAGATCGCACCCGCGCCTACGCAGATGCCATCTACTGCGCTGATTATGGGCTGTGGGCAGGCGCGTATGGCCTTCACCAGATCGCCGGTCATGCGTGTGAAGTCCAGCAGTTCGGGCATCGCCATTTCGGTTAGCGGCCCGATGATCTCGTGCACGTCGCCGCCGGAGCAGAAGTTACCACCCGCGCCGGTCAGCACCACGACTTTTACATCCTCGGCGTAGGTGAGGTCGCGGAACAGGTCGCGCAGTTCGGCGTAGGACTCAAAGGTCAGCGGGTTTTTCTTTTCCGGTCGATCAAGGGTAATGGTCGCCACTTTATCGGTGACTTGCCAGCGGAAGTGCTGTGGTTGGGTGTCCGCAAAGGAGCGTTTCATCAATTAAGCCTCGCATCCGTTCTGCTGTACGCTCTGCTTGAGCTTGCCCAAGAGCGATTGCAGCAGGTGCTGTTCATCCATCGACAGGCCGCTCATCCAACCTATAATCCATTTTTCATGGGTGTTTGCCATGTCCTGAAACACCTCGCGCCCTTTTTCGGTCAGCTTGACGCGCCACACGCGCCGGTCGCTTTCCGGTGTCAGCCGTTCGACCAATCCTTCTTTTTCAAGTTGGTCAGTGATGCCGGTGATGTTGCCGCCGGAAACCATCATCCGTTGGGAAAGTTCGCCCATTTTGAGGCCGTTGGGATAACGGGCAAGCTGTGCCATCAGGTCGAAGCGCGGCAGCGTGGTTTCAAAGTCGTTACGCAGCCCTTTTTTGACACAGTTTTCGATCATGGTTGTACAGGTCAGCATCCGCAGCCACAGTTTAAGCGAGGTGTGGTCGTGTTCGGTGCCGACGGTTTCACGGTCGATGATGGTCGGTGTACTCTCGTTTGGCAAATCAATCTCCTTTGAAGAGAGGTAACTATCCGGCTTCTTCCGGTGAAGTGGGCGGCGCGGCGAGCATAGCAGCAGCCTTCGCCAGATTGCGCTCAAGCTGTTCCTTGCCGCGCAGATACGGGTTCGGCCACGCCAACTCGGTATAGCCGAGTTGTGCCGCCGCGTGCAGTGTCCAATATGGGTCGGCGAGATGCGGTCGCGCCAGCGCACACAGGTCAGCCCGCCCGGCGGCGATGATGCTGTTCACATGGTCAGGCTCGAAGATCGCGCCCACCGCCATTGTCGCGATGCCGGTCTCATTGCGGATGCGGTCAGCGAACGGCGTTTGGTACATGCGCCCGTAAATGGGTCGTGCTTTCGCCGTCGTCTGGCCGGACGACACGTCCATCAGGTCAACGCCAGCCGCTTTGAACAACTGCGCGATTGCTACCGCGTCATCGGCGGTGTTTCCGCCCGGTGCCCAGTCATGCGCCGAAATACGCACCGACATCGGCTTGTCGTCCGGCCATATAGCTCGTATCGCGCTGAATATTTCCAGCGGATAGCGGCAGCGGTTTTCGAGCGAGCCACCGTACTCATCGTCGCGCTGGTTGGTCAGCGGGCTGATGAAGGCCGAGAGTAAGTAACCGTGGGCGCAGTGGAGTTCCAGCCAATCAAAGCCGCATTCAGCCGCCCATTCTGCCGCCCGCACAAAATCGGCCTTCACCCGTTCCATATCGTCGCGGGTCATGGCGCTCGGTGTTTGGTGGCGTTCGGTGTAGGGCAGGGCGGAAGGCGCGATCAGCGGCCAATTGCCATCTGGCAGCGATTCACCGTCATTTTCCCATCCGAGCTGGGTCGAGCCTTTCGGGCCAGCGTGACCAAGCTGCATCGCGATTTTGGCGTTTGTTCGGCTGTGGACGTAATCCACAATTCGCTTCCACGCCGTTTTATGTTCAGGCACGTACATGCCCGCGCAGCCGGGGGAAATCCGCGCATCCGCCGAGACGCAGGTCATTTCAGTAAAGATCAGTCCCGCGCCGCCGTGCGCCCTGCTGCCCAGATGCACTAAGTAGAAGTCGTCCGGTGTGCCATCCACGCAGGAGTACATCGCCATCGGTGAGACGACCACACGGTTGGCGACCGTTACCCCGCGCAGGGTGAAGGGCGTGAACATCGGCGGGATGGCTTTGGCCTCCAAACCGCTGCGTTCGGCCATCCAGCGTTCCATCCCTGCCACGTAACCTTTATCGCGCAGGCGCAGGTTCTCGTGGGAGATGCGCTGGCTGCGGGTGAGCAGGCTGTAGGCGAACTGCTCGGCTTCGAGGCCAGTGTAGCGGTCAACGTTTTCGAACCAATCGGTGCTGTTTCGCGCCGCGTTCTGGATTTTGAGGACTTCAATTCCCCGCTCGGCTTCATAGGCCGCCAGCGCACTGGGGACATCAGGGTGCTGTGCCATCGTCCGTGCCAGCGCAATCGCGTCTTCCAGCGCCAGCTTGGTGCCAGAGCCAATCGAGAAGTGCGCGGTGTGGGCAGCATCGCCCATCAGCACGATGTTCTTGTACGTCCAGTGTTCATTAGTAATGCGGTTGAAGTTAATCCACGGCGACTTGAGGTGCTTGGCGTTGCTCATCAAGCCGTGACCACCGAGGTACTTGCCGAACAGCCGCTCGCAGAAGGCCACAGTTTCATCGACATTCATCTTGTCCAGCCCAGCCGCCAGCCAATTTTCCTCCGGTGTTTCCACAATGAAGGTGCTGGTATCCGCGTCGAACTGGTAAGCGTGGGCTTGAAACCATCCCCATTCGGTTTCCTCGAAGGCGAAGGTGAAGGCATCAAACTTCTGGTGCGTCCCCAACCACACGAACTTGCACAGCCGTGTGTCGATGGTCGGTTGGAAGTGTTCGGCGTATTTGCGGCGGATGGCGCTGTTTGCCCCGTCACTGGCGATAATCAAATCCGCATCGGCGTAGACGCTTTCGTCAGTCACTTCGGTTTGATAGCACAGTTCAACTCCGAGTTCGGCGCAGCGTTCTTGGAGGATGTTGAGCATGCGCATGCGACCGATGCCGATGAAACCATGACCCCCGGAGGTGATGGTGCGGCCTTTGAAGTGAACGTCGATGTTATCCCAGTGGTTGAAGCTGGCAAGGATTTGATTATGGGTTTTGGGATCGGCGAGTTTGAGGTTGCCGAGTGTTTGGTCGCTAAAGACCACGCCCCAGCCGAAGGTGTCATTCGGACGGTTCCGTTCGACGACCGTGACGCGAGTGTCAGGATTCATCTGCTTCATCAGAAGGGCAAAGTATAGACCTGCTGGCCCACCGCCGATGCACACAATCCACATAAGGGTTTCTCAATCTTGTGGTATATTATACTTAAAATGTTTAACCCTAAAATATTCATCTGTCAAGGAATTGCTATGCCGGACTTTTCTCTCCACGGTAAGGTTGCAGTTGTTACTGGTGCTTCGCGCGGGATTGGTGAGGCGGTCGCCCGAACATATGCCCAAGCCGGGGCGAAGGTTGTCCTCGTCAGCCGCAAGCTGGACGGCGTGACCAGCGTTGCCGATTCGATCCGGCAGCAGGGCGGGGTTGCGCTGCCGGTTGCTGCCCACATGGGCGACCCGGCGGCGGTCGCGGCGCTGGTTGAGCAGGCGGCAGCAGCCTACGGTGGCATCGACATTGTGGTGAACAACGCGGGAACCAACCCACACTTTGGCCCACTGCTGACGGCTGATGAAGGCGTGTGGGAGAAAACGCTGGATGTTAATTTGCACGGCACCTTTCGCCTCATTCGTGCCGCTGTGCCGTCCATGATCGGTCGCGGCGGCGGCAAGGTGATCAACATTGCCTCGATTGCTGGCCTCACGCCTATGCCGGGGGTGGGGTTGTATGGCATCTCCAAAGCCGCCGTGATGATGATGACCAAAGTGCTGGCGGTTGAACTGGCGCAGGATAACATTCAGGTGAATGCCATCGCCCCCGGTTTCGTCAAAACCAAGTTCAGCCAAGCGATCTGGGGAGACGAGCAGGTGAACGCGGCGGTTGTCGCCAGTACCCCCGCTGGACGCATTGCCGGTGTCGAGGATTTGCAGGGCATGATGCTGTACCTCGCCAGTTCTGCCAGCAGCTTCCTCACAGGGCAGGTGATTACGATTGACGGTGGGCTGACACTTTCACCGGGCAGCTACGGTGGGTAGGCAGCAAGTCGACAGGTAACAGTCGCTAGCTATCAGTCGTCAGTCGCCAGTCGCCAGCCTAAGACAAGTCGCCAAGAGCGCCACGCCATACCGAGAAGGTCAAGGGGTTGGTTTGTGGCGGCGGCGGCGGCGGCGCTATACCGCCATTTCGTTTGAACTCCAAACGTTGTAAATATTGAAAATATTGCAATTGTTGCAGTTGTGACTCCTGTTTTTATGTCGGAAATGGCGCAGTTGTCGGTGCTGTGAACCCCGTTTCTCCCTCAAATGTCGGTAATGTCGGTAATGTCGTCAGTGTCAGTTGGCAGATTTGGCACTATAGATTTCGGCAATGGCAAGAGAAAGTTATCAGTCAACAGTTTTCAGTTAACAGTTCAAAGCAAAATGTGCAATATGCGGCAAAATGCGGCAAAAGCGGCAAATGCAGCACGACGATTTGTGCTTGTTGTGCATGTTGGTGCGATTGTTAAGATGCGGCAGGGAAGCTCTCACCCCCACGACGGTACGCTCACAGGCTCGCTTCACCATCAGCCCTCTCCCGACCGCTGAGTACAGCTAGCCGAGGGTAGCCAATACAGGGATAAAGCCAGCCCTTTGAACAGCATAGCCGATATGGAAGGGTTTAGGGTGAACATTTGTCAGAACATTTGGTCACTTTTAGTGGGGGTTGGCGATAACTTTTTGAGGGAGGGGAATTGTTAAGAGGGTTGGGAGATGGTTAGGAAAGGGTTTGTGGCACAAACGGAAATTAAACCTGAATAGTAATAAGTTACAAGTGGCAAGTTTCAAGTTAAAAGACAAATGCAGTTGGTGAGAAGGTCGCCAACCTTCGCTCACACCACGAGTTACCTGCGGTTTACATGATCGCTCTCCAATTTTTGGCTATATAGGTTACATTCCGCTTGCTCCCAAGTTGGAGGATACCTGTTATGGCTGAGACGCACTTACCCTTAGAAACAAAAAATGAGAAACCGAACCTGCACCGCTATTGGCGTTTTTGGATTCCAGCAGCCGTTATTCTGGCGTTGATGGTGAAGTTTCCGCTGCGGATTGATCTGAGAGAATCAACTTTAGATGGACTTTTCTATGGTTCAATTTCGTTTGGGTGCCTTGTTATGATGGTTCGGGTTTATTGGCGTTTTGGGAATGATGCTCATCGCTTAATGGCAATAATTCTATTATGTGCGCTGCTATCTAGTTGGCAGGTGATTGACATGATGATATTGCGTGAAGAAGGCCCCTCAGCACATACTTATGCTTCTAGTTCTAACATCTTTGAGCCGTTGCATGATGGTTGGGCTTGGTATAATTTGCGTTTCCCCGACCGCAATATCATGTGTCATAGTCTATTTGAACAATATGTTGGAAATCACATTTTGGCTATTGCCTATAACATCAACCGTGAAGCAACGTGGTTCGCCTGTGGTGGCTGACACAGTAGGCATAATTGTTGTTGTGTGGTTTTATTTCCTAATGATGGAGTTCTATTTTAGATGGTGCAATCATGAGTGAGATAGGGTTTCTGATAATTATTACACTCTTGCTTTTAGCATTTTTCGCTATCGGCCTCGTATTGAGAAATCGCCCTCGAATGGTGCAAAAAGTTGTAACAAGCATTATTTTTGTAGTCGTGTGTTTGTCTATAACGTTAATTGGCAGCGCAATCGGATTAGGTGTTTACCACTTTTATCATTATCAAGTTGAATCTTGTCAGTCTCAAACTCCGCCATGTCTTCCACAAAGTGAACAAGAACAGCTATTCCTCGCAGATATTCCACGTTTGACCATATGGCTGACGGTGCCAAAGTTCTTACGGCCTTCATGCGAAACAATTTCATCTGAGTTTTGCTATTTAGGACAGTCTTTTGATATGTCACCTTTTAACTACATTGCTGGAACAATCTGTGGATTAATCTGTGTTGGCATTGTCCTTTTAGGAATGCGCCGCAAGCCTAGACAGGTCGTTACCTGAATCAGTAAAAATTCTTTACAAACCTTCCGGTTAGAATTGGGTTTGTTTTCAAAATCGCAAATGGAAACAAACCCTCCTGAGCCTTAAAGACCTCAAATTTGCCTGTTATTGCCTGTAAAACAGGCAAGCCGCTAAAGTTTGAATCCCGCCGCTAAATTTCGTGCTTAAAAATTTTAGTCAGCTTGTCGAAGTCGATGTTGCCGCCGCTGACGACACACACGACTTTGCCGCCGCCAGCTTTACCGGCTAAGGCCGCTGCTACGCCGGTCGCACCTGCACCCTCGGCAATCACACGGTTACGCTCGGCTAGCAGCCGCACGGCTTCGGCAACCTCCGCCAACGACATCACCAACGACCCGTCGAGCAGCATTTTGGCTAACGGCCACATATCGTCTAGCACACTGCCACTGCCGATGCCATCCACGAAGCTGGCTTGGTAGTTGATCGCCACTTTTTCACCGGCTGCCAACGCCCCTGCAAATGCCGCTGATGTTTCCACCTCGCCTGCGTAAATCAGCGTATTCGGCTTCAAGGCTTTCACGGCTGTTGCTATGCCACAGCTTAACCCGCCGCCACCGTATGGCACGATAATGGTGTCCACATCCGGCAGGTCTTCCAAGATTTCCAAGCCAATGGTTCCGTTACCCGCCATCACCGCCGGATCGCTGACCGGATGCACGAACAGGCCGTCCAACCCCGCATATTGATGTGTCACCATCACATTCCACCACTCGTCGAACGGCACTTTGATAATCTCGCCGCCCAGCCGTTTGATGGCCGCTAACTTGGTTTCCGGTGCATGGTCAGGCACCACCGCCGTTGACGGAATGCCCAGCCGCCGCGCATTCCACGCCACGCCTTGCGCCATATTGCCAGCACTACAGGTATACACGCCTTTCGCCAACTGCTCCGGTGTCGCCAAGCCGATGGCATTGGCCGCACCGCGCAGCTTGAACGACCCGATAGGCTGCAAGTTTTCGAGCTTGAGGTAAATTTCAGCAGGGGCATTATCGACATTGAGCTTAATCAACGGTGTTCGGATGACCGAACCGGCAATCCGTTCCCGTGCCGCTTGAATATCCGCTAAGGTTACAGGATTAGTCGTCATCGCGGCTGCCTCCCAATTCAACAGCGGTTCCCACGTTTTGGGCTAAGGCTTTGGTGTAAATATGATGTGCTGAGGCGACATCCTCGACCGCCAAGCCCAGCGACTTGAACAGCGTAATCTCGTCGTCGGACTCGCGGCCTTTTACCCGACCCAGCAGCACTTCGCCGACTTCGCCCTTGATGTGGTCATCGGTAATCGCGCCTTCTTTTTTCGGGAACAGGAAGTCACCGGCCTCGTTCAAGGTTGATTCGCGCCGATCTACGAACAGCTTGGATTTCACCATCGCGGCAGTATCCAGCTCCCGTGTAAAAGCCACGCTTGACCCCACGGCGTTGATATGCACACCCGGCTTTAACCAGTCGCCCTTTAACACCGGTTCCGGTGATGATGTCGTGGTGCAGATGATGTCCGCACCCTCAACCGCTGCTTCGGCATCGGCAACCGCTTCAATCTGGATGTCGTAGCGTTTGCCTTCACGTTCGGCAAAGGCTTTGGCTTTCTCGCCATTGCGGCTCCACACGCGCACCCGCCGGATGTCCCGCGCCACCAACATGGCCGCTAGATGCGACTTGGCCTGAATACCGGAACCGAATATTGTCAGGTCGCCCGCATCTTTTCGTGCTAATATTCGTGTCGCCACGCCGCTGACGGCTGCCGTCCGAATGGCGGTAATCTCGCTGGCATCGACAATCGCTAGAAGCTGACCGTGCTTGGTTTCATAGAGCATCACCGCGCCGATATGCGAATCGTACTCGGTGCCGTGATTACCCGGAAAGACACTCACGACCTTCAAGCCCATCATGCCGATGCTGCCCAAGTAGCTGGGCATCATGCCTAACGCGCCGACTTTTTCCGGCAGCCACATGACCGGCCGCAGCGGTAAAATGGCGTTGCCTTCCGCCAACGTTTTCAGCGTATCGGCCATCACATCCATGCACTCGTCCATCGGCAGCAGCCGCCGCACCTCGCGCTGGTTAATCATCAATACTTTCATGGATAAATCCTTTCTGGAGTAGTCGTCAGCTATCAGTCGCCAGTCACCTGCTCACACACGTAAAGTCTCGAAAGTCACAAGAAAAGATTAACCGCCAAGTCACCAAGTACAAGCTACGCCAGTACAGCACACAACGGTACTGGAGATTAAAAACCCGGAAATAAGGCGGTTAGTTCGTCGCGTTCCTCGGTGGTCAGGTTTAGGCTCAAACCTTCGGTCACGGGTTGGAAATGGGCAGGTTTCCGCGGCCCGATGACCGGCGCAGTCACCAACGGATTGCTCAACAGCCACGCCATCGCCAAGCCGCCCATGCTTACGCCGCGCTTCTCAGCTTGTGCCTTAAACGCCGCCAGCGCATCAAACGTACTCTGGTTGACGAGCTTCTGGTACGGCTCCGGTCGCATCGACATTCTCGACCCTTCGGAAAAGTCGGCTGCTGATTGGTACTTGCCGGTCAGCCAGCCCCCCGCCAACGGGCTAAATGGTGTGTAGCCCAACTGCTGGTCGGCACACAAAGGCAGCACTTCGCGGTCATCGCCGCGTTCCAGCAGGCTGTAGGAGTTTTGCACCCACTCGAAACGGTGCAGGTTGTACTTGTCGCTGATCCACAGCGCCTTCGCCAGCAGCCAACCGGGCATATTCGAACCGCCGATGTAATGCACTTTTCCCTGCCGCACGAGGTCATCCATCGCTCGGACGGTTTCTTCCAGCGGTGTCGTCGGGTCTGGTTCGTGCATCAGGTACATATCAATGTGGTCAACGCCCAATCGCTCCAAGCTGCGCTCCACCTGCCGCAGGATGTGCCGCCGGGATAAGCCCCAATCATTTGGCCCATCGCCCACCGGATTAAACACTTTGGAGGTCAGGATGAGTTGGTCACGGACGGCAGCGTCTTTGCCTTTCAGCCATTTGCCGATCATGGTTTCGCTGCGCCCACCACCATAGGCATCGGCTGTATCGAAGGTGTTGATGCCCATTTCCCACGCGGTATCCATAATGGCGAAGGCTTCTTCTTCGGTATCACCCTTGCCGAAAAAGGCTGGTGAACTGCCGATGCCGCCGAAGTTCCCACAGCCCAAGATGATTTTTGAGATTTTTAAGCCGGTTCGCCCCAAGTTGGTATAACGCACGATGCTGCCCCTTCTATTCGGAAATATGCGGTGAGTATAGCGCCTCGCCCGTCTGTGCCAAGCCAACCATTCAGTCCGTTACTTCCATTTGGATAAGTTGCGCCGATAGCCATGTAACGGTATAACTTTAGACTTGATGACCTTGTATAAACTGAATAGGGTCGTTGATAAAAGCTCGTTTTTTAAGAAAGGTTAGCATCGTCATGTTCAAGTTTAGAAAGTCGCTTGTTGGAGTACTGGCTTTAGCTGTCGTGCCGATGGCTTTAAACTCAGTCGTATTCGCCCAGCCGGAAGGCACGGTAAAGATTGGTATTATGGCTCCGATCACCGGCCCCGCTGGTTCGATTGGTACCGAGCAGTTGAATTGGGCCAAGCTCGCCGTCGCGGATTTCAACGCTGCTAGCGGTTGGAACGTGGAATTGGTGGAAGGTGACACCCAGATTGATCCGGCGATTGCCGTCACCGTCGCCGAGTCGATGATCGCCGACCCCGAAATTTACGCGGTTGTTGGCCCTGCTGGCAGCCAAGAAGTTTCGGCTGTTGGTGCCGCCTTTGCAGAGGCTAACTTGGTCACCATTTCCGGTTCGGCTACCGACCCCGGATTGACTCAAGGTGACTTCAGCACGTTCTTCCGTGTCGTCCCCACGGATGCTGACCAAGGCCCGACCGATGGTGAATTTATCGCCAATGAACTCGGCGCAACCAAGCTGTTCGTCATCGACGACCAGACCTCGTACGCCGTTGGTTTGGCTGACCAAGCCAGCGCCGCTTTTGAAGAAGCTGGTGGCGAAATTGTTGGTCGTGAATCGGTCACACAGGACGATCAGGACTTCTCGACCATCGTGACCAAAGCCGCTGGTGCTGGTGCCGAAGTGATCTTCTTCCCCGGCCAGATTGCCTCGCAGGGTGCATTAGTCGCACAGGCGATTGCGGAACAGGGTGCAGACATTGTTCTGTTCGGCGCTGACGGTTTCCAATCGGTTGATGACTTTATCAAGGGTTCGGCTGGCACGGCTGAAGGCGCTTATGTTTCGGCCTTCGCGCCCGATATTCACAATCTGGAATCGTCGGCTGATGTTGTTGCCCGTTACACCGAACAATACGGTGAATTCGGCACGTTCGGCCCGCCCACCTATGCCGCGACGATGGTCGTTCTGGAAGCCATCTGGCGTGCATCTGAAGCCGGTGATCTGACCCGTGAAGCGGTTGTCACAGAAGTCGCGAACACTGCTCAGGAACTCAGCGTCCTCGGTGGCCCGTTGGCCTTCGACGAAAATGGTGATGTTGAAGGTGCTTCGTTCTACATCTTCCAAGTGAAGGGTGATAACTTCGAGTTGGTTCCGACCACCGCAGCAGAACCCGAACCGGAAGCCACACCGGCGAGCTAAATCGGTTGTGGTTGTCGCATAAGCCAAGAAAATCAGGGTGATGCGTTGCGTCACCCTGATTTGTTACATTCAAGAAGTTGAAATCAAGCTATGGATCTTTTTCTCGCGCAATTACCCCAATTATTGATTAATGGATTGACGCTTGGTGCGGTGTATGCCCTGATTGCCCTCGGTTATTCGATGGTTTACGGTGTGCTGCAACTCCTTAATTTCGCACACGGCGATGTTTATATGGTGGGTGCCTTCATCGGCTACTTCGTCATGGTGGCTTTCCTGCCCGCTGACGGACCGCTGATCGCGCCGGCGATTATTATTATCCTGATGCTGGTGGTTGCGATGCTGGGCTGCGGTGCGCTCGGTGTTGTGATCGAACAATTTGCTTACCGACCGCTGCGGAATGCCCCGCGTATAGCACCGCTGATTAGCGCGTTAGGTGTGTCGTTCTTTATTCAAAACGCCATCCAACTGACGCTGACGGCAAAATTCCGTTCTTATGAAACCGCTAAATTAATCCCGCCCGGCTTCGGGTTGGACATCGGTGATGCACGGCTTTCGGCGACCCGCGCTCTAGTCATTGTGACGGCGATTGTCCTGATGATCGTGCTGCAATACCTCATTAAGCGGACACGCCTCGGTAAAGCGATGCGGGCTGTGGCGATTGACCGCGAGGCCGCCGCGATGATGGGCGTGAATGTCGATCAGGTTATCGTGTTTACCTTCTTCATCGGCAGTGCCTTAGCAGGTGCTGCGGGTGTTCTAACGGGGATCGTTTTTACCCGTGTTTGGCACTTCATGGGTTTCGCCGCAGGTCTCAAAGGGTTTACCGCCGCTGTGTTGGGCGGCATCGGCAATATCCCCGGCGCGATGCTCGGTGGGTTCATCCTCGGCTTGGCGGAAACGTTCGCGGTGGTTTTCGTCTCGTCTACTTATAAGGACATCATCGCCTTCATTGTGCTGATTATCGTCCTGTTATTACGCCCGCGTGGCTTGCTCGGCGCGCGCATCCCGCAGAAGGTGTAGGCCATGTCACGCGATAAAATTGGTATCGACCAATGGGTAGAACAGTACGACCAGCGGGTAACCCGCGCTCGTGGTATCCAGCGGTTTATTGACCAGACGAGCAAGCGGCTGCCGGTGTGGGGCTGGTTGATCGTTATGGTACTGGTCGGGGCGCTGCTGCCGGTAGTGACGGCCAACACCTTCGCCATCCGTGTGGCGGGGAACATTGCCCTGATGGGCATACTGGCGCTGGGGTTGAACGTGGTGGTCGGCTACGCGGGGATGCTCGACCTCGGTTTCATCGCCTTTTACGGCATCGGCGCGTATGCCTATGCCTATCTCTCATCCGACTTTACAGGCATCCACCTGCCGACGTGGCTCAGTTTGCTGCTCATCATCGTTATTTCGGCGTTGTTTGGCCTGCTGCTGGGTTCACCTTCACTGCGGTTGATCGGTGACTATCTGGCGATTGTGACGCTGGGCTTCGGGCAGATGTTCGTGCAGTTGACGACCAGCCTGACGCGCGTGGAACTGCCGGGACGGGCTGAACCGGTTGACCTGACGGGCGGCCCGAATGGTATCGTCAACCTTGACCCGTTGAGCTTTTTTGGTTTACAGGCCACAACCGTCGTTCACTATTATCTGATCCTGCTGGTGGTGCTGGCGCTTTCGACGCTCATCATTTACCACCTGTACCAATCACGAGTGGGTAGGGCTTGGCGGGCGCTGCGTGAGGATGAACTGGCGGCAGAAGCGATGGGGATGCCTACGCGCCGACTCAAGCTGCAAGCCTTCGCTATCGGTGCGGCGTTTGCAGGGTTTAGCGGGGCGTTGTTCGCGGCGTGGCAGGGGTCGGTCTTCCCCGGTAACTTTGATACTACACTGCTGATTACGATTTACGCGATACTGGTGTTGGGCGGCCTCGGCAGTTTGCGGGGTGTGCTGCTCGGCGCGTTGATTATGATCGCCGTGCCGGACATCCTGCGGAATGCGCCGCTGGCCGGAACGCTGTTTTATATCGGTGTGGTGGTCACGCTGTTTTCGATGATTAAGCCGCGCTGGCAGGCGGTGGCGCTCGTGCTAGCGACGGTAGTATTCGGCGTTATCTTGCGGGCGGTGCTAGTGGGCGCGAACCCTGAGGCGTTCGAGGCGGTCAAGGCGACCGGCGCATGGTTGAATGATGCGGTGCGCGGGTGGCTGCCGATACCGACGAATGCTGTCGATATTGGAAATGCCGCGTTTGCGCTGCTGATCGTGATGGTGCTGGTGGTCAGCCGGATCAAGAACCCGATATGGCGCTTGGTTGGGCTTGTCCCCACGCTCTACACGTTGGTGTTCGTGTGGGAAACGCGCTTGTCGGTTGAGCCGAGCGTGACGCGCTTGCTGTTCGTGGGCGTTTTGTTGATCGTGCTGATGGTTTACCGACCGAATGGGCTGCTCGGTCAGCGGCGGGTGGAGATTGTGTAAGTATGGCGTTATTTGAACTTCAAAATGTATCCAAGCACTTTGGTGGCTTGCAGGTCGTCAAGGATTTGTCGTTCTCGGTCGAGAAGGGCGAGATCGTCAGCTTGATCGGCCCGAACGGCGCGGGTAAAACCACGGTGCTGAACCTGATTACCGGCTTGTACAAACCGGATTCGGGCAAGATTAGCTTTAACGGGCAATCGCTAGCAGGCATGGAAGTCAACCAGATTACACGGTTGGGCATCGCGCGGACGTTCCAGAACCTGCGGCTGTTCCTGAATATGAGCATCATCGAGAATGTGATGAGCGCGGCTTACCTGCGAACCAGCGCGAACTGGTTCCAGATTATCGCGCGAACGTCGGGCTACCGCAGCGAGGAACAGCGCATCCGGCAGCTCGCCGAGCAGAAGCTGGCCTTCTTCGGTGAGCGGTTGGTCGGCTACCGTTATGACCAACCGGCCTACAGCCTGTCGTATGCCAACCGTCGGCGGCTCGAAATCGCGCGGGCGATGATGACCGAGCCGAAACTCCTGCTGCTGGATGAACCGGCAGCCGGTATGAACCCCAAAGAGACACAGGAAGTCACGCAGTTGATCGGCCAACTGCGAGATGAACTCGACCTGACGATTATCCTGATCGAGCATGATATGGGCGTGGTCGGGGGGATTTCTGACCGCGTGATCGCGCTCGACCACGGTGAGAAGATCGCCGAAGGGTCGTTTGACGCGGTGGCGACCGACCCGCTGGTGATCGAGGCTTATCTCGGACGTAATGAAAATATGGTGCGGAAATGAGCAGCAGCGGAAAAGGCGCACCGCTTCTCAGCCTGCGCGACATCAACACCCATTATGGGCAAATCCACATCCTACAGGGTGTGAACCTCGACGTTTACCCCGGCGAATTGATTTGTTTGCTGGGTGGCAACGCTTCCGGTAAATCGACCACGCTCAAGACCATTCTCGGCATCGTCAGGCCGACCAGCGGTGTGGTGGAGTTCGCGGGGGAGCAGGTGCAAACGCGCCCGACCGGATACCGCGTTGAACGGGGGATGGCGGTCGTGCCGGAAAACCGGCGCATCTTCGGCTCGATGAGCGTACTCGAAAACTTGGAGATGGGTGCTTACCTGCGGCATGACCGGCACGGCATCCAAGAGGACATGGAGCGCATCCTGAAGCTGTTCCCACGGCTGAAGGAGCGCTTGCACCAATACGGCGGGACGCTAAGTGGTGGCGAACAGCAGATGCTGGCGATGGGGCGGGCGCTCATGTCCCGACCGAAGCTGCTGCTGATGGACGAACCGTCGATGGGGTTAGCGCCGATTCTGGTTGAGAGCAACTTCGAACTGATTAAGCAGGTGAACGAGCAGGGGACGACCATTTTTATGGTTGAGCAGAACGCGAACATGGCCTTGTCTATTGCGGATCGGGGCTACGTGGTGCAGACTGGACGCATCGTGCTGGCGGATGAAGCCAAAAACCTGCTTGATAACGAACAACTCCGCAAAGCCTATCTAGGACGTTAAGAGGCGCATCATGGCATCGATTCGTGACCATTTCCCGATTTTCAAAAGCAAGATTTATATGAATAGCTGCTCGCAAGGGGCGCTTTCGGTTGAAGTGAAGGAAGCCTACGCCAACTACCTGCGGGACTGGGACGAAAAGGGCGCACCGTGGGAATACTGGGGCGACCGCAACGAGGCGGCGCGGCAGGCGTTCGCGGGGTTGGTGAACGCCGAGGCCAACGAAATCGCGGTGACGACTTCGCTTTCGGCGGGGGTGAGCGCCTTGGCGAGCGCGTTGGATTTCAGCGGGGAACGGAACAAGGTAGTTATCAGCGACTTCGAGTTCCCGACGGTGGCACAAATCTGGCACGCGCAGGAAGCCCGCGGGGCGCAGGTGGTACACGTTCCGGCGGCGGGGAACATCATCCCCCTGAGCCGGTTCGCAGACGCGATTGACGAGCAAACGTTGATCGTGTCGATCAGCCATGTGTGCTTCCGTAACGGGACGATGCTGGACATCGCGGCGATTATTGAGATGGCTCACGCGAAGGGCGCACTGGTGCTGGTGGACAGTTATCAAGCGCTTGGCACGACCCCGATTGACGTGAAGAAGCTCAAGGTCGATTTCCTCGCGGGCGGCGTACTCAAGTATTTGCTGGCCTCGGCGGGGTTGGCGTACCTTTACGTGCGGAAGGAACTGCTGAGTGATCTCAAGCCAACGGCGATGGGCTGGTTTTCACAGGCCAACATCTTCGCGATGGATATTTACGCCAACACGCCGCATCCCACGGCACGGCGCTTTGAATCCGGCACGCCACCTGTACCGAACACCTACGCGGCGGTGGCGGGTATTAAGCTGGTGCAGTCGGTGGGCGTGGAGAACATCGAGCGGCAGTTGAAGGTGCTGACGGGGGCGCTCAAAGAGGGCATCATGAAGCGCGGTTTCAACCTCGTGACTCCGGCTGACCCCGCCAAACACGGCGCGATGATTACGGTGCGTTCGCACAAGGTTGACCTGCTGACCAAGTGGCTGGGCAACGATGGGATTATCGTTTCGCATCGAGATGATAATCTACGGATTTCACCGCACTTTTACAACGACCTGCATGATGTGGACTGCGTGATGGATGGGCTGAGTAAGTATCGGGAACTGCTGGTGTAAGACATCTTCATTTACCGCGGCGGCAGAAACACGGGAGCATTCTGCCGCCGCGCAGGTGAGGGAACGAAAGGCTGAATCGGCGATTCTGACTTCACGGTTTAATTTCCGCGCCTCGTCTGCTACCATAGCCTAAATTACGCCCCTCACTAACTAGAACTCTATTAGCCGGATAATCCAACATTATTTATGCTGACGGAGAGTCTATGCTTCTCGATACGCTTGACCAAAACCCTATTGTCGAAACATGGCCGCCCGAACTGCAAGCGCATTATCAGGCTTTTACCGAACAACTAACGCTCGGCGTGCCTTTGAAGATCAAGGTGGGTAAGGGCGGGTTGAGTTATTATCTACCGCACAACGGACAATCGCTTTTCATCTGCCACTTTAACGCCAAGCCGCAAGGCAAGCGGGATGATCTCGGTTTTGCTGACTTCCGCTACGACCGGCTGCAAAAGATCATCGACATTGACGAGACGATTGCGGCGATGCAGGCATTTGATACGCACGAAATCATTGTGAAGCGGCATAAGCTGTGGTGCTGCGTCGAGTTCCTGTTGGAGCGCGAGTGTGAGGTGGCGGCGTTATTTCGTCAGCACATCGTCGCGAAGTTGATCTGAAATGGGTTTCGTTTTAGATCGAATATTCTTTTTGTCGATTTGAATTTGGTTGGAATGAGGTTAGTTTGTCTCGTTAGCGCGGGGTTATTTCAAACACTTGCTCGCTTCGAAAGAAACAGAGATCGAACTGCAAAAAGAAATTGATTTGTCCGAATATCAAAGGCGCATTATCGGTGCGTGTCCAGGCAAAGAGAAGCTCAGTACCCATATCATCTGTTAACTCAGGATGATATGCCATAACTGCTAATGCTCTTACTTCGGTAACGGATAGGTTTCCACCTAGGGAAGCCAGTTGCGGCTGACTATTCCAGTCTGCGCCCAAGGTCAGTCCAACCGTGTAGGGTAAGACATTGACGCTCGCCCCTGAATCTACCAATCCCGTTACATCTGCATATTGATTACCCAAGAACAATCTCATAGATAAACGCGGCATCAATGAAATTGCTTGCGTTGCATTACCTACACCTGAATAGGGGATACGTAACGGTTGTGGCATTACGAGTCATCTCGCTTACGAAGTTTTTCTTTTTGAAGTTGTTGTCCGTAGGCTAAAAGTTGTTGAGCAGTTTGTTCGCCACCTTGTGGAGTATAGATCGGCAGTTCGGCGGCTTGTTGTAACATGATTTGCGTATCGACTGTTTTTGCCTTTGAGCTGATCCACGTTTGAAGTGTATCTTGCACCGAGTGTCCACTAGAGGTTGCAGCTTTCACAACCTGCTCCATAACTTCATCTGGAAGTTGTAATGTAACTGTTTGGCTCATGTTTCTACCTCACTAAATACTCCTTTCAATTATACTCAATATTTTGTCCCTTTATCATCGCAGCATCCTACTCACCGCCTCGACATCGAAGGGGACGGTAGGTTGGTCGTTGATGCGTCCGGCTTCTTCCGCCGCGAGGTTGGCATCTTTGAAGCCCGCGCCGCTCATGACACAGACCACACGCTCAGACGGCTGCACGTCACCGCGTTCGAGCAGGGTGGTGAGGGCGGTGATGGGTGCCGCGCCAGCCGGTTCGACCCACACGCCTTCGCTTGTCGCCAACCGCCGCTGCATGGCGAACGCGGCTTCATCGCTGATGCCGACGACCGTGCCGCCGGACTCGCGCACGGCAGCCAGCGCGTGGTCGCCAGTAAAAGGGACGTTGATGCCGGAAATTTTGGAACGGGCGTAGGGCAGCGTGGCGACTTTGGCGGTATCCTGCTGCACGGCCTCCAGCAGCGGCGGGGCGTTGACCGACTGCACACCGATCATACGCGGCAGTCTACTAATGACACCCGCGCGATACAGTTCCTTGTAGCCGCGCCACTGTGCCGCGAACATATCACCACCACCGACGGGCGTGATGACCACATCGGGCGCTGCGCCAAGTTGGGCGACCGTTTCATACGCAATGGTTTTGATGCCTTCGAGGATGTAGGGGTTGATGGGTGCCCAGACGAAGCCGAGATAGTAATTGGCGCGTCGGGCGACCGCGTTCAGGAAGTCGGACAGGGCTTGCGGCCCGTGGGCGAAGATACCCTCGACCAGCATCACCTGTGCGCCGGTGGCGAGGGTTTGCCGCAGCTTGGCGGGCGGGTTATTCGGTTCCATGAGGATGACGCATTTCAACCCAGCCGCCGCGCAGTAGGCCGCGATGGCGGAACTGGCGTTGCCGGAGGACGCGCTGACCACGCCGACTGCACCGGCTTCCAGCGCCAGCGCCGCGACCATCGCCCCCGCACGGTCTTTGAACGCGCCGCTGGGGTTCAGCCCTTCGTTCTTGAGGTGCAAGTTAGGGACACCGAGTTCCGCCCCCAACCGACGCGCGTGGATGAGCGGCGTATCCCCTTCGCCGAGGTAAGGCAGCGCGGTATGCTGTAGGGGCATCAATGCTCGGTAGCGGTCGATGCCGCGCCCCGCTTGGATACCCTTCAACTGCCACACGGCTGCATCGTCGTAAACGGGCTGCAAGATGCCGCCGCAGACGGAGCAGCGCCCTAACGTTCCCCACTCGGCTTGTGTACCGCAGTCCATACATTGAATGTGCATGATGATTTCCTAGCGTCATAAAAAGAGCGAACGGATGAATATGCGTTCGCCCTCTTAAATATCGTCGGTTCGCGCCGCATCAGGCTAAAGCCGTGATGCTAACCAGAAGACAAGTCCACTGAAGGGACTTCAAAGATGTTACTAACGGACAAATTATCTGCCTTACATTAAGTACAACCCAGTCTATACCGTAAAACTCTTTGCGTCCTTTGTCCCTTAGCGTCTTTGCGTTAAGGCATGGTATGGCTGCTATTCCGCCGGAACGAACGCAATCACACGCTGCGGGCTGCCGGAACCGTTGACGATTTTGAGCGGCGAGGCGATGACGACCGCGCCTGTCGGTGGCAGTTGGTCGAGGTTGGTCAAGCTGGCGAGGCCGAACTTACCCGCGCCGTGCATCAGCGTGTGGCAGGGGAATGGCACGTCGAATCCGCCCGCTTGCCCCGCGTCCGTGCCGACCGTTTCCACGCCCACGCCCAGCACATCACGCTCGTTGGCGAGGAAGCTCACGCAATCCTTGTGCCAGCCGGGGGAGTGTGCGCCGTCGGCCTTGATGTTCAAGAAGGCATCCCGCCCGATGCGCTTTGACCAATCGCTCCGCAGCAGCACCCACGAACCGGGTTGAATCTTACCGTGTTCACCTTCCCACGCGAGGACATGCTGGCGCGTGAGCAGGAAGTCCTCGTACTGGGATACCTCTTTGCTCACGTCGATGACGCAGGCGGGGCCGACGAGTTTACGCGCGGGGATGGTATCGAGGGCGTTATTCGCGTAGTCCTTACCCGTGATCCAGTGGATGGGCGCGTCAAAGTGTGTGCCGGTATGTTCGCCAAGCTGGATGGTGTTCCAGTACCACGCGGGTCCTTTGTCGTCGTACTTGGAGATGGTTTGCATCGAGAAGCCGGGCGAGGGCGCGAACATCGGCGGTAGGTCGATGACCGGCGTGTCGGCATCCAACGGCTGCGTCAGGTCAACCACTTTCACCCGCCCACTATTGAGTTCTTCCACCAGCAGCGATAACACGGTCACTTTTGCAGCCATCATAAACTCCTCGTTAAAGACAAATTCTAAATTTTTACCACGAAGGCACAAAGAAATAAGAGAAATGAATCAATCTTTGTGTTCTTTGAGTCTTTGTGGTGAATTAGGGTTTCAGTTTTTCGCGCATTTGGCGGCGCTCTTTGATGTAGCGCTCGAAGCGGAAGGCATTCTCTGGCAGCTTCAAATCCATGCCGAAGTGATCCGGCCCGACCGCTTCGACCTTCGCCACGATCACGCTGAACGCCTCGCGCTCGAAAGCATCCGCCACCGCGCCGATGAAGTCCATCGGTGTGCTGACCGAGGCGACGTTCTCGATCCCCGCACCCTTCGCAATCGCGGCAAGGTCGGTGATGCCCGCCGTGGTGTGCGAGGCGAAGCCACCGGTTGAAAGCAAGCTGCCGTTGTCGAAGATGATGTGCGTCATGTTGGCGGGTTTATAACGCGCCAGTGTGGTGAGCGTGCCGAGGTTCATCAGCACCGAGCCGTCGCCATCCATCACCACGACTTTCTCCTGCGGCTCACTGATCGCCAAGCCCAAGCCGATGGATGAGGCCAGCCCCATCGCGTGTTGGAGGTAGAAGAAGTTCTCGCAGTGACCGAGGTCATAGAGTTCTTGGGCGCACGCCCCCATGATGGTGACGACCAGCTTATCTTGCAGTTCGGGGTAAATGGCTTCGATACACTTGGCGCGTTTCATCCGGTTAGTCCTCCATCAAGTCGCGGCTCAGGAGCAGCGCAACGGGTGACAACGAACTGAGCGAGTAGGTGTAGGCTTGCTTGATCTGCTTGCCAACCAGCTTGGGGTCACGGGCGGTGTCGAACGGGATGTTGAGGGCGCGGAGGACTGGCTCGGTCACAATACCGCCCTGCGTGTGCCACGGGTACGGCTCACCCATATGCCCGCGATGGGCGATCAACATGCACAGTGGGATGCGGTAAAGCATCGCCAGCGAGACGATGCCGTTGATGGCGGCGAGGAAGCCGTGATTTTGCATGAGCAGGATATGCGGCGTTCCGGCGAAGTGCGCCCCTGCCGCGATGCCGATGGCTTCTTCTTCCTTCGCCACCTCGACCAGCCGCATGTCGGGGTCTTCTTCCGCCAATTGGAGCAGGTAGACCAGCCACGTTTCCGGCAGGGCGGTGATGAAGCGTACGCCGGAGTCTTTGATACCCTGATAGACTGCTTTGGAATTGTCGAGCGATACCGTCATCCCGTCGTCCGATCTGTGAGACAAAGTGAGTGTCGGGTAGTGTATTCCAATGGCGGATTCGCGTCAAGCAGCGCGGCATCGGCATAACCCGGCGCTGATAGGCTGCACCTTTTATGAAAATATTATGAAAATATTATGAAAATTATATACTTTGATTCGATTGGTTTACCAGAATATTGCGGAAATAGGTTGATTTGAGGGAGAAAATGGATGTGGAACGCCGAATAAAGCCCAATAATCTTAATACCATGTTTTTGGACTTTATAACAGTTTTACGTTATGTTTAGGTCAGTGTTAGGGGCGGCACCTATCCTGCACAATGTCCAAAACTGGATGAACCATTCAATTGATAATAATTCTTAAGCGGCGGATTCTCCTGTTGGTGGGATTTGAGGATGCCAAGCCTCATCCGCTTATGAACGACTTTATCATGAGTACTTGAAGCGATACCCTTTTGCTGCTGACATGGTTGTTTGGTATTTAGATCGAGGTTTTGTAATGCTTGAATCGCAATCCTATGAAATACACAGTATGCCGTCCACGACCAGTACTTGGCTCAGTACGAAGGTGGTTGGTGTCGTCCTGTGTGTGATCCTGATACCCCTGATGCTGCTCAAGCTGGATGTCTACCCGACATTCTGGTATGACGAGGGATATACGATACAAGTCTCGCAGTCGATCTTGCAAGCCGGTGTCTACGGCACGTACAACGCGACCGAAGGCTACCGCGTTTTTGACCCTACCATTTCCTCTGGCCCGATGACCATTCTGCCGATAACACTGGCATTCAAGCTGTTCGGTATCAGTATTTTTGCCGCCCGCCTGATCACGGTACTCTACGGCTTCCTCGGTTTATTCATGGCTTACCAGATCGCCCAAGACTTGTTCGGGCGCAACGCGGCGTTGATTGCTATTCTGGCGATGTTGTTCCCCGGTATCTCGACCTTCGAGCCGGTGGGGTATCTTCAACTCAGCCGCCAAGTGCTGGGTGAAGTGCCGTCTTTCGCGCTCATTTTCATGGGGT
This sequence comes from Chloroflexota bacterium, assembly GCA_020161935.1. Classification (GTDB taxonomy): domain Bacteria; phylum Chloroflexota; class Anaerolineae; order Aggregatilineales; family Phototrophicaceae; genus CFX2. The sequence goes on from JAIUNI010000010.1 coordinate 140,248, forward strand.
TGTGGTTGTGGTTCCGCAGTTGGGAACGCGGACAGTGGTCGATGGTGATCTGCGCCGGTCTGCTGATGGGCGTGGGCGTGGTCTCCAAGCCGCAGGTGGTATTCAGCTTCGGGCCGGCAATCGGGATCATCGCGCTTATTCGCACATTCTTCAGCCGCCGCGAACTCCTTCGCTACGCGCCGCGCTACATTCTGCCGCCCGCGCTGGTGGTGGCGGTGTTCGGCGGGTGGACACTGTTTCAGCGTTTGGGCATGACGGATGCGCTGCGGGCAGAAAGCGCACCTCTACTAGCCGAAGCGATGCAGCTTCACTTCTTTACCGGACTGATGGGATCGACCGTTTCGACTACGGGCTGGATCATCACGGGGGTCATGGTGTTTAGCGGCGTGGCTTCGCTGGTGATACTTTACCACCAGCGTAAAGCCGGTGTGCCGCTCACCAACCAACAGTGGGGGATCGCGACCCTTGCCCTGATCCCGCTGGTGATGGCGGCGTGGTATGCGCTGTTCTCGGTAGGGTTCGAACGCTACACGTTTATGGGCTTCATGGTGAGCCTCCTGCTGTTGGGCAATATCGGCTACCAACTGATCGTCGCAATCACCAAGCGCCTGCGCGACCGTGACAACCTCGTCTACGTGGGGATCGTTGCGGCGCTGCTGGTGCTGATTACGGTCGGGAATGCTTACAGCCTTGCCAACCACTGGAACGACCGAGATAATGTGGACGCGATGGCGGATTACATCGACGCGAATGTGCCGGATGATGAGATTGTCGAAAGTTTGGAAGTCGAACTGAACTCGCTCACACAGCACCGCGAGATGCACCGTGCCAGCTACAGTTACATCTATGAGGCCATTCGCCAACTGTGGCACAATGACCAACCGTTTGATCTGGATTATGACGTGCTGGAAGTTGACCCTGATTACTTGGTGACAGGGCAAACCAGCGGTTGGCTTCAACTGTACGATGAGAAAGTCATCACGGATCAATTTCGAACCGTGGTTGAATTTGGTCCCTATATTTTACTGCAACGCATACGAGATGGGTCGAGTATTGAATGAATCATAAACTTTCGATTGTTATTCCTGTTTATAACAGCGAGCAGTCGCTCCCGCCGCTGTTGAAGCAGCTTGCCGAAGTCTTACCCACGCTCGCCCCTGCCTACGAGGTCATTCTGGTGAATGACGGCAGCAGGGATAACAGTTGGACGCTCATCACCCAACTCACCCCGCAGTATCCTTTTGTTCGCGGTATCAATATGATGCGGAACTACGGCCAACACAACGCCATTTTATGCGGTGTGCGGCAGGCACAGGGCGACATCATCGTTACGATGGACGATGACCTCCAGCATCCGCCCGAAGAAATCCACAAACTCCTCGGCAAACTCGATGAAGGCTATGATGTAGTGTACGGCACGCCGCACAAGGAAGGTCACGGCTTCCTGCGCGATCTCGCCTCGCAAGCCACCAAGCTCGCCCTCCAAAGCGCGATGGGTGCGGAAACCGCCCGTAAAGTGAGTGCCTTCCGCGCCTTCCGTACCATCATCCGCCAATCGTTCGCCACGTATCACGCGCCCTTCCTGTCGATTGACGTACTGCTGACGTGGGGAACCAGCCGCTTCGCCTCGGTGATGGTGCGCGAGGACGAACGCACCATCGGCGTGTCGAATTACACCTTCCGTAAACTCGTGACCCATGCGCTGAATATGGCGACCGGTTTCAGTATCCTGCCGCTGCAAATCGCGAGTTGGATAGGTATCGGTCTCGCTATATTTAGTGTGCTGCTCTTGATCTATGTGGTCGGGCGCTACGTGGTAGAAGGCACACCTGTCCCCGGCTTCCCGTTCCTCGCGTCGATCATCGGCCTCTTTTCCGGGGCGCAGTTACTCGGTTTAGGTATTATCGGCGAGTACTTGGGGCGGATGCACCTGCGCCTCCAAGACCGGCCGACGTATGTTATCCGTGAAGAAGTAAAAGGCGAGGCAGTCGAACAGCCGCAGCCGATGGAGAAGGTATCATGACCGCTTACAAAATCCCCTTTAACCGCGCAACCCTGATGGGCAACGAGATGAACTACATCGCCCAGTCGGTCGTCAACGGGCATATCTCCGGCGACGGCAGCTTCACCAAACGCTGCCACAGCATCCTTGAGGACGTGCTGGGTGTGCCGAAGGTGCTGCTGACCACCAACTGCACCCACGCGCTGGAAATGGCGGCGCTGCTGCTGGACGTGAAAGACGGCGACGAGGTCATCTTCCCATCATTCACGTTCGTGACCACCGTGAACGCCTTCGTGCTGCGCGGGGTGAAGCCGGTGTTCGCCGACATTCGCCCCGACACGCTCAACCTCGACGAAACCAAACTCGAACGGCATATCACCGGGCGCACGAAAGCCATCGTGCCGGTACATTATGCCGGTGTCGGCTGCGAGATGGATGCCATCATGGACATCGCCAAGCGCCACAACCTCGCCGTCGTGGAGGACAACGCTCACGGCTTGTTCGCCCGTTACAAGGGCAAGTACCTCGGCACGTTCGGTAATCTGGCGACCCAGAGCTTCCACGAAACCAAGAACTTCACCTGCGGCGAGGGTGGTGCCATCCTCATCAACGACGAGGCTTATAAGGAACGCGCCGAAATCATCCGCGAAAAGGGGACGAACCGCAGCCGCTTCTTCCGTGGGCAGGTCGATAAGTACACGTGGGTAGACGTGGGTTCGAGCTATTTACCGTCGGATATTCTGGCGGGGTTCCTGTGCGCCCAGCTTGAAGCGCGGGACGTGATCCAGAAGCAGCGGCAGGCGGTGTGGGAGTATTACAACACGCACCTCGCCGAATGGGCAGACGACAACGGCGTAACCCTGCCGACCATCCCCGCCCATTGCGAACAGTCCTACCATATGTTTTACATCCTGCTGCCCTCGCTGGCAGAACGCCAGGCGCTGATCGAGTACCTGAAGTCATTCGGTATCTACAGTGTGTTCCACTACCTGCCGCTGCACCTCTCCGACATGGGGCGTAAGTTCGGCGGGCAGGTGGGCGACTGCCCCGTGACTGAGGACATCAGCGACCGCCTCTTGCGGCTGCCGTTCTACAACAGCCTGACCGAAGCCGAACTCGCGCTGATCGTCGACAAGATCAAAGCCTTCCACTTTGAACCGGCTCCGGTTTAGAATTCTGCGAATCAACATCTGCCTTTTGCCCCCTCGCCATTTATGGAGAGGGGGTTGGGGGTGAGGTTGCGTTCTCCGCGGTTTAATTCTCTGTTTTTCGCCCCTCTAAAATCTGCTCAAGGCTGATGCCGTGCCGCCGTGCGATCTCCCGTGCGTAGCTTTGCCCGTGCGGTGTCCCGCGTGTGATCTCGTAGGTGGGCGAACCTTCCCCCGCCGTGTTTACGTTGACCCCCGCCACGAGACTGTAGAGCTTGCTCTCGCCGCTGACGATACCCTCAATCGCTTCGATCCGTTCTGCGAGTTCGATCAAGTGTGTGGCGAAGATCGCCCGTGCGCCGATGGCTCGTAAGCCGCAGAGCATATCCTGCCCTAAATAGCCCGCCTCGCCGGATGACGTGCTGGAAAAGGTTTCGTTCAGCAGCACCAGACTGTTCGCCGTCGCCCGTTGGAAAACGTGCCGCAGCCGTGCCGCTTCCTCCGCCAGCCGGCCTTCCTGCCGCGTTTCGAGGGCGGGGAAGTGCGTGAACAGCGCGTCAATCGGGCTGATACGCGCGCTCGCGGCGGGGAGATGTAACCCCGCTTGGAACATCACCTGTGCCAGCCCCACGCTGCGGATGTAGGTCGTCTTACCGCCGCTGTTCGGCCCCGTCAGGATGGCGATCCGCCCGCTGTCGTCAAACTGCGCGTCGCTGGCGACTACCTTATTGGGATGCGCCAGCACCAGCGCCATATTGGTGAGGTCGTGTATCTCCGTCACCCGCGCATCAATTCCCGCTACCTCCGGCACGCAGAAGGTCACGCCGTTGGCCTGTGCTTTACTAATCATCTGTGCTGCCGCCGCGAAGAACGCCATCTCGTATTCGAGGTACACCAGCGCCCCGCTGCCCGTCCGCGCGTAACGGTTGAGCGCCTTCGCAATCGGCTGCGCGATCTGGGTGAGCAGGCGGTCTAAATCTTGGAATAGGGGTGAAAGTGGCCGCTGGTTGATGTCCTCCGGTACGCGGTGCAGCGGCGCGATTCCGGCTTCGGTGTCCTCGTCGCTGCCCACGCCGATCACCTTCATCAACCACGAGGCTTCCGCGCTGATGCGAAAGTCGTTGATGCTCAACAGCACTGCTGACGAGGGCTTGAGTTCCACATCGAGGTTCAGGCCAATCGTCAGGCTGCTGATGCGTTCGAGCGGTCGCCGCAGGTCGGGCAGTTCGGCTTGCAGCGCTTGGAAGTTCGGGTCAGCCACCACCGCCGCGAGGTTTTCGCGCACCCGCCGCAGCCCATCGGAGTGTAATTGCGCGGTCGTCAGCGCCGTGTGCAAATCCTCGACCACTTTCACGAACGAGTCGAGTTCGGCTAAGTGGTCAGCCGTTTCGAGGAGCAGGTTGCGCTGCCGTTTGCCGAGCATTGGGCTGCCGGTTTGCAACTGTGCCAGCCGTGAAAGCAGGCCAATCGCCGCGTCGACCAACGGCGGATTGGCGAGGAAATCCGCCAGTACCGCCTGCCGCCAGCGGATGACGGCTGCGTCCATCGTCAGCGCCGTCAGGATTTGCCGGACGTAGGCGGTGTAGCGCGGGTTGAGGGTCAACGCCATGATGAGGTCATTCAGCCCGATGTCATTTTCCCACGCCGCGCTGCCCGCCAGCTTCGGCGGCTTGCCATCCGGCCACATCAGGCTGGTCAGCGGAATGTCGAGGTGTGCGTGGGGGCGGGGTGGGCGAGCGGCGAGGCTGAATTTGCGCTGCGGTTTGGAGTGGGTCAATTGTGGTTGCTCATAAATAGTATTTTGATGTTGAGCCTAGCCTGATTTAAGCCGCACTGCAACACCTTCTCTAGGTGTTCTAACAGTTGGTGCTATAGCTAAACCCCTTATTCGCGTTACAATCGGGGTGTGCCGGTAAAAAATTTTGAAGCGATCTGAGAGCGCTCTCAGAAAAGTAGTTTATTGAAGGAGACACTTATGCAGTTCAGTATTGCCTCGTATAGTTTTCATCGTGAATTGGAATCCGGTCGGCAGGATATGTTTAAGTACATCACCGACTGCAAAGAACTCGGCTGTACCCAGCTCGACCCGTGGAACAGCCATCTCGCGCCGCTGGTCGCCGAAGACGAGCAGATTCGCGCTAGCAGCAACCCTAACCAAGCGACCTTTTCCGCCGCCGGTTTGGAATACGTCGCCCGTGTGAAAGAAGCCGCCGTCGCTGCTGGTCTGCCGTTTGGCTGCATCGCTGCGGATGGTTCGCACGTTTGGGAACCGACCAAAGAGGCACGGGATGCCAACCGTGCCTGCGCCTACCGCTGGTTGGATGTGGCTCACCGCCTCGGTGCTGATTCGATGCGTACCGATACCGGGGGCAAGCCCGAACTGCCGGATGATATGTTCGCCATCATCACCGAAGGCTTGCAGGATATTGTCGATAAGGGCAAGGCGCTCGGTGTGCGCGTGAGCATCGAAAATCACTGGGGCGCGTCCAATATTCCCCGGAACGTCGTGCGCGTGCTGGATGCCGTCAACGGCCTGACGCTGCTGTTCGACTCGCGCAACTGGGCGAAGGGGATGCGCGAAGAAGGCTGGGAAATCGGTGTGCCGCGCGCCCGCGACGTGCATATCGACCTGTTCCGCACGGCAGAGGATACGCCGAATTTGGAAGCGGACATTGAACGGCTAATTAAGATGCTGGTCAAATCGGGTTACAATGGCTGCTGGGGCATCGAAGTCATTCCGCCGGATGGTGACGAATACGGCGCGATCCGCAAAACGATGGCCTTCATTGAAAAAACCGTCGCTTCAGCTTAGTTTTATTTCAAGCCTTGGCGCTCTTGGCGACTTGGCGGTTCAAAATCTGGAGTTCTAAAAATGCCTACTACTGCACCCATTCGTATCGGGGTTATCGGAGTCGGTCAAATCGGTAAGATGCACCTCGAACGCTATAGCAAAATTCCCAATGCCAACATTGTGGCGATTGCCGACGTGAATGAGGCCGAAGCCCGCCGCGTGGCCGCCCTCTACAACATTCCCGATGTCTATACCGACTACCGCGACCTGCTCAAGCGCGATGACATCGAAGCGGTGGATGTCTGTCTCCATAATAATATGCACATGCCCATGACCGTCGCCGCGCTGCGATCTGGCAAGCATGTTTACTGCGAAAAGCCGATGGCTGGCGCGTATGTCGATGCCGAAAAGATGCTGGCGACCGCCCGTGAGGTTGACCGCAAGCTCGCCATTCAATTCTTCTCGCTGTATTCCGAGGAAACCAAAGCTGCCAAAGCGCTGATCGACGCGGGGCAGCTTGGCAAGCTCTACCACGCCCGTTCGTCCGGTCATCGCCGCCGGGGCCGCCCGTTTGTCGATGGCTACGGCACGCCCCTGTTCGTGCAGAAGATCCATGCCAGCGGCGGGGCGCTGTATGACATGGGTGTCTACCACATCGCGCAAGTGCTGTACCTGCTCGGCAACCCCGCGCCGCTGACCATTACGGGGCAGACCCATCAAGAAGTGGCGATGGATGAGAAGCGCAGGAAACTGAGCCGTTATGACGTGGAGGAACTCGGCCTCGGCTTCATCCGTCTCGCCGGTGGCATGAGCCTCGACATCATCGAAGCATGGGCGATCCACCTCGATAAACTCGAAGGTTCGGTGGTGGTCGGTACGGAAGGCGGCGTGCGCCTCGACCCGTTCGGCTACTTCCGCAGTGTGGGCGACCTCGACCTGAACACGACCGCTGACCTCGAAGCCATGATGTGGCGCATTCACACCGTTGGCGATACGGGCGATGCGTACGACAGTTCGCAGCACCACTGGGTCGCCGCGCTGCAAGGCCGTGTCGATCTGCTGCCGTCGGCGGAAATCGCCCTCAACACCATGCTCATCTCGGAAGGGATTTACCTCTCCAGCGCACGCGGCGAGGAAGTCACCGCCGACGAGGTGAAGGCCGCTTCAGCATCGACCGCCCTCCCGCTGCCGGAGTAAATACAGATCTACTTTTTGGTATAGGGCTTTTGTATATCCCCTCCCCTGTTACTACGGGGGAGGGCTAGGGTGGGGTTTATGTCACTCAACGTCTTTGAAATCCGCAACTACACCATAAAGCCGCATATGCGCGACCACTTCATCAGCTACTTTGAGGATAACTTCATCCACACGCTCGAAGCCGCCGACATGCACGTCCTCGGTCAGTTCCGCCTCGTCGGCGAACCCGACCACTACGTCTGGCTGCGCGGCTACACCAATATGCAGTCCCGCTACGACAGCCTGCATATGTTCTATGACGGCCCCGTGTGGAAGAAGCACCGCACCACCACCAACAGCATGATCGTCGACTCGGATAACGTCCACCTGCTGCGCCCGTTGGATGCCTCGTTTGACCTCACCTGTGGGCAAACTGCCAAAAAGGTGGCAGCATCCATCGCCGCCTCGACCGTCTCGCTGCAAACGGGCTTAATCGCCGTCGACATCTATCACGGCGACCGTCAGGCCATCATCGACGGTTTTCAGTCGCAAATCGCTCCGGCCTATCAGGATGCGGGTATCCAACTGCGCGGCTGCTTTGTCGCCGAAATGGCCGAGAACACCTTCCCGCGTCATCCCGCCTTCCAGAACGAGGATGAATTTGTGGTCATCACTGCCCACGAAAGCGAAGCCGCCGGACGCAAACAGCGGTCAAAACTTGCGCCCGTCATCGAAAAAGCCCTCGGTAAACATCTCCACGCGCCCGCCGAATCTCTGCTCCTGCTCCCCACCTTACGCTCCCCGCTGCGCTACCAGCCTAATTAACTTCGTGTAGGGGCGCAAGGCTTTGCGCCCACTTGCTAACCTCCAATACTTTATTAACCGAAATTTGCCACTGGTATATTGTAGGGACGCGATACATCGCGTCCTCCGCCAACCAACCTCGTCTTTTTACGCCCACAAACCTGCCTCTGCCTTATTCCCTCCACCGTTTACGGGGGGGGGGCTAGGGTGGGGGTCTTCTTCCGCAACTGTGTTCCCTCCCTGTTACTACGGGGAGGGTTAGGGTGGGGTCGCTTTCTCCTCTAGCCACAAACCCGCACATGATGTACAAACAAATGGTCATCAACACGCCAGAGGATGCGCCAATGAACCGGACAGATCGACTGCTCGCCATCGTCCTTGAAATTCAAGCCCGTAAACAGGTACGCGCCGAAGACCTCGCCGCCACCTTCGAGGTCAGCAAACGCACCATCTACCGCGATGTCATGGCCTTGTCCGAGTCCGGCGTGCCGGTCGTCGCCATGCCGGGGCAGGGCTACTCGCTGGTCGAAGGCTACTTCCTCCCGCCGCTGTCCTTCACCACCGACGAAGCCATCATGCTCATGCTCGGTGCGGATGTCGTCGCCCAAAACTTTGACGCGCAGTACCGTGCCGCTGCCCAATCCGCCGGTAGCAAAATCATTACCGTCCTGCCGGATAAACTCCGCCGCGAGGTCGAATACCTCCAGAGCAGCATCCGCTTTATCGCCCTCAACGGCCCGTTTGAGCGCGAAACACTCCAGCAGCTCCGCCGTGCCATCATCCAGCGCCGCACCGTCCGTTTCCGTTATAACGCCCGTGTACACCACGACAGCACCGCCGAGGCCAGCCTGCGCGATGCCGACCCTTACGCCCTCTTGCACGTCAGCGGCGCGTGGATGCTCATCGCCTACTGCCACTTGCGTAAGGACAATCGCCATTTTCGCTTGGATCGCATGGAAGCGGTCACAATCCTCAATAAGCAGTTTGACCGCCCATCTGGTTTCACCATTCACGAGGCTCAAGGGGATGATCGTAAAGTGATTATTCGCGCCCTGTTCGAGCCGGATACCGCCCGTTGGATGCAGGAAACGCCCTCGTTCTTTCAGGTCGCGCAGGAAGAACGCCCTGAAGGCTTGCTCGTCACCTTCAAGGTGCGCTACCCCGCCGAACTGCTCAATTGGATGCTGGGTTGGGGATCGCACGTCCGCGTCCTCGAACCCGCCTCCTTCCGCGAAATGCTTGCCCAAGAATCCCGCCGCATGCTCGAAAACTACAGCTAAAACATGAAGTAGGTTAAATGCCATTCCGGTCACTGATTATCGAAAATCTTGGCGTTCTTGGCGACTTGGCGGTTAATCTTTCTTATGATTTTCGTGACTATATACTTCCCTCGAACCACTGCTGACATAATGCTGTCACGCGCCCCTGATAGACTGGGTTTGTAAGTGAGATCAATATCATCAACGAGAGGAAACGAACATGGCGAACACACTCAAGTTACGTGGACTGACGACCGTGAGCTTCTACGCCGACGACATGAAGGCCGCCCGCCAATGGTACAGCCAACTCCTCGGTATCGAACCCTACTTCCAGCGCCCTGATGCCGAAAACCCCGCCTATATCGAGTTCCGCCTCGGCGATTACCAGCACGAACTTGGCATCATCGACCGTAAATACGCCCCCAAAGGCGCGGCTTCGAACCCCGGCGGCGCGGTCATCTTCTGGCATGTCGATGACCTCGACGGCATGATCGCCCTCGCCAAAGCACACGGCGCGACTGAATACGAACCCAAAACCCCGCGCGGCGAAGGCTTCATCACCGCCTCGCTGGTCGACCCCTTCGGCAACATCCTCGGCCTCATGTACAACGTCCATTACCTCTCGGTGGTCGAGAAGAACAATAAGTAACGGATAACTTTTTGTGGGGGAGGATAAACCTATCCGCCCCCACAACCACCATTATGTGCAGTAGGCTTTACTATAGGCAATATTGGTTGAGCAGTTTCGAAAGTCTGATTTTTGCAACGTCTAATGCCTCCCGGTGGGTCAGAGCAGACTTTAGTCTGCTTCCCACCGGAAAATGGAGCCGGATGGCTTTAGCCTCTGGCGGAAAACGTCTACAGCCTATTCTTTACCTAGAACCTATCTCCCCCAAAGGTTTGAAAACCCTAACCTAACTTGCTTGACTTTATAATACAAATGTTCTAAAATAGACTCTAGTTGATCAGTATTTTGATCCCGCCGCACAATCACTCAAAACTATGCTGTAACAACTGCAACAACAACATCAACAGCATTGATTGAGCGAGAAACGTCGCAATATGCGGAAAAATGATTCGGAATTTGACGAATTTTCAGAATTTTCCGAATGTTTGGCGAGTGGTTTTTGCGGTTTTTGCAGCTTTCGCGGTTTTTATGGCAGTCAATCAACAAATGGCGCTCTGCCGCCGCCGCCGCCGCCACAAAATGGCTCATGTCACCGCCGACTTGGACGACATCGCCGACAATTCCGACAGTTGCCAAAATATTTGTGCCGCTTATGCTGCATTTGCCGCTTTTTCTGCTGACTTTGTAATAATTCGTAATATTTAACGAGTTATCCAATAAAAAGAGCGATGCACGCATCGCTCTTTCTCTGTATTTCTTGGCGTTCTCTGCGTCTTGGCGGTTAAATTTTTGTCTTTATCTACCGACTTCCTAATCCATCGCCCAGTCTTTGAGCATACCCGCCAGCAGTGTCGCCCGACGCGGCAGGCTGGCAACCACCACCTGCTCGTGCAGCGCGTGTAAGCCGTCGCCCTGCGGCCCAAGCCCGTCCAACGTGGGGATGCCCATCATCGCCGTAAAGTTCCCGTCGGAGCCACCACCGCTGCCGTCCTCGCGAATCGTCAGGCCGTAGCGCTCACCAATCGCCTTACATTGGGCGAACGACCGTACCATCTGTTCGTTGTGTTCCATCGGCCCGCGAACATGCCCGGGGGTCACGCTCACCTTCGCGCCGGGAATGAACGGGGTTACGTCCATAATCTTCTGCTGGATGTTGTTCCAGTCACGCTCGGTCAGCGTCCGCACGTCAATTTCGGCGGTCGCCTTCGCCGGAATAACGTTAGTCGCCGAACCGCCGTGAACCACCGTCACCGAAACCGAAGTCCCGTTTTTGAGGTCGTTCAGTTGGTTAATCTTCATAATCTGCTGGGCAATCTCGACCACCGAGTTAATGCCCTGTTCCGGCGCGTTCCCCGCGTGTGAAGGCCGTCCTTCCACTGTCAGGGTGTAGTTGCCCACGCCCTTGCGCCATGTCTTGAGCGCTTCTTCCTTGGTCGCCGGTTCCATCACCAGCACCAGCCCGACCTGAGCCGCCACTTCATGAATGAGTTTTTCCGAATAGATGCTGCCCACTTCTTCGTCGCTGGTCATCAGCACCCATATCGGGCGGTTCGGCAGCTCGCCGCGTTCCACCAGCCCGCGAATAGAGAACATCGTCAGGGTGATGCCGCCCTTCATATCCACCGCGCCGGGGCCAAACAACACACCGTTCTCGTCAATCGTTACCGGACGTTCCGCCAGCGTCCCAATCGGCCACACCGTATCAATGTGGATCAGGAACATAATCGGCTTGCCGGGGGCATTTTCGTTCCACTTCGCCAGCAGGAAGTCGCCCACTTTTTCCTGTGCATAACGGGTGACGGACGACGCACCCAGCGACTTGAACTCGTTCTCAAGGAACGCGCCCAGCTTATCGACATGCACCTTGTCCAGAGTTGGGGTTTCAAAATTGACCAACGTGGTCAGGAAATCCACCATCTCTTGCTGCCGCGACTGGAAATACTTCAACAACTCAGACATGAATACCTCGAAAGTTAATGAGCCTTTAGTTTCATTTGCCAGCGATCAATCATCCCGTGGATTGAACGGATCACTGTCAACCGAAAACTGACGACTAAAACGGACACAAATCCTGCGCGGTCACAATCGGGCTGCGGCTGCCGTAACGGTTTAGCAAACCCACCGCCTCAGGGCGTGCGCTGATTATAGCCTGAACTTCTAAACAGGCGCTATGTAAATTGTTCGTGACTTGGTATCCGTTCCAGAAGCTGTTGACCATCGCGATATAAACCGGTGCGGTGTTCGCGTCAGGGTAGGCCGCCAGCGCCGTTTGGAAGGTCGTCAGCAAGCCGTCGTCATCGCTGTACGCCCGTGCCAGCAGCAGCCGGTAATAGAGATAACTCTTGAGGTACGTCGGCTCATCGTTCAGCCAGTAGCGTAAGGTGCTGCTGCCCAGCGCCTGCTCATACAGCGGTATCGCCTTATCCATCTCCATCCGTGCGAAGTTGCGGTCTGCTTCCTGCACCACCTGAATAAAGAACTGTGGCGGGTCAAGCTGGACAATCGACAGCACATAATTACTGCCGTTCCAGTCGTAGATGTTCACCCCTGTCCGCAGCGGGCCGGTGCTGGCGCTGCCGTCGTCCGTCAGCCGCACCACGATCTCTTGAACACGGTCGTTGTCCACATCGGTGATGGTCGGGGCTTCGCTGCCCGTGATCGGCCCGTTGAGCAGGCTGATGAAACGCCCATCTTCCGGCTGCCAGCTAATCAACTGCGTCCGGTAGGTGCAGTTATCGTCGTCATCATCGGTGCAGCCGTAACTGTCAAAGAGGATGTCCGGTCGCTCGTCCGCGTTCATATCGGTGATGCTCACGATTTGCGGCGCGTCGCCTCCGGTTATCGCTTGGTAAAGCGCCGTGTACTGCCCCGCGATGCAGCTTAAAAGCGCCAGCGTCCCACCGTCGTCCGGTGCGTCGTAGGTCATCAGGATGTCGGGTGTGCCTTCGCCCGTGAAATCCACATCGGTTCGCACCTGCCCACTTTCACCCAGCAGCTCCCAACTGCCGAGCGTGTTGCTCAACGTCGCCGGTATGCCACCGTTCGTTAAGTAGGTGACGACTGCCGCGAGCGTCGTGCGTCCGTTGGTCGGCTTGGCCGGCAGAGAAGCATTCCCCGAACCGGGGCAGCTTCCGTAATCGGGTGTCGCTGTCGGTCGGTTAGCGAGGGCGACCGCTGTCGCGGGGTTCGCCAGCCCCACGCCGTCCAGTGGAATGCCTTCACTTTCCGGCAGCACCCCTTGGATCATGCGCCCCGGTGTCATCGTCGGGAACGGAATCGCCGTCGGGGGCAGGTTTTGTTGGTTTGTTGCGTCCGGCTGGCAAGCGGCAAGTGCCACCAGCAGCAAACTAAAACTAAGTAATCGTTTCAAAGTGGTTACGCTTTTGAGTGGTTCGTTCATAAAGAAAAGTATATATCGGGGAAAGGTAAACGCAATCTCCGATCATCTAACGCACAGTTTACCCCAAATAAAAAGGAGACGCTGAGGTCTCCTTGCTTGTCTTATCTCTCGCGGGTTTAGTCTTCGCGCAGTTGTTCGATTACCCGCAAATCTTGCTGAAGGTTGCGGAAGCGTACCACAATGCTCCCGATGAACCCGAATCCGATAATCGCGACGACTGCCAAGCCCAAATACAGATATGCGACGGTATCCGGCGTGCCTTCCATGTTAACGCTCCTCTCCGGCGAGTACCTGTGCTTTAATCGCACGGACACGCTCGCTAAATGTCTCCAACCGGACGCGCCACCAGAGCAGCGTAATTGGTACGAAAATGCTCCAAATCGCCGAGTTGATGCCAATGGTCGAGCTAATACGCGCCGTCATTTCGAAACCACCCTCGGCGTTCTGCGGGCTGGGGCCAATCACTACCGGATGGATGGTGTCGGGGCGAATGCGGGTAATCACCAGCACGGCGATCACGGTTGTAAACGCCAAAATCCCATACACCGAAGCAAAACGGCGGCGCTGTTCGGGATTGTCGATGCCGTTCCTCAGCATCAAGTATGCGGCATACGTCAAAATCATGATCGCCGCCGAGGTCAGGCGCGGGTCCCACGTCCACCATGTATTCCAGATCGGACGCGCCCAGATCATGCCTGTAATCAGGTTGATGAGCGAAAGCGCCAACCCGACTTCAACGCCCGCCAGCGCCAGCGTATCCCACTTGGCGTTGCGCGTTCGCAGGTACAAGACACCCCCGACCACCGTCACGCAAAATGCGATGAACGCCCCTGCAAACGATGACAGGTGGAAGTAGAAAATACGCTGCACTTCGCCCTGATCGACTTCGGTTGGCGCGTATCCCAGCGCCATATACGTTCCGAAGGCCACCAGTACCGCTGTGACAATCGTCAGCCCCCATAAAATCCGTGTCCGCGTCACGTTGGCTGGAACTGACTCAGCCGAACGCAGCGGCATATTTTGTACCGCACTCATATCAATTCATGCTCCTTCTTGCAAATTGTGAAAATTCTAGCATTAGCCCATCAAATCTGCAAAAATCTACAGGTTTTCTGGTGCAAATTCTCATCTTACGAAACTTTATTCTGGCCTATTCCTCTGTCACATATTCAAACAACAGGAAACTGGCCGCCATATACACCACATCCAACACGATCAGGATTTGCGGCCACGTCACGCCGTCATCGACCACGTTCGCACCCAGTATGCCCGTTGTTGCCCGTACCGCCGAAAGCAGCATTGGCAGCGTCACCGGCAGCATCGCAATCGGCAGCAAACTTTCGCGTGCGCGGGTTTGCACCGTCATCGTTGCCAGCAGCGTCCCCACCGTCGCGAACCCCAACGTCCCAAGGAGCAGGATGCTGAACACCTCTAGCGAAAGCAGCGACTTGTTGTAGAGGATGGTCATCACAGGCAGCAGGATGCAGCCGACAATCAGCGCGAAGACAAAGTTGCCCACCAACTTGCCGAAAAAGATAGCCGTGCGGTCGATTGGCGCGATCAGCATTCCGTCGAGGTTCGCCTGTTCGCGTTCCATCGCCATGCTGCGGTTGAGGCCGATGGTGCTGGCGTAAATCACCGTCACCCACAACACCCCGCTAATAGCCGACTCGCGGGCTTCACGGTCAAGCTCCAGCGCGAAGCTGAACACCAGAATACTGAGCAGGGCAAACAGTGCCATTGAACTGACGAGTTCACGGCTGCGGAGTTCCGCCCGTAAATCCTTCCGCACGATTGCCCATACCGTCCCCAAGAAAGGCGTTTTCATGTCGTCACCATCGACGTAATTTCGGTATACAGCGACGCGAGTTCAACCGCGCTGACCCCTGCCGGTTGGTCGTAGCCAATCACCCCCCGCGAGAGGATGACGATCCGCGTGGGTAAAATCGCGGCACGGTTTAAGTCGTGCGTCGTCATGATGATCGTTCGCCCCTCGTCATGTGCGGCTTTGAGCAGGCTGTCCAAAATCGCCGATGCGTCTTGGTCGAGGCCGGTGTAGGGTTCGTCGAGCAATAAAATGTCAGGGTTGTGGAGCAGGGCGCGAGCGATACTCAAGCGCTGCAACATCCCGCGCGAAAAGGTGCGGACGAGCGCATGGGTGCGCTTCTGCAAGCCGACCTGTGCCAGCAGTTCAGCGATGCGAGCATCCGCATTCGGCAGGTTGTAAAGCTGCGCGAAAAAACGCAGGTTCTCGTAAGCGCTCAGGTTGTCGTACAGCAGCGATTTATGACTCACCAACCCGATTTGCGCCCGTACTGCCGCGATTTCGTCCGGCAGCTTCCAACCCCCGACGCGGATGCTGCCCGCTGTCGCCCTGCTTAACCCGCACAGAATACGCAGGAGCGTTGACTTCCCGCTGCCGTTCGGCCCCAGCAGCGCCACAAACTCGCCGTGCGTGACTTGGAGCGTCAACTTCCGCAAGACCGGCAGCAGATCATAGGCTTTAACCAATTCTTGAATGTCGATCAGGTAGGTAGGTGAGTGGGGCGTGGGGTTCATGCTGGATGCTTCATTTCTCGCGCGGCAGGCGGGTTACTTCCCTTGTAATTCATCGAGCCGTGCTTGCAACGGTCGGCGCTGCTGGTGCCAGAGGTCGTGCGGCAGTTCACCCGCCGCGTGCTTTTGGTCGAGCAGGGCGATCTGGCGGGTAAGCGCGCCAATAAGCTGCTCCGGTTTGGGCGCTTGGTTGTTCTGCCGTCCCCGCAGGACTAGTGCGATAATCGTTGCCAAGATGCCCAAGCCGATTATCACAACTAAAACAACCAGTACCACGTTACTGTTGCTCTCGCTAACCCCTATGACCGAGTTCGCGTCCCCTGCCGCGCCGCTGATCTCGTAGCGGATGACCTCACCCGCCTTCAATTGCAGTGCCGCTTCGTAATTCTTGTAGGCTTTGTTGTCGATGGATTTCTCACCGTTCGGGGGCAGTTGGTCGCTTTGAACACCCAAACTGGTGGGCGAGATGAGCAGGTTCGCTTGCCCGTTGAATGGGTAATTCATCGGCTGTTCAATCAGCGCGGCATTCCCATCATATGGGATGATGTAGGCGATGACTACCACATGCACGTCACCGGGGAGGACAGGTGCGGTATCCAGCACGCTAAAATCCGAAGGCGACTCGATATAGCGCGTCTGGTTATCCAAGCTGACGACCTGTGCCCCCGGTGGCATCGAAATCAGAACCGAACCGTAGCGCCCGTTCCCCAAATCCGTGCTGGTGGTATACAAACGGTCTGAACTGTTGTTGAAGTGGATAACCTGCCGCACTTCCAGCGTACTGCCCTGCGCCGTCACCTGCGCTCCGCTGCTGCTGATCGACAGCACCGATGGGTCTTCGGTCAACTCGTAGATATTGATGGGCAGGGTCATCGTGATCGCCGCCGCGTCACCGATCACGAACGCGCTGTTAAAAATGCGGTCGCGGTATAACGCCGCCGTCACATAAGCATAGCCGCTCACAATCGGCACATCTGTGAACTGGTAGCTGCCGTCAGCACCCGTCACCGTTTCCATACTCAGCACGGTTGTGTTCTCAGTCGTCACCAGCAGGGTCACGCTGATGTTGCTTGGTGCAGGGGAAGCGGCGGTTCCGTTCGTCACCTTGCCGGTCACTGTTCCGCGCGGTGCGCTTGCCAGAGGGTCAGGCGTGGTTGTCGTGTCCTGCGCGTGGGCGAACCCTGCCGTGAACACGACCACAAGCAGGACGAATACCCAACGTGAACGAACCACCGAACCCATTATAAGTTGGCCTTTGCCCGGTAAGCCGCAACGGCAGCTTCGATCCTTGTATCAATGGCACGGTCGATGTCGTCTGGCATGGCGGAGGGTGAGATGGTATGACGCGCGTCGAGTTCGTCCAGCGTCTTCAGCACTTGTATGCCGCGCTGTACCCAAATCTCACGTTCGGCTGCGTAATCCTCATCGGAAATTTTGAGTGTGGCGTGGTCTTCATCAAGGTCACGGATGTTGCCCAAAACGCGCTCATACACGATCAGCAGCCGCTCGCGCTGCTTCTCGATCAGGGCATCATCGTTGGTCGCCGCCTGTGAACGCTGCATAAACGGGGAAGCGATGAACATCAGCACCCCGACAACGATCACGATCCCCATAATCAGTCCCGGCAAACTCATGCGTCACTTCCCAATGCGGCATCAATCGCATCCGTAAGCTGCTGGCTGCCGTCGATATTCTGGGCAGGGTCATCGACAAACGGAATCTTGAAGAACTGGCTGATGTTGCCTTCACGGTCAATAATGAACGTTTCCGGCACGCCTTGAATATTGTACATCTCCGAGATTTTGGTGCCGATGTCCAAGCCGTTCGGGTAGCTGTGTCCATACTGCTGAAGGAAGGCTTTGGCGTTGGTTTCGGTGTCGGTGTAGGCCACCCCGACGATGACCACATCCTTATCCTTGTATTCCTGCCACACGCGCTCCAAAATCGGCGCTTCTTGGCGGCACGGGCCGCACCAGCTTGCCCAGAAGTTGACGACCACCACCCGCCCCTTGAGCGACGACAGCTTGATCTGTCCCCCCTCTAGGGTGGTCAGTGTGAAGTCCGGTGCGGGGCCACCTGTCGGCTGCGTTTGGTTGCGGCGTGCCAGCGCGAAGCCGAACACCATCACCACGGCTGCTACGCCGATCAGCAGGACGATATTGGCTAGGCCCAATCCCTTGCGTGGGGGAAGGTTAGTCGCTTCGTTTTCGATAAGTCTCTCGCTCATGTTACTTCATTTCGTCTAATCAAACACCTAACGCCGGCTGCGAAGGTCATTTTCCAACCGTGCGCGGTAATCATCATCGGCAATCGGGGCGGCTGTTGGGCTGGCGAGCGCCCGCGCCGGATTATGGTTACGCCGCCAGCGGATAATCACCCACAGCGCGATGAGAATAGCCACCAGCGCGATAGCAGGCGGGGTTGCCAGTGAAAGCGCCCGCAGCATCGGGTCATCCGGTGTGCCGACCACGCGGTCGCCGTAGCGTTCCACGAAGCTCGCCTTGATCTGCTCCGGCGTTTGCCCTGCCGCGAGCTGTGCCCCGATTTCTTCCCGCCACTGCTGGCACGCATCCGTCGGGCAAACATCCAGTGGAATATTCTCGCAAACCGGACAGTACATCTCTTTGGCAACCGCGTTGATGTCATCAGCCGTTACCGTCGCGGGTGTCGCGTCCTGCGCGGCGGTCGGGTAAATCATCAGTGCCGCCGCGAGGATACCGACGAGGTACCAAACTTTCGTCCATGAACTCAGGCGCGGCATCAGGCTTTCGCTCCTACAGTCTCGCCCACAGCGGCTGGAGCATGTTTGGTAACGGTTAGCTGCTCGGTCGGCCACGCGGCGATAAACGTTCCGAGCATCAGCACCAAGCCGCCCCACCACACAAGGTTAATCAACGGGTTGACGTAAATCTTGAAGGTGGCGCTGCCTTCGCTGACGTTCTCCCAGCCGACCAGCAGCACATAAAAGTCGGCTTCAAGCGTGCTGTACGAACCGGCGATGGTCATCGGTTGATTCGGGTAAAGGTCGTGGCGCGGGCGAATGTGTGCCAAATCCTGCCCATTTCGCAAAATCGTCAGGTCGGCAATTTGCATCTGCCGCCCATCGTCAGCCACCGCTTCGGTAAAGTTGTCGTAGCGCATGGTATAGCCGCCGAAATCCAGCGACTCGCCCTTTGCCAGTGTCCGCTGCGTTTCCTGCTGGAACAGCGTACTGCCGATCACACCGATGCCAATAATCGTGATGCCGAGGTGAACGAGGTAGCCGCCGTAACGCCGACGGTTGCGCCCGAACAGCGCTAACACGGCTTGCCACCCGTTTTCGCCGAGGCTCTTATGCCGCGCCGCCGCACCGCGATACGTTTCATAAATCGCGACAAATCCCGCAAGGGCGGCGATGCCATAGCCGAATAACGCGCCTGCATTCGTCGTGTGCTGCGTAATCACCAGTATCACCAGCAGAACAACCGTGAGCGCCAACGGAACGACCAACGAGCGCCCTAACCGCCGCAGCGAGGTTGCGCCCCACGCCGAAAGCGGCGCGATGCCCATCAGGATATACATGGCGATGAACAGCGGCGGCGTGACCTGTAGGAAGTATTCCTTGCCGAGTGTGATTTCTTCGTTCAAGAACAGGCTGGAAATAATCGGTGCGCCGAAGCTGCCCCAGAAAATCGCGACGAACAGCAGCACGAAAATGACGTTGTTCAGTACGAACAGCGACTCACGGCTCATGATGTTGGCGAAGGCGTGGTCGTCTTTGAGTTCGCCACGGTTCCAGCGCCACAGGATGAGGCCAACCGAGATGAGCGTCATCGCCGCCCAGAACAGGAACATTGGCATTCCAATTTCGCTGCGGGCGAAGGCATGTACGCTGTCGATCAAACCGCTGCGGGTGGCAAATGTGCCGAACATCACCGCCGAGAACGTGCCGATGACGAGGAACATATTCCAGACTTTGAGCATCCCACGCTTCTCTTGGATCATAACACTGTGCAGGAAGGCCGTGCCGATCAGCCACGGCAGGAAGGCCGCGTTTTCAACCGGGTCCCAGCCCCAGTAGCCGCCCCAACCCAGCACGTCATACGCCCAGCGCCCGCCGAGGATCAGGCCGAGGCTGAGGAACAACCACGCGATCAGCGCCCAACGCCGTGTCGCTTTAATCCAGTTGGTTGATAGATCACCGGAAGCCAGTGCGGCCATCGCAAACGCGAACGGAATAACCATCCCCACGAAACCCAAGTACAGCATCGGCGGGTGAATAATCATACCGAAGTGCCGCAGCAGCGGGTTTAAACCCTGTGCTGTATCAGCGAGCGTTTGGGCTTCCGGTGCTTGGGCGTTGGCAGGAATGAGCGAGGCTTCTTGGATGCAGTCGGTATACGGGGTTTGGATGACCGCCGGAATACCCGCCTGTACGAGCGCATTCTTCACCTGTGCCGCGCGTCCGTCGTCCACGCAGCTTACCGCCGTTACGCCGGAACCTGTGCCACCAATGTTCGGGGTCGATTGAGCGTTTAAGTCCGTTAGGGTGCGGCTGAGGGCGCTCTTTTGCTGGGTCGTCAGTGCCGTTTCGTTCCATGCCACATCATTACCCGACCAGAACCACCAGCGCTGGAAAGGATTTTCGTAAAACAGCACCAGCACGAGGAAGAAGCCGATAACCGCCATCAAGTACGCGATCACGTAGGGCATCAAGCGGCGGTGACTGCGCCAGTTGAAGATCAACGCGCCGACCGCAAACAAGCTCATCAACAGTGTCCAAAAGAGGATCGAGCCTTTTTGCGATCCCCACAGCGCCGTAATCCGGTACAGTGTAGGTGTGTTAGGGTCGCTAACCGACCACACATAGCTCATCTGGTACGCGCCGTTAACCAGCCCAATCAGGAGCGCTAACGACGCGGTGAGGAGCAGTGGGAATGTTAATAAAGCGGCATTACGGGCGCTCAGTAGCGCCGCTTCCGATTGTTTACGTCCGGCAAAAATAGACGCGCCGATGGCATATAAAGACGCGACCAATGCCAGAAAAGTTGTAATCAGGCCAAGTTCAGCCAGCATAATGGTTATGCGCTCGGATGGACGATGCTCTCACCCGGATTGGCTTCTTGGAACCGGGTAGGGCATTTCAACAGCAGTTCGGTTGCTTGGAACACACCATTCTCATCCAGCGTACCGGTCAAAATCGCCTGTGCTTCGTGCTTGAGTAAATCGGGCTTCACCTGTCCGGTAATATGGATCGGCACACGAACGGCATCGGGATTATTCACCGATTCATAAAGTGCTTGCGCCAGATTTTCATATTCCGGGGGAATATTGGCTATCGAGAAGTCGATAATCAGGTTTTTGTCGTCATATTGGATGCTGTCGCCGATGACCGCGCCGGAGATACGCACGGTTTTACCA
The DNA here is from genome assembly GCA_020161935.1 of Chloroflexota bacterium. Taxonomy (GTDB): domain Bacteria; phylum Chloroflexota; class Anaerolineae; order Aggregatilineales; family Phototrophicaceae; genus CFX2. Next base: position 161,412 of record JAIUNI010000010.1, read on the forward strand.
ACGTATTCGGTGTTATTCAGCAGCTCGTCTACAGTGATGTAATAGCGCGCACCGTTGGTGGTGCTGCTGACGATCAGAAAAGTGACCGCCGCGAGGATTAAAATACCGCCGATCAGAAACTTCAAACGGCTGTTGCCAACCTTTGTCACTGGCGCAGCAACTTGCTGATGCGGCTTTTCCCATCTGGCTTGAGCCATACCACGTCCCTTTCAACTGCCTTGATCGAACTATCGTATCAATAAGTATTCAACTGGATTACTAACATTTGTATGCTATTAAGTAGATCAAAAGTCATATTTGCATTCTTGTGAAAAATCTTACAAAAAAGCCCGTCGAATCGCAACTCTACGGGCTAAACTCTCATGCGTTTATCAAATTGCGGCAGCTTAGACCAGCAGGTTACTTGCTGTTGTTATCCTCGGCCTTGTCCTTCATGTACATCCGACCGCCGACAACTACAATCATGCCCAACCCGAACAGGATGATGAGTGTCGAAATGTTGCTGGGCGCGGAACTGGTCGTTGCCTCGGCAGCGGCTTCCTGTGCCATGACAGGCAGCGCCATCAAGCACAGCATCATAATGGTCATCAATCGTGCAAACTTGAGCCGCAGCATGGTTAATCTCCTACGTGTGACAGGTGCGCTGGATACGTGCAAACCTGTGTATTCCCTTATAGCAGATATTGTACCGCAGACTGCGCGTTTCGTCTGCGATAGGTTTAGCTGTCTTGGCTTTCGAGGAACGACACCACGTCCGCCAGTTCTTGTAGCGTCATACGGTCGCCAAAATTGCTCACCATGACGTTCTGGTAGTCCGGCACAACATACGCCGCCGGATCAATAATGCTTTCCACCAAGTAGTGCTGCACGGTATAGCCCTCGAACGCCGGGTCTTGCAGCCGTTCCTCATCCACCCGCGTGTACGTGCTTTCCGTCGGTGGGCCAAGCGGGACTTCAGCTTCATGACAGCCCGCGCAGCCGAGGTCGCCATTATACAGAAGCTGCCCGTTGATCGGATCGCCGTAAACCGTTTCAAGCGCGTTCATAATCCGGTCAATGTCATACCCGACGTTACGGCTCGCCGCGTCCGCAGGAATGTAACCGCAGTTGAGCGCCAGTTCTTGATAAGCCTCGCCCACCTTGAACAGCCTATCGAGTGTGACTCCGGCTTCCTCACTCGTATCCAGTTTGAGCGCCGCGAGTTGGGCGGCCAAGTCGGTCTGCTGCTGGATCAGCTCTGCCGGATCACAGTTGAGTTCGACAGGCGCGGGGGTTCCGGTCGGTATGGAAGGGGTCGGTGTTGGGGTTTCTTGGGCGGCTGCCATGCCGAGTGTGATGAGCATAACGGCGGCAATCGCGAATAGTCCGGTTAAGGTGCGGCGTGACATACAGTCTCCATTTCTGCCAGTTTGCCGGAGCGCGAACTGCTTCAACTGGCAGGAATGATGCTACACCACCCCTCACGGCACTTACAAGCCGCAAAAACCCCGACAGATGTCAGCATTATGGGTTCTCCGTTCGTAGATAGGCGATGATGTCCGCCAAGTCTTGCGTAGTTAGTGCCTCGCCAGAATTCGTGATCATTGCGTTTTGAAAGCCTTCTACGACATGATTTCCCGGTAGGACAATGCTTTCAATGAGGTATTGTTCCGGCGTATAACCTGCAAACTGCGGCTCTTTTAGGCGCTCATTGATGACACGGGAATAAGTACCATCCGTCATCGGCCCGACCGCATCAACACTTGCTTGGTGACAGCCTGTGCAGGGAAGATTGTAGCCAAGATTTGATTTAACCTGCCCAAGATAAAGAGCCTCGCCTCTTGCTGCATCACCCGTGAGTTGAGCTAAGGCAGCTGTGATAGCTTCAATATCCGTGCCGACTGACTGCGGTATTGTGTCGTTGGACATAATTAATAGTTGGATCTGAGCTGTATAAGGTTTTGGATCTTCAGCTTGTATCGGGAACTGCTTGACCGCGTACAAATCTTCCAGCGTCCAGCTGTCCCCTTTGTCCCAGTTCATCATGTAAGCGGTTAGATCTTCCAGTTGATAACGTTCTAACATGAAGTCAGCGAATGCTTCTTGTGAATAGGCTGGCATGGCTGAAGGCCAATAACTCGAACTATTCGGGCGACCGTGGATAAGCGTGGTTAATAACAGCGACTCAAGTGTGCCGTTCCAATCAAGCTGCCAAATCCGGTTGAAAATGACGGGATCGTATCCTTTATCGACAGCCATTTGAACATCAGCAGAACGTTTGACATTGAGATCATCAATCGACACCTCAATTTCAGCGATGCGAGTGTCAATTTCGCTGCGCCGAATGTCGGTCATATTTTCTTGGTTGCGTTCGTCGATCAGCCTTGATTTTTCGTGGTTTAAATCCCTAATTTGTTCTGTGACTTCAGGGAAGAAATCATGCCCAAATAATAGAGGGTTATTGAGTGCTGGTGCTTTACCCTCTAGTCCCAATCCATCTAACCCATGACACATCGCACAGTGGTCAAGGTACAGGTCAGCGCCGCGTTCGATGGATTGGGCATGGACACCCATTTGGGCGTACTGCATCCGTTCTTCCTCATGCAGCGCCGCATAAAACAGGCTGATGACGATCAGGAATTGGGCGATGGTGGCGACCAGTCGGCGGCGGGTATTCGGGTCACGCATATCAAATAGAGTTACTTAATAAGTTGTCAATAAATCGATTGTAGCACGGGGAAAGTGTTACATGGCAAATAAAAACCCCGACATCTGCCGGGGTCTTTGTTTTCATGAAACTTTGAACTACTGGTTCTGCGTTTGCAGGTAGGCAATGATGTCCGCCATATCTTGTGGCGTTAGGATGTTGCCGAAGTCTTTCTGCATGGCATCGACAAAACCGGGTACAACATAATCCGAGGGCAGCACAATACTTTCGATCAGGTATTGTTCCGGCGTGTAGCCCGCGAACTGTGGTTCAGCCAAGCGCTCAGTCGATGCACGGGTATAGGTTCCATCCGTCATTGGCCCAACACCATTTGCCATCTGCATGTGGCAGCCTGTGCAGGCTAATGTATTGCTCAATCCGGTTTTGGCGAAACCATGATACAGCGCATCCCCGTTTGCGGCATCCCCGGTCAAACCGGCGATTGCGGCGGTAATTGCCTCGACATCGGTGCCGACGGGTTCAGGTATAGTTGCATTACCGGACTCGATTATCGCTGCCAATTGATCGCGCAGCGGACCCGCATCTTCTGGCAAAATCGGGAATTGGTTGACCGCGTACAGATCATCAAGCGTCCAATTGTCGCCCTTATCCCAGTTTTCGATGTAGGCAACAATGTCTTCCAATTGGTCTTGGCGCAGCGGCCCGCCAGCGGTTTGTGACCATGCTGGCATCGGGTCAGGCCAATAATTTTCGCTGACAGGGCGACCGTGGATGAGTGTGGTCAGCAGGAAGGAGTCGAGCGTCCCAGCCCAACCAAGTTCAGTCAGGCGGCTGTAGCTGCCATCGTTGGGGTTATAACCCTTATCAACTGCCGTTTGAACATCAGCGCTTCGCTTGGTGTTGAGGTCGGCAATCGTCGTATTAATCTCGTCAATCCGCGCGTCGATTTCAGTCTTACGCGCGTCGGTTGTGCCTTCGGCATTCTTCTCATCCGTCAGCAAGCTGATCTCGCCCGTGAGATCGCTAATCTGGCTGCTGATTTCCGGGAAGAAGTCATGGCCGAACAGCGTAGGGCTGTTCAAAGCGGGTGCTTTACCCACCAACCCGCGCCCATCCAAGCCGTGGCAGGTGGTGCAGTTCGCGGCGAAAAGCATCGCGCCTTGTTCAATCGCGCGTGCTTCTTGCATCTCTGCGAAGGCTGCCATACGTCCGCCTTCATTGATTGCCGCCCAGCCGAGAAACACCATCGTCAACACGAACGCGATCAACCCGACGGTAATTCGGTTTTCAATTTTTCCTACAAGCATTCGTTCAAACATATTCAATCGTCCTGAGTACAACCAAAAAGGTGGTTAATGATGCCTAAGGGCGCTCACGCGAGCGCCCTTCCGGTTTTATTTTTAGTGCGAGAAGTACAGCGCATCTTCATGGATGAAGACGTGCTCGGTCTTATAGCGCACAATCGGGTTGCCGTTCGTGTCCAGCGCCAAGATCGGTTCACCGCTGGCATCCAGCTTCGGCTTACCGTTTTCGACCTGTACTTCGTTCCAGCTAATGATCATATCGACGCGCTTCAAGTTTCCCTGATTCTGGGTAATGACAATCGCGCCCCATCCGTTGACCAAGTAGTCAGGATGCTCGGCGATATCTTCTTCCAGAAGCGTCAGCACATGCAGCAGTTCGGGTGCATCACTTGGCACTTCTTTGAAGTCGAACTTGGTAATCGCCAGCTTTTGGTCAGCCAGCAGGTCAACCAAGCCGTCACCAATCGTCGTCTTGGCGTTCGACAAACCGGTAATGAGGGCAGGCGAGTTAATCAAACCGGTATAGGGCTGCGCCAGTTCTTCATCGAACGCGGCTACGATGTTCGACGCTTCTGCCGGATCGCCCTCGATCTGACGAGTGGTGTACATGCCGGGGACAAGCTGTTCGAACGGAATGGGCAGCAGCGCACCGACACGGCTGTGCTGCGGCGGGTACATCAACTCATGCAAGATTTCAGTATCAGGTGATGTTTCGACACCAAACTTTGCCAGACCCATGTAGCTCAGGGATGTAATGAACGAGATCAACCCCAAGAAGAAGGTGATAGCAAAGCGGCGGTCGGCGTAGCGGCGGCTGGGCGTGACATCAAGGTACGGCCAGACGGCGAGTACACCAAGGATGATCGTCGGGAAAATGATACCGAAGAACACCTTATCACCGAGTTTTAGCGCCCCCTGAATCCACAGGAAGTACCACGGCGCGGTTGTACCGAGCGGTGTCACCTGCGGGTCAGCATGGTGTTCCAGAGGCGCATCGTAGAACCAGATGCACAATACGATGAAGATCAAGGTTGTGACCGCGATCCACATGATTTCGCTGGTCAGAACATCGGGGATGAAGTATACGCGCTTGTCCAGCGGCACGCGCTTGGCAGTATCTTCACCGATGTTTTCCTTCTTCGGCGGCAAGCTGTGACCGTGAACGATCACCTTATAGTAGTGAACGCCGGTAAACACGAACAGCAGGGCAGGCAGTGCCAGAACGTGCAGCAGGTAGAAGCGGAGCAAACCATTCGCGCCGATGTCCGGGCCACCGCGCAGCAGCAGGTTCAGATTATCGCCGACGATTTGCGGCGGGGTCGCTTCAATCATGGACGCGCCGATAGTAACCGCCCACAGCGCCAATTGATCCCACGGCAGCAGGTAACCGCTGAAGCTCAAGAAACCGGTGATGGCGAGCAGGATAAGCCCTGTAAACCACGTGAATTGTCGCGGTTTCTTATACGACCCGGTAAAGAACGTTCTCGCCATATGGAGCGAGACAATTAGCACCATCGCCTCCGCGCCCAAACGGTGCAGGTCGCGCACGAGCTGTCCCATCGGCACGTTACTGAGGATCGCCAACATATCGGTGTACGCGACTTCCGGCGATGGGGTGTACCACACCATCAGCAGGATACCGGTGATGGTTTCGAAGAACACGAGATAGGTTGACAACCAGCCCAAACGGAATTCAGGGTACAAGCCCGTCATATCCGCGTGGAAGTAGCTGGGGCGCATGTGCAGCCAGAAACCATCTGCGTGGGGTTGCAGGCGCGGGTTCGGCTTGCGGCTTGCGGGTTCACCACGCAGCGCTTCCCGAATATCTTGAATATTCATGCCCGCAGTCAAACGTTCCACCGACTCGTCAACGAGTTCGAAAACGGCCTTTTTCAGACCCTTCTCTTTCACGTCATCCAAAAACGATGGGAAAGGCAGTACTGACATAAAACGCTCCTCGTTCAGGTGAGCCGAACGAAATTAAGTGACGAAAAAATTTACCCCTGACCGCTGCGGCGAATACGCGCACCGGTATTAATGTCCACTTTCAGGATTTTCTTACCGTTTAACGGGATCGGATCACCGGCATCATTCGTCGAAGCGGTCGAACCATCTTCGAACGTCACCGTCGTCTTAAAACGGTCGAGGCTGCGCGGGGCAGGGCCTTCAATATACTTACCGTCCAGTTCGTATTTGGAACCGTGGCACGGGCATTCGAAACGGTTGTTGGTATCCACCCACTTCGGCAAGCAGCCGAGGTGCGTGCAAACACCGTACAATGCCACAAATCCTTCGGTGGAGGGGTTCGACAGCCAGAAGCGCCCTGAAGGAATGTTCAGCGGCGCGGCATCCGGGTCAGGAATATCAGACCCTTCGTAGGTGAAAATACCACCGAATTGACCTGCCTTAAAGCGTGGCAGCGCAAACCAAACCAGTCCGGCTACTGCCTCGCCGAGTAGCAGCGCAATCGAAGCACCCCAGATGTAATACAGAAATTCACGTCTGGTAGGGGCGCTCACCTCAACAGGTGCCGATGGTTGGATCGGCTTATCTGCCTGCGCTTTCGTTACACTTGCTGTAGCCATCTCAGACTCCTCAAACATCTTTCATAAAAACAGGCGATAGTTTAGCGCAATTCAGCAAAAAACACATCTTTTCTGAAATAGAAAATTGGGTCGCTTGCTGTATGGAATCATCTTAAATGGTGTGGGGCTTCACCGTATGTAAAATATATCACAATCCCCCGGTCAAGTCAAAAGCGACTTATGTTAAGTTGGAAGTTGATCGCTAGTCATCTTGAATCCATCATTTAGGTAAGAAGTCATGTCCTGCGGGACAATTACTTCCCTTTTTGCGGTTTGCCCTTGAACACATCTTGGGATGCTTTTATAGTTGTCAAAATCCCATTCCACAGCCGTTTGAAAGTTGTACCATCCTTAAAAGATGGCGAAAGTTGTAACCCTACCAAATGCATTGGCCGTTCCCTCCCGCAGCGTATATCGAGCATGACAAAGAACTCAAAAAACTCGTTAAGCGCTTACAAAATGAACCCCTACTGGCGATTGATACCGAATCGAACAGCATGTACGCCTATCAAGAGCGTGTTTGTTTAGTACAGCTTTCAACCCGTACCAACGACTATATCCTCGACCCGCTGCGGATCGCCGATATGAGTCCATTAGGGACTTTACTGGCAAATCCTCAGATTGAAAAAGTCTTTCATGCGGCGGAATATGATTTGATGTGTTTGAAGCGTGATTACGGCTTCACCGTCGTCAATATGTTCGACACGATGATCGCCGCCCGTATTTGTGGGGTGAAGGCGCTTGGCCTCAACCGTCTCTTAGCTGAATACTGTGGGGTCGAGGCGGATAAAAGCCACCAGCGCGATGACTGGGGGCAGCGCCCCATCTCGGAAGAAGGGCTGCTCTATGCCCAGATGGACACCCACTACCTGCCCGAACTGCGTGACAAGCTGCTCGACAAATTGGTAGAGTCGGGACGCATGGAAGAAGCCCAAGAAACTTTCTTAGAGGCTTCGGCTGTCACCCCGCCAGAGCATCATTTTGACCCTGATGGTTACTGGCGCATGGCTATTCCGGCTGGGCTGAACCGCCGCCAATCGGCGATTTTGCGCGAACTGTATCTGGCGCGTGAGGTGATTGCCCAAGAACGGGATTGCCCGCCGTACAAGGTCTTTACGGACAAAATGATTTTGGCGATTGCCGAGGCTGGCCCCCGTTCGTCTCATGAATTGGAACGGGTGCGCGGCTTGCCGGTTGTTGTCGCAAAGCGTTATTCTCATGAGGTGATGCAGGCGGTCGATAAGGGTAAGCGTACTCAACTCCCGAACCGTCCCCGCCGTGCGCCGGATGTTGACCCGATTGTCGCCGAACGCTTCACGGCGCTGCGCGATTGGCGGCGTGAACGGGCGGAGCAGCGTGGTGTCGAATCCGATGTAATTATATCGAAAGATACCCTGTGGGATTTGGCGTTTAAAGCGCCGACAACCATAGCTGAGATGCAGGACATCTCCGGTTTAGGCCCGTGGCGTTTGGCAACCTATGGTGATGAACTTGCAGTCCTCATACAGCGCCTACGAGCAGAAGGTCTTTAAGCCATCAGCCGGTCGAGTTATTACAAATTCACTACCTTTCGGTGAGCATCGCGTTTGATTACCTGATTTTCGTAACAATTTTCCCCGCTGCACCTATCCATCTTCATCAGTTTGCGTTAAGTTTTGTAGTACTTATTTTTGAGTTTGGAATTGATCATGCAAATTACCTTTTATGGCGCGGCACAAACAGTTACCGGTTCACAGCATATGGTCGAGGTGAATGGGCTGCGGCTGCTGCTCGACTGCGGGCTTTATCAAGGTAAGCGGTCTGAGGCTGACCAGCGTAATCGCAATTTACCTTTTGACGCGAGCAAGGTGGACGTGCTCGTCCTCTCGCACGCGCATACCGATCACGCTGGTAATATCCCCAATTTGGTGAAAAGTGGGTTCAAGGGCGATGTGATCTGCACCCACGCCACCCGTGATTTGTGCAGCGTCATGTTAATGGACAGCGGGCATATTCAGGAAAGAGATGTGGAGTTTGTCAATAAGCGGCGGAAGAAGCGTGGCGAAGCACCCGTTGACCCGATCTATACACAGGCGGACGCGGCAGCAAGTTTGAATCGTTTTAGCTCGCAAAGCTACGACCGTCCGCGTTTAATCGCCCCCGGTATATCGGTCACTTTTATCGACGCGGGGCATATGCTTGGCAGCGCTTCGGTCATCCTTGATATTGATGACAAGCAGGAAGGGAAGCACGTCCGGTTGGTGTTTAGCGGTGACATCGGGCGTAAGGGCATCCCGATTATCCGCGACCCCGTTTCACCGGATTCGGCGGACATCCTGATTATGGAAAGCACCTACGGCGGGCGTACCCATGAGCCATACTTCGATGCCGAGAAGGAACTCGAACGCATCATCAATAATACCTACCGGCGCGGCGGGAAGATCATCGTTCCGGCGTTTGCCGTCGGGCGGACTCAGCAGTTGGTCTACACGCTGAACCAACTCGCCGCGAAGGGTGATATTCCACGCCTGCCCATTTACGTGGATAGTCCGCTAGCCGTCAACACGACCGACGTATTCCGTACCCATCCTGAATGCTTCGATGCCGAAACACAGCAGTTCATTATGCAAGCGGGCGGGAAACGTGACCCGTTCGGTTTCGAGGATTTGCATTACACGCGCTCCGTTGAAGACAGCAAACGGCTGAACTTTCTGCTCAATCCGGCGATTATCATCAGCGCCAGCGGCATGGCGGAAACTGGACGTATCCTGCATCACCTGAAGAACAACATTGAAGACCGGCGGACAACCGTGTTGATCGTCGGTTGGCAAGCACCGGAAACCCTCGGTCGCCGGTTGGTGGACGGCGAGAAGGTCGTCAATATCTTCGGCGACAAATACCATGTGAATGCCCAAGTTGAAGTGTTGAACGGCTTTAGCGGTCACGCCGACCACGAGGAACTCCTCGCGTGGGTGCAGCCGATGACGGCACGAGCGCCCCGCCGGACGTTTTTGGTACACGGTGAATTAGAGGCGGCGAACGCCCTTGCCAGCAGCTTGCGCCAGCGCTATGGAATGCAAGTGGACATTCCCGCCTTTAAGCAGTCGTATGAAGTCCATTCCGGCGGTTACGAACAATTCCGCTTGGGCTTGTAAAGTAGATTCTCGTAAATAGTGAGCGTTTGCATTTATTCCCTCCCTCGTTTACAGGGAGGGTTAGGGTGGGGGTTTTGACGACGGACTAGGATTTCGGGTTGAATAGGAAGCGCGTGGCTGTCGTTAGGAAGTTCGTCCACGCGAGGACTTTATGCGGGACGAGGCGGTAGGTTGCGCCTTCACCCATCCCATATTTTGCCACGTAATCCGCTTCAATCTTAGACATGATTTCCGCAGGCACATTCGTCGCTGGTTCGGCAGTGCCATGCACGATCACCACTTGATCGCCGCTTTCAAGGTGAGCGATCATCTCGCGGTTGGTGACGAGATTTTTGGCGTGGCGTGTCATATCACCCCCACTAAAGTACAAGCTGTTTTCGACCCACGCGCCCCACGAGGGGATACAGTGCTGCCGTCCGTCGGGGTAGGTCGTGATGAGCCAATAGTTACGCGCTTTCTTGAGCTGATCGGTTACCCACGACCAATCGAGCATTCCCTCGTCGGTCGGGGGGACACCATACTCCACTGGAATATCAGGACGGCTGCGGGTGGGTTCAAGCATTGGATTGGTCATGGTTCAGTCCTTTCTAATAGCTTGTCTCCAGTTTATGCACCCGTACATGACACCTATTGTCATAAATACTGCCGCGTTTAATCTAGCCGTCACGAAAAATTGGCAGTACACTACATCTAATGTTGATGATAGAGACCTCACAATAAGCTATGTCTGAAAACATCTTTGCACAGGAATGGGTCGATTGCCTCGAAGCACATTACACGCATGTGATCCGCACGAAAGACCATGTGACTGAGCCGTCATTGACAATCGTGATGCACAGCGCCGGCTTCACGGATAAGCAGCTCGCCGAACTACGGGTACGGGCCACGATGCATATGGATGATGTCGGGCCAGATTTTGTGCCTGACCTGCATATCTTGGATGAACACTCGCACAACCACGCGCCAGAAGCGCCTGAGCCAGCCGTTTTCAATATTCCAATTGATTTACCGCCTATGCCTGAGACCGCAAGTAATGAAGCAGTAGCGGTGGAAGCCGAGGCTGAAAATCTCATGTCTGAAGATGAGCTGGTCGAAGCTGAAGTCGATGCTCAACCGGAGATGGTGGAAGCGGAACTTGATGAGGATGAGGTTCCGGCAGAATCAGAACCTGAGGAACCCGACCCTGACGAACCCCAACAATTAAGCCTGTTTTAGTATAGCTATGACAGATGACGCATATTTTATGCGGCTGGCGCTGGATGAGGCGTTGAAGGCGCTTGAACGCAGTGATGTGCCGATTGGGGCAATCGCCGTACGCGATGGGCAGATTATCGGGCGCGGGTATAACGCCCGCGAGCGTGACCAAGACCCGACCGCCCACGCCGAGATGATCGCCTTACGCGAAGCGGCACAGGTGGTGGGGCATTGGCGCTTGGAAGGGGTGACGCTGTACTGCACCCTTGAACCCTGCGCGATGTGCGCGGGAGCGATGGTACTGGCACGGCTGCCGAGGTTGGTTTACGCGACGACCGACCCGAAGGCCGGTGCCGGGGGCAGTATTATGAACTTGCTCCAGCACCCGCAGTTGAACCATCAGGTCGAGGTGCATCATGGATTGCTGGCGGAGGAAGCCGCAAGTTACCTGAAGGCGTTCTTCGCGGCGTTACGGGCGGACGGTCAACGTCACTAAATGAAAAGGCGGATGCCTAATGCTCCGCCTTTTTGTGACCACTTCTAACAGCCGATTAGCGGCGACCGCGAACGAGCCGACCGATGTAGATCACGATCACAGCGCCAATGACCGAGATAATCAGGTTGATGATGACCCGATCAAGACCACCATCGGGACGGGCAAAGCCCAGCAGCCCCGCCACGAACCCACCAACGACTGAACCAATTAAACCCAGAATGACATCATTAATGAAGGGCTGATCTTGCGAGCGCATGATTTGACGCGCGAGCGCACCGGCAATCGCTCCGACGATGATCCAACCGACGCAGATGATTGGATTCAGTGTAAGAAATTCCATGTGTGCCTCCTCAATAAGATACTTTGAATGGACTATATCGCTATCAACAGTGAACGTCAAATCAATCCCAAAAAGGGCATTCTCAAACCCATTTTAATCTCTTATAATGGGAGATATGGAGAGGTGCCGGAGTGGTTGAACGGGCTCGTCTCGAAAACGAGAATAGCCGCAAGGCTATCGAGGGTTCGAATCCCTCCCTTTCCGCACGTTGGGGCAAGCTGTTGAAGGCTTGCTCTTTTTATTTGTCTGACAACGAATAGGAAGCGAGTATCCACATGGGAAACGCACAACTGGATCTAGCACGGCGCGAGAAAGACCGTTTGTTTAAGCACAGTTCACAGTCACCGCTTACGCCGGAACAGCAGGACGATTTTATGAGCCTGAGTTATTACGATTATAACCCTGAACTTGATCTCAAGCTGACGATTGAACCCATCGCCGACGGCAAGTTTATCTCGCTCCAAACGACGACCGGTGATGCGCGGCAGTTCAAGCGTTATGGGCGTTTCAGCTTTCCGGTTGAGGGGCAGGATGTCGAGCTAACCTTATATGAAGCCGACTACGGGTTCTTCCTGCCGTTTGTGGATGCGGGAGCAGGGACAGAGACTTATCCGGCAGGGCGCTACTTGGAACCGGAATACCTCGGCGACAACCGCTTTCACATCGACTTCAACAACGCCTACAACCCGTACTGCGCCTATGGTGAAGGCTGGAGCTGCCCGATTACCCCACCGGAGAACCGCCTCAAGGTCAACCTCAAGGCCGGTGAAAAGATGCCGCAGGGTGAGTGGGTGAGTAAGGGGTAGCACCTATTATCCTTTTGTGCAGACGGACGTGCTGTCTCACGTCCCTACACAAGGCGAGAATCTGGCTTCGTAGGGACAGCAGACAGGCTGTCCGCTGTTCCCTTTCGAATAGTTTCTTAGATGGCAAGGACTGTTTCCGTCTCGCCAAGCAGGGCTTGGATGCGGTCGAACAAGCCCTGCGTGATGGTGAGTTGGAACGCGGCCTGTGTATCGACCAGCGCTTGGTGATGCAGGTCGGCGAGCTGTGTTTCGAGGTAGACGAGGAAATCCCGCGCGACAGCATACTCCCCACGCCAGATATGATACTCGGCAAAACTTTCCGAGCAGATGCCATGCCCCTGCGTACCACAATATTTGGCGTATAGAGCTTTCCCCTTTTGAGCCAAAAACTCACGACGGTCATCATCAACCGCGACTTCTTCCGGTTGGTAGATGCTTTGCATGATCGGGGCATCTGTTTTTATCATGAATTGTGCCTGTGGTCATGTTCTAGACTTAACCAATGGTACACATTTTGTTTGTGCGATGATGTGATATAAGTTGTATTTGCTCAAAACCGCGCTTGTGACTGCCTGCCAGACACGGGTTATAATCGGGCAAAATGATTTTCCTAAACACTTAAGGACGACAATATGCCTGCGAAAATTGTAGTGGTCGGCAGTTTTAATATGGATTTGACGGCTTATATGGAGCGGATGCCGCGACCGGGGGAAACCGTAGGCGGACATACGTTCAAGACCGGGCCGGGGGGCAAAGGTTCGAACCAAGCAGTGGCGGCGGCGCGGCTGGGCGCAGACGTGACCTTCATCGGGCGGGTGGGGCAGGATGTGTTCGCTCAGGCGGCGCTCGACTTCTGGCATCAGGAAGGCATCAACACCGATTTCGTAGGCCGTGACCCTGACCACGCCACCGGTGTCGCCCCGATCTGGGTGGACGACAAGGGCGAGAACAGCATCGTGGTGGTGTTGGGGGCGAACCTGCGGATTACACCCGCCGATATTGACCGCGCGGCGGCGGTGATCGCAGCGGCGGATGTGGTGATCGTCCAATTGGAGATTAACTACGACATTGTGGAATACGCGATGAAGGTGGCGAGAGAAAAGGGCGTGAAGACGATTTTGAACCCCGCACCGGCTGGGAAGCTGCCGCCGGAAGTCGTGGCGCTGGCGGATTACCTGACCCCCAACGAAACCGAGTTGGAAGTGCTGAGTGGTAAAACGGGCGACTACGAGGCCGCAGCCCGATCCCTGTTAACACGCGAGGGACAAACGGTAGTAGTAACGCTTGGCTCGCAGGGAGCGATGTGGCTGAACGCGGGCGGGAAGGCGACCGTGCCGACGTTTAAGGTCAATGTGGTGGATACCACCGGCGCGGGCGATGCCTTCAACGGCGGGTTCGCGGTGGCACTGGGCGAGGGCAAGAGCCTTGAGGACGCAGTACGGTTCGGGAACGCGACGGCTGGCCTGAGCGTGACGAAACGTGGCACCGCGCCGAGTATGCCCACACGGGCAGAAGTTGATGCGCTGTTGAGCAGCCAGTAGTTCACAGTCACTAGTCGATAGTCTTTAGCTCATAGTCAAATGCAGATTCAGAGGGGCGTGAAAGCGCCTCTTTTGATTCGGAAAATTCGTCAAATTCTGCAAATTCGGAAGCCTCTTTAGTGAAGATATCGAAATTTGGTGGGTTTTGTGGCGGCATTGGCGGCGGCGGCGGCAGTAGAGCGCCAATTCAGTCGTCAGCGATCAGTCGCCAGCTTAGGGCAGATGCCAGTCGCCAAGTCACCCCCATAAAAGTTCAAAATATTGAGAATGTTGCAGTTGTTGCAGTTGTTACAACATGCTTTTGATGGCGGGTTTGAGGGAGTGATTTGCCGAAACTTCACAATATTCTTCAATTTCGTCACATTCACAGCGCATTTTATGTCGGCGATGGCGGCGATGTTGTCGTCGCCAAAAGTCCGTTTTGTGTCGGAAATGTCGTCAGTGTCGTCAGTGTCGGTATTGTCAGTCGGCAAATTTGGCACTATAGATTTCGGCAATGGCAAAAGGCAGTCTTTAGTCGATAGTCGACAGTCGTCAGTCCAATGCAAGAACAGATGCGAGTCGCCAAGAAGCCAAGGTATACAAAGAACGCCAATTGTTGATCGCGTTTTTATTTGCAGCGGCGGAAGGATGATTCGCTGCTGCAACGTTTGCTGCAAAAGGCAGTCTTTAGTCTATAGTCGACAGTCATTAGTCCAAGGCAAAGGCGAATGCAAGTCGCCAAGATACCACTCAAAAAGCACAATCGGCGGAACAAGCGGCACAACGAGTCATCAGTCATCAGTCATCAGTTTTCAGGTCACAGTCAAAGGCAAAAACAAGTCGTTAGATAACAGTTAACAGGTGACAGTCAAAGACAAAAGATAAGCGGCGAAGAACTGGAGGCTTCGCCGCCGCTGTCGTTGCTGATGTGGTTGTTAAGGTGCGGCGGGTCGTAAGCCACAACACAATATGTTGAGATCATCCCGTACGAACAGCATAGCATAAATGGCAGGCGAATTGGGGAACATTTGTCAGAACATTTGGTCCTTTTTAGCGGGTGTTGGCACAAACTATTTTGAGGGAGGCAGACTGTTAAGAAGGTTGGCAGATGGTTGGTTTTTGGTAGACAAGGTTTGTAAATCCTAACTTTTGGAAAGTATAGGAAGTCGTGTATTTTTAGAACAATCAGTGGTTGATGGAGGTGGCGGGATGGCGATTTCAATCCGAGTACCGAGCCTGAACAATAACCCGATTGAGTGGCAGGAGACGCGCCAGAACGGCAGCCCACTGGCACGGACGCGCGTTGGTATCCTATTCGGTATGGGGTTAGTGGTGGTCGCCGTTGTGACGATTATCCTGACGCTCGACCGTATATCCCTGCCGACACAGCAGCTCGCCATCTACATTATCTGGATTATTCACGCCGTCACCGCAGCCCGTTCGATTTCGGCAGGGTCGAACGCCATCAGCCGCGAGCATGTGGGCAAGACATGGGATTCGCTGGTGCTGACGGGGGTCAGTGCGCGGCGTATCCTGATTGGGAAGTGGTTAGGGGTTTTAAACCGTGTCGCTGGTTGGATGCTGATCTTCGGAACGATACGGCTGGTGATGCTGCCCGTATTCATGGTGTCGCTGGTGTACCGATACGCATGGTACAACGGCGGATACGTCAGCCAATATTACGGCGACCGTGTGATCGAGCCGGTTGATTGGGTTCCGTGGGCGGCATTTCTGGGTGTGGTGATGTCGGTGGTGTTAAGTGTACTCGAAGTGCTGGCGTGTACGGCGCTCGGCATGGCGACGAGTGCCTTCTTGCGGCGGGGATGGACGGCGATGATCGCGGCGTTTTGTCTGCGGCTGCTGCCAGTGGCGTTGTTCGGGGCGTTCACACGATACGAAGTTGGCACCGGCCCCTATTGGCGGACGCTGGCGTTTCCGGCGCTCTCAATCGCGGACGCGGGGACGGGGCCGCTGTGGCAGTTGGCGCTGCCGCTGACCGGCTGGACACGGCAAACCCACGCCAGTGCCTTACCGGGTTTGTGGATGGCGACGGCGCTGTTAGTGGCGATCATGATAGTCGGTTTAACAGTGGCGTGGTGGTCAATCCGGCGGGATGGGGCGCTGGCTACGGGGAGCGCGTAGGGATGAGATGTTTACACGGGTATTGATTTTCTTGGCAGGTGGCGCGAAATCCGGTATTTTTAATGATGGACAGGCTGCGCCAGCGGGAGGTTGGCGAGTGCCGTGTCTGACCATCGCCCAACCGTGTGACGTGACGCGAGGTGCAGCCGTGACCGCTTTCAGCCGACTTTCCAACCGTGTTATT
Organism: Chloroflexota bacterium; assembly: GCA_020161935.1. Taxonomy (GTDB): domain Bacteria; phylum Chloroflexota; class Anaerolineae; order Aggregatilineales; family Phototrophicaceae; genus CFX2. The sequence continues at coordinate 177,767 of JAIUNI010000010.1, forward strand.
TCGAACCCCATTGAGTGGCAGGAAACCCAATACCAGCGGCGGATGATCCCAACGATGACGCGGCGCTACGGGTATATGGTTCCGGCGATGCTGGTTTTTGTCGTGGCGTTGGTGATCCTGACGCTGTTGGATGTGAGCGCCCAGACGCGGAACGTCGCCATTTACGTCATCTGGATTGTGCATGTGATGACGGCGGCACGGGCCATTTCCGTGGGCGCGAACGCGATCAGCCGCGAGCATGTGGGCAAGACGTGGGACGCGCTGGTACTGACGGGGGTCAGTGCGCGGCGTATCCTGATTGGGAAGTGGTTGGGCGTGCTGCACCGAATCGCCCCGTGGATGCTGATGCTGGGGGCGCTGCGGCTGGTGATGATCCCCGTTTTTACGATGGCGATGACGAACCGATTTGCCTATTGGGGGCGCGGGGGGTATACCTACTATGGTGCGACTTCTGCGCCGCAAACCGGCCCGATTGAATGGGTGGCGTGGGCGGCTTTCGCCTCCGTGATTTTTACGGTGCTGCTGACGGTGCTGGAAGTGATGGCCTGTACGGCAATCGGCTTGGCGGCGAGCGCGGTCATGCGTAAGGGCTGGACGGCGATGATCGCGGCCTTTTGCATTCGTTTTGCGCCCGTGGTTCTGTTCGGGGCGTTCACGCGCTATGAGGTGGCGACAGGGATGGCGTATCGGGTGCTGCGCTTTCCGTATCTGTCGCTGGCGGACGGTGGAACCGCGCCCTTGTACCTGCTGGCGCTGCCGTATACCTACCGCACGCAGACGGTGCATACGGACGCGCTGCCGAGTATCTTGATGGTCGGGGTGATGCTGGGGAGCATGACGCTGATTTCATTGTTGGTAGTGTGGTGGGCGATCCGGCGGGACGGGGCGTTGGAAGCCGCGAGCCGTTAGGGGATGCGGGTCGGTGGGAAGAAGTGACCCGTTCTTCCCGTAAAAATGTTAAAAGTATACAAAGTTATTGTGCTGCAAGTACGCTTTTCTTAATATTTGAAGAGCAGCTTGTTCACGAGACATCGCTTTCGTGAAAAGTGGCGTATCCATTAAATAGATTTTGATTGCTACAAATTATTAGATTATTGCGACGCAGTTTTATTTTGCAAATCAGTCTATTGATAGTGGGATTGCCACTACCGGGGAAAGCGCAGACGAGTGAATGGATTAGATGCAACACAAATTCAACGTCCGTTGTTACAGGTGGCGCTGGACGGTACTTACGATCAGGCCATGTTCATTTTGGAGCAAGTCGCCCCACTGGTTGACATTATCGAACTCGGTACGCCGCTGGTATACCGCGAGGGAATCGGGGTGGCGAAGCGGGTACGCGATGCATACCCAAGTATTAAGCTGCTAGCCGACCTGAAGATCATGGACGCGGGCGAGGAAGAAGCCAGCATCGCGTTTGATGCCGGCTGCGATTATGTGACGGTTCTGGGCGTGACACAGGATAAGACGATACAAGGTGCGGTGACTGCCGCGAAACGGCATGGCTGCGAAATTGTCGTGGATATGATGCAAACGCCGGAAGCGGTGGAACGCGGACACCTGCTGCTGGCGATGGGCTGTGATTACTTGTGCGTGCATACCGCGTTTGACCAGCAGCAGCACGAAACACCGCTGGCGACCTTGAAGCGGCTGCGGAAAGGCATCCCGAACGCGCCACTGGCGGTAGCGGGGGGTGTTGGCCTGCCGACGATTGACTCGATACTGGTGCATAATCCATTGATCGTGGTGGTCGGCGGCGCGATTACCCGTGCGGCTGATCCAAAGGCCGTGGCGCATCGGTTGCAAGAGCGGATGCTGGCGAGCGTGGGGTAGATGAAAGTTGAAAGTTAAAAGTTAAAAGTTGAAAGTCTAAAGATAAGTCGTCCGCTTTCAGTCACCAGTCGCCAGCTAAAAGGCAAATGCAAGTCGCCAAGAGCTAGTGGAAACGCTGTTTCGCGACAGTCACGGCTTCGACCTCACCGTAACTTCGACTAGTCTTAGTCCGCGATAGCCGTAGGGTCAATGTCAATAAGGTATGCGATGACGGAATTTCAGGATTGGGTTGAGATTGTCACAGGCGAGGTTGCCGCCGCGCTGCGGGGTGTTTCGCCCGATGAAGTGGCAGAACTACAACGCGAGATTATGGGCGCGAAGCGGGTGTTCATCGCGGGGAAAGGGCGTTCCGGTTTATTCATGCGCGCTTTCGCCATGCGGCTGATGCACCTCGGTTTGCATGTGCATGTGGTCGACGAGGTGACGACACCGAGCCTCGTGGCGGGGGATGTGCTGGTGCTGGCTTCGGGGTCAGGCAAGACCGCTTCGATGGTTGGCTATGCAACCAAGTCGCGGGAAATCGGCGCGACGCTGGTGCTGATTACGGCGCATCCTGATTCCCCGGTTGGGCGGCAGGCGGATAAGGTGGTGCATATCCCCGCGCCGAGTACGAAGGTGGAAAGCGGCAACGGGACAACTTCCGCGCAGCCAATGGCGAACTTATTCGAGCAGACGCTGGTGCTGCTGTTGGATATTACGACGATTCAGTTGATGGTGGCGCTGGGCAAGAACGAGGGGCAGATGTTCGCGCGGCACGCGAATTTAGAATAAGTAGCAAGTTACAAGTTTAAAGTGGCAAGTTAAAAGCAGAAATGCGAAGAATTTTTACCACAGAGACACAGAGAAAAGCAAAGAAATACAAATGCAGATTTAACCGCCAAGACGCAGAGATCGCCAAGGAAATCAGAGAAAAGAATGAGGGAGCATGGGTGATGCTCCCTTTTGATTCGCGGGGTTAGATGCGGCCAGCGAGCCAGCGGACGGACTGCTGCCAGAGGCGGGTGTAGCCTTCCCACTGGAGGAACGGTTCGGGGCACCAGTGCGGGCCGATGTCGGATGCCCAACTGAGGGTGCGTCCTTTGCCGTAGGATTGAACGGCGATCATCGGGTCGCTGCCGACGGTGGCGAGCAGGGTTGCGCCTGCTTTGAGCGACGTTTCATTATAGCCGAGCAGGGGCGGCCATTCGCCCGTTACGCCGGCAGTGATGGGGTGGTTCGGTTCCACGACTTTACCGATCACGCCTTCTGGGGTTTCAACACGGTCGTCGAAGGTATAGATGTTGACGGGCAGAATGGTTTCGATGTGCGAACGGTAGTAATGCGCTGCGCCGTTCATGCCGGAGAAGGACATATAACCACCGCACATGGCGAGGCCGCCGCCGTTTTCCACCCATGTTTGCATGAGCTTGAGGCGGTTGGGGACGATGTGACCGGCAGAGGTATCCGGGTGCAAGTTGAAGCTGTTCGCGCCGATGTCGCTGATGAGCAGCACATCGTAATCGGCCAGTTTGTCGATGGTTTGCGGAAATTCGGATTGGGCGATATGACCGGGCATATGACCGAACTGAAATTCATCACCGGAGAGAGCGGCGGCAATATACCCCGTTCCCCGCCCATATTCGCTGCTGGTGAAGTAGTCCCAGCCTTTGACATGAGTGGTGGTGGATACCCACGATTCGCCGACTAATAGTACACGTATAGGAGCCATGCTGAGGTTTCTCTTTCGTTAGTCAAAAATTGATTAATGCACATCCGAGCGTAGGTCAAGCCACGCTAAGGTTTCGGGCGAGAGTTTGTGGTCGAGGGCTGCCGCGTTGGCGGCGTATTCCTCACCGCTGGCGCAGCCGACCAGCGCGTAAATATCAAGCGGCTGGCTCATGACGTAAGCCATCGCCACCTGCGGGATGGACAGGCCGAGTTCCGAGCCAAGCTGCTTCACACGGTCGAGGCGCTGGAAGTTGGATTCACCGCAGTAGCTGGTGACACACAGCGCGTCAAAGTATTCGGTGAAGGTGTCGAGGTTATCGCGGGTGAAACGACCGGAGAAGAAGCCGCCGGCGAGGCTTGACCATGTAAACAGCGGCATATGCGCCTGTTCGTAATACGCACGGGCATCCACATTTTTCGGCCCGCTGATGGTGATGCAGTTCGGCCACGGCGGTTGGTACTGCTCGGCGAGGCTGTAGTTGGGGCTGCTGACGGTGAAACCCTGTAAGCCGTGTTCCTTCGCATAGGCATTGGCCTCTTGAATACGGGCGTGTGACCAGTTTGAGCCACCGAAGGCGTGGATGCGACCTGCCTTGAAATGCTCATTGAGGACTTCGACAATTGGCCCGACCGGAACGGCAGGGTTATCACGATGAAGGACATACACGTCGATGTAGTCGGTTTTGAAGCGGGCAAGTGAGTCGAAAATATCCGAGGTGATGTCGTGCGGGGTGACTCGCTGGCGGTCGATGCTGTGGTGTGCGCCTTTGCCGAGAATGACAATCTTGTCGCGCAGGCCGCGGTCGTTCATCCACTGGCCGAAGGTGCGTTCGTTGTCGCCGCTGCCGTAGGTGTGGGCGGTATCGAAAGTGTTACCACCGAGGGCGTATACATCGTCCAGCAGCTTGAAGCTGTAGTCGAGTTTTGACGAGCCGATGGGAATAGTTCCCTGTACCAGCCGCGAAATCGGTTTATTAATGCCGGGAATGGTGCCGTACTGCATGAGTTATTTTCCTCTCTAAAACCTCACCCCAGCCCCTTTCCAATGCCTTGGAGAGGGGAGTAGGGGAATATTCGGGTTTGATTACTTTTATTTATCAGACGGATACTTGAGACCCCATTGGGCGCGGATGGCATCCATCGTGTGCATAATTTGCAGGGTTTCGTCCAGCGACATGGTTTCACTTTCGATCTTGCCTGCGCGGACGCATTGGGCGACCTCGGCGGCTTCGTGGCTGTAGCCGTTGCCGTCATGCGGCACGTCAAATGTTTGCTCTTTGCCACCCTTATATAGAATGAGCTTATTGGCGTGCCACCAGTCAGGGATGCGGATATAACCGTCCGTGCCGTAGATCAGGGCTTCGTGGGCGGTATTGGTGCGGGTGGCGGTCGAGAGCAGGGCAAGCTGATCTTTGTCGTAGCTGAGGACAATCGCAGCCTGTTCATCCACACCGGTTTCGCCGAGGTGGGCGGCAGAGGCAATCGTGGCAGGTTTGCCGAACAGTAAATAGGCGAGTGACAACGGGTAGATGCCGACATCGAGCAGCGCACCACCACCGAGCGCCAGATTAAACAGGCGGCCTTCTTCGTTGACGCTGGTGCGGAAGCCGAAGTCGGCGTTGAGCATCCGAACGTCGCCAATTGCACCCTCCGCGATGAGCGACTGCGCCTTGATGATGGTGGGCAGGAAACGCGACCACATGGCTTCCATCAGGAATACACCTTTTTCACGGGCAACGGCGATCATCTCCTGCGCTTCGGCGGCGTTGATGGCGAAAGGTTTTTCGCACAGAACAGCTTTACCCGCGTTCAGGCATAGGATGGTGTTTTCTTTGTGGAAGGGATGCGGCGTAGCGATGTAGATGGCATCGACTTCGGGGTCGTTCGCAAGAGCCTCATAGCTGGCATGGCGGTGCGGGATGTTAAATGTGTCGCCAAACTTATCCGCGTTGTGCTGCGTGCGTGATCCGACGGCGATGAGTTGAGCATCCGGCAGAACGGTTAAGCCGGTCGCAAATTTGTGGGCGATACCACCTGCTCCCAAAATTCCCCAGCGAAATGGTGTAGTCAATGTGTGATCTCCCTCTCGTGATTCATGAAGAAGGGCGCACGCTGCGCCCTTACCAAAATGCCTGAGCTAACACTCCCCATAATTTAGCCCTTCAACGCGCCCGCCGCAAGACCACGCACGATATAGCGTTGGAGGAATAAGCCGATGAGCATGACCGGCGTGACCATAATCAGTGAGAGGGCGGACATATACCACCACTCGATTCCTTTGGTGCTTTTCATACCCGCGAGGTAAACCGGCATGGTGATGGCCTCAAAGTTGGTGAGCATGAGGGCGAACAGATACTCATTCCATGCAAAGATAAACGAGAACAGCGCCACCGTAACGAGGCCGGGGGTGCTGAGAGGGATGACGATACGGGCGAAGGTTTGCCAGCGCGTCGCGCCGTCCACACGGGCGCTTTCTTCAAGGTCAATCGGCAAACTGTTGAAGAAGTCGCGCATGATCCACACCGAGAAGGGGATATTGAAAGCGGTATAGGCCAGAATCAGGCCGACGTGGGTATCAATCAACCTGAGGAAGTTGAAGAACAATAGGAAGGGAATGACCACGGCGGCGGGTGGCAAGAATCGCTGTGAGATAATCCAGAAAGCGATGTTGTCATTGCGCCAGCCGAGGCGCGACCAGTAATAGCGGAAGCGCGAGAGGCCGTAGCCCGCCATCGAGCCGAGGATGACTGAGAACACACAGGATGTGAGTCCGGCAATGAGGCTGTTGCGGAAGTAGCGCACCGTTTTGGCCTGCTCATCCACCAGCAGGAACTTCCAATGGTCAGTAGTCGGTTGGTAATCGACAAACGGGATATATCGCGGGACGCGGTTGACATCCAATGGGCGTTTGAAGGACGTTGTAATCATCCAATAGAACGGAAACAAGCAGATGAACGCCCAGATGGTGAGCAGGGTGTAGAGCATGATATTCGTGCCGAGTGAACGTTTTTTCATGGTGGGTTACGTCCCTAACTGCCGGCGGGTTAGGCGGCGCGAGAAAGCCAAAAATAACGTCGCAAAGACGATCACGAGTATAAGCAGCACCAAACCAATCGCTGCCGCGTAGCCATAGTTGCCGTAGCTGAGGGCCGTATCGAACACATACATGACCAGCGACTCGGTCGCTGAACCGGGGCCGCCCCCCGTGACCACATTAATGACATCCACGATTTTGAACATTTCAAGGCTGCGAATAAGGATGGCGGTGAGTGAAATGGGCAGCAGGATGGGAAAGGTGATGCTGCGTAAGAGTCGGAAGCGGGTCGCACCGTCTACACGAGCGGCCTCATAAATTTCTTCAGGGATGGACTGCATACCCGCTAGGAGCAGCAGCGTCATAAAGGGTATCCACTGCCACGAGTCGAGCAGGATAATCGTCCACGGGGCGGTGCTGGTATCCGTCAGCCACGGGATCGAGATGGTCACTTTTTGCCCGACAATGGGCGTAAGGAATGTGCCGATTGTGCGCTGTAACTGTGCTAAAGGCGAGATGCCGGAGTCGAACATCATACGTCCGACATAGCCAGTAGCGACGGGCGTGAGCATCATCGGCAGTAGGAAGATGATGCGGTAAAAACGCTGCCCGCGAAAGTCTTGGTTGAGCATGAGCGCCAGCCCGAAGCCGATCACATATTGGAGCGCGACCCCTGCGACCACATAAAACAGCGTGTTCTTAGCCGCGTTTAGAAGGCGGCTGTCGGTGGGGACACGCGCATAGTTGGCTAAGGAGAGGTCAGCCGGATTGCCGAGGCACAGCGCAGAACCCAATGAAGGTGCTGCTTGCACACCTTGCGCTGCCGTGCGCTGGCAGGTGGTGATGCTCACGCCGAGCGACCAGAGCAGCGGCAGGATGGATAAGATCAGCAAAATAATGACGGCGGGTGATAAAAACAGGCGTTTAAACAGACGATCTTCACCGCTTTCGAGAATCGTCTGGTTTTCCTTTGAAAGGGGCTTAAGATCGGCTAAGTTACCCAAAAGAATAATCCTCAATAATAAAAATTTATACTTTAGTTGCTATCACTATAACCAATGAAGGCGCAGTTGCCCACGCCTTCATGATTTCAAACGTTATCTGTTCGGTGACTGATGTTTATTCAACACCCAACGACTGCTTGTACAGCGTCAGTTGGTTTTCGCGGCCTAGCCGGTCGGTGATGGCATCCCATGTGGCGACGACTTCATCCAGCGCGGTTTGCGGATCAGCCTCGCCGGTGATAGCCTTGGCGATACCAGCATCCAGCGCGTCGAAGTATTCAAACGCCCCCGGAATACGCAGGTCAACAATGGCGTTCGGATCGTCAATGGTCGCCTTGATGGCATCCAGATAATCCTTCGCCGATTCTTCATCAAAGCCCGCACCCGTCCACAGGTCGAGGTTGTCGAACTGGCTCTGGCGCAGCGGGTTCACGCCCGTGCCGCCGGTGACAGCCAGCGTACCCGCAAGGTCTTTGCCAGACAGATACTTGACGTAATCAAACGCGGCATCCTGAACGTCGGAGTCTGCGGCGACCGAGATGACCCAGCCACCGAAGGCGATGAAGGGTGCCTTGTTCACGCCACCTTCAGCATCCACCCATGCGCCGGTGGTGTAGTCCCAATACTTTTCAGCACCGGGGGTAACACCGAAGCCCGCGAGACCCTGAACGACTGAGGCGTTCGGGTCAATGGTGATCGGGCCGACATCGCCCCAATCCAGACCGAAGACCGATTGACCAGCGGGGAACACAGCGCGGACGTTGACCACATCGAAGTTAATCATGTCCGGTGCGGCGCAGCAGTTGTAAATATCAACCCAGTCTTGCAAACCCTGTACCCAACCGGGGTTGTTGACCAACGGCTTCATGTTTTCGTCGAAGAAGAAGTACGGGTTGCCGGGGATCTTGGAGTAACCAGCCGCGCGATCCATCAAGAACCAGAAGCTCTGCGCCTTCTTACGGAGGGCTTCCGCGACACCGGAAATCGGGGCGGTCACACCGGCGGTATCGACTTCGCGACCTTGGAAGAACTCGGCAATCTGCTTATATTGAGTCCATGTTTGGGGTTCATCCAAATCCCAACCGTACTTTTCCTTGAACTCGGCAGCGTAGGGGCTGTTGGGGTTCACGAGGTCTTTGCGGTAGTACATCATGTGGCTGTCACCGTCGAAGGGAACCGCGTAGGTGGTTCCACCCCAGTCGGCGATACGTTCACGGTACAGCGGCAGAATGTCGTCCCATTCAACGGCTTCCTTTACATCATCAGGAATGGGAGACACGTAACCACCACCGGCAATATCGCCCATCCAGTCGGAGGCGTAAATCAGCACGTCGAATTCGCCAGTGCCAGTTTGGAGGGCGGTGATGATCTTGGGATACAGGTCAGCGAAGGCGAAGCGCTGGACTTCGACGGTCGCGCCCGTGGCGGCTGCCCATTCAGCACCGTACTTTTCAGCGGGGCCACCGATGGCCGAGCCTTCCTGCGTGACGACGACAACCTTCTTACCAGCGAAGGGTTGATCCTGCGCGACGACTGGCATGACCGCCAGCGTAAATAGGGCTAAAACAACAACTAAGAGTGCTTTTTTCATCTTTAACCTCAATCTTTATGAAACGAAAACTTTATCGGACAAAGGCTCTTGTTCATTATTGTTTGACGGCAACCTCCTTCACTATGGATTTAGATTGTCGCTGATCGCAATCTGAAATCAGGTATAGAGCAAAACGCTGAATGAAGGTAAATGTGTCCCTTCGGAAATAGGCTTAGGGTCTACAGGGTTGAGGGGCCGCGATGAAATTGTGATGAAGGTGGCTTTTACAGGCTGTTGATGGGTTGGCGTGCCTCCATTCAGCGGCGTTTTCGGGCGTGCGCCGAACCGGAGGATAGCTCAATAGAGAGGCGACAATAAACGGTGTAAATGTTTGCATAAGTGTTGTCAGAAATAATAAGCGGTTGACTAGTTGGCTGCCGGAACACTTGACTGATTCAAGTCTACAGGTCGTTCAATAAATTTATTCTGGTGTCATCGAAAAGCAACTTTGAAATAGTATAAACAAGTTATTTTTCTGTCAAGAAAACACAATTTGGAACCACACGTCCCAGTTTGTCCTGTCGTCTTGTCATGACAAGTTATCCTTGCGATTATATAGAGACTGCCAAAACGTGTCAAATGCTTGTCGTACAGATCAGGCATAAATGGGTGGTTTCGAGTGCTGGTTGTGCCTATAGACCACCGTTGGTTTGACAGTCTATTTTATGAACCTTATAATTCACCTGTCATCTTGTAATGTCAGGATAGAAGTGTGAAATCCCCAATCAATCGCAGCAGTCCAATTCCCTATTATGTCCAAGTGAAGGAACTGCTGCGCGACTGGATTAAGCAGGGTAAATGGAAAACCGGCGACCAGCTCCCCGGTGAGCATGAACTGTGTGCGACCTTTAGCGTCAGCCGCCCTGTCATCCGGCAGGCGTTGAGCGAACTCACCAGCGAAGGCTTGGTGACGCGCGAGAAGGGGAAAGGCACGTTCGTCGCGACCACGAAAATCAAAGAAGGCTTGGTGCAGCGGCTAACCGGTTTTTATCAGGATATGACTACGCAGGGGTATACGCCTGTTACCCATGTCCTACAGCAAGAAGTCGTCCCCGCGACCACCGAAATTGCCAACCACTTGCATTTACAAGTGGGCGAACCTGTCGTGAAAATCGAGCGGCTGCGGTTCATTGAGGACGAGCCGATTGTTCTCGTGACCACTTATATCCCTGAACGGTTATGTCCCGCGCTTGTTCAGGAAGACCTCTCGTATCAATCCCTCTATACGTATCTCGAAGAAAGCTGCGACATCACGATTGCCTATGGGCGGCGGATGGTGGAGGCCGTGCCAGCGAGCAAATATGTCGCCCAACTCCTGAACGTGCGGAAGGGTGCGCCGCTCATTATGTTGGATAGTGTCAGCTTTGCGAGTGATGGCACACCTGTTGAATATTATTTTGCTTACCATCGGGGCGACCGTTCACAGTTTGAGGTGGAACTGGTGCGCGTGGGCAGCGATGCGACGGTTAAAGATGTACTGAACAGCCAGAGTATGGTTACCTCAACGCTCATCAAACCCTCACGCACTAATAAACCGCACGCCAATTAACCTTTTAGGGTGGTCTGAAAGGATAGGCTATAATGCCATTTCGAGTTCTGGTGACGGCGCGGTCTTTCGCCAATACAGCCGGCGCACATCAAGACCTGCTGCGCGAAGGCGGTTGCGAATTAGACCTGCGTGCGCCATCGCACCCTTATCCTGCCGATCAACTGCGCGAGATGATCGCGGGATACGACGGCGTGATCTTAGGGTTGGATGCGTGTGATGCGTCTGTGATTGAACGAGCCGATCAACTGCGGGTAATTTCGCGCTACGGTGTCGGGGTAGACGCGGTTGATTTACAGGCGGCGGCGCGGAAGGGTGTCGTGGTCACTAATACGCCGGGGGCGAATATGCTCGGTGTCAGCGAACTCGCGCTGGGGTTGATCTTCGCGCTGGCCCGACAAATCCCACAGGTCGCAGCTTCGGCGAAGGTGGGCGGATGGACACGGCCTACCGGATGGGAACTGAGCGGCAAGACATTGGGTGTGGTCGGCTTTGGGGCGATTGGTCGTGATGTGGGCAAGAAAGCGGTCGCACTGGGTATGCGTGTGCTGGCCTATGACCCCTTTTGGAGCGGCACGATGGACGGCATAGAAAGCGCCTCATTGGAGCGGTTGATTGCTGAGGCGGATGTGATTACGCTGCACTGTTCGCTGACATCCGATACTGCTAACCTGATAAACGCTGACCGGATTGCCGCCATGAAAACAGGCGCGTGTATCATTAATACTGCCCGTGGTGAGCTGGTGGATGAAGATGCGCTGTACGAGGCGTTGAAGGCGGGTAAGTTGGGTGGGGCGGCGGTGGATGCCTTCCGCACTGAGCCGCCAACCGGCAGCCCACTGCTGACGCTCGATAACTTTATCGCCATCCCGCACTTAGGCGCGACCACCCGCGAGTCGGTACAGCGCATGGCGATGATGGCTTCGCGGAATTTGTTGGCGGTGCTGCGGGGTGAAACGTGTGAAAACGTAGTGCGGGCGATTATGCGAGATTCTTAGCAATGGCGAAGGGTTCGTGCGGTGAAGTTCGTTGCCAGCTTTACATTGCCTTAGATCGCAAGTATTTATTGGCAGAAGATTTTGCTAATCTTATTGGTGAGGCCGTTAAAGTCAGTAAAATCATTGCTGGTTTGGCAGCCGCTGTAGCTCGTAAACGAAACTCTTGAAACTTTCGACTTTTAACTTTTAACACATTATGTCCCGACTTGAGCGTTTTGAAGATTTAATTGTATGGCAGCGGGCGCGAGAACTCACCAAGCTGGTGTATTTCGTCACGCGGCAGGAACACTTTGATTACCCGCTGGCAAATGAAGTACGCCAGATGACGGTTACGTTGGCAGGGAAGATTGCGTCGGCGTTCGAGACACGCGGCAGCAAAAACTCGGTAAGTATGCTGGCACTGGCGAAAGCGGCATGTAATGGTTTTAAGCTGCAAGTGACCGGCCTCTACGAATACGGTCTAATTGCCCCGTTCGAGTACGAGGAATTGATTGTCCGCGCAATTGAGATTCGTGAACTGCTCTTTGAACTCGAATACACCTTTGAGTTCTGGTACCCCGAACAGAATGATTCTTCACAGGAGTAATGACGATGGCTGAGTACATGACCCCCTTTACGACCATGATTAACCTCAACACCGGTGTTATTCCGAACGCGGTCGTGGTGCAGAAGCGCTACCTGCGCGACCTCGAAGGCTTATTTGCCGATTCAATCGCCGAAGACGCGCTGATGATTGACAACCCGCTGCTGTATGAAGTCCACGAGGCGACCGAGAACCCGATGGAAGAAGGGCAGCTCCGGTATTCCACGACGACGATTTACCCCGGCAAAGTGGGCGACGAGTATTTCTTCACCAAAGGGCATTACCACGCCATCGGCAACCGTGCCGAGTTGTATATGGGATTGGCGGGGGATGGCTACCTGCTGTTGATGTCGCCGGACGGTGAGATTAACGTCCAGCATATGACACCGGGCGCGATGAGCTACGTGCCGCCGTTCTGGGCGCATCGTACCATCAACGTCGGCAAGGAAAACTTTGTGTTCTTTGCCTGTTATCCCTCCGACGCGGGTTATGATTACCAGTCGATTGCCGACAAAGGGTTCGCCCAGATTGTCGTGGAGCAAGACGGTAAGCCGGCACTCGTGTCCAACCCGAAGTGGGTGAAGTAGGCTTTACTAATGAGTAGTGGTCAATTGAGATCATAGTTCATACAGGGGATTAATGATGGTGTCTCCAGAACTTGTAGAACAGCTTCAACAACTAAGCCCTGCTGAAAAACTACGCGTCGTGCAAATTTTAGTCAATGATTTGGCCGTTGGTGATACGGATCAAATTTTCACGAATCGTTCTTATGAGATATGGTCGCCTTTTGACTCTGCGGACGCTGCATTAAAACTTCAGCAAATGCTTGATGAGGATAAATAAGTAAACAATGGCTGAAGTGATCACATTTCCATTTATTCAAGTCTCGAATGGGCGAAATGAATTTGCTCAACGTCCCATAATTCCGATCTCCTTATCATTGGGCGCAAATAGAATTTCAGCTATGGCATTGATCGACAGCGGAGCTGATGTAAATGTGCTTCCTTACGATGTCGGACTTCAATTAGGAGCGAATTGGAACGTTCAAAAGATCCAGCTCGAATTATCTGGCAACCTATCACAATTTGAAGCAAAAGGTATCTTGTTATCGATCAACATAGGTTCCTTTGACCCTGTTAAATTGGCGTTTGCGTGGACTCAATCTCGGCAAGCGCCATTAATATTAGGCCAAATGAATTTTTCCGATGAATTTGCAGTATGTTTTCATCGGTTTAGGAACAAAATCGAAATTCAGCCGCGTAGTGGAATCTAAGTAACTTGAAATAATTAAGCAGGGTTTATGAAAAATTATATTTTGGCGCACGATCTCGGCACGACTGGCAACAAAGCAACCCTCTATGACCGCGAAGGGCGGTTGGTGAGCAGCGCGTTTCATGCCTATAACACCCGCTACGATTTTACCGGCTGGGCGGAGCAGAACCCCGAAGATTGGTGGCAGGCGGTGTGTAACTCCACTCGCAAGCTGCTCTCGCAAATCCCTGGTCTCCGCGCCGATGAGGTGGCGTGCATTACGTTTAGCGGGCAGATGATGGGCTGCGTGCCGCTGGATAAACACGCCCGCCCACTGCGGAATGCGATTATTTGGGCGGATCAACGCGCCGTCGCCCAACAGAATTGGCTGGCGGAGCGGATTAATCCCGCCGACGTGTACCGCATCACCGGACACCGCCTCAGCGCCTCGTACTCGCTGCCCAAAATGTTGTGGCTGCGGGATAACCAACCGGACACTTATAAGGCAACCTATAAATTCGTCCACGCTAAAGACTCGATTGTGGCGCGGCTGACAGGCAAATTTGTCACCGAGCCGTCGGATGGGTCGAGCATGAACCTGTACGACCTCGAAAAAGGCACATGGTCGGATCGCATTATCGACGCGGCGGAACTCGACGTGGCACAGTTACCCGATCTGGTACGCTCAATTGATGTGGTGGGTGAACTGCTGCCAGAGGTGGCGGATGAAATCGGGTTAGTCGCCGGTACACCGGTCGTCATCGGCGGCGGTGACGGTTCGTGTGCGGCGGTGGGCGCGGGCGTGTGGCGGGAAGGCGCAGCTTACAACTATATCGGCTCATCCTCGTGGATTGCGCTAACGGCGAAGCAGCCGATTTATGACCCTGACGAAAAAACCTTTACCTTCGGCCACATCGTACCGGATATGTTTATGCCCACAGGAACGATGCAAGCGGCGGGGGCTTCGTACCAGTGGACGCGCGACCAGCTTTGCCCGATTGAAGTGCAGGCGGCGCAGTCGGTGGGGGTCAGCAGCTATGAGATCATCAACCTGAACGCCGAGAAATCGCCGGTCGGGGCGAACGGCCTCATTTATCTGCCGTACCTGATGGGCGAGCGCAGCCCCCGCTGGAACCCCCGCGCACGCGGCGCATTCATCGGCTTGACTATCCGCCACACACGGGCGGATATGGTTCGGGCGGTGCTTGAAGGCGTGACCATGAACCTGCGCGTGATCCTCGATGCGTTCACCAAGCAGGGTGCGAAGATCGAGGCGATGCGCGTCATCGGTGGCGGCTCGCGCGGTCGCTTCTGGAACCGCGTGATGGCCGATATTTACGGCGTACCGGTGCAGCGCCTCGCCATTTTGGAAGAAGCCACTTCGATGGGCGCGGCGGTCGCGGGCGGCGTAGGGGTCGGGTTATATAAAGACTTCTCGATCAGCGAGCAGATGAACCAGATCGCGGAAACGGTGCAGCCTGACCCTGCGGCGCAAAAAGCATATGCGAAAGTTTTCCCGATCTTTGAAGCCTGCTACCAGCAGCTCTTGCCGATTTACGACATGATCGCCGAGAACGAAGGATAGTAGTCAAAATGCACTTCGAGCCGCGAACCTGCCCGACCTTTTATTTTATCGGCGTGACAACTGGTCAGTCGTCGATTAACGCTATCTTCCCGCGCTGGATGGATATTCTTGGGCGGGATGTTCAGCTTGCCGGAATTGATGCACCGCTCCATGCCCCCGCTGAAACCTACCGTGCCATCGTGGAGCATATCAAGCATGACCCGCTGGTACGCGGCGGATTGGTGACAACCCATAAGATCGACCTCTTAGAGGCCACCCGTGACCTGTTTGACGAGCTTGACCCGAATGCCGAATTGTGCGGCGAAGTATCCGCAATTGTAAAGCGCGATGGCAAGCTGATCGGTTATGCCAAAGACCCGATTTCTTCGGGACAGACATGGGAGCATTTTGTTCCGGCGGGGCATTTTGGTCGCACAGGGGCAGAAGTGTTGTGCTTCGGCAGCGGTGGGGCGGCGGTAGCAACCACGGTTTATCTGGCAGGGGCGGCAGACCGACCGAAACACGTTACGCTGGTCGATGTAAGCCGCGAACGGCTGGAACATGCGCGGCATATTCACCAGCAGCTACGGACGGATATTCAGTTTCATTATGGGCTGAACGCCGACCCGTATCAGAATGATATCCTGATGAGCGATTTACCCGCTGCTTCGGTAGTTATTAACGGTACGGGGATGGGTAAGGATTTATCCGGTTCACCCATCACCCCCGCCGGTTTGTTCCCACAGAACGGCTTGGTGTGGGAGTTTAACTACCGCGGCGAACTCACGTTTTTGAAGCAAGCACAACAGCAGGCAACCATGCACAGCCTGACAATCGAGGATGGTTGGGTATACTTCTTAAACGGTTGGACGCAGGTGGTGGCGGAAGTGCTGGGCTTTGCGCTCACACCTGAACTATTTGAGCAAATGGACGCGGCGGCAAAAAGCCAGTAAGGTCAACATGACGAAGCCTGATTGGTGGTATGACGAGTTTCGGCATTTCGCTGTCGATTTTGATGACCCACAGCAGGTCGCGGCATACGACGCGCGGCAGGGAACGAAGCTCGCCGGAGAGCGCGAGTTAGTGAGGCGGCTCGGTATTACCGCTGGTCAGCAGGTGGTGGAGTTCGGCACCGGCACCGGCGCGTTTGCTCAGGCCGCAGCGGAGGTAGGCGCGTCGGTCATTGCAGTGGATATTTCGCCCGCCATGCTAGCCTACGCCGAAAAACGGGCTGCCGAAGCAGGGCTATCCGAACGCACTTCTTTTGTCCGTGAGGGCTTCTTGAGCTACAAGCACAACGGCGCTCCGGCAGATTTCATCGTGACCAAGTACGCCTTTCACCATCTGCCCGACTTTTGGAAAGGCATCGCCCTCAACCAGTTTGCAGCGATGTTGAAGCCCAACGGAAAATTTTACCTTGAGGATGTGGTATTCTCATTTTCACCGGATGCGGTCGAAAGCAGCATTGAGGCGTGGATAGACCGTGTGGGCAGCGGGCAGAGTTTCAGCCGTGCCGACTTTGCGGGGCATGTGCGCGACGAATACAGTACCTACGGCTGGATTTTGGAAGGGCTTATCGAACGCGCGGGGTTTGGGGTGGTAGAACGAGATTACACCGCGCCGACCTACGCGAATTACCTGTGTATGAAGAAGCGTTAACGACGATATAGAAAGGTTTGCACAATGGCTCGTTTTGACCGGATGACGGTTTATAACACGATGATGAATGACGGTGTGCTGCCGTTGTTTAACAGCCCGGATGTTGCGCTGGTGAAAGGGGTGGTGTCGGCGTTGGTGCGCGGTGGCAGCCGCATTATGGAATACACCAATCGCGGCGATTACGCGCTGAACGTTTTTACCGAGTTGATCCAGCACACCAACAAAGCCCAGCCCGATATTATTCTCGGTGTGGGGTCGATTGAAGATGCCGCTACCGCCGCCATTTACATCGCGCAAGGGGCGAACTTCATCGTCGCGCCCGATTTTAATCCCGAAGTGGCGCGGCTGTGCAACCGTCGCAAAATCCCCTACATCCCCGGCTGCGGCAGCGTGAGTGAAATCGCTAACGCCGAGGAATGGGGTGTCGAGATCGTGAAGTTGTTCCCCGCCGAGTCGTTGGGTGGCGCGGATTTTGTGAAGGCGATCCTCGGCCCGCGCCCGTGGACGCGCATTTTGCCAACCGGTGGGGTCAGCCCGGATGAGGCGAACCTGCGCTCATGGTTTGGTGCGGGTGCTGCCTGCGTCGGTATCGGTGGCAAGCTCATTCGTGCGGATTGGCTAAAGGAAGGCAACTTTGCCGCGATGGAAACGCTGGTGCATGATACGCTCGGCCTCATCCAAACCATTCGCAGCGAAAAAGCCGCCAAATGACCGGCTTACTCGAACGGGCAAAAGAACACGGCACACCGCTTGTTGAAGGTGATTTAGCCACGTTCGTTTGGGAAGGTCAGGAAGTGCAGTTGGTGGGCGACTTCAACCACTGGTCGATGAGGCAGGACCCGATTGCGCTGGCGGAAGTTGAGCCAGATGTCTGGGCGGTGTCGGTACAGATTCCGACCGATGCTTACTCTGAGTACCGGTTTATCGCCGATGGTAAGTTTGTTCCTGACCCTTTGAATACCCATCAATCGGACGATGGGATGGGACACACCAACAGCTTTTTCTGGATGCCCAAGGCCGCAGATACACCCTTAGCGCAGGAACAGCCGGACGTGCCGAAGGGCGGGCTGACGCAGCATATTGTCGATGGACAGAACTATGTCGTCGGCAGCCAGCGTACGGTTCACCTGTATCAGCCGCCCGTCGACCAGCCTGTGCCGCTGCTGGTGGTGTTTGATGGCAGCGGCTACCTGCACAAAGCCAAAATCACCACGATTGTCGATAACCTGATTGCTCAAAAGCGCATCCAGCCTATTGCGTTGGCACTGGTTGACCCCGGTGGCGAAGGGCGCGTGGTGGAGTACGCTTGCAGCGACACGACAACCGCCTTCATCATCAAGTGTGTGCTGCCCGCCGCGCAGGAACACCTCAACCTGATCGACATCACCCAGTCGCCGGGGGCGTTCGGCATGATGGGCGCGTCGATGGGCGGGTTAATGTCGCTGTATATCGCCCTGCGTGCGCCGGAAATCTTCGGGCGTGTATTGTGCGAGTCCGGTGCGTTTGGTGCAGACCACCTCTATTATCGGTCGGTGATCTATGACCTCATCCGCTACGCGCCCAAGCCGGACATCAAGATTTGGATGGACGCGGGCATACAGGAATGGTTCATCAAACCGAACCGCGAAATCCTGCCGCTGCTGCAAGAACGTGCCTACGACGTAAACTACGTTGAGCATAACAGCGGGCATAATTACCCCTCGTGGCGTAATATCCTCTGGCAGGGGCTAATCCACCTCTACGGGCAAGCCTAATCAGCAAAAAGGGACACACTCACTGAGGTGTCCCTTTTGTTTTGTGGATAATAAAAGCTTTTACTTCGGGGGCGGGACGACACCGATGGTCAGCAAGATGTTCGCGTAAATCCGCTGCTCGCCGGTCGCGATCACGAGGCAGCAGTCGGGGTCACGCGCCAGATCGTAAAAGGCGAAGCGTCCATTCTTCTTCAGCTCCAAATCCGGCAGCAGCCGGCGGAAGTCCGCGAAGATCGACGGTTCGTCGCCGCTGTCCGGTGTCATCACATCTGCCGCCTCAATCGGGATTGCACCCACCAGCACCTCCAGCACTTCCACCGCGTTCAGCTTGCCATGCGTGAAGTTTAAATAAGCGCGTTTGGCAGCGGGATTTGCCCGCGTGTTGAACGGGTAGTTGCCGTCCGCGATCAGCACCTTGCCGCCGTGACCGGAGCCGCCCAACGCTTCCAAAATCTCAGGGTGTAACAATTGTGTTTTGAGCATCAGAATGTCCTTATTGTGAATAAAGTTCGAGTACTAATTTGGGTTGAGAGGCCAATCCCGAATGCCGATCCAGATAAGCCAAATCGCGAGAATAACGATTATTCCAATTACAAGATAGATCAAGATTCCACCGCACATAAGCCCCATTTCAAAGCGATGTTCGCTGTTCCCGCTGACATGGTTCACAATCCAGTTATAACTCATCGCATTGAAATCGAGCGACGCTGTGAATGCGAGGCCGGAGGTCAACAACAATCCTATCGTCAGCGGGACTCGTTTTATTGAAGCGTTACGGAGTTCCGATGACATAACCTACGCATCCCACGACCCGACTTGCATCCGCCGCCGAATAGCTTTATAGAGGCAAAACAAGCCAATCGCCCCGAAGATCAGCGTCCCCCACGTACGCCCCAGCGCCGAGTAAATCGTCGCCAGCACAACCATCACAATCTCACCTGTCGCCCCTTGTGACGAACTGGAAGTCGATTGGTAGTTGATGACGCTCAGGATGTCCACGAAGAAACACACCGTCAGGAACAAGAGGACACCTGCCAAGATGCCCCAGAACGCCGCCGTCAGTGGTTTCTCGGCTTCGGCCTTCATCTGCGCCTGTCGTTCGGCCTCGCGCTCGGCTTTGGTCTTGCGCGGTCGTTTGGGCTTATCGTCCGGTTCGGGTGCGTCGGTCATAGTTGGGTTCCTTCTCAGTGGGGCGGTCGTGCGCCGCCCCTAATCCGCAAGAACGCAGGCTAGAGCTTCACATCACCGCAGAGATGCACCTCGATACCCATCGCCGCCAGCATCGCCGCTTTGGCCGCCAGCGCCTTATCTGCCGACTCGGCATCCGCACCGTATGCCACGTTGAGGTGGTTGGCCTTGTGCCGCGCCATCATCTGGTCACGACTGACCCCATGTAGAACCGCGTGCATAATCGGCCATTCGGGGCTGGTGTTCTTCCAGCGCCGTTCGGTTTCCTTCTGCGGCAGTTCCACCACCGTCGCCCGTCCGATGTCGGCGTGCAGCGCCCCATCCATCACGTACACACGACTCCACACGATCTCACCCGGTTTGCTGATGCCCCGCAGCGTGCCACCGCCCAAACGGAAGTACATCGGTGACTGGCGCAGGCTGGTCGCACCCGCGTAACCATCAATGAAATGTGAGGCGGGTGCAGCGCCTGAAATCAGAAATACCCACACGTAATCATCCACGCCCTTGCCCTTGAAGTGTTCGCCGTAGCGCAGGTCGTGTAAGGTGGTCGCGGGGTCTAAACCCATCGCGTTCCAGATGCGGTTGGTGACGATCTCATCCACCGCCGCGCCTTCATCGACTTCGTTGAAGTGGGGCAGTGCTTGTCCCGCGAAGAGTTCCTCGCCCGTTGTGGCATGGTACACCGGAGGCCGTTCGACGTTGTTCAGCAGCCCCTCCACCAAGTCGGAGGCCGGAACCATGTCCTTTAGCCCCTGCTGGTACTGGATGCCAATCGCCGCGCAGCCATAATCGTGGGCAATCCGCACCGCCGCGATATACATCTTGCATTGCTCGTGGATTTGCTTGTCGGTCAGTTCGGTGGCTTCCTCCTTGCCCGTGACGAACTTCACCCCACGCTTATCTAACCACTGCCGCACCTTTTTCGCTTCAGCGTCCTTCACCTGCTGCATACCGGCGATCAGTGCCGATTGGCTCAGGCGTTCCTTGTAAATGCCGGTCGGGTTCAGCAGTTCGTCGTCAATGATGGCGTTGTACATGCCCATGCAGCCTTCATCGAAGATGCCGATAATCGCTTTCTCCTGCTGTAACTGTGCCGCGAGGGTTTCACCCAGCGCCCGTTCGGCTTTCGGCAGCTTCGACTTTTTCAGGTCTTGGACGTGGCTGGTGTCGTGGGTGATCTTACCCTTCTTGATCCACTCACGGATGCCGTTGATGAAGAACTCGTCCTTAAAATCGACGCTCCAAATGCTGCTGTAGTTCACGCCCATCTTCGTCAGCGAACCGTTTAGGTTGAGCAAGCCCACCAACCCCGGCCACTGACCGCTCCAATTCGCGACCGTCAGGATCGGCCCGCGGTGGTTGCGTAAACCGGCGAGGACATGATGGCTGTACTGCCACACCGACTCGGCGACGATCAGCTTGGCATCGGGGTGAATATTTTTGAACACATCCATGCCCATGCGCTGGTTCCAGATGAAGCCATGCTTGAGTTCAGGGTCGTAGGCGTGACCACGCTTGACCTTGATGCCTTCTTTCTTGAAGGCGGCGATCACTTTCTTTTCCATGTCCTCCTGCGCCGCCCAACAGGTTTGGTTGGCCGAAAGCCGCAGATCACCGCTGGCGATGAGGATAGCCTCGTCCGTTTTAACGGGTGCGGCCTCCTTAAGCTCTGGTAACGTATAATTTGCCATGAAATACTCCTCGAGCGAAATGAAAAATTCCAATAGTATAACTGTGGATTATACGCAGGTAAGGCAGCTTCACAAAGCATAACGGCCTTATTGGGCGAAGAACCCGAAATCCAGATAGCCGTAACGCTTGCCGTTTTCCGTCACCGTACCGTGATCCTTGAACACAAACACCAGCGGCTCGTGGCGCTTGAACTTCTTTTTTAAGCTGCTCCACTGCGACTTACTCGCGTCTGCTTGCCCCGGTTGCAATACAAAGTAAGCAAGGTCAAACAACAGCCGGTAATGCCCATCGTCAAAAGCAGTCAAATTGTGGAGATATGAATGATCGCTGTGCGAGTCGAGCATCAGGACACGGTGAGCCAGCGTCATCACTTGGTCGCGCGGACGCGGTTTAAAGGTCGGCAGGGACTTCATAGGGTTTCCTTAAACGTCAATAATAGAACCATCATAATTATAATACGCGCCACATGACCCATGCACATTTTTCGCTCGCGTGGTAAACCATGCTATTATTAGGGCGTTTTATAACTGCAATAGAGAATAAGGACACCGATGGGTGATTTATTAGGGGTATTGTCGGTCTTTTTTCTGGTCGCGACCAATGGGTTTTTCGTCGCGGCGGAATTTTCGTTGGTGGGGGCGCGGCGCACACGTATCGCGCAGTTGGCGAGCGAAGGTAACAGTGGAGCGAAGGTCGCACAGAAGGCGATGGAGCACCTCGATGCGTATATCGCTGCTACCCAGTTGGGGATTACGCTGTCTAGTCTCGGCTTGGGGTGGGTAGGCGAACCCGCCATCGGGCATTTGATTGAGCCGCTGCTCGAAAGTCTGCTGCCACACGAGTCGGTCGAAACCGTTGCGCCAGCCGTCTCATTCGCCATTGCCTTCTCAATCGTCACCTTACTCCATATCGTCATGGGTGAACTCGTGCCGAAGTCGATTGCCCTTCAGCGCCCCGAAGCGACCTCGATTGTCGTGGCGCGTCCGGTAACATGGTTCTTGGTCGTGTTCCGCCCGATCATCCATATCATGAATGGCTTGGGGAACGGCATCGTCCGCTTGCTTGGCTTCGAACCATCCGGCGAACACTCGTCGGTGCATTCCGCCGAAGAACTGGAAATGCTCGTCCATTCCAGCCGCGAAGCTGGTTTGCTCCAAGAAAACGAGGAAGTGCTGCTCCGCCGCGTATTCGACTTCAGCGACATCACCGTCGAGGAAATTATGCAGCCGCGTGTGAACGTCGAGGGGCTTTCCAGCGAGGCGACCTTTGGCGAACTGCTGGATATGATGACCGCCAACAAGCACTCGCGTTATCCCGTGTATGAAGAAACGATTGACAACGTGGTCGGCTTGATCTTGTCGAAAGACATCTTGGATATGATTATCCACAAGCCGGATTTGCTCACCAACCGCAGCCAGAAACCGAACTTCAAGCCCTATCTGCGTGAGCCGTTGTTCGTTCCGCAAACGCTGGGTGTTGATATCTTGCTCGAACGGATGCAGGAGTCGAAAACCCATCTCGCCGTCGTCATCGACGAATACGGTGGTATGGCGGGTGTCGCCACGATGGAGGACATCATCGAGCAGTTGGTTGGCGAAGTGCAGGACGAATATGATGACGAAGAAGTCGAGGTCATTCAAGCCGAAGGTCAAGAGATCATCGTTGACGGCATGATGAGCATGACCGAAGCCGTTGAGCGTTTTGGTCAACTGGCAGGCGAGTTTGACTCCACTACGCTCGGTGGTTACATCGCCGAACAGCTTGACCGTATCCCCGAAGTGAACGATACGGTGAGTTTCGGCGGTTATAAGGTATCCGTGAGAGAAATGGATGGGCTGCGCGTGGCGAAGGTGCGCTTTAGCAAACGTCCACAATCAGCAGCCAGCACGGATGCCGGTGCGCCAAATCAGCCGGAAAACTCCGAAACGTAGTACAGGGTGTATAATGCCCTCCGTTGTTGTCCATGCGGAGTTGTAAGTGTATGCGTATTGTTCATTCTGTTTTGATCTTGTGCCTGTCAGCCTTATCCGTGGCTTGTTCGCCCACTTTGGGTCAACCGGTCGCCGTGACTGCCGAAGCCACCATCGGGCTGACAGATACCCCACCGTTACCCACACCCTCAGCCACCGCCGAGCCGGATGCGACCGAAGAAATCCTTGGTGATAATACAATGCCGACCTTGCGCGTCTGGTGGCCGGATTCGCTCGAACCGGCTGGCAACCAGACCGCCGCCCTCATGCTCGCCGATTATATGGAAACCTTCCGCACCACCGTGCCGGATTTGACCCTCGACCTGCGCCTCAAGAAAGCACAGGACATTGGCGGCATTATTCAAACCCTCCGCAGTGCCATCACCGTCGCCCCCGATGCGCTGCCCGATATTACCCTGCTGCGCCGGAGTGACTTCCTCGCTGCCGTCGAAGCCGGCTATTTGCAGCCCATACAAGGTTCGGTGACATCCGCCATTCTGGGTGACTTGTACCCTGCCGCCCTCGACTTGGGGCGTGTCGATGGTGTCCTTTACGGGTTGTCTTATGCCCTTGATGTCGAGCATATCGCCTACCGTCCGGTGGTGCTGAACGGGAACTTCGCCAGCTTTGAGGATGTGTTACAAGATCAGCAAAAATTCGTGTTCCCCGCCGGTGTCACACAGGGTCTAAGCGATGTGCTGCTGCTCCAATACCTCTCCGCCGGTGGCACCATGAACGAACTCGTGCAGGGCAGGCCGAATGCCGAAGCGCTTGAAACCGTCTTGGACTTTTATGAACAAGCCGTCCAAGAAGGCGTGATCGACCGCAGTGTTCTGGATTACGCCCGTTCCGATGACTATCTGTTCCAGCTCGCGCAGGGCAAGTTTGATGCCGGAGTGATTACCTCAAGCCAATATTTAAGCCTGCTCACCAACGGCCAAACCTTGCAAGCCGCGCCCATTCCCCTCGCGGATGGGCAGCCCTCAACCGTCGTCAATGGCTGGATGTGGGTCGTCGTCACCAAAGACCGCGACCAGCAGTTGCTAGCGTTACGCTTTGCCGAGTGGATGATGGATAGCGAACGCTTGGCGGTTTATACCCGTATGGTCAATATGCTGCCCTCGCGCCGCGCAGCCATGCGCTCGTGGGATGGTGGCGACTTCACCGAGCTGGCGAATACACTCCTCGCGAACGCCTACCTGCCTGTCGCAGAAGGTGACAGCGGCACCCTGCGCTCGATGGAGAATGCGCTGGCAGCCGTTATCTCCGGTCAGCGCACCTCCGCCGATGCCGTTCAAGATGTCCTTGAGCAGTTGAACTAAACGATTTTGCTGCTTAAATGAGGTTAAATTCTCAGGAGAAGGTTCACTGTAGGGACGAGATACATCTCGTCCGCGCCACCAACCACACAACCTCATAATTGGCTTGTCATTTTTGGAGGCTGTTTCAAAACCGAGGTGTTGTATTTCCTGTAGGGGAGGGGCTGAGACCCTCCCGAGTATTTGCTCCCCTCGCCCTGAGGGCTGACGGTGGAGTGAGCCTGCGAGCGTACCGTCGTGGGGCTGGGGGTGAGGGTGTTCCTACTGCGACGTAATCCCCGCATCCGCCAGTGCGTTCTTCAACACATCCAGCTTGATCGGCTTCATCAGGTAGCCGTTCGCCCCCGCGTCGGTTGCCTCGGCGGTCATCGGCGGGAAGTGCGCCGAAATCATGATGATCGGTACGGTACGGGTCGCATCGTTCAACCGCAGCTTACGGCAAATATCGAGGCCGTTGTCGTCCGGCAGCATAATGTCGAGCAGCACCAAATCCGGTTCTTCGTAAGCCAGCTTATCCCACGTCTGCCGTGCCGAAAGCGCGGGGATCGCCTCATGCCCGATCAGCCGTAAGAAGGTACTCAGCATCTCGACGGTCAGTTGTTCATCATCGACGACCAGAATTTTTGCCATACTAAAGGATGTCCTTACCGTTGTGGTTAACGCCCAGAGTGTAATAAATTGTGATGTTCGCTGCAGCAGGACAAAAGTCAGCGCCTTCTATTTCAACTTGTGTTCATAAATACGGTGCGTCTTATAAATCGTTGACCCAAAACTAAGCGCGATGCTGACCATATTTTCGTTCACTTCCAATATCCAGCCGGAGTCCGAATGCTGGATTTTTGGATCGTTGAGCAGTGCCATCAATACATAATAATATAGCACCGCATCCACCCCCTTGTTGCGAAAGGTTTCTTTCACACCCATCAGAGGAATCCGTGCCGTGTCGATGATCGGTCGCAGCTTCCAGTGCCACAGCGCCCGCACCAGCGAGACCACCTCTGGCACACCCGGCTTCGGGTTGGCGGCTTTTAGCACTTGGTTGAAGTCCGGCACGCCCATAATGAACCCCGCTGGTTGATCTTCAACAGATGCGAAGAAGGCGAAGCGCGGGTCGAAGAACTGCCCCAAACTTTTCACCAGTGCATCCAGTTCCTTCGGGGTCATCGGCGTGAATCCCCAGTTCTTGTCCCACGCCGCGTTGTAAATGTCCTTAAACAGTTGGAACTCCGCCGTCAGCTTCTTGCTGTCGATCTCCCGCACCGTGATTTTGTTGCGTTTCATCACCGCTTTCGTCAGCCGTTCCAGCCGGTCACTGGTCGCGTGTTCCGCAGCGCCTTGTCGGCTCAGGTGGAAGCTGAACACATCCATCGACTTGGTAAACCCCGCACCCTCGATCAAATCTTTGTAGTACGGGTGGTTATACGGCATCAGCAGCACCGGACGGGTGAAGCCTTCCACCAGCACGCCCACATCCTCGTGTGTCGTAAAGGTTTGCGGCCCGCGTATCGCGTCGTAGCCCTTCGCCGTGACCCATTCCGTCGCCGCTGTCAGCAGTGCCGTCGCTGCCTCTTGGTCGTTAAACACCTCGAACGCGCCAAACCAGCCCACATGCTCCTTGTGGAACTCGTTGTGCCGGTGGTTGATGTAAGCCGCAATCGTGCCAACGATCTGATCCCCGCGCCATGCCGCGAAGTAATCGCCTTCCATATACTCCCAGCTCGGGTTTTTCTTTTGGTCAAGCTGGTCGCGCCGCATCGAAAGCAGCGGTGGAACCCAATTCGGGTCGTCTTTGTAAATCGTCCACGGGAATTCAAAGAAAGCGCGGAAATCTGCCGCGTTCTCGACTTTGCGAACAGTTACCGCTTGTGCCATAGTGCTTTTCCATTCCAGAGTTGGGTAATTTGAACGGTTGGGGAGGCCAAACTGGTCGCCTAAAACGGTCGCAACATAATGTTACCCGCTTTTCGCGCCGCTGCAAGAAAATGCCTTGACAGCCTCTATCCGCTTTGCTACTATTCTGAACATCTTCCGCAGTAGCTCAACGGCAGAGCAACCGGCTGTTAACCGGTAGGTTCCTGGTTCGAAACCAGGCTGCGGAGCATGTCGAACGCCCTGCTTGTGTAGGGCGTTTTGATTCGGTTTTGTGATGAAGGATTTTTCTGGCATGCATACGGTTGCAGCACACAACACCCTCGCCTTTTGGCAAAATCCCGTAGGCGTAACGATCCCCAACGACCCGCTGAAGTTCTTGTATATCACCGACGAAGCCGAGCATATGATGGTATCGTGGCTGGCGAAGCGCGTTTTCGACTATCAGCTTCACCACGCCGGAACGGAACGCCAGTTCACCAAGATGATTATGATCACGATGGGCGCACTCCTGCCCGGTGTCCTCTTGCAGGACTACATCACCCACTGCGCCACCCCCGATATGCCGGATATCGAGTTCGGCACGTTCGGCGTGAAGTGTTACATTGGGCCGGGGCAGCCGCTTGAACACCCTGAAATCGTCCAGCCGCTGTCAATCGACGTGCGCGGTCATACCGTCGGCATGGTCGAAGACCTCATCGACCTCGGTGGCACGGCGCGTTTCGTGCGCGATACCCTCACCTCAGAGAAGTATGGTGCGCGGGATGTGGTCATCATCGCCCCCTATCGCAAAAGTGCCGCTGTCGAGCAAAATGGCGCGATCACCTTTGGCTTCGTTCCCAAAGATACGTGGATTATCACCCCCCGCGAACGGGTGGAAACGATGGTCAAGCGCGTGCCGTTCTGGGCGCGGAACGGCGCGGATAAAGCCACCTGCATCAACAACCTGCGCCACATCGGCTATCCCCAGTACCTCATCGACGACTGGTTCGACACCGCATGGATGCGCGTCGGCCTCTAATCCCTGCTGTACTCCCAAATCGTCTTTTCGTAGGGAATGGTCTTATTCCCTCCTTGTTACTACGGCTATCAGTGGAGTGAGCTTGCGAGTACCGTCGTGGGCTGGAACTTTTCAGATCGCCTCCCCTTTATGGTTTCCCGCGCTAGTGGAGAGCTTGCGAACGTACTGATGTGGGCTAGGGTGGGGTCAAATAGCGAAGTTGGGGGTGAGATTACTTTTACACCACTTTCAGCACCAGCTTCCCCCGCGTCCGGTTGGTCTCACCTTTGCGGTGCGCTTCTGTCGCCTGCGCCAGCGGATACACGCTGTCAATCGTCGCTTTCAGGTATTCCGCCTCGCACAAGGTAGTGATCTCGGCAAGCTGATCCGCATCCCTATGGACAAGAATATCCGCTGTCTGAACACCGTATTGCACCGCCAGTTCAGCCGAAGGGGTCGCCACAATCGAAACTAATCTCCCACCGCGCCTCAAAACCTTAAACGAACGGTCAGCGATGTCCCCGCCCATCGTATCCAGAACCACGTCCACATCCCGCAGCACCTCGTCAAAGCGCGTCGTCGTGTAATCAATCACCTCGTCCACGCCAATACCCTTCAGGTAATCAGTATTCCGCGCCGAGGCCGTGCCAATCACTCGCGCACCTTTCCACGTTGCCAACTGCACCGCCATATGCCCCACGCCGCCCGCTGCCGCGTGAATCAGTACGGTTTCCCCCGCTTGTAAATCACCCGCCTCAAACAGCGCTTGCCACGCCGTCAGCGCCACCAACGGAATCGCCGCCGCTTCAACGTGCGAGAAATGGCGCGGCTTATGAGAGAGGTCGCTAGTAGGGCAGGTCACATATTCTGCGTAAGTGCTGCCCCAATCGGGGAACCGCGCCATTCCGTAAACCGCATCCCCAACTTTGAACGCAGTGACACCCTCACCAACCGCCTCCACCACGCCCGACACATCCCAACCGGGGATCAGCGGCAGTGTCGCCGGAGCTAGCAGTTCGTCACCGCCCCACCGCGACTGCCAATCCGCTGGATTTACCCCCGCCGCGTGAACCCGCACCAACACCTCGCCAGCACTCGCTTCTGGCCTCGGCGCATCCTCATACACCAGCACATCCGCGTCACCAAATCCATGCATTCGTACAGCCTTCATCCGCATCTCTAATCCCCCTTAACCAACTTTTGTAGGTTCGCAAGGCTTGCGCCCGCTTGTTACCCACCACCCCACGCAACCACATCTGTAGGGACAGCAGACAGGCTGTCCGTTGCTACCCTGCCCACAAAGGGCTTCTTACGCTTCGTTCAACCCTACCGACTTTCCGATTATCCCGTTTACGGGGGTTTATTCGACTTGCCAGCGGGTCTATAGTCCCCTTGTGGGGTTATCTGCTGGCAAATGCCTACCCGACAAATCCTTAACTTCCTGCATCCACCTCACCCCACAAACCTACCGTCCGTGTGTAGGGACAGCAGACAGGCTGTCCGCCTCTCCCTCCCCGACATACCCCTTGCCACGTCTTGCCCCTTCAAACTTCTCTTTGCCTTTAACTTGAAACTTGCCACTTATCACTTAAAACTATTTCTTAGGTTTATTTTCGGTTAACCCGACAAACCGTTTTCAAACCCGCCACCAACCCGCTTAACAATCCTGCTCCCTCAAAAAGGTTAACGCCAACCCCGCCTAAAAGCGACTAAATGTTCTGACAAATGTTCGCCCTTTTGCTACTAACCTCTGCTATCCTGTTTGTAGGGAACTGTCTTTGCTCCCTTCCCTGTTACTACGATCAGCGGAGTGAGCCTGTGAACGTGCTGATGTGGGATGGGGATGGGGTCTATCCCACACGCACCTTAACAACCGCATCCATTTGGCGAACCGCCTTGTGCTGGCGGCTGATAGCTGATGACTGGACTTTGCCTTTGACTGTCACCTGTTGACTATCGACTAAAGACTGCCTTTTGCAGCAAACCTTGCTATAGTCCCCTTGCGGGGCAGCAGCGAACCCCCTTCCGCCGCTGCAATAAAACTTCACTTCACAAGATTTGTGTTGTCTTGAACTGATAACTATCAACTGTTGACTGATAACTTGCTATTGCCATTGCTGCCTTTGCCGCTAAATTTGCCAACCGACATTTCCGCCACTGACGACTCTGACGACATTTGCGTCAAAACGAGGATTAACAACTGCAACATTTCTAATTTTTTCAATATTTCAAACGTTTATCCCGACCGGCGCATCGAAAACCGCACCCATCATTAACCAAGCACTGCCTTGAAGCCGAGGGGATACCGCGCCGCCCATTCTTCGCGCAGGATGCCGTAGCCCATACCGTCGTAATACTGCCCGTTGACGATCCGCGCGTTCCGAAAGCGAGCTTCTTCCTTGTAGCCGACCTTCTCAGCCAGCCGCATCATGCCCGCGTTGCCCGACCATGTACGCAGGTCAAGCCGCACGAATAATGGTTGTGCTTGAAGGAGATAATCACTCCACAACCCCAGCGCCTCATAACCGATCCCTTTACGCCAGTGCTGCGGGTCATAAATCACGATACCCACCGCCGGCCAGTTCGTCTCTTCACTAATCCAGTACCACGACACTTGCCCGATCATCACCTTGGAGGCTTTATCCGCGATAATCAACTGTTGGCGTGGCTCCGGCCAATCCGCCACCTCAATCGTGAAGCGCAGGTCGTTCACCAACTCAGGGATTTCATCTTTGCCGGGGCCGGGGTAGTAAGGCGCGTCCAACTGCTTCCATTCATGGTGAGGGAGCAGCCAATGAGAATAACCTTTCAGATCGCCCATTTCCCAATCGCGGAGAATGATTTGGTTGCCGTCAATCTGCATTATGACTCCTCCTTGATCGCTGGGTTATACAGGACACCGACCACTTGGAACCACGGTGGATTATCCGGTGTCGGGTTCTGTTCGAGGGTCATGCCGAGCTTACGCATCACCGCCTGCGAGCCAACATTATCGTACTCGGTCGTCGCGATGATACGCCGCAGGTTCATCTGTTTAAAGCCGTAATCGACCAATGCCTGTGCCGCCTCGGCTGCGTATCCCTTTCGTTGGTGTTCGGGTACTGTCACCCAGAACAAGCCGAACTCCGGCTGCATGAAAAGGTCATCCGTTTCGCCGTGCTGCCGGAACGTGGTCAGCCGTTGGTATGGGCCGAGTGCTTGAGCGAACCCTACCGCCCCCACGAACGCGCCTGTGGCTTTCAAGACGACCGCTCGTTCGCCGTAGGGTGGCTGCCAGAGTCGTGCCAGCGCCACATAATTACGAACTGTCCATTCGAGCCATTCCCGCCGTTCTTCCAGTGGGTCTTCACCAAATCCGGCGTTCATCGCCACGTGCATCGGGAGCAGGTCGTCCATCGTCATCGGTCGCACGAGCAGTCGTTGGGTTTCAAGTACGGGCATCGCAGTAGTAATCGAGGTTTGCCTTTCGTGGAAAACGGTTATTAATGGGTCATATTGTGCCATAAGGCTGCAAATCAATCAATCGTCGCTAAGGCCAGCAGTTCGTCATATTGATCTGTTCCGGGTGCAGCCGGACGAACCGCCAGAAGCTCACCATGCCTTCCCAAGTCACCCGCCCATCCCCCTCGTGCGGTACAACAATGTATAACTGCCGGATGTTCCCGTGAAGTGAAAGCCACGGGCTGAGGTGAGCCGGTCGGTTAATCGAAGCCAGAATGCCATCGGTTGGATACTCTATATAGTAGTGGTTATGTTGTGTGCGTCTCCGGTTGGACTCGCAGCTCAAACCGGTTCCCAGTGATGGTGGTTCGCCGTACTCAGCCAGTAAATCGCCTAAACGCGCCCGCGCACAATTGGTCAAGATAATCTCGTTGATGATCCGTGCCGTCCCCCGCCCGTAAATAAATTGGGCGAAGCATCCGCCTTTCGTCGTCCGGTAGATTTCAAGCTGCCCCTTCGTCGCGTTGTCCACAATCGTATCGCCGAAGCCCGTGAAGATCGCCTCAACCTCGCGGGTGGTTGATTCGCCGAGCGTGATCCCGTACCAGCAGGGCATCCCTTCACCCTCACAACTACTGTGCATCCCGTCCATAACCGCGTGTAGTGGGCGCAGCGTTCCAAGAGTTCTGCTGGTCAAGTTTGCGCCCGTCAGCGCCAGCACCATCACCAGCGTCAGGCGGATGATGAAGCGCGACATGCTCAACACGGGTTATCAACATTGAGTTGGCAGTAGCGCCAGCGTGGGGCGAAACCCTGCCAGTTGTATTGGCTTTCGCGGTAGGGGCGCGGCACGGGGAACATGAACTCCGTCACCTGTGCGTCCGGTCGGAGCGCACCAACGATTTTGACCCGCATCGTCACCTCGCCCTGATAGTACAGCACATCATGGTACTGCCCGATTGCGTCTGGCATCCCGAACGTGTTCAGCCAATCCCCCAAGCGCAGGTTCCGGCATTTAACGATCATCCCATTGACGGTGCGGTACTCGTAAATGAAGTACGTCCCACAGTCGAGGTCGGAGTTCTCAACACTGCGTTTAGACGCTTCGTTGGAAAGGCTGCTGGCAAGGAAATAATTGCGCCCTTCTAGAATATTCCATACGTCGCTGACCCGCGTCTCGTTGACCATTACCCCGTACCAGCAAACATGGTTAGCCTGTTCGCACCCCTCATGAAAACCCCGCAGTGAGGCGTTCGGTGGCTGCTGTTGACCGAACGCCTGCGCCACAAAGCCGAGGCTGCTGGTCGTGACCATCAGATAAATCGAGAGTTTGAGGATGACCTTTAACATCGCATTCTCCTCAACACGAACCGGCTTGACGATACTTATTCGCCGCTGTCTACCAGATATTGTGCGATCAAATGCGCCGTATGCTCGATGCTGCTGGTATGCGTCCGCTCGTAACCGTGCGAAGCGTCAATGCCGGGACCGATCAGCGCCACCTTCGCCGCGCCACCTGCCCGCCAGTATGCCGAACCATCCGAGCCGTAGAACGGATAAATATCCATCTTGTAGGGGATGTTGTTGGCCTTCGCCAGTTCCCGCATCCGCGCCGTGAATGCGTAATGATACGGGCCGGTGCTGTCCTTCGCGCAAATACTCACCGAAAACTCATCGCCGTTCTGCCCATCGCCCAATGCGCCCATGTCAATCGTCAATAACTCATCCAGTTCGGTCGGCCAGTCCGCCGAGCCGCCATGCCCGACTTCCTCGTAATTCGCGATGATAAACGTCGTATCCTGCGCCGGTTGGAGCTTCGCCGCTTTCAAAGCCAACAACGCCCCGTAGATCGCTGCCACCCCCGCCTTATCATCCAAATGCCGTGACCGCAGGAAATTCGTATCCTTCAGTTCGACACGCGGGTCAAGGAAGATGAAGTCGCCAATGTCGATGCCCAGCGCACGGGTATCCGCCGCGTTCTTGGTGATCGCATCCAGTCGGATTTCCATATTGTCCGCCTCGCGCTGGATCGTACCGAGCTTCCCGTTAACGTGCGTGCTGGGGTTGCTCAGGAGCATTGTCCCACGGATGCGCTTGTTATCCGCCGTGCGAACCGTCACCCCTTCGTACTCCACAGCGTTCCATGCGTAACCGCCCAGCAGGGTCGCCTTCAATCGTCCGCTGCCCTTGATCTCCTTGACCATCAACCCCAACGTGTCGATGTGTGCCGTAATCCCGCGCGGGGCGCTGCTCGACTTCCCCTTGAGTTGAGCAATCAACGCGCCTTTTTTGGTACGTTCGACCTTTAACCCGCTAACTTTCAGCTTCTTGAACGCCGCCTCAACGTAATCGATAGCCTCAACCGTATAACCCGTTGGGCTGGGTGTATCGAGTAACCCCGTTAAAAATGTGACGGTTTCGTCAAGATTGATCCGAATATCAGACATGGCATCCTCCAACCTGTATAATGACACGCATACTATAACACTTTGTAACGGAGTGTTGTGTTCAAATTAGGATTAGCCTATGGAACCGCGTCAGCACATTTTAATCGTCGATGACCAAGAAAATATTCGCTCGGCGCTCGGTACGTTTTTAGGGCGGATGGGCTATCAGGTTGATACTGCCTCGACTGGTTTGGAAGCTCTTGCCATCGTCGAGAAGCAGGAACCCGACTTGGTGCTGCTGGATGTCGTGCTGGACGAGCGCGACCAGAGCCAGATGAGCGGTTTGGAAGTCTGTCGCCGTTTACGTTCGCGCGAACACTTCATCCCCATCATCATGCTCACCTCGTACCCCGAATGGCAGGTCGAAAGTTTGGGGCAGGGGGCAATCGCCTTCGTCACCAAGCCGTGGGATAACAACGCCCTCGCCAACCAGATTCGCGCTACCCTCGGCGCTGTCTCGCATATCCGCCGCGAAACGCTGCCCTCCGGTACGACCAACAACCAGCTTAAAGTGCGTGGGGACATTCAAATTGACCTTGAGCATTTCCGCGTCAGCCGTGCCGGTCAGCAAATCGACCTCACCCCGATTGAGTTCGCATTGTTGGCCTTCCTCGCCCGTAACCCCAATCGCCATTGGACACGCGAAGAACTCCTGAACCACGTTTGGGATTACACGTGGGCGGGTTACGAACGCACCGTTGACCGGCACATCGCTGCGCTGCGCCGCAAGCTCAAACTCGAACGGGATGAACTCATCGAAACCGTCCACGGCGTAGGTTATCGCCTGTTGCAGGAGTAACCATGTTCCGCATCCTCTACATCCTCGGCATCCTGATCTGGCTGGCGCTCACCCTGCTGCTCGATCAGTACGGACGCGAAATCGGCGTTCCGCTGGTGACGCTGCGGTTCAATTCCAGTGTCTCGTTCATATGGTTGTTGGTTGGCATCGGCCTGTTCCTGCTCGGCATCCTCAGCTTGCTCCGGTCGCGTTCGTCCGGTTCGCAGTGGATTAACCGTTTCGAGGCGTTGTCGGTTTATCTGAACGAAGGCGTGGTCGTGTGTGATAGTAAAGGTCGCGTCCAATGGCACAACGACACGGCTAAAGAACTGCTACAAGCGGGTGTCTTAAACCCCAATTTACGTGTGCTGGTCAAACGTGCTCAATCCACCAAAGGTATTGCCCTTCAAACGCTCGCAGTGGGTGAAGGCAAGCGTTACTCGGTACAAGCCCTGCCGCTTGACCGCCGCACCTATGCCCTTATCTCGCGTCCCTTGCAATCCGGCGGACAGCAAAACACCTTCTACGAAAACTTTATCCGCCGTATTGTCCACGACATGCGAAATCCGCTGGCCGCCATCATCGGTCACGCTGCCAACATGCGCCAGTCGTCCACCGTCGAACCGGAAGCGTGGCGTAAGTCGGTTGGCACAATCGAGAGTGAAGCCCAGCGTCTCGCCCGCTTGGTCGATAGCATGTTGTTCGATGCCCGCTTGGCGTATGTGCCGCTCGAACTCAAAATGCTCGACCTTGCCGATGTGCTGGAAGAAGCCTTGTACGCGCAAGATGAACGCGCCCAGAGTGAGGGTAAGGTGCTGGAAATGGACGCGCCACCCGGCCCGATGCGCTTGGAAGGTGATCGTGATCTCCTCGTTCGCGCGTTTGAAAACCTCATTGATAACAGCTTGAAATATTCCGGTGTAGAGGGTCGTTTGCATATCAGCTTACAGAACGAACCGAACGCCTATGTCATCCAATTTGCGGATAACGGCGAGGGCATCCCTGCCGATTATCTACCGGATCGTATCTTCGAGCCGATGGTACGTGCACGGTCGCACGGGGGCGGTAGCGGTCTTGGCCTTTCGACTGTCCGTAAAATTATCGAAATGCACAGCGGAACCATCACCGCCCAGAGCCGCGAAGGTTCCGGCACGACCATGACCGTTCGCCTCGCGCGACCGGGAGAAACCCTCAAATGACTCAACTTAAAATGCTTACGCTATCGAAGTGTATTGCCCTCCCCCTCTTGTTATTGACGCTTTCAGCCTGTGGCGTAGTCGCCCTGCAAATCGAAGAACCGATTCCCACGGTGACCGCTGTTCCACCGCCTATTTCACCACCGCCTATCCAGTCAGAATCATCTGCGGGTTTGGTTGCCCGTGAAGCGCCTGACGACAGTGAAGTCCTCGTTAAAACGGTTGCCATGCCCCATATCGTCTTTGCACCGGACGCGCTGGCCGTCGAGATGTTCGATCAATGGGCGGCTCCTGCCGAGTATATGGTGGTCGATAAGGGGCGTGGGCTGCGTTTGCGTATCAATTGGAGTGCATTATGGCTGACCGATAGTTACGGCACAGGTCGGTTGGGAATGGATGTCTACCTGAAGTCACCCGATCAGGATGATTTTCAGTTCGCCCAGAGTGCCGCCTCGCAGGATTTTGAGTCGTGGGGTGCTGACCAGCGTGACGAACTCTTAGACTCCACGCTCTACCTCCCGGGTTCAGGTGAGTATCAGGTGCGCGTCGAAGTAAACGTTCATGCCAACAACGACAATGATAATGAGGATGATCGTTCGTTTACCTACGAAACGACCGTAATCGCGCTCGACAGTCCGCCCAAAATTCCCGACACACCGGAAGACTTCACCCCTCAGTTTGGTGATCTTGAATCTCGGAATATCCTGCTCGATTGGCGCGGCTGGCGCTTGGGACCGTGCCTTGTTCGCGCCGACGACATGCCCGATGTTGCCGCCGATATTGCCCAAGCGTGTGTAGGCGTGGCGAACGGCGATTGGAACGCTGCTGCCGGGTCGCTCATGTCGGCTGCTGAAAATGTGGGTGATAACCCCGCGCTGCTTAATCGCCTTTACCAGCAGTTAGGCATGTTGGCTGCCGTTGAGGGGGACATGGAAAAAGCCACACACTGTTTCGAGATGGCCTTAAGTGCCGCTCACCAGCAAAATGATGCGCTGGAAGTCGCCATTGCCCTTCGTAACCTCGGCATCGCCCAGCGCGAGTTGGGTGATGAAGCCGGTGTGCAGAATATGTGGCAGTCCATCCAATTATCTGACCAGATTGATGATTGGTCAGGCTCGCTCATCACCTACGCGCAGTTCGGTTACTATTGGGAGTCCGTCGATACACTGGATTGGGTGAAAGCGGTGTTGGCTGAAAATGACTTGCCCCAATTCACAACCGTCGAACGCTGGCTGAATGACTTCCAATCCTCTGCATCCTAATCTTGTGCGTAGTCGGTTAATGATATTTTCTGATAAACCATTAAAGCGCTGTAGGGCGCACGGCTATGCATCCATGTTACCGATCACAAAAAATGTTCTTCGTAGGGGAGGGGTTGAGACCCTCCCGTGCATTTTATTCTCGCTCGTTTACGGGCGACCTGCAACTGAGCTTGCCGCAAGGTAGCAGGTCGGTGTCGCGCCAGCGACGGAGAGGATTCTTGCTCTGCTCTAATTTGTAAAAATTCATCATCTTGTCCTCACCGCTCATCTTGCCGTAGGGAATGGATTTAATCCATTCCGTATGTCAATTTGGTTTGCCTTTTAATCAACTTTTACCCCACTAGTACATCAGTCCCAAACGCCCCATTTGTGACGCTTTCGTCAAATTTGCGTCATAACTCTTCACACATTGTTTGCTAAAGTCACCTTATCGGATTTCGGTTTCTCGGAAGCCAAACCTGTAGGACAGGACATTATGCAAACATCAAGACGCGATTTTCTGAAATTAGCGGGTGGCGCACTCGCCGGAGCCAGCCTCAGTGGCGCGGTCACACAGCGGGTGATGGCTTATCAAGCCTCGCCGCAGCTCCCCACCATCGCTGACCCGCTTCTGCACCTCCTCAACCGGACGACCTATGGCGTTCGCCCCGATGAACTGACACATGCGCGTGAACTCGGCGCAGAAGCCTATCTCGACGAACAGCTAAACCCCACCAGTATCCCCGATGCCGAAATGGATGCGCTTCTCAAAACCATGCCCATTCTATTCATGAGTCGGCAGGATGCTCATAAGGTCAACTACCGGCAGGGTGAGGCACTCATCAAAGGCATGGTGCTGCGTGCCGTCCACAGCCGCCGACAGTTGTTCGAGCGTGTGGTCGAGTTTTGGACGGATCACTTTAACGTCGCCTCGCAAGACCTCGCCGCTGATCTGGTCGTCATGCACCGTGAAGCCATCCGTAAACACGCGCTGGGTAACTTCCGCGAGATGTTGTTCGCGGTTGCCCAGAGTCCCGCTATGCTTTACTACTTGAATCAAGCCGAGAGCAGTAAAGAACACCCGAACGAAAATTACGCCCGTGAACTGCTGGAACTCCATACGCTCGGCGTGGATGGTGGCTACACCGAAAGCGATGTGAAGGCTGCCGCCCGCGCCCTGACCGGTTGGACGGTGCATGACGGCACGGAAACCGGCTTCTACTTCAATAAAGACATGCACGATACCGGTAAAAAAGACATTCTCGGTCACCACATGCCCGCCGAACGCGGCATTGAGGATGGCTTGCACCTGCTGACTCTCGTCGCCAACCACCCCTCAACAGCCCAATTTGTCTGCCGGAAGTTGTGTATCCGCTTTGTCAGCGATAACCCACCGCAGCCCCTCATCGACAGCGCCGCGCAGGTTTGGGCGGAAACCAACGGTGAAATAAAGCCTGTACTCAAGCACATTTTGATGTCGGAGGAATTTACTGCCTCGGCAGGTCAAAAACTGCGCCGTCCGTTGGATTTCTTTATCGGTGCGCTGCGGGCAACCGGAACGTCGTTTCAGGAATTCTGGCTCATGCTCAGTGAATTGGAAGACTTAACACAGGTTCCTTACGATTGGCATCCCCCGAACGGTTACCCCGATGCCGCTGGCGCGTGGGCGAACCCCGGCGGCTTGCTCGCACGCTGGAATGTGGCGATGGATTTAACCCACCGCGCATATAGTGAAGATTACCCCGTCACCACTGAGCTTTATGAACGCATGGGCAATCCGCAAACAGTAGGTGAGCTAGTCGATAACGTCGCCGCGCAGGTTTTCGGTGTGCCGTTGGTCGGTGATGCGCGCTCGCCGTTCATCAACTATGTAGCCGAAGATGGTGATGAAGCTGCGCCTGTCGATGAGTTTGTGATCGCCAACAAACTCGGCACGCTCTACGGCCTGATGTTAGCCTCGCCGCTTTACCAGTGGCGCTAATTAACGAATCGTTTTCAGGTAGCCATGATAGTTGCTAGTTTTATGTCTAAATTCTCGCCCTTAAACGCCCCTCGCCATTTATGGAGAGGGTAAATGTCGTACTGAGCTTGTCGCAAGGTAGGCATTATGGGGGTGAGGTTCTGAGTATGAAAGGTCAATCAAAATGCCTTATACGCGGCGCGATTTTCTAAAAGGGATGGGTTCGTTCGGCGCAATTGGGGTCAGTAAATCGCTGTTCCCCTCGTGGATGCCGCGTCTTGCCTTCCGCCAGCCGTCAAGCGCCCCCGGTGATGTGCTGGTCGCCATCTTCCTGCGTGGTGGCATTGACGGCCTGAGTGCTGTTGTGCCTTATGGCGATGGTCGGCACTACTACGATGCGCGTCCGTCACTCGCCTTGCCTGAACCCGGCAGTGACAAAAACGCGGTTGTCGATCTGGATGGTTACTTCGGCTTCCACCAATCGCTCGCTTCGCTTTACGACATTTACAGCGCGGGTAATCTCGCGGTCGTCCATGCCACCGGCTCGATTGATCCCAGCCGTTCGCACTTTGATGCCATGCAGTTCATGGAATATGGCACCCCCGGTAGCAAGGGCGGTGGCACGGGCTGGGTTGGGCGGCATCTCGAATCCGCCGCGTGGCAAAACGACTCGCCGTTCCGTGCGGTTGGCATGGGCGCGATGGTTCCCTCCTCGCTGCGGGGTCGGGTATCGCCGCTTTCCATGCGCTCGATTGCCGACTTCCATCTCAAAGGCCGCGAAGGCGAACTGCGCCGCGCCGAACAAGTTCTATCCCAACTCTATGCGGTCGATGCACCTGCTGGAATGCTCGACACACAGGCTAAAGTCGTTTTTGATACGGTCGATATGTTGCGGTCGTTGAATGTCGAGAGTTACCAACCGGACAACGAAGCCGACTATCCGAACGACGATGAAGGCTTCGGGCAGGGACTAAAACAGATCGCCCAACTCATCAAGTCCGATGTTGGCCTTGAAGTCGCCTGTCTCGATCTCGGTGGTTGGGATACCCACGAAAATCAGGGGACGCATGGCGGCTTTTTCAGCGACCATCTCAGCATTTTGGGGCGCAGCCTGAGCGCCTTCTATGCCGACTTGGGCGACCACATCAACAACGTCACCGTCGTCACCATGAGCGAATTTGGCCGCCGCGTTGCCGAAAACGCCAGTAACGGCACCGATCACGGTCACGGGAACTTCATGCTGCTGATGGGCGGTGGCGTGAAGGGCGGCAAGGTCTATTCCAATTGGCCGACCTTAGCCCCCGACGCGCTCAACGACGGCGACCTCGCCATCACCACCGACTACCGCGATGTGCTGGCGGAAGTCATCAGCCAGCGGCTAAAGAACCCCTCAGTCGAACAAGTATTTCCCAACTTCACCCACACGCCGCTGGGTCTGGTCGTCCCGCGCTAATCGAGAGGAGAAATCATCATGCAACGTTGGTTTAAATCATTGTCGGTCATG
Organism: Chloroflexota bacterium; assembly: GCA_020161935.1. Classification (GTDB taxonomy): domain Bacteria; phylum Chloroflexota; class Anaerolineae; order Aggregatilineales; family Phototrophicaceae; genus CFX2. Next base: position 217,899 of record JAIUNI010000010.1, read on the forward strand.
CTGCTCGTGCTGCTGTCATTCACCGCTTTCACCGTGTACGCTCAGGACGAGGCCGCGACCAAAGCCTACGTCATCCAAACCGCTGCCGAGTCTGAGACGTTTAGCGACTGGCTCTCCGGCTATCCCGACTATCACTCGGACGCATGGGGACCGGATGAAAACGGTAATTGGTATGTCGAGTTCAAAACCTCGGAAGATGGCGAGTGGTTAGGTTATGCTGCCGTTAATCAGGATACGGGCGAGATTCAAGAAGCCTTCGCCCCCAAGCCGCTGTCCACCGAGGTTTATCAGGAGCAGATGCCGCGTGTAACTGCTTACGTCATGGCCGATATTGAGGTGCTGGCGCGCTTGGATAACAACCTCGACCTCTGGGATATGTATCCCGACTGGAACCGCTGGGACGCGACGTGGGATGTTGGGTTCTATCGTGGCATCGAAGGGGTAGTCGTCAAACTCAAGTTCGACGAAAACGACAACCTGTACATCGAAAAAATTGTTGACCCGAATGAACTCAGCGAAGATGAAGCCGCCGACCAGCAGCGTAACGATGCCATCAACCTCGCCTACAGCGCCGAAGACATCTGGCAAGCGATGGATGGACACGACGATTGGTCAACGTATGTCGAAAAACAGGGCGAGAATATCTACAGTGTGAGCTTCGCCGATGGAGACACGACCCTCGCTACCGTGATCGTCGATATACGCGAAGGAAACGTGCTGAAGGTTCAAGTGGATTAACCCCAATACGGTGTTACAATTGCCCTGTCGACTGGATATTGAGGGCAGGGCATGAATTCGATCCACATGCGGGGTGCTGTACTGGATGACACACAAGCCATCAGCACCTTATTCCGAAATCAGATTAGTGTTTGGCAGCGTTTCAGTGCATCCGGCAGGGTTGAGGATGTGCCTTACGAGGCGTTGACTATCTACGAACGGTGGTTGCACGGCGGCCCGTGGATGAGCGTCGAAACAGCCGCCATTCACCTCAGCCACTTACTGCGCGGCGCGGGTATTCCCCTCGTTGTTGAAGCCGAAGGTAAAATCGCTGCTTATGCCGAAGCCTATCGGGGTGTCGAACCCGAACCGTACGGCAGTCATATCCATGTGGCGCAAATCATGGTTCACCCTGATTTTTCATACGCTGGCTTGCAGGATCTGATCCTCAACGATGTGATGGAACAGGCGCGTATCGCTCGCCTCAGCCGCGTGACCGCCAACTGCCTTGCCAGCGACTCGCAAACCCAGTCCCTCTATACACAGCATGGCATGACCCCCATCTCTCGCATTCGCCGTTATAACCTTCCGGCCAAGTCGGGGCAGGGCTTCTACAAAGTGGTTGAACACCCGGCGGATAACCCGCAGCAGATTAACAATTGGTTTATGCCGGTCGGTCGCTTGGGGAGTTCACATCAGCAGTGGGAAACCTTTTGGCCGCAAACGTGGCACGCCATTGCCGAAATCCGCGAACGTCGTACCCATCGCTTACAGTTTTCAGCCTCCGGTCAGGAAGCGCTCATCTACTGCCAGCAGCAGCTTTACAACCCCCGCGCTGTCGAAGTGTTTATGTGGTCGCCGAAGCCGCTGACAACGCAACTGCTTACTGCCTTGCGCGATTGGACGCACCGTGAAGGCTACCGGACATTGGTGTTGAGTGTAAATGACGATACCGCCAAAGTATTCGGCACTGAAGCCGAAGCGGACGGTTATTTTGAGGATGTTTACGGTGTGAGCATCTAAAAGGGCAGGTCGGATTGGGCATCATCCGATCTGCGTTTGAAGGGTGAGATTACTTCTTCTTTAGGCGCTTCGGTGGTTTCGGTTCTTCTTCCGCGTCGCTCGTCAGCGCTACCCAATCAATATCCTCAACAAGGTCACTGCTGCGTTTGGCCGCATGACCGGATTCTTCAATCGCGTGGGTTTCGAAGCCGTGCGCGAGGTAAGCATGGTGTCGCGCTTCAGCCTCATTCCCCGCGTCGAGTAATTCGGCTGCGGTGTCATGTTCATTAGCCGCTTCCCGCAGGTAAGCCGCGCTCCAGCGGTGATGATCTGAAATCTTTGGTGGCATAATGCTTTACTCCAAATAATTCCCGAATGACTCAACTGCATCCGGCGAATGGAAATAGTCTGATGCCACTCTGTAAAAATCGGGCCATAAAAAGATGAGGCCATCCTAAGACAGCCTCATTGTTTCAATAGAAGGAGAATTAGCCAGCAGCAGTCGGTTCGGGGGTCATCTCTGCCATACCCATTTCCGCTGTGGCTTCTGCCATCATCGGTTCGCTGAACGTCACCTTCTTAATGGTATAGCTCTCAGCGTCCGGCGTGCTAAATTTCGCGTCAATCGCGTAGGCTTCACCGTCGCGCAGGGCGATGGTTGTTACCGAGTCCGGCGCAGCTTGGAAGTCACCCGTAATCGTAGCCGTTGCGAAATCATCGTCGCTCGTCAGTTGAATTACATGCTTGGGGTCACCGACCGCTGCCACCAACGTGTTCGCGTCCGCAAAGATGATACCGTCGCCGCCACCAACATCACCGTCAGCCGCGACAACCGAGAAGGTTTCGGGTGCGTCCAGCGGGATCTTAATCAGATCGCTGCCACGTACTGCCACCAGATAACCATTCGGGTTGTAGGCGATACCGTTCAGGACAAAATTGCCGACGAAGCTGATGTCTTGCAGGAAGATCGACGCATTCCCATCCACGTCCACCTTGTAAATGACACCCGCCGCGCTGTCCGTCACATAGGCGTTGCCGTCCGCGTCCACTGCCACATCATTCGGGAAGTGGCCTGCCGCATCCGGTGTCAGTGCCGCGAGGTCAACGACATGCAGCTCTGCGCCTGTTGCGAGGTCATAAATGCCCAACTGCCCGACTGCCGCACGGTCAGTCGACCCGAAAAGGATACGGTTACGTTCAGCATCGACTTCCAACCCGACGATAGAAGCTAGCTTAGGATCTTGGATGAGGGTGGTCAGCGTACCATCATCTGCCACGACCGATACACTATTTTGGTTGAGGGAACCCAGTAGGAATTGACCGCGCGTTGGGTCAAATTCGATACCTTCGGGCATCATAGCAGGATTGTTGACCGTAATCGTGTCTGGCCCCGCTCCCATCGTCATTTCGGGTGTCGCTTCCTGCGCCGACACAATGACCGCACCTGCTGCCAGCCCGATGGCTGCCGATAGTAAAACGATGTTTCGTTTCAGCATTCGTGTTCGCTCCTTAGTCTGTTACGTTAATCGTTACAATTTGCATCCACAGGCTCATGGTAGTGGTGGTTAGGCTTAGATTACAAGCACTTCTCATTGATTTTTTATATGAGCGAATGATAAATCCCCCCGCCGGATAGGTGAATTGGCTATAATGGAGATGGTAGCTTCTGAAGGAGTCGTTAATGTCCGGTTATGAGTCGAACCGCGCCGAATACGGGGTGACGGGTGGGCATATCCACGTTGTAATCGAAGACGGTACACAGTTACCGGCTTATTGGGCGCATCCCAACACAGGGCGTTTGTTCCCCGCCGTAGCCCTTATTCACGATTGGTGGGGCATTACACCCGCTGTTCGCCATCTTGCCCATCGGTTCGCGCAGGCCGGTTATTACGTTATCGTACCGGACTTATTTAATGGCGAGGTCGCTACCACCCCCCAGCGGGCCATCGAACTGGTAAAGGCTTTAGGCGATGGCGGCTATCCCCGCGTCAACGCCGCACTCACCGTTTTGGAGACGCACCATAACACCAATCGCGATGTCGCCGTCGTCGGCATCGGCATGGGCGGCAGTTTGGCCTACGAAGCGGCGATTGTCCGCCAAGACATGGAAGCCGCTGTCGTGTATTATGGTTTCCCGCAGCGCTACGTCGCCCGTTTGAAGAATGCCCGTGTTCCGGTACTCGCCATCTATGGGCAGGACGAACCCTACGTCAAACCTGCTGACCTCGACCGGGTGCGTCAGGCATTTGCCGCCAATACGCAAGGTCTCGAACATGAACTGCTTGTGTTACCGGATATTGGGCATGACTTCATGAGCGATGAGGCTTCGGATTTATCACGTCTGCGAATGCAGCAAGCGTTAAACAAAACATTCGTTTTTCTGGAGCGGTATCTTAAAGGCCCGCTGCATAACCCGCCAATGAAAACGATCTAACTAAAGGAAACTGTGCATGACATCGACTCATAATGACCCCCTGCGTGATCTAATTCGTTCCACGCTCGACTTCTATGCCCGTTTCGGCTGGCAGCCCCTCACTGATGATGCCATTCGCGTGTTCGAGGAAGAAGTGCGCGAAGTGACCGAAGCCGCTCAGGTGGGTACGGATAAAAACCATATCGCCGAAGAAGCCGCAGATGTCATCGTCACCCTCATCGGCGTGTGTCAGGCATCCGGTGTTGATCCCGAACAGCTAATTAGCCAGATCTACGCCGTAATCGACAAGAACAACGCCAAGACCCACGAAACCCATGTTTACACTGACGGTAAAATCCGCCGCCGCTTTCCAAAGACGATCACTTCTTAACCATGATTTGTGAAGTTGTGCAGCTCGGCTGCGTTCCCTATCAAGAGGCGTGGGATTGGCAGAATCAGCTTGCCGAAGCGCGTGGCAGGGGCGAAATTTCGGATCGCTTGATACTCCTTCAGCATCCCCCTACCTACACCCTCGGTACATCCGGTCATGAGAGTAATCTCCTCCTCACATCGGCAGAACTCGAACAGCGTGGTATCACCGTGCTGCGGGTAGATCGGGGCGGGGATATTACCTATCACGGGCCGGGGCAGCTTGTAGGTTATCCTATTCTCCAGCTCCCCCGCGCTTCCGACACCTTACGCGCCGATGTCATCGGCTACGTGCGTAAAATCGAGCAGGTGATTATCCACACCCTTGCCGATTACGGTGTCGTGGGAAAACCGATTGCAGGTCTAACCGGCGTGTGGGTAGAAACGCCCAACGGCGAGGTGAAAGTCTGTGCCATCGGCGTTCGCATCAATGTACGCGCCGTCACCAAGCACGGCTTTGCCCTCAACCTCAACACGGATCTCAGCTACTTTGACGGCATTATTCCCTGTGGCATTCGTGATAAAGGCGTAACCAGCCTCGCCCAATTGTTAGGCGAACCGGTTGACGAATATTCAGCCGCCCAGCGGCTCATCCATCACTTTGGACAGGTTTTCGGCTGCGAGATGGTTAATTTACCGTCAATTGGAATGCGCTAAATAATCCAGTTACTCTGCCGCAGTATCCTCGAAAATCGCGCTGACCGGCATTTCAAAACCGGGGAGTACCTCGCTGCCGTCCAATGTCTCGCCTTCGACATAAACCTGCTCGTCATCAAGTGTGTAAACCTCAACGAATCGTTTCTGGGGTTCAACCAGCCAAACGAGTTTCGTGCCGTTCGCGAGGTAGTAACGTGCCTTCGCTCGCATATCCTTGAGCGAATCATCCGGCGATTTCACCTCAATTGCAATGTCAGGCATCTGTTGAACACTGCCTTTTTTCGTCAATGGATGGCTGCCAGCGCGATAAGCCACATCAGGAATTCGGGCGTTTCGCCGATCTTCCTTTGTTCGGTAGCGTACCTCTGTTACGACCCGCCCCTTTATGCCATGTGTCAAGATAAAATTGAGTAACCAATGGGCGATGATAATGACAATCATTCCATGTTGTTCTGTTGGCACTTTTTCTACAATCTCCCCGTCAATCAATTCCAACAGCCGCTCACGGTTTTCAGGCGCGTCGGCATACTGCTCAAATTCCTCGATGGTGTAGAGTAATTGTCGCGCTTCCATATGTTACCCTTCACTGACCTAACTTCTGGTTCGATTGTATCACGTTTGATTATCGGAGGCGTGTTATAAATAGACGATGCTAATCTGGGAACTGTATCTGTATGTCTCGCCTTATCTTTATGATCGCGCTGTTCCTCACGCTCGCGTTAATAAGCGCTAACCTCGTCGCTCGTACTGTCGGCAGTCACCAGCCGCTGCACCCCCTCATGCGCGAATTTGCCGATGGCTGTCCTGACCAACCGCAGCCTTGTTGGAACGGGATTATCCCCGGCGAAACCCCATCAGATATCGCATCCGCTATTTTGAGAAGCAAAGGCTATACCGTTGTTGCCGCTACCAGCATGGAAATAATATGGACGAGCGCGAATGACACATGCCGTAAGACGTTGACGATCAATGACAGCACCGTCAGGCAAATGAACCTGACCTTTTGCCAGCCACTGCGATTGGGTGACTTTATGGAGCAAATCCGCCAGCCGGATACCATCACCCTTGACCCTTTAAGCATCTGGTATCAAGGACAAATGCAGATTCTATTTATGCCTCAGGTCATATCTTGGGATGCCGTATCCTACTACACCCCCTTGCAGTCAGTTGTCCTGTTTCCTTCGGATAGCCCTCTGCCTTACCAGCGTGCCGCATGGCTCGACGTACTGACACAGCGCAAATACTGTCAGCTTCGCGCCTTGCAATACCACTGCGCCAGTTAGTCATTATGTCTAGCGTGGCGTTGCCGACGGTGTAGCGGCCTCACCTTGAGCGTCAGCCGTTGCCTCCGCTGTCATCTCAGCCGTTGGCTCAACCAGCGTGAAGTACGCGCTGTAGGCATATTCCTCATCTTCCGAATGCTCAATCCGGTACCAATTCGGGTTGCCTTCCTCAAGCGCTTCCCCTTCGATCATTCCTGTCACGATGACCGCTGTATCGGCTGGCAGGTTCTCGATCATATAACATTCAGTGCTGGGGCAGGCGCGTAGGTTGACGGTGTTCGTCGTGTAGTACGTCACGCGGTCAATCGCCGTGAACTTGGGTGTGACCGTTGGCGTTGGCGACGATGTAAAGGTTGCCGTTTGAGTCAGTGTTAGGGTGATTGTCGCCGTAGGCGTGGGCGTGAGCGTTCCGGTCGCTGTTGGGGTCGGCGTATAGGTTGTCGTCGCTGTTGCGGTGGACGTATTGGTGATCGTCGGCGTATTCGTCGCTGTATTCAATGAAGCCGCTGGAACAAGCGGTTTATTCGGCCAAAGCATATAAGCAATCGCAATAATGGCGACGATTATCAGGCAGCCGGTTGTCGGTCGAAAGCGGTTTTCCCGCATGGTCGGTGTGGTGGGTGGCGGCGTGCCGATGGGCGGTGGAACGGACGGTGTAGGGTCTGATGCCTTAACCTTCGCACGTTGGTCGAGTTTCGCTTCCCAAACTCGTGCCGTTGGATGGTCAATCGTTTGCAACATCGCCCGTGCTTCACGATATTGTTTACGATCAATAAGTGTTTTCGCCGCATCAAATTTTTGTTTACTCATATCGCCCCCATTAATTTTACCTACAGATGCTACGGGGCTTTTTCAATTTCGGTAGGGCTAAGTGGCCTATTTTTAGTAAATAATTCTAATAGAATATTGAACAATGCGTTGTAGATTCCTACAATGATATTAGTTTTGACTGGTTGCAATAGGCTGGTAACTGCCGCTATGCTGCGCTTTCTGCTCAAACTTGCGCTTGGCTGTATCGTCCTGTCTACGCTGACCATATTCATATCTCGTGCGGTTGGCAGTACGCGGCCAGTAAATCCAGTCTTGCGCGGCTTCACCGAAGGCTGCGAAGGACAACCGCAGCCATGCTGGTACGGCATTGTGCCGGGTAGAAGTAAATTTTCAGACGCGCGTAAATGGGTTCAATCGTGGGACAGTCAGGAATATCGGGAAATCGAATCGACCGCCACCTTTGATGTGAATACGCGCACGGTTGGTAGTCGCTTTTCTCCCGATTCGTGCTACAGTTTCTTCCATTCAACCCGCCCATCGTCGGTGGTTGACTACATTGAACTCAGCGATTGCCCCGACCTCCAATTTGGTGATCTAATTAATCAGTTTGGTGCGCCAGATAAAATCCAATTTCGGATTGGTATCTGGGGGCAATTTGGGGAGATTGCGTTTATCCTAGACTCTCAAGGTGACGTTTTTAACCCGCGTACAAAACCGCGTATGTTAATCATGCCGTCTACGGATAATGTCGATCTCTTTTTCGACTGGCATGGCTTTGCGTCACATCGCCGCTACTGTCAGTTAGAGCCACAAAATTACACCTGCCCACAATAAATCATGGGTAGCCATTTCGGCGCGTTTTTTGGGATGGCAGTGATAAGGACTGTTTGCTCTTATGCCTCGTTTCCTACTAAAACTCGGTTTTTATATCACATTTCTCCTAGTGTTGATGACAGCGCTCTCTCATGTCATCGGTAGTACACAGCCCATAAATCCTGTATTACGTGGCTTTACCGAAGGGTGTGAAGGCCAACCCCAACCCTGTTGGTATGGTGTCGTGCCGGGTGTAATGAACCTGACTGAGGGTGCCGATGTGCTGCGAACATCAGGTTATCTCCAGAAATTTTTGCCCCAATACATACAAGGCGAGGGTATAGATTGTAAGAATGTTTGGGTAAATCGGCAGGTTTATGAGAGGTGGAAATGGCCGCGTGATAATAGGGTCTGGGGTATCAATATTTCGCAATGCACGGGTGTCCGGCTTGGAACGTGGATAAATTTATTTGGGGAGCCAGAATATGTCGTTCCGAATAACCCCTCGGTAGTGCTGATTTATCCACCCGATACTATGTTTTGGGTTTCTAGCGTGAATAATGTATGGGTTTCACCAGATTCGCCAATAAATTCGATCAGAATTTCCATGCCTGAGCTGCTTTTGTCACCCCCTTTGGAGGCTGCTTATCGTTGGCATGGTTTTGGTACACGTCGTATTTACGAGAAATATGAACCTGATATAGAGGGCAACTGGTTTCTAGGAGGATGAATGCGGGCAGCCACTTCTGACCACCCGCGCTCCTTGTTTGCTAGCATTTGACTGTCAACGGATAACTGTTGACTGCTAACTACATATTAATCATGTGACCTTCAAGCCCGTGCGCCGCTTCCTTCAGCGCTTCGCTGAGGGTCGGGTGAGCATGAACGTTCCGCGCGATCTCGTTCGGGGTCAGTTCCGCCAGCCGCGCCAGTGTCAGTTCCGGCAGCAGTTCGGTTACTTCTGGCCCAATCAGATGTGCGCCCAACATCTCGCCGTACTTCTTGTCGCTGATGAGCTTCACAAAGCCGCTGGGGTCGCCCAAACCATGCGCTTTAGCATTCGCTTGGAACGGGAACTTCGACACATTGATGTCGTAACCTTTTTCCCGTGCCTGCTTTTCCGTCCAGCCAAAGCTGGCGATTTGCGGCTGGCAGTAGGTCGCGCGGGGCATCATCTCGAAATCCAGTTCGACCGTTTCTGCGCCGGCGATATTTTCCGCTGCCACGATACCCATGTTCTCGGCGACGTGCGCCAGCATCAGCTTCGCAGTCACATCCCCAATCGCGTAGATATGCGGCACATTGGTTTGCATCTTCTTGTTAATCTCAACCGCGCCGCGTTCAGTAACTTTCACACCGGTCTTTTCCAACCCGTAGCCTTCGGTGCGCGGCTTGAAGCCAATTGCCTGCATCACTTTATCCGCCTCAAGCACGACTTGCTTGCCGTCTGCGGGTGTTACGGTCACTTTGACGCTCTTGCCCGTGTCCTCAATCTTCTCGACTTTGGTACTGGTCATGACCTTCACACCCAGCTTTTCGTACTGTTTGCGGAGTTCGGCAGAGATTTCTTCGTCTTCCAGCGGAACCATCCGGTCGAGGAATTCGACAATCGTCACGTCCACACCGTAGTTGTGCATCACATAAGCGAATTCGACACCAATCGCGCCCGCACCGGCGATGATAATGCTCTTGGGCAGCGACTCTTCCATGATCTGTTCTTCATAAGTGACCACACGCTCACTTAGCTTGGTTCCGGGAATCAGGCGTGTCGTCGCGCCGGGGGCGAGAATCAGGTTCTTGAACTTGAGTGTTTCCTTTTGACCCGCGTTCAGCGCCACCTCAATCGTGTTTGCATCGGTAAAGGTTCCCCAACCATCGTATTCGTCAATCTTGTTCTTCCGCATCAGGAAGTGGATACCCTTCACCCGTCCATCTGCCACGCGGCGGCTGCGCTTGAAGGCTTCACCATAATCAAACGTCACTTTGCCGTCGATCTTCATGCCGAAGGTCTTGGCCTCATGGTTGACAATATGTGCCAGTTCGGCGTTACGCAGCAGCGCCTTCGAGGGGATGCAGCCCACGTTCAAACACACGCCGCCCCAATATTTTTTCTCGACAACTGCCGTCTTCAAACCCAACTGCGACGCGCGCACTGCTGCGGTATAGCCGCCCGGTCCCGCGCCCAGTACCACTACATCATACTCTTTCGCCATTCTTGTCTCCTTGGCAGGCATCGGCATTCAGCCGTTTCCTACAGTGTTATGTAAATGTCAAAACTTGGGTTGATTCTAATATGTGGATAGGGGAGAACGCAATGATCTTACATGCAAACCCCCCGATTCTGTGCATTTTCCAATACATCAAAATCGGGGAGTTCGTTAAAAGTCAGCTAGCCGCCGATCAGGGGTACGCTTGTGGCTTCGACTGGTGGTTTGATTCCCGGTCGGATAATGCCTACTGATGTGGGAACAACGATACTCAATGTCTCACCCGTTGGCGCGTCCGGCGGCGGGCAAAGCGGTCGCCGTTCGGTGGGCGGCAGCGGCGGCTCACCCGGCGCGGGGGGCATCACGCAGTCTACACCCGTCACCTTCGTTGTCGCCTCATCAGTCACCTCTATGGGTAATACGAACCCTTCTTCACACGCTGGCATCGGCCCTTCGCCGCACAGCGCCCCGCCCGACTTCAAATGATCCTGTATCGCCGCGATTTCCTCATCTGTCATCGGGGCGGCCATCTCAATCTCACGGTCAAGCATACCCAGTGGCAGCGCTTCCATCTTCGGGAACTTACCCTTATATGACTTGGGTGCTTCCGGTGCGCCTTCCGCCACCATCATACGCCGGTTGACAATTCCACCCCCCGGCGAACGGAACGGCACGAGTCGCCGCGCCACCGGAATCCGCGCCCAGCTTCCCGGTAAAATCACCTGTGTGTCATCACCGGAGGTCACGTAAGCCGCGCCTTCCAGTGTACTCACCGTCATGCCATCCTCGGTTTCCGTCGTCTGGAAGAACACCGTCGAACCCATCTGTACGTCTACGCCGTTCACGTTAAACGCCACTTCACCCACGCCTTGCGGGGTCTGCACCAGCAGTCCGCTTTCGGGCGCTTCCGCACATTGGGCATCACCCGCGCCTGTCTTGAGGTAAAACGCTTCCATCGGTTGCTTGTCAGGGTCAATCTGTTGGTTGACCGCGTTGGTAATCTCCACATCCCCGAACAGCAGGAACGTCACGTTCTGCCCCGGCAGCGTGTCAGGAATGTTCGCCTGTAACTTCAGCAGCGCCACGCCCCATTCTTGGCTCTCGATCTTCATCGCGCTGAGTGTCATAGTCTGAATATCCGCCACATTCACGATGTCGCCAGCCTTGTTGAAGCTGAAGTTTGCTGCCCCCGGTTGTCCGGTCGCTTCAAGATTAAAGTTACCGTAGCACGCTTGGTTACGTCCGGTTTGCTTACAGGCTTCGTCCGCCGCGCTCAGTGCCTTCGAGACAATTTCGGGGCAGTCGCTCGCCTGCGCCAGCAGCATCGCCGGTGCCACACACAAAACAAACGCGAAGGATAGAAAAGTTTTGAGGTAACGTCTCATAATTCGTCTACACCTGTCATAATGGTTCGCAATTCAGTCACTATCCTATTTACATTGTATTACAAATTTGGTTCTGTCTACGGTTTGTCTAGGAATCATGATACCGGATGCCTACCGCTCGCTCGACATCAATCACAAAGAAGATCCCATTTTCCGGTGAGTGCAAGTCGCCTAGAATATCCTGTGTAACCTTGAGCATAGGTTCAATGATGGCATCATGCTCCACCAATGCCACCAACACAAAACTACTTGGCTGGTTTGCCCGTAGAATGTCAACCAGTGACATCATCCCCGGTAGAATTTCACCTGCCTTCGATCTTTCGCGGATGCGCTGTAACCCATGCCCCTCAATAATGGTGACTCCCGGTGCGCCGATTTGCATCCAACTCTCACCCACCTGCTGCGCCACATCATCGCGTGCTGTAATTAAGACGACTAGTTTAGCCATTAGGTTCCCTTTGCTCCTTGGCCTGCTGAGTTGAAAACGCGCCGTACCAGCGGCGGTGTAACGACCGTTGTCAGTAGAATGACAAGGAATAGACACAAAAAGAGGGGATCATCGAGCGTCAATATACCGCTGCTCAAGCCCAACGCCGCGATAATAAGCCCAACCTCGCCCCGCGAAATCATACACACCCCTAACCGGAGTGACTGCGCTTTGTCAAATCCGCCCAGCCGTGCGCCGACTCCGCATCCCACCAGCTTGGATACGACTGCCAGCACCAAGAGTACCACTGCCAGCGGGATAGCATTCAATGGGAAGTCGCTGAGATCGGTTTGCAGCCCCACGCTCACGAAGAAAATAGGCACGAGAAACGCATAAGCGATAGCATCCACCGACTCCTCGATCTGATGTTTAATCTGCCGCTGCGCCCGGCTGAGTCCGACACCCGCGATGAACGCCCCCGTAATCGCCGCCACCCCACCGAAGGATTGCGCCGCCCATCCAAACACCAGCGCCATCACCAACCCGACAGCCGCGTTGCCATAAGCCTTTGACAAATCGAACCACCGGTTAAGCCACTGCATCAAAACGGGTAGACCAAACCACGCCACCACAAACGCGATCACCAGATAACCCGCCATCCTCAGAATAATGTTGATGAGGCTGCCCGCATCGACACTCCCGCCTGTTCCGGTTATCGCGACTGTCAGCGACACCAACAAAATCGCGATCACATCATCGATCAACGCCGTCGCTAGCAGCGCGTTCCCTTCCTTCGTTTGCAATAAGCCCAACTCTAATAGTACCTGCGCCGATATACTCACCGACGTTGCCGCCAGCGTCACGCCGGCGAAGAGTGCAGGTTGCCACGAGTAGCCAAATAACATCACGGCAGGCAGTACCATCAGTACCGGAACCACTGCGCCCGCCGCCCCCGCGATGCCCGCGACCACGCCCACCTTCATCAGCTCACCGACGTTCACTTCTAGTCCAACCTTGAACATCAGCAGCATCACGCCCAATTCCGCGAGTTCGATGATCGTTGCATCAAGGTGTGCATCCGCCAAACCAAGCGCACTCGAATGCAGCATGTTCAGCAGCGTCGGGCCGAGGATCACCCCGATTAGCAGCTCGCCGAGTACGCGCGGTTGGTCAAACTTCCGCGCGATTTCACCACCCATTCGTGCGGCGAATAAAATAATACCCAGCGCCAACATCAGCGCTGTGACTGGATTGTTATTCATTTCTTTTTCCTATCTTACGAACAATTTTCGGGTTATCCCGTTTTCGGCACAACCAATGTCACCAAGATGTCGGTATCAGTAATGTCGATGGCCTTCAACTTTTGCTGTGGCCCCACCCGCTGCGTCACAATCTGGTCAAGCGTATCGACCATCATCTTAAACGTGTCGGTGATCGCCACATCAATGTAACTTTGCGGGGTATTGACCTGTTCCGTCCGAATATCGCTAATCGTAATAGTCGCCAGTTCGCCGCTCAAAGTCACCGTGATAATCACCGTTCCGCTCATCGTGGCGAAGTTATCATCAACGGTCGTCATCTGCACGTTGATCGCACCCGGCACAAAATCCACCACCGCGCTCTGCATACTGGGGTATGCGAGAATATTCCGGTCGATTTCCTCTTGGAACTGAGCCTCACTGATCGTCACATCCGCCACATAACTCGCAACCCCTTGGTCACCGCCGGAGGGTTCGGGCGTAAAGGTCGAGTATCGTGGCGCTTCCAATATCGCCTGTGTCGCCGTGCTGATAGCCGCCAGCGTCGGTTCAACCGTCGGCGTGGGGGTCACAGGGCGCGGCGTGCGGGTCAGTGTTGCAGTCGGTGTAGGGGTTTCACTCGGCAGCGCGGCAGGTGTACCGCTTTCTTGAGTCGCTTCGGCTGGTGCCTCGGTCGTCGCCTCAGCCGTGACTTCGCTCATTATATCGGCGTTGGTCGGCGTGATAGAAGCTGTCGCGCTGGCCGCTTCAAGCACCGCCAGCGTCGGCAGTGTTTCATCCGGCGGTGTCGTCGGCTGGCAAGCCGCCAATACCAAAAGCAGGGCGAGCAGTGGGATGGTGAACTTCATAGTGATACTTTCTGCACAGCCCAATCAAGAATACGTCAGGGCTAAGATGCTATAAAGATAGCATAAGTTCACACCCCGCTGCGTAAAATCCCCATTAAGGTCAGTTCCACGTCTCAATGGTATCTTTCAACTGCTGCATGAAATGATCGGCTGTCGCTCCGTCCGCGACTCGGTGGTCGAAGGTCAGCGTCACATAGCAGCACGGACGAATCGCGATCATGTCGTCAATCACCTTCACCCGCTTCTCCACCACACCTACGCCCAGTATCCCCGATTGCGGTTGGTTGATGATCGGTGTCGCGAACAAACTGCCGCTCACCCCATGATTCGTAATCGTGAACGTCCCCCCTTGCAGTTCGTCCGCCTTTAACTGCTTGCCGCGTCCTCTAGTTGCCACCTCATTGACCGCTCGTGCCATCCCCAACAGGTTCAGGTCGCCCGCGTTCGGGATAACCGGCACGATTAGCCCCTCGTCCAGCGCCACCGCGATACCGAGGTTCACCGTGTTATGCAGGAATATCCCCTCATCCGTCCACTGTGCGTTCAGGTAACGTGCTTGTTGCAACGCGGCGGCTGTCGCCACTGCCAGATAAGCCGTCAGCGTCAAGTTCACCCCCTGCTTCGCATAGGCATCCTTGTTCGCCTTACGGTGCGCCATCACTGCCGACATATCAAATTCGAACACTGTCGTCGCGTGTGGTGCGGTTTGCAGCTTGCTCCGTACCATATGCTCCGCGATTGTCCGCCGCATCGCTGTCAGCGCCACCAACTCACCACCGCTTTGAGGCGCTTTCACTGGCACATGCGTTGTTTGCTGTGCAGGTGAGAGGGTAACGGATTTAGCCGTTAATGGCGGCTGCGGCGTTGGTTCTGGGAGCGGTTTGGGCGATGGAGTTTTGGCTAGATATGTTTGGACATCCTTCTTGGTCACCCGTCCATCGCGCCCCGTTCCCGTGATCTGCGCCAGATCAAGCTGGTGTTCCGCCACCATCCGTGCCACCACCGGCGACACATAACCCGTATATTCCGCTGTATGTCCATTATTGGAATGATGCTCATCCCCCTCGCTCTGAGGGCTATTGGAGGACTGAGCCTGCGAAGGTAGCTGATGTGGGGCTAGGGGTGAGGGTTTTTCTACTGCTTCCCCAATCACCGCGAGACACGCCCCCGCCGTTACCAGTTGCCCCACCGGAGTCAAAATCTTTAGTACTACACCGCTCACCGGCGCGGGAATTTCCGTGTCAATTTTATCGCCGCTCACTTCCAGCAGCGGATCAAATTCTTCTACACGCTCACCTTCATGCTTCAGCCACCTGCTGACCGTTCCCTCACTCACGCTGTCGCCCAGTTGGGGCATAATCACTTCAGTTGGCATGAATGTTTACCTTCAATGAATAGTTTAAATACGCATCAAGACTTCCATCTTGACTCTCTTTTTACAACATTTTTGGATACCTTGCACGGTGTCTAATCAAATCTCAAGAGTAGTCTGTGCGTAGAGTTAGAACATCATAATAACCATATGCTATAGAAGAATCCTTTATCGCCACTTGGAACATCTTTAGGAGTTTCTGCGTCTTTTGAGATAAGGTCGTACCTTTGTTTTCCGTTTAATCAGGAGTTGCGTAACAATGAACCGCCGATTTGTGTTCGTTAGCCTCATGCTCCTCACGTTTTGTGTCATACTTCCGGTTTCGGCTCAGGAAGAAGCGGAACCTGACTACCCGTTTGCATTCCCGCTGCCCGCGCCAACCGAAACCCAAGTTGAAGAAGCTCGCGCCTGCGACCTTGATTCGGAATCATCTGACGACAAAGAGCAGTCTGAAATTTGTGACCTCGCGCTCGAAGCCATTGGGTTAGCCTCCACCCGTGAAGACCAGAACACACCATCCGATAAAGAACGCGAGTTGTTGGTCGAAATCGTGGGAAAGAATCCGGCAGTCTTGCTGCGGCTTGCAGTCATTAGCCCCTTCTTCAACGCCTTTGAAATCGTCGCTCCACCCGACTTTTCGGATAACCCCATAACCGAATTGGAACTGACGTATACATTTTCAGGGTTAGGCAGCACGAATGACTACGCCATCACCATTACCGATGCCGACACGAAACCGGTTGTCACGGGTCATGCAGACGTAAATGGTTCCTTTGGTGAACCGGAAGATACCCCCACGCCGCAGCCATCGCTAGCCGAAACCGTTGACGCAGATCTCATCCAAGCCTTCGCCCTTGCGCTTGACGACCTTATCCCCATTCAAAGCCAATTTTCCAGTGCGCCTTGTTGGGATTATTACCCCGATTGGACGGTCAAGCTGACCTTTGCCGATGACACGGTAATCACCCTCGTCACTAACAGCTCGAATGTTGTTGGGGTCGGTGGGCCGTGGCAAACCGAGATTGATGACACCGACTATATGCAGTATTCTGCTTCCATTCAGGTTGCCATCAGCGGCTTGTTTGATGCGCTCGACCTCAAGTTTGGCGAAACAGCCGCAATGGGCTGCGGTGGCATCACCGACCCCCTCGAAGATGCCTATCCGCTTTCAGGAACAGAAACACCATAAGTTGCTTTGCATAGGGAGGTTTACATGAGCCTCCTTAATCTAAAAAGTTTGTAAACTCTAACAATTTAATACGAAAATTTGTGCTATAATGTGTTTGATAGTGGTTGTGTGTAGGACCACACTAAACGGTGGGAATTTATTTTGTGTCGATTTCATCGCAAAATGAACCATAAAAGTCTTTAAAGTCCCTCGCCCTGAGGGAGAGGGCTGATGGTGGAGTGAGCCTGCGAACGTACCATCGTAGGGTGAGGGCTTAAAATAATCATCCACCACTTAGGGTAGTCCTACTTGGTTGCGAAGTAAGTGATGCGTGTGGTGTGGTGGCGCGGACAGCCTGTCTGCTGTCCCTACAACATTGGTTGCTTGTCTATCGGCACAGAATTTCATCACTTACCCTGTAACCACCATCATGTGTTTTGTATTTCTCGCTATTCTCTTTGGCGACTTGGCGGTTAAAATGTTTTCGCCTTTCTCTGTGCGCTCTGTGTCTCTGTGGTTAAACCGTATTGCTTTTTCTGTATTGTCTTTGCGCCTTTGCTTCCTTGCGCCTTTGCGTTTTGTTTGGTGTTTGGCTTTTGCATATTCAGCGAAACGCTCCCTCATTCCCGCCGAATGTGGCGCAGCGGCGGATACACGGGAGCCATCCGCTGCACTCGTGTCATTTCAGCGCCAACCTCCCTCACTCCTGCCGACACAAAATGTCAATTCAGCGGATGTGAGGGAGCATCCCGCCAGCCATTTCAGCGGGAAATATGCGAAAAATGCGAATTTTGTGAATCAAAAACGCCGCCCTTTCAGACAGCGTTTTCAAAGCTGATCGCCAACAGTTGCTAATCGTGGACAATCGCCTCAACCGTCAGGTTATCCGCAATCAACTCCACCACATCCTTGATAATCAGACCCTCGCCACCATCGTTGGCCTTCGCGCTCTCGAACATCTGCATACAGAAGGGACACCCGACCGCCAGCACCTGTGCGCCTGTTGCCTTCGCTTCTTCATAGCGTTCGACGTTCACAGCTTTGGTACCGTGTTCTTCTTCCTTCCAGAATTGAGCGCCGCCCGCCCCACAGCAGAAGGATTTCTTCTTGGTGCGTGGCATTTCGATCAGGTTCTCGCTGACCGCATTCAAAACGGTACGCGGTTCTTCGACCACATCATTGTGCCGTCCGAGGTAGCACGGGTCATGGAAAGTGACATTACTCATCTTCTTCGGGCTGGAGCTGACCGGAACTTTTCCGGCTGCAATCAATTCCTCGATCAGTTCGGTATGGTGAACCACCTCGTAGTGACCCCCGAACTGGTGATATTCCTTGCCGATGTTATGGAAGCAGTGGGGGCAGGTCACCACAATACGCTTGGGCTTGACCTCGTTGAGCAGTTCAACATTCCCCGTCGCCAGTTCGTAGTAAAGGTCTTCCTTACCGGCGCGTCGGGCAACATCACCCGTGCAGTTTTCCTGCTCGCCCAGCACCGCGAAGTTAACCCCCGCCGTGTTCAATACCTTGACCAGCGCCCGTGCGGTCAGTTGCGCCCGTGGGTCGTAGTTCACCGCGCAGCCTGTCCAGTACAACACATCGAAATCGGGGTTCTCGTCGACTGTTGGGACAGGGATTTCCAGCCCCTTCGCCCACTTGAAACGGTCTTCACGCGGGGCTTGCCACGGGTTGCCCTGCCGTTCCATACCTTTGAAAGCGCCCTGTAGCTCGGCTGGGAATTCCGACTGCATCAATACTGCGTCTCGCCGGATGTTGAGGATATCTTGCATCGGCTCATTACCAACAGGACAAATATCCACGCACGCCCCGCACGAGGTACACGCCCATACGGCTGACTCACTGAGCGCCATCCCGACCAGCGAAATCTCTGAGGCCGTCCCCCCGGCGAGGTCGGTCATGTGGTCGCGCATGTAATAACGCTTGTTGATCTCCAACGCGGATGGAGAGAGTTCTTTTCCGGTCACGTAAGCCGGACACACATCTTGGCACCGGTTACACATGATACAGGCGAAACCGTCCATAATAGCTGTCTTGGGAAGGTCTTCCAGCTTGTTCACCCCGAACTGCTCAATATCCGCGTCTTCGAGGTCGAGCTTATCCATCTCACCAATGGAGGTGCGTCTTGGCTTGGTCAAAAAGTTTAACGGAGCCATGAAAATATGAGCGTGTTTGGAATAAGCGAAGTAGGGCGTAAAAACGAGAATACCCCCTAAAGCCAGCCACCAGAAAACATGCTCCAAAGCCGTTAGCGCGTCCGCGCTCATGCCCCCCCAGATGGGTGAAACCAGTGTGGCGAACGGCATAAAAATGTCCGCCCCGTGATGCGCCACATAAACGGATTCGCCCAAAAAGCGTGAGCCAACGTGTATAAGAATGAAAATACCAACCACAAGCGAGTCGGTCGAGATAGCGCCAGCTTTTACTTTCGGGTGAAGGAGCACATTATCGTGGTAATCAAGTTCCCGCTTATTCGGGAGTACAAACCGTCGCAGGAGGAAATAAGTAACACCGACAATGACCGCGATGCTGAGAATATCCCCGACCAAACGATACAGATTGTAGAGAAAGCCGAAGTTTTCCAGCGAATCGAGGAAACCCGGTATAAATCCTCTAAAAGTATCCACACCATTCACCAGAAAATAATAGGTGAACCCCCACACGATCCCCAGATGAAACAGGCTGCTAATCCGCCGTGTTTTGAGTGTCGTTTCTTGCCCTAAGTAGATCCGCAGGGCTTTCCATGCCCGCTGGGGCAGGTTATCAAGGTAAAGATTCCCCTCGCCGTGGTTCACGATCAAGTACATCTCACGGAAACCGCTGTACGTCGCACCGATAGCCAGCACCGCCAGCATGATAAAAAGGAATTGTTCAAATGGTGTCAGCATAAATTTTCCTCATCCAGTATGTAGTCGCTGTTGGCACAAACGATACCCGTCAAAGTGTAACACCGTCTAAATCGAAACGCGAAAATGCTAACCCGTAAACTTCGTAAAAAATGCTGATTGGGTTGTAAGAATTGGTTATTGGCGGGTTTCTAATTAGAGTTAGACTTACTGGAATAGATCTGAGACGACTTTGAGGAGAATATCGTGCCGCTCGATTTCACCGCTGTTGATAACCATGAACTCAGCTTGCTGGAATTTTCGGAACACTTTACCGTTAATGATTTGCGTGATGCCACGAATGAATCCATCGACACCCTGTTAAAAATCGTGAAACCGCTCACTGACGCGCAGGTTTCATTTCTGCCCTATGACCCCGAAGCCGATGATCCCTATGCCAAGCCCGGTGAGGAAAAAATTGGCTGGAGTATCGCCCACCTTGTCGTCCACGCAACCGCTTCAAGCGAGGAATGGGCGACCTACAGCGGTATCCTCGCGCGTGGGTTGTCATACCCTGCTGAACCCCGTTTACGCTACGAAACCGAATGGACGACCGTCACCACGACCGCCCAATGTATTCAACGCCTCGAAGAAAGCCGCCGCATTCGGCTTGGCTATCTTGACGTATGGCCTGACCAGCCCAACCTCGAAATGAAGCGCGATCTGTCGCCGCGCTTCATCGAACGGTTTGGCGAGTTTAACGCGACCGTTTGCTTCCTGTTTGGCCTTAAGCACGAGGTCGGGCATTACGCCCAATTCCGCGAAGTTGCCCGCCAAGCGAAAGCCGCTACGGAAGGCACAGCCGCTGCCGTGTAGTTCACCACGAAATCAAAAAAGCGCAGTCCGATTTGGCTGCGCTTTTTTGTTACTCTGCTATGGCTTTAGGGACGTGAGGCGTTGTAACTCTTGACCGTTCCATCCGGCTGAGTGGATTGCACCGCAAACGAAGTCGCACCACCTGTACAGACGGGAGCGTTGTTCCATGTAAAGCTGCCGGGGGTAGTGGCATTCACGCCATTCACCCGCAGTACCGTACCAGTGCAACTGCTGGTTACGGTAACCACCAAGTTGTTACCACTACAACCGTTCGCAAACGTGGAGGTCACACTCAGTTTTTCATTGACGCAACTGCACTGTGGATCGGTGCTGCCCACAGCACAGTTTACCTTTTGAATACTGCTTCTGGTTGTCCGACCTAAGACCACCAAAATGCTGATGCAAACCAACGCGACAAATGTGATGATGAGGCTGTATTCAGCCAACCCTTGACCTCGTTGATAGCGATTTTTGTCGTGTACTTGAGTCTTTGGTTCCATTCCTAATGCTCCTTCGATAATTGCTCTCAGACAGATGACGATGAAGTTGGATTGAATGCGTTCAACAGTAGATTAACTGTTACTTCATTCAGGTCTGCCGGATAAACGATGACGGCAGTTTCGATAAATCCCAAAAGGCGTGTTCCATCCTGTGTTAGTGCTGTTAGCCGGACACCATCATTCACAACAGCGGCTACATCGTTGTATAGGAAAGCTGTGACAAGGTGTGGGCCACTCTCATCCGTAACCATGAAGGTGAATTCATCTTTTGACAGCACATTCGGTTCCTGTTGGACAAGCGCTAGATTGCTGATGTTGAGACCAGCGGCGCTCCATTGGCTGATGAGTGAGTCGCTTTCAAAGACGGTGACCGGTGTAATCTCTGGAAGAACAGGGGTCGATGGTGTACTGACGAGGGTACTGACCATGACAACCATCAGCAAAATGATACCCGCGTAAAGGCTGAGTGCGGTTATCATGCGCTGCTGAGGGCTAAAGTTTTTGAGCAGCGGTTTATTTGCCCCAAACTTTTCCAACTCTGCCCGAAGCGCTGGTAATAAGCCCTTGCTGAGTGCAGCAGAAGCCGACATCGGTGTCTCACCCAAATCGCGCAGCATATCACGCGCTTTAATGTGCTTAGGGTTAAATGCTAACGCACGGTGGAGATGTTGTTTTTGCGTATCCGGGTTGCTGGATAGACGAGCGGCCATGACCCATGCGTCTGCGCTGGGGTTGGTCTGTAAGACTGTTTTTAGAAGTCCGGCAGCTTTGGCCT
Source organism: Chloroflexota bacterium (assembly GCA_020161935.1). Classification (GTDB taxonomy): domain Bacteria; phylum Chloroflexota; class Anaerolineae; order Aggregatilineales; family Phototrophicaceae; genus CFX2. Next base: position 239,641 of record JAIUNI010000010.1, read on the forward strand.
TTTCACCTTGTTTGAGAGCCATCTGCACTTCTGTCAAGTTAGCCATGAATGTAACCGTCCTGTGTTAAGCCTTACATCTTACTTTAGGGCCAAATAGGGACACAATTCAATCAAGAATATGAATAATGTATAAATTCACTGTTGTCTTAATGATTTGCGTTAACGAACTTTGAGCATTGAATTTGAGTAGTCGTAGTTGCATGGATGTTCATTTTGGGCTACTCTTAGTAGCATTGATTGGTAAAGGGCAAACCATGATTCATCATCACGGCTGTACAAACTATTATTGACCAATCGTTGCGAGAGATGTTTATAAGCGCAGGCGTTGGTCTGCGCTTTTTTATTTCCATAGTTAAAGGGTGTATCAATGGCTGCTGTCAAAATCGTTCCGCGCGTGCCTAAAGGAATGCGAGATTTCCTACCTGCCGACATGCTTAAGCGCGAGTATGTGTTTGGAATCGTGCGCGAGGTTTTCCACCTCTATGGGTTTGAACCTTTGCAAACGCCGATTCTTGAACTGAAGGAAACACTTTACGGCAAGTATGGTGAAGATGCCGAGAAACTGATTTACAGCTCGCAGCACCCCGGAGGTAAAGAAGAAGTCGCGATGCGGTACGACTTGAGCGTACCGTTGGCGCGGGTGGTTGCCCAGTACGAGAACCAGATTAAGCTGCCGTTCAAGCGCTACCAACTTGCGCCCGTTTTTCGAGCCGAACGTCCGCAGCGGGGGCGTTACCGCGAGTTCTTCCAGTGTGATGCTGACATCGTGGGCATCAGCGGAATGGCTGCGGATGCGGAGATCATCAGCTTGATTACGACTGCCCTGCGCCGGTTAGGGTTTAACCAATTCGTGGTCAAGATTAATAACCGCAAACTGCTGACCGCAATGGGAACCTATGCGGGCGTGACGGATGCCCAACTACCGGATTTGTACCGGAGCGTGGATAAGTTCGACAAGATCGGTGCAGAAGGTGTGGAGAAGGAACTGTTGGAGCGTGGGCTTGCAGCGGACGCGGTTAGCCGGATGATGGCGCTAATTACCACTCGGCGACCGGGACTTGGTAATTTGGACTTCGTTGACGAGATTATGGGCAGTATTCCGGCTGCGGTTGAGGGGTTACGCGAACTCCGAGATTTAGCTGAGTATCTGGACACGATGAATGTTCCGGCTGACAACTACGAATTCGATTTCACGATGGTGCGCGGCCTCGGTTACTACACTGGCCCGATCTTCGAGACGATTATTACTGAACCGAACCTCGGCAGCGTGACCGGAGGTGGGCGTTATGATGATCTCGTCGGGATGTTCCGTAAGGAGAGCTTGCCAAATGTGGGGACTTCGTTGGGTATCGAACGTATCATTGACCTGATGGATTTGCTCGGCTTGTATCCGGCGAACATCGTGGGAACGGTCGTGCAAGTCCTCGTGACTGTGTTTAATGAGGAGTCGCGTTCGGCTTCGGCGCGGTTGGCTTCTGACCTGCGGGCGGGCGGGGTACGCACCGAGCTATATATGCAAGAGCGGGCGTTCGGGAAGCAGTTTGAGTACGCGAATAAGAAGGCCATTCCGGTAGTCGCGATTGTGGGGCCGGAAGAAATCAGCGCCGGCGTGGTGAAGCTCAAGCGGCTCAGTGATGGACAAGAAGTGACGGTTGAGCGGGCGAACGTGGCTGCGAAAGCGTTGGAGTTGGTCGGGTAATTAGTAATTGGTTCAAAAGAGGGAGCACACACATGGATGCTCCCCTACATTCGATCAACGTTTAGCGGTTAGACCTTAAGCGGCCTGAGCTTGTTTGAGGCGGTCAGCCACGATTCGAGCCTGAGCATCGGCAAGTGTGCCGACCATCACCAATTTGATATTGTCTTTGTTGGGATAGACCTTACTAAAGATCGAGACAATGGTTCGGGCAAAGGCGTTGGTGGTGACCATGACCATGAGGCCGAGATTGGGTGGCATGATCCGCATGGCACGCTGGTAGTGGGGCATGGATGAGCCTTTGGGTGTGGCGGAACCAGCGGCACGAATAATGATGAGGTCAACGCGGCGTTGGGCTAAACGGAATTGGCTGGCGATTTCATCCAACGCTTCATGGTATTCGTCCCATGTCCACATGCCTTCACCGGTGCAGGTCATGATACTCTTTTGAGTATCGATCCATTCAAATTTGAGGGGCATAGTTTCGTTCCCACTTGTTGACACCTTTAATAAGCATAACGTGAAGCTATTCTGAACTTCGTAAAGAAATTACATTTTGTGTTAAGGTTTGTAAAAGCTATAGAGTCGTAATTTTGACTGTAATGCGTTTGTGGGACGATTTTTCGGCTGTTAGCCCCGGTAAACGGTTTATTTAGGAGTGGGATGATGGCAAGTTATCAATTGGCTCAGGTGAATATTGCCCAGATGGTCGCGCCGTTGGATAGTCCGGTGATGCGGGATTTTGTTGACAACCTTGACCGGATTAACGCACAGGCAGAAGCGGCTGCGGGTTTTGTCTGGCGGTTGAAGGGTGACGGTAATGACGCGACTTCGCTGCGGCCTTACGAGGACGAGCGGATTATCGTCAATATGTCGGTGTGGGAGTCGATTGACGCGCTGTTCCAGTACACGTATTACAGCGACCACACGGCTATCTTCCGGCGACGGGCGGAATGGTTCGTGAAGATGACCACGCCAGCGGTTGCGCTGTGGTGGATCGAAGCAGGGCATATTCCAACGGTAGCCGAGGCAAAGGCAAAACTTGATCTGCTGGAAAAACATGGGCCGACTCCTGAAGCGTTTACGTTTAAGCAGCGTTTTGAACCGGAAGGGATGATGATTACGGAATAGTGAGGATGACTCTCACCCCTTTATTAAGCTAAATCAGGTAGAATATCGGGCGGTTCAATATTGCGTTTTATTCCTAGCACCGATTGGACAAACTTATGACCGCCAAAAAGTCTCTTTTCCCGCGTTCGAGTGGTGTACTCCTACATCCAACCTCCCTGCCGGGACGCTACGGGGTGGGTGATTTGGGCGAATGGGCTTATACCTTCGTCGATTGGTTAGAGTCGGCAGGGCAGACGATCTGGCAAGTGCTGCCACTTGGCCCGACCAGTTACGGTGACTCGCCGTATCAATCCCTTTCAACATTTGCCGGTAACCCGCTGCTCATTAGCTTCGATCAACTGGTGAAAGATGGCTGGCTGACGGCAGAAGATGTGACGAAAGTGCCAAACTTCCCGCCCTATCTGGTGGACTTCGGGAACGTTATTACTTACCACAACACGATGCTGGCGAAGGCGTACACGCGATTTGACACGATTGCGACAGCAGCCCAGCGCAGTGACTTCGTGGCGTGGTGCGCGAAGGAAGCCTACTGGTTGGACGATTGGGCGCTGTTCATCGCGCTTAAGAACCTTTATGGTGGCAAGCCGTGGGTGGAATGGCCGCAGGGTGAAGCGCTGCGTGAGGGCGCGGCTTTGGAAAACGCACGGGTTAAATATGCTAAAGAACTGGATGAGCAAAAATTCCGGCAATGGTTGTTCTTTACCCAGTGGCACGCGCTGAAAGCCTACGCGAACGGGAAGGGCATCCGGTTGGTGGGTGACGTGCCGATTTTCGTGGCGCACGATAGTTCGGACGTGTGGGCGAACCGCGACGAGTATTTCCTTGAGGCAAACGGTAATCCGACCGTGATCGCGGGTGTTCCGCCGGATTACTTTAGCCCGACCGGACAGCGTTGGGGCAATCCACTGTACCGCTGGGCGAAGATGGCTGAGAACGGCTATCAGTGGTGGATCAGCCGGATTAAAGCGACGTTGAACATGGTTGATCTGGTGCGGATTGACCACTTTCGCGGATTCGAGGCTTACTGGGAAGTGCCAGCCAGCGAGGCGACGGCGATTAAGGGCCAGTGGGTTCCGGGACCGAAGTTCGACTTCTTTAATGTGGTGGTGGAGCAACTTGCGGATCTGCCGATTATCGCAGAAGACCTCGGTTTGATTACGCCGGGGGTGATTGAACTGCGGGACGGGTTGGGCTTGCCGGGTATGAAAATCCTGCAATTCGCATTTGGCGGGTCGGGTGGCGAAAACAGCTTCCTGCCTCATAATTACACTCCAAACTGCGTGGTTTATACCGGAACGCACGATAACAATACGACGGTCGGGTGGTGGAACAGTGGTGAAGCGACGGATGACATCCGTAGTTACCTCCCTGAATATATGGGGCGCAAGGTGGATGAAATCCAGTGGGATTTGATCCGGCTGGCGATGGCTTCGGTAGCGCATACGGCGGTTGTTCCCCTTCAAGATGTGTTCGGCTTCGGCGCGGACACCCGTATGAATACACCGGGGCGCGAGTCCGGCAACTGGGGCTGGCGGTTTACAGGTGAATGGCTGAACCATCCGGCACGGGAACGGCTGGCTTATCTGACACGGCTTTACGGGCGCTGGCCGAAGGAAGCGGAAGAAGGTGTTAGTTAAAAGTTGCAAGTGACAAGTTTCAAGTTTCAAAACGGTGGACAGTGGTTCGCCGTTTTTTATTTGGTTATCAGTTGATAGTTATCAGTTATCAGTTTTCAGTTATCAGTTCACAGTTGACAGTTCACAGTTGACAGTTCACAGTTGACAGTTAACAGCCCAATACAAATGCGAGTCGCCAAGTCCGCCAAGGTATACAGAGAACGCCAAGGTTTTGTGGCGGCAGTGGAGTGCCAATCAAGTCTCCAGTCGTCAGTCTCCAGTCAACAGCTTTAAGGCAAAGACGAATACGAGTCGCCAAGTCCGCCAAGGTATACAGAGAACGCCAAGGTTTTGTGGCGGCGGCAGTGGAGTGCCAATTCAGTCATCAGTCAACAGTCAAAGGCAAAGACAAGAAAGTTTGTGGCGGCGGCAGGGTGCCAATTCAGTCATCAGCTATCCGTCGCCAGTCAACAGTCAAAGGCAAAGACGAATCGCCAAGACGGCCAAGAAAAGCAGAGAGCGCCAAGGGTTATGGCGGCAGTGGTGGCGGCAGCAGGGTGCCAATTTGCGAAAAACTGCAAAAACTGCAATTGCGAAACAGCCTGTTTTAGCGGCTGTGAGAGAGCGAAGTGCCGAAACTTCGCCCTAAAGGATTTCCTTCGGTCACAAATTTCTTCAAATTCGTCACTTTCACAGTGCATTTTGGGAGTGGGTTGTGAATTTGAACCTCCAAATGTTGTAAATGTTCAAAATATTGCAATTGTTGCAACTCTGATTCTCATTATTCTCAACATTTGAGCGAGCAATGATGCTGTTGATGCTGTTGAGAATCGGTTCATTTGTCACAAATGTCGTCAGTGTCGGTAATGTCAGTTGGCAAATTTGGCAGCAATTTCGGCAATGGCAAAAGCAAGTTATCAGTCAACAGTTTACAGTTATCAGTCAAAGACAAGCCATCAGCTATCAGTCGCCAGTCGCCAGCTCAAGGCAAATGCAAGTGGATGCGGTTGTTAAGTTGCGTGAGTCTGCCCTCACCCCACGACGGTACGCTCGCAGGCTCGCTCCACCGTCAGCCCTCTCCCGACCGCTGAGTACAGCTAGGAGAGGGGAGCAAGATGTGGTCGCTCCTATGAACAGGATAGCAGAGGTTGGGGGCGAAAGGGTGAACATTTGTCAGAACATTTGGTCACTTTTAAGCGATGTTGGCGTTAACCTTCTTGAGGGAGCAGGATTGTTAAGCAGGTTGGTGGCGGGTTTGAAAACGGTTTGTGGCACAAACGGAAAATAAACTTTCTTTATAGTACTGAGTTCTGAGTGCCGAGTACTGAGTTAATACAAAGTCGCAAGTTACAAGTGGCAAGTTAAAGGCAGAGCATGATGGACAGCAAGTATGCGTCGACGTTTTAGATAGTTGCGGGGAGAGAAGTAACGGACAGCCTGTCTGCTGTCCCTACATACGGACGGTACGTTTGTGGGCGCGCAGCCGTGTGCCTCTATTGTGCTGAGTGTGCATTGAGCGTGTGGGGTGTTGAGGTTGGGAGAGTGTTCGTGTATGCTGGCGGGGTTGGATGAGTAGAGTTTAGGGAAGATGTGATTATGCTTAACCAAAATCATTGGACAGCAGGGCTACATCATGATGGCTCGGTGCTGTATGTTTCTAACCCGAAGCCGAAGCTGGGCGACGTGGTGACGATCCGGCTGCGCGCGCCGAAAGATGCGCCGATCCGCCATATTATGCTGCGAACCGCGCCGGACGGTGAGCAGCATTTTACCAAGATGGAACGCCAAGGCGAGGACGCGATTTGTGCTTACTGGGGGGCGGAGGTGCGGGTGACGAATCCATATCTGCCATACCGCTTCAAGGTGATGTCGGCGGAGGGGGCGTATTGGCTGACGGCGATGGGTGTGAGCCGCGCAGATGCAACGGACATCTGGGATTTTAAGCTCATCGCGGATTATGACGCGCCAGCGTGGTTAGAGGACACGGTGTTTTACCAGATATTCCCTGACCGCTTCAATAACGGTGACCCTAGCAACGATGTGCAGGCGGGCGAGTGGAGCCGACGCGGATACTCGACCCAGCAGCGAGAGTGGGGCAGTATCCCGCTGCCACCGCAGCAGGTGGGCGGGTTGGATTTTTACGGCGGGGATTTACAGGGGATTACACAGAAGCTGGATTATCTGCAAGATTTGGGTGTGAACGCGCTGTTCCTAAACCCTATTTTTACGGCGTACACCAATCACCGTTACGACGTGGCGGATTACAACCACGTTGATCCACATTTGGGCGGTGATGCGGCGCTGGCGGAACTGCGGCGAGCGCTGGATGAACGTGGGATGCGGCTGATTTTGGACGTGACCCCCAACCACTGCGGATCGGAGAATGTGTGGTTTTTGGAGGCGCTGAAAGACCCGAATGCGCCGACAGCGGAATACTTCACCTTTAACCAGTATCCCGATGAGTACGAGACATGGTTGGGACATAAGTCGCTGGTGAAGTTGAATTACCGGAGCCAAGCGCTGCGGGATGTGATGTATAGAGGCGAGGATTCGGTGATCCGGCGGTGGATGCATGAGCCGTACCAGATTGACGGCTGGCGGCTGGATGTGGCGAACATGACGGCGCGGCAGGGGATGGTGCAGCTTACGCACAAGGTTTGGCGGGAGATGCGGCGGGCGATGAAGGCCGATAACCCACAGGCGTATTTGTTCGGCGAGAATTTTTACGACGGTACACCGCATTTGCAGGGCGATGAACTGGACGCGATTATGAATTATCAGGGTTTCACCAAGCCGATATGGGGCTGGCTGCAACCGGAACTTGATCCGGCGACTTTACCCGCGCAGGTTGATCCGATGCCGCTGCCCGCCGAAGCGGTGGCCGAGCAGATGACACGGTTCGCGGGGGCGGTGCCGTGGGTGGTGACGGCGCAGCAGTTTAACCTGATTGACAGCCATGATACGGCGCGTATCCTGAACCTGATGGGCGGGGATAAGGCGCGGGTGCGGCTGGCGGCGGCACTGCTGATGACGATGCCGGGTGTGCCGTGCATTTATTATGGTGACGAGATCGGGATGGAGGGCGGGCCTGACCCTGACAACCGGCGGACGATGCCGTGGGATGAGGCGGCGTGGGATCATGACCTGCGAGCGTACTTCCAGCGGTTGATCTCGATGCGGCGAACGGCACCGGCTTTACGGCGCGGCGGTTTCCAGTTCTTGTATGCGGCGGGTGATGTGCTGGCGTACCAGCGGCAGTCGGTGGAGCAGCGGTTGACGATGGTGGCGCATCGCGGAAAGGCGGCATCCGAGCATGTGCGGTTGGCGGTGTGGCAAGCGGGGATCGCTGATGGGGTGACGCTGACCGATACGTTTACGGGCGCGACGTTCACGGTGGAAGGTGGACATGTGGCGCTGGGTTCGCTGGCGGCGGGCGGGGTGCTGGTGCTGGAGGGGTGAGAGTTACGCTATAATAACGTTGTAGGTTATCCGTTGTGAGGTTGAACATGGTTATTCGTGACCCTATCAAAACATCACAAGCGCAATTTGAACTGCTTATCAATGCGCCCGAAAACGCAGATAAGTGGTTTGAGATGCTGAGTGGTATCGTCTATGAGGTTGTTATGCCAACGCCAATCCATGCTTTTATCGGATCACTCATTTACCGGATGATTGCTAACTTTCTTGATCTGCATCCGTTGGGATTTGCGTATGCTGACGGATGCATGTTCTACCTGCCAAACGGGGATAATGTTATTCCTGACGCGGCGTTTGTCTCTAAGGAACGGCTGCCCTTCGTTCCGGCTCGATATGATCTTGCGCCTGACTTGGCCGTAGAGGTTATCTCACCCAGCAATAAACCGGATGATATGCTGCTCAAAATTGAGAGTTATATCGAGTGCGGAACACAGCTTGTGTGGGCAGTTTACCCTGAAGAGAAGCTGGTGCGGGTGTGGCGACCCGATGGTAAAGGTCGAGCCTCGGTACAGAAGCTCGACTTGAGCGGCGTGCTAGATGGCGAGGATGTGCTGCCGGGTTTCAGCCTCGCTGTTAAAGATATTTTCCCCGTAGAGGCATAAGCTGTACATCTAAGTGGTGGGCTTGAGGGAGCTACAGACGAAGTTTTTGAGTACGGTGCCGACTTCGACATCGAAACTTCGCTCCAACTTCGATTCTTGCCACAGATCGTAATTCACCTCGCACTCGAAGGGACGATCACCGTCGCCTTTGAGCATGAGAATGTAATCTTCATCACGGCCACTTTCGCGTTTGCAGCCGATGGTAAAGCAACTCGTGCTGACATTCGTATCCGGCCAGTAGGGGGCGTTGGTTTTGTCGCCGCGAGCGACGGCGGGACTTGCTCCAACCCAGCGGTTGACCATATAGGTACACATATAACCCATGACCGGCTCGCTGCGGTAGTTGGTTTCGCAACTCCGTTCCTCGCGGAAGGTGCCGTCGCCCTGATCGATCTGGTTGGTGGTGCAGGTTTGCCCATCAGGGATTTGGCGCGTGTCGACCTGTTCATAACTGCGCGAGACGCTGTAGGCATCACCGGGCATTCTGTCGCAATTGGTTTTGTCGTGAACGGGTTGCAAACTCTGTAGGTTGATCGTTCGTTCCCACTTGTAGCCGGTGACGTAGGCGCTGGCTTTGACGGTGCGGGTGAGGGCGAAGATGGCCCCACCAATGAGGGCGACCACAATTACACCGATGATGAGCCATTTGTTGATGCCGCCACTACTTTGCGCGGGTTTGGTGGCTGCGGCGGCTATACCGAGCGCGGGAACTTGCGTGCCTTGCTGACGCTGCTGCAAGTTTTCGGTTTCGAAGGACTCGCCTTCGGCTTTGGTGCGACCGGCGACCTGCCCGGCGGTAGCAGCACCGGAAAGGGGCGCACCGCAGTTACCGCAGAACTCCGCCGCGCCACCGTTGAGCGAGCTACAGGCTTTGCAGATTTTATCCGCGCCGACGTAGATATGATCTTGTACGGCGACTTTTTCCGAGTCGGAAGGGAAGTAACGCCATGAGGGATCCTGCTGACCGCCGCAGTTCGGGCAGAAGCGGTGGGTTTTGCCGAGCAGCTTTTTTGTGCCACAAAACTTGCAATCCCACAGCATTTCGTAGGTTTTAGCCCCGCTTTGAGGACGCGGGGCGGGTTGGTTTTCCATAGTGCAGCCTTTAATGTCAACGATATAAGGTGATTATACCCTTTCTCGCTTTTGATAAGCCTTGATGCCGCACTTGAAGTTGGTTAGTTGGGCATGATGCTGGGTTCATCGGGGTGCATCAAGCCGAACGCTTGGCGTAAATCCAGCAGTTTGCGGATTTGTTGTTCAGGCAGCGATTTACCGCCGCCCAACTGATGAACGAGATAAGTGAGGTGGGCGGTGTGTTCGAGCGTTTCGAGGCGCATGAACGCCTGCCATACATCTTTGCCCAGCGTCAGTGAGCCGTGGAATGAGAGCATAATGGCATCGTGCCGGGTGACGAGTTCAGCCACGACATCGCGATCTTCAGTGGTGGCGGGTGTGGCATACGGCGCGTTCGGTACAACACCGAGCAGGATGATGGCTTCGGGGATGGTGTAGGTCTGCATATTGATGCCTGCCATTGTTAAGGAAACGGCATAGGGTGGGTGGGCGTGTACCACACCGTTGACATCGGGACGGCGCAGATAGGCTTCGAGGTGCATAGGCGTTTCGGTACTGGGTTTGAGGTGGGCGGTTGCTTCGCTCTGGTCTACCTTATTCCCGTCCATGTCCACAATTATCATCTGCTCAGGCTTCATGTAGCCTTTCGACAAGCCGGATGGTGTGATGAGGATGTGGTTGGCATCCAAGCGGGCGGAGATATTACCGGCAGTCCCATCCACAAACTTGTATTCATACATTTGCCGACCGACCAGACAGATTTGTTCACGTAACTGCTGTTCACAGGTGTTCATCATGTTTCCTTCTATACGCTTATGGTATAGGACTATGATTGAACACCTTACAAATTCGCGGTAGAAGAAATCATCATGATTCGGTCATGACGGACAGCAAGACTTTGGGTTATGGAAGTGCCGCCAGAAACTCCAAGACGATTTTGTTCAGGGCGGCAGGCTGTTCCATGCTGGGCAAATGAGCCACGCCGGACATGATGACACGTTTTGCGCCAGCGATGTGATCGGCTAAGTATTTGCCAGCGGTTTGAACGTAAGGGGTGTCCAGATCGCCATAGATGATGAGCGCGGGCAGGTGGAGTTCGCTCAAGCGGTTGACGGCGGGTGAGGCGAGTGGGATTTCCTTGCCGAGTTCGAGTTTCTCGTTGTGTAGGGCGATGCTGTTCATGGCGATCATCTTCTCGCGGATGGCACCCCCGACACGACCGGCTGGGGCAGCGGGGCCATCCAGCCAGATTTGGGCTTCGTATTCGGCAACTTTATCCAACTCATCCGCTTCGTAGGCTTTCACCAAGTCGCCCCAAACAGCGGGTGGCGGGTCGTCGGTTTTGAAGCCGCCGGGGCCGGAGCCGATGGTGATGAGTGCCTTCGCCATTTCGGGATGGGTGAGGGCGAAGTCGATGCACGCGCCGCCGCCCATCGAGCAGCCCATGAGATAGGCGTGATTGATGCCGAGGTGGGTGAGCAGGGCGTATATGTCTTCACTGCGGTTAAAGTCGCCGTCAACGGGTTTGGTTTGGCCGAAGCCGCGCTGGTCGAAGCGGATGACGTGGTACTGCTCGGCGAACAGATCAAATTGGTGGTCCCACAGGCGGTTGTCGGCGACACCGGCGTGTACCATGATGAGTGGGTGACCGCTGCCCGCGATTTCGTAATACATTTGTGTCCCGTTGACAGGGGCGAATCCGGTTTGTTTGGTCATGTGGTCTCCTGATAAAAGTGTTGTTGATTAGGGGGCGGATATATAGTCGTTCGCCCTTATATGGTAGCAGGGAAGGGTTTAAAAGGCCATAATGGATCATGTCATAATTTATTGCCAATAAGATTTTTATGCGGACGGACGCGAGACAGCGCTTCCCTACACAAGCCAAGCATGTGTCGTCATAAGGACTGTAGATCGGATGTTCGTGACTTTGGTACACTGTACCAGTGGACAATCGAAACCGCAATCGGGCGCTGTATAATGCAAGCTGAGTGATGAGGTGAAAGTGGCTGTTATGGCAGGGCGTTCAAAACCGGAATCCGATACCGAGAAGCTGCAACAACGCAACCGTGAGCTGTCGATCTTGAATACCATCGCGAAGGCGCTGAACCAAGAAGTCGATTTGACGCGGGCGCTGACGGTGGCGCTGCAAGATGTGGCGGAACTGTTCGACCTGCAAACCAGTTGGATTTTCCTGCTGGACACGAACAGCAAGTTTTATCTGGCGGCGGCGCAAAACCTGCCGCCCGCGCTGGGTAAGCACCCGCGACGGATGGCGGGGTCGTGCGACTGCATGTGGGCATTCAACAACAACGAACTGCCCGCGCCGAACAACATCACGTGCAGCCGTCTTGAGAATTTGACGGTTGGTACGGCGGGTTTGCGGCAGCACGCGAGTATTCCCCTGAACGCGGGTGGGAAGCCGCTGGGCATCCTGAACGTCGCCAGCACGGATTGGGGTGATTTGCGGGATGAAGATTTGCAACTCCTTTATCTCGTGGGGGATTTGCTGGCGATTGCGATTGAACGGGCACGGTTATTTAGCCGCAGCGCGGAGATCGGGGCGATTGAAGAACGCAACCGTCTGGCGCGTGAAATCCACGACACGCTAGCACAAGGGCTGACGGCGATTGCGCTGCACCTCGAAACGGCGGACGCGCTGCTGGACAGCAACCAGTCGTGGGATCGGGTACATCATTCAGTGATGCAGGCGTTATATCTGACACGTACGAACCTTGAAGAAGCGCGGCGCTCTGTGATGGATTTACGGGCCGCGCCGTTGGAAGGGCGACCACTGGACGAAGCCCTGAAAGCGCTGGTGGACGAGTGGGCTTCGCGGCGGAAGGTGGAGATCAACTTTAGCGCCACCGGTACGGGGCGTATGCTGCCGATGCGGGTCGAGATCGGGTTATACCGCATCTTGCAAGAGGCGCTCACAAACATCGGGCGGCACGCACAGGCGCACCACGTCAGCGTGCAGTTGATGATTATGCCGGAACACATCCAACTGCTGATTAGCGATGACGGACGGGGCTTCGACCCGGAACAAGTGACCCCAAACCGGTTCGGGCTGATTGGCATGAATGAGCGCGTCAACCTGCTTTCCGGCACGATGCAGGTAAGGAGCAGCCCCGGCGCGGGAACCGAACTTGAAATTTTCATCCCACTGGAGAGGTTATCATGACGGTGCCGATTCGTATTCTTGTGGCAGATGACCATCCGGTCGTGCGGGATGGGTTAATCGCCATCCTCGGTACGCAGAACGATTTTCAAGTCGTGGGTAAGGCGGGGGATGGGCTTGAGACGCTGCATGAGGTTGACCAATTGCGACCGGACGTGCTGCTGCTCGACCTTGAGATGCCGCGTATGGATGGTGTGGAAACGCTGCGGCATTTGCGCGAAGCCCATGCTCCGGTGCGGACGATTGTGTTTACGGCGTTTGATACCGACGAGCGTATCGTGGGCGCGGTGCAAGCGGGCGCACAGGGGTATCTGCTAAAGGGCGTGCCGCGCGAGGAAATTTTCAACGCGATTCGGGTGGTTCATGGTGGCGGGTCGCTGCTTCAACCGGTGATTGCTTCGAAACTGCTGAAACAAGTCTCCGGCGAGCGCAAGGCCGCGCCCGAAATTGACGCGCTGACCCCGCGCGAGCAGCATGTCCTTAAACTGCTGGCACAAGGCTTGCAGAACAAGGAGATTGCCGCCGAATTGGTGATTACCGAGCGCACGGTGAAGTTCTACGTCAGCTCGATATTGAGCAAGCTGGGCGCAGGCAACCGGACGGAGGCGGTGACATTGGCGGTACAGCGCGGGTTGGTCAAATTATGATTACAGCCGTTAAACGACATTCCAAAGTCATGATTATTACGTTATCGGATGCTGTTCGTATTGATGTCCTTAGGATAACCGATTCACATATTTAGCCCATCCTGTGATGGCATGAGGTTGATCTAGGACTTTTGGAGGAGTTACGATGACTGTAGATGTGCTGGCCGTGATTGAATGTGGTTAAGAATACTGTACCAACGTACCATGAGAAGTATATCTAATTGATGTAGGGTTGAATGATAGTATTGACCGAAAATGAAAACAGCGCGTAAGTGAAACAACTGCCACTGCATCTAACCGCTTACAGGCTTATTGTAATTTTCACTTCGTATAAGGATGAATGAGTATGACCAGCGGTAATGTGATTCGAATCGTCGGCATTGGGGGTACGCTGCGGGAAAATTCAACCAGTTTGTGGGCGCTGCAACATGCGCTGGAGGTGGTGCGCGGGGAAGGCGCGACGACCCAACTGCTCGACCTGCGGCGGGTGAATTTGCCCATGTACCAACCGGATTTTGAACTGGATGACTACGAACAGAATGTCCAAGATTTTGTTCGGGTGATGCAGCACGCTGACGGTTTCCTCATTAGCACGGCTGCGTATCATGGCTCATTGGCGGGGTTAACCAAGAACGCGCTGGACTTCATGGAGTATCTGGCGGACGCACCGCGCCCGTATTTACACAATAAGCCGGTGGGGTTGATCGCTACGGCGAGCGGTGAGATGGCGGATGTGCATTCGATTACGGCGATGATTAACGTGGTTCATTCGCTGCGGGGGATGGCGCTGCCGCTTTCGGTGCCGATTCACGGGGCGAAGCATGTTTTCAACGCCGAAGGTAAAGTGACTAGTGAGAAGATCGCCGCGCGGCTGACGCAGTTGGGCAAGATGGTGGTCGAGACAGCAGAACGGTTACAGAACAACCCGAACGCGGCGGTACAGGCGTAGACAGATTATTTGTAGGGCTGCGCCGCATGAGGCTAAAGCCATCATGCTGATCACCAGACAAGTCCACTGAAGGGGCTTCAAAGACGAGTGTAGGGCATGTAGCCAATTAGCTATCAATCCAGTACAGACAGTTTTGCCCGCTGTAGTTGACTGCAAACGTCTCGAAGTATTTTTGAGACAGGATAATTCTTAAATAGTAGACTTTTGGCTACTCTTTTTAATTTGGAATAATTGTTGTCATAAATCCACATTTTATCCTTTTTGCCCCCCAATCAGTGGGGGGTACAGCTTATTTAATGAGTCCGATAATGTGTAAGGCTGACGTGAAACTGCTTATTCGCCCCCAAAAGCGAGTGTGCAGTGCCAAGCATACGCCAGACTATTAATGGGGTGCGCCTGACGTTCCAACGCGGGCAAGAGAGGCCATATGGATTTTGTTAGTTTACTCATACCGCTGCTGGTGGTGGTGCTGGTGGTTGCTGCGTTATTCGCGGTCACTGGCCTCGTCATTATTAATGAGCGACAGGTGGGTGTTGTGGTGAAACGCTTCGCCGGAAAGTCGCTGCCACCTGACCGTTTGATCGCGCTGCACGGAGAAGCCGGTTATCAAGCGGACACACTCGCACCGGGTTTCCACCTCGGTTACTTTCCGTGGGTGTACAACATCCGCAAAGTGCCGGTGACGGTCATTCCACAGGGTGAGATCGGGTTGGTGGTGGCGGCGGATGGTTCATCGATCCCACCGGAACGCATTCTGGGTAAGGTGGTCGATTCGGACGACTTCCAAGATGCGCGGAAGTTCTTGTCGAATGGTGGCGAGAAGGGACGGCAGCTCGGTATCCTGACGGCGGGCGCGTACCGCATTAACACGGCGCTGTTCACGGTGATCACGCGGGTGAGCGCGACGCAGCAGGGCATGAACCCTGACGATTTGCTGATTTACCGCGTGACACCGGATGAAGTGGGTATCATCACGACGCTGGATGGCGCACCGATTGACGAGGGTGAAATCGCCGGTTTGTATATCCCCGGACATGATAACTTCCAGAACGCACAGGCGTTTTTGGAGTCGGGCGGGCGGCGTGGTTTGCAGGAGCAGGTGCTGCTTTCCGGTTCGTGGAACTTGAATCCGTGGTTCGTGGGTGTTGAGCAAGTGCCGATGACCGAAATCCCGATTGGTTACGTAGGCGTGGTGATTTCGTTCGTGGGTAAGGCACACATCGACGTGAGCGGCAGCGACTTTAAGCACGGCGATCTGGTAAACGTGGGGCATAAGGGTGTGTGGGTGACACCGCTGTACCCCGGTAAGCACCCGATCAACACACGGGTGATGCGGGTGGAACTGGTGCCGACAACGAATATTGTGCTGAACTGGTCGCCGCGGACGGAAGACCACAGCTATGACCGTTCGCTGAACTCGATCACGGTCAACTCCCGCGACGGTTTTACCTTCGACCTTGATGTGTCGCAGATCATCCATGTGAGCGCGTTGGAAGCGCCGAAGGTTATCAGCCGCATCGGGTCGGTACAGAATATGGTTGACCATGTGCTGCAACCGATTGTGAGCAACTACTTCCGTAACGCGGCACAGGCGTACACGGTGCTGGACTTCCTGATCGCTCGCAGCGACCGCCAAGCGGAGGCGACGGTACACGTGAGCAAGGCGATCCGCGCTTATGACGTGGAGGCGATTGATACACTGCTCGGTAAGATCGTGCCGCCACCCGCGCTGATGCAGACGCTAACGGATCGCAAGATCGCGGAGGAGCAGAACAAGACCTACCAAGTGCAGGAAGAAGCCCAGACGCAGCGACAGCAGTTGGTCCGCGCGACCTCGCTGGCGGAAATCCAGCAGGAGATGGTGAAGTCCGAGCAGGGCGTTGACATCGCGGAACTGCAAGCGAAGGCGCAGATCAAACAGGCGGAAGGTGAAGCCGAGTCGATCCGGTTGAAGGCGCAGGGTGAAGCGGAAGCGGTGCGCGCCATCGGTGAAGCGAAAGCGTCAGCTTACCGCGCCGGTGCGGAGGCCATGGGGCAGCAGGGCTTTACGGCGGTACAGCTCATGCAGATCGTCGGCGACCAGAACGTCCGCATCATCCCCGATATTGCCGTCAACGGTAACGGGCAGGGCGGCGGGGTTGTCGAGGCGCTGCTGGGCGTGATGCTGCGCGGCGAGCTGCAAAAGGTGGCGGTGCCGACCAGCAACGGGAATGGTACGGCGATACAGGTCGAGAAGCCGTAAAGAGGGTTGACCGGTACTAAAACGAGGGTGCGCGTGGGAAAACAAAAAGAGCGATGCTGAAAAGTGCATCGCTCTTTTGATTCAAATCAAATGTGCGTTAGTTGGCGCGGGTGAAGCCGTTACCGTAGAAGGCGATGGGCGACAGGCGCTGTGCAAAGTGCTTGAGCGCTTGTTCGGCCTGCGCGGGGGTGATGGTACCACCGACGGCGCTGGCATACTGCGCGAGGATACCGGCTACGTGCGGGGCGGCCATGCTGGTACCGGCTGCCCAGTAGCTATAGACACCATCGCTGCTGGCTTCGCCGGGTGACTGAACCATGTCGTAGACCCAGCAGGGACGGGCGACACCACCGACGGTGCAAGGCTCTTCGCCGGGGTAGGCGAAGTCGCCACCGGGGGCGGCATAGGTGACGAGCGTCTTGCCGAAGTTGGAATACGACGCGGGGCGGCGCGGGTCAGCCGATGGATCAAGCCCCCAACCAATCGGGCCGGTCGCCGAGATGGAGAGCGCGTTGCGTGCCTGCGCGGGCAGGACGATGATGTTGCGGTTGGCATCGGCGTTCAGTTCGTCATTACCCGCCGAGATGACGGTGGTGATGCCCTGAAGTTTGAGCAGTGTGACGACCAAATCATATACGCGCTTGACCGCACGGCATTCGGGATCGGTGCGTTCGCACAGACCGCCGAGGCTCATGTTGATGATGCTGACGTTGGAGCGACCGGTCGCACGAAGCTGACCCACATAGAGCATACCGGAGATGACCCACGCATCTTCGCCATAGCCGAGTTGTTCGCTCAAGACCTTGACCGGAATGACTTTGGCTTGGGGCGCGACACCGACGTTGCCGATGGTGTTATCGACGGCGGCGATAATGCCGGAGACGTGTGTACCGTGACTGAAGCCGACACCCGCCGTCCACTGGACACTTTCGCCGGGGACAAAGCTGGCAGCGTTACGAAGATCAAAGTTGGCAGCCAGATCAGGGTGATTCAGGTAGAAGCCTTCATCGAGGACGGCAACGGTCGCACCTTGACCACGACGACCGGCAGCCCAACCTTCCTGTGCGTGGACAGCTTTCAAACTCCACTGGTAAATCGCCAGCGGGTTGCTGCTGCCATCCGAAGCACTGGGGTTCACAGCCTGACGCACCAAGCGCGTCGGGTTCTCGTTAGGGATGATGCGGTTCGGCGCGGCGAGAAGTCCGAGTGCGCTCATCTTGCGGGCGAAGTTCGCATCCGTGCTGCTGACGACCAATGCGCCGATTTGTGGGAACTGACGCACGATACGGCCACCCGCAATTTGAACCTGAGAGTTGGCAAATGTGGGGAGCTTCATAACGCCTTCAGCGGCCGAAATAACGATCCACTCTTGGCTGGGGCGCTGGGCAGCGACACCGGTTACAGAGAAAGCACTCACAAAAAGCATAATCAAAACAGCGAGCGTGACAAACCGTTTCATAACGCTTTTCCTCCAAAAAAGTAACGAAATTAATTAAAGGACGATTAGATTATAGTTATTAAAAGGTTTGTGACAACTGAATTTTGTAAAGGAGTTGTAAAGAAATGAACCTTTTACTCAATAATCATGTAACAAAAACGATATATGGGGTTTAAGTTGATTCGGTAAATGTTAGTAATACAAGATTGAATACTGTTTACTGGGTTGTGTTTGGCAGGTTAATAGCGGCAACGGCACGTTTATGTACCTATTGGTGATTACCCTTCAGCGCCTCGAAGAGAATAATGCCTGCTGCGATGGCGGCATTCAGGGACTCGGTATCGGCAGCCATTGGGATGTTGATGCGCTGTGCCGCCAGTGAAGCAGCATCTTCACCCGCGCCGTGTGCTTCGCTGCCAATAATAATCGCCCAGCCGGTTGACCAATCGGCTTCGTTATAACGCATCTCGCCGCTGCCATCGGCAATATAGATCTTTTTGCCCTGCGTGTGGTAGCGAATATCGTCCCACGAAAGCGCGGCTAAGGGGATGCGAAAATGTGCACCCATGCCGCTGCGGAGGACTTTGGGAGCGTAGGCATCGGTACAGGTGGGCGAGAGCAACACGGCATTTACTCCGGCAGCGGCGGCAGTGCGTAAGATGGTTCCCAAGTTGCCGGGGTCACGGATGGAGTCGAGGATGAGCAGATGTTTTAGTTGAGCGGGAAGATCAGGCGAAGGCAGTGGGAACACACCGAGGATGCCTTGCGGCTGCTGGGTATCGCTGGCGTGTGCCATTACCGCGTCGGTCACTTCAAGCAGTTCCAGCCGTTTGTCTCGTACCGTGGTGGCGATGGTGTCGTCATGGAAGGCGGTTGTATGCAGCAGAAATAACGGTTGATGACCGGTTAGGAGCGCGTCACGGACGAGGCGCAGCCCTTCGAGTACCATCAAGCCTTCTTTGCGGCGGATTTTGGCTGCGCCTTGCAGCATCTTCGCCAGCTTTACTTTTTCATTTTGTATGCTTGTAATCATCTTTCCCTCACTTGTTGGCAAGTGTCAACATTTCATCTTATACTCTTGTAGAATAAGCGTTATTTTAGCTTCCCATTGGTAATGTTATGTCACCTGAAAAAGACTTCATCCTCGCCCGGATGGCTGCTGTCCGTGCTCGTCTCGTGCGTGCGCTCATCAACGTCGATGAACAGTCCTTAACGACCGTGCGTTTATACGGCGATTGGACGGCTGCCCATTTGCTGGCGCATCTGGGTGAATATGATACCTTGTATGCCCAAGTTGTGCGGGATGCGATGTCCGGCGAACTGGCTAAGAAGGGTGTCGATCTTTCGGATATTCGCGACCATTTGCTGCCCAACCGTGTTGGAAGCTGGTCGCTGGAAAAGTCGGTTAACTTCCTGCAATCCTCACGTGCGGAATTCGTGGAGGTGTTTCAAACCGTACCCGACGAGCAGCTTAAAAAGAAGGTGCGCTACGGCTGGAAGTTCGGCAACAAGACCGGACGCAGCCAAGGGATGATTAACACTTGGGCGCAGGCACGCTATAACCATGATGCGGGTCACATGGATGATCTGGACGAGTGGCGGAAGAGTCTTGTCGAAACGCCTTTGCCACCGGCGGCGGTGATTATGCACGCAGCGTTGGAAACCGCGCGAGACGATTTGCTGGCGACGGCTGCGCTCGTACCCCCGAAGGAACGAGAGACACACGCGGTTTGTGGCGAGTGGACGTTGAAAGATGTGCTAGGGCATCTGGCGGATTGGGACGATTGGTATCTCAACGCCTTTTACGCCATGATCGGCGAACCGACGAAAAACCTCGGCTGGGTGGATGAGGATGACGGAAATGCCATCAACGAAAAATTGGTGAAGGCGAACCGCAAGAAGCCGTTCGAGCAGGTTTGGCAACACTGCCTTAACGCGCGGAATGCCCTTATTGACGAGATGCAAAGTGTGAGTGACGATATGCTGGCTGACCCCTATGGCGGGGAACACAGCAGTTACCCTTCGGCGTATCATTGTTTATGGGCGGCAGTTGACCATTACCTCGAACATGCGGCTGGCATACGGCGCGAACTCAAAGTTAAATTTCCCAAGTATTTGCTGCAATTCAAAGGCCCTTACTCGGTATGATAACGACTACACCTAAACAATGGCATGTTGGCAACTGGTCAGCGCTGGGCTGGTTGGAAACCGTTATTAAGGCAGCGGCGTTTGTGGCGGGGATTAGTGCGCTGTTGAGCGCCCTTTCCGGCGGCACGTTTACCACACCCACCGGCGGACGCTTGGTACAGGTGCTGGTGCTGGGGTTTGCGGCACTGGCATTGACAGGCGCAATCGTTGAGCGTTACATGCAGCGTGAAATTATCGCGATGGTTTTTGTGCTGGTCAACAATGTGGCGCACTGGGGGATGGTGTACGCGCTGCTGGTTGAGCCGGGGCCGGGTGGCAAACTGCTGGTATTTGCTTCGCTGATGTTATGCGGCGATGTGGTGAAACTGGTGTGGCTGCGGGTGAGCGGCTACACACAGGACGGTCGCCCGCAGCGTATTTTTTACGTACTCACCAGCGGGTTCATCATCGCGTATGTGGTTATCCTGCTGCTGGCGGTTGCTGGCTAAACAAGCTGTTCCAAAAGGCTATGTTGAAGGCCACATCTTCTGGTTGCAAGGTGGGCGCTTGTAGATACGCGGCTGATTCGAACGGTCGCCATAAGCCGCCTACGGGTTCGAGTGCTTTGCTGATGAGCCTCGCACATAAAGCCACTCGCTTATCGCGTTCATTGGTATTCAAGGTGGCGGATAGTTTCCTCGAAGGTTAGATCGAGGGCAGGGCCGGGGCTACTTTCGAACATCGTCATTCTCCTTTGTGTATAGACCGGAGAATCAAAAAAGGGCCGAAGCCCTTTTTGAATGCAGATTTACGGACGCTTAGTTCGCATCGTCCGGTTCGCGGCCACCCACCAGATGATCGGTGTACTTCTTGAAGCCTTCTTCGTCACCGTCCACGAGGAACTGTGCCTGCTTCGGCCAAGTCTTGGTTTGACCATCGAGGACGCGCACGCCGCCCTGAACCTTGACCACATTTTCCAGCTCTTCGGCGGAAGCAGCGGCAATTTGGGCAAAGGTGGTGATGCCAGCGGCGATCAATGCTTGAGCGCTCTTCGGCCCCAAACCTTCAATCGCGGTCAGGTCGTCGCCGTCGGTCTTCTTCTTACGGCTGGCCTTCGGCGCAGGGGCTTCTGCTTCAGCGACGGGCGCTGGTGCCGCCTTCACCTTAGGGGCAGGGGCGGCCTTCGCTTTTGGCGCGGCTACCGGCTGCGGGCCGGACTTGGGCGAGGTAATATTGATGTACTTACGTTCGACAGGGGCGTTTGCCGGTGTCGGGTTTTGTAGGCTCAACGCCACAATCTTGGTGAAGGTCGCGGCATCACGCACGGCGATGTCCGCCAGAATCTTGCGATCCACTTCCACACCCGCGTTCTTCAAGCCGTACATCAGTTTGCTGTAGCTCATACCATTCAGGCGAGCGGCTGCGTTGATGCGGATAATCCACAGCTTACGTAGTTCGCGCTTGCGCTGGCGACGGTCACGGAACGCATAGAAGAAGCTCTTGAGCATCGCCTCGTTCGCGCGGCGGTGCAGGCGGTGGCGCGTCCCCCACTGCCCCTTCATCAACTTCAGAATCTTTTTGTGCCAGCGGCGGCGCACAAAGCCGGTTTTCGTTCTAGCCATCTCAGGAACTCCTAGACAATAAATACCCGGAAGCGTCGCTCCGGGTGCTCAAATCAGATTGTGCTTCGCCGTTAGCGACCGGGATTCTGGCGGTATTTGCTCAGATAGGGGGCTAACTTCTTGATCTTACGGGCGACGGTCGAATTCGCCAGCCCGACCAATTTGTCGAGCGAGCGGTTATGGCGACCGGAACGACGGCGGCGGAAGTGGCTCTTCCCCTGTGGGGTGTGAACGACCTTGCCGGTGCCGGTTACACGGAAGCGCTTGGCGGTTGCTTTATGCGTTTTCTGCTTGTACTTCTTCAACTTACCCACGATTTTGCTCCACAGTTATTTTTTCTTGTCGGCTGCCGGAGCCAACACCATCAACATGGTATTGCCTTCCATCAGGGGTTGTTGCTCAACAACCGCGACATCCTGTAAATCTGCTGCAATTTCTAACATGCGCTGCAAGGCAATATCGGGATAATCACGCTCACGACCACGGAACCGCGCCCGTACCCGCACCTTCATGCCTTCTTTGATCCAGTTACGCGCATCGCGCACTTTAAATCCAAGATGATGCGAGTCAGTCTTGGGACGGAGTTGGATTTCTTTAACCTCAATTACCTTTTGTAATTTTTTGGCTTCACGTTCGCGTCGTCGTTTTTCGTACTGGAACTTACCAAAGTCCATAATACGGCAAACCGGCGGCTCGACGTTGGGCGAAACCTCGACCAGATCAAGACCTTTTTCTTCTGCCATTTGAAGCGCAGTCCGAACCGACACGACACCGATGTTCTCGTTTGTGTCTGTAATCAGCCGAACTTCTCTGGCGCGTATTTGTTCGTTGACGCGATAATTTATGGCGCTGATAGCCCTTACACCCTTCTGTTGCCTAACAGATCACTCAGTTGGTAAACAAGTGACAATTGAGTGGGGGAAGTCTAGCACACGCCTATATCAGAGTCAATATTGGCTTAGGCGAGAACGCCACTGTCTCGTGTGTTAATGTGCTTCCCTGTTTATTGTGGGTTTATCGTGATGTGAATGATCTCCGCACGACTTTTATAAGGCAGGTGATGCCTATCCAAAATGCGTGCATAGCTTTTCGCCTGCCACTTCAAATGGTCTATGCGGTCGTCAATAGCCTGTGAAGGCTGCCAGTGTAATGCTACCTGTCCGACTTTTAAGTTTGTGGCATACAGGGCGATGGCTGAGATGTAGCCACGTTGAATTTCAACAACACGGTTTATCACATCATCTTGTACAGGGATTATGCAGCGTATACGCTCTGGTAGAAACTGCTGGCTCGTGCCGCCGCTTTGATAATTGTACCCACCCGATTACGATCATAATGCCGCGCTTTCACTATGAAATAGCGCAACCTTATACAAAAGGGGGATCAGAATCGCCTACCTAAAGTCAGGGTTTAAGGTAGGGATTGTTATGAGCCTATAGGTTGTTTGGTTAGTGGTAGGAAATGATGATTATCGAGTCACAATCCCAATTGCGGGATGGGTGTCGGCGAATTTGCGGACTTCTTCCAGCGCGGCATTAAACTGGCTGATGAGTTCCGCGTCATCCCCTTTGTAGCGGCGTAAGGTTTGGATGGCGCAGGCGGCACACCCCCGCATGGCACGGTAACTATCGGTTTCACAGGCCATGCAGCCGTCGAGCTTAATCATCATCATCATGAAGGCCAGCGTTTCTTCATGTGTTTCCGGCAGTTTGACGATACGGTCAATCAATGCCTGCCATTCCGCGCCGCGCAGCTTGCGGAGGCTTGGGATGACATGATGGGGGAATAAAATCTCGTTATTGGTGTACATGCCGTTTACCTTCAACCCTGTGACAATTCCTGTCACATCATAACGCCGACGCACAGCATAACACAATTCGCCTGAAGGTACTATAATCGATTACATTCTATCGACGAGTTGTTGGGGGCTGCTGTGCTGCGTCACTTCTCATTTTTGTTCTTGCTGCTCGTGACCGGATGCAGCGGTGGGGCGGTCGTTTTTGCGCCCCCGCCAGCGCCGCCCGATGTTTCTTCATTCCTCTATACGCATCCTGCTGGTGTATTTAGCGCAGCCGTACCCCGTAATTGGGCGCTGTACGAGCAGAATACCACCGTGGTTGCCAGCGCGGCGTTTTCTGCCCCGACCGAGGAGCAGCCGTCAGTGACGTTTGCGGTCGTCAATGTTGGGGAAGCGTTCGACTCGGCGACCTTTGCCAGTTTCTTGGATCGCTATCAGCGGCAAATCCGACCGGATGTAACCACCTACACCGAAGTCAGCCGGCAAGCGATGGGCGATGGCAGTTGGCGACTCAGCGGCATCCGGCAGAGCGCGGGTGGCATCGCGCAGCAGGTCAACACGTTCGTCCAGCAAACCGGCACGTTCCTGAGCGTGATTGATGTGCTGGTGAGTGCTAACGCTGTCCGTATGAACATCCTCCAGCAGATTGTCAACACGTTTACCGTCAATACGACTGCGACGCTCGAAGCATCCGACCCGAACGTTCTCAGTTACGCGAGCACGACCGCAATCGAATTCCTGCACGTCACGACATGGCGCACGCCACAAAATGTATTTTTTATAACAGGCGAGGTCGCGAACCGGGGCAGCGTCCAACTGACGGATATACCTGTTCGGGCGGTGCTAAAGAACGCGGATGGCGTACCGATTGCCGAGGCGGTGGACACAGTGATGGGCTACAGCTTACCGGTGGGTGGATTTGCACCGTTCAGCCTGCGCTTTGGGCAAGGGCAGCCAGCTTTTACCACGACGTTTGATTTGTCGGTCGGGAATACAGAATGGCAGTCCGAACCGGAGCGTGTTGTTTACGGACAAGATGAATTGGCGTGGCAGGATGACTCGTCGTTTGATGCGGATGGCAGTATGGTAATTGAGGGTGCAGTCCAGAACATCAGTGACAAACCGCTGCTGGCTCCGCGTGTCGTGGCGACGATCTTTGACGCGGCGGGAAACGTTATCGCGGCGGGGTATGTCGATTTGTCGGCGGCGCTGAATACAAACGACTCAGCGCCCTTCCGTATTGTCGTTCCAGAAATGGGGGGCGATCCGGCCAATTACATTATTAACGCCCAAGCCCTGCCGTGATGAAGCGTTCGGGAGTCCATACGCCTGTACCCCGATGGTTTTTTAGGATTCGCCCAGTCCTTGAAGCACCTGAAGCAGAGCGGCTAATTCCGGTGGAATATAGCCATCCTGCGCGGTTACGGTACGCGCCGCACCGCTGGGCTTTTCGACGGTGATGTTGTAAGTGAAGACATCCGCGCTTGTGCCGATGCCTTGAAACACCCCCTGCATTCCGAAAAAGCCCATTTGATCGAGCATTTGATTGATTTGTGTAACCACATCCGGTGATACGGTGCTGGTTGCACCATTGCGGATGAGCGTACCATCGGCAGACAGTATCACGTCAAGCGGGGTTCCTTGCAAGCCGCCGCTGCGGTTCAGGATAACCTGAGAAAAGGGCTGCCCCGCGCCGGGTTCTTCGGTGACAGGGGCGATGAGTGTCCCCGGTATCGGGAGTGCCACTTCTTCGGTGCCATATTCACGTGGGCCATTGGTGGGCAGCGGGACGGCGGCTGTCGCGTCGGCTGCGGGCGTGCCACTCGTGTTTTGCACAGCTTGGGTGGGAGCCACATTATTGTTGTTACAGCCAGCGAGTATAAGCGCACCGAGTATGACGATCATGAGTTGACGGAGCATAGCCTAAACCTCGATCCATTAATGAAGTCGCTTATTTGTAGTGTGGACGACATTTAGCCAACTGACAAGGGGGATATTCGTCTGATGACTTTACGCCAGCTTTTGTTGTGACGTGCGCCGCGTCACGATATTCGTGACCCCAATGGCTGTGAGTAATGTGGCGAGAGGGTACAACGCGAGGTAATAGCGCTGCCACGGTAAGGGGTTGATGAGCAGCGTTGCAACGGCGAGCGCCAGCCAGAGGAGAAGCCCGACATGCCATGTGCGCCAATGCGGCAGCGTGATGATGATACCCCAGAAGGCCATGAGTGAGAGGATGCCGCCGATTATGATACCCGCGTGTAAGCCGCTGAGTGGCGAGGATTCGTAGGCTTTAATTTCGGCTTGAATCGGGGTGACGTTTGCCCAGAAAGCGGCCTCAAAATAAACCGGCGGTTGGATATAAGGTTGGGTGATGATCCCCGATAGGCGATCTGTGAGGGGTGTAGGGGCGGTTGGCTCGGCAGTCACTTGCGATTCCAAAAGCAACTGCCGTTCGCGTATCAAGTCACCGAAGCGCTCGACCGGACTGCTCCATAAAGCAGGTGAGGCGGCTAGAAAGACAATGACCGTAAGCACGATGCTCACGATTAGGGCAATCAGCGGCTGTGTGAGTACCCTCACCCCTAACCCCTCTCCTTCAGGGCGAGGGGAATGAGAATGCTGCTTTCTGAGGGGTAAGTGGTAAAGGATAAGCCAGCCAAAAGTGACGGCCACGAATAGGATGCCGCTGTGTTTGCTAGCGAGCGTGAGGCCGCTGGATAGACCGAGGCACAACCACCACCGCCAACCGGTACGCCCTTTGCAGATGAGAATGGCAAGCAGGATGGCGAGCAGACCGAAGCAAAGCACTGAGCCTTCCATCATTGCCCGCCGCCCATTGAGCAGGATCACCGGACTCAAGGCATACAAACCGCTGGCGATATAGGCGGGTAAGCGCTCACTAAACTGCCAACCGATGCCGAATAAGACGATAGCACCAGCCGCTAAGAAGATGGCAGACGGTAGGCGACTGACGGTGAGCATTCGCGAGTCGGGACGATGCCCACGCGCGATGTTTTCGTCGTAGCTGAGCGGCCATTCCCACAGCGTCGGGAGATCGTTTTCGGTGTATCCGGCGAGGTGGAGACTTAGACCTATTGTATAGACGTTCACGGAGCCGTTAATCAGGCGCAGCCATGCGGGATTATCGACGGTATAAGGTGGTGAAACTGGTAGGGATTGAGGCTGTTGGTTTACGAAAGCCGTAAAATAGTCGCGGCTCATGGTGATTTGCATCGCTTCGTCACCGTGAAAAGGCGCGAGGGCTGTTCCAGCGAGGATATAGAGGGTGAGGACGAGCAGCCACAAGCCATCCCATGCCGAAAGGGATCGGCTGAGGAGTGCGTTGAATAGGCCAGCTTGTTGGCGGGACATGGCGCTACTGGGCTGGACGCTTGCGGCGCGGGCGGAGGATGAGGCGGACAGTACCCACGGTGGCAAGCAGCGTCATGATCGGGATTTCGGGCAGGTAGTAGCGCTGCCACGGTAACGGGTTGATGAGTAAGTTCGCAAATGTGACAAGCAGCCACATGATGAGGACGACCACTAGTGCGTTTGAGGGATATAGACGTAACTGAGGCACAACCACAGTCAGCAGCCCAATACCTGCTAAGACGGTTAAGACTGCGCCTGTGCTGGTATCCACCGGTAAGCCCCCTAGCGGTGAGGTGTTGTAAGCTGTGATCTCCTGCGCGATGGGTTCGGCTTCTGCCCACGAGGCTTGTTCAAAATAAGCAACGGGTGTCATAAACGGTTGGGTGAGAATGCCTTCTACCCGCTGTGGAAGGGTGGTCGGTGCTTCGGGTGACAGGATCGAGACGACGATTTCAACCTGTTCTTGGAGCATTTGTGTAAGGTCTTGCACGCGGCTGACCGGATCGTTCCAGAGGGCAGGCGACAGCGCCACGACCAGTGCCAGCATGAGCAGACCGCTGGCGGTCAGTTTAAGGGTGGAAGCGATCAAACCATTTAGAGTTAGTGGTGGAAACTGAGATTGTTTCCGCGGGAAGGTTCTGAATATTTCGGCAATAAAGATACCGCCGAACGCACCCGCGACGAAGATCGTGCCGCTGTACTTGCTAACCAGTGTCAGCGCAGCGCAAATGATGAGCGCTGCCCACCAACCCCATAAACCTTTGCCGCCTTGCTCGCGTTTACGGGCGATTTGCAGGGCGACATAAATGGTGAGCAGACCGAAGCACAACAGGGCGCTTTCGACCAGCGCTCGCCGTCCGTTTAAGAGGATGATCGGGTTGAGGGTATAGAAGGCGCTGGCGAGATAGGCGACCCAACGCCCACCGAACTGCCAACCGATGCCGAACATGGCGATAATGCTGATGGCGAAGTAGAAGACTGCGACACTGCGGGCGACCGTGAGCAGCGTTTCGGTCGGGCGGTGTCCGGTCGCGATGTTATCGGCGTAATGCAGACCCCAATCCCAACCGGGACGTGGGGGCAAGTCTCCTGCGGTTAAGCCCGCCAACTGCATGGCGAAGCCCACCGAATAGCGCATGACCGAGCCATTCAGCAAGCGCAATCGTGGGTCGCTGTCGATGTCGTAGGGCGGGTTTACCGGCAGGCTTTGCAGGTTGTTCTCAATAAACACCGTCGTATAGTCACGGCTGGTATAGATGTGCATGGCCTCGTCACCGTGGAATGGGGCGAGCTTCATGCCTGCTGTCGTATAGCCGATTAATAAGGCCAGCCACAGAAGGTTGGCAGCAGTGGGTAAATAACGCTTAATCAGGGTAATGCCGCCTACTGCTTAATCTCGACTTGGTGCGCGTGCCGAACAAACTCTAGCCCCAATAACTCATCTAACACGGGGATAGGAAGGGGCAGGTCAAGCGCAAGCACGGTGAAAGTATGACCACCCGGTTCGGCGCGTCCGGTGTGCCAACTGGCGATGTTGACGTTGTTGGTCGCCATGAGCGTACCGACCTTGCCGATGACACCCGGTTGGTCGAAGCTGCCCATCAGCAGCAGATGACCTTCTGGTACGAAGTTCATGCGGTATTGGTTGATCTGGACGATGTGCGGTTCTTTGCGGTCAAGCAAGGTTCCCGCCATCAGGATATTTTCGCCATCCTCCAGCGTGACTTCGCACGAAACCATACTGGCGTAATCGCCGGTTTTCATACCTTTGGCCTGTGTGACTTGAATGCCGCGTTCGGCTGCTAACACCGGCGCGTTGATGGTGTTGACTTTGTTACCAAGTACCGGTTGCAGCAGACCTTTGAGGATGGCGACCGCAAGCGCTTTGACCAAACCACTCATTTCCTCGCCGCGATATTCGACCGCGACGCGGCTCACCGGACTGCGCGAGAGCGCATGGATCATCGTCCCCATGCATTCCGCCAAGCGCATGTAAGGGCGGGCGGTTTCAAAGTCCAACCCCGGCACGAACGGCATGTTGACCACGTTCCGGTAATCTTTGCCGTGCAGCGCGTCCAAAACTTGCTTCACAATTTGGAGCGACAAATCTTGCATGGCCTCGATGGTGTTGTCGCCAATGCGCGGCGTGTGAATGACATTATCAAGGCCGACGAGCGGGCTGTTGTAAGGCGGCTCGTCCCGATACACGTCAACCGCGACCCCCGCGAGGTGTCCATCTTTGAGGGCAGCAGCTACAGCCGCCTCGTCAATAACGCTGCCGTGCGAGGTGTTGATGAGCCGTGCGCCTTGCTTCATCTGTGCCAGCGTGTTGGCGTTGATGAAGTCAGCCGTTTCGGGCGTGGCTGCAACGTGCAGTGTGATAAAGTCGCTGCGGGTGAGCAGTTCTTTCAGGCCGACCAACTGCACCCGTTCGTCGAGGAGTTGGTCTTCGCTCATATAGGGGTCGTAAGCGAGGACAGTCATGCCGAAGGCCAGCGCACGCTTGGCGACGACGCTCCCGACACGTCCCAAACCTATAATCCCTAACGTCTTTTCGAAGAGCTGCGTTCCAGCTTGGCGTTTGCGGTCGAGCAGCCACCAACCATCCTTGAGGCTGTCGTGGGCGACCACCAAGCGGCGGCTGAGTGCCAACATGAGCGCAATCGCATGTTCACCGGCGGCAATCGCGTTCGTTCCGGGGGTGTTCATAACGATGATGCCCCGGTTGGTCGCCGCTTCAATGTCGATACCGTTTAAGCCAGCGCCCACCCGCCCGATCAGTTTGAGGTTGGGTGCCGTCTCCAAGAGCGTTTTATCGATACGCACATCATCCCGTGCGATCAAGGCGTGCGCTTGGCTGAGGCTGTCCCGCACGGCAGAAGGTGTAACCTGCTGGATGGTAATATCGGCGGATTCTTGCAATATCTTCAGGCTGCTCTCAGCCAAATCGGTCGCGACCAAAATGTGATAAGTTGGCACGAGGTTCTCGTCACCTTTCAGAGGTGTCATGACTGCGGGTGATGCTAGGGTCATTCGTTATCAATCCATCAACTATAACATTCGGGTAATCGTGTGAGAAGGTCACGCTCGCGTAGCAAAGGTTTTACCACGCCGAATCGCCCAGTCAACGTAAAAGCTGCTCACTAGATAGAAGATCGGGTAAGATAAGCTGACCAATATTAGGCGCGGATCAGGTTCTTCTTGAACGAGCAGAATGGTAATCAGCGCCGCCCATATGAGCGAGAGTATCCAGTTGGTTTTGCTAAAGAGCGGGTTTTTGCTGGGGTACAAGTAGCGCGTGGGAATAAACGACAGGATGCCGGGGATGACAACCATCAGCACCGCGACGACCGGCTGCGGTTGTAACCAGAATAAATAGAGGGCAATCGCGTTCCAATAGCTCGGAAAACCGAGGAAAAAAGCATCATCGGTTTTCATGTTGGTCTGCCCGTAGGCGTACAACGCGGCGATGACCGGTACTGCCGTCCAAATGACGTTCGGCAGCAGGTTTTGCGAGGCCATGATGAACACCGGAACCCAAACGTAAGTCAGCACGTCGATCACATTGTCGATCATCGCGCCGTCGAAGTTCGGCAGTACACGCCGCACACCCACTCGCCGCGCGAGGATGCCATCGGTGCCGTCAATCAGCATGGCGATGCCGAGTAAGAAGAAGGCATGACGCGGTTGCCCCTGCGCTGCCCAGTAAAGCGCGAACATCCCCACTATGCCACCGGACGCAGTATAAAGGTGTACTAGCCATGCAGCAATTTTTTGTTTGGGCATGAAAATGTCCTAATTGGGATTGCTAATGAACCTGTTGAAGATGATGTAACACGTCGTGCAGGTTATGGAAAAGGTGGTCGGTGATTCCAGCGAAGGCTTCCCAACGGGTGTGGGAGAGATCCGGCACAGCGTAGCACGTCATTCCGGCGGCGATGGCGGCTCTGGCTCCGTTGGTGCTATCTTCCAAGGCGAGGCAGCGCGTCGGTTCGACGTTCAGCAGCTTGGCGGCTTCGAGGTAGACATGCGGTTCGGGTTTGCCCGCTAGCAGGTGTTCGGCGGAGCATAGCACGGGAATAGCGGTTTCCCAGCGGTTGCTCTTAACCACCGCCTCGATGATCGCCCCCGGTGAACTGGACGCGATGGCGACCGGAATTTTAGTCTTGACGGCAAATTGAATGATTTCTTCCGCACCCGCCATCGGCTTGGCCTTCACAGGGATGAGCTTGAGCATTCGCCCGATCACGTCGATTTGCAGTTCATCCAATGTCGCCGGAATGTTGTAGCGCTCTTTTAACCGACCGAGGAAAACATCGTTGCGTAAGCCGACTAGCCCCATTCGCACGTCGGCATCAAGGGTAACGTTATATTGACCGAGCATGTCCGTTTCGGCTTCTTCCCAAACGGGTTCTGTATCGACGAGCAAACCATCCATGTCGAAAATGATGGCATCAAACTCACGGTAACGGGTCATGTTGTCTCGAATGCTTTCTGATAGGCGGTTTGGAGTTCAGTATTTTGAAAGGTCATACCTGCTGACTGAGCCAGCGACAAACCTTTGTTAAAGAGTTCCTTGTACGGGGTATTGAGAAGCCGTGCATAACCGGCTGGGCCTGCCGCTAACGGTAAGATTGGTGCCAGTGAATTGACCGACACGAATACGTCTGAGCCGTTCACCACTTTGTCGCGCTTCACCACCCCGCCAAAACCGACAAATAAATCCACGACCGGGCGGGTGGCTAAGTCCGACGCGCCATCCCCCACCATGAGCCGCCGTCCGTGTTTACCGGCTGCCAACGACTGAATAATCGCGGGTTTACCACTGGATACCGTCAGCGGGCCTTCATTGTAGTCTAAATAGGTTTGACGGTGCTGGGTTTGGGGTTGGTGATACTGCCACCAATCACCGGAAAGTTCGTTGTATTCCAATTCGACGGCGCGGATGTTTTCGGGTCCTACACCGAGGCGCTTCCCAAAGCCGCGTACCGGTTCAGCTAACCCGCCGCTGACGATAAATACCTGCTTGCCTAATGCTTTGAGCGCGTTGATAACGGCTTGGGCATCCGGTACGAGGGTTTCCCAGTAGCGTTCTTCAATGGCCTTCAGTTCGCCCCGCGTCGGGCGGATAGCCTGCAACCGTTTGCCGTAAACTTCACTGAGATCGAGGTCGCCGTTCATGGCTTTGTCGGTCAATACGCCCACGCGCCATTCTTTCCCTTTGAAGCGTGCAAGTTCATCAATGCCTTCGATTGATGACAGCGTGCTATCACAATCGAAAAAGATGAGGTCAAAACTTGTCCAGCGGGTTGCATCCATAGATTGAGTGTTAATCTCCTTAAAAGTTAGAAGCCGTTTGAAAAGGAGGTTTGGGGTTCATCGGACGCGATGTATCACGCCCCTACACGAAATTCGCCTCACAAACGCGCGTTGTTGTAGGGACAGCATACTGACTGTCCGGTATTTCAGAACTTCTCAACTGGTTTCTTAGGAACATTCTACCTATTACCTGCCTTTTTGTGAACCCTTCGGGACTTTAAGATTTCTTAACTCGAGATGAGCAGCACCCCCAAATAGTGGGGTGTGGTCTCGCTCATAGAGGTAAACTCTATTGAGTTGTACAGCGTATTTGTGCATAATGCGTATATGTCTTGATATATTTTTGACACTTTCCCAGTCTCAAGGTTCTAGTACTATTGTGGCTGGGAAAGTTCGTTGTATAAGTATGGTTAAACCATTACTATCGAGAGTGCCCACAATATGAATGTCGGACGTATGCTTCTAGGAAAGCCGCTGGCGACCAAAGATTTGGCACACCAAGCCATTAGTAAACCGGTCGGATTAGCGGTTTTTGCTTCAGATGCTCTTTCTTCCACCGCTTACGCCACTGAAGAAATCTTGATTATCCTGTCATTAGCGGGAACAGGCGCGGCGATACTCGGTATATCGATACCTATTGCTATAGCCATTGCTATTTTGCTAACGATTGTGACGATTTCTTACCGGCAGACGATTTTTGCTTATCCGAACGGCGGTGGTGCATACATCGTCGCGCGTGATAACTTTGGTGAAGTCCCCGCCCAAATCGCCGGTGCGGCGCTTTTAACCGACTACATCCTCACAGTCGCGGTGAGTGTTTCGTCCGGTGTCGCGCAGATTACCTCTGCGTTCCCCGGTCTCTTACCCTATAAGGTCGTGATCGCGGTGGCGGTTATCCTGCTGATGACGGTGGTTAACCTGCGTGGCGTGAAAGAAAGTGGACAAATCTTCGCGATTCCCACGTACTTCTTCTTGGGTATCATGTTCTTTACCCTCGGTGTCGCAGCGGTGAAGTACTTCACGGGCAGCTTAGGCGTAGTCGGCGATGTGGATGTTATCCATCACACGGCCTTAGACTCGCTGACCGTTTTCTTGGTGCTGCGTGCCTTCTCTAGCGGTTGTACGGCGCTAACAGGTATCGAAGCCATTTCCAACGGTATCACCGCCTTTAAGAAGCCCAGCAGCAAGAATGCCGCCATCACGTTGGTGTGGATGAGCAGCATTCTCATTACTCTGTTCTTGGGTATCACGCTGGTCGCTCATCAAATTGGTGCGCTGCCGAGTCACACTGAAACCGTCATCTCGCAGATTGCTCGTACCGTCTACGGTAAGGAGAGCGTCTTTTATCTGCTGATGCTGGCGGGTACGGCGCTGATCTTGTTGATGGCTGCCAATACGAGCTACGCGGACTTCCCGCGTTTGGCCGCTTTGCAGGCGGGTGACGGCTTCCTCCCGCGCCAATTGACCTTGCGTGGTGGTCGCCTCGTGTTTTCGTGGGGTATTTTGGTGCTGGCGTTGTTTGCCTCGCTGCTGGTGATCGTGGCGAACGCAACGACGACTGCGCTCATTCCCCTGTATGCCGTCGGTGTGTTCCTCAGCTTTACCCTCTCGCAAGCGGGTATGGTGGTTCGGGCGCGGCGCATTAGCAAGCTAAAACCCGGTGAAAAGATCAAGGGTCTCGAAACCGATCTCGAATATGACCCGCATTGGCGCAAACATATGATTGTCAGCGCCATTGGTGCGACTTGTACGTTCGTTGTTATGATCGTCTTTGCCGTGACCAAGTTTACATCCGGTGCGTGGCTCATCGTCATTCTCATTCCGTCATTGGTGTGGTGTTTCTTCCGCATTCATCGTCACTATAAGAGTGTCGCGAAGGCGCTGAGTTGGGATAGCGCACCGCCTGAACCCGCCACCCGTACCGTTCAAACCTTGATTTTGATCGACGACGTTCATGCCGAGACGGTACGCTTAGTCAACTTTGCGAAGTCGCTGCAACACCCGTGGAAAGCTGTTCACGTTGCGATCAGCCCTGATAAGGCGAGGCTGGTGGAGGAGAAGTGGGCGAAGCGTATCGGTGAAGGTGAGTTGGTCGTCATTTCGTCACCATACCGTTTGCTGGCAGAACCTATTCAGGATTATGTCGAACACATTCAGGCCGAAAACCCCGGTTGTTATGTTCACATCATCATGGGCCACTTGGCGATGGATAGCTATTGGGGACAGCTCTTGCACCAGAATACGGCGCTCATCTTCAACCTCGCGCTGTCGCACATGGATCGCGTCGTCGTCACCACCGTACCGTACCAGATCCATCACGGTGGCATTGTTGGTGGGACGACTCCTCGGATGGACAGCGCACAGGCCACAGCACCTCAATAGACTGAGCAGAACGAAGGCATAACTAAAAAAGGGCGATCATTCGCCCTTTTTGTTCGCCTTTTGCTAGTCGTTTCCCCTCATAAAAGTGACTCTAAAGTTTGTAAACTCTAACTATAACTGCTTCCTAAAATTTGTGCAAAGAAAGAGACAAATGAGCGAAAAACCACTCCTCACGAAAAGCTCGAAAGACCGCATAGGCGAACGGATGAGCGGAATCAAGCAGGACAGTATGAAGGGTGGCATGATG
>JAIUNI010000011.1 GCA_020161935.1 Chloroflexota bacterium
AATTCTTGTGTGACTTCCGTTATTGTTTTTATGGTGAAGCAACCTGACTGATATTGTCTTGGTAAACACTATCTTCTCAGGCTTGCTTCCCTTTTCTCAATCCTTAAGTTGACAGCTATGGGATAGCAGACAGGCTGTCCGTACCACCGACCGTACACATCATCGTCGTGTAGGAGAGTATCTATGTGTGTTCTCTCCTAAAACACCTGAGAGGTAATAGGTTTACACGAATTGCATTGTTTTCTGGAATTGAAAGGGTTTTAAAACGCTCATGCTGCGCCCACGTAACACCAACACGCACAATAAGCACACCTCATCCATGCTGCCTGTGCCGCTTTTGCCGCCGATTATGCTCTTGGAGGGGTAATTGTTGACTTGTATCGCTTTTGCCTTTAACTGATAACTGACAACCGACAACCAACAACTGACAACTGGCAACTGACAACTGACAACTGACAACTGACAACTGACAACTGACAACTGACAACTGACAACTGACAACTGATAACTGACAACTGACAACTGATAACTGATAACTGATAACTGATAACTTTCGACTGACACTGACGACTCTGACGACATTTGCGACAATTCTCAACTGCAACAACAACAGCAACAGCATAATTGCTCGGTCAAATGTTGAGAATAATGAGAATCACAACTGCAACAACTGCAACAACTGCAACATTTCAGACATTTTCAATTTTTGGAGGCCAAATTTCACAAGCCAATCCTAAAATGCACTGTGAAATTGCAGAATTTGAAGAATTTTGTGACCGAAGGAAATCCTTTAGGGCAAAGTTTCGGCAAATCGCTCTCTCAAACCCGCTGCCAAAACGAACTGCCGCATTTGCAGTTTTCGCAGCTTTTGCGGAATTTATCGGATTGCTTCTGTCTTGAACTGATAACTGAGAGCGTGTTTTGAAAAAGGAACAAGCTGTAATAAAGTAAGAGAATGAATACACAAAAAGCCTACCCAAGCGATTTAACCGATGAAGAATGGCAGCATTTACGGATACTGCTACCGCGAAAGCGCGGAAGAGGACGAACGCCGAAACATAATCTGCGCGAGATGCTGAATGCCATCTTGTATGTGGTGCGAACCGGGTGTCAGTGGCGTGCGCTGCCCCACGAATTTCCACCGTGGGAAACCGTGTATGGGTATTTTCGAAAACTGGGCAAGAATGGCACATGGGAGATGATCAATCATCATCTGCGACTAGGGATTCGTGATCAGGACGGACGAGCCGATGAACCCAGCGTGGTAATAGTGGATAGCCAATCGGTCAAAACGACCGAAAAAAAGGGGCGTGTGGCTTCGACGGGGGCCAGCGGGTCAAAGGCCGAAAAAGACATATCGCTGTCGATGTGATGGGAATGCTATTGGGTGTTTTGGTACTGCCAGCAAACTTTTCAGACGATTATGGAGCTAAAGCTTTACTACGACGGATCGCATTTGTCACTCGCTGGTTACTCTTCATCTTTGATGGCGGCTATGACAAACCACCGCTCATCGATTGGTGCCAAAACCTGTTTGGTGTCGCAGTTCAAATCAGCCGCCGCATTACTGAACGAGGGTTTGCGGTCATTCCCAAACGTTGGATTGTTGAAAGAACCTTTGCTTGGCTGAATCGTTCCCGTCGCTTGAGCAAAGATTATGAAGAGCGGTCGGATGTGAGTGAAAACATGATCTATATCGCCATGATTCACCTCATGCTTCGCCGCCTTCATCGCTAGATAACAGTTTATTACTTATGCCAAACAGGCTCGTAGTCCTCATTCCACACAAAATGATCTGTCCATGCGTGAATACGGGGATGATACAGAGGTGTTTTCTGACCGCTAATTGGATCACTCCCCTGTGTCTTGTTGTATTTGTGATTATTGCATCCCTGACATGACAGTGCGAGATTATCTTCAGTCGATAAACCGCCTTTGCTAGTCGGGTTTATATGTTCAATCGAGAAGGGTTGGACGGCGAAACGGCTTTGGCTGTAACAATACTCACAGCAATTTTTTGCCCGGTGTGTAACGTGCTCACGCAGCGCAGCGGGAATACGCGAATCAGCCATTATCGGGGTGTAATGCCGAGCTTGTTCATAAGTTCTGTAAGTGACGTTTTGCGTAAACGTGCGAGTTCCGCAAGGGCTTGCACTCGCTCGTATTCAAGCTGTTCATATTGGTTGGATATTGCAATCAGTTCATCATGTTCGTTGGTATCCAACGTTTCGTTTTGACGCTTATTGATGAGGACTTCATAGCGTTTCTGCAGCTCAGAAGATGGAAGACGGTTGATTTGCAGGAGTAGTGCTGCCTCATCCCCATCAACGTGATGGGTGGAATGGGTCGCACGAAGCACGATCAATTTTTCTGTCAGCGCCGCGATTTCTTCCGGGGGTAATTGCGCGACTGCATCCAACAACTGTTCGACTGAAGTTTGAATTTGGATGGTTGCCATTTTTATTTCCTACGACTCACATTTTGCTTAATCATAACCGATTTTGGTTTGACTATTCAAACACTCAGATCAGAAATTTTGTACTATAATGAAAAATGGTTTGCTTTCCGGGTAGCACTATCTTAAGCGGTGGATGATTATTTTAAGCCCTCACCCTACGATGGTACGTTCGCAGGCTCCCTCCGCTGTTAGCCGTAGTAACAGGGAAGGGCTTAAAGGTCTCAACGGTTCACATTTGCGTGGGGGGAAAAGATAAATTCTGTTTCCACCCTTTAGTGTGGTGTTACCATATTCACATTTGCATGAGGGGGACAACCATGCGGAAACTGATCGTCAGTAATTTGAGTACGCTCGATGGTTACTACGAAGGCAAAGACCGTCGGCTGGACGCGATTTTCGATTACTTCCATCCTGACTATCACGACGACCAGAACTTTGATGACTACAATGCTGAACGACTGCGTGCCGCCGATACCCTGCTGCTGAGTGGGCGCACCTCGTTTATGGGCAACAAAACCTATTGGACAGGCGTGCCGAACGACCCGAACGCTACTAAAATCCGGCAGGAAATCGCCCAACTGCAAAAGGACATGGACAAGATTGTGGTTTCGGACACGATCCAGCCGGAAGATCTCGCGCCGTGGGAGAACAACACACGCATCATCCGGCGTGCCGACGTATACAAGGAAATCGCCGCCCTCAAAGCGCAGGAAGGGCGTGACATCTTCACCTTTATGAGCCGCCTGTTATGGAATGATTTGATGGCACATGATCTGGTTGACGAACTCCACCTGATGATCTTCCCTCTCATTGCTGGCGAAGGTACGCCACTGTTTGTCGGTCGTCCGCCTGTGTCGCTCAAGCTGTTGAGTACCCGTACATGGCAGGGTTCAGGTAATATCCTAGCCATTTACAAGGTCGAATGTTTCAACAAAGAATAAAGCCGGAGCATACGACACCTCACAACATTGAAACTGCGGCGGCTAACCGTTAGGCGGGGCGGCGGGGATTGTGCTATCATGCGGGTGAACCATAAGGTTATTTTTCAACCTTATCCGCGTGGAGAATGCACATGGCTGACGTATTCATTTCGTATTCGCGCAAAGATAAAGACTTCGTTCACCGCTTGCATGAATCGCTCGCCGCCCAGCAGCGCAATACGTGGGTGGATTGGGAAGACATTCCCGCCACCGCCGATTGGTGGAAGGAAGTTACCACTGGCATCGAGCAAGCCGATGCGTTCGTGTTCATCATCAGCCCGGACTCGGTGCGTTCGCAGGTCTGCCGGAACGAAATCGAATACGCGGTCGCCAACAACAAGCGATTTATCCCCCTGCTGCACCGCGAAATCACCGACCCCGCCGACCAAGCGGTGATGCATCCGGTCATCAGCTCGCATAACTGGATTTACTTCCGCCCGACCG
This sequence comes from Chloroflexota bacterium, assembly GCA_020161935.1. GTDB lineage: Bacteria > Chloroflexota > Anaerolineae > Aggregatilineales > Phototrophicaceae > CFX2. The sequence goes on from JAIUNI010000011.1 coordinate 3,883, forward strand.
ATAACTTCGACGCGGCTTTTAAACTGCTGATTAACGCGCTGGACATTGACCTGAGCAATGCCCGCGCCCACACCCGGCTGCTCGTCCGTGCTAAAGAGTGGCAGGCGGATAACCAGAATAGCAGCCTCTTATTACAAGGGGATGACCTGCGTAAGGCCGAAATGTGGCTGGCGCAGGCCGTTGCCAAGAAGCCCACGCCCACGCCGCTCCATGCCGAATACATTACCGCCAGCCGCCTCGCCGCGACTGCCCGCCAGCGCCGGTTACTCGCAGGGGTGAGTGTGGCGCTGGTCGTCTCAATTGCCTTAGCCGTGCTTTCGCTGGCGCTGTTTGGTGAAGCGAATAACCAGCGCGGCATCGCCAACAGCCAAGCGGCAACCGCTATCGTGGCGCAGGGGCAAGCGGAAGAACAGGCGGTTATCGCGGCGAACAACGCAGCAACGGCAGTCGTCGCACAGGGTCGGGCGGAAGAACAAGCGGTTGTGGCCGCCAACAACGCGGCTACGGCGGTCGTCGCGCAGCAGGAAGCCCAAACGCAAGCGACGGCTGTCTCGCAGGAACGCTATGCCTCACAGAGTATTGCCATGTCTGGTCAGGCGCAGATCGAACTCGGTGGGGTGCGGCCTGAACGGGCAGTCATCCTCGCGCTGAACGCCTTTCAAATCCGCGTGACGTGGCAAGCCGAACGGGCGCTGGCTGCTGCGGTCGAGAGCCTGCTGCAAAAGCGAGTTCTCACAGGGCACACGAGTGTTGTCACCAGCGTCGATTGGTCGCCGGATGCCAAGTACCTCGTTACGGCGGGGAATGACAGCACCGCCCGTTTGTGGTCGGTTGATGGTCAGCAGTTGGCGATCCTCGGTGGGCATGAAGGTGATGTCACGCGGGCGCTGTGGTCGCCGGATGGTAAATTGATTGCCTCGTCGGGCGTGGATGGTGTTACACAAATCTGGTCATTCAGCAACGAAACACCCACGCTGCTGTATACCCTCACCGGACACACCGATGAGGTCAATAACATTAATTGGTGGGGCGACCGCACCGACCGTTATGGCACGATGAAACTGGTCACCGCCAGCGACGACACCACCGCGAAAATCTGGGATGCGAACACGGGCGAGCTGCTCTTTTCGTTGGAGGGGCATCGCGGCGTGATTAACTATGCGGTGTTCTCGCCGGATGGGAATTACGTGGCGACCGCCAGCACCGATAACACGGCGAAGATTTGGAACGCCAAGACAGGCGAACTGGTCAACACCCTCACCGGACACACTGCCAACGTCATCCGTGTGGTGTGGTCGGGGGACAGCACCCGCGTGGCGACCGCCAGCGCCGATAACACCGTCAAAGTGTGGGACATCGCCACTGGAGCGGAAGCCTATACGCTCGTTGGTCATATCCGGCAGGTCACGCGCGTGGCGTGGTCGCCGGATGGCGCACGTATCGCGACTGCCAGCGCCGACGGTACGGCTAAAATCTGGGACGCGGTATCCGGCACGCTGCTCCGCACCCTGTTCGGTCATGAGGGTGAGGTCAACGGCCTCGAATGGTCGCCGGGTGGTAACCGCCTGATTACGGTCAGCGCCGACGGTACAGCGAAATTATGGTACACCGAAAGCGGCGGGGAACTGCTGAGTTTTAGTGGACATAACGCGAACATTTACAGCCTGAAGTGGTCGCCGGATGGGCAGTACTTCGCTACGGCTGGCGGGGATAACACCGCCCGCATCTGGCAGATTTGGCGTAACGCCCAGTCACTCATCACCTTCGCCCGTAACTGCTGCGTCCAGCGTATCTTGACGGACGAGGAAAATATCCAGTTCGGCTTACCGACGGCCACTCCCGCGCCGACACCCACACCGGCTCCGGCAAGCTGCACCACCGACTTACCCTCGCGGCTGTACCCCGGTGCGCGCGGCCGCGTCACCTCCAGCGATAGCGATACGCTGACCGTCAGCGTGCGCGGCGGGCCAGCCACCACCTATACCCGCATCGGGCGCGTATCGCCGGGGCAAACCTTCCAAGTCATCAGCGGTCCGACCTGCGCCGAGGGGATGGCGTGGTTCGAAATCCTGTACGGCATCGGTGCGGTGCGCGGCTGGATGGCGGAAGGGCAAAGCAGCACTTACTTCGTCGAGCCGATCTATTAGGCACGTTTCGTAAGGGGTTTGCCGCTGGTAAACCCCTCTCTTACCGCGTAAGGCTCCATACGGCTAACGCATCTTTACAGCATACTCGCTGGTGAAGGACGATGACTGATGCCTCAAATACTCTCGCTGCAAGTTGGACTCCCCGCCGAACGCACGTATGACGACACCTCCGATCATGAAGGGCGCGTATGGCGTTCCGGTATCTTCAAAACGCCGGTGACAGGCGCGGTTTTCCTCGGCAGAGAAAATTTCGCGGGGGATGGACAAGCCGACCTGAAAAATCATGGCGGGGCGCACAAGGCCGCGCTGATGTACGCCGCCGCCCATTACAACTACTGGCGGCGTGTTCTGCCGGAGCATCACTGGCTATACGGTGGTTTTGGGGAAAACCTGACGGTGAGCCATATGACCGAGGATAATGTCGCGATTGGGGATGTGTACGCAGTGGGTACGGCGCAGGTCGAAGTTTCGCAGCCGCGCCAACCCTGCTGGAAACTGGCGCGTCGCTGGGGACAGCGAGACCTTGCCGCGCGTGTGCAGCAGAACGGCTTCGCGGGATGGTACGTGCGGGTGCTGGAAGAGGGCATGGTGGAAGCGGGGCAAACGCTCCAACTGCTGGAACGCCCGAACCCCGAATGGACGATCAGCCGCGTGTTCGACATTCTCTATAACGTTGACCGTGACCCTGCCGAAACACGGGAACTGGCGGAATTGGAATCTTTTGCCAGCCCCAAACTCCGCAATTGGATGTTAGAACGAGTATAATCCAAACGAACTATTCCTAATTGGAGAATCGCGCTCATGACCCCCTCGCAAGCCATCGTCAAACCGGGCAGCACGCTTCGCCGCTTCATCGACATCCGAACCCCGATGCGCGACGGTATAACCCTGTCATCCGACATTATTCTGCCTGCCGGAGAAGGCCCGTTTCCAGCCATCCTGCTGCGTACGCCTTATGACAACAGCGAACCGCGATACTTGGATACAGGACGTTATTTTGCCGAGCGGGGGTATGTTTTCATCGTTCAGGATGTGCGCGGACGCGGGGACTCCGACGGCGAATGGCACCCGTTCATGAAGGAGCAAGACGACGGTTACGATACGGTCGAGTGGATTGCCGAGCAGCCGTGGTGTACGGGCAAGGTCGGCATGATGGGTGGTTCGTATGCCGCGCACGTCCAATGGATGGCGGCCAAGACCAACCCGCCGCACCTTACCGCGATGTCCAGCACGGCCTCACCGGGGAAGTGGATGGAGGACGGTTTGCCCTACCGCAACGGTGTACTTTCGCTGGAAATGTTCGCGTGGATGTACATGACACACGGACGGTCGATGCAGTTGTCAGTCGCGGCTTATGAGGGCGTAGGCGACGATCCGCTGGGCATGAATTGGGCGCAAATCCTGCGGCAGCTCCCCCTGAACCAGCTCGATGAACTGACCGGCTTCTACAGCCCGATGTGGCGCGAATGGCTGGCGCAGCCTGACCTGAACGGCTACTGGTATCAACTGCGGCTCGACAACCAGTTCAACACGCTCAACATCCCGATGCTGCATATCACCGGCTGGTTTGACGACTGCATGATCGGTACGGTTTATAACTATGAACACATGCTGGCGGAGTCCCCGGCGAAAGATGACCAGTATATGGTGATCGGCCCGTGGGATCATCACGGCACACGCGAACCGCAGCGGAAGCTCTACGGGGAAGATTTTGGCGACGATGCGCTGATGGATGTGCTGGATTTACAGGCGCGGTTCTTCGACCGTTACCTGAAAGGCGCTGAAACCTTCGAACAGCCGAAGGTCAGCCTGTTCGCGCTGGGGGAAAACCGCTGGCGCACCCAGAATGAATGGACGCTGGCGAACTCAACCATGCGGGGCTTTTACCTCGACGCGGCCTCCAACGGGAAAACGCTGGATGGTGACGGGCGGCTGGCGCAGACCTTCGCCAGTGGGACGGGCAGCGACTCGTACGTGTATGATCCGGCTGACCCGACACCGGCGTGGGTGAACCACGACACCAAATGGTCGCCGCAGGATTTAACGCTTGACCAGCGGTTCGTGCAGGTGCGGGGGGACGTGCTGGTTTACACCAGTGACGCGCTTACCCAGCCGCTTGAAATCGCGGGGACACCGGTGGCGATGCTTTATCTCTCGTCGGACGCGCCGGATACGGACTTCTTCGTCACGCTGACGGATGTGTACCCTGATGGGCGGGCTGTTCGTGTGGCGTGGGGGGCGCTGCGTACCCGCTACCGCGAAGGGGCGCAGGAAGCCAAGCTGATGATCCCCGGCGAAATCTACTCGATGCGGATTGAACTCGCGCCGGTTTTGAATGTGTTCCGAGAGGGACACCGCATCCGGCTGGATATTCGCAGCGCGTGCTTCCCGCTCTACGACCGGAACCCGAATACCGGACACGCGATTGGGGCGGACGCGGAGATGCAGCCCGCGACCCAAACGCTCTACCACAGCCAGCAGTACCCATCGTGCCTGCTGCTGCCGGTCGTTGAGGGGTAGCAACAATCCGCTGAGAAAAGTCATTAGTCATTAGTCGTCAGTCGCCAGCTAAAAGCAAAATGCTGTTGAACCGCAGAGACGTAGAGGAACGCAGAGAAGCATTCACCACAGAGGAATGCGGAGGAATGATTTAAACCGCTAAGTCGCCAAGATTTGGAGAGAAGGGTGATGGGGAAGCGGTAGGGTTTCAGCACTTCCCTACAATCTTGAAGTCGTTTACAGGTGTTAATTATAAATATTTGTGCGTTTTATTAAGGGTAATTTGGGGGTTAGGGGTTTGCCAGCGGCAAACCCCTAAGATAGCAACTGTGAATTAGGCTTTTATAGTTTCGCGGCGGCTGGTTTCAGCCACGCGCAGCGCTTCGGCAATCACGCCCATCGCTTCATCCACCTGCTCGTCGGTGATGTTCAGCGGGGGCAGGAAACGGATGCAGTTAGCGTACAAGCCTGAACGAATGGCGATTAGGCCGCGCTTGAGGCATTCCTGCGTCATGAGCAGGGTTTCATCGGCGGCGGGGAGTTTCGTATTACGGTCTTTTACCAGTTCCATTAGGATCATCGAACCGAGGCCGCGCACATCCCCAACCAGTGAGACCTCGGCTTGCAGGTCGAGCAGGTGCTGGCGCATCCGTTCGCCGATCTGGGTGGCACGCGCCAAAAATTCCGGCTGGCGAATCATGCCGATGGCCTCAATCGCCGCGACACAGGCGAGGGGATTACCGCTGTAAGTGCCGCCCAAGCCGCCGGGGTGCGGGCCATCCATAATCTCGGCCTTGCCCGTAACGGCTGCGAGCGGCATTCCCGCAGCCAGCGATTTCGCGGTGGCGATTAGGTCAGGGGCGATGCCGTAATGCTCAACGGCGAACAATTTCCCCGTGCGCCCGAAGCCGCACTGCACCTCATCTGCCACATACACGATGCCGTGCTGCGTACACAGGTCACGGATGCGCTGGAGGAACTTGGGCGGCGTGGCGATGAAGCCACCTTCGCCCTGCACCGTTTCCACCACAATCGCCGCGACTGAGCCGGGGTCAATCTGAGCAATGAAGGCGTTCTCCAAACGAGCGATGCAGTCATCAATGTACTGTTCTTCGGTCATGCCAGCCGGACGGCGGTAGATATTCGGGAAGGGCAAGCGGTAAATCTCCGGCGCGAAGGGACCGAAGCCTTTCTTGAACAGGCCGTACTTGCTGGTCATTGAGAGCGTCAGGTTGGTGCGCCCGTGGTAGGCACCCTCGAACACGATAATGCCGGGGCGACCGGTGAAGGCGCGGCTGATCTTGACGGCGGTTTCCAGCGCTTCCGCACCGCTGTTGAGGAGGACGGTTTTCTTGGGGAAGTCGCCGGGGGTGATTTCGTTCATCAGTTCGGCGGTGCGGACGTAGGGTTCATAGGTGCCGACGATAGCGCACATATGGATGAGGTCGGCGGCCTGCTTTTGCAGCGCTTCGACCACGTTGGGCGGGCAGTGACCGACCGCCAGCACACCGATACCACCGGCGAAGTCCAGTAGGGTATTCCCATCCACATCAATGACTGCCGCGCCTTCCGCTTTTTCAACGGCGATCTGCGTCAGCTTCGACGCGCCACGGGCAGTCGCGGCTTCGCGGCGGGCAACCATCGCCTTGCTCTTGGGTCCGGGGATTTCGGTTACAAGATTTATTGTGGGCATTTTATTCCAGCCTAATGATTACACTGAGAGGCGCATAGTGTGACACACTTAGCCGGAAAATGCACCTGATGGCGCTATGCCCACGTTTGCGTGGTTATTTCACGCGGTCGAAACGCTGCTTGCGGACGCGCCCTGTAAACCATGTGAAGCCGTCGATTTTGCCAGCCGCATCACGGGTGAACTGCAAGTCGCCCGCGCCGAAGAAAGCATCAACCGCGGTGGGTGTGAGAACCTGCGGCTTGTGTTTATAGTGGCGGAAGATGAGACCCTGTTCGGTGCGTTCAACGTGATATTGGGTATCCAGTTCGACGCTGTAGTAGCTGCCGACAAATTCCAGATACTGCTCCGGTGTCACGGTGGGCGCATCACTCCACTCGTAAATGGTTGGCTTGCCGGAACCCATGTCTTCGTGCAGTTCACGCTTGCCCCCATTATCGACAAAGGCAATTTTGACAGGGTAGCCCTGCGCTTCGAACGTTTCCGGCGAGGTGGCAGCCAGCGGCAGCACAAAATCGTCAAAGATCACTGCCCAGAGCTGACCATCGCGCATTTCGAGGCGGCGCGTACCGCTGGTCTTGGGGTCGCGGTAGACACCGGCTCTTGGGGCAAGCTGTTCTTCGCTGAGGGTGATTTTTTCGGGTTCGGCCTCGGCAGCTTGTAGGTCAGCCGCGAGGTAAATATCGGCGACCTTTTTGCTGAGGATGCTCGGAATCATGGTGGAGAGATTGCAAAAGATGATAACGGCGAAACGCTGGTCGGGGAAGCACAGGAAGTCCGAACGATAACCAGCATCCGCCCCGCTGTGACCAAAGGTTGGAACGCCGCGATAGTTGATGACGCGGATACCGAAGGCGTAATCAATCGCCTCGCCGTTGTTCAAAATGCCCGGTTTGAGCATCAAGTTGATGACCTGTTCACCGCCGACCCGTTTGTGAAAGAAGTTCTGCTCCCACCGCGCGAGGTCTTCCACCGTGCTAAACAAACTGGTCGCGCCGACCGTATCAAACAGCGGAATGCTAATGCGGTAGCCGCCCTCAGGACGCGGCGAATACCCATAAGCGCGGTTTTTGACGATCATCTCGAAGTCGTCATGAAAGTGTGTGTCGTTCATCTCCAGCGGCTTGAAGATGTGCTCGGTGGTGAACTCGCGCAGCGTTTGCCCGCTGACCCGTTCAACGATCAACCCCAACAGCGTATAGCCGGTGTTGCTATAGAGATATTCATCGTTAGGTTTGAAGTTCAGTTCTTGCTGCTTCGAGGCCAAGTACAGCACATCGGCGTTGGTCTTGAGGTCGTTTTCACGCCAGCCCGCCATATGCAGCAAATCCCATTGGTCGCGGAGACCGCTGGTATGGTGCGCCAGCATACGGATGGTAATGACATCGCCGTAGTCGGGCATTTCGGGGATGTACTTGCGGATGTCGTCATCCACCGAGAGTTTACCGGCTTGGTCGAGCAGGGCGATGGCAAAGGCCGCGAACTGCTTGGAGATCGAGGCGATATGGAACACCGAATTCGGGCGAATGGCGAGGTCATAATCGAAGTTCGCCATGCCGTAACCGCGCGAGTAGATCATCTCGCCGTCCTGCATCACGGCGAGGGAACAGCCGGGGCTGTTTGTCCGATCCCACTGAGCAAAGATGGCATCGACTTGGTTGGTCATATCGCTCATGGTTCACCACTTTCGGTAGACAAGCCTACATGATTCAGCATAGTTTGACACAGCCCATCGGAATTTGCACAGCCATCACCCAAATGGTTCTATCGGCGGGAATCAAAAAGCCGAGGGATACTCGACTTTTGAGTTTTATTTAGTGAACCAGTTCTTTTTCGAGAACTTCCTTAAGTTTACCGAGAACCATCTTCCAACTCTTATCGGAAGTCGCTTTGGCTTCCTCACCCGGCAGGTTTTGCTCGGTGACGGTGAGGTCGGTAAAGTCGCCGCGCTCAAACAAGGAGTACGTGACGCTCTGGTAATTTTCTTCGCTGTCCGGCAGGCCGGAGACCGGACTCCAATGGGTATGAGCAAGGGTAGTCGGTTTGTGGAAGTTGAGGATAATGCCTTTGTCCTCGTAGGGTTTACCCTGATACTCCCCTTTATGAACAATCGGGCTGCCGACCGTCCATGTGGTTTCAGTATCCACACCGAAGAACCACTGCTTAATCATTTCGGGATCGGTTATCGCTTCCCACACCTTTTCAATCGGAGCATGAAGGCTGATGTAGGTACGCGAGCGTAAATTGGTTGGCATTGTGGATGTCCTTTGCTATTTGTTTTACGCCTTTCAATGTGTACACAATACAAGATTTAACAAAATCATAAAACACCCATTTTTAGGGGGTGAATTAAGAAATTGATGAGTTGACCGAGCGAGTGGGACTAATTTCTTAGGTCAATTTTTGCCAGCCGCCAAAGTTTTCTTCGACAAACCGCGCCACCTTCAGCGCTACATCTTCCCGCCACGGATTGGCAACAATCTGCACACTAATGGGTAAGCCTTCTGGTGACGTTCCGGCACGAACAACAGCAGCCGGCCAACCGGTTAAGTTGTAAGTCGAGGCATAGCTAAAGCCTGCAAAGTTTTCCCACAGGGTGTCGTGCTTGATAGCGACGTTGGCATTTACAGGGCAAATGATGACATCGTAATTTGCCATGAAGCCCAACATCTGGCTGCGGAATAAATCCATTTCGCGCAGCCTCTTACCAAATTCGCGACCGCTTACCTCTTGTTGAGCTGCCGCCAGATGCCGCGCGTTGGGCTGCGTTCCCACTTTTTCGAGGATTTCGAGCGTACCATAGCCGCCATCGGCCACGTTCAATGAAGTCCATAAATCCCACGTTTCGGCCAAGCGTTTCGGGCGGTCTTCGGTGACGGATGCGACATGACCCTCAAGCGCTTGGGCGACCGCTTTTACAGTCTGCATAATCTCCGGCGTGGGGGTGGTGGTTCCGTTGTCGGTGTAGAAGGCGATGCGCAGCTTGCCTAAATCCACCGCGTTAGGGTTAGCGGGTGGCATCGGCACGATAGCCGGGTCTTCCCAATCCGGCCCCTCGATAATGCCGAGCAGCAGTGTGAGGTCGTCAACCGTTCGGGCAAGCGGCCCGATGGTTTGGTAGGCATCGGTCGCGCCCAAGGCGTACGGCATGATGTGGCCTGTACGAGGTACACGCCCTGATGTTGGCTTGATGCCTGCGATGCCGCAGAAATGAGCCGGTAAACGGATGCTGCCGCCATAGTCACTGCCGATGTCGAATGGCGCGCCGCCGGTAGTGATGATGGCTGCCGCGCCGCCACTGCTGCCGCCGGAGGTGCGGGTAAGGTCGTAGGGGTTGTTGGTGCGACCGTAAATCACATTATTGGTTTCAAGCGAGGTTGTGAGTTCAGGGGTATTGGTTTTACCCATTAAGATCGCGCCTTCATTTTTTAGGCGCTTGACGACGGTTGCGTCTCGCTGCGGCACGAAGTCTTTGCGACCTAATGTCCCGCCTGTGGTAATAACTCCGGCTGTATCTAGCGAGTCCTTAATCGTCATCGGGACACCATGCAGCAGCCCTTTACTTTCGCCCCGCGCCAAGGCTTCATCGGCTTGTCGGGCTTCCTCAAGCGCTTCATCCGTGCGGAGTTGAACAACCGCGTTGATGGTCGGATTGATTTCCTCAATTCGCTTCAGATGAGCCTGTACGACCTCGACCGAAGAAACCGCTTTGGTTTGGATGGCTTTTGCCAACTGTACCACCGACGTGTAAATGATCTCTGAATCCATGCGGTTATCCTTTTATGACGAGCGCCTTAACCAATCCGAACCCCTGTCGCGGTATCGAAAAACAACATCTCGTTTTCCTGTAGGCCGCAGTAGATGGTGGAGCCGCGTTCGATGTGCTGGTCGAGCGGCACGGTGATCGTCCATGTTTCACCGCCGAGGTGCGTGGTGATGAGCTGGTGGCGTTCGGCGAGCATGGGTACGACCTGCTCGACCACGCCGGGGATGCCGCCATCCTGTAGGTGCATATGCTCGGCGCGGATGGCAGCGGTCACTTTACTGTCTTCGGGGAGGTCGCGGCGCAGGTGGTAACCGCCGAAGTTTTCACCCTGCCACAAGCCGTTGATGCTGCGGCCTTTGAACAGGTTGATGGGCGGGCTGCCGATAAAGGTAGCGACGAAAATGTTGTGCGGGCTGGTGTACAACTGCTGGTAGGTGCCGACCTGATCGATTTTGCCAGCACGCATAACGGCGATGCGGTGCGAGAGGGCAATGGCCTCCACCTGATCGTGGGTGACGTACACCGAGGTGACGGGAAAGGCGTTTAGGAGGCGCTTGAGTTCAACCCGTGCTTCGGTGCGGTATTTAGCATCGAGGTTGGCGAACGGTTCGTCAAAGAGCAGCACTTGAAGGTCACGGGCGAGGGCGCGGGCGATGCCGACGCGCTGCTTTTCGCCGCCGGACAGGTGCGACGGACGGCGGTCAAGTAGTTGGTTGATGCCGATGCCGGTAATTTTCGAGATCTGGTGGAGTTTTTCCGGTACTTCCGGCTCGCGGTTCCGCAGCGAGAGGAAGAACCCGACGCTCCTGCGGCTTTCCCAATGGGGGATAAGTGCGCCTTCTTGAAAGACCATACCGATGCCGCGTTCGCGCAGCGGCACGTCTTCCAAGTCCACATCGTCATACAAGATGCGTCCCTTGTCTGGTTTGTGGATGCCGGAAATCAGCCGCAGCAGGGTTGATTTGCCGCAGCCGGAAGGGCCAAGGATGGCGAGGACATCACCTGTGTTCAGCTTGAGGGATACATCTTCAACGGCGGTGATTTTATGTCCGCCGCTTGATTCGTGCGTTGCAAATGTTTTACTGACGTGTTCCAGTGCAACTGTCGTCATGATTTCTGCGCTCACTCTCTGGTGCTATGTCCAGTTTAGCGCAAATTTGCTCATTTGGTGGGACGGTTAGTCTGCTGTGGAATGACGCGCGTCATAAGCGTTTTGTGCCTGTGAAATGGCGTTAATGTGGGTTTCCGCCCATGTACGGATGACGGCAATCGGCTCGATCAAGGTGCGGCCAAGCGGCGTGAGCTGGTATTCCACGCGCGGCGGCACTTCGGCATAGACGCTGCGCTGGACAAGGCCGTCACGCTCCATGCTGCGGAGGGTTTGGGCGAGCATCTTCTGCGAGATGCCGCCGATCCCCCGTTGAAGGTGTGAAAAGCGTTTGGGTTCGTCTTCCAGTAAGCCGATAATCAGCGCCGTCCACTTATCCGCGATGAGGTCGAGGATGCGGCGGGTGGGGCAGTCAGCATCATAAACGTTGGGGGGAGCGACAAGCGTTACCATCAGGTAAGTACCCTACTTCAAAGTGCCTTATTGCATTACGGTAGTTACTTACTTATAGTAACTATTGGATCATTTGTAAAGTAGGAGATGAAGATGAAGTTAGCAATTTTTGGCGCGGGTGGGATGATCGGGCAGCGTATTGTGGACGAGGCTTTACGCCGTGGGCATGAGGTCACGGCTGTCGTGCGTGACCCCAGCCGGTACACCGCGCCCAGCGCTTCGGTCAAGGTGGTGGTCGGTGATGCGCTGGATGCCGACAGCATCGCGACTGCCAGCGCCGGACAGGATGTAGTCGTGAACGCCATCAGCACGAACCGTGACGGCGATCATCAAGGCTACACAAAGTCAGCACACGCGATGATCGAAGGGGTCAAGAAGGCGGGTGTGCCGCGCCTGATCGTGGTGGGTGGCGCGGGCAGCTTATTGGTCGCGCCGGGTGTGCAGTTGGTTGACACGCCGGAGTTCCCCGACTTGTGGCGGGCGGGTGCTTCGGCGCTGCGTGATGCACTGGAAGTTTACCGTACGGCTGATGTCGATTGGTTGTTCATCAGCCCCGCTGGTTACATTCATCCCGGTGAACGGACGGGCAAGTTCCGCGTGGGTGGAGATTACCTGCTGGCGGATGATAAGGGGAACAGCGAGATTAGCGCCGAGGATTACGCTATCGGGCTGCTGGATGAGGCAGAGAAACCCGGCGAACACAAAAAGCGGATTACGCTAGCTTACTAAATGACTCGATTATAGAGGATTTGTCAGTGGTAAATCCCTACAGGATGATGAGACCCAATTTGGTGGCGCGGACGACGGCTTCGGTACGGCTTTGCACGCCGAGCTTGGTCATGATGGCGTTGACGTGGAATTTTACGGTGTGGTCGGTAATGCTCAGGCGGTTGGCGATGGTCTTGTTGGGGAGGCCGGAAGCGAGCAGTTGCAGCACTTCCATTTCGCGCGGGGTGAGGGCCTCTACCAGCGCTTCGATCTGCGTGGTTTCAAGCTGGGTGAGTGCCATCGCGAGGGCGGGTTCGATGACCGCGAGGCCGTGTGCGGTGGCGTTCAGCGCCGCGACGAGGGTATCGGGGTCAAGACTGCCGAGCAGCAAACCACGCGCCCCCGCCCGCCATGCTTCAACGGCTTGCGCGGGTTCTTTGAGCAGCGCAACCACCGGGACATCACGCGGAAGTTCGGGCGTGGTGTTCCATCCCCAATCCCACGCGATGACATGCGGCCTTGCGAGGTCAATGTCGATGTGTAGCTGGTTGCCGCTGCTTTGCCCCGCCACCGTCAAGCCAGCAATACCCGCTAAGAGGGCGGCTAGCCCCATGCGGGCGAGAGGGTTTTCGGCAACGAGCAGTACTTTGAGATCAGCCATAGATCATAGTCATCAGTCTATAGTCTCCAGTCGTCAGTCTAAATACGTGATTACTGGTTCGGATGATGCCAAATAGGATAGGCGCTTACTGTTGGAAGCGTGTCAGAATTTGTGATGAGCGACCTCTACCTTTGTCTAGGTGCGCGGCGTTGGGTCGGCATCCGTTAGACTCACTTCCGCATATCCTCCGCTATATTCCCCGATACGACCCTCTCTAACTCTGTACCTTTGTCCAACCCGCACTCGCACCCAAGCCGGATGCGTAAATGTCATTGTTATGGCAGGATGAAGGCAACAGAGGAGGGCATATGAAAATCCAAACGCTGCGATTGAAAATGGCAGACCTCGTACCGGCGAAGGCGTTCTATCATGATGTGCTGAAGCTGCCTGTGACCACCGAAACCGCTGATGAACTCGTGCTGCAAGCGGGCAGCACACAGTTGATCTTTGAGCGCGAGGCGGGTTGGCAGGGGAAGTATCATTTCGCTTTTGAAGTGCCGGAAAACAAGGTGCAAGAGGCGGCGGAATGGTTGGGGGATAAGGTGAAGTTCGCCACGCTCCACGACACGACCGTGTTTACCTCGTCCGAACGTTGGAACGCGAACATGGTGTATTTCTACGACCCTGCCGGCAATATCTTGGAGTTCATCGGGCGGCACCGCCAGCCGAACACCAGCAGCGAACCGTTTTCCGAACGCGACATGCTTTACCTCAGTGAGATCGGCTTGGCGACGAGCGATGTACCCGCAACTGTGGCGTGGTTAAACGACACCCTCGGTTTAGCGGCGTACGACGGTGCGGGCAGTGACAGCTTTTCGGCTGTTGGTGATGAACACGGCTTACTCATTGTGGTGAAGGCCGGGCGCAACTGGTACCCCGAAACGGGTATTCCCGCCGGATTGTATCCGATTGACATCACCATCGCCGGAGCCGATGAAGGCGTGTATAGGCTGGGCGCACATCATATTCGGGTTATCGGAGAGGATTGACGGGCTGTTTAGGTGGATGTCATTAAAAAAGGGCGGTACCTATTGAGTACCGCCCTTATCAGCGTTTGCGTTTAGTTCGCCGCGTCGTTCGGCGCTTCCTGCTTGTCGGTCTTGACCTTCGTCATATCGAGCGCGACCAACTGCTTGATGAGGTCACGGAAGGCCGATTCCGGCAGCGCACCGGGTTGGCTGAAGACGATGGTCTTTTCCTTGACGAGCATAATGGTGGGAATGCTCATCACGCGGAAGGCTTGTGACAGGCCGGGGTTGGCATCAACATCCACTTTGGCGACACGGATTTGATCCGCGTATTCCTTCGCCAGTTTATCCAGAATCGGGCCGACCTGACGGCACGGGCCACACCATTCCGCCCAGAAGTCAACCAGCACGGGCTTATCGTGGTTGATTACTTCGGCTTCAAAGGTTGCGTCGGTCACATGCACGGGGCCATTGTCGGTCTGAATTTGGTTTTCCACTATAGTCTCCATAACTGCCTTCGGTTGTTCAGGCTGGTGTGTTTTGACCGCCGCCTGCACCATCTCGACTGCCGCTGGCACATCCGGCCCCCACGGGCGGTTGCGGCGGAGGATTTCCTCGCCACAGTACCAGCCAAAGAGGAGCGGCTTATCGCCAACTTCGAAACGCTGCGCCAGTTCGGGACTGGCTGCGGGATCAATCTTCGCAAATACGATTGAAGTGTTTTCTGCGGCGGCTTTGTTGAAGGCGGTGACAAACTCACCTTTGAGGCCGCTGCCATTCGAAAACAAGATCAGCGCGGGTTTATCGCCCGACAGCAGATTTTCCAGTTGTGTTCCGGTTAAAACAAGTGGTTCTGCCATGTTCATCTGATCCCTTCCATACGTTATACAGACGTGCCAACACTGCAATTTATTACGTTGCAATGTGGCTGATAATCGGATGCAAGTATTTTCGTGCCTATACTGATATTTGTCTATAGCTGCCAATTTAACCTGTACTGACCAGCCGGATTTTATCGCATGATTTCGGCTTGGTTTCGTGCGGCTTGTTGGCTGGAGTAAAGGTTTTTGGGGATGCCAAAGTTACGCTTATCACCGGTGCTGTTGGTGATGAACAGCGCACTCATTATCTACGCATTAACCGCACTTATCAGCCTACGCGCGGCCTACAATCCCGCCTTGAGTGAGGGGACAGTCGCGGCGGTTATCGGCAGCGTGATCGCCTATTTCGTCGTTCTGGTTCTGCTGCGGCGTTCGGGGCGCTATTACGTGTTCGCGGCGCTGATCGCCATTTTGGGGGCGGCCTTCAGCCTATTTTTTATCAGCCAGTTTAAGTATCAAGAATATATTGAAACGCCGGACTTATTGAACCGCATCGGGACGATGACCTCGCTCGCGCCGGATTTGGATGTGTTCATCCACCCGAACAGCGCGGCGACCGTGTTTGAACTGCTGCTGCCGGTGGTGGTGGCGCTGATGTTCATGACACGGGATTGGAAGAAGCGCGGCATCTGGATTGTGGCGGCGCTGTTCATGTTGTATGCCTTCGCGCTGACCTACTCACGCGGGGCGTATTTGGGTGTGGTGGTGGCGCTGATCGTGGCGCTGGTGGCTTACGGCATCCGGCGCTTCACAGGGCGGCAGATGCTCATTATGATCGGCGGCATCATCGGTGTGGTGGTGCTGGGGATGGCTGCGCTGTTCGTGCTGGGGACGCGGGTGCAGTTCGTGGCTTCGCTGCTGGGCGTGACCAACAGCCGCCTCGAAATCTACCGGAACAGCCTCGCGCTGGCGGGCGATTATCCGTTTACGGGTATCGGCCTAGGGGATACCTTCGCCCTGATGTACTCGCGCTACAGCTTGCTGATCTTCGTGCCGCTGTTCACCTATACCCACAACCTCTTGTTAGCGGTGCTGCTGGGGCAAGGCGTGGTTGGGCTGGTGGCGTTCGTGCTGGTCATCATCACGTTCTATTTGTTCGTGCTGCGGGTGCTGTGGATTGTACGAGTGGCACAGCCGAGCGTGCTGTTTTACGGTGCCTGTATAGGTGTTACGGCGACGCTGGTTCACGGTTTGACGGATGCGCGGCAGTACGTGGAAAGCCCGTTTAACTTACCGCTGTTGTTCCTGATGATGGCGCTGGCGGTCAGCACAGGGATTTACGCGCTGCGTGAGGAAGCGTTCGAGGAGCGTGGGACGAACTTTGTGAGTGGCAAGCGCCTGATTCCACTGGCGACGGCTGCGGTCGTCGTGCTGATGGTGGTCGGCTACCTCGCGTTCAATAAGCCAATACTGGCGGCGTGGCACACGAACCTCGGCGCGGTGGACGAGGCGCGGGCGGATACGACGATGCGCCCGCTGATGCGACCGGATGACCGTGCGGCGTACCTCGCGAACGCCCGCAGTGAGTACGGGCAAGCGCTGGCAATTGACCCGGATTACCCGAATGCGAACCGGCGTTTGGGCATGATGGAAGTGGACGCGGGGAACTACGACGTGGGTATCCCGATGCTCGAAAAAGCCTATGCCGCCGAGCCGAATTATCAAGCGGCGATCAAGGGGCTGGGGTTGGCTTACGTTTGGGTAGGGCGGACGCAGGACGCGGCGTGTTTGCTGGCGACGCTGCCGGACACGGGCGAGATGCTCGAAGAACTCTATAACTGGCAGAACTTCCGCCACGAGCAGCAGCAAGATTTGCTCTCGGCTTACGCGCTGGAAACGGCAGCGATCATGGAAGATTACAGCCAGACGAACATGGATGTATGGGCGCTGATTGGCGACCGTTACCGTAATGGTGGCAAGCCGGAACAGGCGCAGGTGTGGTACAGCCGTGCGCTCGCCCAAATGGCGAGTCATGCGGGGTCGCTGGCGGGGTTAATGACGCTCGGCCTTGAGCGCGTGGATGTGCCTGAGGCGGTAGACTGCGGGAAAGATTAGAGACTGTTGAACCACACAGGCACAGAGGACACACAGAAATACGGAGAAGAATTAACCGCCAAGTCGCCAAGAACGCCAAGAAAATGCAGAGAGGGAGAAACAAAAAGGACACGGCGGCTGCCATGTCCTTTTGTTGTTAATCGCGAGGCGTGTTACTGCGCGGCGGTGGCTTCCGCAGTCGGCGCAGGCGCGTCGTCGGGTACTACATTACCAGCTTCATCGACCACTGGCACATCAACGATGTTACCCTGTTCGACAAAGAAGGCAGCGGCGGTGATCCAACCGGATTGGTCGTTATAAGTCACCCAGTACCAGTTATTGGTAGAGGTACGACCCTTGACGACCAGATCAGTGCTAAAGGGGATCACGACAATTTTGTCGGTGCTGGTCG
Organism: Chloroflexota bacterium; assembly: GCA_020161935.1. GTDB lineage: Bacteria > Chloroflexota > Anaerolineae > Aggregatilineales > Phototrophicaceae > CFX2. Next base: position 21,210 of record JAIUNI010000011.1, read on the forward strand.
ATGGACCAACACGCAGGTTGACGTTGACTGTGGTGTTACCGATCAGCGTACCGGGTTCCAGCACCAGCGGTTCCGAGGTGGATTCAGCAGTGGGTGCATCTGCGGCGACTTCCACCACGCTGGCGGTCGTCAGGTCGCCGGTCGCGTCAAAGAGGTTGGCGGAAACCCAACCGGATTGACCGTTGAAGTTGACCTGTACCCACGCGCCATCACTGCCACGTCCAGTTACGTCCAGCGCGTCACCGGGGCGTACCTGACCGAGAACGGCAAAGCTGCGACCGGGGCCGCTGCGGACGTTCACCAGATAGTTCGAGGTGACGAACAGTTCGGTGCTGGCCGTCAACGGCGGCGGCACAGGGGTGACTTCAGCCGTCGGTTCGGGCGTAGGGTTATCCTGCGCCATCGCGGGGGCTGCGGCGGCAATCGCCATGCCGAACGCGGCAGCCATCGTTACCATATATTTACGCTTGTTGCTCATATTCTCATCCTTTCGGGATTTGATAAGACAAGTCGCAGTATAGGGGGGAAAAGCAAATAATGGAATGAACCTTAGGACGTTAGTACCGCCGAAAAAAGCAAAAATAGGCCATATGTCCTAAAAACGGCATAGCCACCTGACCCGTTCTTGACACCGCTTATTAAGGGAAGATGAGAGGCGCGAGTTGCCGTGCTTTTTGAGGCTGTATACAATGTGACACAGCATCTTATCAGCAATCGGAGGGGCGATGGATAAGGGACGGTTGAGCGAAATGCTGGGGCTGCAACCGATGGGAACCTTTCTGGTGAAGTCGGTCACAGCAGGCGGCTGGGGCAGTTCGCTGGGTTTCGCCTGCCTGTACGAACTCTCCCCATCGTCCGAACCGTTCACCTTCACCTTGCAACTGGATGACTGCCGCGAAATCCAGTGGCGGGTGTATGCCCACCTCAAACATGCCGAAGACCAAACCCTGCCCACCGCCACATTCGTCAATTTACGGCTCGGCAGCGACAACCACCGCAAGCCGCTGCACCTGCTGACCGATTTCTTCGGCCTCACCGTGAGCTACGGCACCCTGCGGTTGGAGAAGTAGCCGGAGCGAACTATCAATAACCATTTGAGAAGACATACCGGACAGCATGTATCCCTACAACAACGCGAGATTGTGATGCGAATTTTGTGTAGGGATGCGATACATCGCGTCCGGTTAACCCCAAACCCGCTTTCAAACGGCTTGTAACAGATGCATAATTAAAGACCATAACGACGCAGCGTCCACAAAAATTTGCCAACAGCCCTTCAAAAGTATATCCGCCCCATCAATGACGCGAATTTGTAATTGATCGTCAACCGGTTTGCTTCAACTCACCTCTTGCAAGCTGCGCCTCACCCAAAATTTCCTCTCACATTACGAAAATTCATTTTAGAAATTTGTGAATCAATAGCCAAAACACGGGGAAAAAGATCAAAATAAGATCAGTTTCCACGAGTTTTGAACAAGTGTCGAAAGTCATCCGTATAGAGGGATGTAGACAGGAGACACAGCGGCGGATGGATAGTCAACCAACGGAAGTAGAACTGCTCATACAGGCACAGGCGGGCGACATGGACGCTTTCGCCGACCTGCAAATGCGGCTCGATTCAGCCATCCGGCGCTTCGTGTGGCGGCTTATTGGAACCAGCGTGGAAGAAGATGATATTGTGCAAGACTCCATGATTGCGCTGTATCTGAACCTCGACCGCATCCAACCTGCCGACAAGCTGCGAGCCTACCTGTTCCGCATCGTCCGCAACCGCTGTTACGACCTGCTGCGGAAGCGGAAGCGGTTCGAACATCTGTCACTGGATGACGAACCGGTGGAAATGTGGGCATCGCTCCACGCAAGTGTCGCCGTCGGGCAGCCGGAAGATGTGACCCACTGGCTGCTGCTGCGAATGGAAGTGCAAGCGGCGATTGATAAGCTGCCGGAACTCCAGCGCCAAACGTTGATCTTATACGCGGAAGAAGGACTGGCCTACAACGAGATTGCGGACGCGATGGATACAACGATTGGTACGGTAAAATCCCGATTGTTCTATGCGAAGAAAACGCTGCGACAGTTGGTGAACCCGGAAACGCTGAAACTGCTGGAAGAACAACTCGGCAGTACGTCTACAGAAAAGAAAATGGTTCAGGAGGCCAGTCATGCGGAAGCATAAGAACGAACGCGAGAAGTTAGAAGGATTGATGGCGGAAATCAACGCCGCGTATGACGGTGGGAACGACGGAGCCGTGTGCCTGTCGCCGCTGGTCGGAACATCGCTCGACGAAACAGAAACCGGAACGACATCCGAGGGAGATGAAAATGACGAACTATTTACATGACATCAATCGCGCCCAACAGCGGATGACCGAACTCATGCAAGAGGCCGAGAATGACCGCCGCCTACCTGCCGAACCGGGCCTCGGTGACTCGCTCATGAACGCCGTCGGCACATGGATGATCAACACGGGGGAACGGCTGACACAGGCGAAAAATGATAAGAAGTTCAATTTTATCGAAACAGCCAATGGCTGAGGTTACAATAGACATCGCTACTAGAGGAGCTTTCCAAGAACATGAACGATGAAACACGTCGGGCGCTGCGCCAACTGCTGCCGCCCCTCAAGACACTCGCCGGAATGGCCGAACGGGCTTACCAGACCGAGATGCACAACGGCACGGGCAATATGGCGGTCAAGAGCTACCGCAACTTGCACACCCGCATCGCCGCCCTGCTGCCAGAAGACAGTTACATCACGGACGCGCTGGCACTCGACCTCGGTGATGACGCGGACGACGCGGCAAAGGTAGCACAGGTTTACCTTGCCACCAGCCAGCTCGTCCCCTACTTAGACGGAATGCTGCGCGAGTCGTATCCGCAGCCGCCGGAACCACCGGTGCCGCATCTCGTGGACGCAATCGGGGAGCCGTTCGTACCCCCCGTGCCGCCGGTTCCCCCTGTGCCGCCGATGTGGGAAAACCACGCCGAGCCGCACAGTGAAGAACAGCAGCATCGCTACCAGCAGCAGCCACCGCCCCGCCCCGGCAGTGGTGATATGGACGAGATCAAGAACTTGGGTTTTGAACTGCGCGACCGTATTCTTGCTGCAACGCAGGGTGCGCTGCGACGGGCGCTGGACGAAATCGACGTGAACATTGACCGCAACTTCGGCAATTGGATGAGCGACAAGGACAAGCCGAAGCGCAAACGCCGCATCGTCATCACCTCGTCCGAAGGCTCGCTGGAAGACAGCGACCTTGAAGGGGTGAACCTGAGCGGACAGGATTTAAGCGGGCGCAATATGGCTTCCGCGAATCTGGGCGAGGCCATCCTGAACCACGCCAACCTGACGGCTGCTAACCTCTCCGACGCGCACTTGGGTGAGGCGCAAATTGTGGGCGCGAACTTGATGGGTGCAAACCTCAACGGCGCGTTCTTGCAAGAAGCCGTGCTGAACCAGTCGAATTTGCAGGGCGCGAACTTCAACGATGCCGTACTGGATGAAGCCGAACTCGTCGGATGCAGCGCGGAAGGCGCGAACTTTAACAGCGCGAGCTTGAGCGAAGCCATCTTCAACCAGTCCAACCTGCAAGGCGCGAACTTCAATGACGCGAATATGTCCGAGGTTCAGCTTATCGGTGTGACGGCGGACGGCGCGGTGTTCAACAGTGCCAACCTTGAAGAAGCCAAGTTCCATCAGGCCGTATTGAACGGCGCGAACTTTAACGATGCCAACCTTGAAGAAGCCGAGATGAGCAACATTCAGGCTTCCGGCGCGAACTTCAACAGCGCCAACCTTGAGGAAGCGCATTTGAATCAAGCCAACCTTGAAGGGGCAAACTTCCGCGATGCCAACCTGCGCGATGCCGACCTGACCAACGCGAACCTCCATAAGGCTGACCTGCGCGGCGCGGATTTGCGCGATGCCAAACTGCGGATGGCGAACCTCAAGGAAGCCAAAATCGGCGACACCAACATTCGCGATACCGACTTCACCGGCGCGATCCTGCCGGACGGTTCGCCTTACTCACCGGGGGTTGACCTCTCGCGGTTCGGCTTCCTCGGCAGAGCATCCCGATAAACACAAACCTTCAGCAGAAGGGTACCAACAGGGGCGGCGATGGCTAGCCCCTGTTTTATTGTTCGTCGTAGGCGGGCTGCCCGCTGCACAAACGGCTGTAGATGCTGCCGTCGTTGGGGTCGTAAGCCGCGTAATACAACACGTACCGTTCAGACACATCCAAGTCGTCGTAGGTCGTGTACTGCGGCGGGCTGAGTTTAAAGAAGCGATCTAAGATTTTTAACATCGCCTCATCTTGCTTTTGTACATAAAAAGCGTGGTCAACACCGCAGTCTAGTTTTTTCAAGTAGTTCGGCAGCACATTCCGCGACAGCATCGTATCCGCTTCTATATCATCCCGCCAGACGCGCAGCACACCGTTCACCTCAATCGCATTAAACTCAGGGGTGCTGAAGACGTGTACCTGTGTATTGGGCGGGAACTCAAGTGAGCGCCACGCCGCATCATAGCCGTCCGGCCCAGCCTGAGCGAGGCGGAAAGCAGAATTATATTCGGGGAGGTGCTGATTGAAGTAAAAGTTAGTCTGGTAGAGCGCCAGCGCAACGCCAAGCACCATCATCGCGCCAGTTTGCCATCGCGCCCACCAGATAAGCAGCGGAACGCCGTAACGAATGCCCACTGCTGCCAGCAGCACCAGCGCTGGAAACACAACCAGAAAGCGTGTCGAGCTAATGCTATTCTTCATCATGCTGTTGGCGAGCGAGGTGAGAATAACGAGTATTAGGATGAGCAGCGGGCCGGGCTTACGCCAGTAGTAGCAGGCAATTCCCAATCCAACAATCACTGCAATTTGCATCCCGCTTAACAGGAGCGAAGTGGTCTTAGAGTAGAAAAGGGTATAGTCGATCCAATAGAAGTATAGGCCAAAAGCCGGAATAATATGCTGCGTAATATGATCGCTCAAACCTGTCGGAGAAAACAGTAAATTATGCCAGTACTCTGCCCCCAGCCCCAAGCCGCTGTCTACCAAGCGCGGCAAAATCGGGCGCTGTATTCCCATCAACGTCAGGTATATGGGTATACCGATGATGAACGCCGCGATCAGCATCACCACTACATTAGGGCGCAGCCGCTGGAAGCGCGACAGGAATACACGCCACCTTGGTAAGTACGGGGGTTGATCCGCAATACGCGCGAACACCGTAACACCTACGAGCCACACAATCGCCGCCGGAAGCAACAGCAACCGCCCACCCTCATAGAAATATTGGGTGAAGCCCAATAGGATACCCGAAAGTACAAAATCTGAACGCCGCCGTGTCATTAAGGCTCGGCTCAAAAAAGCGAACACCGCCGTTCCAACCAGCGGGTCGGCGATGTTATTCAAACCAATTCGGCTGAAATGGATATGCGGCGGAAATGTCGCCAACAGCAGCGCCGCCAGCAAAGCCGTTTTCCGGTCAAACAAGTTTTGAGCCAGCATATACAGCGCCGGAACAGCCAGTGTGCCAACTACCGCGCTCGCTGCCCGAAACCCGACCATATTGCGACCGAGTAGCTCGATCATCAACGATTGCCAGTAAGGGTAAATCTGTGGGAAGGCAGCAATACGACTAAAAGGTTGCAACAACCCGTAGAACGGCAGCCGTTCCTCATAAATGGCAGCCGAGATAAACGAGCGCTCGTCCACCAAAAAGCGCATCGCTGTATCCAGATGCCACACGCGAACAACCAGCGCCAGCAGGGTAATAAGCGCCAGCGGCCAGAGTGCCCGCCAGCGCACACGCCAGCTCACCGTCGCTTGTGCAGCCTGCAACCGATCCCCGCTGAGGCCAATCCACAGCAGCACGACCGCCCCAACCAGCAGCACGAATTGAACATGCAGCGAGGTTTGGCTAATGAGATCTGACTTCATGACCCCCATATTAATCAACGTCAAGATCACCATAAGCAGTAAACCGACGAAAAACGCGGCAGGTACACGGACGCGGCGCAGGAAGAAATGGAGCGAAGATGTAAAACCAGATGGAGATGTTTCTGGCAGCACATAGGCCAGCGTGACTTCAGGAATCGACGGATGGTATGACTGCAATAAAAGTGCCGCCCAAACGGCAACCAAACTTAAACCCAATGACGCAGCAGCCCACGCAATCACATCTTCGTTAGAACGCGCATCCCAGAAAAGTATGACGCTCCCCAGCGCAAAGAATGAGCCTAGCCACCCTAAAATTTTGGCCGTCCAAATAGGATATTTTCGAAGCGGTTGTGCGGATGACTGGCTCAAACGGCGCAGCGCCACTAACCCTTTCTCGATTGAATCTGCAAACTTAAACATCAGGTAAAGGATACCCGCTAAAACCATCAGCATGAAAATAACTGCCGAAAGTTCCGGCCCGCCACTCGTCATGATGATGAGCAAACCGGCAACAAATAATGTCACACCCAAATAAAATATCCAGCGCAGTGAGGATTGCATGAAGCGGGTTCGCTGAGGAGGTGGGGAGTCGGGTTTGGGTTCAGCCATAATGTTATAGAATATTATTCGTCGTAGGCGGGCTGCCCGCTGCACAAACGGCTGTAGATGCTGCCGTCGTTGGGGTCGTAAGCCGCGTAATACAACACATACCGTTCAGATACATCCAAGTCGTCGTAGGTCGTGTACTGCGGCGGGCTGAGTTTAAAGAAGCGATCTAAGATTTTTAACATCGCCTCGTCTTGCTTTTGTACGTAAAAAGCGTGGTCAACACCGCACGCGAGTTCTTTGAGATAGCTGGGGATAACCCGATCCGGCACCATTGAGTCTACGGAAATATCACTCCGCCACACCCAGATCAACCCTTCGGCTTCAATCTGGTTAAAAACCGGCTTGCTAACTAAATGAACTTGCGTATTCAGCGGGAAGTTAATCGAGCGATAAGCGGCATCATAGCCATCCGGTGCGCCGTTCGCATGGCGGAATGCCTGACCAAATTCAGGCAAATGCACATTGAAATAGAAGTTAGTTTGATACAAAGCCAGCACAATACCGATCACAGCCATCGCCCGAAGTTGCCACTTTTCCCGCCGCACGAATATCGGCACGATGTAGCGAATACCCACCGCCGCCACGAGTGCCAGCGCCGGGAACACCATCACAAAACGCGGTGAGCCAGTGCTGTCTTTCATCAGACTGTTGCCCATCGCCGTCGCTAAAACCCAGATGATGAGCAGCATCATGCTCGGTTTGCGCCAATGAAAGCAGGCTACCGCAAAACCCAACATCACCACAATGAGCGTTCCGGTCAGGAGTAGGGCGGTCGTCTGAGAGTAAAAGAGCGTACTATCCCGCTGGTAAAAGTAGACCGAGAAAGCCGGTATCACATGCTCGTTGATATGATTAATCAATCCAAATCGCGACAACAACAGGTCTTGCCAGTAATTCGATGTTAACCCCGAACTGTTATCCACCAACCGCGCGAAAAGTGGCCGGTTGATACCGATCAGCGTGAAGTAGATGGGCGCGGCAATCAACACCAGCCCCGCGAACCACCCGCCCATGCCGGAACGAATCCCCTTCACTCGAGCGCCGATATTTTTGAACAGGCTGGACGAAGCACTCTCTTCCGCAGCGGGCATCAAGACGATACAACCAACAATCCACAGCAGGGCAAGCGGCGTATACAGCAGCCGCCCACCTTCATGAAAGTAATGGGTAAAGCCAAACATGACACCGCTTATCACAAAATCGCGGCGGTCGCCCTTCTGCATTCCCCGTGCCAATAAAGCAAATCCAATCGTCGCGAAGAACGGGCTGGCGATTTCACAAATGGCAATCCGGCTGAATTGGAGGTGCGGCGGAAAGGTCGCCAAGATCAAGGCAGCTAATAGGGCGACTTTGCGGTCAAACAGGGTACGCGCCAGAAAATAGATCGCCGGTATACCCAGTGTGCCGAGTACAGCGCTCGGAATACGCAGCGCGAACAGATTGTTGCCAAAAATACCGAAGGAAACTGTTTGAAAATAGGGGAAGACATACGGGAAGGCTGAAATACTGCTGAACGGTTGCAGCAGTCCCGTGAACGGATACAGGCGAATTTCCCGCGTCCCGTCAATAAATGAACGCTCGTCCACCAAGAAGCGCATTCCTATATCAAGCTGCCAGAAACGCAGGACGAACGCGACCACCGTAATCAGCGCCAACGGCCAATACGGTAGCAGCCGCGCTCGCCACGACAGCGCGGGTTGAATACTCCGCGACCGGACACCGGTCAGCCCGATCACAACCAATACCGTGCCGACGACCAGCACCAGAAATTGAAACTGTACCGTCGCCGCTCGTGCCAGTGACGATTTCAAAAACTGCCCGTTGATCTCGGTGACGACCACCAACAGCAGGATTCCCGTAAAGAGTGCTAATCGGGTTCGAGTCCGCTGGAGAAATAAGCTCATGCCCGGTCGCCATCCACGGGCGGCGGAGGCGGGAACGGAAGCCGTGATCGTCATCCAGAGGCGCGTATACCCTTGTTGGGGGTAAAGCAGCAGCGCCAAAAACACAAACATTACGCTAAAGATAAACATCAATGCCGCTTGATCGCGCAGGTTTTCATAGGAACGGATATACCAGAATAAGACCGCGCTCGACACCGCCAAAAATACGGCAATCGAACCCGATCCAAACGACACCAGCGTCCCCACCCGTGCGCGTAAGGCTTCTAGATAGCCGCTGCTCTGTTGGACGTGTTGTAATCCGTGACCGATCCGCCCCGCTGAAATGAAAAGCAAATAGACCACCGAGGCCATCAACACCAGCATGAACGAGGCTGCCGAAAGTTCGGGGTTATCGCCGCTTAAAATAATCAGCAGACAAGCGACAAACATCGTGCCGCCGATGTACAGCAGCCAGCGCAGCCTTGACTGCGGCGCGGTTGGTGGGGGAGCAGGGGACACTTCGACAACCGGCGTGTCAAGAGGCTGCGAGCGGGGTGAGGGCAGTGGCTCCACCTCCGGCGCGGGGCGGTTCGGGTTTCGCAGCCACCAGAACAACACCCCGCCCAGCGTCACCAATACCGCAGGCAGCGCCAGCCAGCGTGAGCGTCGAATGGTCGATGAGGTTAGCAGTTTCGACTCAGCCATAAATCGTCATCAGTGTGGTTCAAACAGCATATCGTGCTGGAAAAAGTGAAATCCGTTTCTTTATATGACACGGTTTCCGTCTCAAAAAGGTTCATCCAATCTAGCGTAGCACAGTTTTTGGATCGCGTATGATAGGGATGATTAACAGACACCACCGCTTCGGTAGCGATGTCCAATATTCCTATTCAGTTGGCTCCGAATGGCATATTGAACGCACCCTACGACAGTGCTATGCTAGGCATCGACGTTAAACTTCAGTTGAAACCGAGTCGATTCCCATATGGCTGTACAACCGAATATCCTGTTTATCGTTCTGGACACCATGCGCCGCGACCGACTTTCGATTTACGGCCACGACCGCGACACCTCCCCACAACTCGATGCTTTCGCCCAAAACGCCACCCTGTTCGAGCGTGCCGTTTCTGCCGCCCAATGGACGGTGCCGTCCCACGCCTCGATGTTTACCGGCGCTTACCCCAGTACCCACGGGCTGACGCAAGCCGACGGTTTGCTGCCCCGTGCCTATCCACTGCTGGCTGAACTCCTGCGCGGCGAGGGCTACGATACGGTCGCCTTCTGCAATAACCCGCTGGTGGGTGTGCTTAACCACGGCTTGCAGCGCGGCTTCAACCGCTTTTACAACTATGCCAGCGCCGCACCCTTTCGCCCGACCGAGCAGCAGCGCAGCCGCCTCCACCGCGAAGCACTGCACCTGTTCCGGCGCTACCTCGCCCGTCCGCTCGGCAACCAATTTGCCCACTCGGATTTCCTGTTCCGCATGTCGCTGAACCCGCTGTTCGTCCCCTACTGGACGCGCTTGATTAATTACAAGGGCAACACCGCCCACTCGATTGACGACCTCATGAATTATTGGCGGCAGCAGTCCGCTGGTGGCAGCGAGAAGCCGCTGTTCGCCTTCTTGAACCTGATGGGTTCGCACATGCCCTACAACCCGCCGCAGGATACGCTCGACCGTGTTGCGCCGGAAATCCGCCACGACCGCCACACCTACACCTTCATGCGCCGCTTCAACAGCGAGGCTGCCCGCTGGGCCAGCCCCACCGACCCGCCGCTGCAAGATTGGGAACGCGAAACCCTCAACCACTTCTACGATGCCGAAATCGCCAGTCAGGACGCGCATCTCGGTCGCCTGCTCAAGTGGCTGAAGGACAGTGACACGCTCGATAACACACTGGTCGTCATCTGCGCTGACCACGGTGAAGGCCACGGCGACCACGAGTTCGTCGGGCATGGCTTCGTCGTCTATCAAGAGCTGGTGCATGTGCCGCTTATCATCCACTACCCCGAACGTTACCCTTCTGGCAAGCGTGTGCTGAACACGGTTTCCACCCGCCGCCTGTTCCACAGCGTCTTAGAGGTGGCGAACATCACCCCGCCGAACACCGCCGAGGGTGCGCCTTCGCTGGCGCTCTCGGAATTGGCACACGGGGCAAGTGACCCTGAGCAGAATATCGCGATGGCCGAAGCCTTCCCACCGCTGACCTTTCTCAACGTCATCCAGCACCGTAATGCCGCCTCCATTCAACGGCTGCGCTTGCAAAACACCCGCCGCGCCCTCTACCAAGACCATCACAAACTGGCGGTCGTCGGACAGCAGGTCGAAGGCTTGTTCAACATCGCCACCGACCCCACCGACAGTCACAACGTCGCCGCTCAAGAACCCGCCATCCTTAGCGCCACCCGGCGCATCCTCGCCATGCAGGTCAACAAAGCCGAGTCGCAGCGTGTGGAAGCCGCCAGCAGCACCGCCGAGGTCGATGAATCGGTGGTCGATCACCTCCGCGCGTTGGGGTATATTGAGTAAGCGGCGATTGGTTTCTTGGTGCTATACTAGCCCCAATAGACGTGTACCGGAGAGACTTATGGCGACCCAAATTAAAGTACCCATCTATCACGGGCTGGTGGATTACCTCGCGAACTTAGCGACACCGCAGCAAATTCTCGCCTTCAAAATTTCTGAGGACATGCAAGCGCGTCTAGAAGAATTGTTTGAGAAAAACAATGAGGGTGACACCACACCCGAAGAACGCGCGGAATTGGATGAGTTCGTTGAGTTCGATCAGCATGTGATGATACTCAAAGCACGGGCAGCGTCGGCTATAAACTCTAAGCCAACTGATGCCAATGGTTGGCCTATCGGTTATTTCGACACAACCTATGGTTCGTTTGCAGACAATCCAATTGAACGCGGCGAATAACTATTGGTACTTTTATCCCCGTAGCCCAATCGTCGGTTGACCCATCACCGCCGCTGCGTTAAATTAGCCACAAATCTTGGCGACTTGGCGGTTAATCTTCTGCCTTCGCCTCTCCCATTGTAAGTTGAAAACCTATGTCCATTCATTGATCGAGTGCCACACGCACTTGAGCATCCTATCGCTTTGCCCACGAGGAACAACCCTGCCGCATGACTGTTGAGCAATCCCCATCCTTTACCCGATCAAACCGAATGTTAGCCCTCGATGTCGTACGCGGCTTCGCCATGCTGTTGATGCTCATCAGCCACAGCAGTTGGTGGCTCGATGATCTCGATTACGGCGTGGCCTATGGTTGGGATAACATGATCGCCCCCAACCTCCGTGCGCCGGAAAGCATCATCGGCTTCGTCCTCCAATTGGCGACACCCGCATTTTTCCTGCTTGGCGGCTTCAGCATCGCCCTTTTTGCCGACTCGCGGCGGCGCAAAGGCTGGAGCGAGTGGCGCATCACCCGCTTCCTATTCACGCGCGGTATCGTCCTCATCATCCTCGACCTTGCTGTCATGAATCTTCAGCTCAACCCACCGTACTACTCCGAGCATATGTCAGTCCTGACGGGCATGGGCATCTGTGTGTGCGTCATGGCGTGGCTGCGGCGGCTGGATTGGCGCGGTATGGCAGTCTTGGCGCTCATCGTGCTGCTCGGTACGCAGTTCTACTACCACAGCCTCACCATCGCGGGGGAATGGCCGCGCGAAGAATCGGTTCTCCGCGCCGTGCTGCTGGCTCCCAGCGTCGAGGACATCACATGGAAAACCCAGTTCCCCGCGCTGCCGTGGCTGCCAGTTGTTCTGCTCGGCTTCATCACCGCCACGCTGGTTCTGCGTAAGGGATTGTCGTTGGGCAAACTGTCGCTTTGGTTGGGGGCAGGCTGCTTGGCACTCTTTACCGCCAATATGTTCATCGGCGACCTGTGGAGTTTGTATCCCGATAACCCCCTCATCTTCGGCAAGCACCCGCCCGACTTCGCCTATCTCTCGCTCTACACCGGCTTGGCCTTCCTGCTCATCGCCCTCTATAACCGCTTGCAGCACCTCACCATGACCCAACCGCGCAAAGTGCTGGTCATCTTGGGGCAGTCGTCGCTGTTCTTCTACATCATCCATGTGCGCTTAATCGAACTCATCAGCCCGATCATCGCCCCGTTACAGCTTCCCGCCCTCGAACGTTCCCTGTTGATCGTCCTGATGGTGCTGCCCATCGCCGTCCTCGCCTGTGCCGTCTACCGCCTCGTCAAGCGCAAACACCCGCACAGCGTCCTGCAATATCTCTAACCTTTATCGGCAAAAGATTTGCCCACGGTTTGAAAATTCGAACCATCACGTCAGAATTTTTGTGCTATAATAGGTTTAGTAGCGGTTACAGGTAACACCACACTAAACGGTGGAAATTCATTTTGTGTCGATTTCATCGCAAAATGAACCATAAAAGTCTTTAAAGTCCCTCGCCCTGAGGGAGAGAGCTGATGGTGGAGTGAGCCTGCGAACGTACCATCGTGGGGGTGAGGGCTTAAAATAATCATCCACCACTTAATGCAGTCCTACCCGGTTACAGGTAACACCACACTAAACGGTGGATACTATTTTATAGCAACCTCCTATGGACGGTGAGCCATAAAAGTCTTTAAAGCCCCTCCCTGTTACTACGGGGAGGGGTTGGGGTGGGGTCGAATTTACCCGCCACCAAACCACATGCATCACTTACTTCGCAACCACCATCATGATATGGATGGGATCGATCCAAAACGCAACACACTGGAGCAGCGCTGATGGACATGAATGGGCAATCGGGTTCGTCTGGAAATGAAATGATTGTGGTGGGCTTGGTTCACCCACGTGGTAGCGGCGGTTTTTCAATCCGCACCCCGATATGGACACTAAGATTCACCTTTTCCGCTTGGCGAGACGCTAACAATGTTTTGCACCGAACGGATTTGCTCGTCAAAGGCGATATGACCCACGATCAATTAAATGATCTGATGAAGGACATACACAGCCTCAGTATTGTCAAAGTTCGCATCCGAAACTTCAATAATGGCACAGCAGAATTTGTGGAATTAATCGACTCAAATGTAGAGACTGATCGCGAATTGAACCAGATCGCCGCTGAAATATCTCAGCCGCTAACCTATGAGCATAGTCGCTTTGGAACTTTTACATTTGATCGAAGAGTGAGTTGGTGGCAGACTTCTTTGGAATGGGTTGGACAACCGATACGGCTCGACCTCCCGGGCGAGGCCGATTCCCCGCCGGATGATGACCTACTCCAAACGGTGACCGAACTCTGGAACAACCAGTCCCTGTGGAATCAGCGCGTCATGGACTTTGCCGTTCAGGAAAAGCTGCCTTTGAAAAATGAAATGTGGCTGGATGATGATGAACAACCATTGTCACCCGATGAATTCAAAGCTCGCATGTCATTAGAATCGATCTCCATCTATATAGAGGGCGGCTTTGCCTTCTGGCACGATGACGGCGACTTATTCTTCGGTCACTCGATTTTAGTCACAGGAAATTTACAAGATGGCCCTACTGATACGGATATTCCGGGGTAATTCACATGCGCGGCGAAACGCTCCCTCACAACCGCCATTTTGTGAACAGCGGCGGATTGCTCCCGTAAATCTGCCGCAGTTGTGTCATTTCAGCGGTTACAGCCGAGCCTCCTGCCGTCATAAAATGTCAATTCAGCGGATACAAGGGAGCTTCCCGCCCGTCATTTCAGCGGAACTTTTGCAATTTATTCAATATTTGCAACATTTACTGCATTTCAACTTGCAGCCCCGCCCCGCTCCCACTCGCGCCGCAGCATCGCGTACAGGTACATATCGTAGCGCTGCCCATCCCGTTCGAGGAACTCGCGGTAAACACCCTCACGTTGGAAGCCCAGCTTCTCGTAAACGTGGATCGCCGCTTCGTTGTAGCTAAACACCGTCAGTTGAATGCGGTGGAGGTTCAGTTCGCGGAAGGCAAAGTCCAGCACCAAATCCAGTGCCTCCGAGCCGTAACCCCGGCTGCGGTATTCCGGCTCGCCGATAGCAATCGTCAGCCAACTGTTGCGGTGCGTCCACAACACGTCACCCAACTCGACAAAGCCGATCAGGTCATCACTCAGCAGGACACGGATGCCAAAGAGGAAGTGTTCCCGTCCCCGCTGCCCCTCGCGTATCCACTCGCCCACCTGCGACTCGCTCTTGGGGTAAGCGGCGTTCGCGTCGAGTAAACGCAGGTAACTGGCATCATGCTGCCAACCAGCAACCGTCGCGGTATCGGCGGCATTCAACGGCACGAGCCGGACGCGCGTGCCTTCAAGTAACGATGTAAGGGTCATTATTTTATGGGCAGCTCAACCCGAAATATCCAGTAAATAGTATTGTCTTTTAAGCCATCAGTCCGTACATTCATACGAGCGAGATGCCGCCCCCCCGCAAGTCGGCTTGTATCCAGATATAACCTTAGGCTGCCGTAATCCGTTTCACGAATACAAATTTCTTGCTGAGGGATGACATTTCCATCAATAGATAGAGTGAGATTATCAACTAAAAATTGGATACTATCAAATGGCTTGGTATCTAATTCAATTGGGATGCCCTCATTCAAGACAAAATATGGGCAGTCAAAGGAATTAACCTGTACGGCAACATTGGATAATCGCCGCACAAAATCAGGTGTTGGTTGAGGGTTATTCTCGAGATGCGTGGTAGTTGGTATGAGTGATGACTGAATGGCTATTTGCTCAAGCGGCTCAATATTAAATGCCCATTCGTAGCGATGCATTTTCCCTGATGTTGAAGTAATTTCTATAACACCCTTGTGCGTACCCATTTCTAGTTGCGATAAATATCTACCGAAACAGATATGCATCGGTGTGGTAAGGTAGGAACCAAGTAATTGGTTTTTATCGTCGTAGACATGACTAATACTCGCATTGTTCCAAAAGATGGACATATCATCTCGGAACAGCGTGATTTCATCATCAATTTGGACACGAATTGGATGCGGTTGGGCTGTTTCGGTTCGGTCACCGTTTTCCCAATAATGGCGCTGATTGGTAACAACACACACATTTGTGCCGCTACGAAGACCTATTACTTCTACTGTAAAAGGTTTACTCGCATTATCTGAGGGAGACGAAAAGACTTCAATCTTAATCGGGGTTACAGCATCAGCATAGATTGGCGGGGCGATTGTTCCGCAGCCTACACATATCAAACAAACAAGTAAAGTGGACAGCAATCTTCCAGCGGAAATATGGGGTGCTGTCAGATTGATGTTCCGCATCAAAAGGGGTTTAACGCTCCCCACCCTGATTACCCAACAACCGCTTCTTGCGTTCCTCAATCAATGCTTTGGCATCCAACGTAGCGGCCTTCTGGCTGGCCTCGGCTTCCAATCGCTTGGACTCAGCCGCGATCTGTTCCGGTGTTTTGACCTCAAAGTCCTCATCCAACAGTTCGCGGTTCTTGACCTGCGGTTCGGCCTTCGCGGCAGGCGGTGGCGCGGCGGCTTCGGCGGGTTGGGCAGAAGGGGCAGCGTTCACCTTCCCCTGTACCACCACCGGCGGCTTCTCCTCCACCATGCGCGAGGCCGCAGCCATCACCGTACTGCCAGCCGTTTGCGCCGTGCGGAATAACGCACCCATGCTGCGCCCCGCTGTCAGCCGACCGAGGATAAACGCCACCACGCCCGTAATCGCAATCGGGATAATCGAGCCGATCAGCGTGCTTAAAATATTCATGCCGAGGATGACCAGCACAATCGCGCCAATCGCCAGCAGCACGTTTCGGAAGTTAATGTTATTCATCACCAAATCCTTTTCCAACTGCGGCTGATTATACCGCGAGAAATCCTGATTGAGCCGCAGAGAATTACCCTCGCCGCACCACGCCCACCTTCGGGCAGATGTCGTTCAACGGGCAGCGCGGACACTGTGGGTAGGTCGGTAGGCAAATCGCCCGCCCGAACATCACCATCAGCGCATTCCAATGCGGCCACATCTCACGCGGCAGCACCTGTTTCAGTTCGTCGTTGACCTTCGGCGGCTGCTTGGTCGTCGGCTTCACCAACCCCAGCCGGATGCCAATCCGCGCCACATGCACATCCACCGTGATATTGTCATAGATGCCGTAGCCGACCGCCAGCGTCAGCACCGCCACCTTCCAACCCACACCCTTGTATTCCATCAGCCCTTCGATGGTACGCGGCACTTCACCACCGTTCGCGGCCACTTTCTCGGCGATGTCCCGCACGTAGCGGACTTTCCCCTCAAAGTACATCACCGGACTAATTGCTTTACGGATTTGCTCGTCGCTGAGTTGCGCGATGCCTTCCGGTGTATCCGCCAGCGCCAGCAGGTTATTGATCGCGGCTGTGGTATTTTCCTCGCGCGTTTGGGCGCTCAACATCCCCGCCAGCAGCGCCTTAAACGGCTGCCCCTCAAAATGGCTCAGGCTGGTCGGCTGCCAGTGCTGTTCGTCGCGCGTTTGTGTCAGCCGGTCATAAATCTCGCGGACACGAGTCGGTTCGTCCATATTCGCCTCTATGAAATGTATCGAACCCTTCTCTACCCCATCAGGACTTCCCTTTCTCTGCTTGCGGGGAAAGGGGCTGGGGGATAGGGGTTCTGAACCTCCGCTTCGTCATGTTGCGCTCAGTATAAGGCGGATTAAGGGCGGCTTTTGCTCAGTAGATGGTTAACGCGGGGTATAGAGTAGAGAATTGGATGCGTCTATGCGATAATGCGGGGTATACACATCCTCCATTATGAACGACTTATATAATAAGTGTGTTAGTCTTTTATACCCCTCTCCGCTGCACACTCAAGTAGGTTTTTAAGCCCTTCTCCCTTGCTTGCGGGGGAGAAGGGTTGGGATGAGGGGGTTCAACCTGTCCATTTACGAGCCACGCGAATAGATGATGCACCTAAAACCTGAAATTATGAGTCCGGCAGGCTATTGGCCCCAACTGAACGCCGCAGTTGAGGCGGGGGCGGATGCCGTTTACTTCGGCCTCAAGCACTTCACCGCCCGCGCCAAAGTCGGCTTCACCCTCACCGAACTGCCGGATGTCATGCGGACGCTGCACAGCCGGGGCGTAAAAGGTTACGTCACTTTTAACACGCTGATCTTCGACCACGAACTGCGCGAGGCCGTCAAAACCATCGAGCAGATCGCGAAGGCCGGTGCCGATTCACTGATCGTTCAGGACGTGGGTATCGCCCAACTCGCCCACCAGATCGCGCCGCATGTCGACATTCACGGCAGCACGCAGATGAGCATCACCAGTGCGGAAGGCGTGGCGCTGGCGCAGCGTTTCGGGGTCAGCCGCGTCGTACTGGCGCGTGAACTCTCGCTCAAAGAAATCGCCGCCATCCGCGAACAAACCGACTGCGAACTCGAAATGTTCGTTCACGGCGCGTTGTGTGTGTCTTATTCCGGCCAGTGCTTCTCGTCGGAAGCATGGGGCGGACGCAGCGCCAACCGGGGTCAGTGCGCTCAAGCCTGCCGCCTGCCGTATGAACTCATCGTGGATGATGTGCTCAAGCCGCTGGGTGATGCCCGTTATCTACTCTCCCCCGGTGATTTGTATGCGCTGCATCAAGTACCTGAAATTATGGAAATCGGTATCTCGACCCTCAAAATCGAAGGCCGCTACAAAGACGAGAACTACGTCGCCCTCACGACCAGCGCCTACCGCCAAGCCGTCGATGCCGCGTGGGAACAGCGCCCGAACCCTGTCACCCCGCAGCAGGAACTCGCGATTGAGCAGGTCTATTCGCGCGGCTTGGGGGCCTACTTCGTCAGCGGAACCAACCACCAAGAAGTCGTCAGCGGTCGCTCACCCCGTCACCGTGGTGTGCTGTGCGGTCGGGTAACGCAGGTCAACAAAGATCGGGTAGTGATCGAACCGAGCGATATTCGGGATACTGCCCCACTGAAAGCCGGTGACGGTATCGTTTTTGATGCCGCCGATTGGCGCACGCCCGAAGCCAAAGAAGAAGGTGGGCATCTCTACACCGTCAATCCGGTTGGCAAGCGGCTGGAACTCACCTTCGGCAACCGCGAGATCGACTTCTCGCGCATCCGCGTCGGCGATTGGGTATGGCGCACCCATGATGTCAACGTCGATAAAGCCGCGAAGGTCTATACACAGGCCAGCGCGCCCATCCACAAGCAGGATGTCAACGTCCACGTCGTCGCTCAAGCCGGACAGCCGCTGTCACTCACATGGTCGCTGGCAAAGCAGCCCGAACTCGCCGTCAGCGTGCAGTCCGATGAAGTCCTGACCCGCGCCAACAGCCGCAGCGTCACGGCTGAATATCTGCATCAGCAGTTGGGGCGCTTGGGTAATACCGTCTACCAGCTTGGCGACCTCACCACCGACCTTGATGGCGATCCGTTTATCCCCAGTTCGCTGCTTAACCGTTTGCGCCAGGAAGCAGCCGAACAGTTAAGCCACCTGCAATCCAACCAGCCCATCGGCAAGACTGAAAACCCCGTCGCTAGGTTGAACGAAGCTATCGCAGCCGTCGAGCATTATGCGCGTGAAACGGTCACACCGCAGCTTCACCTGCTTGTCCGCACACCCGAACAGCTCGAAGCAGCACTCGCGCTAAAGCCTGCCAGCATCACTCTTGATTACCTCGAACTCTATGGTTTGCGTCCCGCCGTCGAACAGATCAAGGCCGCTGGCATTATCGCTCGTGTCGCCAGTCCGCGCGTCCTCAAACCCCACGAGCAGCGCGTGGTGAACTTCCTGCTGCGGTTGGATTGTGCCATTCTGGTGCGTTCCGGCGGCCTCTTGGAAGCCTTGCAGGGTCGTCACCAGCACCCGCTCATCGGGGATTTCAGCCTGAACGTCGCCAATCAGATCAGCGCCGACACCTACTTCAAGCTCGGCGTAGAAACCATCACCCCCACCCATGACCTGAACGCCGACCAGATAGGTAAGCTGGCGGGGGAAATCGGCGGTGGGCGCTTTGAGGTCATCGCCTATCATCACCTGCCCGTGTTCCATACTGAACACTGCGTTTTCTGCCGCTTCCTCTCCAATGGCACCAGCTATCTTGACTGTGGTCACCCCTGCGAAAGCCATAAGGTCGCGCTGCGGGATGTGCAGGGTCGCGCACATCCGGTCATGGCGGATGTCGGCTGCCGCAACACGGTTTTCGGGGCGCAGGCACAGGTCGCCGCCCGCCACCTCGACGCGATGCTGGGCAGCGGTATCAGCAGTTACCGCCTCGAATTCGTGCATGAAACCGCCGATGAAGTGCGGCAGGTGGTTGGCGCGTTCCAGCGGTACTTCGCGGGTAAAACCACCTCCGCCGAACTTGACCAGCGGCTGCAAAAGATCGTCGATCAAGGCACGACCGAAGGCTCGCTGTTCGTACCACCGGATTACCTGAAAGTGCCGGTGATGAAGTAGAAAACCGCTTCATCTGAAAACAGGTATACTGTCCTAAAAGCATGAGGAATTGAACGATGGTGTTTCAAGCTCCCGGCAAACCGATGACCTACGACGAATTTATCATCTTCGCCCTGCTGCCGGAAAACGCCGACCGCAATTTTGAGTTCATCGGGGGAGAGATTTTTGAAGTGGTATCGAATAATAAAGCATCAGAAATCGCGGGTGTATTTGCCGGGGAATTATACAGTTTCGCTCGACCACGCAAACTCGGTCGTGTGACGGTTGCTGACGGTGGATATACCATCTCTGGCGAGCAGTATATCCCTGATTGTGCTTTCGTTAGCTACCAGCGCCAACCGCATACTTCTACCGAAGCCTATCCAAATGTTGCGCCCGAACTCGTTATCGAAGTGCTATCCCCCGGCAATATAAACAGCGCCGATGAGCGCGAAAAACTCGCTCATAAAATCGCGAACTATTTAGCGGCTGGCTGTGATGTGTGGCTCATTCATCCATCACGGCAAATTGTCGAGGTTTACGTCAGTGGGCAGCCCGTTCAAACGTTTCGTAACGGAGATTTTCTAGAAGGGCGCGGCATCCTCTCCGGTTTAAAAATAGCCGTTAGTGATTTGTGGCCTTCGTAAAGATAAGCATGAGGAATTGAACGATGGTGTTTCAAGCCCCCAGCAAACCGATGACCTACGAGGAATTTCTCGCTTTCGCCCTGCTGCCGGAAAATGCCGACCGCAACTTCGAGTTTTTGGATGGGGAGGTTTTTGAGAAAATGCCCCGAACCACCGAAAACTCAGGTATTTCAGCGAATTCGGTGTTTGAAGTACGCCTACACTGCCAAACCAACTGAGGTTGCTAAGGTGTTTAGGTAGCAAGACAACGATCTAAAATAGTGCTTTGTTGCATCACAACTTAACTTGTTCCATCCCCTTGTTTGGATTATAGTGAGAAAAATGGAGTGAATAGGAAAAAGCATTATGGGACAACAGGTTGTGATGGGCGCACCGTTACTATGTTCGTTTGGGGCAGCACCTTCTACACTGGTCGTAACACCAGAAAACATGGTGACATCAAGCAGTGTGCCTGCTGCTACAATTATGGACAACATTCCCATGAAAAATATTATGCCCTTTGGGATGTGCTCATCATTGGCGAACCCAACCGTTGCCGCCGCGACTGCCGCTGCGAGTGGCGTTCTAACGCCTATGCCCTGTATCCCGGTCACACCTGCACCGTGGGCACCCGGTTCCCCCACCGTGATGATTGCCGGTAAACCTGCACTGAACAATACATGCAAACTCATGTGCAACTGGGGCGGTGTTATTCAAATCAACGCTGCGGGGCAAGCCACCCATAACGTCCCCTAGCATAGCTTCCATACTGAAAACAAAAAGAGTCGCCAGCGCGACTCTTTTTGTTTGTGTAGCCTAAATCCACTGTTTAGCGGCTGGCTTCCGGCTGCCATTCCGCTTCGGTGACTTCCGCCACGCAGCCGATAATCTCGGTGATGCGGGCATCCGCTGGCAGATGGTGGGTTACACGGTCGCTCCACACGCTGTCGCCGCCCAGTACAATCACCGGCTCGGCTTCAATCGAGGCGAGGTGGAAATACACTTCTTCGGCAACCTCCGGTGTGACAGTCGCATCCATCACCACGACATCCGGCAGAAAACCAACGTACATACCCAGCGCATCGTTGGCGGTTTCCGGCTGGTATACCCACCAGCCCATCGGCTCTACAGCGTTGAGCAGTTCGGTTCCCTGCTCATGACTGCCCACAAATAAAATCATCGGGTGTTGATAAGACATGATACGACTCCTTCATAGACGCAAAGCACGAGATAATCGTGCCGTTAACTATCGGTTTTGAGAATGTAGAGGCACTAAAAACGGTCGGAACTTATTGAGTGGGTGATTGCTCGATTTCCAGTAGTACCTTCTTAGCCTTGATCGAGCGTTCACTGTAATACTTGGTCGGCGCACCATCTTTGCACCCCGCACGGTGGCAGGGAATAATGATGGCGGTCGGGTTGGCGTTGACAGCCTCGGCGACCGCACGCGCCGCATGTGGGTGACCAATCGCCGCAGCGATCTCGCCGTAAGTGCGCGTCTCGCCGTAAGGAATTTCGAGGAGCGCCTGCCACACCTTCCATTGGAAAGCCGTACCCTGAATATCTAGCGGCAAATCCATATGCGGGCGTGTGCCGTCGATCATCTCCAATAAATCTTTGACCCAATCACAGGCCGCGCAGTCGCTTTCCTCAATCACCGCTGCCGGATATTCCCGCCGCAGTACCGCTTCCAGTTCAGCATCTTTCGTACCGATGTGTACCGCACAAATGCCGCGCTCGGTCATGCCGATCAGGATACGCCCCAAATGACAGGCGGTAATCAAGAAGTGGATATACATGCCCGCGCCGCCCTTGCTGTAGGTGGCGGGGGTCATGCCCATCGTCCCCTGCGCGTGTTCGTACAAGCGGCTGCTCGATCCGTAGCCCACGTTGTACAGGGCATCCGTCACCTTTTCGCCCTCGCGCAACCGGCACTTCAACTGCTTGAGGCGGTTGTAATCCGCATATTGGCGCGGGGTAATGCCGACGACACGCTTAAAGGTGCGCTGTAGGTGAAATGGGCTGACGTTAAACGCCGCGCTCATCTCGTCCAGTGTGGGTGTTTCTGTCGGGCAGGCTTGGATATAACGTGCCAGCCGGTTCGCCAGATCAACATCAAAACGCTCTTTACCGCGTGAATTCAGCATTATGCCCTCCTATAATTCTCAGTGTAAGGGCAAACCACCTGATGAGTCTATCCGTTTCTTGCGCGGTGGACTTACTTGGTTACGGAGGGCGTATTAAGGGTCAATTGAGAGATCCGAAAGATTGTGAAAGTGGTCTTATCGATAAAATATATGGGGTTGAAAACGCCGCTAACTCGGTTAGCGGCGTTTTTGTTAAAGCACGATTACAACAGTAAGCGGATTAGTCGAATAGACCGCAGAACCCATACTTACCGGAGATACAAGCTGCTGCTTCATCATCCGTTTGCAAGACAAGCCCATCATATGCGCCCGTTTGAGCTGCATAGGCGAATATCTGTGATGGTGCAGCGGGTATAACCGGCGCGAGTATGGTTGTATCCGGGCATGTACCATTTGCATCATCCCACGGGTAGGGGTAGCGCGGACAATCATCGTAATATTCCGCTGGCACAAGCGGGAATTCCCGCGAAAGGAAGCCATCGCCGTCAGGGTCGGGGCAGCCCATGAAAAGGACGACTCCGGCTGTATTACTTCGGAACGGACACCAATCCGCGATATTGGGATAGCCGTCACCATCCGCGTCGGGGCAGCCATATGCGCTGGTCGAACCAGCCGGTGGCGCATAATTCGGGCAAAGGTCATTTAGAGATGATACGCCATCGCCATCGGTATCCGCGCAACCACGCATCCCGACAATACCAAACTCGTTGGGACATGCGTCCACCGGATCGCTTAGCGTATCACCGTCGGTATCGGGACAGCCAAAAGCGAGGCCGGGGTTAGGGTCATCAGGGCAAAGATCAAGGGTGTTACGAACGCCATCACCATCCCTGTCTTTGCTCGGATCGAGTGGGCCGAGGTCAACCAACAACGTCACGAGGTTGTTCCCTTGAGAACCGTTACTGGAACCCGGTGTCAACGTTACGGCAACCACAGGTGTGATGGTTGGTATAGGCGATGGTGTTAAGGTCGGTTTGGGTGTTGCAGTTGGGTTCGGTGTCACGGATGGTATCACGGTCGGTTTCACCGGGATGGGGTTTGAAGGCGGCTTTACCTCCGCGCCATTCGCCTTGAAACATGCTTCCATGAGGAAGTACTTGGACGCGAAAGCGGGCGCATTCGTGCCGATAGTTCCCTCAACATAGAACACATTATTTTTATCACGCCGTATGAATAACGGGCCGAATTTGGTTTTGATGGTCATCACCTTTTCGGGCTTTATCGCAATAATCTGAGCGAGCGGAATGGATACGATAAATTCACCCTTACCGTTGGGGGCGCGGTAAACATCCAAGTTATTACGTAAACACCAAAGGGAGAAGTTCTCAGCCATATCGGGGCTGAGGCGACCATCGCTGTATCCACTCCACGGCGGGCCAGCCACACCGCCGCCACCACTTGAGGTTACACAAGACACGGTGACACTGTTCAAATCTTCCATCGACGCATTGCCAACCGTGACATCATAATTGCCATCCGAGGGGATGGTGAAGCTCAGGGATGAGGCACTGGTTTGGTCGAAACCAGCAGGGCCGGAAACCGCTAACCGGATGGTGGTCGCGCCGCTGTTGCCGGGGCCTGTCACCGCTACTTTGATGGTATCACCCGCCGAAAAAGCGAGCGAACCACTGCTGCGCGATTGGGTTTCAACATAGAAACCACTCAGGCCGCCGACCGCGCTGCAACCCGCGCTGGCTTGGACGGTAAAGATAAAAGGGGTGATGGCAGAAACGATCAGTACGATCAGCATGATAGGTAGGATTAAACGACGGTTCATGACCCACTTCCTTGTTGTTGAGCGGCAAGTTCGTTCAATTCGACAAGGGTCGTATTAAAACGCACCGATTGAATAAGCGTTAACACCTCCGGTTCGTGGAAGGAAATTTCGCCAACAGCCGTATTAACCACAACAAGCCCAACGACTTCATCGGTGATCCGCCATACGTAAATCATCCCCTCGCCCAACCTTGTGTCGGAAAAGGTAGCGCGGGCGATAGCAGGTACGCCTTCGGCGGAAGGCATGAGGCTTGCGATGGTTGGATTAAAGGTTGAGAGCAGCTTGCCATCCGCACCATAACGCAGCGTACTCAGCAAATTGGTCAACAAGGGTTCAAGCGTGTCGTCATTTGTGATGGGTTTAGCCGACATGAGCAGGTTGAGTGTCACCGTAATTTCACCCGCCGCGTAGGGTTGAACCTCACGAGACAAAATGGACGGGTCACTGGTAAAAGTGAATGTTCCGGTGTCCAGATCAGTATCCAGCGTCCATGCCGATGGATAAAGAAGCGAGAAAACATTGTCACCGAAAATCAGCGGTGTATAGTCATCTTCAGGGGTGTCATCTTGTGCGGCTGCAGAGAAGGGGACTAAAAAGGTGAATAAGAGTAAACTCAAGAGCAATAACTTCTTCAACGATTGCCTCCAAAGGTGAACTCAAAAAATACAGGCAAGAATGTCCTTAGGGATTGAATGCCTATATCTTCTCCTTTTGGTTAAAATATGATTGTAATTATTGATGTTAGGGAGAATGCCTTGCACTTACCTATCACTACCGGTCTTCAAGTTCATGACGGAATCATAAATGCAAAAGTTCTGCCGTGCTTCAAAGGCAGAATTTTTGCGAACCCAATGATCTAGGCTGAGGAATAATTGAACAGGAGTACGGATCGCCCTGCATCACTCCGATTTACGGCTGAACAGCAGCGATGCCTCGCCATAGCTGTACGGGTGCTTGGCGATGTGTTCATACGTGCCGGAGTCGCGCAGCTCATGGGCGATCTCACGCATCAGCCCCATCGTCGCCAGCATCGCGGCCACACCTACACTGACCCGCCGCACACCCATCGCGAACAGTTCCCGCGCGGACGGCGCACCCGGCCCCGCCATAATGTTCACCGGCGCGGCGATTGCCTTCACCAGCGTTTCAATCGTGGCCTTATCCACCACACCGGGGACAAAGATGCTGTCCGCCCCTGCACTCAAATAGGCTTTGGCACGAAAGATCGTTTCCTCCAAACGGCTGGCTTCCGGCCCGACTTGGTGCAGGAACACATCCGTTCGCGCGTTAATCACCAGCGCCTTGCCGGAGGCATCCCGCGCGGCCTTGATTCGGTTCTCCTGCGCTTCGACACCGAACAACGCATTCGGTTGCCCATTATTATCCTCAAGGTTGATGCCCGCCGCGCCCGCCTCAACTACACCCTTCACTGTTGCGGCCACATCTGCGGGTGTCGGCCCATAACCGCCTTCGATGTCTGCGTTAAGGGGTACATTTAACACCGAAGCCATGCGTTTGATATGACTGAGCATCTCATCACGGCTGATCTTCTGCCCATCGGGATACCCATTGGCGAAGGCTACGCCCGCGCTGGTAGTCGCGACTGCGGGGAAGCCTGCCGCCTCGAACACCTTGGCGCTGGCGACATCCCAAGCATTCGGCAGCAGCAAAAGCGCAGCACCTTCTTGATGCAGTTTAAAAAAGAGGTCGGCTTTTTCAACTTGTGTAGACATCGTTTGCTCCTCTGCTGAGTGCGGTTATCCATGAATCAGTACGGGGTATAGTCTCGCGAGAAGCCATTTCGTTACCGCTGCTCGTGTTCCCGCTGGAGCAGGGCTTCCTTCCGCGCCAACCCCCACTTGTAGCCGCCCATCGTGCCGTCCTGCCGGATAACACGGTGGCACGGGATAACGACCGCGATGTGGTTGTTAGCAATCGCGCTGGCGACCGCGCGTGTCGCTTCCGGCTGCCCCATCGACTCGGCGATTTCGCTGTAGCTGCGGGTTTCGCCGTAGGGGATTTGTTGGAGTGCCTGCCACACCCGCTGCTGAAAAGCCGTGCCGCGAATATCCAGTGGCAGTTCGATGTGCGGCTGCTTCCCTTCGATGTATTCCAGCACACCAGCAACCCATTCTTTCAGGTTGCCCGCATCCGGCTCAATCGTCGCCGCAGGGAATTCATTGTGCAGTTTCTCGACCAGTACTTGCGGTTCGTCACCCAGCGTCACCGCGCAAACGCCGCGCTCGGTCGCTGCCACCAGCACATCGCCCAATGACGAGGGTGAGAGGGTGTAGCGCATGGTCAGCCCCTTCGCCCCGCTGCGGTAATCGGCGGGAGTCATGCCGAGGCGTTCCGGCGCGTTTTCGTACAGGCGGCTGCTCGAACTAAATCCGGCTTCGTACATGGCTTCGGTCACGGTATCACCTGCTTTCAAACGTGTTTTCAGATGGTCGAGGCGGCGAGCGGCAATATATTCGCGCGGGGAAATACCCAGCGCCCGTTTGAACATCCGCTGTAAATGCTGTGGGCTGATGACGACCGCTTGACCCAACTCATCCAGCGACAGCCGTTCGTCGAGGTGCGAGTCCACATAGCGGCAAATCTGCTCGGCAAGGTCAGCCTCGAAGGCCTGCGTGTTCGGGCTGCACCGCTTGCACGCGCGGAAACCAGCCGCTTCGGCCTCGGCGGGTGTGCGATAAAACACCACGTTCTTACGGTGCGGTGTCCGCGCAGGGCATGACGGGCGGCAGTAAATACCGGTCGTCTTCACGGCGGTGACGAAATGCCCGTCCTTGGAGCGGTCTCTAGCGACCACCGCCTCGTAACAGGCATCGGCTTCGTGTTCAGGAATGGGGGTTGGCTTCATGCGGTTGACCCTCGTTTTCGGCTAATGAACTCACAATCACTAGCTTATCAGGGTTGTGTTCGAGGCACTATCCATTTATTGTCGTCAATGATATTAAGGGAGTTCGGCAGCGAGTTTTCGGGCTTCTTCGACCAACGCATCCGCCCAATTCAGTTCCTTTTGCAGCCACGCCATATCAGCATATCGCGGCTCAAGTTTGAGGAGTTCACGCCAATAGCGGTTCGCTTCATCCTTGCTGCCCATCGCGTAATGAGTAGCGGCAAGGCCAGCGAGAGCATACGAATAGTCTGGCTTTAGCTCATAGGCTTTTTGGTAATCCACCAACGCCTCGGCATAGCGTTTGAGTTCGAGATACACTTCGCCGCGATTGCTGTACCAAGCTGAACTTTTTGGACTAATCGTTATGGCACGTTCAAGGTCTGTGAAAGCCTCATCAAGATTGCCCTGACGGAATCGGGCATATCCACGAAAGCTGTAAGCAATTGCATAGTCAGACTTCTTTTCAAGGAGCTGATTATAGATCGTAATGGCATTCTTAAAATCACGTTGACGTGCATAGCAAAGTCCTTCATTAGCAATTGCTATCCAGTAGTTGGGTTTCAGTTCGACGGCTTTTTTGAACTCAGCAATTGCTTCTTTGAATTGCTCGCGGATAAAATGTATTTTCCCACGATTGTAATGAGGAAAAGGAAGGTTTGGATCAAGTTCGATTGCTTGCTCAAAGTCTTGCATAGCTTCTACATATTTTTCCTGCTTTTGAAGGAGCAAACCCCGATTATTGTAAATTGGCGCTAGATCAGGACTTAACTCAATGGCCTTATTGTAATCTTCCATCGCCTTTACATAATTACCCATACAATATAGCGTCCAAGCACGTTCGCTATACGCCTGAGCTTTATCTACAGCGTTGTCAACAGCCACATTGAAATTGGTTATGGCATCATCAGGCCTTTTCAGCATGCCGTAGACCGTTCCCAATCTGGTATATAGATCACCTTTATCCGGCATCAATTCAAGTGCCATTTTCAAATCTTCAAGAGCTTCCTCGATTTTATTAAGTTCCCTGTATAAGCTGGCTCGGTTTTGATAGGCTAATCCATCCGAGGGATTTAGGTTAATCGCTTTATCTAAATCTCGTTTAGCGTCATCGTATTTCTTAAGTTCCAGATTGGCAGCACCTCGGTTAGCATAGGCATCAGATAGGAATGTTCCTAGTTCAATCACTTTATTGAAATCAATAAAAGCAGCATCAAATTTCTGTAATTTAAACCAAACGCCCCCGCGATTAAGATAAGCAACATCACATGAAGGATCATTTTTGATAGCAGAATCAAAGTCTTTAAGAGCAAGTTCGCTCAAATTGCGGCTTGCGTAAATCGATCCTCTTTCAGTCAACGCTAATGCAAATTCAGGGTTCAGTTCAATACTGCGATTAAGGTCAGCTAATGCGAGGTCGTCTTCTCCTAATCGGCTATATGCAGTCCCGCGCTTCCAAAATGCGTTGGAATTATTATTGTCTAGAACAATGGCTTGCCCTGCATCACTGATGGCTTCAGTCAGATTTTTCAGTTTAAGATTAGCATCAGAACGGCTTATAAAAGCTACCACGTTGTCAGGGTCAATTCGTATTGCTTCCGTGTAATCTTTGATTGCTAAATCAAATGAACGAAGCTGTTCGTAGCAGAATCCACGCCAAATATGACAGTCGTATTGCTTATGTTCAAGCCTTAGTGCCTCAGTGAAATCTTTGATGGAATCGTCCCAATTCTTAAGTTGCGCGTATGTTATTCCTCTGTCAAGAAATAAACTTCCATCAGTTGGATTCAAGGCAATCGCACTCGTATATTCAACGGCAGCCTTTTGAAATTGTCCCAATTTGAATCGAGCTGTGGCAAGGGATCGAAAAAAAGAATAATGTGGGTAAAGACGAACGGCTTGCTCAAAGTCGAGGAGTGCGTTTGAATAATGGCCTTGTTCAGCAAAAACTGCGCCTCGTGCATGATAAGCAGACTCAAAGCGAGGGTTTAAGCGAATTGCTCCATTAAAATGCTGAATAGCGCCTAAATAATCTTCTTTCTCAAATGCTTCCTTGCCTAGTTTGAATAAATCTTCAGCGTTTTGATATTGTGGAATCAACTTACGGAAGAAATCCATCGGTATCCCTCCAATTGTCAACCTGTTACATCAATCCAGTACCGCCGCGTCGCGACAGGGCGGTGGTTGAGAAGCACCGTGTTTTCGAGGATGCCGCCGTTTGCCTCAATCACCTTCGCCGAACCGATGTTGTCATCGTCGCAGGTGACCAGCGCCCGTGTGATGCCAACCGAACGCGCCTTCGCTAACCCCAACTGTAAGATCAGCGTGCCGTAGCCTTTGCGCCGCTGGCTGGTGCGGATTTCATAGCCGATGTGTCCGCCAAAAAGCAGCAGGCGGTTGTTGAGGCTGTGCCGCACCGAAACGCGCCCGATGTACAGGTCGTCATCGACCAGCCAATAAAATGATTCCGGCACTAACCCCTCACGCCGTTCGTCGGTGGATTGCATGTGCAGGTAACGCACATAGCCCGCGAAGTCATGCTCAATGACCGTCTCATCCTGCTCTAAATTCCGGTTCTCGGCGTGGAACTCAAGCAGCGCCTCAAGATACGACTGCTGAAACGCCACATCCGGCGCGACCAATTGAGGAGTCATCAGCGAAGAAGACGCTCTAGCTCTGGTCAGAACCCGAAGGCAAGTTGTGCATCCGCCGCGCGTACTGAATAGCGTAATTGATGCGCTTCAGGCCGCCGACTTCGCAGCCCAGCACGTAACCGTCAGGCCGCTTGTGTCCGGCGTTTTGGCTGTGCACCAGCTCGGTAAAATCGACACCGGAGTTATTGACTTTAATCTCGCCTTCGCCCCAAATTTCCTCAATCACCTGCCGTACCGAATCCTCGACCGGCCCCGATTCGCCATCCACCATAATCACGAAATCACGGTCGTCGGGAAAGCGCACCACCCCGATAAACACCTTCAGCATTTGCGTTTTCTCCCCTGTTATCTACGTCGAGCGTCAATGTCCCTCAGTATAAAGGGAAAGGGGTAAACTGAAAAGGAAAGTTCCCTTTCATTACGATAATTAAGAAGTTTCCAAGTGCTTATGAATTACCCAAGCATTAACGAATTCATATCCATCCATGACATATAATGAAGGTGTGTACTGTTGGGGAACAGTTATCATTATTCTTCTTGAATAACCCTTATCATAATTGATCCGCATTCATGAAGAGAATGAGCAGGGAGAAATAGCATGGAATTGAACGTTCGCAACGAAGGTCTTATCACAATTGGCGCGCTCAGCGGGCGCTTTGATGCGTCAGAAGCGTCGCAAGTCAGCACATGGCTGGATGCTGCCAGTGGTCAAAGCCCCGCCCGCATCATCATCAATATGGCAGGGGTCACGTTTCTGGATTCAACCGCCCTTTCGACCTTGGTGAAAGGCATGAAACGCTGCCGCCAACAAAACGGCGATTTGATTATTTGCTGCCTACAGCAGCAAGTCAAAGTCATTTTCGAACTCACCCGTCTTGATAAAGCATTCAGTATTCATCCCGACGAGGCCAGCGCCATCCGCGCGCTACAGTAAATGCTCGCACCTGCCGAAGTTTCACACCCGCTCGAAAGTTTCCTGACCACCCACCGCAAATCGCTGGCAGGGATGGCTCAGGCATGGCTGGATTCGGGTGCTGCGGCGTTCGGCATGAGCGGTGATGGACAGTGGCTCGCCTTGTGGCCGGAAACAGCCTCGTTGAACACATCTGGTTTAAGCGCCAACATTGTCATCAGCAATCGTGTCGTGGGCGATGTCTGGGTATTCGGCTTAGCAAATGCCGCTACCCGAGACCGCTTACAAAACGATGCACAAATTATCGCGCAGTTAGCCTCTCAAGAAACCGAACTCAACAATGTCACGTTCGAATTAATCGACGCGCAAGATCAACTCTTGGCGCTCTATGACCTCACCCAATCGATGCGTAACCGGTTGACGCTTGATGAAGCGCTGTCTTCGCTCGTCCGTGAAGTCGGGCGCTTGGTCAAGGCCAATGCTTGCTCGGCCTATTTAGCCTTCGACCCGCCCGCAGTCGCCCAGCACCCGCAGCCCATGATGAGCCAATCCGCCTTACAGCATATGGCTGAACAAGTCATCGGCAGTGGCACACGTATGATCTTGAACAGCGGCGGGCTAGGGAACAACGGCTTACCGGCTGGAATGCAAACCATTTTGCTAGAGCCAATCATGGTCGATACACGGGTGATCGGCGCACTCTGTTTGCTCCGCGCCCACGACACATTCCGGTCGCCGGATTTAAAGCTGACCCGTGCCGTCTGCGATCAAGCAGGCGCACAGTTCGAAAATCTCCTGCGCTACAAAGAGTCGCTCGCCCAAACCCGTATCCAAACCGAGATGGAACTGGCGAAGACCGTGCAAACCCATCTGCTGCCCCAGCGACTACCTGCCGTCGCCGGTTTAGACATCGCTGCTGGTGCGCTGCCAGCCTCGCAGGTCGGGGGCGACTTCTACGACTTTATTCACCAACCCGGCGAGCCGTTCATCTTCACTGTGGGCGACATTACCGGCAAGGGGATGTCCGCCGCGCTGCTGATGGCGATGACCCGCACCTTGCTCCGCAGTAAAACCCGCGCCTTCGTGCGTCCGTCACCGCTGGACATCCTCGGTTCGCTCAATGACGAGATGTACGACGACTTCACCGAACTCAGCATGTTCGCTACCGTATTCGTTGGGCAGTACGACGACTACGAAAAAATCCTGTACTACGCCAACGCCGGTCATTCCCCGGTGATCTACTGTCCCGCAGGTGGCGAGGCTGTGCTGCTGGAAGCCGATGGTGCGCCCGTGGGTGTGCTGCCCACCAGCACCTGTGAAAACCAGGCAATTTATTTTAATCCCGGTGACCTTCTGGTTGCTGCAACGGACGGGTTTAGTGAGGCTAGCAATCGTGAACGCGAGCTGTTCGGCTATGACCGGTTACTGCAACTCGTAACCTCGATTGCCCACTTACCCGCTCAAACCATCATGAGTACGCTTTTTACGACCGTTGCCGAGTTCAGCAGTGGACGCGCGCAAGACGACGACCAAACCGTAGTCGTCATCAAAGGAGTTTGACGATGATGCAGACCTCAGAAGTTGTCCGTCTGGAGCTGCCCGCGAATGTGCGCTACCTCAACATCTTGGCAGCCTGTATTGCCGAAATGCTGGGGCAAGTCGATGGGCTTTCCGACCCGCAGCAGACCATTTATAACATCCAGCTCGCCGTCCACGAAGGTTGTACCAATATCGTTGACCATGCGTATATTGACGATGGCGGGCGAATTGCCGTAAACCTAATGTTAGGCTGGTCGCCCCCGCAGATCATCATTGAACTCCACGATACCGGACGTGCTTTCAACCCCTCATCGATTGAAGACCCTAACCTTGATGACCCGCAGGTACGCGGCTATGGTCTTTACTTGATGCGTCAGATTATGGATCAAGTGATTTATGACTCGCAGCCAGAGGGCAACCGCTGGCGAATGGTCAAATATTTGTAAGGTAATGCAATGAGCGCGGGATACAAGATGATCCTGCAATGGTATGGAACGGATAGAAAAGGAAAAAACCGTGGCAAAGATATTGATCGTCGAAGATTATCCGGTAACGCAACGTGTACTAAGCCTCACGCTGAAAAACAGCGGGCATGAGGTACAAATCGCTAATCATGGTCTCGAAGCGCTCCAGCAGCTTGACTCCGGCTCCGTTGACTTGGCATTGGTGGACATCGCCATGCCCGAAATGGACGGCCTCGAACTCCTGCGCCATCTGCGTAACGACGCGCGTTATCAAGAACTCCCCGTTATTATGCTCACCGCCAGCGGGCAGGACGAAGACCGGGCAATCGCCCTCACCATCGGCGCGGATGGCTTCTTGAGCAAGCCCACTAGTTCAAGAGAACTCTTGGATACGATCAACCGTTTCGTAGGCTAAAAGGGCAAACCTCATGCAACCAGCAGCATCTCAACCGGGCTTGTGGGCGCGTCTTACGCGGCCTTCGAGCCTTGTACCGGACGGCGAAAAACGCAATGCGGCGCTGCAATCCGGTTTGCTGGTGGCGATTTGTGTCATCTATATGGCGCTGATGTCCAGAAGCATCCTGTACCTCATCAGCGGGCGAGATGCGCGGCTTGGCATTTATCTCAATCTAATCGGCTTAGGCATGACACTCGGTATGTATGTCGTCAGCCGTACCCGTCACCATCGTCTAAGCGCGAGTTTTTTGATCGTGCAAACCATCGCGATCTTGCTCGGCGCGGTTTTATCCGGCACACCCGGATACGATGTCGCTGGAACACTCGTGTATATGGTCGTACCGATTCTGCTCACAGGGCTGCTCTTTTCACAGCGGCAAACCCTCTGTGTCGCTATTCTTATCGTCTCCATCATCGCACTTGGGCTGCCGTTTTTTATCCCCATAGCTAATCCCGACTGGATGGTGAAGTCGGTCTCGTTTATTGCGGCCATTTCGGTGTTGATTATCGTGTTTGTGCGGCATCATAACTTGTCGGAAGCCGACCGGCAGCGCGGGTTAGAAGAGCGTGAACACCAGTACCGCTTACTCGCCGAAAACTCAACCGATATTATTATCCGTACCACTATCGAAGGCACCATCCTCTACATCTCACCTGCCTTCAAAACCTTGCTGGGCTACGAACCTGAAAGCATCATCGGCAAAACCCGCGCCGAAATCTCGCATCCCGATGACATCCTCAACAACAACAGCCAGATTCGCAGCGGCATCTTCAGCACCACCAGCACATTTACCTATACCCACCGCTTTCGCCACCGCGACGGTCATTATCTCTGGTTCGAGACGGTCGCTCGTCCGGTGCGCGACCCCAAAACCAACCATATCACCGAAATCCACGTTTCCTCGCGCGACATCACCGAACGCCGCAGGATGGAAGAGGCACTGAGCGCCAGCGAAACCCGTTACCGGCAGTTGGTCGAAGAAGCCGGTGATGCCATCTTCACGATCTCGACCGATGGCGTTTTCACCTATGCAAATCCGGCGATTAAGCGCATTACCGGATACCACCCTGAAGAATTGATCGGCAAGCATTTTACGATGGTGCTGCGTGATTATTGGGGAGAACTGCTCACGCGCTTCTACCAGAAACAGATCGCTGAAAGAATTCCAGAAACTATACTCGATTTCCCCTTGTATGCCCGCGATGGTGTCCAACATTGGGTCGAGCAAACCATCCACATCGTATTGAACGAAGGCAAGGTCACACACCTGTCGAGCATCCTCCGCGATGTGACGGCGCGTCACGAAGCCGAACAAAACTTGCTGCTCACGCAGTTCTCGCTGGATGCCGCGCAGGATGCCGCTTTTTGGATCAAGAAGGATGGGCATTTTGGTTACGTCAATAAAGCCGCCAGTACGACATTGGGGTACGACACCGACCAACTCTTGCAGCTTTCGGTCAGTGATATTTACCCCGAAATCACCTCTGACCTGTGGTTTATATGGTGGAATAATCTGAAACAGGAGAGCGAGTTTTCAAGAGAGTTGGTCAGCCGCCGCAAGAACGGAACGACTTTCAACGTCGAAATGGCTGCCAACTTCATGAGCTATGACGATCAGGAATTCGTCTTTGCCTTTGTGCGTGACCTGACCATGCGAAAACAAATGGAAAACGCCCTGAATCAAGAGCGTGACTTTGCCCGTCAAATCATGGAAAACATGGGTCAAGCCCTGATCGTTAAAGACACCGAAGGCCGCTTGGAATATGTGAATCCGGCAGCAGCCTTCATGCTCGGCTACACCAAGCAAGAACTGATCGGTCGGAATTTCGAATCGTTGATTGTTGATGACGACATTGAAGAATTCCACAGCATTCAAGTTCAGCGCCGTAACGAGATGCGTATCGCTTACGAAATTGGCATGAAACGGGCAGATGGCCGCTTAATTCATACCGCCATTACCTCTGTCTCGCGCTCCATCAATGATGCCTTCGCCGGGTCGATTGCCGTCATCACCGATATGACCGAGCGGATGCAGCAGGAAGCCGAGCGCGAACACCTCCACCGCGAAATCCAAAAGAATGCCGAGCTGCTGCGAAAGGTGATCGACTCAACACCCGATTGGATATTCGCCAAAGACCAGAACTTCCGCTACCTCCTCGCGAACCGTGGTTTTGCGGAAGGCATTGGCATACCCGCCGAAGAAATTGTAGGTAAAACCGATCTTGAACTGGGGATGACCGAAGAAATTGTGTTTGGAGACGCGGCCCATCACACCACAGGCATCCGCGCAGAGGATATTGCGGTACTGACCACCGGCGAATCAATCCACAAACCCGATCATTGGCTCATCAAGTCGAATAACACGATTGTCGCCCAAGATACCCAAATCCACGCCCTGCGTGATGCCAAAGGCCAACCTTACGCCGTGCTGGGCTTCTCGCGCGATATTACCAACCGCAAGCAGATCGAAATTGACCTGCAACAGGCCCATCAAAAAGCCATTGAAGCCTCACAGTTGAAATCTGAATTTTTGGCGATTATGAGCCATGAAATCCGCACGCCCATGAACGGTATCTTGGGCATGTCCGAACTGCTGTTGGATACGGAACTCAGCAGCGAACAAGCGGAATTTGCAGGTATCATTCTCAACGAAGGCAATTCTCTGCTCACCATCATCAACGACATCCTTGATTTCTCGAAGATCGAAGCCGGCATGATGATCTTGGAACGGGTCGAGTTTGTGGTGATGGATGTCATCGAGCGCGTCGTGGAATTCCTGAACCCCCAACGGCAGGGTAAGAACGTCACCATCATGAGCGATGTTGATCCGGCGATCCCGTTTACACTCAAGGGCGACCCCACCCGCCTCCGTCAAATCCTGATCAACCTCGTCGGTAACGCCATCAAGTTCACCGCCGATGGTGAGATTGTGGTGCGCGTCAAGCTCGCTGCTCGTGCCACAGATCAACTGACCCTGCGTTTTGAGGTACAGGATACGGGTATCGGCCTTTCCGAGGAAGATCGTGAAAAGCTGTTCCTGCCGTTCATTCAGGGCAACACAGGGACGACCCGCCGCTACGGCGGAACCGGCTTAGGCTTGGCGATTTCGCACCGCTTAACGTATCTGATGGGTGGCGAAATAGGGGTCGATAGTGTCGAAGGTGATGGCTCAACTTTCTGGTTCACAGCACGCTTTGACCACACCACTCGTACAAACAATACCTTCCCGGAAGTCGATCTCAAGGGAATGCACATTTTGATTGTGGACGACAGCGAAACCCAATGCGAAATTATCGAGCATTACCTTGATGGCTTACAAACCGTGACCAACGCTGTCCCCACACCGGACGATGCGCTCGTCAAGCTGCGGCAGGCCGCCGAAGCCCGTAAACCCTATGATGTCGTCATCATGGATATGCTCATGCCGGGGATGAACGGTGTGGCGCTCGCGGCGATGATCCGTAAAGAAACGGCTCTGGCATCAACCCCCCTCATCATTTTGACCAGTTCGGAAAACGCGAGGCTCCGCGCGGAAGCCGAGGCATTAGGGATCAAAGCCTATTTGCAAAAACCAGTTCGCCAGAACTTACTGTTGGATACGCTCGCCAGTATTAACAACCTCAAACAGCAAACCATTGCCGAAAAGCCCGCCCGCCGCCGTGCCGATACCCTCGTGATGACACCCAAAGCCAAACGCGGGCGTGTCCTCATCGCCGAAGATAACGACATCAACCAGAAATTAGCTATACAACAGCTTGGGCATTTGGGTTACGAGGCCGAAGGGGCGGGTGACGGTAAAGCCGCGCTGGAGATGTTTATGGCGCAGCCGGATCGTTACAAGCTCATCCTTATGGACTTGCAAATGCCGGATATGAACGGTATCGAAACGACCATCGAAATCCGCAGCCTTGAACAGCATCTTGGCAGCCATATTCCGATTGTCGCCATGACCGCCAGTACCTCACCCGACCATCATCGTGCCTGTATTGAAGCCGGTATGGATGACTTCTTATCCAAACCCGTTGGGATTGAAGCCTTAGAAGCCGTGTTGGAACGCTGGGTTAAAACCGGGCCAGCCCCAACACTGGTAAAAGAGGTCTAAAGGTAGGTTTATCCGGCGCGTCCGGTCATGATGCCGCGAATCAGGATGCCCGCCAGCACGGCGAATCCCCACATATAGCTCCCCATCGCCGGACGTTTTTTTGCGGTTACTTCGACGAAAATAAAGAAGGGCAGTGCCAGCACCGTACCCATGCCGTAGATGAAGTGAACATCCTCGGCAGGACGCGCCCCCATAAAGTACATCCCTAACCCGATGACCGATTGCAGCACCATCACCCCCGCGACGGTATACACCGCCCGCCGGTAATAACGGGTTACGTCGCCGTGCCGCACGAGGCCGATGTACAAACCCAGCGCGAACATGATGACAGCCGTCGCCAAACCGACGCGGCTAATCCAATAATGTAAACTTGAAAGGAGTGGATATAAACTGCCCATATGTACTTGCTTTGTACCGTTCTACGATGATAGGCCGGTTGAGGAAGCCAGCCCTATTGAATCGAATCCTCGTCGCGCTGCTGGCGGATTTTCTGCTCCCACGGCTTTTTCGCCTCGCCCGTATAACCCATCGCCCGCAGCCGCTGCCTTTCAAGCTGCTCAAGCTGGTCAGCGACCACACCGTAATCGGCGGGTGGGATGCGGCTGTCGAGGCCGTCAGCACTCCGGTAAATATACCCGATCCCACCGCACCAATCACAATCTTGGGCTGCGCCGTCATCATCTTCGAACCAGCCGAAACCCTCACACGAAGGGCAAGCGACAATCTGTTGCGACATCACATCTCCCGACTACCTCTGCTCAACCCCATCATTGTATAGCAGATGCCAGCCGCTTAACCACCCGTTTGACCTTCTTGAATCTCCAATGGAATGTAGCCGAGGTTGTTCCACCATTCCGGGAACGGCGCGGCTGGCGCACCGAAGTACGCATCTAGCACACGCCGGATAATCGGCGCGGCGGTTTCCGAACCTTCACGCGAATATTCGACCATCGCCGCAATCGCGATCTGTGGGTCATCCTTCGGCGCGTAGGTCACGAACCAACCATACGGTTCCGTCCGCCCCGACTGTGCTGTGCCGGTCTTACCACAGGCGATATACGGCGCGTTGTACTGCTCATCATCATAACCGTTGAACACGAAAGAAGCTGTGCCGTAAGTCATATCCGAAACGACACCGCACATCCCCTCATGAATAATATCCATCGTTTCTTGCGGTAAGCCCATATCACTTGCCGCTTTGGGCTGGGCGGTAAAGGTCACCGGCTGCCCGTTCGTTCCGCCCACTTGCTGCACGATATACGGCTGGTAAAGCGTGCCGCCGTTCGCGACCGCCGCGACCATCCGCGCCATCTGCAAAATCGTGACTTGGATACCGCCTTGTCCGATTGCTTCGTTGATGCCCTGCTCGACACTGTTCGGGTTCGGCAGCGTGCCGGTCGCTTCTGTTTCCGGCATACCGATGCCCGTTTGTGCGCCAAAGCCCATCCGCTGCGCGTAACTGACCAGCGCGTTCGCCCCACGCAGCGTAAACAACCGCGCCCCCATTTCATAGAAGAACGGATTGCATGAAGCCATCAACGCTTGCGAGATCGTCACCGGGCCAGCAGGTTGGCTGAACGGCGACTCAGGGCTTTCCAGCGCACGCCAGTCCGTACGCACCGGCAGCGTGTCACCATACTTCTGCCCCTTCCATTCCAGCGTGCAGTTAAATGTCGGCTCGGTCATCAGCCCTTCGGATGCCGCCGCAGCCGTCGTCACAATTTTGAACGTCGAACCGGGGAAGTATTGATCTTGAATCGTCCGGTTCCGCAGCGGGGCGCGAGCATCCGATACGTTCGTGGCGATTTCATCCGGCGCGGGTGAATCCGTACCGTTGTAAACGTGCGGGTCGAAGAACGGCCAACTGACCATCGCCAGCACTGCCCCCGTTTTCACATCCATCACTACCAAACCCGCCCCCGGCGAATGCGCTTGGTTGCCCCAGTTCCCCGCCGCGTAGTTATAAGCATCCGCCATCGCTTGCCCCGCGACCATCTGCAAGTTGCTGTCGATGGTCAGCGTAACGGATTGCGGCTGTGTTCCCTGCTTACCACCGAGTTCGCGCAGGATGACGTTGGAAGGTGAGATGACTTGCAGTACCTGTTCCGGTTGCCCCGCCAACTGCCGTTCATAGAGTTTCTCGACCCCCATCTGCCCGATCAACGCGCCCTCTTGGTAGCCTTGATCGCGCAGCGAAATGAGCTGGTCTTGCGTCGCGTAAGCGATATAGCCGGTCACATGCGACGCTGCCCCGTTACCCACATACCGGCGGGTATCACGCGGGAAGCGCGTCACCACACACGTTTGGTCAAGCTGCGCCCCATACGTCGCATCCGTTTCCTCGTCGATTTCACCGAGGTAGAAAATGGTTTCAGGGTCATAAGCTGCAAAATACTGCTCAAGGTCATAACGACGGCGCTTGAGGACATGCCCCAGAAGGTCGAGGCACTCATTTTCACCGAGCATCGTTTGCCGTGCGCCGTACAGCGCAATCACGACACCCCCTTGCTCAACCAGCAGGTTCCCATTCCGGTCATAAATATTCCCGCGTGGCAGCGCCCGTGACCGTACAATGACCTGCGAACCACCCACAAGGCCGTTCACGATGTCCATACTCGACCACGCGATACCCCACTTACCCTGTGTTTGGATTAACCGCAGGGTGCGGTTGCTATCGGCAATCGTGCCAAACACGGGCGAGGTGAACTCGACATCATAGGTAATCGCAGCCGAAGCACCCTGCGTCGCCACCTTGTTGAAGGTGTACAGGATGTCATCCGCCGCGATTTTGCCCATCGCGTCTTGGTAAATTTTCTGGAACACAGGGAAGGTGTATTCTTGCTGGCTGCGCGGGCTGAGTGCGCCATACATCGCTTCATAATTGGCGGTCTTCCAATTATCGAGGAAGCCTTTGGCGACATCCTCCGGCGAACTCGCGAGTTGCAAAATCGGGACGATACTGCTGCCGCCCGCCGATGGGCTGGACGCACCACCACACGCCGCCAGAAAGGTCAGCAGGAAAAATGTCAAAAACGAAAGTTTACGATGCGGCATACAACCCGCCTCTTAATCTAGTAAACACAAACGTGCTTACTATAACGGCGGCGACGTGGTGCGTAAAGACAGCGTTGGCTAATCGTTGGGTTAGAAATTGCCGAATTTACTGGCTGCTGACGTTGATCGAGGTCGTGTCGTCGCGCTGTTTCGCCGCGTCCTCACCCTCGGCTTTGAGGGGCATCATGCCCGTAATCCCGCCGCTGTCAAATTCCGGCAGCGTGGGCGGTTGGGGTGGCTCATGTGCGGCTTCCGGTCGAATCTCGACGCGCTGGATAACCCCGGTTTCGGTTCCGGTACGGCGTTTCAATTCCGGTTTATCGTGGCCCATTTCAAGCTGCTCCCCACATTGGTTAACAAAGCGATTGTAGCCCAGTTTGTAATGTTGAGTCTACCGTGTAGGACTTTAGTACCAGTTCGTCGGGTAATCGTGGGTTAAGCCGGTACACTGATGCCCGTCATTTGCTCGCTAATCGCCCACAGCCGTTTCTGCGCCGCCTCGTCATAAGACACTGCCGACGATTGGTGCGGCTTCGACTTATCGAAGTATTTACCCGTAACATGGGCTGCATCCGGCGACGAAGCCAAATAGACACTCGTCTTTGCACCGTCTGTAGGCTTAAGCGCGAACAGCGTAGCCACATTCATCGCCACGCGCATCAATCCGCTGTTGTTGCGTCCGAAGCCAGTATTCACAAAACCGGGGTGCAGCACGTTCGCCGTAACCCCCGTACCCGCCAACCGTCGCGCCAGCTCATACGTGAACATGATATTCATTAGCTTCGATTGAGAGTAGGAGCGAAAGCCACCCATACCGTAGTTATGCTTGCTTTGCAGGTCGTCAAAATCCAATCGAGCCATCCCATGTGCATCCGAGGCCACATTAACGATACGCGACGGCGCGTTCGCCTTTAGCCTATCCAGCAGCAGATTCGTCAGCAAGAAATAGCTCAGGTGATTCAGTGCGAAGGTCATCTCGTAACCGTCCACCGTTTCTTGTCGGGTGCTGAACACCCCACCGGCGTTATTCAGCAGCACATCCAAACGCGGGAACTTCTGCTTAAACTCGCCTGCTACCCGCCGTACTTCCGCCATCGACGACAAATCCGCCACCAGCGCGTGAACATCTGGGTTGCCGCTCGCCGCTTGAATCTCGCGAACAGTCTCCGCCGTTTTGGTGGCGTTACGCCCGATGATGACGACCTGTGCGCCCTTTTGGGCTAGCTCCGCTGCCGCGACCTTGCCGATGCCGTTGGTCGCGCCGCTAATCAATACCGTTTTGCCCGGCATTTCAGCCGCCATCTGTCCAACCTTTCGCTGGCTGTCCTAAAGAATAGCTCTATTATAAGTTCAACCGGGGCTTTCGATAAGCTGCTAAAACGGCTAGGCACAACGTATCTGCGCCATACGATTGACCGGAAAGCGTGTTCAAGGAGGTCGATCCATTGCTGTAGGGAGGAGGCACGCCTCCTCCATCTCCCCCGACCTAAACCCTTTCTTCTCGTAGGGCAGGGTATGTGACCTTCCTGTATGGCTCCCTCACCCTGAGAGCTAGCAGCGGAAGGAGCCTGCGACCGTGCTGATGTGGGCTAGGGATAAGGACTGCTGGCGGAAGGTTTTAACGACCTGCCGGGAGTGAATGCTGTAGAAAACTAGGTCGCGAACGGCGCGTTAAGCTGCTCGGCGAAGGTTGAAAGCGGAATTTCCGACTGCTGCGGACCAGCCGCATACGCAGCCACCTGATAGGGGTCGAAGAAGAAAATGATCGAATCTGGAGTCAACACCCAACTCTGGTAATTATCCGGGTTCATCCCCGTTCCCGCCTCAATCGTCGCCGCGTCGGTCATCTCCGTCAGGCGCGTGTTCAGGTCATCCTGCACCAACGTCGAAATCATATCCCACGGAACACTGCCCCCAACGAACAGGTCAGCCAATTGCAACTGCGTACCGGTCGCCACATCAAACGTGAACGCGGTATGCCCGCTGTTCGGGTGCGCCCCGCCGGTATAGAAGCTGGTGGTAAACAGAACCGAGCGAATGTCATCCGAGAATTGATATGTCTCGTGGCTGATACCCATCCACCAGTTATTGACGTGCGAGGGCAGTGTGTAATCCGGCGCATACGATGAAATGAACGCCTGTTGTTGGTCAGCGATAAACGCATCAATCACGGCGGATGCTTCTGGATAAGCCGCCAATTCCAGCGGGTAACCCACGTCCACCGTGACCCCGACGGTGATTACACAGGTGTTGGTGTCTGCGTCCCACATGCCGTCCTTCGCGTAACAGTCGTCCTCCTGCGCGGCAGCCGGCATCAGACCAAACGTGAATACAGTGATGACGATGAGACTCAAGGCTAAAATGCGTGTTTTCACAACTCATGCTCCTTAGGTGTCGTGAGGTACTCTAAAGTCATTATTGAGCCGCTTAAAAGAGTTTGCAAGCACCACTGCCCGCAAATCCAATATCGAGAGGGCAAACGTATATCAAACGTAGAATACAAAATCTGCTATGCTAAAAATCTGACCTTACGCATCCATTCGGAGTAAATGGCATGAACCCCTACTTACAGCCGCAGGGATTCTTAGGAACGGGCGCGAGTTTGCTAGCCGACCTCACCTTGTTGGCC
Source organism: Chloroflexota bacterium (assembly GCA_020161935.1). Classification (GTDB taxonomy): domain Bacteria; phylum Chloroflexota; class Anaerolineae; order Aggregatilineales; family Phototrophicaceae; genus CFX2. The sequence continues at coordinate 64,289 of JAIUNI010000011.1, forward strand.
TACATTCTCCTCATCGTCCCCGGTATGATCGCGGGTTTCGTCTTTGCGCGGCGCGGCAAACACCGTCCGCACCACAAGGTCACCATGATAACCATCACCGTCGTCAATTGGCTGCTCATCATCTTCCTGATGATCGCCGCCTACCGCTTCGATGTATCCGCCAATATCGCCAGCCAACCCGCCAACGCCCGTTATCTCCTGCCGACCATTCACGGCATTCTCGGCCTACCCGCCCAGCTTCTAGCCACCTATGTCGTCTACCGGATGCTGCGCGAGGATAGTCAGGTGGCGGCAGCGAAGGCACGCGGCGAAAGGGGTCAGCAGCTTTCGAAATACTGGTTCAAAAGCGCCAAGCCGGTCATGCGTCTCACCATCATCCTCTGGCTTATCACATCGCTGCTCGGCGTGTTTAACTACCTCGTCCGCTATAACGTATTGCCGACCTTCGAGGCTGGCAGCCCCCCACCTGCCGCTACCGAAGAACCTGCTTCGACACCCGAAGTCGCCGCCACCGACGAACCAATTGCGACCATCGCGCCGATGATGACCGCTGAACCGGCTGTCACCGTCGAACCGGCCACAACGGTTGAACCCGCCACGACACCCGAAGTCGATGATGACGGAAATGACAATAGCAACAGCGGGCGGGGCAGCCGCGACGATGACGACAATGGGAACGGGAACGACGATAACAGTGGCAGCGGAAGCAGTAACAGCGGTAGTGGAAACAGTGGTCACGGCGGTGACGATTAACGTGCAAACTTCACATCGGTCATCGTATCGCGGCTAACTTATGACTCTGTAGGGCGGAGGCGTGCCTCCGCCGCACCACTTTATTCCGTATCAAATTTATTGACCGGCAAGTTTTCAACAGGCAAACATGAGCCTTTGAAGCGCCTTTAGTGCGCTTGTCCGGTTGTTAGCATGAGCGCTTTAGCCTTATGCGACGTAACGCGACAAATTCTTGGTGGGCTAAATGCCACGTCAACTCACCAACAGACTACGCCCCAATCGCCGCCCGCCATACCGCATCCAGCGCCATCAACCCCGTCAGGTTCATCAACCCGTAGCCGCGCGTCAGCGCTTCCGGCTGCCGCCAATCATGCGCGTAAAACGTCGTCAGGTGAACTTGATCGTCGCCCAATCCTCGCGCGGGCAGCGTCCCCGCCAGTAGGTCAAAATCCCACAACGGTATGCTGTATTCCGCCGCCAGCTTGCGAATGATCTCGTTGTTGATGTTGCTACCTTCGTGGCGGTCGGCCTTCGTGCTAAGTATAGGGATCACCCCCTGCATCGTCGCATCCACCACCAACCGCCGCATATTGGCCTCGAACTGATCCGGCACACCCGCGTCATTCGAGCCGAGTTTAACGATAATCATCATCGGATTATTCAGCCGGATTTCGCACATCAGTGGCGCTTCGTTGATCTGGCAGCGGCTGGCATCCGCCCACATAGGGTCATAGATCGACCAACTGTGTAATCCACGCTTAACCGCCGCGCTCTCCCGCGCCCACGACCCGCGAAACGTATCAATCGCCGGTTGCAGATACGCCCAACTGCCGAGGTTGAACTCAGTCGTATCGAACCGCGCGAGGAAAAATGGATTCTCGATGGTGCTGTCACCCAACTTCGAGAACGCATTTGGGTTACGCTTGAACGCCTGTCCCACACCGTAAATCATCTGCACCGTCGCCACCGTTTGCGGCGGCAGCGTGATAATCGAACTGAGTGGAACGCCATTGATACCGCTGGCATCATAGGGGATGTCGGGTGGCGGCGCGTAAGCTGTTGTGTTATTCGGCCACGGGTTTGCGTCCGACGGCAGATAAATCGGCGTGGTGACGTTGGTGTTAGTTGTCATCGTGGCGGGGTCAACAGGCACATTCATAGGGACGGCGGTCGGAATGACGTTTGGCACATTTTCGACTGTCGTGCCAGCGGGCGGGATATTCAGCACCTGCCCGACGCTGATACGGTTGACATCAACAATGCCGTTCGCCGCCGCGAGAACCTGCACCGTTACCCCGTACTGCTGACCGATGCGTGAGAGCGTGTCGCCGCGCTGCACCGTATAAGTGGATACGGGCGCTGCAGGCGTAACCGCTTGGGCGCTCACCGCCGGAGCAATCATCATGAGGCAAGCGCATAGCGTTAGAGATGCCAATATCCGGGGTGTTGTCTGCTTTGTGTAGGGGCGGGATATATCCCGCCCGAAGATAAAAGAAGGTCTCATCATAGCTCGAACGGCTCTAAAACACTGCCGCTTCATATCTATTGCGTTTCCAACCGCAAGAACTGGATTTTTTCCATACCGCGTTCGAGGCTCATCATCACCGTATGGCTGTCCTCAAAACCCAGCCGCCGGTAAAGCGCCGCCGCACGCGGGTTATCGATTGCCACTCCGATCTCGAAAGCCGTTGCCCGCTGTGCTTGTGCGTGTTTAATCAAGGTTTGGATCAGTGCTGTTCCCACACCTTGCCCGCGCAGCGGCTCGGCAACCACAAGGTCGCTAATCTCAGCGCATGTCGGCCAAATCGTGTACTGCCCGTAAGCCAGTGGAGCATCATCCGCCCCGACCACCACCAACCCCAACCCGCGTCTTTCCGACACGTTTCGCACCGTCCGCGTAATCAGGTTGTAGATCGAAAGGAAGCTGCGGTTCGGCCAGCAGTTCACACGCAGGTGATCCGTGTCCGTCGCCCGTACCGGACGCATGGCAATCGAAGTCGGTGGCGTTTGCAGCGCCAGCGGTGCGTTGGTCATCATCCCCAGCGGTTGGTCGTCTTAATGAACGTGTAGGCTTCACTCAGCATCTTGAACCGTGCTTCCGCTTCCGCTTTCGGCAGGGTACTCACGTCGGGGTGCAGCTCGAAAGCCAGCTTGCGGTACACCGCCCGTACTTCGTCGCGGCTCGCGTTCGTCGCCAGCCCCAGCACCTCATACGCCAGCTCAATCTGTGACTTCTGCGGCAGGTTCGGCGGGGTGGAACCATTCGTCTTGTTCTTGTCACCCGTCGGCACTTTTTCCCAATGGGGCATATCTTGGAAGGATTGGCGTGGGCCGCTGTATTGGTAACTCGTGTAATCCGTCCGGCGGATCGGTGGCACGTTTGCATTCGGATCGCTTTCGAAGTCCGCCAACAGCCAAAACCCTTTGAGCGAACTGTGACGTACACTCATCCGTGAATGCTGAAGTTGGCTGATCGTCAGCGGTGCGCCTTGACTCACTTCCAGTTCGATGCGGCTGTAGGGGCGGAACTGCATCGGGAAAATGACCGGCTGGTTATTCTCCACCTTGTAGCAGTAAGCGCGGTCATCCACCAACGACTGAAACGGCACATACCACTGGTCGAGCGATATATGCGCCTTATTCGCGGGCATCAGTGCCGCATCCAGCAGGAACATCACCGGAATGCCGTTATCCGTCGCCGTCTCGATGATGCGCCGCACCTTATTGGCTTTGATGGCTTCATCGATCACATGAATGTGGATAACAACCCCCGCCCACATCTGCACCACAATATCGACATCCCGCACCGGAGAAGCCGACATGGAGGGCTGCCCTAATGTACAGCGCTGGACGCTGACGAAGCGGGCGATCAGATCACGAAGGAGTTTTTTGAAAAGCTGCGTACGTGCGTTATCCATTAACCTTGCCGCTGGATTGTTGGCTTATCTGGGACGTATCCACCAGAGTAGCGCAATCCCACTGACGAAAGCAATAGCTAACGCGGTCAAAGGGACACTCGCGAGGCTAAATCGGAACTGAAACGCGATGGTTTCCCCCAGCACCCACGCCACAATCGTCGTCGGTATCCACAAATAAGGTTTCGCCGTTTTCAACGCGCCGCCAAATTGAATGGCCGCCCACTCGACAATCCCCAGTGATGTACCCATGACGATGCCGAAGACGAAACCGACTGCTAGCTGGTTCTCGCCCGCCATCGGTGCCACCCGCGCCCCTAACCGTGCGCCGATGCTGAAGCCGATCATCGAAGCCGGTATCCATAACCACAGCCTCGCCCGACTTTGAGGGTAAAAATACCGCAGCACCAACCACTGCGCCACACCGAAGCAAAAGCCGAACACAAGGTCGCCAACAATATGTGCGACCACACTCGCACCCATGATCTGCGCCACCACGCCGCCATCCGTCGCGCCTAAAAAGCTGCCGACCAAAAAGCCCACGACGTTCGCCATAATCCACCACGGCCAAAACTGCTGTCCCCGAACCGCTTGTTGTTCCATTATCCCTCTTGAATATCGACTTTAGGCCGTGAATGCTGCCAGACCCAAATGAATGCCAATCCTAATCCCACGAGGCCCCCCGCCATCCCCCACGCGGGTGCGCGTTCCAATACACCCGCGATCAGCAGGGGCGGGTAATCCCAAAAAGCGTGGGCATGTAAGGCGTTCTTGAAGAACATCAAACCACCCGCTGCTAGCGCACTCCCCACACCGCTAACTGCCCCTGCCAGCACCCCGGCAGCCGGTAAATATCGTGCGGGAACCGCCCGTTCAGCAGCCCACGAACGCACTCCCCACAGCACCACCAGCACCGCTAAAGCGCCGCCCAGCACTACTGCCACCCCCACGCTGTCATTTTCTGGTGTCAACCAGATAAACAGCAGCAGACCGTAAAACAGAGTCACCAAGCGTAGCCTGTAATCGGGTTTCCGTATAGGATACACGAGATAGGTCATTCACCACACATAAAATAATGATTATATCGTAATGATTCGCGCCTTATGGTAATACGCAAGTCGAAGTTCTTAATCAGCCACTTATCCTATTTCTGATGACGACCGTGTTAGGGTACAGACGACGACCCGCAAAAAATGGCGGAAAACCTGCACCGTCTCGAACAAGCCTCATGGCCGATCTTTAAAGCCGGTCATGGTCAATGATTGGGGAATGGGTCGCACTGCCCATTTGGAACATCGCCGGTGGGCAAACAATCGGGGATGAACTCTACGATGAAATTCTGCATCTGACAGCCGGTCGCCTTATCGAACGCTGCGTTGCCATCCTGCGCTTACCCGGCGCATCCAACGGCGCGGATAACGACCTGCGCCTCACCCACGAACGCGGCATCCCCGTCTACTACAACATCGACGAGATCCCACACTATCAACCCGCCTAATGCGGATGGCTCATAATCCACAAACATTCTAAACGTCTGTAGGGGTGCATGGCTGTGACCCTCCCGCGTATTTGCTCCCTTCTCCCTTGCTTGCGGGGCTGTTGGCGTACTGAGCTTGCCGCAAGGCAGCCAACGAGGGTTGGGGATGAGGGGGTCGCTAACACACCAACCGCACGAATCCCGCGCCCTGCTGCACGAACCACCAGCGCGTATCGCGGATCACCATTACGTCGCCTCGCTTGCACGTCCGCCGGAAGAACGCCTCAAACAAACGGCGTTCCGGTGGCAGCGGCACGTTCAGCATGTCCCACGTCACGTGCGGGTCAACCGCCGTCGTCTGCGCTTGCGGCACGTTGGACGAGTACAGGTTGTGCGAGAGGTACGCATCCATCAGCCCCACATAAAAACCGAACGGCGACAGCAGCAGGAACACCACCAGCATCACCACCCACCGCTTGCACGCCTTCAAGCTGCCAACCACCCCCTCGCGCCACGGGATAATCAGCACCAACCCCGCCAGCGCCAACCCGAAGTTCCACGCCCACACCGCCGAGTTGTAATTGTGTGCCAGCGGCGAAAGCGTCAGCAGGATACCCATGTGCAGCCCGAATGCCAGCGCCCCCGCCAGCTTGCGCGTCCGTGGGAAGATCGCCAGTATCCCCACCAGCAGCTCCGTCCCACCGATCAGATAACCCGCGTTCATCCGCAGCCAATCCGGCGCGTTCGGCAGCAAACCATCCAGCATCCATCCCGCTGTACTTTGCATAAACAGTGGACTCAGCAGCTTGTTCGCCCCCGCCCATATCCACAGTGCGATCAAATGCCCGCGCCCCACCACCAGCGTGTTCACGTTCGGCAGCGTTCCCCACGTCAGCAGCAGCAAAGACACGACTTCCGGTTGTAATCGCGTTTGGTCAATCATCACCGCGTAAATAAGCAGAAGGGTATTGAGGATTAATCCGGCGCGCGGGCGAATGAGGATGATCACCAGCGAACCCAGCAGCAGCCACCCCATATCGAACGCGGGTAACAGCAGGGCAGGCAGCATCGGCGGCATTGTGCGGGTCTGCCACAGCGGCCACGTCAGCAGGATCGTCACCGCTTGGCAGCCGACCAGCAGCCAGCGTAACGCTGCTAGCCAGCCCACATAACTTGCTGCCCGGCGCTGCCACAGGTTTAAAAAGGGACGCTGCGGTTGAGTGACCATGACATGCATTATAATGAGGGTGTAAAATGCAGGCTATTGAATGACTGTAGGACGTAGTACACAATGTATGATGAGTGGAAGCCAAGTGACGCAACCGTAGATGATGACCCGACCCCCTATTGGACGGTAGGGCGCGTCTTGCTCATGCTCGTCATCCTCATCACCCTCATCGCCTTTTTGCTCTACACCTTCTCCCCGCTGATAACCGCCGCGTTGCAAAGTTTCCAACCGCAGCCAGAGCCGCTGTCTATCCCGTTACAACGCGCCCAAACGATCCAAACCCTTTTCTAACCATCCACCAACCGTCTTAACAATCGTTTTCCCTCAAAATAGTTGGTAACTTCGTCCCTTAAAAGCGACCAAATGTTCACCCTAAATGCATCACTTTCTGCTATGCTGTTCTTATCTCTGTGAACTTTTCGAGGTCTTTGTATTGAATCGATCTCTGTATTCCTTGGCGTTCTTGGCGACTTGGCGGTTTAATCCGAATTTCTTAGCGTCTTTGCTTCCTTGCGCCTTAGCGTTTTGTTATTCCTATTCTCTGGCTTTTCTCTGCGTTCCTCTGCGTCTCTGCGGTTCAAACAGCTTTGCATTTCTTAGCGTCTTTGCTTCCTTGCGCCTTTGCGTTTTGTTATTCTGCCTCTCTGTATTTTCTCTGTGTTCTTTGTGCCTTTGTGGTAAAACGCATTTGCATTTTCGGCGGCACACTCCCTCACTTCCGCCAAATGTGACACAGCGGCGGACACACGGGAGCCATCCGCCGCGTTTGTGTCATTTCAGCGCCGCGCTCCCTCACTTCTGCCGCCACAAAATGTCACTTCAGCGGATACACGGGAGCTTCCCGCCCCCCATTTCAGCGGAATATTTGCGACTACGGGTAATCCTTGAGAGCGCAGTTTGTAATATCAAATCTCTGCTTGAACTTGGCGTTCTGTGCGAAGCCTCCTGTGGATGGCGACTTGGCGGTTTAACTCTCTTGCCTTTTCTCTGTGTTCTCTGTCTTGGTAGTTAAGAGCCTATCTGAAAATTATTTTAGTATCGGACGGCATCTGCGTAGCGTGCCGTCTCTACAAAAATGCGAAAAAGGCTCTGTTCTGAATTTTTGATGTAGGGACGCGATATATCGCGTCCGTTATGACCCAATACAGAATATTCAGACAGGCTCTAATCCGTATTTTTCTTCCTCTGCGTTCCTCTGCGTCACTGCGGTTCGAATCGCCTTTGTTTTGATCTATCGACTATCGACTATTGACTATTGACTATCGACTAAAGACTTTCCTACTCATACCGCAGGATTTTCGCCACCGTCTCACGGATCGCCACCCGCGCACTCACCAGCGTCGCCACCCACGCGATCACCACCGAAGCGATCACCAGCCCGATGGTAATCAACGTCGCCTCGGTTGGAATCGGGATCGTAAAGCCTGTCCCGATCAGCGTCAGAATCGATACCCCCAGCGAACTAATCCCGATGCCCAGCACCCCGCCGAGCAACCCGATCACGATGTTTTCCAGCAGCACTACCCGCAGCACCCGCTTCCGGCTCAGTCCCAGCACCTTTAGCACCCCGATTTGCTGCCGTCGTTCCAGCATCGTCAGCGAAACCGTATTCGCCATAATCACCGCAGCCGCCAGCAGCGAGAGGATGCCCACCACCGTCGGGATAGCCGCCAGTTGGTCGATCACCCGCTTGAGTAAGCCGTCAATAAACGACACATCCACCGCGAATACGAACGGGATCTTATTGATGTTCGTCAGGAACTCGTCCACTTGCTCCGGTTCCACCTGCACCACATTAATCCGGTAGTTCGACCGTAACCCGTCAATCCCCGGTGGAATATAAGCATTCGCGATGCTCGGCGTAAAGCGGCTCGCCGTCCCCACGATCCCCACCACCTCGAACGTCATCTGCCGCCCCTGAATCGAAAGTTCAACCATCGACCCGACCGTGATCCCCAGTTCTTCCAGCGAGTCAAAACCCTGTATCAGGTTGCCGAATGCGTTCTGCTGTGTCATCACGATCACGTTCTTCCCACGGTCGTCATCTGTCAGGTCACGCCCAGCCAGCAGCGGCCCACTTGTGACCTCCGGGTTATCCGTCTCGCGTGTCAGCACACTCAGCGGCAGCGTTCGTATCGTCCCTTCCAGCCGCACCCGCTCCCCATTCACCGACCGTAACCGCGCCGTATTAATATTCAATTGGGTGCTGTATTCCACACCGCCTTGCAGCCGCAGCAGCCCCTGAATAAACGTCTGCGCCACTTCCGAGGGAACCAGCGGCACCAGCATCACGTTCCCGCCCAACGTCTGCGCGAACTGGAAGCGTACAATCTCCCGCGTACCGAGGCCGAAATACGTAATCGCGCTCAATGCGAACATCCCCGCCGTCAGCGCCAGCAGCGTGGTCGCCGTCCGCAGCCGCCTGCTCGACAGGTTACGCAGTGCCAGCCGCATATCGATTTGCCCCAACGTCGGCAGCTTCCCGATGAACCACACGATCAGCCACATCACGCCTGTCAGGAACCCTAGCACCAGCATTGTCCCTGCCACCAGCGCGATACCGATAATAATCGGGCTGGGCGGCGCGATAATGCTGTCCACCGCGCGGTCAACCACTGGCCCGATAATCTGCCCTGCGATCACGCCCAGCACCACCACCACAACGGCTAATGCCCCCAACATCTGCATCACGCTCGCGCGGGGTACATGCGTTTCGTTCGGTCGCAGCACAATCGCTGGTCGCACCTTCGCGGCCATCACAATCGGCAGTACCCCGAACACCACCGTCACCACCATCCCCAGCACCACACCGTACAGAATCGCTTCCGGGTAAACCCGCCACGGCAGCTTCTGTTGCAGGAACGCCTCGCCGTACACGTTCACCGCGCCGCTCAACACCAACCCCACGATCACGCCCAATATGCTGCCGAGGATACCCAGCAAGAACGCCTCGCCCATGAACAGCATCCCAATCTGCCGCCCCTTTAGTCCGAACGTTTTCAGTGCCGCAATCTCCATCGTCCGCCTGCCGACCAGCACCAGCATCGTATTCATGATGCCCACACCGCCAATCAGCATCGCCCCCAACCCCATCGTCACAATGAATCGCCCGATCAGGTCAGCCAGTTCTTGGTTGCGTTCCAGCAGCCACGGGGTCGCGTTGATCTCGCGGAACATCGTCAGCGAGGTCAGTTCATTCGCCGCTGCCTCGATCTCATCCGCCGAGCTGCCCTCTGGCATCACGATACCCACCGTATTCGGGTTGGAGTTCATATTGAGGAGGGTGGCGTTTTTCGCGTCAAAATACGCGAAGCCAAAAAATGATGCGAGGATATTATTGATGCTCGCTTCCGTGTCGGTCGATACGACTCCCCGCACCGTGAACGGTTGGTCAGTGCCGCTCACCCGCACCTCGTCGCCCGGCTTCAACCCCTGCGCCTCGGCTAAATTCTGGCTGATGACCACATCATAGCCGCCCGTAAACAGGTCTTTCAGCCGCACACCCGCCGGTTCAATCGCCGTGATCGCGCCAGTAATATCAAACGTTTGCGGGTCAATCAGGAAGGAACTCGTAAATTGCGGCTTGGTGAAGCCATCAGTGTGAAACGGCGTGAGTTGTAAATTGCTCACCAGCGCGTAAGCCGTCATCGTCGCGTTGTGCTGTGCTACCCAATCGCGCGTCCACGCAATCGCATCCGGTCGCAGCACCTGTCGCTCATCCTCGCCCCGTTGGAATGTGGCCGCAAACGGGCCAAAGTTCGTAATGCTGCTGGCGTTAATATCCCCGTGGTTGTACTGACGCAGGTTATTAATCAGCGAGTCGTCAATCGCCAACCCTAAGCTCCGCAGCGCCACCACCGTCGCCACGCCTGCCGCAACACAAAACACAGCGAACGTTGTCCAATGTCCGCTGTGTCGTAAATTCGTAATCGCATGTTTGAGGTAAAAGAAAAAACGCCGCATAGGTATCGATCACCTAACCGATAAACGAGACTCGCGATTCTAGCACATGCCCGCTCATCCCATCTGGACTTCTAACCTACGCTTTAGGAAACACAATCCCGATCTCCGTATTCCTCTGCGTCTGCTCTGAAAGTCATATGCCCAAATCCCGTATTATTCCCTCCCCATTGCTATGGAAAGGGTTAGGGTGGGGTCTCTGAAACCATTTTCATCTTTGGGTGTGATCTTATTTCATAGGGACTCTGCGGTTTAAATCTTCCGTCTTTCTCTGTGTCCTCTGTGCCTCTGTGGTTAATTCTTCTTGCATTCCTCTGCATTTTCTTGGCGCTCTTGGCGACTTGGCGGTTAATATGTATTTCTCTGTGTCCTCTGTGCCTCTGTGGTTAATTCTTCTTGCATTCCTCTGCATTTTCTTGGCGTTCTTGGCGACTTGGCGGTTAATATGTCTTTCTCTGCGTCTCTCTGCGTCTCTGCGGTTAATTCTTCTTGCATTCCTCTGCATTTTCTTGGCGTTCTTGGCGACTTGGCGGTTAATATGTCTTTCTCTGCGTCCTCCGTGCCTCTGTGGTTAATTCTTCTTGCATTTCTCTGTATTTTCTTGGCGTTCTTGGCGACTTGGCGGTTAAACCTTCTTGCATTCCTCTGTATTGCTCTGCGTTCCTCTGCGTCTCTGCGGTTCAGTCTGTTTTCTTATTTTCTTTGTGCCTTAGTGGTAAATTGGCATGGGTATTCCCCCATCTTTTCCAAAGCGGTATACTTATCGCGCAATCTTTCACAATGTAATCTATCGAGCAAGTGTCATGAGCAGACCCAAATTCGACCACGCCACCGTATTCCCGATTTTCGCCCTCACCTTTGTCGATATTCTGGGGCTGACGCTCATCCTGCCGCTCCTACATTTATACGCCATCAAGTTTGGCGCGGGGCCGCTGGAAATCGGCATCGTCGCCGCCGCCTTCCCGCTGGCGCAGGTTTTGGGTGTGCCGGTCATGGGGGCGCTTTCCGACCGCTACGGGCGTAAGCCGCTGCTGCTCGTCAGCCAGATCACCACCTGCATCGGCTTCATTCTGCTCGCCCTCTCCAATTCGCTGTGGATGGTCATACTCTCGCGCCTCATCGACGGGTTGTTCGGCGCGAACATCGCCACCGCCCAAGCCGCCATCAGCGACATCACCACTGATGAGAATCGGGCGCAGGGCTTGGGGCTAACGGGCGCGGCCTTCGGGTTGGGTTTCCTGTTCGGCCCCGCCATCTCGCTCATCGCCCTCGAATTTTCGGATAATCTCGCCCTCCCCGCGTGGATTGCCGCCGTCTACTCCTTGATCTCGATCATGATTACACTGTTCATGTTCCGCGAAACCCTTCCCGCTTCCCAACGCCGCGCCGCTGCCGCATCAACTTCCGTCCTCGCGTGGCGCACATGGCTGCCAGACTTCGGCCTCCTCAAGCGTCCGCAAATGGGGCTGCTGATGCTGTTGATGTTCGCCCAACAGGTGGTGTTTTACGGCTTCGAGAGTTTGCTTGGCCTGTTCACCCTCAACCGCCTCGGCTTACTGGGGCAGGGCAACTCGTTGATCTTCATCTTCGTCGGTATCGTGCTGGTCTATGGGCAAACACGCCTCATCGCCAAATGGAAGCAAAAGTACGGAGAGACGCGCCTCGCCCAGATCGCGCTGGCGACCCTCGCCATCGGCCTGTTGCTGTTCGCCCTCACCCCCGCGCAGCCGCACCCACTGTACGTCAAAGCGATTGCCGCCCGTGATGTGCAAGAACTCACCCCCAGCGCCACCGAAGCCATGATCGGCCAGTTCGCCGTTCAACTGCCGGATGATGCGGATCGCGGGGTTGGAGGCATCTTGTGGCTGCTGGTCGCCCTCGTGCCGCTGTCGGTCGGCGCGGGTCTCATCCGCCCCAGCCTGAACGCGCTCATCACCCACCGTGCCACCCGTACCGAGTATGGCGCGGCACTCGGTCTCAGCGCGGCCTTGGTCACACTGGCGAATGCTATTGCCCCGCTGCTCGGCGGCCTCATCTACCAGCAGTACGGCATGACCGCGCCCTTCCTGCTCGGTGCGCTTGTCCTGTTCGCCTTGCTGATGCTGACCTTCAGCGTATTCCGGCGCATCGTCGTCGCACAGGCTTAACCGTGGTGCATTCGCTGTTGGGCTGCCAAGTGTCAGAGGATCAGTTCGCGTCGTGGGAGAAGCTGCTCGTCCCAGAGGTCGCGCCTTACTTTTACGTGGCTGATATTGATCTGCCTGCCGACTCGCTCATCTTGAGCCGTAAAACCTTCTCTGCCGCTGGCTTTGATCTCGCCTTTCGGGATACCTACACCACCTATGCGGTGAGCCATGATGCCGGGTGGGTGGTTTTACTCACCTCGGCACAGTTTGATGCGCTCCCGTTGCTCACCCAACAAGCGCTCCTTGCCGCGCAGTGTCAGCACAAACGCGGTCAGGTTTACCCGTGGGAGCAGGTCGAAAAATTTCTCTCACCATTTTCGGTGGAAATCGAGCCGCGCTGTGTCACCATTTCCGGCAGCCGTTACGTGGTGCTGGATACCAAAATTTGGGCGCTGCTCACGCCGGATGTGCGCCGGCAGTGGCTCATCGACTACATCCAATCGGATACGCCGACGGTTTGTTTATCGTCGGAATATGCGTCGCGTTGCACGAATCCCATCGTGCGGCAGCTTGCCGGAACCTTTGCCGCCACCAGCGGGGCGAACTGCTTTTCAACCACCTTGGCCTGTGTCACCCACGACCAAGCCACCGCCCGGACCATCGCCAATTTCTGGCTGCATCAGGAACCCTTCTTTCAGGGTTTGGCGAGGCGTGGCTACCAACTGCGAACCGATTTAAGCGTATCTACACCCGACCTTAGCGATGCGGTTCTCATCTGGCAGGATGCAAACGGCCAAGCGCAGCACGCTTGCTACTTAGCCGAACACGGTTTTGTGCTGAACAAAAACTCCCAAGCATGGTATTCGCCGCGGCAGCTCTTGCGCCTACCAACTGTGCTGGACGATTGGCAGAGCTACGGTTATGAGATTACAGTCTATAGTCGCGATAGCTGAAAGCCCACCCCCGCTACAGATTGTCCGGTGGGTGTATCGCTTGTTTGACGGCGGCTAGTGTATGCGCCGTGACATGCCAGCGTTCAGCGTCATCATACTCAAACGTCACCACAAACCGGCTGGTCGAGCGAACCAGTTGCATTAAACACGCCTGCCACAATTTGCCGTCAGCCTGTGACATCGCCTGTCGCAGTTCGGCAGCCTTTTCGACAATGATAAAATCGTTTATGGCAGCGGGGGAGGCTGAACCTGCTGCATCATAATAGAAGCCATATATCCCCTGCGCTCCCTCGTCAAATTCGACCACGAGTGCTAACTTTTCCCACTCATGCCCCTCTGTCGGAGAATTGCTGAGAATGAATGTGCCGATTTCGTGTATCAGTTGAGCTTGAGCATCCGATGTCATGGTTATCCCTACTTGATTGTGCCTCCCATTTGTAGGGGAGGGTCTTTAAAGCCCCTCCCTGTTACTACGGGCTATCAGCGGAGTGATAACGGGCAATCTGAACTTGAGCAATGATTGTCCGTATGCGAACGTGCTGATGGGGGTTGGGGTGGGGTTTATGTCGGGCTGAACACCACATCCACCCAATAGTTGGTGGCGTTAAAGGTCGCGTTCGGGAACAACCCCGCCGCCCCGAAAATGTACGTCCCGTTGCCGGGGCTGGTCTCGCCTGTCGCCAGCGCGTATAACGGCAGTACACTCCGCCCCGTCGTGAAGGTGTTGTTGTCGTAGGCGAAGCGTCCCTGCGGCGCGTGGTACGAGGCCACGTACACCGTGTTCGCCGTCACATTAATCGGCGTGGCGAAGGTCGCCGTTTGCCACCCGGTCGCCGTCTCGCCGCTGAACGTCACGTTCCCCAACTGCGTCCCGGTGGCTGACCACAGGTAGCCCTTGTGCGTGCCGCCGTTCCCCGCCAGCTTGTAGAAGCGGATGCCCGTCACCTGCCCGTTGACGCTCGGCTTGAACACCACCCCCAAATTGACCGCTGGCGGGTTGCCGATGTTGCTGGGGTTGGCAGGCACGCTCGTCCCAAACAGCGTGCAGGGGCATACAGAGAAAATCTGGATGGCGCTGTTCACACCACCAAAAGCAAGTTTTGTTGCATCAGGGCTAAAAGCAGCCGTATATATCGTGCCGGGTAATTGTGAAGATGTTATCAAAGCCCATGTCGAAGTATTCCACACTCTGATTGCCCCATCGTTGCTAATACTCGACAATCTGCTCCCATCTAAGCTATATCTCACATCAATTACTCGCTGTGATATAGGACCCGTGTTTGAGGCAGTATTCGCTTGTAGTGAGTTGGTAATTACACCGGTAGAGGCATCCCAGATTTTGACTAACCCATTGAGTGTTCCAGTCGCAAATTGATTACTGTTCGGATTCCAAGTACCGGTAGATGTATCGCCACCGACAGTATTGGGTTGAGAATAACCACTGATTTGCGTAACCGTTGAAGCATTCCAAATCTCGACATTGTTACTTGATCTTAAGTAGAGTAATTTGCTGCCATCACTGTTTGGTAAAATGCGAGAACCACCACCACTTGCTTGACTAATCACTTGCCCCGTTGTGACGTTCCAAACATACAAATTATTGGGTGGCAACTCCAAATTACTAAATATCCGGCTTCCGTCAGAACTCCACGCAACATCTGTCACCACATCACTATGAGCTAATGTAAACAGGAGTTGACCAGTGGTAGTATTCCAGATGCGAACGGTTTGGTCAGAACTACTGGTGGCTAATTTATTACCATCTGGACTCCATGCAACACCGCTAATGGACTGAGAATGTCCGGTCAAAGTCAAAAAGAGTTGACCACTGTTCGCATTCCAAATCTCGACCGAACCATTTATCCGACCAACAGCGATTTTTTGCTGATTAGACTGCCAACTAATTGCTGAAATTGTATTAGTAGGAAGTGGCTGTGCCTTCATTTGGCTTGTGGTAAAACTAAAGGAAAACACCACTATAAGCACCCACATAGCTTTTACATGTTGATTCATGGTGATAATCCTTAGGTTTGTGCCGTAGTAATTGCCTGTGGCAAATCCGCTTGTGGGGTCTTGAGTAGGGTTGGTAATATAGCCAGTCGTATTGATATTGCCCGGCCTATTTGTTGACCAAGTAGGTGTGAACCGCTGGTTTGCACTATCGGGCATCTGCATTCTGGCGCTCGCACTTGTAGGTAAACTGCTGCCGTCGATGCAAACGTTGGACGCGCAGCCCGAATAAGTTATCGGTCATTCAGTTAGGGGAGGGTCACTGACCTTCCTTATATTTCCTCAGCACTACCAAGTTAATGGTGCGAAGAGATTTACCCGCTGAACGGATGTCCTCCCTCGCTTGCGGGGGAGGTGTCGCGTTAGCGACGGAGGGGGTCTGTATTCGCATTGTTTTCTTGGAACTACTCCTGTGCCGTTGTGTGGTATCGCCTTTGCGTTAAATGGCTTTTATTCTCACTTCCCATATATCGCCCTCGGGTAATTCTTTATGCTCACCGTCGGGCTTTGGAGTTGCCGAATCGCATCCTTCGCAATCCACCGCGCCGTTTTCGTATCCAGCGCCAGAATCGTCTGTGCCACCTCCAGCGCCTCGCGGTACAAATCCGCATTGCGCTTGCCCACCTGCCGCAGCGCCCAATTGATCCCCTTCATCACATACGTCCGTTCATCGTTCGCGTGTGCCACCATCACCGGAAAGAACTTCTGGTATACATCATTGGTAGTGTGTTTGTCGGTGAAGGAGTGTGCCACCATCAGCACAAACCCCGCCCGCTTCTGGAACTCGCCCTTACGCTCCGCCCACTCAAACGCCTTCGGCACGGCGAATCGTGTTGTCCCCAGAAAGCCCATGCAAAACGTATCGCAGATTTCCCAGTTCTCGAAGGTCGCTGACCACGTTTCCATCAGCGCTTCGGTCACGTTGCGCGGCGTAAAAATCTTACTGCACAGCACTCGCGCCTCGTAAACACCCGTGTCGAACAATTCCAGCGCCAGTGCATCGTTCCGCCCGATGCGCTTCGCCAGCGCCTTAATATCTTTCAAGAATATGCCGTGCGAGTTTTCCGCTGTAATCGCGAACCCCGCCTTGATCGCCTTCACCTTCGGGTCGCCTAACCGCTCCAACTCCGCCAACACATCCTTAACTTGCATATGCCCTCAACTATATTGGTTGATTTTTGTCGGTTCATTTAGCAAAACGCCCGCCTTCTGTTTTGCTCCCTCGCTTGCGGGGGAGGGCTGGGGTGAGGGTTTATTCCCTACAAACCACTTTCTAACCATCCACCAACCGATTTAATAATCACACTCCCTCAAAACGGTTGGTGAACTCATCGCTTAAAAGAGACCAAATGTTCACCCTAAAGCCGAAAATATGTGCTATACTGTAAGTGTAGTTGAATACCATAATTCTGCAACTCAGCGGGTATTTCATTGACTACTTTGCGATCTTTGTATCTTTGCGCCTTTGCATTGAACTGTCAACTGAAAACTGTTGACTGACAACTGTTTTGCAGCAACGACAGCAGCGGCAGACCTCCACCACTTTTGCCGCAAAACGCTCCCGTGCAGCCGCCGAATCGTCGGAAAGTTCGCCAATAAATCGTCCGAATTTGCAGAATTTGACGAATTTTGCGAATCAAAAAGGAGTGCTTTCACACCCCTTTATCGTGGTTACTGTTTCTAGATTTATTCCCTCCCTGTTACTACGGGGAGGGTTAGGGTGGGGTCGGACTTGAATCTTTAGTCTTTCAACTTGGAACTTAAAACTTGCAACTTCCAACTACCGATCCCCGATTTCCTTCTTGACCGTTTCGTAAAGGAGTTCCGCCCGCAGTTGACCGAGGCTGTAGCACGGCCCGCCCATGCGTTCCGCCAGCTTGCTCGCCAGCCCTTGGTCGAACGCCACATGCTCCATGTTGATCGTCACCGTTTTAATGTGTTCGCTCTTGAACTGGTCGGCTATCCGGTTGCCTTCCTCCTGTGGGGGTAGCGTCCCAACCGACACGTTCCCCGCCCCGTCCGTAAGCAGGATCATCAGGGGGACAATATCCGGGTGTAGGGTTTTTTCACGCTTGATCGTGTCGTACGCCAAAATCAGACCCGCCGAAAGCGGTGTCTTACCGCCCACCGGAATATTCGCCAGCGCTTTGGTCGCCAGCGTCACCGAGTTCGTCGGGGGCAGGATCATACTCGCGCGGTCTTTCTGGAACACGATCAACCCCACGCGGTCGCGCCGTTGGTACGCATCCGTGAGCAGGGACAAAATCGCGCCTTTAGTGGCGTTCATGCGTTCGCTCACCGCCATACTCCACGACGCATCCACCACGAATAGGATCAGGTTCGCGGTACGGCGCACCCGCACCTTGCGGTACAGGTCGCTCTTTTTCAGGGCATACGCCATGCCGCTTTCTTTGAGCTGTTCCGCCCGCTGCTTTTGGAACGGTGCAGCCGCCCGTAACGTCGCGTCGAAGGCGATGTCGTCCGTTTTATTCCCTGCCGGTCGTGCTTGAATGTAGTGCCCGCGCTTCCGGTCGGTGTGCGTGCGTGACCGCCGTCCGGCGTGCTTACGGGTCAGCTTGTCGAGGTTGGTTTGGAGTTTGCGCGGGGCGAACTGCTCCCCGGCTTCGACCTTCTTACCACCCTCCCACCAGTACGCATCACTGTTGTTGAATACGTTCTGGGGGGTAGGGTCGGTTTGGCCGAAGTCGGGCTGCTCTTGCTGGCTGTCGTTAGCTACGGATTGGCTTTTTTTTTGACAGCGTTTTGTTCGTCGCTCTCGGTCGGTTCGGTTGATTCGTCGCCTTCGCCCCATTCAGAAGACACCTGTTCCATCTTCTCTTGGAGCGCCGCGCTGCTCATCTGCGCGTCGGAGAACGGACCGCGCTTCAAGCGGTGCGGGAGCGCTAACTCAGCCGCCAGCAGAATGTCACTGTTTTCGAGGTGTGTGCGTCCCATCCACGCCGCATGGGCGCGTGCCGCCTTCAAAATCACGAGGTCGGCACGATGACCGTCAATGTGCAGGCCGCCGGTCAGGGTGGCAATGGTGTACAGATCGCGCCGTGTGTATTCCACATCGTCCACGATCTCACGCGCGGCTGCGATCCGATCCGTAATCTTTTGTTCTTCTGGTTGCCAATCTTGCCGGAACTTCTCGGCGTTTTCCTCGTAAGCGATGTGCCGCTGGAGGATTTCCATACGTTCGCCAGCATCCCCGATACCATGAACTTCCACCGAGAGGGCAAAACGGTCAAGGAGCTGCGGGCGCAGATCGCCTTCTTCGGGGTTCATCGTCCCGACGAGGATAAACCGCGCCGGATGGCTGAAACTGATGCCTTCACGCTCGACCACATTCACACCCATCGCCGCCGAGTCCAGCAGGAGGTCAACCACATGGTCATCGAGCAGGTTCACTTCGTCCACGTACAGGATACCGCGGTTCGCGTTCGCCAGAACACCGGGGTCGAAGTGGCGTTCGCCCTTCTGAATCGCTTTTTCGATGTCCAGCGTACCCACCACGCGGTCTTCGGTCGCGCTCACAGGCAGGTCAACGAAGCGGATACGACGCTTCTCAACGGGTGGCTGCTCGCCATTGCTATAACGTTCGCGGATCTGGTCCGACCAGGTATCCGGTCGCTTGGGGTCGTCACCAAAGGGCGAGTCCGCAATCACGTCGATTTCGGGCAGGAGTACCGCAAGGGCGCGGGCAGCCGTCGACTTACCCGTACCCCGTTCGCCGCGAATCAGTACGCCACCGATACGGGTATCAATCGCGTTCAAAATCAGGGCGCGTTTCATTTGTTCTTGCCCGACAATTGCGGTGAAAGGGTAAACAGGTGGTCGTTTGCTCATGCTTATTATGTTTCCGTTTGTGATAATGGCAACAAACGGATTATACAAGATGAGGGCAAGAGGTCAACTGCCAGCGTATACCAGTGGTTAAAGAATGTCGCTAACCAACGTTGCGTTCACGTTTATTTTGCGCCCTAGCATCGAGGTTCTAAACAAGCATAAGGGTTGTCTGTCCTACCACAACCCATCACCGGCTTCGATAATCGCCTCACCACTGGCCTCAGCTTCAACCGCCAATTTGATCTGGCTGAACATCGTGCGGAAGCGTTTCGTTTCGCCGTCCGATGTGAACTCAATGTCGAGGTAGCCGTGCTTGGCTGGTAATTCAACCTCAAGCGCCATCAACACGCTGTACGCATCCGTGATGATCTTGCCAACCGCTTCCGTGTCACCAAAGTCGTCCACCTCAGCGCTCAGATAGAAGTCGGTGGTCATCGCCCCGAAGCTGCTCCCACAGCTTTCGCCGTAGGCATCCGCGCGTATCACGGTGATTGCGTCGAGCTTGGCTTCCGTGAACGCCTCCTGTGCAGCCTTCGTAATATCAGGCAAATCTTGGTGCGCCCACATAAACGCGCAGGGTGTATTGCTCGCCTTCGTCACGGCTGTTGGGCTTGGCGTAAGCGTGACATACAGGGCGGTTGCGGTCTGCGCCAACTGCCCGAATTCCGGTGCGCTGGCGCTCGCCATGAGCAGCATCACTTGACCAGCCGGACTGAGTGTTTCATTCCCGCCGGGGCAGATGACATCCGAGTACGGGCAAAGGGTTGAGGTGGGCGTTGGGGTGCGGCTGGGTGTAATAACCGGCGGTGTTGTTGCTGTACCCTGATAGGTTGCCACCAGCGCAGTTTCGGTCGCGTAGAAATATTCGGCTGTATAGATCGGACCCGTGTTGGTTCGTATGCGTTCTTCTTCGACCCGCCGCTGGGCATAGAGTGTCGCGTCGTAAGGGGGTGGTGTCGGTGTTGGAATGGTTGTGGGTGATGGGCTGGTAACGGGGGTAACAGTCGGCAGTACCGTTCCTTGATAGGTTGCGATGAGTGCCGCTTCAGTCGCATAGAAAATGGCATACTGTGTTGGGCCTGCGCCCGTCCGCAGCATCATTTCTTCCTGCCGCCGCTGAGCGTAGAGTGTCGCGTCGTAGGGGAAGCTGTTCGTGGGCGAGGGGGTATGTGTAAATGTGCCGGGGTCTCTTATTACACCAGACCATGCTGCGGTTTCGGTTAAATGAAGGTCAGCTTCTATCGTTTTGTTCAGCGCGACGATAGCGCTGGCGGTATATTCAGCAGGTAAGGGCGGCAGCGCACAGCAGACCATTGTTGAGCGGAAGGCGACAGTAGCGAACACAAGCACAACCATAACGCCGCCGATTGCTAAAAGTAGATTACGCCGTTT
Source organism: Chloroflexota bacterium (assembly GCA_020161935.1). Classification (GTDB taxonomy): domain Bacteria; phylum Chloroflexota; class Anaerolineae; order Aggregatilineales; family Phototrophicaceae; genus CFX2. The sequence goes on from JAIUNI010000011.1 coordinate 84,931, forward strand.
GCGGTTCATATGCCTTCCCCCTCCCCAACAGTTGATGGTGCTGATTAAGACGGTGGCGTAAGCGCAGAAGTTCCGCCGCTGTCCCAAAACCCTTTGTGTTCTCTGTGTTCTTTGAGTCTTTGTGGTAAAAATGTATTGCTTCTGGTTGTTTCGACAGGAGAATTATATGCCTGAAAAGCGTGTGGTGTTTGATTTTGAGGTCGATTTTTCCAACGAAGGCGGGATACAAGGCCAAAAATTCCGCCTCGACATCGACGGCGACGACATCAGCGATGCCGAACTCGCAGACTATATTGTGAAGGATATGCGCTTGCTGATGGTTAAAGAAGTACGTATCCTGAATAAACAAATTATTATTGAGCCTCATAAACGGAAAGCGGACTAAAAATGCCGATTAAATACGAAAAAGTAGGCGACGAACCGCTGCTCGTGCCCGAGTCCTACCGTGACTTATTTACTCGCCCCATCGTCGTCACACTGGTGACACTCATGCCCGATGGTCAGCCGCAGGCCACACCGATCTGGGCGGATTATGATGGGCGCTATGTACGGGTGAACTCGGCACGAGGGCGGCAGAAGGATAAGAACATGCAGCCGGGGGCGCGGGTGACGATGCTGGTGATCGACCCCGACAACACCGGACGCTGGCTAGAAGTGCGCGGGCATATCGCCGAAGTCACCGAGGAAGGCGCACTCGACCACGCCAACGCCCTCAGCCTCAAGTACGAAGGCAACGCTGACTTCTACGCCGATGCGGAAATTGCAGCTTATCGTGGCAAAGAACAGCGCGTCACCTACAAGATTGATCCGGTGCGGATTAATACCAATAGTTGATCGTTTAACCCATTGGACTGATCGGCTTATGGCATACTGATCGTTTATCAGAAGGTAAGCGATTTTATCCAAACTGGAGCTTCTCATGGCAGTACCGATTCCCGAAAAGTTCAAAGATTTGCTCGACCGTCCGATTGTGGTCAGCCTCGTCACCCTCATGCCGGATGGTAAACCGCAAGCCACGCCGGTATGGGTCGATGTCAAAGATGGGTTTGTGCGTGTCAACTCGGCCCGTGGTCGCCAAAAAGACAAGAACATGAAGGTCGGTTCGTCCGTTACGGTGCTATCAATCGACCCCGAAAACCCCTACCGCTGGATGGAAGTGCGCGGCGAGGTAGTGGAAGAAACCGAGGAAGGCGCAGTTGACCACATCAACGTCCTCAGCGCCAAGTACATGAATCGCCCCGACTACTACGCCGGTAACGAAGCCCAGCGCGGCAAGGAACAGCGTGTGACCTATAAGATCGAAGTGCAGCACGTCAACACCAGTCGGTAAGGACTAAAATCGGGCGATATTTCAACCACTGGAAATATCGCCTCTATAGTATTCTGCTGCTATAATTTGTGTTCTTCGAGGGCGATCATGACATCATGAGGAATACCATGCGGATTTTCATCAGCTACGCCAGTAAAAATCGTGAGTTGGTTCGGAAGCTGGCAGAAGACTTAAATGATTTGGGGCATGAGGTTTGGTTTGATCGTGAACTGAGTGGCGGTCAGCAGTGGTGGGAAGAAATCCTCAATAGCATACGAGACTGTGATTTATTCATCTTCGCTCTGACACAAGAATCGCTTGACTCACGGCCTTGCAAGCTCGAATACACTTATGCCAGCCAACTTCGCAAACGAATCTTGCCTGTATTGATGGCGGATGTAACGCTCAGTGTATTGCCCCCTGAACTCGCCATTATTCAATTTGTGGACTATCGGGAAGCTGATAAAAAAGCAACAATCGCTTTTAACCGTGCCATGAATATGCTGCCACCGCCGCAGCTTCTCCCCGACCCGCTGCCCGTACCACCGCCCGCGCCAGTATCGCCACTCAGCGATATACGCGCTCAAATTGATGTGCCTAGCCTGACCGTCGATGAACAGCGTTTGCTGGTCGCTAAGTTAGCTGATTATGTTAAAGCGCCTGACACTGCCAACGATGCGCGTGCTTTGCTGCGTCGCCTTCGCCAGCGTGATGACCTGCTGGCAAAGGTTGATCGGGAGATTAGTTTGATTCTTTCAGGAGGTAAATCGAATAAAATCTTACCTAGATTATTCATAAAAGTTCGTTCATTACATTCTGCTGTGATTTCTCCCGACGGTAAGTATATTGTCGCTATGGCATGGGGCGAAGGTGTAAACCACTTACTAATGTGGAGTACTATAACAGGGGAAATTATTACTGAAATCAACATAGATGATTCTTCATATGTGATTAAGTTTTTGAATGATAACGAATCTGTACTTACGAGGATAGGCAGTGATAAACTAAAAATCTTTAATATACATAAACGTGAATTTGTTTCTGAATTGGAAAGCTCTGAAGATGTTTGGATTTCAGCAGATATAAACCTAATTAACAGACATATAATTTTAGTATTAAACCGAGAAATTAGAGACATTATTCAAATTTGGAATATCGATACATATAAGCTGATTTGGGAACACAAATTAGGCGGTCAAGACATTAGAAAAGTTTCGTATTCGAATGATGGATCTAAGTTCTTAATTGCAGGAGATGCGGGTCTTTTTATTTTTGATACATTGGAATTTAAGCAAATTCGCCACGAGTATTACAAAATTGCTGATGCCATGTTTTCGCCTGATGGAAATATGGTGTGTGTCTGTTTCCATAAGGACCTTTGGAGTAGAGAAGTTAAAATAACAAATATTGATCCTTCATCATTTGGCTACGTTTGGTACTTAAAAGAACCTTGGCATCATGATTTGCGTTCTGGGGAACATGATGCGAATAGAGTTGAAGCACGAAGAATAATCTTTTGTTCTGATGGAAAAACCATAATTACTCATTCAAGTAATGGTTTAGTGAAGTTATGGGATACCAGTAGATCTGATACCCCTACAGGTCATACCATTGGATATGCAACTAAAAATAGTATTCTAGCTATTTCTAAGGATGGAAAGTGGCTTATCACTGAAGACGAACCCCAACTGCTTCGTCTTAGTCCAACAATTCCTTGGGACTATGACGAAGGTGTTGGTCTGTATTTGAATGATTAAGGGGATAGAAAGTTTCTACCCCTTAGTTAGCATAAGCTAGTTATGGAAGTGGGGCAGCACGTCTCGTGCCAGCGCTTCTAAGCCCTTGATGTCGTCCAACTCCATCCACTGAAGCATGAAACGTTCGACACCGGCTTCGACAAACTTACCGATCTGGTCAACCACCGCCGACCCCGTACCGATGATGCGGCGCGGGTTGTTGTTATCATGGTCGCCCGGTTCTTTCGCCAGCTTGGCCTGAACCTCGGCATCAGTCGTGCCGAACAGGATGCGGGTCATCAACGAGCGCTTTACATCGGTGGGCTTACGTCCCTGTTCTGCCAGCAAACGGTCAAGCAGCGCCTCACGTTCTTTTAGTTCGGACGCTTGCAGGAATACGGCGTTCCACTCGTCGGCGTACTTTGCCACCAGCGGCAGCGTTTTCTTCGGCCCATTCCCGCCGATCATCAGCCGTGGCCCGCCCGGTCGCTGCGGGCGTGGCAGCAAGATCGCGTCGTTGAGCGAGAAGTGTTCGCCGCTGTAGCTGACGGGTGTATCGCTTTTGAGCAGTTTGGTCGTCACCTCCAGCGCGTCCTCGAACATGGCGATACGGGTTGACTTGTCGTAGAAGGGGATGCCGAACTGGGTATGCTCGCGTTCGTGCCAGCCGATACCCACACCGAGGATGCAGCGCCCACCGCTCAGGTCATCCACCGCCGCCGCCATCCGCGTCAGCAGGGCGGGGTGCCGGAAGGTCACGGGCGAGACACACGTTCCGAACTCGATGCGTTGGGTGTGGCTGGCGGCGTAGGTCAGCGAGACCCATGTTTCCAGCGACTCTTCATCCGGTGGGCCGATGGTGAAATGGTCGGAACGGAACACACACTGGAAGCCGAAATCCTCAGCCGCTTGCAGAATGGCTTGCCATCGCGCCCATGTCAGGCCGGCCTGTCCTTCGAGCATGATACCGATTTGCGTCATAAGAGAGTCTCCACATAATGATGAACGGGCAAAACAGGTTGAAACTGTCGCATTCAGGATTTTATCGGTAAGATTGCAGAAATGTTAAGCGTAATTGTAGCGAACTCTCGTTGAAGATACCCATGCCACCTGCTTATATCCATTTCCTGCTCATTCCGCATCCTTCTGAAAACCAAATCCTGATGCTTTCAGATGAAACCGGTCAGCGTTTGCCCCACTTCGAAACAGCCGAACCGCACTACTGGCAAACGGTCGCGCCGGTGACGCAAAAGGTATCCGAACATCTTGGCATACGCTTGGCGACCCTACGCTGCATGAAAACGGAATTTGCTAACGACAACATCACCCTATTTTACGCCATCGACGGCTCGTTGATCCCCGCCGATTGGCAGCCGCCGCAGGGCATGACGTGGGTCGAGCAGGACGCGGTGGGTGAGCTACCGCCCGAACAAAAAGCAGTCGTCGAGGAATGGTTCCAGTGGAAGGCGGACGTGGATGCCATTCGTACTGAGTGGTACCGCCCCGGTTGGTTCGCCAAAACGACCGCGTGGATTGAGCAGCAGTTTGATGAACGTGGCATCTTGCTTACCGTGCCAATCGAGCAGGTGCGCTCGTGGGAACGGTCGGCCATTCTGCGGGCGCAAACGTCGTTCGGCACGATTTACTTCAAAGCGCTGCCGGGCATGTTCCGCCATGAAGCGCCGCTGGTGAAGTGGCTGGCCTATAACGACCCTGAACTGTTCCCTAAGCCGATTTTAGTAGACGGTTGGCGGCGCTGGCTGCTGATGCCGGATTATGGGTCGCAAACCTTGGAGTCCGTCACGGAAATCGAACGGTGGGAAGCGGCGCTCCGGCGTTTCGCGGAGCTGCAAATCAGCCTGTCGGTTCGCATCAATGAATTGATCGGCCTCGGCTGCCCTGACCGCCGCCTGTATACCTTGTCATCCGCCATCGAACCGCTGTTGATGAGCAGCGCCGGGTCGCTTTCGGGGAGCGGCCTGAAACTTACGGATGAAGAACTGGAGCAGCTCCGCGCCCGCATACCGGAGTTTCAGCAAGCCTGTTCAGCGCTCGGCAACTACGGCATTCCCGCGTCACTGGAACATGGCGACTTTTGGGCGGGGCAGGTGGTCGTGAACGGCGACAAAACAGTATTTATCGACTGGTCGGATAGCTCGATCAGTCATCCATTCTTCAGCTTATACTTCCTCAATGACGCTGATGCCAAGCTGCCGGATGCCCCTAATGTCCGTGAACGCTTGCGGGATGCCTACCTGCAACCGTGGAGGGCGTATGAACCCCTTGATAAATTGATCGAAGCCTTTGACCTCGCCATGCTGCTTGCGCCGCTGCATCACGCCCTCATCTATCAGCGCCACATCCTGCCGCAGATGCAGGTGCAGTGGGAGATGAACAACATGATCGCTTTTTATTTACGGAGTTTGCTACCAAAATAACAGCTTTTCTCTTAAACGTTTAATGTTTGATGAGTAGCTTCTGAAATTCGCGTGAAACGGGTAAATTATTGACGTATGGACGTTGACATGGTACTTTTGGTGCGTTATAAAAGAGCATAGAACGAAAGCAAACGAAATCGCATCGCACTCCCATCGAACACCGTTGCTTACGTCAATGCCCACACACTTTGCAGCACCATTCAGCTACCCTTACATCGTCGCCTGTGTTTGCTTTCGTGGGGGGAGGATGAAAATCCTCCCCCTCAAAAAATAACACTGAATAAGTTTAACTTTAAATAAAATTTTACCTTTAATAGCAAAGCGGAAAATTATGCCTCAAAATCTATGGAACTCCGACGAAGCCAGCCGCCTGCCTGACCTCGATGGTTTGGTTTACCGCAGTAATCTCCTCGGACGTGATCGCGCTGTTGTCAACATCTATGGTGGGAACACCAGCGCCAAACTGATGATGACCGACCACGTTGGGCGGCAGGTCGAAGTCCTCGCCGTTAAAGCCTCCGGTTCGGACATCTTCGACATCAAGGAAAAAGGGTTTGCCCTGCTCAAGATGGAAGATGTCATGCCAACCTTCCAGCGCGAGAAGATGACCGATGAGGAAATGGTCGAGTACCTCAATCGCACCGTTTTCGAGCAGGGCCGCCCGCGCCAGAGCATCGAAACTCTCCTTCACGCCTTCGTTCCCTTCAAGCATGTTGACCACACCCATCCTGACGCGGTGATTAGTGTCGCCTGTGCGCCGGATGGCGAGCAAGCCGCCCGTGATGTGTACGGCTCGCGCATGGCGTGGGTTCCCTACATCAAGCCCGGTTTCACCCTCAGCAAGTGGATCGGTCAGCAGGTGATCGACAATCCCGGCATTGAGTGCGTGGTGATGGGCAAGCACGGCCTCGTCACATGGGCGGATAACTCCAAAGCCTGCTACGACAAATCAATTGAAATGATTCAGGTTGCCGAGGACTACGTTGCCGACAAGCGGAAGGGCAAGAAGGTTTTCGGTGATCTGGTCGTGAAGCCGCTTTCGGCCAATGAACGCCACAACCTTATGGCGGAAGTGCTGCCGATCATTCGCGGCGCGGTCAACACCAAAGGGTCGAACATCCTCAGCTACGACGACAGTGAAGACGTGCTGGATATGGTTGGTGGAGGGAAATCACCGGAAGTTAGCCAGATGGGCGCGGCTTGCCCTGACCATCTCGTCCACGTCAAGCGCCAGCCGTTGTTCATCAACTGGAAGCCGGAAGAGGGTGTTGATGCGCTCAAGGCGCTGCTGCCGACCGCCGTTGCCGACTACCAGACGCGCTATGTGGAATACTTCGAACGCTCTAAAGAACCGGGTGATGAACTCGGTAATCCCGCCCCGCGCGTCATTCTGATCCCCGGCCTCGGCATGGTCAACACAGGCAAAGATGCTATGAACGCCGATGTCAGCCGCCAGTTGTACCACCGCGCGATCAACGTCATCGGTGGCAGCGAGGCGCTCGGCGGTTTCGTCAGCCTGACTGAAAAAGAAGCCTACGACATCGAATACTGGCCGCTGGAACTCTACAAACTGCGCCTCGCCCCGCCGCCCCGTGATTACGCGGGTAAGGTGGCGCTGATTACCGGCGCTGCCAGCGGCATCGGTCGGGCGACAGCGTACCGCCTCGCCGCAGATGGGGCACACATCGTCGTGAGTGATATTAACGAAGCGGGTGGCGCGGAAACCGTCGCGGAGATCAACAAGAAGTACGGCTTCAAACGTGCGGTGTTCGTCAAGACCGATGTCACCAGTGAACAAGCTGTGATCGACAGCTTCAAACAAGCAGTGTTGGCCTACGGCGGCATCGACATTGTTGTGAACAATGCTGGTATCGCGGGTGGCGCGAACATTGAAGACACGACACTCGCCATGTGGCAGAAGAACATCGACATCCTCGCCACCGGTTACTTCCTCGTCGCCCGCGAGTCGTTCAAACTGCTCAAGCAGCAGGGTGTCGGCGGCTCGATGGTGTTTGTGTGCAGTAAGAACAGCATCGCCCCCGGCAAAGGTGCGGTCGCCTACAGCGCGGCGAAGGCGGCGGAACTGCATATCGCCCGTTCGCTGGCGGAAGAAGGCGGCGGCTTCGGTATCCGCGTCAACTCCGTCCTGCCGGATGGTGTTATTCGCGGCAGCAGCATCTGGGACAGCGAATGGAAAGAAGCCCGCGCCAAGCAGTATGGCGTAAAGACCGAAGACCTCAACGACTTTTACAAGCAGCGCAACACACTCAAGGTCGAAATCCTGCCGGAGGACATCGCCGAAGCGATTGCCTTCCTCGGTGGGCCGCGTGCCGCCAAGACGACCGGCGCAGTCCTAACGGTTGATGGCGGCGTACCGGTCGCCTACGTGCGCTAGTCAGAATATTGGTAGGGGTTTGCTGCCGGTAAACCCCTATACCACCAAAACACGTTACAATCGAAGCAGCTTTTCAGCCATCTGTTCTTAACAAAGTGAGCTTTTTAAGAGAATGACTGATCTCAAAGAATTTTTATTTGGCGTAGAAGCCCTTGAAATAAAGTCCAGTAAATCCATGCAAGCCTGTGTTGACTCGATTGCTCGTATGCACCAGCCTCGACAGTGGCTGCAGTTGGTCGATACCATTGTTAATTTGAGACATCATTATGATGATCAGTATGTGGTTGAAGTCCACAAGCAGCGTCACTTCCGATTTATTAGTATGACAAGCGTGGCATTCAAGGGTAATTTGGAATCGGATGCGAGTGGAAAAGTAACACTCCGTGGGCAAACCCGATTTCAAGAATGGTATTACATCGTCGTCGGGATCGCACTCGCTGTCGCTTTTATATGGTCGGCTAGAAATCCAGAACATAGCGTCATTGTGGTTTTGTTTTTGATCGTTATGCTGGTTGTGGCAAACTGGTTCGCTCGTTCAGACAAAGCATACTTGTTGAACGAAATCGGATACGCTGCCCGTTAATGAAATTTTGATCGATAATCTGATAGCAGTGGTTTTAAATTAACAATCGAAAGTTATTTATGGCTTCAAAAAAAGTTATTGCAATTGACTTTGGTGCCGAGTCGGGGCGGGTGATGCAGGTCGCCTACGACGGCTCTGGCCTGCACATCGAAGAACTGCACCGCTTCGCCAATACCCCCGTTACCGCCAACGGCACGCTGTATTGGGACGCGCTGCGCCTGTTCCACGACATTCAGGTCGGCGTGAAGATGGCCTCGCCCAACGCCGCCTCGATTGGTATTGATACGTGGGGTGTCGATTACGCTTTCCTCGACCGTGATGGTCGCTTACTCGCCAACCCTGTCCACTACCGCGACAAGAGTTGGGAAGGCATGATGGATTGGGTTTATGAGCGCATCCCGCGCCGCGAACTTTACGAACGCACGGGTTTGCAGATGATTCCGGTCAACGGCATCTGGCGCTTGGCGAGCCTCGCCAAGAACAACAGCCCGCTGCTGGATGCTGCCCACACCTATTTGCCGATCTCCGACTTGTTCAACTATTGGATGAGTGGCAGCAAAACGTCCGAATTTACCCACGCTAGCACCCACCAGATTTATAACCCGCACATCGGCAATTGGGACTTTGACCTGCTCGGCAAACTGGGTGTGCCGACCAAAATGTTCGGCGAAATTGTGCCGCCCGGTACGCGCCTCGGCGAGTATCAAGGTATTCCGGTGATCGTCCCCGCCACCCACGACACCGGCAGCGCAGTGGTCGCTGTCCCTACCACAACCGCCGATTATGCCTACATCAGCAGCGGCACATGGAGTTTGCTCGGCCTCGAACTGCCGCAGCCGGTCATCAACGATGCGGCTTATGAAGCCAACGCCACCAACGAAGGCGGCATGGAAAATACATGGCGCTTCCTCAAGAACATCGCGGGGATGTGGTTAGTGCAGCAGTGCCGTGCCACATGGGCAGCCGCAGGGCAGGTCTACGAGTACGCCGAACTGGCGCAGATGGCCGAACAAGCCGCCGCATTCCGCACCTTCATCGACCCTGATGATGTGAGTTTTTACCAACCGGGGGATATGCCGAGCGCGATACGGCAGTTCTGTGAGCAAACCCGCCAGCATGTGCCGGTTAACGTTGGTTCAATGACCCGCGTGATCTACGAAAGCCTCGCCATGAAGTACCGCTACGTGCTGGAGCAGTTGTGCCGCGTGGCCGGGCGCAAAGCCGAAACGGTGCATATCATTGGTGGCGGTTCGCGTAACGCGCTGCTCTGCCAGATGACCGCCGACTGCACAGGGCGCGTGGTGGTGGCTGGCCCGGCAGAAGCGACGGCGCTGGGCAACGCGATTGTGCAGTTGGTGGCGCTCGGCGAGTTTAGCAATATGGCGGAAGCCCGAACGTTGCTCAGTAAAGGCGAGGGCATGGTGACCTACGAACCGAGCAACACCGCCGCGTGGGACGAAGCCTACGAACGATTCTTGAAAATCCTGACGGTGAAATAAGACGAAGATGCCGCCGCACCCGTTTCATACAACCGATTGGGCGACCGTCGAAAAGACACTGCACACCGGCGAAACGGGTGAGGCAGCATGGCAAACGCTGATCTTCGGTGACATCCGCATCCGCAAGGTCGAATACTCGGCGGGTTACTTAGCCGATCACTGGTGCAGCAAAGGGCATGTCATTCTGTGTTTGGAGGGCGAGATGCGAACCGAACTACAAGATGGGCGGGTGTTTACGCTCAAGGCTGGCATGACGTATCAAGTAGGTGATAACGCCGAGGCGCATCGCTCGTCCACCGAGAATGGGTGCAAGCTGTTTATCGTCGCTCAAACGCTCTTTTCTAAAAAATATTTTTGTGATTACTGGAACTTTTTATGAATGATTACGCCAACCGTTCCGCTTATGTCAAGTCGCCGTGGCAGTTTGCCGTCCGCGATAATCCCATCGCTGCGCCTGCTGCCGGTCAACTGCTGATTGAAGTTAAAGCCTGCGGCGTGTGCGGTACCGACCAACATATCGCCGACCGTACCGCCGACGATTGGCAGCCGTTCGGGCATGAAGTCGCGGGTGTGGTCAAAGCGGTTGGCGAGGGTGTGCCGCTGTTCAAAGTGGGGGATCGTGTGGCGGTTGATAGTTCCGCGCCGTGCGGGGTGTGCGAAAACTGCTCACCACCGCCGCGTGGCCGTGGGCGGCCTGATCTCTGCCCGAACCCGTTAAGCTATATGGGTTCACCGACGATGGGCTTTGGTCAATTTCTCTTAGCTTACCATCAGCAAGCCGTTCCGATCCCTGACGATATGACATTTGATGTGGCTTCGCTGGTTGAGCCGTTGGGCGTATGCATTGATCTGGTGCAGGTGGCAGAGGTTCGCCCCGGCGATCATGTGCTGGTGATCGGCCCCGGCCCGTTAGGACTAGGGGCAATCGCCCTCGCCAAACGTGCGGGTGCGGCCCACATCTATACCGCCGGACGCTCGACCTCTAAAGGACGGATGGACGCGGCGATGGCGCTCGGTACAGATACCTTCATCAGCGTCGATAAAACCCCGCTGGCTGAGTACAAATTTGGTTCCCGCCAGCCGGATAAAATCCTGATTACTGCCCAACCGGATACGATTGCTGATGCTATTCGGGTCGCGGCGCTGGGTGGCATCATCAGCTACATCGGCGTGGCGTGGAACGATACCAAGAATGTCTCGTTCGATGCTGATGATTTGCACTTCCGCAAGCTCTCGATTCGCCCATCTCACGCATGGCCGGGAACACACGCTGCCGAAAGTGTGCGGCTGCTGCATACCGAATCGACGCTTGGCTCGACCCTCATCTCGCACCGCTTCGGCCTTGAGGAGATCGAGCAAGCGATGTTAACCGCCCGTGATAACCGCACTGTTGCCAAGAAAGTGGTGGTTATACAGTGAGTATCTAACTCATTTTGGTTTAGAATGAGGGGCAAAGGAGGATAATGTGATGACCATAATTCCAGCAAAAACCTATATCCCTATACCCTATGATGCGGTCGCTTCATTTTGTGAGAAGTATTACATCGTTAAGATGTGGCTTTTTGGGTCTATATTACGGGACGATTTTACCAGTGAAAGTGATATAGATGTGTTGGTCGAGTTTGACCCCAATCATATTCCCGGCTGGGAATATTTCACTCTATCAGATGAATTGGGTGCTATTTTAGGCCGAGAAGTGGATTTGGGTACACCAAACTCATTGAAAACCCATTTGAAGGACCGCATTACCCAATCATCACAGGTCATTTATGAACGAAAGGGATAAATCTCGCATACAGGATATGCTGGATATGCTCGAAAGATATTGCAATTTGCTCATGGGCAAACACGCGCTTCATTAGATAGCGATGATATGTTTGCCTATGCTGTGATCCATGCGTTAGAGATTATTGGCGAGGCTGCGCGAAACGTGACGGATGAATTCCAAGCACAGACTGCTGAGGTCGAATGGAAGCCCATTATGAGTATGCGTCATCGTATTGCTCATGATTATTTAAATATTGATCATGATATTGTTTGGAATGTCGTACACAACAAAATACCAGAATTGATTGAACAACTCGAAATAATTTTATCAAGATATTCGGACTAAGACATCTTTCTATGAATAGTATTTTGCAATTAATTGACCTCAGCCACACCGTCGAAGATGGGCTGATTACCTATAAGGGTCTGCCCGCGCCCATCATCTGCGATTACCTCAGCCGCGAGGCTTCGCGCAAGGTGTACGCCGAAGGAACCGAGTTCAACATCGGTAAGATCGAAATGGTGTCCAATACCGGCACCTACCTCGACTCGCCGTTTCACCGTTTCGCGGATGGCAAAGACCTCTCCGACCTCGCGCTAGAACAGTTGGCGCATCTTGACGCGCTATTGATCCATGTACCGCAGAGTAACGGGCGCATCATTGATGAAAGCTGGTTCACTGGGTTAGATGTACGTGGTAAAGCCGTGCTGGTGCATACCGGCTGGGCGCGGCACTGGAAAACCGACCAGTATTTTGAGGGTCACCCGTACTTAACCGAAGCGGCTGCCCAAACGTTGAAGGCGGCTGGCGCGGTGCTGGTCGGCATCGACACCTACAACATTGACGACACGAACGATGGTCGTCGCCCCGTGCATACTGTTTTGCTGGGTGCAGACATCCTGATCGTCGAGCATATGTGCAATATGGAAGCGATACCGGATGGTCGCCCGCTGCGTTTTTACGCTGTTCCGGTCAAGGTGAAAGCATTTGGTACGTTCCCGGTTCGCGCGTTTGTCGCGGTTGATGGTTTATAGTAGTGGGAATGCTGGGTGAGTAGAAGGATGTTAACAATGGCTGTTCAATTGACAATAGAGTTTGAAAAACTTGTGGAATTAGTTGATCAACTGCCTACTGAACAACAACAATACCTTGTCCAGCATATTACTGAACAATCCCATCAGCGCGATTTAACACCCAAAGAAAGGATTGAACTGCTTAATTCAACTGTTCATGATTTAGGCGAGATTTTGCCTGATTTTTCTTTCCGCCGTGAAGATTGGTACAGCGATGATGGGCGGTAAAACATTTGTTGATACAAATGTACTTCTTCGCGCACGAGTGAAGGGTATGGAGTTTCATCATGAGGCGAAAACATTAATCGATATTCAAATTAGCGCAGGTAACGAACTTTGGATTAGTCGTCAAGTGATACGCGAGTTTCTGGTAAACGTAACTCGCCCTCAATCTGTGTCACAGCCTATGACTATCGCTGAAGTTGAAGCTGAAATGAATGTTCTCAATTCCGTTTTCAACATCGCGGATGAAACCGCTAATGTGACGGCAAAACTCTTGCAACTTATTAAGCAGTATCCAACGGGCGGCAAACAGATCCATGATGCCAACATAGTTGCTACGATGTTGGTGAATGATGTCGATACACTGCTCACCCAAAATATGGATGATATGAAGCGTTTTGAAAAAGAAATCCTGCTAATTCCGTTAAAGGCTGATGCCAAACCATGACACCCATCCTTGAGCTTGAAAATATCTCAAAATCCTTCCCCGGTGTGAAGGCGCTGAATGATGTCCGCTTTTCGATTGAAGCCGGAGAGGTTCACGCGCTGCTGGGCGAAAACGGCGCGGGGAAATCGACGCTCATCAAGATTATTTCCGGTGTGCATAAGCCGGATACGGGTGTTATCCGTTGGGAAGGACAGCCGGTTGTTTTTAATAACCCCCGCGAGGCACAGGCGCACGGTGTCGCTACCATCTATCAAGAACTCAGCCTGTACCCTGAACTCACGGTCGCCGAAAATATTTTCATGGGTCACGCCCCCAAGCGCAGCATCGGCCCGCTAAAAATTGTCGACTGGAACACCATCAACGCCCGCGCACTCGAACTCCTGCACTCGCTCAATATCCACGACATGGATGTGCGCCGCAAGGTAGGCACGCTCAACGTGGGCAACCGCCAGCGTGTCGAAATCGCCAAAGCCCTGTCGATCAACGCGCGGGTGTTGATTATGGATGAGCCGACCGCTGCCCTCACCGAAGCGGATGTCGAGCGCTTGTTTGGCATCGTGCGTATTCTCAAGCAGCGCGGCGTGGCAATCATTTACATCAGCCACCGCTTACAAGAAGTGTTCGAACTGGCTGACCGCGTGACCGTTCTGCGCGATGGGCATTACGTCAATACCAAGCCCGTGAGTGAGACACGCGAACCCGAACTCGTCAGTATGATGGTCGGGCGCACCATCGACAATTTATTCCCCAAATTAGATAGCAGCCCCGGTAAAACCGTGCTGGAAGTCCGCAACCTCAATCGTGGCGCGACCACGCAAAATGTATCCTTCACCGTCCGCGCGGGCGAAATCGTTGGCATGGCGGGGTTGGTTGGTTCAGGTCGCAGCGAAACCGCCCAGACGATCTTTGGCATCACGCCAGCCGAGTCCGGCGAGATTATCGTGGATGGGCAAAAGGTTAGCATCAACGATCCCGGCAAGGCGGTCAAACTCGGCATCGCTTACGTCCCCGAAGATCGCGGTACACAGGGACTCATCAAACAGATGAACATCCGCGAGAACGCCTCGCTCGCGGTACTCAAAGCACTTTCCCGCGCCAGCTTCATCAACTTTGGTGGCGAACGCAAACTGGCGACCGATGCCATCAAGCAGATGAGCATCCGTGCCTACAGCGCCGAACAAATCGTCAACAAGCTCTCCGGCGGCAATCAGCAAAAAGTTGTCATCAGCAAATGGCTGGCGAGTAAGCCCAAGCTGTTGATTATGGATGAACCCACGCGCGGTATCGACGTGGGCGCGAAGTCCGAAATTCACCGCCTGATGAGTGAACTCGCTGTCCAGCAGGGGTTAGCGATATTGATGATTTCCAGCGAACTGCCGGAAGTCCTCGGCATGAGTGACCGCGTGCTGGTCATGCGCGAAGGGCATATCGCCGCCGAGTTCACGCGCAAGGAAGCCACGCAGGAACGGGTCGTCACCGCCATGATGAGCGAAGCGGCGAAGGTCGAATGATGGATACCAGCCACCTGCTGAACTTGCGGGAATTCGAGCCATTGGCGCGGGGAAAACTCAGCCAGATGATCTTCGATTATTACGCCAGCGGTGCGAACGATGATGTGACCCTGCGCGAAAACGAGGCTGCGTATCAGCGTATCTTCATGCGTCCGCGTATGATGGCGGGGAATGCCGCGCGGTCGATGAACGTGTCGATCTTCGGGCAGCCGATGAACGCGCCGATCCTCATCGCGCCGATGGCTTATATGAAGATGGCGCACCCTGACGGTGAGGCGGCTGTCGCCCGTGCAGCGGCGGCGCGCAGCCTGAACATGATCGTCAGCACCAGCGCCACCATGTCGGTGGATGAAATCGCTGCCGCTGTGCCAGAAGGTTCGCGCTGGTTTCAGCTCTACCTGTATAAAGACCGTGCCGCCGCGCGTGATCTGGTGGGGCTTGTCGGGGCGGTTGGTTATCAAGCGATTGTGCTGACAGTTGACCGGACGTATTTGGGTCGCCGTGAACCGGATATTCGTAATAACTTTGGCTTGCCGCCGCCGTTGGAAGTGAAGAACCTCCCGCCGGATGCGACCCGTGACGGACTTGCGGCTTACGTCTCGCCGTTATTTGAGGACAACCTGCGCTGGTCAGATGTCGAATGGTTGAAGTCAATTACCAGCCTACCCGTCCTCGTCAAAGGTGTGCTGCGGGGTGATGACGCGCGGCTGGCGATTGCCCACGGCGCGGATGGCGTGATCGTCTCCAACCACGGTGGACGACAGTTGGATACCGCCATACCTGCTATCGACGCGCTGCCCGAAATTGTGCAAGCAGTGGGTGATGAAGCTGAGATCTTGGTCGATGGCGGCATCCGGCGCGGTACAGATGTGATGAAAGCGCTGGCGCGGGGTGCGAAGGCCGTACTGCTCGGTCGTCCAGTATTGTGGGGCTTGGCGCTGGAAGGCGAGGTGGGTGTCGGGCGCGTCCTCGATCTGCTCCTGCAAGAGCTTGATCTCGCGCTGGCGCTCAACGGCTGTCGTTCAATCGAAGACGTTACACCAGATTTACTGGCAGGTTATATGCCAGTTAGAGAAAGTATAGGGTATTAACTGATGGCAACACCGACTGAAGTTGTGCAAAAACAGCTTGATGCATATAACGCCCATGATATAGATGCTTTTCTCGCCACTTATGCACTGGATGCTAAACTGCGCGATTTCCCATCCGGTGATTTTTTGATCGTAGGCCATACCCAACTACGCGAGCGTTATAGTAGGATTTTTGCGAATAAGGCTCATGTTGACGTAGCAGAGCGCATTGCTAACGGGGACTATGTGGTTAACCACGAGTTTGTGAAAACCGCCAATGAAGAATTTTATGCCGTTGCGATTTACCATGTAACGAACGGTCGGATCGATCAAGTCTGGTTTTTAACCGACTAACCAGCATCAATTGAGATTAATTTAAAGCACGAAAGTAATTTTTATGACCGCAACCCCGTTACCGAATTCCACTCCCGCAGCCGCGCCTGCACCCAACCGCTTGCGTACGCTGCGTAACCTTATTCTCTCGCAAGAGGGCATCTTGCTAATCGTCATCATTGTGGTGATGGTCGTGGTCGGCGCGAGTAAACCGCGTTTCCGTGCCGAGAATAACCTGCTGGACATCTTCCAGAGCGAAGCCTATATCGCCGTGGCTGCGGTCGGCATGTCGATCCTCATCATCTCCGGCAATATCGATATTTCGGTCGGCTCGCTGGTCGGTGTACTCGCCATTCTCAGCGCGACCCTTTCCGTTAATGGGTTACCCGGTTGGTTGTGTTGGCTGATACCGATTGGTGTGTCCATGATTATCGGGGCGATAAACGGTTTCTTAGTCGCCTATCTCAGGATTCCGTCGATTGTCGTCACCTTAGGCATGTTAAGCATCCTCAAGGGCGGCATGATTATCATCCTCGGTGGTACGACCATTATCAACATGCAGCCGGATTTCTTCCTTTCGCAGTGGGATTGGCTGAATATCCCCACACCCATCTGGTTGATGATTTTCGCGACCATCATCGGTGCGCTGTGGATGCGCTACAGTTCTACGGGGCGCTCGATCTATGCCGTCGGCGGGAATGCCGAGGCCGCCCGCCTTTCCGGCATCAACACGCGCCGCATCACCATCACGGCCTTCGTCATCAACGGTTTGTGTGTCGGCATCTGCGCCATCATGTATGCCACACAGTTGAACTCGCTTCAAGCCAGCCCGCCAGTCGGCTTGGAACTGCGCGTCATCACCGCGTCGGTGGTGGGCGGGGTGAGCATCCTCGGCGGCATCGGCACCGTCGTCGGTTCGACGCTGGCTGCTATTCTGTTAAGTGTCATCCGTTCCGCGATGATCTTTATTGACATTCCTGCTTCATGGATTAATGCCGTTCGTGGCTCGCTCATTCTGGTTACAGTGCTGGTCGATATTCTGCGCCATCGTCAGATGGACCGTCACTAAAGAAGAAAGATTATTTTATGGCTGTTAGTGAACAACCCATACAACCGGCTTCACGCCCCGGCGGTACAGGCATTATGCGTATTCTGCTCCGGCAAGAAACGGTGCTGTTCATCATTCTGGTGATTGGCGTACTGCTGCTTTCCACCCAGACCGATAAATTTCTGACCAAAGATAACATTCTCAATCAAGGTCGCTTGCTGACCGAGGTCGCCCTCGTTGCCATGCCCATGACCTTCATCATCATCACGGGCGGTATTGATCTTTCCGTCGGCTCGATCTTGGGGCTGACGGCAATCATGCTCGGCTACGGTTGGAAGAACATGGGAATGCCGCTCGAAGTCGCCATCGTGTTCGCCATCGCGGTTGGCACGTTCGCGGGCTTCGTCAACGGCTTCTTCATTGTCCGGCTCGGCGTTCCACCCCTCATTATGACGCTCGCCACCCTCGCGCTGTATCGCGGCTTGGCGGAAGGTATCAGCCAAGCGCGTTCGGTGCGCGGCTACCCTGACTGGTTCTTCCAACTGGGGCAGAAGGATTTGGCAGGTATCCCGACGCAGCTTTGGGTCGCCGTTATCGCCATCATTATTACAGGTGTCGTCTTGGCCCGTACCACGTTTGGGCGCGGCTTATATGCCATCGGCAACAACGAACTGGGTGCGCGATTCTCTGGTATTCCGGTTGCGCGTTTTAAGCTGCTGATTTACACCTTCTCCGGTTTCATGGCGGCGCTGGCGGGTTATATTTATGTCTCGCGCGTCAGTACCACCCGTTCCGACATGGGAACCGGCTTGGAACTGGATGTGATTGCGGCAGTCGTGCTGGGCGGCACCAGCATCTTCGGGGGCAGCGGCACGGTACTCGGCACGGTCATCGGCCTCATCATGATCCAACTCCTCAAGAACGGGTTATCACTCGCGGGGGTCAAGGGCGATGCAACCATCGTCATCGTGGGTGTCGTGCTGATCCTTTCAATTATGGTCAATAACTTCATCCAGCGCCGCACAGGAGCGAGCGCATAATTAAAATGGTGTAATCCGTTATCAGGCAAAACGACCTTTAAAGGAGGTGATGTGGAGTCGTCGAGTACAAAAGAAAGCAAGACGTACTTTCGTAATAATCATTCTGAGGAGAAAATTGCAAATGTCGAAGAAACTCTTTTTAGTCGTTATCTTAGTTCTCTCGATGGGCATTGTCGCGGTACTGCCCGCTCGCGCCCAGGACCTTTGGGATGGTGCCGATGATCTGGCAACCACGCCGTTGGAATGCGGTGCCGGTGATGCGGCTGCGGTGGAAACCACGCCGGAAGCCGAAGAACCTGCCGCCGAAGCCCCGGCCTATGACGGTGGTCAACCCACCAATGCCCCCGATCTGGCAGGCCAGCCCATCACCATCATCGACGTGCCGAAGCTGATCGGTATCGGCTACTTCGATGCGACCGCAGCCGGTATCCAAGAAGCGGCTGCTGAACTCGGTAACGTGACCGCCAAGACCGACGGCCCGACCGAAGCCAACATCGACGACCAGATCACCTTCATTGATAATGCCATCACCTCCGGCGTGAACGGCATTCTGTTCGCCGCCAACGACCCGGTTGCCATTGCTCCAGTGCTGACCAAAGCCCTCGAAGCCGGTATCCATGTCGTCGGTTACGATGCCAACAGTGAACCCGGTGCGCGTGAATGGTTCGTCAATCAGGCACAGTTCAATGGTATCGCCAAGGCGCTGATTGATAATCTGGTTGCCGAAAAGGGTGATGCCGCGAGCTTCGCTATTGTGACCAGCACCTTCACCACCCCCAACCAAGCCCGCTGGATTGCCGAAATGCAAGCCTACCAGCAGAAGTGCTACCCCAACTTGGTCTGGCTGGAAACCGTTGAAGCGCAGGAAGATGCGAAGCTCTCCTTCGATCAAGCGACCACCCTCATCAACAAGTACGGTGAAGATTTGGACGGCTTGTTCGGTATGACCAGCGTGGCGACCCCGAACTCGGCAGACGCGGTTACTCAGGCCGGTCAGTGCGGTAACATTGCCGTCATCGGTCTGGCGACCCCGAACCCGATGAAGCCCTTCGTTGAAACCGACTGCGTGAAGTCAGTCGTTCTGTGGAACCCAATTGACCTCGGTTACGCGGCGGTTTACGTCATGCGTGCGGTGGTTGATGGCACGCTCAAGCCCGGCGACACCTCGGTCGAGGCTGGCAAGCTCGGTACGCTTCAGGTCATCAACGGCAGCGAAATCCTGCTTGGCCCGGCGTTCACCTTCACCAAGGACAACATCAACGACTTCGACTTCTAAACGTCGTGGATGAATAGTCAGTGGATGCGTAGACAAGAATTTACTTAAACGTTAAAACTCCATCGCGCGTCTACCATCAGGGGCAGGTATAATAATATGCCTGCCCCTCGATATTTACCGGAGCCTTGTATGTCCTACCAACCTGTCCTTGATTACATCACTAACTTTTGGCCGCAGCTCATCCGCGAACAAAGGACTGATGAGCAGACCCGTATCGGGCTGCCGCGTCCGTACATCGTACCCGGCAACGGCGAAATGTTTCAGGAGATGTATTACTGGGACAGCTTCTTCGAGGCGCTCGGTGTGGTCGATACCCCCTACGAGCAGTTGGTCATTGATATGACCGAGAACATGCTCTACCTCTACAATCGCTTCGGGGTCATCCCTAACGGCAGCCGTTATTACTTCCTCTCGCGCAGTCAACCGCCCATCTTGAACGAGATGATCTGGCTGTCCTACAGCATCTTGCAGCGCACCAAACCATCAGAAGCCGATGCCTTCCTTGACCGCGCCATGCAAGCCTCTCAGCAGGAACACGAAACCGTGTGGCACGGAACCGCGCAGCCCCACAAACGCCTGATGCTCGAAGGACTTTCCCGCTACTACGACATTAACGTGCTGGATATGCTGGCCTCCTGCGAAAGCGGCTGGGATCATTCCACGCGCTGCGATGATCGTTGGCTGCAACATCTCCCTGTCGATTTGAATTCGATCCTCTACCGCCGTGAACGTGACTACGAACGTTATGCCAATATGCGCGGCGACAGCGCATCCGCCGCGAGTTGGGCCGAACGCGCTGATAAACGCCGTGCCGCCATACGCGAACTGATGTGGGAAGGCGAACAGGGCTTTTACTTCGACTACGACATGGCGAATGAAGGGGTGAACCCCACCGCATCGCTGGCGGGGTTTTATACCCTGTGGGCGAAGCTGGCGACACCGGAGGAAGCTGCGCGAATCGTCAAGGATTGGCTGCCGCGTTTTGAATTCCCCGGCGGCTTGGTCACGTCGTTGGATGCGAAGCCCGGTCGCCAGTGGGCCTATCCCAACGGTTGGGCACCCCTGAACTGGATCGTGGTGGAAGGGCTGCGAAATTACGGCTTTGACACCGAAGCGCGGCGTATCATGCGGAAATGGTGTGACAACTGCACAGCCATTTTCAACCTGACCGGCGCGATGTGGGAAAAATACAACGTGGTTGAAATCGGCGGTCGCGAAGAAGGCGGCCTGTATGGATCGGTGCGCGGCTTCGGCTGGAGCAACGGCGTATTTGTCGATTTCACCCGCAAACTCGCCAGGTAAGCATAGCGTTTGGGACGCAGCTTATAACCGTTTTTGACTGATCGCTGGCGACTAAAGACTAAAATCTACCGACTAAGGACTGCCAACTATGACCCTTGCCCCACTGCTCGACATGACCCGTACCATCGGGCAGCCGCACATGGATTACGTCATCATCGGCGAGGGCAATACATCCGCCCGTATTGATGCGGATACCTTCTGGATTAAAGCCAGCGGTCAGCAGATGGTGAACATTACCGAAACCGGATTTGTCGCCGTCCGGTTCGCGCCCATCCTTGCCATGCTTGACCAATCCGCCGGTGATCTCGCCGCCCAAAAAGCGGTGATGCAGGCCGCCAAAGTGGATGCTGCCGCCGCTGGCATTCCTTCGGTGGAAGTGACCTTTCACGCCATGCTGCTCCACGAATGCGGGGTCAATTACATCGGGCATACCCACGCCACCGCCGTCAACCGGATTATGTGCAGCCCGCGTGCCTTCGACTTCGCCACCCACCGCATGTTCCCTGATGAGGCGGTTCTCTGTGGGCCGGAGTCGGTGTATGTCGCTTACGAAGACCCCGGTTTACCGCTGGCGCTCGCGATCCGCGACGGTGTGCGTAAATATATGGCGGAGTGGGGCGAAGCGCCGAAGGTCATCCTGCTCGGCAATCATGGGGTTATCGCCCTCGGCAACACCCCGCAGGAAATCCTGAATATCACCGCCATGACGGTGAAGGCTGCCCGTATTTTCGAAGGTGCAAGTGGCATGGGTGGGCCGGTGTTCCTCTCGCGCGAAGATGTCCTCCACATCGTCCGCCGCCCCGACGAAATCTACCGCCGCAACTTGTTTGTGGAGAAAACTTCTCACTAACTCGTACAAAATTTCGTCCCTGCTTTTTGTGGCATCCTACTCATGCGATGCGTGTAGGAAAAGTTAAACTGCGCTCTTAGGGAAACGATACAAAAGGAGCGCAGCGGGAAGATGACGGACATTATTATTCGTTATGCGACGCTCGATGACTTCCCCCGCGTGAAAGTGCTTTTACAACGCTGCCATCTTTCGACCGAAGGACTATTTGAACCGGGGTCGCAGTGCTGGCTGATCGAGGAATTTGGGAAGCAGGCGGTTGTCGGTGTCGCGGCGATGGAGTTTGGCGACTCGTCAGGGCTGCTCCGCAGCGTCGGCATTGACCCCGTGTTCCGCAAGCAGGGGTTGGGCGCGGCACTCACGAATACCGCTTTTGAAGGCTGCCGCATGTCCGGTCGCAGCACGGTCTACTGTTTTAGTACGGGCGCGGGCAGCTATTGGCAGCGGTTCGGCTTCCGCGAAGTGCCAGTGAGCGAGGTTACGGACGCGCTCCCAAACAGCCCGCAGCTAATCTACTTTGAGCGCGTCGGCTGGCTGCCCACGGAAATCGCGTGGCGCAAAGATTTATAGCTCGCTTATTAAAATTTCATACTGTACATGATTGAGGCATTAAAAAGTGTTCGTTTTTGCTGCACCAGCTTTCGGACAGGTCAATGACTTGCGGCTTCCAGTCCTTCTGGCTAAACGGTTGTGAGGGGCTGGCATGGGGGATACAAATAACCGTATTACTTCATCGTGAGTTATAGGCTTGCCTATGGCTTCGATACCCTCAACTTCTAGTGCTAATTTGCACAATCTTTGCTCAAAAAATTCGTTTATGAATCGTCATTTCACTTTTTGACAGGTTGCCATAATTACGGTAGACTGCCGTCAGATTTCGGCACTTGGCTAGTACCATCTAAAGCCGCGCCGATTTTTAATAAGCTGTTTGAAGAAATTACAAGGAGTGGGTTTCAATGCTTAAACGTCTTTCCGTATTAGTCGTATTAGCTGCAATGGTCGTCGGCGTGTTTAGCGTCGCTACCGCGCAGGATGCCGTTGCGCTCGGCCCCATTACCCAACGTGTGTTGGATCGCGGCGAAGTGATCTGCGGCGCGAACAAGGCCGGTCTTGCCGGTTTCGCCACCGTCAACGACGCGGGTGAATGGGAAGGCTTCGATGTTGATTTCTGCCGTGCCGTGGCTGCCGCCGTCCTCGGTGATGCCAGCAAGGTCAGCTTCCGTCCGTTGGAAGCCGGCGAACGCCAGGCAGCGATCCAGTCTGAAGAAATTGACATCATGTCGCGCAACACCACCTACACCCTCAGCCGTGACGCGGTGTGGGGTGCGGACTTTTCGCCCACAACCTTCTACGATGGTCAGGGTATGATGGTCAAGTCGGACAGCGGTATCACCGATCTCGCTGGCTTGGCTGGTCTGACGATTTGTGTCCAGAGTGGTACCACCACCGAACTCAACCTCGCTGACCAGATGAGCATCGCTGGTGCTGAATACACCCCCAAGGTGTTTGCTGAAGCCGCCGCGACTTGGGATGCGTTCGTTCAGGGTCAATGCGATGCCTTCACCACCGACAAGAGCGGCCTGATCGCTTACAAGGGCAGCAGCGCCGACCCCAGCCTGTTCACTATTCTCGATGTCACCATGAGCAAGGAACCGCTCGGTCCCGCTGTTCCGCAATCTGACCCGCAGTGGGCGGACATCGTTCGCTGGACGGTTTATGCCACCATTCAGGCCGAAGAATACGGCATCACCAGCGCCAACGTTGACGAATTCCTGACCAGCGATGTGCCGGAAATCCAGCGCTTCCTCGGTCAAGGTGAAAACGCCATCGGTTCGCTCTACGGCATTCCGAATGACTTTGCCGTCACCGTCATCAAGCAGGTCGGTAACTACGGCGAAATCTTCGACCGTAATCTCGGCCCGGACACCCCATTCGCCCTCGGTCGTGGCATCAACGACCTGTGGACGAAGGGTGGTCTGCTGTACTCACCGCCGTTCCGCTAGGCCGTGGCTGCTGTTTGAAATAAATACCGATAAGGGCGACGCACTCCGTCGCCCTTATCTCATCAAATAAATGGTTTATTTTTAAAAACTAAAAGTTTATTACACATGACGGCATGGTTCCACAACTTTCCATGCACAAACTGGACTGTGAATATCAAGGTACCCTCTCATCTGCTCCGCTCGGCATAAAGTGGTTAGGGGATGAGGGTGTCCGTAAACGTCCCTGAAACCGAAGGTCGAGAATATGGCTGCTCTACAACCTGATCCAACACCTCCCCGCCGTTCGAGCCTGCTGCCCGCGTTCCTGCGTGATGAACGCATCCTATCCGTATTGGGGCAGTTGATCTTCGCGTTTGTGTTGGTCTACCTCGTCTCGCTCCTTTGGGGGTCTATTATGACCTCGCTCAATTCAAAAAATCTCACGCCCAATCTGGGCTTCCTCACCAACCGCGCCGGTTTCGACATCGGCGAACGCCCTGAGTGGTATTCCTCGGACAGCAGCTATGGCGATGCGTTCAAGGTCGGGTTGATTAATTCCTTGCGGATTATTAGTGTCGGGTTGGTGCTGACGACCGTTTTGGGTGTACTGGCGGGTATCTTCCTGCTGAGTTCGAACTGGCTGCTCCGTAATGTTACGCGGGGCGCGGTCGAAATCCTGCGGAATACGCCGGTGTTGGTACAGTTGATCTTCTGGTATGCCATCGTCATCTCGTCACTGCCGGACTTCCGCACCCCCTTAACCGTCCTGCCCGAAGGCCGTTACGCGATCCCGTGGCGCTGGCCTATCGAGTTGATTATTCTCGCCGTGTGGTTCATTTACCCGTATTTGAACAAGGTCAACACCCATTTGCCCCGACGCATTTTGAGGACGGCGCTGCTCATTGCGACCATCGTTGCCATTGAAGTGGCCTTCTTCTTTGTCCCGGCCTCCTACGGCTTCGCGCAAATAATCTCATCGGGCTTCATCGTTTACGTGGTGATTAGTGTTGTCCTTATCGCGGCTGCCACGCAGATTAAGACAGGCTTCCGCTGGCAAGCCATTGGCCTAACCATTGGACAGTTTATCGGCGGTTTGCTGTTTTACTTCGGGGTTGTCCCCAATTCGGGTTTTCCAATTGACCTGTTTCCAACACTCTTTATCAGCCGTCGCGGGTTCGCCTTTCCAGAATTTCACCCCACCGCCCGCTTTTCCGAGTGGATGGCTTATGTGGCGCTCGGTGTGACGTTGGCGCTGATCCTGTGGTTCTACCTCGGACGTGTGACCGAGCAAACCGGACGGCAGTATCCGCGTCCGCTTTATGCCCTGCTTTCAATCGTGGTTTTCGTGGTGGTGGGTTGGGTGGCTGTCGGTGCTGAACCTGCGCCAACGACTATCCCTGTAACCGGTGCCGACGGAACCACGACATTTATGCCGCTTGCCGACGCGCGTGCGGGTAATCTGCTGACCACGGCTGATGAGCAGCTCTACAGCACCAGCCCACTGCTATATATCGCGCCGGTGCAGCGTGTGAATGCCGCCGGTGTGGTTTCCGGTTATGTTTCTGGTACGCAGGTGTCGCCGGAGTATATCGCGCTGCTGTTGGGGTTGGTGGTGTATACAGCGGCGTTCATCGCGGAAATTGTCCGCGCGGGTATCCTCGCGGTGCCGAAAGGGCAGATCGAAGCCTCGCGGGCGCTGGGGTTCACCACCTCGCAAACCCTGCGGATGATTATCTTGCCACAGGCCATGCGGGTGATTATCCCGCCGCTTGCCAGCCAGTACCTGAACTTAGCCAAGAACTCCAGCCTTGCCATCGCTGTTGCCTTCGCCGATTTGGTGCAAATTACGTACACCATCATGAATCAGTCGGGCCAGTCGATAACAGGTATCACGATGATTATGCTGACGTATCTTACGATCAGCCTGATCATCGCCCTCTTTACGAATCTGGCAAACCGCCGCTTCCAGCTTGTGACGAGGTAGCCCATCCATGACAACCTTCAACGAACAACACCCTGCTCATATCGGTACGACCGTCATCAACGAGGCTGAAAATGTCGAACGCCAGCCGCCGTTATTAGCGGTTGGCCCGTTGGCATGGATCAAGAAAAACCTGTTCAACACGGTTTGGGATGGTCTGCTCACGATTATCGTCCTCTTGATCGTCAGCTCGGTTCTCGTATCCTTCGTCACGTGGACGGTCGGGCAGGCCAACTGGTACACCATCACCTTCAACATTCGCTTGTTGATGCTCGGTCGCTACGAACCGGAGTATGAATGGCGTGTCACGCTCGTCGTGCTGCTCTTTGCCTTCACCATCGGTTTAGCGCTGGCGGCGTGGTCGCGTATCGGTCGGGGGTTCGCCACGTTCATCGCGGTCATCATCGCCCTGACGTTCATCCTGCCGGTCGTCATTAACGCCACTCTACCGCTGCCTCCCTACTACGCTTCGGCGGGTACGTTCAAGATTGGCGGGGATAACGGGCAAGCACCGCAGGGACAAATCGGGTTTACCGGTAAGGCGGGTGAAACCGTCACCGTACAGCTTGCCGACCAGTATGACGGCTCGGATGCCGAACTGGCGCAGGTACACAGTTTCGCGGATGCTGCCGTGAACACGGCATTGAACGCCGCAGCCAACCGCCTGATTGCCGAGCGGCGCGTGGCCGAACTCACCGCGCTCCTCGCGACCGATACCCTCACACCCAACCAGCGTTCGCGTGCCGAAGGGGAACTCTCGCGCTTGACGGTTCCACCGCCCGTAACCGAAACGTTGATGCTCAATCAGGTGCCGGTTACAGTGTCGATCTTGCACGGTACGACGATGGAACCGCTGGAAAACGGCGTGGTCACGTTTGAAGATGCAGACGCACTCCTAACGGTGACACTGCCGGAAGATGGCTGGTACGTCCTCAAGAAAGAACTCGACGACCCGCAAGCGATTTCGATCCTCGAAACAACGGGTATCTACCCCATCCTCGAACGCAACGTTACGCGCGGCGGTGACGACAGCACCCCCGCAACTGGCAGCATTTCGCAGTACGTCCGCATGACGGATACCTTCACCACCGAGGCGACACGCCCGTTGAACGAGGAAGGCAAGGAACTACCGTTCATCGTTGTGACGAGCAACCAGTATCGCGGTACGGCTGTGTTGAATGATTACCTGCGCTTATACGTCGCGCCGTTCCTCAACCAGATCAAGGTCTTTTTGGCGTTTGTTTTCGTGGTCGGCGCGGTGGGTTATATCGCGGGGCGTGCGCTGGATCGTCGCTTCTCGCCATCGAACCGCCCTCACGCGACGACCAGCCGCCTCGTACTCTGGTTGTTGATCGTGCTGCCGGTTATCAGTTTCATCCTCATCTACGGGTTGACGGGCGACAGCGGCTTCCTTCCCCTGACGGATACGCGCCGCTGGGGGGGTGTCCTGCTGACGATGCTCCTGACCATCGTCGGCATCATCGGCTCTCTGCCGTTAGGGGTTCTGCTGGCGCTTGGCCGTCGGAGCAAGTACCCGGTCATCAGTACGGTCTGCGTGATCTATATCGAGTTGGTGCGCGGTATCCCGTTCATCACTGTGTTGTTCATGGCGCAGCTCCTCATCCCATTGATTAACCCCGCGCTGGCGAATTTTCCCGGCGCGTTCCGTGCGATGATCGCGACTGTACTCTTTACAGCGGCCTACAACGCCGAAGTCGTGCGCGGTGGTTTGCAAGCTATCCCGCACGGGCAGGATGAGGCGGCGAAGGCGCTCGGCCTCAATGGGTTGCAAGTCACCCTGTTTATTACCTTACCGCAAGCCCTCCGGTTGGTCATCCCGCCGATGATGGGCAACTTCGTCGGGATGTTCAAGGATACGTCGCTGGTCGCCATCGTCGGCTTGCTCGACCTGACCGGTATGGCGCAAAATATCGTTTCCCAGACCGAGTTCCTCGGCTTACGGCGCGAGACGTTCATGTTCATCTCGATTTTCTACTTCGTGTTTAGTTACGTGATCGCAGCCGTCAGCCGCCGGATTGAATCGACCGGCGCGGGGCAAGCGATCAAGACGCAAATTTAACAGCCGCCCTCGTAGGCGCACTCTAAACGGTTTTAGCATATTACGGTTAATGAGGTAAGTAACATGGCAGAAGCAGTTCCTTCACAACCCGCTGGCGAGCCGATTATTAGCTGCCGTGATGTGAATAAATGGTTCGGTGAATTCCACGTCCTGCGTGACATCTCGGTGGATGTCGCCCCGCGTGAAGTGGTGGTCGTGATTGGTCCCTCCGGTTCCGGTAAGTCGACGTTTATCCGGTGTATCAACCGGCTTGAGGAACACCAGTCGGGCGAGATTGTGGTGGACGGTATTGAACTCGGTAACGACGTGCGTAACATCGCGACGATTCGGCGTGAAATCGGCATGGTGTTCCAGCAGTTCAACCTGTTCCCGCACAAGACCGTTCAGGAAAATATCACGCTTGCCCCGATGAAGGTGCGCGGTTGGTCGAAGGACAAGGCCGAAGCGAAGGCCAAGGAACTGCTCAACCGCGTCGGTATCCCTGAGCAAGCCAACAAGTATCCGGGGCAGTTGTCCGGCGGGCAGCAGCAGCGTGTGGCGATTGCCCGCGCGCTGGCGATGGAACCGAAGATCATGCTGTTCGACGAACCGACTTCAGCGCTCGACCCCGAAATGATTAAGGAAGTGCTGGACGTAATGAAGGAACTGGCACTCAGCGGTATGACGATGATCGTTGTCACACACGAAATGGGTTTCGCCCGTGAAGTGGCCGACCGGATTATCTTCTTCGATCAGGGGCGCATTGTTGAGCAGGGCACACCGGAATACTTCTTCGAGAATGCCCAGCACCCGCGTACCAAGCTGTTCCTCTCACAAATCTTGTAACCGTAACTGACTTTCAAAAAGATGAAGGGCGCACACATTGGTGCGCCTTTTTTATTGTGGCGGCATTGGCGGCGGCGGCAGTAGAGCGCCAATTGAGCCATCAGCCATTGGTCTGTGATTCGGAAAATTCGTAAATTCTGCAAATTCGGAATCACTTTTAGCGAAGTTTCCGACGATTCGGCGGCTGGCTCGGCTAGTTTTGCGGCAAAATAGTGAAGGGGCTGCCGCTGCTGTGGTTGCTGCAAAATAGTTAACAGTTATCAGTCTACAGTTGACAGTCAAAATCATGTGGCTGCCAGAGCCTCATACGCAGTGCCTCTTATCTTCAGTTTGAATATTGTAGCACAAAAATTCTGATTGGATGGTTCGAATTTTCGGTGATGCACCTCTAAAGAGTTGGTAGTTATTGTTTTGAGTGAGAACTCGCTGATAATTTTCTCGCTTACCAACTCTCCATAGGGCCATCACCGAATTTTCAAACCTTTGTAAAGATATTTTTCCTTAGGCTGTCGTTGGGTTTGATGTATCTTATTCGCGGCGTTCCAGTTCGTCGGGGGTGGGGCGTTGGAAGATCGCGAACCACGGCTTCATCATGTCTTCGGGAATATAGAAGCTGGTTTCTGACTGTTGCGCATTTCGTATCGCGAGCCGGCGCAGCAGCTCATCCTCCGACACATCGAGAAAGTGAACTTCGCTGCTGGCCCCAAGCGCCCTCGCCAGAGCGCGATAGTGTTCACGTTCCTCCCGCGCCCAGAAGCCAAAATCGAGGATGACATTCGTGCCTAATTCAAGCGCCCGGCTGGCGATGTTCCACAGCATGGTTTCAATGACTATATGGCGGACATTGTGTTCGGGGTCTTCAGCATCCTGACCGAAAAGCTGGATGTGGCATTCATCGAGATTCAGCCGGAGCGCCGACTGTTCTTGCTCAAGTTTCTTTGCAAAAGTGGTTTTTCCCGCGCAGGGAAGCCCCACCATCAAATGGAGTGTCGTCACACGGATTACTCCTCTCGTCGTGCTACAACGGCGGCGGATCTAGCCCTTTAAATATGGGTAATCTGAAGGCCGCCAACCGATTAGAATAGTACCTGATATTTTGGGATCTTCAATCGGTATGGAAATGCGCTCACCACGATGACCTTGAGAATAATTGTTGATCACGATTTCATAGGTGATTGTGTCGTCAGGCTGCACGATTTGTTTAACCGATGTCATAAGATTCGGGTCGGGCGAATCCATGCTGGAGCTGGTGTAGATCATCGGTTCATCATTCGGTTCCGGTTCGATGATCTGGTCGATTGGAACCGGCTCGATATTCAGCGCCTGATCAAGTGTATAGCTGACTTTTTCTTCGGTGACTTCCGTAAACTCAATATCCCCATTGTCTGTCCACCGGATAGCAATTTCAGCTTTAGTGGGTGTGTATGTGATGCGGTGTGCTTTCCCTGTTTCTGAGTCAAACAGGTAAACATCACCTTTGTGGTTTGTACTCGGGATCGAAAAACTTTCTATGTACTCATCCTTTAGATTCATCAGAAACCACTTTTCATCGACTGACCAAATTGGATAATAATTTGCGTAGTAGGTATCACGAGCACTAACCGTAATATGCTTTTCGGTCTCAATATTCATAACGACAAACATATTGAGCGAGCCGCCCATTATCCAAACATAGTCCTGAAAGGTGAGGTAATGCTCAGCGGGTGACCACGTCAATGAGTTGATGCCATTTTTGTACGCAATTCCATCTTCTGTTTCATACACTTCGCGCTGCTGCTGATCAATCGTGCTGTATTTCCATAACTCACCTTTATTTTCACGGTTGGCCGCATAGTAAAGGGTAGAATCGTCTTTCGTGAAAACGAATTCGCTTACCTCACATGAAATGGGTTCCTCCTCTAGCCATTCCTGTTCATCCACATCATAGAGGTTCACACAAAATCCGTTGGTCTGATCATTAGGTGTTTTTGCCAGTAGATACTGCCCATCCGGTGACCACTCAAAGCGGTCGCGCTCGTCAACCTCAATTGGCAGTGTGGATGTCTCGCCAGTGTAGCCGTTGACCAAAACGAGATGATTCCCATCGCGGTATAGGAATTCCGGCGCGGGCTGTTCTTCCGCTTGGGCATTTACGACAAGCTGGCTGGAAAGGATAAGGATGAGCAGCGTGAATAAGAAAACAGGTCGTTTATGTGTCATTTTTTTGCTTCAATCTGATGGTCTATATCACGATCAATACTATTGCGGTACGCCCCACAACGAAACACCGTCTTTCACACCTACGGCCAACAGTGTGCCATCACTGTTGAATGTGGCGCTGTTCGGTATCGTGAAATCATTCGAGGGGAAATTGCTCACCCATTCATCACGTTCCACGTCCCAGAAGCCAAAGCCGCCATGCGCCGCGCCCATCAACAGCAGCGGATCGGCGGGGCTAAAGGCCAGCACTTCCTCATCAATCCCATCGGGTGAGGCGACGACTTCAAGGCTGTCGATCTGGATCACACGCACGCCTTCAGGGCTGCGGTAGGCAAGCAGTTCACCGGCAGCCCCACCAACGGCTGCGCCACCGTCGCGGCTGGGTGCGGCGAGTTCTGCCTCGCGGAATAGGCGCAAATCAGGATAAATCCGATAGATCCCTTCATTGGTGATGAGGCCAGAACCATCTGGTTTCCAAACAAGGTAGGTGGTTATTCCCACGGTCTGCAAGCTAAAGACCACCTGCTCGGTTGCCATATCCCACAACCGGAAGCCGTATCGCCCACCATTAGCCATGAGGCTGCCATCAGGGCTAATGGAGAGGATTTGCGGGCTGGCGAAAATGCTGATCCCTTCTAAGCGTGTCGGCAGTTCTTCACCCGTTCGCGGATTCCATTTGTAGAGGTCGTCGCCATTGTGCAGCGTGAATAACGACTCGCCATCCGGCGTGAATGCCACCGCCGCTGCCGAAAATGTCGTGATAATCAGCGGCTCTGTATCCGGCTTGGTGAGATCAAAGACGCACACCGCCCCGTAAGCGGCAGCGGCTAGACGGTTTTCTACAGGTGAAAAGGCAGCGGCAAGAATGCCCGGACGCGAACCCGGCTCACCGACGAGCTGACATTGAAGGGTAAATAGATGCTCTATCGCAGCCGCATTCGCGCGGGTGATGGGCTGCAAGGCGGGCAGCGCCAGCGGTTTGGAAGCCACAATCGCCGTGGGGATCGGTGTCGGCGGCGTAATGGTGACATCGGGCGCGGGTGGCGAGGCGGTCAGCGTGGGCGTTGGGTATGGTGTGGGCGGGTTTTGCGCGGTTACACCATACGCCGCGAGGAGGGTGCAAATCAGGATTAGCAGTGTAAAAATGCGCGGTTTGTGTTCCATGATTTCACCCTAACCTTGAACACTAATCTATGCGTTCCAGCGTCAGTTCAATCGGTGTGTTCCCGTTGACGTTCACATAGACGAGACCGCTTTCTGGCACGGTAAACACGGTGCTTAATTCGCTGCGCTCGCTGAGTTGTGCAAGATCATTCCCGTTTTGCTTCACGGTTACGTAATTGCTTATACCCACACCGATTGACCGCATCGTCAGGCGCACCTGTTTACCCGCTTCGCCCGTAAATAGCGCTGCCGCCGCTGTGAATTTGCGGGATAGGGTGATGATTTGTGCCGCATCGTCGAGCGAGGGCGGTGGTGTTCCCTCCAGCGTGACTTCCACCGTGCCGCTGTCGCCCAGCCGATAAGGCCGCACAAGCAGCGTATATGAACCGTCTACTGGCAGCAGCACATTGACCAATTCGGGATTCATACCCGCGCCGCTGTCGTCGTCCATTTCGACCAATCCGTTAAACCGCAGTAATTCTACGCGCCTGTCCACATCCCCTTCACCGTCGACCGTGAACTGAATGATTTCACCAAACTTGCCCTCGAAGCTGAACTGCTGCATCACTTGTCCGTCACCGAAGCTGGCTTGAACGGTTTCACCATAAGCAATCGGAGTAGGGCGCAGCGGGCTTAGGGCCAAGCTGAAGGTGCCGCCCATGTTTTGCTTTTTAATCTCCAGCCGATAGGTACCTGCTTTGGGCAAATATAAAAGGTGGTCTTCGTTGTAAGGCTCGTTTGAAATGCCGTTCCCGCTGCCACACTCGTCGCGATTGGCGCAGTAAACCTCTACACTGTAATCAAACCCGTTTGTATCGATGTCAACAATTATCTTGTCCTCGGCTTCGGCGGTGAACGCATATGAAATACTGTCGCTCGCATCGTCTATCGCGCCTTCCACCACCTCGTTGTATGAAATCGGTATTGCCGCTGCCGGATCAGTGATTTGCACCCACACCCGCGCTTGCTCACCCCACGGCATAATCCGCAGGCTGTACTGACCGCTTTCAGTCAGTTCATAGTAGGGCAGTTCCCAACCGATTTTGTTGTCATAGATGTCGCGTATATCGTCCAGCCGAACCGTCCGTTCGTCAGGCACCAGCAAATCCATCTTTACAGTGATCCTTATCGTCTCTTTCGCCTGTCCTGTAAAGTTAAGCAGCAAATGATCGGTGCGGTTGGCCTCAATTGCTATTTCAACAGGTTCGCCAACCACAATCGTTTGTTCGGTGGTGGGAACGGGTGTCGTGGTAACTGTTGCAGGTGGCAGCGGCGGGGTAGGGTCTTGTGCTGTTACCAAAAATTGCGCGACCATCAGCGTGCAAAAGAATATCACCGGTAGCAATATGCGCGGTTTATGCATCATGATCTTTCCTGCCAACATTTTTACTTACTGTAGCACTGAACAGCCGCTTTTCGCCTGACGGTTGGCCTATGGTATGCGAAATAAAAAGGGCGCAAGCCTTGCGCCCCTACAGTCGTGGTGATTGTGGGGTATGGTGGTGAGGGCTTACCAGCGGCAAGCCCCTACAAATATCTCTGCGTCTCTGCGGTTCAACCCTCTTGTATTGCTCTCTGTGTCTTTGTGCCTTTGAGCCTTTGTGTTAAAAATTCCTACGTCTGTAACGGGCGGCGCTGTTCAGGCACGGCGTTCTTCACGATGATGAACTGGGCGCGTTCGTGCATCTCGGCAATCGTGCGGGCGTTGCTGTAGCTCATGCCGGAGAGCAACCCGCCGCGCAGCTTCTTGACGACCTTGCTAACCTTGCCTTTGTAGGGCGTAAAGGTGGTGCGGCCTTCGGGGACGTAATCCTCAAGGTTGGTGGTGGTCGAACCGAGCGCGAGGCGCTTTTCGAAGGCGGTTGCCGAAGCCATGCCGCGCACCATCTTCTTGAGCATCCCATCCTGCTCGACCGGTTCACCGGGGCTTTCGTCCGTCCCTGCGAACAGTGACCCGACCATGATGGTATCCGCGCCCGCCGCGATGGCTTTGGCGACATCACCCGGTTTGCGGATGCCACCATCACCGATGATCGGAATACGGTCGCTGTCGTTCTTATAGGCTTCGGCGGCGTTCATGATGGCGGTGATCTGCGGCACGCCAACCCCTGCCACGTCACGGGTTTCGCACACATACCCCGGCCCTACGCCGACCTTCACGCCGTCCGCGCCGCAGTCGCGCACATACTTCGCGCCGTCGATGGTGGCGACGTTGCCAGCGATGATGGGGGTATTGATACGCTCGATCACCTTGAGGCGGTGCAAGATTTCCTGTGTGTAGTCGAGTTCACCGTGAGCGATGTCCAGCACCAGCACATCGACTTCGGCCTCGACCAACGCCAGTGACCGCTCAATGTCGCCTTCCTGCACGCCAATCGCCGCGCCGACCAGCAAGCGCCCACGGCTGTCCAGCGAGGCGTGGGGATACTGGTGGTAGTACTTGAAGTCTTTCATGGTGTATACGCCGACCAGCCTGCCATCGTCCCCCACCACCGGCATTTTCTCGACGCGGTGCTGGTGCATGGCTTTCACGGCTTCGTCCAATTCTGTTCCGGCTGGCACCGTCGCGATCCGGTCGCGCGGGGTCATGATCGCGGTGAGGGGCGTATCGGGGGTTCCGGCCTCGAAGTCGCGCGGTGTGGCAATCCCAATGAAGCTGCCGTCGTAGCTGCTGCCGTCGTGGATGATGACGTAGCCGCGCTCGCGCTGGCGCAGCAGGTGGCGTGCGTCGCGGATGGTGGCAGTGCTGGTGATGATGGGCGGGTGGCCTTCGACCACCCGCATCCGTTCCTTCACCTTCCGCACTTCGGTTGCCTGTTCACCCATGCTCATGAAGCGGTGGATGACCCCAAAGCCGCCGAGCAGCGATATGGTGGTTGCCATGCGCCAATCGGTGACGGTATCCATATTGGCGGAGATGATGGGGATGTGGACAGGCGGTGCGCCGCGTGCCACCCGCGCGCTGGTGTCGATCTCGCCGCTAAACCGTGAGCGGATGGAGGAACGCTGCGGCACGAGCAGCACATCATCAAACGCCAAACCTTCACCAATAATTTTGGGATTTGTAGTCATGATTCCGCTTCTGATGATCGTTAAAAGAGAATTTCATTGTAGACCAGAATGCTCCGTTTGGAGTAGGGGGTGATGTGGGGAAGGAACACCAAGTAAAACTCAGCTATCGAAGCAGTCGTTTGATTGAATATGTGTGATCGCTTATTCAGTCAAATACGCTGGACGATAGCTCGCCTCGGGCAGTGGTTTTCCCTGTTCTTGAAGGACTTCTATTGTCATATCAAGTGCAATTAAGACTTCATGCAGTGCTGCTTCAGGGGTGTCGCCGAATGCAGAGACATACTTAAAATCAGGAACATCGGCAATATAATCGCCATCTTCGGCATTATAGAAAATGTTGATGTGGTAGGGGTAATGATTTTGAATATCCATCGTTTTCTACTCACTTTCATCGTCCATATGCAGGTTATGAATTTCAACCAATTTCAGAAACTGCTGTACTTGATAACCTTTTGCATTAGAGTCTTTTTGTGGTTGTACATTCATAACCTCATCAATCAGTGGATGCTGGTATAAATGATGTGAACCCCGTATACGAATCTCTAGAAATCCGAAATAGACCATCAGGGTGCAGAAGTCTTGAAATTTTACATTTTTTGAACTCTTTTTGACACGTTGAAATAATTTCTCTTTTTTAGTCATAGATGATTATGCCATAGGTTATGCTCGTTTTGTTGAGCGATAGCTGCTGTTCATTGAATTTACAGGCCACATATTGTCATGGTTAGATGCTATGTGACCTGTTGTTATCTATGGGTTGATTACGCAGACGTAAAGGCTATCGAAACTGGTGTCGCCACCTCGGTCACGATGCCGGTTTCTTCCAGCACGCCGCTGGATGGGTTAATCCTAAACGTCACCACCGTATCGGTTTCCTGATTCGCCGCCAGCAGCCAACTGCCTGTCGGGTCAATGTTGAAGTCACGCGGCACTTTCCCGCCTGTCGATTGGAAGCCCAACGACGTTAACCACCCCGAACCGCCGTCCACCTCGAACATGGCAATGCTGTCATGCCCACGATTAGACGTATAGACGAACCGCCCATCCGGTGTAATCCGAATAGCCGCTGCCCATTTTTGCCCATCGTAGCCTTCCGGCAAGGCCGAAATGCTCTGTAACGCCTGCATCGTTCCGGCTGCCGCGTCGTAGCTCAACACAGTGACGCTGGCATTCAGTTCGTTCAGCAGGTAGACGAACCTGCCATCGGGACTGAACACAAAATGCCGTGGCCCCGAACCCGCCTCGATCTTCACGCTGCCTTCCGGCGCTGGAATCAACTTGCCGTTGGCGGCATCCAGCCTGTAGCGCACCAATTGGTCGATACCCAGGTCCGCCACGAACACGTACTGGTTAGCATGATCCGGCACAACACAGTGCCCATGTGACCGTTCCTGCCGCTCCCGGTTGATGCTCTTGCCGCTGTGTTCATTCTGATAGCTGACAGGTTCTACACCACCATCGGCACGAATCGGCAGCACCACGACCGTTTGCCCGCTGGTGTAGTTCGCCACAAGCACATTTTTGCCGCTGTGGTCAATCGTCACGTAGCAGCTCGCTTGCCCCAAGGTCGGCTGCCGGTTGATGAAGGTCAGTTCGCCGGTCGCCTTGTTGATCTTGTAGGCATTGCAGAAGTTTTCCGCGCCGCCTTCCAGCTCGCTCACGGCGTAGAGATATTCGCCCTTTGCATCGACGGTAACATAAGTCGGGTTTTCGACATCGCCCGTTACCGCCAGATAACCGAGCTTTCCGGTTGCTGGGTCAAAGGCGAAGCTGTAGATGCCCTCGGCATGGGCCGTCGGCACATGCGGCAAGGCTTGGGTATACGTGCCGACAAATAACAAAAGTGTTGATGACATAATCTCTACTTTCGGAAGCCTGTTTTAAATAGATGCCGCATTGTACCGCATCCTTATAGCTATCGCTGATCTGATTCGATAGGAATCAAAAGCCTGCCGTCATTGAGGATTGTGACAGCAGGCTTTGTTTGTCGTTCGAAAACCACCGGCCTAATGAAAAATCTTGGTTTTTGAGGTATTAGCTCAGGCCGTAGAGTTCGGTGAACTTGGCTTCCAGATAGGCTAAGTACGGTTTGGTGTGCAGTTCGGCTCCGGTTGAACGTACCAGCAGTTCGTTGGCGCTGTACGCCCGCCCGTGCCGGTAAACATTGTCTCCCAGCCACTTGAGCAGCGGTGCATAGTCGCCCTGATTGATCGACGTATCGAGACCATCGACCTGTTTGTACGCCGCTTCCAAGAACTGCGACGACATGACGTTACCCACCGTGTAGCCGGGGAATGAACCGAAGCCGCCGCCTGACCAGTGTACGTCTTGCAGGACACCCTTGCTGTTATTCGGTGGGGTTACGCCGAGATAGTCGCCCATCTTGGCATTCCAGACTTCGGGCAGATCAGCGACCTTCAAGCTGCCTTCCAACAAACCCATTTCGATCTCGGTACGCAGCATGATATGCAGGTTATAGGTCACTTCGTCGGCCTCGACGCGGATCAAACTCGGTCGCACACGGTTGACCGACCGGTACATCAGGTCGGGGTCAGCATCCGCCAACTGCTCCGGGAAGATCGACCGCAGACGGTCAAAGTGGACTTCCCAGAACTCGCGGCTGCGGCCAATCTGGTTTTCCCACAAGCGTGACTGCGACTCATGCGCCCCGTAGCTCGTCCCACCAACCGGATACTGCCCCAAGAAGTCGGTGGTTAAAGCGGTGCGTGTCAATGACGGATCAACCCCTTGCTCGTAGAGGGCATGTCCGGTTTCGTGCAGCGTACCGAACAGCGCCATCGGCAGGTAGTTCAGGTTGTAGCGGGTGGTGATGCGAACATCATTCCGCGTAAACGAGATTTCAAACGGATGCGGTGCGATATCCAGCCGCCCACGCTGGATATCGTAGCCGACCTTCTGCGCCATCTCCAGCCCGAACGCCTTCTGCTTATCGAGGGGATACTCGTGCTGCCACAGGTCGCGTTCCAGCGGCTTGTCGTTGGCGACGATCTTCTTCAGCAGCGGCAGCAAACCGGCCTTCAAGTCCTCAAACAACACCTTCAACGAGGCGGCTGTCGCGCTTGGCTCGTACTCGAATACCAGCGCGTCGAACGGATGACCTTCGTAGCCAATCGCGTCGGCCTGCTGCTTGCTCAGGTCGAGCATTTGCTGTAGGTAGGGCATGAAGCTGGCGAAATCGTTGTTGGCTTTGGCTTCCGCCCACACCTGCTCGGAAATCGGTGCTAAGGTGGCTTTCTTGGCGGTCACTTCCACCGGAATCCGCTTGACGAGTTCATAATACTGCCGCGTCTGCTGCACCGCCCGTACCCGATACGAGTCCTTGTCCTCACCGGCGATTTCGGCTTCCGCCGCATCCAGCAGCTTGGCGGTCGTATCGCTGACGAAGTAGTCGTTGGCGATGCGCGATAAGGTCGCCAGTTGGTTGCCGCGTGTGAGTGCGCCCCCCGGCGGCATATTCGTCCGTGCGTCCCACTTCAACACCGAAATGGAATTGAGGATGTCGTTCAACTCGGCGATATGCCCTTCAAACTGTTCATATGCGGTCATGCTTTGGTTCCTCTCATAGGTTTACAAACGAGCAAACTGGGATATACGGTTCAGATACACCAGACGCTTTTCCAAAAGTGCTATAATCTGATGTATTGACAGGTTTTTAGGTGAGGACAAACACATGTCAACGATGATTAGCATCCCGATACCTGAACCGCTGGCGAACATTTATGAACGTGCTTCTGATGCTGATAAGGTAAAAGCACAGTGGTTGATTGAAGTTGTGTTGAATGACTTGTTTCATAATCAAAGTGACTCGCTAGCGAATACCGTCAAGGAAATGAGTCAAAAGGCTTCCGAACGCGGTCTTACCCCTGATATTCTTGACGAACTTCTCAAAGACGATGAATGAACCACGTTTTGTTTTTGACACGAATGTTTTGATTAGCGCTGCATTACTTCTTCGGGATATTCATATCCTTACGCCTCGTACATTCTTAAGTTCAACTTGATCTCTGCATTCACCTTGGCGTTCTTGGCGATTTGTTTTACCTTTTCTTGATACCCTTTGTGCCTTTGTGGTAAAAATCTCACGGGTTTTGCACTTCAATACCCGTAACGTGCTGCGGTCGGTTCCTGAAAATCAGCACCACCGTTATAGCCGTAAGCATCACCCCCGCCGCCACCACCTGCATAATCAACTGGAAACCGTGTTCCGCCTGTAAAAAGCCGCTGATGGTCGTCGCGTTGAACCAGCCGATGTTCCACACCACCAAGCCGATGCCGCTTGCCATGTTGTGGGCATGGGGCGGCAGGGTGGACATCACCAGCGGCTGAAACAACGGCTGCATCGTGTTCCGCGCCGAGGTGGCGATCACATAGGCCACGATACTGAGGCCGAGGGTTGGCGCGATACTCAGCCCGAAGAACGCGACTGCCGCCACGCTGAGGGTGATGAACAACGCCTCCGCCCGTCCATAGCGCTTATCCAGCACCGGATTAACCAGTGGGATGATGCCCATGCCGATCCAACCGATGCCTAAGATCGTGCCGACAATTTCATCGCTGACATGGAACGTATTCCGAAAGAACAGGTTGTAAAACGGGAAGGTCAGCCCACCCGTGAAGCCGAAGAAGTACATGGGTATCGCGAAGAGCAGCAGTGTTCGCCACGGCATCTCGCGCAGATTAACCCTGCCAATGTTGACGTTCGTCCCCGATGTCCGCTGCTCTTGGACCCACATCAGCGGTAACAAGCAGGTCAGCGTCACGATCACCCCGACCGCCAACGCACCCCGATAGGCGGCTGAACTCTGCGCCGCCTGCTGAAGATCGCCTGCGCCCCTGACCCCCAAGCTCACCATCAGCGCTGGCAAAAAGCCGCCGATGAAGCTGCCGACGGCGGTGGCGATCATCGTAATGATGTTGTGGTACGAAAAGAGAAAAGGTTGCTCATCGCGCTTCACCAACCCGCCGATGAAGGGGTTAATCGCTACCTGCTGCGCTCCGTAAAACACGCCCAATAGAAAGCGGCTGAGTCCGAGAATCGGCAGATCAGGCCACAGCAGCGGCATCAACATCGCCGCGCCGATGCCAACCGTCGCGTACAGGATGACGCGGTACGCACCCAAACGGCTGGCGACCAACCCCGCCGGAATGCTGATGAGCAAACCACTGATGCGCGGAAAGGATTGCAGCACGCCGATGGTTTCCGGCGAATGCCCCAAGCTGGTGAAGTAAAAATTCAAGATGACATCCGTGATGCCGAACAACCCGATTTGCAGAATCGAACTATACAGCATAAACAGCGACACTTGTCGGTTGGCTACAGGCTTGAATAACCGGATTGCGCTCATAAAAACCAAACGTCTTATTGAGGCGTGATGACCGCACAGGTGGCATCACTTGTTATCGGTACACCATAGAATACGCTGGCGTACACGTCTGCCACCATGCGCGAAAAGCGTTCTGCGCCTTGTGTGTTTAGGTGGTTAAGGTTGTAAAAAGAGGAGTCACCGAGTAATGCCTGACAATCTGGTGTGTTGAAATCCCAGATGTCTAAACCGGCCACTCGCAAAGTGGTTTGATAATCCTTTTCAGTTTCAGACGCAATATAATCATAGGCTAACGGGTGAATAGGCATATTCAGCAGAACGCATTGTACCCCGCTGTTCCTGCACGTGACTCCAATATCAGCCACAAGTTGACGTACAGCATCTGTTGCCGTAAATGGCGCAAAGCCAACTTGAATCGTAATTGGGTCACGATCAGCGATTTTTGGCTCATTGTAAAATCCGAGGTCATCAACTGAATTGGGAGGATATTCAAGCTGGTTAATTCTGCGTGTTCCTGTTAACCATTCGCGGAAATTATCCCGGTATCGTACCCAATTGGAATGCTCCAATAACCAGAGTAACAGACTGCGCTCGAAGGATGATTCCCGCGATATGGCATACCCAAATGCTTTATTCCGAAAATCTTCTACTGTGTGTCCGTTGAGTAGCGAAGGTAATAAGGCTTGCATCTCTATACC
Organism: Chloroflexota bacterium; assembly: GCA_020161935.1. Taxonomy (GTDB): domain Bacteria; phylum Chloroflexota; class Anaerolineae; order Aggregatilineales; family Phototrophicaceae; genus CFX2. Next base: position 126,175 of record JAIUNI010000011.1, read on the forward strand.
ATAAATGATGCGTTGAGGATGATGGGTAAGGATAAAGTTGCGTATAAGGTCATGTTGAATAGTGATGACACCACCCCACACTGTTATATCAACTGAATTCACCGTCGTCCCAGAAATAGCCTTTATGCGATCATTAAAGATATGCGGTGATAATCCGCTGTAAATTTGTGAACTGCCGGTAAAGACAATCGGCTCAATTCCTTCTGCGGCAAAATCCCATAATTTTTCCACCCCTTGCACATTTTGAAAACGCAAGATGAACGGCGGCTCAATCGTTATCAGCGGCAGCAAACGACCGAGTAACCAATCACCCGCTACGAATGTCACCACAACCAGCGCCACCAACAGGGCTAAATGGCGAAGGTTTCTTGGGGATTCAAAATCCTGCATAAATAAGCGACGCATCGGTTCAATTTCCAGCAATTAGATATTTATGGACTAGGGCGTGATGACCGCACAGGTGGCATCACTTGTTATCGGTACACCATAGAATACGCTGGCGTACACGTCTGCCAGGAACTGTGAAAATAGGGTTGCGCCAGCCGTGTTTAAATGGTTCAAATTGTAAAAAGCGGTATCACCCAACGCATGACGGCAAGCATCGTTATTAAAATCCCAAATCGGAAATCCGGCTTCGTCTAAAACACGGTGATACAGGACTTCATCCGCAGGTGTAAGGTATTGATAGGCCAGCTCATGGAGTGGCATGTTAATCAGGATGCACTGCACTCCGTTTTGTTGACAGTCGGTTCGTATATCGTTTAAGTTTTGGCGCGCAGCAGGATCAACAGAAAAAGGTACGAACTGTGGTATAAAGATTGCTTCGCTGGGTGTAAATGTATTCGGGAAGGCTGCAAATCCCAAGTCGTCCACGTCGTCTCGTAGGATGACACCCTGCCTATCAATTTCACGCGAGCCGCTTATCCATTCACGTAAATTATTCCGATACTTGACCCAATTGGAATGCTTCAACAGCCAGAGCAAGATTTCACGTTCAACTGGTTTTGCCTGTGATACGGCATAACCGAGATCCTGATTGCGAAAATCTTGTACTGGTAAAAATAATTGATCAGGCAGCACTTCTCGAACGGCACGCAGTTCAATACCATAGAAAATAATCCAGGGATTATTGGGAATAATGATGTTTCGAATGAGATCGCGCTGCATTTCGACCACCGCACCGATGACGCTGGAATTGACCGACTGCACTTTTTCTCCGGTGATTGCCGTAATCCGGTCATCAAATGCATAGGGTGAAATACTCGTATACGTTTGTGAACTTCCTGTAAAAACAATCGGTTGGATACCTGCTTCGTTCATTCGCCAAAGGGCTTGCCACCCCGGCACATTGAAAGGTCGGAGGATCAGCGGCGGTTCAATGGTGATGAGGGGCAGCACCCGCCCCAGCAGCCAATCGCTCGTCACCAGTGCTGCACCGACGAATACCAGCAGCACGATAAGCTGTCGCAGCGTTCGTGGTGAGGTCGAGTCTTGAATAAACAAATGACGCATGAGTTCAACTTCCAGCAATAGCTAGCCTATAACGCTAATCGTCTGCTTCTATGGGCTGAGGGCTGCACAGGTCGCATTCCCCTCGATTGGCATATCATAAAAAACGTGTGTATAGACTTCCGCCACCATCGGCGAAAGCACAGCCGCACCGAGTTCGTTCATATGGTTGAGGTTGTAAAACATATCCTCGCCGAATAGTACCCGGCATTCCGGCGTGTTGAAATCCCAGACCGGCAAGCCGGTTTGATGCAGCACCCGCTGATACTCTAATTCCGTTTCGGGCGGAATGATGTCATAAGCGGATGCGTGTAGGGGCATATTCAGGAGGAGACAAGGGATATTGTTTTGACGGCAAGCGCTCTCAATTTCCGCGAGAAGTTGGCGCGTTTCCGGCGTGTCATAATAGGTCGCATAACCATTTTTGATCGGGTTTGGGTTAACGATCATTTCTGTTTGAGGCAGCCTGAAAAATCCAAGATCATCGGTTAAGATTGGCGCATAATCAAATTGGTTGATGGTGCGTATACCGGTCATCCATTCACGGATGTTATCGCGGTACCGCATCCAATTGGAATGTTCCAACAGCCACAGCAGCACATCGCGCTCCAGTGTGGATGTGCGGGATACTGCATAACCAAACGGCTTATTACGGAAATCTTCGACCGGATACCCATTTTGGAGTATGGGTGTCAGCGCTTGCATCTCAATCGCGTAAATGATGAGCTGCGGGTGTCGTGGAATGATGAAGTTTTGGATGATGTCATGCTGGATAGTGACAACACCGCCGCCAATCGTGATACTGAGCGATGATAACGCACTTCCCGACAGGGTTTTGATGCGATCATTAAATAGTGCCGGTGAAATACCCGTGTAAAGCTGCGAACTCCCCGTAAAAACGATAGGCTGTATCCCTTCTTCAGCAAACGCCCACATCTTCTCAACCCCCGGCACATTTTGCAGGCGTAAGATGAACGGCGGCTCAATCGTGATGAGGGGCAGTACCCGTCCCAGCAGCCAATCGCTCGCCACCAGCGCGACCACGATCAATACCACAAGCAACCCAAGCTGCCCCAGCGTCCGTGGTGACTCAAAATCCTGCATAAATAAACGGCGCATTGGTTTGGCTTCCAAAGATAAAGATGCCTAATAACAACAACAGGCAGAAAAGTACCCGCCAAAAAAGCCGGAGCTGCCACAACACCAGCGGATTATTTGTAAGCGCCTGTGGGATGTCGATCAGCAAGATCAGCCCGATTGGCACAAGCACCTTCACCCGCCATAACCCATTGATCTCATCGAATGGGTTGGATGAAAACATCCGCTGGAAAAACACAATCGCCCCCGTCAGCGAGTCCATGCGGAAGAACACCCACGCCACACTGACCGCGACCAGCGTCACCGCAATCCCCACAACGGCTTGCCCCCAGATGCGCCACTTGGGCGTGCCTTTCTTGGGTTTGGCCCGCGCCCGTGGGAAGAAGACGCGCTCGATGGATAAGTACAACCCGTGCAGCGCTCCCCACACCACGAACTTCAGCCCCGTTCCGTGCCACATGCCGCTGAGGGTCATCGACACCATGAAGGCGGTCACTTGGATCAGCAGCGCCCGTTGGTTGCCCCAGCGCCGCAGCAGCGAACGGCTCATCGGGTAGAAGATATAGTCGCGTATCCAACTCGAAAGGCTGACGTGCCACCGATCCCAGAACTCACCGGGCGATTTGGAAAAGTATGGCTGCCGGAAGTTTTGAACGACCGGCATTCCAAATCCCGTGCTAACCCCGATTGCTAGCAGGCTGTATCCGGCGAAGTCGGCGTAAATGCGGATGGTGTACAGGATAAACTCCGACCACGCAGTTCCAGCGGTCAGCTCTCCCAGCCCGCCCGCTGAGGTGGTCATGGTGCTGAACAGCGGGTCCGCAATCGCCACTTTGTAGAACAAACCCATGAAGATAAACGTCAGCCCATCGACCACGTTTTGCTGGCTGAACGGTCGTCCGGTTTTGAGGCTGTCGATGAACACCTTCGGTCGCATAATCGGCCCCGCCACGATCTGCGGGAAGAACGCGATATACACGCCGAAGTCGATCAGGTTCCGCTCCGGTTCAACCTGTCCGTTGTACACATCGAATACGTACGCCAGCGCCCGAAAGCTGTAAAACGACAGGCCAAGCGGCAGCAGCAGGTTCACCACCCACGGTTCATTTGCCATACCCAGCTTGACCAGCACTGGACTCACGATGTCCGCCAACCCCGTTCCGTACTTGAACAGCGCCAGCGCCCCCACGTTGACGACGACCCCCGCCCACCAGTAGCCGCTGCGCCCCGGTGCGCCAGCCACCAACCGCCGCCCCAGCCAGAAGTTGAACAGCGTTAAGCCCGCCAGCAGCAAGACAAAACGCGGTTCAAGGTAAACGTAAATCGCGTAACTCGCCGCCAGCAGCAGTCCATTTTGCCACCTTCGCGGTACGAGGTAATACAGCACTAACACAACGGCCACGAACAGCCAGAACTCAATTGATACGAACATCAGCACTGCCTATCATGAAATGGGATCACCACAAAGGCAGATGATAATCTACAGCGGGTGAATTAATCAATGTGTCCGCAGCCGGTTGGTCTGTTCACGCGCCCGCATCTAATTGCCCACGCCCGGCATTTTCTTGCCGCTGATGAAGGTCATTTGCACATGGTCGAGCGCGGCGAGGTCGGCAATCGGGTCGCCGTCCACGACGATCACATCGGCTTCTTTGCCCGCTTCCAACGTGCCGAGCTTGCTTTCCAGCTTGCTCAACCGCGCGGCGACGATGGTAGCGCTCCGCAGCGCGGCGTAGTTATCCGGCACGACACCCACCTTGACCATGAATGCCAGTTCCGGCGAGACCACCTCATGCCCCACAACCGGACTACCCGCGTCTGTGCCGAAGGCGATTGGCACACCGGCGTTGGCGGCATCCACCAACCCTTGATAACGTTCCGGCTTGGCGATGGCCTTTTGCCGTTCCTCGATCTTCCATTCCGGTATGTTGTACTGCCGCGCGACTTCGGCGTTGGCTTGCATCACCACCGGCGCGAAGGTCGTCACAATCGGGATTTTCTTGTCGAGCAAGATTTGGATGGTTTCAGCATCCATCGAGCCGCCGTGTTCGACCACATCTACGCCAAACGTCGCCACACGCTTGATGACTTCGTTGAAAGTCGCGTGTGCGGTAATCGGTAAGCCGTTGCGGTGTGTCTCGTCGATCACCGCTTCCAGTTCCGCGTCCGTCATCTCGATCAAATCGTGGGAGGCCATAATCTTGATGAGGTCAGCGCCCCCTCGGACTTGTTCGCGCACCGCCCGCCGCATCTCGTCCGCGCCGCTGGCTTCGCGGCAGCACCAGTAGGTATGCCCGCCGGTTTGGATGATGGCCTCGCCGCACACCAGCAGTCGCGGGCCGGGGAAAATACCCTGTTCGACGGCTTGCTTGGCGGAAAGGTTCGTCTTGTTCATGCCGAGGTCGCGCACCAGTGTGATACCTGCCCTTAGGCTTTTAAGCATGTTCGCCGCGCTCTTGTAAGCGCTGATCTCTACCGGGTCGTCCATCGACTGCCGCGCGAGGTCATGCACACCGTCCCATGCCAGATGCGCGTGGGAATTAATCATCCCCGGCATCACCGTTTGCCCGCTCACGTCGATGACTTCCGCGCCGTCCACCGTGCCGAGGTCGCTGGCTTTACCGACGGCTTTGATCTTGCCTTTTTCAAATTCCACAAAGCCGTTTTCGATCACCTCATCACCCACGCAGGTGATGACCTTCGCGCCTTTGAGGATGCGGTGCGGCGAGGGCAGGTCGAATAACGGGCGAATAATCTTCTCGAAGCGCCACGGGGCTTGTTCGGGCATGGTGTAGCATCCTTATACTGAATAACGATAGGGTAATTAGGTCCCATCTTTCAATGGGGGAATGAGAGAATTTGATTCAGGGAAAAGTTGGTAAACCGTCCCTTCGCTTTCAATCGCCCATCCAGTCGTGCCGTCGTCCAGCGTGATTTGCCACCACGCGCGGTTGTCCCGGCATTCAGGGCCACTCATAACCGTGAAAGTACCAACGGTTCCCGTTTGCTCACCGTCGATTGCATCGAACAAAACACGCGGGCCTTGCATCGTTTCAAGCGCATGACCACGCGCTCCAATTTTCAGCCTCGACAATGCCGCACCGGGGCAGTGTTCACCCGCAAACGCTAAACGCGGGTCAGGTTCATTGGCAGGGGCGATAACGAAGGCGGTATTGCTGTTGCTTTCAAACTGCAAGTCGTCTTCCGTCACCTGAACCGGATTTTGGCTCAGGTCAACCGTAATACTGCCGCCCCACGTTCCATAATCATCGACATACGACACCCTGAAGCGGTATACGTCCGTTTCGCGCTGGTCGAGGACGAGCGTTTCCGGGAAATAGTTGTATTGTTGGGTCAGCAGTTGGCTGAGGTTTTGCGCGGCGAGTTTTTTGTCACCGTCGAACCGGGCGAGCATCAGCGTGCGCGACTCAGCTTGCGACTCATCATTCAGCCATTCCCCCCCCACACCCAAACTCCGGCTAATGACGGGATACGCTGCCCATGCTTCAAAAAAGTCGCTGTCAATAGGGTGTTCTTCGACAAATGCTTTGACGAAACTGCTGGCCTGCTCATCATCCGCTGTGTACTGCGCCAGCAGGCTGAAGTCGATTGCCGCTTCCTCAGCATGGCTTCCTATGTCTGCCAATACGTTCCCGCGCAAGTAGTACGAGAGTGGCTGGAAATAAGAGGTTTGGATCGCCGCGTTGTACTGGGCTAATGCCTCGTCCGTTTCCCCTGCCGCTTCATAGGCTAAACCCGCGCTCAAGGGCAGCATCGGATGTAAATAATCATCGGTGGAGACCGCGTTAAAAGCATCTGCCGCCGCTTCATAACCCCCTGCTTGAAACGACTCCAATCCCTGCATGACGGCTGCCGTCACTTGCAGTTGAACTTCTTCCCCGCGCCACATGACGAAGTAGGAGAGATCGCTAAACACGGTCATGGTCGCCGCGTACAGGGCCGCTTCCGTCTCACAGTGAGCATCGGTACAGCCCGCTTGCAAGATTATAAACCCCCGCATCTGGCACACCCCTATACTGCCGCCCGCATCCGTACAGGTTTCGTAGGCTGTGCAAGCCTCTCCATAATTCAGTTGGGTTGTCGCAGCAATCATCGGCTCGGCTTGGCTGCCACATCCCGTCGCCCAACCCTCGCTTTGGGCGGCAATTGGTTTTGGCAGCGCCAACAGAATTACGATGCACATCCATAACAGTCGGGACATCATCATTTTGCTCCTAAAGGTACACATACCGCGATACCTCTAGTTTAGGTTAAATCTCATTTTCTTAAGTGAATGATTCGCCATTGCCGTGCATACGCCTAGCCACCGATGCATATTCTATTGACCCCTGAACGTTTGAATTTGGTTTGTCATTTCATACTCCACCTTCACAAATCGGGGTCAAGAGAGTTCTTGCTGCCTGTTCCTGCCTGTTTTACAGGCACTTTCTGGCTGCCTTCCTCTGCATTCTCCGCGTCTCTGTGGTTCAATTTTCTCCGCCTTCCTCTGCATTCTCCGCGTCTCTGCGGTACAATCCACTCCGCCTTGATCTTGGCGTACTTGGCGACTTGGCGGTTAATCCCTCTGTGACCTCTGTGACCTCTGTATCTCTGTGGTTAAATTTCTCTGCCTTTCTCTGTGATCTCTGTGTCTCTGTGGTTAAATTTTCTCCGCCTTGATCTTGGCGTACTTGGCGACTTGGCGGTTAATTCCTCTGTGTTCTTTGTGCCTTTGTGGTAAAAATGTATGTCTTAAATCGGAATGATCCGCTTTTCTGGTGGATGATTTGCTAAGAATCGGCTGGGTACTTTCGCCTCGCCATCCGTGACGATCATGCTGTCGATCAACCGGTAGCCGTCAATCTCCGGTCGGTAAATCCCCGGCTCGTTGGAAAAGACCATCCCTGCCACCAGCGGCGTATTATCCCCCGGTGCCAACCACGGCCCTTCATGTCCCTGCAACCCCATCCCATGCCCGATACGGTGACGAATCGCATCACCCAGCCCGTATTCCCGCAGCACACCCAACGCCGCCTCGTTGACTTGGGTACAGGTATTACCTACCCGCAGCGCCTTAATCCCCGCCAGATCACATTCCATCGCCGCTTCCAAGCAGCGCATCACGTCGCCCTTCGGCTCCCCGATCACGAACGTCGCCCCGCTTTCGGCATGGTAACCGCCCACCGAAGCACCAATCCCCGCGATCATCGGCTCGCCAATTTGCGGCTTCCGTTCAATTGGTGACCCATGTGGCAAGGCTGCCCTCGGCCCGCTGTGGACAGTCCCGACGACTGAACTGCTCCGCAGGTTGAAGATTTCGCCGACCTCGGCCTTCATCTTCGCCGCCGTTGCCCCGATGCACGCCCGCAGAATGTCGAGTTCCGTGCCGCCGTCGCGGATAATCGCCCCCGCGTTTTCCAGCACGTACTCAAGACAGGTGTCGGCATACGTCGCCGCTTTCTCAATCAGCGCCAACTCTTCCGGCTCTTTGATCCACCGCATTTGCTCGACCATCGGCGTAACCGTCACGTTCCCGCCAAGCCGCTGGTATACGTCCACTGTCAGCGTATCGATGCCCAACCGCTTCGCACCCGCTTCCTGCACCATCCACTCGACTGGATGTGTTTCACCCGGATACTCGAAGTAGGTACGGATGTCCTTCACCCACGACGCACCCGCGTTTTCCAACTCCAGCAGCGGCACGAACAGCGCCACCTCGCCGCTCTTGGGAATATATAACCCTAACGGTCGCTCGGACGGCGTATGGAAAAACCCGCAGGCGTAAATGACGTTCGGCACGTCGAGCAGCAGCATTCCGTCCAAGCCCGCCGCCTCCATCCGCGCCTGAATCTGCCCGATCTTCCGCCTGTAAAACGCTTCACTGAGACGTTGAATAGTCATATGATGCTTGCTCCCCCACGAACTGAATCAGGTATAATGAATATAAGTAAGCTGATGAGGTGACTCATGTTAGCAACCCCAACCACAATCAATGTACCCCTGCGAACCGATGAAAACGGTGTCATTCGCGTTGGCAACACCCGCGTCACGCTTTTGGTGCTGCTTGGCGCATATAGTCGAGGCGACACGCCGGAACAAATTGCTGAAGGCTTTGACACGCTTAAGTTGGAAGATATTTACGCTGTCATTTCCTATTACTTGAGCCATCGTGCCGAAGTCGATAGTTATATGCAAGAAGTGGATGAAAAAGCCGAACAATGGCGACAAACTTATGAAGCTAATAACCCCAATGCGGCTGAATTCAATGCCAGAATGCGTCGCTTGCTGGACGAAAAACGGAAACAAGATCAATCCTTAGCCCCACAGAAACCGCTTTAACGCCTATCCCCTCTGTGCCTTCGTGTCATTGTGCCTTTGTGTTAAAAATCTTCGCGCCTTTGCGTTTTGTATTTCCGCTACCTTACCCCAGCTTTACCGCCGCCTGCTTGCTGCCCGCCCGCTGCGCCCCCGCCGTAATCGTGATCTCGCTGCCCGCCGCGCCGCGCACCAGCCATTCGGCCTTCGCCTTTGGATGATGCCAATCCGGCATCCACGGCGACCACGTCGCCACACGCTCGTCACGCCCCGCCAGATGCCCCAAATCTTGCTCCGGCTTGCCCATAATCAGCTCAACGCCGTCCGCCGCTTGCAGTTCGGTTTTCACGCTGCCCGCCGTGCCGTGCTTCAACGCCCGTGCCGTCATGTTCGTCGGCAGGAAGCCCACGTTCGTCACCACCGCCGTGACCTTGTGCAAATCCGCGCCCAACGCTTCTGCCGTCACCGACTCAATCTGTACCAGCGGCGTACAGGCCGCATGTTTCAGCGTAAACAAGCAGTTGGTGTGGATGGTATCGCGCAGGAAGTTCTTGGCCTTCTCGCTGGTCGCCATCGACACCGACGGCGGATTGCGGAACGTGTACATATGCGTCCAGCCGCCGATCTCAATCGGCCCCAACTGCGGATGATCGAACGGCTGCCAGTTCACAAAGCCCTTGCCGCCGAGGTGTTCATCGTTGTACTTCAGCAGCTTCATCTCGTCCTCGGTTGACCGCGCCCGAATCTGGTACTTCGCCGGTTCTTGCAGTTCCGCCGCCAGCTCAGGGTTCCACAATTCGGTCGAGAAGGTAATGATGCCCAGTTCGTCATACGACCACTGCATCAACGAGCCGGTACGTGGGTTGTCAGGGTCGGTGGTGAATTCTTCGTACACCGAAATCGTCGGGTAGCCGGTAATCGCCGTCCCCATCGCGCCAATCCGCTTGATGAGCGCCAGATCCCCGCGCGGTAACGTGCTGTCCGGCGCGATTAATGATGGGCGCAGGTGCAAACCGCCGTGTGTGTGGTAACACTGCATCCCCGCGATGTTCGGGTGGCTCAGGATGAAGTTCGCGCACGCCAGCGCTTCCGGCTCGGAAAGCGGCAGATCACCCGCGCCGTACTGCCGCTTCTCCGGCCACCACCCCGCCGGAAAGTTGCGGTTCAGGTTGCCGTCACGCGGTCGCTCAATGTCGAAGCTCACGCCGTCCCACTCGCCCTTAATCACACCTTCGCGGTACAGGCGATAATACGGCCCGTCGCCGGTTTCCCCCGGCTGCCGCTGGATCATTAGTCGCGGGTCATCCTTAGAAATTTTCCACTCGCCCGCCTCGTCTTTGATTCGCATCTGCACGATCAGCCCATCGCCGTTGATGTCTTGCTGGCACAGGCCGCGTGTCTGTTCTTCCCCCGGCAGGTAGCGCCCGTTGCCGCACCAGTGGTGTCCGGTCGTCAGGCTGATCTCCGCGCCGTCGGGGTTCAAACGCGGGATGATATAAAATGTCGTGTTATCCAGCAGCCAAGTGACTTCGGCGTTGCTGCTGTAGTTCCGCAGCAGATACCAGATCGTGTACAGCGCCGTATGTGAGGTGGTTACTTCCTCGGCGTGGATGTGCGCGTCGATGTAAAACGCCGGTTTGGTGTCGTGTGCGCCGGTCGCGCTGTTCGTCAGCGTCATGCACCAGATGTCGCGATCCCGCCAGCTTTTCCCCAACGACTCCAACGCTGCCAGCTTCGGATACGCCGCCGCCAGCCCCTTCACATGCGTCGTTAGATCATCAAACAAAAAGTACTCGCCGAAATCAATGTGGTAGCTCATCTTGCTTTTCGTACTTCCTCTGTGTTCTCAGTGTCTCTGTGGTTAAATCTTCTGCTTTTTCTCTGTATGTCTTGGCGCTCTTGGCGGTTAAATCTTCTCTGCTTTTCTCTGCGCTCTCCGCGTCTCTGCGGTTAAATCTTCTCTGGTTTTCTCTGCGCTCTCCGCGTCTCTGCGGTTAAATCTTCTCTGGTTTTCTCTTTGCGCTCTCTGCGTCTTAGCGCCTTTGCGTTATGTGTTGCCTTACAGCATCTGCACGTTCGCTGCGTCCGGTCGCACGAACTTGCCCCCGCCGCGCTTGCCAATCACTTCGCCGTCCACAAACACGGTCGTGCCGTTCACCATCGTCCGCTTCACCTGCCCTTGGAACGTCATGCCCTCGTACAGCTTGTCGCAGTCCTTCGCTTGGCTGAACAGCATGTCCGGGCTGATCGTCGTGGTCGCCTGTGTGTCATAAATCACGATGTCCGCGTCCGCGCCCACCGCAATCGCCCCCTTCTGCGGATAAATACCGAAGCGTTTCGCGCCGTTGGTACTGATAAGCTGTACCGCTTTTTCGATACTCAACCGCCCCTTCAAAGCCGCGTCCAGCATCCCCAGCACCAGCTCCTCAACCCCCGGTGCGCCCGGTGGTGTGCGCCAGATGTCCGTCCGCGCCCGTTCCTTCTCCTCGACGGTAAACGGCGAGTGGTCAGTCGTCACCGCCATCAGTGTGCCATCGTCAATGCCGCCCCACAGTGCGTCCACATCTGCCTGCTTCCGCAGCGGCGGGTTGATCTTGGCGTACGGCCCGACGCGCTCCATGTCCGCCTCGGTAAAGAACAGGTATTGAGGGCAGGTTTCGGCGGTCGCCTTTGCCCCGGCTTGCTTGTACATGCGGAACACGTCCAGCGTTTCCTTGCTGGTCATATGCGCGATGTGTAACTGCATCCCCGCCGTCTGGTTCAGCGTCAGCAGCGTTGCCACCGCCAGCGCTTCCACATGCGGCGGGCGCGATTCGCCGTGTGCCGCCACGTCATTTCGCTTGTCGGCCAGCAGTTTCGCCGTGTGCCATTCCAGCAGTTGGTCGTTCTCGGCATGTACCACGCACACCAACCCGGTTTCTGCCACCAGTTGCATCGCTTGGTAAAGTTCCGGCACGTTCGGCAGGCACAACCCTTCGAATTCGTCGTTGCGGCCTGCGGGTGCGCCCGTCATGAATATCTTGAACCCGATTGCGCCCTCGTTCGCCATATCCGCGATCTCGTTGCGGTCAAGCAGCCCCGGTGCGCCGTACAGCGCGAAGTTGACGTACGAGTCGGCTTCACCCAGCGCCTTCCGCGAACGGAAAATATCACCCGTCGCGCAGCATGGTTTGGAAATCGGCATCTCGAAAATGGTGGTCACGCCGCCCGCTGCTGCGGCTCGTGTTTCGGTCGCGAAGTCGCCGCGCTGCGGATAAGCAGGGGCACGACAGTGGAAATGAATATCCACCGCGCCGGGGATCACCAATGAACCCGCCGCGTCAATCGTTTCGCGTGCCGGTGCCGCTTCGCTGCGGGGTAACAGCGCTGCGATCCGTCCGCCGTTAATGCCGACGTTCACCTGCTGGATGCCGCTTTCCGTTACCACATCGCCGTTGATAATCAGGGTTTCAAATTCCACAGTATCCATCCCATGCTGGTAATGTATGTTTGTGTTTCCGTGTTGTAGGTTTCTGTGTCTTTGCCGTTACTTGCCGTGTTGCTGTTGTTCCCTCCCTTGTTGCTACGGGGGAGGGTTAGGGTGGGGGTCTAATCGTTGCCCACCTTGTATCTACTCTTGGCGACTTGGCAGTTAAAATCTCCGTGTCTTTGTGCCATTGAGCCTTTGTGTTAAATCTCTGTATTCCTCTGCGTTCTCTGCGCCTCTGCGGTTCAATTCTTCTCTGTACTCTCTTTGTCTCTTGGCGCTCTTGGCGGCTTGGCGGTTAAATCTCTCTGTATTCTCTTGCATTTCTCTGCGGTTCAAATCTTTAAATCGCCTTCGCCACGAACGCCCGCAGGATGTTCACCGTACTCTCGAACTCTTTCACATCCACATGCTCATCAAATGCGTGTGCCACCTCGTAGCTCCCCGGCCCGAAGATAATCATCTCGCCGCGCACCACGCCAACCAAGTGCTTCGCGTCACTCCCCGGCATGTACCCGATTGGCCCCGGATGCTCATGGAGTTCAGCTTCCACACACGCTAAAAAGGTCTGTGCCAGATCAGAAACGGCTGTGGATTCAAACCAGTTCGACGTTTGGAACTCGCCGATGCTCAAGGTTGCCGCACCCGCATCCACACCGGCGATCACCGCGCACATCTCATCCTGCACCGTCGCCGGGTTTTCACCGGGAACCATCCGGCGGTCGAGATACACCACGCAGCTATCCGGCACCGCGTTCGCCGTACTGCCGCCGTGAATCACACCTACGTTACAGGTTGGAACCCCCACCATCGGGTGCGGTCGCTTCGCCAGTTCGTTGTGGTAAGCCTCCAGCGCCAGCACCGCCCGCGCCATCGCCGTGATCGCGTTCACCCCGCGGTCAGGGTTGGTCGCGTGTACCGAGCGTCCGGTCGCTCGTACCGTCGCCCGCATCACACCCTTGTGCGCGGTTGCCACATGGTTGTACGTTTGCTCACCTACCACGATGAAATCACTCATCGGCAGATGTCCGCTTTCCGCCAGCCACTTCGTCCCCAGTACGCCGCCGGTTTCTTCTTCCGCTGCTGCCACCAGCACCAGCGTTCCACTCATCTTTGTCTTACTCCCCTCGCCCTGAGGGCTATCAATAGACTGAGCTTGCGAAAGGAATTGATGTGGGGCAGGGGGTGAGGGTTCTTGTTCCCCCTCAGTACTCAGCACTCGGTACTCACTACTCTTTTCCAATATCACCGCCATCATCGTGGCCAACGGTGCTTTATCGTCAATACTGCCCTTGCCGTAGAGCTTGCCGTTCTCGATCACCGCCGAGTATGGGTCAACATGCCATCGCTGCGCCTCATCCGCCGCAATCGGCACGGTGTCGATGTGCGCGTGCAGCATAATCACCGGCGCACCTTGCCCCAGCGTCGCCACCACGCTCTGCGCTTCCGGCTTGCTCTCCGGTGCGAGGACTTTGACCGCGCAGCCAGCCTCGCGCATCACGCCAGCAATATACGCCGCAATCGCCTGCGTATCCCCCGGTAAATTCGGCGAAGGGATTCGGACCAATTCCTGCAAAAGTGTCACAGCATCAATCATCTGTGCTTGTTCCCGCTAACGTTCTGGTTAAATTTTTCTATCCAAAGGTTTGTAAACGCTAACCATCAAGTGCGAACTTTTGTGCTATAATGTGATAGGTAGTGGTCAAGTCGTAGTTATTGCATTTGATAAGCTGCGAGACCACATTGATAGGGACGCGATACATCGCGTTCGCGCCACCAAATCACATCAATTACCCTATATAGATCATCTAAACTTCAGCAAATCGTCTTACCGTAGGGGAGGGTTACAACCCCTCCCGTTTCCATCGTCAACCGGGCAATCACTATGAACCCTGAAACACACAACTATGATCGAGATAAATGCATATCCTTGGCGTTCTCTGTATGGTCTTGGCGAACTTGGCGATTTGTCTTTCTCTCCGCGTCTCTGCGGTTCAATCGCTTTTGCACGTTCGGCGGATTGCTCCCGTACAGCCGCCATGCAAAAGTCAATACTCGCATAGCGGTGGATTGCTCCCTCAGTTCTGCCGCATTTGTGTCATTTCAGCGGATACAGCCGAGCCTTCCGCCGCCACAAAACGCTACTTCAGCGGATCGCTCCCTCACATCCGCCAGTCAATTCGGCGGGAAATTTGCAAATTTTGCAACTCGTATAACTTACGAATAATCCCATTGAAATGGCTTCTATAAGGTGACCACTGTTTTGACTGTCAACTGATAACTTGATTTTCACTCAGTACTCGGCACTCAGTACTCAGCACTTCTCTCTAACTCACCACATCCCGCTCAAACGGGAACTCGATGTTCAGGTCTTTCGCCAGTGCTTCGAGTTCGTCAAAAATCACCGAGTCCAGCTTCGCGCCGTCCTTGCGGTATTCCTGTTCGCGCCGGTAATCCAGTTCACCCGGTACGAGGATTTCATCAACACCCGGTCGCTTCTTGGCGGATTTGATCTGCTTGATAAAGTCGTCCATCCGCCCCTTAAACGCGCTCACCGGCATAAACCACTCGATGTCCAGCGCGATAAACAGGTGCGAAACATCCTGCTTGGCCGGGTTGGAATACGGAGCGAGTCCATAACCCGCGCCGCCCAGTACACCCGTAAGTACGTCCGTCATCATCGAAAGGCCGTAACCCTTATGCCCACCGATACCCAGCAAGAAGCCCTGCATCGCCGCGCTGGGGTCATCCGTTTCGCAGCCTTCAGGGGTCAGCGCCCAGTCGAGCGGCATCTTCTTGCCCTCCCGCTCGTACCAGCGCATCATGCCCTTGCCAGCCGTCGTCAGGGCGATGTCCAGCACCACCGGGAAGTCGCCACCCGTTGGCGCGAGGATGCCCCACGGGTTCGTCCCGACCACACCACTCGCCGCGCCCCACGGAGCCATCTCCGGCCCTGCGTTGGTCATCACGATACCGATGCAGTCCTGTTCCAGCGCCAGCCGTCCCGGTACAGCCGCCGAGCCAAAATGCGTGCTGTTGCGGACGATCACCGTACCGATGCCGCTGATCTTAGCCTTCTTAACCGCCAGTTCCATCGACTTTTGCGCCACCACCGAGCCAAGCCCGTTGTGGCCGTCCACCAGCGCCAGCGCCGGGCTTTCCTTCACGATCTCATAGGGTGCGCCGGGAATAATCCAGCCGTTGCCGATGCGTTCACGGTAAACGGGCAGCCGCCGGACACCTTGTCCTTGCCCCGGCAAACAGTGGAGTTCGCTCTCGATCAACCCGCGTGTGCAGCGACGCGCTTCATCCTCCGGTACGCCCAGCGCCCGAAACACGTTAAACGTGAACGTCTGGAGTGCGTCGACCGGAACGCGAACCAATGTAATCGGCATCGCTTAAATTCCCTTGACCTTCTTGTACTGTTCGAGTTCTTCAGCGGTGTAAACCTGCATCATCTCGATCTCAATACCGCCAGCCTCTTGCTCAAGGAACGCCACCCAGCCTTCGGGGTGTACGTGGCTGCCCTTCACCTTACACGCGCTGCATTCTTTCAGGGTCGCGCCTTTGGCCTGTGCGTCTGCCAGCGCCTCGTCGATATTCGGCACGGCATAGCAAATGTGGTGCAAGCCTTCGTAGCCGCGTTCCTTAATCCACTTGGCAAAGCGTCCGTCGTCGTCCAACGACTGGCACAGTTGGTACTCTACATCGCCGACCCAGAACTGCGCCACGCGGTTGCGCGACTTCGGGAAGTCGTCAATCTTGACGTTCGTCGCTACGCCCAGAAAATCTTGATAGGTCTTGACCGCTGCCTTAGCGTCCTTCACTGCAAATGCCATGTGTTTGATGTATCGTCCGTCGCCCATATTTGCTCCATCCTCCCAAACTATTCAGAGATCGGTGTAGGGAAGGGTCTGTGACCCACTCTTAAGATAATAGCCCCACCACACGTTGTATTGCTCCCTCCCCTGTATACGGGGGAGGGTCGGGGTGGGGGTGAAAGTTAATCAGCGAGATTAAACACGCTCTTGAGGTTCACACCCGGAGTCACCTGCGGGTTGATGCCAGTTTGTGGGGAAGTCATCAGCAGGGTAATGCCGGGGCCATGTCCCGCACGGGGGCTGTCGCCTTGCCCGACCACGCCGATGCCAATCGCGCCGCGCAGGTAGCCGTGGTTCCAACTGCTGTCGTAGTCCATCAACGCCACCACGTCGCCCAGCTTCAAGCCGTCGAGCTTCGCGTCTTTGAGGGCTTCTTTGTCGGCGGTTTGAATGTGGAGCGAGCCGCCTTCGCTGGTCAAACCCGCGCCCGAACCGAGCAGGTGTGCCGGAACGACACCCACAACCGGAACGTTCAGCTTGCCGTCGCTGCCGGTGGTCACTTCGAGGTTTTCGAGGATGTCCGGCGAGCAGCTCTTGAGCTTAATATCGGGGTGGTCGAGCAAATCCATGCCCACACCAATCGAGCGAATGTTGATCTTGTCGCCAATCGCCATTTTCTTGCGAGCTTCTTTATCAAAGTGGATGATGACCTGTTCCGAGAAGCGACCAGATTTACCCGTCACAACGCCCTTCGTACCCTTCGCGTCACCCGTCATCACCATCGCCACGTTGCCGACGCACGCGAACAAATTCAAGCCACGGTTGCCCGTGTCATCCTTCAACGAAATGCTTACGCCGGGGTGAATGGTGTCCGCCAACCAACCGTAAGCTGAGTCGCCGATGGACACGTTGTAGACAATCCCGCCGTAGGTCGGCAGCAGGAATGGCTTACCGCTGGCATCCAAACGGTACGGTTCGGCGGGCAAACCGGGGAAGCCGGGGGATGCAATCTGCCCCATCACTGAAACGGAAACAAGTTTGTCACTATTGGTTCGGACGTTCATGCCATCTCCCGAATGTTGAGGTAATTTGCAATATTCGCTTTAGGGTCGATCACCCATTCAATACACGATTCTTCGCAGGTCATCAGCGTTAGAATGCCCGGCCCGTGACCGATCATCACCGAGTCCCCGTGGATGCACAGCGCAATCGTCACCGCACCCTTACGGTAGGTACGTCCGTAGCGGTGGTCAGCGTCCGGTATCACCACCAAGTCGCCGAGCTTCATCTGGTCGATGCCGAGTTCAGCCATCAGCTCACGGTCGCCGGACATCAGGTCTTGGTCAACATATTCCGAGTTGAGTTCCGCGCCGGAACCCATGATTCGCGGCGGTAAAACTGTCGTCACCGGAACACGGATTTTCGTGTCGCTGATGACTTCAAAGGGGATGCCCCTAATCAGTTCAGGGCTGCATTTTTTCAGGAGGATTTGAGGATAATCAGTCAGTTCGAGGCCGCGTCCACAAGCGATAATCTGGATCGAGTCGCCTACGCACAGCAGGTCATTCACTTCCGGCGCGAAGTCCACCAGCAAACGCGCGTGTTCGCCGGTCACAATGCCTTCAGCGCCCTTCGCCATGCCGCTGGTCACGACTGCTTTGTTCCCCATGCACGTCAGGTAGTGCAGGGCGAACTCCGCCGCGTTATCGGGGTTCGCAATCGACACCCCCGGTTCCACATGGTCCCCCGACCATCCGAATGCCGGATCACCCACGCGGGCGTTGTACACCACGCCGGACATCCCCGGTAAAACTCGCCCAACTCCATGATTGTCGAGGGTATAACCCCCGGGACGCAGAGTCGGTTGACTGATATTTCCCGTAACCGCAATTTCTACTAACTGTGATTCATTGGTCGCAAGTGGCATTTTTGTGGATTCCTTGACACATATAGATGTGCTTTCTATAATCCTATCAATCTGTCGTTTGTCGATTGTCGACAATTCTGGCGATTATAAGTTTGCACTGATAGCTTGTCAAGCAATTCAAGAATCCAATTATGACACTGAACCATATCGAGAATCGCTCGCTGCGGGATCGCGTGTTGGATGCGCTGCGCGAGGCGATTATCACGGGCGAAATTAAGCCGGGGCAGCAGCTTGTGGAAACGGAATTGGCAGCTAGTTTAGGTGTCAGCCGCGCTCCCCTGCGTGAAGCCTTACAAATCCTCAGCGCCGAAGGGTTAGCGGAAACAATTCCCTACCACGGCACGACGGTGCGGCGGCTCACCAAAGCGGATATTGAAGAACTATACAGCTTACGCAGCGTCCTCGAAACATTTGCCATACGCCGTGTGATTGAACTGCACGACCCCCAACACGCGCTGGTACTCCGCGAATGCTTCGAAAGGATGCTGGCTGCTGCCGAAGCCGGTGCCCTTAAGCAAGTCAACCAGATTGACCGCGAATTCCATGACACGATCATTGAACTGACCGGTCACAGCTTGCTGCTTACCAGTTGGAGCGTCGTATCAATGCGCGTCCGGCAGGTGATGGCACTCCTCAACCGTCGCAACAGCGACCTAAAACGAATTGCTTATAACCACGTACCGATTATTGAAGCCATCGAAGCCGGTGATACAGAAATCGCCGTGCAGTTGATGGAAAAGCACGTCGCTGCTTCCGGTGAACTGATTGCCGAAGGCTGGCCGGACGACGCACCACAGCCGGACGCGGACGCATGAACACCTTACCTTCTGTACTCATCACTGGCGCGGGCGGCTTTGTCTGCGGCAGTATCACGGTTGCCTTGCTTCAGGCCGGTTGGCAGGTGATCGCGGTTGACCGCCAGTTCGATTCCTCCGTCGAGAATACCTTACGCTCACACTGGGGTAATCAAGTCACCTTTGTACGAGCCGAGTGTGACAATTTACCGGATTTCCGCGTCGATGCGCTGGTGCATGGTGCGGCCATCACCGCCTCGCCGGGTGACTTGGAGCAAACCGCCGAAGCGAACCTTCGCGCGAACCTTGATCCGCTGCTCGCCGTTTCCGAATGGGCGGCGCGACATCAGGTGCGCCGAAGCATATGGATGAGTTCGAGCGCCGTTTACGCGGCGACCGCTGTTGGCCCAGTACCCGAAACCCTGCCGACTTCGCCCGTTGGCTTATACGCGGTCGCCAAGCAGACGTTGGAGTCATTAGCATTCACGCTGCGCCAAGAATATGGGCGTGATGTATCCGTGATTCGCCTGAGCAATATCTACGGCGTAGCAGAACGATCTCGCGCGACCCGCCCGCGTGTCAGTTTGGTAGGGCGGATGGTGAAGGAAGCGCTCGAAACGGGCCGTGTGAGCGTGTATGCGGATGACCCCGCGCGGGATTGGACGTTCGCGCCGGATGTGGGTGCAGCCGTCGCCGCACTGCTAAAACCCCAAACGCTGCAACACGTGCTTTATAACGTCGCTTCCGAGCAGGTTTTCGCGCCGGTCGATATTGCGAAGATGCTGCTTGACCTCCTGCCGAATATCAAACTAGATATTCGCGATGGCAGCGACCCGAATACTCCACCGCTGACCCGACGCGGCTATTTAACGAATAAACGCTTACAGGACGAAACCAGCTTTAGTGCTTGGACACCGTTTGCAGCAGGTCTTCAGCAGTCAATTGACGCACAACGTAACGAGGCAATTTCATCATGACACCATTACGAGTCATACTGGCCGGTTTAGGTGTACGCGGGCGCTATTGGGCGGAAGTACTCACCCGTTCGCCGCGCTGCGAGATTATCGCCTATGCCGACCCAAACCCTGCCGCATGTGAGCGTATGGCCTCGAAATGTGGCGACCGCCCAACCTTCAGCACGCCGGAAGAAGCGTTAGCCGCGTTGCCGGATGCCCAAGCGTTGGTGCTGGCGAATCCGCCGATTGGTCGCGAAAGCCAAATCCGCGCCGCCTCTGAACGGGGCATTCCGATGCTGGTCGAGAAGCCGCTGGCGCTGACGGTGGGGGAGGCGGCGCATCTTGTAGCCATCGCCGAGGCCGCGAATGTACCGTTGATGGTCGGCCTCAACTTCCGCTATCTCGCCGTCACCAAAGAAGTGATGCGGATATTAGGGGATGGGGTAGTTGGCAGCGCGAACTTTGGGCGCTTCACGTACGAACGCTACCGCGATGGCAACCGCCCTGACTTGAACAAATACCCGCTGACGATGGATCAGCCGATGCTGTGGGAACAATCCATCCATCACTTTGACCTCCTGCGCTATATCTATGGGCAGGAGCCGGTTCTCATCCAAGCGAAAACATGGAACCCACCGTGGAGCATGTACGAAAGTGATGCCAACGTTGCCGCGCTAATTACCTTTGACGGCGGTATGATCGTCAACTATCAGGGGACGTGGCAAAGCGGTTGGGCTGAACCCCGTTTCGAGTGGCGTACTGACTGTACCAATGGGGTCATCAGTCAGAAAGACCAATTTGGCGACCTGTATTATGCCCAACAAGCCGAAAAGAACCTGAACGCTGTGCCGCTGCCGCCCCATGAAATGTGGATTACCGAAACCAGCGGCTTACTGGAGGCGTTCCTTAACTCTGTGATTGAGGGTGAGCCGTTGCAGTGCAGCGGTCGAGATCACCTGATGTCTCTGGCGATGGTCGAGGCGTGCGCGGTGTCCAGCCGCGAAGCGCGTAGTGTCACAATTGCCAGCATTTTGCCCTGAAATCTTGGTTATAAGGACGCTTTGAAAGGAGCAGTGGAAAGGAGCAAACTATTGTGGGGAATGGTTTCTGATGTTGTACTGCGAGTTCTCAACCATGTTTACTCAGTAAGGAGTTGGGATTAAATGTCAAAAGCACGTCGAATTATTTTAGCGTTGTTGATGTTGGTCGTGGGTGTGCCTCTCATGGTCGCTGCACAAGCGCCCGATGAGAACACGCTGGTGATCGCTCAAAGTGTCGATATTGCTCTGTTAGACCCGTCAGCCGTGGCTTCGCGGTCAGAGTCGAATATCTTTGGGCATATCTGGGCTACACTGTACGAAATTTCGGATGACGGTTCTATTCAACCCTATTTGGCAAATGAATACAGCGTTTCCGAAGATGGTAAGGAATGGACGTTCACCCTGAATGAAGGCTTGACTTGCCATGACGGTGAGGCATTGACCGCCGAAGATGTGGCTTACAGCTTTGAACGTGCCGCCAACCCGGACAACAAGTTCACCGGTAACACGGCTGGCTTCGTTCTGCCGTCGGTGGGGTATCAGGGAGCGCGTGTCGATGATGACCTGCATGTCACCATCTTGACCGACCGTTACCAGTCCATCGGCCTCGGTTTGCTGTCCGAAGTGTACATCCACTGTAAGGACTCTTATGAAGCCCTGACGCTGGAAGAAGCCGCCCAAACCGCCATTGGTTCCGGCCCCTACAAGTTCGTTGAATGGGTGCCGGATGACCACGTGACGCTGGAAAAGGTTGAAGGCTTCACCCTGCGTCCGGCGAACTTCCAGACGTTGATCTGGCGCACGATCCCCGAAGCCTCGACCCGCGTTGCGGAACTGATCGCCGGTAACGTCGACATTATCGCCAACGTGCCGCCTGACCAGACCACAGCCATTGATTCTTCGGGTAGTGCCGTCGTTCAGGCCGTTGCCGGAACCCGCCGTATGTATGTCGGCTTCCAATTCGGCGAAAACTACAAGGATGCCCCCGGCTACGAAGCCTTCCAAAAGCCGGAAGTGCGTGTTGCCTTGCAATATGCCATCGACGTTCCGACCATCTGCGCCACCTTGCTCGGTACGGAATGCGAACGCGCGTCGAGCATCGTCAACAAGCCGAACGACAACCCCAACCTGTCGCCCTATCCGTATGATCCGGTGAAGGCTGGCGAACTGTTGGATGCAGCCGGTTATCCGGCGGATGCCAACGGTGTCCGTTTCGAAACCGTTCTGATGGGACCGCGTGGCCGTTACCTGAATGATGCCAACGTCGTACAGGCCATCGCCCAATACCTGACCGATGTGGGTGTTAAGACGGAAGTCGATATTCGCGACTGGGCAGACTACCGTGCCTTGCTCGGCCCGAAGGAAGTTGGCCCGCTGTTCTTCCTCGGCAGCGGTGGCGGTACATGGAACGCCCTGTACGATATGGCTGACTTCTCGGCGGTGGATGCCGGTACGAACTACACCAACTGGCCGAATGCCGAATGGTTTGCTGACTGGGACAGCCTCGGTAACATTCGTGATGCCGAAGAAGAACGCACTGTCATCAACAAGATGCTGGAAGTGTTCTACAACGACCCGCCGTGGTTGTTCCTGTACTTCCAACCGGATTTCTACGCGGTGAGCAACCGTGTGGAGTGGCAAGCGCGCCGTGACGAACAAATCGTGGTCTATGCTGCTGCGTTGAAGTAATTTTCTGGATCGCTTAAGGGGCGGGGTACTGCCTTGCCCCTTATCTATTGGAATGAGTCCTCATGAGCAGATATATCGTTCGGCGGTTATTGCAATCAATCATCGTCATCTTAGGGGTTACACTGCTTTCATTTTTGACTCTCCATCTGGCGGGTGACCCCACGTATTTATACGTCAGTGAACGTGCCAGTACGCAGGAAATCGAAGAGACCCGTATTAAGCTGGGGTTTGATAAGCCGCTGCCCGTTCAGTATGTGAACTTCCTCGGCGGGCTGGTGCGGGGCGATTTAGGGAATTCCATCCGCTCGCGTAAGCCAGCCGTTGATCTTGTGTTGGAACGGCTGCCAGCGACCTTAGAACTGACTATTTTCGCGATGATTATTTCGACACTCATCGCTATTCCAATTGGCATTATATCAGCGACCAAACGCGGAACCAGTGTGGATGGCAGTATTATGCTGGTGGCGATGCTGGGGCAGTCGATACCCGGCTTTTGGTTGGGGATCATGCTTATTTTATCGGTTGGTTTGCAGCTCAAATGGCTGCCGATTTCCGGTCATGTCGGGGTGATTGACGTGGCCTTAAAAGGCAGTGTGGGCGAGGCGCTTGCCAACATCCCGGAAGCGATACGTTATCTGATCCTGCCGGGAATCACCGTGGGGCTGTTCTCATTAGCCCGTAACGCGCGTCTCGTCCGCTCGTCGATGCTGGAAGTCCTCTCACAGGATTACGTAGTGACCGCCCGTTCCAAAGGATTGGGCGAACGGGTCGTCATCATCAAACATGCTTTCCGCAACGCGCTGATTCCGGTTGTCACGATGCTTGGCTTAGAGTTCGGCTTCCTGCTGGGCGGCGTGGTGGTGACGGAAACGGTGTTCTCGTGGCCGGGGGTCGGGCGCTTGGTTACGAACGCCATTACCCAGCGCGATATTCCGGTGGTGCAGGCAGCAGTCGTCATGTTCTCGGTGATGTTTATCCTGCTGAACCTGTGCGTCGATTTGCTGTATGCCCAACTCGACCCCCGTATTCGTTTAGGCTAAAAAATATGTCACAAACGGTGCAGCTCTCAACAACTCCGGCTCCGGTTAGCTTAATGCCGCCGCAGACCTCCACATGGAAGCGGGCGCGGCGCAGCCTGTTCAAGGCGAAGTGGCCGCTGCTGGCTTTGCTTATTCTTTCGGTGGTGGTGTTCATGGCGCTGTTCGCGGGGCAAATCAGCCCGAAAGACCCGAACCGCCAGAGTTTGATCGAACGCCTGCAAGAACCCATGAAGGTCGATGCTAAAACAGGCAAGGTTGAATTCATTCTCGGTACGGACGGCCTCGGTCGTGATTTGTGGTCACGGATTATTTACGGGGCGCAGGTGTCGCTGGCGGTCGGCGTGATGGCAGTTGTGGTCGGCGGCTTGCTCGGCACCAGCCTCGGCATCATCGCCGGTTATATGGGTGGGCGCGTGGATGACACCATCATGCGGTTGGCGGATATTCAGTTAGCATTTCCCTTTATCCTGCTGGCGATCATGGTATTGGTCGTGCTTGGCCCCGGCGTGTGGAACCTCATCCCCGTACTCGGCATCGGGCAGTGGGTGACGTATGCCCGTATCGCCCGTGGGCAGACGATTGCCCAACGCGAGAAAGAATATGTCGAGGCCGCGCGGAGTATGGGCGCGGGCAACATCCGTATTATGCTGCAAGCCATCCTGCCAAATGTGCTGGCTCCCTTAATCGTGATCGCCTCGTTCAACGTCGCCAGCGCGATTTTATCCGAAGCGTCGCTTTCCTTCTTGGGGCTGGGCGTACCGCCGACTGTGCCTACATGGGGCGGCATCCTCAACGAGAGCCGTGATCAGATTTTGGCGGGGAAGTGGTGGCCGGCGTTTTTCCCCGGTTTGGCGATCATGCTGACGGTGCTGGCAATCAACATTTTGGGCGACTGGCTGCGTGATTTTCTTGACCCGCGCTTGCGTGGGCGGAGCTAAGTAGTAGTTCAAAGTTGAAAGTTAAAAGTTCAAAGTGAGTGCTTGAACCACAAGATAAGCACGAAGTTGATTGAGTTGGTTATCAGTAAGTAAGGTGAACAATGACGAAAACATGGATGGGCATCCAGATTGGTGCTATTAGCTTTATTGATGAAGGTGTCGAGCAGGTGCTGGACATCCTGCAAGAGAAGGCTGGTGTCAACGCGCTGTTGATCTCGGCGCTGTCGTGGAGCTACGGTAACGCGGGGCGGGCGGCCTACGGCTTCCCCGATCATGGCGTTCAGGAGAAGGATAACCTGCAAGGCGGGGCGTTCTATGAGCCTGACCCGAAGCACTACGAGGGAACCTTCATGAAGCAGTTCCCCGCGCCCGACCCGGCATATAAGGGCTTCGATACCTTCCGCGATGTGATACCGGCGGCGAAGCAGCGCGGGATGCAGGTCTATCCCTATTACTGCGAGACCTCGGCTTCCAGCATCCGGTCGATCTGGCAGCCGGGGTTCGTCCACTTCCTCGACCGCGACCACTGGGGCAAGCTGGCGACACGGCCTTCCTTATTGAACCCTCAGTACCGCGCGTGGTGGCGCTCCGTCCTCAGCGACTGGTTCAGCAACTATGACCTGACGGGGATGCTGTGGGGCATCGAACGGCACAGTCCGTTGATGGATATTTTCCGTGGCGACAGCTCGACCGGCTTTGACGAGTACTTCAAGGCGGAAGGGCGGGCGCGGGGCTTGGATGTGCAGCGAGCGATGGAAGGCTACCAGAAGATCGACCGCTTCTTGCAGGGGGTACGGAAGGGCGACCGTCCGCGTGACGGCGTGTTTGTGACCTTGCTGCGCCACCTGCTGCTGACCCCCGAAGTCCTGATGTGGGAGAAGATGTGGCTGGATGCCCATCAGGATATGTATAAAGAAGTGGCGGGACTGGTGAAATTCTTCGACCCGAAGAAGGAAGTCGGCTTCGGCGTGTGGCAGATCATCAACACCTACAACCCCTACGCGAAGGCGCAGTACGACCAGAGCGAATACGCGCCGTACGCGGATTGGTTCAAACCGGTTCTTTACCACACACCGGCAGGCGCACGGTTCTCCAACTTCGCCGATAGCTGGCACAAATCCGTACTCGCAGACGCAACCCCCGATGGCGCTTATAACGCGCTGGCGACCATCCTCAACCTGAACGAGTACATCGCACCGCGTTCAGAAGCGACAATGGCCGGTTTCAAGCCGGAATATGTCAAAGATTGGACAGCCAACTTAATCGCCGATACGGGCAAGAAAGTCTATTCGGGTATCAACATCGGTGTGGGTGATGCGGGTGCTAGCAAGGAAATTACCCCGCAAGAAGTGAAGGATGGCATCAACGCGGCCTTCGAGGGTGGGGCGAGCGGTATCCTGCTTTCACGGAATTATTCCGAGGCGGAACTGCGGAGCTTGGATGCCGTTGGCGAAGTCCTGAAAGAACGCGGGTTGTGGTAACAGCAGTAATCTATACAGCAAATAAGGGTAACAGACAATGACATTGAATTTGGAGAAGCATCTTTCGACACGGGCGAAGGAGTTACAGGGTTCACTGGGCAAGCAAACATCCGTGCCGATTCAGGGGTTGATTAACCTCGGCAGCGGGACACCGGATTTTATTCCGCCGCAAGCAGTGTTCGACGCGATGCAAGAGGCGATTTCGAGCAGCCGCGTGCAGTACACAACATGGACAGGCATCCCCGACCTGCGGAAGGCGATTGCCGCCAAGCTGAAAAGCGAAAATAACCTCGACTACAACCCCGATACCGAGTTGATCGTCACGTCGGGGGCGCAGGAGGCGTTGATGATGACACTGATGACGCTGCTCGACCCCGGCGACCATGCGCTGATCCCTTCGCCGCACTATGACGAATACACGCGCGATACCAAGATTTTGGGCGGCCAGTTGATCCCGGTGGCGACCACGCCGGAGAGCAACTTCACGATTGAAGTGGCGGATTTGGAAGCAGCGATCACCCCTAGGACGAAGGCGATTGTGATTGTCTCGCCGAACAACCCGACCGGAACGGTGCTTTCGCGCGAACGCTTACAGGCGATTGGCGAATTGGCGATCAAGCATGACCTGATTATCGTTTCCGACGAGATTTACGAGTACTACATTTTCGACGACAACAAGCACACCAGCATCGCCTCGCTGCCGGGGCTGCGCGAACGCACGATCACTATGAACAGCTTCTCCAAGAGCTTTGCCATGACGGGCTTGCGGCTGGGGTATGTCGCCGCGCCGGAAGCGCTGATCGACGCGATGCTGCCCTTCCACCATGCGATGATGATTTGCGCGAACGTGGTGACGCAGTACGGCGGGTTGGCGGCGCTGACCGAACCGCGCGATTGGTTCAAGGATGTGCTGAAGGAATACGACCGCCGCCGTCAGGCATGGATGGCGCTGCTGGACAGCATTGGCATCGGTTACAGCAAGCCGCAGGGTGCGTACTACATTTTCATCGACATTCGCTCGACCGGATTGACGAGCGCCGCGTTCGTAAAGCGCGCGCGGGAAGAGGCGAAGCTGGTCTTCCAACCGGGGACGATTGGCGGCGGCGCGGGTGAGGGTTTCATTCGCGGGGCGCTGACGACCCCCTCGCCAACCTTCGAGGAAGGGCTGGAACGCTTCAAGGCGTTCATTGCCAGACTGAAAAGCTAATACATTTACCACACAGACGCGGAGAACGCAGAGAGAAAAGATGGTTGAGATAAAAGGCAAGGTGGCGTTCCTGACGGGTGCTGCCGAGGGATGGGGCTACGAGATCGCAATGGCCTATGCCCGCGCGGGGATGCGGCTGGCGCTGATGGATGTTCAAGCCGAGAAACTGCATCGGGTTGCCGACGAGATCAAGGCGATGGGCGGGGACTGTCTGCCGATTGTCGTTGATCTAGCGAATGCGGGAGCGACACAGGCGGCGGCTGAACAAGCGTTAGCCCACTACGGTACGCCGCGCGTGCTGGTGCATAACGCGGCGGTGCTGCGAGAAGTCTCGATGTTGGATGTGCAGTTCGACAATTGGCAGCGCGAGATGAACATTATCATTCAGGCCGCCTTCATCCTGTCGAAGGCGGTATGGGCGGGGATGGTCGAAGCCCAAAGCGGCAGCATCGTCTACATCTCGTCAGGGTCGGGCATCAAGGGCTTTGTGAAGGAAACCGCTTATTGCCCCGGCAAGCACGCTCAAGAAGGGCTGATGAAGGTGCTGTCGATGGAAGGTCAGCCGTTCAATATTGCCGTGAACACGATTACGCCCGGTATCGCCATCAAAACACCCATGTCGGCCTCCCACTACACCCCCGAGCAGCAGGCGCGTTGGGTCGAACCCGCGCTGATCGCCCCCGCGTTCGTATATCTGGCGGGGTTGGATGCCAAAGGCGCGACTGGTCACCGTCTCGACGCATGGCAGCTTTCCGAGGCGATGCGCGTGGCGCAGCAGAGCTAACGCGAATCACCAAGCACGCCAAGAGAAACAGAGATTAAGAGAGGCGTAGATTGCCCTGCGCCTCTTTGATTCCAGTTACGGGCGTTCCCATTCGTAGTTTTGGTCGAAGTATTCCCATGCTTGTAAGTCCGGTGGTTCAACACCGATCTGTGTCATGATCGATTTGATCTGTTCGCGGTGTTCGCCAGCGTGGTTCAGCACTTGCGAGAGCAGAATGGTTTTGGGGACGAGGCGCGGTGTGCCTTCCCAATCAATCACGACACGTTCGTCTGGTTGCACCTTGCCCGCCCACTCGATGAGGCCGTCGCCTGTTTCGCGCAGAGACGCGGTGACTTCGGCAAGTGTCATGGGCGGTAAGTCAGCGGGGCGGTCATAACGCTTGCCCGTGCTGATGCGCGAGAAATACGACTGCTCAGAAGTGGCGATATGCCGCCATGTCTCGATGATGGTGCTGAACGCGCCGACCATCGTGGCTTGCAACTGCTCATCCGTCAAGTTGGCACAGCTTTCCAGCAGTCGCAGGTTTGACCAGCGGTGGTGGGTAAAGAGCGTGGTTAATGTGTCGGTGGTTTTCATAAAGACCTCTTTTATCATACTAGGGTGAAGGACTGCCAGCACAAAATAGGCTGCAAAATGCGCCTATTGTTTCCCCTGTGAGGTCTGAATGAGGGAATTATACCTGATGAATGGGGAGGGAGAAGGGGAAGTCAAAAGGGCTCATGGTTAGTGCATAGGCATTAAGCTAAGGAATTTTCAGGGACAAAATCACTCAAGAATGCTGTTCGCAGTCGAATTTTGGAGCGCCTTGAGTGCGCTTGTCCGGTTGGTAGCATGATGGCTTTAGCCTCATGCGGCGCAAACAGTCAACTCGTTCCCTGAATATCCTCGTCAAAATAGCATAGCTTAATGCCTATGCATGGTTAGTGCGCCCTACAATAGCCTTGTGAGTTAGATTACCGGCGCTTGGGTTCGTAGGTGAGGAGGACGACCCCGCTCTTAAGCTGCTTTTGCTCCAGCAGGTTGAGGGACATCTTGTTCATATTGACGAACAGCGGTTTGCCCTTGCCCAAAATGGTCGGGTTGATGTTAAAGCGATATTCGTCGATCAAGTCAAGCTGCATGAAGGTCTGCGCCAGATTTGGGCTGCCGAGGAACCAGATGTCTTTGCCCGGCTGCGCCTTGAGCGCGTTGATCTGCTCGGTGATGTTGTCTTTGATGAGCAGCGTCTTGGGATTGTTGTTCCACTCGATCTTATCCAACGTGCGCGAGACGACGACTTTGGTAGCCTCATCCAACCATGCCGCGTGATTGCGTTCCTGTGGTGTGCTTTCAGGGTTGCTGGGGACGGTCAGCCAGTAACCCGCCATCATTTCGTATGTCTTGCGCCCCCAGATGACCGCATCGGTGACATCATGCATGGCGTGGGCGTAGGCTTCAAGGTCGCTGTCGTAGGTAATCCAGTCAAGTTCGTCGTTCGGGCCAGCGATCATACCATCGAGCGAGAGGTGCAGCATCAGGATAATTTTACGCATGGGGTTGTCTCCTTATTTGCGTGTCAATGTGTTTGTCAGGTCGAATAACTGCATGTTATCACGGGAGTAGAGGCCGCGTCTTGAAAAAAACGGACAACTTTGCATCCATTGACAACCGCTTTTGAGGGTGTTATCGTATGCGGTAGTATTCAATGGATGAGGGTGCGCCCACCGCCCGGATGCGTGGCGCACAATGGGGGAAGCTGGTTGAAGTCCAGCGCTGTCCCGCAACGGTAAAAAGTTGATAGTTGATAATCTTTAGTGATTAGTTCAATACAAGAACTAAATGCAAAAGATCATCAATAAAAGCCTTTAAGCCCGATAACCCGCCTTCATCTCGTACTCGAGTACCACCTTCGAGGCAAAGGGGGATCGGGCGTGGACGTTTGTCGCACATGCTCCCCGCTACCCGGCGGGTTTTTTGTTCCAAGTGGATGTGTTCCGCATCCATCCTCATCTGCCTACCTCGAAGCACGGCACTCGCTATCACCCAATTTATGCTTCGAGGAGGAGCGCCCATGAAGTCTCGTTTGACCCTTTTGACGTTGGCACTATTAACCACGGTTGGCGCTGTGCTGCCCGCAGCGGCGCAATCCCCATCCGCCAATTTGACCGATGAATGCGTCAGCACATTTGACGCGAACACCGATTATTTTCCCGAAAAAGTAACCGTCGATACCGCGTCCGGCTTTGATGTCGAGTACCACAACAACTACAAGATTGTGACCGTGAATACCCCGTGGCAGGGCGCGGAAGAACCGCTGACCTACGTGTTGGTGCAGTGTGGTACGCCCGCGCCGGAAGGCATCGAGGCCACCGCGACCATCGAAGTGCCGGTCAACAGTGTGGTATCCATGTCCACCTCATTCCTGCCGCACCTGACCAGTCAAGACCTGCTGGATAAAGTCGTGGCGGTGGACTCGGCGCTGTACACCAGCAACGAGGCGATTGTCGCCGGTGTGGCTGACGGCACAATTGCTGAAATTGGTGGCGGCGGTGGTGGTACCGAGGCCGACATCGAAAAGCTGATCGACCTCGAACCGGAGTTGGTGCTGTCGCAGCGTTTCAGCGCGGATGACACGGTGTATCCGGCGATGCAGCAGGCGGGGCTGCCGGTGGTGATCGACGCGGACTTCCTCGACGCGACCCCCTTGGGTGTGGCGGAGTGGGGTAAGTTCATCAGCGTGTTCTTCAACACCGAGTCGATTGCTCAAGAGGCTTTCACGGGTGTGAACACCCGTTACGAAGAAGTGGCGACTCTGGCGAAAAACGCCGAAACCCAACCAACCGTGTTCGCCAACACCCCCTTCAGCGGTACGTGGTATATGCCCGGTGGCGCGAGCTATTTAGCGACCCTCGTGCGTGACGCAGGTGGCGAGTACCTCTGGGCAGACGACGAAACCACCGGCAGCATCATGCTCAGTTTGGAAGAAGTGCTGGACGCGGCGGCGGATGCTGATTATTGGGTGAACATTTTCCAGAATACGGCAGCGGATGTGCTGGCATTGGACGAACGGCTGAACGAGTTCGCCGCTTTCCAGAACGGGCAGATGTACACCAACAACGCGCGGCTGAACGCCAACTACGGCAGCGACTTCTACGAGAACGGTTACGCCAATCCTGACGTGCTGCTGGCGGATCTGGTGAAAATTTTCCACCCTGACCTGCTGCCGGAACACGAACTGTACTACTACGCGCAGTTGGCACAGTAGTCGGTAGTTTTTAGTCAATAGTCGTGGGGCAGCGTGATGTTGTCCCACGACTATTGGATTTCGTAGGGGAGGGTCTCAGACCCTCCCGTGAATTTGCTCCCTCCCTTGTTACTACGGGGGAGGGCTGGGGTGGGGGTTCTTGTTACCCACCCTTACAGCCAATAGGTTTGAAAGAGGTAAGGAGGCGGTGTGCGAATCGTATCCCTATTACCGAGCAGCACCGAGATTGTGTGTGCCTTAGGCTTGGAGGCTGATCTCGTCGGGCGGTCGCACGAGTGTGACTATCCGGCGGGGATTGCGGCACTGCCCGCCCTCACCGCGCCGCGCTTCGACCCGACCGGCACCAGCCTTGAGGTGGACGAGCGGGTGAAGGCCGCGCTGCAAGATGCTACCTCAGTCTACACGATTGACGCGGAATTGCTCGAACAGCTTGCGCCGGATGTGGTGATTACCCAGACGCAGTGCGAGGTGTGCGCCGTGAGTTACGCCGAGGTCGAGCGCGTGGTGTGTGACCAACTGCACTCGTCAGCGGCGATTGTGGCGCTGGAGCCGAATACGCTGGCGGACGTACACGCCGATATTCAGCGAGTAGCGGATGCGGTCGGGCTGCCTGAACGCGGTGTGCAGGTTGTGACCGATATGCAGCGACGGATGCAGGCGATTGCCGACGAAACGACCCATGTGGCGCGGCCACGGGTGGCGACGCTCGAATGGCTGGACCCGTTGATGGCGGCGGGCAACTGGATACCGGAACTAGTCGAGATGGCGGGCGGCAACAACCTGTTTGGCGAGGTGGGTGTGCATTCGCCGTGGCTGCGCTGGGATGAACTGCTGGCGGCTGACCCGGATATGCTGGTCATCCTGCCCTGCGGCTATGACATCCCAAAGGCGCGGGAGGAACTCCAACGGCTAGAACGCCGACCGGCGTGGACAGCACTTACGGCGGTACGCGCCAACCGCGTCTACGTGACAGACGGCAACCAGTACTTCAACCGTCCCGGCCCACGGCTCGCCGAGTCGCTCGAAATCTTGGCCGAGATCATGCACCCTGAATGCTTTGACTTCGGGCATCAGGGGCGCGGTTGGGAGCGCTACTAACATGCGGCTTATCATCGCTGGCTCAGGCTTCTGTGCTACCCTGAAGCAGAAGTAGCACAGGAGAAACAATGATGAAACTTCGAACGTTCATGCTTCTTTTGCTGGCGAGTCTGCTGCTTTCGGTGCAGGGCAGCTTGATGGCGCAGTCCGGTGTTCCAGCGGCGCGGGTCGAACGGCTGGCGAAGGGGGTTAACGTCACACGCTGGTTCTGGTTGAACGAGGACACTTCCGACGACCACTACCAGAATTACCTGAGCGACGAGCAGATGCAAGCCATCCGCGACGCAGGGTTTACACATATTCGGCTGCCGATTGAGCCGAAAATCTTGCTGGATGAATACTTCCCCGACCAGATTGATGAGGCGCTTCTTGGATACTTGGACGCGGCGATTGCCCGTTTCGTGGCGCATGATCTCGGCGTAATCGTCGATGTTCACGCCTTCGAGGATGACTTCAAGTCGCGCTTGATGGTCGATACCGAGATGCAGAACGATTTCGCCATCATGTGGAAAACGCTGGCAGCACATCTAAACACCACCGACCCCGACAGGGTGTACTTCGAGGTGATGAACGAACCCTCGCCGGACGACCCATCGGTATGGCCGCCGCTGCAAGCCAAGTTCGCAGCAGCCATTCGCGAAGGCGCACCGGAACACACCATCATCGTCGGTGGATCGGATTGGAACACGATTGGCGGCTTGCTGATGCTGGAACCGCTGCCGGATACGAACATCGTCTACAACTTCCACTTCTATGAACCGTTCATCTTCACTCATCAGGGCGCAACATGGTCGGATGAAACGGTGCAGCGTTTTCGAGGGATTCCTTACCCTTCCACCAACGGGCGCTGCGGCGAAATGCCCGACTTTCGTACGCAGTCGGCGAACGATTGGGCGTACGGCTACTGCAACAACGAGCCGTGGGATGCGAACACCATTGACAGGCGGGTGAAGCAGGCGGCGGATTGGGCGGCGCAGCACGGCGT
This sequence comes from Chloroflexota bacterium, assembly GCA_020161935.1. Taxonomy (GTDB): domain Bacteria; phylum Chloroflexota; class Anaerolineae; order Aggregatilineales; family Phototrophicaceae; genus CFX2. The sequence continues at coordinate 159,567 of JAIUNI010000011.1, forward strand.
ACCGATCACCACTAACGAGTTTGGTGTGTATCCGCTGGTCGCGCCCTACAGCGACCGTTTGCAGTGGCTGGAAGATGTTCGCAAGGCGTTCGAACGCTACAACATCGGTTGGACGTTGTGGGGTTATGACGATGCGTTTGGCTTGGATTACCGCGAGAGCCGCGGCATGGACAAGGCTGTTTTAACCGTTCTTGGGATGAATTCGTAAGCAGGATTATGGACACGACCACACAGACACCCCTTCGCCAAGCCGCCGCTGCCTCAACCGTGATGCGGCGTTCGCTATCAGCCACCCGTAACAAGTGGCTGGCTGTTTTGGCGTTGGGTTTGGTCGGCGCGTTCATCCTCAGCTTGGCGTTAGGCTCGGTCAACATTCCGGTCAGTGATGTGCTGACCATCCTTACAGGCGGCATACCGGCACGCGCGACATGGACGACGATTGTGCTGGACTTCCGCCTGCCGAAGGCGCTGACGGCACTGCTGGCCGGGGCGGCGCTGGGGGTCAGCGGCTTGCAGATGCAGACCTTGTTCCGCAACCCATTAGCCGACCCATTCGTGCTGGGCGTGAGTTCCGGCGCGAGTTTGGGCGTGGCGCTGGTGGTACTGGGTGTCGGCACGACCGGCGCGGTGCTGCTGGCAGGGTTAGGGCTAACCGGCGACCTCGGCCTGACGGTGGCGGCTTTCCTCGGCGCGGCGCTCACGCTGATGATCGTCGTTAGCGTGGCGGCACGGGTGCAAAGCGTGATGACGCTGCTGATTTTGGGGCTGATGTTCGGCTACGTGACGAGCGCCGTCGTGACGCTGCTGCTGTACTTCAGTATCACCGAGCGCATCAAAGCCTATATGAGTTGGACGTTCGGCAGCTTCGCGGCGGTGACGTGGGGGCAGATGCCGATATTCATTCCCGTGATCCTTGTCAGCATCGTGATCGCGTTTTTACTCAGCAAGCCCTTGAACGCGCTGCTGCTCGGTGAGGGTTACGCCCGCAGTATGGGCATGAACGTCCGGCGTGGGCGGCTGCTGATTATCGCCAGTACCGCGCTGCTGGCGGGGACGGTCACCGCCTTTTGCGGCCCAATAGGCTTCCTTGGTTTGGCTGTACCGCATCTGTGCCGTGCGCTTCTCGGCACATCCGACCATCGCGCACTTATTCCCGCGACCGTGTTGATGGGCGGCATACTGGCGCTGGTAGCCGATATGATCGCGCAGATGCCGGGGAACCAAACCGTGCTGCCCTTGAACGCCGTGACTTCGCTGATCGGTGCGCCGGTCGTCATCTGGGTTATCCTGCGGCGGCGCAACCTGCGACAGACATTTAGCGGCTAATCGAGTAAATGATGATAATCGTTAGAGCGTTCGAGGTTCCAGCGGTCTTGCCCCTCGTTTTGATACCAATGCGTAATCGACGTACGCCGGATTTCCGGTATGGCGCGGTCAATCACCGCTTCCCCGTAACCGAAAAAGTAACCGAACGACATTTGTAAAAACGCGCCGTGAGTCACGATCACCAGCGTTTTGCCCGCGTGCTGCTGGATAACGCGGTTGAGTGCCGAACTCACACGCAGCCCAAGCTCGGCACGGCTTTCGAATCCTTCGATCCAGCGATAGTAGGCTTTTTGTGTTTTCGGCACTTCAGCCCAGCGCCGCATAAACGCATCCGGCTCGATACTGCCGTCGTCACTGCGCCATTCCTCGAAGTCGCGGTCAAAGGTGATCGGCAGCCCAAAGGCTGGCGCGATGATTTCAGAAGTTTCTTTGGCGCGGCGTTCAGGGCTGGCGATAAACACATCCGGCTTGATTTCGTTCGTATGTGTCAGGCGGTCACGCAGCCGTTCCGCTTGGGTGATGCCTTCCGGTGACAGGCCGAGATCGCCCATCTTCCCGTCGATCAGTCCATCAATATTGTCAGCATGGCGGATGAGATACAGATGCGTCAAGGCTAACCCCTACGATATACGCTCGACTAACTCGTTCAGGAGAAGGCCGTCCTGCGGGATGAAGTGCCGCCAATAAGCTGCTGACTCGCGCAGGTTCGCGAGGATTTGCGCGGGATACTCTGCCGTGCCGCTAAAGATTTCGAGCGTCAGGTAAATATCCGCGCAGGGTGGTGGATAAGCGCCGTCTGCTGATTCCTGATAAGCCGCCCACAACGCCCGCAGCACCTTCACCGGATCAACGATGCCCGTCTGGTTGTTAGCTGCCGTGAACGGGCGGTGTGCGGAGGCTGTGCCATCCGTCTGCTGCAAGTGGATAATGGGCGAGTAACCGCCAAGTGTCCGCAGCCAGTGGTACAGGTCTCCGTCCTCGTAGGCCGCGAACAGGTAAGGGTGCTGGCGGATAGAGGTCGTCAGGCTGTCCACGGTAACCGCCGCGTTTGTTGTGGGCAGCACGCCGTACCAACCGGCGGGTGGTGCTGCGCCCGTGTTGAGGGCGGCGATATACGCCTGAATGTCTGGCGGTTGTGGCAGCAGGTAACGCCGCTGCCCGATCTGGTGTCCGGTATCCAGCGTCAGGTAGAAAGGGGTTTTCCCTCGTTGGTATACATCCCGCAGGAGGCGCTGCGCCCCGCTGACCGTCCACGGGATTTGGTGCGGCGTGTACATCTGCTCGACCGAGATGCTGCTCAAGCCTTCCTGCGCCGCCACCACTGCCAGTTCCGCCAGACGTTCGAACAGGTCAGCTTCGGCCTCTGCATAGAGCGAGGGATGCGCCAGCACCGGCTGCGGGAAGGCGTGGCAGAAGAAACCCAACCCCGCACCCAGCGCGGCGGCGTTGCGGATCATCGGTTCCAGCCAGTCGTGCTGGATGTGGTCGCGGATGCGCGGGTCAGTATGGGCGAGGCCGAGCGTAGCGTAGGTGCCATGCCCCGAATACAGGTTGACGACCTTCACACCCGTTTGCTCGGAGGCCGCTTTGACCGCGTTAACCCAGCTCCCCAGCGTCTCCGGCGTGTTATACAGCGGGTCACATTCGTTGTCCGCGCTGGCTTCAATGCAGCGAATGTCCATGTCCGCCGTGATCTGCATCCATTCCAGCGGCTTCGTCCAGCGTTTCGAGGCGAAACAGTTATCGAGGGCGAGATGTATCTTGGGAATCATGCTGCGTACCTCGTCAACTTTTGCTGCTTATCGGTCAGTAATACCGCTCCACATCCAGCAGGTTGTGCAGCGGCTTATCCGCCAGATACGCCTTGAGATTGTCGATGAAAATGCGCGTGATCTTGGCATTTTCCGTGTCGGCGGTGCTGGCGGAATGCGGGTTAACAATCACGTTCGGCATATCCCACAGTGGGTCATCGGCAGGCAGAGGCTCAACCGGGAACACATCTAACGCCGCGCCGCGCAGGTGACCATTTTGCAGCGCCGCTGTCAGCGCCTTGTAATCCATCACCGCCCCGCGCGAGATGTTGATGACCACTGCACCCTTTTTCAGTTGGTCAATCTGTTCCGCGCCGATCATGCCTTCGGTTTCCGGCGTGTGCGGCGTAATGAGCAGCAGGTAGTCGGCCTGTGTCAGCAGCGGCGAGAGGTCGCCGGGTGGGTAGAGTTCGTCGACGTTCGGCATCGTGCCGTCGGCCTTCGCGCTGCGGCGGTTGCCGATGACGCGCATATCGAACGCTTTGGCGAGCCGTGCCGCTTCCTGCCCGATCTTGCCGAGGCCGATGATCGCCAGCGTTTTCCCTGCTAATTCGGTGGTGGCGTTCCGCGCCCAATGGTGCGCCGCCTTCGACCGCTGCAAATACTCGAAATCCCGCGCGAAGAACAGCATCGACAGGATGACGAACTCGGCGAGGGGGCGGGCATGAACGCCGCTGGCGGTCGTGAACTTCCAGCCGGTTGTGGCGTAGTTCTGCTTCACGAACTGCCCGATGCCCGCGCTGGTCGCCTGTATCCACTTCAACTTGGGCGTAAACTGCGGCAGATCTTTCACATGGCTGTGGTCGAAGTCGAATAGGATGTCCGCCTGTGCCAGCAGCGCCTGCCACTCGTCCTCTTGCTCCGGTGTGCGGTTGACGGGCGTGTTGTGGTCGGCGATGTAGCGCGGCTTACCCAGCAAGTCAGGGCGGTAAACAATCTCGACCTGCGGCACTTCGCTGCGGATTTGCTCGACCAGTTCCGGCTCCAGATACGAGGCGATCAAGACGGTGTGTTTGATGTCAGTCATTCCATTTTCCGGTGATGTGCATGAAGGTAAAAACACACTTTACCCTGAATAGGGCGCTGCATATAGAGCCAACCGGATAGTTTTATCAATGCAGGTCAAGTGGCGATTTCGCGGTTGAATGGATTGAACGCTAGTATAGCAATACAGGCTTGGCGGGCATCTTCTGGTCGACGGTAAAGGAATAATCTTTCATTTGGGGTTTGTCGTTGGCAAACCCTTTTTAACCGCTTGACATATTGATGATTGTCGATATAATGAGCGTTATGATAACTTCTGAAATCGCCTTCGGCAAAGCCATTAGTGACCCTATACGCTACGAGATCATGCAGCACGTGTGCTGTGTGTGGCTTAGTGTGAATGATGTGGTCGATAAACTCGGCGGCAAGGTCAAGCAGCCCACCGTCAGCCACCACCTGCGCGAACTCGAGGAATCCAACCTCGTCTACGCGCGGCAAGAAGGGCGGCAGCGCTTCTACACCTTGAATCAGGAACAGGTGACGTTGTGCTGTGGTCAGTTGGTTCGGGCGTTCAATCCGGGGCAGGCCATGCAGATCGTGCCGGACGATACCATTCCATTGAGTGCTATCTCATAGCCTTTCGGGGCTTTTTATTTCAGGAGATATATCGATGAGTATCAATATATAGGAGGGTGAAGATGTCTGATGTGATCGAAATTCATGATGTGGTGAAGGAACGTTACGGCGCGATTGCCAGTGGGGAAGCCAATTCATGTTGTGGAGGCGATAGCTGTGGCTGTGATGTCCAACTGTACGACAGCGGTATGCTGGAAGGTTTACCAGCCGACGTTACGGGAATCTCGCTGGGCTGCGGTGATCCCGTTACCATCGCTGGGCTGCACACCGGCGAAACCGTGCTTGATCTCGGCAGCGGTGGGGGAATTGACTGCTTCTTGGCGGCGCGGCAGGTGGGCGAAAACGGGTACGTTATCGGGGTAGATATGACTCCCGCCATGCTCGACAAAGCCAACGCCAACAAGCTCAAGATGGGTGTGCAAAACGTCGAGTTCCGCCGCGGCCAAATTGAAGCGCTGCCCGTGCAGGACAACACCATCGACGTGATTATGTCCAACTGCGTCATCAACCTGTCGCCGGATAAACAGTCCGTGTTCCGCGAGGCGTTCCGTGTGCTCAAGTCCGGTGGCCGCATCGCCGTCAGCGACATCGTAACCGAAGGCGAATTTAGCGCCGAACTCCGCGCGGATACGACCAAATGGGCAGAGTGCGTTACCGGCGCGATTGATGTCTCGACTTACACCGGCTACATGCGCGAGGCCGGTTTTACGAATATTCAGGTCGTGGATAAGAGCAGTGCCGAGGGCATCATCGAAGTCAAAGCCGGAATGCCGCGCGTCTACAGCGCCCGCATCACCGCCGATAAAGCCTAATCTATGCGGGGCGGAGGTGTGCTTATGCCGCTTCCAAACCCAACCAACTCTTTATCAAGGCATAAACACATGAAACGCCGCGTACTCATCTTATGCACCGGAAACTCGGCACGCTCACAGTTGGCGGAAGCGTTGGTGAACGCGCGGCTTGGCGATACGTGGGAAGCCGTCAGCGCCGGAACCCAGCCCGCCGCAGCGGTCAATCCCTTCGCGCTGGTTGCCCTTGCTGAGGTCGGCATTCAAACATCAGGCAGCCACCCCAAGCACCTCAGCGGGTTTATCGGTCAGCCTTTTGATGTGGTAATTACCGTTTGTGATGACGCAGCGGAACACTGTCCGGTATGGGTAGGTCAGGGGAAGCGCTTGCATATCGGCTTCCCCGATCCGGCTGCGGTGCTAGGCGACGATGCCACCAAACTCGCCGCTTTCCGCCACACCCGCGAGGCGATTATCGAGCGCTTGCTGCCTGTCCTCCGCGATTTTCCTAATAAATCATAGAACTTGGCAATCGAGTTCCTACGAAGATGAGTTCTCGAATTATGTAGGGACGCGAGACAGCGCGTCCGTCTGTATAAAAAATCAACTTTTCAAATAGCTCTAACGAACCCTCATCAGCAGTATCCCCGCCTGTTTTTGCTTCCCTTTATTCGCAATAACTTGACACGATTGTAATTTCCGTTATACTTCAGATAGTTTTTTCAACTTATGAAATAAGTATGCATAAACAGAAGTTATTGCGAGTCCAGAATAGAGCGCTTGTCCTCAACAGCATTCGCCAGCACGGGTCAATCTCGCGTGTGGATGTCTCGCGTCATACTGGCCTCAGCGTCGGCGCGGTTACGGCTTTAACCCGCGAGTTGGTGGACAGCGGCCTCATCTACGAGAAGCAGGAAGGCGACTCGCGCGGTGGTCGTCCGCCCATTCTGCTGGCCTTGCAACCAGAGGGCGCATATGTCGTCGGCGCGAAGCTGACCGAAGACCACATCACCTTTGCCCTCACCAATCTCGACGCGGATGTCATCGGGCGGCTGACGTTGGAAAACCCCGGTATCGAGCCGGAGGCCGTCGCCCAGCGCGTCGCCGATGGTATCCACCGCCTTGTCGCCGAGTCGCGCATCCAGCGCAGCCGTTTGCTCGGCGTGGGCATCGGCATGGCGGGTATTGTCGATGCCGAAACCGGTGTCTGCCACACCTCGCCCATTCTCGGATGGTCGAATGTTCCCTTCGCCGATATGGTCGAACAGCGCACGATCCTCCCTGTCTACCTCGACAATGATGTAAACACCCTCACGCTCGTCGAAAAACTCTACGGCGCGGGTGTCGGCAGCAACCATTTCCTGACCATCACCGTCGGGCGCGGCATCGGCCTCGGCATCGTCGTCAACGGCCAGTTGTATCGTGGCATGGGCGGCGCGGGTGAGTTCGGGCATACCGTCATCGACCCGCATGGCTACACCTGCGACTGCGGCAAACGCGGCTGCCTCGAAACCTTCGTCGGCGACCCGTGGCTGCTGCGGCGGGCTGCCGAACACGACCGCCACTTCAACACCATTGACGAGCTTTTCCACGCCGCGCAGTCTGGCGACTCTGTTGTTCTCGATTTGGTGCGGCAGGCGGGGGCAACCCTCGGCTATGGTATCGCGATGCTGGTGAACGTCCTCAACCCGCAGTTGCTCATCTTCAGCGGCGAGGGGATGCGCTACGGTGATCTGCTGCTCGAACCGATGCGGCAGGGCTTGTACGCCAACGCCATGTCCACCTTGAGCGCGGGACTTAAAATGCACGTTGAGCCATTAGGGGATGATGCGTGGGCGCGCGGCGCGGCCAGCCTCGTGCTGCAAGAATTATTCCGCACCTCGGCGCGTGAACTGGATACAGTCGGGGTATAAGTTTTTTTGAGTTGAGTTTATTCAACTAGTGAAAAAAGTTGCAAAACCTGAAAGACATTCGACATGACTTGGAATAGCGGTTTTCAAAAATGGAAATGGGTAGCGGTGTTCCTCGCGCCGAGTTTAATTGGCCTGCTGGTGTTCATCGTCTACCCCATCATCGCCTCGCTGTGGTTGGCCTTTCAGGACTGGAACATGCTCTCCGCGCCGAAGTTCATTGGCTTGGCGAACTTCCAAGAACTGCTTCAGGATCAGGACTTCTGGCGTGCGCTGCGCTATACCCTCACCTTCGTCGTGCTGTATGTACCGTCGGTGTTCGTCATCGGCTTGGGGCTGGCGCTGCTGCTCAACCAGAAGGTGCGCGGCATGATTATCGTCCGCACCTCGACCTTCCTCCCGGTGGTCGCCTCGTGGGTGGTCGTGTCCCTCATCTGGAAGTGGATTTTCAACCCTTCCTACGGCCTCATCAACTACGGCCTCGCGCTGCTGGGCATTCAAGGGCCGGATTGGTTGTTCCAGCCGCAAACCGCCCTGTACGCGATGGTCATCACCAGCATCTGGAAAGATGTTGGCTATATCGCCCTGTTGTACCTCGGCGGTTTGCAATCCATCTCCGAAACCTACTACGAAGCCGCTCAGATCGACGGGGCGGGACGTTGGCGCAGTTTCCGCAGTATTACCCTGCCGCTGCTGTCGCCCACCATGTTCTTCGTCGCCATCACCTTACTCATTAACTACTTCCAGTTGTTTGAGCAGGTCTGGCTCATGCCGATGACCGATAGTGCCGCCGACCGTCAGTTGCGGGTGATTGTCACCGAAGTGGTACGGAACGCCTTCAGCTATAACCGCATGGGTTATGCCTCGGCACTGTCGTGGGTGCTGTTCATCCTGATCTTCATCATCACCTTCGTCCAGTTCCGCCTCCAGAAACGGTGGGTCTACTATGAATCACAGTAACGCGGTGGCTGGCACCATGCAATCTACCAAACACGGCGAAGGGATCGTCGTCAGCCATAACGGGTTCACATCCATAGCACGGGCGCTGTTGATGATCGTCATCGTCGCCTTGATGGTGCTGCCGTTCTTGTGGATGCTCAGTACATCCCTCAAAGAGCAGCAGTACATCCTCAAAACGACACCGGAACTCATCCCGAATCCGCTGACGTTCACCAGCTACACCCAGCTTGCCGACCGCATTGACCTCGGTCGCACTTTCTTTAACAGCCTCTTCGTGGCGCTGGTCGGCACGGTCGGGCAAATCCTCGTTGCGGCGATGGCGGCCTACGCCTTCTCGCGCTTGGAGTGGCGCGGGCGGAACACGGTGTTCATGCTCTACCTCGCCACCATGATGGTTCCGGCGGTCGTACTGGTCGTGCCGCAGTTCATCCTCATCCGCCAGCTCGATTGGGTCAACACCTATCAGGCGCTCATCGTGCCGGGGTTGTTCAGCGCCTTCGGTACCTTCCTGCTGCGTCAGGCGCTGCTCACCATCCCCAAAGACTTCGAGGAAGCCGCCTTCGTGGACGGTGCGAATCACTTCACCATTTTCTGGCGGATTATCCTGCCGCTTTCCCGCCCCGCGCTGGCGACCTTAGCCGTTTTCAGCTTCATGGGCTACTGGAATAACTACTTGTACCCGCTGTTCGTCGCCCGTAAAGAGTCGGTCGCGACTCTGCCAATTGCTTTAGCGACCTTACAAGCGGGGCCGCGCGCCCTCACCGAATGGAATATAGTGATGGCGGGGGCGGTCATTACAGTGCTGCCGATTTTGGTGGCGTATCTGCTGGCACAGCGTTGGTTCGTGCGCGGTGTGATCTCCAGCGGAATCAAAGGTTAGGTTGCTCACGCAACGTGTTGCGTTTGTAAATCGTTTATTTGAGAGGAACAAGGAATATGTCTCGTAAATTGACTGTCTTAAGTATGACGTTGGTCTTTCTTTTAGCTCTCGGCCTGATCGCCCCTGTCGCCGCACAGGATTCCACCACCGTTCGCTACTTCACCTTCTCCGCCGCGCCGGATTACCTCGAAGAACTCGATGAAATCATCGCTGGCTTCGAAGCCGACAACGCCGGTATCACCATCGAGGTCGAAACCGCGCCCTTCGCCGACTACTTCACCCTGCTGCAATCCGGCATCGCCAGCGGTGACGCGCCGGACGTGTTCGAACTGAACTACGAAAACTTCGTCACCTACGCCGCCAACGACACCCTGCTCGATGTGGGCAGCATGGTCAATGCTGAAGCACCCTACTACCCCCGCGCTTTGGAAGCCTTTACCTACGACGGCAAGCAGTTAGCGCTGCCCGAATCCTTCTCCGATGTGCTGATGTTCTACAACGCGGACCTGTTCGATCAAGCGGGCATCGAATACCCGACTGCCGACTGGACGTGGGATGATGCCATCGCTGCCGCCACCGCCATCAAAGCCCTCGGTGACGACACATGGGGCTTGTTCTCGCCCGTCCAATTCTGGGAGTTCTACAAGAAAGCCGCCCAGAACGGCGAATGCAAGTTCTTCAACGACGACATGACCGAGTCGACCATCAACTCACCCGCTTGCGTCGAAACCCTTGAACTCATGACTGGCTTCCAGACCAGCGGTCTCATGCCCACCGCCGCCGACCTCTCCGGTGTCTCCGACTCGGAACTGTTCCTCAGTGGCAAGCTCGGCATGATCGTCACCGGCATTTGGATGTTTGGCGCGTTTGCTGATGCCCCCTTCAACTGGGACGTGCAGCTTGAGCCGATGATCAACCAGCACGCGCACCACTTCTTCGCCAACGGCGTGGCCGTCTCTGCCACCACCGAAGTGCCGGAAGCCGCCGCTAAGTGGGCCGAATACCTGACCTCCAGCGAAACCGTTGCGAAGGTTCGTGTCGCCGCCGGTTGGGAACTCCCCGCCCTCGACGAACCCGCCTACTTCGAGGACTACCTGAAGCAGACACCGCCCGCTAACCGCGCCGCCGTATTCACCGCGCTTGAAAGCCCGGTTACGCCGCCGGTCATCGTTCGCCAGAGCGAAATGCAGGATGCGGTGAACGCCTTGCTCACGCAGGTTGTCGATGGTGAACTGACCGCTCAAGCCGCGCTCGATCAGGCCAAAACCGAAATCGACGCGCTCATTCAGTAACACAAGGTTCCGTAGGGGCGCACGGCTGTGCGCCCTTGCCTCTCCTTCCCCTCCCTGTTACCACGGGGAGGGGCTAGGGGTGGGGTCTATTCATGCTAAAAATAGGCAAATTCGCACCCTTAAAATTCCTGTTTTTGTTCCCCTCCCTGTTACTACGGGGAGGGGCAAGGGGTGGGGTCTATTTATGCTAATGACAGGTAATTTGTACGCTTAGATTCCGGTCTTTGTTCCCCTCGCCCTGAGGGAGAGGGGTTAGGGGTGAGGGCACCCGTGGCTCTATAACCCCTAATATCGAAAGAACACGTATGTCCAACTTGATCGACACCAGCATCGCCATCATCCTCGCGGGTCAAAGCGCCAACGGCGCAGTTGTCGCCTCGCCAACCTTTTCGCAGTACGGCTACTCATGGCTCCGCGACGGCATGTGGATCGCCTATGGCATGGATGCCGCTGGCGAATACGACAGCGCCCGCCGCTTCTATCGGTGGGCTGCCGAAACCCTCCCGCGCTACCAGACCAAAGCCGACCTCCTGCTGGCGAAACTCGCCAACGGCGATACACCCGCTGAGGCCGATTACCTGCCCACCCGTTTCCGTTTGGATGGCGACCTCGGCACCGAAGATTGGCCGGACTTCCAGCTTGACGGTTACGGCGCGTGGTTGTGGGGCTTGGTGAAATTCGTCAACCGCCACAACGATGACGACTTGTGGGCTGCCGCCCGTCCCGCCGTTGTCCTGCTGGTGCGCTACTTAGCCGCTCTCTGGCAGTCGCCCAACTACGACTGCTGGGAGGAACACCGCCAGCACATCCACCCCGCCACCCTTGCCGCCATTTACGGGGGCTTAAACGCCGTCCGCCAGCGTGAACCCGCGCTCGTGCCGGTTGGCCTGCCGGAAGCCGTGCGCGACTTCGTGCTGCAAAATGCGGTGTCGGCTGACGGTCACTTTATGAAATATCTTGGCAATAATGAGGTCGATAGCAGCCTCTTATGGATCGCCGTGCCATACCGCCTCGTCGAACCCACCGATTCACGCTTCTTGGCGACTGTTGCTAAAATTGAACGCGACATCCTGCGACCGGATGGTGGGGTCTACCGCTACGCCGCCGATACTTACTTCGGTGGTGGCGAATGGCTGCTGCTCACCCTCTGGCTGGCGTGGGCCTATATTGAACTCGGTCGCCGTGATGAAGCCGCTAAACTCATCGCGTGGGTCGAGTCGCAAGCTACCGCTGAAGGCCAACTCGCCGAGCAGGTCGAAGGGCATGTGTTGGATCAGTCATATTTCCAGCCGTGGGTTGACCGTTGGGGAACGTCCGCGCTCCCGCTGCTCTGGTCACACGGCATGTATTTACTCTTAAAATCGCTGATGAAGGAAGACTAAGCATGGTTGATATTGTTCACAAACCATACGGGCTTGAACACCCTTATGAGCAGTTGCCGGAGGAACGCTTTCCGCGTCAACCCCTCGCTGGCGAACCCTTCACCATCGGCATTGTCACCCGCCCCCCCGGCGCGGTCACAAACCTGCGCGTTCACACCATCATCGGTGGCGCGCCCGAAACCGTCCTCAACGCCGAGCCGGATAAACGCTGGCAGCAGAAGCAGGAAGAAGGGGTTGGCGCGGAATTTCTGGATCGACTCGTCCGCATCGAGCAGGATGTGTGGCACGCCGCGCTGGTCGCTCCCGCCGCTGGCGAAGCCCTCACCTATTGGATCGAAACCGATGGCGCATCTAGCGAACGCTTCACTCTGCGCGGCGCGACGTGGCAGCAGGGCGGCGGCTTCACCTTCGGCGACGGTTGGGCGATCTTTCATCCCGCCGTCTCTACCAACGACGCGCTGCCTTCACTCCAAAACGTCGAATGGCTCTCGGATGGTCAGCACAACCGCCGCGTGCGCCTGACCTTTAAAGCCGCCGCCGATGAACGTTTCTTCGGCCTCGGCGAACGTTTTAACACCCTTAACCAGCGCGGTAACATCCTCGATGTCCGCGTTTACGAGCAGTACAAAAATCACGGCAAGCGCACCTATATGCCAGTTCCCTTCCTGCTCTCGTCCGCTGGCTATGGCGTGTATGTCGAAAGCCGCCGTTGGATGGGGTTCGATCTCGCTGCCACCTCGCCCGACATATGGACGCTCGAAGCCGACCTCGGCGGAGATGAAGCGCTGCGCCTCCGCTGGTTCACGGGCGATGACCCGCTGGCGATCATTGCCGACTTCACCAACCTCACTGGCCCCGCTGTCCTGCCGCCCGAATGGAGCTTCGGCCTGTGGATGAGTGGCAACGAGTGGAACTCGCAAGCCCGTGTCGAAAAAGAAGTCAAAGCCTCGCTGCAACATGGCATTCAACCCGCCGTGCTGGTCATCGAAGCGTGGAGCGACGAAACCACCTTCTACATCTGGAACGATGCAAAATACACACCGCGCGAGGGCAGCGACTCGCCCCGCTATGCCGATTTCACCTTCCCCGAAGACGGCAAATGGCGCGACCCCAAAGGCATGGTCGATTGGCTGCACAAGCAGGATATTAAAGTGCTGCTGTGGCAAATCCCTGTCCTCAAACGCATCGAACAGCCGCACCCCCAGCACGAAGCCGACCACGCCTATTTCGAGCAGTCGGGATTTGGTGTGCGCGAAGCCGATGGCAGCCTCCACAAAGTTCGTCCGTTCTGGTTCCGCGGCGGCTATCTCTGGGATGTAACGGGGCAAGCCGAACGTGAGTGGTGGCTTGGCAAACGCGCCTATCTGCTGGATGAAATTGGCATCGACGGTTTCAAAACCGATGGCGGCGAACATCTCTGGGGTGCGGATACCCATTTCGCCGACGGTCGCACCGGCGCGGAACTCTGGAACGATTACCCACGGCTCTACACACAGGCTTATTACGATTTTGCCACCGCCAAACGCGATGCCATCACCTTCAGCCGCGCGGGTTTCGCTGGTTCGCAGCGTTCGCCTCTCCATTGGGCGGGTGACGAAAACTCGACATGGGAAGCCTTTCAGCACTCGGTTTTCGCGGGTCTTTCAGCGAGTATCTCCGGCATCCCGTTCTGGGGTTGGGATTTCGGCGGCTTCAGCGGTGATATTCCCTCGGCGGAACTCTACCTCCGTGCTGCCTCAATGGCGGTCTTTTGCCCCGTGTTCCAGTATCACGCCGAGTTCAACCAGCACCGCGAACCCAACCGCGACCGTACGCCGTGGAACATTCAAGACCGCACCGGCGACGAGCGCGTCCTGCCGGTGTTCCGCAGCCTCATGGACGTGCGCCAGAAGCTCATGCCCTATATTTGGGCGGAAGCCCAGCACAGCGCCAGCAGCGGCGAACCCATGATGCGCGCCCTCCAGCTCTGGTATCCCCAAGCCTCGTCCTACCAATATTTCTTTGGGCGTGATCTGCTCGTCTGCCCGATTGTCGAAGCGGGTATCACCCGCGCCCCCGTCTATCTACCCCCCGGCGAATGGCGCGACCTGTGGACGGATACTCTCTATTCCGGCGGCACAACCATCGAAATCGACACCCCCCTCGACCGCATCCCTGTCTTCGTCCGCGCCGCCTCACCCCTCCACCTCACTTAACCGCACTGATTTACTCCCTCCCCTGTTACTACGGCTATCAGCGGAGGGAGCCTGCGACCGTGCTGATGGGGTTGGGGTGGGGGTCTATACCTATCCTCCGGCAATCGCATACTCAAACCTTTAAACCACCCCAAAAGTTTGAAAACTCTAACCGAATTCGATTGACATAGGTGATACAAATGTTCTATACTGAAAGTAGTGGTCATATGGTAAGTGATCAACGCTTTGCCCTAACGGGATATAATCCAGAGCGTAGGGACGCGAGACAGCGCGTCCGTGCCACCAACCACACGCATCACTTACTTCATAACCATCACCCTACTAAAATTGGACAAAACAATGGCAGCTATTAAAACCACCCTCAACGAAAACAGTGTCGAAGAATTCCTGAACACGCTTGACGATGAGCAAAAGCGCAAAGACAGCTTTACGATAATCGAGTTAATGCGCGAAGTATCGGGCAGCGAACCCAAGATGTGGGGCAGCAGCATCATCGGCTTTGGCACCTACCGTTACAAGGGCAAAAGTGGCCGCGAGGGCGACTGGATGATAACCGGTTTCTCCCCACGCAAAGCCAACCTGACCATTTACGGGATCGGCGGCCTCGAAGAGCGCGGCGATTTGCTCACGAAATTGGGCAAACATACCACCGGCAAAGGTTGCCTTTACATCAAGCGCCTGTCCGATGTGGATATGCCTACACTAAAGAAACTGATCGAGGAAATCGTCAAGCACGGCGGTCAAAACGCCAAACTGGAATAAGTATTGGGCGTATTTATGATTGCTTAGGCTTGTTTAATTCCCCTCGCCCTGACGTGAATGCGGAGGGGCTAGGGGTGAGGGTCTATCTCCCTTCCCACCATCGGAGTCACCACATGCACTTGGATGCCATCAACCATCTTTATGACTATCACTTCGCCGAAAACCGCCTCACGTGGGAAAAGTACATCCTGCCCCTCACACAGGAGCAGTTCACCCAACCCGTAACCTACTCGGTCGGCTCAATCCGTAATCAAATCGTGCATCTCATGAATGTCGATGACATCTGGTTCAGCGCCCTGCGCGGCCTCGCCATCCCCGATTGGCTGGAGTTCGAGGCGTTCGCCGACCGCGCCACCATTCGCGCCTATTGGGATAACATCGAGAAAACCATGCGCGACTATCTTGCCACCTTAAACGAGGAAACACTCGTGTCTAAACCCCTCGAAGGTGAGGATAAAGACCTGCGCGTCTGGCAGGTGCTGCATCAGGTCATCAACCACGGCACCGACCACCGCGCCCAAATCCTGCATATCCTGCACGACCTCGGCATCAAAACCGTCTCGCAGGACTACATCTTTTACGTCTACGATCACTTGGTTTAATGGCAAGAAGACCACTTTTGCCATTGCCGAAATCTATAGTGCCAAATTTGCCAATTGGCGGCCCACCGCCGCCGCCGCCGCCAACACTGCCACAAGAACGGCTGTCAGCGGACTACTGATTTGAGGCAGGGGATGGAGTCTGTAATTGCATTACTTTCATGGGTCTGCGGAGCTTGTTTAATGAGTTCGATTTCATGTAGGGAGGAGGCGTGCCTCATCCGCACCATCGACCACAAACAACGTCTTGTCGTAGGGACGAGATACATCTCGTCCGCATCACCGACCACAGATGTCGTTTTTTGTGTAAGGGGTAGGGAATGGACTCAGACCATTCCGCCGCCACTTTTAGGGTCGAACTATTTTTCTCGTAGCAGAGGGGTTGGGTTGGGGTTCTCACATCCGCATCACAAACTGCACTGTGAAATTGACGAATTTGAAGAATTTTGTGCAGTTTCGGCGGCTCGCTCTCGTACATCCGCCGTCAAAAGGATGTTGTAACAACAGCATCAACAGCATCAACAGCAACATTTTGAATGTTGATGCCGGAAATTCGCCCTGATGTCGTCGCAGACAACGCCGACTTCGCCGTCAATTCCGACAAAAGGTCTTTTGTATTGGACTGTCAACTGTTGACTGATAACTATCGACTATCAACTAAATATTGCAGATCTCAAACGCCTGCTTCAGCGACGTAATCGGGTCGCCCAGCGGCACGAATTCCTGCCCGACGTACCCATCGTAACCGGTCGCGGCAATCGCCTGCATAATCGGTCGGTAGTTCAGCTCCTGCGTGTCGTCAATCTCGTTCCGCCCGGGGTTGCCCGCCGTGTGGTAATGGGCAAAGTATTGGTGGTTGTCCCGTATCGTGCGGATAACATCGCCTTCCATAATTTGCATGTGGTAGATGTCATACAGCAGCTTCACCCGTGGCGAATCCACCATCTCGCAGACCTTTACGCCCCACGCCGTCCGGTCGCACTGGTAATCGGGATGGTCAACCTTGCTGTTCAGCAGTTCGATCACGAGGTTCACGCCCGCGTCCTCGGCGGTTTTCGCCACCCGCCCCAGCGTTTCCGCGCTGATCTCCGCACCCTCGTCGTCGGCTTGCCCATTGCGGTTGCCGCTGAAACAAACGAGGTTCGGGATGTTCCACTTGGCCGCGCTGGCGATGTTCGCGGTCAGTTCAGCCACAATCCGGTCGGCATTCTCGCGCCGGTTCAACCCGTCCGCCAGCGATTGGTGACCGCGTACCGAGGCAATCGCCAACCCGTGATCCTTGATAAGCTGGTAATCTTCCGGCTCGACCAGTTCAATCGCCGCGTAACCAATATCCGCCGCTGCCCGCACCAGCGCCTCCGGTGTCAGCTTGTTCGGGATAAAACACCACCACGAAATCGACTGCTTAATAGCACCCATGAAATATTCTGCTCCCGTTATCAAAATAAAAATCGAAAGACCTGACATAAATCAGGTGATACTATATTTAAACCAGTCGTGCAAAATTTTCACGCGCGTTCCCCGACGGGTCAGAGTACCCTTTAGGGTACTTCCCGTCGGAATATGGAGCCGGACGGCTTTAGCCTCTGGCGGCATAAACCTGCCAAGTTTTTACCGTTCCTACACCAACTTCTCCCTTGCCCGTTTCGCCGCCCACAAACACACATCCCATAGGTTAGCTACCGGAACATTCGTGTGCGGCAGCGTATGCAGGTACGGTTGCGGCCCATATTCCGGCGTGAAGGTCAGCATATCGTCGCCCCGCGCCGCGTGAGCATCCGCAATCGCCTGCCACTGAGCCTCGTGCCACGCCAGTTGCGCCGCGTACTCCGGTGCCGAGGGATCAGGCACTTGCGGCCCTTCCTCGTACCCCACCCGCCCGTGGATATGTCGTGCGCGGTCGTTCGCCAGCGCCAGCGTTTCCGCTTGGTCAACCGGCAGCCGTTCGCAAACGTTCACCCAATGGCTGTAGTCCGCCGTAATGTGCAGGCCGGGGAATTCACGCAGGTAAGCCGCAGCCACCCACGGCGCGAATAGCAGCTTGCCGCGGTGCGTCTCTTGCATCACCGTTACGCCGATTTTGCGCTCGGCTTCCAGTGCTGCCTCAACATAGCGCTTGCCCTCATCAAGGCTCATCGCATCGAGGCCGCTTTGTACGTTGATCTTAACGGGGTTGTATTCACTGAAGGCTTGGAGAGTCGGCAGCAGTTCCTCGGCGGTCGCAATCGCCCCCGCCACGATCAGCCGCAGTTGGTACTGCTCCGCCAACCGCAGCACCAATTGCCGGTCGATCTCCACGCCCGACAGCCACACTTCCGCGCCGTCGTAGCCAGCCGCCGCGATGCGCTCGAACTGCTGCTCCAGCCTGCCGTCCATGCCCCACAGGGCTTTATAAACTTGTATTTTCATGCGGGTAAAATCACTTTCGGGTAGTCAAAAATACGCCGTTAGCGATTTTACCCTGCTTTATCGACTTTGAGTTTTTTAGCTTTGGGCTTGTTTTCTTCTTTGTAACTGTCCGCCTGCGCGAGGATTGATTGGGCACTCAGTTTGCCGCTCTCGCCTTCCGTCCCCAGCATCGCCGCCAGTTCGGTGATGCGCCGTTCTTCCTCATCCAGCGCCGAGACGATGGTCGAAGTCCGTTCGCCCTTCACCTGCTTGGTGACGTGGTAATGTTTATCGCCGTAACCCGCCAGTTGGGCAAGATGCGTGACCACCATCACCTGATGCGTCGCCGCCAGCGCCCACAGCTTCTCGCCGACCACGCTGCCTACACGCCCGCCGATACCCGTATCGATTTCGTCGAAGATCAGTGTCGGGGTTTGGTCAGCATCCGCCAGCACCCGCTTCAGCGCCAGCATGATGCGTGCCGTTTCACCACCGGAAGCCACCTTCGCCAGCGGGCGCAGCGGTTCGCCGGGGTTCGCGCTCATCAGGAACTCGACCTCATCCACGCCGGTATGCGAGAAGGCATAGCGCTTCTCGCCGATGAAGCAGCCGTCAGGGTCAGGCGTGCGGTCAATCGACACCTCGAACTTGGCCTTTTCCATGCGGAGGTCAGCCAGTTCCGCCACGATCCGGTCGCCCATCTTTTTGCCGATAGCCACCCGTACCTTGCTCACCCGCTCGGCAACCTCACCGATCAGGTGCAGCAGCTTATCTTCTTCTGCGCGGAGTTCTTTCAGCCGTTCGTCGCTGTTACCGATGCTTTCCAGTTCCACACGGGCGCGGTCGGCATGTTCCAACACGGCTTCAATCGTCGCCCCGTAACGGCGGCGCAGCTTATTCACCAGCTCCAGCCGTTCCTCGACCTCTTCCATCCGTTCCGGGTTATATTCCACGCGGTCGGCGTATTTCCGCAGCGTCAGCGCCAATTCCTCGGCCTGTTCCGCCAGTTCGTCCGCCAGTTCCGAGTCCTCTTTCATATCGGGGTCGATGTGGCTGAGTTTGCCCAGCAGCACCGAAACTTGCCCCAATTGGTCAACCGCCGATAACAACTCGCTGGTTTCGTCACCATGCAGCAGGGCATAGGCTTCAATCGTCAGGTTGGCGAGCTGCTCACTGTTGCCCATGCGTGTGCGCTCGGCGCGGAGGACATCCTCTTCGCCCGGTTGCAGGGCTGCCACGTCGATCTCCTCAACCTCACGACGCAGTTGGTCGGCGCGGCGTTTGAGCGCGGCTTCGTCTTCGGTCAGCCGTTTGATCTCACGCCGGTTGGCGTTCACCTTATCGACCAGCGCACCCAATGCCAGCCGCATTTCCACCAGCTCGGCGTAGCGGTCGAGCAGGTCAATGTGCGACTTGGGGTTCAGCAGCGAGAGATGTTCGCTTTGCCCGTGTACGTCCACCAGCAGCGTAGCAATCGACTTCAACACGTCCGTGTTGGTCGTCACGCCGTTGATGCGGATGGTCGAGCGCCCGTTGCTCTTGACTTCACGCGCCAGCGTCACGTAATCGTCGCTGTCGCCTTCGATCTCCTCACGCTGGAGGATCGGCAGTACCTGCGCCTTGACCGTTTTGTTCAGGAAGAATGTACCTTCGACCACGGCCTTTTCCGCCCCGGCCCGCACAAACGAGCCGTCGGCTTTGCCACCGAGCAGCAAATCCACCGCGTCAATGATGATGGATTTCCCCGCGCCGGTTTCACCCGTGATAACATTAAAACCGTTATCGAAAGTCAGTTCGAGCCGGTCAATAATTGCGAAATTTTGGATGCGGATTTCTTCAAGCATTTTTACCCATTGTTGCTATTTCAAGTTAGCAATCAAACCCTAGCATATCACATCTTTCTAACCTGATTATATAGCACAAACGTTTCTCAGGCACGGGTAAAAAGGTTGGAGAATTCAAACCAAATCGCCCGAAAGATGCTACGCCCTCATTTTAAAGCGGCTGTAGGCGAAAAACGCCATGATGCCGACCAACAACAGCGGCCCGTAATTCCCCATCAAATACTGTCCCACAATCGAAAGCGGTGGGAATTCACCAAAAATGCTAATCAACGGGACGAGTGTGCCAATCAATCCACCGATGACAATCGATGCCGCCGCGATGGTTGCCGACTGACGACCGCGCCGCCGCTTGGTCAAGCGCAAACCTAACTCCGCGATTCCCCCGCCTACGGGGATGGCGATGAAGATCAAAAACAACATCGGGATACCAATTTGCCCCACAATCGCGGTGGCAACCCCACTGAGGATAGCGCAGACCGCCGCAATCACCACATAGTCATTTTGCCCCGCCGTAAAGAATTTGTCATCCTGCTGCCGGACGCACTGCTTGCAGCGGTAGCCGACCGGGGTCGAAACCACGCAGTCCGGGCACATCAGGCGGTTACACTTGTTACAGCGCAGCGAGGTTTCGCGGTTCGGATGCACCTCACAATAGGTGAGTTGTTCGGACATCAATATTTATCCTTGTTTAACTTCTAACATCTATATCAGCATAGCTTGTGGACGGTATATTTACCGTTAAAGTTTGCTAATACGCTGTTTAAACTCGGATACAATAAGTAGTATAGCGTGAAAGTTTTTGGCTACGATAGCGAATGGTACGCGCCACTGAATTGAAGGCTTATGAACACGTCTTTCGTCAATCGCTTCTTCCGTCCACATCGGCTCAGTTTCCTCATCATGATGGCTTTGCTAATGGGTCTATTCCCGCTTGCAGCGCAGGATGCCACCACTACCAACGCCCACGTCTGGGAAGTGTTTTTGCAGCGAGCGATTGGGGAGGGCGGCGCGGATCGGCTGTCGTTTGTGGATGTAGTAACCGGCGATGTGACGGAAACCGATGTAACGGGCGAGCGCTACACCCTCGCGGGAAACACCGTTCTCTACTACGACCGTTTTGCCAACCGCGTCATGCTGGCGTATCCTGATGGCGATGTCCGTGAACATCCTTTCATCCAGCCAACGACGAGCAGTCGCCGCGTCGATTGGCAGCTTTCAGCCGATGGCTCGAAAATCGCGTGGACGCTGACCGACGGCGTTTCCACCGCGCTGACGACCATCACCAATGTTGCTAACATTGATGGCAGCGATGCCCGTATCGTGCTGTCGGATGAGCCGCGCAACGCCATCCGTCTGCTGCCGGTCGCCTTCAGTCCCGATGCTTCTACCTTATATATGGACTTTCAGCCAGACGGTTTTGCCGACTTCACCCCCATGCCCCAGTACGCCGGTTTAATTGGTGTCGATCTTGCCACCGCCTCGTGGGATTACCTGCCGGACGAACCCAGTTGCTTCTGCGGCGCGGGTTTCGGCAATGGCTATCTGCTGCGGTTGCGCGTATCATCGGATATTTCTGGCTTTGATGTGCATGTCTACAACTTGGCGGGTCAGGTCGCGGAGACCATTGCCGCCCAACCCCTTCGCGGTTATACACAGGCGGGTGATGTCGTCTTTTCGCCGGACGGTCATCTCGCGGTGTATGCCCTCGCGCAGGTGCAAAACTTCGGTCGCCCTGACCAATCGGTGCGTACTGTGTTCATGCTGGTTGACTTGGAACAGAAAACCCAAACCGCCCTGACCGAACCCATCACCACCTTTGTCGAGCCGCATAGCTGGACGGAGAACAACAGCGCCCTGCTGCTCACCAGCCGCCAGCAAGACGGCACATGGAAGATCAACCTGAACGATGGCAAATTGACGCGCGTAGCTGATGCGACTTACTTAGGTACAGTGTATTAAGGAAGTGTTCAGAGCGAAATGAGGGAATTCACATTTGCTAACGAACCTTCATGACCAATGCACCACAGATCAATAACCTCAACGCTTCTGGTTTGACCGCGCTGAGATAAACCCTTAAAATAGGAAAGAGTATTTCATACAGATTGTTTATCCAATTCATCTGTTATCGCAAGTAGGGGAGGGGTGCCGTGGGTCGTTGGGCGAACAAATATGTTATTGGCCTCACGGGTAATATTGCCACCGGAAAAAGTGTTGTTCGCCAGATGCTGCAACATCTGGAAGCATATACCATCGATGCGGATAGTCTATCTCACCGGGCGATGGCTCCGGGTGCGCCTGCCTATAAGCCGATCATTGATACTTTCGGGCAATTTATTCTCGATGCAGATAAAAACATCAACCGTGCGATGTTAGGCGGGATTGTCTTCAATAATCCCGAAGCCCTCGCACGCTTGGAAGCGATTGTGCATCCCGTTGTGGGTGCAGCCATCAACGCGCTGGTCAGCCGCGCCCAGCAGCGTGTGGTGGTCGTCGAGGCCATCAAGCTGTTGGAAGGTGATCTCGGTCAAGCCGTTGATGAAGTCTGGGTAGTGGATGCCAGCCCCGAAAGCCAACTAAAGCGCTTGGTCGAACGCCGCAAGATGCCGGAGGCGGAAGCTCGCCAGCGCATCGCCGTGCAGAACGCGCAGTCGGACAAACTTTCAAAAGCTACTGTGGTCATCAAGAATGATGGCAACATCGAGGAGACGTGGAAGCAGGTACAGGCCGCCTTTGCCAATATCCAGCGCAAGCTGCAAGGCTTATCCGCTGCGCCCCCACCCGCCGCGCCCGTTGTCCCTGCTGCACCTGCCGCGCCCGTTCAAGCGCCGCCCAAGCAAACACAGCGTTTGACACCGTTGGATGCCGCGCCAGCCGTCAGCATTAACGTATCGGTCAAGCGGGGTATGCCGACGAACGCCGAAGCGATTGCCAACTTCATCAACTCGGTTGCCAACCGCAACATCAACCGCATGGACATCATGATGGCCTTCGGTCAAAAGAGTTATCTATTGGCGCAAGACCAAACCGACCGTGTGCTAGCCGTCATGGGTTGGCAGGTCGAAAACTTGATTACCCGCGTGGACGAGTTCTACCTCGCCAGCAGCATTCCGGCGAAACCGGTCGTGGAAAACCTGATCGTTTCCATTGAAGCCGCTTCCAAAGATCTGCAAAGTGAAGTCGCCTTCTTCTTCTTGCCGCAGGCGATTGCCGTCCAATTGGTCGATTCGTTCGAGCAAAAGGGCTACGAGGTCATGAGCGTCGAGCAGATCAAAATTCCAGCATGGCGCGAAGCCGTACAGGAAATCGTCAGCCAGCAAAAGGGTTCGGTCATCCTCGCCAAGAAATTGGGCGACCGTGTCCTCAAGCCGATTTAGCCTGCTGGTTTGGTAAATAAGCTGTAAAGAGAAAAGGCGTAAACAACGCCTTTTTGTTTGCGGACGTGGTATTTGTCGTGAATAGTTATTCTGACGTGTACAAACTTATAAACCTTTACGGAATATTCTCGCATTAATGTTACAATGCGTGTATATTCATTACGAGATTATGACAAAACTGACGGAGTTTTCCTGATGAACAAAACAAAAGTGCTTGTTGTTGAAGATGACGTTAACATTTGTAAATTGATTAATGACTATATGTCCGGGCATGGATACGAAGTCACCACCGTCATGGACGGAACGGATGCTTTGGATTATATCCGTGAGCGCGGACTGCCGCATATCGCGTTGATTGATCTCGCGCTGCCGACCATGCACGGTTTTGAACTCAGCAGCCGCTTGAAGGCGATGGCGGATGTGCCGATCATCTTTGTGACTTCCACCAGCGATACCGACACCATCGTACAGGGGTTGCGCCGCTACGCCGAAGATTTTATCGTCAAGCCCTTTGAACTGCGCGAACTGGAAGCCCGTGTGCAGGCAGTATTAGCGCGTATGCCCAGTCTCGATTATGCTAGTGAGCCAGTGGTTCAGGTCGATGAGCATCTTCAAGTTGATTTTGCCCACAATCGGCTGGTTTTGAACAGCAAGGTCTACAGCCTCACACCTACCGAATCGATTTTGCTGCATGTCCTCATGCGTAATGCAGGCCGCGTGGTCGAAAATCGCATGTTGATCGCGCGTGTGTGGCCGTCCGAGGATGTTTACGAGGATACGCTGCGTGTGCATATGCACCGTCTGCGCCGCAAGCTGGAGTCCGATTCGCATCATCCGCATTATATTCGTACCGAGCGCGGTATCGGGTATATGTTCACAGTGCGCCCGCCCGAAAATAAGGCGTAATGCCGTTCGTGAATAGGTTCGCTTATTTCGTCGTGTCCGTTAATCGATAGTTTGACCATGCTCGCTGATATTCCACAAGAAAACGCCGTCACAATTCCTAACGTCAGCCTGCGCGATCTGATGCAGCGGGCGTTGGAGAATTGTGCGCGGGACGCGGTTGCGGACTTATTAGCGGTCTACACCTACAGCGCGGATTTAGATCAAGCCTTGTTGGTTGCCAGTACGCCGCCTGACCCCGATCCGAATATCCGCGCACACGTCGAAAAATTTTGTAAGAGTGATCTAGCCAGCCTTGCCCCGGATAAGTCGGCGCTTGCCAGCGTTGGCTATAAGATCGGTCTGCTGCTGCCCATCACACTGAACGAAGAACGGATCGGCGCATTAGTGCTGCTGGGCCGTACGCCCAAAAAACCGTTCGACTTGCAAGATAGCCATTTGCAGTATTGTTTTGCGATGGTTCAGTCTGTCCTTCAAAACCACTATCGTACTGAAAACGAAGCCACGTCTTTCACCATTCAACGCATAGCGCGGCTGATCGGACAGAACATCACGTCCCAAGAACTCGTCAACATCATCAGCGAGAGTTTGCTCAAGCCGCAAATTCGCTTTTGCGCCCTCCTCGCTTACGGCCCCCGCCGCGAAGACCGTCCGAATGGCCCGTTCGGGTATCTCGAACTACAGGGTGTGTATTCAAATCGCTTTGGGGCAGGTGTGGGTTCGGGGATGCACATCTACCTCGACCAATATGCCGAGATGATGACCGAATTGGAAGAACGCGGCATCTGGCATATCCCCGATATTCGTGTGATTGAAACCCGTTTCGACCCGTTAATTCGGGGTTTCATCCGCAGTTCAGGCATTCAATCCGTTTTGATGATCGTCTTGAAGTCCGGTGAGCAGCGCTTGGGTGTGCTGATCGTCGGCACCGAAGACGAACGCGAGTTCACCCCGCAGGAAATCCGCAGCTATCAAGCCGTCAGCGAATTTTTGGCGATGAACGCGCTTGCTCAAGACTTACAGCAGCAGCATGATTTCGTGCAGCGGGCGCGGGCGGCACTGCTCGATTCGGTCAACGATGGGGTGATGATGGTGCTGCCGAACGCTGGAACCGTCATTGGCGATAACAGCAAAACCTATGTGCTGACCGTTAACAAGGCTTTCACGGGGATGTTCAGCATCAGCCAGTTACGGGCGCAGGGCTTGTCCCTCGTCCAACTCTTGAACCGGATGCAGTTGCCCGAAGACGTGCGTCAGGAATTATCGCGCCAGTGGTTCTCACTCAGCGTCCGCGACCCGTCCGTCCAGCGCGGCGACTTCACCATGATTCACCCTGAGGGGTATCACGCTTCTATCGGTTGGTACAGCGCCCCCGTTTACCAGATGAACCGCGTCATGGGTCGCATCTACATCTTCCACGATGTCACCGACGACCGTACCGCCATCAGCTTACGCGCCAACTTCGTGTCCCGCATGTCGCATGAACTGCGTACGCCGCTTACGTCGATCAAAGGGTTTGCCCAGTACATGCTGGAAGAAC
The DNA here is from genome assembly GCA_020161935.1 of Chloroflexota bacterium. Taxonomy (GTDB): domain Bacteria; phylum Chloroflexota; class Anaerolineae; order Aggregatilineales; family Phototrophicaceae; genus CFX2. The sequence goes on from JAIUNI010000011.1 coordinate 185,141, forward strand.
TTACCAGCGATCTCACGCCAGCCGTGCGCGATTATGTTGAAATCATCAAAGATAACGCCCAGCTCTTAAACGGCTTATTCTCCGACATTATCGAAATCACACGGGCGGACTTGGGCGACCTCAAGCTCAACATCAACCCCGCGCGGTTGGTCGATGTCATCGAAAATGCCATGATTCCATTCGAACCTCAGGCCAATGATGAACGCAAATGGGTTGAACTGGAGTTTGCGCCAGCTTTACCGCATGTGCAAATGGATACCAACTGGATTACCCGCGTGTTTAGCCAGTTGTTGGCGAATGCCTTCCAACATGCACCCCTCGATAGCGCCATCCGTATCTACGCGCGTTCGGTGATTGTAGCCACAGACCTCCCACTAGGCGCACCGTTTGATGTGGTTGTCCCCTGTGTGCTGATTACGGTTGAAGATGGTGGCGATGGCGTAGCGGCGGATGATGTCGAGATGATCTTCCAGCCCTTTTACCGCACCCGCGAATCACGGGCGGCTCGCATGGAAGGCAGCGGCCTCGGCTTGGCCTTAAGCCGCAGCATCGTCCAGATGCACAGGGGCAAGATATGGGCAGAGCCTCGTAAGCGCGGTCGAAAAGGGGCGCGTTTTCACTTCACCCTCCCCACCGCCGTCGAATAAGCTATCGCTTAAAAAACAGCGCGTCCGGTTTGAGTACGGCTTCACGACCCGCTCCGCGTGTGCAAATCGCCTCGACCATTTCGTCAATCGACTGCCGCGCCTGTGGCAGCTCCATCATCAACTGCCAGACGTGCCACATGCGGGGGTAAACTTTCAGCGTCACATCCACCCCTGCGGCTTCGGCAGCTTCCGCAAAGCGTTCCGAGTCACTGCATAACGCTTCGTCTTTCCCTGCGTACATCAACAGCGGCGGTAAGCCGTGTAAATCGGCGTACAGCGGCGAGATCAACGGATTGCGGACATCCGCGCTGCCGACATACGATGCCGAAAAGCGGTCAGCCGCGCGTGGGTGCAGCAGCCCATCCCTGACCGCCCACCCCGGATTGTCGTCCGCGAAATCGGTTGGCGCGGACATGGTGATGCCCTGTGAAGGGAGGGGCAGCCCACGATCCCGCAGCGTGAGCAGCAGCCCTAACGTCAGGTTGCCGCCCGCCGAGTCGCCCATCACCGTAATCTGTTCAGGCGCGATGCCTTGATCGAGCAAATACGTGTATGCCTCAATACAGTCGTCTAACCCCGCCGGAAACGGATACTCCGGCGCGAGGCGATAATCGAGCATGAAGGCTCGCCCCTTCACCCGTTTGGTGATGTGCGCCACCATCAGCCGGTGTAAATGGGTTTGCGGCAGCACGAAACCACCGCCGTGAATGTAGAGGATAACGGGTGACTGTGCATCCGCTTCCGGCGAGGTGAACCATTCACCGCGCGGTTGAGCAGATAGCGTGGTTGTCACCTCATCCAGCAGTTTGACGCGGTAAAGCGCAAGGTGTTGCAGCCGTCGAAGAAGGTTGAATGGCGCATATGCCACGAACAGACGTGGAAAGCGCAAGGCTGCGCGCAGTTTGTTTTCGAGTGCCAATTCAGCTTGTGCGTTCATCTCACAATCCTCTAGTTGAAACTAAGGATACCCTTATTCTAGCACCCCAAAATAAGAAGGTCATTTGTACCATTGGGCAGTTGGTTACACCCCAATATCCGTCAACACCGCGCAAAACCGCTCGATTTCCGCATCCGTGTTGTAGTAATGCACCGATGCACGAACCACATCCGTCAGTCCCCGCGCATCCATATCCAGCATCGTGGAGCCACGGCTGGAAACCGTGACGTTGATGCGCTGTTCCGCCAGCCGTGCTTTAATATCACTTGCCGCGAAGCCATCCACTGTGAACGTCACGATGCCGCATTTTTTCGCGCCCAAATCTTGCAGCGTCACACGGGAGAATGCTGCTAGCTGCGACCGCAGTGTGCTTGCGAGATACCCCACCCGTTCCCAAATCGCGTCCAGTCCCCACTCCATCGCGTAGTCCACCGCCGCGCCGAATCCCAAGCGGTTCGCGATAGATGACTCCCACTTTTCAAAGCGGCGGGCATCCTTACGCAGTTCGTAGCGGTCAGGCGCGACCCACTCCGCTGCATCGTGGTCAATCGTCACGGGTTCCAGTTCAGGGATGAGGTCACGCCGTACGTATAGGAAGCCCATCCCGCGCGGCCCACGTAGGAACTTACGGCTGGTTCCCGAAAGCATATCGCAGCCCACATCGGCCACATCCAGCGCCATCTGCCCGATAGTCTGGCAGGCATCCAGCAGGTAGAGAATATTGTGTTCCCGTGCCACCTGCCCGATAGCCTTCGCTGGATTGACCAACCCGCCGTTGGTGGGGATGTGGGTGATGGCGATCAGCTTGACGCGCTCGTCGATCATCCCGCGCAGCGTCTCTACCGATACTTGCCCATACTCGTCAACCGGAATCACGTCGATCTCAACGCCGCGCTGCTTGGCGACCTGCATAAACGCCACATAGTTCGCGCCATATTCTGCTCGCGCCGTTAAAATGCGGTCGCCACGCTTGAAAGGAATCGCGTAGAAGGCGCTCGCCCACGCATGGGTAGCACTTTCGAGAATGGCGATTTCGTCAGCCGCACAGCCCAGCAGCCGCGCGGTCGAGGTATACACCTTTGCCAGTGGCTCCGCCATGCGGTTCGCGGCTTCATACCCCCCGATGCTCATCTCAAGGTCGATATGGTTGACGACCGTATCCCGCACGATGGTGGGCATCAGCGCCGCCCCCGCGTTGTTGAAGTGTAAAACTTGTTCGCAGCCCGGTGTCTCGCGTCGAGCCTTCTCAATATCCAACATCGGTCATATTCCTTTTGGTGGTTAATAATATGATTGTAGAGAAGACGCGCTGCTTGCCTAATCCCAATGCGAACCAAATGATGTTTATCTGTCGCCTCACTTTGCGACATTGTGGTATTGCTCTCTGTTTTCTTTGTGCCTTTGTGGTAAAAATGGTTTTCCTTCTCGCCCACTCCCCTACAACTTTTACCCCTCATCTGTTAAAATATCGTAATACTTAAATTCATCATTTAATTGCTTTGAATAGACTTTTGCGAACCAAACATAGACCTCGTTTCGATAACATCCAGTCCAAACCAGCCTACTGATGTACTTCAAGAGGTAATCATGAGTCACGAATATCCACGTTTTGATTTGACCGGACAAATTGCTTTGGTGACGGGTGCGGCACGCGGTTTAGGGCAGGCGATTGCCCTCGCGCTGGCGAATGCGGGTGCGGATGTGGCGCTCGGCTTGCGGGATGTGAATACCGGCGGCGAGCTTGTGCGGCAGATCGAGGCAATGGGGCGGCAGGCATTACCGCTGCAAATGGATGTACTCAACCTCGATCAGATTCAAAACGGCATTGATAAGACGGTAGAAAAATTTGGGCGCTTGGATATTCTGGTGAACAACGCCGGTGGCGGAGTGAGTGACCTTGCCGAGAATGTGCGCGAGGCCGACTTCGACCAGACGGTCGCCCTGAACCTGAAGGCCACCTTCTTCGCCAGCCAGTATGCGGGGCGTGTCATGATCGCCCGGAATTACGGACGGATCATCAACCTCGGTTCGCAAGCCGGTGCGGTCGCGCTGCCTACCGAGTCGGTCTACTGCATGACCAAAGCCGCTGTCGCGCACTTGACCAAATGTCTCGCGGTCGAGTGGGGCAAGTATAATATAACGGTCAATAATGTCGCTCCCACCTTCATCGAAACACCGGGTACGGAAGAAGCGCTGTCCGATGCCGCGTTTAAGGCTGATGTCATCGAGCGCATCGCTGGGCTGCACCGCATCGGTCAGCCGATGGAGGTTGCGGGTGCGGTTGTGTTCTTGGCCTCGCCGGCAGCCTCACTCATCACGGGCGACACCATTATGATTGATGGCGGTTGGACGGCGCGTTAGGCGCTCGTCAGTTTCCAGCGTTAACCTTTAAAAGTCTCGTTTCGTTAGCTTAAAGAATATCCCTACCCATGACTCTATTTCAACTCCCTGAACTCGAACAAACTGTTGGTGATCTGGTGCTGGATTTACTCCGCGCCCGCGGCGAGCATCCCGAATTGGTGCTCAGTGACCCGCAGGACGCGCGTGGCGAGGTGTCGTCCAACGCCGTGCGTGTGACCCAGCATTATACCGTCGCGCTGCTGGCCTATGGGTTCTTGCCCGAACAACTGGAATTGCAGGAAGCCGCCGATTGGTTCGCCTCGCCGTTCCCTAGCGAACTCCACAAGCGGATTGATCCGGTCGAAATGAACCGCCTCGAAGCCCTCCTCAGTTTGCGCCCGGACAGCGAGTCCGTGCTGCCGCGTTTGGAGCAGCTTGCCCGTCAGCGCATGGCGGATGACTACTTCGACATCGGTGGCGCACCCGCCTTCGACACCCTATGGACGATCAAGGTCATGTCACAGGCGCGGGAAATGGGCGTGCTGAACGGCATCATGGGCGAGGAAACACTGCGCGAATGGGCGGCACGGATGGTCGAAGTTAATCACCGCGACAAGGACTTGGCACTTGCCCTGCACCTGCGCTACGAACTCAAGAGTAAGCTCACGCCCACCCAGCAAAAGAAGTATGTCGAAAAGCTGGTGAATATCGCCGAGGCCAGCGGCGGCTTCTGGGGCTTGGCACAGGATATGCGCGGCCTTGCCGAAAGCCTACATCGTGGGCAGATCACGGCTGACCAGATTGCCGACCACCGCGAAATCTTCCGCGAGATGATTATCTCCACCTGCTACGTCATCGAAAATATGATGCCGATGGTCGAGTCATACCCCCAGATCGAGCCGGTGCTGCGCCGCGCGATGGAACTGTGGTGGAATGTCTTTAGCGGGGGCAGCGCTGTGAATACCCTCCGTGCCTTGTTCCCCAACCCCTACGACTACCTGCTCATCGTCTGCCGTACGTTGGTTTCCGTCCGTGCCTACATCGGGCAGCCGTTGATCAATTGGGTCGGCATGTACTTTCACCGCAAGCTGGCCTCTCAGCAAACGCGCCCGGTCGAGCCGCCGGATACCGAAAGCATCCGCCGCGCCCTCAAGAACTGGATACGCATCGACCTCGACAAAGCACCTGAACCGCTGCGGTTGGGCATGTCGGATAGTAATGTAGTACGCATTCACCCGTTTATCGCCAACCCTATGCAGACCGAGGATGACAGCTTTAAGCTCAATATCCCAAATGCGGACTCATTGGTTGTGAAGTACGGGCCAATCGAGGAAATCGACCTTGAGCGCGATAATTATGCTCGTTTGCCCCTCAGCATCCGCGAGTGCTTCGTCAACATTCCCCAGCCCAGCTACATCGACCCTGACCGCCGCCGCGCGTTCGTCATCATGGCTGACCTCAACCGCTACCGTACACTGTCGGATGCATTGGTGAAAGTCCCGCAAATCTATGATGCGCTGGCGCTCGAACTCGGCCCCTTCCTGCTGCGGGTCCATCATGGCGATGGTCGCGCCCGCCGCTATGTGCAGGAAGGCTTGCTGCTTCAGCTTTACTTGCTCCCCATGCAGCAGCACATCCGCCGTGTGTTCAACTATATGCTCGAAAACAAACTACTGGATGATAGCGACAAGCTGAAATATGCCGATCAGCTTCAGCGCAGCTTACTCGACCGTGTGGGCAGCCTCGTGCGCTATCAGTTGGAACTCGAAAACTTTCCGATTGCCTGTATGCACGGCGATCTGCACTCGCGCAACATTATGGTGCGCCGGATGAAGCGGCGGCAGGACGGCGAGGGCAGTGGTGAAGTCGACTTCAAGCTGATCGACCTCGAAAAGTTTCGCCGCAGCGGTGATGCCGCCCTTGATGCGGGTGAACTGCTGGTCGACCTCGAAATCTTACGCGCCACCCGTAACAACGACCCCGCGCGTGACCCGCACGCTGCCCTCATTCACGCCGTCCAGCAAACTTATGCCGATTTCGCCGCCGAGCGCGAGGACAGGACCTTCGCCATTCGGGTCGAGTTGGGGCAGGCGCGGTCGCTCATCCGCATCGCGAAAGGCCGTACCAAGCAAGGCGAACTCTCGCTCAAGGAAAGCCGTAAAGGCCCCGCCATCCGTGTCGCCTTTGACGTGCTGGAATTCGCCGAGCAAGCACTCGTCCACTTGGACTCCGTTGTCAGCGCGTTGGGGTAGTTAAAGAGATATATCATGGATGCCAACATATCAAATCCAATAACGGCTTTAGCTGAACTTTCGGCACAGCAATTCGATGTATTGAAACGTACGACTGACTACTATCGTGTCGAGCGTATTTTACGGTCTTCTAGTCGAATTAATTTATTGCTGGGTGGCATAACCCTATGGATGGGATTATCCGTCCCAAGTTATTACCGTACGATCTTCACGGATGTTCAAGCAGTTATGGGTGTCGTCATCGTTGTGCAAAGTTTTTGGGCATTATTCCGTCCTAGTGTTAAAGGGCTGCTTGGTTTAGCGATTGTCGTCTTAATTTCTGGTGTTTGGAATCTGTTCATCACTGCATATAAGGGAATTGATAGCTTAAATATATGGCTAGGTCTGTTCGGGCTTTATCAAGTCTGGGGAGCATATCAAACGGCGAGAATGTATGAGCGTTATTATGGTAGGGCGCTTGAAAAACCTGATCCTGAAAATGCTCAACACTATGAAGCACTGCGTCAAAGTATCATTAATCCATCGCCAACTGTGGCTCCTGAACTGTTGAAGGTTCAGTTTGCACGCAATCGATATTGGTGGAACGGTGTTTTGGCTCAAGACTATGCTGTATTAGCGCATCCTCGTTCAAACGAAATGATCGTTGCTGACCAATCGGCAGTAACATTTGTGGCGGAAACGCCAAAATGGGTCAGTCGTGATTCGTTCAGTATTTTGGCTCAAGTTAACGAAGATTTCTTAGTGGGTAAAATCTATCATAGCGGTTTTGAGCAGTATCTCAAATGGAAGGGTATTAGCGATCCTGAGCTTAACATACCTGATAATCTGAAGCGTAAGCGGGTTAGCCGTAAAATTTCCCGTTGGATTATGATTGTGATCATTGTAGGATCTCTACTTCTGCTTGTCGTGCCTATACTTTTGGCGACTCAGTATTACTAACGGTTCGTGCTGCTCATTAGGTTTGTCGGTAACACGCTTCCATGTTTAAACGCATTCTCAAACGCCTCGCCATCATTGCTGTCCTGCTGCCCATCGCGCTCGTAGTAGTTGGTGTGGGCGGGCAATTCTTACCTTAAATGATATATACATCACGCGCCTTGTCTTTCCTAAAACTTAAGCACTCAGTACTCAGTACTCTCCTCTTTCTGCTCCTTCTTGCCGCCTGCCAGCCAGCCGCGCCCGTGCCGGATTTACCCGTCTCCGTGTGGGGGCCGGTCATCACGCTGGCACAGGCCGAGCAGCCCAACGCCCCGGCACTTGCCGTCAGCGAAAGCGGTGTCACGGCGGCGTGGGTTGGCGCGGACGAGCAGGGTGTGTTTCAGGCGCTGCGGACGCTCAATAATGATGCGCCCGGTGAGCCAATCCGCTTGCCGCTGGGGGTGCGCCCCTATGCCCAGCAGTTCGCGTCAGCCGGGAATGGCCGCCAGCACCTCTTTTGGCTGGATTCAAACGTCGAGGGTGAAACCCGTTTATTCACAGCGCTGCTCAAACCGAACCTCGAACGCGAGCGCGAACTCACCATCCTCACGCGCGAAGTCACCCGCCGCTACACCTTGCTCCCTGCCGCCGAGGGTGGCGTGTGGGCGATTGCCTCCGGCGGTCTTGCCAGCGAACCGTCCCTGAATGCTCACTTCGTAGATGGTGATGGACGTTGGCGCTTGAACGAAAACGACCGGATCGCTACCGATGCCGATTGGCCGACTTTGTTGCAACATGCCGACGGCACGGTCAGCCTCTACTGGCTGCGAGATACCGACAATAGGGTGATGCGGGGGTTGTTTAATGATGGGGTGCTGCTCAACCCGCAGCCGTTGGTGGATAGCGTAACCCTGAACGCAGGTGACCGGCTCGAAAGTTTCACCGCCGCGCAGGATAACGCCTATGCCTACCTGTTCTGGAACGTCACCCGCGTTGATGGCAGCCGCGAAACGTGGTACACCGCCGCCCCGCCGGATACGGCCACTTGGGAACGCCCGACTCGCTTGACGATTGATGTACCTGATGATATTGCTACTGCTTCATGGTTCGACAGCGGCTTCAATGTCGGTGTAGTCTTTGCCGCCAGCGATGGAGAGGATAACGTCAGTTGGGTGGTTCCGGCTTCAGGGCGTTTTCCCGTGCTGCCGGTTGCGGCGCTGGTCGGTAGGGAAATCAGCGTCATGTTCATGCGCGAAGGGCAGATCGTCGGTTACCGTCCGATGGGTTTGCTAACAGACCTCATCGGCTTGCCCACTCTTGCTGTCGACCGTGACCTTTACATCTATTTGTCATGGGCGCAGCCTGACCCCGCCGGATACGCCAACCTTCAGCTCGTTGGTAGGAAAGTGGGTTTATGGTCGTGGGTGGAAAACCCGCGCAGTGACTAGATAGTTACGCTTCTTATATTTTCCTTTACTTTCAACTTTTACCTTTAAACTTTTAACGATCCTTTAGTCACCCCTGCATACTCACACTGCAACCTTTGTGCTATGATAACCATGTTGCCCTCGTTTGTCCGCTGCGTAGGAAAGGTTCCGTAATGCCGCCGGAGAAATCCGACCTGACTCAATCAAAATCGGTTCAGGACTTCCTGAAAGCCGTCTACAGTTTACAACAGGGCGGCGAGCGCGTGTCGACCAACGCCCTCGCGGAAGGGTTAGCCGTCGCTGCCCCCTCGATCACCGATATGGCGCAGCGTCTTGTTACCGCCGGGTTGATCGACTACGAGCGCTATAAAGGCGTACTGCTTACGCCCACGGGTGAAATGGTCGCCCTGAAAATGGTGCGCCGCCATCGTTTGATCGAACTCTACCTTGTCAACGAACTTGGCTATGCCCTGCAAGATGTTCACGACGAAGCCGAGAAACTCGAACACGCCGTCTCCGATAAGTTTGTCGAAGCGATTGCCGTTAAGCTTGGTCACCCTGAACTCGACCCGCACGGCGAACCCATCCCCTCGCAGGATGGCACCATTGTTGATCGTGAGATTACGCCGCTCGTTGACTGGCCGCTGAATACCGGCGCGGTCGTTTCACGTATCAAAGCTGACGACCCGCAAATGTTGGAGCATATTTTAGAGCGCGGCTTCAAGCTGCAAGCCCACGTTGAAATCCTCTCGCGTGACCCGTTCGATGGTCCCGTTATGGCGATGGTCGATGGCAAGATGCGTATCGTCGGGCATCAGGTCGCCGCTTGCATCATGGTCGAAGGTGACTCCTGATGAACGAGCGCGTCTACGATGTCATCATCATCGGCGCAGGGGCAGCGGGGTTAGCCGCTGGTCGCAAACTGTACGATGCCGGTAAAGACATCCTGATTATCGAATCGCGTGATCGTATCGGCGGGCGCATTCATACCACCTACGATTTTAACGACATCCCCACCGAACTCGGCGCGGAGTTCATTCACGGCGAAAACGCGGTCACGCATGAACTCGTGAAGCAAGCCGGTTTGCACGTCATTCCGGTTGACCGCTACGGTAAGCTGCGGTGGGCGCAGTACAGCCGCCCCGCGCTGCCCGTGTCTGAACTACCACCGCAGCTCCGCGCCACCATCACTGGCTTGTTTATGCATTATCAGGCGCTGCCCAAAGACGCGCCCATACCCGACATATCCCTCGCGCAGTATCTGCGTCAGAAGGGCTGGGATGAAGAAGCGCTCAAGGTTGCCGATATTCTGCTCGCGCAAACCTGCTGCGCCCCGCTGGACAGCCTAAGCTGTGCCGACCTCATCCGTGAGATGCGGGCTGACCACGCCGGAAAGCAGGAGTTCCGCATCAAGGAAGGTTACGGTGAGCTGCTCAAGTGGTACAGCCGTGACCTGCCAATGTTGTTGAATACTGCGGTGCGTGATGTGAATTGGGGCGATGATGGCGTAACCGTCGTCACCACCCGCGAGGATTACCGCGCTCGCCGCTGCATCATCACGGTTCCGGTGAGCATCTTGGCGCGTGGCACTATTCGCTTTAACCCGCCGTTGAGCAGCGAAAAGCAGCAGGCCATCGGCGCGTTCCGTACCGAAGCCGCCACCAAGCTCATCTACCGCTTTCGCGAACCGTTCTGGGATAGCGACCTGACCTTCATGTGCCACACGGGGTTAGCCGCCCGCTGGTGGACACCCGGCTATGGTCGGGAGGGTGTCGCGGTCATTGCCTGTTTCGCGACCGCCGAGAAAGCCCGAATTCTGGACGAGCAGGAAGAAAACCGCGCCCTGACGTGGGGATTGACCGAACTCAATTGGCTGCTCGGTATGGGCGAGCGCGACCTGCGTAAACTGGCTATCGACTCGCGCCGTGTGTCGTGGGCGTTCGATGCCTACGCGCGGGGCGGTTATGCCCATTTACCCCCCGGACAAGCCGCCGCTCGTCCCGTGCTTGCCCGACCGGAACATGATACACTGTTCTTCGCCGGAGAAGCCACCGCCTACGACTCCAACCCGCAAACCGTTCACGGCGCGATTGAGTCCGGTTGGCGTGCCGCCAGTGAGTGTGGGGTGTAGAGGCTATTCCGTTTTCCCGAACACTTCGAGAACCAATGCCAACGCCGCTTCCGCGCTGGCCGCTTTGATCGCCTCACGGTCGCCGTTCCACACATGCTGCCGTACCACCAGCACATTTCCCGGCCCCGCCACGCCGATGTATGTTAAGCCGACCGGTTTTTGCGGTGTGCCGCCCCCCGGCCCCGCGATGCCTGTCACGCTAATCGCGACATCCACATGCAGCAGCCCGCGTAATCCCGTTGCCATCTCGCCCGCCACGGGTTCGCTCACCGCGCCGTATGCCATCAGTGTTCCCTGCCGCACCTGCAACAACGACTGCTTAATCGGGTTAGAATAGGCAACCACGCCGCCCAGCACATATTCCGAGCTGCCCGCGACGTTCGTCAGCCGGTGCATAATCAACCCGCCGGTACACGATTCAGCAGCACCAATCGTCCACCCCTTGTCGATCATGAGTTCCCCCACCCGCACTTCCAGCGTCTTGTTTGCTGCCATGTCTGCTCACCCCTTATGTCGAGTACCTATATCCTAACCGAAGTCGCCAAATTGAGCATATTTTCCGTAGTATTGATTGCAATATAGGGCTATACTGTGGGATAAGACATGCCCAATTGCGGGATACTGAGGGATATACGCGCATGGGTTACTGGGGATGGCGGCAGATGTTCACGTTCTGCGTGAGCGTCTTTGTTGTGGGATGTAGTACAACCCACGATGCTGCACCTACATTTTCCCCCACTCAGTTGCCACCTGTCACCCTCATCGCGCGAGTCCCCACCACACTCCCTCCCCCCACTGCGCTTTTGATTCCCCAATTTACCCCTGCCAGCGCACCAACGCCTATTCATTATACGATTCAGGTTGGTGATACGTTACTCGGTATCGCGGCGCAGTTTGGCGTGTCGTTCGAGGCGCTGAAGGCCGCCAACGCTGACCTTGACCCCCTTACCTTGCCGATCAATAAAACGGTGATTATCCCCGACGCGCAGTTTGATATTGCTGGAACCCCGATTTTACCAACCAGCACCCCCGCCCAACTGGAACTCCCCCCGCCAACCTGTTATCCCTCGCCTACAGGGGCGATTATCTGCATGGGTTGGGTTGCCAACAACCTGCCGCAGCCCATCGAACGGGTTTTGTTGCAGGTGCGCTTGTTCCGCACGGATAGCAGTGTGTTAGCCGAGGGTGAAGTCGGTGTCGAGCAGGGCATTATCCCCACTGGAGCCAGCGCCCCATATCGCATCCTCGTCGCGGCCAACTGGCTCGAATACGCGGGCGCGGTTGCCAATCTCCGCAGTGCCGATCTTGCACCTGCTGCGGGTGAAAAGCATATCGCCCTGCAAATCGAGGCCGAGCAGCCGACCCTAGAAAACGGCTACTACCGCGTCTCCGCCACCCTGCGGAACACCGCCCCCGGTACCGTGCGTTTGGTGCGGGCGATACTCACTCTCCGCGACGCGAACGGCCGCATTACCGGCTACAGGGTGCAGATGTTGAACGGCACGCTGGAAAGCGACGCGCTCCTATCGCTCGATATGAACGCCGTCTCTCAGGTCAACACACCCATCACCCACACCCTGTTCGTCGAAGCCATCCGCGAGAACTAGCCTTAACCCTACACCCGTTCGGCTAACTTTAACGTGTTTTGTTCCCCTCCCTGTTACTACGGGGAGGGGTTGGGGGTGGGGTCGAGTAATGCAGTTTTACATCCACCTCAGTTCGAAATCAGCGTACCGACCTCGGTGTTCCCCTGTACCGCCTTGTACAAATCACCGTCTGACCAGAAATCGACCACCAAAATCGGCAGGTTGTGTTCTTGGCACAGGGTAAAGGCCGTCATATCCATCACCTCATACTTGTTGGCGAGGACTTCGTGGTAGGTGAGGGTCGCGAAGCGTGTGGCGGTCGGGTCTTTCTTCGGGTCGGCGGTATACACACCGTTGACCTTCGTCGCCTTGATGACGATGTTCGCGTCGATTTCCATCGCCCGCAGCGCGGCAGCCGTATCCGTCGTGAAGTACGGGTTGCCCGTGCCGCCGGTAATCACCACCACGCGGCCTTTTTCCATATGGCGGATGGCACGGAGGCGGATGTACGGCTCGGCGACCGCGTTCATCTGTACCGCTGTTTGTACCCGCGTGTTCACCCCGACCCGTTCCAGCGCATCTTGCAGCGCCAAACCGTTCATCACCGTGCCGATCATGCCCATGTGGTCGGCGGTGCTTTGCTCCATGCCCCGGCTGACCCCGATGCTGCCACGCCACAGGTTACCTGCGCCGATGACGATGGCGATCTGGATACCGAGTTCATAGATAACTTTCACCCGTTCGGCGATCAAAGCCGCGCTGGATGGGTCGATGCCGTACCCATTCGGGCCAGCCAGTGCTTCTCCACTGAGTTTCAAAACAATTCGCTTATACGGTTGTGTACCGGTTCCGTTATTGGTCATGCCGTGCGTCCTCCCGATCTAATCAATGACCATCTTGTGCTTGGGTGTTGATGATGAGGCTTGCTCATCCCGTCCTTGCCCCGCCGGGGCGATGGGCTGGCAAAAAAAAGGGACTAGCGAATGCTAATCCCTCGAATACAAACAATACAATCGAGTCGCGGTAGGGCGGAAACGCCTTTATTCGCTCGACTCGCCATCTTCACTCACGTTTTCGCCGATCTTGAAGCGCGCGAAACGGCTGATCTGGATGCTTTCGCCCAATTCGGCAACGGCTTCCGAGAGCATCTGCGAAATCTTCTTGCTGTCGTCCTTCACGAAGGGTTGTTCCAGCAGGACGATTTCCTCAAAGAACTTGTCCATGCGGCCATCAACGATCTTCTCGATGACGGCTTCCGGCTTCTTGCCTTCGTTCAGCGCACGGTTTTTCTGGATTTCGCGTTCGGCTTCTACTTCAGCAGCCGGCACGTCTTCACGGCGAACGTACTTCGGCGTGAGGTTGGCGATATGGATCGCCATGTTACGCGCGAATTCTTGGAACTTCTCGGTACGTGCCACGAAGTCGGTTTCGCAGTTCACTTCCACGATAACCGCCATACGCTTGTCGTGGTGAATGTAGCTGCCGATGATCCCGTCATTCATGGTACGGCCTGCGCCCATTTTCTTGGCGGCCTTGGCGATACCCTTTTCGCGCAGCCAGTCCGCTGCTTTGGCGACATCACCATTGTTAACTTCGAGCGCCTTCTTGCAGTCCAGCGGGCCGGCACCGGTCGATTCCCGCAGGTCTTTTACCATTTGTGCTGTGATAGCCATGTCTTACTCTGCACCTTCTGTTGGTTCTTCGTCAAACAACTTCGCATCGCGCATCTTGGCGATGGTCGAAGCACCCAAGTACGCCTCGTCACTGGCTTCTTCTTCACCATCTTTGTCGTAGAAGTAGGCTTCGTCTTTCGCGACCGATTGCTGCATATCGCTATCATCGCCCTTACGCATGGCCTTGCCTTCAATGACCGCATCAGCGAATGCGCCGATGACCAGCTTGATGGCGCGAACGGCATCGTCGTTCGCCGGAATAATGAAGTCGAGAGACTGAGGATCGGAGTTGGTGTCCGCCAGCGCCAGTACCGGCACGTGAAGGATGTTTGCTTCCTTAACGGCGGTTGATTCGCGTACCGTGTCGACAATCAGAAGCATGTCAGGCACCTTCTTCATGTCGCGGATACCACCTAGACGCAGTTGGAGCTTCTCAATCTTACGTGTAAGAACGAGACCTTCCTTCTTGGTCAGCAGTTCGAACTCACCCGCGTCGCGGCGCTTTTCCAGCTTCTTCAGGGTTTCGATCCGGTCGCGGATGGTGCGCCAGTTGGTGAGCGTACCACCGAGCCAGCGGTGATTGACGTACGGCATCCCGCAGCGGGCGGCCTCGGTCGCAATCGTTTCCTGAGCCTGACGCTTGGTACCGACGAACAGCACCGTACCGCCCTTGGAAATCAGATCACGAACTTGGTCATAGTAGTTGTTGATGTTGACCAGCGTTTGCTGCAGGTCGATGATGTGGATACCGTTGCGTTCGGTAAAAATATACGGCTCCATGCGGGGGTTCCACTTGGGCGTGCGATGCCCGAAGTGAACACCTGTCTCCAGCAGGGCCTTCATCGTAACGTTGGAAGGCATGAACTATTCTCCTGTATGGTGTTTATCGATCACGCCGTTCATCCCCAGAAGCAATCCCGTGAAGGACAACACCTCTCAGTCCGGGCGTGTGAATTTTGACCCATTGGGTCGGCGAGACATCTTAGCATAGAGCGCCCACCTTTGGAAGTGGGGAAACCATTTACCACAAAGGCTCAATGACACAAAGAAATAATGGTCACTCGCTTACGGCTGCATTGGTCGCCATTCTGGGAACTCGGCTGTGACCTGATCTGCAAGTAATGGCTGTGATTCGCCAGTCTTTACATTGAATAAATAGACATTAGCTATACCGGTATATTCTGAAATGTAAGCAATATATTGCCCATCCGGCGACCATCCATTTAGATAGGGAACAATGCCGGGTGTATCGAAGGTTTGAAGTTCGCCAGTAGAGACTGTGATAATACTCAGATGAACTCGACTGGTTACGAATGCGATCTGCGTACCATCCGGCGACCAAATTGGTTCAGCGTCATCAAGTGGGGTGTCGACTAGTGTATCGATACGCTGAATACAATCTGCCATCAGGTCAGCACATTTCAAATGAGCGATCATAATTTTTGCGTTCTGCTCACCCTTTTGGCTGAATGTAAGGCTTTGTTCATCAGGCGACAACTTGAGTTGTCCATAAAACTGTCCAACATTGGACAGATCAATTTCTTTTGGCTCACACACTGGAGCCTCAGTGGTACAGTGGATATTCATCTCATACAATTGCATCGAGCCGAGTTCATTGAACACATAGTATCGAATATTTTGGCTGTCAGATGACCAACTCCCTGTTCCAATACTGCGTTGGAGTCCTTGATATTCTCCTGTCGCAGCGTTCATCAAGATACTCTGTGATCCATTTTTATTGGTGAATGACAGGAGAATATGTTTGTTATTTGGCGACCAAATGAGTTTAGATTGAATGCTTTCAACCGCTAACTCGAAGCGACGTTTTTGGTGTCCATATCGATCCATGATATGAATATAAAAATTTTTGTCTATCGCAGCTAAGTAAGCAATTTGTGTACCGTCATGTGACCAGCTTGCGAGTAAACTAAACTCGAAAGTACGGGTGAGGGGGCGTTGAACACTTCGGTACACGTCCTGTATGAAAATTGCGGGTTTATTCATCTTAGATACATGCGTATAAATCATTTGAAGGCTCTCCGGCAGCAAATAGCCCACGCTCATAGCTGCCCCAATGACCAACCCGAATGCTAGCCCTATAAAGCTGCTTAGTCGCAATAAATAGCGTGTCATCAATATCCGTACGAACCCTTTAGCTTGTCTTTCCTCACTCCTTTTAGTCTACTTGCCTTCTGTGTCGCAATCACTCAACGTTTCCCATACAATATCTAACCTTTTACTTACCGCTTGTAACTGCTTTTGCCTTTCCTCAGTACTCGGCACTCAGAACTCAGTACTATAACTTAGGTTTATTTTCGGTTAACCCGACAAACCCTTTTCCAACCATCCACCAACCCCCTTAACAATTTTGCTCCCTCAGAAGGTTAGCGCCAACACCGCTAAAAAGTGACCAAATGTTCTGACAAATGTTCACCCTTTCGCCCCGCATATCTGCTATGCTGTTGTCAGGCTGGTGGCAGGGAATTGGCGCTGATAAATCCTGTTTGTGCTCCCCTCTCCTAGCTGTACTCAGCGGTTGGGAGAGGGGCTGGGGGTGAGGGTTGCATGAATGCCTTTGTATTTGCTTTTGTATTGAACTGATAACTGACAACTGTGAACTAATAACTATTTTGCTGCAAACGTTACAGCAGCAAGCCCACCTTCCGCCGCTGCAAATAAAATCGTCAGCACCGACATTACTGACACTGACGACACTGACGACATTTGCGACAAAATCAACCGATTCTCAACAGCATCAACAACAGCAACAGCATCACTTGTGCCGTTTGAGGGAGAAAATTCACAGCACGAACACAAATTGCACAGTGAAAGTGAAGAATTTTGCGAACAAACTCTCCGCATTTCCTCTGCGTTCTCAGCGTCTCTGCGGTTCAATCCGTATTAGTCCGTCTTTGTCTTTTCCGTGCTGATCTGCCCATCGACGACTTCCCAGATGGTCGCGCGGTCAACAAACGCCGTTGGGAAGATGTCCATTTCGGTCGTGGTGAGCATCGTCTGCGTCGCGCCGTTGATGCGTTCCAGCAGGTATTCACGCCGTTTCGCGTCCAGTTCCGCCACCACTTCATCGAGTAGTAAAATCGGCCACTCACCGATGCGCTCCCGCATCCACGTCAGTTCCGCCAGCTTGAGCGCCATCACCGCCGTCCGCGCCTGCCCACGGCTGCCGTATAAACCCGCGTCACGGTTGTTAATCATCAGGCGCAGTTCGTCGCGGTGCGGCCCGCAAAGCGTCATCCCGCGGTCAATCGACTCGCGCTGCTCCTTGACCAACTGCTCCGCGAACTGGGGCGCGATCTGTTCGGCGCTCAGGTCGCGGTGCAGGTCGAGGCCGAACATATCAAACGACATCTGTCCATCGCCCTCTGCCGTCGGCAGGAAGTTCGGTTGGTAGCTCAGGGTGAGCGTCTCGCGCTTGCCCGTCAGGTCGAGGTGGGCTTGCTGGGCGCTGAGTTCGAGTTCGCGCAGGAAACGCTGCCGGTTCGCGATAATGATGCTGCCGGCGTTCACCAGTTGGTCGTCCCAGTAGGAGAGTTCCTCGGCACTGGCGTAACCATCACCGATGCGCTTGAGCAGGGCGTTCCGCTGGGGCAGCGCCTTCTCGTAAACAGTCAGGGCTTGCACGTAATCACGGTCAACCTGCGAGAGGGTGCTGTCCATAAACGCGCGGCGTTCCGATGGGCTGCCCTCGATCAGCGAGAGGTCTTGAGGCAGGAACAGGACACACGCCAGCAAGCCGACCAGATCCATGACGCGCTTTTCCACGCCGTTGATGCGGATGTTCTTCTTGAATCGCTGGCTGCCGTCCGGCGCACGATCCAGCACCAGCGTCATCTCAATACGGTTAAAGCTGCCTCCGCGCCCTTCCACCTCGGCTGCCAACCGCGCGAAAGGGATTGGCTCGTCCTCGGCTCGCCAGTTGATGAGCTGGCGGTCGCTGGTGGTGTGTGGAGAGTGGGACGCGGCGAGGTAATAGATGGCCTCCAACAAGCTCGTTTTGCCCTGCGCGTTCTCACCGTGCAGGACGATGGGGCGGTTGGTCGGCAGGCTGAGTTCGAGCCGTGCGTAGTTGCGAAAGTTGGTGAGCGAAAGATGTTCTACGTACATGAATGTCTATCAATTTCCTCACCCCCTCGTTCCCTCGCGAAGAAGGGTAAAAACAGGGGCGTGTGAACCATTATCGAATGTCTATCCGCACGGATGCGCGGGTTGTTGCTCAGGTAAATTGGGCTGCGTGTACCGCCCACCGGAATGCGCTGTGGAAGGCGGAAAACGGCGGAGGTTGGGCTACTGCTAAAGCCCCATGAAATTATATCCTACCTTGTGATAGAACTTAAATAGATTCACCTTGTAGTCTCACACTCAAAACAGGACTATACTGATTCTAGCGTTTTCACCCCTAAAAGGATGTTTTTTGAGAAAGGCCATCAGCTATGTTTAGACGCGGTAATCGCATTCAGAACGGCTTGGAATTGACTCGCCAGAGTTGGGCGGCGTTACGCGCAAACCCGCAGCTTCTCATCTTCCCGGTGATCTCGTTGATCGGGATGATTATCGTCACCATTTTGTTCTTCATCCCCATCACGGCCACTGGCATCCTCTCGTCCATTGGCGAGCAGGGGCGGCGCGGGTCGGGCGATATTAATCAAGGTTTGTTTTTTATCGTCATGTTCTTTTACTACTTCGTCACCTACACCGTGATCATCTTCTCGAACACGGCGCTGGTCGGCGCGGCCATGCGGTTGGCACGCGGCGAAACCGCTACCGTCCGCGACGGCATCAATATCGCGATGGCGCGTATCAGTAAGATCGTGGTCTACGCGCTGATTTCGGCGACCATTGGTATGATCGCGAAGTCAATCCAACAGTCAGGCCGGAACTCGAACAACATTGTGGCCGCGATTGTAAGCAGTATCATCGCGGGCATCATTCAGGGCGCGTGGAATATGGTGGTGTTCTTCGCCATTCCGGTGCTGGTGGTCGAGGACATTGGCGTGATGGACTCGCTCAAGCGGAGTTTGGGGCTGTTCAAGGAGACGTGGGGCGAAACCTTCACGGGTAACTTCGCGATTGGCGCGGTGTCATGCCTCGTGAGCGCCTTGATGACCGTCGTGGCAGTGGTGCTGATCGGGTTGGCAATCGCCAGCAAATCGGTCGCGCTGATTGTCCTGACCGTGGTCGTCGTGGTGCTGGCGTTCGTTGCGATTAGCCTGATTAACGGCGCGATCAACGGTATCTTCCAAGCGTCGCTGTACCAGTACGCGACGACCGGCGACGCGGGTAAGTTGATCGACACGCAGTTGGCACACGATGCGTTCCTGACGACCGGCTAAACTTTTATAACGCACCAACCTATACAAAAAGGCGGCTGAATGTTTCTAATCAGCCGCCTTATTATTTAGAACAGGGACGTTTAGTCCTGAACGACCCAGTGACCGGGGCGAACCTCGGTAAGCGGGTTTTCGGCGTTCGGCAGTTTGTCCGGCAGCATGATACGCTTACGGGCTTTTTCGATCTTCGGATCAGGGATCGGTACCGCCGAGAGCAGGGTTTGCGTGTACGGGTGCAGCGGGTGTTCGTAGAGTTCATTGGTTTCCGCCAGCTCGACGATCTTACCCAAGTACATCACCGCCACGCGGTCGCAGATGTGGCGCACCATGCTCAAATCGTGGGCGATGAACAGGTAAGTCAGGTTGAATTCTTCCTGTAGGTCTTCCAGCAGGTTGACGATCTGCGCCTGAATGGACACATCGAGCGCCGAAATCGGTTCATCCGCGACGATGAAGCTGGGCTTGAGGGCGAGGGCGCGGGCGATACCGATACGCTGACGCTGACCGCCGGAGAATTCGTGCGGGTAGCGGTTGACGTAGTAGGGGTTTAAACCCACACGTTCAAGCAGCGCTTCGATATATTCTTGTTCTTCTTTTTTGTTGGGGATGATCTTGTGGATACGCAGCGGTTCCGCCACAATGCGCCCGACCGACATACGCGGGTTGAGCGAGGCGAACGGGTCTTGGAAGATCATCTGCATCTGACGGCGCATTTTACGCAGTTCTTCGGCGGGCAGGGTGGTCAGTTCCTTACCCTCGAAAACTACTGAGCCTGAAGTCGGCCTGTAGAGCTGCAAGACGGTACGGCCTGTGGTGCTCTTACCGCTGCCGGACTCGCCGACCAAACCGAGCGTCTCACCACGCAGCACTTGAAAGCTGACATCATCAACCGCTTTGACCGCACCGACTTGACGCTGGAAGATGATGCCGGAGGTGATGGGGAAGTGTTTCTTCAGGTTCGTCACCTTCAGAATCGTGTCTGTCCCGGTTACACCCCCCGGACGTTGTTGGGGTTTTACAATTTCGCTAGCCATTCGCCACCGCCTGTTGTTCCTTCTCTTTTTCGGCCTTAATGAGTGTGGGTAAATCATACCACGCGGCGACAAGATGTTCGGGTGAGCCACCTTCTACAGGACGTAGAGGGGGCATTTCCGTCAAGCAGCGTTCAGTACGATAGGGATTACGGGGTGCAAACGGATCGCCCTTCGGTGGGAAGCGCATGTCCGGCGGTGCGCCTTCGATCTGGCGCAGACGGTCGCCCGATTGGCGTTGGTCATGGCGCGGGAGCGAGTTGAGCAAGCCGAGCGTGTAGGCGTTGCGCGGGTCTTTGAACACTTCCTCAATCGGGCCGCGTTCGACAATACGACCGCCGTACATCACCTGAATGTTATCCGCCAAACCGGCGACGACACCGAGATCGTGGGTAATCCAGATCATCGCCATGCCGAGGTCACGGCGTAACTGCTGTACCAACTCGATGATTTGTGCCTGAATGGTTACATCGAGCGCCGTGGTGGGTTCGTCGGCGATCAACAGTTTGGGGTTGCAAGCGAGGGCGATGGCGATCATCACGCGCTGGCGCATACCACCGGAGAACTGGTGGGGATAGTTCTTCAGGCGGCGGCGGGCATCCGTAATGCCGACCATATCGAGAAGTTCCGCAGCACGATTATTGGCTTCGGTGTTGGTCATGCCCATATGCAGCTTGAGCACTTCGGTGATTTGTGTACCGATGGTGAGTACGGGGTTGAGCGAGGTCATGGGGTCTTGGAAGATCATGGCGATTTCCGCACCACGTACCGCCCGCATTTCTTCCGGCGAGAGCTTGAGCAGGTCGCGCCCCCGGAAAAAGACTTCACCACTTTCGATTCGACCGGGTGGGCTAGGGATCAACCCCATAATCGATAGTACGTGAACGCTCTTACCGCTGCCGGACTCGCCTACTACGCCGAGCGCTTCGCCCTCGTGCAGTTTGTAGGAAACATCGTTTACAGCGTAAACGGTACCTTCCTGCGTATGAAAACGTGTGATGAGGTTTTTAACCTCCATCAAGACGGGTTTGGTCAAAGTCTAGCCCTCCTGCATAACAAACCTTCAAAGGTTTTGTACAAAAAACGAATGGCTTATTATTTTTCCCCAACTCTTACGAAAATGCAAAATTTCTAACCGCCAATTGTTTGAAGCCGCATTTGTTACTTATCACCAAAGAAAAAGGTTCAGAATCAAAAGGCGGACTGTGGTGCCCGCCTTTCAGAATATGAAAGTGGTTCTAAGTGGACTGCATGTCCAATTGGCTAGTGTACCACCACTTGCGGAACGGCGACATCTAACATGCCGGTAAGCAGACGTTCCATCGCCATCGTGTGGCTGCAAACCCCGCGACTCTTGAAGAAGTCGCAGTCGCAGTGCCACTTGTTCCCGGTGTATCCGAAATGATGCTCGCTGTTTTCGCCGTGGAAGACGGCTTCAAAACTCTGGAACTGGATACGGTCTTTTTCGTGGGTATAGCGGTTGGCCTTCTCCACATCACTGACGACATTTTGCCCGTGAGCGTAAGGAAGCGGTTCACGCTTGAGCATGGGACGGAACAGTTTTTCCATCGCCATCACGTGCGGGCAGATTTTCTGGGAATGGAAGCCGGGGCAGGTGCATGCCCAACCTGTCTCGTTGAGGCTGATGTCGTAATCGCTATTGCTGCCTCGGAAGTGCGCTTGAAATGTCTTAAATGTAATGCGCTGAGGTTCTTCGGCATAGCGGCGGGCTTTTTCGATTTTACCGATCATTCCGTAATCCATAGCTTGCTCCTTATCGATTGGCTACACTATCGGAAGGGTAAATAAAAAAGCGCGCGACCCGATTTGAACTGGAGTCGCGCGCTGATCGTCTAAACTCATATAAAAACTCAATTATTGGCGCTGGAACACACATAGGCCAGAACCTTGTTTATGATGCCAATATTATCTAAAGTTTAAGGCACAACAGGGGTTCTGTCAACCAGTCTCAATGGAGTCTTAATGGCTAAAACGAGGGGAGCGAAAATTATGGGCGCAGAAGATCATCGGGCAAAGGCGGGTAAAGGAGCGGTCACGCTTGCGATTGTTACGGTTAGTGATACGCGCACACCCGAAACCGACCAGAATAAGCACTATATTGAGGGGCGGATGGCGGAACTCGGCCATGTCGTCGCGGCCTACCGGCTCATTAAGGATGAACCCCATCAAGTCGCGGCAGTGATCGAAGAACTGACGACGATGCCAGAAGTCCAATTGGTGCTGTTTAATGGTGGCACGGGAATCAGCCCTCGTGATACCACATATGATGTTGTCAGCCGCTACCTCGAAAAGACGCTGCCCGGTTTTGGCGAGTTATTCCGTATGTTGAGCTTTGGCGAAGTCGGGGCAGCGGCCATGTTCAGCCGCGCGACGGCGGGTGTCTACAAGGGGGCGCTGATTTTTTCGATGCCGGGCAGCCCGAACGCGGTACAGGTGGCTTTAGAAAAGTTAATTATTCCTGAGATTAATCATCTGGCATGGGAGATTGCGCGGAAAGGGTAATTGACCTGAAAGGCGCAAAGCAAGTTAGAAGGGTGACAGTGGGTTTGTTGTTATAATTGCCTCATATGCGAGTAGTAAGGGTGTGTTGATGTTCACTCAACAAAAAGAGATCACCAAAGAGGATTTTTACCGCTTTGTCGCGCTGCCTGAAAACCGTGACCGCAACTTCGAATATATCGCGGGGGAGATTGTCGAGGTGGTATCCAACAATGAATCGTCAGAAGTAGCAGCCGTTCTCATTGGTGAATTGCATGGTTTCATTCGTCCGTCCGCGCAAATTAGGCCGGATAACGGGCGCAGATGGCGGTTATATGATCAACGGTGAAGACTACATACCCGATGCCGCTTTCATGTCATTCAAGCGACAACCAATACGACCAAAAAGGTGTCTTACAATCCTGTTGCGCCTGACCTCGCTATCGAAATCTTATCACCGGGGAACACAGCCAAAGAAATTGCCACGAAGATCGTCAATTATATGGCTGCTGGTACAGTGCTGTGGCTTGTAGACCTTGAGACCGAAACAATTGATGTATGGATTCCCGGCCAGTTCATGAAGCGCCCGCAAATAGGTGATATTTTAGATGGCGGCGATGTTCTCCCCGGTTTCACGCTGCCTGTTGCTGAACTTTTCGCATAAGGGCGACAAGCTGCTTGTCACCCTTCACAAAATTGCCTAATGCTAATTCCGCTGCGGCATCTCCGGGTTGCCGGGATTGAAGTGCCTGAGGATAACCAGCGGCTCGGTAGAACTGCCATTGGTGATTTGTACACCCGCTTTCGCCGCGTCACAGGTCACAAACAGCTCGTCTTCGGTCAATTCGCCATAGCGGATGAGCGAGGGCGACGAGATAGAGTGTACACCGAAGCGCCCATATCCCTGCACACAGATAAGGCCGTAAGCAGCGGGGTCGGTTATCGTGACAGTTCGCCCCGGTAACACCGTCAATTCTTTGGCGCTGTACCATTCGCTGCCGTAAGTGATCCAATTCTCGCGGTAGCCTGAGTCTGGCGCGGCGGCAGGGTCAGCGGCAGGGCGTGGGGGCGTGAAGTGGTTCTTCCCAAATTCGGGGTCAACATTGGCTTCCCAATCAAGCATTGCCATCAGGTAGTCGAAGTCATTATGCTTGTCCGCAGGTACATCCTTGATGACCATCTCCCACGGCACGACCTGATAATCGGCAATCAACGACTGCCACATCGAGAACACATCGCTGGCACGCTGCGGTTCGTAGGTGCAGAGCGTACCGGGGGCGTGCAGGATACCCGGTGGTACATCCCAGCCTGTGCCGGGAGTGAGACGATAGGCTTTCGATAAGCTGAGGATATGGTTATCACCTTCATGCCAGCGTTTAAGGCAGTCGATCACCTGATCTTTGGTGGTGCCGGGTTCAAAGCCGAAGAAGGTATAGGGATAGGTGTCCAGCGCGAAGTTATACTGTGGCGGGTAGAAGTAGGCTTCCGGCTTGCCCCGCTTGCCGACGTTGGCTGCCATTTCGTCGCTCTGGTGCAGATGGTGGGGCAGCGGATACATATTATCGAAGAATTTGCTGTACATCACCCAGCCGCCGTATTTGTCGACGGCTTCTTTGCCGAGCAGTACCTCGCCCATCAGGTTTACCGTATCGCGCAGGGTGGCTTTCTCACCGTTGTGGACGATATAGCTCAATCCTTCGTCATGAGGCGTGCCGGGGCCGTTATCAGCAGTGGTCGTGGACGAAAACCAGCGTTCATCAATGCCCCCGCGATGTGCCCCTAATGCGTAGAGGTCATTGGGGTGTAATCTCAGCCGCCGTCCCGGTACGCAGAAGGCGCGGGGAACCCAAGTTGGCACGAGGCGGAGGATACCTTTACCCTGTTCGAGTGCCTGCGAAAAAAAGTCTCTTTGCTGCTGGTCGTTCACTATTAATCCTTTTCGTATGAATTTTTGGATAATGACAAATTTTATGCGTTGCAAACACAAGCGGGTTGATAATAACATAAGTTGTATTTGCAATGTTTTTGCCTTTCCCCTACGTAAATCTATTGAAACAGGCAGTGAACTTGCTGTAGACAGATGATGTTAAGGTCTGATGGTATATGGTTGAGCACACTTTGTTTTATGCGTTCTTTTCTTTCCTGACTGCGTTAACATCGTCATTGGTTGCCATATTATTGTGGCAGCGACGGCACGCGCCCGGCGGGCTGCCATTATTTGGCTTCATGCTGGCGCTTTTTGTGTGGTCAGGCAGCTATGGGATTTTTTGGCTGTCCACGTCGCCAGAAAACCAAGTTTTTTGGTTAAACTGCACCTATTTCGGGGTGGTTGCTACCCCGATTACCTTCATTATATTCACACTCGAATACACTAACCGCCAGCATTGGCTAAATCGTTATGTGATCGGTGTTTTGTTCGTTGAACTCGTGGTTACATTAATCCTAGTATGGACGGATCCGCAGCACCAGTTATTTTTTGGCGGCAAGAGACTGCCAAGTACCAGCAAGATATTCGACGGTGGAATTTGGTTCTGGTTTCATATTGTTTTCAGCTATACCAGTATTGTGCTGGTGATCGTTTTACTCATCAGAACGTATTGGCGCTCGCAGAAGATTTACCGTCAGCAGATACCGATGATGATATTTGCGGTGACACTGCCGTGGGTAAGCAACCTTTTAAGCCTGCTTAACCTGAACCCACTACCGCAGTTAGATTTAACGCCGATTGCGTTTACCGCGACAGGTATACTGATTACCTATGCGGTGTTTTATAAGCGACTGTTCGATTATGTGCCAATTGCACGTGACACGGTGATGGAAACCATTCATGAACCTGTATTCGTGCTGGATAACTTTAATCGAATTGTTGATCTTAATCCATCTGCTCGCTGCCTTTTGAATGAGATAGGCGGTCAAAACTATGGCAGTGTAATTGGCGAGTCGTTCAAGACGTGTTTTCCGTCGTTAATGGATTGGACACCTATCGAAGGTGCTACCAATGAACTCGAATTGCGAGTGGGTGAACAGACACGGTATTACGAACACAGCGTTTCTTGTTTGATGGATCAGCGTCAGCGCCAGCAAGGTCGCGTATTCATCTTTAACGATGTAACCCGTCGTAAAGAAATGCAGGCGCGGGAATTGGAAATTCGGCTGCAACGCGAGCGTACCCGTATGCTTTCCGAATTTATTCGCACTGTTTCGCATGAGTTCCGAACGCCCTTGGCGATAATTAATTCTACCGCTTATTTGACAGCCCGTTTGCCTGAAGCTGATAAGCGGATTGAAAAAGCTAAGTTCATCGAACATTCCGTACAACGGATCGCCAAGTTAATTGATATGATGCTGATGATGACCGCATTAGCAACCTCATCAGGACAGTTTTTGCTTATTGATGTGGGCGCGGCACTTCAAACTGTGGCACGGGACTTTCCGCCTGATCCGAATCAACCGACCATTAAATGGCTGATACCGGGAATGCTGCCCAAAATCAAAGGCGAAAGCCAGTATCTTGAAGCGGCTGTCAAGCAGATCATAGATAACGCCTGCCGTTACACACCACCTGATGGACAGGTCGAAGTTATCGCTTATGCGACTCACGAGCAGGTTATTATTGAGGTAAAAGATACAGGGATGGGCATTAGCCCAAGTGACCTGCCTAATATTTTCAATACTTTCTGGCGGTATGACCATGCCCATTCCACACCGGGTTTAGGGGTAGGGTTATCTATCGTTGAGCGAAGTATTCGGTTGCATAAAGGGACGATTGATGTGCAAAGCGAGGTTGGTAAGGGAAGTGTTTTTCGTATCTGTTTGCCGCTTGCGGCATGAACCACACAACAAAAAAGAGTGGAATCCCACTCTTTTTATTTACTGTTTTTAGAAGTGTTATGTGCCCTTGTTGAACTTGTTCATGCCGCCGAAGATGTTGGCAGGCAGTTTGAAGCCGGCTTCCTTCAGACGATCTTCGAAGTTCGGGCGGAAGCCTGTGCCTTCGAGCGTACCACCACCGACGTGTGAATAGCCCTGACCGGTTTGGTTGGGGGTACGGTACAGGAAGATGTCTTGCAGGGTGATGTTTTCACCTTCCATACCCTGAATTTCGCTGATCTGGACGACCTTACGGCTGCCATCCTTCAAGCGTGACTGCTGCACAAACATATCGACGGCGGCGGCGATTTGGCTGCGGACAACCATAATCGGCAAGTCCATACCAGCCATTAAGCAGAGTGTTTCGAGTCGGGCAATCGCATCACGCGAGCTGTTGGAGTGAACCGTGGTGAGCGAACCGTCGTGACCGGTGTTCATGGCTTGGAGCATATCGAGCGCCTCGCCACCACGGACTTCACCGACGACGATACGATCAGGGCGCATACGCAGTGCGCCTTTTACGAGGTCACGGATGACCAAGCGACCAACATCCGATGTGCCGGGGACGGGCGGGGTGGTTTCTAAGCTGACGACGTGACGCTGGGTTAGTTGGATTTCCGCCGCGTCTTCAATGGTGACGATACGTTCATCTTCGGGAATGAAGGAACTAAGCACGTTCAGAAGGGTCGTTTTACCAGAACCCGTACCGCCCGAAACGACGATGTTCAACCGCGCGACGATACAGGCTTCGAGGAACTGGGCGACATCTTTGGTGATTGAGCCGAAGCGAATGAGATCATCCACATCCAGCGGCTTGGCTGGGAATTTGCGGATGGTCATGGTGGTACCCTTGAGCGCCGAGGGCGGCATGACCAGATGCACACGCGAGCCATCCGGCAAACGACCATCAACCATCGGGTTATTGCGGTCGAAGGTGCGGCCTAGCGGGCGGATGATACGCTGTGCTGTCCACTGAACATGGTCTTCATCGTCAAATACGTATTCACTTTCAGCCAGCTTACCTTTTTGCTCGGCAAAGATCATATTCGCGCCAGTGACCATGACTTCAGAGACGGCCTTGTTGCGGACGAGCGGCTCGATGGCACCAAAGCCCATCAGATCGTTGAGCAAGCCGTCCGTCAATTCTTCGATTTCTTTAGCTGAAAGTTGAATACCGGCTTTTTGAATGACGGTCTTTAAGCGGCTGATGATGAGTTGTTCTTTTTCGGCATCACCGCGTTCCCACGTGTCAGCTTCATCGTGGGTCGCCAGCAGTTTGGGGCGGAACTGTTTACGAAGTTGAGCAATTTTAGGCGATGTGTGAACTTTACCGGGGATGGTATAGCCACCTTCACGTGGTTTTTCCTCGCGGACTTCGGCCTTTAAGGGCATGGGCGGCGCGACAGGAGCCGGACGTTCGGCAACTGCGTCTGCCATACCACCATTCTGACGACCCTGTTCATTGCGGCGTTGTAAAAACGACATATGCTCGACCCCTCAACCCTCTTGCTATCGATTCCAATATTTTTAGTTTAGGGTCAAAAAGGTTGAGGAAGTATGAAGATTTGTAAAAACTTCATGAATATCTTCGTGGTTGCCGTGTCTCTGCTGCCCCGTTACACTAACGGCGATTTATTTCACCGGAGCAACCTTCTTTTGCTGAACTGTCTCAAGTCTACCTCCCGCGCCTCATGGCTCGTCCTCATCGTGTTGGTCGCCATTCCGCTGCTGTTTTTCTGGCGTATTAGCTTCAGCGGCATGGTGATGGCACGGGGCGATGTCTATAACTATTTTTATCCGTTATGGGACGTTCGCAGCGCGGCTTTGCGGGTGGGGCAAGTGCCGTTGTGGTCGCCGGATGTGTTCATGGGTGTGCCGCTGCTGGCGAACAGCCAACTGGGGACATTTTACCCACCGAATTGGTTGGTTACACCGTTTACCGCGCCAACCGCGATCACACTGAGTTTGCTGGCGCATACGATGTGGGCGCTGCTCGGCGTGTACCTGCTGACGCGGCGCGTGCTGCGGCTTGATCCGGTTCCGGCGCTGGTGGCGGGTGTACTGTTCGGGTTGGGCGGTTACCTCGGCGGGCAGAGCGAACACATCAACCAACTGCAAGCGCTGTCGTGGATGCCGTGGTTGTTTTTAGTGGTCAGTCATCAGGTGTCAGGTGTTAGCACTAGAAGCCGGTTGGTTTACGGGATATTGGTGTTTGGCGTGTGCGTGGCGCTGCAACTCTTGGCAGGGCATCCGCAAACGGTGTTTATCACGCTGGTCGGGTTAGGCGTGTTTGGGTTCGTTCGGGCGGTGATGTACAGCAGTCAGGGTCGGTTTTCGCTGGATGGACGCGCACTCATCAGCTTGATCGTGCTGTTGGGCGTGGGCGGCGTGTTGGGGCTGGCACTGGCCGCGCCGCAGCTTGTGCCGACGATTGAACTGATGCGGCTGGGCAACCGCGGTGGGGGGCTTGATCCGCAGAAAGTGCTGGCGTTTTCGTTCACACCGCTGCTGATGGGGCGCGGGTTGCTGCCGAGCTACGACGGCTTGCTGTTCGGGGAGTATATCGCCTACAGCGGGGTGATCGGCCTGAGTCTCGCCATTTTAGGAGTCTTTAGCCGCCAGTCTTTAGTCGCCAGCCAACAATCCGTCGATCAACCTGACGGAAGCCGCAATATTTGGCCGTTCCTCGCGCTGGTGGTTGTGGGCTTTGTGCTGGCGCTGGGGGCGTATAACCCGCTGAACTGGCTGATCGCGGGGCTGCCGGGGTTCAGTTTCTTCCGTGTTCCGGCGCGGTGGATGGCGCTCGAAGCGTTGGGTGTGGCAGCGCTGGCAGGGGCGGGGTTACAGTCGCTGTTGGCTGCCCGACCGCGCAAATGGGTCATTCTGGTTGTGATTGTGGTCATCGCAGGGCTGGCGCTGGCGAGTATGCTGGCGGGCCGGCAGCCGGTCGATGTGATCGGGCCAGCCGTACCTACGCTGCGGAGTTGGGTGGGTTGGGGCGTGGCGCTGGCAGTGCTGCTGGTGTTGATCGTGGCGCGGCGCTGGTTGGGTGGGGCGCGGGTACTGCTATTGGTGGCGGTTGCGGCGGTGATTGAACTCTTTGCCGCGTCACAGATTATGCCCTTCAACCTGACCGCGCCGGAGGATGTGTACAGCGCATCGCGGTTTACGATGCGCCAATTACAGGTTTATGGTGAAGGCCAAACGCCAGCCGGACGGCTGCTCAGTATTTCGCCGCTGGAGTTCGACCCCGGTGATAAAGACGCGCTGAACGCCCGTTACGCCGCGCTGGGCATGGACGCGCTGGCAACCCGTATCGCGCTGGTGGCGACCAAGCTGCGTGAGGTGATCGGGCCGAACCTCGGTCTGCGTTGGGGGATACCGACGATTGACGGCTTTGACGGCGGTTTGCTGCCCACCCGCTATTACTCAGCTTTCAGCTTACTGCTTTTGCCAACAGGGAGCGACCCCAGCAGCGACGGACGGCTGCGCGAGATGCTGGCGCTGCCGCAGTGCAACGGGGCGTGTATCCCTGAGCAGCGCTGGCTGAACCTGACCAACACGCGCTACCTGATTACGGACAAGACGGCGGATGTGGTCGAAGCTGGCATTTTCTACGATACCAGTGTGGAACTGAGTACCAACAACGGTGAACTGATCACTCTAGAGGGGTTCCTCCCGTTTGAGACCGACGCGATTGGTCTGCGATGCCGTCACGAGGGTGCTTGCGCGGCGGATGTCACCATAACCTATACCGACGGCACATCAGAAAACATAACCGGATCAACCGATTTTGCGGTACTTACCCTCAACCTCAATTCGGCGCGTACTCCAGTTCGCATCAGCATCAAGCTCGTCGGCGAGACCCAAAGCGTCAGGCGTTTGAGTGCCATTACGCTAATTGATACACGCACATGGACATTTCAACAATTGGCGCTGCCACCTTTCAAGCGTTTACTGTCGAGCGACATCAAACTTTACGAGAACACGTCCGTTCAACCCCGCGCTTTCACTGTGCATAACGCGGTGGTGGTGGATGAGGACGCGGGAACGGCACTCACGCTGATGCGCGATCCGGCCTTCGACCCCACGCAGACGGTTACGGTGGTGGGTGGGGAGGCGCTGACCGCGCCGGACGAGGTGACCAGCAGCGCCACTATCGTCAGCTACACGCCTGAACGGGTCGAGGTGCAGGTGACGAGCAGCGCACCGGCTTATCTGGTGCTGACGGATGCTTACTACCCCGGTTGGGTGGCGACTGTGAATGGTGAGACCGCGCCTATCCTCCGCGCCGACCTGATGTTCCGTGCGGTGGCGGTGGAGGCAGGCAGCAGCACGGTGGTGTTTGAGTATCGTCCGTGGTGGTGGCCGGTCGTGCCGCTGGTGGGGGCTGGGTTGTGGCTGGTGGTCGGCGGCGTGTGGGTGCTGCGGCGGCGCGGCTGAGACTGTCACCTTCTCTCTATTACATTTGACCTTTGCAGTCCAACAATAAATGGAAAATCGACATTCGGGTGCTACAATGACATTATTGACACATTAGTTACAGAGGGTACTCTGTTAAAGTGTAAAAATCATGGTACAAACGCAGAATTTTTGCCCGATTGCGCGTACAGCAGGATTACTTGGTGATACTTGGACGCTGCTGATCGTACGCGATTTGATGAGCGGTGCAAAACGTTTCGGACAGCTTCAAGAGTCGCTTGGACACGTTAGTCCGAAGACACTTTCTCACCGCCTTAAGGTTCTTGAAAATGCGAATCTCCTGACCCGTACGGCCTTCTCCGAAATTCCGCCGCGTGTGGAATATTCGCTGACGGAAAAGGGGGAGGCGCTTTCCGGTATCATTCAAGCGATGGCCGACTTCGGTGAACGCTTCTTGCCAGTGGAAGAAGAACTGCTGCTCGCCGTGGGCGACTAAACGCCTCTGGCTAAGAAGCGAGGCGACCACCATCAATCGCTAAGGCATGACCGGTAACGAAGGATGAGTTGTCGCTGCACAGCCACACTATCGCTTGTGCGATTTCCTCTGGCGTTCCCAAACGGCGCATCGGTATTGACTGAATAGTTGCCTCGACCATTTTCGGGTTTGCGGCATTGAGTTCATCCACTAATGGGGTATCGGTAAAGCCCGGACAGACGGCGTTAATACGGATGTTTTTACGCGCGTATTCCAGCGCTGCCGAGCGCGTCAGCCCGATGACCCCATGCTTGCTGGCTGAGTAGGCCGAGGCATGACGCAAGCCGGTTAAACCCGCCGCCGAGGACACATTCACAATCGCCCCGCCGGATTGATTCAACATCGGTTCCAACTCGTACTTCATACTGAGCCACACCCCTTTAAGGTTGATGTCCATAATCCGATCCCACGAGGCTTCTTCGCGCAGGTCGGTGGGGGTCATATCCCCGCCGATACCCGCACTATTGACGGCGCAATCCAGCCGCCCGAAGCTGCTCACCGTTCGGCGTACCATCGAGGATACCTGCACGGCACGGGATACGTCACAGGGAACGAACATCGCTTGATGTCCGGCGGTGATGAGTTCTTGCGCGGCTGCTTCCCCTTGAATGGTGTCAATATCACTGATGACCACCGACGCGCCTTCCGCCGCCAGCGCGAAGGCAGCAGCACGCCCGATGCCGGATGCCCCGCCGGTGACCAGCGCTACCCGATTTTCGAACTTCATTTATGTACCTACCACGTAGGCCAGCGAGAAGCCGTCATAACCTTTGCTGCCGACGGTTTGGATGGCGGTGGCGATCACGCGCTGATCGGCTGCCAGCATGGCGAGGGCTTTTTGCACGCCTTGAACGTTCACATCCGTGACTTTAGGGTCAGCGACCTCACCCTTGCGGACGACGTTATCAATGATGATGAGGCTGCCGGGTTTGGTCAGGCGCATCGCCCATGTGAGGTAGTCGGGTGTGCTGACTTTGTCCGCGTCGATGAACACGAGGTCGAAAGGCCCCGCGCTGCTGCTATCCAACCGGGGGAGTGACTCAATCGCTTTGCCGATGATGACTTCCACCTGTTCATCAAGTCCGGCACGGACGATGTTGGCGCGGGCGACGGCGGCGTGTTTGGGGTCGATCTCCAGCGTAATCAGCTTGCCATCGGCAGGGAGGGCGCGCCCCAGCCAAATCGAACTGTAACCGGCTAAAGTGCCGATTTCGAGAATTTTGCGGACGTTATGGGCTTTCGCTAGCACGTGCAGCAGCTTGCCTTGCGTCGGGGATACATTGATGGACGGTAAGCCCGCTTCGGTGGTGGCGGCTAGGGCGGCTTCCAGTACGGCATCCGGCGGCGCGAACAAGCCGTCAAAATACTGATCGACTGAACTCCATTGTTCAGGGTTCATGGTGTTTCCCTTCGTAGTTGGTGAGTGGGGCGCATCACATCATGCGCCCCTAAAATTGCGTGTTTTATTCGTTTGGAACGAACGCATCAACGGCTGGCATCAGCAGGGTTTCTTCGAGAATATCCTTGTCGTTCTCGTTACTGAGCAGCAGGATGAGGTAGATTTTACCGTCACGGTCAGTAATCGCCATATGTACAGGGATACCTTGTAACTCGCCACGTAGAATACGCCAATTCAGGCCGTTGGCTTCGCGGGTTTCGACGTTGGAGGTGTCGATGCCGAACTGACCGCCAATCAGCGGCAGAACCAGATCGACGTTACCACCGGGGATGACCTGATACGAGATGGCCGCCGCGTCCAAGGGGCTGGAAGCACGGGCGTAGGTTCCCGGTACGGCTTCTTGCCAGCCAACCGGCTTGACGGTGGTGAAGCCAGCCGTTTCGTTGGTGAAAGGTTCTAACTCAACCGGTTCAGCCACCACTTCACCGGTGACGAAATCCGGCGCGGTTACATCCGCTAGGCAGGCCGAATCGGGTTCGGTGTTGGGGTCTTTCAGGAAGGCTTGGGCGATGCTGGTGGCACACGCATTCGATGGGATGACACCATGCCCTGTACCGGGGAACTCGAAGAAGTAGGCGTTGCTGAGGTTGGCAGCGGTTTCCTCACCGTTGGCGGGCGGGGTGATCGGGTCATAGTCGCCGCTGACGACCAGCGTGGGAACATCACTCTTGACGATTTCATTTTCAATCGGGTTAGGCGCGGTATCATTCCAGACTTTGCACACGTCCGCTTGGCTGAGGTCGATGCCGCCGCGCCGCGCGAAGCCTTGCAGCAGGGGGTTAGTCGCTTCGAGTGCTGCGGTTACGTCCTCGGCGGTATCGAAGGGCATTTCTTCGGTGCATTGAACAGCGTAGTTCATGCCAGTCGAAATCGCATCCAACTGCGAGAGTTTAAGCAGCGTCCACAGGCTGAGGAAGCGGGTATCGCCGTTATGAATATCGTAGATGTTCTTGGGCAGTTCGGGCAGGATTTCGGTGGCGTAGAGCGCTTCGAAGATGTAGCCCGCGAAACCGTCGCCATCCAACTTGACTTCACGTTCGCGCTGGGTGGTGGGATCTAGCACTTCAAAGGTCACGGGATTTTCGTTCAACTGGACAATCGTGTCGTAGAAAACCTGCTCCAAGTCGGGGTAAGTGGTGTTGCAGTCGGTATCCGCCGCGCAGTCGCTAAACAGCATCGCCAGCGCCCGTTCGTAGTTGGCGGGTACTTGGCTATAGCTGGTTTGCGGGGGATTGATCGAGTCGATGATGACACTGTGCAGGGCTTCGGGGAAGTCGCGCATGACGGTTAGGGCGAGGCGCGTGCCGTAGGAAATGCCGTACAGGTCAAGCTGGTCATAACCGAGCGCGATCCGCATGTCGTTAATATCGGCTGCGTTTTCGACGCTGTTGTAGGCGCTAAGGTTCACACCGTCGTCGCGCAGGCGGTTGGCACAGGCGATGATGGCATCGTTGCTCAATTTGAGGACTTCGTCGGTGGTCATCACTTGGTCGAGCGTGTCGAGGATGGCAGCGTTGACTTCTTCACAGTCAAGCGCAGGCTGCGAACGCCCGACACCGCGCTGGTCGAACACGATTACATCTCGGTCTTTGATAAACTCGCCGAAGCGGTCGGTAAAGGTTAAGGAGATATATTCAAGGACGCTGCCACCGGGGCCGCCTTCAAGGTAAACCAGCGGATAGGGCGATTTATCGGGGTTTTCGCTGCGGAAGATCGCCGTCGCGATTTTGATGGTGGGGCTGTCGGCTTGGGTGCGGTCTTCCGGCACGACCAAATAGCCGCATTCCGGTTGGTGGCCCGTGGGCAGGGTGAACATGCAGTTGGCGGTTTCAAACGTCGGGGCAGCATCTTGGGCAGCAGCCGGAATGACCAGCAGCGCCAAACAGCCCAAAATCAATACGGTCAATAGTTTACGCATGACAATCCTTACTCTGAATTTAAATAGCCGTTCATATACCTGTTGAGTGTATACGCAAAATATAAGGTGTACGTTAGCGCGGTGGTATTCATTTCGTCCGGTAGCCAGCCAGCCTTAATACCAATTGAAATTTCTTAATCGACCAAATGCGCTATTTGGTGGCATACTGTACTTGTAAATGATAGTAATATTTACTGCATAACTAAGGTAATCGATATGACCTCTATTCGAATTATGGTTGTGGATGACCAAGATGTTGTCCGTAAAGGACTTGGTTTGTTCTTAAAATCATTCGATGATTTAGTTGTGGTCGGGGAAGCGAATAACGGCAGGGAAGCAGTGCGATTGTGCGGCGAACTTCAACCGGATGTCATTCTCATGGACTTGATGATGCCTGAAATGGATGGTATTCAGGCCACGCGCTTGATTAAGCAGCAGTATCCACAGATGCAGGTGATCGCGCTCACCAGTATTCAGGACGACCAATCGGTGAAGCAGATGTTGGAGGCGGGGGCAATCGGTTATTTGTTGAAGAACGCATCGATTGATGAACTTGCCAATACGATTATTTCGGCCAGCAAGGCTGCCCAGAATCCGCGTTAAGCCCGATTTGAAGCCGGAAAGTGT
This sequence comes from Chloroflexota bacterium, assembly GCA_020161935.1. Classification (GTDB taxonomy): domain Bacteria; phylum Chloroflexota; class Anaerolineae; order Aggregatilineales; family Phototrophicaceae; genus CFX2. Next base: position 220,761 of record JAIUNI010000011.1, read on the forward strand.
TTGATGCCGTGATCTCACAAGCACCTATCCAAATGTCTGCCGTGGTGTTGTTCGCGCGTTTATACGACGGCGAAGATGTTAGCCCGCATATGCAGGTGGTGTTCGTTCACGCCCTCCATTACGTGATGGATAAGTTCGGCGGAACCCTACTGCAAGACGACAGCCAGCATCTCGTGGCGGCTTTTAATATGCCGGTACAAGTGCCGTTCCCGGCCTTTTTAGCGATGAAATGCGCCGTTGAAATGCACCAAGTTTTTAACGGCTTGCGGCGCGAAATGGTGAATACACCAATTAAGCTGGCGGTCGGTATTAGCCGTGGGATGATTAATCTCGATACTTACAGCGGCAAGCCGGTTGATCTGGCACGGTTTATTGCCCACGAGAGCGTGTCGGGTGATATTACCGTCACAGATGTGATTTATGATGAAATCAAGGCGGTGGTTGACCGCTTTAAGCTGATCGGGCATTATCAAAAAGTGCTGCCGGAAACACTCGAAGCGATTTCCCTTTACCGCTTCACCCTACCGGATGAAAACCAACCGGAAACCAGTTCGCTGAGTTCACTGGCGGGTGCTGAGGATAACAGCTTCCAAGTGTTGATCGCGGAAGACGCGCCCTCACTGCGGTCGCTGTTTGCGAAAGTTCTCAAGAATGCCGGTTTCAACGTCCACATCGCTGTGAACGGGCATGATGTAATGAGCCAGCTTGAACAATCCCTGCCGGATGTGCTGGTGCTTGACCTCGGTATGCCAGGGGTTTCCGGTGAAGATGTGATCCGCTATGTGAGGCAGCAGACGGCACGCGCTGTCAAAATCGTTGTGGTGACAGGTAATCATCTGGCGGCGCAGAGCGAACTCGCCGACCAAGTTGACCTGCTGCTGATTAAGCCTGTGAGTCCCCGCGATCTAGTTAACTTCGTCCAACGGTTTATGAATTAGTATCGAGTTGAAAGTTAAAGGTTAAAAGTCGAAAGTTGGAGAGCGTGGGCGAAAGTTTGCGCTCTTTTTGTTTAGTTATCAGTTGACAGTTAAAGGCAAATGCAGGTCTCCAGCGATCAGTCGCCAGTCACCAGCTTAAGACCAATACGAATCGTCAAGGGCGTTTGGCGGCGGCAGTATGCCGCCAATTTAGTTAACAGTTATCAGTTGACTGTCAACCGTTTACTGTTCAAGGCAAAGGCGAAACAATGCTGTTGTTGACGCTGTTGCGAATCGGCGATTTTATGTCGGAAGTGTCGCAAATGTCGGCGTTGTGGGGATAATTTCTCCTTCAATTGGCGGAAGTGTCGTCGTTGTCGGCGGTGACAGTTGGCAAATCATAGTCATTAGTTGTCAGTCAATAGTCATCAGTCCAATGCCAGTTCAAGCCATTTGGGAAGTACGGCAGAATATAGTTGTTAAGAAGTGCAGATTGTATAATCCCACAGAGATAATTTAGAACATTTGTGCGATTGAGTCTCCCTTTCTTTGAACAAATTTTAGGAAGCGGTTTTGTTAGAAACCATTTGAGAAGTTCTGAAAATACCGGACAGCCTGTCTGCTGTCCCTACGAAGGTACCCTCTCGCCTTATGTAGGGACGCGAGACAGCGCGTCCGTCTGCACAAAAACCAGCTTTTCAAATGGCTTCTTAGAGTTTTCAAACTTTAGTGTCGGTTTTGGGTAGAGAGGGTAGACGGGGTGATTGGCAAAACTCGCGTGTTTTAGCACTCGGTATAACAGTTTGCTAAGAACCACTTGACGCTCAAAGAGGGTTTTGCTAGACTATGGACGTTAATTTAGCACTCTGGGCGTGTTAGTGCTAACGGATGATTAACGCGGTTAAACATCTGTTGGGATGCGCGGCTGGAGTAACCTAGTTTACATGATAACGAAATGTAACTGAAGGAGGAGTTTGGAATGGCTTCAAAAGGTACAAACCTGCGCCCGTTGGCTGATCGTTTGATCGTGGAAGCGGTTGAGCAAGAAGAAACCACTACAAGCGGTCTTTATATTCCCGAAACCGCGAAAGAAAAGCCGCAACAGGGTAACGTTCTGGCAGTTGGCCCCGGCCGCACCGATGACAACGGCAAGAACATCAAGGTTGATGTGAAGGTCGGCGATAAGGTTCTGTTTGCCAAATATGCAGGCACGGAAGTCAAGATGGAAGGCAAGAAGCTTCTCATCATGAAGGAAGCCGATATTCTGGCGGTTGTTGAGTAATTTCAACGTTATCAGCTTTCTCGATTATCAGACGAACTATCTGCACTTTGGAGAAATAAGCAAATGGCAAAGCAACTCGTATTTAATGAAGCGGCCCGCCGCAGCCTGAAAATCGGCGTGGACAAGCTGGCGGATGCCGTCAGCACCACCCTTGGCCCGAAGGGTCGTAATGTCGCGCTGGACAAGAAGTTCGGCGCTCCCACTGTCACCCACGACGGCGTGACCGTGGCGAAGGAAATCGAACTCGAAGACCCATATGAAAACATGGGCGCGCAGCTCCTGAAGGAAGCCGCGACCAAGACCAACGACATCGCCGGCGACGGCACGACCACCGCGACGGTTCTGGCTCAGGCCATCGTCAAGGAAGGCTTGAAGAATGTTGAAGCCGGTGCGAACCCGATGCTGCTCAAGCGCGGTATCGAAGTCGCGACCGAAGCCGTTTCGAAGTTCATCCGCGACTCGGCTACCCCGATTGAAACCCGCGAAGAAATCGCCAAGGTTGCCAGCACCAGCGCCCAAGACCCGAACATCGGTAACTTGATTGCCGACGTGATGGACAAGGTTGGCCGTGACGGTGTTGTGACCGTTGAAGAGAGCAAGGGCCTCGAATTCGAAACTGAATACGTTGAAGGTATGCAGTTCGACCGTGGTTACCTGAGCGCTTACTTCATTAGCAACCCGGAAACGATGGAAGCGGTTATCACCGAGCCGTACATCTTGATCTACGAAAAGAAGATCAGCGCTGCTCAGGACATCGTCCCCATTCTGGAAAAGCTACTGCAAATCGGCAAGCGTGATTTCGTCATCATCAGCGAAGATGTTGACGGCGAAGCGCTGGCGACCCTCGCGCTGAACAAGCTGCGCGGTATGCTGAACGTGCTGGCGATCAAGGCCCCCGGCTTTGGCGACCGCCGCAAGGCTATGCTGAACGACATCGCCATCCTCACCGGTGGTACCGTCATCAGCGAAGATGTTGGCCGCAAGCTGGAAACCGTGACCCTGCAAGACCTCGGTCGCGCCGCTAAGGTGGTCAGCACCAAGGAAAACACCGTCATCATTGACGGCGCTGGCGAAGAACCCCGTATCAAGGGTCGTATCGCTGAAATCCGCAACGAAATCGAAGTCAGCACCAGCGACTACGACCGTGAGAAGCTGCAAGAACGTCTTGCCAAGCTGAGTGGTGGTGTGGCGGTTATCCGCGTTGGCGCGGCGACCGAAACCGAACTCAAGGAAAAGAAGCACCGCGTAGAAGATGCTTTGAGCGCCACCCGCGCCGCCGTTGAAGAAGGTATCGTTCCCGGTGGTGGAGTGACCCTCATCAACGCGATTGTTTCGCTCGACGGCTTGAAACTGAACGGCGACGACGAAAACACCGGTATCGCCATCGTCCGCAAGGCGCTGGAAGCCCCGATGCGTAAGATTTCCTCGAACGCCGGTCAAGACGGCGCGGTCATCATCCAAGAAGTCCGCCGCCAACAGAAGGCCAAGAAGAACAACCGTATCGGCTACAACGTCCTCACCGACGAATATGTCGACACCATCGACGCGGGCTTCCCTGACCCGGCGAAGGTGACCCGTGGTGCGGTCGAAAACGCAGCGTCAATCGCCGCGATGATCCTCACCACCGAAGCGCTGATCACCGACGTGAAGGAAGCTGCTGGTCCTGCCGCGCCTCCCGCGATGCCGGAATACTAAGATTTAGAAGTGCTGAGTACCCCGTACTGAGTGCTGAGAAAAGACAGGGCGTATCCGAAAGGGTGCGCCCTGTTTTTTGTTTGCCTAGCAGACTGCTGGTTATACTTATTCAATAAATTGACTTTAGGATGTCATTCATGCCTGCTTTTGATCAATGCCACGACCAAGTTGTTCGCGCCCTTCAGAAAGAGGGGTGGCGGCTCGAAAAATCACCTGCGAAACTCTCTCTGCCGCCGCGTCTTATTTATGTCGATTTGTTGATGTCACGCGGCAATAATGGTATACAAAAACGTATTGCGCTTGTGGAAGTGAAATGTTTCCCAGATGAGGACAGCACGACCCGCGATTTGTATACTGCAATCGGTCAATATCTTATTTACCGTGCTATGATAACAGAATTAGACATCGGCTTGGATTTGTACCTATCTATTCCAGTACAAATTTATCAAACTATTTTTGATAAGGCTGTTGAAAGGGTTGTCGCGGAAAGTCACATCAAATTGATCATTGTTGATCTTGTAGCTGAGAGGGTTGAGAAATGGCTGCACTAAAAGAATTGACCCACATCGTTCAGTACGAAGTCGAAGATTATGCTAAAGGCACAACCTTTGGCGGTGAAACCTATCCCATTTCGGATACCGAACGTCAATCTTACACAGTCATTATTGTGCCTAATCCGCCTCGCCAGTATAAGTCAGGTATTGTGGTCGCAGCGCGGATTGTCAACGATAAAGTGATTATCGACGAGGATGTAACCGACCGTCCCCTGTGGCGAGAACTCGTTCGCGCCGGTATTCCCCGTGAACAAATTGTCCTAAGCTATGCGGGTGAAAAGCTGCCGGAATAACGACAGGGAAATGTTTTAATCTATCGACTACAAACTAACGACTTTAGACTTTCCTCACCCCATCGAGACATCCGGCGGCGGGTTGCCGTCATCCACGTTGACCAGCAGTTCGACCGCGTAATGGTCGGACAGGGCGACCTGTTTGTTATTGTGCGGGATGACATCCTCGAACTGGAAGCGGCTTTCGACCTTCACGCCGTAGACATCCGGCGCACGCACCAGCGCATAGTCGATGGACATGAAGTAGCGCGAGGGCATCATCGAACGGGGGCGTAATGTGGATTGTAAGTTGCCTTCCAGCGGGTCCGTAAGGCCGCTTTCCTCAAGGAACGCATCGTAGAGCCAACTACCACGCGGGATGTTGAAGTCACCACAGACCAGCACCAGCGCATTCGTTGGCTGCTCACGCACACATTCGGCAAGCTGGCGCAGTTGATTATATTCGTGCTTGGCGAACATATTTGTCTGGCTCCAGTTGCCCATGTAGTTGGCGGTGAGGTGCGTATTGATGAGTACCACCGGCATGTGTTCCCATTCGAGGCGTGTGATGAGGATACCCTTGTGCAGAATCCAATCCGCCAGCGCAGGGGTGTACCATAGGCCGCGTTCGGTATACAAGTGGAACTCTTTGCTCATAATCGGGCAGCGTGCCATCGTCAGCAGGCCACCCTTCGGCGCGTGGAAAAACGGCTCGTAGGCGCGTGCGGGGTACGACTCACATTCGCGCTCGAACAAGCGGCGGTGACGGTTGGACTGAACTTCCTGTAAGCAGACGGCAGACATATCGAGATTATTCAGGGTATGGGCCAACAGTCGTAAACGGCTGCTGGTTCCGGGTGTTGGCACGCCGTAGCAGTTAAAGGTGAGTAAGGAAAAAGTTGGCATTATCCTCCACTTGGCTCAGGTCGACAGCATTTCTATAGCTTATCATCAAGTCTTATTGATTGAATAGCATAAGAGGCCAATTTTGAAACGTCCTGATTTCCTACGCTACGGCATTTGGGCGGTGCTGGCGGCGACGGCGGATGCCAACCGGCGCGAGTTCCGTATGACGACGACATGGCTGCCGCATCTGGTTGTCAATTCGGTGGCGCTGCTGCTGCCGGATGCGCTGCGTTTGCTGATACCCGCCAAGCGCAAACCGGATAACTTGGTTGAAGGCGTGATGGACGAGATGGTGCGCGATAACCCCAAGTATGTGACGTATGTGTTCCCGCTGGCCGCCGGATACATTCTCTCGCATCCCAAGTTCAACATTTTTAAGGGCGATATGGGCGACATTCGGGTAGCGGGTTTGGGGTTGGATGCGATACCCCACGCGGGAACGGGGTTCGCACTCTCAGCACTGGTGCAGGACACGCTGGAAATGGCGGCGGAACTCGAACCTGCCAGTGCTAGCCCATTCGCGGGATTAGTTCACACGCTGAATAAACGTCCGGCGTTGGTGTCGTTTACCATCCTCGGTTTGCTGACCTTCTTCTGGGAGTACGGCGAATACCGCGTGCATCACCATGAACTGAAGCTGCGCGGCGGTGACATCAGCAAAATTAATATGATGTGGAGTGCCGACGATACGGCGCGGGATGTGGTCGCTAATATTCTTGGTTGGGTCGCGGTGCAGGTGTTCCGGGGGCGGAAGTAGGCAGTGACGAGTATAGGGTTGGGATGAGAGCGCACGGCCTTGCATAGGCATTAAGCTAAGGAATTCTCAGGGATAAAATCAATAGAGACGGATGTTCGCAGTCGAATTTTGGAGCGCCTTGAGTGCGCTTGTCCGGCTGGTAGCAGGATGGCTTTAGCCTCATGCGGCGCAAACAATCAACTCGTTACCTGAATATCCTCGTCAAAATAGCATAGCTTAATGCCTATGCACAACCGTGCGCCCCTACAGCATGTTTAATTATTTAGGGGCATATGGGTTCCCAAATTTCCCGATGTGGAATACTTCTTCAGGCGCTTTACGGTTCTTCTTGCCCTGTCCAATATCTTTGGTCGGGTAGCCAAACGGCAGAATGGCGAGTACATCCAGCGTGTCGGGGATGTCTAGCAGTTTGCTGACTTCGGGCATCGGTACAAAGCCCACCCAATTGGAGCCAACACCGTCTGCCCACGCGGTCAGTAACATGGACTGAATAGCACGGCTGCCATCGGAGAGGGCGATTGGGCTGCGCTCGATAATCACGACGACGGCGAAAGCGGCCTGTGCGGTATAGGGGCCAGTTCTGGCGACCGCACCGAGCTGCTGAAGTTCGGCGCGGTTTTCAATTAGGATAAAGTGCCACGGTTGGTGATTGCTACCACTGCCGGTCAAGCGGGCAGCTTCGAGGATACGGTTCTTAACTTCGGTTGGAACGGGTTTATCTTGAAAGGCGCGGACGGCTAAAACGGTTTGAACGGTCTCAAAGGCATTCATGGGTATGCTCCTTTTAAAGTGTTTGGTGAAGTGACGTTGCGAGGCGCAGGTCTCTTTCGATATGAATACGCGCGACTGCGGTACTATTCGAGGAGAATATGGGGATAACGGCTACCACCGGGAATTGAGGTGGAAGTTTATTGACCGGCTTAGATTTGAACGATCTCGCCGTTTTGATACTCGACCATCGTCAAACCGGCCTGCTTGCTGCACGTCAACTGCCCCCCGTAAGGGGCGCTAAAGCTGCCGGAGGTCGGCGATACGTCATGGTAATCCCGCCCGACGGCGACTGTTAGGTAACCGAGGTGGGGACGGCGGTTGTTGGTGGGGTCGAAGGCGACCGCGCCGAGCTGACCGTTTTCATCCGGCAGCAGCACTTCCACCCATGCGTGTGAGCCGCCTTCGCCCAGCAGATGACCGGAGACGTAGCGTGCCGGTAAGCCAGCACTGCGGCACAGGACGATCATGACGTGGGAATAATCCTGACACAAGCCATGTTCGATCTCGAAGGCTTCGGCGGCGGTCGTTTCGACTGTGGTGAGGCCATCTTTATACTGCATCAAGCCATAGACGAAATCATGAATGCGGTGGGCAAGGTCATGCGGCGAGGTTGATTCACCTTTTAGCTCGCGGGCGGTGGTGTTGAGTTGGCGGTTGGGCAGGGTGAGTCGTGACGGTTGCAGGTAATAGTGGGCTTCGTCGGCGGTGATGCTGGGGTGTGCGTTGGCTTGCAGTTTGTTTTCAAGTTCGAGCGTGATTTCGAACGAGACGCTGTGTTCCGCTGTGGGGATTTCGACCTCGAACACACGGTTGCCGAAGCTGTCGAAGGCTTGGCGGGTACTGTTGGGTGTCGGGTTGATGATGAGCTGATGGTCGCGGAGTTCTTGGCTGCCATATTTGTCGGCGGGGATGACGACAAGGCGCTGCTTCAAATCGTGGATTGGGCCGGGGTACTCGTAGTGAAAGCGGTGGTAGAACCGGCAGCGTACCCGCTTAACATCCTGCCATTGAAGGTTAAGATGGTCGATAAAGTCTGCATGTTGAGAGGTTGGTATTGTCGTCATATTATGATGTGACCTGTAGCGGCACAGCGCTGAGTGCGAGTTGGTCATCCACCTGATCTGCCCATACTTTAAACGTCGTTAATGTCCCACTGCCGTATAAGGTCGAAAAGGCTACATCAACCGCGTCGCGCCCCCGTGCGATCAGCACCCGCCCCGTTCGGGGGATGTTGTGCCGCGCGTCGAAAGTGCGCCACTCGCCATCAATATAGACCTCAAACCACGCATGAAAATCCATCGGCGTGGGGTCAAATGGTACGTTGATGTCCGGCAGGTAGCCACAAACATAGCGTGCCGGAAAATTTAACGCTCTACAAAATGATACACCCAAATGCGCGAAGTCTCGACAAACACCCTGCCGCTGCTGGTAGGCATCCCAACTGCTGGTGCTGGAAATGCTGCCTTTTTGGTACTGAATATGGGTGTGCAGCCAATCGCACACGGCTTGCACCTGCGCCCACCCCCCGATGACATTTCCGAACAACGACCATGCATCCGGTATGAACAGGTCAGAGGGGCAAAGGCGGCTGGGCAGGGTATAGGCGATCACCTCATCCGGCAGCATTTCGACCGGTGTTTTGGGTAGGTCGGTTAACTGCGGGTCAGGCGTGGGGGACACATCCGCCAGCGCGTCGTAAATGAGAGACAGCCTGCCTGCCGGAGCCATCAGCCGCCAGATGGTGTTGCCGAAGCTGTCGGTGTAGTCGTGCAGTGTCAAGTTCGGGTCAACGATACGTTGTTCTTCGACGAGTTTGTGGTGGTAAATCTGCGGTGGCCGGATCGCCATGAGCATAGGCGTAGGTTGCGCGAGGTCGTAAGCGATGTGGCAGCCAATCCGTACACGCATTAGCAGTGTGTCCTGTTGCTTTGATGAGCGCATTCTAACGGGTTTAGTGGAGCAGCGCAATCAGTCACAACCGCCAACGTTCGATACTCGCTTTTCGTACGGGTTGGATGATCGTTGCTCGTTATACAAACCGAATTCTAACCGAAACCCCTAGTTATTAGAGGCACACCACTTCCAAAAATAAGTTATACTTCCTATAGGAATGTTGCGCGGAGGGGACACTTTATGAGTCCGAATAATGTGGTCACGGCACGGCCTGCGATTTATCAGGCACGCAAGTGGACAGATCGCCAGTTGGTTGAACAGGGTTTTCAGTATTACCGTCCCATCAAGCGCGTGTCGATGGTGCGCCCGCTGCCGGATGCCGAAGCGCCTAAAGTGATTAAAACGGCGTGGGATACGATTGTGGCGAAGGCGGGCTATATTATTGCCTACGTCGCTGGTGATACCCTCAAAAAGTCGCTTGATGATTACGACCCGCGCCCGATTGAACCCAAAATTTTCGCCAAGACCTACAAGCCGTGGGATGACTCACGCTGGAAACCGTCACAAACTGAGCAGCATCTGATGCTTTTAGGCTGCCGCCCGTACTACAAAGTGGCAGGCGTTTGGGCGAAGAAGCTCAAGCAGGACACGTTTGTACAAAGTATCGAAAGTTCGAAGCCGGTGATCGCGCCTGCTGGTGCGTGGTTGTGCGTCGGGACGGAAGGCGAACCGTGGAGCGTGAGTGACGACTGGTTCCACACGCGCTATTTGATGCCGGGGAGTACCGTCGGCGGCGTGCGCTAACCGCTTGCTGCGTTAAGTCTATGATGCTAAAAGCCGCCGTGACTGGCGGTTTTTGATTCCCATTCGCCATCCACGTTGGCTCTGTGAAAACTTTCCTTATATGTTGTGACCCTTTTTGACGTTTTATTTTGCGATTATAATGCCGCATGGCACAGCCGCTGGCAATCCTGCCCACCATCGGAGCCACGTATGAATAACAACCGCACCCTAACTGCCTTCGGGGTCATGTGGTTTGGTCAGACGATTTCGCTGATCGGCACTAGCATGAGCCACTTTGCCATGATGATCTGGGTATGGAACGAAACCGGCAAGGCAACTTCGACTGTTCTCACCGGCGTGGCGGGGATCGTCCCCTCGCTGATCGTCGGTTTGGTGGCGGGTGTCCTCATCGACCGCTGGGATCGCAAGCGGGTGATGATCGCCAGCGATTTGGCGGCAGGCTTTTCGACCATCCTCATTTTCCTGCTGTATTCCAGCGGACAGCTCGAAGTTTGGCATCTCTATATCACGTCCGCCATCGCCGGAGCCGCCGGAACGTTCCAATACCTCGCCTATTCCGCCAGCATCACGCTGATGATCCCCAAAGCTCAATACGCCCGTGCCAGCGGCCTGCTGTCGCTTTCCAGTTACGGTGCGAAGATCGGCGCGCCGTTGATCGCGGGTATCCTGATTACGCGCATCGGCATCTCCGGCCTGCTGCTGATCGATGTGGTCACGTTCCTATTCGCGGTCGGTTCGCTGACGCTGATTGCCGTCCCGAACCCGACGACCACGCCCGAAGCGGCGGCCAATCGAGGTTCGTTCTTACAAGAGGCGACCTTCGGCTTCCGGTTTATTCTCAGCCGCGCCGGTTTACTGGGTCTGATGCTCATCCACTTCGCCTTCTCCACCGCCGAGTCGCTTGGCTACCCGCTGATTACGCCGATGATTTTGGCGCGGACGGGCAGCAACGAGGTGATTTTAGGGACGGTGCAGTCGGTGTTGGGCGTGGGTGGTGTCGTAGGGGCGCTGCTGCTGACGGCGTGGGGTGGGCCAAAGCGCAAGGTCTACGGTGTATTGGTGGGTGTGGCGCTGACAGGGTTATTTGGGGATGCCCTGATGGGTATCGGGCAAACGCTGGCGGTGTGGCTGATCGCCGCTTTCGGCCTCGAAGTGTTTATCCCGCTCTTTTTCGGTGCGTCTCAGGCCATCTGGCAGTCGAAGATTCCGCCGGAGTTTCAAGGGCGGGTATTCGCCGCGCGGAACTTGATGGTCGATCTCTCGCAGCCCGTTCCTATGATCTTCGCGGGTGTGCTGTCCGACCGCGTGCTTGAACCCGCGCTGATGCCGGGTGGCAGCCTCGTGCCGATCTTGGGCGGCCTCGTCGGGACAGGGCCGGGGGCGGGCATGGGTTTGCTGCTGGTGATCGCGGGTGTGTTTAGCGCCGCCGCCGGTCTCGCGGGGTTTGCGTTCGCCGCCGTGCGCGAGGTTGAAACGCGGCTGCCAGACTTCCAAGAACCCAAACCCGCCGAAGCCACACAAGCGGAACAAACAGCGACCTAAAGAATCGCCTTCAACCGTTCGCGGTCGATGTTGCCGCCGGATAGCACACAGATGACCGTGCTGCCCGCCGGAACCCCCACCTTGCCGTGCAGCAGCGCCGCAAAACCCGCCGCGCCCGATGGCTCCACGAACAACTTGCTCCGCTCCATAATCAGCAGCATCGCGTCTTTAATCTCGTCGTCAGTCACCAGTACGATGTCGTCCACATATGCCTCGACGTGTTCCAGCGTGTGCTTCCCGGCGAACGGTGCGGCGAGGCCGTCGGCAATCGTGCTCAAATATTCGGCTGCCACCGGCTTATGCTGCTGGACGCTCGTCAGCATCTTAACTGCGCCCGTTGGCTCAACCCCGATCACTTTGGCCTTCGGGTAGTGCAGTTTAATGGCGGTCGATACCCCTGCGATCAACCCACCGCCGCCCACAGGTACGAGTACATAATCCGGCTCTGGCCCATCTTCCACCAGTTCCATCCCCAGCGTTCCCGTTCCCGCCACCACCATCGGGTCGTCAAAGGGATGCACGAAGGTCAGCCCCTCGGTTTCCACCAGTTCCATCGCTTTGGGCATCAGGTCTTTGCCTGCGCCGTGCAGCAGCGCCGTTGCCCCGTAGCCGCGTGTGGCGGCGACTTTGGCCTTCACTGCTGCTTCTGGCATCACAATCGTGGCCTTCACACCCAACTGTGCAGCGGCATACGCCAGCCCCGCCGCGAAGTTCCCCGCCGACATCGACACCACACCGTTGGCTTTTTCGGCGGCGCTCAGGCTGTTCAGCTTGTTCATCGCCCCGCGCGGTTTATAGGAGCCGGTCTTTTGCAGCAGTTCGGCTTTGAACAGCAGCTTCACACCCAGCATCTCGCCGAGGACGGTGGCGGTCACCAGCGGCGTACGGTGCAGCTTGCCCGCGATCACCTGCCGCGCCTGTTGAATGTCGTCGAGTGTGATGAGTGTCATGTGGGTTTATCTCTGGTAAGGATGAGGTTTGAATAACGTTTAAATAGTAACAATTAGACCTGTCGCGCCGCATGAGGCTAAAGCGCTCATGCTAACCATAACCATCGGACAAGTCCAGCCAACTCCATGCTGTTTACTCTAGCCCATATTTCTGCTCTCTGTGCCTTTGAGCCATTGAGCCTTTGTGTTAAAAACTTTGCGTGCCTTGCGTCTTAGCGCCTTTGCGTTGAATCTCTGCGTTCTCCGCGTCTCTGCGGTTAAAATCTTACTCGGCTTCTTCCGGCACGAGGAACACCTGCCACGCGCCCTGCATCGCGCTGTCGGTCACGCCGTAGTACACGCGCATCTCGCCATCCACGCGCTGCACAAGGTCGTAGCGGGTCTCGCCATTCTTCACGTAGCGCTGCCACAAACCAATGTCGCCGTACCACGTAATCTTTTCCGTGCGCGGTTTGTTGCCCTCGTGCTGCTTAATGGCGTAGTGCCACAGCCGCCGCGCCGACGACCGGGTGACGTTCTGTACGATGTTGCCATTCCGCAGGTCGCGCATGGCGTAATAATGCTCCTCGCCACGCTGCTCCGCCCCGATGATTTCGACACCCCCCGTAGGCGGTGGAATACTCGCGGGAGATAGCTCAACCGGGGTAGGTTCTGCCACGACTGGCGCGAAGCGTTTGGCCTTCGGGCGCGGTGGCTCGGTCGGCAGGCTGGGTTTCGGTTCGGGTACACTAACTTCAACTGGCGGCTTGATGCCTTGCCCCTGTCGCACGAGGTTCACGATCTCGTCACGGATGGCGAGCGAGGTATCGGCCTCGTCGCGCACGTAAATCTTGTTGTCCTCAATCGCATATGGGCGGTCATTCCCGGACGGCACTTGAATGCGAATGATCGGTTTGCCCTGCGTTTCGGCCACGTCGATCTCGATATTCAGCGGCGGCGTAATCAGGCGGCTGATCTCCTGTTGCAGCGTGTCCACCCCATCCTGCGGGCGTTCAATGCCGTTCGGTGGTCGCTTCGGGTCGGCGTTCAGTCCAATGTACACCGTGCCGCCGTTGGTGTTGGCGAACGCGCACACATCGGTAATGATGCCGTACAAGCGCCCACCGGTTTTGGTCATGCTTTCGTGGAAAGACTGCACGAGTGTCGCGCCTTCTTCCCGCGCCGCCTGAATATAATCCAGCGGTTGGCGGCTGGGGTTGTAGGGGCGCGTGCGCGAAAAGTCCGTGCCTTTGAACATTTCCAGCAGCGCCTCGAAGGTACGTTCTGGCAGCAGCACTTCGGTCACGCGGTCGCCCACGCCGAGGTTGGCGTTCTTCGCGTTTTTATCCGCGTTCGGCGCGGCGTTCAGGCGGTGCGCGTCCGAACCCTGAATGCAGCGCATCCGGCGGTCGTAACCCGCTTTCGTGCCGTTGAAGAAACGCTCGGTGCTGTTGCGGTCCTGCCGACCGAGGTCGGTGACTTCCAGCGCGTGTAGGTACTCGTCCTGCGTATAGGCAATCCGCGTCTGCCCGCCGAAGTCGAAGCCGCGCATGGCGACCCCGTGGCTGCTGTTGACGTGTGCCGCGATGCAGATGCCGCCCGCCTCGTTGATCGTTTCATAGGCCGTCAGCACATCGGCAGACGCGCCCACTTCCGAGTTGCCTTCGTCCAGCACATGCGGCGGCACGTTCAAACTCAGCAGCAGATGCTCAGTCATCCGCAGCGGGGTTGCTGGCGAAAAGATGCCCAGAATGTGGAAGCCGAAGGTCGCGGTAAATTCGAACCCCGGCAGCACGAGGATTTTATCCAGCAGCCGACGGTATTCCGCCAGCCGTTTGAGTTCGTCCGGTTGGGCGCGGCCTAAACCTTCGAGGTAATTCAGTTGTTCAATGTCGCGCATCATGCGGCTGTAACCCGCGAGCGAGTTATGGTCGGTGAAGGCGATAATATCTAAACCCCGAAATTCGGCTTTCCGCAGAATATCGAGGTAGGTTGTGTTGGGTTCTTGGTAGTCGGCAGACGCAGGGGTGTGCAGATGGAGATCCATCCGGTACCACTGGTTGCGCGACTTTTTACGAGAAGACATTTCTGTTTTGATTTCTGATTTCGTTTCTAGACGCTCATAATATAGCGCATTACTTCATAATGGGCATCAGGTACTGGATGTACTCATCCAGCCCGTCGGGATCGCCCTTCGAGGGCAGCAGGACTACCGAGTTCGCACCCGCTTCGCCCAGACGGTGCAGGGTGCTGGCGGCTTGCTCCGGCGTGCCGGATACCGAAATTTCGTCCAGCCACGCCTCCGGTAGTTTGCCCGCCGCTTCTTCCGCGCCGTAGCGTTCGAGCAGGGCTGCCGCCTCGTCCGCGATGCCCAGCGGTTCGAGGTGCGGCCGCGCCCAACTCAACGTTTCGCTGAGTACGCCGCGTATCCGCTTGCGTGCGGCTGCGCCGTCGGGGTTGACTTTCGCGTGGGCGAACACGATCAGGTCATTTTCGACCCGACCACTGTCCTCCATCCCTGCCTTAATCAGTTCCCGCGCCCATTTTACATAAGCGGGGGAGGCCATTTCGGTGAGGATTGTGCCGTCACCCGCGCGTCCCGCCAGCCGCATCGACTTTTCGCGGATCGCGCCGATATACAGCGGCGGTGCTTGCTCCGGCACGAGTTCCAGCTTCACCTTGTCGAAGTGAACATGGTCGCCGTTCATCGTTACCGTTTCACCGTTGAGCAGGCCGCGAATGGCGGTTACGGTTTCTTCGAGGGCTTTCATGGTGGATTTGGGCGCAGCGCCGATCTGCCGCAGCCAGCCGTCCACCCCATGCCCGAACCCCGGCTTAAAGCGTCCGGGATAGAGCTGCCCCAAAAACGCCAGTTCCATCGCCGAAAACAACGGGTTACGCGCGGTCGCCGGCATTAACCCGATGCCGACCTTGATGCGTTCGGTGGTTGCCAGCACAGTCGCGGCGGAGGTCAGCGCCCCTGCCCAAAAGCTGTCTTCCCACAACCACAGTTCGTCAAATCCGGCGGCTTCTGCCTTCCGCGCAAACGGAACGAGCGACTCCGGTGCGAAGGCCGGATGGAAAATAATCCCTATAGATGGTTTTGTCATAAAAGGCTTCCAAAAGAATGTCACTATTGTGAGGATAATTTGATGGGGGGACGACCTAACAGGTCGCCCCTACTTGGGAATCTCTTTTATCTTGGCGCACTTGGCGATTCGTATTCTTTGCTTCCTTGCGCCTTTGCGTTTTGTTATAACCGCTTTTCTCTGCGGCTAATTGTCTTGCTGCTTGAACGCTTCTAAAATCTCGGTTTCTTTTTCCATCGAAAGCACACGCCCTTCGATGCGTTCTTTCAGGTTGTCGCTCTGGAAGCCCTCACGCCGCAGCCATTCCAGCGTCTCGCTGATACTCTGGCGCAGTGGTCGCTCGGTGTAACCCGCCGCGAACACCTTATCCACGTTCGCCCGCATGATGCCTTCAGCCTCGGCGGGAACCCAGTAGCCGACACCATCCACCGGCGGAATATCGCGCACCTTCAGCAGTTCATCACCCACGTAGCTCACGGTTGTATTCTTACCGGTCAGGCTGACGACTGTATCGAGCAGGTCATTCATTTTCACAGGCCGTCCGGTCAGGTTGTACGCGCCAGAGAGCTTCTGATCGACCGCCTTCAGCAGCCAATCCGCCATATCCCGCGCGTGGATAACCTGCACACCCTGTTCCGGTCGCCCTGCCACCCGTTCGCCGTCGCGGTCATAGCGCCACAGCAAACCCGGTAAGCGTGGCACAGGATCATACGGCCCGATGATGAACCCCGGTCGGGCGTTCAAAGCACGGTCGCCATAAATCTCGCTGACCACATTTTCACACGCCACTTTAAGCGCGCCGTAGTACTTGGGAATATCTTCGCTGGTCGGGTCATCGTCCATCGTGTTTAGCGGCGCGTTTTCGTCCGCCTCGTCTGAGTCCACATACACCGAGATGCTGGAAATGAACACGTAACGCCCTACCGCGTCTTTGAGGAGTTCTGCGGACTGCTGCACCACACGCGGTAAATAACCGCTGGGGTCGAACACCACGTCCCACTTGCGCCCCTTGAGCGCGTCGAGATCACCGTCGCGGTCGCCCACCAGTGTTTCCGCTTGTGGATACAAACCCGGACCAGTCTTGCCCCGGTTAAAAAGTGTAACCTTATGACCTGCTTCGAGCGCGGCCTCTGCTAAGTGTCGCCCGACGAACTGTGTGCCGCCGATGATTAAAACGTCCATTGGCACTCAAACACCTAGCAGTCGGTTGAACAGCGGCGCAAGATCGCTCGGTTCGAAAGGTTTAATCATGAAGTGGTCGACACCCGCGTCTTTCGCCTCGTCCTCCACATCCAAGCCGGAGGCCATCACAATCGGCGTTTTGGCGAAGATTTCCGTTTTACGCAGTTCGCGTACCACGTCCACACCATCCATATCAGCGAGGTGGTAATCCATCAGGAAGATGTCCGGCTTCGTGTTTTCGGCTGCGGGCAGCACATCCGCCCCGCGCCCTGCGACTTCCACCACAAAACCGTCCAGTTCCAGCAGCGTTTGCAGCAGCTTCACTGTATTCCGGTCATCATCGACTATCATTACTTTTGGCACAGGTCATCTCCGGTCATATTAACGGCATCCAGTAGATAGCATATCATGGATCGTTCCTGCCGCCTACAACACTCGCCGGGATTGCCTTATCAAACCATCAGCATAGTGACGTAACGCAACCTAACGATCAGGATTACATCCCTACGCTGACTATACACTACTTTTTGGCCTTATGCCCGTTCTTGCTGCCGGATACGGGTACGAGTGCCGCATCCAGCACGTCGTCCACATGCTCCGCCAGCACGAACTTCAACTGCTTTCGCACGTCCGCTGGCAGATCATCCAGATCATTCTGGTTCTTCTTCGGGATAATCACCGTGTCCACACCGAAACGGTGCGCCGCCAGTACCTTATCCTTGATGCCGCCGACTGGCAGCACCTGCCCGCGCAGGGTAATTTCGCCGGTCATCGCCACGTTGCTCTTGGTCGCGCGCCCCGTGATGAGCGAGGCCAGCGCGGCGGCCATCGTCACACCGGCTGACGGGCCATCTTTCGGCACCGCGCCCGCCGGAACGTGGATGTGAATATCGTTTGTGTCGAAGAACTTCTGGTCAAGCCCGAACGACTCGGCCTTCGAGCGAATGTAGCTCAACGCCGTTTTCGCGCTTTCCGCCATCACCTCGCCCAACTGACCGGTGTACTGGAAGCCCTTACCACCCGGCATCCGCGCCGCTTCGACGAACAGCACGTCGCCGCCCACCGGTGTCCACGCCAAGCCGGTCGCCACACCCGGCAAGTCGGTGCGTTCTTCGATTTCCTCACGGTAGCCGTAGCGCGGCTTACCCAGCAGTTCGCGCACCTGCTTGTCCTTGATGACGACCTTGCGTGTCTTACCTTCGGCGATGCGCGTCACGACCTTACGTGCTGCCCGCCCGATCTCGCGTTCGAGGGTACGGACACCCGCTTCCCGCGTGTAATCGCGCACAATCGTGGTCAGCGCTTCATGCGTGAACTCGATTTCCTTCGGGCGCAAGCCGTTCTCTTTGGTCTGGCGCTTCACAAGGTACTGCTCGGCAATCGCCACCTTTTCGGCTTCGGTGTACCCGCTGAGTTGGATGATCTCCATACGGTCGCGCAGCGGGCCGGGGATCGGCTCCAACTCGTTCGCCGTGGTGATGAAGAACACATCGCTCAGGTCAAACGCCACATCCATGTAATGATCGCGGAACTCGGCGTTCTGTTCAGGGTCAAGCACTTCGAGCAGTGCGCTGGCGGGGTCGCCGCGGAAGTCGCGCCCCAGCTTATCCACTTCGTCCAGCATAATCACCGGATTGCGTGACTCGGCACGGCGGATCGTCTGGATCATACGCCCCGGCATCGCGCCAATGTACGTCCGGCGGAAACCGCGAATTTCAGCCTCATCCCGCACACCACCGAGGCTCATGCGGATGAACTTGCGCCCCATCGCCCGCGCAATCGACGCGCCGAGCGAGGTCTTGCCGACACCGGGCGGCCCGACGAAGCACAGGATCGCCCCGCGTCGTTCACGCCGGATGTTGTAGGTTTCTTCGCTCTCGCCTTCCATTTCCTCGGCACGTTCCTTACGCAGCTTCCGCACCGCCAAGTATTCGAGGATGCGCTCCTTGATGTCCTTTAAGCCGTAGTGGTCTTCATCCAGCACTTCTCGCGCGTGGCTGATGTCGAGCTTGTCTTCGGTCGTCTTTGACCACGGTAGGGTGGTCATCCAGTCGAGATAGGTGCGAATGACCCCGTATTCCGCCGCAGCCGTCGGCAGCTTGGAAAGGCGGTCAAGTTCGCGCTCGGCTTCCTTCTGCGCTTCTTCGGGCATTCCCGCTTCGGCAATCTTTTTGCGGAAGGTCTCGACTTCCACCATCTGTTCGTCGGACTCGCCGAGTTCGCGCTGAATGGCCTTCAACTGCTCGCGCAGGTAATATTCACGCTGTACCTTCTCCATCTCGGTTTGGGCTTCGGTTTGGATCTTCCGTCCCAGTTCCAAGACTTCGAGTTCCTTATTGAGGATCGTCATCAATCGCCGCAGCTTGGCATCCGTACTTTCCAGTTCGAGGATCGCCTGTGCGTCGCCGAGGCCGATGCGAATATAGGTCGAAATCGCATACGCCAGTTGCAGCGGGTCCAGTTCTTCGACGTTGACGGCGTTGGTAATCAGTTCGCTGGGGATATTCGGCACGAGGTCAGCCAACCGCGTGAACTGGTCGGCCACGTTGCGTACCAGCGCCTCGACCTCAACCGTATCTTCCAACGTTTCGGGGATTGCCGTCACTTTCGCCCGTAGGTACGGTTCGTTTTCCACATATTCGTCAATGTGGATACGCGCCAACCCCTGCACGAGCAGGCGGATCGTGCCGTCCGGTGCGCGGAATAAGCGGTGTATCGAAGCCAGCGTACCGATCTCGTACACATCTTCCGGCCCCGGTGTTTCCATATCCGGGTCTTTCGCCGCCACGAGTCCGATCAAGCGGTCGCCGGAAATCACGTCATCCACCAGCTTGATACTGCGCGGCTGCCCCACCGTCAGCGGAATCGCCGTTTGGGGGTAAACCACCAAGCCCCGCAGCGGCAGAATCGGAATCACCGACGGAATGTCACTCTTGTTCTGCTTCGTGGTGTCTTCCGGCTGGTTCGCGCCATCCTCAACGGTGATTTCAATCTCACTCGTCTTGGTCGTTTCGCGCTCATCCTCGTCTGCGAAGTAGCGGGCTTTGGTCAAATCTGCTGTTCGTTTGGGTGTCATCTTTTCGCCTTTTATGCGTCGCCGCTTACATCCACCACCGGGATGACGCGGGAAGTCTTACGCGGTAATTCCACTGTCAATAAACCATCTTCATAAGTCGCTGTCACAGCTTCTCGTTCAATCGTCCACGGCAAGTCCAAATCGACTTTGAATTCGCCGAAACCAATTTCCAACTGGTGATACGCGGCGGGATGGTGTTCCGGTTTGCGCCTGCTGCCGCTGATCGTCAGCCGCTTGTCGTGCAAACTGATGTTCAAATCCTCAGTTCGCATCCCCGCAATTTCGACCATCACCACAATCTTGTCCGCCAGTTCAATCACATCCGTCGGGGGACGGTGCGTACGTGTCGAACGGATCATAAGCCTTTTATCCCTTGTGTGTCCTGTTCATCATAAAACAGGCCGGGTAGCTTGCTCTTGCGAAAACCAATCGCCAACTGCCAGTAGCCTGATAAGTGTTGATTAGATGCACTGCTGGTGACATTAGCTTACCGTCAACGTGTAAGAACCTTATTAGATTTTCTAAAGGGTCGTATTATAGCAGACGAGGGGGCGAAAAGGGCGGTGAAATCCCGTTTTCGCCTCTTGTCGCCTTCTGCGTATAATAAGGCTAAACATTTTATTGGCTTGAATAATCACTCATGCATATTTTCATTAGCTATGCCAAAGTGGATACCTATGATCTGGCAGTCCAACTGCGTGACCAACTGCGCCAGTTGGATGGTGTCACAGTCTGGATGGATGAAACCCTCGAACCCGGCGAAAGTTGGGCGCTCCAAATTCAGGAAGAAATCGACGCTGCCGATTATGTCGTCGTGCTGCTCTCGCCGGATGTTAACCGTCCCGTTCAGCCTCACCAGCGCCGCAGCTTCGTCCTCAACGAAATCGACTACGCCCAGCAGAGCAACAAAACCATCATCCCCGTGATGGCGCGGAAAACCCGCGTGCCGGTGCAAATCGCCGGTGTTCAGTTTATCGACTTCACGGGCGACCCCACCAAAGGTTACACGCGGCTGCTGCGGAAGATCGCGCCGCACATCAATCAGCCGCCTACTACTCCCATCACGCTGCCGCCTTCACCCCCTCCAGCGTCGAAACCCTTTACCGGTTTCAAAAACCCGTTCGCTGCCATCCCGCGCCGCTGGCTTGTAATCGGTTTAGTTGGCATCTTAGCGCTCGTTGTGGTTGTCTTTGTCGTCATTCCCGCACTCAATGACCGTACATCATTCGAAGATGCCCCCGATGCGCTGGCTACAATGGCAGCGCTCGCCCCGGCGAATCAAGCCTTACAAACGGCGACGAGTGTTGCCAGAACTCAAGCCGCCGATTCCCAATTAGCGGCTAACCAAACCAGCATCGCTGCGACGGGTGTCATTAAAACGCAGGAAAAACAGTTGGAACTTGCGACCACCGAAGCCAACGGTGTAGCGACTGGTGTTGTCGCCACGCAAGAAAATCAAGATCAGCTCGCTACCAACGAGGCTTCGATTGCCGAAACTGGCGTAGTAAAGACCCAAGCCGCCGCTGGCATTCCCACGGATACCCCTGTCCCCGTTGTTCCTGTGGTCACGTCGAACGCCGATTGGGCTTCCCTTTATCAGGTGTTCGATGGGGTCGAGATGGCGCTCGTGCCGCCCGGCTGCTTTATGATGGGGCAAAATAACGATGACGTGGACTTCGGCCCTGCCCATGAACAGTGTTTTGACCAACCCTTTTGGATTGATCGCTATGAAGTTACCCGACAGCAGTTTGGCATGGCGGCAAGTCCTACGAGTAACCGCCCGTATGACGAAGTGAGCCAGTATAAGGCAATTAATTTTTGTACATCGCGGGGTGCGCGTTTGCCAACCGAACGCGAATGGGAATATGCTGCCCGTGGGCCAAGCGACTTTCTCTATCCGTGGGGCGACGACTTTGTAGCAGAGAACGTGGTTTATGTCGGCAATTCCAACGACGAATCCGCCGCAGTCGGCAGTCGCCCTGCGGGCAATTCGTGGGTCGGCGCGTCGGATATGAGTGGTAATGTATGGGAATGGGTCAGTAGTGTTCATCAACGCTATCCCTATAACTTGAGCGCGGAATCGCAGGGCGATCTTTCGGATGACAGCGTTCGGTTTGTGATGCGCGGCGGTTCATGGAACACCGATGCCGATGCGCTTCGTTCAGTCTGGCGCTATGGTTATCCGCCCTATTTCGAAATTGCGGGTATCGGCTTCCGCTGCGCCCGTGATTACACACCTGCGGATATAGCGATGCCAGCATCTCTTCGCGCCAATACCGATTGGCACGCCGTTTACCGGTTGATTGATGGGATCGAAATGGCGTACGTTCCGGCAGGCTGCTTCACGATGGGGCAGGATGGTGGTGAGGAAGACCAAGCGCCCGCCGGAGAGCAGTGTATTGACCAACCGTTTTGGATTGACCGCTACGAAGTCACGAACGCCCAGTTCGGCTCTACAGGTAACTTCACCGCTGACAACCAACCCCGTGACTCGGTAAGCTGGTTCGAAGCGCGTGACTTTTGTGAAGCGCGCGAGGGCAGCCGTTTACCCACCGAACCCGAATGGGAATATGCCGCGCGTGGGCCAAGTAACTTCGTCTACCCGTGGGGGAATAATTTTATAGCGGACAATGTGGTATATATTGATAACGCCAACGATCAAACCGCTCCCGTAGGCAGTCGCCCTGCGGGGAATTCATGGGTCGGCGCGTCGGATATGAGCGGCAACCTGTTAGAGTGGGTACGCAGCCGCTATATGAATTACCCCTACGATGTGAGCGATGGGCGCGAGGTCAACGGCGACGATACCGAAATGATCCGTGTCCTGCGCGGCGGCTCGTATAAAGATAACGCCAACCAGTCCGCCCTGCGCTTTGACGACTACCCCATGAACGCCTATGTCAACTTCGGCTTCCGCTGCATCCGCCTTTCTTAGGCACAAACCGTTTTCTAACCCTTCACCAACCGGCTTAACAATCTTTTTCCCTCAAAAGGGTTGGTGAACTCGCCCCGTAAAAGCGACCAAATGTTCACCCTTTCGCCCTCGAACTATGCTATCCTGTATTCATCTCTGTGCCATTGTGTCTTGGAGCCTTTGTGTTAAAAACCTTTGCTTTTCCTCTGTGTTCTTTGTGCCTTTGTGGTAAAAATGATTTTGCATTTTCGGCGGCATTCTCCCTCACATCCGCCAAGCATTGCACAGCGGCGGATACACGGGAGCGATCCGCTGCACTTGTGTCATTTCAGCGCCGCGCTCCCGTAGTTCTGCCGACATAAAATCTCACTTCAGCGGATGCACGGAAGCTTCCCGTCAGACAATTCGGCGGATTTATATGCAAATTTCGCATAATGACAGAGCTTATTTCATCGTCGGCTTGGGGTCGTCCGGCGGGTCTTGTAACTGAAGCTGCCAGAAGCCGATGTCGTGCCATCGCCCGAATTTGTAACCCGCGTTGTGCGCCACGCCCATCGCCCTAAACCCGACCGCCTCATGCAGCCCTACGCTGCCCGCGTTCGGTAAGGTGATCCCCGCCACCGCCAGCACGAAGCCTTGCGCCCGCAGCGCCTCGAACAGCGCGTTGTACAGGGTGCGCCCCACACCACCACGCCGAGCCTTCACGCTCACGTAAACGGTCGTCTCCACCGACCAATCGTAAGCCGCGCGGTCACGCCAGCGCCCCGCGTAGGCATAACCCATTAGCTCGCCGTCATTCTCCATCACCAGCCACGGATAATGTTCGAGCTTGCTCCGTATCCGCCCGCGCATCTCCGCCTCTCCCGGCACCTCATACTCAAACGAGATCGGTGTCTCGCGGACAATCGGCGCATAAATATCGAGGATCAAAGGGGCATCATCTTCCGTCGCCAGCCGGATAAAAGGGTTCATAAAGAGTATCCTTTCCAAAAAATATCAGGCTAATCCTCGCCCAATTTTGATCCCAAAGCTAGGATATGAATACACAAAATTGGCATATTCTTTTTGGAGATGTTGATAATCAATCGCTCGTAAATCACGCCCCCTTCTCATCTTTTCCTCACCATCCCGTAGTCCCATCGTTGGGTAATAGGTACGGTGTCCATCTTGGACTATGCCCATCATGCGGTTACAATGGTCGGATTGCGGTCTAACACGGAGCTGCGTTATGGCATATGGTCGATTAGATGTGTTTTGGCCGGAAGGTCAGTTTATGACCTTTCCACTGGTCGAAAATTCGATCTCCGTCGGTCGTTCAACCGGCAATACCATCGCGTTAGATACCAACACCATCTCACGTTATCACTTCAGCCTGTCCCACGATGGTCAAAAAACCCTCATCACCGATATGGAGTCCGCCAACGGCACATTCGTCGATGGCGAACGCCTCGCGCCCAATACGCCCCGTGAACTCGACGGTGGCGATGAAATCCAAATCGGGCATCTCCGCATCATCTACCATCAACTCGATGAGATGGCGACTCAGCCTGTTAAAGTGGTCGAGGAAACCACCCAACGGATTGAGGTCGCCGCGCTTGCCTTCCGCTTGGATGTCATCGGCCCACCCGCGCCCTTCTCCCCCGGCGCACATATGTCCGCCGAGGTTAACATCACCAACACCTCGACCGAAGCCCACCGCTATCGTGTCGAAGTCACCGGAATGCCCGCCGAGTGGATACGCCTCGACCGTACCGAAATCCTGATCGACCCCGACCACAGTGAGCAGGTACTCATCAACTTCCGTCCCGCCCGCCGGAGCGAAAGCCGCCCCGGTGACTATAAGGTTCAGGTACACGTCACACAAACCGATAAGCCTGAACACAAGCTCGACGCGCAGATGATCGTACGGGTGCTGCCGTTCGGCGGCTTCGGCATGGCACTCGAAAAGTCGGTTCTCAATCGGGGTGATCGTTTCCGCCTTCACCTGCATAATCAGGGGAGTGCGCCCTTACCGCTGACCATCGTCTGCCGCTCGCGCGAAAACGCCCTGCGCTTCAACCTGCCGACTTCCCAAACCACGCTGATGCCCGGTGCGCGTTTTGTCGTATCGGGTGAAGCCTTTCCCCAAAAGCCGGTGTTGTGGGGCAAACCGCGTTCCCACAGCTTCGATGTGCAGGTCACATCAGGCGATGCGGCGCACTTTCTTGCGGTTGCCCGCGCCAAATTGATCGAGAAGCCTACGCTGCCCTCATGGACACCGCTGGCCTTGGCTGGCGCGGCGGTCGTCGCTGTATTGCTCGTCGTACTGCTGCTGGCCTTCCTGTTCCGTCCGGTTCGCCCGCCACAGATTACCGCCTTCAATGTGAATACCGCTCAGGTGGCGCAGGGCGAGGATGTTGGCCTGAGCTGGACGGTGAGCGATGTGAGCAACCTCAGCCTGAGTGTGAACAGCCGAGTGGTCATTGAACGCATCAGCGCCGAAACCACCGGCATCACGTTAGATACGAGCGGGCTTGTTGGGAACGTCGTCCTTGAATTGGTCGCCGAAAACGGGACACAAAGAACCTCGGCTGCCCAAACGCTGACCGTTTACCAACCCCTCGGCACGATCAGCCTGATCGCCGAGCCTTCGCAGTTGGTGCGCTATGTCGTCCAAAACCTCAGCATATCGTGGTCTGCCCCCGGCGCGGTCACAACCCGCCTCACGGGTTTAGAAGCCTTCACCAACTCCGCCCTTCAATCAGAGTTCGGGGCGCAGGGCAATATTACCGGCTTGGCGGGCATCGCTGACCAACCCATCCGCCTCGTACTGTTCGCGGAGGACTCGGCTGGTAATCAGCAGGAGCAAGCGCTCGATATTCCGGTCGTTAACCCTGAATGTCTGCCCGCTGGCCCACCCGTCACTCTTTATGATGGGCCGGATGCCCGCTATCAGGTCGTTGGAACGATCCCGTCCGGTGTAAGCGTGGTGGTGGATGCACAGGATGGCAGTGGTCAGTGGTTACGCGCACGCTTGCAGGGTGGTGTTTCCGGCTGGGGTGTCCGGTCGCAGTTCGCCTGCGCTCAAACCTTTAATCCGGCTGATCTAGTCAAGGAACTGAACGTGCCGGCGCTGCCACCCGCAACACCCACCGTTCAGCCCACCTTAACGCCCACACTCCGTCCGGTGACGGCTGCCCCTGCGGTTACGCTTACGTCCAGCACCCTCCCGCAGCAGTCCACCCCAACAGTGCAACCGACTGCTGCGGGGTAAGGTGATCGCGCGTCTACCCTTCAAATACAGGGCGTGGATTGGTGCGCCCTATTTCACACTCAAAGAGGCTAAACGATGAAACTTGGTGTTGTTTTCCCACAAACTGAAATCGGCGCGAATCCCGCCGATCTCCGCGAATACGTACAAACGGTGGAAGGGCTGGGCTACGATTACCTGATGATTTACGACCATGTGCTCGGCGCGAATCCTAATCGCCCCGAACCGTGGTCAGGCCCATACACCTATCAAACCATGTTCCATGAGCCGATGGTGCTGTTCGGCTGGATGGCGGCCCTTACACAGCGCCTAGAATTTCTAACCGGTGTCCTCATTCTCCCCCAGCGTCAAACCGCGCTCGTCGCCAAGCAAGCGGCGCAGGTCAGCGTCCTCTCCGGTGGGCGTATCCGGCTCGGCGTGGGTGTCGGCTGGAATAAGGTCGAATATGACAGCTTGGGTGAGGACTTCCATACCCGTGGCAAACGTATCGAAGAACAGGTTGTCCTGCTGCGCGACCTATGGGCGAATCCGCTGGTGAACTTTAACGGCGAGTTTGATACCGTTCCCGATGCAGGTATCTTGCCCCTTCCTCAGCAGCCCATTCCCATCTGGTTCGGTGGTGGCGCGGATGTCGTGCTGCGACGCTGCGCCCGTTTGGGTGATGGCTGGATTCCTAACTTCATGCCCGTGTCCGAACTGCGCGGTCGTGTTGACAAGCTGCGTGAGTATTTAGTAGAGGAAGGCCGCGACCCTCAGAGCTTCGGCTTGGATGTGCGGATTGAAGGCAAGCATACGCCAAAGGAGCAGTGGGTCAGCCAAGCCATACAGGTGAGTGAGATCGGGGCGACCCATGTCGCGCTGAACACGATGGGCTTGGGCTTCACCCAACTGGGCCAGCACCTTGAAGCGTTAACCACTTTCAAAAATGCGTTAGCGAACGGCTAACCGATATACAGGACGACATTACCTATGAAACGACTACTTCTATTTTGCCTGACGTTACTGCTCGCCGCCTGTGGGGGGAACGCTGCCCAAAACGGGGGTACGCCGGTTCCAACGGTTGATGCGGCGGGGATCAACGCGGGCAGCTTTAAGGCCACCGTGAGCGGCGCGGTCAGTGGTGAATTTACCGGTACGGGCAATTATTTCCGGCAGGAGGGCGGTGGGTTCCTTATCAGCCTCGTCGCCACTGACGGCCCACCCGGCGCGTCCGTCAGTATCATCCTGCCCGAAGGCACGCTTCCGGGTATTTACACACCCAAATCCTACGCCGAAGCCTATGATGCCAACAGCAACAAAATCACCGGTGTGGGTGCCAGTTTCAGTGTCTTAGCCGATACGACCGGCGTGGATTCGTACGCTTTTGTATCCGAAGGAACGCTGACCTTGCAAGCGACTGACCCGATGACAGGGCAGATTACCTTTAAGGCGTTGATGGAATCGGGCGGCGAGGTCGAAGTGACCGCCACCTTCTACCAGCTATCCGCCATTTAAGCCAATTCTTGCTTGAGGGCAGCGGCACGTTTATCGAGGTCACGTACCATGTGGCTCATGCCAAGGCCCTCAAAGATCGCCCGTGCTTTTTGGAAGCTGTCGGCTGCCTTCGCTGTTTCCCCCAGCAGACTGTAATCGACGGCTAGATCAGCCAAGCCGTACCCCTCGCCGCGCTTGTCGTCCATCTGCTGCGCCAGCGCCAATCCGCGTTGATGATACTCAATCGCTGTTACGACCTCACCTTGATCGCGCAGGGTATCGCCCAACCGACCGAGGTTGATGGCCTCGCCACGTTTGTCCGCCGTTTCTCGCGCAATCGTCAGCGCTTGCTGAAGGTATTCCACTGCTCGCTCGTACTGCTTCAATCCACGGTATGCATCGCCCAGCCGACCGAGGTTGATGCCACCCCCGCGCTTATCTCCCGTTTGGCGGGCAATCGCCAGCGCTTGTTCGTAGGTCTTGATCGCTTCTTCCACACGGTTTTCTTCGCGGTAAATATCGCCGATGTTGCCGAGATTGATCGCCTCGCCGCGCACATCAGCACGTTCCCGTGCAATCGCCAGCGCTTGTTGAAGATGCTCAATCGCCGCGTCTGGATTCCCGACCAATCGGTAGGCGATGCCGAGGTTCGCCAGATTGATCCCCTCCGACCGTTTATTCCCGACCTGCCGCGAGATTGCCAGCGCCGCTTCCAAATGCTCAATCGCGGGCTGCGCCTGACCGGAAAGCCGGTACGCGATGCCGATGCGCCCCAGTGTAATACCTTCGCCCGCCGTGTCGCCCAGGTCACGGTAAATCTTGAGTGCTTGACGGTAGTATTTCATACCGGTTTTAATCAGGCTCAGGTCACGGTAGGCGCTGCCCAAACTGCCAAGATACTGTGCTTGGCTGAGATGGTCTTTGAGCAGTTCGCTCGCGGTCGCCGCCTGTTCCAGCAGTGTTGTCGCGATATTGCCGTACCCTTGCAGGTGCAGAAACCCTTCCGATGTATCGCTATCGAAGTTGCGGTAAAGCCAGTTTGCGAACCGCTGTACATCCGCGTAACGGTCGACACTCATCGCCCAACTGCTCGCGCCGATGAAGTTATCGAGTTCCGTCCGCAGCGCCGCGAAGTTTTCTGGCTTCGGTTCGCGGTAGCGTTTCAGATACGCCAAACTGGCATCCAGCGCCCGATGATGTTCGGTGTTTCCAGCCTGCGCCCGCACGTAGCTGTAGGCTAAATCGTGGATGCGGTATTCAACCGCACGATCATCGCTTTCCGAAACCCGTTCCGCCAACCCGCGTCGTTGGAGGCGGTTTAGCGCGTCCTCCACCACGCTCGGCAGCAGCGCCATATAGATCGAGAGCATTTCCGGTGTCACGCTGGCGGTAAAGAACGCTCCCATCGCGAGGAAAATGCTCCGTGCTTCCTCGTCCAAACCGTGCAAACTGGTGGTCAGCAGTTCTTCAATACTGCTGCGGCCTTCTTCCACCGAGCCTTCCGGCACAGCCAGCTTCCACGGAGCAGCCTCGATCCGCCGGAGGAGTTCCTTAGGTGTCAGGCCATCCAGCGCCAGTGTGAGTGCTGCCACCTTGACCGCGAAGCTGTGGTCTCCCAGTTTGGCGCACAGGTCATTTGCGTCTGCGTCATCCATCCAATCGGGGTCGCCATAGTGACAGAGCAGTTCGAGCGATGCCCTGCGTTCCAACCGTCCTACATCAATCCGCGTGAGGCCGGTGAAACGGTTGCGCGAGGTGACGATGATCGGCACGCCTGCGGGTACCGCGTTGACCGCTAGAAGCTGCGTCAGGGCGCGCGCGTTCCACACGTCGTCGAGCACAATCAACTTGACGTTATTATCGGTCAGCAGCAGGCGTACTACCCGCGCTTGATTGGTTGTTCCCGATTCTTTAGTGACGTTGTGCTGGGCGTTGAAAGGCCGCGCCATCGCCAGCATCAGGTCGTCGCGTTCTTCCGTACCTGCCCGCAGCCACAGCACCGCGCCTTTACCTAAACCGATCCGTTCGCCCGCGACCGCAGCAGCCAGCGCTGTTTTGCCCATCCCGCCAAAGCCTTGCAACAGAACCCGCTTGCCCTTATCCAACAGCCCGTGAAGGTCGCGAACGATTGCTTCCCGACCCACCAGCCGTTCCGGTACACCCGGAATATCTTCTGGCGAGGTCGCCAGAATCGCGTCCAGTTCACCGCTGCGGGCAGTACGCCATTCCTGCCAGTTAACCAGCGCCATCGTCAGCTTTTGCCGGAAGTCGTTTACGTCTGTAAACAGGTTGCGGATGACGGCTTTTTCGATCTTGCCCTTGAAGGCGCTGATCCGTTTGATTTGCCGTTTCTCAATAGAACGCTGCGGCCAGTTGTAATTAGGGTCAACGATGAAACACAGGCGGTCTAACCCGCGCTCACCCGCATAGTCGAACTCGCATTCCGTCACACTGCGGTCATGCCCATCCTCGACATAGCCGTAGCGGTGCGCCACGATGCCGACGAACAGATCAGCCTCGCGCAGTTTGCGTTTGCTGCCTTCGGTCGCGCCAACGCCCATCGCCTCGAAATTTTCCATCGCAATCGGCTCGAAGCCTAAATTTTTGCAGACCTCAATGGCAGCCTTGCGATAGCGTTTCAGGTCAAGGCTGGTGCTGCTAATGAATACACTTTTAGTCATAGGTTTGTGTGCTTGTGTTTACGCTCAATATAGACATGGTACGACAATTGCCGTATCGGATACAATATGAGAAATGTTAACCAAACAAACGTTCTTGTCACCTCCCGCTCTATAATGGTGGTACAATGCTGTTCTCAGTGATAAGGAGTTTGGCTGGTTTTAGATGACAGGTTATCCTTCCAACGATTACTACCTTCCCCAAGAACGTGAATCTTCTCTCAATCCGTGGCTCGTCCGGCTGCCCATTCTGTTTATTACCGGAACGGTACTGCTCGTCACCGCGTTAGTCGCTTTACTGATGGCCTTCCAACTTCAATATAGCAATAAAGCGCTGCCGGGGCTTTCGGCTTACAACGTCAATCTCGGCGGCCTGACCCGTGAACAGGCACGGACGGCACTCACCAATGCCTTTACCTACGATAAACAGGCGGTGTTCACCTTCCGCTATAACGACCGTTTCTGGCAGGCGACTGCGGGTGAACTCGGTATCACATTTGATGTCGAACGAACGCTCGATCAAGTCTTTTCGGCGGGGCGCAGTGGCAGCCCCTTGAGTGACCTCGGCACGCAGGCCAGCATCTGGTTGAATGGCCGGAGCATCGCGCCGATTGTCCGCTATGATGAACAGGTGGCCGTCCAAAAACTCAATACGATTGCCTCGGAGTTTAACCGTCCTCCTGTTGATGCGACCCTTAACATGAGTGGTACGGTAGTCGTCACCACGCCCGCCCAAACCGGTTTAGCGCTCGATGTGTCCAGCACCATTAGTACACTCGAAAACCTCATGCGCCAGCTTCAAACGGGCGGCGAAATCCCGCTAGTGGTTAGCGAAGCGCAACCGCGCGTGACCGATGCGAGTGTGGCGGCAGACAAAATTAACACCGCGCTTGCGTCTTCGCTGACCCTCGTCACGGATGACCAGAAGGGCGGTTCACTCGGCCCGTGGACGGCGAATGTTGACCAGATCAAATCGCTATTGGTGCTGGGCTTGGTGGATAACCCTGACGGAACGCTGCGTTATGACGTGACCGTCAACACTGAACCCCTGCGCGGCTTCTTGGAAAGCCTCGCCCCCGGCTTGATTAGCCAGCCGAAAGACGGACGCTTTCACTTCAATGAAAGCACCCGCCAGCTCGAAATGATTAAAGAGAGCGTCAACGGGCGCTCGCTTGACGTGGACACGACCATGCAGCGTGTGGCGGAAACCGTGTTCAACACCACCAACCGCCTCGTTCCGTTGGCCTTCGCCTACGATTTGCCCAAGTACAGCAGTAACGTGACCGCGACCGAGTTGGGCATAACCACGCTGGTTGGGGACTCGACTACCTACTATACTGGTTCGACCCAGAGTCGCGTTCAAAACATCATCGAAGGCGCTGAACGCCTCAACGGTTTGATTATCGCCCCCGGCGAAACCTTTTCCTTTAACAACTACCTCGGTGACATCAACCCTGAAGACGGTTTCGTTCAAGGGAAGATCATTTTCGGGGGGCGCACCATCGACGGTGTCGGCGGTGGTATTTGTCAGGTCAGCACGACCGCTTTCCGCGCTGCCCTCAAAGCAGGTTTCCCGATTGTCGAACGCAACTCGCACGGCTACCGTGTCGGCTTCTACGAACTGAACGGTACGCCCCCCGGTTTGGACGCGGCGATCTTCCAGCCGACTGCTGACTTCCGCTTCCTGAACGATACCGACTATCACCTGTTGATGGAAACCTCAGTCTTTCCGGCTGACCAGTCGATCCAGTTCCGCTTCTACAGCACCAACCCCGGTCGGCAGGTGGTGATGGAAGGGCCAGTCATCAAGTCGGTAGTTCCTGCCTTGCAGACCATTTACCAACCCAACGCCGAGCTACAATTGGGGCAGGAACAGTATATCGACTGGTCGAAAGATGGCGCGGATGTGACGTTCACTCGCAAAATCTTGGATATGCAGGGTAACGAAATTCGTACGGATACGATCTATACGCATTACCTGCCGTGGGCGGCGGTTATCCAAGTCGCCCCGACCGATCCGCGCGTCAGCCAACCGTCAACAGGCTAAACGCGCAACGCACCTTGAATTCCTGCGTATAGATGAATGACCAATAAGTAGGATAGACAAGGGGAATCGACCGTGAATAATATACAAGCAAGGGTTCTGGCAACGGGTTTAATTTGGACGGCGCTCACCGTGTTGGGCGTGTCGGCGATGGTGACTGGCGCGAGCAGTGGCAGTATGACAGCGATCTTGTTTGTGCTGATCGTTGGCGCGACTATTTCGACAGGCACGATCTGGCGCTGGGCGGAACCGGCACAAAAAGCCGTTGAGGAAGCCGAGAAAGCCAAACGCCGGACGCGCGTCGAACGTTTGATGAACGATCTGGATGACCGGGAAATCGCCGAACTCCGGCACCGCCTGACGGACGAAGATGGTGAACGCGCCCCGTTGGAAGAACTGGTACGGACAGGCTACCGCGAGTAGCACCTGAGTCCAATTCATATGAGCGGACACCCTATTTTACGTTCGTTAGGAGTTCTGTTATGGTTTTTTTAGGGTAAGGTAATACAACAAATAACAATCATCGTTAGTTAGAGAATTGTTATATGGCTGTCCTCCGTGACGAAACCCGCAACCGATGGTCAGCACTTGCTCCCGATAAGTTTATCAGCACGGTGTTATACGGCGCATTAGGTGACCAGATCAAACTTGCCAGTACCTTCATCTCGGTCTACACCCAGATTATGCACAACCTGCCGCGTACCCAACCGCTTCGGGCGGCGAACCCCAAAGCGGTGATTGAATTACGGCGGCTGCTCAAGCACCTTCGGACAGCGATTACCGATGTCGGTGAGGCGCTGCATGGGGACAATACCCCCACTATTCCCGCCTCGGCCTATACCCACGAAGGCTACATTCTTTCGATGGTCAATTCGATCCGCCAGTCGATGCGCGATATTGAATCGGGCGTGAGTAAGATCGAAACCACACCAGACCTGATGAACATCCCCATGCCCGGTTCAAATGGTCGCCTCGCCAGTTCGGTTGCCAGTGATATTCGAGGCTACATGTCGGAAATCAACCAACTGCTTGACTTTGCCCAACAGTACGCGGAACGCATTGTCGAGCGTTCGGGTCGTAAACCCGGTCACTGATTTAGCTTAGAAACGTAAATATCTTAAGAAAAGGCCACCTGTCTTACGCGTTTTGGTGTATAGTCTGTCTGTGTGCAATATCACAGAAAATTAACCATTACGGATTGAGATGGAATAGTGGCACTCCTCCACCCGGAAACCTTGGCCCGGTATCAGCATTTATCCCCGCAAGAATTCATGGACTCGGTGATTCTGGGTGCGCTCCGTGAGCATCTCTATATGGCTTATAACGTCATTACCGTCTATGCCCAGATCGTGATGGAACTGCCTATTACCGATAACTTGTATATCAGCCCGATTGGCAACAACGTGACCCGTAAACCGATTGAACTGCGCGAGGCGATGCGCGACATGCAGTCTTACGTGGTCGAGGCGAACCATTTGGTACAAGCGCCGTTTTCGGTGAACAGGGTCGAGAACGAGATCTTGCAGCGCGTGAGCGAAGTACGGCGACCGATTGAGTTTATCGACCGCTGGGCAGCCGCGATTGAGAACGATGGCATGATGAAAATGGTCAAGCTGCCGGGGCTGAAGGGCAAAACGGCGGCGCGTTTGGCGAGTGAAATCCGTGAGTATATGTTTGATTGCAATCAGGTTCTCATTTATGCTCAAGCCTACGCGCTGCGCTGGGCGAAACGCGAATAAGAAGCCGTTTGCAAAGTAGGTTTGGGTTCAGCGGACGGACGCGATGTATCGCGTCCCTACATGAAAGTTGCATCACAAACGCGCGTTTTGTAGGCCAGCAGACTTGCTGTCCGGTATTTCAGAACTTCTCAAATGGTGTTTCTAACCTCCTAGCTGGATCGTTTTACCCCTGAACTCGACTCAAGGATCGCCTGCGCCCGGTCAAGCGCTGCTTGCTCATTGTCCGCCAACACCACCTTTAGCCTCGACAACCGTAACAGCATGTTACGACCGATAAAATGCTGTGCCGCCCGATGACGATGGTACACATCATGCGGGGGTCAACGTTGGCTGCCCATGCCGTGAGCCGCATGTCCATCATGGCGATGATGGCTTTGCTCAGGTCGAAGATTAGCACATCGTTCCCCGAAATATTCTGCTTGGCAAACTCAATCCGTTTTTCAGTCGCCTCCCGAAAGTAGTTGGTGTTGATGACCCCATCCCACGCGATGCGGATGATCTGCGGTTGAACGAGTTCAAGAGTATACAACGGGTGCATATTGATTTCTTACCGTTTTCAATTCGCGAATGCAAGCTCATTCGCTAACTTGAAACCTTAGATTATGAGAATTGTGTTCCGAGAACAAACGCTATTATTTTTTGGAGTACTTCGTCAACTGAAACCCCGTCACGCGCCCAATCCCACTCGGCAGCTTGCCCACCCGCGACCCCACGCCGGTCAACGGCTGCGGATTTCCACAGGGCGAGGCTGTCCGGTGTGAAGGGGGCGTAACGCTGCGGGTCAGAAGGACCAAGAATCATGACCGTTTTCGCTCCGGCGGCGGCGGCGAGGTGCGTTACGCCTGTGTCATTCCCAACGTATAACAAGGACTGACTGGCGAGGGCGGCTGTTTCGCCAAAGCTGAACTGACCATCGAGGCGTGTGTACGGTACATGCAAGCGGCTGGCGACCGCGCTCACAATATCTCCATCATTCGGACCACCGATCAACACCACCTGCGTGTTCAGTTGTGGAGCAAGTTTATCCGCGAGGGCAGCGAATGACTCCGGCGGCCAGCGTTTGCTATCCATGGTCATGCCGGGGTTGCGCCCACCCGTTGGGTTAATGACGAGATAGGGACTCGTCACGTTGGCTTGAGCGAGTTTGGCCTGTACCCGCTTGAGGCTTTCAGCATCAACCGGCACGTTCGCGATGCAGCCCGCTACATCTAACCCTAACGCGCGGGGAACATCGAGGTAAATCTCGGCTTCGTGGCGCGGGTGGTTCGGGTCAACGGACGCTTTAACGGTGTAGCCGAAACCACGTCCGGCACTGTTCAAGCCCGCCCGTTGGGGGATGCCGGAGAGCAGCAGGGCGGCGCTCATCAACGGCGAGCGCACCAGCGACACGGCGAGGTCAAAATGCCCCGCGCGGAGCTGGCGTACAAACCCTATAAACCCCGACACCGATTTGACGGGCAGCGCTTCCTTGCCTGTATCCAGCACCGCATCGAGCATCGGGTGATGTTCGATGACACCCTTCGACCAACTGCCGACCGCCCACGTGATATGGGCTTGCGGGTAGGCACGGCGCAGCGCCATTAAGGTGGCGGTGGCGAGTACCACATCCCCGATACAGCACGGGAGGATGAGAACGATACGCTTGGGGTTCATGATTTGAGTCATTGAAAGTCAAAAATTAGTGTTAAAGATGGCGTTTTGCAGCAAAATGAGTTGGGAACGGCGGATTGCTCGGCTGGAAATGCTGCAATTCTGGCAAAGGACTGCCGCTGCCATGTTTGCTGCAAAATCCTCATGCCCTCGTGAGATAGGTTGCATTCGCGGCCTTGCGCTCGCTCAGGTAAACGGTGAAGTCGATCTCGCCGGGTGACTGCCCGTAAACGGTGAGCAGGTTCGCGACTTCGCTGCGGTGCTGCCCGCCGTGGTTGATGACATGGTAAATCAGATGCCACAATACCCATTCCTGCACCATGCCGTTATTGCCCTTACTGCTCACCTTCCGGTTGAGGTCAGCATCGGTGAGGGTGTCGATGAATGCCCACCAGTCGTTTTCTTCCTGATGCCAGCGGGTTTGGATGCTTTCTACAGTCGGAAAATCCTTTGCTTCTAACGGGGGCGTAAAGCCTCCGCCTTGCATGAACACCCGCCAGCCCCACTCGGTATCCAGTGTATGTACCAATGTGCGTTGCAGGGTGCCAAAGCTGTGTGAGGACGGCGCGTTCAGTTGGTCAGCCGTGACTTGAGCGGTCATGGCGAGCAAGCGGCGGTTCGTCCAAAAGTTATAGTCCACGAGTTCGCGGATGTCTTGCAGGTTCATGGGCGCTCCCCGGTCGGCATTCAAACGAAAGGCCGCAGCGGTTTGGTAGGACTACCTTAAGTGGTGGATGATTATTTTAAGCCCTCACCCTAAATCCCTCTCCCTCAGGGCGAGGGACTTTAAAGACTTTTATGGTTCATTTTGCGATGAAATAGACACAAAATGAATTT
>JAIUNI010000026.1 GCA_020161935.1 Chloroflexota bacterium
CATAAAAGTCTTTAAAGTCCCTCGCCCTGAGGGAGAGGGCTGATGGTGGAGTGAGCCTGCGAACGTACCATCGTAGGGTGAGGGCTTAAAATAATCATCCACCACTTAAGGTAGTCCTACCGTTATGATGTACAAAAGTTATAATCGAACATCTGTAGGGACAGCAGACAGGCTGTCCGCGCTCCAACTTTATAGACATCACCACTTCGCTGCTTTAACTGTGTAATCTCACTCAAATATCGGATTTTTCGTAGGGACACTGTACGCTGCGTCCGGTATTTGCTCCCCTCGCCCTGACGCGAATGCGGAGGGGCTGGGGGTGAGGGCTTCACCACCCGCCGCAGCTTAACATCACTCAACCCGCACACCAACCCGTGCCGCCTGTGCTGCATTTGCCGCATTTGCCGCTTGTTCCGCATTTTGTACGCTTGGAATGGATTGGCGACTCGCCTTTGCATTGGACTAATGACTGTCGACTATAGACTGCCTTTTGCTGCAAACATTGCAGCAGCAGCCCACCCATCCGCCGCTGGGATAAAATCGCCATCATCGCTTGGCGTTCTCTGTATCCCTTGGCTTCTTGGCGACTCGTATTTGTTCTTGCATTGGACTGACGACTGGCGACTATAGACTGGAGACTACTTTTGCCATTGCCGCCTTTGCTGCCAAATTTGCCAACTGCCACCACTGACAATCCTGACACTGACGACACTGACGACATTTCCGACACAAAACGCCCATCTGTCGTCGCCGACTTCGCCGCCACCGCCGACATAAAATGCACTGCGAAAATGAAGAATTTGCAGCTTTTGTGACCGAAGGAAATCCTTTAGGGCAGTTTTAGCGGCTCGCTCCCGTCCATCCGCCGTCAAAAGCATGTTGTAACAACAGCATCGACAGCATCAACAGCAACATGAACAACATTTGCAATATTTTGAACTTTTGGGTGCTCAAATGGCGCTCTACCGCCGCCGCCACTACCGCCACAAACCCTTGGCGATCTCTTTTATCTTGGCGTGCTTGGCGATTCGTATTGTTTGGTAACTAGCACTGAACTTGACCAGCATTTATACTCCCCGAAAAAGGAGTTACGCCCATGTCCACTTCATTTGGTGACGGTGTTGAAATTATGGCCCCCATTTCGTCGGAGTTTGCCGAAATCCTCACGCCCGAAGCCGTGGCCTTCGTCGCCAAGCTCGCTCGCGAGTTCGATGAACGCCGCGAACACCTACTTGCCAAACGTGCCGAGCGTCAAGCCCGCCTCGACGCGGGTGAACTGCCGGATTTCCTGCCGGAAACCGCCCACATCCGCAGTGGCGATTGGAAAGTCTCGCCCGTCCCGTCCGACCTTCAAGACCGCCGTGCCGAAATCACCGGCCCCACCGACCGTAAAATGGTCATCAACGCCCTCAACTCTGGCGCGAAAGTTTTTATGACCGACTTTGAAGACTCCAACGCCCCCACATGGGATAACATGATCGAAGGCCAGATCAACCTGCGCGATGCCATCCGCCGCACCATCACCTTCACCAGTCCCGAAGGCAAGGGCTACAAACTGAATGATAACGTCGCCGTCATCATGGTACGCCCGCGCGGCTGGCACTTGCTCGAAAAGCACATGCTGGTCGATGGTAAACCCGTTTCCGGCAGCCTCTTTGACTTCGGCCTCTACTTCTTCACCAACGCCAAGGAACTGCTCGCTCGTGGCAGCGGCCCGTATTTCTACCTGCCGAAGATGGAAAGCCACCTCGAAGCCCGCCTCTGGAACGATGTCTTTGAACTCGCCCAGCGCGAACTCGGCATCGCCCCCGGCACCATCAAAGCCACCGTCCTTATCGAAACCATCCTCGCCGCCTTCGAAACCGAGGAAATTCTCTACGAACTCCGCGACCATTCTGCTGGCCTCAACTGCGGTCGCTGGGATTACATCTTCTCGTTCATCAAGAAGTTCCGCTCCCGTCCCGACTTTATCCTGCCCGACCGCGCCCTCGTCACCATGACCGTCCCCATGATGCGGAATTACTCGCTGCTCGTCATCAAAAACTGTCATAAACGGGGCGCTCATGCGATGGGTGGCATGGCCGCTCAAATTCCCATCAAGAATAACCCTGAAGCCAACGATGCCGCCCTCGCCAAAGTCCGTGCCGATAAACTTCGCGAAGCCACCGATGGTCACGACGGCACGTGGGTCGCTCATCCCGGCCTCGTGCCGGTTGCCCTCGAAGTCTTTGACGAGATTATGCCCCAGCCCAACCAGATCACCCGCCAGCGCGACGATGTGAACGTCACCGCTGCCGACTTGCTTCGCGTCCCCGAAGGCCCGATTACCGAAGCCGGTGTCCGCTGGAACATCAAGGTGGGTATTCAGTATGTCGAGGCATGGCTGCGCGGGAACGGCTGCGTTCCTCTCTATAATCTGATGGAAGATGCCGCTACCGCCGAAATCTCGCGTACCCAAATCTGGCAGTGGCTCAAGCACCAATCGGCACTTGAAGATGGCCGCCAGCTTACCGAAGCCCTCTACGACCAATGGCTAACCGAGGAAATGAACGCCATCCGCGAGGAAATCGGCGCATCCCGTTTCGACTCTGGCGAATTTACCCGCGCCAGCCAGCTCTTTACTCAAATGGCAAAAGCCGACCCGTTCGTCGACTTCCTGACCTTACCGGCCTACCAGTTCATTTAACGAGGTAATCCGTATTGCCGACTCATCAACTAAAACCGGATGCCTATACTCTACATGGTGATTACTCGCTTGAACGCGAACCGGTCTTACGTATCCAATCGGGCGATACCATTGAAGCAGAAACATTTGATGCGGGTTGGGGCTTAGAAGCACCTCACTTGGATGGAACGCCGCGCCTACGCCATCCGAAAGTGCATGAACTCGCCCAATGGGGACATGCCCTCATTGGGCCAATCTGGATCGAAGGCGCGAAACCCGGCATGACCTTGGTCGTTCATTTCGAGGAACTGCTCCCCGGTGCCTACGGCTTTACCTACGCCGGTGGTTTCGCCCACCGCATCCATCAACATCTGGGACTGGTCGAGGGCGGCGAGGAGTTGATGCTCTGGTCGCTCGATGCTGGGAAAATGACCGGCACGAATCATTTTGGGCATCAGATCAAATTGAAACCCTTTTTGGGCAATTTGGGGATGCCTCCGCCTGAATCGGGCCATCACTCCACGCTGTCACCGTCGATCTGGGGCGGCAACATCGACTGTAGGGAGTTGGTTGCCGGAACCCGGTTGTATCTCCCTGTTCCGGTCGAAGGCGCTTTGTTCTCCTTTGGCGATGGTCACGCCGCGCAGGGTCACGGTGAAGTCAGCGTGAACGCGCTGGAATGTCCCATGTCGTACGTCCGCCTCGGCTTGGAACTCTCAGATACATCATCCGCGCCACCACCCTGTGCGTGGACACCGGCTGGTTGGCTGACCTTCGGCTTTCACACGGACCTTGAGCAAGCCACCTATATCGCCTTAGACTCTATAGTATCCCTATTGATGTCAAATTACAGTCTCCCATCCCGTAAGCAAGCCCTTGCGCTGGCGACCGCCGTAGTCGATCTTCACATCACGCAGATTGCTAATCCGGTTATGGGTGTTCACGCCTTCTTACCGCACGACGCTCTAGAGGCAACCTAATTATGCTCGCGTAACTTATAAGGAGTCATCATGAAAGGTGTACCACAAGGTTTTAACAGCATCAGCCCTTATTTGATTTTTAAGGATGCCTCGGCAGCCATCGATTTTTATAAGCGGGCGTTCGGCGTGGTCGAACTCCTGAGGATGACTAAGCCGGACGGCAAAATCATGCACGCCGAAATCGAGATCGGCGGTTCACAGGTCATGCTGGTTGACGAAACGCCCGACTTCTCCGAAATGCAGTCGGCATTATCGGTGGGTGCTTCGCCCATGCACATCCATATGTATGTGGAGGATGTTGACGCAGCCATAGAGCAAGCCGTAAACGCTGGTGCCAAGCTGCTGATGCCCGCTAAGAGTTCTGAGGACGGTGAACGGCGTGGCGGCGTTCAAGACCCCTTCGGCTTTACATGGTGGCTTGCCACCCAAGAGGTTGCCCGAACCCGCGCCGAACTTCAACAAGCCTTTGAGAACAGTCGTAAAGGCTAAACATTAAACGACGTTGGTGTTCATCTCGCCAGCCATCCACCGCGCGAACTGTCCATAGACCGAACCCGCCTGCCACTCCTTCATTAAGGTGTTGCGTTCGCTCTCGGTCATTGCGCTTAAGGTTTTGCTATAGCCCATCGGGATGAAAACCCGCCAGAGTTCTGACCATGCGTTCGGGGCAGGTGTCGGGTCAATGGCCTTCGCCAATGTGCCTATCGCGCTGTCATCAATGAACGTATGTTGGCGACCATCCGGCTCGGCATAACACATCACACTCACAAAACGGCAGGTCGTGGAAGGAAACGGTTCTACCAGCCGGATTAAGCCTTCTGCTCCAATCGTCGCCAGCGCGTACTTAATATACGCACCGGGGAAGCCAGCCAGCGCGTCAATCGCGAAGCCTGTATCTTCCACCACCACCGGTTTGCCCAGCAGCTTAACCGCTTGGGCAGCCTTATTCTGTGCCACTTCGATAATGCTATCCGCTTGTGGTTCAACCAGCTCGCTTTCGACTGCAACAACCTCGATGCCGAAGTGAGAAGCGATCTGTTTTAGAGCATCTGCTTTGCCCTTATTGGTGGTAACGAAGTGGATGGTTGCAGGCTTCAGATGCATCGACTTGACTCCCCCTCATGAATTTACGAAAAATTTATGAATTTCACAAATGCCAACCGAAAAGTTAATAATACTCGCCCTATAATAGTAATGTTAACCATAAATCCATGAAGATACGCTGTGATATAAGGATAATTAAAATGTTTGAATTTAATGAACATTATAGCGAGTTAGAAGCCTTAGATGCACTTTTTGCATCATTTGATCTGAACGACTTGCCTTCGTGGAACGTTTCAGGGCAAAATGGTTGGACGATGGACTTTGACTACAGCGCTCTTGTAACCGCCGAGTGGGTTATGCAAACCGCTGATGTAGCCTAACAGTTAGGGTAG
Organism: Chloroflexota bacterium; assembly: GCA_020161935.1. Taxonomy (GTDB): domain Bacteria; phylum Chloroflexota; class Anaerolineae; order Aggregatilineales; family Phototrophicaceae; genus CFX2. The sequence goes on from JAIUNI010000026.1 coordinate 5,082, forward strand.
TATAGATCGGAAGGATTGAGACATGGGCATTTCCGTAGTATGGGACAATCCTGAACGGACCATCATTCGCTTTATTTATAACGGTCAATGGAGTCTTGATAACTTCTATCAAGCTCTCAACGAATCACACCAAATGATGGACAGTGTTGACTTTCGCGTTGGCATAATCATCGACATGGAAAATAGCAAACTTGTACCCAACGGTGTACTTTCGCATGGAAAGAATGTGTCCATGCGTAAACACCAGAATCAGGGGAAAAGCGTCATTGTTGGTGCCGGAGGTTTAGTCCGTACACTTTTTGATGTGTATCGCAAAGTGTACCGCACCAGTTTTGACGACACAGCCTACCACTTTGTCTCAAACTTGGACGAAGCGCGAACCCTCTTACTGCAACAGCAGGCTGTTTAACATTAATCCCCAAATGCCGCTTTCGGGAAGTCGTTCAGAAGGAGTGGAGCAGGCTGTTCTTCAAGTGCGCTAGGCCACTCCACTTTTGACACAGGATAGATTAAGTCCTCAAACTTCTGTGTTAGACCCATCACGGTATCCGCGTTCGCTTTATAAAACAATTTCAACCGCTGAATTTCATTCGGGTGAATGTTCTGGTAATCGCGTCCCACATCATGACGGTTATACAAATAGTCATGCAAAATCGAACGCAGCGATGTTTTACTCAGTACCAGCGGCGTAACGGCCGTCACGTAGATGCTTTCTTCACCGTCCAAAAAATGTGGAATGCCCATACGGGAGTAAATTCGGCTAAACCCGATCAGTATATCCAGCGGTGTCATGCTGCGGTCGCCGTAATACATCTCGATCATATCGGCGCGTGTGGGTGGTCGGTTATACTTTTGCCCGTACTCATACGCCATATTGAGGGCATAGTTATGGGGTGTATTGCCGTCAACACCAAAATAGATGATATGCTGGGGTGTCCCTTCAGTATAAACAGGCGGGTTTTTCAGTGCGCCGACGAATTCAGGCGGGAACCCGCTCATATCCCCATAAAAGCGAACATCCCAAGCTGATTTGCGGTAAACATTCACGAGTGCTGGATGACCGAGAAGCGCTTGAATCCCCTTGAGTAAGAAGCGGTGTGCCTCCGCGTTCCGTTGCGGTTGGTGCCACGAATAAACCGGAATGAAGACACGATAGATGCCATGTTCAGCCAATAAGCTCAACAATTCCGCCAGTTTTTCGAGTGTGGTTTCCAGATAATGTGGGAAGTAGCTGTTATCTTTCGGAGGTGCGTCGAAGTGCTCGGCAAGATACCACCGCCGTGTCCCATTGAGTAATAACGACAAGTTGAGACGTTTTTCGTAGACAAGATCGAAAATGTGGCTGGATGAGAGTGTATTGAAGGCTTCTTTGGTTGGCATCTTTGAAAGCATAAAAACTCCCTATTGGCGTTGTTGCCCACCACTAACAAAGTATTATATTCTTCACAGCGTTCAAAATATGAAGAATGTACATAAATAACCTCTATCATTCCAGAGGTTCTAACGAAAGTAAAGAAACCTTAAGTCTCCGCTACTATTTTGCCGTACATAGGTATTAGCTCCAATATAACGAATATTTTTCAAGAAAGTTGTTGTTGGTCTATATTTAATGAAGATAGCTCATCTATAACAATCACGATTTGTTTAATGTTATATAAGGAATAACACGAAGTTCACTGCTTTGCTACAAACTGCTATAGCAATTTGCTATGAAAATAGGTATTCGTCTATTTGGCTCAAAAATCGCTGATTTAGCCTAAAAATGAGTATGAGGACAAGGTTACTTTTCTTCCATTTATGAAGAAACGTTTACTATTGCGTACTACGGTCTATTTGTATTTGGAACTTCACGGCGCTCTTACACTTGTGTATGAACGATCAGCGACATTGCATCGAGACGATGACACCAAATCTTGAGTGGTTAAGCGAAAAGTGTCCCAAAGTGTAAAAACGGACTGGCCTTTGGAATGCTCAGTTGAACTCTTAAGAACCACATTTGGCATCTTCTTATTTGACAAATACAGCAGTTTTATGTATAGTATTTTCAACGTCCAATGAGTACAAGGAGGTGATCAGTTGAAGAACGAGACTATGGTGAGGGTGCAAACCTAGCCAGTCCACCTCTAGGGGTGTGCAACGTTAGTTGTACCTCCACCCTCTAGGTCTGAAAACAAGTTAAAGCCCTCGTTTACGGGGGCTTTAACGTTTATATAAGCTAGGTTTTCATACTCCAACCGCTGTGCAAGGTTGCCTCGTAGTCGCTGCGGGTCATTGCATACAACCCTGTATCCCGAAATTCGCCCCACTTCAGGTAATACTGTCGCAGTAAACCTTCGTATTTCATCCCGATTTTTTCCATCACCCGCCCCGAAGCCGGGTTATCGGCAAAATAAGTGGCATGAATGCGGTTTAAACCGAGCACATCAAAGCCGTAGCTGATGAGGCGTTGAGCCGCTTCTGACGCATACCCGTTGTTCCAATAAGGTTTACCGACCCAATAACCGAGTTCAGCACGTCGGTGTTCGAGGTCAAGCCGTAACGCAACGGCACCAATTAAGCGATTTTCATTTTTATGGACAATCGCGAAGTTACAGGCTTCACCAGCGTTATAGGCGCTGTGTGTTCTCGCGACCCATGCCTCTGCCGCGCCATCAGGATATGGGAATGGAATATGCAGCGTATTAGCCGCAATCTGGCGCTCTTGTAAGTAGATTTGTACATCAACAGCATCCGACAATTCGGGTCGGCGAAGAAATAAGCGTTCGGTCTCAAGAATGGGCATAGGAATCATGATCTCACCGCGGTCATAGAGCGGTTTATGGTTGTGTACGATGTAGTCTTATTGTATGTCGGGAGGGGCGTTACGAAGGGTAAAGGATTAGACGAGTTAGAAGCAAATTAAGACTTCTGCACCCGCTTAATCCCGATTGGAATCGACCAGCCAAATACGCTTGAGAAGCGCTCGTGCTGCGTCCTCATCCGCGTAATAACTACCCAATGAACGGATGAGTTCAAGATGCGGCATCGCGTCTGGATGAATAGCGACAATTTGCTCAAAAGCATCGAGTAGACTGATGTTTTCTTCTTCGTGCAGTACCGCCACCGCGACGGTTACAGACCGGCTGATTCCCGCACCGCAGCCGATTGCTATTTTGTGACCAGCGGCTTTCTGCTCGCGGGCAAAGGTGATCGCCGTGCGGAGTTTGTCGTGGGGAAAGGGTATGCCATCTTCTACCGGCACATATAAGTTTTCGATACCGGGGTGCAGGGCAGGAGAGGCTAACTGCAAAATTGCGCCGATATTATAGGTATACATGGTAGTGCGGTTGCTGGTTTCGCGAACAGCCGCGATATACAACCACGGGCGGATGAGGTGCATACTATAACCTGTCAGGCGGTGGCAGGAATACCCCTGCCACCTCCATGAGTGATGCTTACGGGCCGCAGCTTGGCGTAGTTGCGGTACTTTCTTCCGGTCGTACCCGCAGCGTGACCGGCACTTCAAAGGTCTGGTCGCCGCGCACGATCATCATATTAATCGTGTCGCCGGGATGTGTATTGGTCACAAGGTAGGACATCAAGCCGTCCATATCTTTCACATAATTGCCGTCGATGGCGATGATGATGTCACCACCCGCGCACACCGCGAAGTCACGCACGGTAACAGGGCGGTTGCCACCCTGCAAACCGGCTTCGGATGCGGGTGAGTTCGGGGTGATTTCGTCGATCAGAACGCCTTGTGTAACCGGCAGTTGGAGCGGTTCCGCCAGCGCGGCAACCCCAAGCCCATCTTCCGCCGAGCGCGTGCTGATACCCAACCACGAGTACTCGACTTTACCTTTTTCGATCAGTTCCGGCACGATGCGGAGAATCGTCTTGGCCGGTACGGCAAAGCCAACCCCTTGGAAGACACCGCTGTCACTGCGGATGGCGGTATTGATGCCGATGACTTCACCGTGCGAGTTGAGCAGTGGGCCGCCGCTGTTGCCGGGGTTGATCTGGGTATCGACCTGAATGATCGATGGGTTATTAAAGTTGGGTGTCACGGTGTTGCTAATCATCTCCGCCGAGGGGAGCTGCCGCCCTAAGCCGCTGACGATGCCAACCGTCATGGAACTGGCGAGGCCGAACGGATTACCAATGGCGATGGCACGTTCGCCTACCTTGATTTGTTCCGAGTCTGCAAAAATCACGGGTATCGTCCGCGATTGATCGACATCGACGTTCAAAACAGCAATATCGCTAAAGAGGTCATAGCCTACAACCTGTGCCTCGGTCACGTAGCCATCATAAAAGGTGATACTGACGCTGCGGGTATCAACCGCGACGTGGGCGTTGGTGATGATATGCCCCTCAGTATCATAGATAAACCCGGAACCCCGCGCCGAGTCTTCAAAGGTCGTATCAGTGGCTCGTACCACCACTTCGACATTGACCACTGAGGGAACCACGCGCTCATAGATATTGGTGAGCAGCACATATTCCGCGTCCGCCGCGTCGATAATCTCCTGCGGGACGGCTGTTGGCTGCTGTTCCACCGCGTTTCGGTCAGCAATATTGACCGGTAAGTCAGCGATGGGGGTCGAGGCGCTGGCCTGTGGTGGTGGCTGCGTGGGCATTAAGCTGCACGCCGATACCAACAGGGAAAACGCGATCACAAGGCCTTGTATTTTAAGTTTCACAATCATACCTGTAATGACTTTCCGTAAGCCCATTATACAGGTTGTTGACCCCACAAGCGATTGCACCGGATATTACAGCACCAGCTCGCACATCGTCCGCAGTGTATCCACATCATACAGGCCGAGGTTCAGTGTGGTAACAGGACTGCTGCGCCACAACGCCAGCCGGTCTTTGATTCGTGCCTTCGAACCGCACAGCGCGACCGCATCCACCAGTTCGTTGGGGACGGCCCTAACTGCTCCCGCCTTATCACCCGCGAGGTACAATTCCTGTATCTTGGTTGCTGCTTCCTCGAAACCATAGCGAACCGCTAAGTCGTTGTAGAAGTTGCGGCCTTTCGCGCCCATGCCACCGATGTAGAGCGCCAACCCCGGCTTAAGGGCATTCCAACAGACCTCAACATTGTCATCCATCATCACTTGAACGGTTGGGGCGATGTCAAAACGTTCGAGTGACTTCCCGTTTCCGGCTGCGGCGAAACCGGCCTCGATTTGCGGCTTGTAGACGCTGTCGTAATGCTCTGGCGAGAAGAAGATCGGCAGCCAACCGTCAGCGATTTCAGCGCATAACTGGACGTTCTTGGGGCCGATAGCAGCGAGGTAAATCGGCATATCGGCCCGACCGTGCAAGATACTCTTGAGCGGCTTGCCGAGGCCGGTCGCGTCCGCACCTTGATAGGGGATTTGATAGTATTCGCCATCATGGACGAGCGGCTTTTCGCGTTTGAAGATGTCACGAACGATTTGGACGTATTCGCGGGTTTTGGCAAGCGGCTTACCGTAAGAAACGCCATGCCAGCCTTCCACCACCTGCGGGCCGGAAAGCCCCAAGCCGAGCAAGAAACGTCCACCGGACAACTGGTCAAGCGTCATGGCGGTCATAGCCGTGTTCGCGGGGGTGCGGGCGGGCATCTGCATGATGGCGGTGCCGAGGTGGATGCGTTCGGTTTGTGCGCCCATCCATGCCAGCGGCGTAACCGAGTCCGAGCCGTAAGCCTCGGCTGTCCAAACGGCATAAACGCCTAAACGGTCAGCCTCGCGGATGACATCCATTGGCAGTTCAATCTTTGCGCCGGAGTAGCCAGCCATTAGTCCAAGCCGCATGGTCATAAGTCCTTCATTAAATAGTTCGATATTTTATCGAAGGTGTATCGTCAGGTTTGTACCATTTTCTAAAGCTATAATTTCACCCATCAAATCGATTATCTAGTTTGAGTAACCATCGTGAAAATTTGGCGAAACATGTTCGTTTGTTTGATTGGATTTCTACTGCTTCATATCCAAATAGTATCCTCACAAGCCGATGAAAAGCCAATCTATCTACTGACCTTCAATGATAGGACTCAACAATCAGAGATATGGGAATATCCAATTGGTGCGCTTGAAGCCAAACCAATATTGGTTCTGGAACGAAACACATTGCCTATACGAGAAGCCTTTTCGACCAATGAACTAACCCATTTACGCGATTACGTGAAGGAAAATGATTATTTAGAACATGGATGGGCTGAAAACAACCCACCGAAGCACTATGCTAACGGTCTGTGGCGTTTTGACGAGGCACACTTGCTTATCCGAACGGTTAATGAAGTTCAAGATGGTTACGCACGGATGGGAAGCGGCATAAGAGGACTATACGGATATTATGAGTATTTATTGGTCGAGTTAGGTGCTGTTCCCAGAATAACCAGTTTCTTCAAAATTGATTATCACGATCTAACATCCGAAGATTGGCCTTACCACACTGCAAAAGACATCGTTTATTCAAAACCTTTGCTTAGTCCATCTCAATCTAAAATTGCATTTCAGGTGACATCTCGCACTCAATTTCGCTGTTGGTTGTTGTGTTCTAGTGTTTTATTGATGAATTATTCTCAAACCCCAGCGCAAACAGCAGTTGTACCATTGGCATCCTACCCTAGTTGGTCACCAGATGGTAAGCATCTAGCTTATCTGCATAGTAAGTGCAATGAGCAATTCAAGGAGTGCCTTACAAATTTGGAAATAATGTCAATGGATAGCGGAAATCGTGAAATTATCCCAAACTGGGACTATGACCCGTCGTTTGGTTGGGATTCTAGTGTAATCGCAACTTTTGAGTGGTTAGATAATCAGAACTTTTTTTATCGTTTATTTTTACCCCAGTATCAAGGCGAAAATGTGATATGGTTTTTCAAAACCTATAATTTGGACACAAAATTGTCAACGGACTTTCCGCCAGAACGCATGGATGACTATTCTGTTACTGTGGAGAAAGTGAACGACACTTATATGTTTAATTCAGTTCAAAGTTTTTTTACACCATTAACCCCTATTATTTTGGAAAACGGCGAGCGAAAATTAGCTGGTGGCTTTTATCCGATTTATAACAGCCGCTTTCCTGACCGGATGATTTTTATAGATGATAACTCGATGCAAATAACCATTATTGAAAGTGGCAATAAGCAAAGGGTGATCGACATAAGCGACATCTTGCCAGAAAACGAGTTTATCGCCTTTATAGCCCCTTAATTATCGTTCAGCCAGCCGCGTGACCAAAGCTCGCTCAGTCTCGCCGAACCACGGGGCGCTGACGCTGGCGTTTTCGGTCATGCGGGCGGGTTTGGAGGTGGCGGGGATCGCCACATGGCAGCGCGGGTCGCTGAGTATCCACTTGAGAAGCGCCTGCGCCCAAGTCGTTACACCGAAGGGCTTTAACGGCGCGAGGTCACTTTCCGAGGGCGGGTTACGCATGAGGCCGCCTTCCCCGAACGGACGCATGACCACTACACCGAGGTTCAGTTCTGCGGCGAGTGGCAGGATGATCTTTTCGACTTCGCGTTCGAGTGGGTTGTAGGGGATTTGGATCGCTTGAATACGTCCGGTTTTCATGACACGGGCGAGTTCATCGAAGGCGGAGGCGCTGTAGTGAGTCGCGCCGATGATACCGATTTTGTTTTCCCCGACGAGCTTTTCCAACGTGACAAGTTGATCGCGCCACGCCAGCAAATTGTGGATCTGGTAGAGGTCAACTTTACCACCGAAAAAACCGAGCGCTTTTTGAATTTGGCGCTGGCCTTCAGCGGCGGTGGATGCCCAGACTTTGGTGGCGATAAAGGCTTGGTCGCGGCGGCCTTCCAGCGTTTTGCCCAGCACCCGTTCAGCTTGCCCATACATCGGGGATGAGTCGAAGAAGTTCGCACCGGCTTCCAGCGCCGCATCCACAACCGCACGGGCGTTAGCTTCCGGCCCGTAACCGCGCACGTCGAAGGTTTGCCAAGTCCCCATACCGACGACCGGTACTTGTAAGCGCGTCTTCCCGAACGTTCGATGTTCCATGATTGCTGCCTGTGTTTTGATGTCGATGAGCGTACAAATAAAAACAGCCCCAATCTTAACCCAATTGGATGCTGTTTTGTTGAGCCTGCCGATCTATTGCTTAATGCCTAGAGGTCATGCAGTTCGTCAAGGTTAATCAGGCCGTGACGGAGGGCGGAAAGTGCCGCCGCGTGCCGGTCAGACGCACCGAGTTTGTTCATGGCCTGCGCCAGTGTTTCGATGACGGAAGTCAAACTAAGCTGCAAGTGTTGGGCGATTTCAGGGTTTTCGAAACCGGCTGCCACGTACAGCAGCACTTGACGCTCGGTAACGTTCAGGTCTTGGTTGTCGCCGCCGATCATACCGGTGACGATACGTTCAGCCACGCCTTGACCCAGCACCATCTGTCCCTGCGTGACCTTGATGATGTTCTCAATCAGTTCACCCTCGTCACCGGACTTCAGGATATAACCGTGAGCGCCAGCCCGCATGGCCCGCATGATATACCAATCTTCGTCACGTCCGGTCAGTACCAGCACTTTGACGTTAGGCGCTTCGGCACGGACGGTCGGCAGGATTTCGAGGCCGCCTTTACCGGGCATGTTCAGGTCGAGCAGCAGCACATCGGGCAGCAGCGATAGGACTTCGCGCAGGGCGATGTCACCATCCGAGGCTTCGCCGACGACTACGAACTCATCCCGCGATTCGAGGAAGGTCGCCAGCATCCGGCGCATCATGACGTGATCGTCGGCAAGCAGGATGCGGATGGTCGGTTTATCGCGGCGTGTACCGGACTTCGACTCGGCGATGGCTTCGGTACGGATGCTCGTTCCGGTATCGGTTTGACGCTTAGGCGCTTCGAGTACCGATTCCAGTACGGCAGCTAACGCATCGCCCGTGGCATAGCGGCGAGCCGGATTCTTTTCCAACGTGCGTAAGATGATGCGCTCAAGATCGACCGGAAGGTCAGGCTTGATGAGGCGCGGGGGTGGGGGTGGCTGGCGTACCTGCTGCATGAGCAGGGCGGGAATTTCATCGGCATCGAAGGGCAGGTGCCCGGTCGCCATTTCGTACAGTACCACGCCGAGCGAGTAAATATCGGTGCGGTGGTCGAGGGTGTGACCCTGCGCCTGTTCGGGCGAGAGATAGGCGGGTGTCCCGATGACCATGCCGTCGGCGGTGACGCGCTTGGCCTCACGCGGGAGCGCCAAGCCCAAGTCCATGATTTTGATGGTGCCATCGGGCGTAACTTTGATGTTGGCCGGTTTTACGTCGCGGTGGATGATGTACCGCGCGTGAGCATAGGCCAATGCCCGCGCCATCTGTGCGCCCAGCTTAACGACCGTTTCCGGCGCTGAGGGGATGTAGTTGGTGAGCGGGTCGCCATCCACGAACTCGACGACCAAGAAGTGATGGTCGCCATCTTCCCCGATGTCGTAGATGGACATGATGTTGGGATGGTTCAATTGGGCGGCTGCGGTGGCTTCCTGAAAGAAGCGTTTACGAGTGGTTTCCCGTACGTGGGGCAGCAGTACTTTGAGCGCGACAGGCCGCCCAAGTTTCGTATCCAACGCCTTATAGACGGTGGCCGTGGAGCCATCACCAAGATGTTCCGTTATTTCGTAGCGGTCGTTGAGTTTGGTTCCAATCATGCCGTGGTTGTCCATTCCAGCGCGGGAATATTTCCTTTTTCTAACGCAAGCATATCACAACATGCAGAAGTACGCACCATTAGGCTTTACGATTTTCACGCCAGTACGAAAGTCCCGGCAAAAAATGAATTTGTCGATAAGTTTCAGAAAAAGAACATTGAATGTTTTGTCAGGCCAGACAACCCATCAGTTAATTGAACGTTGTAGGAGGCTCGGAGATGACCACCAAGACCAAAGTTAACGGTACAGCTAAGGATGTCAAGCCCAGCAAGGATATTAAAGACGTTGAAGCTGTAGAAAACGGTGTGGCACAGAACAACGGCGTTATTAACCCCTTTGCGCTGGCGGAAGTGATCGCTGACCGCAAAATTCCGTGGAAGGAACTCCCGAACGCACCGCGCGTACTGGAGGAAATCCTGCAAACCCCTTACGAAGAACTGTTCGATCCGGCGTTCGGCGGGCCGCTGTACACCGGCCTGAAGCTTAACAGCAAGCTGGAACTCGTTCCTGAACGGTCACCGCTGCTGGATGTCGAGCTGAACCTCGACTTGAACGACCTCGAAAACCCGCTGACCACGCTCAATATCAAGACGCTGGCTGACCTCGGCCCGCGCTTCGATACCAAGGATGTGGGCAGTATCGAAGTCACTCACGCTGAGATCGTACGGCAGCAGTACCTTCAACTGACGCTGCGGCTGCCGGATGAAGAACGCCTGCAGCATCTCGCCCGTATCCTCTCGCGGGACTTGGTGGCGACCATTTCCCACGACGCACGGGCGAACGGGAACGCTAAGGACTGGACACCGCCGAATGGTACGTGGGGCGACCCGGGGCGCTTCTTCAACGAAGGCACCGAGTTTTTCGACCCGATCCAAGGCGCGGTGGCGAACTGCTACTACATCGCGGCGCTGGCCTCGGTGGCGTGGGCGAAACCGTTCCAGCTTGCACAGATGACCCGCGCGACTGGTTCCAGCCAGCAGAACTTCGTGGACATGGTGCGCTTCTACAAGCCGGACAGCGGTGGCGCATTGGATAAGCAGATCGAAGTGACCGAAGCCGTGCCACAGACGATGGGCGGGAATTACATCTACGCCCGTTCGAGCGAAACCAGCGAAATCTGGCCGTCGGTTTACGAGAAGGCGTATGCCAAGCTCAAGACCGGCATCAGCGGCGACCATCCCGACATTACCGCGACGGCGTGGGGCGACTGCGTGTGGGCGACCGCGCAACTCACGGGCGGACGGCGTTTCTATTACGATACCGCCAGCCGTTCCGACGATACGCTGTGGAACCTCGTTCGCGGGAACTCGATGAGCTACCGGACGTTTAACCCGATGACCGCGTGGACGTACTCGACAGGCGCGGCGGCTGAACGGCACCTGAACTACAGCGGCGCGACCGTCGTGGCTTCGCACTGCTACAGTGTCCTCGGTTGGGCGTACTACAACAACCGGAAGTACATCGTGCTGCGTAACCCGTGGGGCAACACCGAAGCGACGGTGGCGACTTTCGGCGGGACGCACTGGATGTACGACATTAGCTGGTGGCGACCGATCACCATGAACATCGTGGATGGGACGTTCGCGATGGAAGCATGGGCGTTCAAGCACTACTTCGCGGGCTTGGGTGTCGCCAAGTAAGCACAGGCGCTGATTTGTGGGCGAGGGCGGGTGGATGAGAATCTACCCGCCCCTTTTTAGTTGGAAGCGAAAAGCAATACATTTAACCGCCAAGTCGCCAAGAGAAGCAGAACACACCAAGATGATTTAACCACAGAGACACAGAGAACACAGAGTTCAATGCAGAGGGTTAAGTGTTTTGTGGCGGCAGTGGCGGCGGCAGTGGAGCGCCAATTCAGGCATCAGCTATCAGTCTCCAGTCGTCAGTCAACAGATTAATACAAAGGCGAATACGGATACAAATCGCCAAACTGCCAAGAGTAAGACAGAGAACGCCAAGGTGTTTATGGCGGCGATGGCGGCGACGACAACTGCTTGTTAAACGTCATAAAAGTTTGAAAAGTTGAAAATATTGCCCTAAAGGACTCCTAAAGTCGCAACTGTTGCTGTTGATGCTGTTGATGCTGTTGATGCTGTTGTTACAACATGATTTTGGGCGGCGGATGTGAGGGAGCGAAGTGCCGAAGATTCACAAAATTCTTCAAATTCGTCGGATTCAGAATCATTTTTATGTCGGCAGCCCAAGGCGAAGACAAATCGCCAAGTTGCAAAGAGCAAACCGAGAACGCCAAGGGTTATGTCGGAAATGTCGTCAGAGTCGTCAGTGTCGGTATTGTCAGTGATGACGGCTGGCAAATTTGGCAGCAAAGGCGGCAATGGCAAAAGTAGTCTCCAGTCTATAGTCTCCAGTCGTCAGTCGTCAGTCCAATGCAAGAACAAATACGAGTCGCCAAGAAGCCAAGGGATACAGAGAACGCCAAGCGATGATGGCGATTTTATTTGCAGCGGCGGATGGGTGGGCTGCTGCAATGTTTGCAGCAAAAGGCAGTCTATAGTCGACAGTCATTAGTCCAATGCAAAGGCGAGTCGCCAATCCATTCCAAGAGCACAAAATGCGGCAAATGCAGCACAGGCGGCACGGGTTGGTGTGCGGGTTGTGCGGGTTGAGTGATGTTAAGCTGCGGCGGGTGGTGAAACCCTCACCCCCAGCCCCTCCGCATTCGCGTCAGGGCGAGGGGAGCAAATACCGGACGCAGCGTGCTGCGTCCCTACGAAAAATCCGATATTTGAGTGAGATTACACAGTTAAAGCAGCGAAGTAGTGATGTCTATAAAGTTGGAGCGCGGACAGCCTGTCTGCTGTCCCTACAGATGTTCGGTTATAACTTTTGTACATCACAACAGCATCTGCCAATTGAACAGGTAGGACTACCTTAAGTGGTGGAGCGTTCATTCGACCCCACCCCAACCCCTCCCCGTAGTAACAGGGAGGGGCTTTAAAGACTTTTATGGTTCATTTTGCGATGAAATAGACACAAAATGAATTTCCACCGTTTAGTGTGGTGCTACCATTGAACAGTATCAAATACATTTTAGAACATTTGTATTATGGAGTCAAGGGGTTTTGGTTAGAGTTTACAAACTTTAGTGTCCGTTTTGTGAGGGAGAAAACTTTGTTTTAGAAGCACAGTAAGGGGGATTAGGTCTGATACGTGTATAAGAGGGTACGGTAAGCGAATAGGCATGAACTATCGAAATGCGTATCAAACTCAATCCGCGTGTCATTTTTGAAGCAATTTTCATTGGGCTGTTATTTCTCACGCTTTATATCGAGCGGGATCTTGGCTTTGCGGGGATCATTTCTATTTTCTGTGTCAAGCCGTTCCTGATATTCCTAGTAATCATCATGCTCGTGATCCGCATATGGCAAATATTCCCGCTTTCGCGTGTTACACCATCAAAGATCATCGCATCGCTATTGATCGGCGGTTTGTTGGGTGTGTCGATCATGTATGCCAATGAAATCATTTTTGCGCGAGAAATCATTCGCTTTCATTTTCAACGCGAGTGGTTTGATTATGTGGTATCGGCTGCAACTCAGCCAACCTGTGATCGCGTGCGTGAAGTTGGATGTGTGCAATGGTTCACATTTCCTGATGACTCGTCACCGCAGTCTGCAACCGTTTACCGTTTCGAGGATGGGTTAGCGATTGATGTGGACAGCAGGATCTATATCGGCTATTTGCATCTGACTAATCAAACAGGATTGCCACAGGCAAAAAGTATAGGCATGTGGAAATTCGGATGTGAGTATGCGCTTGGTGATGGGTGGTATCTGTGCGGCGGCGGGACATAAACACTTCATGTTCCCTTTGCTATATCGACGATGCGGCCTGCGGTGACGCGGACGAGTTCGGAGAGGGTGATTTCGAGGGTGCGGTCGGGCTGGCCTGCACCGGTGAACAGCGTTTGGGTGGGATCGACGCGGGTGTCGAACACGACCTGCACATCGGGGCGGAGGGGGATGGGGCTGACCGCACCCGCTTCGAGGCCAAGACCCGCGAGCAGTTCTTCAGGCGTGGGGCGGACGATCTCGTCGCGTTTGACCCCAAAGGCGGCGGCGAGCTTTTTATAGTCGAGCGCGTCTTGCCCACGACAGGCGGCGAGTACCCAGCCACCGGCCTTTAAACGGAAGGCGATGGTCTTGAGCATCCGGTCGGGCGGGAAGGGCAGCTTATCAACGGCATCGGCAAACGTGCGCGAGTCGGCGTGGGTGTGAACAGCGTAATTTGCACCGGATTTATTGAGGCGATTCAAGACTATTTGGTACATAAATGACTCTTTAAGAATTCGTCATAATTGTAATAGTGGAGCACTTAATTTGAGGGAGGAATTAGACACATTTCCTATTATGGATAGGACACTCTCCCTATGCACTTGTTATAATTTGTGTCATAATAAGGCTTGTAGAGTATGAAACTGTTCAGGTCGAAATTGCAACTTGCGCTCCTGTTCTTTACAACACATCAGACGCTTCTGCATTGTTTGCCCCGTAATGTGACCTGCTCTATGTTCTCATATATGTGTGTTTAGACAGGAGTCTATGACAATGGCAAAGAAGTTATATGTCGGCAACCTCGCCTATTCTACCAGCCAAGAAGCGGTTCGCGAACTGTTCGCGCAAGCTGGTGATGTAGCTGACGTGGCCCTCATTAACGACCGCGACACGGGTCGTCCGAAGGGTTTCGGTTTCGTTGAGATGGCGACCGAAGAAGGCGCACAGGAAGCGATCCGCCGCTTTAATGGTTTCACCCTCGACAGCCGTGCGCTGACCGTGAACGAAGCTCGCCCGCGTGAAGAACGTTCGGGTGGTTTCGGTGGCGGTAACCGTGGTCCCCGTGACAACCGTAACGGTGGTGGTGGCCGCGGTCGCTTCTAAGCTGAAGCAACCGAGTATGCAACCAGCCAGCGCAAGGGAGTTTTAGCTCTCTTGCGCTGTTTTGTTTCGGGGGGATTAGCCATAATCAGCATAAGGAGTTGACGGTGGAAAAGAAAGCTCGCAGTGCGAAGCCAGTGAGTAAGACGCGCGGCAAATCAGAATATTACTGCCTGTGGGTGAAGCGCAATTACGAGGATGTCTGGCGTGCCGTCAGTAAGCATGATAGCCGTGAAGCAGCGCAGGAAGAACTCGACAAGCGCCGCGGTTATACCGGCGTTTTTAACTACGATAACGCGGAACTGCGCGTGCTTTCGCGCACGGAAGCCCGTAAGGAATTCGGCAAAGAGTGGGACTACAAGCCGATTGGCGGGGGGCGGAAGCCTGCACCGCCGCAGGGCGAGATCGACGACGAATAAGACGCATTCACCTGAGCGAAATAACAGGGGTGGGCAGACAAGCTCACCCCTGTTTTGTTTATACGGCTTCGGCTATTACCCGCACTTTTGTCCCCATCCGTTCCAAGAAGCCTGACAGCACCACCCATGAAAGTGAAAATCCGGGACTATCCCCTGCACCTATATAGGCCAAGGTGTCAAGCAGCATTTCTTCATTGGCTATATCGGTGTCACTTTCGGTCAGTTCGACGAAGGCATTCTCCGCCCATGTTACCAATTCCTCTTGCGAAAGTTTTCCGTTGAGGTGATCGAGGATTTTCTGGCTAATTATGGTTTGGCTTATCATTAGTTGTCCTCGCTTTCACTGACATCCTGATGTCCTGTATCGACCGGATATTTCTGGTGAATTGCAATCAATCTTCCGTTTGCGTTATAAATTTCTTGTGTGATACTGAGCGTGATTTCGTCCGCATCTACCAGTTTAACATACAGTGCATAGCCTGATACGCGCCCCATAATACGCCGAATGTATCGCCGATGACCATTCGGCAAATCTTCCCAACTTGAGAAACGTCGTTCATTGCGCTCGCGTGTCGCCATACGTTATTCCCCTACAGGCAGCGAAAACGCCCATGCCTCAACCGCATGACCTTCTTTCGGTTCTGCTTGCATCATTTCTTCTAGCCGCAGCATGGTGGGGCCATCATAATAACGATGCCCGCAATTCGGGCAAACACGAGCCGGCACATTCTCGAAGATGTACCAGCGTCCTTTACGCTGAAGCGTTAAGGTCACCAGTTTATCCTCTTGGGGATGTTCGGTGTCACAGTATTCACAGGGATAGTGTCGTTCAGTCAAATTTTCAGTTCTCCGGCACAACAATCGCGGTACTTACGTCGAGCTGGGTGGTGAGCAGGTTGAAGTCGCTGGCTTGGCTGCCCAGTACCCAGTCGATTTTTGGGTGCTGCTGGCGGAAGGTGTTCAGGGCATCAATGCAGCTTGCTTTATACCATTCAACGGTTTCATCCAGTCCGTCGAGCAGCAGAATGAGTTTCTCCTCTTTAATCCATAATGCGGCTTCCTCGACAGGTAAACCATACTTCTCTTTCAATTTTTCGGTCAACCAGTCGGCAAGGGAGAGTTGGTCATCCCACGACGACAAACTGAGCTGCACCGGAATGCTGCCGTCGCTGCTGCCTGATTGAGCGAGTTCGTGGGCAAGCTGCTGAAGGAGCTGCAAGCGGGTGGCGCGGTCGCCGAGGATCAAGAGTTCACGGTTGGCATCTTCGAATATTTTTAGCAGGACGGTTGACTGCGGCAGGTTGTAGTCGCCGTACTGTTTATGGCGCAGGATGGCACGGAGCGCGGCTTGCAGGTCATAAGCGGCGGGTTGTGCTAGCAAGCTGGCCTGACGGATGGTGTTTTCCCAAATATTAGCAACTGAATATTCGGAACAGGGTGTTTCGCCGGGGAAAGGAACGACAGCCGTTGGCTTTCGAGATTGGATGAAGTACCACCAGACGGCGATCACGGCGATGGCGAGAAGGGTAAATAAGGCTACCCAGATGACCGGACTGGTGCCGCCTTCTGGTGGAGCACTTGATATGGTGAGGTTTGCATTGACGGCGACGAGCGCGACGATGCCGACAACCACGATGATGCTGGCGACAGCGGCGAGCGGCCAGATTATCGGGCTGGATTTGGCGCGAGCGGCGGGCTGCGGCATGGGCGGAACTGGCTGACGCTGTGGCTGTGCGACTGGCGCATTGGCGGGTGGTTGAAGGCCGCCGATGGGCTGCGGTACCGGTGCGGCGGGGGTTACGGGCGCGGTTGTCGGTTGGGTAATGGGCGCGGGCGGTGGGGAAAATAAGCCGTCCTCAAGCACCGGTTCTTCTACACGCTCGGCGGGCGAGGCAGGGGTGGTCGATAGGAAATCGTCTAACACGTCCTGCTTGGCTTCGCCTTCATCCGCGTCATCAGCAGGCTGTGCGGCGGGGGTGATGGGTTTGGTCGGCTTAGGAGGCGGGATGTTGACGACACTCTCATCAACGGCCTCACGCCTGCGCTTTTCCTGATCGACCGTTTCGGTGGTTGGAGTTTCTTCCTGCCCTTCGCCACCTCGCAGATCGGTTTCGTTGGCGACTGCTCCCGGTGTGGATGGCGCGGCGGCTTCTTTTTGGAGCGTGGACGCTAATTCAGCGAGGCGTTTATGCAGCTTATCGAAGGCGGCGGCTTCGTCTTTGATGAAGTCGATGTACTGGATAGTGAGCAGGTGATAAGGCGGCTCAACCTCCTGATAGCGGAGGGGGATAAACTCCTTGTTCTTGATGAAGAAGTAATCCCACTCAGCTTGCACCTCACGCGAACGGAAGGCATCCGCCGTAAGCAGGCCGACCATCACTTCGGACTTTTCCAACCCGTCCTGAATGGCGTGGCGGAAGTAGGTGCCTTCGGCGATGTCGTCCACATCGAACCATGTGCCGTAACCCCACTCGCGGATACGGTTCTTGACCGCGCGGGCGAACTCGCGATATTCACTTTTGTAGCTGATGAACACCTGTAGCGACACGAGGGTTTCTCCATAGGATGCGCTCAAATTCTGTGTTCAGTTTAGCGTTGCAGCGGAAATCCGGCAATTTGTGTGCAGGTGGTGAGGGCTTGCCAGCGCCAAGCCCCTACAGAAGTGATGGGTTTGGGTTAGTCGGGTTTGACGCAGCCAGTGAAGGAGAAGGCGTAGAGGGCGAAGCCGCGCGACCGGACGCGGAGGGTGAGTTCGTGCTGCTCGAAGCCTTTGTTGCGGACGAGGTTGTACATGCGGGGGCGGTCAACCAGCACGCGACCATCAGCGGTGACATCTTCGCCCAGTGTGGCTTCGGCGATGGGCTGGTCGTCCTGCCAAACTTCGACGGTGACGGCTTCGGGATGCACCATGCGGTCGACCATATCGGCGTAGGGGGTCATGACGACGTTGACCTCAACCGCTTCGTAAGGGAGGTTGACGACGGCCTCGGTTTGGCCTTGATAGGTGAGGTACTGCTCACCGGCTTGCCACGCGCCGCTGACGTAGAAGTTGTTGCGAAGGCGGTCTTTGGGCTTGGGCATCATGTAGATCATGGGTACGCCGCGCCCGTAGCCTTCGGGGTTGCCGAGCGCACCGCGATCCAGACCCGCGTGGAGTTCGGGGGTGGGGCGGTAGCAGACCGCGCCGGGGCGGTCTTCGTCGCGGATGGGCTGCATGACAGGCGGCAGGGTGAGATCCGAGTCGTGTTCACGCAGGACGGCCTGAATAGCTTCCTCGAACAGGCCGTAGCCCCCTTCACCGGCGTTCTGGTAGCGGATGTAGCCGTCGGGGTCGATGAGGTACTTGGCAGGCCAGTAGCGGTTGGCGTAGGCATCCCACATGGCGAAGTGGTTGTCGAGGAACACGGGATAGGTGAGATCGTTTTCTTGGATGGCATGTTCGATCTGCGGCTTCTCTTTGCCGAAGGGGAACTCCGGCGTGTGAACCCCGATGACCGTCAGCCATTTGCCGTAGCGGCGGTTCCATTCGCGGAGGTAGGGGAGCGTCCGCAGGCAGTTGACGCAGCTATATTCCCAGATGTCCACGAGGACGGCGCGACCGCGCAAACCTGCCATGCTGAGGGGGCGTTCGGTGTTGAGCCAGTCGCCGGGGACGAACTCCGGCGCACGGAGGACGCGGCGTTGTAAGCGGGTATTTTCGTTGGGCATCGGACGACTCCTGTGGTGTACTGCTTAACGGTACTGACGATTTGGGAGCGCTGCAACTTTCGGAGAGAAGAGAAGAAGAGGGAGAATGCAAGAGATTAACCACAGAGGCACAGAGGACACAGAGAAGAGCGGAGAAGCCAGATTAAGCGCCAAGTCGCCAAGTTCAATACGGAGGCATGTAAAAGGAATGGTCTTAGACCATTCCCTACGAGAAGTTTTTGAGAGTGATGAGATCGTTAGCCGACAGCGGCGACTTCCGGCATAGAGCGGACGGCGACGCGAACCGCATAACCTTCGCGATGCACAATTAAGTGCGGTAGTTCGGCGGTGAGGGCGTGGAGCGAGGCTTGCAGCATACCGGTGCGGTTGAAGGCTTCCACCGAGGCGTGGTCATCCCAGAACAGGATCAACTGCGCCGAGTCGGGATCATCACACTGTTCGAGGAAGTAGCCTGCTTTGAAGCCGGGGCGCTGGCGGACGATGGGTAAATAACGGGTTTCAAGAAGGTCACGTAAAAGCGGCATCTGATTGATGGGGACTTGTAGAGACGTTACTTGTGCGTACATCGCTGCTCCTCCTGCTAAACTACGGCAGCCTAAGCGAGCAATATAGGGAATCGATGCGGCTGTTTATGGTTATTATACGTATGTTTTGACGAATGGCGGTTAGGTAATTCGTATGAATTTGGCTAGTCGAATGTCATTGTTTGGTAAGAAATGATTACTCGCTGACTTCGACCTTATCCACGATGCCGACGATGATGGCGCGGGCGGGGCCGGTGCCGCGCTTGCCGATGATCTGGCGGGCGCTGCTGCCTTCATCCAGCACGACCACCACATCACCCACGCCGGACTGCACGTCATCGAGGCAGATGTCGTAGGTGCTGGTTTCGCTGCCGTCGAGGTTGAGGCGGGTGACGAGCATCAGCTTTTGCCCGTCGAACAAGTTGTGCTTGACGGTACTGACGACTGTTCCGGTGACACGTCCGATATACATGAGTTAGCCTTTCGCCCCGACGAATACTTTCCACGCAACAGAATCGGCATCGTAGAGGGGGCGGTCGTCCACATCGTCGACGATGCCCACGATGGACGCATCAACCGGCACGAAGGACACGGGCAGCGCAAACGCGGCTTCTTTGGAGGCGATGACGAACACCAACTCGCCCATGCCGGCTTGGTTGGTGGCATCGGCGGCGACGTAGATTTCCCCGTCGGGCTGGCGCTGGGCGTTGAGGGGCTGCACCATGAGCATTTTCACCCCTTCCAGCCCTTTGACTTTTTGGCTGGCAACCAAGTTGCCGACGACTCGTGCGAATTTCATAGGTTAGCCTTCTCGCTGCTTTGTTTTCTGAAATGCCGGACAGCCTGTCTGCTGTCCCTACGAAGTGCATATTGTGTAGGGACGAGATACATCTCGTCCGTGCTGCACCCCATATAAATCATCAATATATCTCATATATTATTCATTCGTGAAGGGTAGCGCAGGATGGTGGAACGCGCTAGCCGATGACGCGGCGCAGGTGTCCGTTTGCGCTCGCCAGCAGTTGGCGGGCAGTGGCAGCATCGACGTTTTTGTGGTGCATGACCACTGCGGTTTTGACCTGATTATCGGCCTGTGTGAGCAGTTCGGCGGCGCGGTCAGCATCTACACCCGTGATGGTGGCGACGAGGCCACGCGCACGGCGCAGGAGCTTCTGGTTGGTGACAGCGACATCAACCATGAGGTTGCCGTAGACCTTGCCCAAGCGGATCATGGTGGCGGTACTGAGCATGTTGAGTACCATCTTCTGCGCGGTACCGGCTTTCATTCGGGTGCTGCCAGCGACGACTTCCGGCCCCGGCACAACCCCGATGGCGATTTCGGCAGCTTCGAGCAGCGGGGCGGGGGCGTTACAGGAGATGCCGACCGTGATCGCGCCGAGTTCGCGGGCGTAGGCGATGGACTCCAGCACGTAGGGGGTCGTACCGCTGGCGGCGATGCCGACGAGCGTATCCTTCGCGGAGAGATGGATGGCGGCGAGATCACGGCGCGCGCCTTCGCGGTTATCCTCCTCGCCTTCAACCGAGCGCGTGAGGGCGGGAATGCCACCGGCCATAACCGCGTGAACGAGTTCGGGCGGGACGCTGTAGGTAGGGACGCATTCAGCAGCATCCAGCACCGCCAGCCGTCCGCTGGTTCCCGCGCCGACATAGATGAGCCGCCCGCCGTTTTCGATGCGCTCGGTGATGGCTTCGACGGCCTGCGCGATTTGCGGCAGCGCTTTTTCGACGGCGAGGGCGACCAGTTGATCTTCGCGGTTGATGATCTGGACGATTTCCAGCGCCGAGAGGCTGTCGATCTGGGCGGAGCGCGGGTTGGCTTGTTCGGTGAGCATCAAATATCCCCTTTGGGTTAATGGTTCAATTCACGGGCGAGTAGGTCATGGACGGCGCGGCGGAATTCGAGCGTGCCGGGTTTGCCGCGCCCCGGATAGACGCTGTTGGTCAGGCAGGCGACGACCAAGCGGTTGTCGGGGTCAATCCACAGCGAGGTTCCGGTAAAGCCGGTATGACCATAAGTGTTCGGGCTGAACAGATCGCCAGCGGCAGCGCCTTCATAGGCTTTGAGGGCGAATCCCAAGCCGCGCCGTGCGCCATCGGTTTCGGCCTGTTGGTGTTGGGCTTCAGTGGCAACGCTGGTGCTGATGCCAAACGCCGTTTGCGGATTATTCAGCCATGCTTGGCCGAAGGTGGCGACATCGAGGGCGGTAGCGAACAAACCCGCATGTCCGGCGACACCACCCAAGCCACAGGCGTTTTCGTCGTGAACTTCACCCCAGACGCGGCGTTTGCGCCACAGTGGGTCATCTTCGGTGGGGGCGATTTGTTCACGCGATAGGCCGCCTTCGCGCACGGGATTGAAGCGCGGCGTGGTGAGGCCAAGCGGCGCAATCACCCGCTGCTGAATGACTTGATCAAGTGGGGCGTTACCGAGGCGCGAGACAGCCTCGCCGAGCAGCAGCAAGCCGATGTCGCTGTAAACGACCCGTTCACCGGGGATGCCAACGAAGGGGTAGCTGAACATGGCTTGTAAGCCGTTTGCCCAGCGTTCGGCACGGGGCAGCGGATCGGGTTGGTCGGGCGGCGTGGGGGCTGGGCCAGCCGCGTTATACACGTCGCGCCATGCGGGAAGGCCGGAGGTGTGCGTCAGCAGGTGGCGGAAGGTGACGAGGGCAGGGTCAATGCGCTTGCCGATAAGGTGTTCGGGCGGATACAGACGCACTTTGCTGTGCGGGTCTTGCCCACCATCGACGGTACGCGGTGTGAGTGCGCCAAACTCCGGCACGACCTTCACCAGCGGGTCATCGAGGGCGACCGCACCCGCGCTGACGGAGGCGAGGAAGGCGGTGACGGTGAACAGCTTGGTGACGGAGGCGAGATCGAATAGGGTTTCGGTGGTGGCTGGCTGACCTTCGACGGTTCCCCACGCACGGTTCAAGACCCACTCGCCGTCTTTGATGACCGCGAGGACGCAGGTAGGGAACACACGCCCGACATTATCGGCCAGCAGGGTTTCGAGCGCGGCGGTTAGGGAGGCGGTTGCAGTCATCAAGCACGACTTTCGGCTAGGCCACTATGTAGACCCTCACCCTAAATCCCTCTCCCTCAGGGCGAGGGACTTTAAGAACATCTATAATATAACCCAGTGTTCGTCCGTGAGCGTGGGCTGGTTATGTCCAATTCGTGATCAAAATTGGGGTCTTGACTTAGAGCGCACTCTAGCTAGTAAAGTGTGATCCATGAGCAATAACGAACTGAACTTCACGATACAGCATATGCGCGGAAGTGACCGGATTGAGTGTTTACACCCTGCGCTATTACGAGCGCATCGGCCTCATCCATCCCATCGACCGGATTGAGAATACCCACCGTCGGTATTCGCAAGACGACATCGGGTGGATCGAGTTCCTGAACAAGCTGCGGGCGACGGGTATGACCATCCAGCAGATGAAGGAATATGCGGATCTGCAACGGCTGGGCGACCCCAGCCTGCCGGAGCGGTTGGAACTGCTCAAGCAGCACCGGGACGAGGTTGAGCAGCATATGCGCGAACTCCACGAGTACCTGAACGTGATCTGTTACAAGATCGACTACTATCAGGGCGAGGTGGACGAGCAGAAGATGCTGACACCTTAATCCTACTTCTTCCGTCGGCATAACTGAATAACCCTGTTCTGCTTGAATGCAGTGGCGTTCCAGTCTATTCACTGCGCCCTGTTACCCACGTTCATTGCTCCATCATCAGTGTATCGTTGGGAGGCATATTATGTATGGCTCTGTTGATTTCCAACTCGCCGAGTTCATTATTCATACAATCGGTCGTAAGCAAGCCGAGGACGAGGCGCAGCAAGAAGATCAGCCGATACCGAATCCCTCGCTGTTGGCTCGGCTTATTCGTAGATTGACCGCACGACCCGCGTATGACCATGAGGTGAGCAGGATGCAGGAAAACGATCCCTCGCTGGTGTGTGAGTAGGTACGAAAAGACAAATACTTTTAACCACAGAGACACAGAGAACACAGAGAACACAGAGGAATACGCAGAGGTTTTTGTAGGGGTTTGTCGCCGGCAAACCCCATAGCTGTCAACTTAAGGATTGAGAAAAGGGAAGCAAGCCTGAGAAGATAGTGTTTACCAAGACAATATCAGTCAGGTTGCTTCACCATAAAAACAATAACGGAAGTCACACAAGAATTGCAAG
>JAIUNI010000027.1 GCA_020161935.1 Chloroflexota bacterium
CTGAGGAAATGCTATACTGTTTCATACCAATGGTCTCCTGAGGAATACCGTTTGCTCGATACCTCACAGTATCCCACTTGAACCATTGGTTTCCCGTCTTTTTCTCCTTATTTGCACAAATTTGTCGTCACTTGACTTTGTAGCCCTTTTGTTCTATTCTGAAATTGTGTATTTCCCTCTTATCCTTTGTGACTTTGTGGTAAAAATGTTTTGTCTTTGCCAACTGACATTTCGGACACTGACGACACTGACGACATTTGTGACATAAATAGGTGATTCTCAACAGCAACAACAGCATCAACAGCATCATTTCTCACTCAAAGATTGAGAGAAACAAGAATCACAGTTTCAACTTTCTCAATTTTTCTAACTTTTTCAACGTTTATGGCCTTCTACTGCCGCCGCCATAAACCGAACGGCACTTAACTGACAACTGAAAACTGACAACTTGAATTGGCGCTCTACCGCCGCCGCCGCCACAAAATGACTCTCACGGTTCTACTCGGAACTCGAAACTCATAACTCGGTACTGGTTTTCCTGTTGTATAGTTATGAAAGGAACACTGTAACAAACACGTTGGGAGCTTTGCATGGAACAGGATACCTTCGCCTTCATCATCCACCCCATCCAGATCAAGCGAGATGTCGCCCGTAAATACCCGCTGCTCGGCAAAATCCTAACTGAACCCCAGATCAACTTTTTCTCGCGCTTCTTCCCGCCCGTTTATCTCTCGGAAGTCAACGGCATCATCTCGGCCTCTACCGGACGTGAACTTAAAGGCTGGCTCATTGCTTGCCCCTTCACCCCGCCCACCATGATGAGCGTTCCGGTCGATCTCGCCTACAAGAAAATCGTCGCCTGTGGTCACATGGCCGAAGAACTCGGTGCTAGGTTGCTCGGCTTGGGCGCGTATACCTCGGTCGTCGGGGATGCCGGTAAAACCATCGCCGACCGTCTCGAATTACCCGTCACTACAGGGGATAGCTACACCATCCTCATGGCGGTCGAGGCCATTCGTGAAGCCGCCCGCGTCATGGACATCAACATGAGCCAATCCACCGTTGCTGTGGTCGGCGCGACTGGCGCGATTGGTAAAACCTGCGCCCTCATGCTCGCTCGCAGTTGTTCGAAGCTGGTGTTGGTCGGTCGCCGTCAGGAAGCCGTCGAGCAGGTACGCGAGCAGTGTGAAGGTCGGGGCGCTCAGGTCGTCGCCAGCACCAATATGAACAGCATCTACGAAGCCGACCTCATTCTCACCGTGACCAGTGCCGTTCACGCTGTCATCTACCCCCAGCACCTCAAACCGGGTTCGGTCGTGTGTGATGTTGCCCGCCCGCGCGATGTCTCCCGGCAGGTCGCCGCCCAGCGCGACGATGTACTGGTCATCGAAGGCGGTATGATCGAAATCCCCGGTCGACCGGACTTCCACTTCGACTTTGGCTTCCCGCCGCGCATGGCCTACGCCTGCATGGCCGAAACGATGGCGCTGGCCCTCGAAGGCCGTTATGAGGATTACACCATTGGTAAGGATATTAGTGAGGCACAGGCCAACGAAATTGGGGAAATCGCCCAGCGTCATGGCTTCAAACTCGCTGGCTTCCGCAGCTTTGAAGCTGAAGTCAGCCCTCAAGCTATCTCCAGCGTGCGTGAACGTGCCTCCCTCACCCGTAAAACATGGTCGCCCGCACCCTATCCACAAATCTAATCCCTCACTACAATGGGTGACATTACGTTAAACAGTTTTTAAGATCTCATGTCCCATCATATCAGTTCCCTCCCTCGCTTGCGGGGGAGGGTTAGGGTGGGGGTCTACAGCTCAAAATAACCCTATGCGCCGTATTTCCACCCGCCATCTGTGGCTCGTCACCGTTCTTGTCCTGCTCATCGCCGCGAGTCGTGCCGTCCGCATCAATGACTTTCATCTCGATAACGATGAAATCTGGTCGATCTGGCAAACAATGGGTACGCCCGCCCAGATCCTCCAGTGGACATCCCCGACCGAGCATCCGGCCTACTTCTTGCTCCTCGATGCGTGGAAGCACCTCGCCGGAATGCACCCCTTCGTCCTCCGCTATCTCTCACTGCTGGTGTGCTTACCCGGTGTGGTGTTCATGTATCGTGCCGTTCGCCGTCGGCATGGGCATCTGGCGGGTGTCCTCGCTTCACTGACTTACTATGCCTTCGCGATTAGCCAATTTACTAACCTCTACGCCCGTAGTTATGTCTTTGCCTTTTCGGTGCTCCCGCTCACGCTCTGGCTCGTTCAGCGTTACTTCGATAAGCCGTCGCTGTTCCGTGCCTTTCTACTCGCTCTCTCATTAGTCATCCTCTATATCTCGACCGTGACCATCGTTCCGGTGTTCTTCTTGCTCGGCTTGTACACGCTGGTCGTCTACCGTCAGCGTATTTGGCTCTGGTGGCTGCCCGTCATCCTCCTGCTCGTTTGCATCTTGCCAGACATCCTTTCCAACAAGCTCCAGCAGGTCAGTAACCACACCAATGCCACTCGCATGTTCGCGCTGCCTCCGCTGCCCACTGCCGTAGTCGAGCTTTACACTTACCTGACCGGTTCGTGGCTGTGGTTAGCCGTACTCGCTTTTACCGTGCTGGTATTGGTGGTTTTCTGGCGCAAGTCAAACGTGCCACCAAAGTCAGTTTTCCAAGTTGGTTTTTGGCTGCTGTGGGTCGTCGCTGTTCCGGTACTGCTCTATGTCCTCGAACCGCGCTTAGGCTTCTACACGTTGAAGCGCTATGCGTGGTGGTATGTCTTTGGCCTCGCTGTATTCATCGCGCTTGCATTGGTGCGCCTCCCTAAAATGGGGCAGTGGGTCAGCGTCGGCCTGTTAGGGGCGCTTTGCTTTCTACCGTTCCGCTTGAACGACTTTAGCTACATCGTCACGCCGCTGGGTGAAAACCTCAAATGGCTGACCGAACATCTCGAAGCCGGTGACGCGCTCCTGCTGGATAGCAACCTGAGCTGTAATTTTCCCGAAGAATGGGACTACTATACTCAGCTTTATTTCCCCACCGGCTTGCGCTTTGTCGATAACATCGCGGATGCCCGCCGTGTCTGGTACGTTTCCTCGCAGGATGCGGAAAGTGAAGCCTTTGCGAACGCGCTCGTTTTAACCCATATCCCCGGTCGCTTCGTCGGCCCGCCGGAATGCCTGTTCCGTCTCTACGAAGCCCCACCCGATAGCGAAGGCATCCTGTATCCGAACGGGATGCGCTTTC
Organism: Chloroflexota bacterium; assembly: GCA_020161935.1. Lineage (GTDB taxonomy): Bacteria > Chloroflexota > Anaerolineae > Aggregatilineales > Phototrophicaceae > CFX2. Next base: position 3,236 of record JAIUNI010000027.1, read on the forward strand.
ACGGTGCGGAAATCATGGATGGCGATAAACCGTTGAATGGCATTCCGGTCATGCGCGAGGGGCAGCCCTTCAAAGTGCGCCTGTGGTGGTCAGTGGATCGACCCGTTGACCTCGATTACAGCGTAGGCTTGACACTCTACCGCGTCGTCGAAGAACGGCAGTGGGACAGCGCCCCCCAGATCGTCTATCCGGCGGGTGCGCCCGCCGAAACCAGCCGCTGGCAGCCCGGTCAAATCTACGTCGAGGAACGCGAGCTTCAAATCCCGTACCCCTACAGTCGCGGTGGCTTGGCGTTGAGCATGGCGCTCTACTGGTTTGGGGATAACCAGCGCTTGCTCGCCCCCGGTGTCGAGCCAAACGGCACCTTGTTCCTGAAACGGATTGAAATCGTGGCGTGGTGATGTCACGAATCACACGCAATCTAAACCCTCTATTAACCTTATTTGTCGTATAGTGATATTACCGACGCTTAATTTGCTAGCGTAGTGTGCGATTCGCCAGTATTATGGTTACAGACTTGTTACAATAAGCCTACTTTTCAGGCATCGCGGGGGATGGTATGAGTAAAGGTCGCATTTTAGTCGTTGAAGATGACTTTGATATTTCGAACATGCTGCGTATTTACTTCGGTGGGCAGCAGTACGAGGTGCAGATCGCGCCCCGTGGTGGCGATGCCCTCCAGATGACGCGCAAGCAGTTACCGAACTTGATAATCTTGGACATCATGCTGCCGGATATGAACGGCTATGATGTCTGCCGTGAACTGCGTACCACCAGCCGCACCAGCCATATCCCGATCATCTTCCTCACCCAAAAAGATGAACGCAGCGATAAGATCGCGGGTTTGGAACTCGGCGCGGATGACTACATCACCAAACCGTTTGATATTGAAGAACTGAAACTGCGCGTTCAAAACGCTATCGCCGCTGCCAACCGCACCACCAACACCGACTCCAAGTCCGGCTTGGCGACAGGGCGCTTGATCGAAGACCACCTGCGCGACCTGATGCGTGTCGGTTCGCAGTGGACGTACATCGACATGAAGATCAACCAGCTCGACCCGTTCAGCGAAGTCTATGGTTTCGTAGCCGCTGATGAAGTCATGCGCTTTATGGCGCTGATGATGGGCGAGGTTGTCGATGAATATGGCACGTCGGATGATTTCCTCGGTCATCCCGGTCGTGATAACTTCGTACTTATCACCCACGCGAATGATGTCGAAACCCTCAAATCGCGCTTGGTTGACCGCTTCAACGAAGATGTGAAGCAGCATTATTCCTTCATCGACCGTGAACGGGGTTACATCCTCGTGCCGGATAGCGTGCAAGGGGAGCGGCAAGAACCGCTGATGTCACTGTCGATTGGGTCGATCTCAAATGCGACTCACCAATTTTCCGACATCCGTGAAATCACCGAACTGGCTGCCGAAGATCGCCGGCGCGGGTTGGGCGGTGAAGTCCCACCCCCGATTTTGACAGCGTGGTAAACCCGGTATGCGGCCAGCAGGGGCAAAGCATCCCGTTCCTGCTGGTGAATGACCTCCAAAATCGTCGTATATCCACGATCAACCCTATTCGAGTGGTTGATCTTTCGTTTTTTACGAGTGGCTGAGTATATAGGTAACACCTTATGGGATTAGGATTACTTCTCTTCCTTGGTGGGTTAGTCATCATCGCCGGTTTGTTCATTTGGTCACGCCAGCGTCAAGCGTTGGGCTACATCCCGACCGAAGAACAAGCCCCGACGATTGATCTACCCGTCGCCTCTGGTGATGATGCTGTGCTTGTATCCCGTGAGCACGGGCAGGTCGTGTTCGTCAACGAGAAAGCCCGTAAATGGATCGGGATGAACGGCGGCGAACCGAGCCTTGAATACATCGCTGCCATGACTCAGCCGACCGACAGCTTCCTTGAGTTGTTCGCGGGGCAGGGGCAGGCTTCGTTCCAACTGGGCAACCGCTGGGTAGAGGCTTCGTCGCATAACATTCCGGCTGGCGTGGAAACGCGCACCGTCATCGTGATGCGCGAAATCGCCAACAACACCAACCACCCCGGTGCGCTCGACCTCACGCTGGCGATGAACACCATCAATGAGATCGGCGAAACCATCAACGCCAGTATGGGCATCCAGCAGGTTTATCAGGCGCTGCTCACGATTGTGATGAAGGCTGTACCCGCCAGCGCGGGTGAAATCTGCACGTGGGATGATGCCACCAAGCGTCTCTCGCCGTTGGGCTGGGCTGGCGACTCGGCCTATATCATCAAACTGCAAGAGGGCGGTGGTGATTATAAGGTCGGGGAAGGCATCAGCGGTTGGATTGCCCAACAACGTAAGCCCGTACTCGTCGGCAGTACCCGCGAAACAACCGCTATCCAACCGAAGCTGCAGAACTTCTACCAGAGTTTTGTTGGCGTGCCGTTGATGTTGGGCGAACGCTTCATCGGTACGCTGGAACTCGCCCACAAACAAGCAGGCACTTTTACCCAAGCACAATTGGCGATGCTCCAAGCCGTGAGCAAGCAGATTGCCATCTCGATCTATAACACCGAACTTTACGGTGAACAGGCCAAGCGCATCAGCGACATGGCGACCATTGGCGAACTGACGCAGCTTGACAGTACCAACATGGATGCGCGTTCGACTTACCAATCCCTGAACGAACGCATCGCCAAGATCGTTTCGGCGAATGTGTCCGGTGTGCTGCTGTATGACGAGAACCGCCGCGTCCTGCTGCCGGAACTGCCCTTCTACGGAATGCCCGACCAACTCGCGCAAAGCTGCGTCATCCTGCTCCCCGACGACAGCCCTCAGCGCGATATTTACGAGCGGCAGGAATATTGGGTCACCAACGATGTCGCCGATGAACCCCTGATCGAAGCCCTCGGCCTAAAGGCGATTTTCGGCATCGCGGGTATCAAGAATACCGCTTTGCTGCCGTTGCAGATTGGTGAACGCCGCATCGGTATGATCCAGATCAGCAACAAGCGTTCGGCACGTGGGTTCGCCGCGCAGGACATCAAGGAAATGAAGCTGCTGGTCGCACAGGCGGCTGTCGTGGTGGAAAACCTGCGCCTGAGCCAGAAGGAAGACCGGCGCGACACGGAGATCAGCGGTTTGCAAGAACTGACGCAGGCGATTGGCTCCCTCAGCCGCGAGGAAGAATTCTACTCGACCATCAACACCCGTATCGCCAACCAGATGGGCGTACATATGTGCGGTATCTTGCTGTTTGATAACCGCAAGAACCAGCTTCAAGCCCAGCTTCCCTTCTACGGGGTGGAAGATGACCAGCTTCGCGATTATCACATCACCTTTGACCCCGGCAGCCCGCTAGAAAGCATCTGGGACGAGGTTGACTACTGGTTCACCAACCGCACCCAAACCGATGCCGTCGTTCATGCCGCTGGCCTCGCCGAATTTGCGGCACGGTTGAAGGTCGAGAAAACGCTGTTCGCGGTGCTTTCGGTCGGTGGTCGCCGCTTGGGTGTCGTGCAGGCTTCGAACAAAATCACGGGCGAGGACTTTACCGATAAAGACGGCAAGCTGCTGTTGATCTTTGCCACGCAGGTTGCCGCGATGATCGAAAACGCCCGCCTGTACCGCGACATGCAGCGCAGCGCCCAACAAGCTACCAGCTTGCGAACGGTCGCCGAGTTGGCGGGTGCGGTTCTCAAGCCGGAAGACTCGTTTATGCCCGTGCTGGCGGAAATCGCCACGCTGACCCGCAGCCCACTGGTCTACATTAACGCGCTCGATCAGCAAGCCGGCAGCTTGATTACCTATCCGCGTTGGGTCTACGGTCGCGAGCTGGCTGAACCCATCGTCATGGATGTGTACAACCAGAATTTTGAAAACAGTACGGCGCTCACACGGCAGCCGTTCGTCAGTAACGATGTTGCCGCGAATACCGCCATTTCGGATGCTTATAAACAGATTGCCCTCAAGTTCGGCTTGAAAGCCTCGGTGCAGGTGCCGCTGCTCGTGGGTGATCGCAGCTTGGGTGAAATCGGTATCGCCAACCGTGAAGGCACACCCTACTCATCCGCCGATGTCGAAATGCTTTCCGCGATTGCTGCCCAGATCGCCGCGACGATTGAACGCTTGCGCCTGTACGAAGCAGCCGGTGATAACCTCAACCGCCGTTTGCTCGAACTGGACGCGATTTCGCGTATCAGTAACATCCTTGCCGAGACGCTTGATCTCAATCAGGTTTTGGATGTCATCCGTGTTGAAGCCGCTCAAGCCACACTGGCTGACGGTAGCAGCGTGATCTTGCTCAAACCGGCTGACCAGTGGGCGAATGTGGACGACCCTGAACTCGACCGCCGCTTAGGTGATCTCAAGCGCATATCCGGTCTTGCGGGTATCGAGCGGGAAGCCATTTCGCGCGGGGCAAGTACCGTCCTCATTGGCGACTATCTGACGGCCTCGATGCCCGCCATTCCAGCGGACGCGCGTTCGGCCTTAGCTGCCGCCTTCATCTACGAAGATCAAGTGGTGGGTGTCATTCACCTCTTCCACAAGCGGGCGAATAACTTTGATGAACGCGCCGCCGCCTTCTTGCTGACGCTGGCCGCCAAGGCTTCGCTCGGTTACGGGAACTACGTGCGTTATCAGGAACAAATTGACCGGGGCAACCGCCTCCGCCGCCGCGTCGATCAGCTCAACGAAATCTTCGAACTCGGCCAAACGCTGCAAGGCAACCTTGACCGCGTAACGCTGCTCGAAACCATCCTTGAAAGTATTCAGGACGCGCTCGGTTATACCCTGAGTGTGGTCGCGTTGGTTGACCCCGAAACTAACTTGTTGAAACGCGAAGCCCAATTCGGGATGCCGCTGGACGACTTTGAACGCAGCAAGGCGTTCACCATGTCCGAAGAAGATTTGAACAGCTTATTACTGCCCCAATATCAGATCAGCGAGTCGTATTTCTTCCCGGCGGAACAGGTTGCCGATTGGGGTAAGGTGAGCCTAAAAACCCTGTTCATCGACTTCCCCGGTAAGCGCGGCCTGACCTTCAGCCCCAGCACCAAGCACTGGCATGACGGTGATATGCTGCTCGTGCCGCTGTACGCCCCCGATGGTCGCTTGCTCGGTGTGATGAGCTTCGACCGCCCATTGGATAACATGCGCCCTGACCGCAGCGTGATGGAAGTGCTTGAAATCTTCGGTCACGAGGCGGAAGGCAGTATCGAGAACATCCGCTTGTATCTGGAAAGTATTCAAAGCGCCGAACAGGAAATGCGCTTGAACCAGATGATGGAAGCCATTTCCAGTTCGCTCGACACCACCCAGATTGTCGAGTCGATTGCCTACGGCGTGCTGCGGCTCATTCCAATTAACCAGCTCAATGTCGCGCTGCGGAATGCTGAAACCGGCATGTATGACATGCTCAAGATCAACATTCAAACCGATAGTTCGCTGCTGACCACCCGTGAACACCGTCTGCAAATGGACGGCACGGCGTTGATGAAAGCCATTACCGATGGGCAGGACGAACTGTACCAGTCGGGTGATTCGGCTTCTGCCGCCTACCCCGACCTCCAAGCGTGGCAGGCGCAGGGCGAAAAACTCTCGATGATTATCCCGCTCATGACCGGCGGTAAATCGTTGGGTGCGCTGCACATTGGCAGCCAGCAAGCGGATACTTCCGCCTTCGACGAGTTCCGCCCCCTGCTCAAGCGTGTCGCCAATGTTGCCGCGCTGTCGATCCAGAACGCCTTCTCGTTCAATGAAACCTTGAACTTGCAGTTGTTCAACGAGTCAGTCGTTGAATCCATCCAGCAGGGTATCGTCGTGTTGGATAAGTCGGGGCGCATCCTCTCGATTAACGACTTCATGGAGAACCGCTACGGTTGGAATGCCGAAGAAGCGATACATTATGACTTGTTCGCCTATCGCCCTGAACTGATTGAGATCGTCAAAGATGATGTACTCAGCGTTCTAGAAACCGGTACCCCGCGTGAGAAGATCGGTCAAACGTCACGGTTGGATAACGGTACCGCACAGGTTCGCAACTTCTACACCTACCCGCTTAAGAGCGCGGATAGCATTCGCGGCGCGGTGATGCTCGTTGAAGATGTGACCGAACGCGCCATGCTGGAGCAGGACTTGGAAGCCCGCGCCAACCAGCTTGGCGTGCTGACCGAGGTGTCCAGCCGCATCACCGCGTCGCTCAACCGTGAGGCCGTGATTAACCTCGCGCTGGATGAAATCGGGCGCGTCTTGAACTACGACACGATGACGCTGTGGAGCCGCCACGACGACCGGTTGAGCTTGGAAGGCAGCAGTGGCACGAGTACGGTCGCGGCTGGTCAAATGAGCGTCAGCATCGCCGACCACGACCGGATGCGGCGGGTGATCGAACTCAAAGCGCCGCTGCGGATCGACCACCTCCTCAATCTGGACTCGCTCCCCGGTGATAACGATGCCCGGAGTTGGCTCGGTATTCCGCTGGTCAATCAGGGCAACGTCGTCGGTGTCATCGCGCTGGCGAAACGTGAAGAAACCTTCTACGACGAGCAGTCGGAGCAAGCCGCCTTCGCCTTCGCCAACCAGATGGCGATTGCGCTGGAAAACGCCAACTTATATACCGAAGCGCAGTATCAGACGGAACGCCTCAGCCTATTGAACCGTGTTTCGGTGCTGCTGGCGCAGTCGCTCGATAGCGAGAACATTCTCGAAATCGCCCTGCGCGAGATTGCCCAAACCCTCAAAGTCGATGAAGCACGGGCGCTCATTTTCGAGCGCGGCTTGCAAATTGGTCAGGTCGTCATGCAGTACCCGCGTGGTGACGAGCCGCCGGACGACGTGATTAACCTGAACCAGAGCGCACCTTACCAGATGGTACGCCGGACAGCCGCCCCTGTGATTATGCACGACGTATCGGAACTTGCTGCTGATGACCCGCTGCGGGTTGAGATGGACGGTCGCGGGGTTGGTGCGTATGTCATGATCCCGATGACGGTGGCAGGGCAGGTGATCGGTGCATTCGACTCCGAAGTGAAGGCACGGTCGCGGATTTTCACGCCGGAGCAAATCGACCTCAGCTTGATTATCGCCAACCAAGCGGCGATTGCCGTGCAAAACACCAATTTGCTCGAGCAAACACTCATCCGTACCCGCGAGTTGGAAACCCTGCTCGAAGCGGCGCAGGCCACCTCCCTGACGCTCAATCTCGAAGATGCCTTCCGCAGCGTCGTTGATCTCATGCTCCACGCCTTAGAGATGGACGACTGCGCGGTCATGATGTGGGATAACGTCGAAAACGTGCTGAATGTCGAAATTGACCAGAGCCGCTATGGGGAATCAGATCGGGTCGCGCCGAAGGGGACACGCTTCAACCTGCGCCACTATCCCGCCAAGTTGAAGGCGTTGCAAGAAGCGCAAATCGTAGTCATCAACGCCAACCAAGCCGATAGTGACGAAGCCGAGCTAGAAGAACTTCAAAAGGGTGGTGACCGCCTGCGTGTACTCATCCCCTTGATCGTCCGCGAACAGGCGATTGGGCTGATCCAAGTCCAGCAAACTGCCCAGCGCCGCGAGTTTAGCCACCGCGAAATCCGGCTGGCGCAAGCGCTCGGCGCACAATCGGCGATTGCCATCCAGAACGCGCGTCTTTCGACCGAAACCGCCGCGCTGGTTGAAGAAGGCTTCCTCATTAACAACCTCAGTCAGTCGATTGCCGCGACCCTCGATATTGAGGACATGATCGGCGTTATCCGTGACCAAGTGCCGCAGTTGACCAAAGCCGAACAGATTTACTTGGCGCTTTATCATGCCGACACGCGGTTGATTAGCTTCCCGCTCGCCGTCAAAAATGGGCAGCGCTTTGAAATTGCAGACCGCTACCTGAATACGGACGAGGTGTCGTTCATTATCAACCACCGTCGCTCGCTCTCGCTGGGTGGCGGGAACTTCAGCAGTGACGACATGCGCCATAACCTGAACATCAGCAACGGCGAACCGGATGCCCGCAGTTACCTCGGTGTGCCGGTTGCCTCCGGCGATCAAGTCCTCGGTGTCCTCGCCATCCGTGACAGCCGGAATACCCGAGCCTTCGGTATCAACGATGAGCGCTTGCTGACCACCGTCGGTTCACAGTTGGGTTCGGCCATGCAGAACGCGCTCCTGTTCCAGCGCATCAACAGCTTTGCCGATGAACTGAACCAGCGCGTGAAGGAACGGACGGACGAACTCCAACAAGAACGTGACCGTTTGGATATGCTGTACCGCATCACGGCGGAACTCGCGCGTACCCTTGATATGGATCGCGTGTTGACCCGCGCGTTGGAAACCGTCGCGACCGCTGTTCAGGCGCATGAAGGCGTGATCTTGCTGATTGATCCCCTGACGGATCGTCTGGTTCCGCGTGCTGCTTTACATGCTGACGTGGCTGAGTTAGCTCAGGGCGAGTCGCAGCACCCGGCGGCCATGCTCGCCGAATGGCTGCTTGAGAACAACAACTTGCTGATCGCGGATGACCTGCGACAAGAACCCTATTGGGACCCCAATGCCCCTGATGCCGGGGAATGGCGCAGCGCTCTTGCCGTGCTGCTCGAAAGCAACGACGATCCGCAGGGCGTGCTGGTGCTGCTCAACCGCGAAACCGCCGCCTTTACCGAAACACAGTTGAAGCTGGTGATGGCTGCCGCGAACCAGGTTGCCGCCGCGATCAACAACGCCGATCTTTACCACCTCATCCGCGACCAAGCGGAACGCCTCGGTACGCTGGTGCGTGTCGAGCAGGAAGAGTCCGAGAAGAACTCGGCTATCGTTGAAGGTATCGCCGACGGCGTTATGCTGGCCGACGCGGAAGGTGCGATTGTGCTGTTCAATGGCGCTGCCGAACGTATCCTCCAGCTCCAGCGCGATCAGGTTATCGGGCAGTCGATGTTCCGCCTCACGCGCCTGTTCGGTCAGTCGGCGACTCAGTGGGCGAACAACATTGAACTCTGGACGAAGACTCCCGATGCCTATAAGCCGGGTGACTTCTTGGAACAAACCCTCGACCTCGGTCAGAAAGTGGTGCAAGTCCACTTGTCGCCGGTGTATATCAGTGAACGTTTCCTCGGTACGGTGTCGGTCTTCCGCGACATCACCAAGGAAATTGAAGCCGACCGCGTAAAGACCGAGTTCGTGTCCAACGTGTCGCATGAACTCCGTACACCGATGACCAGCATCAAGGGTTTTGCAGACCTGATGTTGATGGGTGTGGCCGGGCAGTTAACGGATTCGCAAAGCGCCTTCTTGACGAAGATTAAGAACAATGCCGACCGCCTGAGCAAACTGGTTGAAGACCTGCTCGACATCTCCAAGCTGGATGCCGGTGAACAGTTGAACATCGAACCTGTCGATTTGCACGAGGTCGTTGGAAATGCCCTCAGCAGTATCAAGAGCCGGCCAGAAAATGAACAGAAGCAGTTGAAGGTGACGGTCGATGTCGATAGTAAGCTGCCGGTGATCGAGGCCGATCCGTTGAAGCTCATGCAAATTCTCACCAATGTCGTTGGGAATGCCTTCAACTACACCTACGAAGGCGGCCTGATTAAAGTCAGTGCCAGGCTGGATGCCGACCAAGAACGGGTTGTCATCGCGGTCGAGGACACGGGTATCGGTATCCCTGAGGAGTTCAAGCCGCGCATCTGGGGTCGTTTTGAACGCTACGAAGATCACGCGCTCGTCATGGATGTACCGGGTACAGGCTTGGGACTTTCAATTGTTCGTGAACTCGTCCTGATGCATAATGGAGATATATGGTTTGACTCGGAATTGGGCAAAGGCACCACATTCTTTATCGGCTTGCCCGTTAAGCAGCCAAATAATTCGCAGCAGCCTCATGAAGGGGTTGGGCGGGGTTCATAGAGCTATTCACATGGGAAGGTACGCCTGAGTATGGCAAATATTCTGATTGCTGAAGATGAGCGCGACATTCGCGATTTAATCCAATTTACGCTGACCTTCGCCGGACACAAAATCACAGCCGCTGCCAACGGCGCGGAAGCGTTGGAACTGGCCCCGAAGGTCAAGCCGGATTTGATTATGATGGATGTGCGAATGCCCAAGATGACCGGCTACGAAGCCTGCCGCGAGATGAAAAAGATTGACGAGATCAAGAATATTCCGGTGATTTTCCTCTCCGCTAAAGGTCAGGACGAGGAAAAGCAGACCGGAATCGACGCGGGTGCGGTAGCCTACATCCTGAAGCCGTTTGCGCCGGATGATCTGACCCGCCAGATCAGCGACATCCTCAAAGCGAATGGCATTGCCTAAAAAGGGGCAGCATTTATGAGTGCCATTAGCATTGGTGGGGAACTGGTCCATTACGAGGTGCTGGGGCGTGGGCGACCCGTTATCCTGATTCACAGTTGGGTCGGCTCGTGGCGCTACTGGGTGCCGACGATGCAGAACCTCCAGTTGAAGTATCGCGTTTATGCGCTCGACCTGCACGGTTTTGGCGATTCGAGTAAAAACCCCTCGAAATATACGCTCGATAACCAGCGCAAACTGCTGTCTGATTTTATGCAGGCGATGGGTATTCCCAAAGCGGCGATTATCGGGCATGGGTTAGGCGCATGGGTCGCGGCGGAGTACGCACGGGTTTTCCCCGAACAAGCGCCGCGTGTCATGCTGATCAGCGCCCCGCTGTTCGATATGCCCAACCTCGAAAGCCGCACACGACCGGGGCGTGGCAATGCGCCCGTTCATACACGCACGGGTTACGCGGATGTGCATCCCGAAGCCACCATCATGAACTCGACCATCCGTACCGCGATGCTCGAACGTCTGCGGGCGGCGACCGCCAGCGGGCAGGTGACGGCGGACTACCTGCCGGAAATCCCGCCTGCCGAGAACACCCGCTATAACCAACTGCAAGATGTCATCGGCAGCAGCAGCCCCGAAGCCCTGCTACAGCGCTGCGTGAAACGGTCTGAGCCGGTTTACGCCAAGCTGGAAACCGACTTGCCCAAGACCGACCCACAGGCGCTGCGTGTGAGCGCCATCGAGTATGACTGCGGGCGCTTCTTGGATACGCTCTGGCAGTTACCGATGCCGACCGTTGTCCTACACGGCGAGGAAGATGGTCTCATCGAGCCGCCATCGGAAGCCGTCTGGAATTACATCACCTACGACAAGGAAGATAAACTGCTGCCCATCCCGCTGCCGAATGTTCGCCATTTCCCCATGTTGGAGTACGACCGCTTTAATCGTCTCATCAACGAGTTCTTGGAAATACCCGACATCAGTAAACTGGAAGTTACCGAGCGGTGGAAGCGTCGAAGTCGTTAACCACGTTCATCTTCGCCAACGGTTCTACCGATGATGGGCCGTTGGTTCAGCGCGAACTCAAGGCTGCGCCGGATGCTTGGGTCATCGCGGCTGATGGTGGTGCGCGTCAGGCGCATCATTACGGCTTGCGCGTTAATACGCTCATCGGTGACATGGACTCGCTGGATGAGGACGAGATCCGCTACTTTGTCGGGCAAGGGGCGGAGCTGCACCGCCACCCCCCCGAAAAAGACGAAACCGACCTCGAACTCGCGCTGCTCTATGCGGCTAAACAATCTCCCACCCGCATTCGCCTATTCTCCGCGCTCGGCGACCGCCTCGACCAAACCCTCAGCAACATCTATCTACTCGCCTTAGCCCCCCTTCGTAATCTGGATGTCCGCTTGGTGGCGGGCAAGCAGGAAGCGTGGCTGGCTTACCCCGGTAAAGTGACTATTAACGGTGCGAAGGGTGATACCGTTTCGCTCATCCCGATTGCGGGCGAGGCCGCAGGCATCCAAACCGAAGCCCTCTACTACCCCCTCCGGGATGAAACACTCACCTTCGGCCCGGCGCGGGGTGTCAGCAACGTCATGCAAACCAATCAGGCGACCGTGCAGTTACGTTCCGGCGTGCTGTTGGTCGTCCATACCCTCGGTCGAGCGTAACATAGGCATAGATTATTGTAATGGCAAACGCTTGGGAAGCACGTTATTATGATTTTGCGTGTTTACTGAAGTGAGCCTGTAACTGTTATGTCAAGCGTAACCATCGAAAAACGTAATCACCGGAGTGAACTGGTTTACGAATATCAAGGTGAGGTGATCGGGCGCGGCGAAAATTGGGTTTGCCTGCGTGCCGTATTCAACCCGCTGGAGTCGAACTTGGGGTTCGTGGTGTTCCGTCGTGGTGACGTGTTTGTCGAGTGGTTTTACAACGACCAGTGGTACAACATTTTTCAGGTACATGAAGGCGACTCGACCACCCTCAAAGGCTGGTACTGCAACATCACCCGTCCGGCTTTCATCAGCGACCAGCACATTTACGCTGATGACCTTGAGCTAGACATTTTTGTAACCCCCAACGGCACGGTCATCCTGCTTGATGAAGATGAATTTGCGGCATTAGACTTACCCACCGAAGAACGCATCGCGGCGCTGCGGGCGATCCAACACTTACGTCAGTTGGTGGCCGAGCGTGAAGTGCCCTTCGACGCGATCCAATAACCTATTCTTTGTCGGGATGCACCAGCAATACCGGCACTTTGACTTCTTCCATCACCTTTGAAGCCACGCTCCCAAACAGGAAACGCGCGATCCCCGTGCGCCCGTGCGTACTCATCACCACAAGGTCGATGTCCTCGTCACGCACATAATCGCAGATAGCACTGGCGACTCCCGTGCTTTCGAGGATCAGCGTCCGCACTTTGATCCCCTGACTGCGGAGTTCATGGGCCAGCCCGGTCATCGATTGTTCAACATTATCGCGTAACTGCTGAATCTGGCCTTCCTGCCCTGCGAGGGCGATCTGGTCGGCATATTCCGCGCCGGGTGGCCGGAACACATACAGGATGGTAAGTTCCGAGTCGTTGTTTTGGGCAATATCAACCGCGTGCGGAATCGCGCGGCGTGACCAACCGGAACCATCCCACGGAACGAGTATTTTCTTGTAGCGTCCTTGTGCTGACATAAGCGTGACCTTCCCCATGATAGATAACTGGTTTGATTCTACCCTATTCAGGCGACATCTGCGTAAAAGTTCGTAAAAAATGATTAATGCTTGAAGTGGGGGTCAAAAGGACTATAATCTATATGTAAATCTACGTAAATCTACATAAATCAGGTCAAAACGCATGGAAACGCCTCAGAAACAGAATTTATCGGTAGGCCGGAATATTAAGATCGGCTTTTTCCATCTCGGTTCAGGTATGGCGGATGTCATCATCGGCGGCTTCTGGAACCGGATTATGGTGAGCGATCTGGGCTATGCCGCGACCCCCGTTAGCCTCTTAAGCAGCTTGCGTTATTTCCTCGCGCCGCTGGGCATTTGGGCGGGGCGCATTTCAGATCGCCGACCAGTTGCGGGTTATCGCCGCATGTTCTGGATTTGGCTCGGACGCGCGATGATGGTACTCAGCACGCTCGGCTTAGGCATGGCGACGGCCCAGCTTCAAGCGGGCGGTGGCGCGGCTGGTATGGCAGGGCATGATGGTTTCCAATGGCTGATTATCGCCGTGAGCCTGCTGCTGTTCAGCCTCGGTGGGGCGATTTCCGGCAGCACATTCCTCGCGCTCATTTATGACCGTGCGCCGGAAAAACTGCGTGGGCGAGCCGTTGGTATCGTCTGGACGTTCTTGCTGATCGGCTTCGCGGTCGGCGGCTTCGGCTTCGGGCGCTTGCTGCCGGAACACAAAGATGGGCAGGGCGTTATTTTCACGCCGGAGTCCCTTCAGATGGTGTTTGTGGTCGGCGCTGCGGTGATGGGTCTGCTGTGGTTTTTCTCGGTTGTGGGCGAAGAACGGCGTGTGAAAGCCGGAACCGTCTTTGAAAACCACGGGCCACAAGAGTACAGCACGTCTGTTATCGCCGACCTGAAACTGGTTTTTAACCTGCGACCGATGCGTTATTTCTTCTGGTTCCTCGTGCTTTCCATGATGTTCGCATTTTCGCAGGACATGATTTTGGAACCGTTCGGTGGCGATGTGTTCAAGATGGATGCGAGCATCACGACACGGTTTACCGCATATTGGGCGAGCATGGCGATCTTAGCCAACATCGTTTTCTTGTTCCTCTCGCGCCGGTTTAAGTCGCTGACGAACACCACCATGTCGTATATTGGGGTGAGCTTCTTAGTGGGCGGGTTTGCAGCCTTCACCATTGCGGCTTTCGGCGAAGTTCGCCCGTTGGTGACCATTGGCCTCGTTCTACTCGGTATCGGCTTGGGCATCTGGAACGTCGGCACAACCGGCTTGATGATGGACATGAGTCCCGAAGGTCGCGCCGGTACGTTCCTCGGCTTTTGGACGCTGTTGGTGACGTTCGCGCGGGGTGGTGGCACTTCGGCGGGCGGCATCGTGCGCGACCTCGGCTTGAATTTCACGGGCAGCGCCGCCACCGCTTACGGCATTTGCTTCTTGTTGGGTATGCTCGGCTTGGTTGCCTCGATGGTTATGCTGCGGCAGGCGAACATCAAAGCCTACAAAGCCGAGCAGGTGAAACTCGACGCGGCGACTGCGCTCGTTGGGGCGATGGACTAAGCAGCTTTTAACGCGACTATAAAAACGGCCAACCGGACAGCAAGCGGTGGTTGGCCGTTTTTGATTCCACCCGCAAATCCGGTAGTATGCTACAATCCCGCCCTTGAGAAGTGGTAAAGGCAAATCGGATTGGCACGTTCGGCTGTACTTTCGAACCGGCAAATTGTACGTGCGGCAGGCATCGCGCTGTTGGGCTTTCTAGCGAGCGGCGTGTTGGGCATCGTGCGGACGGCGATCATTAACAGCACCTTCGGGGCGGGCGCGGCGCTCGATGCGTTCAACACCGCCCAGCGTATCCCGGAGCTGATTTTCGTGCTGGTAGCGGGTGGCGCGTTGGGGTCGTCGTTCATTCCGGTATTCGCCCGCTACCTGCGAAACGATGACGATGCCCAAGCGTGGCGGCTGGCAAGCGCGACCATCACCTTATCGTCGCTGGCAGCGGCGGTGCTTTCGCTGGTTGTGCTGATCCTTGCACCGTGGATTGTAGAAAATGTCCTCGCGCCGGGGCAGGTGCCGGTCGTGCGCGATTTGACGATCTCCCTCATCCGCATCATGATGCTGACCCCCTTCATCTTTAGCATCAGCGGCTTAATGATGGGCATCTTGCAAACCTACGGGAACTTCGTGCTGCCTTCAGTAGCGATCAGCATGAACAGCATCGGGCAGATCATCGGGGCGCTGGTGCTGGCGCACATCCTCCCGCCCTTAACCGGAACAGTCGCACAGGTAGGCAGTGCCAACGTTTACGGCCTCGCGTGGGGCGCGGTGTTGAGCGCCGTCTTACACCTCGCCGTGCAGTTGCCGGGGTTACGCGCTGTTCAAACCCAATCACCCAAAATTCGCTTCTTGATGGACTGGCGGGTGAACGGGCTGCGTGAAGTCCTCCTGATGATGGGGCCGCGTGTGCTGGGGCTGGGCGTGGCGCAGTTGAACTTTATCGTGAACACGAACTTCGCCTCGCGCATGATCGTGGGCAGTCAAGCAGTGCTGACGACCGCATGGACGCTCATGTTCACCATCCTCGGCGTGATCGGGCAGAGCATCGGTACAGCCGTATTCCCAACCCTGTCGGCGCTCGCGGCGGAAGGCAACATGGAAGGCTACAATGACCGGCTGACACGCGCCCTCCGCAGTGTGATCTTCCTCTCCTTACCGGCGACCGCTGGCCTGATCGTGGTCGGTGGGCCGTTTGTGGCACTCCTTTTCCAGCGCAATAGTTGGACGGCGGAGGACACCGCCGGGACGGCGTGGGCGCTGGCCTTCTTCTCGATTGGCATCACCGGACACGCCAGTTTGGAAGTGCTGTCGCGGGCGTTTTATGCGCTGGAGGACAGCAAGACCCCCGTGTTCATCGGTGTGCTTTCATTGGTCGCCAACATCGTACTGAGCATGGTGTTTATCCAGTTCATTGGCGATCCGGCGAGCTTGGCGCGTGGGCCGTTCGCGGGGCTGGCGCTGGCGAACTCGGTGACGACGCTGGTCGAGGCGCTGGCACTCTGGGCGCTGCTCCGGCGGCGCATCGGGGGCGGGCGCGACCGCTACTTGCTCGATGGCATCTGGCGGACAGCAGCCGCGACCGGCGCGATGTTGGTCATACTGGTGCTGTTTACCAGTCTCTTCGGGAATACACTGAACGATAGTCTGGTGGGTATCATCGGCGGGGCGTTGGGGGTGGTCGTGTTTTTCGTGTGTACAACACTTCTAAAGATGGACGAAACCAGCACGGTTCTGAGCATGATTTTACGGCGAATTAAACGTTCATAGGAGAGTTTTTATGCTGGGTGATACACATCGGTTTCATATCGGCGATTTTTTGTGCGTGGCCTTTTGCGATGCTGACCAACGGCGACAGGGTGCCAATTTGTTTGCCAACGCCGAGTCGGATACGGTTGTTCAAGAACTCAAGAATATGGGACAAGACCCCGAAGCCCTCGTCTTTTCGATTAGTATCCTCTACATCCGTACGCCAGAACATTCGGTGCTGATTGATACCGGCTTGGGCGTGGGCATGAGCAAGCTGCCGGAAACCCTCTTAATGGCCGGTATCGAACTCAACAAGATCGACTCGATCATTATTACGCACGGGCATGGCGACCACATCGGCGGGATTATCGGTTCGGATGGCAAGCCGACCTTCCCCAAAGCGCATTATTACATCTGGAAAGCCGAATGGGACTACTGGCTCGAACAGGCCAACAAAGCCGATAAACCGAATGAAGCCGCGCGTAAAAACTTGCTGCCGATTCAGGATAAGGTGACGTTGATCGAGCGAGAAGGTGAGATCCTGCCGGGTATTTCGGCGGTTCACGCGCCGGGGCATACCGTCGGGCATATGGCGGTGCTGGTCGAGTCGAAGGGTGAGGCGCTGCTGCACCTTGTCGACGCGACCCACCATCCCGTACAAATGCTGCATCCTGAGTGGGTACCGGGGTTCGACGCGAAGCCAGATGTTTCGACCGAGACCCGTTGGAAGTTGTTCGGGCGGGCGGCAAATGACAACCTGCTGGTGATGGCTTACCATTATGCGTTCCCCAGCTTAGGCCATATCGTTCGGTCGGGCGATGTGTTCGAGTGGAAACCGATCTAGTGGCAAGTCGCAAGTTTTAAGTTGCAAGTTAAAAGAGAAGTCATCAGCTATCAGTCGCCAGTCTCCAGCAAAGGCAGATACAACATTCTAATCAGTTTTGGCGGTTCGCATATTGGCTTTAATCCAGCAAGGCGAATGCGAGTCGCCAATGAAAACTTAGATCGGCCAAGAGAGTTTGTAGGGGCTTGCTGCCAGCAAGCCCTTGTCCCCAAATGAAGCCTTTTAATTATCAAATATGACGACGGTCGTAGGAATGAGTCGTACCTCATCCGCATAGGCATTAAGCTAAGGAATTCTCAGGGATAAAATCAATAGAGACGGATGTTCGCAGTCGAATTTTGGAGCGCCTTGAGTGCGCTTGTCCGGCTGGTAGCATGATGGCTTTAGCCTCATGCGGCGCAAACAATCAACGATTTACCCGAAGATTCCGAGCCAAGATGGCTTAACTTAATGCGTATGTACCTCATCCGTGTCCTCACTACCGACCACAAACAATGGCTTTTCGTAGGGACGAGATACATCTCGTCCGCGCCACTTTTTAAATATCTTCTGAGATCCTCCCGCCTTTGCTTCATCGCTCGCACCATCACGTCTCGCCCCCCACCCATTCGGTTTGAATTTACAAACCTTGTCTACCGAATTCCAACCATTTACCAACCGTCTTAACAATTACGCTCCCTCAGGAGGTTAGTGCCGACACCCCTTAAAAGTGACCAAATGTTCTGACAAATGTTCACCCTAAACCCTTTCATATCGGTTATGCTGTTCAAAGGAGTCACTGCATTAAACTCCCTTCCCTGTTACTACGGGCTATCAGCGGAGTGAGCCTGCGAACGTGCTGATGGGGTTGGGGTATCCGCCGCACCTTAACAACCGCATCTATTTGGCGAAACGTCTTTGTCTTAAGCTGGTGACTGGCGACTGATAGCTGACGACTTGCATTGGCTTTAGACTGTCAACTGAAAACTGTTGACTGATAACTCTTATGCAGCAAACGTTGCAACGGCGAACCAACCATCCGCCGCTGCAAATAAAACAAGGTTTCGCAGTTGCAGTTTTTCGCCTTGCTCCCTCAAAATGTTGTAAATGTTGCGACTCAAATGTTGTAACAACTGCAACAACAGCATCATTTCTCGCTCAAATATTGAGAGAAACAAGAATCACAGTTTCAACTTTCTCAATTTTTCTAACTTTTTCAACATTTATGGCCTTCTACTGCCGCCGCCATAAACCGAACGACAATTAACTGCCAACTGCCAACTGCCAACTGCCAACTGCCAACTGACAACTGACAACTGACAACTGACAACTGACAACTGACAACTGATAACTGACAACTGATAACTGATAACTGACAACTGATAACTGACAACTGACAACTGCCAACTGTCAACTGATAACTGATAACTGCCAACTGATAACTTGAATTGGCGCTCTACTGCCGCCGCCGCCGCCACTGCCGCCACAAAATGCACTGTGAAAATGAAGAATGTGAAGAAATTTGGGAATCAAGGTGGTGCGGTGTGCAGCAGACGGGAAGTGGGTACAATTAGCCTGTACTTCAACAATATCCATTTCTACGAAGAAGGTTAAAAGATGCCATACAGTGATATGCCGCTTGACCAGTTGCAAGCGTACAAACCCGCCCGCAGCGAGGCCGCCAACTTTGATGCGTTCTGGCAGGGGACGTTAGACGAGGCGCGGCAGTTCCCGCTGGACGCGACCTTTACCCCGGCGGCAACCCAGCTCAAGCTGGTCGAGGCGTTTGATGTGACATTTAGCGGTTACGGTGGGCAGCGCGTGAAGGGCTGGCTGATCCTCCCGCGCGAACGCAGTGGCAAGCTGCCGTGTGTGGTGGAGTACATCGGCTACGGTGGCGGTCGCGGCTTCTCGATTGATTGGCTGGTCTGGGCCAACGCGGGCTATGCCCATTTCGTAATGGATACACGCGGGCAGGGCAGCACGTGGCGTATGGGCGATACGCCGGATTATGAGCCGGAAGGGGCGAACCCGCAGATACCCGGTTTCATGACGCGCGGTATCCTGAAGCCCGAAACTTATTACTACCGCCGTGTATTCACCGACGGCGTGCGTGCGGTTGAGGCGGCGCGTTCGCACGAGGCGATTGACGGCGACCGCATCGCTTTAACGGGCGGCAGTCAAGGTGGGGGGATTACGCTGGCGGTGGCGGGTTTGGATACCAGTGTGAAGCTGGCGATGCCGGACGTGCCGTTCCTGTGCCATTACAAGGTGGCGATTGAAAAGGCTGACCGTGACCCGTATCAAGAGATTACGCGCTACCTGCACACGCACCGCGATAAGGTCGAAACCGTATTTAGCACGCTCGATTATTTTGACGGTATCAACTTATCGACACGGGCGCAGGCGAAGGCGTTGTTCTCGGTGGCGTTGATGGATGATATTTGCCCCGCGCGGACGGTCTACGCGGCCTATAACCATTATGCGGGCGAGAAGGATATTGTGGTGTACCCGTACAACAACCACGAAGGCGGCGAGTACTTCCAGACGTTGGAGAAGTTAAACTTTGTGCGCGGCGAGTGGCCGGTGTAACAGAAACCTCACTCCCATCCCCTCTTCAATACTTTGGAGAGGGGAGAGGACAAATCATGCATTCTTGCAATTGATTGGGATATATCGCATATCCCAATTTTTATCGCAAATTTGGGATATGTGGGATAACTAAACCAAAATCCAACGTTGCCATAACGCGGCTGTAACGGCACACGCGAGAACTGGCTGCGAGAGAAGTACACAAACATACGCCCCACACTCGCTGCCGACCCACTGTTGGCTAGGATTTGGGAAATACAGCCGTTCTAGCTTGGGATATATGGGATATAAACGCCCTGTTGATGCTACAACGGCTCGACACGACCATCAGCGGTGAGCTGGCTGACGCGCAGTTCGGCCTTGTCGAGCAGGGTTTGGCAGTGTTCGGAAAGCTGCCGACCGCGTTCAAACAGCGTCACCGATTCTTCAAGCGGCAAATCACCCGATTCCAGCTTGGAAATAATGTCTTCGAGTTCTTCATAGGCTTTTTCAAAAGAGAGTTCGTTTATATCGCTCATGCGAGTCCTTATCTTCTACGCGGGCTTTCAGTTCCCCGTCATGAAATTGAATGGTGATGCCGACACCGGCTTTCGTGCCAGCGGCTTTGTCGAGGCGTTCCATATCCTCGCTGCGGTAGACGATGGCGTAACCGCGTTTGAGGATCGAGCGCGGGTCGGCGGCGTTGAGGGCGCTGGTACGGGCGGCGAGCCGTTCACGCCAGCGGACGAGTGTGCCCGTTTGCAGGACAGCGAGGCGCACATTGTAGTCATCAACCCGCTGGCGGAAGTTGCGGATGCGACTGGCAGGGGCGACATGCCCCAACGTGCGGCGCGAGGCTGTCACGTTGTATTTGAGGGTGGCGAGTTTGTCGTCGATCAAGCCGTGGAGCGTGTCGCTGAGGTCACGCAGGCCGAGCGCGAGTTCGGCGCTGTCCGGCGTGGCGAGTTCGGCAGCGGCTGATGGCGTGGGGGCGCGTAAGTCCGAGACGAAATCGGCGATAGTGAAGTCGGTTTCGTGACCCACACCCGTAATGACAGGCACGCGGCTGGCGGCGATGGCACGGGCGACGCGCTCATCGTTGAACGCCCACAAATCCTCGATGCTGCCCCCGCCACGACACACGAGGATGACATCCGGCTCGGCGTGTTCATTCAGCCGTTCGATGGCGGTCACGATACGCGGTGGCGCGTCCGCCCCCTGCACGAGCGTCGGGCTGAGGATGATTTCAGCGAGGGGGAAGCGTCGGCGTAGGACGTTCTGCATATCTTGAAAGGCGGCGGCTTCCGGCGAGGTGACGATGCCGATGCGGCGCGGGAAGGTGGGAATCGGGCGTTTGCGTTCCGGCGCGAATAATCCTTCGGCTTCCAGCTTGGCCTTGAGCAGTTCGAACTGGCGGTAGAGATCGCCTGCACCGACCGCGCGGATGCTGTCGGCATACAACTGGTAAACACCCTGCGAGTCGTACACGCCGATATAGCCGTGCGCCATGATCTCGTCGCCGTCGTCCGGGGTGACGGTTTGGCGGGCGGTGCTGGTGCGCCACATGACGCACTTCAACTGCGCGTCAGCATCTTTGAGGGTGAAGTACCAGTGACCGGACGAGGCGCGGCGCATGTTAGAGACTTCGCCCTGCACCCACACATCTTGCAGGTTTTCGTTGACCTCGAACATCTCGCGGATATAAGTTGTCAGTTCGGCAATCGAGTAGGCATCCGCCATAAAATTCCCTTTGGCACTCTGTGGATAAAATTATACAATAGGTGGCGTATTCATGGCAGATGAAGTTGATCATTTGTTCGTGTGGCGAAGTATTGATTTTGAGATGGGGGTGCGGATCAGGCACGCCTCGTCCAGACAGGTAAAAATTGGATGTGGATATACCGGAAGGGATGACCTTTCGAGAACGATGTAACTATGAGGAGAGATGGATATGGCTTACTTAAATGCGGAACAGCGTGAAAAGCTGGTGAATGACTTGAAGGGGCTGCCTTTTAATAAGGCGAAGGGCAAGGTACGCGGGATGGATGCCGCCAGCCGCTTGGTGTACTACCGCAACTCGCAGGGTGTGGGTCGCTGGCTGACGCGCTTCGACCTGCCGACGCTGGGGACGCGGGTGACGCTTGTGGAGTCGCACAAGGACACCGACAAGAACGGCAAAATTAAGTCCGAGTACGATCTGGCGGAGATTATTGCCGAAGCCCTGCCGGGGAACAATAGCTAGAAGTTGTAAGATACAAGTTGCAAGTTAAAAGACATAAGGCAGAAGCACAGCAGTATGCTCCCTTACCATATAGTCATTTACGGCAAGATTAGAGAGCAGTAGCGCACATTTGGCGGTGCTATGGTGTTGTCATTTGTGGAGCTAAACATCGCTAATGACAAACTGAAGGAGTGATAGCAATGTTACGGACGATGGAACAAAGACGCGAGCAGAGCCAGCTTTACCGGTTGGTGGGTATCGCCGTGTTTACAGGGTTGACGATTCTTGCGGCGCGGGTGAGCATTCCGCTGGAACCGGTGCCGTTTACGCTGCAACCGCTGGCTGTCCTGTTGAGCGGGATGGCGCTCGGCTGGCGTGATGGATTGTTCAGTCAAGCGATTTATGTCGGCTTGATCGCGCTGGGGCTGCCGCTGGACGCACGCGGTTTGGGCAGTGCGGCGCTGGTGGGATCGACTGCCGGCTTCCTGATCGGGTTTATCGCGGCGGCTGGCGTGGCAGGCTGGCTGGTGGAACACGGCGGCAAGCGTGTCTGGCAGCGTTGGCTGGCGGGTGCGGCTGGCATTGTGGTGATTTACCTGTTCGGCGCAGTTGTGCTGCAAGCCGTGTCGGGGATGGATTGGTCGAAGGTGTGGGCAGCGGGTGTCGCGCCGTTTGTCGTGCCGGATATGTTGAAGGCACTGATCGCGGCGGGGCTGACTGAAGGTGGACGGCGATTACTGATGGGGAGAGGGCAAGCGTGGTTTTAGAAATCGTAAC
The DNA here is from genome assembly GCA_020161935.1 of Chloroflexota bacterium. Taxonomy (GTDB): domain Bacteria; phylum Chloroflexota; class Anaerolineae; order Aggregatilineales; family Phototrophicaceae; genus CFX2. Next base: position 25,895 of record JAIUNI010000027.1, read on the forward strand.
GGCACAGATTAAAGCAGGGCAGGAAGCGGCGTTTGAGGAAGCGTTCATTGGCGCTTCGAAGTATATCGCAGCGGCGGCTGGCTATATCAAACACGAATTGCGACGCTGCATCGAGGTGCAGGGCAAATACCTCATCATGATCCACTGGAACAGTGTGGAAGACCACATGGTCGGTTTCCGTGGGTCGCAGAACTTTACGGACTTCCGCGCGATTGTTTCGCCGTTTTATGATGGCCCGTCGCAGATGAACCATTACGATCTGGTGATGTCCAATCCGGCTTCGTAATTCTCGGCTGCGAAATAGGAAACTAGGCCAAACAATTACGCCCAGACGGACTGTGAAATGATCTTAGAAGTCGCCATACTCAATGTAAAGGTTCACCAAACGCTCGATTTTGAGGCGGCTTTTCGGGTTGCGTCCGCGATTATCGCCAGCATGAGCGGTTACCGTCGGCATGAACTGCGGCGCTCCCTCGAAGCTGAGAACCAGTACCTGCTGCTGGTGGAATGGGATACACTGGAAGACCACACCGTTGGCTTCCGTGGGTCGGCGGAATATCAGGAATGGCGAAAGCTGCTGCATCATTTTTACGACCCATTCCCGACGGTTGAGCATTATGAGGCGATTAGCTGACAATAAGGGGAAAGCATTATGAACAACAGCGTAACGGTTACTTTTGTGCCACAGTATGTCATTACGTGGCTGATTATTGGGCTGATCGCGGGCTTCCTCGCGAATATTATCCTGCGCGGCGGCGGACGCAGCGCCACCTCGAATATCATCATCGGGCTGCTGGGTGCGCTTGTCGGCGGTGCGTTGTTCACCATCCTCGGCATTCAACCGTCGGAAGCCTTGCAAGCCGGTTTTACGCTGCGCTACATCGACATTATCGTGTCGTTCATCGGCGCGTTGATCGTGATCGCGCTGTTCGGTGGTTTGTGGCGACGGCGGCGGATTGACTAAAACCCAAAGTATATAGAGAAAACAAAAGGACGCGGTAAGCGTCCTTTTTTGTTACACGTATATAAAGGCTAGCCCATTTCGGCGAGGTCTTCGGCGGTGGCGGTCAGGCCGAGGACGTTGAAGCCCGCGTCCACATGCACAACTTCACCCGTCACGGCGCTGCTGAGGTCAGAAGCCAACCACAGCGCGGTTTTGCCGACTTCGATTTGCGAGACTAAGCGGCGAAGCGGGGCGGTCTTTTCCGAGTATTTGAGCATGGTGCGGATACCGGGGACACCCGCAGCGGCGAGGGTCTTGATCGGGCCAGCGCTGATGGCGTTGACGCGGATACCCTTCGGCCCCATGTCGTTGGCGAGGTAGCGGGTAATCATTTCCAGCGAAGCCTTAGCAATCGCCATCACGTGATACTTGGGCATGACCTTTTCAGCGGCATAGTAAGTCAAGCTGATGATGCTGCCGCCTTCAGTCATCAGGGGTTCGGCGCGTTTCGCCATCGCGATCAAGCTGTAGGCGCTGATGTCGAGCGCCAGCTTGAAGCCTTCGCGCGAGATGTCGATGAAGCGGCCGTCGAGGTCTTCGCGGTTGGCATAGGCGACCGAGTGAACCAGCACGTCCAAGCGACCATAGCGTTCCTTCACCTTGTCGAAGATCTTATCGAGATCTTCGTCTTTGGATACGTCAGCCGACTCAACAAAGTCTACGCCGATTTCCTGCGCCAAAGGGAACACGCGCTTTTCCATCACTTCACCCGCGTAGCTCAGGAGGATGGTCGCGCCTTCTTCGTGCAGTTTTTGGATAATGCCCCACGCGATTGAATTTTTGTTGGCGAGGCCAAAAACGAGGGCAATCTTGCCATCCATTAATCCCATAATAAGTCTCCTTTAGTTGCTGCCTGTATCGTAAACGGTTCATCGAATGCAGGCAGAGCCAATCCATTCATATGCCTAATTTAACACGGCGAAGGGGCAGACGCTACGGTAAAGGCGTTTTACCACAAAGGCACAAAGAAACGAAGCGATGACGTTCAACCGCAGAGACGCAGAGCAATGCGAGGAAGATTGAACCGCCAAGTCGCCAAGAACGCCAAGTAGAAATACAAGAGGTTTTGTAGGGGCGGATGGCTATCCGCCCCATAGCTGTCAACTTAAGGAAAAGGATTCAAAAGCAAGCAAGCGTTCATAAGTATGGGGCGAGTTGGCCGAGCGCCCCATTCTGCAACCAGCGCGTAAAGTCCGACAAAGATGAGCCAGCATGAGG
>JAIUNI010000028.1 GCA_020161935.1 Chloroflexota bacterium
AGGGTCTCTTATTTGCAATTTTCGCAGTTTTCGCGGAATTTACCGAATTGCATCTGTCTTTAACTGACAACTGTAAACTGATAACTGATAACTTGAATTGGCGCTCCACTGCCGCCGCCGCCGCCACAAACGTCTAAGCGTTCGGCGATTGGCAAGAAACCATTCGATAAGGCGTGGCAATCACGGACAGCCTGTCTGCTGTCCCTACGAAGGCGTGTTCTTGGTTTGCGTAGGGACACGAGACAGCACGTCCGTTTGCACAAAACTCAGCTTTTCAAATGGCGCTTCTGAGAATCGGGTTTGGCAATCTTGGCGGCGGCAGCCCAATTGCCAGAATTGCCATGAAATCAGCCGAGCCGTTAGCCAAATGCTAATTGCTAAAAGCCGATTCCGAAATTGCAGAATTTGAAGAATTTTACGAAGATTCGGCGGTTCGCTCCCTCAAATCCGCCGTTAGCAGCCATTTTGCAATTGCGGTTTTTGCAGTTTTCGCAGTTTTGCGTGGATATGGATAAAGCGTCCTGATTTTGATTGAAGCTAAAAGCCAACTGCTAATCGCCAAAAGCTGCTTTGCCATTGCCGAAATTGCCGCCAGTTTTGCCAACTGACAATACTGACACTGACGACACTGACGACATTTGCGACACAAACAGCTTGGCAGTCTCTCATTTCTTGGTAATTGGTATTTGCATTGAGCTGGAGACTGGCGACTGATAGCTGACGACTGAATTGACTTCTTCTCCTAGCGCCGCTAGGATTGTCGTGCCGGAAGCGCGGCCACCTTAAAACAGGGGGGTTACGATGAACGGGGAACAAGATTTATCAATCAATCTTGCTCGTGCCGATCAAGCACTGATTGACAGGTTACGAGCAGGTGATGAAAGCATCTTTACGCAGATGGTCGACCAGTATCATGCCTCGATGGTGCGGATCGCGGCCATCTACGTCAACGAGTACGCCGTCGCCGAAGAAGTCGTACAGGACACATGGATTGCTGTTTTAAAAGGCTTAGACCGTTTTGAAGGCCGTTCGTCTTTTAAAACGTGGGTATTCACCATCCTTACCAACCGCGCCAAAACCCGCGCCACCCGCGAAAGCCGCTACATCCCGCTTGAACTGACCGACGAACCGGATGGCGGTACTTCGATCAATAATGACTTTCACGTTCCCGTCAACATCGACACCTCGGCTTACGAACACGGCTGGATACCCCCCTCGTGGGATACCATTCCCGAAACGCGGCTGCTCGGTCACGAAACCCGCGACGTGATCTTCCGCACCATCGACGCGCTGCCCTCCAACCAGCAGCAGGTCATCCGCCTGCGCGATATTGATGGCTTCAGCGCCGAAGAAGTCTGTAACATGATGCAGCTTTCCGAGTCTAACCAGCGTGTCCTGTTACACCGTGCGCGGGGTCGCGTGCGGCAGGCGCTCGATGTGTATTTTGCTCAAGAGTAACCAAATGGCGCACGATTTATCCTGTCAAGAACTCGCGAACTTGCTGACTGACTATCTGGAAGAAGCCCTTCCTGATGATGTGCGCGGCAAATTTGAAGAACACCTCGAACACTGCGGTTACTGTGTCGCTTTTGTCGACCAGATGAATTGGTCGATCAAACTCACCCACGACCTCGGCTCGCCGCCATCACCCGCCCCCGGTCACGACGAACTGCTCAAACTGTTCCGCGATTGGAAGTCTGATCAGTCATAAATGCGTGCCGTATTTGCCGCTTTTTGTGTATAAGAACTCCGTAAATCTTTTGTGAAAACCGCAAATAATGAAGTCTATCCCTATTGACCGTCAAAAATTTATCAACTATATTGATAATCAATGTAACTGATAATCAATGAGGTTGATAAATTGGATGGATAATCGGTGGTCAGTACACACGCTCGCTGAAGAACTGATGAAGCTCCTGCCGAACTTGGGCAAAAACATCACCGCCCACTTACGCGACATCAACGAGGAAGAAACCACGATGATGCAGGTTAGCGTGCTTTACCAGATACAGGAACACTCCATCACCGCCAGTGAACTCGCCAAACGTCGCCGGGTCAGTCTTCAATCAGCCAGTGTGCTTGTACAAGGGTTAGTGGAAAAGGGCTGGATTATCCGCACCCCTGACCCGACGGATCGGCGACAGTTTCTGTTGCAAATCACGCCGGAAGGCTTGGCGAAGGCCGAAACAACCCGCAACCAAATCATTACCTACTTGGCGAGCTTCTTAGTCGAACTTACAGATGAAGAAGCCGCTGCCGCCCAAATTTTCCTGCCTGCGCTGAATCAGATTTTGACCCAGCACATGACGGTTGAAAACACGCCAGAAGAAAAACAACGCGCATTGCAAGAGGAATAAATGCCACTATGATCCGTTTGGCACGCTATCTCAAACCCTTCACCTTACTCATCGCTTTAGCAGTCGTCCTGCTCTTTACACAGGCGATGGCCGATCTTTCCCTACCCGACTATCTGTCCCGCATCGTCAACAACGGTATCCAGCAGGGCGGTATCGAAACCGCTGTGCCGCAGGCCATCCGCGAAAGCGAGATGAACAAGGCTACCCTGTTCATGAACGATGCCGATAAAGCCACCGTGCTTGACCATTACACGCTGGTCAATAGCGACTCACCGGAATACGACAAGTATGCCACCGACTATCCGGTACTGGCGACCGAGCCAGTCTACGTCCTGAACACGCTGACGGATGCCGAACGCGACACCCTCAAGCCGGTTATGGCGAAGTCCCTGCTGGCGGTTTCGACCATCGAACAAGCCATAGCCGATCCTGAAAAAGCGGCTGCGATGGGTTCACAGGGCGGCTTTGACCTGTCGACGCTCCCTGAAGGAACTGATGTATTTGCCATGCTCGGTGCGCTTCCTGCGCCGCTACGTTCGACCATCCTCAGCACGGTTGACGAACGCTTCTCGGCGATGGGCGACACCATGATTAATCAGGCGGCCATTGCTGCCGTCAAAACCGAATACGCCGCCCTCGGCATGAACACCGAAGCCCTGCAAACCAACTACATCGTCGGCACCGGCGCGATCATGCTCTTGATCTCGCTGCTTTCCGGCGCGTGTACCATCGTGGTCGGTTTCCTCTCGGCGAAAGCCGCAGCCGGTATGGCGCGTAACCTGCGCCGTGACGTGTTCAACAAAGTCACCAGCTTCTCGAACAACGAGTTCGACAAGTTCTCGGTGTCCTCGCTCATTACACGCTCGACCAACGATGTCACCCAACTGCAAATGTTGATCGTCATCCTCATCCGCATGGTCATCTACGCGCCCATTCTGGCGGTCGGCGGCATCATCAAAGCCATGAGTACCGACGCTTCGATGTGGTGGACGATTGCGCTGGCCGTGGTTGCCTTGCTGAGTTTCATTGTCGTCACCTTCTCGGTCGCGCTGCCCAAGTTCAAGATCATCCAGAAATTGACCGACCGTCTGAACCTCGTCACCCGTGAAAACCTGTCCGGTATGATGGTCATCCGTGCCTTCAATACGCAGGGTTTTGAAACCCGGCGCTTCGACAAAGCCAACCGTGACCTGACCGATACCAACCTGTACGTTAATCGCGTTATGGCGCTGATGATGCCCTTCATGATGCTGATTATGAACGGCCTTACGGTGCTGATTATCTGGGTGGGCGCACACCAAGTCGCCGAGTCGCAGATGCAAATCGGTAACATGATCGCCTTCATGCAGTACGGTATTCAGGTGGTGATGGCCTTCTTGTTCCTGTCGTTCATGTTCATCATCCTGCCGCGTGCCTCGGTTTCGGCTGACCGTATCGCGGATGTACTGGAACTTGATCCGGTCATTAAAGACCCCAAGAACCCGAAGCGCTTTGCCGCGCCGTTCGATGGCACGGTGGAATTCCGCAATGTCGCCTTCCGCTACCCCGGCGCGGAGGAAGATGTCCTGCACGACATCAACTTTACGGCGCTCCCCGGTCAAACCACAGCCTTCATCGGCTCAACGGGTTCCGGGAAGTCGACGCTCATCAACCTGATCCCGCGCTTCTACGACGTAACCGGCGGTTCGATCACCATCAACGGCATGGATATTCGGGAAGCCACCCAGCACGACCTGCGCGAGAATATCGGCTACATTCCGCAGAAGGGTAACCTGTTCTCCGGCACGATTGAGTCCAACCTGCGCTACGCCGATGAAAACGCATCCGAAAGTGACCTGATGGAAGCGGCGACCATCGCTCAGGCCAGCAACTTTATCGCCGAAAAGCCGGAAAAGTTGGCGACCCCGGTATCGCAGGGCGGTACGAACGTCTCCGGCGGACAGCGTCAGCGCCTGTCGATTGCACGCGCATTGGTGAAGCACGCGCCGATCTACATCTTTGACGACAGCTTCTCGGCGCTGGACTACAAAACCGATGTGGCGCTGCGTAAAGCCCTGAAGGAAAGCACGGGCGACAGCACCATGCTGATCGTCGCCCAACGCATCTCGACCATTAAAAACGCCGATCAGATTATCGTACTGGATGAAGGGCGTATTGTCGGCAAGGGTACACACGACGAATTGATGGAAACCTGCGAAACCTACCGCGAAATCGCGCTGTCGCAGCTTAGTTTGGAGGAATTGGCATCATGATGCTGGCAAATCAACGACCCGGTCAAAGTGGCGGTCAGCGTCCGGGACATCCCGGTGGTGGTATGGGTATTCAGGCGCATGGCGAACGTGCGCGTGACTTCAAAGGGACGATTGGGCGCTTGTTGGAGTATCTCCACGCCTACCGTCTGCAAATCGTTATCGTGCTGATTTTCGCCATCGCCTCCACAATCTTCTCAATCGTCGGGCCGAAGATTCTCGGTCAGGCGACGACCAAGTTGTTTGAGGGTGTCGTCAGCCAGATCGCGGGTACGGGTGGCATCGACTTCGAATACATCGGCAACATCATCTTACTGCTGGCCGTGCTGTATATCATCTCAGCCGTATTCAGCTACATTCAGGGCTGGATCATGTCCGGTGTCGCCATCAACGTGACCTACCAATTCCGCCGTGACATCGCCGAGAAGATCAACCGGATGCCGCTGAAATACTTCGACGGCACTAACCACGGTGAAGTGCTGTCGCGCATCACCAACGACGTGGATACCGTCAGCCAAACCTTGAACCAGAGCCTCTCGCAAATCGTCACCTCGGTTACGACGCTGATCGGGGTGTTCATCATGATGTTGACGATTAGCTGGGTGATGACACTGGTCGCGCTGGTGATGATCCCGCTGTCCTTTGGCATCATCGCGCTCGTTATCGGCAAGTCGCAGGGTTACTTCAAGGAACAGCAGGATTACCTCGGTCACGTCAACGGGCATATCGAGGAAATGTACAGCGGTCACAACGTTGTGAAAGCCTTCAACGGCGAGGCCAAGAGCGTCGAGCGTTTTGACGGCTACAATAACCAGCTTTACGACTCGGCATGGAAGTCACAGTTCCTTTCCGGCTTGCTCATGCCCATCCTGACGTTCGTCGGCAACCTGAACTATGTCGCGGTGTCGATCCTCGGTGGCTACCTCGCCATTCGCGGCAGCATTACCATTGGTGATATTCAGGCGTTCATCCAGTATGTGCGCTCGTTTACCCAACCAATTGCCCAGATCGCCAACGTCTCGAACATCCTCCAGCAAACGGCAGCGGCTGCCGAGCGCGTGTTCGAATTCATGGACGAGGACGAGGAAGTCGCCGAAACCGCTGATGCGGTTAAGCCAGAGCAGGTCGTCGGTGGTGTGGAATTTGATCATGTTCACTTCGGCTACAACGCCGACAAGATCATCATCAATGACTTCTCGGCACACGTAAACCCCGGTCAGAAGATCGCAATCGTCGGGCCGACGGGCGCGGGCAAGACCACTATCGTCAAGCTGCTCATGCGCTTCTACGATGTCAACAGCGGCAGCATCAAGGTCGATGGCAAGGACATCCGCGACTTCACCCGCCACGACCTGCGCTCGATGTTCGGTATGGTGCTGCAAGATGCATGGCTCTACAACGACACCATCATGGAAAACATCCGCTACGGGCGCTTGGGGGCAAGCGATGAGGAAGTCGTTGAGGCCGCGAAAGCCGCCCATGTCGATCACTTCGTCCGCACGCTGCCCGATGGTTACAATATGCTGCTGGACGAAGAAGCTGGTAACGTGTCGCAGGGTCAAAAGCAGTTACTGACGATTGCCCGCGCCATCCTCGCCGACCCGAAGATTCTGATCTTGGACGAAGCGACCAGCTCGGTCGATACCCGTACCGAGGTGTTGATCCAGCAGGCGATGGATAACCTGATGCAGAACCGCACCAGCTTCATCATCGCCCACCGCTTATCCACCATCCGCAACGCTGACCTGATCCTCGTGATGCGCGATGGCGACATTGTGGAACAGGGCAGCCACCTTGACCTGTTGGCGAGCGGCGGTTTCTACGCCGACCTGTACAACAGCCAGTTCGAAAACGCGCCGGTGGAGGATGTCGCCTAACGGCACCCACCCCACACAAAAATTTGTCCCGCGTTTGCTCTCGATGGGTAAACGCGGGATGTCCTCTAAAAATATTTCTTTCGAAACCGTTTTTAAAAGATTGAGGAACAGTATGTCTAACCAAGCTGACCCGGATACCGCAGCCGACACCTGCCCCAAAGCCCAACGTTTTCTAACCGCTTACTTCGCCCTTCGCAGCTATATCGCCAATCAATCGTCTCCCAATTACCCGACCGGCATGAGCATTAACCAACTTAAGACGCTGCATCTGGTCGCCCATAAACCGGGGGTAACTCAGACTTCGGTGGCGGAACGGCTGGGCGTAACCACCGCCTCGATTTCGACCTCGGTACGCGAGTTGGAAGCGGAGGGGTTGATTGAACGACGGGCTGATCCCGCCGACGCGCGGGTGATGCTGCTGCACCTCGCGCCAATGGGCGAACAAATCTTTGCGCGGGTATTTGACGGTTTCACCCGTACCTTTGCCGAACTACTGGATACCCTCGAACCGGATGAACAGGAATTGTTGGTCGGCTTGCTGGAAAAGGTGCTGACGGCTAAACAGGTCAGCCTCGACATCCGCAAGTTGAGCTATGCCGACCGCCCCCATTGTATGAAGGACGGCGCGGCTTCTTGCTGATTGGCGGCGCTGGCGGCGGCGGCGGCAGTAGAGCGCCATAAGATTCGGAAAATTCTTCAAATTCGTCAATTTCAGAAGCATCTTTCTTGAAGTTTCCGAATCTTTTCCCCTAAATGTTGCAAGTGTTAGAAAAATTGCAGTTGCAACAGGGCGTTTTGGGGAACTTTTTGACTCTATTAAACCATTTGAAAAGTAGGTTTGGGGTTCATCGGACGCGATGTATCGCGTCCCTACAAGAAATTCTCATCACAAACTCGCGTTGTTGTAGGAACAGCATACTTGCTGTCCGGTATTTCAGAACTTCTCAAATGGTTTCTATGACAACTTCATACTCCAGAATAGCACAAAAGTTCTCAACGAGTCAATTAGGATACGGTTTGAGTTTTCAAACTTTGGAAGTCACACAGGTGGATCGGTTAAGGGGGTTATGTTGGGGGCTGCCACGCAGGATCAATAGAATGCGTTTTATTCGCTTCACGGTTTAAGGTTTCGTCTATTGCTGTTGGAGAGCGTTGAGGAATGTAGGAACAGTGATTATACGAGTCGTATGGTGCTGCCCGATCACCAACAAGTCTTTATCCTCACTGACGAGATAATCTGCCTTCGCAACTTTAGCACAGGCAAGAAAAATATCGTCTTTGGGATCACGGCAAATTGGCTCGATATCGCTCGGTTGAACTTCGACGTGAACCCCTTTGGCTAATACCGCTTTTAGTCTTATTTCGGTTTTATCCGAAATACTTGGGAATTTTGCTCGAATTTTTGGACGGCGAAGTACACCAAGGATCTCTACTTCAATTGCGTCTGTCCAATGCAATATGTAGTATGAAGACCAATCATTTAATAAACGCCCACAAATTGAAGAGGGGTTGCCAAAGGCACGCAAATATATTTGGGTATCGAAGACAACATTACGGGTTCCGATCACGCCTCACCTCAGCGAGTTCTTCATCTAATAATTGATCGATTTCCTCACTAGTCATGCCTGACTCGATAGCATCTTGACGCATAGGCGCAAAGAGTTCATAAAGCTCTCTTGCCCAAGGCGAACCCTGAGGTGTTTTATGTTTATACTGTAAATAGTCCATGAAGGATGCTAACTCAGCCAATTCCTCCTCAGACATATCATCAATTGCCTTATAGAATTTTCGGCGATCTATAATAGCCATGTTATCACCTCACCTCAGATGACTTTGTTAACCAAATTTTAGCACACTTTATGTCTCAGTCAGCTAATCCATCAGTTCGCCGCAAGTGATGTTGGCGACCGCAGCGGTCATGGCGCTGGCCTTGTCGGAGGCCATCAACACGGCGGCGTTGGCGACTTCGGCGAGGCGAGGCAGACGTTTGAGCAGGGTGCTGGCGGCAAAGTTGGTTTCCAGTTCCTCACGCGAGATGCCCTGCATTTTGGCGTTCATGGTCAAAATTTCATCCAACCCCGGCGCGTCTGGTGAGCCGGATGAGCGCAGGCACACGACGCGAACACCGCTCGACCCCAACTCCACGGCGAACTGGCGGCAGATGCCCTCTATCGCGGCACAGGCGATGCCGAACCCACCGAGGTTGGTGGACGGCCTGCGGGCGGCGTTGGCCGTAAGCGCCAGAATGACACCGGACTTCTGTTTCACCATCACCCGTCCGGCGGCTGTTCCGGTGACGTAATGTGTGTTGACGGCGTTCATGACGGGCATCAAGAACTGGTCGCGGGGCATGTCGAGGATGGACGCACCCTGAACGTCATCCAGTGAGATGAGGTTAAACGAGATGTCCACGCTGCCTAATTTTTGCACCACCTCGTTGAGATGGATTTCGACCGCCTGTGCATCGTAGGCATCGACCTGAGCAATATCGGCCTTGCCACCCGCAGCGATAATCTCGCCCGCCGTTTTTTCGAGTTTATCGAGTGTACGCCCGACTAGAACGACGTGTGCGCCTTCCGCGCCGAACGCCCGCGAGACGGCGCTGCCGACCGCACCACCGCCACCATAAATCACGGCTACTTTATTTTGAAGCAACATTGGGAAATCCTTTTTGTGATTATAAAAATTATCTGTTGTTGAACGACACGGAGGAGACACACCCCCCTCCCTACAAATTTTGTCTAGGTTTTACAGATAGGTTATGAAGTGGTTATTTCTTATCCTCCTGCACACCGACGGCAAGGGCTTCGGCGACGTTGCGAACTTCGATGAGCTTGAGGTTGGGCGGGATGCCTTCCTGCGAACGGCGGGACTTGGGGACGAGCGCCCGTTTGAAACCGAGCTTCGCCGCTTCGTTGAGCCGCGCCGGAAGCTGCCCGACCGCGCGGAGTTCGCCGCTCAAACCAACTTCACCGATAATGACCAGATCCGCCGGAACCGCCTTATCGACATAGCTGGACGCAATCGCCACCGCCATCGCCAAGTCAGTCGCCGGTTCGGTGACTTTCATACCGCCGATGATGTTGATGAAAATGTCCTGCTCGTGCAGCTTGAGGCCGACGCGCTTGGTTAGCACCGCGCTCATCAGCAGCAGGCGGTTAATGTCCACGCCGTTGGGGGTGCGGCGCGGGTTGCCGAATGAGGTCGGGCTGGTGAGCGCTTGCACTTCCACCAGCAGCGGACGTGTACCTTCCATCGTCACCGCGATAGCCGAGCCGGGGGCGTTAATCACCCGTTCGGCGAGGAACGCCTCGGAAGGGTTGCTCACCTCGGTCATGCCGTCGCCTAGCATCTCGAACACGCCGACTTCGTTGGTCGCGCCGAAGCGGTTCTTGACGCTGCGGAGGAGACGGTAGGCTTGGAACGGGTCGCCTTCCAAATACAGCACCGTATCCACGATATGCTCCAGCACACGCGGGCCGGCGATGCTGCCCTCTTTGGTCACATGCCCGACGAGGAACACGCTGATGCCGCTGGATTTGGCGAGGTGCTGCAAGCGGCTGGCGCACTCGCGTACCTGCGACACGCTGCCGGGGGAGGATTCGCTTTCCTCGGTATAGACGGTCTGAATGGAGTCGATAATCAGAATGGTCGGGTTGATGGACTGCACATGTTCGAAGATACTGGCGAGGTTGGTTTCGGTCAGCAGGTAGAGGTCGTCGCTTTCGATCTTCATGCGGTCGGCACGCATCTTGATCTGCCGTGCCGATTCTTCACCGCTGACGTACAGCACCGTGCCGACCGTTTGGGCGAGCAGGGCGCAGATTTGCAGCAGCAGCGTACTCTTCCCGACACCCGGTTCACCACCGAGCAGCATGATACTACCGGGGACGATACCGCCACCGAGGACACGGTTGAATTCTTCGACCGGCACAAACAAACGCTCGCCTACGTCCGAACTAATCTCGCTCAGGCGCTGGGGAGTGGTGCGGAGTGTGCCGGGGGGTTGGCGGCTGGCCTTGCCGGACTTCGGTGCGCTGACTTCCTCCACCGATTCTTTCATCGTGTTAAATTCGCCACAGTTGGGGCAGCGCCCGAAACCTTTGGGCGATTGGTAGCCGCAGTTGGTACAAACAAACTTCGTGCGTGTTTTCGCCATGAATGAGTCACCACTTAGAGTTAAAACAGTGAACACCTGTGCTAGTCATGATTATAGCAGATTTGGGTGAGGTGTATATAATGGGTGTAGTTCAAGATTTGTTGAGGAGCCTAAAATGGTTGTCTCCGCGCCACTCACCAGTTCCAATCCTTTTATGGATGAGATGCTCAATTTTTTAGCGACGGCACCCACCGCTGAAGAAATCCTTGCCTTTCAACCCTCTGAGGCTTTGGCTGAACGTTCAGCCTATTTGTTTGAACGTAATCGCAATGGCAGCCTCACAGGCGAGGAAAAAGGCGAACTTGATGATTTCTTGCAACTCAATCATTTCGTGAACATGCTCAAGATTCGTACCCGCCAAAAATTAGGTGCGGCGTGAGTTATATCAGCCCAGAATTGAGAAGATTTGTCATAAACCGTGCGGGTAACTGCTGCGAATATTGTCTGCTCAACCAAATAGATAATTATTTACCCTTTGAAATTGACCATATCATTGCAGAAAAACATCGCGGAGCAACTATTGAAAGCAATTTGTGTTTAAGCTGCTCCTACTACAATGGTTATAAGGGAAGTGATATTGCATCGCTTGACCCACAAGATGATGCGTTATCACCACTATTTAATCCACGTACACAGCGTTGGTCTGACCACTTTCGGCTAAATGGAGCGATCATTGAACCACTTACACCTGTAGGTCGCGTTACAGTATTTCCCCTTCGTATGAATGATGAAATGCAAGTCATGGAACGCTCATGGCTTATCCGGCAAGGCCGTTATCCTTCTCATCCACCTGAATAATCTATTTATCATTACCCAAATAAGGAATAAAACATGGCTACTAAAATTCGCTGGGGTATCCTCAGCACCGCTGGTATCGGCAAGCGCCGCGTTGTCCCTGCGATGAAGCTGGCAACCAACGGCGAGGTGACTGCGGTTGCCAGCCGCGATCTGAGTAAGGCACAAGCCTTCGCCAGTGAACTCGGCATCCCTAAAGCCTACGGCAGCTACGAAGAACTGATTGCCGACCCCGATATTGACGCGATCTATAACCCGCTGCCCAACAGTGAACATGCCAAGTGGAGCATCCTGTGCGCCGAGGCGGGGAAGCCGGTACTGTGCGAAAAGCCGCTGGCGATTGATGCGGCTGAGTCACAGCAGATGGTCGATGCCTTCACCAGCCGCGGTGTGCTGTTCGCCGAGGGGTTTATGTACCGTTTTCACCCACAAGCGGCGAAGGTTAAAGAGTTGGTAGACAGCGGCGTGATTGGCACCTTCAACACGATCAGCGCAACTTTCACCTTCAACATCGCTGACGAGGGCAACATTCGCCTGAGCCGGGAACTCGCTGGCGGGGCGTTGATGGATGTGGGCTGCTACTGCATCAACGTCATGCGGTTGATGACAGGCGAGGAGCCGGTAGCGGCCAAAGCCTTTGCCGACTTTGGCGCGAAGTCCGGCGTGGATGAACGGTTGGCAGGGCTGTTACAGTTCCCCTCCGGTGTGATCGGGCATTTTGACTGCGGCCTGCGCGTGCAGCACTGCCACACGTACGAACTGCGCGGTACGGGCGGGCGCATTCAGGTCGAAAGAGGCTTCACCGTACAGCCGGACGAGACACCGACCATCCGCATCTGGCGCGGGAACGACTACGAGGAAATAACCGTTCCCGCCGTCAACCATTACACGCTGATGGCCGAGGACTTCGCTGACGCGCTCATCAACAAGCGCCCGCCGCGTTTCCCCGGTCAGGACGGTGTAGCGAACATGCGCGTGATTGACATGCTGCTGGCGGATGCGCGCGCCTAATCCTCAATCTGCTGTACCCTGCCCACCTGCCCATCGGTAAGGCGCACTTTGATGCCGTGCGGGTGGGTGGCGGAAGGGGTGAGAATATCCTTCACGATGCCCCGTGTCAGTTTGCCGGTACGCTGATCCTGCTTGAGCACGATTGCGACCGCGATACCGGGGCGAATGTCTTTGCGGCTGCGTCCATCTGGCATGGGTAGTTACCTTTATTTGTCTCGAATGGTCTCCATCTTACCAGATGAGCAGCAGGGGTTAGTCGGCCTTCAAGGATGGCGCTAAACGATAAAGGCATTCATATCTTAGCGCAAACAGCCATGAAACGCCGCGTTCAAAAATCACCTCTGATGCCCCACGAAAATGACCAACCAACCCGCTGCGCCCTGTGCGAGCGTGAGGTGGTGCAAACCACGCGCCACCATCTGATCCCGCGCTCGAAGGGTGGGCGCGAAGTGGTGGATTTGTGCGTCCCCTGCCACAAAACGCTGCACAGCTTCTTTAGTAATCGGACGCTGTTGGATGAGCTGCATACGGTCGAGGCGCTGCGGCAGGAGCCGGAGATCGCCCGCTACCTATCGTGGATACGCAAGCAGCCCGACCGTGTGATTCGGGTGGCACAGCGCAACGACAAGCGGTGAGAAAACCTTTTAACGCAAAGACGCAAAGAGTTTTAAGCCGTTCTTTCTGAAATTTTCTCCGTATTGATCTTGGTGTTCTCCGCGTCTTGGCGGTTTAAAATTCTGCTTTCCAAAAACTCGTTGCAGTAATGCGCGGCTGTTTTGCGTTTTAATGAGCAGTAACGTGGAGAAGCAGCGAACGGCGCGGCAGGTATGACCTTTCCCGACGAACAGCAGATGGTTATCGAAGCACGGCGCGATCCGGCGGCGTTTCGGGCGCTGTACCAACGCTACCTGCCGCGCGTCTACGCCTATGTCGCCTATCGCGTCGGGCGGGAAGCCGATGCCGAAGACCTGACCGCCGACATCTTCATCAAGGTGGTCGAAGGGCTGGCTGGCTTTGAAGATCGTGGTGAGGGCGCTTTCGCGGCATGGGTGTTCCGCATCGCCCACAACCACGTCAGCCAGTTTTACCGCCAGCAGGGGCAGCTTGCCGTGTCGTTCGATGAGCTGCCGGACATCGCCAGCGAATCACCAACACCTGAAACCCTCTACCAGCGGCAGGAACAGTTCAACCGCTTGCGCCAGCGAATCGCCAACTTATCTCCCCGACGGCAGGAAATTGTAACGCTGCGGTTCTTCGGTGAGCTGCGGAACAACGAGATCGCCGAGGTGCTGGGCTTGGATGAGCGCACCGTCGCCGCCCACCTGTGCCGCGCCATCGAGGACTTGCAGCGCCAGTACGAACCCGAAATCGACAGGAAACAAAATGAACTTGAACCATAACCCTGACGCGCATTTACTGAACCAAATTGACAAGCGTCTGACAGGCAAACAACCCATCGGTGAACCGGTTGTTGATGAACTGCCTGCCACCCGACCCGTACCGCGCGAGGCGTTCCAACAGGCGCTCGAAGCGCGGCTGCTGGCGAAGATGGAAACCCTACCGGAAGGAGAAACAATCATGACCGCAAAAAGTGTTTATGTACCCATCCGGTCAGCGCGGCGGGGTTGGCTGCCTTTGACGCTGCTGGCGGCGATGCTGGCAGTTGTCATTGCGGGCGGCATTGTCATTAGCGGTGGTGGGGCATCCTTCAGCGAAATCGCACTGGCGCAGCCCAGCCCCTCGGCAACAGCGACACCCGTGTCCGCACTCCCCCTCCCTGCGAACCTGCCAATTGACCGAACGGCAATTGAAGTCCCACTAGCGCTATTGGCCGAGGACAGCCTCATGCCGAAGGTGGGCGACTCGGTTGATATTCTGGCGCTGCTGCCGTTCTCCGGCAGCCCCTCGAACATCGCCGATGTTCCCGCCACCGCCCTGCCGGATGGCACACGTTTAGTCGAGAAATTTGTTGCTTTTGATGCGGTTGTCATTACACAATACATATCGTCTAATACAACTGAACCATCGACCAACGTCTTTTCTGTGCCAGCAGATGAAGGCCGTCTGCTGGCGTGGTTGGTTGAACAAGGCATCTCACTGCGGTTGCAAGCGCCGATGAATAGTGTTATTCCAAATCTGGGTGATCGTCGAGTTGTGGCTATCCCTATCGCGAATGTGACGGCAGCCGAGCCTATTCAAGTCGGCGATATGGTTGATGTATATTCCACTTGTGCGCTCACGGCTGATGGCACTGTGGATTGCGCCCAGCCAGCGAACGTCAACCAAACCACAGCTACTGTGATTATTGGCGAAATTTCGACTGAAGGTCAGCAGGACTCGGTAAGTTATGACTCGATTGGCATCGCGGTTTCACCGGATGTGTTCGAGCATCTGAGCATACTGAACAATCTTGGGATGCACTTCCGGCTGGAGAAGGCACATGCGACGGACACCGCAGCCGCTGTACCTGCCCCCAGCGGGGCTGATGAACGGGTTACGCTGACGATCCCTGTCGAACAGTTTATCGAGATCGAACCCAATTTACAGGAAGGCCAAACAATCAATATCGTTTTCAGCTTTTTTTATCTCTCACGTCCTGAAAATAGTCCAAGTACCCCCCTAAAACCCAGCAGCCAATTCGTTTCAATCGCCGATAATGTGATGATCGTGAAAATTGGCGATTCGGCTGTAGATAATACTATTAGCCTGTCGGTCACAAGCAAACAAGCCGATATTCTGCAATGGGCGTTTGATCAGCGGCTGGCGGTCATGCTTACGAACATGGTAGTTCCGCCACCCCCACAGTTACCATTAGGCGAATCGGCTGTCTATGTACCGCCAACGGGCAGCCGGATTGTCAACATTCCCCTGAACAGTATTTACAACAATACGAATGCCTATACGAGGGGCGACAGTATTAATGTGACGGCGATCTGTGCGTTCGTGCCACAGTCGAAAAATGCAGACGGCACGCTGATACCTGCGAGTACAGATTGTTCGCAGATGGTTGAAAAACAAGTCGTAACGAGTGGGTTGGTACTGCTGCCTTACCTCAATCCCAATGATGGTAATTTCCCGGTCGTTTCAATTGCAGTTTCGGCAGCCGAGGAATCCGAACTTCAAAGAATGATTGATGCGGGAATGCGCTTTAATGTGGTTCAAACGAGCAACGGGTATATCCCAACAGCGACACCCATAGGAGTACCCCTCACTGAAGTCAGTTTTGATATTCCGCTGGCAAATATTGACGCAGTTGATTTTGAACTTCAAGCGGGTGATCGTGTTGATATATTTTCAACCT
The DNA here is from genome assembly GCA_020161935.1 of Chloroflexota bacterium. GTDB lineage: Bacteria > Chloroflexota > Anaerolineae > Aggregatilineales > Phototrophicaceae > CFX2. The sequence goes on from JAIUNI010000028.1 coordinate 15,750, forward strand.
GCACACCAGTAGACGATTCTTCAACATCAGATAGCTCCGTCTTTAGCACACGAGCCGATTGTACGCAGGCGACTGAGAAGATGGAAACCATCGCTACCGTCGTCAGTATTGATACGGAAAAGATCGTGTTGGCGGTACCGTATTACGCTCAGGCGGATATATCGCACATGATCGTTATAGGAATGCACTACAAGCTGGTAAAAGCGGACGAGGCCGAAAACCGTGTGATCGTACCGGACGGCAAGGTCGCGATCTCAGTGCCGATGTCGAGCCTCAAGATGCTTGAGGGCGAAAGGTTCGCGGTCGGGGATACGGTGGACGTAATCACCTCCTATTCAGCGGTGGATATCGGTGGTGCGCCAAGCGAGTTCCAACAGGTGATTACGCCAGAACCGGGAGCTTCTGATGAAGTGACACAGCGTATGGCGAAAGGGACGCTCATCATTGGCATGAGTGACACACCGCTATCGACCATTACGCTTGCGGTAACATCTCAAGAAGCCGTGATTTTAGTATGGGCGCTCGACTCAAAACTGCCGATAAGCCTTCGCCCGTCTTCCACAGATGCAAATGCTCCCGCCAGCCCGTATACCCTGCAACTGCCGCTCGACGCACTGGCACATTGGACGACCGGCACGGTGACGGTCGGTGATCGGGTTGATCTGGTGATGGGTTTTGTGCTGGGTGACGGCGAACAGGTGACCATGAACTTTCAGCCTTACGCGACTTCAACATGGGGTGACACGTTTTCACAGGGCGAGGTTTCGGCACAACTTTACGCCCCTATGAACGATACGCCGTTCGGCCCTGCTTTCCTGCGGCGGGTCATCCACGGCGCAGTGATTACGTCCATGCGGGTATCAAAAGATGCGACCAGCGGACGCTTAAGCGATGCGCTCGTCATCCTCGAACTGCCTGCGGGAACCTCGTCACGAACGCTTGAGGAGGTGAAAGGCTTCATCGAGGCGGGGATGCCCTACCTGCTGCTCAAACCCTGAGCCTAAGCGGTAGTGGCAAATTCACCAGATTTAGAGCAAACTTCAGGCATGTTGTTTGCTCTATTAACGGCTCAAGGATAAGGTTATGAACCCCGAAGAATTTCGCCACTACGGTCATCAGCTCATCGACCGGATTGCGGATTACCGTGCCAATATTGAAAATTTACCCGTGCGTTCGCCCGTGACTCCCGGCAGTATCCGCGCCCAACTGCCCACCGCGCCGCCGGAGCAGCCGGAAGCGTTCGACACGATCTTCAGCGACTTGGATAGCATCATCCTACCCGGACTCTCGCACTTCCAGCACCCGAACTTCTACGGGTATTTTCCGGCGAACAGCGAACTCTCGTCGGTGTTGGGCGATTACCTCAGCACCGGTCTCGGCGTGATTGGCCTCTCGTGGCAGTCCAGCCCGGCGCTGACCGAGTTGGAAGAAGTCGTTACCGATTGGATGCGGCAGATGGTCGGCCTTTCGGATGCGTGGAGTGGTGTTATCCACGATACCGCCTCGACCTGCACCCTCGTCGGTCTCATCAGCGCCCGCGAACGCGCCTCTAACTATGCGCTGGCGAAGGACGGCCTACAGGGGAATACCTCACGCTTGATCGTCTACGCCTCGGCGCAAAGCCACAGCTCGGTGGAAAAAGCGGCGCTGCTGGCGGGGTACGGACGCGCAAACCTGCGAATAGTACCCACCGATGCCAGCTACGCCATGCAGCCGGACGCGCTGGTGGAAGCCATCAAAGCTGACCTCGCCAACGGCTTCACCCCCTGCGCGGTCGTCGCCACGACCGGCACGACCACCTCAACCGCGATTGACCCGATAGGCGCGATTGCCGAGATTGCCAAGCAGTACGGTCTGTGGCTGCATGTGGATGCGGCGATGGCTGGTTCCGCCATGATCCTGCCGGATTACCGCTGGATGTGGGAAGGCATCGAAGGCGCGGATTCGATAGTCTTTAATCCGCACAAGTGGCTAGGGGTGGCTTTCGACAGTTCACTGTACTACGTGCGTGACCAAGAACACCTCATCCGCGTGATGAGCACCAACCCCAGCTACCTGCAAACAGCGGTGGATAGTCAGGTCAAGAACCTGCGCGATTGGGGTATTCCCCTCGGTCGACGCTTCCGTGCGCTCAAGCTGTGGTGCCTCATCCGCGAGCAGGGTGTCGAAGGCTTGCAAGCGCGGCTGAGGCGTGACCTCGCTAATGCCCAATGGTTGAGTGAGCAGATTAAAGCGGCCCCCAATTGGCGGGTACTGGCTCCCGTTCCGCTGCAAACGATTTGCGTGCGCCACGAACCGGCAGGGTTGGAGGGCGAGGCGCTGGATGCCTATACCCAGCATTGGTGCGAGCGCATCAACCAATCCGGCGGGGCATACCTCACGCCAGCGGTACTCGACGGGCGCTGGATGGTGCGTATCTCGATTGGGTCGATCTTAACCGAGCGCCATCACCTCGAAGGGTTGTGGGCGTTGATGCAATCGGTTGTTAGTTGAGGTGAAGCGTGGTTAGGAAGTGGGCTGCTTGTCGTACTGCTTAATCAACTGGTACGCGGCTTCGAGGCTGTCGACGAAGTGCAGTTGGTTGAAGGTCTTGGGCGCGAGGACACGGCCCACTTTCAGGATTGACCGGACGTAAACATTGCCGTTGACGATAATCACCATGCGCTCGTTGGGGTTGTGCGTAGCTTCCATGCGGTCGATGGTGGAAATCAGATTACGCGGCGAGAAACTTGAATTGGTGAAATCGAAGATCGCGTCGACCTTGTGATTGACTGTTTCGAGCATACTCACCCCTTTATTAATCATGCGGTGAATATCACTCAGATCCCATTTGCCATCGAATGTGACTTTGATAGCAGTGTGTTCTTGATTATCCCAATCCATTAACACAGGCATAGCGTCGTTACTCGTTGCGTTTGATCCCTTGAGTATTTGATTATATGCCTGTATTCATGCGCTATCTCATTAAGATGCGCTACAAATCAATCCGTTTTCCCAGTTTAGATTATCCACTTTAAAGTCTATATCCAATTCAATCTTAGCCGATTTGATTGACCTTCATTTATTCCCAACGCTTTATTTACCTATTTGTAAGGCCGCCTTACGGGCAAGTTTGGAGCATGTAAGCCGATAAAAATTATCCTGAAAGCAAAACTGCACATTCCGTTAATAGTCAGGTTAATTATGACCAGCAATCCCATGAACCTTCATTACGAGGTTGGGACCGCAGCCAAAGTTGAACCCTCGGCAAAAGCCGACCGCCTCGCAATTATCGATCTTTTCAGGGGGACGGCGCACGTCCTCATGGCGTTTGACCACAGTGGTTATTACAGCGGCAGCACCTTAACGGCAGAAACCTATAACGGCGTGTTGGTCAACTCCCTCGGCACTTGGTACGACATCCTGCTCGGGTTAATCACCAACGTCGTCACGATTATCTTCTTCACCCTAACTGGTGTCAGCGTCAGCTTCTTCGAAAAGTCACGACGTAAAAAAGGCTGGACGGAGTGGGAAATCACGCGCTTCCTGCTCATCCGTGCGCTTATCCTGTTCGCCATCGACATGACCATCGGCACGCTGTATTGGGAACCGCACCGCCCATCGTTCGAGGTCTTTTCGGCGGTGGCCTGCTGCTTGGCGATTTTGGCGTTCGTGCGTCTGCTGCCGCTGCGGGTAATCGCCTTCCTCGCCGTCGCCATTCTTTTCGGGTATCCTCTATTGATCGCGCCACTGCCCTTAGCAGCGAACCATCAGTTTGACCTGCTTACAACCGTTCTGTTTTACTACCACGCCGATGCCGCACCATATGTAGGATTCACACTGATCGGGCGCATCCCGATTGTCATGATCGGTTATGTCGCGGGTCGACTGTTGAACGAGAAAAAGTTGCAGATCGACTCGCGTTTGGTGTGGGTGGCGTTGGCGCTGCTGGCGCTGTGGCTCGTCATCCGCTTGGGCGGTGGATATGGTAACTTCTTCCCGTATCAGGCGGGGATGCCGGAGATATACTTCTTGATCGAGAACAAAGAACCCAGCAGCATCGCCTATAACCTGTTTAACTTGGCGGGTGCGATTGGTGTGCTGCTCATCTTGCACCGGATAGAAAGCTGGCTCAAGGGGAACATACTGGGGCGCATCTTAACTGCGTTCGGGCAAACGTCATTGTTCTTCTACGTGATTCACCTGCTGATCTTTAGCCTCGTCCTTAGTCAGATTATCACGCGGGATGTGCTGCCCAATCAGGCTATTCTCCGCGCTTTCCTCATGACCAGCATATGCCTCGTGGTGATGATCCCACTGAGCTTTAGCTACCGGAGCTTACGCCAGCGTTATCCCAACAGCATCCTGCGCTTCTTATAACCCAAACAAAAGGGACACACCGAATGCGTTCCTCATGAATGATGTAACGGTTGTGCGAACGAATTAACCGGCGACCGCTTGCGAGGCTCTTTCAATAACCTCTTCCGCCGCTTCCACCTGACTAACGAAGTGAACGTTGTCAAAAAGCGACGGCGAGATCGTCCGCATGATATTGGCAATCGACTTGATATAGTCGCTGGCAGAGATGATGACAATCAGGCTGCCCTTTTTGTCGGATGGCAGTTCAGCACGGCTCATGATCGAGAGTAAATTACTGGGCGAGCTGGTCGAACCCGTCATGTCGTAAATTTGATGAACGTAGTGTGTTACGCATTCCATCATGCTGTTGCGCTTGGTAATCAAGCGGTGCAGATCGTTCACATCCCACGTCCCCATAAAGGTGATGCGAATCACCTTTCGTTCAGGCGTTTCCCAATCCATCGCCACTGGCATCGCAGCATCCTCTTAAAACAAAAGTGGTTTTACTCCTTTAATATATCATTATAGTGTGTCATATTTCGTTACAAACTGTGAAAAATTCCTGAAGATTGCCTTAATTATGTATTGCTTTCGGTCGCCAAACCCGCTTTTTGCCAAGCATCGATGCCACCACTCAGGTTGCGGACGTTCGTAAAACCGATGCGCTGCAACATGCTGGTGACCACCTGCGACCGAAGACCGCTGCCGCAGTGGATGATGATTTGCTTATCACGCGGGAGTTTATCAAGCTGTTTAAAGATGCTGCCCATCGGCAAATGTTGGGCGTTGGGGATATGCGACTCGGTGTATTCTTCCGGCGAGCGCACATCAAAGAGCTGCGCTTTGCCCGTATGCACGAGTGTCGCCGCCTGTGCGGGGTTGGTCGTGCGGATCATCCCGTCGTAATCCGCCACCACTTCAGGCGTGAAATAACCGGGAATGTCATCAATACCAATTGCCCGCAGCCACATCATCACTTTCGGCAGGTCGTTATTCTCGCAGATCAGATAGGTCGGCAGGTCATAATCGACATAAAGGCCGACGTGCGTGTTAAAGCGGTCGCTGTTGGCTGGCACATTGACCGTGCCGGGGATATGACGCGCGGCGAATTGTTCCGTCGTTCCGGTATCGAACACGAGGAACATCTGCACAATTTTATCGAGGGCAGCACGGTTATGAATGTGAACGGGTTCGGGGATTTCCGAAACCAGCGGCGCACCTTTTTTGTTGAGGATTTTCATGTGGGCAAAGTAGCGCGGCGCTTCCGGTTGGTCGGTCAGCAGCCACTGCACGAAGGCGGCCTCATCGGTGAACTGGAACGCCGGATTAAACAGCTTTTCGTAACCGAGCGTGCTGGTCGGAACCGCGCCTAACCCCTTACCACATGCGCTGCCCGCGCCATGCCCCGGCCACACTTGCAGGTAATCCGGCATGGTTTTCAGCCGTTGAACGTTGCGGAACTGAGCAACCGCCCCCAATTCGGCGCTGTGGGCAACACCGGCGACTTCTTCGAGCAGGTCAGGCCGCCCGACGTTGCCGACGAATAGGCAGTCGCCGGTGAACAAGCCCATCGGTTGATCGGCGTTCTTGGTATCCGTGATCTGGTAAATCAGGTGCTCCGGCGTGTGACCGGGCGTGTGAATAGCCTCAACACGAATATTGCCTACCGTCCAAACATCGCCGTCTTTTAGCAATACGGTGGAGGAGTCCGCAAACTCGTACTGCCAATCATCGCCGCCCATCGCGCTCAGGTACAGCTTCGCGTCGGTAGCGGCCAGCAGTTCGCGCAGCCCACTGACGAAATCCGCGTGGATATGCGTTTCGGCAGCATGAGTAATCCGCAGATTATTCTCGCGTGCAGCTTGCAAATAAGGCAAGATCTCACGGGCAGGGTCGATGATGAGCGCCTCGCCGGTTTCCACGCAGCCCACTAAGTACGAAGCCTGTGCTAACAGCGGATCGTAGAAATACTTCAACAGCATATTTTTGCCTCCGGTCGTCTCTCAACAGCCGTATTTTTTGACGTGAACAGGTTGCGAAGGGGTTAACGGTATCCTTCGCACACTGCGTTATGTCTATTGTAAGGGTGATTGCGCGGTGGAGAATATGAATTATTGAGCAGGAAATATTCTTAAGCCTAGCTTAGGCTAATTGACAGCGCCTTCTTCGGCGGAGCGAATCAGGTTAAGGGCGGCAGCCGCCACTTCGTTATCCGGGAATTGGTTGAGGGTTTGCTGGTAAAACGCCTTGGCGGCTTGAATATCCCCCAACTGCCCATAGCAGTAGGCAATGTTCATCAGCGCCATCTCGGTAAAGCTAAAGGCGGAAGGGGTCATCAGGATAACCGCGCGGAAACGGTCAATCCACGGGTAGCGCTCGAAGAAGCGCAGGCTGGCCTCATGGTGCGCGATGGCCGCCGCATACTCACCGTTGAAGGTCAGCTTCACCCCGCGCTTGTGCGGTTTGAGCAGCAGCCAACGACTGCCGTACGAATACAGCAGGTAGACCGCCGCGCCGATGGTGAACGCCAGCACGGGCGGTTGCGGCTTGAATACCACAGCCACCACGACGATCAGCACAGCCATGATCACCAACTGCGGAATCACCATACGCCATGACGTGACGCGAATCGCGGGCTGCTTGGCGCTCATGGGCGTTCCAGCGGCAGACGGCGCATCATCCAGCCGTGTGTTCCACCTTCCAAATTGTAGATTTCAGGGAAGCCGATGCTGATCAAATAGTCAGACACCATCATGCTGCGCTGCCCGTGCGCGCACACCACAACCACCGGCTTATCCGTTGGGATTTCGGTGTGGCGTTCGGGGATGCTGTTCATGGGGATATGTACCGCACCGGGGAGATGCCCGGTCGCCCATTCTTCGGGTTCGCGCACATCGACCAGCGTGTGGTCGCCGGGTTGAAAATGTTCGCGGTAATCCTCGATGACGATGCTGCGGAAATGGCCTTGTGGTTGGGATGAGACGGTGGTCAAGAGCGTACTCCAATAAACTTAAGCGAGAGGGAAGGCTCTCCATCCTTAGTCCGAGGCAAAGATCAATTCTCAGCCGGATGAGGGAAAACATGAGAGCGCATACGATATGGGTACTGATTATATCAGCACTTGACGACGAAACTGAACAGAAAATGAGCATGGTTTGAACTGTCGGTTGGATGCTCACCCATTCTATGCTGTAGCCATCACCGAAACACCGTGTTCGTCAGCCTTCAGTGCAAGAGGAATTTATAGAAATGGCTCGCATTTTGATCTGTACGCACCCCTTTACCGGACACGTCAATCCGGCATTGGTGATCGCACGGCAGTTGGTTCAAGCAGGGCATGACGTTCGCTTTTACACCGGCGCGAAGTTCAAGGCGAAGATCGAAGCGGCGGGCGCGGTTCAAAGCGTGCTGGCGAACCCGCAGTACAAGCTCAAAGCCGGGCGGATACAGGCCGAGTTTGCCAAGTTTGACGGCGCAAGTGAGGCGGTGCGGTTGGTAGAACAACTGCTCAACACGCGCAAACCGGTCGTCAACCCGCAGCACAGCCTCACGTGGCAGCGGGCGTAAGAGTCGTAAAAATTCTGTAATGCGGGTAGCATGTAAAGATATGCTGCCTTCGCTGATGCCTTTTGACCGCGACCAGTAGAAGGACAGTTCTGCGATGTGTATCCTCCACAAGAACATCATTATAAACACCCCTGCCGAACCCGTTTGGACGGTGCTGGGCGACCCCAAGCAGTACGCTAGGTTCAACCCGAATATCAGCGACTTCACCTTTACGCCTTACGACAACGGCGGCTTCGAAGGCAACTGGATGTACGCCCTCGGTCAGCTCAAGCTGCGCGGCAAACTGCGGACGGTTGTATACGAACCCAACCGCCAATTGGTGGTCGAGAGCTGCGGGCAGATGAAATCCAAGTGGTCGTGGTATCTCGAAACAGATGGCTACTGGACGCATCTGGCGCTGTCGGTCGATTATACGGCGAAATGGTCAAGCGTCGGCGAGGTGCTGCACGAGTTGGTGCTGGAATATATGCACGACGAGGTGCTGGGCGAATACCTGCGGAATATCAAACTGGCGGCGGAAAAGGTCAAGCGCTAGCGAATGACCAAAAACGCTAAACGTAAATAATTAGCGCGTCAACGGGCACATCTATTGTCGGCTGCACGTAGCCGACGTATAATGTAATATTCAACCTTGTTTTGTAATGGATATATGTACTGTGCCTGTAAGTATGGACTGGGATAATGCCGACCATAGTATCATTCGCGTGACTTTTCAGGGGCAGTGGGAACGCGATGATATTGAGCGGATGATTACTAAAGGTGTCAGTATGCTTGAAACCGTCAATCATGAGGTGGATAGCATTTTTGATTTTACACAATCGACGTTTTCGCCCCGCAAGTTGCTCGCCAGCGTCGACCGCATGGAGAATACGCACAACCCGAATGAACGGTTGGTCATTATTGTGAATGCAAATATTTACATCCGTTCGGTGATTAAGGTGGCGCGTGTGCTAGCGCCCAAGACCTTCGCCTACATCTATTTTGTCGATTGTCTCTCCTCGGCGTATACCCTAATTGAGCAGTTCGTCCAACCGACCTTCGTTTAAATATGCACATTCAACGGATTAACCCGTCGTGAAATTCTGCTCCATCCGGCAGCAGCCCGTTCGGTGCTTGACACTGAACAAGTGTTCGTGTACACTTATATGCAACTAAAAAGTTGCACATAAGGAGTTTTGGCATGAGCACGGTTGAACGTCAGATTTGGATTGATGCACCAAAAGACAAGGTTTGGGAAGCGATTACGGACCCCGACCTCATCGCGCAGTGGATGGTGCCGAACTTACCCGGTGCAGTCCTCAAACTTGATGACACCGGCAAAGTGCAGGTCTTTCTCGGCCCGATGGGTGCGGACTTCATGGTCATTAAGCCGGTCGAAGCTCACCGCCAACTGACGACCTACAGTTTGCCCGACCAGCTTCTCACCGCGACCTACACCCTTCAAGAACTCGATAACGGCACGCAGGTGTCCGTGACGATGGGTGGCTTCGAGAAGCTGCCCGCCGCCGCGCGTGACGACCGAGCGGAACTCAGCGGCGAGGGCTGGGAAAGAGCGCTGCAAAACCTGAAAGCACACCTTGGCGGTCAACCGCTGCCCTTTACAACCGCCTTCGTCGCGCCGTTGTTCGGCTTCTGGCGGGAATCCCGGCAGAAGCTAATGGTCGAGCGCAGCATCTGGATTAACGCGCCGCGTGAGCGCGTCTGGAAAGCCGTGACAGACCCAAAGCAAATTCAGGCGTGGATGTCCCCCTCGACCGAATGGCAGCTTACAGCATTGGAAGTCGGCGGGCGCTTCTATGTGCCGAATCCCGAAACCAACGCCGAGATGCACGTCGAAGTCATCACCATGCTTGACCCTACCAGCCAACTGGTAACGAAAGTGATGCCAGAACCACCGGATGCCATCATCAAGAACAAAGCCTATACCCTCACCGAGGAAAACGGCGGCACACGGCTGACGGTATCGCTGGCGGGTTACGAGCCGGAACCGGCAGAAAGCCGCTGGAACCGGATGGAGGAAAACACCTTCGGCTACGGCATGATGCTGCAAAACGCAAAGGCTTACCTCGAAGGCGGCGAACTCCCCTTCCCGTGGGGCTTCTAACCGCGCCGGATCACGATCTTGATTTCCATCCCCTCGTGCAGCGGCTCGTCGATGTGGAAGCCGTTGGCCTCCGCCAGCGCGGCAGCACTCGTGTTATACAGGCGGGCGATGCTTTCGAAGGTGTCGCCCGCTTGCACCGTGTAGCGGATCACAGTCGTATCGGC
>JAIUNI010000003.1 GCA_020161935.1 Chloroflexota bacterium
TCGCTCTTTGGGGGCGGTATCATGGCTGTGCGCCCTCTTGCTACCCACCACCCCCTATCCACCACGCCTGTAGGGACGCGAGACAGCGCGTCCGTTTTCTCAAAATTTCACCCACCTCGCTCTTTGGGGGCGGTATCATGGCTGTGCGCCCTCTTGCTACCCACCACCCCCTATCCACCACGCCTGTAGGGACGCGAGACAGCGCGTCCGTTTTCTCAAAATTTCACCCACCTCGCTCTTTGGTGGCAGTATCACGGCTGTGCGCCCTCTTGCTACCCACCACCCCCTATCCACCACGCCTGTAGGGACGCGAGACAGCGCGTCCGTTTTCTCAAAATTTCACCCACCTCGCTCTTTGGGGGCTGTGCGCTCACCCATTATGCTTTCTCATCGAACCAGTCCTCACGATCAAACCCACAACGCCCCCAAATACTGTAAAATGGCATCCTGCTGCCTCGCGGGGCAAGACAAGGGGATACGCCGAACGAAAAGCATGTCGTTTGTGTGGGGAGATGACCAATGGGATGGGAAACCCTCAAGCAGTGGGGCGATGATGTCGCTCGTATAGAACCGCTCTCTGGCGGCGTGGCAAATGACGTGTGGAGCGTGCGCCTCAACGGGCAGCTTGCGGTCGCGCGTCGTGGCAAAAGGAGCGATGCGGATCTCGCGTGGGAAACCGGGCTTCTCAAACACCTCAGCCGTGAAGGCATCGCCGTACCCGTGCCGATCCCGACCACCGATGGGCGGCTGTTCGCCAGCGGTATCGTGGTCATGACCTACGTCGAGGGCGGCTCCCCCCAAACAGAGGCCGATTGGCGGCGCGTGGCGCATACACTCCGCCAACTGCACCGCTTGACGCACGGCTGGCCGCAGCGCCCCGGCTGGCGCGGCTCGACCGACCTCCTTCATGCCGACACCGGCACGAGGATCAACCTCGGCGCGATGCCACCGGAGGCTGTTGCCCGTTGCCGTGCAGCGTGGGCGCGGCTCGTTGGCCGTCCGACCTGCGTCGTCCACGGCGACCCCAACCCCCGCAACATCCGCATCACCGCCAATCGGGTCGCGCTGATCGACTGGGACGAGGCGCACATCGATGTCCCCGACCTCGACTTGGTGATGCCCCACAACGCCGCAGGTCTCGACGACGAAGCCTACGACATCGCCGCGCAAGCATCCGCCGCATGGGAAGCCGCCGTCTGCTGGGACGACGACCACGCCCGCAAGTGCCTCGCCCAAGTTCGCCCCGTCTAGCCGCCGCGTTCGCTGCTTTGAAATTGACCGTATTAAAGAGGGTGATATGATCGAGAAGTTAATCGCGTGGGGTAAGGAGCAAGCGTTAGTACGGGCGATGGTACTAACCAGTTCGCGGGCGGTACCTAACAATCCATACGTAGACGCATTCTCGGATTATGATGTGATTCTGGCGCTGCGGGACGTGCAGCCGTTTCATGATAACCGTGATTGGCTGACCGCTTTTGGTACCGTCCTTGCGATGTACCGCGATCCGCTATATGAGACCGATGGATTGAAGTGGTCGGCCAACGTCGTGCAGTTCATGGATGGTTTGAAGATCGACTTTACCCTATGGCCGGTGGAACAGTTGCAGATAGTCGCCGGACAAGAGACATTACCACCCGAATTCGATGCTGGCTATCAGGTGCTGTTGGATAAGGATGGACTAACGGAAGGAATCAAGCCGCCCTGCTACCGGGGTTATATTCCGCAGCCACCGACAGAGACCCGCTATCACGAGGAAATTGAAAACTTCTTCCTGTGCGCCACCTATGTAGCAAAATACCTTCTACGCGATGACGTAATGGCAGCTAAATTTTTGCTAGATGGCGAAATGAAACATGAGAACCTACTTCCAATCTTGGAGTGGCTGATTGAAATAGACAACGATTGGGGGGTGAAGCCGGGGAATTATGGGCGGCGACTGAAGAAGTGGCTGCGCTCCGATTTATGGAATGACCTCGAAAACACGTATACAGGCATGGAGATCGAGAAGAACTGGCAGGCACTCTTTCGGCTGATCGACTTAATGCATAAAGCAGGTGTCGAGGCAGGCGAGAAGTTAGGGTTCACCTATCCAGAATCGATAGAACGCCAGACGCGCGTATATCTGGAGTCGATGAAGAACAGTAGAGGCTTGAACCCCACAGAAGAAACCGGGTAAGCAGCAGCAGTATACTGAATCTCGGCTGTCGTCGGAGCGCTTCTTGGATACACTCTACCCCAAATAAATAAGGATTTTTAACAGTGACGCAAAATACATCACAGCAGCCGTTTGAACCCACATGGGAATCGCTCAAACACGTCGGTGTACCGGATTGGTATGTGAACGGCAAGTTTGGCATCTTCATCCATTGGGGCGTGTATTCGGTTCCGGCGTTCGGCAGCGAATGGTACCCGCGCAATATGTACCGCGAGGGGACACCAGAGTTTGAACACCATGTCAAAACCTACGGGCCACAGACCGAGTTCGGGTACAAGGACTTTATCCCGCAGTTGACCGCCGAGAAGTTTGATGCCGACCAATGGGTGAGGTTGTTCAAAGAGGCGGGTGCGCGTTTTGTGGTGCCGGTCGCCGAGCATCACGATGGTTTCCCGATGTACGACTGCTCGTTTTCAGACTGGACAGCCGCCAAAATGGGGCCCAAGCGCGACATCGTGGGCGAACTGGCAGAAGCCGCGCGAACGCAGGGGTTGGTTTTCGGTGCGTCCAGCCATCGCCTCGAACATTGGTGGTTTATGGATGGCGGGCGCAAGTTTCCATCGGACGTGCAAGACCCTGCCTATCACGACTTCTATGGCCCCGCCGTCATGGCCTCCCCGCCCTCTTTTGATGTCCCTGAATGGTATGGTCTCGATTGGCAGCCGCGCCCGGATGCCAAATTTCTTGAAGATTGGTTGGCGCGTACCTGCGAACTCGTGGACAAATATAAGCCGCAGTTGATCTGGTTCGACTGGTGGATTCAACAAACCATCATGAAGCCCTATTTACAGCGCTTCGCGGCCTATTACTACAATCGTGCGGCGGAATGGGGGTTGGGCGTAGCCATTAATTATAAGCACGATGCCTTTCCCGACGGCGCAGCCGTACTCGATGTCGAGCGTGGACAGTTCAAAGGGATTGCGCCCCGCTTCTGGCAGAACGACACATCCGTCTCGAAGAACTCGTGGGGTTACATTCACGCGCATGATTACAAACAAGTGGGTGATGTCATCGGCGATTTGATCGACGTGGTCAGCAAGAACGGCGCTCTGCTCCTCAACATCGGCCCCAAACCGGATGGTACGATACCCGAACCGGAAGCGGAGATGCTGCGCGAGATTGGTCGCTGGTTAGCGGTGAACGGCGAGGCCATTTACGACACCCGCCCCGCCGCTGTCTTTGGCGAAGGCCCAACCGAAGTCGCCGAAGGTCAATTTACCGATACCAATCGCGCTTCGTTCACCGGACAAGATTTCCGCTTCACCACCAGAGGCAAAACCCTCTATGCCATCGCTCTGGCGTGGCCGGGTGAAGAGGCGCTAATCAAGAGTCTGGCAAAAAACTCGTCGCTGCAAAGGGGCGAAATCGCTGCCATCAGCCTGTTGGGTGCGGGTGAACTCGAATGGACACAGGATAGCGACGGCTTGCACATCAAAACTCCCGCTCAACAACCCTGTAACAACGCCTTTAGCTTCAAAATTCAATTTGCAGATGGAGTGTTCACCGTAACGTAAATGGGCAGCGGATGCCCCATCTCGCGTCCCATATGCACCAAGTTAAGCCGCTTATTGAACACATAGAATGGGATTTTGTAGGGGCGCACGGTTGTGCGCCCACCAACCCCACACACCCGACCACGCCTGTAGGGACGCGAGACACCGCGTCCGCGCCACCAACCCACACGCGCCATTAACTTCGCACTCGCCGTAGGGCGCACGGCTGTGCGCCCACCAACCCCACACACCCGACCACGCCTGTAGGGACGCGAGACAGCGCGTCCGCGCCACCAAATCACACACGTTTTCACCTTCGCATCCGCCGTAGGGCGCACGGCTGTGCGCCCACCAACCCCACTATCTTCACGCCTGTAGGGACGCGAGACAGCGCGTCCGCGCCACCAACCCACACGCGCTTTCACCTTCGCACTCGCCGTAGGGCGCACGGCTGTGCGCCCACCAACCCCACACACCTGACCACGCCTGTAGGGACGCGAGACAGCGCGTCCGCGCCACCAACCCACACGCGCTTTCACCTTCGCACTCGCCGTAGGGCGCACGGCTGTGCGCCCACGCCCCTATCACCACGCCTGTAGGGACGCGAGACTGCGCGTCCTCGCCACCGACCCACAAGCACTTTCAACTTCGCACTCGCCTCAACCCTGCCTACCACCCAACCACATCCCCGAAGTCGCTTGAGCAGACTTGCCCTCTCGTTAGCTGGACGGCTTTAGCCTCCAGCGGCATAAACCACAAATATCACCACGCCTGTAGGGACGCGATACATCGCGTCCGTCTATACATTTCTTCCCCCCAAAAAGGTTTGCATATTCAAACCCAAACCGCTTGCCTTTTTCAAACACTTGTTCTATAATGAACGTGTAAATAGGCTCTCTGCTTTTCTCTGTATTTCCTTGGCGTGCTTGGCGATTCATATTCGCCTTTGACTAATGACTGTCGCCTATAGACTAAAGACTTTTAGCAATCTTGGCGGCGGCAGGGCTTTTGCCAGAATTGCCGCAGATCGCTCCCTCACACCCGCCGAATGAATAGCAAAAAACGTGCAGAATGTGACGAAATTGCCAGAGTTTTGCCATCACGGTCAAAGAATGGGTGTAAATGTGACAAAAATCGGCTTATTGCAACTTCAACATTTCTAACATTTGCAATTTTTAAACTTTTAGGGTGGAAAATAGGCTACCGCTTGGGAGGGTGCATATCAGGGTCAGCCGCCCACTCCAATAGATCGTCCTCAATTACCGTGTAATAAGGCGTGCCCCGCCGCACCAAATTCGCCCGCAGCTTCCCATCCAAAATCGCCTGCCGAATAGTCGCCGCCGGAAAAGGATGCTCGGTATCCTTCAAAAACGTCTCCGCCTCTTGGAGCGTCATCGCATTCAGCTTCATCGCGCTCTCGTCTTTCTCTCAACTCCCTTCCCCTGTTACTACGGGCTGACGGTGGAGTGAGCCTGCGAACGTACCGTCGTGGGTTGGGGTTAGGGGTATATATTCTCTGTGCCTCTGTGGTTAAATCTCTCCGCCTTGATCTCTGCGTCCTCCGCGTCTGTGCCAAGCCTCCTTTAGGGCTGCGGTTCAAACGCATTGTTTTCCTTCGTTTCTTTGTGCCTTTGTGGTAAAGAATTTACAGATTCGTTTTAATGAAATCCGACACGTCCTGCTGGGCGTTCGAATGGAACACCAACAACGTCTGCCCGATCTCGATCTCCGTCACCGGTTCCAGCTCCACCAACTGTAACCCGCGAATCTTCTTCCCGTTGATCTTCGTCACCGTCTCTGGCTTCCGGTTCGTGTAGAACCACTTCTCCTTGCGCCAGATAATCACCCCATGTTGACGCGAGACGTTCGGGTCGTCACCGAGGTTAATATCGTTCGCCGAGCCGCGTCCCACGTTCACCGTCTTGCGCGTCAGCGTGTGGGATTGTTTAATGTCCCCCCGCCGCACGGTAATGTTCATCAACTGAGGGCTTAGATCATAGTTATCCGGTGTATTAATCAGTTTGAGTACCCGCCGCCGTCGGATCAACCGTGACAGGAGCAGGTTGAGCGCCACCAACCCGATGATCGCTGCCGGGGCTACCCACCGGTCGTCAATCGTACTGATCCGCTCCACCACGCTCGGCACGAACTCCGGCACCGGAACGGGGGTCGTCACCGCTGTGTCCGTCGGGGCAGAGGCTTGCTCACTCACGGGTAGCGTCACCGTGAGCGGGCTGCTGAACGCCAGCTTCGGGTCGCCGGGTGTCGCCCCCGGCACCGCCGCGCTGATCTCGTAGGTATCCGTCGGGAGGCGGTTCGGGTAAAGCTGGTCAATCACCCCCTGAATATTATCCACTTGCAGGGTCGCCTTACCGTCCTGCTGGAACACCGCGTCGCCCAGCTTAACAACCCCCGCCGGATTTTGCACCGGGGCTACCGTGATCTGCGCCGCCGGTAGGGCATAGGCAGGGTTACTGCTCACCTCGAACTGTACCGTCCCGCTGAGTACCGTCGGGTCGCCTACCACCCGCAGCGCCAACTGCTGTTGGGCATACAGCCTCAGCTTGGTTTCGGTGGTCGCCAGCGTCGCGTTGTTCGTGTCCCAGAGCTGCGCCTCAATCGTGTAGTAACCGGGGTAGCGTTCCGCCGCGTTAAAAGTATAGGTCGTACTGCTCCCGCTCTGCGCTATCTCGTCGTTCACGCGGAATACGACCTTCGTACTCGCAGATGTCAGGTCGCTCTGCACCGTCACGCCGATGTCCACCGTCGAGGTAATCGGCTCTGCCGGATCAATATCCGTGTTGAACGCAATCGTATGCTGAAGCGTCTGGAACGGGCAGTTCACCGTGTCGCTCAGGCTGGAGTCGTTGTTGGTGCTGATGTCGATCTTGAGGGGGACAAGGCCGCTGCTGTTCGGCGTTTGCCCCTGCATGTTGACCGTAATCAGCACTTCGCTGTTGAGTGTCGTCACCGTCTCGTCGAGGAACTTGCTCACCGCCTCGCCGATGGATGCGCGTGAGTTGGGCGTTTCGGTGTATAACCAGCTATAGCCGCTTGTCGCCTGTGCCAGTGCTTGCAGTGCCGCGTCGTCGGTGCGGTCGCGCGAGTAAAAGCCTACCGGATACAGTTGAATTTTCTCGCGGTTGGCCGCCTTCACGATGTCGGCATCCGCCGCCTGCACCAGCGCCCGCCTGCCGGAGTCGGTGATCGCCACCACCACTTTGCGCCCGCCCGTGTTCGCCGGAAAGCTGCTGACCGCCTCCAACAGCGAGTCATACAGCCGGTTATCCCCGCCCAGCACCAGCAGGTCGGTCATGTGGTCGCTCACCAGCCGCCCCTTGTCGGTGTAAAACTGCGTTAGCGGGGCGATTTCCTCGCTAAACGTGAGTAACGCGACCTTATCTTGCGCCCCTAAACCGGGGAATAACTGCCCACTCACCGCGTTCACGATCTCCGTAATCGGCACCGTGTCGGTGATGTCCAGCACGAGAATCATTTGTAGGGGCGGGCGTTCTTCCAGCCGTTCGATCTTCACCCGCGTGTTGTCCACCGGCTGCGGTGTATCTCCTGCTGATACCGCCACCTGATATGTCCCTGTCGGTATCGGTAGGCCATCGCTGCCCATCAGCACCGCGTTAATCTGGGCGGTGTTCGTCTCGGCTTGGAAGGTACATTGATAGGCAACGAACGCTCCCGTGCGCGGGGCATCCTGCGCCGCCAGTGAAACGGGCAGCAGCATGACCAACAGGAATAAGCAGCGTCTGACAAACCTCATAATACTTGCTCCATGTCAGGTGCGGTGCGGCGGGCGCTGCTCAAGGGAGACGGCGTGCCATTTACGGGTAAATCGGGTGTGCTCAGTTCAGGTGTGCCCGGTACGGTCGGCACGATGAACGGTGTTTCGGTCGTTTCAATCGGTGGCGCGGCGGTCACGGTCGCCTGTACCGTTGCGGTCATCGTCGGGCTGGCGCTCGCAGTTGGGACAATCGGCAGGTTCGGTTGGTTGGTGCGCGTGGCCGTGAATAACCAGAACGCCAACAGCAGGATCAGCACAACCCCGACTGCCCAGCGACGGTTGCTGATCTGTTCGGGGTATTGGGTTTCCAGCTTGTCGTCCGGCTTGCCCAGCCGCAGCGGTCGATTGCGGTAGCCCACGTAAACGCGGTCGGCTTCCCGCGCCCGCCAGATGTCCTCGACGTAGCCTTCGCGCATCACTTCGACAACTACGGCGCTGGCGTTGTCCTTCGTGCCTTTTTCGTTGGCGAGGCGCACCAGCGTATCCGCCAGTGTTTTCGCGCTTTCGACCGCCACCAACTGCCCCAGTTCTTCGAGCGTGATAACCCCGCTCACGCCGTCACTGCACAGCAGGAGCTTGTCCCCCGGCAGCAGCCGCAGGTTGATGAGGTCCGGTTGTATCTCGTCGGTCTTGCCGATGGCTTTTTCGAGGATGTCCCGCATCGGGGCAGGGGTGCGGGTTTCGTTGGCGTGGCGCGTGTTGTTGATAACCGGTTCTCGGCGGGCGTGGTCGCGGGTGATCTGCGTCAGGGTGTCACCGCGCCAGTGGTACAACCGCGAGTCACCGACGTGCGCGATGCTCGCCTCCCAATCTTGGATCACCATACTTGTTAGCGTGGTTCCGGCGCTGAAGGCCGAGCGTTTGACGAAGTTACGGATTTCCGCATTGATGTTCTGGTACGCCCGCCCCAGCACGGCCTCCCAATCGAGGTCGTAGGGGATGTTGCGGTTAAACACCGCCAGCAGGTAGTAGATGGCGAACGCGCTCATCTGCTCGCCGTGCTGCGCCCCGCCCACGCCGTCCGCCAGCGCGAACAGATAGCCGCGCTTGTGCTGGTACAGGCCAATGGCATCCTCGTTGCTCTCGCGGACTGCGCCGGTGCTGGTCGCCCATCCAGCGTTCACGCGGATGACAACCGGCGTGCGATCCCACGCGAACAGGCGGACGTGGTACATCTGCTTGCCGAGGTTGATGATCGCGCCATCCTTCATCGGGGTTTCTTTGCTGACTGGCTTCCCGTCAAGGAAAACGGTTTCGCGGCTGTAGACCACCTTCAGGCTGATGTGCGCCCCGCCTACCGGTTCGATCTGGCTGAAGCGCAGCCGTGTGCTGCCCACCGTGCCGACCGTCACATCGCTGCTGCTGCGCCCGATGGTCGTGCCGATATGGATGACCAGCGGTGTTTGCAGGCCAGCACCGGTGAGGTGAATTTGCGAATACTGGGCGGTTTCCGCGACCTTCACCCGCTTGGCGACTGCCGGGTCACCACGGTAGGTCAGGCTGTCGCGCGTGTCCCGCAGCCAGTTGCCCGCGCCACCTTTCGGTAAATTCAAGAATCGACCGGGTAAACTGAGGATATACTGGAATTGTTGGCCCAACATCCGACCCGCCGAGCCTAAAGCACGGAAGGGTGACGCGAGTGTTGAAAAAACAGTTCGAAAGAAACCAATCGCCCGTGTGGGGAAGTTAATTAATCCGCTCATAAGCTCATTTTTGGATAGGCATTTGCTTCAATCTTAACATCCCCCACGCTTTTTTGTGGATTGTTTTCTACCCAACTGGAAATATTGGTCAAACTGGGTCAAGATTAGACCAGAGAACGGTGATCGCCAGCTATCCAAGAGCATATCCGCTGTGAAGGGAATAAAGGTGATTAAAGAGCATGACCGTGTTGTACTAACAGCCGATTGGCCCGCTTACTACCTTCAAATCGGCGACATTGGTACGGTCGTTATGATCCATCAAGCGGGAAAGGCTTATGAGGTCGAGTTTTTCACCGTCGATGGTAAAACGTCTGATGTGTTTACGATTGAGGCCGGTCAGCTTCGGTATTTTGCTGGCGACTGATAGCTAACGACTAAAGACTTCCGCTTGGCGTTCTACACGACTTGGCGGTTTAATGGTATTGAGATGGATGGTTACTGAGGAGCAGCATCGTGGACATCAACCCCATTTTATGGATCGCGGTTATCATCTTATTGGTGATCGCCATCCTACAAATCTTGTATTTATTCTGGCTGTCGGTGACGCTGCGCGAGCCGCGCCCCGCACGCCAGCCGAACGCGCCCATCATGCCCACCACGCCCTCCGGCATGAACACCATCCCCCCGAACTACCAGAACCCCGCGACCCGCGCAGGCACGGCGAGCAAGCTGGTCATCGTCAGTGGGTTGCCGGGGCAGAAGGACATGCCGATACCGGGGAATAACTTTGGCATCGGGCGTTTTTACAGCCCTGAGAATAACATCCTTGTGGCGCTGGATGAGAAAAGCATCTCCCGACGACACGCCGTTTTTATGGGTGACGAAGCGCTCGGTGAGTTCTATCTGACGGACACCAACAGTTCCTACGGCACGTCTATCCGCAAGGAAAACAGCTTCGAGATGCTGCCCCCCGGCCAGCGCGAACGCATCTATAACGAGGACGTGGTGCAGTTCGGGAACAATGTTACGGTGCGCTTTCTGCTGCCCACCGCGACCCGCACGGCTGTCACCCGTTTCTAAACCACGATGCAGCTTACACAGGGCATCGGCATCAGCGGGTACACGCTGGAAGAACGCATCGGGGCAGGAGCAGCCGGCGAAGTCTGGAGCGCCCGCCTCGGTGAGCAGCGGGTGGCCGTCAAGTTCATGAACCATGTGCCAGACCCTGACGGCAAGTATGCCCGCAGCTTGCAGGCCGAGGTGGAAGCCCTGCGCCATCTCCAGCACCCGAACGTGCCGCGTCTGTATGACTACGACCTGCAAACCGAACGGCGCTATCTGGTGATGACGCTGGCGGAAGGCATGGGCTGGGATGTGCTGATCGCCTCCGGTGCGGTGTTCAGCATCCGGCTCGACCGGCGGCTCAATCTGCTCGGTCAAATTGCTAACGCGCTCACGAGTGTTCACGGGCAGGGCTACATCCACCGCGACGTGAAGCCGGGAAACATTCGCGGGACGACCACGCCCTATTTGCTGGACTTTGGCGTGTCCATCGAACGGCAGGCGGTCAGCGGTACGTCATCACAGGTCGGCACCGGCTTGTATATGCCCCCATTGGGCGATGCGCTGGACGAGAACAGCGACACCTTCGGCTTCGCGCTGGTGGCCTACGAAATGCTGTTCGGACGGCATCCGTTTTATGACCCGCTGAACCCACCGACGATGATCGACGAAACCCGCCGGATGACCACGCTCCGGCTGCGCCAGCACGACTGGCACGCGCCCACCCGCTTACAACCCGCCGAGATACCGGGGGATTTACGCGGCGTGGATATGGGGCGGCTGGAGGCGATGTTCGTGCGGGCGTTTGGCCCCGCCCAGAGCCGTTGGCCTGACCTCGACACGTTCATGAACGCGCTGGGTGAAACCGTTTTAACGACGGCCAACCAGCCACACCTCGACCACGCGCAGCCTCCGCAGTTCGACGCGGGCGACCGCCCAACGCCCGATACTGCCCACCTGATCGCCGAGCATCAGGCGACGGAGCATCCGCCTGCGCCTGACCGGACGCGCCTCATCTGGGGTGTGGTGATGGTAGCGATCATCCTCTTTTCGCTCGCGTGGGTGCTGGTCATGTCCCGTTACGGAAGTGGGTAGTTGGTAGTCGGTAGTCATTAGAAAAGATGGAAGACAGAGCCTAAGCAGTTGGCGATTCTGCTGCAATTTCGTCAGGTTCTGCACCTTTTTTGCCATTCATTCAGCGGATATGAGGGAGTGATCCGCAGCAATTTTGGCAAAAACCCTGCCGCCGCCAAGATTGCCAATCAGCAGTTTTAAGTCTCAAGTGACAAGTTTCAAGTTTCAAGTTTCCAGAAAAAACAGCGAAAACCATTTAAACCCTATCCCACAGTCGCCAAGAAAATACAGAGTGATAGAGCCTATTTACAGGTTCATTATAGAACAAGTGTTTGTATGAAGTCAAGCAATTTTGGTTAGAGTTTACAAACCTTTTGAGGGGGGAAGAGACCCCCTCCGTCGCTGACGCGACACCTCCCCCGTAAACGAGGGAGGGTAAAACCTGTGGTGAGGTTTGGGGTTGATAAAGGTTTATCGGGTGCGGCGCTGGAGGCTAAAGCCGTCCAGCTAACGAGAGGGCAAGTCTGCTCAAGCGACTTCGGGGATGTGGTTGGGTGGTAGGCAGGGTTGAGGCGGATGCGAAGTTAAAAACGTGTGTGGGTTGGTGGCGCGGACGCGCTGTCTCGCGTCCCTACAGGCGTGGTCGGGTGTGTGGGGTTGGTGGGCGTACAGCCGTGCGCCCTACGGCGTGTGCGAAGGTGAAAGCGTGTTTGGTTTGGTAGCGCGGACGCGCTGTCTCGCGTCCCTACAGGCGTGGTCGGGTGTGTGGGGTTGGTGGGCGCACAGCCGTGCGCCCTACGGCGTGTGCGAAGGTGAAAGCGCGTGTGGGTTGGTGGCGCGGACGAGATGTATCGCGTCCCTACACGAGCCGAGGAAGGTTATACCAGTGTTAATTATGTGGGGGCTGCGCCGCTGGAGGCTAAAGCCGTCCAGCTAACCACCGGACAAGTGCACTAAAGGCACTACGGGGATGTGGTTGGGTGGTGTGAGCGTTTGAGGATGTTTGTGGGTGGCGAAGGGTTGGGGGAAGGGTTTGCGAACACGTTAAACTTGGCATTTAACACACCAAGTACTCTATACAAAGGTATAAAGATGAGTGATTTTCACATTTTCTTTGAGGAGTTATCTTAATGATTCAAAGTAATTGGATTGAAAGCCACATAGAACAATGTGTATGTAAATTGCTAGACCTAGACGGTCTCTATGGCGGGATACACCAAGAGAAATTGCCAACTGGTGGGGTCATTACAAAGTTTGATGTCAAGTATTTGTGGATTGCAACCATTCGTGGTTATTGGTGGTCTGATGTGACACTTGGAATCACAGAAATACGTTATAAGCACCCAGAAAAGCATACATCGCATTTAGGATTCCTAATCGTTTCGGGTTTTGAGAAAGACTCGTTCCAAGGTAATTGGCCCCCTCAATCAATAGCCATAGATAATTTTGACGACCCAATAATCGAGTATCTTCAACAGGTCAATCTGTTACCACAAATTTTGGAAATAGGACTTGATGATCCAGAAGGAGCAGCTTCATTTGAAATTTACACATTTGTTGATTCGGCTTCTGGAAGCCTTAGGTTCAATCCTATGAGTTTACCATCTGATGAAAATGAGCAACTTTTGTGGAGAAACTTGCTTAAGCTGTGTGATAAATTTGCAGAACTAAGCAATAAGCCGGAGCTATTGGAATATATTAAGCGAAGGAAAGGTTTACGGTAATCTACAAATACAGTCATCTTTGATATCAACAAATATACTAAGGAGTATGCAACAGGGTTTTCCAGCTCGTCCCGGCGCGGTCGTTGATGAAGGCAGCGATTGTATGTCGTCAAAGGGAGTGGGACACAAGTGATTTTTAGCTAAGAGATATGTTTCCCAACATTTTTGGCTGCCTGTATAACCTCTGATGCATCTTCATCGTCATCGTATCCACGATCCTCGAGGCGGGAGGTGTCGGGGTCGAGGCTGGCTTGCAGGCGTTCATCGAGGCGCTGGGCGATATATACAGCGTAGTCTTCGATCACATCATTGACGATGACCCGACGGGAGCCATCCCCGGTTTCCGCCCACACGACATAGCGCGGCAGGTCAAAGGGTTATCCCCTCTCAGCGTTTGATTGACTTTAGGCGAAAAGATTTGATGCACCGCCTATCACGTTGTCTATATCAAGACACTTTGGAACATAAAGGCATTGTCTGCCAAAACTGATAACCATTTTTGCAGAAGGCATTTTCGTCACGCTTCCGTTACGAATCTGTCGCAGGTGGTTCATCGATATCTGGATCAAAAGGAGAAACTCAATGTCAAAGCGATTGTTGATTGCCTTCATCGTCATGCTGCTGCTGGCGCTCACCAGCGTCGCATCTGCTCAGGAAGCACCCAGCCTCACCGAAGAACGGATCAACCAAGAGTTCACGATTGCCAGCACGGCTGCCCGTACGATTTCCAATCTCAATGTGAAGGTGCATGAGGATGGCGTATACGTCTCATTCGATATGACCGTGACCCACGATGGCACAAGCAATACCCTGAACATTATCGCTATCTTGATCGGCCAGCGGGTTCAGCAGATCGATTTGAAGAACAGCAAGATCAGCAATTTCCAAGCGACCCGCAGCCAGCGGCTTGAGGCGACCGGTCTGGTGGAACGGTCATGGACTAATTATATGGACAGTGCTTTTGGCGGCTTAACGACCGATCTGGTGCTGGCAGAAGGCATCATCATGAGAGACGGCGGGGTGTGCGACCCGATCCGGCATATGGGTTGTTAGCCTATTCTAGCCTCATCTTCCTTTGCTTGCGCGGCATGATGTGCAAGCAAAGGGGAGCTGGTTGTTCACAGATAGTATCCAAGTCGCTCTCTATAGGCAGCGGAACGCTTTGTAGGGGGTGTATTTCGTCAAAAGAAGTGAGACCGAAACAGCGTTTTATTCAGACCTACCTGTCGCATCTTTTAGATTGACGAAATCAGGAACAATCCCTCGTGATTGCAGAAAATCTACACTCCCCTCCCCCGTTGCCCCTTCTCCACAATCTCATTTAGATCGGCTGCGTCCTCATCGTATCCACTATCCTCGAGGCGGGAGGTGTCGGGGTCGAGGCTGGCTTGCAGGCGTTCATCGAGGCGCTGGGCAATATATACGGCATAGTCTTCGATCACATCGTTGACGATGACCCGGCGGGAGCCATCCTCGGTTTCCGCCCAGACGATATAACGCGGCGTGTCGTAGGCTTCGCGCTTCGAGACGGCAGTTTCCTCATATCGGATGGCGGTCACACCGGCAAGCGAGAATTCATGCCCTTGACTCAGCGGGTTGGGCAGCGGACGGCGCTTGACCGCTATCGATTCCTCGTCCATTTTAATGTGGGTCTTGTTCAGGACGATGAGCGCCACGCTGTAAAAGAGCATTAGGGCGACCACAAAAAATGAGCCTGTCAGGATCAGCGGCGAGTCGCCATCGCCGAAGAGCAGCATTGTGACCACGGTCATCATCAACCCGAAGCCGGTTAGTAGGCTGGCGATGAGGGCTTCGTTTTTGTCGAGGCGGAAGTTGGTGCGGAACTCGATTTCCAAGGTGTCGTCGTCACGGATGGCGAGGTTGGCGGGCTGCTTGGATTTGCGGCGTTTGACCTTGGCTGCGGGCAGGTTGAAGGGGAAAACGGTGTCACAGGCGGCACAGACGGCGGTCATGTTCTGGATGTTGATGTTGCTGGCGGTGACTCGCGCGCCGCAGTTGGGACAGGTGACTTGCATGGGATGGCCTCCGTTGTATATTCAATGAGTACGCAGAAATGGGGCGAGTCGGTGCGGGAAGCAAGGCAAATGCAGAGTTTAACCGCAGAGGCGCAGAGAACGCAGAGGAAATACGGAGAGATTTAACCACAGAGGCACAGAGGTCACAGAGACCAAGGCAGAGGGATTTTTACCACAAAGGCACAAAGAACACAGAGAAAAAGGCGGAGAGATATTAAATTGGGGTAGCAAGAACGAGAGTAGATAAGATGGATTTGGTTGACGCGGGACGGAAATACCTAGCCCTCGGCAAAACGGGAGGGGGTTCAGAGGAATGGCAGCGGCTTAACCAAACGATGATTGAGCTCACGCAGACGTGCGATGATATTAAAGAACTGCATGAGTTTATAGCACTCGATCAAAGTTTGGATTATCCGGCTTTTGTAACCCTCAAAGCACTTGAAAGGCTCCTTAAATTACACGATTTTAGTGAGGATACGCTCGGGCGTTATGCAACCCAGCTTGATCTGTTTTGGAGTTCTTATGGGTACGACGCGATTGGGAATTATCTCTCTGAACATTTAGATGGACTTCATAAAAGTCATGCAACTGAAGCAGAATATGTACAACTCGGTGAAGATATATGGAAAAGAGTCCAAGCATTTCACGAGGAACGACCTGATTGGGACGAGTTCTATCTTAACGGTTAAAAAGGATTGATGGTTGGCACAGCGGATTACAACGGCGATGGCGTATTCGAGCCATCATTATGCGACACAGCTCGGGGCGAACGTGACGGTGGGCGAGATGGCGCGGTATCTGGCGCACTACGAGACGCGCATCGAGGCGAGCACGCTGGAGATGGCGCGGGTGACGCGGACGAACCAGCGTTTGCAAGACCTCGACCTGCAACCCGGCGACCGGCTGGTGGTGTTCACACAGGCAGCGCAACCGGTTGACCTGCCTGCCCCACTGCGGGCGGGCGACCGTGTGCTGCGGCTGCGGTTGGGCGGCTTCGAGCTGAGTTCACGCGGGAAGCGGCGGCTGCTGATCGGGCGACCGGACAGCGGGCAGAACACGATCCCTGATATTGACCTGCGCTACTTCGTGCCACCGAATGCGCTGGATGCGATTGCCGGAAGCCGCATCTGGCTGCAACTGCAAGGCGGGACGTGGTATGCCTCCAAGCAGGGATCGGCGCGGGTGATGCTGGATGACCTCGAACTGAGCAACACGCCGATTATGCTGAACCAGAGCCAAGGGCTGCGGCTGTACCGGACGAACGACGACCCACGTTCGGGCGTGCCGCCGATCTGCGACATCCTGATCCGGCAGGAAGTGGCACAGGCGGCAGAGGATGCGCCCTACCTACATGCGGGGCAGATGCGGGTACAGATGCGGGTGGGGTTGGAGAACGAGAGCCAAGCGTTGAAAGCGTCCGAGAATGTGAGCATGGGGCAGTTGGCGAGCAGTTTGGCGGCGTATAACCAGATGACGCTGACGACCGATATGCAGGTGTGCGTGATGCGGCTGGTGCCACCGCAACTGCGGCTGGATAGGCTGGCGCGGGGCGAGGAAACCTTCCTGTATACGGCGCTGAATGTGCGCTATGCGCGTAACCTGCTGCGGCTGCGAGATATTCACAATCGGGCGCAGGTGTATGTGCTGTCGGGCAGCCGCGAGGACGGCGAGAAGCTGATTGGCTGCCGACCGGACAGCGGCGCGAACGGCGTGGGGTTGGATGTAGATTTGTACGACTCGATTGTGGCGCAGGGGCATGACCCGCGTTTGTTCAATACGCTGTCGCCGTATTACGCGCGGATTCTCTACAACGCGGCGGACGAAAGCTGGCGCATCCGGTTAGAAGAACGGGCGCATGTGCCGCTGTTTATCAACAACGCGCGGGTGACGAGCAGCGCACCGGTGCAACTGACGAGCGGGGATGTGATCAGCTTCGGGCCGAGCATTACCAGTTATTATGCGCGGCTGGAAGTGGAACTGAGTTCGCAGGCGGAATAAAACTTTTACCACAAAGGCACAAAGAAAATAAAGAAATACGGGGAGATTGAACCGCAGAGAACGCAGAGAAAAGGCGGAGAGAATTGAACCGCAGAGACGCAGAGGAAGGCGGAGATTTAACGCAAAGGCGCTAAGGGGCAAAGAGCGCAAAGCATTTTAACACAGAGACGCAATGGCACAAAGGCACAGAGAAAGCTAGGAAGATTGAACCGCCAAGTCGCCAAGAGCGCCAAGTTCAAGGCGGAGAGAATTGAACCGCAGAGGCGCGGAGAAAAGGCGGAGATTTAACGCAGAGGCGCTAAGGGGCAAAGAACGCAAAGCCTTTTAACACAAAGACGCAATGGCACAAAGGCACAGAGAAAGCTAGGAAGATTGAACCGCCAAGTCGCCAAGTACGCCAAGTTCAAGGCGGAGAGAATTGAACCGCAGAGAACGCAGAGGAAGGCGGAGATTTAACGCAAAGGCGCTAAGGGGCAAAGAGCGCAAAGCCTTTTAACACAGAGACGCAATGGCACAATGGCACAGAGAAAGATAGGAAGATTGAACCGCCAAGTCGCCAAGTACGCCAAGTTCAAGGCAGAGAAAATTGAACCGCAGAGGCGCGGAGAACGCAGAGAAATACGGGGAGTTAGAAGGTGACGGGGAGGGTTTCGAGGCGGCGGAAGGTGAGGCCGGAACGCCAGCGGAGAGATTCGACCGGCACATCGAGGCGGAGATCCGGCAGGCGGGCAAGCAGGGTGTTGAAGGCGACATGACCCTCAAGGCGGGCGAGCGGTGTCCCCATGCAGTAATGAATGCCCTGCCCGAATGAGAGGTGCTTATTGGTCTCGCGGGTGATGCTGAAGGTTTCGGGGTTTTCAAATTGGGAGGGGTCGCGGTTGGCGGCGGCGATTACCGCCCTCACCTGCCCACCGCGCGGAATAGTGACCCCCTCGATGGTGACAGCCTCACGGGCGTAACGGTCGGTGGCGGTTTCGATGGGCGGGTAATAGCGCAGGATTTCCTCGGTGGCGGATTTCACCAGCATTGGGTTGTGGCGCAGCAAAGCCGACTGATCGGGGTGTTCGAGCAAGGCGAGTGTGCCGCTGCTGATGAGGCTGACGGCGGTTTCGTGGCCGGCAACCAACAGCAGGACGACCATGCCTTCGAGTTCCGCATCACTCAGACGGTCACCATTTTCATCGGGCAGCGCCAGCGCACTGATGAGATCATTCCTCGGATCGACACGGCGCATGTGGCAGAGCTTGCGAATATAACCCGCGAAGCCGAGAAAGTTGGCAAACCGCCCTACGCGATGCAGGGGGTGAGCCGCAGCCGCCATCAGCCCTTTCTTCCAACGGTAGATTTTGGCGTAGTCCTCACGCGGGATGCCCAGCACTTCATTGATGGTGATGAGCGGAATGGGCAGCGCGTAATGCTCGATAAGGTCAAAATGGCGGTTTTTGGTGGCGGTATCCAGCAGTTCGCCGGCAAGCTGCTCAACCTTCAAACGCATCTGCTCGACGCGGGCGGTGGTGAAAATCTTATGGATGAAGCCGCGCAGACGGGTGTGTTCGGGCGCATCCATCGCGAGCATATTGTTGTCTAATAGGTGGAAGAACGCAGGCCGCCAACTGGATTTCGGCAGTTGGTCGGGCGGTAAGGCATGTTTGAGGTCTTTGACGAAACGCTCATCTTTGAGGACGGCGGCTACATCGCCGTAGCGGGTGATGATCCACAGCGGGTTATCGGCAGGCCGGTTGACGGTCAGGCGGTAGACAGGGGCTTCGGCGCGGAGTTGGGCGTAAAACGGGAACGGGTTGGCTTTAAACGCTGCACTCGCCATATCCATTGATGGGATGAGGTTGTTCGCTGGCATGACGGTTCCCTATGCTCGATTGAGATGGAAGATTACCGCAGGTGTGCGGAGGAATACAAGAAAAGGCGGAGAATAACAAAACGCAAAGACGCGAAGAGGCAAAGGCGCTATGGCTTTTAACACAATGGCTCTAAGGCACAATGGCACAGAGGAAATACGGAGAAGATTTAACCGCCAAGTCGCCAAGAACGCCAAGTTCAAGGCGGAGACAGATGAACCGCAGAGGCGCGGAGAGCGCAGAGGAAGGCGGAGAGAAGATTTAACCACAGAGGACACAGAGGAAAGGTGGAGCGGGTTTTGAGAAAAGTGTAAAAAGGTGGGAGTCAAGGATGGTGAACGCTTAGGGCTTCAGCCCACCGCAATCCCTGCCACTTTAGGGGTTGGATGAGGTGCTTTGCGGCTTTAGCCGTCTGCAAGGGAGAAACGGTATAATCGTTATATGCTCAAAACCTACAAGTATCGCCTGTACCCACGCCCCGCACAGGAAAAGAACCTGTTGAAGATATTGGCTTGCGCTCGCAACTTCTACAATATGTGTCTTTCCGAACGCAAATGGGCATGGGAACTCGAGCGGCGCACCGTCAGCCGATTGGACCAGCAGCAGCAGATTAAGCACTATAAGACGACCTTCCCACAGGCCAAACAGGTGCATACCCATGTGCTGTTGGTGGTCACTCACGACATTCAAAAAGCCTTTGATGGCTTCTTTCGGCGGGTTCAGGCCGGTGAGAAAGCGGGCTATCCCCGCTATAAAGGTCGTAATGGGTTTAACTCATTCGGCTTTGCCGAACACGGCAACGGCTTTCGGTTGGATGGAAACAGGCTCAAAGTGTTTGGTGCAGGCCGTATTCCAGTTCGGATGCACCGCGCTATCCCCGACAACGGCACGATTAAGACCTGTCGCATCAAGTACCAAGCGGGACAGTGGTTTGTAGCGTTTGCGGTAGAACTGCCCGATGCGCCGGAACTGCCGAAAACGGGTCGTTTTATTGGCTTAGATATGGGCATCTCGGCACTCATCACTACATCAGAAGGCGAGAAGGTTGAGAACCCAAACTACTATCGCGCGGGGCAAAGGAAGCTGCGGGTTCTGAGCCGTGCGCTGGCGCGGAAGAAAAAGGGTGGCAAGAACCGCCGCAAGGCACTCAGGCGGGTGCAGCGTCAGCATATGCACGTCGCCAACCAACGGGGCGACTACTTGCACAAGTTGACTACCAAACTGGTGCAGACCTGTGACGGTGTGGCGCTGGAAGATTTGGCAACGCGCAACATGGTCAAGAACCCGCATTTGAGCAAGAGCATTCTGGACAGCGGTTGGGGCATCTTCAAACAGTATCTCACCTACAAGGCTGCAAGTGCTGGTCGTGAGATACGCTTTGTCGACCCGGCCTATACGTCGCAGACCTGCCCTCAATGTGGCAAAGTCGAGCAGATCGGTCTCCCGGTTCGTTGGCTAGACTGCGCGTGCGGTTTGTCCATCGACCGCGATCACCGAGCCGCCATCAACGTTTTAATCAAAGCCGGGTGGGACACACCCTTACAACTTAACGTGGGCGACTGCGCCGTGCGTGTTGTAGAAGCCGCTGGTCTTTAGTCCATGCGGAGTGTCACAGGCAAACTTGGCATATGATAGATAGCAAATAGACTATTACGGTTATCAGGGAAGGAACGCAGCGTGTTTCGAAGTTACAAACAACAAACCTCACGTAAGGTCAGCCGCAAAAAACATTTACCTGACGAACAAACCAGTTCACCCTCCTCTGCCCCACAGCATCCCACTATTCAGATGCAATCGCTGATCGGCAACCACGCCATGCAGCGGATGATCCAGCGGATGCCGACTGAAACCGTGATTATCAATACACTGGGGAAGCCGAAGAAAAATGTGGGGTTTATCAAAAACTCGACCAAATACAAATTGGTGCTGGATAGGGTGCGATCCTATGACTTTTATCTATCGAGTACTACTTTGGGCGGTGACTTGGGCGCGATTAAAGGCCAGATGCAGCAAATTATTACACTGTTGAATGCTATTAAGACGGCGGTTAATGCCTATGATGGTGACACCGGTAAAAAAGCGGCCTACATGCTGGGCTTGAAACCGCAAATCCAGCAGGAAATGAATAAGGTCAGCCTCGTTATTACCAAGTATATGACCGGTGGCATCCCAGATATGAAGCCTAAATTGTCGCTGGTTATGAGCGGCACAAACCAATTTACGCCGCAGCTTCATGACAAAGACAAACTTGGTGGTGATAAAGGCGGCAGCAGCGAGGTTACGGAATATGGGGGGACGAACAGCGGTTATTTTAAGGCTAATAAGGATACGCTTTATAATCCTGCCGCGGGTGGGCAAGACCCGAATATGGTGATGGGTCCCAAGATGCGGGAGTTGAAAAAGCAGCTTGGCGATGATAAAGGTATGGAAGTCTTCAACTCGATGAGTAATGAATACAATATTGGGGTTGATCTGGTGGGGATTGACCCAGAAAATGCCCGTATGGCAAAACGCGATGTTGCCACGTCGCGGCTCAACGAAATTTTGAACCAGAATGTCATCGCCAAGGCGCAGCTCGCCGTACAGCATATCGGGGGGCAAAAGGTCGAAGGCAGCCTGATGGAAAAAGCCAAGGGTCTTTCGGCTATGAAGCTGATGGAACAAGAACAGGTGTATGATCCCGGTAAGAAGGATCTCAAAGACCCGAACAAGGCGAACCAGATTAACCTACAAGACCCGATGCTGATGCAGTCGCTTTCAAAGCTGCAATTTATTGATCTGCTCTCGTTTCAGGTTGATCGTAACCGGGGGAATTACTTTATTCAGCGGGATCAGCAGGGGAAGGTACTCGGTGTGACCGGTATTGATAACGATTACTCGTTTGGAACCAACAGCGGTGTGAGCCGCTGGAACCAAGAACTGCCGGGGATGAGCCGTTTTGTGGATGAGGACATCGCCAAGGCAATCCTCGAACTTGACCCTGAACTCCTGCGGCTGGCGATGATGGATTTGCTGACCGATACCGAACTCAACGCTTTGTTGGAACGCCTAGAAAAGCTCAAGCAGTTCTTGAAACCCTTACAAGATACCGGAAAACTTTTGAAGCCGCATGAATGGACTCCGGCGATTTCTCAGGGGCTGCTGGATGAGCAAAAGAGTTACTATAGTACGATGATTACCGAGAACAACAAGGTTAAGGGGCGACATTGGGGGTAAATAACGGATGAATACCGGTGAACTGTACGCCCGAATCCAGCAGATGCGCGAGGCGGCGAGTACGCTGAACCAGAGCGCGACCCGCATCCAAGACTGCATCGAGGCGGTGGAGGTGGAGATGCGGGCGCTGACGGCTGACCGGTTTATGTCCGTCAGCGCGGAGTCGTTTCGGGCGGAGTACCAGCGCGTCACGCCACGCCTGAAAGAGGCGTTCGAGCTGCTGGGCGGCTTCCGCGACAAGCTGAACCAGTCGGCGGATGATATTGAGCTGGCTTCGCGGGTGGGTGGTAACACGGTATAATTGAAACATCCATAAGCGCGGAGGACAACTGCCTTGCTTATCCCACAAAAAGAAATGACGGTTGAAGAATTTATCGTTTTCGCAACCTCACCGGAGAACTCAGATCGCGACTTTGAATTCATCAACGGGGAGGTTATCGAAATGTCGCCGGGACGCGCCACCTATTCAAGAATTGAAGCGATCATTGCGGCGCTTGTGTACATTTTTTGCGAAGCCCACGGCCTGCCCTATAATGTCAGTGTAGGGGATGGCTCATATCGCATCGGGAATAACACCGTCGCACCGGACTTTGCCTACCGGTCAGCGGATTTGATTGATGAATATCCTGACCCTGTACAGCCTGAATGGGCAGTCGAAATTATATCGCCTAACGATAAGGCGACTGAGGTGAGCAACAAGCGTCAAATCTACCTCCGTGCCGGTATCCTGTATTGGGAGATTTACTATCCGTCGCAGCGTGTGGATGTATATGCCCCCGGCCAACCCATGAAAAGTTATTTTGTGGGTGACGTACTCGATGGGGGCGAGGTGCTTCCCGGCTTCACGCTGGAAGTCTCGAAGTTATTTGTATGAAAAGCACAGCCGATGAGTGATTTGATTAAAGTGCCGTACAGCGAGTTATTCCAGCGGGCGGCACGGATACGGCAGGAAGCCGAGACGATCCGCGCGGAGATTGATACGCTGCAACATACGGTTGAGAGCGTGCAGTGGATGGGCAAGCGTGCCGAGCGATTCTTCAGCCTGTGGAACGAAACGATCCCGGAGATGGAGCGCTGGGTGACGACGCTGCAAGGCTTCGCGGGGGAACTGGAAGAACAGGCACGGCGGATGCAGTTGGCGGATGAGTCGTTTTAAAAGCAAGGCAGAGAAGATTTAACCGCAGAGGAAAGGCAAGGTTGAACCGCCAAGTACGCCAAGATAATGCGGAGAGAGTTTAGCCGCAGAGAAAAGACAGAGAAGATTTAACCACAGAGATACAGAGTACACAGAGAGATCGAGAAGCGGCGGACAGGGGTTCGCCGCTTTTGATTTATGAAGCGTGAGGGGTTAAAACGATACGGGGAGGACAGATAAGCTGCCCTCCCCTACAATCCGGCATGAGCCGGTCGTTCCACCGTTGGGCTTATTTGCGCTGATGACGTGGTGAGTTTTTCAACTGTTCTTCGACGATCTGGTCATCGACTTCGGGGTTATGCTCCGCGCCGCCACCGCTTTCGCCACGATCTGCACGATAGTCATAATCGGCATTGGTGGGGTTCTTGGGGTCAACACCGGGGCGGTCTTTTTTCACATCTTTTTCCGCCGGAAACTTTTCGGTCTTTTTTTCGTCTTTAACATGAGGGGTCATGGTTGGCCTCTATTGGTTTTTTCCCGATTTATCCCCAGTTTACAGCGGGGGCAGACAAAGCCCGTGACCCACCCCTCCCCTTTTTGATGGGACAGGTGGACGGTTCGAAAATAGTTACAACCACCAATTAACGGGGGACTTTTTCGCGCGAAGTTCGTATATATGTATAGAGGGGAACCTTATGGCAAGTGCGAAATCGGATTCCCCTATACTGAGTTTATCAGGATGTATTAAGACGGAGGCTGCTTATACACCCTTGTCGCAGGTTATCCGTATCTTTAATGAAATGGAGACAAAATGAAACGGTTCATGAGTCGTGTTCTTTTGGTGATGATCGCCGTATTCGCCATTACCGGATTGGTGAGCGCACAACCGACAGCGGTAACGTTCTGCGACGATTTGTCGGAGGCCGATTGTACGCTGATTACAGACTCGCAAGCCACGATGATGGCGTTGGAATCGAGCAGCTTTACATTCGACCTGAACGTGGACATCGACGGTATTGAGGACATGCCGAACGGGTTGGCCTTTACCCTGTCGGGCAGCGGCGCGACCACGCTTGACCAGTCGGTCGTAGCCAAGTTCAGCGACATTGATCCCCAGAGCTTTAGCACAAACCCAATGGCGATCTTTGACCTGCTCAAGGAAGCGCTGCCCGCTGTTGGTGCTGACATGCAATTCTCGCTGACCCTGCCGGAAGAACTGCTGCGGGAAATGCGTGATGAAGTCGAGCTGCCGGAAACGATCAAACTGAGCCTGAAAATGGTGGACGGTGTGATCTACGTCAACGCCGAAGAATTGGGCGCGTATATTCCCCAGATGAAGGGCGCGGCGGGTTGGCTGGGTGTTGATCTGATTGAAGCGATTGATATGGTACTCGCACAACCGGGTTTTAGCGACAGCCTGAAGGAAATGGAAAATATGCAGCTTGGCGGTATGAATGCCGAGATGATGCAAGCCTTCAGTGACCCTGAAACGCTGGCGGGCATCGTGGATATTCAGCGCCTGAGTGACGACGAAGTTGATGGGAAGACGGTGGCGGTGTTTGAGACGACAGTTGATTACGCCGCGCTGATGACCATGCCCGCGATGGCGGACCTCATGAAACAGCAGATGGAAGCGTCCGGCAGTGAGGTTTCTGATGCTGAGATCGAAGCGATGATGACGATGATGCAAACGATGGGTAAGAATATTACCCTGAAGGCGCAGCAGTTCATCGACCCGGAGACCCGGCACCTGCTGCAAAGCAAGCTGGATATGACGTTCGATATGTCCGAGATGATGGCGGCGGCGGGTGCTTCGAGCAGCGATTCGCAGCCCGTGGTGACCATTGGCGCGACCTTCACGCAAGGCGACTTTAACGCGGTGGAAGCGATCACGAAGCCGGATGGTGCGTTCCTCATTCCGTTGAACGGCATGAGCCAGTCGATGTAGTTTAGCACCTTCACGCACACTATTTCGACACCCCTGCCCTCGTTGATGGCGGGGGTGTTTTTGTTATTAACCGCAGAGGCGAATAACAAAACGCAAAGGCGCAAAGATTTTTAACACGGAGACTCAATGGCACAAAGGCACAGAGAAAGACAAGATTTAACCGCCAAGTCGCCAAGACAATACAAAGACGATTGAACCGCAGAGGCGCAGAGGACGAATAACAAAACGCAAAGGCGCAAAGAAGCAAAGGACGCAAGGTCATTCATTTAAACCGCCAAGTACGCCAAGAACGCCAAGTTCAAGGCGGAGGGGATGAACCGCAGAGACGCGGAGGAACGCAGAGAAAACACAGAGAGTTGGGGTAAGGAGAAAAGGCAAGATTTAACCGCCAAGTCGCCAAGAACGCCAAGTTCAAGGCGGAGAGGATTTGACCACAGAGGCGCGGAGGACACCCCTAACCCCCGCCCACGACGGTACGTTCGCAGGCTCACTCCACCGTCAGCCCGTAGTAACAGGGGAAGGGAGCAAAGCATTTATCGCCGTTACTTGGAACTACTGAAGATGGGAAGTGGAATTATGAATGGATGTTGCGGAAGGGAGCGCGGCGGTCTAGGATTCGGGTTTTAGTCTCCACGCATTTAAACACGCTAGAGGGTGCTACCACATGAATACATTTATTTGGAGCCGGCTGATACGCGCCCCGTATGGTGTGGCGGTCGGCGGGAGTATTCTGCTGCAAGGACTGATGCTCTCGATGATCTCGCCGCTGATCGCGATTTTGCTGACCGAGCAGATCGGGTTGGACAAAAACGAGGTGATCGTGTTCTTCCTGCTGAACACACTGATGGGCGCGGTGGTGACGCTGGGTACGGGCTGGCTGTCGGATGGGATCGTCGCCCCATACAAGCTGGTGATTTTTGGCGGCGTGACGGGCATGTTGGGCTTTGTGGGGTTGGCGCAAGCGACGCAGCCGAGCCACGCATGGCTGGCGGGGTTAGCACTCGCCCAATTCGGCGTGGTGTTTCCGCAGTTATTCGCCATCGCGAAGGCGGGGGTGGTGGCAAGCTGGGAACATGAGGCGCAGGTGATGGGGATGACGGTGCTGCGGACGATGTTTTCGCTGGGCTTCGTGATCGGCACGGTGATTTCGAGTGTCCTCGCGCGGATGGATATACGGGGGGTATTCATGGCGCTCGCGATCCCCAATTTGATCGTGGCGTTGAGCGCGGCTTACCTGCTTTACCGGATGGACGGTTCCATTCAACGGCAGACACAGCCGGAAAGCGGGGAGCCTAGCGGGGCCGCCGCGCCGGTGCAGCGGGCTTTGCCGTTATGGGTGCTGGTCGTGCCGATGCTGGCGATGCTGCTGATGCGGGGTGCGGACAGCACGCGCACGGCTTACCTGCCGCTGGTGACGCTGCAACTATTCAATGATGCCAGTATCGCGCCGCTAATGTTTAGTTTGTCGGCGGCGGCTGAACTGGTGGCGATGGGCTTGATGGGATACGTGGCGGGGAAGTTCGGCGAGAAAAACGCGATTGCCATCGGCGCGTTCGTGGGCGCAGCGTATTACCTTGTGATGTCGTTTTCGCAATCGCTGCCGCTGCTTTACACCAGCAATGTTGTGTATGCGCTGTTCACGGGGGCAACGGCGGGGGTGGCGATGGTTTACCTGCAACATTTGATGGGACACCGGCGGGGGTTGGGCGGGTCGTTGTATATGACGCTGTTTAACGTGGGTAATCTGATCGGTATCCTCGCGCCGCTGCTGGTGCAGAATTACGACCAGCGCATTTTTATCGCGCCGGTTTTGTTGTGCTTCGGTGGTGCGGTGTTGATGCTGGTTGGCGACCGGACGGCGGGGGTGCAGCGGGCGTAGATGAGGGGAGCAAAGGCGGGAGAAGAATTTAACCGCAGAGAACGAATAACAAAACGCAAAGGCGCAAAGACACAAAGGACGCAAGGTCTTTTAACACAGAGGCACAATGGCACAATGACACAGAGGAAGAGGGATTAACCGCCAAGTCGCCAAGTACGCCAAGTTAAAGGCGGAGGGGATGAACCACAGAGGCACAGAGGACGCAGAGGAATGCGGAGAGAAGATAAAGGCGTTTAACCGCAGAGAACGAATAACAAAGCTGGCATCGGTAAAGCGCTTCGAGTTAAACGGCTCGTTTAGATAGTTGGTGTAGCCCGGTATCTTACTGATCTCCACGGTATCGAGGTTAGCAAATCCCATTTCCCACTGTTCAAATTCGCGCTTCTTCACCGGATTTCTGCAATATGATCCAACTTCTCATTTTAGCACTTCACCGGGCAGACAAATGGGAAATTCGATTGATCTTTGGGCTTTAGGCTGCCATTTTAGAAAGGGATGTATGCGTGTGTACGATTGAGCAAAATTGAACAATTACGCTTCCTAAATGATATTAATGGAACTTAATCATCACAATAAACGTTTAAGTGGGTGTGAAACCGACCGTTCATCCTATGGGTTTTGCAGCGCGGTTTGAAATGATTTTGTCGAAAAAGTGAAACCTGTTGACATTACCTACCTAAGCTATTGTTGCAACCTAAAAGGGGTTTTATCCGTCAGGCACACGACCCGCACAGCCGGTCGTAACGCGAAGCAAAAGCATCACGCTGCGTAAGTTCGCAGCACCGCAAAGGGAGTTGAATAACGTGAACCGATCATCGAAGAAATATACGGCTGCGCCGTCGAGCCGCAGCATCACCCGCCGCTATGAAGCCAGCAACGCCAGTGTCATCAGCCCGATAGAACGCTGGGCGGATACGAACTACGCGCCGCAAGAACTGGAATTTGTGGTGAATCACTACCGTGACCTAACCGAAGTGATCGCCCCAACGCACGGGTTCGAGGCCGAGCAGGTGCAGGTGGATATCAGTCGCGGGCATCTGCTGATTTTGTTGTCGTATATCGGCAGCACGGTATACCCTTCCCGGCAGGAATTTTACTGCGAGGTTCCACTGCCGCCGGATGTCAAGCAGCACGAAGCGGTTGTTGAATTCAGCGGCGGGTTTATGACGGTGCGGCTGGAGAAGAAAGCGGCACGCGCCCAACAGGCGGCATCGTTTGGCCGCGCCTTCAAGAATGGTCTGGTGCTGTTGTTGTGCAAGACGCGCACGATGGGGCGTTTTGACTACTAATCCACGCTTGATACCGCACGGGGAGTAGAGGCGCTCAACACGGAGTGCCTCTACGCCGCGCCCTATTCTTCTATTCGCTTCTTCGCCCTGCCCTGCTCAGTATAATCGGATATAATTCTCGATAGATGTTCGTCAGATTGGGCAGTTCAACACTATAGGAACGATAGCACCCTATATGGCAAAAGCAATCACGCCTGAGCAAGAAATTTGGGTCATGACGACCGAAGGCGCGGAATTAACAGGATATAACCGTTATTATCTCGAAAAGCTGTCGAAAAAACTTTCACAGCTCCCTGAAGATCAACGGGTGATCAAATGGCGAAAACGGTTAGGACGGCACGAACTCTGGCTGCCTGACCTGCTGCGCTATATGGATGAATCCGGTTACGGTCCCCACGCTAAAAAATAAATCCCCGTGAAAGACTCTCTTAAGATACTTGGCTTTATACCGTAAACCGTATATGATATTTTCATCACAACAGTTCTGCTTATATCGAGCGGTCACTCATTGGATACCTAGGATGTCCGGTGAGGAACAGCCTGTACTTATGCAGATGCGAGCGACGCGACGTTTGCATCCGTCATGACCTGCGGCGGTATGGGAGGTTCACGGTCGAACGGTGGCGGCGGGATTGGGGTGGTACAAACAGCTTGAGAATGACACCTTAAAACAATCAAGAGCTATCAAGATACCCTGCGCCCTGCTATACGGCAGCAGGGTATCTTACTTTGGGTGGTTGGTTTTGAGGGTATAAATACGCGATACAGCGCGTCCGAGCGTTCCCATAGAGATCGACAATGTGAGGTTGGAGGGCGCGGACAGCCTGTCTGCTGTCCCTACGCAGGCGGGGGATGCGTGCGTAGGGACGCGATACAGCGCGTCCGAGCGTTCCCATAGAGATCGACAATGTGAGGTTGGAGGGCGCGGACAGCCTATCTGCTGTCCCTACGAACGTGGGGGGATGGGTGGGTGGAGAAGCGCGTCCGATGTATTCACGCCACTACAAAATTGTGGGTGGGGGTGAAGGCGGACAGCCTGTCTGCTGTCCCTACGCAGGTGGGGGGATGCGTGTGTAGGGACGCGATACAGCGCGTCCGAGCGTTCCCATAGAGATCGACAATGTGGGGTTGGAGGGCGCGGACAGCCTGTCTGCTGTCCCTACGCAGGCGGGGGATGGGTGTGTAGGGACGCGAGACAGCGCGTCCGATGTATTCACGCCAATACAAAATTGTGGGTGGTGGGTGAAGGCGGACAGCCTGTCTGCTGTCCCTACGCAGGCGGGGGATGGGTGTGTAGGGACGCGATACAGCGCGTCCGATGTATTCACGCCACTACAAAATTGTGGGTGGTGGGTGAAGGCGAACAGCCTGTCTGCTGTCCCTACGCAGGTGGGGGGATGCGTGTGTAGGGACGCGAAAGCGCGCGTCCGAGCGTTCCCATAGAGATCGACAATGTGAGGTTGGCGGCAGCGGACGCAGCACGCAGCTTCCTACGCAGGTGGGGGATGCGTGCGTAGGGACGCGATACAGCGCGTCCGATGTATTCACGCCAATACAAAATTGTGGGTGGTGGGTGAAGGCGGACAGCCTGTCTGCTGTCCCTACGAACGTGGGGGGGGGTGTGCGTAGGGACGCGATACAGCGCGTCCGAGCGTTCCCATAGAGATCGACAATGTGAGGTTGGCGGCAGCGGACAGCCTGTCTGCTGTCCCTACGCAGGCGGGGGGATGGGTGGGAAGTGATAATTGTGACAATACTTGAATTCATTTCGTCTACAATGAAATCAATGATGCCATCAAAGTGAAGTTGAAAGATGCTGCCTCAACGAAAATCACCACGATTACAAGGATATGATTACGCCGCTGACGGAACTTATTTCATAACCATTTGTACCCATCAAAAAGATTCGCATTTTGGTCATATTCACGAGGGACAGCTTACCTTAAGTGTTTATGGTCACTTTGCTGCTGCCTATTGGCTGCTCATTCCCCGCTATTTTCCACAGGTTGGACTTGATTCTTATGTGATTATGCCGAACCACATGCATGGGCTTTTGACTTTGGATCAAAGCACGCTTCCCAAAGAAAAGCGACATCCATTGGGCTATATTGTCGGCACGTATAAGGCGATTGTAACCCGTGAAATTAATCGTGTGTCGAAAGCGCCAATGGGTACGATATGGCAAGGACGGTTTCACGATCATATTGTTCGAAACGAAGCTGATTTAAATCGGATACGGGAATACGTGGCGAATAACCCTGCGCTTTGGGATAAGGACAAGTTTTATTGTCTTTGAATGGGACGTGATATGTTCGTGATAGATGGAAATATGTAGATGGAGGGCGCGGACAGCCTGTCTGCTGTCCCTACGCAGGTGGGGGGATGGGTGCGTAGGGACGCGATACAGCGCGTCCGATGTATTCACGCCACTACAAAATTGTGGGTGGTGGGTGAAGGCGGACAGCCTATCTGCTGTCCCTACGCAGGCGGGGGGATGGGTGGGTAGGGACGCGATACAGCGCGTCCGAGCGTTCCCATAGAGATCGACAATGTGAGGTTGGCGGCAGCGGACAGCCTGTCTGCTGTCCCTACGCAGGTGGGGGGATGTGTGCGTAGGGACGCGAAACAGCGCGTCCGAGCGTTCCCATAGAGATCGACAATGTGGGGTTGGAGGGCGCGGACAGCCTATCTGCTGTCCCTACGCAGGTACGGGGATGCGTGCGTAGGGACGCGATACAGCGCGTCCGATGTATTCACGCCAATACAAAATTGTGGGTGGCGGGTGAAGGCGGACAGCCTGTCTGCTGTCCCTACGCAGGTGGGGGGATGGGTGGGGTGGAGAAGCGTATCCGATTTTGCTCATAGCGATCAAAATTGGGTGGTTTGTAATCGCGGTTGGGATCAATGAGGTGGTGGGTTTTCGTTTGAAAATGGTTTGTGCTTTCAAACCGCGCCTTCACAAATTGGGTTCAGGAAGGATCATTCTGCCTGTTCCTGCCTGTTTTACAGGTAAAAAAATAGGGGTTTACCAGCGGCAAACCCCTACATAGTGCTGTCTTAAAATCGGTCGCCTCGATGACTGGCTACCGGCGGCTTAAAACTTTTCGGCGGTGTCGAGGCTGAACACGTCGATGTCATCCACGCGCACCACGCCGCGCCCAATGGTGCTGAACGAGAATGTCCCCGGTGGCAGTTCGGAACTGTCCCGCGCTGTCAGCACATCCTCGCCGTCCACAGAAATGCGGATGATGCCCTCAACGACCGACAGCCGCAGCACCCGCCAACGCCCAATCGACGACTGGTCGGTGGTAGTGGATTTAATCAACGTCGCGCCACGATACAGGGCAATCTGCCCGGTTGGTTGCAGCACGACCGCGTAGAAACCCGCGCTGCTCTGCCGCAGGGTCAGCTTAATGCTGCTGGACGACATCAGCACCCGCAGTTGCACGGCGCTGTTATCTAGCGTGTCGAAAGCGAAGGTCGCATCGCCGCTGTTATCACTCGCTTGCAGGGACGGTGAACCCTCATCCTTGAAGAAAATCCACCCGGCACCCAGCTTCCAGTGGTTGAGGTTGCCAGAGTCAAACGTCTCGGTATAGACCGGATTTAACGCTGGTTCCGGTGGCACGCTGCCGGTATCAACAACCGTAATGCTGCCCACGCCGGGTTCAGCCGTCGCATCCGGTGCCGGTGTTGCCGCCAGTGCCGTGACTGCTTCCGGCGCAAGGGTCGCTTCTTCCGCCACAACCAGCGGTGTCGGCAGCACGACATCCGGCAGATCGAGGTACGCCTTACCATCTGACAGCGGTGAGGTGTAAATGAGCAAATCCATCGTCAACACGGCATCGGCAATCGGGTCTTCGGTGTCCTTGATGTTCAGGTTGTTGACGGCGATACCGGGAACGCTGATTTCGCGGATGCGCGTCAAGAAGCGGACAAGGTTCGTCACCGAGCCGTTCGCCACGATGCGGATGGCACGCACGCTATAGGCGGATGTCGCCGAAACCACGACCGGCTCCGGTGTGGCATTGCGTGATGGTTTGGGGGTCGGTGCAGCGGGTGCTTGGCTGCCCGCGTTCAGCGTGTTCTGCGTTTGCAAGTTGGCGATTTCGACACTGCTGGCTTTGGCGTAATCATAGAGCTTCTGCAAAATCGCGTCGGCCTGCGCCGTTTCCATGAACAGGTTGGCGCTGGTTTTCAGGCTGTCTTTGGCGGTATCCAAGCGGTGCTGCAAAATAGCGATTTCGCCGGAGGGGTCTTCTTCCGCCATTTTGGTGGCGATGATGCTGTTGCCAGTGTCGGCGGCAAGCTGGAGTTCTTGGTAGGTTTTGACGTACGGAACGACATTAACGACCGCAAACATGACCAAGCCCATCCCGACCAAGCACATCAGCAGCAGCGGCGCGAGCGAGAGGATCTTGCCTAAGATTGGGCTACGTGCTTCGTCCATCGTTCACAGTCGCTTTCTTCATGGTCACGGAGATAATGAAATCGGTCATCTTCAGTTCAATGGTCGGGATGAGCGCGACGGTCGGCTGAACGCGGGAATCAGCCGTGGTTTGGAGCGTCGGGTCAAGGGTTGGCGCAACCGTCGTCGGCGCGGGGGTCGCGGTGACAAAGATGCTTTGCAGGGTGATCGACTCGACGGCGACGTTATCAAACAAGCCGGACGAGCGCAGCATATCGGCGTAGGCCATCGCCACGATTTCGCGGGTGGCACGCCCCGTCAGCCGCATTCCGTTGTCGATCTGGGTGATGCTGGTGAGCGACATTTGACCGAGGTCATACGCGCCCAACGCCGCCATCACGGTCGGCCAATTGATATACGAGTCTTGCAAGGTCGAGTTGATACTGCCAACGGTTTGGCTTTGTAACTGGGTGTTGGCGAACTCGGCGGACAGGGTTTGCAGTTCGGCGGGAACCGGCGGGGTCGCCGAGAGCGTGGCCTCGATGTCTGCCAGTTCGGTGGTCAGTTCTTCGTTGGTGGTTTTCACCGTAGTCGAAATGATATACAGCGGTAGGAACAGCACGCCCAAGCCGCAGATAATCAGCCACAGTACCAGCTTACTCGAACCGCGTGCCGGGGCTTCGCCCTCTTGCGGTTGGTCTTCATTGTCGATGGTGTTGTCAGTCGGCAGCACAATCCGTCCCTTTCATTCAGCCCAAGATCAGTACCGAGTGCGACAGCAGAAGAACCATCGCTCCCAAGCACAAAAATGGTGCGTAGGCGATCTGGCTTTTCCAGCCCGCTTTACGACTCACTAATAAAAATACCACGACTACGCCGCCAATGCCTGCCCCAACCAACAATGCCAGTAACATCTGCGGGAAACCGAAGGCCACACCGATCAAGGTGGCGAGCTTGACATCACCGCCGCCGAGTTCACCCGGTCGCAGCACGGACGTGAGGAAGAAAATGCCAAAGGCCATCGCGCCGCCGAGCAGGATTTGACGCGCTTGGTCGGGCATGGCTACCAAGTTGAGTACGAGCATCGCCACAATCGCCGGATAGGTGAGGACGTTCAGCACGAGGCGGTACTTGAAGTCGATCATGGCGATCAGCAAGAAGAAGGCATAGCCGCACAGCGCGTACACCAGTGCCACCGACGCGCCGACCTGTGTCCACATAAGGGCGAAGAAGGCAGCCGACGCAAGCTCGACAAGCGCATCGAACAGCAGCCACGAGCGCTTGAAGGGTGCGCGACCGGTGAGCAGTTCAAGAACGGCAAGCCCATTGGAACGGCTGGTCACCGGCTTGGGCTTCTCCTCGACGGCGAAGCGCGGCAGGTAATCGGACAGCCGGTTAATAACCCAACCGACTGCCCAACCGATGATTGCGAATACGATAACCATCATGACTCCCCTACCCCACTATCCCTAGACCACCCGCAGCCGACCGGGGAGCGAGAGCGTGAACTCCGCGCCGCCGTGTTCGCCGTTGCGGACGTTGATGTAACCGCGATGGGCTTCGATGGTCGAGCGCACGAACTCCAAGCCGAGGCCGATGGTCGGCTGACTATTGCTGTAGCCTGAACCACGATAATACAGGTCGAACAGCAGCGGCAGGTCTTCTTCGGGAATGCCGGGGCCGGTGTCCTGCACGCGGATGACGATCTCGCTGTTGCTGAACAAGACGTGTACCATCACGAAGCCGTTTTCCGGCGTGAACTTGATGCCGTTGTCGATCAGGTTCAACATACTGCGATATAGCAGGGATGAATCGCCTTGAATGAGGCATGGATTGCCCATGACTTCGAGATCAAGCTGGATGGTTTTGGCCTGTGCCAGCGGTCGCAGCTCATCAACGGCGGTGTTCACCATTTCCAGCAGGTCGAAGGACTCCTGCTGCAAGGTGAGTTCCTCGCTGAGGTTGGTCATGTCGATCAGGCG
Organism: Chloroflexota bacterium; assembly: GCA_020161935.1. Lineage (GTDB taxonomy): Bacteria > Chloroflexota > Anaerolineae > Aggregatilineales > Phototrophicaceae > CFX2. The sequence continues at coordinate 34,755 of JAIUNI010000003.1, forward strand.
GTTGATGAGGTTGGACATATCGCCGCCGTTTTGCTTGATCTGGTCAATGATTTCGCCGATTTCGCCGGTGGCGGCTTCATAGCTGCCTAACAGGCTGGCATAGCCGACGGTTGATTTGACCATCGCCTTCATATCCATCGAGAGTACCACATTCAACGCTGTCACGATCTTGGAACGGCGCATGGCGGAACGCATGGTGGTTTGGTGCAGACGCGCGTTATGGACGGCGACGGCGGTCAGATCGGCAATCACCTGTAGGATCTTCTCGTCGCTATCGGTGAAGAAGCGGGTGCTTTCGCGGTTGGCCGCCGACAGGACCCCGAAGGGCGTGCCACCGAGGATCAGCGGGACGTAGATGACGGCCTGCACCAGATAACCGGTTTTGATCTTGATCTGCTTGCCTTCTTTGTCGCGGTGGGTTCGCACGGCTTTTCCGGTACGTATCACCTGCCCTGCCAGCGTATCAACCACCGGCAGGCGTTGAATCTGCTCGTCTTCGAGGCCGCGACCGGCTTCGAGGAACAGCTCGCCGCTTTGCGCGTCCGCCAACCAGATCGACACTTCATCGGTGGGGATGTGTGACATCGCCATTTCCATCGACTGCTTCAGCACCGACTCTAAATCCATCTGCGAGGTGATGGCCTGTGCGATGGTCGGCAGCGCGTCGATGACATCGGCGGCTTTGCGCGGCGGGCTGATTAAGTTCGCGGGCTGGCGGATGAAGTAGATCGTGAATTCCAAGCGTCCGAGCCGCACCAGATCGCCATGATTCAGGGCGTAGGGTGTGTTCACGCCAATAGATGCGCCGTTCAAGCTGGTGCCGTTGGTGCTGCCCAGATCGACGAGATACAGGTGGGTATCGGTCGGGCGGATGGCAGCGTGGCGGCGGGATAGGCCAAGCTGGTCGATATCGAAGGCGCGGTAAATGTTCTCGAAGGCTTGTGTTTCCTGCCCGCGACCCAGCACCACCTCGCCGAAAATATCGAGGCCGACTTGAATTTGCGAGTCGTAGGTGACATCCAAGCGGACGCGCCACTGCGCCTCGCCCATCGTGGGTATGCCCTTCGGGACAGGGTGGTAGCCAATATCCGGCGCGTAATTCAACTGTTCGCGCAGGATTTCGTCATTCAGTTCACTGGTGACTTTTTTAATGTGTTCGCTGGTCACTGTCATGATAATTGTTTCTCCTTCACGCGAACGATGTTCGTCTGCTGCTCGCCGTTGATTTGTGCCATGACAGATTTGGAGAGGGTGAGCAGTTCATCAATAGAAACCGATTCCGTACCTTGCAAGAGAATTTGTTGACGTTCCGAGTTTTCCTCGTCGGAGAATACGCTGGACAGCAAATCCTGCATTTCTGGCGAGACTTCTTCTTTTTTCTCGGTGGTGGCCGCAGGCGCAGCCGTGAGCGCCGCCGTCAGCGCAGAAGCGGCAGCCGTCGGGGGTGGTGCGCCAGCAGCAGGCGCGGTTCCACCAGCAGCAGGTGTTGTTCCGGCAGCGGGAGCAGGCGCAGCGGTGAGTGCCGCCGTGAGCGCCGCCGCAGGCGACAAAGGCGCGGCTCCACCAGCGGCGGCAGGGGCAGCACTCCCACCCGCAGCGGCGGGGGCTGTGCCATTGGCTGCTGCTGCGGCGGCTTGGCGACCACCCCGGCGGGCGGCGCGGGCGGCTTCCTTCGCGGCTTTGGCCTCGGCTATCGCGGCTTCTTTGGCGGCCTTCTCGGCGGCTTTGCGCTTGGCGATCTTGGCACGGCGGTCCTTGATGCGCGGGAAGACAGCAACCCCAATCGCCGCCGCGATGAACAGGAAGAACACCCCCACACTGATGAGGACGATCTGCTGCGATAGAAGTTGGTCAATTAAAGTCACGATCCTACTCCTTTACGCCGCGCCGGAAAGAATGCCAGCGACCATCGGCGGGACTACCAGAAAGCATATGCCACAGATAAAGATAATCATCGACAGGTACAGCGTGACTTTCAGCTTGTAACCGCCGTCGCAGAAGATCATGGCTGCCGCGCTGACGGTCGCCAAAATCAACACCATGCCGACGGTGATAACGTTCAAGAATTGCAGATCACCCGCCGAGAATTGACCAATGGTCAGGCTGGCGGCGGCTGGCGCGGCGGACAGCGCATCGCTGTTCTTGGGCATCAGTTCAGTGACCATCGCGGCGAAGTTGGTGACGATGGACAGCACGAAGATCATCAGACCCGCGACCACAGCTTGCATGACGGTCGCCAAGCCGGAGAATGTACCGGCGGTCAGACGGCGCTTGGAACGAAGCTGGGTGGTTTTGGCGGTAAAGAGCGAACACAGATAGCCGACACGTTCAGGATCGCCACCGATTTTGACCGCGCCGTAGAAAATATCGCTCACTTCGCTGATGAGGCGGCTGCCGCTTTCCATGCCGAACATATGCCAGCAGTTGGTCGGCTCGACCAGTGCGCGCAAACGGGTGCTGAGGCGTTGGATATCCGGTTCCAGCGTCGGGAAGGAACTGAGGTCGATCTTGGTCAGCGCCATTTTGAGGGTTGTACCGCTGGAAGTCGCCATACCGCCGAGCGAACGCAGGAAGGTACTGAACTCAATATCCTTCTTGGTAATGAGCTTATCGCTCTGCATACTGATGTAGCCTACGGGCAGCAGCGCCGCCGCGCCGAGCATCAGCGACCAGCTAATCGGTACACCGACCATGCTCAACACCGCACCCAACGCGATAGAACCGGGGATCAACATCCGCGAGAGGCGCAGCGATTTCTGCTGTTCGGGCGAGCCTTTCGCCGCTGGAACGGTCATGATTTCCTTCGGGGCGGAGCGCATAATAATGAACGCGCCGAAGCCCGCGATGAACACGCCCGTGACCACCAAGCCGATCATCATGGTCGGGTTGAGCGAGTAGATCATCGAGGATACGATCTGGATGATGACGATCAGCGAGACCGACATGACGATGGACGAGAAGGCGTTCGACCACTGCTTCAAGCCTTCAAGGTCGCGCTCATAGCGGTTCTCGTAATCTTCGCTGGTCACGGCGGCTTCACGCGCCAAGTATTCCGCCAGCGGTTCACCGGAACGCAGCGCGTCCGACAGCCGCAGCAGGAAGGTTTTCATATTCTCGGACTTCGACTTGAGGCCGATTGAACGGCAGGCTTCGGCATAGTCGTAGCGGAATTCATCCACCAGCGTATTGACCGCCGCGAAATATTCAGCCGCGTTGGATTTAGACTGTGCCGCGATTTCGAAAATCTTTGCACGCGAAATCCCTGCCGCCGACATGGCTGACATATACGTCAGTTGATAGAACATATCGAAAGCCGAAACGAGCTTAAAAGAGTTTTTGCTTGCGTGCTTCGGCAAGGACTTGGAAGAATTCATGGAAGTCCGTGATCCCTTTCTCTTTGTGCAACTTCTCGAAAATCTTGGCGCGGCGCTTGATCTCGTTGTAAATCTCTTTGCGGCGATGCGGCGGGATACCACGCTTGATGGCGACAATCTGTTCCAGCAGGTAGCTGTTCATGTAACCGGGGAACTCGAATTGGTCGGTGGTGGAGTTCCAGCGGAAGGCTTCTAGGAAGGAGAAACTTTCCGTAATCGGGTCATAACCGATAATCTCATTGACGCTCAACACACGGCGGGCGGCGCGGCCATCGGTCAAGCGCACAGCAGACTGAATGACGGCGAGGTTGAGGTTGTCGATGTACGTTTTGGGAATGTTGATCGGATCACCCGTGAGACGCTGAATGAGCTTTTCGACCGACGCGGCGTGGAAGGTGGACATGACACCGTGACCGGTCTGCATGGCCTGAAACGCGACGACGGCTTCCACAGAACGGATTTCACCGACGATGATGTATTCAGGACGCTGACGGAGGGCTGCGCGGAGGAGTTCGAACATGCCTACGTCGCTGCCCTTTTTCTCGCCGCCCCCGCTGCGGGTTGATTCTTGCACCCAGTTGGCGTGCGGCACCTGCACTTCGGGCGTATCCTCGATAGTGACGATCTTCGAGTCGGCTTTGATGAAGGCGGTGATGGCGTTCAGCAGGGTCGTTTTACCGGAAGCCGTCGCGCCTACGACGAAGCAGTTCATACCGTTTTCGAGCATCAGCGACAGGTAGGCCGCCATCGTGTAGTTCAAGCTGCCGAAGTCGACCAATTCGAGGACGCTGGTGGGCGTGCCGGAGAACTTACGGATGGTGAAGTTGCTGCCGCGCTTGGAAATTTCGCGCCCATAGACGATGTTGATACGCGAACCATCGGGCAGAATGGCATCGACCAGCGGGTTACGTACGGTGACGGGGCTTTTAATCCACTCGCCCAGCCACACGGCAAATTCGTCTACGTCGTCGTGGTCAACAAAGGTGATGGACGACTGAACGCTCTTGAAAATTTTGTGTTCAACAAAGATATGGCCGACACCGCTGCACGAAATATCTTCGATGTTCGAGTCCAGCAGCAGCGGCTGCAAGATGCCGAGGCCGACTTTATCGCGCAGCACCCGGTAGCGGATGGCATCCAGTTCGGCGGGTGTGACCTGTACCTTGTCGATACGCTTGGTGCCGTTGGTTGGCATTTTGGCGGTGGTACATAGGGTGTCGATCAGTTGCAGCAGGAAAGCCCGCTTTTCTTCTGCATCTTCCAACCGCCCAATGTCTTCGGCCCAATGCACCAGCCGTTCCTCGATGCGCGGCATCAGGTGGTCGGTGTTGACGACAATCGACGGCTCGATGGAGACATAGTGGTTACGTGCGCCGCTGGGGTCGGGGTACAGGTGAACGAACAAGCCTTCCTTAATCGGGTAGATGAAGTTCTGGTGTTCGGTGTTGCCCAACGCGCGCGAGGGCTTGGGGTGAAATTCCGGTACGCCAATGGTATCCATCGGCAGACGAGCGACATACGTCCGCAGGAAGATGGACTTTTCGCAGGCTTCGAGGAACACGGGCGAGAGCATGGTTTGCAGTTGTTCCCATGTGTAGATGGGTTCAGGGCAAAATTCGAAAGGGAGTACTGTTTGTGCCATGAGCCGTTAGCCTCGCGCCTTGCTGATCGGGATGACGCGCATCCCCCAGCCCGGTTCAACATCAAAACCGAAAATCGAGCCGGTCACGCTGGCGGCACCGCGAATCTTGGCGACTTCCAGCGTCTTGACCAGCTTCTGCCCGTCCTGTGCCGACTTCAGGTTCAAGTGACCGTCGCACATCGAACGGATTGGGGACATCATGTCGTTGTTCACACCATCGGCGTGGATGGTGACCAGCACCGTAACGCCTTTGCTGCACAGACGCTTGCATTCCTCGAAGAAGTGCAGGACGGTGCGCTGGCTCTTGGCGTGGACGATGGCGGACGTGAACGAGTCGATCACGATCATGTCGCGCCCCATCTCGCCTTCCTGCTGCATGGCGCTAATCAGGGTTTCGACGGCATCTTCGCCGAGGTGCGAAAGTTCCATCGGGTACAGCTTGAACTTGCCCATTAAGAGGAAGTCGAAGATGTCCAGATCAATACTTTTCATCTGCGTGACGAGGCTTTTGACACTATTTTCGCTGGAAAACGCGCTGACGATGAAACCATCTTGCAGTGCGCCCCACATAATTTGCTGTGAGAGAACCGATTTCCCCGCGCCGGAGCCGCCTTCGATCAGCGTGAGTGAGCCAGTGGGTAAACCACCACCCATACGGCTGTCGAGTTCCGTGTTGTGGGCAGAGATCACTTTTTTCTTTTTCATGGTCGCCATCTCGTACCGTGTCTTTCTTAATTCACACTGATATTGAACGTGAATGGGCCGATTTCAGATACGCCGTCGCTGACTGTGAACAAGAAGCTGTCCGGCCCTGCCCCAACGTGGGTGTAGGTGAAATTGCCATTGTCGATGTCGGCCTGTGTGAAGGTCGTCATGCTGATGCTGCCCTGCGTGGGCAGTACCGTCACGGTGTAGATCAATTCATTCGCTGTGTTATCCACATCCGTCGCTGCCAGCATGGTGTTGGTGATCGGCGCGGTGGTGTTGGTCGGCAGTGTCAGGCCGCTGTTGACAGTGACCTGCGGTGGTTCGCTCACGTCGATCAAGAACACATACGCGCCGATGACATCCTGCCCGTCGCTGACGGTGAAGGTAAAGCTGTCCGAGCCGGTGCCGGTGTGTTCGTAGTGCAGGCGATCTTTGTACAGGTCGAACCCGGTGAAGGTGTCGTCGAGGTTGAGCGTTCCCTGTGCGGGTGGCACAGTGACGGTGTAGATCAACTCGGTATTGTCATTATCCACATCGGTCGTCTTGAGAACCGATTCGTTAATCACGCCCATGCCGCCGGAAGCGATCAGGATAGGCAGGTTGGTGTCCAGTACCGGGGGCGTGTTCCGCACGAATACGCCGGATAATTTCATGCCGTTGCTGACGGCCAGCGTCACCTGTACTTGGCTGGCGGGTGCGACGGTGTGCGGCAGGTAGGCTTCGATCACCATTTCTTCGCCGGGGTTCAGGATGCCGGGGTCGTAAATCTCTTCAATTTCGCGCTTGGCATCCGCGTAGATCCCCTTGATCGTCCATTCATTGCTGGCAGGGCTGCCCGCTTCGTAGGGCATCCATGTCGTGTAATAGTTGCTCGGTACGGCGGTATCATAATACTGAACGATGACATCCCATGTGTCGAAATCCGTGATCTTCTCGCCGCCGTCATTCACGTAAGTGGTTTGAACCACCGTGCCGCTGTTCACGGTGCGGGCGTTGATCTGGCTCAAGCGGGTGCGTGATTGTGTCGATATACGCGATTCCAGCGCACGCATTTCCGACTGGTAGCTGTCGTGGCTGCTAATGACCGACGAGGCTAAGGTCAGGACGGAAAACATGCTGAGGAAGATCATAATGAAGGCGGCGACAACGGATTCCATCGCGGTTACATACCCATGAAGTATTCAGCTTGCGCGTCGGTCACGGTGCTGAGTTTGGCAAAATAACGGCCTGTTCCGAGGGGAACGCCATAATGAACGGTGATCTTCAGGGTCGCGTTCGGGTCCCACTCGGCGGCGTTTTCCAGCGCATACGACCAGTACGGGAAACCGCTGCCGTTGCTGGCGGAATACGGAATACGAACGAAGTTGCCTTCCGGCCCGAAGAAGAAATCCGCCTGTTCAATGGGGGTGATACGTGCGTCACCGATGTTCTTCACCCACACGAACACATCAAATTCGCCGTTGCTGTTGCTGTCTTGCCAGAAACCGCTGGCATCCAGTTCGCCTGCCCCGTGAATAATCTCGATCTGGTTACGCATCCGTTCGGTGACGTGGTTGGTCATGCTGGTGATCGATTCGCTGCCCTGCGTGACGGCTGGATAAACCGCGTTAAAAAGAAGGACAGACATAATCATACTAATCACAATCAGCAGGGCTGTCGTTATTGCTTTATCCATGACTTATTCTTTCTTCCCCCAACGCACACCCGCGCCTGCGTTTTGGACACCGGCAATCAAGCGCAGGACAATGCTTGAGCTGCTGTTTTCATCAATACCGGAAGTGTTAATGGACGATTCTTTTGAGCGTGGTTCTGCGGTAAAGGTCTTCAAGTTGCCCGGCGCTGTTTGGGCAGCCGGTTGTACGGGCTGCACGGGCTGCGCCTTGACCTTCGGTGTTCTGCCGGATGATGGGTTGACCGACTTGACCGTCGATGCCACCATGAGACCTGCCGGGCGCGAAGGCAGCGTTTGTTCTTCGGCAGCCGCCGCGTACATATCGGTGAAGCGCATGAGCGCGTCACTGACTTCCGGCGAGAAGCGGTGCTTGGCGGTGTAGCCTTCGATCAAATCGCGCGTGCCGCTGACACCGATGCTTTGAATGTGTTCCAAAACCCATTCCTGCTGCTCGGCTAAGGAAGCCATCATCGGCTCGGCGGGCTGGACGGCGGCCTGTGCCTTTTTAGAAGCCTTTTCAGCTTTGACCGTGCCATTGGAGACTTTTTCAACTTTGGCCGTACCGCTAGAGGCTTTTTCAGCTTTGGCCGTACCGTTGGAGACTTTTTTCACCTTCGGCGGCGGCGCGGCCCGATCATATTCGTCATCGTCGTCTTCTTCCTCCTCGGACGAAGCCCCACCCGACGTGTGATTACTACCGCGCAGAGCAGGATAGGCATTCGTCAAGAGGTGCGCCTGAATATCCAGCAGGATCGACTGGATTTGGGTTTTCAGGATTTGAACCTCTTGCTCTAGGGCTTGTATTCTTTGTTCCGCTTCCATTGGCTCTGCCCTTCTCACTGACTATAGATGACCGGCTGCTATAAAAAAAATTTGCCCTACAGGCACGGCCAAGTGTGTAGGGCAAATGTCTCTTCTGCTCGCGAGAGCAATAAGACCGAAGTTATGGTCCGGGGTTGGCTGGCCGTGCCTTTGGTTTCCCAAATTCGCCCCGGAAGGATGTACTCTGGTTATTGGTTAGGCGTGTTATGCAGCTCGTCTGCGGGTCTACCAAATATCCAGAGGGCGCTGCTGACGATGATGAGTACCGGAATGAGCGCCAAAGCTAACGACATGATCGCCTTTTGTACGACTTCCCCCAGCGAACCGGCGGAAGAGGTGGCGAACACCACACTGGCAGCGATTAAAGAAAGGAGGATAAAGAGGCTGGAATAGCCGATCTGTCCGCGTTCATTCGGGTTCAGGTTGTCTTTTGCGGTCATCTTGTCCTCGCTTCCGCCAAAAAATTTCTGGCTTCGTATAAACTTTATATTTGCGATTTATTCTTTACGGGTTCAGGAAACCAGCACCCGTCAGGTTGCTAACAGGTGCTGGTTGTGTTTCATTGTTGAGACGGTAGAACTTAGTTCAGGTCCATCACCGGTTGGATGGCAGCCGGGGTGGTGCGGTTCAGGTTGAGGACGGCACCCTTCGGCGGCTTGATTTCGAGGTTGAAGGCCGTATTGGCGCTCAGGGGGGTACCCAGTGAGCCGAGGTCAACGGTCAGTTCAGCCAATTCGCCTTCTTCCAGCAGGTCGTCAGCGGGGGTCTGCTTGCTGACAATCCAAGCGATGTCCCACGACACGTCGTTCTCGAATTGTTCCGCGTCCTTGTAGCCGATGACGACTTCCTTGTCGGCGGTGCTCATGTTGACGGGTGAGCCACCAGCGACCAGCGACAGGGTGAAGATGATGTCGTCAACGTTGCCGCCGCTGCCCTGAGCGATGACGGAACCCTTGATATTCATTGAAGATTGAACGCCTTCCAAACCCGCCTGAATAGCCTGCTTGCCCTTTTCAGTCGATGACGAACCGGCTGAGAGGATGGTGAAAGCGAACACGGAAGCGACCACCACGAAGGCGATCAAGATAATGGCGGTTTCGAGAGCAGTCTGGCCTTTTTCATTCTTGTGCATTGCGAACTTACCGAACATTGTCATTTCTCCTATAATTGCGGTTGGCTCAATTGCGAGTTCATTAATATCAATATACAGCCCAACTCAAAATTACGTCAATTGATTTTCTTAATCCTCATTAATTTATTTACAAATTCACAATTTATTCACAAATTTCTCCCTCAATAGGTCGGCCTCACCTGCATTTATGGTGCTTAAACGCATAATGAATTCACGCCCAAAAGGGGAATTGAGCTTCAAAATGAGCCAAAAATAAAGATGGAGACCACAATTATTATGCGGTCGTCTTTATTTTGCGGGTATAGTCTTCATCCGCGCAGTCATCGCATGACGTAACAATTTGACCGTTCAAACCATCAATGAAGCGATATTTCACAATTGACGACCAAAAAGAGGTTTAAAAAATGGTTTTATCCGAACCTGTACGCGCCTTCCTGCAAAAACCGGTGATCGTCCGCATGGCCGTTGTCGATCCGAACGGCTATCCCCATGTGGTGCCGGTTTGGTACGGTTTAGATGGCGATGATGTCATCGTCTTTGGCTACCGCAATACCCGCAAAGTGGATTTCATCAAAGCGAATCCCAAAGGCTCGATTCAAATCGGGGGCGATCCAGCCGGAGAAGGTTACTTGCTCAAGGGGGAATTTTCGCTCGAAGATGACACCGATAACCGTTGGGCGCGGCAAATCACCTATGCCTACGAAGCCACGAAAGAAAATGCGGATAAGCTGCTGGCGGAGTGGATACTGGCTGGCTTAATCGTCATGCGTTTAAAGGTTGATAAGGTCAGTAAGGTTTAAGAGGCGGGGTAAAAAAGCGCCTCCGTGTGGAGGCGCATAAACCGTTATTTGGAAACGTTTTTGATTGCCGTCATATCAATCGGCATCTGCGTGGCGGTGTCGTAGCGTTCTTGCAGCCGTTCACCCCAATCGGTGAGCTGGCGACCGAGACCTGCCAGCGCTTGATGATAAAACGGTGCGCGGTCTTCGTTTAAGAGAGTCGCAGCATCAATCAGCATCTCCTCCTCTGGATTGCGAACAATCCCCTTCGGATTAAGCTGTGTTGCGTTTTTCATCCATTCATACATGATCCACTTACCTTTACAGGCTTTTGCTAACCTGCTATAATTGCTTTGATGGTTATAATAGCATACTCAGCCTAACCTGTCAATCAGCCTTTAGGTGTAAGAAGGGTGGGGACGAATGGTGAATACACGGGACATCGAAAAGTATGGTTTGTTGCGGGAACGTCTTTGTCTGGACTTCACCAATACCTCGGATGCACACCCCTCGCTGCCCGATGGGGAGTTCTTTAAGAGCTATTACTCACTGGTTGAATGGGCGGTGTATGCCGGTGCGGTTTCCCACGCTCAAGCGGATACACTGATCGCCGGTGCGGAAACCCACCCTGATAAGGCAGGGGCCGCGCTCAAAAATGCCATCACCGTGCGCGATACGGTTTACCGTATTCTCTCGGCTGCTGCTGCTCACCAGCATCCCAAACCTGCCGATATGCAAGCCTTCAACCACATGCTGCTGAAAGCCATGACGCACCTGCGCTTATCGACAGTCGATGAGCATTTCGCGTGGACGTATACGCAAGCCGACGCGGATTTAGAAGCGATGCTCTGGCCGGTGCTGTGGTCTGCCTCTGAACTCCTAACCTCGCACGACTTACGTTACTTACGCGAATGCGCTTCGGAGGACTGCTCGTGGTTGTTTTTGGATACCTCGAAGAACCACAGCCGTCGGTGGTGCAGTATGACCCTCTGTGGGAACCGTGCCAAAGCCCGTACCCACTACCATCGGGCGCGTAAAGGCGGTTAAGAACCTGTCTGAATACTGTGTATTGGGTCATAACGGACGCGATCTATCGCGTCCCTACATCAAAAATTCAGAACAGAGCCTTTGAATTTCGCATTTTTGTAGAGACGGCACGCTACGCAGATGCCGTCCGATACTAAAATAATTTTCAGATAGGCTCTAATAGAGATGAATGCGCCACATCAAACACCATTCGCTTCATCTCTTTGTCATCATAACTGTCATAATCCCATAAAATGAAGCTGTAGTGTTTCATCGGTTACTTGAAAGGTGAAGGTTATGGCGATTCTCATTTCCCTGCTGGCATTAACCATCAGTTTGAACGTCGTGTCACCCCTATCGACCCCCACACTCGCGCAGCCTGATCGTGTTATCCAACAAACACCGGAAGAACCGGCTGACTCGGCGGGTTATAACGAGCGCGGCTTATCCTATTACAACGAGCGTGATTATGAGAACGCAATCGCTGACTTCACGAGTGCAATCGATTTCGACGCTGAAAATGTTGAGGCTTATACCAACCGTGGGAATGCTTACGCCGACTCTGGTGATCTGGATGCTGCGCTCGCGGATTACAGTGCCGCTATCGAAATTGACCCTGAATACGCCCGTGCCTATAACAACCGGGGTATCGCCTATTACGCGCTCGGCCAGTACGACCTCGCCGTCGAGGATTACACGCAGGCCGTCACGATTGACCCTGAATACGCCCGTGCCTATAACAACCGGGGCAATGTCTATCGTTTGCTGACCGAGTATGAACTCGCGCTCGCCGACTTTGAGAAGGCGCTGGAAATTGACCCCGCATACACCCGTGCCTACAACAATCGCGGTAATGTCTATCAAGATATGCAGGCATACGATAAAGCGGTTGCGGATTACACACAGGCGATCACGCTTGACCCCACCTATGCCAATGCTTACCACAATCGTGGGCTGACTTATGCCCAAAGCGAGCGGTATGCAGAAGCGGCTGCCGACTTCGACACAGCACTGGAACTGAACCCGAATGATACCGCCGCCTACTACAATCGTGGCAAGGTATTTTATAGTCAGGCCGAATATGAAAAGGCGGTTGAGGATTATACAGCAGCCGTCGAGCTTGATCCGACTTTCGCGGCCGCTTTCAGTGAGCGGGCAAGTGCTTACTTCGCCCTAAAGCAGTATGATAACGCGATTGCCGATTATGATGCCGCGATTGCGATTGACCCTTCCTATCCCGACGACTACAAGTACCGGGGGAATACTTACTTCGAACTCAAGGAATTTGAAAAAGCCCTCGCGGATTGGGAAATATTTGAAAAACTGGGTGGCACACTGGAGCAATCGTATTCGATCCTGCGAGATCGGGCGATATTCCTCCTCACCGCAACGCCTGTTCCAACCGAAACCGCGACCGCAACAGCCGTTAAGTAAGGTTATGGTAGAATGCGTGTAGGTTAAGTATGAGGTGGGATGATGGTTGCTAAAACAGTGGATATTACGTCGATGACCGTAGTAAAGGATTATTTGTTGTCGTTATTAGAAACCGACACAGAAATTATCCTCACTGAAAATGGGCAACCTGTAGCCCGTGTCTTACCAGTCGAAAAATTGCCTCGCAAAAAACTGACGGGTCTTAATCGTGGTGCTATGAAGATGCATAATGATTTTGATGAGCCACTTCCCGACTCTTTTTGGCTAGGTAATGAATGAAGTTACTGCTCGACACTCACGTTTTATTTGGTGGAATAGTACCCCTGAACTACTGTCGGGTGATGTGCTTAAATTGCTTGAAGATGAAGCAAACACACCTGTTATCAGCGTAGTCAATATCTGGGAGATTCAGATTAAGGCTGCGGTAGGAAAAATCGTTTTAAATCTACCACTTGAGGAAATTGTCGACTACGTGCATTGCCTGACCAGAAACACGTTCGCAGGTACGACAGTATTCGCAGCAGCGTTTAGCACGATCATGAACACGGCGCGTAATTTGCGCCCACGAGAGTTCATTCATTTTTAGTCTTCTGGGGAGAAATCATCGCCTGTTATTGTATGACCGCGTTCTATTAGCACACCAGCAGCCCATGCTTTACGCAGGATAAGTCGCTGTCCACGCTCGACTAATTGTGTGAGTTCACTGTATTCGTCCGGGGTAATTGTGCCTAAAGTGTTACGATCCATCAATTTTTGTTGATGCTCTTGAAGGCGCACAGGCATCTGCTCATGCACAATATTTCTCAGTGTGTCGTCCGAAAGAAACTTGAAAGCAACGAGTTCTGATTCCTCATCCGCAGGCAGAGATGGCAACTGCACCGATAACACTGATTGCAATTGTTCAACGACAATATCCTCGACAGTTTGTGATTTAGCTTCCGCGATCTCACGGATTGGCGTATAGAGGGACTCAGGCAGTGTAACCGTTACAGGGTGATCACTCATTGGGTGAATCTTTCTCTCACACTGGTTTGTGATTGATTATACTGCAATATTGATTCACTTCATGTACTTCCCAAGAATCAGCAGGGGCGACCCGGTTGTGCCGCAGTCGCCCCTACAAAGACGTTTCTATGTTTTCCATTACGGATTGATTTGTTTACCTCGATTCTCTAACTAATGAACGGCGTAAGAACGCATCCTGTACGGCTCATAACCGGGGTTTGGACGCACGATCAGCGCGGCGCAGTTATCCGAGCGCGGGTCGGTGATGTGATCGTACAAAACCGCTTTGACCTTAAACCCGTTTCGCAACTGAGGGGTGAGCGTGGGGTCGGTCAATTCGCTGCGTGTGACCTTTTCGACATAGGCTTCAATGCCCATTTGCTCACGGTAGCGGTGATAACCCGGCAGCATCCCACCCGCAACCTCGCCCTTCAAGTTCATGCGGCGCACGAGTGCCTTACGGGCATCGTATAGCTGGCTCGCTAAACGGAGGCCGCGATAATCGGGATGAACACTGAGATCACCACCGTACAGCCATTCGCCATCCGGGTCGTGGTTATCCATCCAGCCATCCGACACCGCTTCTTGGAAGGTATGCGCCTTTTCAAAGAACGCCCACTTGGCGCGGAACGTCACCGTCGAACCGGCAATCGTCCACTTGTCATTGTGATGTACCAGCGCTGTAAACTGCCCCTGCCGAAAGAGTTTAATATGGTGCAAATAATGTTCTTCTCGCAGCAGTTCATCATGCGTCAGCGTGGGGAAAATCACACTCTGCATTCTTGCCAAAGGATCAGCAAACTTGGCAATCGTGGGTACCACCATCGTTCGTGGTACGTGCTTGGCGTTCATGCAAGTCCTCCAATCATAATCATCTTACGTTCCATATACTCCTCCAATCCTTCCGAGCCGCTTTCGCGACCCAACCCACTTTGTTTAATGCCGCCGAACGGGGCTTCGGGCGTGGCAGGCAGCCAATCGTTGATGCACACCATGCCAAATTCGAGTCCCTCGTACATGCGGACGGACGTATTTAAATCATTGGTTTGGACGAACGCTGCTAACCCGTACTGGGTGGCGTTCGCCATCGCCAGCACCTCGTCGGTGTCGTCGAAAGTGACGATGGGCATCACCGGCCCAAAGATTTCCTCGGTGTACAGGCGCATACTGTCCTTTAAACCGGTCACCACAGTCGGGCTGTAGAAGTAACCGGCAGGCATATCACACGGGCGCGAGCCACCGCTGAGGGTGGTTGCCCCTGCCGCCACCGCTTCGTTGACCATCGCTTCAACGCGGTCACGCTGGACGGCGTTAATCAGGGGGCCAGTTTCGGTGCTTTTGATGAGGCCGTTACCGACGCGCAGGGTACGCGAGGCTTTGGCAACGCGGTCAGTAAATTCATCAGCGATTTTGCTGTGGACGTAGAAGCGCTGCGGGGCGACACAAACCTGTCCGGCGTTGCGGTATTTCCACGCCACCGAGAGCTTGGCGACTTCCTCGACGTTCACATCGGGGAAGATGATGCACGGGGCGTTACCACCGAGTTCCAGCGAGAGCTTGGTGACGGTTTGTGAAGCGCCGTCCATCAACAGCTTGCCGACACGGGTGCTGCCGGTAAAGCTGATCTTCCGCAGGCGTTCGTCTTGAAGCATCACTTGTCCCATGGCCGCCGCATCGCCGTTGATGCAGTTGATGACACCCGCAGGTGCGCCCGACTCGTGGAAAGCCTGCGCCATCATCATCGCCGAACGCGGTGTGTATTCCGACGGGCGACCGACAACCGTACAGCCTGCCGCCAAAGCCGCTGACCAGCAGCGCACCACGTTGTAAACCGGGAAGTTCCACGCTGTAATCGTCCCGACTACACCCAACGGCTGTTGAAGAACCATGATGCGGCGGGTAGCGAGGCGTGCCGGGATGGTACGCCCGTAAGCACGTTTGGCTTCTTCCGCGTTCCAAATAATGTAGTTGGCAGCACTGCGCCACTCAGCCAGTGACTCGGAGAGTGGCTTACCACTTTCCTCGGTGGTGATGACGGCCAGTTCATCGACCCGTGCCAAAATCCAATCGGCGGCTTTCATCAGCACTTCGGCACGCTGGTAAGGGGTCTTGCGTGACCACGCTGGGAAGGCTGCTGCGGCTGCGTCAATCGCTGCGCGGGCATCTTCCGCATCACCAAAGGGAATATCGAGTAATTTTTCTTCTGTGGCAGGGTTGAGCAAAGCCCATGTGCCACCGTTGGATGCACCGACCCATTCCCCATTAATCAGTTGTTTAAATATAAAATCAGACATCTATCGTTCCTTAGCTGCATTCGTGAACGCAAAAATAACTGATATGACCAGCCGCCGGATATTCGCATATCCGGTACCGTTCAATCAGCCCTATGTAGGTCAATCAGAGATTGATGCAAAAATCCGTTTGGAAAGAATCTCCAACCGAAGTAAAAGACATCGACAATTTTGACGTGACAGCAGGAGGTTGGTAAATCGATGAAGAAGCGGGATGTAGGGTTCTGCGGTGTCTGAGTGTCAGTCTTGCAGGGTCTACGAACATAATAGCACCTAAATTATGCTGATCGCACTTGGCGAACTCGAATGCTTTTAATAGTTAAACATAAAAGCAGGCGGCTCGTATGGGCTTGAAAGCACTAATAGTGTACCAGCTTTTTAGCAAGAATTGCCAACTGTTTACGAATTCTCAATAAATGTGGTGCTGGTGAGCATGTCCGTCAATACTATTTCTATTAAACACCCCTTTAAATAAGGCACATCAAGAGGCTTAATAAGCGAGTTTTACGCCTCATCTACGATGGGCTGCCCCATGACTCGCCACAGCGAATCTTGGTCGTCAAAGCCTTTCAACCGGGTTTCGAAAAGGTCTCCAACCAACTCACCGCTGTAGAGCAGCGCCGCGACTTCAGGGTCATCATAGACCGCCTTAGAGATCACCACGTCTTCACCAGTCGAGAAGCCTTCCAACCGCGAGGCTTTATTGATGGTCGAGCCGAAGTAATCTAAGCGTTCATTCAACGTCACCGCGATACACGGGCCATAGTGGATACCGGCTTTCAGTTTGATGGGATGCTGACCGAGGGTGTTCGCCAACTGCGCCTGTGCGTTCAGCATGGCACGCAGGGCGGGTGCCGGACGCGGGAACACCGCCATGACCGCATCACCAATGGTTTTGATGATTGCGCCACCTTCGGCACTGATGGCTTCACGCAGCACATCGAAGTGATCCATGACCAGCCCGAATGCGGGAGCGTCGCCAATCTGGTTGTAGAGGCGGGTCGAACCACGAAGGTCGGTAAAGACGATGGCGAGGCTACCGACGCTGATCTGCTGGCCGGGGCGCAGCGCTTCGCTGGCGAACAGGTCACGGAATAGCTGCAACGTCGTGACTTCGGCGGCGGTGACTGCTTGGTCAGTCCATGCCAAACGTTCGAGGATGAAAAGCTGTTCTTCGTCGGTGGTATTTCGCAGCCGCAGGGTGGGACTGTTGCTGATGACGGTTTCCACTTCCGGCCAACCGTCGAATTTATTGGCACGCAGGGTAATGTCATTCAGGCCGTCGTCGCCAACCTGTATATATTCACTACCGCGTAAGCCCAGTGTCCGCAGGCGGTAGCGTCCGTTGTCGAGGATGGGCTGCACTGCCCGTTCTTCACCGGCTGCCAGAAGCTGCTGCACGACGATATGCGGCGTGGTCTGTGGGCCAGCCATACAAAACTCGGCCTGATTGACAGCGCGGATCGACGGATTGGGGTGAAAGCTGAGTTCAACCGAACGCTCAAAGTTGACTTTGAAGTCTACGTTGCAGGTATCGCAGTGAACTTCACTCGAAATTTGATCGAGCGATGTGCCGGTTTGCTTGGCACCACGGCACATCGGGCAGAGGACATCCCATTGGAGTTCGAGCATACCCGTGCGTGTTGCTAACAGGTGATGTTCCAGCAGGTGACGGCGGTCAATACCCCATTCATCGGCGAGGGCATAAGGGCGCATCTTGGAAAGGCTTATATCATCACCGGTTTGGATGAAATCATGCAGCCGGTTGATGATGTCTGCGTTTGCGCCGTCATTCAGCAAACGGTCGCATAACGTGTTGAGCCGTGCATGTCCACCGGGCATAAACTCGGCAGTCGGCGCGAGTGTAATCAGCGATTGATTGTTAGCGGCGACTTCATCGTAGGCGCGGAAGGTTCGGGCGAAGGCACGGGCGCTGAGTAGTCCAACTTGTGCCGGAATAGCGGCGAGGCCGAGGATGCTGCGTGGGGCTGCCCAAACTTCGTAGGTGAGTTCGGTTGTCCCATCGGTTTGTGGGGCAAGGGTGGCCTGAATACGCATATCACCTACAGGGCCGCGTGTGTAATGCCGCATGACCCCGTAACGGAAGGGGCGTATCCATTCGAAGGGTTCTTCTTGCCATTCAATCGGTACCCCAAAGCGGACGAGGCGCAGATTGCGGCGGGCGTTGGTCAGCGTTTCGGTGCCGTGTTTATGGATTTCCGGTACGCCGGTATCACGGTTGAAGCGGTTGGTATCCGCGACCAGCGGCCAGAGTGTTTCGGGGCTGGCTTGCAGATGCCACTGCCAGCGGTAATGAAATTCGCGGAGCAAACCGCGTTTGCCGGACGGTTGAGAAGCTGTTTGTTGACTCATGGCTGTGGATGGCTGATACGCTGAACGATTACTCATTATCTTATCCGTTATTAGCGGTTTGAGCATAAATGCTTACCTAAACTGTATGCGAAACCCGTGTTTCGTTACAGATCAAACGCTGCTCAATTTCTGTTCAGTTGTCGATGAAGGTTGTCGAGAATAGTTACGACAGAAGTACGTAAACGGATTGCTTCGTGAAGGAGGTCAATAAAAGAGGACATCAATTGATGTCCCCTAAAAAGTTTTGATTGCTTACTGCCGTTTAGCTGCTGTGGCGGATGTGAACGATGTCACCGTCCTTGACGATGTACTCTTTACCTTCGAGGCGGAATTTACCGGTTGCCTTGAGGGCAGCTTCACTACCACCGGTGATGAGATCGTCATAAGCCATGACTTCGGCGCGGATGAAGCCTTTTTGCAGGTCACTGTGGATAGCACCAGCCGCTTCGGGGGCGGTTGCACCGACAGCAACACTCCATGCGCGGACTTCATCTTCGCCGACGGTGAAGAACGACTGAATAGCCAGCAGTTCGTAGGACAGGCGGATGACCTTAGCGGCGCTGAGTTCGGTGATGCCATATTCTTCCATGAACATGGCAGCATCATCGGGTTCCAACTGCGACAGTTCGGCTTCGATCTTGCCTTGCAGGGCGACGAGTTTGCTGCCAGCACGGTTGTATTTGAGGATGTTGTTGACATCGACGGCTTCGTCACCGAGGTTGGCGACGACCAGTACCGGCTTGAGTGTCATGAAGCCGTAGCCGCGAATAGCTTTGGCTTCTTCGGGCGTAATATCGAGTTCGAGCAGGGGACGTTCGGCTTCAAGGTGCGCCTTAAAGCCCTGCATCAGTTCGAGTTCGACGGGAACGAACTTATCGACATTCTTGCCCTTGATGCGGATTTCATTCTGCAATTTTTCGAGGCGTGTTTCCACAATAACCAAGTCCGACAGCAAAAATTCACTGTCGAGGATTTCGAGGTCGCGTTGGGCATCAACCGTTTCGTAGGGATGCGGTACGGTATCGTCTTTGAAGGCACGGACAACGTGCAAGAAGCCGTCAACCTGCGACAGTTCATTGCGGAATTGACCCTTCAAACCACCTTCACTGATGCCCTTATCAAGGCCACCAATGTCGGCGTAGGTGACGGTGGCATAACCCGTTTTCTTGGGGTTATACATGGCCTTGAGCTTTTCAACACGGGGATCCGGTACGTTGACGACGGCGGTATGGACTTCAAATTGACCACTGGTGGCTGCACCGGTGGCAAGGTTCTGGTGGGTTAGGGCGTTAAAGATGGTGGTTTTGCCGCTGTTGGGTAAACCGATAATTCCTAAGCGCATCGTTTCCTCATTCGTAGGCTATACAAAGTGCTGCTAAGTATAAAGGCAGGACACCTAAAAAGACAGAAGCGAGTAGAGACGAAGGCGATTAACCGCAGAGACGCAGAGGAACGCAGAGAAATACAGAGAGAAAGACAAAGGCATTTACCACAGAGGCACAGAGGACACAGAGAAAAGACGGAGAAGATTTGAACCGCCAAGTCGCCAAGAACGCCAAGACAATGCGGAGAAGGTTGAACCGCAGAGAGTGCGGAGGAAAGGCGGAGAAAGGCAAAGGCAATTTACCACAGAGGCACAGAGGACACAGAGGAAAGACGGAGAAGGTTGAACCGCAGAGACGCAGAGGAAAGACGGAGAGTTTAACCGCCAAGTCGCCAAGAACGCCAAGACAATGCGGAGAAGGTTGAACCGCAGAGAGTGCGGAGGAAAGGCGGAGAAAGGCAAAGGCATTTACCACAGAGGCACAGAGGACACAGAGGAAAGACGGAGAAGAATTTACTGCAAAGAAAGGTGGAAAAATTTGCCTGTAAAACAGGCAGGAACAGGCAGCTTGATCCTTTCTGACCCCGATTTGTGAAGACGCGGTTTGAAAAGGTAAACCGGATTCAAACGGAGGTTGTGGATGGTCTTTAGAGTTCCTATGAAATAACAGCACCCCAGAAGATGAAAAACCAGAATTGAACCGCAGAGTCCCTATGAAAGAACATCACACCGAGGGATGAAAGTTTATCAGAACCTCACCCCCAGCCCCCTCTCCGTGTACAGAGAGGGAGAGCAATATAGCGCTTTTTGATAGGACTTTCGGAGCAGAATTACAAAGGCGATTGAAGTTTTGTCAGACACCCCACCCTAACCCTCCTCATAGCAATGGGGAGGGAATAATCCGTCGTTTGGACACCTGACTTTCAGAGGAGAATGCAGAGATACACAGAGTCGAGTTAATAGGCTTCGCCAAGCGTTTTTCGGAGCCGGTCGTGAAAACAAGTGGCAGTGTTATTCAGAATGGAGACGTTCTGAAAGTACCGGACAGCCTGTCTGCTGTCCCTACGGATGTGCGGTTGGTTTGTGGGGGTGGCGCGGAGGCGGCACGCCTCTTCCCTACAATCGGGTTTGTGGGGATTACGGCAGTTCGGGTTGGTAGGGTTTGGCGAGCTTCATATAGGCGAGGCTGGCCTTCATGAAGTCGACTTCATCCATTTCGAGCGTGATGGTGGGGTGGGCGGGGAGGGCGCGAATTTTGGGCAGCAGATCGGCATAATCCAGAACGCCGTGCGTCAGCCCCATGTGAATGTCAATTTTGCCGTCGTTGTTATTCATGTGGGTATGCACAATCAACCCGCCGAGCGACTCCAACCAGCGTTCGAACGGTACTTCGCCGAACAGGTGGGCGTGACCGAGGTCGAGGCAGGCGCGGAGGTTGGGATGGTTAATCTCTTTGAGCAGGTCGCCGATAATATCCGGGTCAAACTCCCACATATTCTCGACGGCGACCGTTACGCCATACTGCTGCGCGTATTCGGCTACGGGTATCCAAAAGTCGAGGTTGCGCTGATGCCAGCCGGTGCGGTATTCGAGGGTGTGAATGGCGGCGATGAAGTTGGCGTGAAAGACGACGATGGGGATTTCGAGTTCGGAGGCGATGCGGATGGCGTGCTGGTAGCGTTCGAAGCAGATGGTGTTGATGCGGCGGTCAGGGCTGCCGGGGGCCATATCCATGAACGGGCCGTGCATCGAGCGCGCACCGACGATAGGCTGTAGCAACTGCTTGTAACGGGCGACCATGCCCTGCCAATCACCATCCAGCACATGCGGAAAAGCAAACGCCATGAGTTCGATACCCAGTTGATATTCCTGCGCCAGTCGGATGCAATCTACGATATTCCGGTCGCTGGAACTCAACAGTACCTGATCGATCATGTTTCGCTTCCTGATGTGTATCGTGCTATTTATTCAGTCTACACCGAAAAAGAAAGGAATGCTCACATCAACCCGACTGTATTCCATAAAGATTTCGCGCGATTTTTCATGCAATCGATTGCTCAAATAAGCACCTTATTCAACAGGACATAAAAACACACGATGAGCACTTCTGATAACCGCCAGCGGTTGGAGTTTGGTGTGCTGCTGGCGACGATTTTAGCCTCCAGCATGGCCTTTTTGGACGGCACGGCGCTGAACCCCGCCCAACCGATCATACAGGCGGATTTGGGCATGGATGCCTCGCAAACGGCGTGGGTCGCTAATGCCTACCTCTTGTTCCTCGCGGCGTTGATCTTGGTCGGCGGCTCGCTGGGTGACCGCTTCGGGCGCAAGCGCGTGTATATGACGGGCATCGTGATCTTTTCCGGTGCGTCGCTGGTTTGCGGCCTCTCGCAGAGCGTGGGTATGTTGATCGCGGCGCGGGCGGTGCAGGGCATCGGCGGGGCGTTGATGGTTCCCGGCAGCCTCGCGATCATCGCCGTGTTTTTCGATGGCGACCAGCGCGGCAAAGCGATTGGCACATGGTCAACCTTCACCACGCTGACCACGCTGCTTGGCCCCGTCATCGGTGGGTGGCTGGCGGGTGCGGGATTATGGCGGCTGATCTTTTTCCTCAACCTGCCGTTAGCGGTAGTGGCACTGTGGGCGCTGGTCAAGTATGTGCCAGAAACCCGTGACGAAACCGCGCCACCGAATTTAGATTACGCGGGTGCGCTGCTGATTACGCTGGGGTTAGCGGGCTTAACCTTCGGCCTGAGCGAAGCACCCAACTACGGCTTTGCCCACCCACTGATTCTGGTGACGATCATTGGCGGGATGATTGCGGCTGCCGCATTTATCGTGGTGGAAAACCGCAGCGCACACCCGATGATGCCGTTAAGCCTGTTCAAGTCGCCGACCTTCAGCGGGACGAATGCGCTGACTTTTTTCCTCTACGGGGCGCTGTCGGCTGTTCCCTATTTCTTATCCTTCAACCTGATTCAAGTGCAGGGTTATCCCCCACTCGAATCCGGTTTGGTGCTGCTGCCATTGAGCATTATCTTGACGCTGGTATCGCGGCGGATGGGCGCGATTGCCGACCGTATGGGGCCGCGCTTGCTGCTGACGATTGGCCCGGCGCTGGCGGGTGTCGGGTTCTTCCTGTTCGCGCTGCCGGGGTTAACCAACGGGCCGAGTGATTATTGGACGACTTATTTCCCTGCCGCGCTGTTCCTGGGTATCGGCATGGGTATCACTGTCGCGCCGTTGACAACAGCGGTGATGGGTTCGGCACCCGCCAACAGCAGCGGTGTGGCTTCCGGTATCAATAACGCGGTTGCCCGTACGGGTGGTGTGCTGGCGATTGCGCTGCTGAGTTCGCTGGCGCTGCTACGCTTCGGTGGTTTACTCGATGCACAGGTCGCCAGCTTGAACGTACCACCGGCTGTACAGGCACACATGCAAGCGGAAGCCTCGAAGCTGGCAGATGCCAAGCCGCCGGAAGATTTACCCGAAGAAACGACGGCAGCGCTGAGTACTGCGGTGAAAACGTCATACGTCGAAACCTTCCGCTTGATCGCGCTCATCGGCGCGGCGATGGCGGGACTGAGCGCTTTGCTGGCCTTCGTGATGATCAGCCGGAAGCAGCCAGAACCGAGCTGAGACAACCTTTATCACCCATCGTCTTGAATAGCCCTACAATGAATACGACCGTATTTATTAAAGGACATTTCGATGCGATACGCTTACGGACTCGTTTTTTTGTTGATGAGCCTGATGGCTGCGCCCGTGCTGGCACAGGACAGCCTGCCGTATGTCGAACTCACTGACTGCTGGATGGAACTGCCGGATGGCCTGACCGAGGGGCAGGATGTCGACTGCGGCTACTTGTTCGTGCCGGAAGACCGTACGGCTGACGACAGCCCGACCATTCAACTGGCCTATGCCATTTACTACGCGCCGGGCGACTCGGCGCAGCCTGATCCGGTGATCTATTTGGCGGGTGGGCCGGGTGGCAACGCGGTTGGTGAACTCGAAGGGTGGCTCGATACCGCGTATATGCAAGACCGCAACCTGATTTTGCTCGACCAGCGCGGCACGGGTTATTCACAACCGAGTCTTAACTGTGTCGAGGCGGACGCGGGCGAGGACGACGCGACCCAAGCCTGCCATGACCGCCTCGTTGATGAGGGCGTGAACCTGCAAGCCTACAACAGCGCCGAAAACGCGGCAGACGTGGCGGATTTACGGGTCGCGCTGGGCATTGAGGAGTGGAATGTCTACGGCGTGTCTTACGGCACACGTTTGGCGCTGACCATCATGCGCGATTACCCCGAAGGTGTTCGCAGTGTCATCATCGACTCGGTATATCCGCCGGAAGTCAGTTCGTGGGAAGAATATGGCGAAAACACCGCTGATGTGTTCAGCCGTTTGTTCGCGGCGTGTGCGGATAATGCCGATTGCAACGACGCATACCCCGATTTGGAGACGTTGTTCTTCGATACGGTCGAGCAGTTGAACGCCGAACCCGCCCTTTATACGGGTACGGACGCGGATACCGGCGAGGAAACTGACCAAGAATTGACGGGCGACGCGCTGATCGACCGCCTTTTCCAAGTGCTGTACAGCAGCGAGAGCATTCCGTCGGTGCCGTGGGTCATTAATGAGATTGCCAATGGGAATTACATCGCGCTGGATGAATTGGAGTCCGGCTCGACCGGGATGGAGAAGCTGCGGCAGGATGAAGATGTGAGCGACAGTGAAGGCATGAACCTGTCGGTAGAGTGCCAAGAAGAAATCGCCTTCCTCGACCTCGATACGGCGCTGGACAATGTGCCTGACCCCGGTTCAGCGCTGCATAACAACAGTATTCTGTCGATTGAAGGGGCGTTTAACGACTGCACCATCTGGGGTGTTACCCCTGCCGATGACATCGAAACCCAGCCAGTCGAAAGTGACATCCCCACGCTGGTCGTGTCCGGCGAGTTCGACCCGATTACCCCGGCGAAGTGGGCGGAAGGCGCGGCGAGCTACCTGCCGAACAGCTACTTCTTCGCGTTCCCCGGCGGCGGGCATGGGGTGATTGATATGAACGAATGCTCGGCGGGCATCATGCAGGCATTCCTTGACGACCCGACGCAGGAACCGGATGCAAGCTGCATCGCGGACATCGGCGAGCCGGATTGGACGCTGCCGTAAGAGCAACTGAGGTCATGGGCAGTGTCAAACGGCACTGCCCTTTTTGTTATTCTGCTTGCGCGGCGGTGACACCTGTTAGGTTATAGAGGATGTCCGGCGTGTCCGAGCAGATGCCATCCACGCCGAGGTTATTGAGCGCGGTAATTTCGGCGGGGCGTTCCTCGTGCCATGTGACGATGCCCAAGTTGGCGGCGCGGACGCGATGCAGCCAATCTTCGGTGAGCAGGATATGCGGTTCGGGCGCGGCATTTTCCCAGCAGGGATGCACATAATCGCAGTTGACGGACTGCGCCAGCGCCACCGGATCGACATGCACCGAGCCGAACAGCACCGAGGTGCGGAGGCGGGGGCGGTGCGACTTGACCTCCGCCAGCCAATCAGGGCGGAACGAGCCGACAATGGTGTAATCGGTGAGTTCGAACGAGTCGAGTGTGCGGAAGATTTGATGCGATGCAGCCGCGTTCCAATCTTTTATATCTAAGTACATCCCTAAGCGCAGCGCCACGCACGTCAGCGCCACTTCCTCAAACGTGAGGATCGGTTCGCTGTGCGGCGGGACGACCGTCCGTAGATCGCGCAGCGTGAGGTCACGGATAGCAGCCGACACGTTGTACAGCCGCTTGAGCGTGTCGTCATGGGCGACGACTGGACGGTCATCCGCCGTGACGCGAATGTCAATTTCGACCATATCCGCCTGCATCTCGGCGGCGACGCGCAGGGCATTCGCGCCGTTTTCGTGGGCATAGGCCGAGCCGCCGCGATGGGCGATGCGTAAGACACGCTGGCGAACGCTGCGCTCAAGCGAGGTAAATTGTCGTGGGGTCATGAGTCATCCGCCTATTCTGTTGACGGCGCAATACCGGAAGCTGAAGGATAAGCGTACTGTAACTCAATCAACCGGATGTAAAAAGATGTTTAAGAGATGATTGAAGATTTTGTTAAGGGATTTAACAATCTAATCACATGACTGTCAGTTGGAAGGCACCAGCGGAATGTTGAACGTCAAGCCGCCGCCTTTTTCGGGGTCGTTGTGCGCGATGAGCGAGCCACCATGCAGGGAAACGATTTGGCGGGCGATGGCAAGGTCGAGGCCGGTATGACGGATTGTGCCTTCGCTGGCCTGGAAGAACGGCGAAAACATATCATCCAAATGGCTTTCATCAATATGTAACCCATGACTGTACATACTGAGGGTGGCGGAGGGGATCTCGGCCTGAGCATTTCGGGTGATCGTGACCAGATGTCCGCGTCCTCCCGCGTAAAATCGGTCATATACTTCATGCTCTTTTCATACGCGCGACCAAAGTTGGCGTGGTCTAGCATGACCGAGAGTGCTTCTGGCGGGAAGTCGTGGCAGAGCCGCTGTGACGGCCTGTGTGAACTATTCTGATCCAACTTCAGCATCATATCGGTGAATTCATTCAGATCGACAGGCTGCAAGTTGAGCGTCATCTTATTATCTGACAAGCGCGTGAGGTCGAAAATATCTTCGATGATGCGGATGAGGTGTTCCAGCGTTTCCTCAAACGAGTCGAGGTGTTTTTCCCACTGTTCCGGCTTGCGGCGGGCGAGGTATAAGCGCGTTCGCAGGATGGCAAGCGGTGTACGAAATTCGTGCGAGGCATGGGCGAAAAAGCGATCTTTATACTTCTGGTTTTCGTGCAGTTCGGTGATTTTTTCGCTGAGTTCCGTATTGAGCCGCGTCAGTCTCGTATTTAGGTCTTTCAACTGCTGCTCTTGCGACAATTCACTTTTAGCGAAAAAGCCGTTCATCGTCTCTGCAAGCCGCGACAGTTCGTCGTTGCCGGGAACCACTAAGCGCCCCGATAAGTTGTTCGCATTCCCAATTTCTTTGATACGGCGGTCGATATAGGCCAGACGTGAAATCACAATCCGGTCGATGAGCCACAACACCACCCCGCCAAACACCACCCCCGAAACCAACAGCGCGACCAAGATGTAGAAAACGGCCTGTTTACCCGCTTGGTAGATGCGGTTATGAGTTTGGATTTGAAGCATCGCTACCGGTTGGTCGTTGATGTCCTTCAACACGGCATACCCGATTGCCGACTGCTCGCGCAAGCGGTAGACAATCTCAGGGGGTTCAGCCGAGGCGAGTTCCGCTCGCGCAGCCAGATAATCGTCGGTCGGGTAGAGCATATCCAACGGGGTGATCGATACCATAAGCTGTGTCTGTTGGTTGATTTCGCTGATGATCGCTTGGTCGGCGAAGCGACCGATAATCAGCACACCTTTGGGCGAGCCGGTGAGCAGGCTGTTTAATATGTTGCGGGACGAGACGAAGGCGATATGCCCTGAAACCTCCACGATGCCTTGATTGACATGCCAATCCGTCGGCATCGTCAACAGGTTTTGCATAATGGCGGTATCGGCGGTGAGGGCGCTGACTTCTGCGACCCGGTTCAAGGTTTCGCTATAGACCACTTCGCCAGCCGTGTTCATAAAAATCATGAAATCAAGCTGGAGGTTCTGTAAGGTTGCTTCGTCTAGGTTGAGATTGATGTAGGTCGGGTTTGCATCTTGCACGAATTGGTAGGTGTCATCCCAATAAGCCCAATCGTTGCTCGTGGTCGCGAGACTTTCGAACTGCTGATTAACGGCATACTGCGCCCGCAGCATACTGATCGCAATAGCCTCTTCTTGCTGCTGGTTAAACTGGCGTAGGATGATGGATTGAGACACGACAAATAGAATCACAACAAGCGTGATGAGCGTGGTAATGATGGCAATAAAATTCTTGCGACGCAGTGACATGCGTTAGCTCTGATCACCTACCTGACTCTATATCTCTAACTTACAGGATAATGACCCAAATTACCATAAATGTTTACTAATTTTGTAATGTCTAATATGAGGGCGACCTAAGGCCGTGATTCAGTGGTGCTAGTCCAGTTCCCGGCGAATACTGACGCGCACGGCGTTCTTAATCGGCTTATCGGCGACGAAAATGACATAACCGCCGCCTCCCGCGCCGGAAAGTTTCCAACCGAGTGCTTCGTGCTGGTGTCGTTCGATGAGGTCGAGTACATCCGCGTTGACCATGTGCGGGAACATCGCCACCTGTGCATCGAACGCCGCTCGGAAGCTGCCGCCGAAAGCCGGTAAGTCGTGGTTGAGGATGGCCTGCCAGCAGCCCAGAGCCGCGTCCGCAAGTGCCTTCGCGCCATTCGCCGAGAGCTTACGTTCGTCGAGGGGGTTATAACCGTCCTCGCGTGGGCCAAGCGGCATGAGGTAAAGCGACTGCTCGATAAATTGAAGGGTCATCTCATCGCCAATATGCTCGATGCGGCTCGGCCAATACTTCCCCTCATAGTGGGCGATGTTTAACCCCGGCATGGCGATACCAATCGCATCCTGTGAGCCGGATACCTGTTCTGTACCCGGCGGGTTGTCATAGCAGAAGAGGATATAGGCCAGCTTTTCGGGATCACCGGGGGGCAGCTTCGGCCCCCAGAGTTCGAGCGCGTGGTTGCGGGTGCTGGTCGCCATGCCGCTGCGCTCGTTGAAGGCAATCGTCGGTTCGAGCGAAATCGTGATGACGGGGCCGGGATGCAGTTGAGACACAAACGGTTGGTCAAGCCAGCCACCCGCCAGATCAATCCGGTAGGGCATCTGGTCAACTTGTCGCAGCGCCGTGGTCGAGCGCGGTGGTAAATCGGCGTGCGGCTGCCGTTCCAAAACCACGTACTCGACACCGAGCGAGCGGCACAGGGCTTCTTTTTGCGGCGTGTTACCGTCGGCATTCACCACAAAAATATCGGGCTGCATGGCCCGTAACTCGCCCTCAAAATCCAGCATCCCCGACCCGCTGGAGACGAAGGCATCGGTCACACCGTTGACGGCCTTTACCATATATAGGCGTTCTTGTTCGCTGTTGACCGGCACGCGGCCTTTCAACTCGTACACGGTCTTGTCCGAACCGAGCGCCACGTATAAATCGCCATAGGTCGCAGCGGTGCGAAAGAAGGCAATATGCCCGCTGTGGAGCATGTCGTAGCAGCCGCTTACAAATACTTTTTTAGTCATCGTTTGTTCTTAAGGTGTGTGAAATTCAGCGATAATCTGGATCGCGCCAATAATGTTCTGATTGAATAAGTCTAAATCGTCAGCGGGAATCCAATATTCTTGATGGGTATTGTTGCCAACGGTTTGAACAGGATAAGCACTTAAAAATTCAGCGTTAACGTCGAAGCGTGTTACATAACCTGTATAGCCTGATGCTGCGTCTTTTGTGTTCCAGTCACGGGCAATTTGGATGGCATAGCCTTCATTCAAGACTGGATAAAAAATGGGCTGTGTAGGCAAGCGTGGCGGAAAAGCCCGAAACGCGGCGCTCTGAATAAGTTCGTATTCTTTTTGTCCAATCGGACGGTATAAAGTAATGCTCGGTGTTGTCATTAGGGGAACACACTAAAAAATTGGCTGACTGTCACTGCTTGTTGGCCTAATACTTCGGAGGCAAATGATTGGTCTTTCTCAAATAACCCCACACGCATGAATATGCTATTACGCAAGTTATAGACCTCGACAAACTGTGCTATCGGGTCAACCATCCAGTATTCACGTACGCCACTTTGTTCATACGTGTCAAATTTGATCCCACGATCTTTTGAAGTGGTCGAAGCTGACAAGACTTCAACAATCAGATCAGGTGCGCCACGCCAAAACCGCTGATCCGCCCCTAAGAAGCAGTTTTTATTCTCAGCACTAACCCAGAAAATATCTGGTTCATAGCTGTTTCGATCATCAAAATAAATACCGGTTGGAGCCATCCGCAGAACGCCGTCACGCATCTGTTGACGTAGAAAGACATCAATATTCCCCAGCGTATCTTGGTGGATGTCCAAGGGTGGGTTCACGATAATCTCCCCATCGACAAGTTCAATAATCTGGCTAGACTCCGCTAACGCAGCATAATCGGCAAAAGTCGATTTTGTCTTTATCATGTCTGCCATAACACAGCCTCCAATACCGACTGCTCTCCTACATCATATCACGCGAGTCGAGGATGATGGTCACTGGCCCATCGTTGTGAATTTCCACCCGCATCATCGCGCCGAAAACGCCCTGCTCGACTCGTGTCACCCCTTCGGCACGCAGCCGCGCGGCGTACTGCTCGACCAACGGGGCGGCTTGTTCGGGTCGTGCCGCGTCGGTGAAGCTGGGGCGGCGGCCTTTGCGCGAGTCGGCATACAGCGTGAACTGCGAAACCACCAGCACCCCACCGCCGGTTTCCAGCACCGAGCGGTTCATCTTGCCTTCTTCGTCCTCGAATACGCGCAGATTCGCGGTTTTCTTGGCGAGCAGTTCAACCTCGGCTGAGGTATCGGTGTGGGTAATGCCCACCAGCGCGACGAAGCCATGTTCGACTGCACCGGTAATTTCCCCCTCGACCGTCACGCTGCCCCGCGTGACCCGTTGTAATATGACGCGCATAATGCGATGTGTTCTTTCCTAAACTGCATGTTGTTGCACGAGTAGAAGTGTAGCCAGTCGTCTAGCGGCTTGGCAAGCATAACGGATTTTCTCGCTCGTGCTGCATGTTCGCGAAAAATGTTGTCGAAATTGGACAAATCACTGAAAGCATGTCACAATTATCCAAATACGCCCTTTATTACACTTGTGATTACAAACATAGTCACAACCGCAACTATTATTTTCGCGAAATAGTGCTTCATTTGTGTCATTTTGTTGATATTTATTGCTCCTGCCCGGCAGGATTCTTAATGCACAGATGAAGGTGGTCGCATGGCACAGGAGAACTCCACTCAAGCCCCGATTGAACTCTGCGTCATTGAAGGCGACGGTATCGGACGTGAGGTCATTCCCGCCGCTATCGAAGTCCTCAAACTCGTTGCCCCGGATGTCATCATCCGCCCGATGGAAGCCGGATGGGGCTACTTCCAAAAACACAAAACTCCGCTGCCCGAAGAAACGATTCAAGTCGCCCGTGAATGCAAGGCGATTTTGTTCGGCGCTGTTTCGTCACCGGCGTATCCGGTCGAAGGTTACTTTTCGCCAATCGTGCGTTTACGCCGCAGCCTGCAAGCATTTGCTAATTTGCGCCCGGCCCAGCACCTTCCCGTTCCCACCTCGCGCGAAGGGGTCGATATGCTGATCGTGCGTGAGAACACCGAGGATTTGTACATCGGTCACGAGCATACCGAGGATGAAGGGCAAACGGGTATTGCTGAGAAGGTTATCACCCGCGATGCGACCGAGCGCGTCACCAAATTGACGTACGAACTGGCGCGGCGTGTCGGACGTAAAAAGGTGACCATCGTTCATAAGGCCAATGTCCTCAGCCAATCCGACGGATTGTTCCGCCGCGTGGCACTGGAAGTTGCGGCTAACTATCCTGAAATCATCACCGATGAACTGTATGTCGATACGGCAGCCTATTGGATGGTCAAAGAACCGACCCGCTTCGACGTGATCCTGACACCGAACCTGTACGGCGATATTCTTTCGGATATGGCCGCCGCGTGGGGCGGGGGTATGGGGCTTGCGCCGTCGTTGAGCCTCGGCGAAAATGTCGCGCTGGCTGAACCGGTACACGGCAGCGCCCCTGACATCGCGGGTAAAGGTATCGCCAACCCGACCGCCTCGATACTGAGTGTCGCGATGCTGCTGCGCCTGTACTGGAACCGTCTGGAAGCGGCGGACAAAATTGAACACGCCGTTCGCAAGACCCTCTCCGAAGGCGATTACACCGTCGATATTTATACCGAAGGCGCAATTTCGACCACGAATTTCACCAAACGGGTGTGCAGCCACTTGGGGTAGATATTCAAATAGGCGATTAAAATAATCGCTAAATTGTAACGAGAAGTATTGTGATTGTAACAAAAGTGCAGACCTAACTGCACTTTTTTGATTCGCCTTGTTATATGTTAGGCCAATAATGTTACAAAATCTCAACCACTTCGTTAAAATTTACAAAATTCACGCAAAACCCTCAATACTTTAATGATTCTTTTCAGAATCGCGATATAAGATATAGACAGTGCAAAAGAGTGCATTTTCTGAATTTTTTGACCGATCCTATTCGTAAGTTCCAAGAAAGAGGTCCGCGAGGATCATGAAGCAAACCATACTAATTGTTGATGACGAAACTAGCTTCCTCGACATCTTGCAAATCGTTTTGCAACGGGCCGGTTATCACACAATTGTCACCACCAACGGCAAAGAAGGGTTGAAGCTGATTCACCAGCACAAGCCGGATCTGGTCGTGCTGGACGATATGCTGCCCGGTATCAGCGGTGCGGATATTTGCATGACGCTCAAGAGCGATACAACCATTAGCCATATTCCGGTTATCCTGTACAGCGCTGGCCCGCGCGTCCGCGAGCGTGAGTTTATCCGTCAGATTGGCGCGACGGCTGCGATCAGCAAGCCCTTCAAGCCGAAGGAAGTGGTGCAGATGATTGCCGGGTTCCTGCCGCCCGCCCCGGCGATGGCGGTTGCCGTCTAAGTTCAACTGGCGTTCTTACGAATAGAAAAACCTTCTCGCGTTTGAGAAGGTTTTTGTTTGCTTATCTGCTTTAAGCGTAGGTGTTTACAAACTGCGGATTAGCCCGACGGCTTCATCAATCACTTCGGCGAAGAGTTGGTTCATGAGGTCGTCCGCCACCTCGTACGGCCCGCCGAAGCTGCCATCGCCGATCTGCTGGCGGATGGCGTAAATATCGTTGTCGTCGGTCAGGCGGTCAATCCACGCTTTGACTTCTTCCGGTGATTCCGCGACGCGGTTAAAGGGGAAGTTTTCGCCCCAATTGGCGTGGTTTAGGCGCAGGTTATGCTTTTGACCGAAATTTTGCACGGCTTTTTCGCGCCACCAGTTGTACCAGATGGCGTTAATGGCGTGGTCTTGGCGGTCGAGATCCGCGAGGAACTGCGGCATGAGGTTGCCACCATGCCCGTTGAGGAAGAAAAAACGCCGGAACCCCTGATGCAGCAGGCATTCAAAGATTTCGAGGATCACCGTGCTAAAGGTTTGTTGGGTCAGGCTAATCGTACCGGGGAAGGCCGCGAAGTAACGACTGTAACCAAAGTTCAGCGGCGGGGCGATCAGTACCTTTTCACGTTCGGCTACCGCATCGGCAATTTTGTTGGGGATGAGAATGTCGGTGAGCAGGCTGAGGTAGGCGTGCTGTTCGGTCGCGCCAGTGATGATAATAATCCGATCATCCTGCTGTAGATACGACTCAACATCCATCCAGTTCATGTTTTCTAAGCGCATAACAGCCTCTTGTGGTATGTCGATACTCAAAATTGTACGATGCAGGCGGTGTATAAATCATAATTCTAACCCGCGAAAAAACAAAAGTCATCATCGGGTTATGGCTGGAGCAGCGGCGCAAGCTCCGCCAAGATGATACTGATGAGCACCAACCCCGCCAGCAGCACGATCAAAATGCGCATTTTCGTCCAGTAAGGTTGGCGCATGTTGCCCACCTTGCCGAGGGTGCTGCGGTCATAATCCACCGGCGAGGCATCCCCGAAGTCGTCCATATCGCGCTCGTCAGGATATTCGTCCTCGTCAATCCAGTCACCACGGCGTTTACTCATCGGTCATTCCTTGTTGCCCCGGTATCCGAATCGTCATAATCATACCCCAGAATAGAACGATCACATCAAGGATCTGATCGCCCCGCAGCCCGTAGAACATGAGGGTGTGGTCAGCGCGGAAGAACCCGATTGCGAACATACACGCAGCCAGCACGACCAGCAGCAGCCAGAACACGCGCGGATTCCGCCAGCGCCACAATATGAGAACCAATAGGAAACCGAGGACGCACAACGCCATGCCAAAGTAGGGGGTGTTGTAACGTGGGGCGACGATGCCGAACACATCCACCAGCTCGGAGGTTGCCCAGCGGGGATAGTTGGCGAGGCTGTCCACTTCTTTGCCATAGCCGCAGCCCGCCGCCCAGCAGCCGACCCATCCACCAAAGCCGATGAGCGGCAGCGCGGGGATGAGGCTGACGAGCAGCGTGTTGAAGGCCAGCGGCTTCAAGGGTGACGGTCGCCAGCGGCGTAGTAAACGCTGCCCCCACAACACCAGCGCTATCCCGATCAAACCGCCGAGCAGCGCCCCGTGCCAATCCAACCCCCCCGCTTCGACCTGCCAGATTTCCGACGTGTTATCCGCGAAATAATCCCAGTTCAGGGCGACATGGAATAACCGCGCACCGAGAATACCGACGAGCAGCGCACCGAGATAGGCATCAACGACGCGCCCACGCGGGTGATGCTGACGGACGGCAAGGCTGATGCTGGCGAGAATGGCGACCGCGACCGCTAAACGAAAGGTTGGGATATTCCAAAACAGAACTTGGGTATATTGGGATAACACACCGACTCCTCTGAACCCCACATTGTAGCACGCTTAGGGCTGCGTATTGATGGAAGCGCCGTAAGCCATTTTATGCGGGTAGACTCTGCTTCTGGGTGAAGACCCAAGTAAAAAATTATAGTGTGGATGCTTCATCCGCTTGCTGATCGAAGGTCGCCCAAATGAAGCAGCGTAGTTTGGACTTGTCGCAAAAGTCCGTCGCCGATACGGCTGTAACCGTTCTCACACATCACCAAGCATTCGAATGCTGCTCAAGCGTGGGTGACAGCGCGAGGTGGGAACGGCTTCATTGACCTGCATTTCCGCGATAACGGTGTTGGGTTTTCCACCACCGCGCCGGTGAAGGGCATGGGTTTACAAATCATGCGTGAACGGGCGGAAGCGATCAACGCGCAACGGGTGATTAAGCGTGTGCCGGGTGAGGGCAGCGATGTGCAGATCGGCTGGACGCAGCAGAGCCTTTAGTCGCCAGTCGCCAGCTAAACGCAAAACCAAATCGCCAAGAGCGCCGAGAAAGATGACGTAATGTTGTAGGTGAGGGTACGGCACGTCTCACCCTACAAATGATTACGCCCGCCCCGCCGCCACAACGGGCATCGGCAGCGCTGTAGGCCGCCGTTCCGCCACCGCCTCGCGCACGGCGAAGTACACAATCGCCGCCGGAAACAGGCTAAAAATGACGATGAAGGGTGTCTCGACGCTGTTAAAATCAGCGGTCGCGGCGGCTGCGGTTTCAGCCTTGCGCTCGTCGCTGTAGGAGTTCCATACGCGGTCACGGAGGCCGTAGGGTTCTTTGGGAATGTTGGTGTTGATAATGGCGAGTGACATGCCGATAACGACCGCTGCGGTTGCCGCTAGCCCGATGAGGTGCTGGCGTGTGCCGAGGGGCGGCAGGTCATCGTCAACCTTTGATCCGGCGGGGACGACGTGGCTCCACAGGATGAACGAGAGAGTTGCGCCCAGCAGCAGCAGGAAGCCGTAGCGGTACGGCACAATCGAGAAGGGCTGAAACAGGAAGAACACACTGAACAGGATACCGGCGACCATCGTGCGCTCGATGGGCTTGTGGCAGCGCGAGGGCACCCTGCCGTTGTAGCGCTTGGCGGTGAGGACGATGAGCAGCGCGAACAGCAGCAGAATGCCGATGAAGGCGGCGAAGAACGGCACGGCGTTCACCAGCACCTGCTTGCGGGTTTCCTCGCTCAAGATGGCGCTGCTGATGCTAGGGAACACCAGCGCGAAGGCGAACAGCACCAGCGCGATACCGCCTAACCATTTAACGGGGCCGAGATATTTTGATGACATCGTTGAATCTCCAAAACAAAGTTAATAGTTAATAGTTTTTAGTCGTTAGTTCATTCAAAAGTGCTGCCCACGTATCGGACACGATATTGGTGGTTCATAAAATAATTCGGTAATTGGGGTTAAAACGGACGAGATGTATCTCGTCCCTACACAATATGATTGGATGTAGGGACAGCATACGTGCCGTCCGCCGACCAACCCCCAAACACCTTAATACCCTGTCTTGATCGCTACCCCGCCAGCAGCCGCTTCAAAAAGGTGAGGCCGTTTTGGGCGAGCGCATCCTGCGACGGCTCGAACGAACGCCAGATCGCGGCGGCACGGGCGATGCTCTTAACCTTGCTGGTGAAGGACTCGATGACCACCGGCCCATCGTAGCCCACGTCGCGCAGGGCTTGGGCTACCGCGTCCCATGTGACGTTGCCACTGCCCGGTGCGCCACGGTCGTTTTCACAGGCGTGGAAATGCACCATGCGCGAACCGGCGAGGCGGATGGCATCCCCCAGCGACTTCTCCTCGATGTTCATGTGGAAGGTGTCGAGCATGATCTTGCAGGCGGGGCTGTCCACACGGTCGATGACTTCTACCGCCTGTGAAGCGAGGTTGATGAAGCTGGTTTCGAAGCGGTTGAGCGGCTCGATACACAGCACCACACCCTTATCCGCCGCGTAAGCCGAAAGCTGCTTGAGGTTGGTGACGAGCAGGTCGAGGTCACGGGCGCGTTCGTCGGGGGTTTGCTGCCACACCCGCCCCACCGCCGAATAGATCGGCCCGACAATGTTGGTGATGCCCATCGTGTTCGCCGCGTCGATGCAGTGACGGATGTAGTTCATGCCGTTTTCGCGGATTTTGCCGTCGTCGTGGATGAGGTCGCGGTCGGGACCCATCGCAGCGCACATGCTGCCGCCGAGACCGTTGTCGCGCAGGATTTGTGCGCCAGCCGCGTAATCCAGATCAAACGTGCCTTCGATGGGGATTTCGAGAATGTCGAAGCCCATGCCCTTCACTTTGGGGGCGAGTGCCGCCAGTTCCTCGGTATTACACGGTGATACCCACACCCACGCATTCACACCAAATTTCATCTGAAACTCCTCAATAACTCTATGTTTTGCCGCGACCTGCCAGCGCCGCCGTGATACCCAAGCCCACAAAGACCGTGCCGCTGACGTAACGCTGTACCCGCTTGAAGCGACGATTACCACGCAGCCAACCGGAAAGCAAGCTCGACACAATCGCATAAGTGCCGTCCGTCAGCGCACCCAGCACGATGAAGATCAGGCCGAGCAGGATGATCTGCGCCGTGACCGAGCCGTGCGACGGATCGAC
This sequence comes from Chloroflexota bacterium, assembly GCA_020161935.1. Taxonomy (GTDB): domain Bacteria; phylum Chloroflexota; class Anaerolineae; order Aggregatilineales; family Phototrophicaceae; genus CFX2. The sequence continues at coordinate 71,522 of JAIUNI010000003.1, forward strand.
AAACTGCGGCAGGAAGGCGAAGAAGAATAGGGCGGTTTTCGGGTTCAACAGGCTGATAATCAAACCCTGCTTATAAATCTTGCCCAACGGCTGCTTCTGCACCGCGACCTCGGTGTCGTCCTCATCCCGCGAGCGGAACTTCTGGATGCCGAGGTAGATCAGATAGACCGCGCCCACGTACTTGACAATATCAAACGCCAGCGCCGACGACAGCAAGATCGCCGACAGGCCAAGCGCCGCCGCGAGGATGTGGAGCATGGTCGCGCTGGCAACCCCCGCCACTGATACTAACCCTGCCGTTCGCCCCTGATCGATGCTGCGCGTCATGATGTACATCACGTTCGGCCCCGGCGAGATCAGCAGCGCCAGCGACGCGGTGACGAACAACAGGACGTTTGTGGGCAGCAGATCGGTGAGCATGGTTGAGCAATCTCCTGAGCTGTGTTTCTTTTAGCGATGCAAGCATGTAAGTTACTCAATGAATTTGACCACATATATCGTCAAATTCACACAGCCTTTGAAGTCATATTGAATATTGAGGTAAACGGACGCGATGTATCGCGTCCCTACAGCAGCATTTTGATTTTTGTAGGGACAGCATACATGCTGTCCGTTACCTCATAAGCTCTTTCAATATCTAACTTTTAACTTTTAATTTCCAACTATCCGCAACTTGCTCGTCGGCTCAAACAGGTGCAGATGGTCAACCGGCACGTCGAAGCGCACCTCATCCGCCAACCGCACCGGACTCACCCCCGGCACGATGCTCACGATGGTCTGGTCGCCCGTGCGAATGTGGATAATCGTTTCCACACCCAGCGGTTCGATCAGCGCCACCTTGCCCGTGTACGCGCCGTTTTCTGTCAACCGCACGTTCTCCGGCCTTACGCCCAGCAGCACCGATTCTGGCACATCACCGTGCGGTGTGGGCATCCTCAGCGGGCTGTCGGCGACATGCAGATGCCCATTCTGGCGGTGCGCGGTGAACAGGTTGATCTTCGGCGTGCCGACCAACTGCGCTACCACAGTCGTCGCCGGACGGTCGTAGATGTCGTGCGGGGTGCCGATTTGCAGGATATGCCCATCGTCCAGCACGGCGATGCGGTCAGCCATCGTGAGGGCTTCGATCTGGTCATGCGTCACGAAAACGGTGGTGCTGTTCTGCGTCCCCTGAATATGCTTGAGTTCCACCCGCAGCGCCTCGCGCAGCTTGGCATCAAGGTTGGAAAGCGGCTCGTCCATCAGGAACACGCGCGGTTCACGCACAATCGCCCGACCGATAGAGACACGCTGCATCTCACCGCCCGATAGTTTCGCCGTTTTCCGTTCGAGCAGGTGGGTAATCCGCAGCTTTTCCGCCGCCATATGGATGCGCTGTTTGATCTCCGGTTCCGGTATCTTCCGCAGCGGCGAGCGCAGAGGGAAGGCGAGGTTGTCGTACACCGACATGCCGGGGTACAGCGAGTACTGCTGGAACACGAACGCCACATCACGCTCGGCGGGTGGCAGCTCGTCGGAAAGTTCCGCGTCGAAGTACACATGGCCTTCGTTTTGCCGTTCTAACCCCGCGATCACCCGCAGCGTGGTGGTTTTGCCCGCGCCGGTCGGCCCCAGCAGCACGAAGAACTCGCCGTCGTGGATGTTGAAGGTCACATCATGCAGCGCGACTTTATCCTTAAAGCGCTTGGTGATATTTTCCAGTCGGATATTGCTCATGGTTAGCCCCTCCCGTTCTGCAAGGCTTTTTCGGTTTCGGGATGGAAGAACCGAACGCTATCCGGCTTGATGTCAAAGTGAACGGTATCGTTGATCTGGTGGCGCATCTCGCGCCCCGCCCGCACATGCACGATATGGTCACGGTCAAGCTGCAAGTGCAGCATGGTATACCCGCCGTGCAGGTCATTGGCGAAAGTGGTCGAGTGGATTTCACCCGCCGCGTGAACACTGACCGACTCCGGTCGGAAGCCAACGACGACGCGCCCATCTGCCGGTAAGCTGCTGCCGAGTGCGCCGCGCCAACTTTCCGGCACGGTGTAGCGGTTGTCGCCGGGGAGCCGCACCACGCCGTCGGCATACGTGCCGCCCAGCAGGTTCATGCCGGGGCTGCCGATGAACCGTGCCACGAACAGGTTGGCCGGGTTGTTATAAACCTCGGTCGGTGTGGCGGCCTGCTGCACTTCGGCGTTGGACATCACCACAATCCGGTCGCCCATCGCCATCGCTTCCACTTGGTCATGTGTCACGTAAACCGAGGTGGCGTTCTGGTCGATGTGCAGCCGCTTGATTTCGGCACGCATCGACTCGCGGAACTCGGCATCCAGCGCCCCCAACGGCTCGTCCATCAGGAAGGCCGCCGGACGGCGCACCAATGCCCGCGCCAGCGCCACCCGCTGCTGGTCGCCACCGCTCAAGCTGCCCGGTCGCGCGTCCAGCACATGCTCGATCTTGAGCATCTGCGCCACTTCCTTGACCCGCTTCTTAATCTCATCCCGCCCCACGCTCTGCGCTTGCAGGGGGAAAGCGATATTCTCTCTCGCGCTCAGGTGCGAATACAGAGCGAAGAACTGGAACACGAAGGCGATGTCACGGGCGCTGGGGTGCAGCCACGTCACATCCTTGCCGTCGAACAGGATGCTGCCGCTGGTGACGGCTTCGAGGCCGCTAATCATTCGTAGCGTGGTCGTCTTGCCGCAGCCGGACGGGCCGAGCAGCACGATAAATTCGCCGCTGTTGATGGTCATATCCAGCGGCTTCACGGCGAAACTCTCGCCAAACTTTTTCTCAACTTGCTTGAGTTCAATGGTTGCCATAATGCCTCGCTCGCCTTAGCCTTTCCGAATCGCGCCGAAGGTGACACCGCGCAGCAGGTGCTTCCGCAGCACGAAGGTCACGATCACCACCGGAATGAGAAACAGCAGCGAAGCCGCCGCGATGGTTGACCACTCGATGCCGCCGCTGCCGAGGATCAGCGGGATGCTGGGCGGGGCGGTTTTGGCACGGTCGGAGGTCAGGATAAGGGCGAAGGCGTACTCGTTCCACGAGAAGATCAACGAGAACACGGTTGTCGCCGCGATACCGGTGATCGACTGCGGCAGTACGACTTTGCGGAAGGCTTGCAACCGTGTGTAGCCATCCACCAGCGCCGCTTCCTCGTACTCCTTCGGGATCTCGTCGATGAAGCCTTTCAACAGCCACACCGCGAACGATAGGTTGAAGCTGGTGTACAGCAGGATCATGCCGAGGTGCGTGTCGTACAACCCCAACTGGCGGTACATCAGGAAGATGGGGATGGTGACGACGACGGCGGGTAACATTCGCTGGCTGAGAATGAAGAACAGCAGGTCATCCTTGCCGGGGATGTCGAAGCGGCTGAATGCATACGCCGCCAGCACCGCGAACACCACCGAAATGACGGTCGAGGTTCCGGCGATAATCAGCGAATTGATGATCTGCCGCGTGAACTCGCTCTGCCCGATAATCACCTGCTGCTGTGCCAGCGCCACCTGATCGGCGAAACCGAGGTCGGTACGTTGGCGTAGGGCTTCCACTTCCGCGTCACTCACCTGCCGCCGCTGGGTGAACAGGTTGACGAACCCTTCCATCGAGGGCGTGAAGAACACCTTCGGCGGAACCGTCACGGCATCCCGCAGCGGTTTGAAAGCGGTCATGCCCATCCACACCACGGGGATCAGCATCACCAGCGCGATAATCACGGCGATGATGGCACGGGTGACGTTGGCGGCTTGTGGTTGCCAGCCGACTTTATCGACGCGCGTGGAATAATTCACCACGGGAACGCGCAGCGCAGGTTTTGGGGTCGTTGTTTCGGTTGCCATGTGTTTAGCCTCCCCTCGCGTTGTTGAGTGACCGGATATAGAGGTTGCTGACGGCGATGATGACGATCAGCACAATGTATGCCAACGCGCTCGACATGCCGGTGTCGTACTGCCCTTGAAAGGCGAGTTGGAACAGCCGTATCGACACCGTTTCGGTCGCGTCCCCCGGCCCGCCGCCCGTTAAGCCTTTCACAAGGTCGAACTGTTTAAAAGCCTCAATCGAGCGAAACAATACCGCGATCAGCAGCAGCGGCATCACCTGTGGCAGCGTAATCCGCCGGAATTGGAACCACGCGCTGGCGCGATCTATCGAGGCCGCTTCGTAGAGGTATTCGGGGATGGCGCTCAACCCCGCGAGGCACAGCAGCATCACGAACGGACTCCACATCCACACATCCACGATGATGATCGCCCACATCGCCCGTGTCGGCTCGCCCAACCATTCCGGCGAGGTGTTGATGTTGGTGTAGCCCAGCAGGTAGTTGAAGATGCCGTAGGAGGGGTTGTAGATCAGCTTCCAGAAGTTTGCCACCACAATCGGCGAGAGCATCATCGGTACGAGGATCAGTGTGGTGATGATGCCGCTGCCCTTGAACTTACTCCGCAGCAGCAGCGCCAGCCCGAAGCCGATAACGGTTTGCAGGATGACCGAGATGAGGGCGTAGCGTCCGGTGACGGCGAAGTTTTGCCAGAAGCGTTCGTCAGAAAGAATAGTTGTGTAATTTTGCAGGCCGACCCACTCAGGGGCTTTGTCAGAAATAACGGAATAATTTGTAAAGCTCAGATACAGGCTGTAAATCAACGGGAATATATTCATCAGGATCAGCAGGATCATCGTCGGCAGGATGAACAACTGCACGATCCGCGTGTTGCTCATCTGCCGCTGGCGGGGCTGCTGATGGACCCGTGTTTCGATGCCTGAGAGCTTGCTACTGGTTTCGGACACAAGCAACCTCAAATCTCATGGATTAGGACAGGCGAACAGCCAGCAGGCCGCGCCCATTCGCGTACAGTTTTATGCTCACCGTTATAAGGCTCTGCCCTGTTGCGCTGCTAGTCTCATTCCCTCTTGTTCCCTCCCTTGCTTGCGGGGGAGGGTTAGGGTGGGGGTCTATCCCGCGCTGACAGTCCTCAATCGGCTTATTATTAGACCAATCAAAGGACAGCATGTATGCTGTCCCTACACAAACTCCGTTGCGTGCGTAGGGACGCGATATATCGCGTCCGTTCGTCGCTCATAAAGTCAAGCAGGGGTATCGCTACCCCCGCTTGATGAACCCTATCGGTTCGGTTATTGGATCACGCCCGCGTCGACCAGCACCGCGTCATGTTCTTCGGACATGCCGTCGAGCGCCTCTTGAGCTGTACCCTCACCACCCACGATGAAAGCGTGCAGGTAGCGTTGGGTTGGCTCCAAAAGCTGCCCGAACTCAGGAATATTCCAGAAGTCCTTGACGAAGGTCATGGTCTGCGCGAACGCCGCGTTATAAGGAGTCTGGTTCAGGAAAGTATCCGATTCCAGAACGTTGATGTTGCAGGTGTAGCCGCCGTAAGCCGCCCACGTCGCCTGTGTGTCTTCCTGCGAGAACCACTGGAGGAAGTCCAGCGCCGCCTGTTTGCGCGTGTCATCGACATAAGCGTTCACGCTCATGCCCTGACCACCGAGCGCCGCGAACTGCTGTCCATCCGGCCCCTTGGGCATGACGAAGTAACCCGTGCTTTCGCGGAAGGGGTTGTTGTCGCTGTCCAACGCAGGGAAGAAGGCGAAGTAGTTCATAATCATCGCCGCCTGCCCGTTGGTGAACGAGTCATTCATTTCTTGGAAGAACGAGTTGGTGTTGCCGGGGGGTGCGAATGAATAGAGTTCCTTATAAAGGTCGAGCGCCTGTACGCAGGGTTCAGCGTTCACCACACCGAGGACGTTATTGGTGTCGTCCTGCCAGTTGCAGCCGTAGCTAAAGAACGCATTCTCGAAGCCCATCGTGATCGCGTCGTAGTCTTTCTGGGTGTAGACGTTCACGCCGTACAGCCCGTCATCGGGGCGGGTGAAGAACTCGGCGATGTCGCGGAGCTGCACCCATGTTTCCGGCACGGCGAGGGGGTAGCCGTACTTGGCTTCGAAGGCGGCCATTTCGTCGGGGTTCTCGAACAGGTCTTTGCGGTATGCCCAGCCGTTCGCATCACCTTCGGTCGGGTAAGCATAGTATTTGCCGCTGCCCGCCGGATATTCACCGTAGTATTGCAGCGTCGCCGGGGTGACGGTCTTATCAATCCCGCCGCTGGTCATGAACTCGGTCAGATCGACATAATGACCCTGCGTCACACCTTGACCGACCCATTGGCTGTCGCCGACGATCAGGTCATAGGAAGTGCCTTTTGCCGCCCATTCCGTACCGACGCGGGTGTAAAAGTCGCCCCACGGGGTTTGTACGACATTGACCTTGATGCCGGTTGCTGCTTCGTAATCATTACCAATTTGCTGTAAATAATTCGCGGGGTCCCACTGCGCCCACCAGATGGTGAGTTCGGTAACGCCCTGCGCCGACGCGGTGGCTGCCCCGCCCAACGAGGCGACCAGCAGCGCAACCAGCATGAATAAAAACCCTTTTTTCTTTAACATCACTTTTGCTCCTAAACAAAGAATGGTCGAACGTCTTACGGTGTCGATCTATAATTTTTGTGAAGGCTAACCTCGGCAGTCTCCCTTCCTTACTATGTATACACCCTGTATACAGCTAATTTATATAGAGTAACACAGATCAAGAAAGTCAGCTATGCATACGACAAAAGTCATGTGATCAGGTCGTGAACATGAGGGTAAATTCGCCGGCAAAATAATTTTCAACAAGGCAATTGTTCGCGCAAAAGTAACAAAGTTTCTATTCGCTGTCAATAAATGATAGGGATGGGTAACAAGCTGTGACAGGTGGCTACAAACAAAAAGGGCGACCGGTTTGGTCGCCCCTACGAACATTTATCGTCCCGCTGATTAAGCGTGGAGTTCAGCCGGATTAGCGGCCTTTTCTTTGTGGTCAGCCGTCTTGTGTTCACGCCGGGTCTTGTTGATGTGTTCCGCCCAGTAGTAGCTGCCGATGACGAACACCGCCGCCGCGATTTGCAGGCCGATGCCCTGCCATGTGGCGAACAGGCCGAACCACTGCCCCAACCAGATTGGCAGGTTCAAGCCGATGATCGGGGTAATCGGCAGCCAGCCGACAACCTGCATGACGTGAACGGTATTGCCGACCATCGTCAGCAGCACGAAACCGATCATCACGCCGGTGACGACCAGCATCTTCTTATACGGCAGTTTGCGTTGCAGGGTGAAGGTCAGCACACCGACCACCGCTACACCCAGCAAGCCGAGCAGCACCCCTTCCAGCACCACCAGTACCCCGGCTTCCAGCACCAGCGATTGCAAGAACAACACACTCTCGAAGCCCTCACGGTAGATACTGGTGAAACCCAGAATGATAAGGCCAACAGTTTGGCTGATAGTGACCGCCGCCACGCCGCCGATCAACGTGCGCTTCTTGGTATGGAAGTTCGCCATCCAGCCTGTCCAATAAACCTTGTGGAAGAACCAGTTGGTGATGAGCAGCAGCACACCAATCGCGATCAGTGAGACAATCGCCTCCAAGCGTTCGCCCAGCGGCAGCATCACTTGCAGCAGTTCATTCGCCGCCCACCATGTAATCGCCGTCGCGACGAAGGCCAGCAGCGCCCCCACCGCAATCGGTCGGCGATAGCGGAGTTCTTCGGCGGTACGCAGGCTGGCGAGCAGCGAGGCTAAAATCAGCACTGCTTCCAAGCCTTCGCGGAACACGATGATCGCCGAGTTGGTGACGACCACGGTGGGGGTCGATTTACCGGCTTCCATCACCGCTTTGGCTTTGATGAACGAGGCTTTGAGCATCGTCAATGTATGCTCGATTTCTTCGAGCGGCGCACGGGTCGCGATCAGGTACGCGAGGCCGGGGGTCATCCCATCGCCCACACCAATATCATCCGCGTCATGGGCGACACCGCCACCCTGCCAGAAAAGGATTTCGAGTTCGGAGGCCATCTCCGGCGCGAAGCCGCGCAGCCGCTGCTCGATGCCCAGTTCGAGGAAGCCGTAAGCCTCCAAGCGGGCGGACTCAGCGAGGTCATATTGGTTCTGCTTAACGGCGGCGGGAATCTGGTCGAGCAGCGAGATAATCACGTCCATATCCGAGTCGGTGGCGACCTGCTGCCATTCTTCGGGCATGACCTGCTTGAGTAAGGTCTGAACTTCGATGCCCTTATTTTCCAGCGCCACCGGGTCAGCCGTCGATTGGATTTGGAGCTTCATGTCGTTCAGCAGCGTGGCGACTTTCGCCGTAATCGCCGCGTCACGCTGTTCGAGGGTGAGCGAAATGTCGTTGAAAGCGGCGGTTGACGCTTCGAGGAAGGTCGTCGCTTCCTGAATCTCGATACTCCGCACCACCACACCATTGACGATACCCCGCTTGTACTCAATCGACACCAGATCGACGAAGCGGATCAGTTGACCGGCACGTCGGGCTTGGTCGGCCTCGTTCAGCGGCGCGGCGCGGAAGCCCTTGAGCGCGGTTTGGATCGACTCGATGTTCAGTTGGAAGCTGTAGACATCACCATTGACGGCGACACGCGAAAGCGCCGCGAAAATCTTCTGTGTTTTCTGGAATTCTTCCGCCCCGCGCTGTTCCGCGAACGTGTTGCCCAGAATGTCGAAGTAACCCGCCGCCAACCCAACTTCCTCCGCCTGCCGCAGGTTAAACTCGAAGCGGTGGGCATCCTCGGCGCTGGCGAGGCTGGTGGTCAATTGTGCTTGATAGGTGTCGAGCAGGTCGTTACGGATGGCGGTAATCGTTTCTTCCACCGTGCCGTTGCCAGCGGTGAAGGCTTGCACCGCTTTGGTCGCGTCCGCGCCGGGGCGGCTGAACTTGGTCGAGCTGCGGAACTCGCGCAGCAGCAGCCATTGGGCAGCGGTCGCACCATCATTATTTTCGACCGCTTGCATCGCCAGTTGGCTGCTGGCGTTGAGGATGCTCGTCCAGATCGCGCCGCGTGTGACCGCCAGCGTCAGCGCATCCCCTTGTGCAACCGCTTCGGTCGCGGTGGCGAAATGGGTTTCCAGCGTCGCCGCCACATCGGGAACCGCCTCACTAAAGATCGGCTGTAACACCTGTTCATAACGCTCGTAGGCGGCTGTCATCGCCGTGACCGCTTCGGCATCGTCACCCAGCAGCAGTTTGCCCTGCGCCCGGAATAACTGCTGCCGGATTTGTTCAGCGTTGGCTTGTGGCGTATCACTTTGCGCCATGACCGGTAAAGCAAAAAATACCAGCGCACAGGCTAGTATGATTCCAGCGACGCGGCTCATCCGCTTCATAATATTGTCTCCATAAACGAATATGCAAACGGATGCGGGGACAAACAGCGCCCCACATCCGTGAGTTCTTGAACTCAGTTTTAGTCGATATTATTCCTGTATCGGAATATCCAGCAGTGCGGCGGCCTGCGCGATTTGTCCGGTGATGGTCTGGGCGCGGTCTTGTGCCTCGCTGCCAAACACATCGGCTTCTTCGGCGGTAAACTGCCGTCCACCCTGTTCCTCTTCAAGGATGTCGAGGACATAAGCCTTCAGGTCGATCAGCCCTTGTTTGATCTGCTCGTACTGTTCATTGCTCTCAGCCTTAATCAGCGGGCCAACACCATCATAAATCACCTGCAAGCTGCTGAGAATATCGTTGATGTCCGAAAGACGCGAGATCACGGCGAAGTTCTGGCCGGTCGCCTCGTCACCCGCCACGAAGCGCGAAGTCTTCCACGAACCGAAGTATTCGCTCATCGTCGGCACCATCACCACCAGCGCGGTGAAGGCATCGCTGTCGTTCGGCTCCCACGCTTCCGAGGAAACCAGCAGGTCAGCCGCGTAGCTGGCGAGTGAATCCGCCACGCCCTTGACGAAGTTGGCATCCGGCAGCACATCACCGAAGCCGACTTCACCATCGCCGTCGAGGTCAACCTCGACACCGCTGTCGAAGGCCGGATTGGTTCCCCACAGGCTGGCTTCCAGCAGACCGAACAGGTTACCGGGCTTCTCCAGCACCGTTTCGTCCGGCAGTGTCACGCTGAAATCGGCTGCGTTTTCGGGGTCTTCTTCACCGGAAGCCGAAGCGTCGATGATCGCGTCATATTCAGCAAGGCTCGGCACACCCGCCACGATCCCTTCCATCTTTTCGTATTCCGGGCTGATGATGATCCACTGTTCCTTAGCGGCGGTCAGCGCGGCGGTTACGGCTTCCGGTTTGGCTGCCCACAGCGCTTCGTAGTCAAAGCCAGCCGCCTCAGCCAGTTCATAATAAGCATCGGTACTTTCGGTCAAAACTTTGGAGCCTTCGGCGAGGCCGTTGGCTTTTTCCAGCAAATAGGTCTTCACGGCGGCCAAATCACCAACCGGTTCAGCCGTCGCTTCTTGTGCAAAAAGGCCGCCGAAGGGCAGCGCCGACAACGCGAACATTAGACCAAACAATAAGCGTTTGTGCTTCATAGAAATTCCCATGTTGGACATTGGTAAAGTTACGAGCCTAAGGGTAGCGAGTTTTACAGGGCTAATCTACAAGGGTGGTCAAGCGCTAAATTTCACAAGCGTTGATACCGGGTGTCGAGGTGTTAATCCAAACTGTGAGCAGGGCTATAAAAAAAGTTGATCGGGGTTCAATTTTGATTGGCCTATAGTTTTATGTAGATTTATGCAGGTTCAAGGTTATAATATGACTGTCATGAAGTCGCGCACTGATCTTTAGGAGTTCGTTTATCCATGCCCGCTGTAAAATCCTCGCCCCGCGTCGGTGTGATCGTCGCCCAGCTCGGCACACCGGACGCACCGACCGCCGCCGCTTTGCGTCCCTACTTACGCCAATTCCTGTCCGACCGCCGCGTCATCGACTACAGCCCGTTCATCTGGCAGCCGGTGTTGCGCGGTGTGATTTTGCGGACGCGCCCTCGCCGTTCCGCGCGGTTGTACCACCGCATCTGGACGGACGAAGGGTCGCCGCTGCTCAAGATTTCCCAACGGCAGACCGAAGGCTTGCAAGCACGTTTGGGCGATGCGTACCGCGTGGTGTTGGGGATGCGCTACGGCACGCCCAGCCTGAACCATGCCATGCAAACGCTGGAGGCTGAGGGCATCGACCGTATTGTCGTGCTGCCCATGTATCCACAGTATTCCTCCACGACCACTGCCTCGATTTACGATGGCACTTATATGGCAGCGGCGGGTACACGCTCGGCCTTCCACGACGACCGCAAGCGGTTTATTCCGGCGCTGCGTTTCGTGCCGCCCTATTACACCCACCCCGGCTATATTAACGCCCTGCGCGAACGGGTGCTGGAAGCCGTCCGCCAGCACGGGCAGCCGGATCGCTACCTGTTCACCTTCCACGGCATCCCCAACCGCTACATCCAAACGGGCGACCCCTACCGCGCCCAGTGTGAGGTCACGGCGCACTTGCTTGCCGAGTCGCTGCACCTCCAAGATCACCAGTGGCAGGTGAGCTTCCAGTCGCAGTTCGGGCCGGAAAAGTGGTTGCAGCCGTACACCAGCGATACACTTGAGGGCATGGTACACAGCGGCGCGGAAAGGCTGCTGGTGTTCGCGCCGGGGTTCGTGGCGGACTGCCTCGAAACACTTGATGAGTTGGGGAACGAAGGCCGCGACGAATTTGTCTCCGGCGGCGGTAAAGCCGAGGCGTACCACCTCGCGCCCTGCCTGAATGACCAACCGCAGTGGCTCGACACGATGGCGCAAATTGTACAGAATGAAGCGCTGGGTTGGGTTGAGCCTGTACCGGCTGCACAGCCCGCCTACGAATATCAACGGTAAACGTTACCGCGTATAGCTGTTATCGTTGAAGATGCCGCTGGGGTGGCAGCCGCGCCGTGCCGATGCCGCCTGCTTCTCCAGCGACACGAACTCGTCGTAGTGGGCGCGGTCGGGGTCGTAAACCACCGCCTCGGCATACCCCTGTTCCACCAGCGCACGGTTGACGAACAGGTCGCCCACGTACACATAGCGCAGCAGCCGGTCATACTGGTCGGTGTCGCTCACGTCTTTAACCAACCGCACCGTCTTACCCTCAACGAACAGGGCGTTCGCCTGCTTGGCCTCGGAGTAGCACACCTCGTCGCGTTCCGGCGTGTTCATCCCCACGTAGCGCACCCGTTCGCGCGTCCCATCCGGGAAGCGCACGTCAATCGTGTCGCCGTCAATGATCTGCACGACTTGCGCCGTGTCACCCCCTTGATCGGTACTCCCGCCCGAACCATCGCTGGGCAGTGGCGAGGTGGTCGAATCAAAGCCGAACGTGCAGCCGGTCAGCAGCGCAAGGACGAGTAGGATAACAAGTCGGTGAAGTGTAGATTTTTTGTTCATATCGGGCTAGTGTACATCCACCCCTCACAAGATACAAGCGCCACCCGTGAACCTCGTTTTGCAGGTTATCGGTTTGCCTTTTATACTCTCTAGGGTATTTGCGACGAGGGATAAGGGCAGCCAAATGGAAACGAATGCATCAGCCAACGCCGAAATGGAATACGCATCACTGCGCGAGGAAGTCCTCAAGCGCATCGAATCGCGCCAGCAAACCATCAGCGTTGCGCTGACGTTGGCGGGGGCGTTCCTCGGCCTCGGCTGGAACTCCGGCGCGGTCGTCATTCTCATTTACCCGCTGATCGCCCTGATGCTGGCGGTTGGTTGGGCGCAGAATGAGGTGTTCGTCATGCAGATCAACGCCTACATCCGCGACCATCTGGAACGCGAGGGCAGCGGCCTCGGCTGGCAGCGCTTCAACCAGCAGAACAAGGGTGAGCTGCGTATCTTCGGCTGGCCTTTGGAAGTGCTGGCGATTGGCGGTATCTTTATCCTGTCGCAGTTCATGGCGATTGGCCTCGGTGGGCTGCGTTTTGGTGGCAGCTTGCCGGAATGGCTGCTTCTCATATTGGCAATCGCCGCCGTCGCCGCGATGGTCATGCTGCTCGGCTACATGCGCCGCAAAGCCAGTGTCTAAACACCCATCATGTTGTGCTTAGAAGCCGTTTGAAAAGTAGGTTTAGGGTTCCTCGGACGCGATGTATCGCGTCCCTACACGAAATTCGCATCACAAACGCGCGTTTTTGTAGGGACAGCATACAGGCTGTCCGGTATTTCAAAACGTCTCAAATGGTTTCTTAGACCCGTTTTAACTCGTTCGTTTTATAACTCGGTACTCAATACTCAGCACTTAAAAACTATGCACATTATCGTCGCCTCGAAAAATCCCGTGAAACTTCAATCGGCATTGTCCGGTTTCCAGCAGATGTTCCCTGCCGAAACCTTTACGGCTGAAAGTGTCAGTGTCCCATCCGGTGTCAAAGACCAACCGATGAGCGACGAAGAAACCCTTCAAGGGGCGCTCAACCGGGTTGCCAACGCTGGCACTGCCTACCCGACTGCCGATTATTGGGTCGGCATCGAAGGTGGCTGTGAGGAAAAACACGGCGAACTCTGGACGTATGCATGGGTCGTCGTGCTGGGGCGTGATCCAGCGCCGCGCCGCGAGTGGCGCGACATGGACGCGATTTCCGGCAGCGCCCGTACCGCCGCGTTCCGTCTGCCGCACGAAGTCGCCGCGCTGGTGCGGAACGGCGTGGAACTTGGCGAGGCCGATGACCAGATTTTCGGGCGTTCGAACTCCAAACAGACCAACGGCGCGGTTGGCTTGCTCACCGGCGACCTCATCGACCGCCAGCGATACTACGAACACGCCGTCATCCTCGCGCTGGTTCCCTTCAAGAACACCACCCTGCGCTGGTCGTAGGGTTTATTCGGCTTCACTCGCGTCTGTTTCAGGTGGCAGAAAGCCTTCGAGTAACTGGATGAGATACGGAACGCTCATGACTGCCGTATCCCAAACCACATCGTAATTAACACGATCATAGGCATGGATAATACGATTTCGCATTCCAATGATCTCATGCCACGGCAGTTCGGGTAGAAGCGCTCGGGTTTCTGTTGTTACTTTGTTGGCTGCTTCGCCAATGATCTCAAGCGCACGTACGACTGCAAAACCGAGGAGAAAATCATCTTTTTCCAGATCAAGTCGTGTCTTATTGGTAATAAAATTCTGCAACCTGCGTCCTGCATCCAACATATCACGCAATAACGTTTCATCCCTCGTATTCATAAATGACCTGTGCGTCTTTCAAGACAGCTTTCCGAAAATGTCGGCTCAGTTCCATAGGTGTTCGTAAATCGACCTTGCGTCCCAGCAAAGACGTTAATTGGGTTTCTTGTTCCACCATATCCAAAAAGGTAATACGTTGGCCCGGTAAATACTCTACGAGCAAATCAATATCACTTTGGGAATTGAAATCGCTACTTAAAATAGAACCAAATAGTGAAAGTTTACGAATAGCGTGTTTCTCGCAAAACGCCTGAAGTTCTGCCTCTGGAATAAGAAGTGAGAATTGATTGAACATATTAAACCCTCAACCTTTTCTGTATTCTACCATCGCTCCAGACTTGCCACTGCATCAACTAGGTATCTTCCTGTCTTTACATTATCTAAAGTTTAATGACTACTGACTATCGACTTATTATTTCCTACGTTTGAATTCGGTTAACCCGACAAACTATTTACTAACCATTCCCAAACCCTCTTAACACTCACGCTCCCTCAAAGAGTTAGCACCAACACCGCTTAAAAGTGACCAAATGTTCTGACAAATGTTCACCCTTTCGTCCCCAACCTCTGCTATCCTGTGCATAGGGCTGGATGTAGGGATGAGGTACGCCTCATCCGCGCTCCCGACCTCACGCATCTTAACAACCGCATACGCCCTTGGCGTTCTCTGCCTTTCTTGGCGTGCTTGGCGATTTGTTCTCGTATTGGACTAATGACTGGCGACTATAGACTGAAGACTATTCTTGCCATTGCCGCCTTTGCTGCTAATTTTGCCAAGAACGGCGTATTTATCCCCTCCATCGCTTGTGGGGAGGTGTCGCGTTAGCGACGGAGGGGGTCTATCTCTGACATTTCGGACACTGACGACTCTGACGACATTTCTGACACAAAACACCGAAATGGCGGTATAGCGCCGCCGCCGCCGCCATAAAATGCACTGTGAAAGTGACGAATTTGAAGAATTTTGAGAACGTTCAGCAGTTTGCTCCCTCACATCCGCCGTCAAAACGATGTTGTAACAACAGCATCAACAGCAACAACTGCAATATTTCTAACATTTTCAACATTTGCGGCCTTTGTATGGAGCTAAAAGCCAACTGCCAACTGCTATATCCCAAACGCCCGCGCGGGGTTGGTTACGGTCAGCAGGTGAATATCCGCGTCGGTCGCGCCGCGTTCACGCAGGGCGGGCAGGAAGGTGTCCATCAACGCCGTATACCCGCGATAACCCTGCGGCTGCGGCACACCACCGGGGGAGCCGACCTCGTACCAACCGGCATCGTGGGAGAGCAGCACCTGTGCGCCATAACCCACGTCGAGCATGTTCACCGTGTAGTCGAGCATCTTCCCGTCGAGTTCTGGATTAGCCCCGATGGCATCGAACTCCACCCACGCGCCGCGTTTCGCCGCCTCGATATGAATGCTCGTATCCGGTTCGGTCTGCGTGTGTATCCAGATGAAGCGGTTGAGGTTTTGCCCCGCCGCCTCTAGGATGTCCATCTCCTCGCGTGCCGCCCTGCCGCCGATGGTATGGCTGCCGATGATCGCGCCCGTGGCTTGACTGGCAATCGCCGCTGCCCGCAGGTTACGCGCCTCAATCGCCTTCGGGCCGTCGTCCACCAGCGCGGTTTTAATGAAGCCGGCTTTGCTATCCGTACCCTCGATGCCGTCAGTGATTTCGCTAATCCAGTGTTCGGCGAGGGCTTCGGCGCTAATGTCTAGCCAATTCGTCGGGATAAAGCCTTCCTTATAGACACCGGTCGGCACGACGATATGAATGGGGGTGAGGCTTGCCACATGCCGCATCGCCCGAATATTGCGCCCCACGCCCAGCGGCGCGCAGTCGACGAAGGCCGTAACGCCTTTGGCCTGTATCGCATCCAAGTAGGGTTTCACCAACTGCCCGACGACCTCCGGCTCTCCCTCGCCATGCCCCGGCGCGAGCGGCCCGCGCAGATCGACAAACAGGTGCTCGTGGGGGAGAATGAA
The DNA here is from genome assembly GCA_020161935.1 of Chloroflexota bacterium. Classification (GTDB taxonomy): domain Bacteria; phylum Chloroflexota; class Anaerolineae; order Aggregatilineales; family Phototrophicaceae; genus CFX2. The sequence continues at coordinate 87,576 of JAIUNI010000003.1, forward strand.
GCCTAATTTTTCGGTGGGAATATCCCCTTTGAGGGTTCGTAAAATCGCCATTGTTGAATCCTTTCCAAAACCTATTTGCCGTCAATTATTCGTGTTTTGAACACAAATACAACTCCATCCGTATAGGGGATTATGAAGTCATGTCAACAGGAGACAGGCCATGAAGATCCCAAGCTACTCAACCGACGAATTCCCCATCAGCGCGTTAGAGAAATTGACCATTGATCACTATTTCCCCGCTGAAGGGTTAGAGGAATTATTCGTAAACGCCCAAACGCTGGGCAACCTGATGGTGTACTTCGACGCGGTGGATGAAGCGCGTGTCCTCGCCGTTGGGGAAGCGCACTTACTACCTGACCGCATTGAGCGCGTGGGCAACCGCTTGATGATGACCGCCAATAACCTGACGCGGTTTTTCCAACAGGGACAGGCTGAGAAACTGCGTATCGAAGTGCATCTCCCTGCTCCTACGCGCCTGAATATCCATTTCGGCGCGGGCGTGCTGCGCTTGGCAGGGGGTGACGGCAGCGTCACGATTGATGGTGGCGTGGGCGAAATCACCGGCTATACCCATGCCGCGAATGTGCATCTCCACCTGAGCGCGGGTAACGTGGCGCTCCATAACCTGCACGGGCAGGCCGATGTTAAGCTGAACATCGGGGCGATCACCCTGAATTGGACAGAACTCAGTGGAGATAAGCAGATCAACGCCAAGTGCAACCTCGGTAACATTGATTTGCGCCTGCCCCCAGCAATCGGCGTGAAAGAGGAACGCGGTGGTGTATGCGTGCGGAAAATTGTGGATGTTCCCTACAGCACCTACATCGCCGCCGAGGTGAGCTTCGGTGGGTTGGGCGTGAAAGCCAGCAAACCGGTACCCGTACTGGTTTAAATTGTAAGGGACATCGGCAGCGAAGGGCATTCGGTCAATGGATATAAGGCGGGCGAGATGTATCTCGTCCCTACTCGGAACAGAGCCTTTGAATTTCGCATTTTGTAGGGACGGCACGCTAGGCAGATGCCATCCGATACGATAATAATTTTCCGGTCGGCTCTTATTCCCTGAAGGAAATCGCTTGACTACTCAGGCGTACTGGTTGCACCTTCCGCGTAAGCATAATCCGGGAAGATTAGCGGGTCGGGCAGTGCTTCCAAAATACTCGTACTCATCAGTTCGTTGTTGACCCACAATTCATCCAGTAAACCGGGGAGCGCTTTGCGGATGGAACCGGCTTTGGAACGTGGGCAGCTAATATTGATCGCCACCAACTGCGATTGATCTTCGAGCATCACCGCCATCACCAGCGAAACGTTCTTATCCTTGTCGTTCAGCAAGTAGTAGGCCGCGTCTTTGCCGTCCCATGTAAACGTTTCGGGGTGGCTAACGGCGGAGTCGCCGATCATGGACGGCTGTGTGACGATGCGTTCGAGGACACTCTGGGCGGGGTGGTCGTCCGAGGTAATATCGGGCGGAAAGCTGCTTACGGAATAGACGAACACATAGATTTGCATACCCATCAGCTTGCCGCTGTTGTGCATCGGGCCGCGCTGCTCGGCAATCAGGATGCCGTCGTCCATCTTACGCCCGGTCCACGCATCGGGAATACCCATCACGATTTGCACACCATTCAAAATGGCGCTGATACTGGACGGAACGGGATCAGTGGTGGCAGTCGGGGTTTCCACGATACTTTCGGGCGATTCGCTGCTCCGGTCGCACGCGACAAGCCCAAAGCCGATACCCACATACAGGCTTAAGGTGAACAATTTCCTCAGAACTTGATACAGCACAAGCACACTCACTCAATGAATTCTTCTATGTGTCGATACTCTATTGAGTATACGCTGAGTGCAATAGGCAATATCTGAAAAATTGCTGAGTGATTCCTCAGAAATAAACCTTGTCACATCAATGATTCCATTAAAATAGGGGCATAACAGGTCTGTTTACGCCATAAACCCCGCCTGACGCAAACAGTCGAGGCAAGCGGGCATCTGCGCCATCATCTGCGAGGCATCATCCGCGTTTTTCCCCGGCTGCCCGCATTCCAGCGCCACCCAGCCGTCGTAGCCGGTTTCAGCCAGTACCGCGCCCAACGCCGCGAAGTCGATCATGCCCTGACCGGGGAGGCGGCGGTTATTATCGGCAAGGTGGATGTAGCCGATGTCGTTGGCATACTGGCGCAGGGCGGCGATGCTGTCCTGTTCTTCCAGCGCCATGTGGAACACGTCGGCGTTAATCTTAATGTGCGGGTGGTCTTTAATCTTGCGCCGTACTTTAACCCCATCCGCCAGCGTGTTCAGGAAGTGCGTTTCGTAGCGGTTGATCGGTTCGAGGTACAGGTCGATGCCGATGGCATAGACATAATCGGACAGGGTACGCAGGTGGTTATGGAGCATCTCGTATTCCAACTGCTCGACCGATTTATAGGGCGTGAGGTCGGGCAAGGTCGGCCCGGCAAAATGCGGTACGAGGATGACCCCCGCCGCGCCCAAGTCCACACCATCGACCACTGACTGCCGGAAGGCGGCCAGCGCCCGTTCGCGTTCGGCACGGTCGGGGTCGAGCAAGCGCCCCTGATTGCCGTGGTTGACGGCTGAAATCGCCACGCCGGTTTGTTCGGCGGCTTCCGCCAGTTCCGGCACACGCTCGGTCAGCCCTGCGCCCCAAACTTCAACGCCCTGAAAACCCAGCGCACGGGCGTTTTGAAAACGCTCCAAAGCCGATTGTCCCGGCAGCATATCCTCTTGAATAGCCAAACGCATACACTCGTTCCTTACATCCATAAGCCGCTTACCGGCTAGTGTATCGCTGTCAGCAGGGCATTACCAGCCGCGCATTATTCACTGGTTTGCAGGGCGAACTTCCGCAGCCGCGCCGGACTGCTGATGGTCAGTGACAGGCCAACCGCGATGATGCCCATGACGGCGGCTGAAATAAAGATCAGGTGATAATCGCCGAGCAGGTCACGGAAGAAACCACCGGCGTAAGACGCGATGCCCGCGCCGATCATGTGCGAGCAGAAGATCCACCCGTAGAGCGAACCGAGCGACCCACGCCCGAAACGCTGCGCCGTCAGGTTGACAGTCGGCGGCACGGTCGCCACCCAATCCAAGCCGTAGATGACGGCGAACAAAAACATCCCCTGCATTTCGAGGATAAAGGGCAGCGCGGCTAAGGACATGGCGCGAAGGCCGTAATAGGTCGCCAGCAGTTTGCGGTTGTCGAATCGTTCGCTCAACCAGCCGGAAGCGAGCGTGCCGATGATATTCATCGTCCCCATGATCGCCAGTGCGCCGGCAATATCGTTTTCAACGAAGCCATGTTCGAGCGTGTGGGGCAGCAGGTGGGTTTGAATGAGGCCGTTGGTGGTGTAGCCGCAGACGAAGAAACTGCCCGCCAGCAGCCAGAAGTCACGGGTACGCACGGCATCCCGCAAGCTGGTGGAGCGCATATTGGTTTGGGCGGTGGTGGCGCTGGCCTGCCCGACCGCTTGCAGCCCCAACTCCTCCGGCTTGTTCCGCATGAGCAGCACCGCCGCGACGAGCGCAATGACTGTGGCGACCGCCAGCACCAGCATCACCGTACGCCAGCCGTAAGCGGAAGGGGCAGCCACCAGCGCGTGTGGCAGCACATGCGTGTAGTTGGCAAGCGCCGTTTTCCACGCTGTTGCCCACCCATTCTGGCTGCTAGCGATGCCGATGAGGGACGGCACGAAGATCAGCTGACCCGCCGCAGTCGCCGCGCCGAACAAGCCGATGACGAGGCCGCGATACTTGTTGAACCAGCGCACGGCCACCGTCGCGCCCAACGTCCCCGCGACCGCACCTGTACCGATACCGACCACCAGCCCCCACAATACATACAACTGCCACATTTCGCGCATTTGGATGAGAGGGAAGAGGCCGAGAGCGATCAGCGCCAATCCGCCGACCATCACGCGGCGCGGGCCGAGCTTGTCGATGAGCGTACCGCCCAACGGCGCACCGAAACCGAACGCGAACAGGCTCACCGCGACCGCCAGCGAGATACTGCTGCGGCTCCAACCGAACTCGGTTTCCAGTGGCTTGATGATGACCGACGGCGCGGTGCGTACCCCCGCCGAGGTGAGCAGCGCGAGGAACGTAACGGCGACAACAATCCAGGCGTAATAAGGTTTTATCATGCGGGGCATCATCAGTTCCTTACAATAAATACGTTTACCGGAGGGGTTTCGCCATATGCACGAAGGTGGGTTCAGTGTAGCCGGGGTGATAGTCTGCACTGGTGAAGGCGTAACCCATGCGTTCAAAATAGGCGCGGTTCTTCGGCAAGGCCACCCGCACGGAAAGCGTCACATTGTCGTATCCGGCGGCTCGCGCTTTGGTCTCGACCGCTTCCACCAATATTTGCCCCAAGCCGTGCTGACGGTAGGCGGGCAGCACCGCCAGCCGCCCCAAGTACATCGCGCCTAAATCATCGGGATAGTAGAGGACGCAGCCTACTGCTTCATCACCCCGCTTGGCGAGGATACCGCCACCTTGTCTCAGCTTGGCAAGCACTTTCTCCGGCGTTTCGTTGTGTGCGCCGGAGGGTGGGTCAATCCGCCCGCGCTGATCCTCGAACGCGGCAACGATCAAATGTGTGAGTACGGGCGCATCCTCAAAGGCTGCGTCATAGAGAGTAAAGTCGCTCATAAGCCTAATTGTATGATATGAATACGCTGATAGATTTCATTATAGGTGGTGGATAGCGCCGCACAACATCCAGTGAAGACCAGCCTATTTCGCCTCGTAGCCGCGTATCACATCGGCATATTGGCGCTGCAAGTCGTTCCAATGGTCGCCACGGCTGGGTACGCTGATGAGTTTGAAGTCCGGCAAGAGTAAACCAGTCAGTGTGCCGCCGTAGACGCAGCGCGTATCAATACCCCACACCCGGTCTTTGTAGTTCAGCACCTGCATCTTGCCGTCGCTGTAATCGCGGTGTCCCATAATCAATGGTTTTTCGCCATCGTAACGTTCATACCACGGCCACGAGTAGCGCTTCCGCAGGTAATCCTCGCCGCCCAATGTGCCGACCAATACGGTTTCCCGCTGCTCCTCAATCGATACGCCCGGTTCATAGAAACCGTGTACCAGCAGCGCGTCCGGCAGTTCCATATAGGTGGGCAAGTCGCTCATGTAGCTGATGACTTCGGGGTAAATGTCCTCGGTGATCTGCTTGCGGGTAATGATTTGCGAGGCGGCAGGTTCGACCTGCTCATCAAACCAGCGCACATGCTTGCGTTCGTGGTTGCCCATAATGGCGCTGACGTTCGGCGTGTCGCGGAAATACTCGACCACACTGGCTGAATCCAACCCGCGATCTACCAGATCGCCGATAGAGATAATCTGGTCATCGCTGCTCAATCCCGATTTATCGAGCAAGTCGCGCAGTTCGGCGTAGCAGCCGTGAATATCGCCCACAATCAAGTAGCGCATCGTTTAACCTTTCAACTCGGCCTGTACTAAGGGGATAAGCATATCAATACTGGTTACAACGTGTTCGCCATCTTTGCAGACACCCCATACCATGTTGTTCAACCAGCGCCGGTCATCACTAATGCCGAAGCAGGGTTTCTTGTTGGCGAACATATACCCCAACTCGACGCATGTGCCGGAGTCGTGGTCAGCGCCAGTGAGCAGCGCCACGCACGCATCGCACTCGTCCAGCGCGGTGAGGTCGGCATAAAACACACGCTTGCGGGCTTCATAGGTCGGCTCACCGAGATCGCCCGCATCCCGGTGCGGCAGGAAGGTGCTGTAGCCAGCCGATTCTAAGGCCGCCGCGATTTGCTCCAAGTACCAGCGTTCGTGGGTGTTAAACAACGGGCCAGCGACATAAATTTTGGTCATGATTCATGCTCCGCAAGTTTGGGTATAATCAGGGTGATTATGGAATAAGAAGGTGAATTATGACAGAGCAATCTCTCCCACCCGAAGACCCAACCGCTGGCCTCACCCTGCTGGGTCAAACGATCAACCAGCCGAGCAAACTGCTTGAAACGTTCCCGAACCAGCACCCCAACCGCCGCTATACCGTCACGCTGGTTTGCCCGGAGTTCACCTGCGTCTGCCCGATGACCGGACAACCGGACTTCGCCACCATCACCATTCGTTATATCCCCGACCAGAAAATTGTCGAGTCGAAGTCGCTTAAGCTGTACCTGTGGTCGTACCGCAACGAAGGGGTGTTTCACGAACACGTGACCAACCGGATACTTGATGACCTCGTTGAAGCGCTCGACCCGATTGAGTGCCATGTCACGGGTGCGTTCGCTGTACGCGGTGGCATCGCCCTAACGGTGGACGCGCACCATGAGAAGGTGACGGGGTTAACTTGATTGAATCAACACGCTATTTGGATAAATGGTCTTTGAGGATTTGCTTAACATAGCGGGGAAAGTCCTGCCCCTCAGCAGATGACTTTAATTGGTCGAATTGAACGGTTTCATCTTCAAGCCACGTTATATCAAGCCTGCGAATTAAACGCAGCGCGATATGCTCATAACTGCTTGGTGAAGCCCAATAACAATGCCGGCATAGTTCAGGGTATCTGATGTTCAAGAAATTAGCACAATGTTCGCATGACCATGACTTCGCACGATTACAGGAACCACATACCAGCATATAGTCGTTTAGATCGCGTATCTCATCATCACCCGCGATTTCATATGGGATACGATGGTCAATTTGCAGGTAACGTTCTTCATAGTGCGTATTGCAAATAGCGCATTGACCCCCATAGTGAATAACAAGCTGCTTTTTGAAGACTTTGGAAAACGGTTTACGTCCCCCAACCCGCCCTGTCTGTATGTCACTCAAACGACCGAAACGATAAGCGGCTATACTGCGCCCATCACTACTTTTCGTAGCAAAGGTTTCTATCGGAACACCCTGTTCCCGTACATCACGAATGGCACGCGGCGGATGTTTGTAGCCATAAAGCGTTTCGAGTTCTTCGGTTGTGATAAACCCATGCTGGACAATATGGTCAACGACGATTCGCGCACGTTTACCTTGAACAAGGGCTAACAGTGCCAGAAGCTCAGGGGATAACGCCTGTTCACTCATGCCATTTCGTTCCAGAGTATCGCCTGAACGGGTTCAGCTTGAGGGCTAAGGCGGGCGACTAGTGCAGACGACAAGTACAGTGACTCGTACGTTTCATCCTGCCGACCGAGCAGAGTTGCCTGCGATGAGCGTCCTGCCTTAAGTTCGATTTGTTGTAGATTTAATTTTGTTGGTAACGATTTACCGAATGATTTCTCGCCCGTTCGCCCATCATAGCTAACGATGAACGAAATATGCCGGTTATTCAGGTCGTTCAACGAATCGACAAAATCATTGTAGTCAACGCCACCGATATAGCGTGCATCACGATTGGCGCTGACACCTTGATATGGCGGGTCGAGGTAAACAATATCGTTTTGTACTGCTTCGCTTAAGACATCCCGGTAATCACACGCGCTGAATTGTGTTTTGCCTTTCAGTAAGTGTGCCGCTCCCCCAATATCATGCCTCATCGCATCGGGCTGCCGACCTTTCCGGCGGTTATCAGGACTCTGGTTAAACTCGCCCTTTGTGTTATAGCGAACAGCCGCTTTGACACATCGCGCTAAAAGATAGAGGAAGTAATCCGGTCGATGTGTTTGGTTAAATAACTGCCGAACATCATCATAAAACTGCCGCTCTCGCCCGACCTGAGCCTGCCAAAGCGCGTCATACTGAGCTGCTAATTCGTCCGGCTGATGGACAATCATATGCCACAAGCGTATAAGTGGGGTATTAAGGTCATTCAGTAAGAAATGAACAACTCGTTTCTGCGATGCGGCTGCGAGCGAGATCGCGGCTGAACCAGCAAACGGCTCGATTAAACGTGCAGCATCTGTTGGGAAGTAGCGTAATACGTGTGAGGCAAGGTTACGTTTACTCCCTTGATAGGGGATTGGATGTGGAATAGTCATCATAAGCCTCTTGACCTAAACCCATTATAATGACCAGCGATCAATATGCAACAACTTGAAATGGTTTGACACCGCACCGCATATTCGCTACCTTGAAGTATCAGAATCCATATAGGCGTTCGCATTATGTTCAACCCCAAGAAACCCGCGCCGCTGCTCGACAGTGGTAAATGGAACCGGACGTACCGCCTCGGTAAAGTGCTGGGTATGACCGTCACGGTGGATACCACGGCGGTGATTTCGGGCTTCGTGCTGTGGGCAGTTTTGGCGGTGCTGGGTAAGCAGTTCCTCGCGCTGACGGGGCCGGATGTGGTAGTGGGCGGCGGTTTGCTGGTGATGCTGCACTACGGCCTCGGCTTCATCCACCAGCTCGGCCACGCGCTGGCCGCCGCGCAAACCCGCCACGAGATGACCGGCTTCCATTACTGGCTGCTGATTACGCGCTCGATTTACCCCTATGACGAACGGCCACTTTCCGCGAAGGTGCATATTCAGCGGGCGAAAGGTGGGCCGATTGCCAGCGGCATCCTGTCGGGCATCCTCGGCTTGCTGTCGCTGCTGCTCATTCCGGTGGGCGGCCTGACGCTGATGATCGTCGGTTTCTTGTTCCTCGATAACCTGTTGATTTACACGGTGGGCGCACTGCTGCCGATCCCCGGCACAGACGGCGGTACGATCAAATTTTGGCGGGATAAAACCTAACTGAAAGAGGCTAATATGGAAGCATTTTTACGCGCGACCGAGATTATCGACTGGGACCATCCGGCGGTGCTGGAACTGGCGCAGTCGCTTAAAGGGGTTTCGACACAGGAAACTGCCCGACGCTGCTTCGAATGGGTACGCGACGAAGTGCGGCACACTTGGGACTACAAGATGAATCCGGTGACCTGCACGGCCTCGGAAGTGCTGGCAGCCCGCACGGGCTACTGCTATGCCAAGAGCCATTTACTCGCCGCGCTGCTGCGGGCAAACGGGATACCGGCTGGCCTGAGCTACCAGCGGCTGACCGCTTATGATGACGCGACGTTTTGCCTGCACGGGTTGAACAGCGTTTACCTGCCGGAACACGGTTGGTACCGCATCGACGCGCGCGGCAATAAGGAAACGGTGGACGCGCAGTTCACGCCGCCGTTGGAGCAGTTGGCGTTTAAGCCCGGTGTAGTCGGCGAACTCGACCTGCCGGAAGTGATGCCTGACCCGTTACCGGAAGTGGTCGCGGCGCTGCGTTCCCACAAAACTTACGATGAACTGGCGGACAATTTGCCGGATATTATTATCGAGAAACAGTAATGCCGCACCACTCGCCTGCTAGAAGCCTGACATTGTTCAGGCTTTTGAAGCGCGGTACAATACGCGCCGCTTTGGAAAGATGAGCGAGTGCTTAGAGGTTTAGATTCACTTGTCAGAATTTATCGAAACCGTTTCCACCCCCCACGTCCGCCACGATGCGGTCATGCACGACATCCCCTGTAACCTGTGCGGCAGCCAACAAAATCACCCCTTCTGCCCTGAAAATGGCTTACGGCTGGTGGAATGCGAGAACTGCGGTTTGGTATACGTCAGCCCACGGCCTGACCCCAACGAACTGTACGCCCTCTACGGCGAAACCTACTTCCATAACAACCAATCGGGTGTCGTCGGTTATACCAATTACCTGAAGGACGAGCCGAATATCCGTAAGACATTCGCGGGTCGCCTCGCGCGGCTGGCGCGGTTCATCCGCCCCGGCAAGCTGCTGGATGTAGGCTGCGCGGCAGGGTTCTTCCTTGATGAAGCGCGTAAACAGGGCTGGAACGTTTCCGGCCTCGATGTGTCGTCGTTCGCCGTGGGGTACGCCGCCGAGCATTTCGGGCTGGATGTGCGGCAGGGCAGCCTAACCGAACTTGATTTCACCGACGGCAGCTTTGATGCGGTCAGCATGTGGGATGTGATCGAGCATGTGCCTGACCCGAAGGCGTATATTCAACGTGCGGCGGAACTGCTGCGTTCAGGCGGGGTGATCGTACTGGCAACACCGGACGTGGGCAGCATACCCGCACGACTGACCGGCAAACGCTGGGTCGGCTACAAGCTCTCCGAAGAACACGTTTATTATTTCTCGATCCCGACCCTCAGCCGCATGTTGAATGAGGCCGGATTTGATGTGCTGGATGCGCGGCACGTGGGCAAGTTCGTCACCGTGCGCCTGTTCCTCGACCGTTTGGGGATGTACTCGCCAATCATCGCGCGGCTGCTGGCACTGGCGGAAAAAGCCTTCCACTTATCCGAGCGCTCGGTGTATGTGAACCCCTTCGACATTGTGGCGATTACGGCACGCAAACGCTAGTTTATGACCACGCTTGCGAACCGCTCTCCCTCCATACCGTTGATCGCGACCATCCAGCGGTATCAACTCCCGATTGTGCTGGTGATCGCGGTGGTGCTGCGGTTGGTGATTTACTTCGCCTTCCCCGGTGTGTTCCGCTTCGAGGAAACGGGCGCGGTGCAGGGTTCAGGTTCGTATGATGTCTACGCCCAAAACTTGCTGGCGACCGGTGTTTACGGCTACACACCTGCCGTACCGGACGCGCTCATCCCGCCGCTGTACAGCTACGCGCTGGCGGGGGTATACGCGGTCATTGGGCGGGGTGGGTTGCAAGTGGCGCTGTTCCACACGCTGCTCGACTGCCTGAGCATCGCCTGTTTGTACGTCATTGGGCGGCGCTTGTTCCCCAAGCGGGAATGGGTGGCGGGTCTCGCGGGATTATTCTACGCTGCTTACCCGTACCTGATCTTCCAAAATCTGACGGTGATCGACACGCCGCTGTTCATGCTGCTGTTGTACCTATTCCTGCTGCTGGTGGTAGTGCTGCGTGAGCCCCCGACGCTTGATCGCAGGACGTGGGGGTTAGCCATCGCGGCGGGGGTGGTGCTGGGCTTAGGGCTGCTCTGCCGCCCAATCTTACCCCCGCTGGCGGTATTCGTGGCGCTGTGGTTCTTGTTCCGCCTGAGCTTCGTTCAAACGGTGCTGCGGCTGCTGCCGGTGGCGCTGCTTTCGGTCGCGGTGCTTGGGTTATGGATCGCGCGTAACTATCAAGTGTATAACGCCTTCGTGCCGCTGACGACGACCTCCGGCGCGAACTTCTGGCAGGGGAACAGTCCTTACACCATCCCGTACTTCTTGGCGGGGTATGATGTACAGTGGACATCGCCCGACCCCGGACAAATCAAGTCGCCTAACCCGCAGAGCCGCGAAGCCGATGCCGAACGAATGGCGCTGGCGATGCAGTTCTTGCGCGAAAATCCCGATAAAATTCCGCAGCTATTGTGGGTGAAGTTTGTCGTCTACTGGAGCATCGACATCGCGCCGTTGAAGAACCCGACCGAAGGCGAACTGCCCCGGCTGGATTATCAGGGCAATGTCATCCCCGAAACGAACGAACAGGGCGAGTTGGAACTCGGTCAGCTTCCGCCCGGTGATCCGGTAGCACAGTATTCGACCTCGCTGTTCGACCAAGTGGGGCGTACTGTTCACGCCCTTTATTGGGGCGGCCTGTTCCTGCTGGGCCTCATTGGTGTGGCGCTGTCGTGGCGGCAGTGGCGCGAGGTGAGCCTGCTATGGTTCGTGCAGATCAGCATGACGCTGATGTATGTGCTGTTCCACCCCTCGACGCGCTACCGTGTGCCGACCGACCCGCTGTGGTTTCTGTTTTCCGCCTACGCGCTGGTGTGGCTGTGGGGGCGCATTCGCCATACGCCCCCGCAAACGACCGCTCAAAGCTAAAGCGCCGCAGCCGCCGGAACAATTTCCTTGCCGAATACTTCCAATGGTTTAATAGTGTCGACATCCGGCATATTGAAGATGGCGTGGGTGAAGCCGAGGTTAGCAAGCACCTTCAGCCGGTCATGCAAGCTGCTGACGGTATCCTCACCGCTGAGGTGCGCCGTGCAGAGGGCGGTTTTCTCAATCTCGTCGTAGTTACGCCCCAATTTCTCACAATGCCCTTTCAACGTATCGAGGGATGCTTGCAGCTTTTCATAGCCATATGCCTCGAAGAGGTTACAGGCATCGGCATACTGCGCCGTCATTCGCAGCGTTTTGGTCGGGCCGCTGCCGCCGATCAGGATGCGCGGGTGTGGCTGGCTGAGGGGACGCGGGTTGTTGGTCATGTGGGGAGCGGAGAAACGCTTACCCGTAAAGTTGGCCTCATCGCCGCTCCACAGCGCGTGTGCCAGTTGGAGTGTGTCCTCTAGCCACTCGAAGCGTTCGCTGGTGCCGGGGTACGGCACGCCGAAGCCCTCGGCTTCTTCCTGATACCACGCCGTGCCGACACCGAAGTAGGCCCGCCCGCCGGAGACAATATCGAGCGTGTTGACCATCTTCAGCAGCACCGAGGGCAGGCGGTAGACGATACCGGTCACCATTACGCCCAGATACGCCTTCTCCGTCAGCCCCGCCAGATAACCAAGCGTGGTGTAGGCTTCCATCATCGGGTCGTTATAAGCCTGTCCGAATAAATTCTTGATCTGGTAATAATGATCCATCACCCACAGGCTGTAGAAATCGTTCGCCTCGGCGGTGGTGACGATTTCTTTGAGTTTGGGGCGAATAGCGGCTGTGCCACCGGGGTACTTAAAAGACGGAATTTGCAATCCGATGTGCATAATGATTCTCCATGTGCATAGGTCGTTGGACGAGGAATGAGCCTAGCCAAATACCATACTACAACCGAGAGTACACTCTAAGTCAAGACGTTGGAGAGACTATCCTGATGAATTACCGGCTGCCAACCGACCGCCGTGACTTGGGTTTGACCGCCCGTACCAGCGCAGGTTCGGCTACCAGAGGCTCCGCCGCGTGGGCGTGATGACGAGTACGGCGCAGGGAAGCCAAGCGCACAATCCGCGCCAGCACTTCACCGTAGTTGTAACCGAGCGTCGCTGCCATTCGCACGATAAAGCTCACCTCGGAAATGTCCGGGTTGTGGTTCGGGTCGAGGATGTACGGGGTATCGCCGCGCATCCGCAGATCGATTCCGCCGTAGTCGCGCATTCCGGTGGCGCGGTAGGTGGCTTTGGCGAACTTCTCAATCCGCGCTTTGACGGCGGGTTTGACCGGCGCAGGGATTTCAAAGTGCATCCGGCTCTCGTCCCATTTGGTGTCGTAGTCTTGGAAGGCCAATTCAGGATCACTGGCTTTCAGATAGTGGACGGACATCAACGGCAGCATTTCGAGTTCGGTGTTACCCCATAGGCTGACGCGGTACTCCTGCCCGCCGATGAAATCTTCCACCAGCGCGTCTTGATTCCACTCGTCTAACAGGTATTCCACCTGCCGCTTGAGTTCCTGCGGCGTGTGTACCACCGCTTTCTGGGTGATGCCGTAGGAGGCATGGTAGCCGTTGGGTTTCACAATCGCCGGAAATAAATTCCACCCGCTGACGTTGGTGTCGTTATAAACGGCGTACTCCGGCGTGGGGATGCTGTGCCGTACCAACTGCGCTTTGGCGATGCTCTTGTCGCGGCTCTGCATCAGTGTGGTATCGTCCGCGCCGGTGTAGGCGAAGCCCAACGTTTCGTAGAGGTAGGTGATCGGGTCATAACCGGATGGCCCGTCATGGTAGCCATCGCAGTAGTTGAAGATGACGGTGCTGCTGGTGTCGCAGCGCCGAAGCACATCTTCAATATCATCCCCGACGAGGATGATCGTGGTATCGAAGCCTTCTTTTTGCAGGGCTTTATCCACCAGTTGAACGGTTTCATCGCTGGTGGCGTTGGCTAAAAATTGAGATTGCGCGAGGGGGCCAGATGGTCGATAGAGAATCAGGATTTGGTAGTGTTCTGGCATGTCAACCATCTCTCTGTTAAGGGCGCTGGAATAAGCGCATTTTTATATCACATGATCTCATTAATTGAAAGCAAATTTCGCCATCAAAAATCAGGTGGAAAATGATCGGTTTTTGAATATGCTCAACCGTTCAATTTTCACATCATTTTTGATATGCAAAATTAAGTTATAGTTGTACACCGATTTTGATTTTTGTGCTGCGACTTGTTGAGGGAGACATAAGGGAGCGGCAATATTTCAACTACTATTGCCGGAAAATCCTGTTGAGTCGAGGACTAAAGTCATGATGATGCTATTGAAAAATCGCCGGTAAAAGGCTGGTCATTTCACCAGCCTTTGTGAATCCTTATTTTTATGCCCGTTTGATATTGATGGTGAAGCTCAAATTACTATCGGTAATGGTGATGGCTTTGAAGGTCAATTGGCCGTTGTCACGGTTGGCGCGGCGGTTAAAACCTTCGACCAAATGCTGGTTAAATTCCGCGACTCGCGCGTCACTGGCATCCCACCCTTCGATGTTGGCTTGTGTGACCTGTGCCAGCAGCCCACCATTCTGTACCGTGATGGTGACCGTTACGCTGCCGCTGACCGTTCCCTGCCCATCGCGGCGTTCGTGTTCGCCGTTAATCAGGATTTGCCCGTTTTGTAAATCGACCTTCGGATTACGCAGCAGTGGATTCGTCTGTTTGGAAAGCGCATCAACTACCGCGTCGTTGACTTCCTGTTCGGTGAGTGTCACGGTCGCGTCTACGCCACCCGCCGGATCGACCTGCACATCGCTCACCGCGCCGCGATTGCAGCCTGCTGACATCAGCATTACCCCAATACACACCATCAATAAGCGCATACGCATGGTCATCATTCCCCTGATAATTAAACTGACCCTCTCTCATTCTAGGCTGATAATCTCTTACAATACATTAAGTATCTGTAACCGAACTGTAAAATCTGGAGAAGTGGCAGGCGACACGATTTTTCCATATAATTTAATCAAATGCAGATTAGATTATTTTGGGAGCGATAAAAATGGTTGACAGCGTTAAGACTCAAACAGGCGTTTCTTTCGAACTCACCCAAGAACAAAAGATGCTGCAAAAGATGGCGCGGGAATTCACCGCTGCCGAGATTATTCCGGTTGCCGCCGCCTTTGACGAACACGCCACCTTCCCCGAAGACATTTTCCACAAAGCGCGCGAACTGGGCATCGTCAATATGAACATTCCGGCGGAATACGGCGGAGTCGGTGCTTCGCCGTTCGAGGAAGTGTTGGTCGCTGAAGAACTGGGTTACGGCTGCACGGGCATCAGCACGAGCATCAGCACCAACGCGCTGGGCGACCTGCCGATCATCCTCGCAGGGAACGACAAACAGAAGCAGCACTGGCTGGGGGAACGGCTCGTTGATAAGGGCGAGTTCGTGTCCTACTGCGTGACCGAGGCGGCAGCCGGTTCGAACGTGGTTGGCATCCAAACCCGCGCCGAGAAAAAAGGCGCGAGCTATATCATCAACGGTTCGAAGATATTCATCACCAACGCCAGCCACGCGCACTTTTTCACGATCTTCGCGAAGACCAACCCCGACGCGGTGCATAAGGGCATGACGGCATTTATCGTTGATCGCAACGCGCCCGGTGTGAAGGTCGGCAAGAAGTTCGACAAGATGGGACAGCGTGCCAGTGATACCGCCGAAATCGTGTTTGAGAACGTCGAGATACCGGAAGAAAACCGCCTTGGCGAAGAAGGACAAGGTTTCTACCTCGCGATGAAAGTGTTCGACTACAGCCGCCCCGGTGTAGCCGCCGCAGCGGTTGGCCTTCAGCGCCGCGCCCTTGAGGAGTCGATCAAGTATGCCCGCGAACGGGAAGCGTTCGGTACGCCCATCTACCAGCATCAGGCCATTGGTCACAAGATCGCGGACATGGCGATGAACTACGAAGCCTCGCGTTTGCTGACATGGCAAGCGGCGTGGCAGGTCGAGGCGGGTATTGCCAACCCCAAAGTTCCGGCTTATGCCAAGGCTTTCGCAGCCGATATGGCGACCAAAGCGGCGGTGGACGCAGTGCAGGTGCTGGGCGGCTACGGGTTCATGAAAGAATACCCGGTCGAGAAGCTGCTGCGCGACGTGAAGATTTTCCAGATTTATGAAGGCACCAGCGAGATCCAGCGCAATATCATCGTGCGTGAACTCTTTCGCTAATTAAATCCTCATCAAGGGGTTTGTCGGTGGCAAACCCCTTCTGTTTAGACCTCGTGAACTCCATCAATTTACCTATCCTCAATTCATTAACGCTCAATTCGGCATTTATACTTACAATAGATTACAGTATCTTAATATGCCTATTGGAAAGTAAGCGCCCATGCATGAGCCAAAAAATCGGGAAACAAAATATTTAACCGAGAAACATAATACGGATACTTACCTCCCCGTACGTGCTACTGGCCCGCTGCAAGAGCCGATGCCGTTTGTGATCGAACTGCGGGTGGTAGGCACACCGGCGATCTTGCAAGTGCAGGTGGTCGAAACCATGCTGATCGGTCGCGCTGACCCGCAAAAGAACCTGAACCCTGCCGTCGACCTGACCCCGCATAATGGGCAGGGACAGGGTGTTTCGCGCCAGCACGCGGCGATTCTGGTGAAGGACAACCGCACGTTCATCAAGGATTTGGGCAGCGTTAACGGTACGCGGCTGAATGGTTCACTGCTTGCGCCTCAGGCGGAATACCGGCTGCGGCACGGTGACGAACTGACCATAGGGCATCTGAAGCTCCAAGTGCGGTTCATTGTGGTGCCGACCCTCGGTAAGACGACGAAGGGTACCGGTTCGCTGGAGTCGCCGGTGCCACGGATTGCCCACGGCGAAACGGCGCTGGTGGTCGAGGGTGACGCGAGTGTCGCCAAGGTGTTTAGCATGGCGCTGCGCCACGCGGGTTTTGAGGTGACGGTGGTCGAAAACGCGGCGACCGCGATCAGCCATATGGCACACGGTTTACCCCATTTGCTGGTACTGGAACTCCTGCTGCCGGATATGAACGGCCTCGACCTGCTGCGCCACCTGCGTAAGCAAGCGGGGAACGAGAAGACCCGCGCGGTGGTTTGCTCCGGTTCAACGGGCGGCTTCCAGATGCACCAAGCGATTGATGGGGGCGCACAGTTGTTCCTCGGTAAGCCGGTGAGCGTGGAAGATCTCCTAAAGGCAGCCCAGCAGGTGCTGAACCTGACGACGACGGTGATTGAACCGGTTCTGTAGAACGATCCCGCTTATTCCAATAGGGCGCATTTCGGTGCGTCTTTTTTATTTCTAAGTCTCTAGTCTAAAGTCGACAGGTGACAGTCGAATGCAAGTCATGAGCTATCAGTCGCCAGTCGCCAGCTTAAGGCAAAGGCGATTCGCCAAATCATTTTATTTGCAGCGGCGGAAGGGTGATTCGCTGCTGCAAAAGGCAGTCTTTAGTCTAAAGTCGACAGGTGACAGTCGAATGCAAGACATGAGCTATCAGTCGCCAGTCTCCAGCTTAAGGCAAAGGCGATTCGCCAAATCATTTTATTTGCAGCGGCGAAAGGCGGGTTCGCTGCTGCAAAAGGCAGTCTTTAGTCTAAAGTCGACAGGTGACAGTCGAATGCAAGACATGAGCTATCAGTCGCCAGTCTCCAGCTTAAGGCACAATCAGCGTAATATGCGTAAAAAGCGGCAAAGGCGGCACGACGATTTGTGCTTAAGTGACCCCATCCCCAGCCCACATCAGCACGTTCGCAGGCTCACTCCGCTGATAGCCCGTAGTAACAGGGAAGGGAGAAAAAGACGAAAGGGTTTGCCAGCGGCACTTCCGGCCCTACAGCCAAGCCTGTTTTTATTGTATGAGATGTTCGTGGCGAAAGGGTGACCATTTGTCAGAACATTTGGTCACTTTTAGCGGGGGTTGGTGCTAACTTTGCAGGGGAGCGCGAATGTTAAGGGGTTGGTGGGCGGTTAGGAAACGGTTTGTGGCACAAACGGAAAATAAACCTAAGAAATAGTTTTAAGTTACAAGTGGCAAGTTACAAATGAAAGACTAAAGATGAGAGCAGAAAACGTCATGCTAGAATCCCCGTATGATTGAATATTGATGCTCGAATGCGATTGTGCTTTTCCGTTATAATCATCTCAACGTCCAATGATTGAGGACAGAACATGGTTGCATCACCTGTTATCGAAACCCGTATCAGCCTTGATGCGTTTGAACAGTTTATCTCGCTGCCGGAGAATGCTAACCGCGATTTTGAATTCATCGAAGGGAAAGTTGTCGAAGTGGTTTCGAATAACTATTCGTCTAAAATTGGCGGCATGTTTCTCATTAAAATCGGCGTACATGTTGTTGCGGGTGATTTAGGGGATGTGACGGGCGCAGATGGCGGTTACATGGTTATGGGTGAACGCTATATCCCTGATGTAGCGTTTATTTCGCGGGAGAAACAACCTGAACCTTGTTATTTGGCCTACAATCCGCTGCCGCCGGATTTGGCGATTGAAGTGCTGTCACCCACTAATGACGAGCAGGATATTCGCATTAAAATCGTTAATTATCTGCTGGCTGGAACGGTTGTTTGGCTGGTCGATCCCTTTAAGAAGTATGTCCAAGTGTTTGTGCCGAATGAACCGCCGCAGACACTGGGTCTTGACGGGATACTGGATGGGGGGGCCTTCCTGCCGGGGTTTAAATTAGCGGTTAAGGATATTTTCCCGACGTAAGAAAAGTCCCGGACGTTTTAGAAAAGGCGGCTTCAGTAACCGCCTTTTTAATTTGTGTTATTTGAATCTACACCAGCGCGTCGACCCCCAACTGAGCCAACACCATGTCCTCTTCTTCGGGGAGGCCGCTGACACCGACCGCGCCGATGACCACGCCGTTGTGAACAATCGGCACGCCGCCACCCCACGCGGTATAGCGCGGGTCGCCAAAGTTGGTCATCGGCCACGGCTTTTCGCGGGAGGAGTCGCCGACGGCCTTCGAGGCTTTTTGCTCGCGGGCGGCGGTGAAGGCTTTGTTCATGGCGATGCTGATGCTCGGCAGCTTGCAGCCATCGGTGCGGACGAAGGCGATGAGTTCGCCATGCGAGTCGCAGACGGCGACGGCAGCCCCTTTGCCTTCGGCCTCCAAGCGCCTCTGAATCAAGTTGATAACCTTCATGGCATCGGTATGCGAGAGAACGGTACGCTGGTGCATATTAAACCCCTTGTTGATTCGTCAGGATAAGCTGTTGTGTTTGCTGCGCGGTGGTGACGACGTGACCGGGCAGCGGCAAGATGCGTTCGTGGATGGCATCGAGTATCCACGCGGTTTGCGGGAAGAAATCGGCCTCCATTTCGACAGGCGGCGTGATCCAGTTGCGTGCGCCGAGGACGACGATGGGCGCGTCGAGGTGGTCGAAGGTAAGCTGGCTGAGGTTGCTCGCTACCGTGTGCAGGAATGAGCCGCGTTCGCAGGCATCCGAGGCGAGCAGACATTTGCCGGTTTTGGTGACCGACTCGACCAGCGGGGCGTAGTTCAGCGGGTTGATGAAACGCGCGTCGATGACTTCCACCGAGAGATGGTGCTTGTGCTGGAGTTCATCGGCGGCTTCGAGGGCGCGGTAGAGGGTCGCGCCGAGGGTAATGATGGTGAGGTCGCTGCCGGCGCGGCGGACGGCGGGTTCGCCGAGCGGGACTTCGTAGTAATCCGTCGGTACACCGCCTTCGACCAGCGTTTCCGGTTCGGGGTAGAGGCGCTGGCTCTCGAAGAAGACAACGGGATCGGTGCCGCGCAGGGCGAGGTTGAGCATCCCTTTCGCGTCATAGGGGGTGGCGGGGAAGAAGACCTTGAGGCCGGGGATGTGGGCGACGAGCGAACTCCAATCCTGCGAATGCTGCGCCCCGTAACGCGCACCGACGGAGACGCGCAGGACGAGCGGCATGGTGAGGACGTTGGCGGACATCGACTGCCACTTCGCCATCTGGTTAAAGATTTCGTCACCGGCGCGGCCCATGAAGTCGCAGTACATCAGTTCAACGACGACGCGGCCACCCGCCAGCGCGTAGCCCACGCCCGTGCCGACGATGGCGGCTTCGGAGATGGGCGAGTTGAACAGGCGGTGGTAGGGCAAGGCTTCGGTCAGGCCACGGTAGGCACCGAACGCGCCGCCCCAATCGCGGTTTTCCTCGCCGTACGCGATCATCGTCGGGTCGTGGTAGAAGCGGTGGATGATGGCCTCGAAGATGGCTTCGGCGTAGGTGACGGTTTTGAGCTTGTTGAGCGCCACGCCGTTTTCGAGGCCGAAGCGGGCCTTCTCGTGCGTCTGCTTGAGGCGCGTTTCGGCGATGGGCAGCAGCGTTTCCGGTGTGCCGTCGGCCATGCGGTCGGCTATGCCGTTCGAGAACATCATGCCCCCGATGGACTGCGGCGGGATGCGCGGGGAAAGCTCCAGTGACACGGCGGCTTTGAGCGCGTTTAGCAGGCGCGAGTCGATACCGTCATTAATACCGCCAAGTACGCCCTCGTCGGCGTGGGCGTTCGCCAGCAGGTAGCTCTTAAAGCTGACGAGTGAGTCCTGCGCCCGCCACTGGTCGATCTCGGTTTTGTCGCGGTAGGACGAGGCATCCGAGGTGGAGTGACCGGCGAGGCGGTAGGTGATGACATCGAGCAGGGCTGGCCCGCGCCCATCGAGCAGGATGCGCTTTTTACGGGCGATGGCTTCGGCAACGGCGAGGGGATTGTAACCGTCCACGCGCTCGGCGTGCATGGCTTCGGGGTTCACGCCGAGGCCGACCCGCGCCAGCACACCAAAGCCCATCGTTTCGCCGACCGGCTGGCCGCCCATACCATAGAAGTTGTTCATGAAGTTGAACAGGATGGGTGGCGAACCACCGAGGTCGGCATCCCAGAGCGTACGGTACTGATCCATCGCGGCGAACATCATGGCTTCCCACACGGGGCCGCAGCCCATCGACGAGTCGCCGATGTTGGCGATGACGATACCGGGGCGGCGGTTGACGCGCTTAAAGAGCGCCATGCCCACGCCAATATCCGCCGAGCCGCCGACGAGGGCGTTGTTGGGCATGATGCCAAAGGGCGGGAAGAAGGTGTGCATCGAGCCGCCCATACCCTTGTTGAAGCCATTTTCGCGCCCAAAGATTTCTGCCAGCGTCCCGTAAACAAGGTAATTCACGGCGAGGTCACGGGCGCTGCCAGTTTCCGGCAGGGTTTCGACCACGCGCAGGGGCTTACCGCCCATGTAGCTTTCCATGATGCCCATGAGATCGGACTCGCTGAGTTGGCGGATGGCGGACAAGCCCTTCGCCAAGATTTCGCCGTGGCTGCGGTGCGAACCGAGGATGAAGTCGTCCGGCGTGAGGTGGTACGCCTGCCCGACGACCGAGGCTTCCTGCCCGGTGGAGAGGTGGGCAGGGCCGCCGTGCTTATAGTTCACACCCTTATAGACACCATCGCGCTTAATCTGGTCGAGCAGGGTTTCGAACTCGCGGATGAGCGCCATATCGTGATACATATTCACCAGCGCCTCGCGACCGTAAAGCTGGCTCTCGGCGGCGGGGTCGGGTTCGTAGGTGTTGATGGGGATTTCGGGGCTGACGAGGCTCGACCGCTGACGCACGTCATCCGGGCGAATGGGCAGTGATTTGGGCAAGTTGGAAACTCCTTCGTTAACCCTCACCCCTAACCCCACTCCCTCAGGGCGAGGGGAATCAGGGGGAGATGTATAAACATGGTAGCATTTTGAGAGAAGCGGACGCGATACATCGCGTCCCTACACAACAATCAGGTCAATCTTTTTGGTTTCTGTAGGGACAGCATACAGGCTGTCCGGTATTATTCACCTTAAATTGCATCATCGCTTCACCATTACAACCCCAATAGTAGGTCAATCGCCGCGAGATTTTGGGCGAGCGCCTGTAAGAAACGGGCGGCGGGTGCGCCATCCACCACCTGATGATTGACGGTGAGCGACAGGCCGATGTGCGGGATGAAGTTTACTGTGCCGTCCACATCTACCGGTTTAAGCTGGATGCTGCCCACGCCGAGGATGGCGACCTGCGGCGGGTTGAGTACGGGCGTAAAACTCTCGATGCCCAAGCTGCCAAGATTGGTAACGGTGAACGTGCCGCCGGTCATCTCGTCGGGTGTGATGCGGCCTTCGGTGCTGGCAGCGGCGAGGCGGTGGGCTTCGTCGGCAAGGGATTTCAGGCTGCGGGTGCTGGCGTTTCGGATGACCGGCACGAGCAAGCCACGGTCGGTATCCACCGCCATGCCGAGGTGAACGGCGGCGTGACGGTGAATGGCATCGGCGATAAACAGGCTGTTGAGGTCGGGGAAGCGCGGCAGCGTGCGCGACACAGCGAACAGCAGTAAGTCGTTCAACGTAACCGACTGTAAGCCCATGTCGGCGGGGCTGGCCTTCAAGCGCTGGCGGTAGGCTTGCAGGGCGCGGGCATCCGCCGAGGTGTTCATGGTGAGTTGGGCGGTGGTTTGCAGCGACTCCAACATACGGGCGGCGATGATTTTACGTGCGCCCTTCAGCGGGATGACCTCGACACCTGTATCTGGTGGAGTGCTGGCAGTGGGGATGAGGTCGCGCTTGGTGATGCGCCCACCCGCGCCCGTGCCGCGTTCCGGCGGGTGGTAATCCCCCGCGTTCACCATCGACTGCGCGACAGGGGTGAGCCGTGCGGCAGTGGTGTGGGCGGCCTGTACATCGCGCTCGATGATGCGTCCGTTCGGGCCGGAACCCTGCAAGCCGCGCAGGTCGATTTGTTTACGGGCGGCGAGGTTGCGGGCGCGGGGGGAAACGGCCTGACCATTGGTGACAGCAGTGGGTTGGGATATTTGGGATATAACGGTGGTTGGTGATGAAATAGGCGCAAGTGGGTTTGGGATTCCTGAGGCAGGTTTTGGGATAAGTTGGGATATATCCTCGCCGGTGGTGCCGACGACCGCGATATTGACCATCACTGGAATTTCGTCGCCGGCGTTGTAGAGCAGCGCGAGGACGGTTCCGGCGACCGGACTTTCGACCTCCATCGCGGCCTTATCGGTTTCGACATCGCACAGGGTTTCGCCGATAGCGATGCTCTCACCAACGGTTTTACGCCAGCCGATGAGGATGGTACTTTCGACGGTGTTCCCCAGCTTGGGCATGGGTATGGCAGATGCCATGTTCGCTCCTATATAAACGGTGTCCGATGCGGCAGTAAGTGCATAAGAGACCCCACCCCTAACCCCTCCCCGTAGTAACAAGGAGGGGAACAAGACACAGCCCCTCCCCTACGAGAAACAATGTTGGTGGTTGGTAGTGCAATATAAATCACGAATTTAACAGAACTTAGCTATCATCAAAATAGTTTCATAATTTGAAGGCGTTAAAATACTTGTACTGTCTTGCTGCAAAGCTATCGGCTGGCTATATCGTTTGTTTTCAATCTGGACATGGCCTATAGCTCCCCAAGTTTCTGTATTCCAAAGAACAAGTCGTCGGTCAGGATCGATACCAAAACCTGTTAACAGACGGTTGTTATTAAGCCAAACGACAGGCACAAAACCGTCCAAATAAATAATTTCGTTTCCTGATTCAATATCAAACACACTTATTCCAAGTAGCTGAATGCTGACAGCTATTTCAGTACTATCAGGTTTCCAAAATAAACCATCTGAATGGTTTCCAATGTCGATTACACGCTCAATATTAGAAGTTTGGGTGTTCCAAATTACTACTGTGTATCCATTACTAAATGCAAGTTGATTACCATCTGGACTCCAAACGACTTGAGATGAGAAGCTATCTTTAACGGACAACTCTGTAATAACTTTGTCATCTGATAAATCCCAGATAATTACCTGATTAAATGTTCGAATAGCTATCCTATCCTCATTAGGTGCCCAATCGATAAAATAAACCTCTTGGTCATCACCTAATGGTTTCCACATTTGATGAGAATCTCCTGTCAGTAAATCAAATATGCTAACACTTAAATTTGTCGCCATAGCTAGTTTGCTACCATCAAAGTTCCAATCGAAATCTACTATGTAAGCGTAAGATTTGTCTTTCTCGAACACATATTGTCGCGTATTTGATAGAACATTCCAGACTTCTAGTCTATCGTGACTAAGAATAACAACGCTTTCTCCATTTGGATTCCATTCAAAATACTGAACATTAGTAAATGATCCATCACCTACTTCACCAACTTTACAAAACTTTATTACATCATATGCCAAGGAAGATGAGCTGCCTAAACCTACTAAGAAAAGCGCGAATACGATGAGCTTTATCGTGAACATGATTTGATTGAGTGTTTTATCAACATAATCAAACATTTTCGTCCTAGTCGGGTGCGGGAGGGTCTCAGCCCCTTCCCTACGAGAATACGATTTTTGTGGTTAGTGGTGCGAGAGGGTCTCAGCCCCTCCCCTACGCGAATACGATCTTTGTAGTTGGTGGTGCGGAGGAGGCACGCCTCCTCCCTACACAACAATTGTTTGCGTTAAAAATCTCTGCGTTCTCTGCGGTTCAATATATTGTCCTAACCGCCTATGCTGGTGGTGAAGAAGCTGACCAATTTCTGCTCGTATTCGGCGGGGTGGTCGAACATCGCGCCGACGTGCGTGCTGCCCTCCACAATCCACGAGCCGACCGCCGCGCCCTCGGCCTCGGCTGCCGCGATCAGGTCATAGGCATATTGGACGCTGAGGCGGGTATCGGCAGTACCGTGGGTGATGAACAGCGGGCGACCGTCTAGTTTGGCGATGGTCGCGAGCGGGCTGCGGGCGGTGACATCGCGGCTGGAGATGACCTTACCCATCATGACACTCGCGCTGGATAACACAGTCGGGAAACCGTTACGGGCGAGTTCAGCATCAATCACGTTGTTGATGTCGGCGTAGCTGCTGTCTTCCCATGTGGCGGCGACGCGCGGTTCTTCGCCCATCGCGATCAGCACGGTTGCTGCGCCGAGCGAGGTACCGAACAAACCGATTTTTTCCGGCGCAAAGCCCTTCTCGTTCACCAGCCAATCCCACGCGCCCAGCACATCGCGGTACTCGACGGTGCCAGCGGCGTAGCGCCCATCCACCACCTGCGAGTCGCCGTGGTTGCGCAGGTCGATCATCAGCACATTGAAGCCAGCTTTGTTGAGCATTCCGGCAGGCATGAGGATCGAGGCCGAGCGTTTGCAACTGTTCACGCCATGTACCAGAATGACAGCCGGTGCGGTGGTTTCGTCCACGTCCTGCGCGGGAACATACCACGCATTGATGTTGACATTATCCTCGCGGCTGGGGAAATCCACCGTTTGAAAAGTCGCCATCTGGTAGGGCTGCACATCCGTATCCGAACCCGTCACGGTGGTGAAGGCGGCAGGTGAGTTTTCCAACTGCTCGGCGCTAAAGTTTGGACAGTTCGCGCTGACGAGCGACAGACGGTTATAGACGACCGCGCCACCGGCGGCGTACCCCACGACGAGCAGCAGGATAATAACGACCGCGAGCGAGATAAGTATCCGGTTTCGACGTTTCACAAGAAGCCTTCTTTAAATCAGAACCATTTGGTGACGATGATACCACTGATCGCTTGTCTGTGGTAAGAACTTGTCATGACAGGTTATCTAAGAGGTGAGAA
The DNA here is from genome assembly GCA_020161935.1 of Chloroflexota bacterium. Taxonomy (GTDB): domain Bacteria; phylum Chloroflexota; class Anaerolineae; order Aggregatilineales; family Phototrophicaceae; genus CFX2. The sequence continues at coordinate 113,031 of JAIUNI010000003.1, forward strand.
ACAGGGCGAAAAGATTGACTTTCGTTTTTGAGTCCGCTAGACTGACTTTACGAACGAAAGTAAGCGAGATGAATATGATGGTTTGCTTGTGTTGTTGTCTGAAGCAGGGGCGTTGACCACACTTCAGACCGCTGACTAAACCTTAACTGGCTCATTCCAAAGCCAACAGCCAATGAAGAAGCGTGGCGCGTCCCCGAATGTGGGAACGCCGCGCTTTTTTGATGCCGTTGGCTTTTTTGTTGAGATGCAAGTGTGCTGCTCGATCAAACGATGAAGGACGATGAACTGAAAATGGCCTTACCGAAACTGGATATTCACACCATTTCCCATGTCGATGCCACCCATATCGACAGCTTGATTGGCAACACCCCCTTATTGAGCTTCCGGCGGGTGACGGCGCACCTGCCGGATTATGTGCGCGTGTATGCCAAAGCCGAATGGATGAACCCCGGTGGCAGCGTGAAAGACCGTGCCGCCGCGAATATCGTGCGCGAGGCCGTCCGCAGCGGGGCGCTGACCCACGACAAAATTCTGCTGGACAGCACCAGCGGCAACACCGGCATCGCTTATGCTATGATCGGCGCGGCGAAGGGCTATAAGGTGAAGTTGTTCCTCCCCGGCAATGTCAGCCCGGAACGCACCGCTATCCTCAACGCCTACGGGGTCGATATTGTCTACACCGACCCGCTGGAAGGTTCCGATGGCGCGATACGCGGGGTGCGGGCGCTGGCCGCCGCCGAACCGGATAAGTATTTCTACGCCGACCAGTACAACAACCCCGCCAACTGGCAGGCGCACTACAACACGACTGGCGTGGAAATCTGGAAGCAGACGCACGGCAGCATCACCCACTTCGTCGCGGGCTTGGGGACAAGCGGCACGCTGATGGGTACGGGGCGGCGGTTGAAGGACTACAATCCTGATGTGCAGGTCATCTCGCTCCAGCCGGACTCACCCTTCCACGGCCTTGAAGGGTGGAAGCACATGGAAACAGCCATCAAACCGGGGATTTACGACTCAGTGTTCGCAGATCGTAATCTCGGCATCAGCACCGAGGCCACCTACGAGATGGCGCGGCGGCTGGCGCGTGAGGAAGGCTACTTGGTGGGCATCAGCGCGGCGGCGGCGATGGTCGGCACGCTGCAAGTGGCGGCGGAAATTGCCGCGCGGGGCGAAGCGGCGGTCATCGTGACGTTGTTCCCCGACAACGCCTATAAGTACCTGAGCGAGAGCTTCTGGAAGGGGTAAGAAGTCGCAAGTTTCAAGTTGCAAGTGGAGCGAAATAAAGAGGCGCAGATTAAACCTGCGCCTCTTTTGGTTACTTACTTGTCCAGTACGGCTGGCTGCAAGTTGAATACATCACTTACAGCACTGCCAACGCAGCGCCCCTGTCGCAAGCCGTTTTCAATGGCCGAGCGGTAGTGGATGCCGCCGTACAGCCGGGAAATCGCTGCCTCCGATGCTGCCGCTTCAAATGAGGTGTAGGAACGAACCAACGGTTCTTCATGCTTATAAATAACGTGGGTTCGGTCTTCAAAGAACTGCGGGCCGAAAAGACGGGTCAGTGTTTCGGCAGCCGCGGCGGACACAATACTGTGCCCTGAAACATATTCGGGGAAAGGCGGGGTTTCGACATACGGCCCCCAGCCGCGACTGATATTCTCCTGAATATAGGTGACCGGACGGATCACCATCGTCTGATATTTTGACCACCAGCCCGAAATAAACGCATCGGCTACCGACATACCGACCATCGCGTGCATCCATGCGGCTTCGTCCAGCGTCAGCCCAAGCTGTTCGGTCAGTTGGTTGGTGATCGAAATCCAGTGACCGCCGGGTGCGCCGGTGACACCGGGGGTATCAATCCAGTAGCGCGATGTTTCCCGCTGAAAGTTTGTCAACCGTCTACCTGTCTGCATCACTTCCAGCGCCTGAGCATAAAAGACCGAATCCGGGTCGGTGCTGTAAGGCACGTCGATAGGGACGTGGCAGGTTGAACCTCGCTCCAGCACGAACGGACGCATCTCGCCCCAGTACGGCTGGTTTGGTTTTTTCGCGTCATCTGTTAGAACATAACCGCCTTCAATTTCCGGCAGCACGTAGTCTTTGCCGCGCGCGTTCACATCGGCAAAGCCATCGTCGGCTGCCCAATTGGCAATCGCCTCCCCCAAGACCACGCCATAGGCCAGCGAACGCTCAATGGTTTCAGCGTCGCTTTCTTTGAGTCGTTCTTTCGTATGGGCATCACGCAGTTCCTCAAAAGCGGCGACTGTTTCCGGTGTCACAGCCGTAAAGACCGTCGGCAGCACCGTTGTCATGGTGCTGTCCATCACGCTTATCCAGTCGTAGGCGGCGGCTTCAGGACGTGGGAAAACGGGCATGTGTCCGATTTGCTCGGTCAGCGACACATAACCGGGCATGCCGTTAACCAGCGATTCGTAAAGGGTCACGCCTGCATAACCATAAACACGCGAGGAGGTTGTGGGCGATTCGGCCTGCGCCTGTACCCGTAGATACACCAGATCAATCCACTCGGTAGCATATCGAGGGTCGAGGTCGCGTACCAGCGGCGCATCAGCCTCATCCTGCGCGTAAACCGGCGCAACGGTAGCGCAAAGGAGTAAAAAGAGAAAAAGCAGTCGTTTAAGAGTCATGGCTCACCTTCTATGAAATTGAGTAAAGTATTATAATTTATTGTGATTATAAGCGAAAAGAATTCGATTATAGCTCAAATTGAGGTTTTGGAAGGGGTAGAAGTTTCAAGTTGCAAGTGACAAGTTGTAAGTTGGGAAGGCTGTCCGGTGAGGACGATTTTTTGTTTACCAACTTTCAATGACGAGGTTGTCGATCACGTTAAAGTGCGCGTCGCGGGTAACGAGCGCGAGGTCGTGTTGCAAAGCGACCGCCGCAATCCAGATGTCATTTTCAGGAATAGGGCGGCCTTTCGCTTTGAGCTGCTGCTTGACTTGACCATAGTACTTGCCTGTTTCCGCGTCGCAGACTAATACTTCATTACGATCAAGAAATCTTTCAAGTTGAGTGATATTGTGTTGAACGCGCCCTGATTTATAAGCGCCGAAGTAGAGTTCACCAACAACGATTGATGAGACGAGTAACCTTATATCGCCTAGCTGACTTTTCAGCGCTAAATCTTGGTTAAAAAGTGCTGCTACCGCGTTTGTATCAAGCAACTTACCATTCATCGTAGTCTATCTTTTCGCAGTCTTCCTCAATCGCTTTCATCATTTCTTCAACGTCGGAGTGTTCAAATAAGCCTTCAGCTAATTTGAACAGCTCAGAAGACGGCACGCCGCGCGGGCGTTGGCTGCCGGGCAGGTTGCGGGCGAAGTCGAGGACTTGCCGCTGTTCCTCCGGCTTCAGGCGGTGCAGCACATCGAGCAGTTCAGCGTCCAGTACAGGATTATCCATCGGGTATCCTCCACAATTTGTTGTTCGTTTCTGTTATTAACACCTTCAATGCTGCAATCAGGTTAACTCAACAGGTGGCTTGAGCAGAAAGGTGTCCAGAATGTCTAACACCATTATAAACGAAGTAATCCCCATCTATACCGATACTGATGGACGAATGCGAATCGCTGGCACACGAGTGCTGCTCGATTTGATCGTTGAGGCTTACCGACGCGGCGAAACACCTGAGCATATCGTCCAGATGTACACCATGCTTACACTCGATCAGGTCTATCTCGCCATCGGTTACTACTTACGGCATCGTGAAAGCGTTAATGCATATATTCGCCAGATGGATGACGAAGCAAAGGCGTTGCGGCATGAGTGGGAAACCAAGTACCCACCGAAAGTAATACGGGCTGAACTGCTTGCGCGGTTAGAATCCGGTTGAAAAGTTGATTTTTACGCAGACGGACGCGCTGTTTCGCGTCCCTACACAAACGGAGAACGCCCTTCGTTGGGACAGCAGACAGACTGTCCGGCTATCTAATACCCTTAATCTGTAGCTTCGGCTAAATCAGCAGGAATCAAAAGCGCACCCGTATTGGATGCGCTTGTGTGTGTTGAGGCAGGTGTTTAGCGGCTGGCGACGTTGGTGATGATGTTACCGGACACCACATCCCATTGGGCTATACCCTCGGTGCTGACCGCTTCAACCGTGCTGCCGTTCAGGAAGCGGACGCTGGTGATTCTAGCATCCGAGGCGGCGTAGATGACGGGATCGCGGTCGTTCAGCGCGGCGGGCAGGTTTTGCAGATCCCACACCCGCAGGTTGTTGCCACCGATGACCAGATAGTGCGCGTCCGGGCTGAGGGCGATGCGTTCGGCGTAGCTGGTGCCGTCGCTGTTGGCATCCACCTGCACGTTGTTACCGGTGCCGCGTTCCCAGACGGTGACACCCGCGCCGCTGGTGGCGGCAAGGCGCACGGTGTAGACGATCACGCGGGAACCATCCGCCGACAGCGTGAAGCCGATTTGGGCGCTCTCACCGGCGGGGTTGTCGTAGTAACCGACCTGTTCGCCGTTGGCACGGTTGTAAACGGTGACACCGGGGGCCGAATAGTAGTAGCTGGTGGGCAGCAGCCAGACTTCGTTGTGGTCAGCGTCCCAGCGGCTGATGAAGTCGTCACCACGGAAGTCACTCAGCTTAACAGCCAATTCCTGCCCGACCGTCCACAGGGCGAGGCCGTCACGGTTGCTGACGATGGCCTGCTGGCTGTCAGGACTCCAGCGTAGGCCGGCGTTCAGGAACGAACCCATCCGCTGACCGTTTGTCATATCCCAAACGACCGTCTGGGTTTTCCCAAATTCACCGAGCGCGGCGGCCATGTAGCGGCAGTCCGGCGACCAGTTCATGATGTTCAACTGCGCGGTTTCCAGCGAGGTTTCAACTTCCTGTACCGTCTTGCCCGTGTTCCAACTCACCATCACCAACCGCTGGTTGCGGAACTCGTAGCGCGGGAACAAATTGGCTTGGTAGAACGCGCCGTCCTTGAACGGGCAAGCGCCGCGCAGTACGCTGCTGGCATCATCCTGTGCGCCCACGACCATAACCCCGGTGCTGATGAGCATGACGACCAATGTGATGAAAACGACGATCTTACGCATGATATTTTCTCCTGTTTGTGTGTGCGTTTCGTTGATGTCTTTACGATACGCTACTTGGTGCGTCGGTTACTGGTTGCGCGGCTGATGCACACTCCACCCGTAGTCGATGCGCGGCTGACGGAACCCCTACGACCTGACGCTTACCCTACGCCAACGTAAAGAACGTCAATTTCACCATAGGTTTGAACCGCAGAGGCGCGGATAAATGCACGGAGAATACGAATCGCCAAGCACGCCAAGAGATGCGGAGATCGCCAAGAGGTTTAGATGTAGGGACGCGAGACAGCGCGTTCGTATCGCCTACCACAATCCTCACCGTATCCCGCTTCTCTACACTATTCGGCGTACTTGTTTTTGAAGCGCCTTTAGTGCGCTTGTCCGGTGGTTAGCTGAGTGGCTTTAGCCCTCAGCGCCGCAACCCGCATCATATTAATCACCGGACATCCTTCGCGTCCTTGCTTCTCTATCCCATCGCCCCATGATGGACTTAATAAGCCATAAACGGTGTCTGCTAGAATACACGCGAATAGGCGGCGGTAGTCGTCTTTTGATATGCATAATCATCTGACTGAGGGTTCCGCACCTATGTTGGCCTCCCGACCGAACGCCCCCCGCTGGCGGCTGATCCTATCCTTCGCCGCCATTTACTTCCTGTGGGGTGGCAGTTTCCTCGCCATCCGCTTCTCGCTCGAAACCATCCCGACCTTCATGATCTCGTTCGCGCGTTTTGCCTGTGCGGGGGTCATCCTCATGACGGTCGCGTGGCGCAGCGGCGCACCGAGGCCGACGTGGGCGCAGTGGCGGACGGCGGCCATACTCGGCTTCATTATGTTCTTCGGGGCGAACAGCACACTGGTCGCGGGGCAGCGCACGGTCGCCTCTGGCTTGGCGGCCACGCTTTACGCCACGCTGCCGTTGTGGATGGCGGTGCTGGGCTGGTTGTGGCAGGGTGAAGACCGTCCACGCGGGCGGGTGCTGGTCGGCTTGGTGCTGGGCTTCGCGGGGGTGGTGCTGATGTTCGGCGGCGGGGGCAGCGGTATCGACCCGACTGGCGGCTTGCTGGTGATTGCCTCGGCGATCTTCTGGGCGGTCGGCTCACTGCTCTCACGCAAGGTCGATAAGCCGCAGTCCTCGGCGATGGCTTCCGGCATGAACCTGTTTTGCAGCGGCCTGATGTTCCTCATCGTGAGCGTCTTCTCCGGCGAACCGGCACAGTTACACATCTCAATGATTTCGCTCAAGTCGTGGCTAGCGCTGTTGTATCTGATCGTCGGGTCGTCGGTCGTGGCCTTTAGCTGCTATATGTGGCTGCTCTCGGTCACGTCCACCAGCCGCGTGGCAACTTACGCCTATGTCAATCCGGTTGTCGCGCTGTTCATCGGTGCGCTGGCGGGTGAGGTGCTGGACGCGCGGGAATTGGTGGCGGCGTTAGTGATCGTGGTCGCGGTGGCGCTCATCACCAGTGCGCGGTCGAAAACGGTCGCCGCCGAAAGTCCGATTGCCGAGGGTGGTTTCAGTGTGCGCTCGCGGTGGAAGGCGCTGCGGGGTATTGGTCGCACGTCCTCGTGAAGCCCCTCTCCCCCCTCACGTCGGGCTGAACACCACATCCACCCAGTAATTCGTCGCGGTAAAGGTCGCGTTCGGGAACAACCCCGCCGCCCCGAAAATGTACGTCCCGTTGCCGGGGCTGGTCTCGCCCGTAGCGAGGGCGTATAACGGCAGCACACTTCGCCCACTCGTGAAGGTGTTGTTGTCGTAGGCGAAGCGTCCCTGCGGCGCGTGGTACGAAGCCACGTACACCGTGTTCGCCGTCACAGTGATCGGCGTGGCGAAGGTCGCCGTTTGCCACCCGGTCGCCGTCTCGCCGCTGAACGTCACCGTCCCCAACTGCGTCCCCGCAGCCGACCACAGGTAGCCCTTGTGCGTGCCGCCGTTGCCCGCCAGCTTGTAAAAGCGGATGCCCATCACCTGCCCGTTGACGCTCGGCTTGAACACCACCCCCAAGTTAACCGCAGGCGGGTTGCCGATGTTGCTGGGGTTGGCGGGCGTGGTGCTGCCAAAGAGGGAGCAGGGACAAGGGTAGGGTGTGGGAGTAGGAATTTGAGAATTACTGGTTATTAACCAGCAGGGCGCATCATCAAATTCCGAATTATTTGTTACTTGTTGGACATTACTACCGTTTACATTCATTACAAAGATGTCCATATTGCCATTTCGGTCAGAAACGAAAGCAAGCTGATTTCCATCCGGTGACCAAGTTGCCCAGTAATCCATTGACGGCGTATTTGTAAGGCGAATTATCCCGGAGCCATTAGAGTTCATCGTGTAAATTTCGAAATTTCCGTCACGCCCAGATGTAAATGCGATTTTTGTCCCATCCGGTGACCAAGCTGGCGTACCATCAAACTGTCCTGTTCCAGCGAGCTTGGTCAAGTTCGTTCCGTCGACATTGATAGTATAAATACTGGTATATCCATCTCGCTTCGACTCGAAAGCAATTTTTGTCCCATCTGGCGAAAAATTCGGTAGAATATCATTGCGAATGTTATTAGTTAAACGAGTAAGACCCGTTCCATTCTGATTAATGACATAGAGTTCATTATTTCCGTCCCGTCTGGAGCTAAAAGCGATTTTGCTGCCATTATTGGATACCGCTAGTCCGCTATAAGGATCAATTTCGCCCACATCAATGCGCTGACTATTCCCGAGATCAAATCGCGTTAGATAAACCGTATCTGAAACCGATGCCAAATAAACTCCATCAGCAGAACATGCTGGCGCAATGTATAGCCTGTTCCCAAATTCAAAAGGAGTTACTGAACTGCCATCTGTATTGGCAGTAAAGACTTGCCCTTGTGTGCCACTTCGCTCCGACGCAAATACAAGCTGGTAATTGCCACTTGTAGCTTGACTGAGGGTAACATTGGGAAGCAATAAGACTGTCATTATGAAAACTAGCCATACTGCATGTTTGGCATACATAAGAGAATTTCTTTCTACTGCTTTAATATGATTTAACAGTTGATGCAACATAGATCATTTCGGGCCGTAAATACGGAAGTAGTCCAAAGCGGTTTGATAATACGAGAAAGTCCATCGTGTTCCATAAGGTTTAGGATCCAGCAAAAGCTCAATATTTTCCCAGCCGCATGGACAAATACCCCAGTTTGGATTGCCTGGTACATTAGGTGAGGTATATGCAAACTGATTAAGGCGTGCTCTCGCTATTGAAAGATAGGCATAAATATTTGCATCCAGCACATCGCCATCATTGTTTTCATCGTCGTAAGGATCGTCAAACAAACCTTGTGAACTTGCCAAATATCCGGGATTCTTTGGGTCACCAGCAAATTCAAACAAAGATTTTTCTGTACATGTACCTTGATAATTTGAATAATTACCAAATGCACATTTATTGTAAAGAAGTTCAACAGCAGCATATGTAAAGTTATTTTGCAGAGGAGTACATTGTGCTGCACTTGATGTTTGAGGATAACCATTGCTGTTTGGAGCATCTGAATTATTAAAACAAGTTCCTTTGTTTTGGCTCTGGGGATTGCCAACTACATATTGACCGCCATGCCAATTGCCTAACAGAATACTGTTTCCTTCTTCGTACATCAATAATGAAACGATCTGTTCCCAAGTTAGGGATCCCCCAAACTTATTGACATATCTCTGATAAGTGTCTACAGCACACTGAACTCTGGATGCACTTCTTTTTGCCTCCTGTGTCTGACGAAAAGCGTCATCGCAGGGTTCATAATACTTTTGTAATGGTGGAATAGGTTGATCTGGAACAATAAAGACCGTTCCATTTGCCGACCATGTAACCGATGAAGGTATCGCAGGAATAATACAGTTACCGGGGGCAGGATTGGGTTCAACAGCACTTCCCAAAGCGGAGCTAAAGGTTGCGCCAAATGCTGAATTAACATTGTTTTTTGTAGAAGAAGCGGCAGGATTCCAATATTGATTATCCGCATTCACAATGGTGGAAGACAAATTGTAGATACTCCCCCAACCATTCGTCGCTGTATTCGACAAGAAATTATTACTGAGCGTGTTATCCACATTCCCACCCGATAAATGCTGTAACGTGATCGTGCCACTGTCAGGGAAAAAGTAGAATACGCCGCCGACATTTCGGGAGTCATTGTTCTTAAAAGTAGAGCATTTGATTGATAACGATGAACCATATTGGGTTGCGATTGCCCCGCCCCCTGAATTCAGGTAGTTGCCCGTACTGCGATTACTCTCAAACACACTGTTAATAATCGAAACACTTGTTGGTGAGGAATTTGAGTTGACACTGAAAATCGCACCCCCCCATCCTTCCGCCCTATTCATCAGGAAATGGGAATTATAAATATGGAGGGTGTATTGATTCGTGATCGCCCCACCAGAGAAAGTTGCCGGCAAACTGTTCCCTTTCAGGACAACGTTATAGAGCGTTAAACTGGCACAACCATTATTGATGAAAAAAATACCTGTATTACTAACCCCACTGGTAAAAATAACTTTATTACTGTCAGGCACCGTAGGGTCAATAGCAGAAGGAGAAAGATGATTGCCAACAAGGACAACTTTGCCTGAAATAATCAAACCGCGTGTCTCAATCGGCATCACGGTGTATGGGCCAGCAGCTAAATAAATGACATAGGTATTCGAGCAGTCACTATTGGCAGCATTTAGCGCCGCCATAAATTCGGTCACGTTGGTGACATTGACTTCGTAAACTATGCCAGCGCTAAGACTTTGAACTGCAAAGTTACCCAGAGTGTCATGAGGATTGGGCGTAATGGTCGGCGCATACTGCACAGGCGTTTCGGATATGATCGCCGTCCCCGTTGCGCTCGGTGTTTCACTCGCCATCAGCGTCGCCGTCTCACTCGCCGTCGGCAGCGCGGTTGCGGTCGCTGTTTCGCTGGCGGTTGGCAGGGGCAGCGGGGTCTCGGTTTCCGTCGCGGTCGGCAGCGGCGTTTCGGTGAGCGTGGGCAAAGCGGTCGGGGTCTCGGTCGGCAGCGGTGTCGCGCTCGGCAGTTCGGTTGCCGTCTCGGTCGGTGGCAGCGTTGGGATAACCGTTTCAGTAGGGGGAGGAATAGGCTCGTCCTGCGCGGCAAGCGGTTGCCAGCCTATAACCAGCAGGCCAAGCAGGATCAGTCGGGATACACGGCGCTGAAAAAACATACCAACACTCTTTTGTTAAATCGATAATCTATCCATCAAGTATAGACCCAAAGGCAAAAGAGTCAATAACAGCAGGACAAACAGCTAGTTACTTTCCTTCTTACAGAAATGTAAAATCTATCTATCGCTTGACAACTTGAGAACTTTTGTGCTACAGTATTTCTGGTAGTGGTCATATAGTAAGTGATAAATCATTGCTCTAACACAAACAGAATCCATCGTGTAGGGACGAGATACATCTCGTCCGCGCCACCGTTTCACACATACCACTTACTTTGTAACCACCACCGTATTTCTGACTTTTCTTGGCGCTCTTTGTGGCTTTGTGGTGAAATGCTTTGTATTGTTCTGCTCTTGGCGTTCTATGTGAAGCCTTCTGTGGATGGCGACTTGGCGGTTTAAATGAATGACTTTGCGCCTTTGCTTCCTAGCGCCTTTGCGTTTTGTTATGGTTCTCTATGTTCTTTGTGTCTTTGTGGTAAAAAATGTATTGCATTCGCTTTTGCATCTTCGGCGGCATTCTCCCTCACAGCCGCTATGCAACTGCACAAATTGCACAGCGGTGGATACACGGGAGCCATCCGCTGAAATAACGCAAACTCAGCGGGAACAGCCGGGCCAGCCGCCGCCATAAAACGACACTTCAGCGGACACACGGGAGACTCCCGCCGGACAATTCGGCGGATTAAATGCAATTTTTGCAACAGTTGCCACATTTTCAACGACCATCAAAAATCATCCACCTAGCACTGGTGAGGCGCTTCTTCTTTTCCTAAACTGCTCTTAGATAACGTGTGTATCCGCTCAAGCAGTAGAAGGATAGGCTGATGATTGTGAACCCCACGCAAAACGGCTGGGAAGTTATTTACCAACCGGCTCACGCGCTCCTCGCCGCTAAAATCGCCGCTCACTGGCGTGCCGACCAACGCCCGCAGCGCTGGCTCGAAACGCTGGTCTCCCTCGCCCAGCACGACGACGAATCCGGCGACTGGTCGGGTAATGGTCACCTCTCGGAGGTCGGTGCGCCGCTGGACTTCAGCCTGCGGGAAAGACCAAGCCTCGATCAACCGGAATTGGTGACGGATGAACTCCAATCAAAAGGGCAGTGGGCGGCCTTAATGATTTCCATGCACATGAGCTTCCTGTATGAGCATCTGCGGGACGAGTCGCGCGAATATGCCGCCTTCCTCGACCAGCAGCTCGACCATCAGAAAGCGTGGCGCTCGGCGCTAAAAGTCTCCAAGAAGGAGGCTGACGAAGCCTATGCCCTGTTCCAATGGTGCGACCGGATGTCGCTTATCCTATGCCGCCGCGAACTGCCGGATGCTGAACGGGCGCTCGAAGTCAGCCCCGGCCCCGATGGCACCCGCTATGATGTGGTTTATAAGGATGAGGTGGTGACGGTGCAGCCGTGGCCGTTCGAGGAAAGCCACTTTACGGTGAGCGTCGAGAGCATTCAGCTTGAGCAGCTCCGCTTTAAAGACGACCCTGAACTCCTAAAAGCCCTCCGCCAAACCCCCGTCACTGAGTTGAGTTGGGCGTTTAAGAAGTGAAGCTGCGGAAATGCCGGACAGCCTGTCTGCTGTCCCTACGAACGTGGTGGCCGGTGGGTGTAGGGACGCGATATATCGCGTCCGTTGCCTACCAACCACTTCCTACTTTAGGGTTGAACTCACCGATCCTTGTACGCCAGCAGCCGGATCGCATTACCGACCACCAGTAACGTACTGCCTTCGTGGAGGATGACCGCGCCGCTCAACGGCACGATGTTCAGCACCGATGTGACGATCAACAGGCCGATCACACCCAGCGAAATCGCGAGGTTCTGCCGGATGATGCTCCGGCTGGCGCGGCTCAGGCCAATGGCGAACGGCAGCTTGGCGAGGTCATCGCCCATCAAGGCCGCGTCTGCCGTTTCGAGGGCAACCGCCGTCCCCGCCCCGCCCATCGCGATACCGACCGTAGCAGTAGCCAATGCAGGTGCGTCGTTCACGCCGTCCCCGATCATGGCGATGTCGCCGTACTGCATTTGCAGTTGTTTGATCGCGTCCAACTTCTGGTCGGGCAGCAGGCCAGCTTTCACGTCGGTCACGCCCACCTCGCGGGCGATACGGTTCGCCACCTGCGGGTTATCGCCCGTTAGCATAATCAGGTGCTTCAGGCCGAAGTCGCGCAGCCGCTGCATGACCGCCTTAGCCTCCTCTCGTGGGGTATCAGCCAGCGCGATGATGCCCAGCAGCGCCTCGCCCCGCCGGATGAGCATGGTCGTGCGTCCGTCCTGCTCCAGCTTCTCGACCTGCTGCACCAGCGCGGGGTCAGGGTTGGTTCCGGCCTCCTGCATCATCTTAAGCGAACCGATGATGACGGCTTGCCCGTCAAGGCTGCTTTTCACCCCGCGTCCGGCGACGTTCTCCAAGCCTCCGGCAGCCGGTAAATCGCTGATGCCCTTGGCCTTTGCCGCGCGGACGACGGCCTGCGCCAGTGGGTGATTCGACTGCTGCTCAACCGCTGCCGCGACCGTCAGCAGTTCAGTTTCGGAGATGCCGCCGGTGGGCAGCACATCGGTCAGGTTGAACTGTCCGGTGGTAATCGTACCGGTTTTATCGAAGGCGATGGCGTGCAAACCGCCGAGGTTTTCGAGGTGCATCCCGCCCTTAATCAGCACACCGTTACGCGCGGCTTGAGCAATCCCTGCGAGGATGGTGGCGGGTGTACCGAGCGCCAGCGCACACGGCGAACTGGCGACCAGCAGCAGCATCCCACGGTAAAAGCTGTCTTGCAGCGTCAGCCAACCGAGGAGAGGCGGCACGACGATCACCGCCAGCGTCGCCAGCAGGACAATCGGCACGAAACGCGCGGTAAAGCGTTCGGTAAACTGCTGCGTCGGGCTGCGCTGGCTCTGGGCTTCCGCAACCAGCTTCATCACACGGCTGAGGGTGTTATCAGCAGTCAGTCGCGTGACCTTAATGTCGAGCGCGGCATCTTGGTTGATCGTTCCGGCGAACACGCTGTCACCGACTGTTTTGGTGACTGGAACGCTCTCGCCTGTCACGGTACTCTGGTCGATGCTGGCGCTGCCGCTGAGGATGTCGCCATCCACCGGTATGCGGTCTCCGGGGCGCACCACCACCACATCTTCCAACTGTAAACTTTCAACCGCGACTTCGGCGATCTGCTCACCGCGCTTAACCCGCGCCGTCTTGGGCATGAGCGCACCGAGGGCGCTCACGGCGTTACGGGCGCGGTCGAGGGCGTAATGTTCCCCCGCATGGCCGAGGCTGAACAGGAACAGCAGGAACGCGCCTTCCGACCATTCGCCGAGGATCGCCGCGCCAGCCGCAGCCGCCAGCATCAGCACATCAGTGTCAAACTTGCCCTTGAGCAAACCGGGCAGCGCGTGGGTGGCGATGTCATAACCACCCGCGATATAGGCGATGATGTAAAACACCAGCGCTACTGTGGGCGAAAAGCCGAAGAAGCGTTCCCCCGCCGCGCCGATGAGAAACGCGATACCGGCTACAGCGACGAGGATCATCGTCCAGCGTTCTTGCATCCAGTGGGGCAGGAATGCGGGTGCGCTGCCGTGGTTGTGTCCCGCGTGGTCGTGATCATCGTCGCCGTGGTCATGATTATGTTCGTGCGTTTGGGGTTTGGCTGTGCCGAGGCGTAACCCCTGCTGGCGAATGGCCTGTTCAATCACGGGGCGCTGGATGAGCGTGCTGTCGTAGGCGACGAAGATCAAACCAGCGGCGTAGTTGACAGTCGCGTGGACAATGCCCTGCAAACGGCTTAACAAGTCTTCAAGGTTTGGTGCGGCATCCGCCGAGGTCATCCCCTCGAAGGCGATTTGTTCGTGGTGGTAGCGCTCGGAAACGGACGCACCCGCTTCGGTCGCCAAGCGCTGCAAGCTGGGCAGCGTGACAAGGTTCGGGTCGTAGTGCAGGCAGAGCAGGTTCTTGTCGCCCTCATGGACGATATGCGCCTGTTCAACGCCGCGTGTGTGGGCGAGCGTCGAGGTTAGAAAACTGGTGCAGCCGTCACCCGCGTCGATGTGCGGCAGCAGGATAGCGAGGTCGAGGCGGGCAGTTTGTTGAGTCATCACATTAGCCATTCGGTAAACGATACGTTATCTCAATATATGCGTATTCGCGCATATGTTATCTATACTATAGTCGGAAAATGACATTACCGTCAATAAACAGTGGTTAACTTTTCTAGATCGGCTGACTTTGAACCGAATTCCACCTATGATACGTATTGGTAAGCATGTTGATCCAACCAGACAAAGGATGCCATGATGTTTGAATTCAATCCGTTTGCGCCGGAATTTAAAGCGAATCCCTATCCGTTTTACGACATGCTGCGGGCGAACGCGCCGCTGTTCCACTGGCAGCAGTGGAATATGTGGTTCGTGACGGATTACGCGGTGAGTACGGCACTGTTGAAAGATAACTGCCTCGGCCATGAATTATTGAGCGTGATGACGCGCGAGGAACTCGGCTGGACGGAACCACCCGCTTCGCAGATGCCGCTGGTCGAGATGCAACGCGGCTGGATGCTGTTCCGCGACCCGCCAACCCACACCCGTCTGCGGATGCTCGTCCACAAAGCCTTCACGCCGCGCATGGTCGAGCAGTTACGGGCGCGTATCCAGAGTGTGACCAGCAGTTTATTGGATGCGGCGGAAGCGAATGGCAAGCTGGATGTGATGGCTGACCTCGCCGTGCCGCTGCCGGTGATGGTGATCGCCGATATGCTGGGTGTGCCGGAAAGTGACCGTGAACTGTTTCGCGGCTGGTCACGCGAGCTGGCTTATACGCTGGAACTGACGGACGCGCAAGAAATTTACGAGATGGGCGCACGGGCGACTGTATCCTTCT
Source organism: Chloroflexota bacterium (assembly GCA_020161935.1). Lineage (GTDB taxonomy): Bacteria > Chloroflexota > Anaerolineae > Aggregatilineales > Phototrophicaceae > CFX2. The sequence continues at coordinate 128,177 of JAIUNI010000003.1, forward strand.
CCGCCTATCTGCGTGATCTCGCCAATGAACGGCGTAAGCAGCCGCAAGCCGACCTGATGAGCGCGTTGGTGGCAGCCGAGGACGCGGGTGATAAGCTGACCGAGCAAGAACTGATCGCAACCTGTATCCTGCTGCTGGTGGCGGGGCATGAAACCACCACCAACTTGATCGGTAACGGCCTGTTCGCCCTGCTGCGGAACCCTGACCAACTGGCGAAGCTGCGTGACAATCCAGCGCTGGGCAAGACCGCCATCGAGGAACTGCTGCGTTACGACAGTCCGGTGCAGATGACTTCCCGTGCGGCGCTGCAAGATGTGGAGTTCAACGGGCAGTGTATCCGCAAGGGGACACAGGTGGCGTTCATGCTGGGCGCGGCGAACCACGATCCGGCACAGTTCGAGCAGCCGGGGACGCTGGACATCACCCGCGACCCGAACCCGCATCTCTCCTTCAGCAACGGGATTCATTACTGCCTCGGCGCACCGCTGGCACGGCTGGAAGGGCAGATCGCAATCCAGAGTTTACTAAAACGCGCACCGGAATTGACTCTGCTCGATGAGAACCCGACCTACCGCGAAACGTGGGTGCTGCGCGGGTTGGAGTCGCTGCCCGTGCGTTTGGGTTAGAAGAAATAAACCGCAGAGACGCAGAGAGGCAAAGGCGCAAAGCTATTTAACACAAAGACTCAATGGCACAAAGACGCAGAGGAAATACCGATGGCAGGGAGGCAATACCAAGCGGCGCGGGGTGGGAATAACGGGTATTATCGAACGTAGGCATCCGTTGTGGTACGCCCAACTCTAAAGGGGGAAAGCATGGATACGATTAGCAAGTTACTGGTGCTGCTGGTGGCGATAGAGCATGTGTACATTCTGGTGCTGGAGATGTTCCTGTGGACGACACCCCGCGCCCTGAAAACCTTCGGCATTACGCAGAAGTTCGCGGAGGAGTCGAAGGCGCTGGCGGCGAACCAAGGACTCTATAATGGCTTCCTCGCGGCGGGATTGTTCTGGGGTGTGATGTACGCTGATCCGGTGGTCGCCAAGCAAATCCAGTTGTTCTTTCTGCTCTGCGTACTGGTCGCGGCGGTGTACGGCGGGCTGACGGCGAAACGCTCGATTCTGATGGTGCAGGGTTTACCGGCGTTGATCGCCCTGATTGCAGTGTTAGCGGCTTGATACAGGGTTCCTACCATTTTGAGTTAGGGATCGAGTTGGGTTTGATGAGGGCGGGGAGTGCCGCGCCCTCGTTAGACGGTTATTCGACTTCGCGCTTTTTAGTGGGCAGGGTTTCTTCGTCGTCCTCGTCGAAGGCGGTGAGGCGCATGAAGGCGCGTTCCTGCGGGGTCATGTTGATGGCGTATTCGAAGTCATCATGCGCTTCGAGGATACGGTAGCCTTCTTTGATGTAACCGCGAATGGTGTGCAGGCTGATGCCCATTTCATCGGCGGCGAGGTGCGCGGGCAGACCGTCCAATACGCACAACTTGAGCGCTTGCCCGATGCGCCCTGTGAGTTCGGGGAACTTCCGCATTCCCGGCACAACCGCCGCGTGGAAGATGCGGTGGTTGAAGCGGTCGGCGGTGGCGTGGGCGATGCTGGAGGTGATGGCGAAGTCGTGGTTGAGGGCGTAGACGATGCCCCACGTGATCTGCAAGCGAATGTCCTGCTTGAGGAAGTAGCCAGCCGCACCGGCTTCGGCGGCGGCTTCGACCAGATTAACGGCGATCTCCTGCCCCAAGCAAATGGTCTTTACGCCCTCGATGCGGCGGTCAAGTTCGGTGATGGTTTTGGCTACCGCTTCCGGCCCGCCGAGGTGGTCAGCATCCAGCAGCACGACATCGGGCAGCTCCGCCAGCGGTGTGCTGTTAATGTACAGCCACATATCCCGTGGTGTTTCTGAAAGATTGGTCACACGGGTGCGCCGATCCCACGCCAAAAAGCTGTTGATGGCGTGGAGGGCGTAAAAGTCGGTATCCATGATGACGACTTTAAGGTTAATTTCTTGATGAGCAGGTGTGGTCACAAAACCCCCTGAAAGACACACGATTCACCTTCACCAGTGTATGTGCGAATGGCATATAGAGCAAATGAGCAGCATCTTACTGGATCGGCGGCAAAATCCCAGAACCCTCACCCCTATCCCCTCTCCCTCAGGGCGAGGGGAACAAGACGAAATGCCTTATTGGATGGGCGGCAGCTCACCGATGACATTCCATGTGACTTCGAACACGTAAGGCCAGTATTTGCCGGTCACGAGGAAGGTATCGGTGTCGGCTTTATAGGCGATGCCGTTGAAATAGTTACGGGCGGCAGGGTCAACCGGCGCGTCGGCGGTTAGGAGCTGCGAACCGTCGATGATGCCCGTTACTTCTCCCGTGTGCTTGTTAATCCGCAGGGCGAAGGTGATCGGCCAGATGTTGGCGTAAATCTCGTCGCCGACGACTTCAAGTTCATTGATCTCGCCGAGCGAGCGCCCACCAGCGACAACACCCTCAATCGGTAGCCCATGCAAGGTGACAGGCACTTCTTCAACGACTTCAAAGGTTTCGGGGTCGCGCTTGTAGAGGGTGCCGCTGCCGTTGCTCATCCACAGGTATTCGCCGTCGTAGGCCAAGCCCCAGCCCTCGCCCTCGTAGGTGAAGGTTCCCACCTGCTCAAAGGTTTCACGGTCATAAATGTAGGCGATTTCCTGTTCCCACGTGAGTTGGATGAAGCGGTCGCCGACCAGCGCCAAGCCTTCGGCGTAATCCTCGTCCTTCATCTTGAACTGCTGCACGATTTCGCCGGTGGCGGGGTCAACCTTGCGGATGTCCGACTTGCCGTTTTCGCCGACACTCTCGTAGAGAAAATCGTCCACGAGGAGCAAGCCTTCTGTCCACGCACCGGTATCGTGGGGGGTGGTGGCGATGACTTCCGGCTGCAAGAGTTCGACCACTGCGACTTCAGCGGTGGATTCGGCAGTGGCTTCCGGCGTGGTTTCGGCGGTGACTTCCGCCGTCGCTTCGGCAGGGGCCGGTGTGGGAGTCGAGGTTTGGGCTGCCACGGTGGAAAACAACCCAAGCAGCACGAGCATAATCAGATACAACCGTTTTGAGTGTTGGGGCATGATGTTTATTCACCTAAACCGCAAACGAAGATTTCATTGTAGCATAAGCGGCAGGGTGATACGGAAGGTGCTGCCCTTGCCCGGTTCGCTTTCGGCGAGTATCGTGCCGTTGTGGATTTCGACAATTTTGCGGGCGAGTGACAAACCCAACCCCACGCCGCCGCTGTCCGTCTGGCGGGCTTTATCCGAACGGTAGAAGCGGTCGTAAATGTGACCGATTTCGGTGGGGTGAATGCCGATGCCGGTATCTTCGACTTCGACACAGGCTTGCTTATCCGGCTGGTCGAGGTTGCGGACCGTGATGCAGCCGCCGGATGGGGTGTACTGTACGGCGTTGTTGACCACATGCCCCAGCGCCATAATCAGGTAATCTTTATCGCCCATGACCCACAGCGAATGAGGGGCTTTCTGGTAGCGGATTTGGACTTGCTTTTGACTCGCTGCTTCCGAAATATTGTTGACCACATTTTCCATGACTTGATTGATGTCCACACGGAATTTTTCGACGTAGGACTCCGGCGCGTCGAGGCGCGACATGGTGAACAGATCATTGACCACGCGGTTGAGGTGTCCGGTTTGTTCTTCCAATGTGTTGAGGTAGCGGCTGACCTTCTCGTGTTCCGGGCTGACGCGCCGCAGCAGATACAAGCTGGTGTACATGGTGGCTAAGGGGGTGCGAAGGTCGTGCGAGGCATCGTTGATGAACTGGCGCAGGACGACGCTGCGTTCACGCTCGACGCGGAGTTCGCGCTGCTGGTTTTCGACCTCGCGACGTTCGGTCATATCGGTCACCAGCCCATCGTAGCGAATGACGTTGCCGCCCGAATCGTGCGCGGGCATGATGAGCATTTCGATCCAGCGGACTTCACCGTCTTTGCGGACGATGCGAAACGGACGCAGCTCACGGCGACCGTCGGCAATTTGCATGAAATCTTCCACAAACGCCACTTTATCGTCGGGATGGGCGATTTTGAGCCAGATCGCAGGATCATCGTAGAACGCCTGCTGCGGATAGGCAAAGATTTTTTCGCACGACGGCGAGATCTGCAACATGCGGTTGTCGATGATGCTGAATGAAAAGAACACGCGGTCAAGGTTATCAAACAGGTTTTTAAGCTGCTCGCGTGCCTGTTTGCTCTCGGTAATGTCACGCATGGCGATGACGCGGACAACCTTATTCTGGTACTCAATCGCCCGTGAACGGACTTCAACGTCGAGGCGATGCCCATCTTTATGCAGCAGGACGCTTTCGTAAACCAGCTTTTCGAGGTTGCGTTCTTTATACCATTGGGCGATGACGGCCTGCGCTTCCGGCGCGACGAGTTCGATGGTTTTCATCTGCATGATCTCGTCTATGCCGTAACCTGTGAGGCGCAAGGCGGGGTCGTTGACATCGATGATAACCCCGTTGTCGTGGATGATGGTGGCCTCGAAACCGGCATCCAGCAGAGTTCGGTAACGGTTCTCGCTGGTGACGAGCAGCGCCGATTGATCCTCGATCCGCCGAATATCCCGCGAACGCAGCGCCGCCGTGATGCTGATGAGGATGGAAACGCTCAGGATAAACTCGATGGCAAAGCGCGTATCGCGCAGCAGCACGCCGGAGACGGTGAAGGGCAGCAAGGAGATGCCGATGAGGTAGGCCGTCACCAGTAGGAGCATGTGCCGCCATGAAATCGCCACGCCGCCGATCAGCAGCACTGCGATAATCCAGACGGCTGATTCGCCGAGGCTGGCGGGATCAACTGCCGCACTCAGAACGGTTTGAGCAAAAAACTCGACGGCAAATAAGGCAACGATGCTCAGGGTACCGATGCGGTAATAACGGGTGCGGCTCAATAAGTAGCCAAAGCTCACCAGAATCAGATTGAGTATAAAAATGTCAAGCGTGTTGGTGTAGGGTATCGCCAGCACAAAGGTTAAGACACGCCGGAAAATCAGCAGGACAAACGTCAGCAGCATCATCCCCGAAATCAATCGGGCATCGCGGCGCTCGGTTTGATCGGTTAAGAACGCGGATGGCTCGGTGAGGCGCGACCACAAGGCCGCAGCCGAAGCCGGTACAGAGCGTAGAAGACGGCTCAAATAAGTCATCTTTCGTTGACAATCACATTTGATATTTTATATTTTACGCTGGATTAGCCAGTGCGAATCCTCAGACTTCCAATTACTTTAGCATTCTAACATGCTTCCAATCGGGCGGGTGGTTCCGCAGCCGCCACCACCAACCGACCGGATACCCCAACATCTTCGCCACATCGCCGACCACGCGGATCAGAGGGATGTAGAGTACTGAGTACAAAGTGCTGAGTGCTGAGTTTGAAGTTGGGTGCAGTTTGCTCAAGCGGCGGTAGGGCTGGCGGAGATAGAGATACGCCCCCGGCAGTAGGAGCAGCCACAACAGCGGATGCACCAGCCAACCGAGCAGGAGCATGACTGGCAAAGCGACGAGGTAGGTGAGGTAACGGGCGGCGTGACGCTTACGCCACAGGTCAGCTTTGCCATCCCCACGGGCGTACAGGTAATACTGCTTGAAGAAACTCCGCAGCGACCCACGCGGACGGAAGGCGACGAGCGCATCCGGCACGAATGCGATGCTGCCCTGCCCGTTTTCCGCCAGCAGCTTCACGCGCAGGTCGAAGATCAAATCCTCACAAAAGTCCAGCCATTCGGGGTAGCCCTCAATGGCTTGCCACGCCGACTTGCGGAAGGCCACGCTGCGGCTGGTGGGCAGGAAGCTGGCGGGGTTGATCTCGTCGGCCAGCGGGAGGACGGTGGCGCTCATCGCCCGTTCGAAGGTGTTGGTGTAGTCAGGGGTGAAGAAGCCGCCGACCATGAGACAGGACGGATCAGTCAGCAAGGGCTGAATGATCCGCTCGAACCAGTGCGGGTCAACGACGACACCCGCGTCGGTCACGGCGATGATGTCGCCCGCAGCGGCGGCTATCGCGCGGTTGCGGCCTTCGCTGATGTTACAGCCCGGCTCGACCAGCACACGCAGCGGCAGACGGTCGGCATAGCTGTTCAGGATGGCAACGGTGTCGTCGCGGCTGCCCCCATCGACGATGACGATCTCGTCCGGTAGGCGGGTTTGCGCGACCAGCGAGCGCATCAGCCGGTGCATGTTCGGGCCTTCGTTGAGGACGGTGGCGATCAGGGAAATCATAAGGTGCTTTTCAAGGGTGTGCTGCTGAATACTGTTCACCCTATCATAATTCATCGGTGAAGAATGCAGTAGGTGATGCTCAAATATCCCAAGTAATGGCTCGTTCAGTGCTATAATTGGGATATTGATTTTGGGATACAAGGAGGCAACCATGCTGACACTGCATCTTAAAGGTCAGGTGACAGCCGATGGACAACTACTCGTTGATTTACCACAGCCGATCCCTGCTGGTGACGTAAATATCACCATCGAGATACCGAATGCTGATGAAACGTTCACCGAGGCCGAGTTAAGCGATTTGATGACCTTCACCCCCAAAAGTGGTGCAGACGTTGTTGCTGCGGGATTGGCCGGTGGATGGGAAGACAAAGGCATTGATGATCCTGTAGCATGGGTCGAGGAACAGCGGCGGAAAGTGACATTTTAGTAGTTATGGGTCAATTCTATTGTAGAGATTGTGGGATAAATAGAGGATGGGACAGGTTTAATTTTCCCTCGAACCCTACGGGAAATATTTATCAGCAAGAAAAATACATCAAACATACTAACTCAACGGCATACTATGGCATCAATTCAAAATTTGATGACCCTAATGCTTACGTTGACTATGCTTATAGCGCTAGTGCTTTAGGTTTCTATGAACAGGATAGCAAGGGAAGAATTAGTGTCATTTGGGACGCTGGTAAAAGAGTAGGCGAAACAAATGCTTTGGGTACTATCAGACCTGATAGTGCAATAAAATTTGTTCATCATCGTGATCCTAATAAGATACATGGTTTACCAACAGGGATGAATACGTCAATTATCTGTGCTGGTTGTGGTTGCCGAATCAAATAACAACTTCACACAGCTTATATCTTCGGCTTTGCTCTTTGCTTTGTACGCGCCTCTGCGGTTAAATCAAAACTCTATTCCTCTTTTAACAGGTGCAATATGGATTTACCCGCCCACCAATACCTTGACCAACATGGCATCCCTTACCGCCGTTTGAGCTTCCCCGACAGTACCGAGAAGGGCGCGGCGAACGTGGCGCGGGTGCTGGGGTTTAGCGAACGGCAGATGATTAAGACGCTGATTTTCGAGGTGATCGACACAGGTGAGCGGGTGTTGATTATGGTCGGCGGTGACCAATCGGCGAAATCGGGTTTGCTCAAGAAAGCGCTTGGCTCACGCAATATCCAGATGGCGAAACCGGAAGCGGTGCTGGCACAGACGGGGTACGTTATCGGTTCGATCCCGCCGTTTCACTGGCAGTCAGAGGGTTTTCGGTCGTTCCTCGACCAATCGCTGATGGGCGAAAAGGAATTGGGCGTGGGTGCGGGACAGTGGGGCGAGGAGATCATCATTACACCCGCCGACCTCGTGAAAGCATCACGAGCGCAGGTGGCGGAGTTGGTTGAGGCAGTCCCGTAACAATCGGTGGGCGAAATCGTCATACAATGGGGTAAGCATCCCCAAGCAAAGGAGTATGATGATGAGCAAACCGGATTGTAAGATCATTCGCCCCGGCAGCACGTACGACGGTAAGCAGGGGTTTAGTTACTTCGAGGGCATCGCGGCGGAGACAGTGGGTTCAACCGGCGTGTGTATGCACCTGCTGACGATCCCACCCGGCGGCAGAGCCAAAGCCCACATGCACGAGGCTCACGAAACCGCGATTTACGTCATCAGTGGGGAAGCGCATACGTGGTACGGCGAACAGTTGGAGAAGCACGTTATCGTCCGCGCGGGCGAGTTTTTCTACATCCCCGCCGGAATGCCACACCTCCCCGCCAACCTCAGCGACCAACCGTGTACAGCCGTGATCGCGCGAACCGACCCCAATGAACAGGAAAGTGTGGTGCTGCTGCCGGAACTCGAAGCGCTGGTTGAGGTGAAGTAGCTTACCAGAACTTCCAGCGGGATTTAGGTTCGGGCATATTGTTGACTTTGCGGATGGCCGCGATAGCTTGCGCGGCCATATCGCCGACGGTGTACGATGGCCCGCCGTGATCTTCTTGCCCCGCGACGGCTTTATCGCCTTTCAGCGCTTCCAACACGTCAATTGCTCTTGGGTCGCCAAGTTTGCCGAGCGCATGGGCGGCAGCCGCTCGTTTAAATGGCTCCGATGCTTTCAGGCAGCCAGCAAGGGCTTCGAAGGCGCGTTTGTCACCCAGATCACCCAGCGCACGCACGAGGAAGGTAAACGCCATGCTGCCTTCACCCGCGCGTTCCAAAGCGGCTAACAGCGGTTTGACGGTGGCGGGCTGCTTGGCGGTCGCCAACTGTGAGGCGGCGTTGATGACCATTTGGGGCGAGGAGTCGTTGAGCATTTCGAGCCATACTTCCTGCGCCGTGTCTTTCCCCGCTGCCCGCCCCAGCGCGAAGATGGCACTGACGCGGGTATCCGGTTCGCCTTTGCCCCGCGCGAACTGCCGTAAAAACTCCGCTACGCGCGGTTCGTTGGTATAGCAGCCGAGGGCGGCGAGGGCGGCATTCTGGATTTGCTTGGGCAAGTCAGCCGTCAACTTCATCAGCGGCTGGATGGCACGTGGGTCTTTGGTGTTGCCGAGCAGGGTCACGGCCTGACGGCGGATGACTTCGTTGCGGTCGGTGAGGGCGACGAACAGCGCATCGGCGGCTTTTGGCCCCATCTCACTCAGCGCCTTGAATGCCGCGCCTGACTTCGCAGGATTAGCGAGCTGCTGGATGATCTGTTGAACATCGGCCATCTCGATTTTCCTCTTGGCTTAATGCAAATTGTTATTTCATTATCCCGCAGAGCTTTATAGTGCGCCACTGTTTTGGAGAGCGCCTTAAGCGCCGTCTAATCGACGAGCAGCCGGAGCGGAGATTTCCTTTATCCAGCGTTATACTAGCCTTCGTTCGTCTTTGAAAAGGCAAACGTGATGCGTTTGAGAGCTTTGCAACCGGATAACCCGATTCTCCGTGCGGAGATTGCCTACCAGCGGCGCAATATCCCGCGTGGGTTGCAGTGGTTCGACCGCTTCGGGGTGGTGGTTGTGGCGCTGGGGGTCAGTTTTGTGTTGCTGTATTTACCAGCGGCTAACAATCGCTATGGTATATATATGATGGCTGATACGAAGCTAGTCGTCATACTTTGGGTCAGCCAACTGGCTGTCATCCTGCGAGGGCTTTTCGCTGGCTTGAATACCATGCGTCATCAGCATGGACGGCAAGCATTGGATATCTTAGCCCTTACAGGCATCAGCACTCGTCAGATGTTCATCGGCAAGTGGTGGGCGGCGCTCTATCAACTGCGGGGTTGGCTGCTGGCGTTAGGGATCATCAAACTCACAGCCTTAGCACTGATGACCCTCGAAGTCATTCTATATGTTTATGTCCGTCCCTTAGACGCGATCATCCAAAACGTAGATTATTACTCGCACGGCCCCCGCCCGTTTTTAGAAAGCGCACTCCTGCAATTACCAACATCATTTCCAGCACTGCCACCTCTGGATCGAATGATCATTATGGGTGTATTCACGATCTTAATTGTTACTTTAGAGGTGATGGCTTCCACGGCTGTTGGCATCGTGTGCGCCTTTATACCCCAGCGGGTAGCCGGCTTAGTCACTGCGTTTATTCTGCGGTTCGCGCCAATTATTATTTTCACGTTCTTGCCAGATTATCCCGCTGCATCCCGCATCTCAATGAGTTCGATACTGATGCGCTGGCAGCAATACACATGGTTTTCACTGGCGGATGGCGGCACAACGGCTATTTTGAGAGCCAGTTTGACGAGTCGGGGCATGAGAATGGGTGATGCCGTTACCCACACTATTCTACTCGCCTTCTATGCGGCTATCGGGATGTATCTCGCCTATTTGCTGTTCGCGTTTGTGGTCAGTCATATCCTGCTGCGGCGGCGCGGGCTGCTGCCTGCGTGGTCGAAGTAACTATGATCGCTTCATCCAAAAAACGTTATTTAGTGCATTTTCTAACGAATAATGGTTAGCAAATTCACCTAGTTTATCGATTTGACCACCAAAATCGTTTTGGGTACCTGTCCAGCAGATTAGGCCACAGTGATTGGATTGTGCCATCGCACGGGTGCTAAATGGGCGGTCAAATGTTACTAATACCAGTTTGTTTTCAGTCGCGTAAGTGAGATGATCTTGTAAATCATCCTTCCCAACCATACCAATATCGACCGCCATAATGACTTTAACACCCTGCTCGATCAGTTGGTTGGCAACTTTGCGAGGCATCATTTCATCAAAGTAGAAACTAACGGCGGTCATGTAATTGCTGCATCTTTTCAAGCTCGCTTTGTTCAGCAGCTTCGAGAGCATCTAACTCGGATTGATGTTCTTCATAGTAGAGCAGTGCTGCCAAGGCTTCAGCTTCGGTAATCGAAAATTGGTAAGCAAGTTCGACGGCATTCCAATGTTCACTACGGGCGCTATATGCCAACAAAGCGACGGGAACACGACGACCACGAATATGAGGCCGTTTTTCCATGAGGCGTGTTTCAATGTATTTGGATAAGTCGACTGTTGCAGGAATTTGGACTTGGTCGGTCATTACAGCCTCCGTGTCTCGATAAAACAATTGTATCACGTCTATAAATGCTCTAAAACTCGACTGTCATTACTCGGTTCCACGCATCAGGTATAATCCTCCACCGACTTCATCATACGGAGCGCGTTCATGGCCTCATCTCATCAGCCGTCGTTACTCAGCCGGCAGTACAACTTCCTGCTAATTGCCCTCATCATCGCTTACTTTGTGGTCGGTGGGTTATTTGCGGTCTTCACCCCCGCGTGGCAAGCGCCGGACGAACCCGCCCACTACAACTACATTATGCAGGTGGCGATTAATGGCTGCTGCCCGAAGATCGAACCGGGGGATTGGGATTCCGCCTACCTCGACCAATTGAAAGCGGCACGTTTCGCCCCCGACCTGCTGATGAATCTCCCAACGATCCAATATGAGGATCATCAACCGCCGCTGTATTACCTCCTGCAAGCACCGGTTTACAGTCTAGCGGGAGGCAGCTTAAGGGCATTACGGCTGTTCTCGCTGGTGATGGGTGCGGGGATCGTGCTGTGTGCCTACGGTCTTGGGCGGGCGATGCTGCCGGAACGCCCACAGGTGGCGCTGGCGGCGGCGGCCTTGACGGCTTTTCTACCGCAGCACCTTGCGATATTGGCTTCGGTCAGCAATGACGCACTGTCGAACCTGCTGATCGCGGTGACACTGTTGGGAACGGTGCTGTACCTGAGAGGCGCAGAGAATATCCGCGAGTGGCACTTGGGGCTGCTGGTCGGCTTGGGACTGCTCACCAAAGTCTCGACCATTTTCCTCATCGGTCTCGTGCCGCTGGCGATTGTCGTGCGCTGGTGGCTGGAAAGTCGTCCGTCAGCAAATGACTTCGGGCTGATAGTCCGGCGGGTTTTACCACCGTTGCTTACCTTCTTCGTTCCGGCGCTGCTGCTCGGCGGCATCTGGTGGCTGCACAGCATCAACACCTATGGCTTCCCTGACCTGTTCGGCCTCCGGCAGCACGACATGGTGGTGACTGGGCAGCCGCGCACGGCGGAACTGATCGCCCAAGCGGGGTTGGGTGGTTACCTGCGAACCGCCATCCAAACCACCTTTAACAGTTTTTGGGGGCAGTTCGGTTGGATGGGCGTGCCGATGCCGGGGTGGATTTACCAACTGCTGCTGGGGCTGATGCTGGTTGTGGGCGGCGGCTTGGTGGTGCATCAGGTGTCAGGTGATCGCGAGCACCATAACGCGAACCGGCGGGTCATCTGGACGTTTATTCAACTGGCTATCCTGCTGGCGGTGCTGGAATACATTTACTACAACACCGTGTTCCTCCAGCTACAGGGTCGCTATATGTTCACCGGATTGGTGCCATTCGCGCTGCTGATGGCGTTGGGCATCGACGGCTGGCGGGCGTGGTTGGTCAAGCGTTTTGTTTGGCTGCCGCCGCTGGTAACGGTGCTGCCGTTTGCCCTGCTCGCCCTGCTGGATATTTACCTGCTGTGGCGGGTGATTGTTCCGGCGCTGGCGGTGGGCTGACCACTTAATCTATTCAGCTTAAAACGGCTTTTCCCTCAGCGAGTTTCGCTGCCGCCTCCGAGCGCCAATCGTGGGCGAGCGGTTCCAAGTCCGCCAGCCAACGCAGCGTTTCAGCATCGGGCTTGCCGAAGAAGCGCTGGTTCACGTACAACAGCGGCGCGTCGGGGTTCGGGCGGTCAACCGTTTCGAACGGATCACCGACTTGGAACGTACCGGCTTCTAACACACGCAGCAGGAAACCGCGCCGCTGGGTTTGCTCGATCAGTTTGACGAACCCCGGCACACCGATCTTTTTGGCCTGTTTATAACAGGGTGTCCGTGACTGGGCAATTTGCAGCAGTGCCGTGCCGCAGCGGATGACATCGCCGATGCACACGCTGTCGTCAGTATAGCCTTCCAGCACGAGGTTTTCGCCAAAGGTGCCGAGCGGGAAGTCACGCCGGAAATAGGCACTCCAATAGCGGTAGTTATCAACCGACTGGCAGCAAAGGGCGCGGTCAGCGTCGTAGCCGGTGCGCTCGTCGCCTTCCAGCCCAAGCGTCCCAATGTTAATGGGCGTGGTTACGGCCTCTTTATAGATGGCGGTTTCCCACGGTGAGCCGGTGTCGTCAATCTGAGTGCGGACACGCCCGGTTTGGACGTGCAAAACTTTCCCGTGCTGCAATGTATTCACCGTTGTTACTCCAACTATTCAGGATGGTTATTTAGCAAGTCCAGTATAGCTGGGTCGGCTTGGTCGCCTACGATTTCCGCATACGCGCGTAGGTCTGCCAGCATATGCGGGTAATCCCCCTGCAAGGCGTAGGTTTGCCCGCGCTCGAAGTACACGCGCTCGACTCCTTCCGGCTCCAATGCAATCGCCGCCGAGTAATCCTCAATCGCGTGGTCATAGTCACCGAGCAGCCGGTAAATGTAACCGCGATCTGCCAGCACACTCGCCGATTCGGGTTGCAGCTCGAGGAAGATGTCGAGGTCGCTGATGGTGCTGTGGAGGTTGCTCACGGCGTAATAGGCACGGCTGCGGTAAAAGTAGGCGATGGCATACGTTTTGGGATTCAGGTCGATCCAGTAGGTGAAGTCGTTGATGGCTTCTTGGTAATTGGTGAGGCCGAGGTGCGCCATCGCGCGGGTGAAGAACACGTAATCATCCTCGATGCCCAGTTCAATCGCCCTGTTCGCGTCATCGAGCGCTTCATTATAGTTGCCCAACTGTTGATGGGCGACGGCACGCGCATCATAGGCAAGGACGTAATCCGGCTCTAGCTCGATGACGTGGTTGTAGTCTTCAACCGCCAAGTCATAATTTTCGAGAATGGAATGCAGCACCCCACGCCGGTAATAGGCTGCCCAGAAATCCGGTTCGCGGTCGATGACCAAGCCGTATAACCGGATGGCTTCTTCAAAATCGCCGCTGTTTTCAGCTTCCTCTGCCTGATCGTAATCGGCTCGCGCCCGCGTGGTCGACGGCACAGGTTCCCCGGCGGCGGATTGCGCGCGAACACTGCCAACCGCCAGAACGGACAGCAGCAGAATGACCACACAGCGGATGAAGTAACGGTTCATGGGTTTATATCTCCACTCGGTTGTGGCCTATCATAACCTGAAATCTGCTGCTGTGGATTAATGAGTTTGAGTGTGGTGCGGAATGGCTAAGGTAAGAGTTCGAGATAGTCCGCGTGTTGAGGGCGAAAGACGCTGAAATCTCGACGATCAAAGGTGTAGATTTTGGTGACTTGCAGACGTTCTGCCAATGCCATGATGCAGCAGTCTACAAAGTCAAACTGATTATCCGCGTAGGTTGCCATAATATCTCGTGCACGGATGAGGTCGACATTATCTAAAGGTATCAATGGCATCTGGGATTGAATAAGATGTGTTAAGAAACGAATGGATGCCGATACGCTGTGAAAGTAGATAAGTTACTTCAACCAGCGCGACTTGTGGAACGAGAACATCTGCCTCCAGATTAACACCTGAGGCCGCGCGTTTATGTAAGGGATCTTGCTTATTAAATAGGGCAAGCAGAAAGCTTGAATCCGCTAAAATTTTGAATAGGCGGCATTTGAAAGATTAATCCTTGGAATTTTGTTCCTCGACGCGCTGACGCAAGTACTCTGGAAATTCATTATTCAGAATTTCACGACTGTTTTCTGCTAGATTATCTGCATCGCCATTGATATCCGCTTCCAACGCAAACTTGAGAAGGGCAGCGCCCGACCCCGGTCGTGGATGAGCTATGGTTGATGGCATTTCTTCCGCATTTTCAGGCTCAAGCAGGCGTTCAAGAACCTTGTCAACGGTCGTATGTTCGCGTGCAGCAAGGCGCGTCAATTTATCCGCGAGTTGGGGCGATATCTGGATTGTCGTCATATCAACCTCCTGCTTCATTTGCACCGCATTGTATCAAAATTCGCACTGGCACGCTTGCCAGCGATTTAATCCCGCGTAGAATGGTCTATATGACGACAACAAATCTTACAACGATTGTTCCCGATTTTAAGCGGCGTGCTGCCAAGTACGAACCGATTGCGAAGGCGTTGGGTGGCGTTTATGGCTATCCGGCGTGGCGGCAGTGGCTGCCCCCGTTGGACGAACTGGTGAGCTGCATCCTCAGCCAGAGTACGACGGATACCAACCGCGACCGTGCCTTCGACACGCTCAAAGCACGCTTCAAAACCTATGAGGAAGTGCGGGATGCCGCGCCGGAAGCGGTGATTGATGCCATCAAAGTGGCAGGCTTGGGCAACCAGAAAGGCCCGCGCATCCAAGAAGTGCTGCGGCGCATTGATGACGAACGCGGCGAAATGAGCATCGAGTTCCTGCGCGAGATGCCGATGGACGAGGCGAAGGCGTGGCTGACCAGCTTGAACGGCGTTGGCCCCAAAACGGCGGCGATTGTCATGTGCTTCGGCTTTAACCGCCCGGCTTTTCCGGTGGATACGCATGTTCACCGCGTCGGGCAGCGCATCGGCTTCCTGCCGGAAGGCATCAGCGCCGATAAAGCGCATCCGGTGATGGAGGCGATTGTCCCGCCGGAAGCCCACCTGACCTTTCACCTGAACCTGATTAAGCACGGGCGCGAAACCTGTACCGCCCGCGTCGCCCACTGTGAACGCTGCCCGATCACCGAATGGTGCGACTACTACAATTCGTTCCGTCCCGCCGATCAGAAGAAAAAGAAGTAACCACGCATGACGACCAATCCGACCCCTGCTGCTGCACCTGTATCCGATGCCGAACTGAGTGCTATCCGCCAGAACGTGAGCCAAATCCGCAGCCAGATCACCGGCGGGCGGGTGGATGGTCAGTTCTTGCTCAAGCAGGTCGAAACCCTGCATGACTTGTTGGGGCGGATCGCGGAGGAACGCAAGCAGCGGAAGAAGGAAGGCCGCTTCCAAGCACTGTACAACGTCAGCCGCTTGCTGGGCGAGTCATTGGATTTGCAAACGGTACTGAATCAGGTTATGGACGCGATTATCCACCTGACGGGCGCAGACCGCGGTTTCCTGATGCTGCGGAACGACGACGGTGGGATGACGGTGCAGGTCGCGCGTAACCTTGACCAGAAAACACTCGGCAGCGACGACTTCAAATTCAGCCACACCATCACCAACCAAGTCCTCGACAGCGGCAGGCCGATTGTTACCAATAATGCGGTGGAAGATCCCCGTTTCTCCGGTCAAGCCAGCATCATCGGTCAAGCCTTACGCAGCATTATGGCGACACCCTTACGCGCACGGGGCACGGTCATCGGCGTGGTCTATGTCGATAACCGGATGACGACCGGCTTATTTATGGACGACGATCTCGCGGCGCTGGATGCGTTCGCCGGTCAAGCGGCGATTGCCATCGACAACGCCCGTTTGTTCAGCGCCACCGACCAAGCGCTGTCGGCACGTGTCGAGGAACTGCAAACACTGCGGCGGGTTGACCACCAACTCAACGAAACGCTGGATGCCGACAAAGCCATGCAGATCACGCTGGAATGGGCGTGCCGCCTCTCGGACGCGACCAGTGGACACCTCGGCCTCTTAGAAAGCGACCGTGTGAAAGCCGTTCACCACTACGGTGACGAGGATGGCGTGCAACCGGATTATCTGGATGGCACATACCCCCACTTGATGGATGTGGTTAGCACGAACAAGCCGATCACCGTCAGCGGCGAGCAAACCGGACGCGACTACAGTATCACGATGGTGCCGATTGCCCGCGAGAATACGGTGTTCGGCGTGGTGGTGATTAAGCGCAAGGGCGCGGAAGCATTCACGCCGGAAGAACAGGATTTGATCGAGCGCATGGTGGTTCGTGCGGCGGTCGCCATTGAAAACGCGCGGCTGTACGCGGCGGTGCAGGCGGCCAACCTTGCCAAGAGCGAGTTCGTGGGTATCGTCGCCCATGACTTGAAAGTGCCAATGACCAGCATCTCCGGCTATACTGACCTCGCAATCATGGTGGGTGAACTGTCTGACCGCCAAAAAGAGTTCTTGCAAAAGGTGAAGGATACGGTCAAGCGTATGGCGGTGCTGGTTTCCGACCTCGCCGACATCAGCCGCATGGAGAGCGGTCACTTCTACATGAATGAAACGCGCGTCCCTGTCAGCGACATCGTGCAAGCAGTGCGGGACGCAACTATGACGCAGATGCAGGAATACCAGCACGAGTACATCGAGGATATTCAAGTCAGCTTGCCCGACATGCAGGTGGATTACTACCGGCTGCTGCAAGTGCTGACCAACCTCGTTAGCAACGCCTACAAATACACCCCCAACGGCGGGAAGATCACGTTCCGCGTGACGCAAAACGCCAACAAAGACATCGAGTTCAGCATTACCGATACCGGCATTGGCCTGTCGCCGGAAGCGATTGCTAAACTCGGCACCAAGTTCTGGCGGGCGGAGGATGATTTTACGCGGTCGCGCCCCGGCACCGGTTTGGGCTTCGCCATCACCCGCAGCCTCGTCGAGCAGATGGGCGACGGTATTCACATCGAGAGTGAAGTCGGGAAAGGCAGTACGTTCAGCTTCGGCATTCCGGTGGCGGGGTAGGTACAAAACCGGTTGGAGATTGTTGATTTTGTAGGGGTTTGCCGCCGGCAAACCCCTACTTTATTATCGTCTCACTTCACGGTCTTTAGCGATGATCGCGCGGGCTTCGTCGAGGGTGAGCGCGGTACACCACGAGTCGATGCCGTTCATCTGCGCGAAGGTTTTAATCATCAGCCGCGTCATTGCATCTTGCCCCGCGACCACGACCAGCCGCACAAATTCCGGCAGCCGCGCGTCAATCGTCTTGAACGCGCCGAGCGCCCCGATGGGCAAACGTTTGGTGTTGGTCACGTTGGGGATGACATCGACGCGGTGCGGCGAATTGACACCGATTTTGAGCGAGGTGTCGAACGCTTTCCAGAAGTCGTTCCAATCCCATTCAGGGTCAAAATCCCAACGGATAATGCTGTGGGCGCTGTCGTCCCAAACGACGTGAATAGCCATAAGGGGAGGTGATGTCCTGTAGTAAACGGTGATAGTTTATTGTGGCACAGTCTTGCCGCCGCAACCGATAATAGGTAGTTCGTGGAATCAAAAGGGAGCGCACACAGGCGCTCCCCTTCCCACATTCAATTGCTTATGCGCTTAGACGATCTGGCGTGGGCTGCCGTTGATCAACCGACCAATGTACACCACCACGACCGCGCCAATCGTGCCGACGATCAAGCCGCCGATGATGCCGCTGCCAATGTTGAGGCCGACCAAGCCGAACAACCAACTGCCGACGATACCACCCACCAAGCCAAGCAAGATGTCCGCGAGGGGGCCATAACCACGACCGCGCATGATGCGTCCGGCAAACATACCCGCCAGCATCCACAGGATCACGGGCAGCAGCAGCGCCAGCGCCACTTTGAACACCGATGAGATGATTACCAGCGCGACAAACGCGAACAAGAAGAAAACCAAGATACCCATTGTCTTATATGCCTCCAATTTCGGAAATGTGTTATGCCTATTTATACGCATCCAGTTCGCCAAAAGTTACATTCGATTAACCCCCAGTTTTGCGGGGGATGCTAAAAAGCCTCCATAATCCGCTTAACTCAACCAACTGTACGCACATTGGCAGCGGATGAATGCGGCGGCGGCGAAGACGTGTATAATTTGTGGTTAGATCATCTTCACCGGAGTCGTTGGCCTCATGCCTGAACAATCCTCATTACCGGACTTGCCGCTC
Organism: Chloroflexota bacterium; assembly: GCA_020161935.1. Taxonomy (GTDB): domain Bacteria; phylum Chloroflexota; class Anaerolineae; order Aggregatilineales; family Phototrophicaceae; genus CFX2. The sequence goes on from JAIUNI010000003.1 coordinate 146,709, forward strand.
GACGAGATCAACCGTTTACGCACGATGGTGGGCGAGGTTAAGAACGCCCTGAAAAATCAGGCGGAGCTGCTGCAAATGCGTGGGATTTCGCTCGCCCCCGGTGCGCTGACCAACTTGGACAGCATGGAAGGTGATCTTTCGACCCTGCAAAAGAACCTCGGCAGCGAAAGTACCGAACTGCTGCAACTGCGTACGCTGGCGGCGACTTCGGCGCTCATCAACTCCTCGCGGGATCTGGATACCGTGTTCGCCCGTGCGATGGAAGAAGTCATCCGGCTGACCGGTGCGGAACGCGGGTATATCGTGCTGATCGACCCGCAGACCAACGAGCGTGTCCTCCGCATGGCGCGGGATTTAGACTCGACCAGCAGTACCTTTCAGGGCAGCAACACCATTCTGAACGAGGTTTTAGAAACCGGTGTGCCGCTGCTGGCGGACAATGCTTACAAAGACCCGCGCTTCGAAAATCGCGGCACTGTCACCCAGAACACGCTGCGCTCGGTGCTGTGCGTACCGCTCAAGAACAAGGCGGGCCGGGTGGTCGGCGCGGTGTACGTCGATAACCGGCTGCTGGCGGGCATCTTCGACCAGCGCATCCTGACGATCCTGTCCGGCTTCGCCAACCAGATGGCGGTCGCGGTCGAAAATGCGGATTTGTTTATGCTGGGACAGGCGAACCTCAACAACATTACCGAACTGAATGAAGTCCGCGAGAACGTCTTCGGTTCAATTGAAAGCGGTGTCATCACCACCGACTCGGTGGATGCCATCCGCACCATCAACAGCGCCGCCGCCCAAATTTTGAACTGCCCGCGCGATACCTCGCTCAATAAGTCGATTACGGATGTGCTGCCCGCCATCACCAGCGACCACCTCAACCGCGTCCGGCAGGGTGATGCGCGGCAGTCGTTCGAGGAAACGCTGCAAACGCCGGACGGCGAGAAAATCGTCAGCATCAAGCTCGGCCCGTTGAAGGACGCTGACGGCAATACGCAGGGTGTGGCGGTCGTGCTGGACGATGTGACCGAACAGCGCGAACGCGATGCCCAGTTGAACGTCATTCGCCGCTACCTGCCCCCCGCGATGGTCGATAATATCGAGGTGATTTCCGGCCTCGCGCTCGGCGGCGAACGGCGCGAACTAACCTGCATGTATGTCGATGTGCGTCCTTTATCCACCTTCCCGCCGGATTTGCGCCCGCGCGAGGTGATGGCGCTGCTGAACGAGTACCACGATGTCGCCACCGCTTGCATCAACAACAGCAGCGGCGTGATCGACAAGTACATGGGTACCGAGATAATGGCGCTGTATAACACACAGCTCAACCCGATGGATGACCACGCCCACCAAGCGCTCGAAGCGGCGCTGCTGATGCGTGAGGCATTCATTAAATTGTACGAGTGGCAGGGCATTGACCCGCAGCCGCATTTCTTCCGCATCGGCATCCACAGCGGGGTTGCCACCATCGGCAACGTGGGCAGCATCAGCCGCCGTGACTTCACCGCGCTTGGTGACACCATTAATCTCGCCCACCGCTTACTGGAAAACGCCAAGCCGGGACAAATTCTGGTGAGCGAAGCCTGCTGCGGTTATATCTATCAAGCATTGGGGAAATACCCCGATCACGTCCTTTTTGGCGGGCAGGAGCCGATTCGGGCGAAAGGCCGCCAACAAACCACCACCGTTTATGAGGTGCTGTCGAAATGAGCCAATTCCAGACCGAAGACACCGCCCGATTGAAGAATTTCCGCAGCACGGCACAGGAACAAATCCGCCAGCTTGCCCAACGGACGAATGACACAATAGAACTGCTGCGTACCCAGCGAGACGCGCTGCGTCAGCGGGGCATGAACCTGCCACCGAACTCGATGGATACCCTCAAGACACTGAAAAGCGGCGTGGATAAGCTGAACGTCAGCATTACTAACCTGCTCACGGAACTCAAGCAGCTTCGCGAACTGGTGACCACCGCCTCGATTGTCAACTCATCGCTGGATACAGGCGAGGTTCTAAACGAGGTGATGGATACCGTCGTGCGGATTACCGGCGCGGAACGCGGTTATATCGCGCTGGTGAATAACCGCAGCGGCGCGATGGAATATCCGGTGCGGCGGGGTATCGACAAAGAACAGCTCGAACAGGGTGATCTGGTCGTCAGCAGTTCGATCATCAACGAAGTGCTGGTGACAGGCCAAGGGGTCATCACCGAAAACGCCAGCAAGGACAACCGCTTTCAGGGTCACCAGAGCGTCATCGGCTTTCAACTCCGCAGCATCCTCGCTGTGCCATTGAAGGTGCAGGATAACGTCATCGGCGTGGTCTACTGCGACAACCGCATTGTGGACGGCTTGTTCAAGTCCAGCGATCTGAACCTGATTAAAGCCTTCGCCAGCCAAGCGGCAGTCGCCATCGAAAATGCGCGGCTGTATGAGGCGCTGCAAGCCCAAGTCGCCGAGATGACCGAGTCGCGCGATTTGCTCACCAATATCTTTTCGTCCATCGTCAACGGCGTGATTACCATCAACCGCGATGACATCGTGACCGACTGTAATCCTGCGGCGGAGGCGGTTATTGGGCGGAGTCGTGATTTTCTCGTCGGCTACCGGTTGGTCGATAATATGCTAGGCGTGGGTGACAATTTTTACGACGGCTTAGTCCGGGTGCGCGAGCAGGGTACGCCCGAACATATGGTGGTCGAGCCGCTGCTGGACGGCGTGAAGCGTTACTGGAACATCACCATGAGTCCCCTGCGCGACAGTGACGGCATTACGCAGGGTGTAGCGATTGTGCTGGACGACCAGACCGAAGCCCGCCGCCGCGAGGAACAGTTGGGCATCGTCAGCAATTATATGAAACTCAAGCTGGAGAACATTCAGGACGCGGCGAACCTCGACGTGGGTGGGCAGGAACGCGAGATCAGTATGCTCCATTCGGACGTACGCGGCTTCACGACCTTCAGCGAGCAGCTTGAGCCGGAACGCCTGATGGAAATCATTAACGCCTACATCAGCCTGTCAAGCGATGCGATCAACCTCTACGAAGGCGTGGTCGATAAGTATATGGGTGACGCGGTGACGGGCTTGTTCAACACGCAGTTCAACCCGCAGGAAGACCACGCGCTTCGAGCCGTGCGGGCCGCCATGAGCATGAAGTACGACCTGCTGGCGCTGCATGAAGTCCTGCCAGAAGAACAGCGTTTGTTTTATGGCATCGGCGTGCATACCGGCATGGCGGTGCTGGGCAACATCGGCGGGGCGGAGCGCAAAGAGTACGGCGCGTTGGGGGATGCCCCCGACCTCGCCAAACTGCTGCAAGAGAACGCCGAACGCGGCGAAGTCCTCATCAGCGAGGCGACTTACGAACGGGTGAAGGATTTATACGAGTGCGAGGCGTTGGAGCCGCGCAAGACTAAAGGCCACGACGACTTTAAGCTGATGTACCGCGTCCTCAAGCATAAGAAGCGCACGGGGATGCTGGCGCAGGTCAACTTGGACGATCTGGATTTCTAGCCTAGACCCGCAGCCTCTGCATAAATAGTGAGGGAGCGCCTATGTCTGCTCCCTTGTTTTATGTCTAAACACCCTCTGACAGCATTCCCTACGAAATCAACTTTTGTTCGCTCATATCCCGTAACAGTTGACCACGACCTTCTGAAGCGCTGTTCGTCGCTTGATCCGGTTCGAGAAGCGTCCAGTTATGGGAGACGTAGGGTTCGCTGCACAGATTACGGTTAAAGCAGCAGGGACGGCGCATACCCTTGTTGAGTTTGTCGAGCGCCACGTCGATGTGCTTTTGGCGCGTCTCTTCTGTTTTGACCGCGCGTATCCAGCGAATCCAATCCCAACGGGCGAGTGGAGAAATATCTAACCATAAAGCCTCGGCTTCCGGCGAGGCTGCTAGGGCATTTTTCAAATCTTCGGGAACTTCCGGCTCGATCCAGTCTTTGACCGGTTCAAGCGAAACCTGTACCGCGTCGCCTGCTTTTGCGGAAGCGCCATCCAACAGTTCTTGGCTAGGTCTAAACCAGTGGCTCGATTTTTTGTCCGGTGAATAGCGTCCATCGGGTTCGAGCACAGCTTTAAAAGGCACACCATTGAGCGTCCCTGAAACCATCGTCATCCCTCTGGATGGGAGCTTCGCAGAGGCGGTCTCAGGCAGCCTGAGAATAGTCCAATCGTTGATTTTAAAGAGCTGGGTTTCAAAATGAACTGCTGACATATGGCCTCACGAAAATATGAATCGTTGACCGCGCGTTGGAAGTTGCGGTGTATTCACATTATAGCAAAGGTTGAATGCGATCTTGCCGGATCGTTTGATTGATCGAACCTTTGGAATCCACCCTATCCTTCGCTTTTACGCTAAAATCGAGTTGAATTCGATTTGTTTTTATTTAAGCCACACACGTAGGACACACAAAAATGACACCATTTAACGGGTTAGGGATGCACCTCGGTAACTTGTCACGGCTGTCGAACGCCCAAACGCGCTCGATCAGCGCTGAGAACTTTAACGGCGAAAAGGGCAAGGGCGGCATGGCGACCGAAGGTACCGGCGCGGAAGCCGCGCGGTTGTTAGGGCAAGGCTGGAAAGTCTCGCCCAGCATCAACATCGGCCCCAAGCAAACAGCCACACTGGCAGAAATCACCGGGCCGGGGGCGATCCAGCAAATCTGGCTGACGGTACACCCACAGTACTGGCGCAAGCTGGTCTTCCGCTTCTACTGGGATGGTGAAGAAACGCCGTCGGTCGAAGTACCGCTGGGTGATTTCTTCTGCAACGGTTGGGGTGTGCGGTCGAACGTGCAGTCCATTCCGGTGGCGGCTAATCCGGCGGGCGGTTTTAACTGTTACTGGGAAATGCCCTTCCGCAAAAGCGCACGCATTACCATCGAAAGCCTGACCACCGAGGAAATTAAGGGCTTTTATTATCAGATCAACTACACCCTGACCGATATTCCTGATGATGCAGCCTACTTCCATGCTCAATGGCGGCGCAGTAACCCGCTCCCGTCCAAGTCGGTGCATACTCTCGTTGACGGCATCAAGGGGCAAGGGCATTACGTCGGTACCTATCTGGCATGGGGCGTGAATAACAATGGCTGGTGGGGTGAGGGCGAAATCAAGTTCTTCATGGATGGCGACGGCGAGTTCCCGACCATCTGCGGCACCGGCACGGAAGATTACATCGGCGGCGCGTGGAACTTCGAGCAGCCGCAGGGGCAGTACGGCGTGTTCTCGTCGCCCTTCTCCGGCTTATCGCAGGTGATTAAGCCCGATGGCCTCTACCAGAGCCAGCAGCGCTTCGGCATGTACCGCTGGCATGTAATGGACCCGATTCGCTTTCAGCAGGATTTGCGGGTGACGATACAGGCGCTCGGTTGGCGGCGTGAAGGCTATTTGACCTTAAAGGATGATATTGCCTCAACCGTCTTCTGGTATCAAAGCGAACCGCACGCAGCATTTCCAGCATTACCAGCCAGCGAAGATTTGGATGTGATTTAACGGGTGTATCCTCACCAGCCCAGCATATTTCGCATTTTCTCGGCGCGGCGGATGCTGTTGCGCGTCCAATCGGGCGTGTCGGGGTTGGTGAGGATTTCATTCGCGCTCAACCAGCGGATGTCGGCGACTTCGGCGGGGTCAGCAATTGTCGGTTCGCCAGCGCTCCACTTGCACAGGAACACTACATCCACCACCGGATCACCCTCGGCGACAAAGGCGTTGCTGTGGACGTAGATCATGTCGCTGACCGTCACCCCGATTTCCTCTAGGATCTCACGCTTGAGGGTGTTTTCCAGCACATTATCCTCGCGCAGCGCATCCTCAACCTTGCCGCCCACAAGGCTCAACATGCCCGCCGCGTGGCTTTCCCCTGCTCCACGTATCACGAGCAAGTAGCGCCCATCACGAACAATTGCCCCCTCAACATTCACGATGTACTGGATGATCGACATGGCTGCACTCATTTAACTTGGCGAAGGGGATAATAATAAACCCATCCGCGTATGAATGCCATATGTTATATCTTGCGAACAAATCTGTTGTTTGCCGGTATGATTTGTTTCGCTATCGCCCGATGAGGATGGGGTTCCGCATCTCCGGCGTAACCCCGCAAACCATCACCCCCGCCTCTACTTCCTGAGGTCGATAATCTGTTCGGGTCAGCCGATGGTTGCTATTCACCCCAAAGCATTCCATAATCGCGATGAGCAATTTCACGCGAAGGAACGGTGGCGACCATGACGAAACACCTGAATACCCTGTGGCAAGTGGTCAATGCGGCCTCGACCGTTGCTGACTTCGCCCGACAGTCGCAGACTTTCACCTTTTCCGTTCCAGCGGCAGCCACCGTCTACCTGCGGGCGGAACAGGCGGATGTACGGATTGTGCGGTGGGCGCTGCCCAAAGTCGACGTGTTCATCCAGCTTCAGGCGGCGTTCGGCTGGCGCGTGGCGACCGATCAGGATGCGGATGGCGTGTACGTGGTCGCCAAGCGGCGGATGGTCGTCGGCAAACTCTCGAAAGCCTCCTTCACACTGTCCGTTCCGCACGACGCTTACCTCATCCTCAAGCTGGAGGACAGCAACATCGTGCTGACCGATGTGGACGGCACCCTGCACGTTCCCCCGCGTGACGCACAGGGACAGTTGGCGCTGCCCGGCACCACCACGAAGTAACCCCTTTGCTCTGTACCTATTATCCCGTTACAATTCAGGGATATGAATCCATAATCACGCCATGAGAGGATTGCAACCATGAGCATCAAAATCACTTGGCTGGGGCATTCGGCATTCAAACTGGAATCGGATGGTCACACCTACCTCATCGACCCCTTCTTAACAGGCAATCCCTTAGCTGCGGCCAAGCCGGAGGATTTAGACGCGGAAATTATCTTCCTCTCGCACGCCCACGGCGACCATCTCGGTGATACGGTGGACATCGCCAAGCGCACCGGTGCGTTGGTCGTCACCAACTTCGAAATCGCCGAGTGGTTGCAAAAACAGGGTGTGGAAAAGACTCACGGGCAAAACCCCGGCGGCGGCTGTCAGCACGGTCTCGTCCATGCCAAGTTCACCGTCGCCCACCACAGCTCGTCCTTCCCGGATGGCAGCTATGCGGGTGTGGCTTGCGGCTTCGTGCTGACCTTTTCCGGCAAGCGCTTGTACTTCGCGGGGGATACCTCCCTGTTTAGCGATATGCGCTTAATCGGCGATCAAGTGATCGACCTTGCCTTCCTGCCGATTGGCGATAACTTCACCATGGGGCCGGAAGACTCGCTGCGGGCGATCAATTATATCCGTCCCCGCGCCGTCATTCCCATGCACTACAAGACGTGGCCGCCCATCGACCAAGACGCGAGCGAGTGGGGCAACGCCGTCAACAACGAGACGACCGCCCAACCCATCGTCCTCGACCCCGGCGCGTCCTACACGCTGGTGTAATCAAATAACGGCGTAATGTCGCTTCTCGCAATTATTGAGCCAAAAATCTTGGCGTTCTATGCGAAGCCTCCTGTGGATGGCGACTTGGCGGTTAATCTTTTCTTGTGACTTTCGAGACTCTACATAAGCATTTAAACGACGACGGACAGCCTGTCTGCTGTCCCTACAAAGACCTGTTTGGGTGTAGGGACGCGAGAGGGCGCGTCCGTCTTTTTATTATTTCACCTATCAGGTTATGATGTAGGGCGATCACTGACCGTACCCCTCTGCACCTACCTTCCCCTCCAATCTCACATCCAATTCACGGGTAACGCAAAGGTTTTTGCAAGGAAAGTGGTGGTATCATCCGAATAGATCACTCATGCAAATGTCCTTATAAAGGTTTATCCGATGGATGCAAACGCCAAAATGCAAGCCTTCAAGGCGCTGACTCAGGAAAAAATTCGTAAGCTGATCGCGGAGTTCGCCGAAGGAACGGTCAGCCGCGAACAATTCCACGTCCTCTACGAACGCCACACCAGCCAACTCGCGATGGCCGATATGGCGGCTGCCAGCCGCAGCCCCGATGCCGTCATGGGCATGTTGAGCGATATGCCCGCGACGATTGCCGTGCGCGAAGCCCACATGGGCAAGGCGGTGGGGATGACCATCTACAACAACCGCAGTGGTACCCTGCTCGAAACCCTTGGCGATTTTGACGTGTCGCCGGAAAAACTTGCGCCGATTTTGAACGACTTCACCATGATGATGCAGTCCGGTAAAACGGTCGAGCGCGAAACCCGCAAGATCAGCGCCAAGCAGTGGTTGGTGTTCGCCGGTGGGACGTTCACGACCGTCATCACCCTGTTCCGTAACGAACCGTCAGAGGCGCAGTGCCGCGAGATCGAGCGCTTGCACCGCGACTTTGAGGAAGCCAACCGTCCGTCCTTCACCGGTAACTCGGTCGACTCCACCAAGCTGGCCTATCCGTTCATGGTGTTCGTCCAGCGCAAGGTGCGCGGGTAGGGAAGCAAGGGAGTACACAGAGGTACTCCCCTACAAAAATAGATATTTGGAGTAGGGCGGACGCGATGTGTCGCGTCCCTACAACAAGGCAAACCTTTTCAACCTGCTCTGTTCATAAATGTATCTCGATTTATCTCCTCTCTAATAGACGGAAACGCCTTTCATGATTGTGACACTCACCCCCAACACCACGCTTGACCTGACCGTTCTCATCCCCAAGTTCGAGCTGAACAAAACGATCCGCGCCAGCCAGTCACTGTATGGCATGGCGGGGAAGCCGACCGATGCCTCGTGGGTGCTGGCGGAACTCGGTATCCCTAGTCACGCGCTCGGCTTCGGGGCGGGGTCAATCGCCCATAAGATCGAAGCCATGCTCCACAGTCGCGGCATCACCACCGATTTTGTACCCGTTGGCGGCGAGTCGCGGGTGAATATGGTGATCGTCTGCGAGGACGGCAGCGGACAATCAACGATTACGACCTCCAGCCTCGACGTGAGCGACCAGCACATTGACCGGCTGCTGGCACGCTTTGAGGGGGCGGTAAGGAATGCAAGCTGCGTGGTGATGGGCGGCTCCCTGCCGGAGAATGTGCCTCCGTCCTTTTATGCGGATGCGATCAGGCTGGCGAAAGCGTACGCTGTTCCGGTGATCTTTGACGCGGGTGAGCCGAACCTGAGCGCAGGATTGGCTGCCTGTCCCGATTTCATCAAGCCCAACGAGGATGAACTGTCCGGCCTCGTGGGTGAAAGGGTGACGGATATGCCCTCGGCGTACCGCGCGGGGCAGCGCATCCTCGAACAGTACGGCACGTCGTCGATCATGACGTTCGGCGGCGAAGGGGCGCTGGCGGTGCTGCCGGAACGCGCCTACCACATTCCGGCGCTGAAGATCGAGGTGGTCAGCGCGGCGGGCGCGGGGGACGCGGTGCTGGCAGGGTTAGCCGCCTCCATCGAGCGCGGGCAGCCGGTTGAGGACGGCTTGCGCTTGGGCTTCGCGGCGGCGACTGCCGTTTGCCTGATGGCCGGAACCGCCCAGTGCCGCAGTGCCGATGTCGAAGCCTTCCTCCCCCAGATCGAGCTTATTCCTTATCGTCTGTAGCTAAGAAGCTGTTAGCGATTGGCTTTTAGCTCCATATGAAACGCCTGTTGTGGCTGAATTGGCGGCGGCGGCGGCGGTGGAGCGCCAATTTCGTTTTAGTCGTCAGCTACCAGTCGCCAGTTATCAGTCAAATGTTACAAAAACTGCAAAAAACGCAATCGCAATTCGTGACTTTGGTGGCGGTTGTACGGGAGCAATCTGCCGAATCCTCTCAAAATTCTTCAATTTCTTCAAATTCACTCGTGCATTTTATGTTGTTGATGCTGTTGTTGCAGTTGAGAATCCGTGTTTTGTCACAAATGTCGTCAGAGTCGTCAGTGTCCGAAATGTCACTGGTAGTTAAAAGGTCAGTGATGGCAAAGTTGGCGGCAAAGGCAGCAATTTCAAATGGCAATTTATGTGCCAACTGATGTCATTCTCGGTCAAGTGATTGGCAATTCTGGCAATAATTCGTGTTTTGGCTGTCGCCGCCAAGATTGCCAAAGTTTTTATTTGCAGCGGCGAAGGGTCGGTTCGCTGCTGCAATGTTTGCTGTAAAAAGGCAGTCTCCAGTCATTAGACAAAGACAAGTCATCAGCTATCAGTCGCCAGTCTCCAGTTAAAACCAAATCGCCAAGAAGCCAAGATCGATAGAGAACGCCAAGGGAACATGATTGTTAAGAAGCGCGGGGCGTTGGTGAGGGTTTGTCAGCGCCAAACCCCTACATTCAGCCCTTTGAATAGGATAGCAGAGGTTGGATACGAATGGGTGAACATTTGTCAGAACATTTGGTCTCTTTTTGTGAGTGGTAGCGCTAACTTTGCAAGGGAGGATTAGCGGCGTGAGGTTGGTGAATGGTTAGAAAATGGTTTGCCGACAAACCTAATTCAAACGTAGATCATAATAGTTTGAAGTTGGAAGTGGCAAGTTACAAGTAGGAAACCAATGCAAATGCAGCAAGATTAAAGTTACTTCGTGGGGCGGATGCGAAATTTAGTTTTGAGGGCATTGAAGGCGTTATTTATTCCTGCCATAATACCTGTGACTGGTGGACTCTTTGCTGCCTCGTTCATAACCGCGTTGCTTACGATTATGGGTAGGTCGAGGCGAACCGCGACCGCTAGAACATCACTGGGGCGCATCGGAAGATGGATTTCGTTTCCAGACTTTTCAACCGTAATTGACGCTTTGTAGACCTGATTAATTAAATCCGTTATCGAAATTTTTATTGGTTTTCCTGAGAGATTTATTTGCTCGATGAAAGCTGTTGTCGTTTGGTGGGGGATATTGGTTAATTCGGATACAAGCACCTCGGCTTCGACTGGCCCGACCCAAATTGGCAAATAGCGGTTTTGGTTTTCACTATAGAGCACAACAACTTTATATTCTTTGGTTATATCTACAGGCTTACGTATACTGTCAATTACGACCTGTGTTTCCGATAGTGGTTCGATTTCGAGGACAATCTCGTTCGTCATCGATACTATGGCTCCAAAACCAACACGGCTTCCTCGATCTCTTTACCCCGCGCTTCGGCGTAGGAGGTCATATAGCCGGTGATGACGAAACCGCACTTCTGGAGGACGCGGATCGAACCGACGTTATCCTTGGCGGCGTGGGCATGGAGCGGGCGTTCGCTGACGACGGTATCAAGGAACAAGCGCAGGGCGGCGGTGGTGATGCCCTGCCCCCAATAGGCTTTGTCGATCCCGTAGCCGACTTCACGCTCGCCAAACATCATGAAGCTCACCACACTGCCCACCACGACCCCATCTACCAATATCGTCCGGTTAATCACCGTGTCATCCGCCATGATCCGCGCCCAATGCGAGTCAAAGGTGGCGCGGTCGTTGGGGTCACGCGGGGTGAAGGCCGCCATGTAATACGCCTCCGGGTCGCGCTGATATTCGAAGAAGTGCGGTAGGTCGGAGGGGATGATTTCGCGCAGGGTGACGGTATACGACATGGGGAATCCTTTGGTCAACACGACAGCAGATGGTATAACGGTAGTCCTGATTATATGATAATTTGTTCTGATGCGTATGACATTGTGTGCGTGAATATGAAAAGTCGGAGGAGGCACACCTCCTCCCTACAGTCTGTGAGGATTTTATGACCCAAAGTGCCGACTTGCTGATAACCAACGCTCATGTGTTTACCGCCGACGCTGCCCGACCGTTTGTGGAGGCCGTCGCCGTAAGCGGTAACCGGATTGTACTCGTGGGGAGCGCGGCTGAGGCACAAGCGTGGCGGGGCAGCGGGACGCGGGTGGTCGATGGACAGGGGGCGACCCTGATGCCGGGGATCATCGACAGCCATTATCACCTGCACCTCGGTTCGATGGGTTTGGCGCACATTCAGTTGGATAAGGTCGAGTCGCTTGGTGAACTGACGGAGGTTATCCGCCGCTACGCCCACGCGCATCCTGACGAGCCGTATATTACCGGCGCACAACTGCGGTATGAGGTGATGCCCGCCGGACAACCGCTGACACGCCAACACCTCGACGCGATTGTGAGCGACCGCTCGCTAACGATCATGGCCTACGACTACCACACGGCTTGGGCGAATACCCGCGCGTTGGAGGTGGCCGGTAAGCTGCGCGACATCACCAACCGACCGGGGAGCGCGATTGTGACCGATGCCGATGGCGTGGCAACAGGAGAGTTGATCGAGCCGCTGGCTTACGCGGCGGTACTGGGGCATTTTGAAGCGTGGGACGCGACCGTGAAAAGTTTCCTGCCGGATGAATTCGGCAAGCCGACGTATGGCTCGGCACGTGACCAGCGGTGGATACGCGAAGGGCTGAAGCTCACCGCGCGGCACGGCATCACCAGCATTCATAATATGGACGGCAACGCGGCACAGGCGGCGTTTTATGCCGGGTTGGAAGCGGCGGGCGAACTGACGACACGCATCAGTATCCCGTACAGCGTTGTACCCACGACGCGCGAGTCCGATTTAGATGAAGCGGTCGAGATGACGCGGCTGCATCAGGGTGACAAGCTGCGGGCGGGGCGGGCGAAGTTCTTTATGGATGGGGTGATTGAGTCGTGGACGGCGTTCCTGCTGAACGACTACGCTGATCGCCCTTCCTCTAAAGGAGAGGCACTTTACAGCGCCGAACACTTTAACCGGATGGCGGCGGCCTGTGATGCGCGCGGTTTGCAGATCACGGTACACGCGGTTGGAGATGCGGCGGTGCGCCGGACGCTGGATGGGTATGCCCACGCGCGGCAGGTGAACGGCGTGCGCGACAGCCGCCACCGTGTCGAGCATATCGAGCTGGTGCATCCGGCGGATATTCCACGCTTCGCCAAGCTGGGTGTAATCGCGTCGTTCCAACCGCTGCACTGCATCCTCGATTACCCGCAAACGCCGGAGTTTTTCCCTGAGCGCGTGGGCCGCGATGCATGGCACCGGAGCTTCGCGTGGCAGTACCTACGGGGCGGCGGGGCGCGGGTGGCCTTCGGCAGTGATTGGCCGGTGGTGACGCAGGACGCTATGCTGGGGATTCATAACGCGCTCAACCGGCAGGCGTGGGGCGCTGACCAGCCCGATCACCGGCAGTCGTTGAGCGACACGCTGCTGTCGTACACGCGGGATGGGGCGTATACCGAGTTTCAAGAACACCAGAAGGGGCAGTTGAAGGTAGGGTATCTAGCGGATATGGTGCTGCTGTCGGCTGATCTGTTTCAGACGGCGGATGCCTCTATAAAGGAAGTGCATCCGGTGATGACGATCTGTGACGGGCAGGTGGTGTATGAGGGGTAGACCTTTATCCAAGCCTTTAAACCCTCACCCCTAGTACCTCTCCCTCATGGCGAGGGGGGAGTAAAAGCAGGAAACGATACCTCACCCCAACCTTCCCCCGTGGTAACAGGGAAGGGAGCCAATACATGGAGGAAGCACGCCTCCTGCCTATCGTGAAGTTATGGGGTTGTGGTAGGCGATATATGAGGGGAAGGCCGTTTATTATAGGGTTCGGGTAAAGTATCTGAAGCGATTCGGGTAAATCACACGATTAACGCTTGACTCTGATTTGGGCAGGTGATACTATGCGTACTCGCAACTCAGTGGCTCACAACCTCATCTTCAAGAGGCAATGTGAAAAGCCACAATTGAACGAAGTGGCAGCGAAAGCACTCTGCTCGCAGGGAAAGCTCGCTAACCAAGAGTGATGTGCGGGCGTTCTAAATTTGAAGATCGCCCGTTTGCTTGTCTGGAAATTGGTTATTTATTCGGAGCAAAGTATGCCAACGATCAATCAGTTGGTGCGTAAAGGGCGGCAAGCGAAGAAGAGCAAATCAAAGGCTCCCGCTTTACAGTACACCCTGAACGCCTACAGCCAGAAGCGGACTCGTCGTAAGAAGGGTGCGCCCCAAAAGCGTGGTGTTTGCACGGTGGTGAAAACCATGACCCCCAAGAAGCCGAACTCGGCTTTGCGGAAGGTTGCCCGTGTGCGCCTGACCAACCTGCTGGAAGTGACCGCCTATATCCCCGGCGAAGGTCACAGTCTTCAGGAACACAGCGTCGTGCTGGTGCGCGGCGGTCGTGTGAAGGATCTCCCCGGTGTGCGTTACCACATTGTACGTGGTACGTTGGATACCGACGGTGTGAAGAACCGCGAGCAATCGCGCAGCAAGTATGGTGCGAAGCGTCCGAAGGCGGGCGCGGCTGCGGCTGGCAAGAAATAAAAGAGGATAAGACGTTATGTCCAGAAGAAATAGTCCAGCAAAGCGCAAAGTTGCGCCGGATAAGAAATATAACAACACGCACGTCACCATGTTCGTTAACCGTATGATGTACGGCGGCAAGCGCAGCACCGCGCTGGCGATTATGTACGGCGCGTTTGACCTGATCGAAGAACGTGCCAAGCGTGACCCGATTGAAGTGTTCGAGCAGGCGCTCCGCAACGTGACCCCATCGGTGGAAGTGAAGCCGATGCGCGTGGGCGGTTCGACCTACCAAGTGCCAGTGGAAGTTCCGTACGCACGGGCGACCTCGCTGGCGATGCGTTGGTTACTGGAGACCTCGCGCGGTCGTGGCGGCAAGAATATGGCGGAGAAACTCTCCAGCGAAATCTTGGACGCGGCGAACGGGCAAGGGACTTCGATTAAGAAGAAGGACGATACACACCGTATGGCAGAAGCCAACCGCGCTTTTGCACACTTCCGCTAGTATCGCTCAACAAGGGACGCGCAAACAGCACGTCCGTTACACGCAAATGTTGATGGTTTGAGAGAGACATGGCTACAAAGAAACTTGACCTGAATAAAGTGCGGAATATCGGCATCATCGCCCATATTGACGCAGGCAAGACCACCACTACCGAGCGCGTGTTGTATTACACGGGCATGATCCACAAAATCGGTGAAGTGCATGATGGTTCTGCTACAACCGATTATATGGAACAGGAACGCGAGCGCGGCATCACCATCACGGCAGCCGCGATCAGCGCGAGCTGGAAAGATTACCAGATTAACGTTATCGACACCCCCGGCCACGTGGACTTCACCGCTGAAGTGCAGCGCAGCCTCCGTGTGCTGGATGGTGGCGTGGTGGTGTTCGACGCGGTGGCTGGTGTAGAACCGCAGTCCGAAACCGTTTGGCGGCAGGCGAACGCTTACGGCGTACCGCGCCTGTGCTTCGTGAACAAGATGGATCGTACGGGTGCGAACTTCCAACGCTGCGTCGATATGATTATCGAGCGCGTGAACGGCAACCCCTGCGTGATCCAGATCCCTTACGGTGAAGGCTCGGAGTTCGCCGGTATCATTGACTTGATGTCGATGGAACTGATCTCGTATGAAGGTAACATGGGTATGGATATTTCACGCCATCCCATTCCTGAAGCCTACCGCGAACAAGCTGAAACCCGCCGTCAGGAAATGATTGAGAAGGTTGTCGAGAACGATGACTTCTTGACTGAAAAATACCTGATGGAAGAAGCTATCACTGACGACGAAGTGCTTTTGGCGATGCGTTCGGCAACACTCGCTGGCAAAATCCAGCCGGTGCTGTGCGGGTCATCGCTGAAGAACAAGGGTGTTCAGACCATGCTTGACCGCGTGGTTGACCTGCTGCCCTCGCCGCTGGATATTCCTCCGGTGACCGGCACACACCCCAAGACGGACGAGCCGTTGGTGCGCCATGCGACCAATGAAGACCCGACCGCCGCGTTGGTCTTTAAAATCTTGACCGACCCGTTCGTAGGCCGGTTGGCATTCTTCCGCGTGTACTCCGGTATTGTGAAGGCAGGCTCCGGCTTGCTGAACAGCACCAAAGGCGACAAGGAACGTATCGGTCGTATCGTCCGGTTGTTCGCTGACAGCCGTGAAGATGTTGAAGAAGTGCAAGCAGGCGACATCGCCGCGATCCTCGGTTTGAAGAACACCTTCACCGGTGATACGCTGTGCGACCCGGACAAGCCAATTGTCCTTGAAAAGATCAGCTTCCCTGAACCGGTTATCGAACTGTCGATTGAGCCGAACAGTAAGGCTGACCAAGACAAGATGGGCAACGCTCTGCGCCGCCTTGCTGAAGAGGATCCGACCTTTAAGATCGAGGTTGACGACAAGCTCGGCCAAACCAAGATCAAGGGTATGGGTGAGCTTCACCTTGAAATTCTGGTTGACCGCATGATGCGCGAATTCGGTGTTCAGGCCAACGTCGGTCGCCCGCGTGTCGCGTATCGTGAGACGATTACCCGCCCTGTCCGTATCGATACGACGTTCAAGCGTCAAACGGGTGGTTCGGGTCAGTATGCTCGTGTCGTGTTCGAATTCGAACCGCTGAGTGACGAAGACCGTACCAAGCTGGCTCCGGGCGAAGAGTCCATCTTAGAAGATGCTATTCGCGGCGGTACGATCCCCAAAGAATTCATCAAGCCGTCGTTGAACGGTGTGAAGGATGCGATGGCGGGTGGTGTGCTGGCAGGGTATCCGGTTGTGGGCATCCGTGCCAAGCTGGTTGACGGCGCGTTCCATGATGTTGACTCGAGCGAAATGGCCTTCAAGGTCGCTGGCTCGATGTGCCTGAAGGAAGGTGTTCAGAAGGGCGCTCCCGTGCTGCTGGAGCCAACGATGAAGGTTGAAGTGTCGGTGCCGGAAGAATTTACCGGAACAATCGTCGGTGACTTGTCGGCGCGGCGCGGGATCATCTTCGGTATGGACCCGCGTGGTGGTGGAGCAACTTCCATCCGCGCGAACGTACCGCTGGGCGAGATGTTCGGTTACGCGACCAACATCCGTAACATGACACAGGGTCGCGGCAGCTTCAGCATGGAATTCGAGAAGTACGCGGTAGCACCGTCACACATCGCTGAAGAAGTGGTTAAGACTGGTCGCTAGAAGTTGTGAATTCGGTAGGGGGTAAGTCCTGTACCCCCTACAGCAAAAAAGTATCGTGAAATGTATCGCAGAAAAGGATTGAAAGACAATGGCTAAGTTTGAACGTAACAAACCCCATGTCAATATCGGCACCATCGGTCACGTTGACCACGGCAAGACCACACTGACTGCCACCATCACCAAGGTGTTGGGGCTGAAGGGCCAAGCCGAGCGGATGAAGTATGACGATATTGACAACGCGCCGGAAGAAAAGGCTCGCGGTATCACTATCAACATTCGTCACGTTGAATACGAAACCGAGAAGCGCCACTACGCCCATGTTGACTGCCCCGGCCACCGTGACTATATCAAGAATATGATCACCGGTGCGGCGCAGATGGACGGCGCAATCCTCGTCGTGAGCGCTCCAGACGGCCCAATGCCCCAGACCCGTGAGCACGTGCTGCTCGCCCGTCAGGTCGAAGTGCCGGCGATGGTCGTGTTCCTGAACAAGATCGACCAAATGGACGATCCTGAACTGTTGGAACTGGTCGAAATGGAATTGAGCGAACTGCTGGAAAGCTACGAATTCGCGGCTGACACTCCAATCGTTCGTGGTTCAGCGCTGATCGCCAACGAATCGGCTTCACAGGACCCGAACGCGCCGGAATATGCGCCTATTCTTAAGCTGATGGACACGGTTGATGAGTGGATTCCCACCCCCGTCCGTGAAACCGACAAGCCCTTCTTGATGCCCGTCGAAGACGTGTTCTCGATCAAGGGTCGTGGTACGGTCGTGACTGGCCGTGCGGAACGCGGTTCACTGAAGAAGGGCGAAGAAATCGAAATCATTGGTCTCCGTGACGAAACCATGAAGACCATTGTCACCGGCATCGAAATGTTCCACAAAGAACTCGAATCGGCGGACGCTGGCGACAACGCTGGTATCCTCCTGCGCGGTATCACTCGTGAACAGATCGAACGTGGTATGGTTCTGGCGAAGCCCGGCAGCATCAAGCCGCACAAGCGCTTCATGAGCGAAGTGTATGTTCTGAAGAAGGAAGAGGGTGGCCGCCACAAGGCGTTCTTCCCCGGCTACCGTCCTCAGTTCTACATCCGCACCATGGATGTGACCGGTACGATCACCCTGCCCGCGGGCGTGGAAATGGTTATGCCCGGCGACAACGTTAACCTCGAAGTGGAACTGATCACCCCGGTGGCGTTGGAAAAGGGTTCGAAGTTTGCTATCCGCGAAGGCGGCTTGACCGTCGGCGCAGGTGTCATCACCGAAGTTCTTAACTAAGAAGTCGGCCTGAATAAAAAGCTGTGGACGTAATTGTAGGGGTTTGCCACCGGCAAGCCCCTATGCAACCCTGACCAAAGGGCAACGGCAGCTCGGCCACCAGAGGAAAACATGGTTAGAAACAAAATTCGTATCTGGCTCAAGGCGTATGATCACCGGGTGCTAGACCAATCCGTGCAGCGGATCGTCGAGACAGCGGAGCGTACAGGGGCGCGTGTAGTGGGCCCGGTGCCGCTTCCGACGCGCATCGAACGTTTCACGGTTCGGCGCAGCCCGTTCATTGATAAGGACTCGCAAGAGCATTTTGAAATTCGCACCCATAAGCGTTTGATTGATGTACTCGACCCGGACAGCAAGACGATTGACGCGCTCATGCGTTTGAACTTGCCCGCTGGCGTAGACATCGTAGTGAAATAAGGGGCGAATGTGATGAAGGGCTTAATCGGTAAAAAAGTGGGTATGACCCAAGTGTTTGACGACAACGGGAACGCAATCCCTGTGACCGTCATTCAGGCTGGCCCCTGCTACGTCACCCAAATTCGCACGGCGGATAAGGATGGCTACATCGGTGTGCAGCTCGGCTATGGCGAAACCAAGCCGAACCGCCTGACGAAGGGTCAGCTCGGTCATTTGCAACGGAACAGCCTGCCAGCGCTCCAGGTGCTGCGCGAGTTCCGTATTAAGAACGGCGAAGTTTCCGTTACTGAAGGCCAAACACTGAAGGCTGATGTGTTTGCTAAGGGCGAACGGGTTGATGTGGTCGGAACCAGCAAAGGGCGTGGTTTCGCCGGTGGTATCAAGCGCCACAACTTCAACCGCCAACCGAAGACTCACGGTGCGTCTGACCGTACTCGTGCGCCCGGTTCGGCAGGTTCCAACACCTACCCCGGTAAGACTTGGAAGGGTAAACGCTTCCCCGGTCATATGGGCAGCGAACGGGTAACAACCGAGAACCTTGAAGTGATCGTGGTGGACGCGGAACGTAACCTCCTCGCCGTGAGAGGTTCAATCCCCGGCACCAACGGCGGCATCGTTATTGTTAAGCCTGCGCGCACGCGCCGCCGCTAACACGGGGTAAGAGGAGTAGAGTCATGAAGGTTCCAGTTTTGAATGCAAGCGGCAAGGAAGTGAAGAGTATTGATCTTCCAGCCGATATTTTTGAAGTCGAGATTAACACCGGCTTGATGCACCAAGCGTACATCCGCCAGATGGCGAACGCGCGTTTGGGTACACACAAGGTCAAGCGTCGTGGTGAAGTGAACCGCACGACCGCCAAGTGGTACCGCCAAAAGGGTACCGGGCGTGCGCGTCACGGTGCGCGGAATGCGACCCAGTTCGTGGGTGGTGGTCGCCCGAAGGGGCCGATCCCGCACAAGTACACCAAGGATATGCCACGCAAGATGCGCCAACAGGCCATCCGCTGCGCGTTGAGCGCCCTGCTGCGTGACGAGCAACTGGTTTTTGTTGACGGTTTGACGCTGGATGCGCCGAAGACCAAAGAAATGCGCCAGATTCTGGACGCAGTGGTCGGTAAGGGCAACAAGGCGTTGGTGTTGGTGACACAGGGCGGCAACGACAATGTGGTCAACAGCATCCACAACCTGAGCGATGCCCATGTGCTGCGCGTGAATTACTTGAACATGCGCGACCTGCTGCAATACGACCGTGTGGTCGTGCCGCTGGATGCGCTGGAAGTCATTAAGAGCCTGTGGGGGCAAGCTGAATAACCATGGCTGATTTACACATTTATGACGTGCTGCGCCGTCCGGTTGTCAGCGAAAAGACAGCGATTTTGACTGATGAAAAGAATCAGTATGTATTTGAAGTCGCTGAAGATGCGAACAAAATCCAGATCAAAGAAGCGATTGAAGTGATCTTTGAAGTGGATGTTGTGAAGGTGAACACCATGATCGTCCCCGCCAAGCGCGGTCGTCGTGGTCGTAACTGGTACCTGCGTTCGCGCCAGTGGAAAAAAGCTGTCGTGACGCTCGCAGCCGACCAACAGATCGAATTGTTCAACACCTAAGGTGACATCATGGCCGTAAAAGTTTACAAGCCCACCTCGGCAGGCCGCCGTGGAATGACGGGCCACAGTTTTGAAGAAATCACGAAGTCAACGCCCCAGCGTTCACTGACCGAAGCCATTCGCAAGCATGGTGGTCGTAACAACACGGGTCGCGTGACGGTACGGCATCGTGGTGGCGGACACAAACGCCGCTACCGTATCATTGACTTCAAGCGCGACAAGTTTAATGTGCCGGCGCAGGTGATCGCAGTGGAATATGACCCGAACCGTTCGGCTCGTATTGCGCTGGTCGAATACGAAGATGGCGAAAAGCGCTACATCATCGCCCCGCTGGGCTTGAAAGTTGGCGACCGTGTTGCCAACGGCGAACTGTCGCAGCTTCGTGTCGGCGATGCGTTGGAAATCCGCGATATTCCGGTCGGTACAACGATCCACAATATCGAACTGCTGCCGGGTAAGGGCGCACAGTTGGTGCGTTCGGCAGGCAGCTCTGCACAACTTCTGGCGAAGGAAGGCAAGTACGCTCAGGTGCGTATGCCCAGCGGCGAAACCCGCCTCATCAGCGAACGCTGCATGGCAACTATCGGTCAGGTCGGCAACACCGATCACAGTAATGTGAACCTCGGTAAGGCCGGTCGCAAGCGTTGGATGGGTATCCGCCCGACCGTTCGCGGTAGCGCGATGGATCCCGCAAGCCATCCGCATGGTGGTGGTGAAGGCCGCTCACCCATCGGTATGCCGGGGCCGAAGACTCCGTGGGGTAAACCTGCGATGGGTAAGAAGACCCGTACAAACCGTCGTACTGATAAGTTCATCGTCCGTCGCCGCGGTAAAGGCCGTTGATTTAGTGCTGAGTACTGAGTCACGAGTACCGAGCCACGGCTCCACGTACTCGGCACTCGGCACTTGGTACTCGTAACTAACGAGGAATATAGAGAATGTCGCGTTCATTGAAAAAGGGGCCTTTTATTAGCCCCAAGCTGCTCAAAAAAGTTGAGAAGCTGAATGATGAAAATAAGAAAGCCGTCATCCGTACTTGGAGCCGTGCCAGCACGATCTTCCCGCAGATGGTAGGACATACCATCGCGGTGCATGATGGTCGCCGCCATGTGCCGATCTACGTGACGGAAAACATGGTGGGCCACAAGCTCGGTGAATTTGCACCGACGCGCACTTACCGCGGCCACCTTGTCGAGAAGAAGACGAAGTAAGGGGAATTCGAAATGAAGGTACAGGCTAAATCATCTTATCTCTCGATTTCACCCCAGAAGATTCGTCTTGTTGCGGATAAGGTACGTGGCATGGCTGCCAAGCAGGCCGTGACGGTGCTGGAGTTCATGCCGCAAAAGGGCGCTGAACTGGTGCAGAAGACGCTCAAGTCGGCGATTGCGAATGCTGAAAATAACTACGATTTGAATCCCGATAATCTGGTTGTTGAGACGATTTATGCCGGTGACGGCCCACGCCTCAAGCGGATGAAGGCGGGTGCGCGTGGTCGTTCGAAGCCGCGCGTCAAGCGTACATCACACTTGATGATTGTTCTCAACGAGCGAGAGGAATAACACATGGGTCGCAAGGTTCATCCAATCGGCTTCCGGCTGAAGATCACCCGTGATTGGGATGCTCGCTGGTATGCCGAAGGCAGCAAGTTCCGCGAACTGCTGCAAGAAGATTTCAAGATTCGGCGCTTCGTCAAGAAGCTGGGGCTGCGTGCCGGTGTTTCTCGCGTTGAGATCGAACGCTACCCGAACCAGCTTCTGGTCAACATTCACACCGCGAAACCCGGTATCCTCATCGGGCGTAAGGGTGAGGCTGTTAAAGACCTTCGTACCGGTATCGAGTCCATCACCGACAAAAAGGTGAAGGTCGAGGTCACAGAGATCGAGAAGCCGGATCTCGACCCGATTTTGGTCGCCGAGAATATCGTTGACCAATTGGAGCGCCGTATCGGTCACAGCCGCGCGATGAAGCGTGCAATCAGCCAAGCGATGCGTCAAGGCGCACAGGGCATTAAGATTGAAGTCGCCGGTCGTTTGGCGGGTGGTGACATGGCTCGTCGTGAGTGGGCAAGCGAAGGCCGCGTCCCGCGTTCATCGCTCCGTTCCGACCTTGATTTTGGTACTGCTGAAGCCCTGACCACGTTCGGACGCATCGGCGTGAAGGTGTGGATTTATAAGGGTGAGATCCTGAAGCAGGAAGACAAACCCGAACCGAAGAAAGACGTTTACGTGACACCATAGTAGTCGTTAGTCGCCAGTCATTAGTCCACAGATCAAAGCAGTACGAATTACTGTCAACTTCTAAAGACTAGAGACTAAACGCTAGAGACTTGTGGAAGAGGATAAGTAATTATGTTAATGCCAAAGCGTATGAAGTACCGCAAACAACAACGCGGTAACATGAAGGGCAAGGCCAGTCGCGGGAACGTTGTTTCCTTCGGTGAATATGGTTTGCAGGCGTTGGAACCGATTTGGTTGACCGCCCGTCAAATCGAAGCCGCCCGTAAGGCGATGGTGCGCTTCACCAAGCGTCGTGGTAAGGTGTGGATCCGGGTGTTCCCGGACAAGCCGTACACACAAAAAGCTGCCGAAACCCGTATGGGTAGCGGTAAGGGCGCGGTGGAGTACTACGTCGCAGTCGTTCGTCCCGGTCACGTCCTGTTCGAAATGGGCGGCGTGCCGGAAGAAGATGCTAAAGAAGCGCTGCGTTTAGCGGCGTTCAAGCTGCCCATCAAGACCAAGATGATCAAGCGCTATGATCCGATTTCAGGGCAGGAGGTCAAGTTAGAGTCATGAAGTCCAGAGAAATTCGTGAGATGACCAGTGAGGAAATCCTCAACGCCCTCGAAGATAGCCGTGAAGCCTTGTTCAACTTCCGCTTCCAGAAGGCATCCGGTCAGTTGGAAGATGAGAGTGCGC
This sequence comes from Chloroflexota bacterium, assembly GCA_020161935.1. Classification (GTDB taxonomy): domain Bacteria; phylum Chloroflexota; class Anaerolineae; order Aggregatilineales; family Phototrophicaceae; genus CFX2. The sequence continues at coordinate 169,812 of JAIUNI010000003.1, forward strand.
CGACGCGAACTCGGCGTGAGATCGCGCGGATGAAGACGATTTTGCGCGAGCGTGAGTTGGCTAATAAGGTAGCCGGTAAGGGAAGCAGCAATGGCTAATGATCGTCGGCGGCTGATTGGCCGCGTAACCAGCGCTAAGATGGCGAAAACGGTGGTTGTGGAAATCGAACGCCGTAAGACCCATCGCGTTTATAAGAAGGTTATCAAGTCTACGAAGAAAGTGTATGCCCACGACGAAAGCGATGCAATCGAAGTGGGGTCGGTCGTTCAGGTGGTGGAAAGCAAGCCCCTGAGCAAGACTAAGCGCTGGGTCGTCGAGCAAGTTCTCGAAACCCCCGGCGGTCGCGTTTTGCAGCCGATTACCGGTGACGTTGTGGTTGAGCCAGAAGCTCCCGCAGCGAATGAGGAGGCTGCAACATGATCCAGAACGAGTCACGAGTCGTCGTCGCGGACAACAGCGGCGCACGTGAAATTCTCGTCATCCGGCTGCTGGGCGGTTCGTTCCGCAAGTACGCCGGTGTCGGTGATATTGTAGTAGGCACCGTCAAGGTGGCTTCTACGGATGGTAACGTCAAGAAGAGCGAAGTGGTGAAGGCGGTTATCGTCCGCACCGCTAAAGAATACCGCCGCAGCGACGGTTCGTACATCAAGTTCGATGACAACGCTGCCGTGCTGCTGGCTGACGATATGGAAAACCCACGCGGTACCCGCGTGTTTGGCCCCGTTGCGCGTGAACTGCGTGAAAAGGGCTTCTTGAAGATCGTATCGCTCGCGCCAGAAACGCTGTAACGGTTGGGAGTGAAGGTAAAATGCAACGGATTAAGAAGGGCGATACAGTAGAAATAATCGCTGGCAAAGATGTCGGCGAACGCGGCGAAGTGGTCACCGTGATGGTCAAAGAAGATCGGGTCGTGGTGAGCAACCTCAACGTCGGCAAGAAACACGAAAAGGCCAAGCAGATTGGCAGCCGTCAAATTCCAGCTCAGATTGTGGAATTTAATGCGCCGCTGCACCTCTCAAACGTGATGGTGGTTTGCCCGGCGTGCAGCAAAGCTACACGAGTCGGCTTCCGCTTCAAGGATGATGGCTACAAAGTTCGCTTCTGCAAGGCTTGCGATACGGATATTGATTAAACAGGAGCGAATGAGGAATGGCGACACCGATTTTACAAGAGCGTTATAAGGACCAAGTGATCCCGGCGCTCACAGAAGAATTCAAATACCAGAACGTTATGCAAGTTCCGCGCGTCCAGAAGGTTGTTATCAACATCGGTCTGGGCGAAGCGAACGAAAACCCCAAGCTGCTCGACGGCGCGGTGGAAGATTTGCGGCTCATTACCGGGCAGCAGCCGATCATCACCAAGTCGAAGAAAAGCATCGCGACCTTCAAGCTGCGTGAAGACCGTGCTATCGGTATGAAAGTGACCCTGCGCGGTGAACGGATGTGGTCGCTTTTGGATCGGTTAATCAATATTGCCCTCCCCCGTGTACGCGACTTCCGGGGTGTACCAGCCAAGATGGATGGTCGTGGCAATTACACACTCGGTTTGCGTGAACAACTGATGTTCGCGGAAATCCAGTATGACAAGATTGACAAAGTCCGTGGCATGGAAATCACCATCGTCACCTCGGCCAAGACGGACGAAGAAGGTCGCCGTTTGCTCAAGCTGCTCGGGATGCCGTTTAAAGAGAACTAGGGACAGAGAACAATGTCAAAAAGATCAATGGTCGCCCGTGAAACACGGCGCAAGTTCAAGGTTCGCGTCCGTAACCGCTGCCAGTTCGTAGATCCAAACTCTGGCAAAGTGTGTGGTCGCCCACGTGGTTACATCAGCCGTTTCGGCCTGTGCCGCATTCATTTTCGTGAGATGTCACTCCAGGGAAAAATCCCCGGAGTCGTGAAGTCGAGCTGGTAGGGGGAAACGCATGATTAGCGATCCTGTTGGAGATATGCTGACACGCATTCGGAACGCGCTGCTTATTGGGCGTACCGAAGTGGATGTTCCGCTGTCGAAACTGAAAGTAGAAATTGCCCGCATCTTGCAAGCTGAGGGCTACATTGAAGGTTACGTCGTTGGTGACGAAAAACCCGCGCCGATGATTCACATCACATTGAAGTATTACGGTGCCCGCCGCGACCGCCGTCCGGTGATTACCCACCTCGAACGTGTGAGCAAGCCGGGCCGCCGGGTGTACAGCCCGCGCCAAGAATTGCCGCGCGTGATGAGCGGTATGGGTATCGCGATTGTGACCACGCCGAAAGGCGTAATGACAGCCCAGCAAGCCCGCCGTGAAGGCGTTGGCGGCGAAGTGCTGTGTTACGTGTGGTAAGGGAGTAGAGATTATGTCCCGTATTGGTAAGAAGCCGATTGAAATTCCGGCGAAGGTCAACGTCAGCATCAAAGGTGCGGATGTCACCGTCAAGGGGCCGAAGGGCGAATTGACCATGACACTGCCGCCAGAGATGACCGTGAAGCAAGAAGAAAACACGCTGGTGGTCGAGCGCCCCAGTGATGCCCGTCATCACCGTGCGCTGCACGGCTTGGCGCGCGCACTGCTGGCGAACAATGTCAACGGTGTGTCCACCGGTTTCCGCCGCACGCTCAAGATCGAAGGCGTTGGTTACAACGGCGATCTGCGCGGCAAGGATCTCGTGTTGAAGCTGGGCTTTTCGCACGAAGTCGTTATTAACCCCCCGCCGGGAATTTCTTTCACGGCAGAGGAAAAAGGCACGCTCATTCATATTGATGGTGTCGACAAGCAGTTGATCGGGCAGGTTGCTGCCAACATTCGCGAACTGCGTCCGCCGGAACCCTACTTGGGCAAGGGCGTTCGTTACAGCGATGAGGTCATCCGCCGCAAGGCTGGTAAGGCTGGTAAGGCGAAATAGAGTACTGAGTACCGAGTACTGGGTACCGGGTAAGCAGGTTTATTCGGACACTCCGTAGACGTACTCTAATCTGAGGGTATAAGAGATGGCAACAGTTACACAGAAGAAGACCGCTTCCCGCGACCGCCGCCACCGCCGTGTGCGTGCGAAGGTGAAGGGTACGGCACAGCGTCCACGTTTGAACGTCTTCCGCAGCCTTGAGAACATTTTCGCTCAGGTGATTGATGACGTTGATGGTAAGACGCTAGCATCTGCCTCGACCATTGATAAAGAAGTGGCGAAGCAGATTGGTGAGAGCAATAAGGTAGACTCGGCCAAGATCGTCGGCAAAATTCTCGCCGAACGCGCCAAGGGAGCCGGGATTACGACCGTAGTTTTCGACCGGGGTGGCTACCGTTATCATGGTCGCGTGGCCGCACTGGCGGAAGGCGCTCGTGAGGGCGGCTTAGAATTTTAAGGCTGAGGTAAAAAATGTCTGACGAACCAAAGAAAAGAAAACGTCGCGGGTCGGGTGCGGCAGGTGGCGAAGGTGGAGCAGATCAGGCTTCAGCCGATAACAAGCCGCGTCGTGAACGTGAGCCGCGCCGCGAACGCGAAGAAGACCGCGAAGAACTTGACGAACGTGTGGTTGATATTAAGCGCGTCGCTAAGGTTATCAAGGGCGGTCGCCGCTTTGCCTTCCGTACCGTTGTGGTCGTAGGTGACAACAAGGGGCGTATCGGCATCGGTATCGGCAAGTCCCGCGCTGTGCCGGATAGCATCCGCAAGGGTTCAGAAGTGGCTCGCCGCCAGATGCTGAACGTCTCCCTTTCGGGTACGACTATTCCGCACCCGGTTGTGGCGGAATACGGTGGCGCTCGCGTACTGCTGCGTCCGGCTTCACCCGGTACGGGTGTTGTCGCGGGGGGTGGTGTCCGTGCCGTGCTGGAAGCCGTCGGCGTGCGTGATGTGTTGAGCAAGAGTCAGGGTAGCAACAACGTCCTCAACGTGACGATGGCGACACTGGCCGCGCTGCAACAGCTCCGCACCCCGCAAGAGATGGCGGGCATCCGTGGTAAGGAAGTGGCAGACGTGCTGCCATTCTGGGAACGGAGTCGGAAGAGTGGCTAAATTATCAGTAACGCTCGTTCGGAGCAGCATTGGCTACGATAAGACCCAGAAGGCGACCGTGGTGGCGCTGGGCTTGCGTAAGCTGAACAAGACGGTGGTACACAATGACACGCCGCAAATCCGCGGCATGATCTACAAAGTACGCCACCTCGTACTTGTGGAGGAAGTTGAGTCATGAAGTTACACGATTTGCGCCCGAATGAAGGCGCGAAGAAGAAGCGCAAGCGTCTCGGTCGCGGTAACGCAGCCGGTCAAGGTCGCTACGGCGGTCGCGGTATCAAGGGTCAAGGTTCGCGCGGCGGTAAGCCCAAGAGCGCGGCGTTCGAAGGCGGTACCCTGCCGCTCGTCCGTCGTTTGCCCTTCAAGCGCGGCTTTAACAACATTTTCCGCATTGAACATCAAGAAGTCCGGTTGGATCGTTTGGCTGCGGTCATCGCGGCGGGCGAAGTGACACCGGCGATTATGGCGGAACATGGTTTGATCCGTGATGCGTTCGTGCCGGTGGTGATCCTCGGTAACGGCGAAAGCATCAGCAAGAAGTTCACGGTCAAGGCGCACCGCGTAACCTCCGGTGCGCGTGCGAAGATCGAAGCGGCTGGCGGCAGTGTCGAAATTATTCCGCTGCGGATTAAGGGCATTCGTGCCACCTTCCGTAAGCACAAGAAGGAAGAACTCGCCAAGATTTACGGCGAGAGCTAAAGAAGTCGCAAATCATGATGACGTTGGGTATAACTTGCAGCGTGGGCTAACACCACGCTGCTCTACATGCCTGATGCTCATCATTTTTGTTTAGAGGAGATTTACAGTTATGTTTGACGCATTCCGCAACGCTTGGCGGTTGCCGGACTTACGGATGAAGCTGCTGATTACAGGTCTCATTCTGGTTATTTACCAGTTTGGTGCGCATGTGCCTGTAGTTGGTGTTGATCCGGCGGCGCTGGAAGCCCTGTTGAGCAGCCAGTCAGGTGGTTTGATCGGTACCCTAAACTTGCTCTCCGGTGGTGCGGTGCGCCACTTTAGCATTCTGGCAATGGGTGTTTACCCGTACATCACGGCGCAAATTATCCTCCAACTGCTCGTGCCGCTGGTTCCGCGTTTGGAAGCCATGCAGCGTGAACCGGGTGGACAGGAAAAGATTCAGCGTTACACCTACTTCCTCGCGATCCCGATGGCAGTTCTCCAAGCAATTGGACAAATTAATATTTTCGGTACGCTTGGCGGCGCACCGATCATCCCCGGCTTCGGCTTTAACTTGCTAGGTTTAGCCGTCGTCGCGACGATGACCGCTGGTACGATGTTCGCCATTTGGTTGGGCGAGCTGATTACCGAGCAGGGCATTGGTAACGGTTTGTCGATCATCATTTTCTCCGGCATCGTGGCGCAAGCCCCCGGTCAATTAGCGACCCTGATGAACAGCAGTACGCAGCCGTTGTTCAATCTGATTCTGTTCGTGGTGATCGTACTCATCAGCCTCGCGGTCATTATCGTGATTGCCGAAGGTGTGCGCCGTATACCGGTGCAGTACGGCAAGCGTGTGCGTGGTCGTAAGCAGTACGGCGGCGGCTCGACCCACATTCCGTTGAAGGTCAACGCGGTCGGTATGATCCCGCTGATCTTCGCGCAGTCGATCATTACACTGCCGGCCATTCTGGTGAACCTGTTCCCTGATGGGCCGGTGCGCCAAGACATTACCCGTACCTTCGGTAATCACCAAGGGCTGGGCTACTGGTTGACGTTCTTCATCTTGGTTGTGGGCTTCACCTTCGTCTACACCGATATTATGGTGGCGCAGCAGAATCTTTCTGACCAACTTCAACGCAACGGCGGGTTCATCCCCGGTATTCGCCCCGGCAAGCGCACGCAGGAATACATCCAGCGCGTGACGCGGCGTATCACCTTCGTCGGTGCCTTGTTCCTCGGTATCATCGCGATTGTTCCGGGTTTCGTTGACCTCATCAACCGCATCATTTTCCCGACCGAAGCGATTGCAGGTGCATCGGGTAATAACGCGGCGCTGGTCATCACCGGTTCCGGCCTCATCATCGTCGTCGGTGTGGTGCTGGATACCATGCGCCAGATCGAAGCGCAGTTGGTGATGCGTAACTACGAAGGCTTCATGAACTAGCGTCATGGCTTCGCGATTTCCATAGCAGTTACACATAAGGACGAGGCGTAACCCTCGTCCTTTCGCTCTCTCACCAAAATTCTTTTAAGGAACGGACATGGGGCTTTACATTATTTTGATGGGTGTGCAGGGATCAGGTAAGGGGACACAGGCGGGTTATATCACGCACAACTACGGTGGTATCCCCCAGATTTCGACAGGTGATTTGTTCCGCGCAATGAAAACCCGCACGGATGACTTGGCAAAGCAGATTCAAGAGTTGATGGCGGAAGGTAAGCTGATCGACGACGACACCACGAACAAAGTGGTTGAAGATCGCCTCCAGCAGCCGGACGCAGCCAACGGCGCGATTTTCGATGGTTTCCCCCGTACCCCGTACCAAGCTCAATGGCTGCAAGACTACTTGGAAAAGAAGGGCGAGAAAATTGGCGCGGTCATCTTAATGAAGATTGACCTGTACGGTGGTTTCCGCCGCGCGTTCGGTCGTTTGACCTCGCCGAGTGGTGAGAGCTACAACGTTTATACGGACGCGGAAAAGATTGACGTGAAATGGGTTGAGCATCCTGAGAAGGCTTTCCCGCCGCGTTTGGAAGCGACCGTGAAGTCAACGGGCGAAAAGCTGGTACGCCGACCGGATGATGCCAGTGCGGATGCGATCATCAAGCGTATTGATACGTTTGTGAAAACCACCCAGCCGTTGATCGACCATTTCTCGGCAAAGGGATTGGTACACACGATTGATGCCGACCAGTCCATTGCTGCGGTGAGTGCCGCGATCAGCAAGATTTTGGACGCGGCCAACTAAGGAAGCGGCGGGGACGCTGCATCTAGGACTCCCCGACAGAGAAAGTACGTACGTGATATGGCTCTCTATCTGAAAACCCCTGATGAAATCGCCATTATGCGCGAGGCGGGGCGCATTGTCGCGCGCGCTCATGCGGCGATGAAAGAAGCGCTGCGTCCCGGCATCAGCACGGGTGAGTTGGATAAAATCGCCGAAACGGTGATTCGTGACTACGGTGCAGTTCCGGCGTTCCTGAATTATCCCAAGCCGAACGCGCCAAGTTATCCGGCGACGATCAACGCCAGCATCAACAACGAACTGGTGCATGGTATCCCGAGCAACGACCGCATCATCCAAGAGGGTGACATCGTGAGCTTGGATACCGGCTGCATCTATCAGGAGTTTATCGGCGACTCGGCCTACACCTACGCGGTGGGTGAGGTTTCACCCGCCATCCAGCGGCTTATCAAGGTCACTGAGGAATCGCTGCGAATCGGTATCGAAGCGTCAGTCATGCCGAACTCGATCAAAGATGTGGCGCTGATGATTCAGCGTTACGTCGAAAGTCAGGGCTACAGCGTGGCGCGTGAATATACCGGACACGGTGTCGGGCGCAGTATGCACGAAGAACCGGAAATGCCGAATTGGTGGTCACGGATTGCGGAACGGCGCGGGCGCAAAAATCACCCGCTGCAAGTGGGCATGACCTACGCGATTGAGCCAATGGTGATTGCCGGACGCGCTGACCTTATGGAACTCGATGACCAGTGGACGGTGGTGACGAAGGACGGTTCGCTCTGCGCCCACTTTGAACACACGATTGCGATCACGGATGGCAAGCCCATCATCCTAACCCTGCCGTAATACGAAATACGTTTACCACAAAGGCACAAAGAAATTTAAGGAATGCAATAGTGTGTCAGCGAGCGAGACGGAACGCATAGCTTATGCGGTTATCGGTTCAGCAATCGAGGTTCATCGAGAGCTAGGGGCAGGTTATAACGAGGCGCTGTATGAAGAAGCCCTTTGTTATGAGTTAGAACTCAGAAGCATTCCTTTTTCGCGTCAGCATCCGATTACCGTCCAATATAAGGGCAAACCTGTTGGCGAAGGGCGTGTCGACATACTCGTTGCAAACTGTTTAGTTGTGGAATTAAAAGCGGTTGATGATCTGATCGGTATTCATACGTCACAGGTCATTTCTTATCTCAAAGCGACTGATCTTCACCTAGGATTGTTGATTAATTTTAAGGTTCAAGTCCTTAAAAATGGCGGGATCAAGCGAATCGTTTATTGACTTCCTTTATTTCTTTGAGCCTTTGTGGTAAAAGGATTGGGTGAAACTGACCGTAGACATTAAGAAGAAATCCAAGTAAAATCTTAAGCCTTATGCAAATCTTGAGGGTAGTTAATTATGCGTGTAACAGCATCTGTGAAGCCGCGTTGCCCAAAGTGCCGTGTGATTAAGCGTCACGGGCACGTGATGGTCATCTGCGAAAATCCAAAGCACAAGCAGCGCCAGGGTTAGTGGCGACCAACCAATCATAGAGGAATAGACACATGGCGCGTATTTCTGGGGTCGATTTACCCCGCGACAAACGAGTAGAAGTTAGTCTGACGTATATTTTCGGTATTGGCCGTCCAACCAGCCGTAAGATTTTGGCGGCGGTCGGCATTAGCCCGGATGCTCGCGTCCGTAACTTGACCGAAGACGACATGCAGAAGCTGCGTGAAGAAGTTGCCAAGCTCACAACCGAAGGTGATCTGCGCCGTCAGGTGTTGGGCAACATCAAGCGCTTGCAGGATATTGGTTGCTATCGTGGGCTGCGCCATCGTCGTCATTTGCCGGCGCGTGGTCAACGCACCCGTACCAATTCGCGCACCGTAAAAGGTCCGCGCAAGACGGTTCCGGGTCGTGGTCGCCGTCGTGGTGCAACCAAGAAGTAATCCGTGGTGGGTTGCTTCGACAACTCAGTATTTTTTATAAAGGCGATCCAGTGCTGGTCGCCTTTATACAGTAATCAAAATGAACTCGGAACCAGCGCCCTGAATCCAGTAATGGCAGGGCGCGTTTTCCCGCAATAGACCAGTGAGTAAGGGGAAGCTATGGCACGTACACCAGTGAAGAAGACGGCAGGCCGCCGCAGCAGCAAGAAGGCCGTCAAGAATATTCCATACGGGCAGGCGCATGTTCATGCGACGTTCAACAACACGATTGTGTCGATGACCGATCAGTTGGGGAACGTGATTGCGTGGGCGAGTGCTGGTACGTCCGGTTTTAAGGGCAGCCGCAAGAGCACCCCTTATGCCGCACGTATGGCTGCACAGGTTGCCTCTGAGAACGCTCAGGGACAGGGTATGCAGGAAGTCGATATTTTCATCAAAGGCCCCGGCCCCGGCCGTGAAGCCGCAATCCGCGCTATTCAGTCCAGCGGGCTGAAGGTGCGCTCGATTTCCGATGTGACCCCGGTGGCACACAACGGTGTCCGTCCGCCGAAGCGTCGCCGCGTCTAACGAGGTTGGCTCGCTCTCGAAAATACAGGTTGTTTTCAGGGTTTCAGAGTTTACCGGCGGTTGGCGAGGAGGTTTAACGATTGATCACGAATAATATGGTTTTACCGCACAAGGTTGAGGGTGATGCGACATCCCGTAATTACGGGCGGTTTATTATCAGCCCCCTTGAAAGCGGTTATGGTTTGACACTTGGTACAGCGCTCCGGCGTGTGCTGCTGTCTTCGCTGCCCGGTGCGGCGATCACCAGCGTCCGCGTTTCGGATGTGCATCATGAATTCTCGGCGATTCCGGGTGTTCGTGAAGACATGACTCAGTTGATCTTGCAAGTCAAGCAGCTGCGTTTGAAGATGTTTGATACCGATGCCCCCGCTCGTTTGCGGTTGGAGCATCGTGGCGAAGGTACGGTAACGGCTGCGGACATTATTTGCCCCGCCGAGGTGGAAATCGTCAACAGCGATTTGTACCTGTTTACCGTCGATGCGCCTGACGCACACCTCGAACTTGAATTTGAGGTTCAGTCAGGTCGTGGCTACAGCCCTGCGGAAGATCGTGGTCGTTTGCCGATTGGTGAACTGCCCGTCGATGCGATCTTCAGCCCGGTTCGCCGCGTGAACTTTGATGTGGAACGTGCGCGCGTCGGTCAACGTACCAACTACGACCGGCTGGTACTGGAAATCTGGACGGATGGCACCATTCGCCCTGAGGACGCACTGAGCCAGGCCGCGCAAATCCTCCAAAAGCATTTGGTTGTTATCAGCGGTATCCAACCTGACGAAGGGTTCGTCGGGGACAGCAGTGAACCCGCTGAGGAAACACACGGTCGTAAGGCCGAGCTGTATGAAAAGCCGATTGAAGAACTTGACCTGAGCGTCCGCGTCTTCAATTCGCTGAAGCGTACTGGCATCACCACGGTCGGTGACGTGCTCGATATGTTGGCGCGTGGGCCGGATGCCATGTTGGCGATCCGTAACTTCGGCGAGAAGTCGCTGGATGAACTGGTCGAGAAGCTGAAAGACAAAGGTTATCTGAACGATCAGCCCGACATGGCTGAATACAACACGTCTGAGTAACGGACTGAGGAAGTCATCATGCGTCATCGCGTATATGGAAAGAAACTGGGTCGTAACGGCAGCGAGCGTAAAGGCTTGAAGCTGTCGCTGACCCGTGCGCTGCTGGAAAACGGCCGCATTCACACGACCCGTGCTAAGGCTGACTTCGTGCGCGCGCACGTCGAGAAGTTGATTACGCTTGCCAAGCGCAGCACGTCGGGCGACGCGGCAGGCGTGGTTCATGCCCAACGGTTGGCTGCCAGCCGCCTGAACAACGACCGCGAACTCGTGCATAAGCTGTTCGCAGAAATTGCGCCGCGTTTCGAGAACCGCCCCGGTGGATACACACGCATCCTGCGCGTGGCTCCCCGTCACGGTGACAGCGCTGATATGGTGCTGCTGGAACTGACCGAGCGCGAAGAAGCCACAGCCTAAGTTTTGATCGGGTGATGCGTTACCGGGCGACGCTGGCCTACGACGGCACAGCCTATCAAGGGTTTCAGCGCCAGTCAGAAGGTAAAGCAACCATTCAAGGCGCGGTTGAGCAGGCTATCGCGACGATCAGTGGCAAGTCCATCACCATTTATGGTGCGGGGCGCACGGATACAGGGGTACATGCAACCGGGCAGGTGATCGGTTTCGAACTGGATTGGCCCCACGCAGACGAAGCGCTGCTGAAGGCCATCAACGTCAACCTGCCATTGGACATCGCGCTGCAAGACATCCGTCAGCAGCCCGATTTTCACCCGCGCTACGATGCCTTCAGCCGCTTGTACCGCTACCGCGTCCTGATAGCAAGCCAGCGCCAACCGCTGCTGCTCAACCGGGCGTGGCAGTTGCAGAGGCCGCTGAACGGCACGTTGATGGAAGAGGCAGCCGCTTTGTACATCGGCGAGAAGGATTTCGCAGCATTGGGCAAGCCCACACAGGGGGATGTTACGGTACGCACGGTGTACCGCTCCGAATGGGCCGTACGACAGGACGAGTTCGGAACACTCTGGACGTACACGGTGGAAGCGAACGGGTTCCTCCAGCATATGGTCCGGCGAATGGTCGCCATGCTGGTGCAGGTCGGGCAGGAACGCATGACGGTCGAACGACTGGGTGAACTGCTCGAACGCGCCAAACTGGTTGAGTCGCTGGCAATCGCCCCACCGCAGGGATTGACTCTGGAAGTCGTGCGGTATAACGAATAAACTAAGGTATTCCCACTGGCTGCCGTAAACAGGCGAGGCCGGTTGATAAGTGTAAGGATGCGGGCGAGAGACGTTCGCTGAGAGGAATTTGGAAATGGCACTCTATAAGACATACGTCACCAAGCCACTGGAACTCGAACGCGATTGGTGGATTGTTGACGCAAAGGGTCAAAACTTGGGTCGCCTCGCCTCGCGGATTGCACCGATTTTGCGTGGCAAGCACAAGCCGGTTTTTGTCCCGAATCAGGATGTTGGCGATTATGTGATCGTCATCAATGCTGAACTGATCGCAGTTACCGGTAATAAGCTCGATGAAAAGATGTATTATCAATACTCGGGTTATCCGGGTGGCCTTTCGGAAATCAACCTCCGTGACCAACTGAATAAGTTCCCGGATCGTCCAATTGTTGCTGCGGTGAAGGGTATGCTGCCCGATGGTGCGCTGGGGCGTAACATGCTCAAGAAGCTGAAGGTTTACGCTGGCAGTGAACACCCGCACATCGGTCAGAAGCCCAAAGTTCTGGAAGTGTAAAGAGGAAAAGTATGGCTGCTCAATATTACGAAGGTGTTGGCCGACGCAAAGCCGCAACCGCCCGCGTGCGGATTACCGCAGGTGGCACCGGCAGCGTCATTATTAACGACAAAGACGGCAGTGACTATCTTCCCCGCCCCGGCGATGTGGATATCCTGCTGGAGCCGCTGACCATTCTCGGTCAGGCGAAGGCTTATGATGTCAGCGTTCATGTGAACGGTGGCGGTATCTCCGGTCAGCGTGACGCGATCCTTCTCGGGATTGCCCGTGCGCTGGTCAAGGTCGACGAAAACAGCAAGGGCCAACTGCGCGATGCTGGTTACATGACAAGAGATGCCCGCGTTAAGGAACGTAAGAAACCCGGTCTCAAGCGTGCGCGTAAGGCTCCGACCTACACCAAGCGCTAAAGCAGTACCGAGTTCTGAGTGCCGAGTACTGAGTCCAATCAGGCGCATTCAGGTACGTAATAGAGTGAAAATTCAGGCAAGGCCAGTTGGTCTTGCCTTTGTTGTTTAATTGCAAGTTCACCTTTGATAGCCTGTAAGCACTGAATATAAAGTATGTCGGTGATTTGATGAACGAGCGATCAACGTCTGCACGTTATATGTGGCTTCTTCCGTTGATAATGATGGCAGTCGCTACGATGGCCTGTTACGGAAAAATGGGTCCGCCACCCCCAATGATCAACCGTATTGAAGCTGATACCGAAGTACAAGGACGAGTTTACGTAAACGTAGTGAATATTGCTACGAGAATTGCTGGCGACATAGTTGAGCGTCAATATGTAAGTGACGACTACGGTGCAACATGGACGCAGTCCGCACATACTTTTTCTAGGTCGGATACTAGTACCTATGCAATGGAGGTGCGTGGCGAAACATTGTATATGGATAGTCGCTCAATCTGGTCATTTCCTCGACCCGTATTTAGAAGCGTTTTTTATGATGAGAGTAGGGTGGGTAAGGACGAAGAATTTCGGCTGCCTTCTTCTATTGTTAGTAATAGCCTACAGGGTGATGTAGTTTATATTGCGATGGGGACAGAGGGTGTGTTAGTCGGTCAGCTAGATGAGAACAAAGTGTTGGTGAATTGGAAACTGAGCGCCATTGGTATTGATGTACTTAACCCGCTGTTGCTGACGATCACAAAACCATTAGCTATTTTCAACATCGTCCTACTTATATTAGTGTTGCCGCCCTTTGCGTTAATTCACGCTTCTTTGCTGCAACGGGTGTGGGTTTATCTGCTACCACCTATTAAAGCGTGGCAAATGGCATTAACGGTAACGGCTGGCTTTGTAGTATTGGCAATAATCGGCATTGTTTTCTGGTTGACCAATGAGCGAACCGACCTCTATCAAGTGCTAGGAGGTCTGACCATCATTATTGCTATCATAGGGGTAGCAGTCACATTAAAATTGGCGCGAAAAGCACAGATGATTAATTACACTGTCACTCGATTAGTCTTTGCAATACTGCTGGTATCAATAATTGTGCCAATAGGCGCAGCGGCGATTTTCAGATTGTGGTGGTTGGTATTCGCGATGGTGTTTTCTTATTGGGCATATCATCGTGTCTTTTGGCGATACATAAAGCTTCCCGAAAGTGCTGCCGAAACCCGTGTGCAGCGCGGGCATGTTGACCAATTAGCAGTTGAGATGATTATGAGTGTATTCGCTCTATTTATCGCAATAGTAGCATTCGCTCTTGTTTCGAAAGACACATCAGGTGTTGTTGTCTGGTTTTCTATACCAGTTTTTGTCGCAGGCATTTTTGTGATCAGTGACTTTTTTAAAGAGCGTCTTAGTGCATTTGACTTAGCTTTTCGTGATAAGAGTATGCTTGATAGAGTACCTCTTGAATTGCGGATGCATACACTATATTGGATCATTTTGACTGTTATAGCGAGCGTAGTAACTTTTATAGCGCAGTCAGTTGCTCAGTCTTGGTTCTCGACACTCATAAAAATAATACCTACTCCATGAGGAAAATATCATGACATTGACTATTCTTGGGCTTGGCCCCGGCGAGGTGGACGACCTTTCCCGCCGCGCGTGGCGGACGCTCAAACAGGCCACGACGGTAATCGTTCGCACGTCACAGCACAACTGTGTACCGTGCCTGCCACAGGGCGAGGGCATCACCTACCAATACTGCGATGACCTGTACGAGAGCATTCCCGCGTTTGAGGATGTGTATAAGGCGATTGTCGAGCGCGTGATGACCGCCGCCCGCGCGGGTGACGTGGTTTATGCCGTACCGGGTGACCCGCTGGTGGGCGAAAGCACGGTGCTGGCGCTGTTGAAGGCCACGAAGGATGAAGGTATCACGGTGCAGATCGTGAATGGCATCAGCTTTGTTGAGCCGACGCTGGCGGCGTTAGGCGTGGATGGCATGAACGGGTTGCAAGTTCTCGATGGGATTACCGTTGGCATGATGCACCACCCGCCGATTAACCCCGATGTTCCGGCGCTGCTGGGGCAGGTTTACAGCCGCGAGGTGGCGGGAAACGTCAAACTGACGTTGATGAACCAGTATCCTGACGAGTTCGAGGTGGCGTTGATCCACGCGGCGGGGACGGATAACCCGATTGTGGAGCATCTACCACTGTATGAGATCGACCGCAGCGAGCATATCAAACATATGACCTCGTTGTACCTGCCCGCGTTGGGCAATATGTCGAGCTTCGAGCAGTTTCAGGAGATTATCGCTCACCTGCGCGCGCCGGAAGGCTGCCCGTGGGATCGGGAGCAGACGCACCTTTCGCTGAGGCGCTATTTACTGGAAGAAACGCATGAGGTGCTTGAGGCGCTGGATGCTGAAGACCCTGTAGAGCTGTATAAGGAGATGGGCGACCTGCTGTTACAGATTGTCTTGCATACGCAGGTGGCGATTGATGACGGCGAGTTTAAGATGAGTGATGTCATCAGCCATATCAACCGGAAGCTGATCCACCGCCACCCGCATGTGTGGGGCGACGTGGAGGCCAAGAACGCGGGCGAAGTGCTTTCCAACTGGGACGCGCTGAAGAAGCAGGAACACGCAGCCGAGGGCATCAAACGCGAGTCAGTTTTGGACGGCATTCCCAAGGGGATACCGGCGCTGATGCAAGCCCTCCGCTACCAAGAAAAGGCAGCGAAAGCCCACTTTGATTGGGACTCGATTGAGCCGGTGATCGACAAAGTGCGCGAGGAACTGGACGAGGTGCTGACCGCGACCGATGACAAGAACCGCGCGGAAGAAATCGGCGACCTGCTGTTTGTGGTGGCGAACTGGGCGCGGTGGTTGAAGATCGATCCTGAAATTGCGCTGCGGGAAACCAACGCCAAGTTCTACCGGCGCTTCCGGTTTGTGGAGGAAGGGCTGGCGGCACAGGGTAAAACGCCGGCGCAGTCCAACCTCGCGGAGATGGACGCGCTGTGGGACAAGGCGAAGGCGGAGGGGTTGTAAGGAGCGCCATCGACTAGGCGGAAATTACACAACATTCGCAAACTTCTGCATAATTTGCATATTTTGCACTTTAATCCGCCGAAATGGCAGGCGGGAGGCTCCCGTGTAGCCGCTGAACTGACATTTTATGTCGGCGGAAGTGCGGGAGCACGGCGCTGAAATGGCGCTGGTGCGGCGGATTGCTCCCGTGTAACCGCCGCCACATGCAGTTCGGCGGTTGTGAGGGAGGATGCCGCCGAGAGTAATTTCAAGTTTTAAGTTGCAGGTTATTGCGTTGCTGACCGTGTGATTATTGTCCTTTTATGATGGTGGTTGCAAAGTAGGTGGCGAGTGTGGTTGGGTGGCACGGACGCGCTGTATCGCGTCCCTACAATGTGAACCGATGATGTCTCCGAAAGGCAGTTCATCACTTACGCTGTAACCACAATCAATTTTATTTTAGAACAAATGTACATTATTTGTCAACTGAGTTTGGTTCGGTAGCACCACACTAAACGGTGGAAATTCATTTTGTGTCGATTTCATCGCAAAATGAACCATAAAAGTCTTTAAAGTCCCTCGCCCTGAGGGAGAGGGATTTAGGGTGAGGGCTTAAAATAATCATCCACCACTTAAGGTAGTCCTACCTTTGGTTCGAATACTCTAACTTTGGGTCATACATTTTATTGAGGAAAAAGCGAATGAGCGAGACAAAACGGATTGCGCTGGTAACGGGGGCGGGAACGGGTGTCGGCAAGCGTACGGCGCTCGTGCTGTGGGCGGCGGGTTATTCGTTGGTGGTGGCAGGTCGGCGGCGCGAGCCGTTGGAACAGGTCGTCGCCGAGGCGGGGGTGGACGACACGCGCAGCTTGATTGTGCCGACCGACATTACCGATCCGAAGGCGGTGGCTGATTTGTTCGCTGCGACGGTGGAAAAGTTCGGGCGGCTGGATGTGGTGTTCAACAACGCGGGAGTGAGCGCCCCTCAAATGCCGTTGGAGGACATCAGCTACGACCAGTGGCGGACGGTGCTGGATACGTGCGTAACCGGCACGTTTTTGTGTATCCAGCACGCCTTCCGCATCATGAAGCAGCAGAACCCCGGCGGCGGGCGGATTATCAACAACGGGTCCCTTTCGGCACAGCGACCGCGCCTCCAATCGTCAGCCTATACAGCGGCGAAACATGCGATTAATGGGCTGACCAAAGCCGCCGCGCTGGATGGTCGGCAGTTTAATATCACCGTCGGGCAGATCGACATCGGCAACGCCTTAACTGATATGACCGCCGGTATGTATCAAGGGGTGACGCAGCCGAACGGACAGGTTATCCCCGAACCGACGATTGATGCCGAGCATATCGCACAGGCGGTGCTGTATATGGCGAACCTGCCGCTGGATGTGAATGTGCCGTTCATGACGGTGATGGCAAACCAGATGCCCTTTATGGGGCGCGGTTGAGCCACTTTAGGCAAATGCCATAAGAAAAGACCAATCCATTTTATGGATATATCGGGTGGTGATGAACCGGATAACATTCTATAGTCACGCCGAAATGGTGGTCTTTCACCGGGTAATCGCGAAGGCATGAGGGAGACGAGTATGAGCCGAACGGTACAGCATGATTTTATCGCGCAGAATGCCGATTTAGCGGCGACCGCTGCATTATTGGACAAGTGGATTGACTCGCAGTTGCACGACCGGCGTTTACCCGGTTTGGCGGCGGGTATCGTCCACAAAGGGGAGTTAGTTTGGGGGGGCGGCTATGGCTTTGCCGATATTGAAAACGGCAAGCCGGTGACGCTCGATACTCGTTTTCGCATCGCCAGCATCACCAAGACCTTCACGGCGATTGCCATTTTGCAACTGCGCGACAGTGGCAAGCTGAAACTGGACGATCCGGTGAGCCAATATTTGCCGTGGTTCACGCTGCGCTACGAGGGCGCACCAGCCATCACCATCCGGCATTTGCTGGCGCATACGTCCGGCTTACCGCGCGACGCGAGCGTGCCGCACTGGACGGATGATGCGTTCCAGTCGTGGGATGATGTGGTGATAACCACTCAGCAGCGTAAGCCGGTGAACCCGCCGCTGGTTGAATTCGGTTATTCGAACCTCGGTTACACGCTGCTGGGCGGCATCGTCACGGCGGTGAGCGGGCAGCCGTGGGAGACGTATATTAAGACTCAGATCCTCGAACCGTTGGGCATGGATAACACGACGGTTTCGCCAACCGCGCCGGATGAGGGGTTGGCCTTCGGTTATTACAAGCCGAACGCGGAATATGTGCGGAAGGCCACGCCATTTGTTGATACGAAGGGTTTCGCGCCGTCCGCCAGCATGGCCTCGTCGGTGAATGACCTCGCGAAGTACGCCCGTTTCCACCTCGGTACGGAGGATTCGCCGGTGCTTTCCAAACACACGCTGCGCGAGATGCACCAGATCGAGTGGCTAAACAAGGATTGGCAGGGCGGCTACGGCTTGGGGACATTCGTTCAAAAGATTGGCGACTGGACGGTTAGTGGTCACTCCGGCGGCTACAAAGGTTATCTGACGCAGTTCATGATGTGCCGCGACCACAACACGGGTGTGATCGTGCTGACCAACAGTTTGGACAGCGCACCCCATGAGTTCGTGGACAGTATCTTTAAGCTGATACTGCCTGAGATCCTGAAAGCCACAAAACCAGCGCCTGCACAAGCCAAAGCAGAATGGCAGCAGTTGGAAGGCTCATACAGCGGTGATTGGGGTGATGTGGTGGTAATGGTGCGTGACGGTCACTTGCAGATAGTTTATCTACGGTATTTGAATATGCCGCCCGTGAACCTTGAACCGACTGATAACCCGCTTGAGTTCGTGCTGAAGGAGCCGGGGAACCCGTGGGAAACAGCGCGGTTTGAACTGAATGACGCAGGGAAGGTGACGCGGTTATGGACGCGGAACGAGTACCTGCTGCCAAAGGGGTAAGTAGCAGTAGTTAGTTAAGGAAAAACAGCCCACTGAGCGAGTGGGCTGTTTAATTCGGGTTGTGGAAGGTTGTGCCTTCGACCCCAGCTTGGCCCCACATCAGCACGGTCGCAGGCTCCCTCCCCCGACAGCCGTCGTAACAGGGAGCGAACTGACTCTCATGATTTGGTGATTTCGAGACATTGTTCAAGGTTCGATAGATGGATTAAGTAATGACAACTGAATTGTCACCGAAGAATGTGTTCTGGACGTACTTATCCGCGTGCCAATCGTTGTGCCATTCGGTGCTGTTCACCAGATAACGGAATTGGTATTCGCGGCCTTTTTCGAGTGAGACTTCAACCGTGTGATTGCCTTCCTTATCTTTCTTCATGAGCGTGGCCTGTTCATCCCAGTTGTTGAAATCACCGACGAGATGAACCGTTTCGGCTTGAACATCTTTTGGGAGCGAAAAAGTGACCTTGACTGCTTTACCCCGACCATTCTTTTTTGTGAGCATCATATGCCTTTCTCAACCAATAGTTTGATACGCTAACACCATGCTCCACTCTTATTCTACGCCCTGTTCGGCTTAGTACATGAAGCAATCGGTGAATTTTTAAATAGGCCAGTAGGCTACGAGGCGCTTATAGATGAGAGCAATACATTTAACCGCCAAGTCGCCAAGAGCGCCAAGAATTATAGAGAACGCCAACGTTTTATGGTGGTGGCGGCGACAAAATGGTTTACAAACGATACAAAAGTTGAAAATGTTCGAAATATTGCAGTTGTTGCAGTTGATGTTGTTGTTACAGCATGGCTTTGACGGCGGCAGTGAGAGAGCGATCTGCTGAATGTTCTCAAATTTCTTCAAATTCTTCACTTTCACAGTGTATTTTATGTCGGAAATGTCGGCGAAGGCGACGACGACATAAAGGTTTTTTGTGTCGGAAATGTCGTCAGAGTCAGAACCTCACCCCTGCGATGGTACGCTCTCATGCTCACTCCACCGTCAGCCTCTCCATTTGCTGAGTACAGCTTGGATAGGGGAACAAAATACTTGGCAAATTTGGCGACAATTTCGGCAATGGCAAAGGTAAACTCTGTGCCAATTCTTATTATCCTCGGCTGACATTTGGCAAAGTTGGCAAAAATCATATTTTTGACTGCCGTCGCCAAGTTTGCCAATCGTTTTATTTGCAGTGGCAGAAGGTTGGTTCGCTGCTGCCCCGCAAGGGGACTATAGCAATGGTTGCTGCAAAAGGCAGTCTTTAGTCGACAGTCAACAGGTGACAGTCATTAGTCATCAGCTATCAGTCGCCAGTCTCCAGCTCAATACAAAGACAAATCGCCAAATCATTTTATTTGCAGTGGCAGAAGGTTGGTTCGCTGCTGCCCCGCAAGGGGACTATAGCAACGTTTGCAGCAAAATCGTTATCAGTCAACAGTTTTCAGTTGACAGTCCAATGCAAAGACAAAGGCAAGTCGCTTCATCATCCCTCCAAAGCGTAAAATGCGGCACGAGGATTTGTGCTTTTGTGCATCATCGTGAGGGTTTGCCACCGTCACTTCCGGCCCTACAGCCAAGCCTGTTTCTATTGTATGAGAAGTCGGTGGCGAAAGGGTGAACATTTGTCAGAACATTTGGTCACTTTTAAGGGGTGTTGGCACTAACTTTGCAGGGGAGAACTGACAGCGAAAGGTTGTTAGACGGTTGGAAAATGGTTTGCCGACAAACCTGATTCAAACGTAGGAAATAATAAGTTTCAAGTTTGAAGTGGCAAGTTTCAAGTTCAAAGCAAAGGCAGTTGAGCAGGTCAGTGCCGCCACGCCCTGACTAGCCACAAACCCTTCAACCTGATAGACTAACACCTGTTCTAATAACAATCTGAAATGATGATATGGTAGGACTACCTTAAGTGGTGGATGATTATTTTAAGCCCTCACCCTACGATGGTACGTTCGCAGGCTCACTCCACCATCAGCCCTCTCCCTCAGGGCGAGGGACTTTAAAGACTTTTATGGTTCATTTTGCGATGAAATCGACACAAAATGAATTTCCACCGTTTAGTGTGGTGCTACCGATGATATTTCTGACAGTTAGCGTGAGATGGACTTATGATTCCGCTGCGGCTTGAACTGAAAAACTTTTTGGCTTATCGCTCGCCCGATCCCCTGCGTTTCGACGGGATTCATCTGGCGTGTTTAACCGGTCACAACGGCGCGGGGAAGTCGTCCCTGCTGGACGCGATTACGTGGGCGCTGTGGGGTGAAGCACGCGCCAAACGCGACGACGAAATGGTACACATGGGTCAAACCGACATGCTGGTGCAGTTGGACTTTGACCAAGAAGGCACGAATTACCGCGTGGTCCGGCGGCGCTCGCGCAAGGGGCGCGGAACGGGGACGCTCGATCTGTTCTCGGTGGTGGAGGGGCAGGTGACGACCCTCAGCGAACCGTCGATCCGCGAGACGCAGGAGAAGATCAACCGGCTGCTGCGGTTGGATTACGAGACGTTCACGAGTTCGGCGTTCTTACAACAGGGCAAAGCGGATGCCTTTACCACGAAACCACCGGCACAGCGCAAGCAAATCCTCTCGGATATTTTGGGGCTGGCACAGTGGGAGCGTTACGAGGACGCGGCGAAGGAAGCGCTGAAAGCGCTGGCGAACGAGCTGGCGGTGATCGCCCAGCGCATTAAGGATATTGACGAAGAACTGGCGAAAGAGCCGCGCCTGAAAACGGTGCTGCGCGAGGCCGAAACCGCACAACAGGAAGCCGAAGCCGCGCTCAAAGTGGCGGAAGCCAAGCTGGCGGAGGTGGCGGAAGCCCCGGTGCAGATGAAGGCCGCGCAGGAACGCAAAGCCGAGGTCGAACGGCACAAACGCGAGCGCGAACGCGATATACAGGCAATTGCGACCGACATCACGCGGCAGTCGGCGCGCATCAGCGATTATCAGACGATCATCGGACGGCGCGAAGAAATCGAGAAGGGTTACGCGGCGCTGCAATCGGCGCGGGATGCGGACACGGCGCTGGGCGATAAGCTGATCCAACTGAGCGATTTTGACGAGGCGCGGCGTGATTTGGAGAAGCGGCTGCGGGACGCGCGGGCGGAACTGGAAAACGAAGCCAGCGGGTATACGGCGCAGATCGAGGAACTCCAGCGGGCGCTGAAACAAGCAGACGCGGAAGCCCTGAGCGCGGCGCAAGCGGATGTGACCGGCTTACAGGCGTTGGAGGCCGAACGCAACAGCCTGAACGAATTGATGACCACGTTGAATGAAGACGGCGCGGGGTTACGTGGCTTGCTCAAGACGCTAGAAGATGACGGCAAGAAGCAGGGCATCCGCATCGAGCAGTTGAAGGCCACCGAGAGCGCGACCTGCCCCCTGTGCGGTCAGCCGTTGAGCGAGCAGCACCGGCTTGAGATGGTCACGCAGCTCGAAGGCGAACTGGCGACGATGCGTGGGGAATACGGTGAGCATCGGGAACGGGCAGCAGCAATCCGTGAGGAAACCGGCGGCTACAAAACCCAGCTTACCGAGTGGGATACCGAACTCAAGCGGCTGCAACCGCTGTTGGCGCGGGTGGGTGTGCTGCAAGCGCAGATGGACGCGGCGAACGATGCCGAGGTGCGGGTGACGGAAGTGAGCGCCAAGCTGGAAGCAGTACAAGCACTGCTTACGGCGGAAACCTTCGCACAGGACATTCGCGACCAACTGACGGCGCTGGAAAGCGAACGGGCGCAGATCGGCTATGACCGGAGTAGCCACGACGCGGCACGGCAGCAGTTGGATACCTACCGCGCCTATGAGACCCAGCAAACCGAACTCACGGTGGCGATTAAGGCGCTGCCGGACGCACAGGCGGCGCTCGAAGCGGCAACCCTGCGGCAGGAGCGCACGCAGAAGGCGCTGGACGAGGACGGCGAGGCGATTGAAGGGCTGAAAACGGAGATCGCCAAGCTGGAGGTATTGGTGAAGGAACAGCAGGCGCGGCAGCAGGAGGTCAACCACCTGCGGTCATTCGAGCGGACGCAGTATCAACGGCTGGTGAACGCGCGGCAGGAGTTGGATGCGCTCGACAAGCAGCGGAAGCGGAAGGGCGAACTGGAAGCGCGGCAGGAAACACGGCAGCACGACCAAGTGGTTTACGACGAACTGCGGAAGGCGTTCGGGAAGAACGGCGTACCGGCGATGATTATCGAGGCCGCCATACCGGAACTGGAAGAGTCGGCGAACGGGCTGCTCTCGCGGATGACGGACGGGCGGATGAACTTGCACTTCAGCACGCAGCGCGAGAAGATCAACGCGGAAGGGGTGATCGAGACACTGGACATCGAGATCGCGGATGAACTGGGCACACGCAGCTATGAGCTTTACAGCGGCGGCGAGGCATTCCGCATCAACTTCGCGATACGGGTGGCGCTGTCACAAATGCTGGCGCGGCGGGCGGGGGCGCACCTGCGGACGCTGTTCATCGACGAAGGCTTCGGCACGCAGGACGAGGACGGGCGCAACAAGCTCGTGGAGGCGATCACGGCGATTCAGGACGAGTTCGACCTGATCCTTGTCATCACGCATATTGACGACCTGCGCGACTCGTTCCCCGTGCATATCATGGTGGACAAGACCCCGAATGGGAGTCGGGTCAGTGTGCGGTAGAGGAAATGCAGGGAGATTTAACACAAAGGCTCGAAGGCACAGAGACACAAAGGAATGCGGGAGAATTGAACCACAGAGGCGCAGAGAACGCCAAGGGGAAGGCAGAGGGATTTAACACAAAGGCTCGAAGGCACAGAGACACGGAGGGAATACAAATCGCCAAGTGCGCCAAGGGGTTGTATAGCGGGTCTCACAATGCATAGTAGATGAGGGTAAGGCATATGAGGAAAATTCTACGCTGGGCAATTTTTTTGCTCGTAAGCATGTCGATTTGTGCGGCAACTGTCCACTTTTCCTCAATCGCCTATTGTGAGTACCGCAAAACCTTGCCAACCGTTATTGAATACCCCGGCGCTCAACTTACACGTCAGTATGTGGATTTTTTATATGACTCCTACTCCATTACGCTTTGGCCTATTGAACTTGAAGAACCTCACCTTTCTCTCGTTGTTTATTATTATGAGACGAGTGATCGCCCTGAAGAAGTTCAAGCGTTTTTTGCGGCGAACGGTGGCAGTATATCTCCCCAAAAACCTAACCCTAACAACCCGTTCACGATAGAGGGTATAGCCCAGCCATTTGGTGAATATGACTTTACTGCGCGGTGGAACCAAGAGAGAAGCCTAACTGAATACTTTATTGAAATATTCTGGGAAAGTTGTGATTAGGCATCGAGAACAGTATCGAACTCTTTTGCACAATACATTTTACAGAGGCGAAAAGTGACCACCAACGAAGCAATAGTACGGGCGATGTGGGCGACGTTTGATCGGTTCGAGTTCGCGGCGGCTGCTCCCCTGCTGCATGACGACTTCACCTGCGAGTGGCCGCAGTCGCGCGAGCGGATTATCGGGCGCGAGAACTTCATCGCCATCAACGCGGAGTATCCGGGGCGCTGGCGGATCACGGTAACGCGGTTGGTCGCCAGCGGCGAGCAGGTGGTGACCGAGTGCGACGTGAGCAACGGCGCGGTGACGGTGCAAGCCGTGTCGTTCTTCACGCTGAAGGATGGGCAGATCATCCACATTCGCGAGTATTGGCCGGACACGATGGAGGCGCAGGCGTGGCGGGCGCAGTGGGTGGAGCGGTACTGAGGGACGCAATTTTAGCTTATAATATACGTGACGGTTTGAAGTAGAAAGGTGACTATCATGGTCATGGCTGATGTACGACAAAAGTTGATTGCCAAAATTGATGACCTGACCAATGAACAGCTTGAATCCCTTTTGAATTATGCCGAGTCAATGCAAGTGGGAAGTTTTACCAACCAGTCTGGCAAAGGAAGAAACGCTTTAGTTGGTTTCATTTCTGGCCCAGTTGACGCAGCAGAGCGAACAGAAGAAATTCTATGGGCAGAATTTGGGATGAGATCATCAGATGACCAAGACTGAGGTGATTGCAGACACGAGTTTTGTGGTTGCAGTGATGATTTCGACTGATAGATGGCATCAGCGATGTGTCGATTTATTCAACCAATATGATCGTATTTATCTGCCACAATCTGCTCTAGCAGAAATCGCCTTCATGATTACTCGATTAGGTGGCAGGCAAGCGACACTGTATTTTTTCCAGCACCTGAATCAATCACCCTATGAACTGGTTGCACTCATTCCAGAGGATATTCAGCGAACGGCGGATTTGCTGGATCAGTATGCCGATGCGCGACCGGATTTTGTTGATTTGAGTATCGTTGCGGTAGCAGAGCGCATGAACGTGCCACGCATCCTCACGCTAGATCGCCGCGACTTTGAAATTATCCGTCCGCGTCATATCGACCACTTCGAACTGCTGCCGTAGGCTGTAATTACGCCGATTGCATCTGAATCCAGAAGACAGAGCCGCCTTCCGGTGGGCATTCCACGCCGACCTCGCCACCCTGTAAGTTAATCATGTGCTTCACAATCCACAAGCCGAGGCCGGTGCTGTGTTCGCCATCGGTGGGGCGGGTGCTGAGTTTGCCGAATTGTGTGAACAGGCGTGAGCGTTCTTCAACCGGAATGCCGGGGCCTTCGTCGCCGACGCAGATGTGAACGCAGTCGCCTTCTTGAAACATCCATATGCGAATGGTGGTGTTGAGCGGGCTGTACTTGACGGCATTGCTGACTAAGTTGCCGAGCGCCTGCTGGAAGCGGGACGGGTCTGCCAGCACGAAGCCGCTGCACTCGTGGGCTTCGATGACGATGCCCTTCTTTTCGGCGTGAGCGTGGTAGAGGCGCACGAGGTTATCCATGACGGTTTGCACCGAAACGGGTTCCAATTTGATGTCTACGAGGCTGCTGTTGACGGCGGCAGTATCGAGGAAGTCTTCGATCACAGTTTGCATGGTGCTGACCGAGGCTTCGAGTGCGTCAATCCAATCTTTGCCGGATGGAATTTTGTCCTCGACACGGCGGAACAGCGAGGATACCAACTGAATGTTCATCAGCGGGCCTTTGAGGTCGTGGGAGGCAATCCGCAGCAGATTATCTTTCAGGGTTTGCGCGGCTTTCAGTTCACGAATGACCTTTTTACGCTCATCCTGTAACTGCTTGAGGGCGATTTGTGTTTGGATGCGAGCGATGGTGACTTCGGGGTCAATCGGCTTGGTGATGTAGTCGTTCGCACCGATTTCCAGACCTTGCGCCACATCCTTCGCGTCGGACATGGCAGAGATCAGGATAATTGGAATATCGTTGGTCGCGCCATCACCGCTGCGGATGGTTTGAAGCACCTGATAACCGTTCATGTGCGGCATCATAATATCCAGCAGCACCACATCAATCGGGTTTTGTTCAAGGAGTTGCAGGGCTGTAGCACCGTTGGGAGAACATATCACGCGGAACTGGCGTTGAAGGAGGCGTTGTAGAAGTAATAAATTGGCGGGTTCATCATCAACAGCAAGCAGCGTGGGCAGTTCGCGGGTATCCATTTTTCGTGACACTTTCACATGAATCCAATCATCATGTTTCAGTATACGCCAACTCCATTACGAACATTACTTAAGGGGAAATTTTAAGTTATTTTTTCATACGACCTCAATTCTTCTACGCAAAAAAACGTAGAGACTGATTCTGGTGTTCAGGTGTTCAAACCATCAACGCTCGGCATCCGCCAGATGTGGTCAGCCGTTGGCATGAAATCGATAAAGGTTTTGAGGAAGTTCACGAGGCGCTGAATATCCTGTTCGTTGGTGGCGATGCCGATGGAAGCACGGACAGCCCCGATAGGCATATCATTCATACAGGTCGAGAATTGCTGGACCGTGAATTGGTCGAGGTCAAGGGTGGTGAAGCACCGATACATATCATCCGGTAGATACTGGAACGCGAATTCCGCCGCGCCGGGGTTACAGAAACAGCCCGTACGAACCGAAATATTTTCGGCATTCGCCCGGTCTTCGATTACATCCGCTTCCACCAGCGTCCCTTCAGGTGTCGCGAGGTTGAAGGCCAGCGTGCCACCGCGCATGTGCATGTTCGGTGGGCCGTAAAGGGCGATGAGCGGCTGACCGTTGCTGTGCTGAAGTTTGAGCAGTTCGCCCAGCAGCAGACCTGTTAATTCGGTGACGTGGGCGTTGATGTTGTCCATGCCGATCCGTTCGAGAAAGTCGAGGCCGGTGGGGATGGCAGCGATACTCAGGTAGTTGACCGTGCCGTCCTCATAGCCTTCGCCAGAGGTTGCCAGCAGGTGCATGTGCTGCTGCGCCGAGACAAATTGTACGGTGCCACCACCGAACCACGGACGATGCAGTTTCTTCAGCATTTCGTGGCGGATGAGCAGCGCTCCCACGCCAGTCGGGTAGCCGAACATCTTGTAGAAGGAGACGCTCAGAAAATCGGGGTGAATTTCGCGCAGGCTGAGGCGGCTGGTAGGCACGTAGGCAGCCGCATCCAGCAGCACGTCATAACCGCGCTGGTGGGCGAGTTCGACCCAATCAAGACAGTGCTTCACACCAGAAAAGTTTGATTGGGCGGGGAAGGCGAACAGATGCGGCTTGGAACGGTCAACAATGGGCAGCAGGGCTTCGAGGTTTTCAGCACGGAGTTCGCGGTTTAGGGGCAGGTATTTGATAGACGCGCCGCGTGCCTTTGCGAATTCGCGGATGCCGTTAACCGAATTGTGGTTGTCGGCGGTCATCATGTAGGTTGACCCGGCTCCCCACGGGTAACTTTCGCCGATGAGTTTGAGCGCCCCACTGGCATTCAGGGTAAAGATGACTTCGTATTCCTGCGGGTCAGCATCGAAGAACTGACAAATGCGTTCGCGAGCGGTATTGACATTATGTGTGCTGGCGAGTGAAGTCGGGCTTTGCGAATGCGGGTTGCCGAGGACTTGATTGAGCAGCACCTCACTGTGGGCGCGGATTTGCGACTCGCCGTATAAACCGCCGCCCGTGTAATCCAGATACACATGACCTCCGGCATCTAGGCGCGAAAATTCGGCAGCGCGTAGATCGTCAAATAAGGTGGTCATCGCATCCTCTTTCAATAAGTATGTTTGTGTTTCTACCTTCTCCTCATTATAGCATTATCCTGCGTTACAGCAGCCTTTCAGCAGTTAGCGAACCTCCTGCCGGTGGCGCTGTGCGGTGTGCAGCATACAGTCGGCGAGGTGTTCGTTGTCGCAGCCCAGAATGTCTTCGAGCAGGTGCTTCATGCTTTGGATGTTGACGAGCATTTGCTCCATTTCACGCAGCTTACAGTGGATGAGGTCGTTCCATTTGGCGGCGGGTGAGTCGCTCCACAGGATGTCATCGAACAGCACCCGCACTTCGGCGAGGGTGAAGCCGGCCTGCCGGGCGGTTTGGATCATTTCGAGGCGCTGGAAAATGCTCAGGTCATAGCAGCGCCGCCCGTTCTGGCGGATGGGGTCGGGCAGGAGGCCGATGCTCTCGTAGTAACGCAGGGTGGTTGGCAGCATCCCGACCTGCTGCGCCACTTGCCCGATGCTCAAGCCGTCCATTTTTGCCATGATGACCCCTTGACTTCCAGTGAACTGGAACTTGTATAGTCTCATCATCAGATCGTTCGATGTGATGAAAACTTTCGTCAATGGGTTCTAGAAAGCGGTTTCGACCATGCATAACACGATTGATATTACGAATGGGAATTTTCAGGCCAGCGTGTTGGAGTCCGACCTGCCGGTGCTGGTAGACTTCGGCGCGGATTGGTGCCCGCCGTGCAAGATGCTCGAACCGATTGTGGATGAGATCGCGGCGGCTTATCAAGGGCAGATGCGGGTGGTTTCGATAAATGTGGATTATCACCCTGACATTCAGCAGCAGTACGGCATTATGGGTCTGCCGACGTTGATCCTGTTTCAGGGGGGCGAACCGGTCAAGGTGATGGTGGGCTACCAACCGCGCCAAAAGCTGGAAGCGCAGATCAAGCCGTATTTGAATCCGGTAACTGGTGGATAAAGACAATACAGTTTGAACCGCAGAGATTTTTAACACAGAGACTCAAAGGCACAAAGACACAGAGGGGATAGACTTCGCCAAGCGTCATCAGTCGTCAGTCCCCAGCCAAATGCATATACAGATTAACCGCAGAGGCGCAGAGCAATACGGGGAGATACAACAAAAAAGAGGCGTGTGTTCGCCTCTTTTCGATGGTAAAGAAAATGGGATTACGCGGCAGCAGCGGCAGCGAGTGAGGCTTGAGCGGTCGTGATCGACTGCATCAGCGCCACGACCTTGCCCATTGGCGCACCGAATTCGGATGCTTCCAGCGTTTCGCCGTTGTCACATACGCGGTCATAGGTGCTCTTGGCATCAGCAAAGCCCGTTTGTAGGGTGTTGATGTCATTCGCGAGCGTGGCAAGGTCAGCGAAACTGCTGGCGTTCGCGGGCGAGAGTGTCACTGGTGCGAGCGTATCAAAGTAGGCCGAGCAGTTCATCTCACCACCGCCGAGCTTGGTCTGGTACTGAGTTTGCAGGGTGGTCGCGTCGTTGCTGACAAGTGTGAGCGCGGCCTGTAAGTCGGCAATCAGCGCGGGACGATCTTTATCCACAACCGGAACCGTTGTTGGCGCGGGGTCGTTTGACTGCTGTACGGCTTGGGTGACGGTTTGACGGAAAATGGGCGGCAGGATGAGCGCGAAAACGGCGACCAACACGGCTGAAATAACCAAGCCGACTTCGAGCTTGACCAGCGACCGCACCGGAACGGGGACGCGGCGGCCAATTTTGCCGCGCACGGCGACATCTTCCAGCAGCTTTTGCACCTTCGATTGGTCAGATTTGTGAAGTTCTTCTTCCAGCTTGCGGAACATGCCGAGTGAATACTTCGCTGTTTCGCGGACTTTGGGGTCGGGGTCGTCTTTATAGACCTGCTTCAGCATGGTAATCGCTGTCGGGTCACCGGCTTCGCCCAGCCACGCGGCGGCCTTCATGCGCGATTTGGCATCCTTTGAGGACAGCAGTTTGATGTTATCACGCACTTTTTCCTCAAATATTTCGAGTGCGTCATCAAAGTTCGTCGTATCGGGCATGTTGGTGTTACTCCAGTGTCCACAAGCGATCAGCGCATCCTATTTTATGATACGCGAACTCTTTGAATCAGGAAAGCGGCATGAGGATTAAGAATGCCAAGTGCTGAGTGCTGAGTACCCAGTTCTAAGTGAAAACAGAGCTTTATGGATATGATAGCGGTTCGGCAAGCCTCAAAGAGGTAGGGAAGCGTAGTCTATGCGGTGGGAAAAGTTTCGACCGATGCCCAAAAGTGCGTTATCCTCATGGGCATGGAAAACATTTCGCAGCTCACGGTTCAAGCGCTTGTTCGGGAACTCCTCACGGGTATGCAGCGCATCCTCGGCGGCAAGCTGGTGGGTGTGTATGTGTTCGGCTCGCTGGTGATGGGGGATTTCGACGAAACCGTTAGCGACATCGACCTGCTGGCGGCGTTGGAAAGTGACCTGAACCCGACCGATTTCGCCGCGCTCGACCAGTTGCACAACGAATGGGCGGCGGCGCACCCTGAATGGGCGGGGCGGCTGGAAATCGCGTACCTCTCACGGCACGGGTTGCAAACCTTCCGCAACGAAAGCACACCGATGGGCATCATAAGTCCCGGTGAGCCGTTCCACATGATTGAGGCCGGGCATGATTGGCTGATTAACTGGTACGTGGTGCGGAACAACGGCTTAACCATTTACGGTGCGCCGGTAGAGGATGTGATCGCGCCGATTTCGATGGATGAGTTCATCGACAATGTGAAAATTTATGTGGATGGTTGGCGGCAGCGGTTTGACGAGTTCGACCGCCGACCCAGCCAAGCCTACGCCATTTTAACGATGTGCCGCGCTCTATACACGGTGACGCACGGGCAGCAGATTAGCAAAGTTAAAGCGGCGGCATGGGCAGCGGAACAGTATCCCCAATGGGCGGAACTGATTAACAACGCGGTTCAGTGGCGATTGGCGTGGCGCGAGGAAGCTGATGGAGCGCTGACGCGGGATGCGGCGCGGCGGTTCACAGCCTTCGCCATTAAAACCATATTGGGTTAGGCCGCAAGAATGGTAGCCAAAAGGCCAACCCAAGTGTAGATGAGTTTCCTACCACTTTGGAAAATTTCTCCCTTATGCTGTAATGAGTAAAAATTTACCCAAATAGCAATCGCCACCATTTGAAGTTGATAACGGGTTGAGACGGCTCACTGTAAGTTTTTAAGGCAGTCCCTGTCCGAAAGACCAATTTGGATATACGTGGTCTTATGGTAAACTTGACTCATGTTACGGTGAAACACAAACACAATTTTGTATGGATGCAGAGCGCAAATGTTAAACCCCTCTAAACTGGCTATCGGACTCGAACGTGAAGGTGAAGAACCCATCTACAGACAGCTTATCCGGCATATCCGCGCTCAAATTGAAAGCGGAACCCTCGCTGCCGGAACGCGACTACCCGCCAGCCGTGACCTTGCCCAACAACTGAATATCAGCCGGATTAGCGTGGTGAACGCCTATGCGGAACTGCGGGCGGAAGGTTTTCTGAGCGCACATGCCGGACGCGGGACGTTCATCGCGGGGGATGCGAATAACTCGACTGCACCAGCCGACCATCCGAACGGGCATGTGAAGACCAGCACGCCGGAAGCACCGACGACACCGGATCGTTCACTGCGCGAGATGATGCGGATGGCGCGGAAGCCGGGGATCATCAGTTTTGCTCAGGGTGCGCCGCCGGGGGATTTCTTCCCGATGCAGCATTTGCGCGATGCCATCAATACGGTGCTTGACCGCGATGGGGCGAAGGCCATGAGCTACGAGATCGCCGAGGGGTATGCGCCGCTGCGGAGTGCTGTGCGGGATTATGTTAGCGGTTTGGGGATACACTGTTCGCCGGATCAAGTGTTGATTACCGGCGGGACACAGCAGGCTTGCGATATGGTGGTACAGGCGCTGCTTTCCGAGGGCGATATGATGATCACCGAGAACCCGACATACTTGGGTATGATCGACATCGCGAGGACGCGGCGGGTGCAGGTGCATGGGGTGGATGTGGATGAGCAGGGTATCCGGCTGGATATGCTCGAAAACTTCATTCTCGATAACCGTCCAAAGCTGATTTATGTGATGCCGACCTTCCAAAATCCGACCGGTTCGGTGATGCCGTTGCACCGGCGGCGGCAGCTACTCAACCTTGCCAACCATTACCAGATTCCGGTGTTGGAGGACGGCGTTTACCACGAGCTGCGGTTCGAGGGCGAATCACTGCCACCGTTGAAGGCGCTGGACGATACGGGGATTGTCATTCATGCCAGCGGCTTTACCAAGATGATGCTGCCGGGGCTGCGTATCGGTTACATCATCACCAACAACCATCATTACGAACGGTTGGTGCGGGTGAAGCAGGCGGCGGATATTTCGACACCGAGCCTGAACCAGCGGACGATGCACCTGATGATTCAGCGGGGGGTGCTGGCACAGCAGCTTGAGCGCAACAACCGTGAGTTGAAGCGGCGGCGGGATGTGGCGATTGCGGCTGCGACCAAGCATTTGCCACCGGGTTCACGGTGGAATGTGCCGGAGGGGGGGCTTTACCTGTGGGTGAACCTGCCCAAGAGCGGGCCAACGTCGGCTGAGGTGTATATTACGGCGCTGCAAATGGGCGCGGCGTATGCGATTGGCAGCGTGTTCTATACGAATAGCTGCGGCAGCCATCGGATGCGGATTAACTTCGGGTCGCAAAAGCCACCGGAGATCGAGGATGGACTCAAGCGCATCGGGCGGGCATGGCGTGAAGTGGCGTGCGATTACGAGGCGATGGAAAAGTCGCCGCTGTTGTAAGCGGGAAGTCGATAGTCTTTAGTCGCCAGTCTTCAGTCCAATGCAAAGGCAATTGAACCGCAGAGACGCGGAGAGCGCAGAGAAATAGAGAGAATGTGAAACGCAAAGCGATTCACCACAGAGGCACAGAGAACACAAGAGGAATGGGATAGCAACCATTCCTTTTTGTTTACCTGTAAAACAGGTGATAACAGGTGGCGTGAACCGTCGTGACCCCGATTTGTGAAGGTGTGGTTTGCATTCACAAACCGGATTCAAACGCTAGCCGTAAAAAAGTGATGGTGAGAAGCGTTTTGCGGATCTTTTAGGAGGGGCAACCGGTTGCTATTGATGGAGATTCACCGACCATCACCAACTACACCTACAACGCTGCCAACCAGCTTGTCAGTGATGGCACGAATACGCTGACTTACGACAACAACGGCAACCTGACCAGCGATGGTGTGAACAGCTACACATGGGATAGAGCCAATCGTTTGCTCACATGGGATAACGGTGTGGCTGCCGATCTGGTGAACCATACCTATGATGGTGAAGGTCGCCGTGTACAGCAAACTGTCAGCAGCACCATCACTAAATACCTGCTGGATATTCAGCCGGGTCTAAGTGTTGTGCTGAGTGAAACTACTGGCTCTGATGTCATTCGCAATGTCTTTAGCCCGCATGGTATCCATGCCCAACAAGATTCATCCAATAAATGGCAATGGATTGCAACGGATGGGTTGGGCAACGTGCGTGAAGTTGTGGACAACTCAGTGGGGGTGTTGGAAAGCCGAAACTATGCACCTTATGGGGAAACCTTTGGTGGGACAATAACGGATGATCTTGATTACGAAGCGCCGAACTTTGGGTTCACCGGTGAGTTGGTGGATGGAAGTGGGCTGCTTGATCTGAGGGCAAGACGATATAACGCGGCGATGGGAGTGTTTACCAGCCTTGACCCCTTTGAGGGTGTGTCAGATCGTGCTATGAGCTTGAATGGATATTTATGGGTTGAGGGAAATGTGCCGAACGCTATTGACCCAAGTGGCATGATTTATGAGTTACCAAGTATGTGGGATCAGTGCGGATCAGGTAATAATATTACTTCTGACACCCCCCCCTATATAATGGTAAGTGTTGATGATCCAGACCCATGCCGTCGTCATAAAAATGGTATTGCTGCCGCTATAGCAGAGTTGGCTCAAAGAGCAACAGAACAAATACAAAATTTTTGTAAGCTATGGGAAATCTCACAAGGTAGAATTGTCCAGCAACCAGGTGGCTGTGAAGCAGCAGGTACTTGGGGTGGACATCAAAGGGCAATGAGGGATGTAAAGAGAGATTTACGAAAAGACTTGAAACGCTTTAACCAATCAGGTAGAGATGGGTGTCCTGATGACGATGGTACGGTAAATCAAACTGCAAATGCTTGGCTAGCCTATCCAACGGATGAGTTATTACCCAAAGATGAAGCTGAACGCCAGGGAAAGCCTCAAGAACTTCCACCAACCTTAGCGTATACCCCAATTTGTCTGGGAATTACCGTGTTTGGCATTTGTATACCAGTAGTGATTTTCCCTTTATAGATCTACTATAAGTTTTAGGGGACAGATGTATTATTTGTCCCCTAAATAAGTGAAAATGAATAATGAGGAAGTGCTAATATGTTTGATCTGAACGATAATGGTCTTTATAAATGGCATCACCTTTTTTTGATGTTGAGTTTGGAATTAATCAGCCCTTTTCTGGAGGATATTGATTTTCCACTAGAGCAACATATAACAACTATACGGCAAGCGTCACGTACTTTCGTCCAACGTTTCTTTGAAGTAGAGCTGGATATTTTTTATATGGGTAAGGCTAGCAACGTTGGTACTAGATTGTTCAATGATACATATGAGGAGCTATCTAAGAATATCGGGCAAGATGCCACTGAAATCTTGTGTAATTGGGGTAACCAGTTACGAATGGACACAGCATTTGAAGAATCACTTCTCGTGTTATGGGATAACCTACTTACCAAAGTGACTGATATTGAAAGTGAAGAATTTCAACAGCTAAGTACGATTTTTGACCATAAAGCGTTTGTAATCGCATCAATCATTATGCGTTTTAAAACGGAGCTTAAAGGGATTTGGGACACTTTAGATTTCTTAGAACAAACTCCAAAGGGCGAATGGGATTTAAGAGCATACCAGATATACAATCAAGGTGATCGTCGTGATGTTTCTGATGTGAAAATTACGCGAAGCCCATTGACGTATTTTGAAGGAATCGTCACGTACGTAAAAATTCGGAGAGCAATTTGCAAAATAAGAAGCTCTCTCTCCGTGAGTGAATATGAAAATTTACTCATGTGGGTGGCTTCTAGTTTGAACCATAAACTAGAGGTAGCCTCTGAAAGTATTTTTGACCTTTGCTTAGATGGGAGTTCATCTTGACTACTGTCTATATCATATTGCTTATCCCTTCTAAATTTTTGGGTTATGCGATGGTAAATAAGCCGTCACCAATCTGAACCTTATCCCTGTGCTGGATACTTAGCTCATCCTCCCTCAAATCACCCTAACTACCCTTGAAGAGCCTGCGCCCTGCAGGCTCTTTCATTTTCGGCCTCAACTCACGTCGTTTTTGAAGCGCGTCCATACACCGAGACATGCAACAAGTGCAAAGCGGGTCGGCTTTGTGAGGCAGAGGTTGGGTGGATTTTCGCGTGTAGAGTGGGATTGGGGCGACGAATAGTGAAGTGCGGTGGAAACGCGCAAAAAGGTGGGTTGTGGGGCGTTTAAGAGCCTGTGGGTTGGGAAGGAGAGGATAGGTCAACAGAATGGGTTTATGGCATAATGTAACCTATGAACACACTCAAGTTTTACACCGATACGCATGTTCCTAAAGCCGTTGCAATACAACTCCGCGCACAGAACATTGAAGGCGTTCGCTGCGAAGAGGTCGGGTGGCAGAGGGTGATGATGTGGAGCATTTGGAATACGCGACATCACAGGGCTGTACACTGGTTTCGCATGATTTGGATTTTGTGCAACTCCACAGCCAATGGCTGCATGATGGGCAGCGGCATTGTGGTATCGTGGTGTTCAACCGTAAGTTTCAAGGGAATGTGGGCAAGTTGGTAACGGAACTGGCGGAATGGCATCGGCTCATTGCCGAAGGCGCAGGAACGGTTGAACGTGACGTGTATAATAAGTTGATTGAGATTGTGAGGTAGTGTGATGCAGCAAGTTGATTTTCCACCGATTGACCACATCGAAATCCGCAACGGTCAGGCACGTATCAGCGGGCGGCAAACAAAGGTTAAGATGGTCATCAGCCGTTTGTTGGACGGAACAGGGGCAACGGTTCAGGAGGTCATGGGGCAATATAATCTCAGCCGCGCCGAAGTACTGGCCTGCTTGAGTTATTATTATGACTATCAAGAGGCGATTGAAAAGTATTTCGTGGCGCAAGAGAAAGCGGCTCAGGAAGCAGCCATTCCACTGGATGAACTGGTGAGCCAACTGCGAAAGCGGAAACTTCAGCGGCCTTGATATGGCATCTATTGTGAACGAATATGAAACAAGAGCCTGTGGGAATGTAGGCTCTTTAGCGCCTACGCACGGCTAACTACTCCGGCATTAGTCACACCCTAAAATATCTACCAGCTAATGATATGAGAATAAATTTGAGAGTTCACATAAAATGCTGAAAAAAGCGCTTGTGCTTGTTTTTATAGTTCTAGTTGGAATAACCTACAAGCTATTTTCCATTTCCATTCCACTACGTTTTCCACAATTTGAAGAGTACCCTATTGCTGGTCCCGGAGAGTATTATCTTCCACAATGGAGTAATGATAGTCGTTACTTAGCTTATATAGAAAGGTCTAAAGATCCGACACTGGTAGTTTATGATTCCCAGACTAAAGTAAGTTGGAATGTCATCGCCAATATATCTAGTACGCACTTTTCTTGGAACCCTACTGGGGCACTTGCTTACCTGAAATATAGTTCTAGCTCAAGTGGATCATCCTTAGCAATATCTGAATTGCATCAAGTCGATTCCAAAGGTCAAAATGCTAAAATTCTTGCAACTAATTTACTAAATGCTGGGGATTTTGAATGGTTTAGTGATGGAGAAAGAATAGCTATTCTTCTTACTGAGCCGAATGGCGATGCATACTCCACTAATGTCTATATCTTAAATACAAATGAATCCACAACTAGCAGCCTGTTAAATGCAAAAAGTATTGGTCTCGAATCTATAGCGAGTTTAGCATTAGCTCCTGATGAACAGGCAATAACCGTGTACGGTGTTCATGAAGATAATGGTCGATATGAAGCTCAAATTGTGATTTACAGTATAGAAACAAACACTGTACTTAAGCGAATTATTCCAAGTCAAGTCATCCCAAATGAAAATACTGAATACCCTCTTGCTGGCTTATTAGATAGCACAAATTTTGGATGGATTGATGGTCAAAATTGGTTACTTGCTGCAATAAATACGCCAAGTGGGAAATGTTATAATTACGCCTTATTCTTTTTTGACATTCGTGATTTGCAGAAGAGTTTTTGTATTCCAAGTGTTGGGGGTGTATTTGATTATCCCACAATCTCACCAGACTTAACTAAGATTAGTTACGTAACAGTGGCAGGTGTTGGACAGAATTATGTCATGGTTGGTAATGTAACATCTGATCTCTTAAATAAACTGAAATCTGGAGGGAAATAGTCTGAGATGATGATATATACTCGTGTACTAGATACTTAGCCCATCTCCCCTCAAATTTAAACCACTCGACTATAATCATGATGCAAGCCATTTAGGACGGAACTGAAGAGGAAATAGAAACAATAGTTATAGACGTAATGCCTTTATTATACGCCATGTAGCGTTTACAGAGGTCAGCGCAGAGTTGCGAGTGGCAGGTCAAACGTCGGCAGCGATAGGAGATCACGCGAATCGACCCCGCCTGTCGAAACCTGTAGTCCCGCGCAGCAGGGTAACGTCCGAAAGAGCCGAGGTGGGAGGCTGGGTGAAGATTGACACGGTTAGGGTGGGGATGTGGGCGAAGATGCGTCAATGCGGTGGAAAGGCGCAAAAAGGTGGGTTGTGGGGCTATTTCAGCAGGTCTATAAATTCATCTACCGTCAGTCCCGCATCCTTGATGATTTTGTGCAGCATACCGGGTTTGAGTGTGCCATGATTAGGAACAGTGGTACGAGCTGCCGGATTGTCGCGGTGAAGGGTGATGTGACTGCCATTTTGACGCGATACCGTGAAGCCGATGCGCTGTAATACTTTGATGCAGTCACGGGCGCGGACTACAGGCAGCTTGGGCATTAGACAGCCTTGAGCAAAATGGGAGCAGGAAGATCATCAGGCACTTCTTCGCCAGCCGCAAGCATATCTTCAATATGTAAGGCGATGGCTTCTTTGATGTTTGCTATTGCTTCGGCTTCGGTTTCACCCTGACTGTAGCAACCGGGCAAACTCGGTACTTCAACGACATAACCGCCTGTTTCATCGGGAATGAGAATGACTTGGCGCATGGTATAGCCTTTCACTGAGGAAATCATAGCATAAATCAGGGATTGGGTCACTATCGCAGGCTCTTTCATTCTCGTTCGGCCTCACTCAAATTGTTCGTGAAGCGCGACTAGAAGGGGAGCGGTGCAGCAAGGGCGAAGAGGGTTGGCTTTGTGAGGGGTGGGTGAAGTGTCGTGGTTGGATAAAGGGCAGTCCCAGACCGCACTTAACTTTTGTAGGGTTTTGGGGTATGATGCCACGCGCAAGTTTTTCTCACGTACCGGAGCCATCACCCCATGGAACATTCAGCCGCACGTCGGGCATCAATGATATTGGGCGGTGTTATGATCGCCGCGATTGCATTGAGCGCCATCCTACCCATTTTTCAGAATAACGCGACGAACGCCCTTTCAACGGTGGAGGCGACCACCGCCCCGACCGTTACATCGCCGCCCGTGCTGACCGACTTCAGCACGATTACCTTTGACCAAGATTACCTGCATCCAAGCGGCCTGTTCAGCGTCGCCGAACCGACTGGCTGGATCGCGGGGCAGGAAACCAGCAAGCCCGAAGGTGTCGAAATCACCATGAACAACGGCACGCTGCTGAGTGTGATCCAGACTTCCGTGCAGATTTCGCCGACCGTCGTGGCGGATTTGGACGAAATCGACTCGATTTACACCTCGGCCAATTTGAACTCCAGTTGGAGCAATTACGCGCGTTATGCCGAAACCGGCTTGAACTACCGCGAAACCTCACGCACCCGCGATACCGATAAGCTGACCATCGACTTCGAATTGAAGAACACCCGTGGTCAGATTTTCGTGGCGCGGCAGGTGGCGTGGTGGGATACGGACTGGATTTACAGCATCCGCGTGGTGACACCCGATAACCAGATCGAACTGTTGAAATTCCTGATGGACAACGTGGTCGCCAGCTTCAAGCCCAACCGCATTTTCGCGGGGACACCCGGCGATTGGCGCGCGTACTTCGACCCCAGCAACAACCTCGTCGTGCGCTATCCTTCGGATTGGAGCGTGACGGACACGGCGATTGGCCGCCCGACAACCATCACCGGCAGCGACGCGGTACTGCGTGTGCAGTCGCAGTCGGTTTCCGCCCCGCTGGATGAAACCTCGGCGGCGGCGTGGGTGACGACCAATGTGGCCGGTGCAACCGTGACCAGCACTGAACCGGTTACACGCGGCACGCTGGCTGGCTTCTCGGTATCTTACACCTATACGGATACCGACGGTAACTCGAACAGCGGTCTGGCGCTGCTGATTAACGGCGAGAACAACACCGTTTACAGCGCGAACCTGCGTATCTTCGAGGCGAATGTCGACTTGAACGATGATGCGGCACAGGCTACGCATGAACAACTGGTGAAGGTCTTGGGGACGTTCCAACTGCTCTCCGGCTTGAACGTGCCGCTGCCGACCCCGACACCGACCCTCACGCTGCCACCGCCGAGCGCAACCAGCGCGTTCACGGCGACACCTGAAGCAAGCGCGACCCCACTGCCGACGAACACGCCGGAACCGACCAACACGGTTGAGCCGAGCAGCACGCC
Organism: Chloroflexota bacterium; assembly: GCA_020161935.1. Classification (GTDB taxonomy): domain Bacteria; phylum Chloroflexota; class Anaerolineae; order Aggregatilineales; family Phototrophicaceae; genus CFX2. Next base: position 209,393 of record JAIUNI010000003.1, read on the forward strand.
TGTCCCGCCGACCGCGACCGATGTGCCGCCGACGAATACGCCGGTGCCGCCCAGCAGCACCCCGCGCCCGACGGCAACACCGCGTCCGCCCACGGCGACCAGCGAGCCGACGGAAGAGGCGACCGCTGAGAGTACTCCGGCGTAAGACATTCAGAATGGTCTTAGACCATTCTCTACAAGAAAACAAAAAGGCGCGTCCGAAATGGATGCGCTTTTTTATTGCCTATATGGATAGGTTAAATGTGATACACTAGTTCTAATCATTTCACGGTGGTGGTTGCGAAGTCAGTGATGCGTGTGGTGTGGTAGCGCGGACAGCCTGTCTGCTGTCCCTACAACATTGGTTGCTTGCCTATCGGCACAGAATTTTATCACTTACCCTGTAACCACTACCCATTTCACTTGATGAGAACATTTTATGGTCGCTCTTCCACTTCATATGAATGGTCATCAGCAAGAAAACGACTGGCAAGATCGAATCATACAGGGTGATTGTCAAGAGATACTAAAAACTGTTCCTTCTGATTCTGTTGATTTGGTTGTTACATCACCGCCATATGCTGACAGCCGCAAAAAAACATATGGTGGTATTCATCCCGACCAGTATGTTGAATGGTTTCTGCCGATTGGTGCGGAGCTACAACGAGTATTAAAACCAACTGGCAGCTTTGTGTTGAACATCAAAGAAAAAGTGGTCGATGGCGAACGACACACCTATGTCTTGGAACTTATTTTAGCACTTCGTCAGCAAGGCTGGTTGTGGACGGAAGAATATATCTGGCACAAGAAAAATAGTTATCCCGGTAAATGGCCTAATCGTTTTCGGGATGCTTGGGAACGCTGCTTACAATTTAACCGTTCAAAACAATTCAATATGTATCAAGACAGTGTGATGGTTCCAACAGGTGATTGGGCTAAAACGCGACTGCGAAAGCTGAGTGAAACGGATCAGCGGCGTGATGAATCACGGGTTGGCAGCGGCTTTGGCAAGAATATTTCCAATTGGGTTGGGCGTGAACAAGCGTATCCCAATAACGTGCTGCATCTGGCGACGGAATCAAGCAATCGTAAACATAGCGCGGCGTTCCCACAAGAACTGCCAAAATGGTTTATTAAACTCTTTACACAAGAGGGCGATTTAGTGCTTGATCCGTTTATGGGTTCGGGGACAACCGCGTTGGCTGCCAAAGCATTAGGTCGTCACTATCTGGGCATTGAAATCCAGCCTGAATACGTAGAATTGGCGCGGCAGTCAGTTGGAGATGCCGATTGTGAGTAAGCTCGATCTGGATAAAGTGACCGTGTTCGTGAACCAAAATATTGATACGTTTCATGCCAAGCGGCTAAAGCGTATCCAAGATATTCGCCTAAAAGATATATTAGCGAGAAAGAATCCTTATTTATTTCGTGCTAAAAATATTAACTTTGCTCCCGATTTAGTGACTTCCATTCTTGAAGCAGTATTATCAGCATCGGAAGAAGGCTTGTTTGGTAATTTCCTTGAGGAATTAGCCATCTTCATCAATCATATGGAATTTGCTGGTCAGAAATCATCTTCAAGAGGAATTGATCTCGACTTTATGCGCGATGAAACGCGCTATATTGTTGGTATTAAATCAGGCCCGAATTGGGGGAACAGCAGCCAATATAATGCCATGCGAACTGATTTTAAGAACGCTCTAAAAGTGCTTCGCCAGTCGCAGCAGGCGGGTCATATTCGAGCGGTGTTGGGTATTTGCTATGGCAAGTCTAAACCGGTTGATAACGGGGAATATTTGCGTGTAGAGGGTCAAGCGTTTTGGGAATTTATTTCCGGCAGCCCTAATTTATATATCGATTTAATCCAACCTCTTGGCTATGAAGCTAAAGAGCATAATGAAGTTTATCTAAGTGCCAGAGAATTAGCCTTCAACCGGTTAACTCGTGAACTCCTGCTGGAATTTTGTAATGAGGCAGGTGAGATTAATTGGACAAAACTCCTTCAGTTCAATAGTGGGAATCTTCCTTAATCTTCTGTTTTGAGTTCAGCCTCGATCTCTTTGAGGCGGTGTTTGAAGAAGGCTTGCTCGACGGTGTTCCGGCAGAGGGTGAGCGCCTCGGTGTAGGCATCATGCGCCTCTTGCAGCCAGCGCATCCGGCGCAGCAGGTCGGCACGCGCGGCGTGAAAGGCGTAGTAACCATTGAGCGCACCGTCGCGTTCCAGATCGTCAAGGATCGCCATCCCTGCACCGGGGCCGTTCGCCATCGCCACCGCGACCGCACGGTTGAGTTCCACCACCGCCGACGGATTAAACGTCGCCAGCACCCCATACAGCGCGGCGATTTGCGCCCAATCGGTCGAGGCGAAGCTGACAGCTTGACTGTGCAGCGCGGCGATGGCGGCTTGCAGTTGGTAGACGTTCGGCTGGCGGTAGGCGAGCGCCGTTTCGATGATCTGCACCCCTTCAGCGATCATGGCTTTGTCCCATAGACTGCGGTCTTGATCTTCCAGCAGCACCAATTCGCCGGACGCGCTCACCCGTGCTTTACGGCGGGCATGGGTGAGCAGCATGAGCGCCAGCAGTCCGTGAACCTCAGGGTCGGGCAGCAGGGCGGCCAGCACCCGCGCGAGGCGGATGGCTTCGTCACAGAGTTCGTGCCGGATGAGGGCATCACCGGAGGCGGCGCTGTAGCCTTCGTTGAAGATCAGGTAGATGACCGACAGCAGCGAGTCGCGGCGTTCCGGCAGCTTATGGGCGGGCGGCACTTGATACGGGATACCCGCGTCGCGGATTTTACGCTTGGCGCGGACGAGGCGCTGCGCCATTGTCACTTCGGAAACGAGGAAGGCACGGGCGACCTCCGCCGTAGAGAGGCCGCCGAGGGTGTTCAACGTCAGCGCGACCTGTGCTTCGAGCGTGAGGGCGGGGTGGCAGCAGGTGAACATCAATTTGAGCCGTTCATCGCCGAAGTTGGGGTCGAACATCTCGTCGTCTTCCGTGTCGTGGGTCGGGATCGACTCCAGCAGGTCATCGCTGCCGACGATGCGGCGGCTGCGGCGCAGGCGGTCAATCGCCCTGTGGTAGGCGGTTGTGGTCATCCACGCGCCGGGGTTGCGGGGTGTGCCGTCCACCGGCCAGCGCTGCATGGCGGTGACCAGCGCATCTTGCAGCACGTCCTGCGCGAGTTCAATATCACCCAGACGGCTGATGAGGGCGGCAAGCACCCGCCCCGACTCGGCGCGAAAGACCCTCTCGATAACCTGCCGGGTCGAGTCGATCACGTTAGGCGTATTGGGAGAAATCGACAACCGGACGAATTTCAACCGCGCTGTTGCCGATGACGACGAGTTTGCCGGCCATTTCAATCGCCTCATCCAAATCTTTACAGTTCAGAATGTAATAGCCGCCGAGGACTTCCTTAGTTTCGGCGAACGGCCCATCGGTCGCTATCGGTTTACCGTCGCGAATCCGCACCGTTGTAGCGGTCGAAACCGGATGCAGTGCCTCGCCGCCGACCATCAGGTTACGGGCGCGGGCTTCTTCGCCAAACGCATTGTAAGCGGGCATATCAGCTTCCATGACTTCCTGCGTAATGGCTTGATCGGTTCCGTAGATGAGCAACATATACTGCATATTGATTCTCCTCAATGGTCGGGATGAGATTGTTCATCCACTTATATCTATACGACGAATGACAATGGCGCGAATCGACAATGGATACAAAGGCGAAGATTTTTAACGCAAAGGCGCAAAGACACAGAGGACGCAAAGGGTTTCATAAGTAGACCACGTGCGTTCCGGGTTGCGCCTTGTACTTGAATGAGCTATTCAGCCGGTAAGGGTTCGCTGCATCCTTGCAGACGGTTGCCAAACGGGTCGTAGAAACTGAAGTAGTTGACCATGCCGGGAACATTCACCGGATCGTCACAGCGAACCCCTTTGGCACGCAGCGCTTGGACGGCAGCGGTGCAGTCGGGCGTGTTCAGGACAATCGACGTGCTGTTGGATGGCTGCCATTCGCCTTCGGGCGGCACCAGTGAGATATTACCGGCGGTTGAGCCAGTCTTAAACTCGATCCAGCCCATCTCCGGCAGGTCGTAAACCGGCTCGCCGAAGCCCAGCACATCGCGGTAGAAGGCGCGGCCCTTGTCGAGGTCGGTGACGGTAATCGAGACAACGTTAATCCCTTGAAACAACGACATCATGTATTCCTTTCCTCATGGTGATGCTGATTATCACCTATCGTAACGATACGACGAATGAGGAAGGCGCGAATCGACAACGAAAATACAAAGTCGAAGATTTTTAACGCAAAGGCGCAAAGACACAGAGGACGCAAAGGTATCTATAACGACTAGCTCCTCCTGCCCCGCGTCACTGTCGTCAACTGGGCAGAGGGCAGCCAGACGGTGAAGGTCGAGCCGTGACCCTCGCCCGCGCTGGTGGCGGAGATGCGCCCGCTGTGCGCCTGTACGATCTCCTGCGTGATCGCTAAACCTAAGCCCGTTCCCCGCCGTGGGCCGCGTGCCTTATCCACCTGATAGAAACGCTCGAAGATTCGTTGCAGTTCATCGGCCTTGATGCCCAAGCCGGTATCACGCACCACGACTTCCACGCCGCCGTTGTTGACCTGCGTTCGCAGCCAGATTTCGCCGCCGGAAGGGGTGTATTTGATGGCGTTGCTGACCAAGTTGGTGAGCACCTGCGCCAAGCGGTCGCCATCGCCGGAAACAGGCGGCACGGGTTCGGCCTGTGTGTGCAGCGTCAGCCCTTTGTCGGCTGCCAGCATGGTCAGTCGCTCGCCGACGGCTTTGGTGAGCCGCGCCATGTCGATGGGGTTCATGGTCATTGACAGGCGACCGGCTTGCAAACGGGCGAGGTCGGTGAGTTCCGTGACCATACGGTTCAAGCGTCCGGCCTCCTCGTGAATGACCTTCGCGGCCTCGCGCGGGTCTTTGGCTGCGCCGTCGATGATGGCCTGTGAGAAGCCCTGAATCGAGGTCAGCGGCGTTTTGAGGTCATGCCCGACGTTTGCCATAAAGTCTTTCTGCGACTGCTGGGTGTTCTGCACTTGGCTGCTCATGCGGTTGAAGGACTCGGCGAGGGCGACGATTTCGGCTGGCCCTTCCACCGGTACACGCTGGTCGTAGTGGCCTGTAGCGACCGACTCGGCGGCTTGCACCACATGGGCGAGTGAACGGGTGAGGGTGCGGCTGATGACGGCTGCCAGAAACGCCGCGACCACCAAGCCGACTAACGCCGCTTGCACCAGCGGCAGCGCGAGTTCATTACGGAAGCGGTCGATGATGTTGGCGAGGGTTTGTTCCGGTGGGCGGTCAGCAAGGACGATGGCGTTGGCCTCCTGCCCCTGCCGCACCGAGGCGATGCCCGCGAATAACCAGCGTGTGCCGTCTTTGTCGCTCAACTGCCCGAACACAGCCTGTCCGGTGATGAGACGTGGGGTAGGGATGGTGAAGGATTCCTCGTTTATGCGGGTGGTGTCGCCGCGCGTGAATTGACCGGCGCTGTCGAAGCTTACCGTCTGGTTAGGGATGTTGACGACGAGGATACGCACACCGTTATCGGCGGCAAGCTGTGGCAGTTGGTTCATCAGACGGCTGAGTTCGCCGAGCGTCGGGCGGCTGCTCAGGCCAGTCTGCGGCGTGATGGCCTGCATGGTCGTCAGCAGACGTTCATAGGTGGCAGCGGGCGGCACCGGCTGGGCGAACAGGAACAGCACGAAGGCGGCTGTCATCACCAGCAGCAGAATGACCACCAGCACCAGATATGAGAAAAAGAGGCGTGCGCGGAGGCGTGGGTTACGTCGCATAATCGGTTCGCGTTCGAGCAACACTAAACGATGCTTCCAGCGTAACCGAAAAGTGTTATCGAAGTGTTATACGAATTGCGCGAGAATCGCAATAAAGTCATCTCAATACCCTATCCCTGTTAGTTCCAATTGAGTTTGATAATGTAAAAGCTATAATACAAATATTCATTCAAGAAGTTATAATGCACTCGGAGTAATTACTTGAGTTTCCCTACAGTTTTAGATTTATTCGCTGGTGCAGGTGGATTTGGTCTTGGGTTTAAGAAAGCGAACTTCCAAGTAAAAGCCGCATTGGAAATTGATAAGTGGGCATGTGACACGCTCCGTTATAACGATCCAGACTTACAGGTTATCCAGCAGGATATTCGGGAATTTAGAAGCGCCGAAAGTATCAAAAACGCGGTCGCATTTAAGCCCGACGTAATTATTGGAGGTCCGCCATGTCAAGGGTTTAGTATAAGCGGCTCTTCACAAAAAGACCCTAAAGACCCTCGAAATGCTCTGTTTAAAGATTTCGCTCGATGGGTTGAGGTTCTTGAACCCAACGTGTTCATTATGGAGAACGTCAAGGGACTGCTGAGTAGAAAAAACGCAGAAAATGAAAAGGTTATAGACATTATCACTAAAACCTTTAAGGATCTAGGATACGCTGTAAATTTTTGGCTGTTAAACTCTGCTGAGTATGGAGTACCTCAAATAAGAGAACGCATATTTATCATTGGAACATCATCAACCTGCCTTCCTCCACCTCCAAAATCAAATAAACTTTCGAAGGAGAGAATATCTTCGCTTCCCCTTTGCGGAGAAGAGAATTTGTTATCAGCAGTTACCCTATGGGATGCAATCTCAGACCTACCTAGTTTAGAAGCTGGGCAAGGTAGTGAAGAACAACCCTATAATTCTGAACCACAAACTGACTATCAAGAGTCAATCAGAGGTTCATTAGACACTCTCTATAACCATGTAGCGATGAAACACACAAAACGAACGGTCGAACGGTTTGGTTATATAAATTGGGGCGAATCAGTATCAGATGTTCCTCAGGAATATGGGCCAAGAAAAAGAAATAACAATCAAGAGTATTCCACAAAGCTCTATGACCAAAATAACCGTCGCCTTCATCCATATAAACCTTCATACACGATTGCCGCTGCGTTTTATGCAAACTTCATTCATCCATTTCAGCAGCGTAATCTAACTGCGCGCGAAGGGGCTAGAGTTCAATCGTTTCCCGATACGTACCGATTCATGGGAAAACCTACAATACCTAGCCAAAAACTCTTAGCACGCGAAGGTAGGCATGAAGATACGCATTTATGTCAGTATAACCAAATTGGAAATGCAGTACCTCCGTTACTATCACAGAAAATAGCAGAATACATCCTGAAGGAGTGCTTTTAATGCTTGTACATGGAGATAATCTTACTCAAAAAGAAAAAGGGGATAGAAAGTACTCCGACGAAACTAGCCGAACCTTACTAAAAGAAATACGAGAACAGTACTCGATCTGGCATGATTTAAACATGGAATTGAAAGGCCCCTTGACCGACATCACAGAGGAAGATCAAGCCATAATAGCTGAACGGGTAAGGTTATTAAACAACTATAAAGATTTTATGGATCAGCAGAAATACGCTGAACATTTCGACTCTCGTTCCAATCTTCACTCCTCAGTTCTAGAAGAATTCCTATACTATTTATTCAAAGATATGGTAGGCGAAATTAGTGAGCATCTACTGGTGGGCAAATCACACTCATTCAAAGATATTTTCTTTGTCCCGCCAAATTTCAAGGAAATGGTAAAAAAGCCATATGCCCGTATAGAAACAAAGGATCATGATTTCATCATCGGTATAAGAGTCGAATTAAAAATGTCGAATCAAGGGCAGTCTGGTATTTTGGATCAACTTTTTGGAGGAACTGAAACTGAGATTCACCTATTTGATCTTCCTGCTGTGGCAATCGAGTGCAAAACGTACTTGGATAAAACGATGCTTGAAGGGTCATCCGCAGCCGCAGAACAATTGAAAGCTCGCAGTCCAAATGCAATTTATATAGTTCTTATGGAATGGCTCAAACTCACTGAAGCCGTGAACTTAAGAAAGTATAAAGTTGACCAAATCTACGTTTTAAGAAAACAGAAAAACACGGATAGAGAGTTTCGTTTCGCGGCTACCTATCGGAAGAACCCTATTCATGTGGATGTCGTCCAACACTTGTTTGATGCTGTCCGAATACATCTTTCAAGTGATTGGAAAGGTGGTATTGAATTTGGTTTGCTACGTGGCTGGCTTATTTAAATTTATTGCCTATCCAAATTATGGCATTGTCCTTTGACAGACACCTTTCTGGTTTTTCGGTGTGTAAGGGGCGACTCTAAAGAAGAAATATAGCTTGTAGATCACCCCTTTTATCCGGTTGTGCAGCGAACAGTCGTTATTCAATCGCCAACAGTTCGACGACGAAGATCAACGTGGCGTAACCGGGGATAGCGCCACCCGCACCACGTTCGCCGTAAGCGAGGTTGTAGGGGATGTAGAATTCGTACTTCGAGCCGACGGGCATCAATTGTACGCCTTCCGTCCAACCGGGGATGACGCGGTTGAGGGGGAAGGAAATCGGTTCGCCGCGATCATACGAACTGTCGAAGGTTTTACCATCGATGAACGTCCCTTTGTAGTGAACCTTTACGGTGTCGCTGGCTTTGGGCTTCGCGCCTGAACCCGCCTCGATCACCTTATACTGCAATCCGCTGGCGGTGGTTTGCACGCCTTCTTTTTTCGCGTTGGCGGCGAGGAAAGCTTGTCCTTGTGCTTGCATATTTATATCCTCCCAGATAGGTTCGGCAGTAAATAGACCGCCGTAATCCGGTGTATTATAGGGCGAATACATGAGAGGAGCATATACCAAGATGGCAGAAACAATCGGCATGTTGGTACTGGTACGGCACGGGCAGTCGCAGTGGAACCTCGAAAACCGTTTCACCGGCTGGGTCGATATCGCCCTGACCGCAGCTGGAGAAGCCGAGGCACGTTGGGCGGGTGAGCAGCTCAAGGGGATGCACTTCGACCACGCCTTTACCTCCGCCCTCAGCCGCGCCCAAGAAACGCTGCGGATTATCCTCGAAACGATTGACCAGACCGATATTCCCATCGACCGCGACCAAGCGCTGAACGAACGCCACTATGGTGACTTGCAGGGACTGAATAAGGACGAAACGGCGGAGAAGTTCGGCAAAGATCAGGTGCATATTTGGCGGCGCAGCTACGATGTGCCACCCCCCGGCGGTGAGAGCCTGAAGGACACCGGAACACGCACGCTGCCCTACTACGAAACGCATATTAAACCGCTGGTGCTGGCGGGGCAAAGTATATTAGTCGTCGCGCACGGCAACAGCTTACGCTCGCTGGTGATGGTGCTGGAAGACATCTCGGAACACGACATACCGGAGCTGAACATCCCAACCGGTGTCCCCATTCGCTACCGCATCAACAGCAGCGGCGTGGTGCTGGAACACGGGTATTTAGGCGACCGGACGTAAATTGACGGTAAATAAAAAGGGTTTGCCAGTTGCAAACCCCTACGGATCATAAAATGATTATTCCGGCCAGACGGTTTCGATGCTTTCCCACTGAATAGTGAGGGTTTCCTCGATCAATTCCCCTACACCGCTGTTGAACTCGGAATAGCTCACGCCGCTAATCCATGCTTCCTTCACCAACCAGCGGCGGATTTCCTCGCCGTCATCCACAGCTACGACTGCCAGCGTCCGCGTCGGGCGCATGATGTCGGTGTCCTTCTCAGAGGTTTCGCGCAGCCACTGATTAATTGGGTTCGTTGGATCGCGCCGAACCATCTTCACAATCTGAATCGGATCTTTAACGGCCTTAAGTGCCGAGGTTTGCTTCACTTCGAGCTTGAACGGAGCCAAACCGACCACTTTAAAGATGCCATCGACGATCACATCATCGACTTCAACGCGGAACTCGTTGGCGGAAAGGCTGTCAATGTGTTTGGTGGCTTCGCCAGCGGTAGCAGGTAATTGTTCGGTCATCAGAATCACCTCATGCGTGTATAAGCGAATACTGCCAGTATAGCACCCCTGCCTATAACGACAAACCGCCCGGTGCGAGGGGGGCGCAACCGAGCGGCTTGTTGAGGGAAGGGCTTGCCAAAAATGAATTGACTTGCCCACAAGTCCGGTTCACACAACTTGCACCACTTCGGAGGAATGAGCACAACCTACTTAACCAGACTTGTATGCTTCTACAATACCCCTAAACGTGTAAAGTACTTGTTAGTTCTTGATGAGCAAGGAATGAGAGCCTTTTTGCCTCTTTATTGGTGGCCAAAACCTTTAGCTAAAAGCTGCCGAATTTCCCGTAAAAGGTCGCCCGGCGTGCAAATGATTAAGCCCGACATTTGGGAGACATTTACAGCACGAATAAAATGGGCTGTATCAAGCGTAACAAGCCTGTCTGGAGATGAATTGATTGCGGCTGCCAATACAGGTGCGTCTTTGGGCGGAATCACCGAAATTAATGGCAAAACCTGTTCGGATGATGGATCAGCCACAAGCTCCCAATTCATCCGCGCCGTAAACTGATGATAGAGCGGCAGAATTTCAGGAACCTTTGCCCCTAAATTTCGCTCAGTTTCTTTTTGAATATAGGGACAAGTGATAAAGCGAACAAGCCCCAGCTCGGCTAGCAATAGCAAAGCGTAACTCGCGCCCCGCTTGGAAATCATGCCGGATATAAGCACACTCGAATCGATGAAAACACGGGGCGAAGTTGGATCAATGAGCGGCGATGTCACCGTATTGTTCCTTAAACAGCCTTTCGCGTTCGGCGACTAAGCCATCCAGCAGGTCGTCCGCCGATAAGTTTTTCTCGGCCATTAAGTGTTCCATCTGATTCGCTAACTCAGGCGTAAGTAAGCGCGTGGGCATGACCCATATTTCACCCTCGCCCTGAATGAGTGTCAATGTATCGCCATTTTGCAGACCAAGAGAACTGCGGAGTTCTGGCGGTAGTTTGAATGAACCCTCTTCATCAATCGAGACTTCATAAGTGGGTCTTAGCGACGTTTTAGGGTTGTCCATCATGCACATCCACTTTTACTTAACCTGCCGGAAAAGCCCACGCCAGCGCCTCCGGGAAGATGCTGCGGAAGGCGACTAAACCATGCCCGCTGCCCAGTTCCGCGTAATAGTAATTGCCGTCCAACCGCCGCTGGAGAACGTCGCGCAAGGCTTGCGCCGGGCGCAGGAAACGCGCCTTCGCCTCGTAGCGCCCCACCGATTGGAAGATGCGCTTCGGCAGCACGGATGCTTCCGTGAACCGGCTGGTAATTTGGCCGAGTTTGTCCTCGTCCGTCCCTTTGCCCAGCGGTGGGGAAATCAAGATCAAACTGCTGAACACGGCAGGGTTCTTGAGCGCCGCGTGTGCCGCCGCGACCGCGCCGTTCGCCACACCGCCCACGCCCATATGCGCCGAGTCGATGCGATACTCCGTTTGTAGCATGGGCAGGAGTTCGTTGAGCAGCGAGTTATAGTGCTGGTCGTTACTGGTGTATTCCGCTAGGCGTTCATTCTGGTTGCCACTTTGCACCATCGCGATGACCAGCGGCGCGAGGCGCTTATGCTTGATGAGCGCGTCGGCTATCGCGGGTACTTGCAGCGGGCCGCTCATCCACTGTCCGTCTTGCAGGATGAGCAGCGGGTAGGCCAAGCCCGAACCCTCGTAATCCGGCGGGGTATAGACCCAAACGGTGCGCCCGTTGAAGCCGAGTTCGGTGCTGTCAAAAGTGTGTTCCGTCACCTTTCCGCGCGGCACCGCTTCCAGCGCCGTCCAATCGAGGTACGGGCGGGCGCTGCCCATCCGCAGCACGGAAACATCCTGCTGACCGCTTTTCATTTTCAGCGAGTTAGCCGGGTCAGCCCGCCAGAACTTGCTCACACGCGCGAGAATATCCGCTTCTTCGGCTAACGGTGTGAGCGGGTCATCCACCGCGAGCAGGTAGTCGAGAAGGTCGTCTTCGGCGAAGGTGCGGGTGAGGTACCACAGCATCGTGCCGTCAAGCTGCTTAAGTGGGTCGAAGGGTGGGTCGGCCTTGATGGTATCCAAGTTGAGGGCGACATTGCGCCGCGCACCGAGGCTGTTAAAGACAAAGGTCGCTTTGTTGCCCTGTATCCACGGCCATTCGCGCCGTTCAGCCAAGAGTTCATCGACCAGTGTTTGGCGATCACCGTCTCTGCGGGCGCTTTCGACTTCAGCCAAAAAGGTGTCAAAATCAGTCCAACGGGGCATCGGTCTTTTGCTCCTGAATAATCCCACACCACAATATCTCTTATTGTAGCACTGTGACGGCAGGAATACCTAATCGGTTGTACGAGATGTGACTTTTGGATGCGGGAAACCCATACTACAGCCGCAGCGCCGTGTTTTTTCGGCTGCGTTTGGGTTCGCGCGTCAGTGATTGACCATTGTATTCGGTAGCGATACCGAGGCGGCGCAGCCCAATCTTAACGTAGGCTTCTTCCCGCTCGATGCTGATCGACTTTCGCCCCAACTGCTGCGCCACGTAGGCGGTCGTGAACGTGCCGGCAAACGGGTCGAGAACGGTATCACCGGCGTGACTGCTGGCCTTGATGATGCGCTCCAACAGGGCGACCGGTTTTTGCGTCGGGTGGTTTTCGTATTCCGGCATCCGGTAGCGTACACGGGCGAAATACCACACATTCCCCGGTACTTTCTCACTGTTATAAACCTGCGGCGGATTTTTACGGTAGTCGATGAGCTTGCGTTTCGCCCCGGTTTTAGCTTCCACCAGAATATCAGCAGGGTTAAAGGTGTAGTGGTTGGGGTCTTTTACGCCAAATAAGATCGGTTCGTACATCGAGCCGTAGTACTGCCGCGCTTGCACACCGGAACTGTCGTAGTGCCAGACGATGCGCGAGAGGATGCTCAGGCGCTGGCTGAGGAAAATGTCGTAGTAGGGCATGAACTGTGTCGCCGTCATCACGTACAGGCTGCCGTTCGGCTTGAGCTTATCCACACACAGTTGAAGCCACTCGTAACTCCAGTTCAGGTAATCATCGACCGCTTGCTTTTCAGACTTCCCGTTGAACTTTTTCCCGATGTTATAGGGTGGGTCGGCAAAGATTAGGTCAACCGATTGGTCGGGGATGTGCTGGCGCAGCACGTCGATACAATCCCCGTGGTAAATGCTGTGGTCATCGCGAGTAAAAATGTTCATATCACGGGCAGTCATCTGTTTATCGAAAGGTAAATGCAGTATACCGGAATTTCTAAAAATACCGGACAGCACGTATGCTGTCCCTACAAAAACATGAGTTTGTGCTACCAGTTTCGTGTAGGGACGCGATACATCGCGTCCGATTAACCCCAAACCTAGCTTCTATGCACATCATACTTATATAAGAAATCGGTGTAACTCGTTGACCCACAGCCGCGACCCTCATACAATAGAGAATAGCGGCAGCCGATGTCGCACTCATCATGACTTTGAACAGGGCAATCTCCTCACGCTCTGTCGCATGAAATCCGTGATCTCTGAGGGAAACAATGGCAAAGAAAGATTATTATAAAACGCTCGGTGTGGATAAAAACGCGACCGAGAAAGAAATCAAACAGGCGTTTCGCAAGCAGGCCAAGCAGTGGCACCCCGACGCGAACCGTGACAACCCGAACGCCGAAGCCAAGTTCAAAGAGGTGAACGAGGCTTACGAGGTGTTGAGCGACGCAACCAAGCGCTCGACTTACGACCAGTTCGGTTCGGTGAATCCGCAGGACTTCGGGTTCGGCGGCGCACCGGGCGCGGGTGGGCGCTACACCTACACCACGACTGGCGACGAAGCCGGAGGCACACCGTTCGGGGATATTTTCGAGCAGTTCTTCGGTGGTGCCAGAAATTCGCGGCGTGGACGCGGCACTGCTTCCCAGAACCCGTTCGGCGACTTTGGCGGCGCGACCAGCAGCCGTCAGGGTGGGCAGGACATCGAGCAGCCCGTCAGCATCAGCCTGAAGGAAGCCTTTAACGGCGGTGTCCGTATCGTCACTAAGGGCGAGCGTAAGCTGCGCGTCAACATTCCCAAAGGCGCGACCGATGGCACACGGATACGCCTCGCGGGTGAAGGTGGCGAAGGCTTCGGCGGTGGGCCAAACGGCGACCTGTACCTTGTGGTGCAGTTGGAAGACGACCCGCAGTTCAAGCGCACGGGTGATGACCTCACGGTTGAGGTGAAGGTCGATATGTTCACGGCGATGCTGGGCGGCGAGGTGGAAGTGCCGACGCTCGACCGTTCGCTCAAGCTGCGTATTCCGGCGGGTACTCAATCCGGCAAGCGCATCCGGCTCAAGGGTAAGGGGATGCCCAACGTCAAGCAGCAAGAGCAGTTTGGCGACCTGTACGCCCGCATCCTGATTACCGTGCCGGAGAACCTGAACGACAGCCAGCGCACGTTGGTCGAAGGCTGGCGCGATCAGTTGAATGCGTAACAGATAACTTTACTCACGACAAAGGACGCACCACCGCGTCCTTTTTATTTGGGTGCAAATATCGGACAGCCTGTCTGCTGTCCCTACGAACCCCTACACTTGTGGCATATGTAGGGACGTGAGATAGCGCGTCCCATATGCACCAAGTTAAGCGACTTATTGAACACATAGAATGTAATTTTGTAGGGGCGCAAGCCTTGCGCCCTCTTGCCGCCAACTACCCACGCGACCACGTTTGTAGGGACAGCAGACAGGCTGTCCGCCACTTCCCACCCAATAAACCCCTTGTTGAGGCTTACCCCTTCAAATTTCTCTTTGCCTTTAACTTAAAACTTGCCACTTATCACTTAAAACTATAACTTAGGTTTATTTTCGGTTAACCCGACAAACTATTTTCTAACCTTAAACCAACCCGCTTAACAATTTCGCTCTCTCAAAATGGTTAGCGCCAACACTCGCTAAAAGTGACCAAATGTTCTGACAAATGTTCACCCTTAACGTTCCAACTTCGATTATGCTATTGAAAGGGTCGCCTGTAGGGTGGGAAGTGCCGCCGGCAAACTCTAATTAACAACCCCACTCACAGTTTAACATGAACATTGGCAATCTTGGCGGCGGCAGCCCAATTGCCAACATTGCTGCGACATTAGCCGAGTAATCCGCCGAATTGGCATAAAAACGGCCTTTGCCATTGCCGAAATTGCTGCCAACTTTGCCAACGGTCATTTCTGTCATAGACGACATTTGCGACAATTCTCAACTCCAATAACAGCATAGAAGGCACTGTGAAAATGAAGAATTTGCAGAATTTTGTGAAGATTCAGAAGTTCGCTCCCTCAAATTCGCCGTCAAGCTGATGAATTGCAATTGCGGATTTTGCAGTTTTTGGGGTTTGTGAGGATTGGAAACGGTGACTGACAACACCGACACTGACGACTCTGACGACATTTCTGACATAAAAGGGGATGATGTCGCCGACATAAAATTTACTGCGAAAGTGAAGAATATGAAGAAATTTGTGAATGATCGCTGACGGTTTAGTTCACCACGCCGAGCTTGTTGACGTAATCGCCGAACACGATCAGGTCATTGAGGGCGTACTGCGCCATCACCCACAGGTCGCCGTTGGGAACGCGGGTCATCTGCACATTGGGGCGTGGAAGCTGCGCCAAGAGGTTATACAGGTCATAAACACGCCGCTCGTGCTGCGAACGCATCCGGCTGAAACGTGCCAGCGCCTTGTTCACAGCGCGGTCGTCCTGCACCATCCGGCGGGTTTCCAGCGAGTCGTAGTAGAAGTGATGCCGCCAGTCACGGTGTTCTTCGGTCAAGGTGGTCAGTTCGCGTCGCACCTGTTGTAAGGCTTCGAGGGTTTGGAAAACATCATCAGCCGCTTGAATCATGAGGAGTTGTTCAAGCAGGTCAAGGTAAGTTTGAGCATGGGACAAGCGTTTACGATACTCATTGTTCAAACGCCAGAGTAGATCGGTAGGGGCATCATATTGAATGAGTTGTGCCATCGTTACACTGTCCATTTACAACCTTTATATTTATTCTAGCACAAAACGCAGCCGGGACACCATCCGTATGGCGGATGATAGGCTAGGCGTATAGGATACACGCATGAGCAAAGAGTCCCGCCCCCGCTTAAATAGGGCGAACTAGGCCAAATGGGGAAGCGGTGGTAGGGTTATTGGGAATAAGCGATTCTTCGGAGGATTTTATGAGGCTCAAAGGTATACTTTTTCGTCCGCTGTTTGTATCAGTTTGTGTGGTTGGTCTGCTGCTGGGGGGAATGCTGACCGCCGCCGCGCAAGCCGACCCGACCAATACGCCGGTGCCGACGCGCACGCCCGCGTCCACCAATACCCCCGAACCGACTAATACGCCGGAACCCACCGCAACCATGACCCCCACCGCTACGCCGCGCGGTGATGAGATGATCTTGCAGGTGGCATCCGGCGAGAATGATGTCAACGAAAGCAGTGGCAACTTCGAACTCAACCAGCAGACGGTTTGGGCGGGTAACGGCGGTACGGTCGGCGAACAGTACCTCGCCATCCGTTTTACCGGCGTGGCGATCCCACCGGCCTCGGTCATCCACAGCGCTCATCTGGAAGTCTTCGCCGTGACCGACCAGTGGATACCGATCAGCTACGATTTGTTCGCGGAAGCAGCCGACGACAGCAAACCGTTTAGTGACGACAGCTTGCCCTCGCAGCGGCAGTTGACGACGGCCAGCGTGGTACACGAGTCGAATACCTCGTGGGTGAGCAAGACGTGGTATCCGTTGGATGACATCGCGGATCTGGTTCAAGAAGTGGTTGACCGCCCCGGTTGGCAGGTGGGCAACAGCCTGACGATCATCGCGATTGGCACGGAATCTGGCGGCGAGTTTGGTCGCAAGTTCTTCGCCGCTTACGAAGCCAGCCCGGATTTTGCCATACGCCTCGTGGTGGATGTGACCGCGCCGGAACTGCCGCCCACGCCGCTGCCCACGAATACCCCGCTGCCGACGGCGACCCGTGCCGCGACCTCAACCCCCATCGCCACCGCGACCGTGAACCCGTGTAATGCGGTTGACCTGCCCGTTCGGTTGGGTGTGGGCGATACCGGCATGGTGATTATGAACAACGCCTCACCGACCACGCCTGTCAACGTGCGTGAAGCGCCGAGCATCAACGCCGAACGCATCGGGCGGCTGGCGCAGGGCGTAACTTTTGAAGTGCTGGAAGGGCCAACGTGCGCCGATGGCCTGACGTGGTTTAAGGTGGTTTACGGGGATGATGACAAGGAAGGCTGGCTGGCAGAAGGTCAGGACGGCTTGTACTTCGTCGAACCCGCCCGCTAGAGTTTTGAACAGGGTTATGAACAGTTTGAACACGCCGACAACATAATAGGTGTGGTCAACGAGCATTGTTGTAGGGGAGGGTCTCAGACCCTCCCGTTTTCTTATCTAGGTAGCAAGCGTCGCCTTGATGACTTCCGTTTCTGGCGGTTGGAAGGCGACATTGACGCGGGTTTCGATGGTGAGTGCGTCCTTGCCGACATGCACGTCAAAGCTCTGGTAGAAAGGCGTGTCGTGAAAGCGGAGGATGAAACGGAAGGTATCTTTTGATGTCCACGCCCCGCTGGTGACCATGACCGCCGCTTTTTTATCGTACGGATTGTTAAACAGTTTGGTTTCGCCCGCTTGCCACTTCCCATAGCCGATGGTGAGGGTTTCGGTCGTGCGCCCCTGCTTGACCGTGAGTTGGCAGCCAGATTTGCCGAATTTGAGCGCCATTGTCTTGAAGCCGAGATCGTTACTCGCGAGGTTATAGACCTGACCGGAGAGCTTCTTCGCCTTCGGTGAAGAAGCCTCGCCCTGCACGGGGGCAATCGCCAATGTGGAGAGTTTTTCGGTCAGCTTCTTGTGGGCGGTGCTGTTGGCCTTTTTCGGCGCGTCAGCCATTGCGGGGAGCAGATGTTCCCACACGAGGTTCAAGGGCTGCTGCATGTCACCGAGGCCGCTGGTGATCGCCAATACCGCGTCCTGCTCCGGCATGACGAGGCAGTACTGCCCGAACGCGCCGTCACCACGGTAGGCGTTGTGCTGGCTGCGCCAGAATTGGTAGCCGTAGCCCTGCGCCCAATCGCTTTTGGGGTCGTCACCGTTCTTGATGTGGAAGGCGGTCGCTTTCTCCGTCCAACCGGCGGGTAAGAGCTGCTTGCCGCCCCACACGCCTTTTTGGAGGTACAACTGCCCGAACCGCGCAATATCCTCGGTGGTGATTTTCAGGCCGAATCCGCCGGTGTCGATGCCTTCCGGTGACACCTGCCACGTCGGGTTCTGGATGCCCAGCGGGTCGAACAAGCGCGGCTTGAGGTATTTGATGAGGCGCTGGCCGGTGGTTTTTTGCACGATAGCCGAGAGCATATAGGTTGCGCCGGTGTTGTAGAGGAAGTGCGTCCCCGGTTTGTGGACGACCGGCACGTCGAAGAAGCCTTGTGTCCACTTGTTATCCGAGCCGTTAATCATGCGGTCGGTGGTATCGATGTCGTGTCCGGTGGACATGGAGAGCAGATGGCGCACCTGCATCTTGGCGAGGTGTTTGTTCGGTTTGGCTGGCGCTTCGTCGGGGAAGAACGAGATAACGGTGTCGTCCAGCGAGAAGCAGCCTTCCGCCACCGCGAGACCAACCGCCGTCGAGGTGAAGCTCTTGCTGAGTGAGAACATCATGTGCGTTAGTTGCGGTTCAAACGGCGACCACCAGCCCTCGGCGACGACCTTACCATTCCGCACCAGCATGAAGCTGTGGAGTTCGTGCAGTTGGCTTTCGGCGGCTTCGGTAAATTTGAGGATGGCGGATGAGGCGATGCCCTGACTTTCGGGCGTGGCACGTTCTAATATTTGGGTGGGTTTGGCAGGCATAAGAATTTCCTTCTATTTTGAGTGACAACGCGAAACGAGTATAACGCGGTTGGGCGAGCGCGGGGTATGTGGTTTGGCAGGGTACGAGGGTGTCGTTCGGAACCTAGATGCCCCAATCAAACGGTGGGTATTTTTGAGCGACAGCTTCAAGACGGTCGAAGGCGGCGGAGATATTGGCGTATTGTTCTGAATCCTCAGTACCTCCATATTCATTGGCATTTTGTCGTATGATTTCCATCGTCGTCGCTCGCCATAGTTTGATGTCTTTGTGCTTCACGACAGGATCAGTTTGATAGGCTTCACATAGTAAGCCGAGAATGTCGATAGCGACAGGGAGATCCTCTTCTAATCTATAAAACCCGAATGCCTCCCAACGTGTTTCCGACGATAGAAAGTAAATAATGTCCTTTACCAATTGCTCGATTAAAGAGCCAATGAAGCGATCAAAATTAGATGACTCTTGACCAAGTTGATTGGTTTCCATTCGAATTGAAAAATAGGGGAGCGAATATTCAGCTAGCAGTGGTGTTATCGTAATTGACACAGCTTTCTCGCCAAGGTTTTCCCACTCATAGCCTGTATCTTCAAGGTGCTTAAACATGGTCTCGATTGCAGGACGATGCTTTTGGCGGTAAGCATAATCATCTAAAGCAATTGGGTAATTATCCGCGACCTTCCATTCAGTGTCCCAAACAGGCATAAATGCAGAACGCCAGCGTTGTACAAGTTTGTTTGATCGAATAGGAACGCCTCCAAGCCCAATATTATGCTGCTCAAATAAGAGAATGATTTCCATAACCGTCAATACTTGTGATAACCACCACCCGTTATTTGCGACCTGCTCCGGTGATACCCAATATTCAATCTCACGCTCAATACGATCAGTAATCGACATAAAATAATCGAGAGGAGAATCACCATCATAAATACCCTTGCCCCATCTGCCCATTGTCGTTACCTCACTCACTTGAGGATGTACTGTACTACAGGTGTCGTTAGGCTGTCATCCGATTATTGACACTGCGGGAGGCTGAAGAGGCCGGTGAACCAGCACTGGATGGCGAGGATGCCCCGCAAGTTGCGGTCAAATTCGGTTCCTCGGACGGTGGACAGTTCGACATCTGCCGCGAGGATGCCCTGCCCATCTGCCCAATTGGCTGCCGTGCCGCTGACGGTGTAGGCATCGAACGGTTCGCCGTAAGGATAACCGGAAGCCGCGCTGAGGACGGCGGCAAGCTGAAGCGAGTCGACGGTCTCATTACACGTCCCCTCGAAGATGCCATCGGCGGAGGCGTGGTAGAACAGGGCGGCGGCTGGCTTGTTGGTCTGCATAAAGACCGAGAGGGCGGCGGTTTCCGGCTCGGAGAAAGGACGCTCGCCGGGGTCAACCGTGCGCTGCTGCCAGTAGGCGGTTTCTGACCAGTCGCAGCCCCAATTGCGGTTGAGGTCAACCTGATTGCCGTTGAAGCGCCCTTCAGCGGTGCGCCCACGCGCGAGGCCATCGGGATTCAGCACCGGAATGAGGATGATCGACATACCGGCTAGTACATCGTCCGGCGCGGATTCGAAATGCGCGATCAGTTCATTGATGAGCAGCACGGTATTCGACTCAAAACCCGCGTGGACACCACCGACCAGCAGCAGGATTTTATCGCCCGTACCGAAGCGCCACGCCAGAATCTCACGCCCATCTGCTGACTGCCCGATGACGAAGGTGTTGGCGGCGGGTTGGCGCGTGAGGACCGGCGTACCCGTTAGTGTGACATCCGGCGGCAGGGTGACGGATAGGTTGGTCAGGGGTGGCGGGGCGAGCGTCGAGAGTAACAGCGCGGTCGGTAAGGCGGGTAAGGGAGTCGAAGTCGGCGCGGTGGTGGGAACGGCGGACGGAACCTGCGCGTCAATCAAACGCGGGGTGTTGGTGGGACGGAAGTTTGCCAGCGACACAGGTGTTTGCGTAGGTAATGTGGCTGCGGTGGGTGGTACTGTCGTCTCTTGGCAACCTGAGAAGAAGATGAGTATGATTAGGGTACTAATAACGCGCGTGATTATCGGGTTCATATTATTGAGGTAAGCGGAGGGGCATGATGTTTCCAAAAAAGTTTGCTACCCTGCTGTTCATACTAAGCCTAGTCTCGCTGGTGGCTTGCCAACCGCAAGAGGAAGTGGCGGAACTGCCGACGCTGGCGGTGCTGCCGACCCTCACGCCGAGCGATACACCGACGATGACCCCCAGCGCCACCAACACGCCGACGGCAACACCCACCCCGACGGCAACGGCGACGGCGACTTTTACACCCAGCAACACGCCGACGAATACGCTGACACCGACAATCACGCTGACACCGACTTTCACCTTAACACTGACGAGTACAATAACGAATACACCGGTATCCACCAATACGCCGCTGCCACCGACAATCACGAATACGCCGATTTTTACCAATACGCCAATCGCGCCGCAAATTCTATCATTCAACGCGACGGCGACCAATGTTACCGCGAACAGTTCGGTTACGCTGGTGTGGAGTACAGACGCGGAGTCAGCACGGATTGACCAGATGAACGCGCAGGGGCAGGTATCGCAAACGTTTAATGTGATTCCGACCGGTTCGCTTCCAGTTACGGTGCCGGGGAATCTGGGGACGTTGGTGGTGTACCGGTTGACGGTGTTCCGGGGTGCGGCACAGGATACGCGCTCGGTGGCGATCACCGTGCAGTGCGCGACGGCGTGGTTCTTTGGCAATCAATATGCACCGCCGAACTCCGGCTGCCCAACGGGGCCGCAGTCCTCAGGGGCGGGGGCGTTCCAAGCGTTCGAGCGCGGGTTCATGATTTACATCAACGACTCGAACCGTAACACCATTTACGGCGCACAGAACCAAGACGCACGGTTCATCACCTATGGCAACGGTTGGGACGGCACCACGACCTATAGCTGCTTCGGTACGCCGACCAACGGTTTGCAGGCACCGCAGGAAATGTTCGCGTGGGCGTACTGCAACACCAACGCCCCGATAGGCGGATGGAGCGGCTCGGTGGGTTTCGCCACGACAGCGATTGACAAGACTAACCGCACCATCCAGTTCGAAGACACCGGCGCGGTGTATATCGACTCGCCGTTGGGTGTGTTCCGGTTCAACAACAGCACAGGCACATGGTCGAAGATTAAATAAGCTAGGACACGACAACGTTATGCCGATTGAGAAAACGCTCATTGTGATGGCTGGAATGCCCGGCAGCGGTAAGACCACGCTGGCGCGGTTGATCTCGAAACGTTTGGGCATTCCGGTTTTCGCGAAAGATCGTGTACAGCGGGTACTGCGCGACCATAACCTCGCTAAAGAGAATACCGGCGATGGTTATTACATCATCCTCGATATGGCGGATGAGCTGTTGGGGTTGGGGTTAAGCTGCATTCTGGATGCGACCTTTCCACTCGACCATTTTCGCACGACCGCCAGCGAAATTGCCCAACGGCACAAAGCCAAGTTCTGCGCGGTGTACTGCTACTGCTCGGATGATGCAGTGTGGCGCGAACGGATGACCGACCGCGTGCATTACGTTCCCGGTTGGAAGCCAGTCGGTTGGGACGATGTGACGCGGATGCGGGATTACTACCAACCGTGGAATGATAACGCGCTGGTGATGGACTCGATGCACAGCCCGGAAGAAAATTACCCGCGCTTGGTCAATCATATCGAGAAGGCAACCCGGCGGAAGTATGTTCCCCACCAGCCGACGGAAGATAAAGCGGACTGGCAGTGGCAGGGGTAGCAATAAAAAAGGCGCACACGCGCCTTTTCATTTGTTCAGATACGGCTTGATTAGACAGCAATCGCTTCCAACTTGGATTCGTATTTGGGCAGCTCAAACCAGAAGGTGCAGCCGCCGTTGTCGGGGCAGTCCAAACCAACGCTGCCGTTATGCAAACCCACCAGTTCTTTGACAATCGACAAGCCGAGGCCGCTGCTGCTTTCACCATTGGTCGGGCGAGGGCTGAGTTTGGCGAACGGCTCGAACAAGCTGCTCTGTTCCTCGGCGGGAATGCCGGGGCCTTCGTCGATCACCTTTAACCGGACATCACGACCCATGACTTCCGACGAAATGGTCACGAAGCAGTCGTTGGGGCTGAACTTGATGGCGTTGCTGACCAGATTACTCATCACCTGCATGATACGGTTGGGGTCGGCGAGGACTTCGCCTTCGGTTTCGCCCATGAGCAGGGTGATGTTCTTGACGTTGGCGGTTTCGCTATAGCGGGTGACGACTTCCCAGATCAGGTCTTCCATCATCACGGGTTCGAGGTTGAGCTGTGCTTTGCCCTTTTCCAGCGCGGCGGTATCCAGAAAATGCGTAATCAGGTCATTCATGGTGTTGACTGCCATTTCTATCGTTTCTAAGGCATCTTTCGTTGCCGGTTTATCATCCAATTCGGTTTGCAAATAGTAGTGCGCCAGACGCACATTGTTGACCGGATTTTTGAGGTCATGCGTCACGATTTGTAAGAAGCGATCCTTCTTCTCGTAGGCCGATTTGAGATGCGCGATCATCTGCTGCTGTTCATCGGCGCGTTTTTTGGCGGTGATGAGGTGGCGAACGCGGGCTTTAAATACCTCGGCAGTGATAGGCAGCACAATAAAATCATCCGCGCCAAGGTCTAAGGCGGCGGCGTGGTTGCCCGCTTGCTGGGCAGAAACGATCATTATGACTGGTATGGTGGTCAACTGGGCGTTGGATCGCAGGGCTTTCAGGGTTTCGAGCGTTCCGTCAATAATCATCAGGTCGAAGTCAGCGGGATTCGCCAATTTGAGCGCTTCATCTAACGTGCTGTTCCCCGCCACTGCATATTCCGGCATCAGCATATGGCGAACAGGCAACCCGGATTCGGCATCTTTAAAGACGACGAGTAAGCGGGAACGTTCGGGTGAGAGTGCAGGTCGCAAATGGCTCATTGGAAATGTGCTGTACTTTATGCGTACGCACATGCCTCCTTCTTCCTTGACGATCAACAGTACTAATTAAGAATGATTTGATCGTTGTTATAAATCAAATAATAGCACAAATATCAACTGTATCGCAATTAATTTATCTATTCTGTCTGAATTTTAGGTAAATAACAACAGGACTAAGCGGCTAGCCAACGTAAAGAAATCAAATGACGTTCCCTCAAACAGCCGTAAGAAAGAGCCTTAAGATGAAATATGCGAGAAGAATTAAGGTTTATATTTCCAGCAGGTTCGCTTTTATTTTCGCCTGTAATTCATTGTTCACCCCGGCGGCGCTGCGGAGGTAATTCTCGACGGAGCCATATTTGCGGTGGATGTGGTCGATGGCGGCTTTGAGGTAAACGGGGTTGGAAATGAACAGGGGTTGAATATCTTCGGCGGTGACACCTGTCCACGCAATCGACTTGATGACGTGCCGCCCAAACTCGAGGAAGCTGTTGTAGTAGATATTGCTGAGGGAATAGTCGGCGAGGATGACATCCTCAGAGACACCCAACAGACTGAGGATGAGCATCACGGCGATGCCCGTGCGATCTTTACCGGCGGTGCAGTGAATGATGGTCGGCAGGTTATCGGCGTTGGCGAGGCGGCGCAAAATGTCGCCGTAGAGATGGGCGTTGCCATCAACAATGACACGGGTGTACATATCGGGCATCATGGCGGCGAATTGGCTGCGGTTGAAAAAGAGGGCGCTGATACGCTGGCGGCGGTTTTCGGCGGCGAGCAGCGGCAAATGCAGATATTCCGGCGCGGGGTCGGTGGGGAGTTTATCCGGCGCGTCGGTTTGTTCTTCCACGCTGCGGAGATCACAGACGAGTTTAATGCCAAGTTTGCCAAGCTGTTCTAGGCCAGCCGTGCTTAAGCCGCCGAGCGCACCGGAACGGTAGATGCGTCCGGTACGGACACGCTGACCATCAGCGGTTTTATAGCCACCGATGTCGCGGAAGTTGATCGCGCCATCGACGGTGAGGATGCGTTCGGGCAGGTCATCCGGCAGGCGGATGATGAGCGATTCGGGGTCGATGCGTTCGACTTTGTTGCGTTTGTTGATATAGCTGCTGATACCGACCAGCGCACCGACGGCACCCAAGACACCAATCCATCGCTTCATAGACCTGCTCCAATGCGTTCTGCGGCTAACTTCACGCCGATAAAATTGCGAGCGACCGGGCCGATTTCCAGTTCAGCGAGGGAACCGGAAACAAACAGACCTTCTGACCAGCACAGACGCTGATCGACAATCGGGAAGCCATCTTCAGCAACGGGCAAACCGTAAGCCTTGATGGCAGCGTCAAGCCATGCACCACCGGGGCGCGAGGTTTCGAAGCCCGTGGCGAGGATGATGCGATCTGTCGTTAACGTATCACCACTTTCAAGCGTCAAATACAGCTTGCCGTGCTGATAGCGAACGGCCTTCACTTCATCTATACGCTGGTCGAGGATGCCATGTTGCACGGCGGCTTCGAGTTCGCGTACGACATCCGGTGGCATCGAGCCGCGATGACGGGCGGTGCGGATGAGATGACGGCGGCGGGCGTAATCCGCGTCTTGATAAAACCCGTCGAGGTGCTGGTGGGTGATCCAGCCCAAGTCCGAGTCAAACTGATGGATGCGCGGTGGATGGCGCATGAGTAAGGTTACGCTGCCCGATGATTCCAGCGCTAGGGCAGTGGCGGTTTGGGCGGCAGTGATGCCCCCGCCGACCACGAGCGTATGACCGGGGGATGTGGCGCGTGTGAAAGCGGGATCAAAGAGGTGGTGGATATTCGCACCTTCAGCCTGTGCTGTGCGCGCCCAATCCGGCCAATAGGGACGCTCGGTATTGCTAAAGGCGAGGATGACGTTTCGCGCCTCCAGCGTGCCGTTATTGGTGGCGACCTGCCAGCCTTCGGCGAGGCGGTGGAGACCTGTGGCGCGGCCTAACAGTCGCAGTTCATCCAGATGGTAACGTTCGATCAAGGTTTGACTATGGGTGTTGAACAACTGGAGTGATGGACGACCATACGGCTCGATGAAATCCGCCAACGGCTGACCATCGTTGGTGCGGGTGAAGGTGATGAGTGAGAAGGGATCGTAGTGCAGGTTGTGGGCATGAGGCGACCGCAGATAGCTCATGCCGGTGTTGGCGGTGAAGTGCTGCCAGAGGGCTAGGGGTTGGGGATGCGGGTCGAGGACGCGCACTTGATCGGCTGGTATTCGCCTGCGACGGGTGAGATAAAGGGAGAGGTAGGTACCGTGTATTCCCCCACCGATAATGAGCCAATCGAGCATAACCCCGCCTGTGAAGTCTTTTACAATCTGCCCTATGATAGCACACGTTTGCACTCAGAAAGGGTCAAGTAGCACGAAATCAGTTCTTAGGATAAAATAAACCGTTGATTAACAATATTTAAAACACATGCTGGAAGAGTAGCAATCGGCGTGAGTTCGATAGGTGTTTGATTGACGTGCCGCAGTCTCCTCCCAGATCGCTTGGGGGATTATCGAAGGCGAGGGAAGAATGAGCTTCGACGAAGAAAACCTATCTGGCCCAGATGTGATTAAGGTTTCGGCAAAATCGCGCTCGACAGCAGTGGCGGGGGCAATCGCTGGTGTCATGCGCGAGCATCACTACGCCGAGGTGCAAGCCATCGGTGCGGGGGCAGTGAACCAAGCAGTGAAGGCATTGGCAATCGCGCGTGGGTATTTGGGACGCGATGAGATTGATATTGTGTTCACTCCTTATTTCACCGAAGTGATGATCGACGGTCAAGAGCGAACGGCAGTGCGCTTTTCGGTGGAGCAGCGCCCTCCGGGTACCGTGAGCCGTGCGCCACGCCAGACCAGCATCTCAGCGCGTGACGATTAGCCGTGCTGAGAGCCGACCTACATCTTCATACGACAGCATCTGACGGTCAGCTTCGGCCTGCGGACGTTGTTCAACTTGCACGTAAAAACCATCTTAATACAATCGCTATAACCGACCATGACACGACTGATGGGGTTGAAGAAGCCTGTCAGGTCGCCAATAACTCGCCGGTCGTCATCGCGGGGATTGAACTGAGCGCCGAGGAAAATGATACCGACGTGCATATGCTGGGGTATTACGTCCAGCCGGAGAACGCCGGGTTCAAAGTGGCACTGAGCCAATTCCAGCATGATCGCCTGAACCGGGGCGAGGCGATGGTGGCGAAGTTGGCGGCACTCGGTAAGCCGGTTTCGTGGGCGCGGGTGCTGGAACTGGCAGACGGCGGTTCGGTCGGGCGACCGCATGTGGCGCGGGCGATGGTGGAAGCGCGGCACGTCGAATCGATCAATGAGGCGTTTGACCGCTACCTCCATCATGGTGGCCCTGCGTACGTTTCACGCAAGCGGATGTCGCCGGAAGAAGCGATACAGCTTATCCATTTGGCGGGTGGGGTCGCGGTGATGGCGCATCCGGGGTTGGTGCCGGATTATCTCGTGATTTTGGAACGGTTGGCAGCGGCGGGTTTAGATGGCGTGGAGTTCAACCACCCGCGTAACCCGGCGACGGTGCGCGAGAACGTGCGGGCGATTGCGCTGCGGCATAACCTGATTATGACGGGCGGCTCCGACTTCCACCGGCAGGGCGACCCGATGGGGGCATACACCGCGCCACCCGAATCGCTGCTGGCACTGCGGGAACGACAAGCCCTCTATTAGACTGCTCAACTGCTCACATTCATTTGTGCCAAAGCAATCGTAAATAACCCTATCCCATACGTGTATCCTACGACTTTATAACGCGCCTCGTTTAATAACCCGGAATCATTTATAGTCATATAGGGATATGCAAGGTGTTGGCTGCATCATAATAAATATTTAACTAAAAAATAGGTCGCGTTATGTCTGCTTCTCGCCGCACTCTATTCACCATTACACTGGTCGCATTTTTGATCGTAACAGGGGTTCATGCCCAAGAAGCACCTCCAGTTGAAGCGCCTACGATTACCCCGTTACCCACGGAAGTGCCAACCGAGGTCGCACCTCCGACTGATGTCCCCACGACGATTCCAACCGAAACGTTGACCTTAGCGCCGGAACCGAGTTTAACACCCCTTCCGACTGACCTGCCGACGCAAACCCTAACGCCTGAGCCGTCGTTGACCGCTGTGCCGACTGTGTTACCCAGCGCAACACCGAGCGTTACGCCGAGTATTATGGCTGCTGCAACGAGTACAGCCAGCCTGACCCCCAGCTTAACACTCGTGAACGTACCGGATACCCAAAACCACGTCAGCGTACAGGCAGTCTGTACCCCTTCGGCCTCGCTGAGTGCCATCGCGCTTGTTTCCGGCTCGCAGTTTTCATCGGCCTACACCTCGTTATCCGCAGATGGAGCCTCTATCGTCTTTCAGAGTAATGACAGCAGTCTGGTTCTGAATGACACCAATAGTGCCACCGACATCTTTGTTTATAACCGCCAAACTTGTACGATCACGCGGGTTTCTGTCGCCGCAAATAGCACCCAAGCCAATGGTCATTCAACCCTTCCGAGTGTATCGGGCAATGGTCGTTACGTGGCCTTTATTTCGGAAGCAAGTAATTTAACAGGCGGCGACACCAATAACCGGCCTGACGTGTTCGTGAAAGACTTGCAAACCGGTGCCGTCACCCGTATTCAGACCAACCAATCAGCGGGCAGCGTCATCGTGGGGCGGCCTTCCCTATCGAGTGATGGTCGCTATGCTGTTTATCAACGGTACGAATCGACCTTGAGCAGTGGCAGCATGGTTGAATCGTATGATTTTCAGACGAGTACGGCTCAAACGATTGGCGAAGGGAGTTCGCCGACCCTTTCGAGTAATGGGCTTTTTGTTACGTTTTTGTCGCTCAACGCGCTCGTCGCCAGCGACACGAACGGTCAATGGGATGTCTATTTATTCAGCCGTGCTTCCAGCCAGCTTGAACGAATATCCATCTCGGCACTGGGCGCACAAAACAACAACGGCTCCCTTAACTTCGCTCCATCCATATCCGACAACAGCCGGTATGTCGTGTTTCAGTCAAGCGCGTCGAACCTCGTCAGCGGGGACACCAATAACGCCACTGACATCTTTCTTCGCGACCGCCAAACGTCACAAACGACCCGCATATCGCTGAATTCGGATGAACAGGAAGCGAACGGCAGTTCGACCAATCCGCATGTTTCGGGTGATGGGCGTTATGTCACCTTCTCATCTGCGGCGAGTAATCTGGTGAGTGGGGATACCAATAATGCCGCCGATATTTTTGTGCGGGACGTACAGGTTGGCGTGACCTACCGCATTCCCGGCAGCGGGGTTGGTAACGGCAGCGCGGATTTCCCGGCGATTTCGAATGATGGTAACTATCTCGCTTTTCAATCGGGTGCTAGCGATCTCGTCAGCGGAGACACGAACAGCGCTCAAGATGTGTTCGTCGCCCAACGATTGTCATTCGCACCGCCGATTATCCCGCCAACGATGCCGGGTGGGTGTGAAGATCACTGCGGCACACCGGTCACCCCGACCCCATCGTATACTTCAACGCGAACACTTGTTCCCAGCGCGACACTTTCGCCAACGGTTGCCGGAACGCAAACGCTTCTGCCGAGTTCTACACCAAGCCCGTTCGTCGCTCATTCACCACGCATCTTTTCACCCGCGCAAGGGGTTGGCATAACGGCTTCTGCCAGTGGTGGGGTTACGCCGTATACCTTTAGCCTTGTCAGCACGCCGACGTATGGAACGCTGAGTGGAACATTACCCAACGTTACTTATGTTCCCAGCAGCGGTTATGTGGGCATCGATCAGTTTGTGTACAAGGTGACTGACCAAGCTGGCAAAACGGCAAACGGAACCGTTACCCTTTCAACCTATCCGGTTCTCACGGCGACCGACAGAACCGTGAATACGCCGTTTGAAACCGCATCGACGATTACGCTGGCGGCGGTTGGCGGAGCGCAGCCGTATACGTTCGAGATTGTCGCGAACCCGACGGCTGGCACGTTGAGCGGAACCCTCCCCAACCTGATTTACACCCCAACAGCAGGCTACAGCGGCAGCGACAGCTTTACCTTCAAAGTAACCGATACCTACGGGTTTAGTGATACGGGTGTCGTATCGATCATTATTGCGCCGAAATTGGTGTTCGCTAACCAAACGGTGGCGGCGGCTTATGAACGTTCCCTCGCGATTCAACTATCACCAACAGGGGGCATTGCGCCGTATACCTATACCGTAGGCAGCCCTTCCCACGGGACGGTAACTGGCACCGCGCCGGCGCTCGTTTATACGCCGCCGAATGGCTATAGTGGCTACGACGCATTCAATGTCACTGTCACGGATGCAATCGGTAAAAGTGTTACCGCGACGATTAGTATTACGATCCCGACACCTTTTATGGTGGCTGCTGGAAATACCGCCGCGCTTATTAACGCGATTGTCGCCGCCAATATAAGTCAACTGCCCGACACCATCATTTTGGGTGGTGGAACCTATACCCTTACGACCCGTTATAACAGCGATGTAGAAAGTCCCGATGGTTTACCTGTCCTGAGTGGTGTTCTGTACATTCGTGGGAACAGCTCGGTCATCACGCGCAGCACTGCCCCGAATACACCGTTATTCCGTATTCTTTCGACCGATGGTGATATTTCAATCGAAAATTTGACCCTCTCCGGTGGTAACGCGAATACCAAAACGGGCGGGGGTTCGACTTACTCAACCTACGGTGGCGGTATCCATAATGACGGCAAGCTGAACCTTAACAACGTCACGATTACGAATAACAGCGCATTTTTCGGTGCGGCTATCGCGAATACCGTCAATGGCAGCATTGTTCTCACAAACTCGGTCGTTCGAGACAATATCGCCGCCAATTGGTACGGCATTGAAAATATGGGCCAATTCACCGCGACGAATATTATACTGGTCAACAATGGGCCGGGCGGCGGTAT
Organism: Chloroflexota bacterium; assembly: GCA_020161935.1. Taxonomy (GTDB): domain Bacteria; phylum Chloroflexota; class Anaerolineae; order Aggregatilineales; family Phototrophicaceae; genus CFX2. The sequence goes on from JAIUNI010000003.1 coordinate 240,065, forward strand.
TAGTACTGGCAATATTTATGGGCCGGATGCACGTGCAACCATTACCAACAGTTGCATTACCGGTAATCCCAACCCTGCCATCAACAGAGGCACTTTAACCGCATCTGTCGATGCGAGGTATAACTGGTGGGGTTCAAGCACGGGGCCATCATTATTTGACGACCTGTTACAAGTGGGCGATGCGATTGATACCTCCGCCGTTGATACGTATGGTTTTCTGACCGCTGGCATTCTGGGATGCCCGACCGCACAAGATAAGCAATTACACACGCCTAATGGACGACCTATCGCGATGACGTTTACGGGTTCCGGCGGTGTTGCCCCCTACACGTTCAGTATCGCGACTGGGCCGACCAACGGTACCTTAACCGGCAGCCCGCCGAACGTGACCTATACGCCGAACGCGGGATTTAGCGGCACCGAGAAGTTCACCTTCCGCCTCGTGGATAGTCAAGGTTTACCGGCAACCGGCTTGATGACGATTGATGTCGCCCCTGAGTTGGTCGCGACCACCCAAAATATCAATACGCCATTGAATACAGCGGTATTGGTGACGTTAGCCGCGTCCGGCGGTAAAGCGCCTTACGTTTTTAGTAATGTGTCCACACCGGCGAACGGCAGCATCACCGGTACGCTGCCGAATATCACCTACACGCCGAATGCGGGTTTCACTGGCAGCAACAGCTTTACGTTCAGAGTGACGGACGCAGACGGCATCGCTAAGACAGGAACGATTAACGTGGTGGTTGGAACATTGGTCGCACAGAACCAAAACCTCAACACCGCTTTTGACACGCAAGTCGCCATCACGTTGAGTTCGACCGGCGGCGCGGCACCATTTTCCTACTCGATTGTCAACAATCCTGCCAATGGTGTGCTGAGTGGCGCACCGCCGACCATCACGTACCTGCCAACCCACCCATTTACGGGTACAGACACGTTTGTGTTCAAAGTCACGGATCGTTTGGGGACAACCAGCAATGGTACCGTCACCATTAACGTGGGTGCGCCGCCAACCGTCACCATCTCGGTGAATACGACGGCTCAAGAAGTGCCGCCGGTAACGAATGGCAACTGTACGCTCATCGAAGCCATGCTCGCCGCCAATAGCAACGCAGCGGTTGATGGCTGCGCGGCAGGCAGCACCGGCGAAGATATTATCAATGTACCAGCGGGAACCTATACGTTCTCTACGCCATATCGCACCGATGCCGGTGGTAAACGGTATGCCTTACCGACAATAAGCAGCAGCATCACCATCTTTGGCGCTGGCATTGATAAAACGATCCTTCAACGTGCTGCCAACACAAACAACTTTGTGATTTTTTACAATAATTCCACACTTACTCTGCAAGGTTTAACAGTTGGCAACAGCCAAAAACCGATGAGTGCCAGCTCGAATAATCCCGCCGTCAGCAATACCAATAAGCTCACGGTCATTGCGAGCAAGTTTGTCTATAATGCGTCGGATAGTGGCAGCGCGATTCGAAATGAATCTGTTGGTTCAATCGTTCCGGTAGCGGTTATTCGTGACAGTGTGTTCTTGAATAACAGTTCGTACAATCGCGGTGGTGCGATCTATAATCTCGAAGCAAACCTCACGGTCACCAACAGCGTGTTTCTTGGCAACAATGGCTTTGACCATACCGCTCCCGTTCAGGGCGGCACCAGCATTTGGAGTATGGGTACAGCGGTTGTTCAAAATAACTGCTTTCTTGATGCGGCTGTAGCAGTCGTCCATTACACTAATCCGTCATATCCCAATCCCATGAACGCGACGAACAATTGGTGGGGGGATTCAGGCACGGCATCCAGTACTACAGGCTCTGTCAATGTTAGCCCAACGTTGGCTGTGCGCCCTGCCATTTGTGACCTTGCAGCACCGCCGAAGTTGGACGTGGCAGCGGGTGACGTTGCAGGACTGATCGCGGCAATCGAGTACGCGAACACCCAAACGACACCGATTACCATTAACCTCGCGCCCAACAGCACGTATACGCTCACCCAGATATTCCCAACCGGCGCACTGGATACGACCAACAAAATGGGTCTGCCGGTGATTATGGCGAAGCTAACGATCAACGGTAATGGATCAACAATTACCCGCAGTACAGCCGCCGGAACGCCGGATTTCCGCATCATCACGGCGACCAATTCAGAACTCAATCTGGTTAACCTGACGATCAGTAATGGACGCGCTTATTGGGGCGCGGGTATTGGACTTTACGGCGGCATGAAACTGTCGCTGAACACGGTGAAGGTGCTGAACAACTACGCTGATGAAGGTGCTGGTATTGGCGGCAGTTATGAGGTCAACATTACTAACAGTCACTTTGAAGGCAATACATCGACTAGTCAAGGTGGCGCGATTCGGATCTCTTCTGGTGATCCTATAGTCAGTATAACCAATTCGACGTTCTTCAATAATCACGGTTCGAATGGGAGCAGTATCTATGCCTATTCGACGCAGAATGTCAGCATTACGAATAACTGTTTTGTGAACAATGAGGGTTTGAGTGTATCCAACTACATTTACAACTCATCGATCCTCAATATGCCGAACAACTGGTGGGGATCGAGCAGCGGGCCATCGATTTCTGTGAATGGGGAGGGCGATACCATCAGCACCAATATCGCCTATACACCGTTCCTCACAACCAAGCCCGCCCGCTGCCCCACTGTGCCGTTGACCGCCGAATCACAATCGTGGCTGATGTTGTTCCGCGAGACAGAAGCGTATCTTACGCTATCCGCCGATGGGGGTATTCCGGCTTATACCTACAGCATCGTCAGCAACCCGACACATGGAACGCTGACACTCGCTTTCCCGGATGTCATTTATAGGCCGAACGTGGGTTATATCGGAACCGACAGCTTTACGTATAAGGTGACGGACACGGTAGGGGCGACCGCTACAGCCACCGTGACCATGACCATCCAAGACGCGAATATCCACGTCACTTCTTTTAATCAAGAACAGCCATTCGTGGTCAATGGCAACTGTACGCTGGGCGAAGCGATTACAGCCGCGAATACGAATACGGCGGTGGATGGCTGCGAGGCGGGTATTGCTTATGATGTGATTAACTTGCCTTTTGGAACCTACACGTTTACACAACCAGACAACACCAACGCGGCTGATGGGCCGAGTGCCTTACCCATCATTACGAGCAATATCGCCATCAACGGTAACGGCTCGATCCTTCAGCGCAGCACCGCAGCGGGTACGCCGGATTTCCGGTTATTCAATGCTGCTTCGGGTTCGCTCGACCTGTATGAAATGACGGTCAAGAATGGTCGTCTTGTTCGGCAAAATTATGATACTGACCGTGGCGGCAACATCTATAGCAAAGCCCCGCTGTATCTCACTGAAGTGACGGTGACGAACGGTAAAACCAGTTCTAACGCCGGTGGTATTTACGTCTTAAACCCTGATGCGATTTTCGTTGTTGAAGACAGCCTTATCTCCGGTAATGACGGGCCGCTCGGCGGCGGTATCTATGCCTGTGCGGATACGACTATCCTCAATTCGGAGATTTCCAACAATATCGGGCAAACGGGCGGCGGTATAGGGGTAGGGTGTGGTACGGCTTATATCACTGGCAGCGTCATCAGCCAAAACAGCAGTACCGATATAGGTGGTGGTATCTACGTCAACAACGTCAACACAACGATTGTGGACTCGGTTTTGAGCAACAACGTGTCGGTAAAAGGGAGTGAAGTCTATTCCGACAACGTTGGAATACAAAAGCTGACCATCGAGAATAGCTGTGTGATGGATCGCAGCAACAGCGCGGTCTATGATAAAGCGTGGTACGGCACGATCATCGCCACGAACAACTGGTGGGGTTCTGCCAGCGGCCCCGGTGGCATAGGGTCGGGTACTGGAGCGATTATTGAAGGGCAAGGTGTGATCTATTCACCATTCAGAACAGCGCCGATCTGGGGTTGTGGTGTCCTGTCGGTGGTGGGTGTCAATCAAAGCATCAATCTCGCAAACGGGGCTGCGAAGGCGGTCACGGTGAAGGGGCAAGACGGTGCGCCACCCTATACCTACAGTATGTTTAGTCAGCCGATGCACGGTACCTTGAGCGGCGTACTCCCGAATGTGACCTATACCGCTAGCGCCGGGTATTCGGGTACGGATTGGTTCCGGTTCAATGTGACGGATGCCAACGGTGTGACAGCATTAGGCTTAGTGGAGTTTGCGATTGCGCCGGTGTTAGCGCCGCCGAATCGGACACTCAACGTTTTGTATCAAACTTCGGGGTCACTCACACTCAATACCATAGGCGGTCGTGCGCCGTATAGTTATGCGATTACAGCGCCGCCAGCTCACGGTAGCGTTAGTGGTGTGCTGCCGGTGGTCACTTATACACCCGCGCAGGGATACAGCGGTGGCGATGTCATCACTTATCGGGTAACTGATGCAAACGGCACGACTGCGACCGCGACAATCCAAATTACTGTCGGTGCGATCTTAACGACCGCCAATCAAGACTTACTCGTGTTAGCGGATACATCACTGCCGATCAGTCTCTCGGCGCAAGGGGGTACATCCCCGTATACCTTTGTCGTCCTTGTTCCACCGGAACACGGATCGGTATATGGCACAAATGGTTTGCTCACTTATGTGCCAGCGAGCGGCTATACGGGTTATGACTCTATTCAATATAAAGTCACGGATGGCCTATCACAAACGGCCACCGGCACGGTCAGCATCAAAGTCGTGAGTTCGCTGACGATAGGGGAATATCAAGAAAACAGCTTCTTGATGTCCTACAGTGGGAATTGGATTGATTATACGGGAACCGGCCCTGTAAACGGCTCGTTCAAATACACAAACGATCCGAATGCAAAAGCGGTGTTCTGGGTGGATGAATCGGTTGGGCGGGTTATCCTCCGGCGCACGACCTATAGTAATTACGGGTCAACCGCAATTTACGTCGATGGTTCATCTACACCGTTGACGACCATGAACAATGCCAGTTCAACGCTGCTATTCGGTGTGCCATTCACCTTTACCATCCCGACGGGCAGCCACAAAATTGAGCTGCGAAATGTAGGGAATGCTTACAGCAGTGTGGATCAGATTGATCTCCTGCCGCCGCTTGAACCCCTTAAGGCGAGTGTCGGCACCTACCAAGAGAGTGAGTCAAACCTGAGTTATGTGGGGAACTGGATTAACATCGCCAACGCGGGAGCGCTGGGTGGTACACGGCGCTACACCAGCGACCCGACGGCGCGGGTGAGCTTTAACATCGACAGTTCGGTCGGGCAGGTGACGATTTACCGCACGGTGTTTGGCAGCACTTTTGGGACGATGCAGGTGTACGTGGATGGTGTTCTACACGGGACGATTGTCAACAACACCAGCAGCACTGTTCAGTATGGTGTACCGTATACCTTCAGCGTGATACCGGGGTCGCATACCATCGAACTGCGGAACACGGGCAGCAAGTTCAGCGACATTGACCAGATCAAGGTGGAAGCGCCCACCGCGCCGCTGACGACAGCCATTGGCACATATCAAGAATCGCATTCGGGTCTGACGTATGTGGGCAATTGGGTTAGCATCGCCAACGCGGGAGCGCTGGGTGGTACACGGCGCTACACCAGCGACCCGACCGCACGGGTGAGCTTTAACATCGACAGTTCGGTCGGGCAGGTGACGATTTACCGGACGGTGGCAGGCAGCACTTTTGGGACGATGCAGGTGTACGTGGATGGTGTTCTACACGGGACAATCGCTAACAACACCAGCAGCACTATTCAATATGGCGTGCCGTATACCTTCATGGTGACACCCGGCAACCACGTTATCGAACTGCGGAACGTGAGTAGTAAGTTCAGCGACATTGACCAGATAACGGTGGCAGGGTCATAAAAGCGCCTCTACGTATTGCTGTAAGGCGCTTCAAATGTAAAGTTCTCTATGCAACAAAAAGCACTGAGGTAAGAGTAAGTTTTTACTCGAATGAGCGCAGCAGCGCTAATGACACTTTGTATTCAGGGATGGCTTTGATAGATCGGATGGTGGCTGCCCCTAATTCTCTGGCACCGGGGATATAGGCCATCGCCGCAGAGGTTTCACTCTGGCGTTCGGGTTTACGTTGGGTTGGTGTAATCAGAACATAGAGTTCATCGCCGGGCTGTTCCCTGAGAAGCTGTTTCAAGCCCAACTCCCAAAGCGTGCCATTCCAAAAGTTATCCCCGACGAGCTTCCCGTCAATGAAGCAGCTTCCAATATCGCCGATGTAATCGACGCTGAGGTAGATATTGTCGACCGTATTTAAAATATCGGGTGCCAGTTTGACCACGGCTTTGTCAGCAGCGATTGATTGGACTTCGATGTCAGCCGCTTTCGTTGGAAGGCGGAGGTGGCATTGTGTGAATAAACCATGCTCACGGGATGTTATCGGCATATCAGACGCAGTGAGTTCGGACTTTAGGGTCGGATAGATATATAGGTCAATTTCAGGGCTGCGGGAGTACAGCCAACATTCATCAGCGTGCGGGACGATGTGAGCATTGGATAGGATGAGGCGTTCTTCGCCCCAGATCGTTTGTTTAATCGTTTGCTCGGCCTGTTCACGGGTGAGGGTTATCAGCCGGACTTGTCGCCTCTGTGAATTTGTTAGGGTAACAACGGCGCGAAGGCCGGGTGTCATCAACACGATAGTGGTATCGCCTGATTCCCTCAACGTGCCGTTTTCGACATGGATAGAAGTGAAGCTGGCTGACTCCAACACGTATTCGCTGACCATACCATGCGGGGCGAAGCAAAAATAGCTATCGGCTTCACTCGTATGGAGCTTTGCGAGCAACTGCGTGGTGGCTGAATGAAGGCCAATTCCAGAGAGCGTCAAGCCAATGGGTAAAATCGCGCTGATATTTTTTTGGAGGGTCAGGGTTGTGGATTGTGGAAGGGTGATCGTGCGTCGTGCCATCTGAACCTCAAGCCGTAACCCTTGTAGATCTTGCATCTGGACATGATCTTGATAGGTGTTGAGAAAGAGGAACCCCGCGCCATCTTTGGAACGAAGCGCCCAACGAAGCGAGGCTGTATCCTCCGGCCTGATAGTCGAGGCATCCTGTGGCAGCGATACCTGCATTGGCGCGAGCAGATCACCGAAATCAGCAAAGAAGGTGTGTAACAGCCGGAGCGCACCATACGAAGGGACAAATTGACCGAACTCCCGCAGCGGGGCTTGAAAATCGTAGGAACGGCGTGGGACGGTGTACTCGTTCATGTAGCCGTGCTTGCCAACGGGGTTTGTCCCACCATGATACATATAGTAGCCGATGAGGTTGGCACCACCAGCCAGATTCATGAATGCCAGGCCTTCGACCGCTTCGGGCGGCACCGGATTACGCTGGTAATAAGTGTCCTGCGTGCCACCGCCGATTTCGCAGCAGGCGTAGGGATAGCGCGAGGGATCGTAGGTGGGGTCGCCATTAATGACAGGTTTGGCGTGGCGATTCCTAAACAGAAATTCGTGGGTCGGCGGCTGCTGAAAGTCGGGGTCAGGAACCCACGGTGTAAATACGTAGCCCCCTTGCATAGGAAGCACTTCGCCTTCAGGAATGGGCGACCGCAGCCAGCCGGTACAGATATAGATCGGGACATCAAAGCCAGCCTCGCGTGCCATTTGTTTGAGGATCAGAATATGACCCGCGCCATCGTTACCGGCGGGAACAAACTCTGTACCCTGCCGGTAGGTCACTTCCCACGGTGCGCCAGCGTGCATGTACTCATTCTCTAGCTGGATGCCGATGACCGGGCCGCCATCTTTGAACAACAACCCCTTTAACTGCTGATTGATTTCGCCATAGAGCCGCTCCACATAAGCCAAATAGCGCTTATCGTTCGACCGGATGGGAAAGGGACGACCATAGAGCCAGTCGGGAATGCCACCGTTGCGGCATTCCCCGTGTGCGAACGGGCCAATACGCACAACAGATTGTAAGCCGTACTCACCACACAACCGCACAAACGCGCGCAGGTTATTGCTGCCTGTCCAATCGAAACGGCCTTCTTCTTCCTCAATGTGATTCCAGAACACATAGGTGGCGACAATCGTGACCCCACCCGCTTTGATTTTGAGCAATTCGTCCGCCCAGTATTCGTGGGCATAACGGGAAAAGTGAAACTCACCCATCACCGGAATGCAAGGCTGACCATTCCACGTCATGTAATAGCTGGTGAAACCGATGGTATCGCCGTGCGGGTTGGTGCCACCGAGGTTGAGATGATCCGTCAAGATGAGGGATGGTTCCGGGTTGACGGTCATGGTATGCGAAATGGGGAGGGATTCAAGGTTTTGCATAGCGGTTTTATTCCAGATAATTGAGGCGAACTGTATTTTACTGACGCGGTGCGAGTTTAAAGAGCCTATAAGCCCGACAACTGCCCGTTACCTCGGTGAGGGTGTAGGTATTCGCGAGGATTGAATAGTCGTTATCCACGTATACCGCCTGACCATCGCGCACATGCATTGCAATATCATTTTGCAGTGTCAGGGCGAGTTCCTGCGCGGGATAAGGACGTGCTTCGCGCATGACGATACCGGTACGACCCTGTTCCACATGGGCGACATAGTAAATCGCGAAAAGCGCCTGCCAATCGAGGACAAGGAAGGCATCCGGTTCAGCAATTTTGGATACCGCACATTCGGCAGCAGCGCGGGCTTCATTCGGGCGGGTGACGGGATACACATAGTCTTCGGTGATGAACCCCGATACGCCACGTTCCAGTGAACGCCAGCGTGTGGTCGCCAATGGGGCGGCGCAAAGTGCCATGATGACGACAGTGAGCGCGATGAGGGGCAGCGGACGGATACTGGGTTGCAGCTTGTTGAGGCGGCTGGCAGCCTCAGCATGAATGAAGCCGGTGCCGATGCCGCAGAGGATGGCGATCAGCAGGTAGAAGGGCAAGTAGAAAATGAATTTGTCGCCGGGGAAGTAGAGAAATCCGGCAGCAAAGGTTGTCAGTAAGGCGAGGGCGAAAAACAAGAACAGCCGTTGGTGGCGGACGAGCAAAAATACCAGACCGAACACGACGAGTATGAGCGTGAAGGTGGCGAATTCTTTGGGAAGGGTTTTCCTATGGAAGTCATTCAGGGTATTGGTGTAATTCACATCACCGGGAACCATACGGTCACGCCACTGATGACCGGATACGCTGATCCAGAAACGTTCGGGGGCCGAGTCCAGATCAGATGCCTGTAAGCCCCAAGTTTCCGCCGAAGGAATAATGGAAGTGGTGAAGATATTGGTGGGCGTTGGTCGCGAGTCGATATACGCGAACAGGAGAAAGAAAAAGAGCAGTCCACTGAGGCCGCCTGAGACGAGCCGCCATAAAGGCAGCCACCAGCGCTGACGATCACCGAACGCCACCCACAGCACAAACCCGAAAACAGCCGGGGCGATCAGCACGATAAATAGGTGGACACCTAAGCCAGCACCCATCAAGAAGCCAGCCGTAAAAAGCAGTATGTGGCGCTTCTTTGGCTCGTTATACCACATGATTACGATCAAAAGGATGACAGCAATAAAGGCGGTCGCGAGGGTATACACCTCCGCGATGATGCTCTGCGACCAGAAGGTGTATGACAGGAGCAGCACGAGGCTTCCGGGTAGCACCCAGTTGGAACCGGTAACGAGGCGGGCGATCAGATAGATGCCGGCCAGCGTAACCGCCGCAAATACAGCCGAGGCAAAGTTGATGCGCCAAGCCAGCGTACCGATGGGAAGAAAGCCGATGACGCGGGCGAACACAAGATACACAGGGTAGCCGGTGGTATGGGTGGTTCCCCATGTGTAAGCGAGGGTTTGGAATTCACCGCTGTCGCCGTAAAGCACATCCGGCGCGAGGACGCGAAGGTAGACCATCACAGTGATGACAGCGACCGCAAACGCCAGTAGAAAATCACGTCTATTCAAGACAGCCGGGTTGGAAATGGGCAACGTAAAATCCTTTATAGCCGGATTGAAGTCTCGCTATATCTTGAATGCTTTCGGTTGTTTGGGTGAGGCCGCTTATCCATTGATGCGGATATGGCACTCACGCCTCGTCACTGATTATTCTTTGACGCTGGCTGCTGTTAAACCGGCAACATACTGCTTTTGTACGGCGACGAATACCAGAATGACCGGAATGGATACCAGTGTCGCGGCAGCCATCGTCGCACCAACGGGCGGCTCACTCCCCGCCGTTACACTACCAATCATCGTGGATAGCCCCACCGGCAGCGTCAGGAAATCGCGGTTACGCAGCACCGCTAGCGGCCATAAGAAGCTGTTCCACGAAGCCAAAAACGTCAGTACGGCCTGTGCCGCGAGCGCGGGACGTGCCAGCGGTAACATCACGCGCCAGTAAATCCCGAACTCGGATGCGCCATCAATCCGTGCCGCCTCGATCAGTTCGGTTGGAATGGACACCATGAACTGCCGCATCAGAAAGATGCCGAGCGCTGGTGCCATGAATGGGATAATGAGCGCGAAATACGAGTTTGTCCAGCTTAAGCGGCTCATCACAATATACAGCGGCACCAGAATGAGCTGAAATGGAATCATGGTGGATGCCAATAGAACGATGAACAGCAGGCGGCTCCCCTTAAAGCGATACTTGGCAAAGCCAAACCCTGCTAACGAAGTAAAAAACAAAACGGCAACCGTCGAGATGACCGCAATGATGAGGCTGTTGCCATACCAATTCCAGAACGGCCAATCGCTGAACAAACGATCATAGTTACGGGTGGTGAATTCCTGCGGAATCAGCGTCGGCGGGTAGGCATAAATTTCATTGAGCGGTTTAAAGGAAGATGTAACCATCCAAACCAACGGCAGGGCGACAATGATGCCACCGGCTGCTACGAGGATGTTGAGAAGGAGTGCTGAAAAGCGTTGTCTTGATGCGGGTTCGACCACTTTGACCTCCCTCAATCACTTGAAAAACCGCGAAATACGCGGAGTTGAACGAGCGACAGGATAAAAATGATGGCGAACAGGATAGCGCCAACGGCTGATGCGTAGCCAAATAGCTGCTGCCCCATGCCCTGATTATAGAGATACTGTACGAGGCTGATGGCGCTGTTCCCCGGGCCACCCGGCGTTGTGCCGCCGAACAGAATTTGTGGGTCGTCAAAAATCTGGAACGAACCGATGAGGACGATGATGACGACAAACAGGGTTACGGGCCGGAGCAGCGGGACTGTGATATTGAAAAAGCGCCGGAACCCATCCGCGCCGTCAATGGCTGCCGCCTCATAGAGTTCCTGTGGGATGGACTGCAACCCGGCGAGAAAGTAAATGGCAAGCAAACCTGTCCAGCGCCAGATGACGATGCCCATAACCGCGATTTTGGTTACGTTCGGCGATTCCATCCACTTGATGGGTACACCACCCAACAAGATCAAAATCTGGTTGATGAACCCATATTCGGTGTTATAGAGCAGCCGGAACACCAGTGAAATCGCTACAGCCGAGGTCACAATCGGGGCAAAATACAAGGTTCGCCAGAGATACTTGAAGCGCAACTGTTTTGAGTTTAAGGCGATTGCTTCGAGCAGTGCGAGCGGTACGACAATACACACACTGGCGACGGCATAAAAAACGGTGTTGCCAAGCGCTTTTAGGAACAGTGGCTCTTTGAACATATGCTCATAGTTACGCAGTTCAAAGAACTGAGGCGTTCCCAGCGCACCCCATTTGTAGAACCCAAGAACAAGCGCAAAGAGTGTTGGAAACAAAAAGAATATGGTAAATAAAATATAGAAGGGGGATATGAAAAAATAGGGCGCGTATTGATCCTGTCGAAATGATCGCTTTTTAGGCGTTGCAACGGGAAGCGCCCTTGTCGCATCCGATGAAATCATGGTCGGCCTCCAAAACTGCCGTGCTGCCCTGAAATAATGCGACATGCTAGAAGCATTGTAGGGCGGAATATACTTCCACCCTACAACCTTCCACATCGATCAAATCAGAAGAGCTGATCTGCTACGAGTAAGTGATAACTACGATCCGAAGTCGATAGCGTTCTGCGTTTGGGCGATGACATCGTTCACAAAGTCTTCCGGTGTCATTGTGCCGTCGAAGAGCGCAGGCAGATCCGTACCAGCGGCGGTGTTGTACGCGCCGAAGAATTGGCTGTTGTACCAGACGACCATATCCTGCCCAGCATCAGCGTAAATTTGGCCGACTTTGGCATCGCCATAGAAGGGATCGGTCACGGCGGTCACAACCGGGTCAGACATGGCTTCGAACATAACCGGGAACATATTGATTTGTTCAAAGCGCTTGACTTGGCTATCCTTGCCGAGGTAAACAAAATCGAGGAATTCCCACGCGAGGTCTTGGTTAGGGCCTTTACCGACTGCCCAACCCGTGCCGCCCCATGTCGCAGTCGCGAATCCGCCGCCTTCCCAAGCGGGCATCGGAGCCATTGACCACTTACCTTCCATGTCCGGGACACCGGGCTTCAAGCAGCAGCTTGACCACCAGTCGGGCATGACCGTAGCAGCCAAAGCACCGTCTTGGTAAGCGGTGGGGATGGTCGCACCCGACCATACGTCGCCACCCAGAACGGGCAGGAAAATACCGGCCTGAACCGCTTGCTGGATGTAGGTCGCAACCTCAATCGCAATCGGCTTATTGGTTTCATCACCCATCACGAAGTTGCCGTCGGCATCAAAAATGTTGCCGCCGCGCTGGTTGTAATACATCTGGAACCACGTGCCGTCATTGGTGGCGAAGGTGAAGGCGTTGCCATTCGCAGCCAATTTCGGCCCGACATCGTTGAGAACCTGTTCCCAAGTCGTCGGTACTTCAACACCGGCGGCTTCGAAAACCGCAGGTTGGTAGTACAGCACGGAGGGGGTCAGTGAGCTTTCTACGCCGTAGATTTGACCTTGATACGAGTAAATTGACCAGCGACCGGGTGAATAGTCTGCCGCACGATCACCGATGAGGGGCGTGAGGTTGACGAAGAACTGGTCAATCGCGCCATCCTTCATAAAACTGCCGAATTGCCCACGCTCAATACCGACCAGATCGGGGATTTGTTCACCCGCTGCTAGTTGATTGAGAACGTTTTGTCCAACTTGAGAATCAACCTGAAAATCATAGGTGATCTTCAGATCAGGATGCGCGGCATCGAATTCAGCAGTGCGCGAATTGAAGTAATCAATGTAAAGTTGGTCATGTGTGCGGGCTGTCAGCGTGACTTCGGTTTGCTGGGCGTTTGCAATGGTTCCAAAGGAGATCATTGTCAAAACAGCGAGGATGAGCGCAGTCAATTTGATTTTTTTCATGAGCTATTCTCCAAATTTTTAAAAACTTTCATGGCCGCTATCGCTTTTAGTGATTTTTGATAACGAGAGATTATGCGCTCCTTTCCAATTGCTACCGATTCTGAACTTCGTCAATAAAATTTTTGGCATTTATTCTACGCGCGTTGACGACACACGTTGAGTATTATAAACTCTCTGTATACAAGTTGCAACTGAACGCGCCTCCCATTAAAAGCCTGCTGCAAAGCTGGTAAAATTGCTCCCCCGATTGAAAACAATGTCGCAGACTGGCTTTATTGTCAGTATCAAGGGAATGTCATGGATAAGAATAATAATCGAGAAATGGTTACGCAGGATGATGTGGCGCGGCAAGCCGGTGTTTCCCGCGCGATGGTATCGTATGTCTTAAATAACGGCCCGCGTAATGTTTCGGCAGAAACCCGCCGCCGTATTCTGGATGCGATCCGCGAACTGGGCTACCGCCCCAACCAGCACGCGCAAAGGCTGACCAGAGGTACGCATGCGGCGCGAAATTCGATAGGAATCATCGCGGGCGGGACTGGCGCAAATTTGATTGAACGCCCGTATTACAGCACGATCCTCGCCAACCTGTTTGATCAGGCGCAGCAGTTAAACCAGCATATTCGCTTTTTCAGCTTCTTCGATGCGCTGAGTGATCCGGTGTTTTTCAACAAAAACATTCATCAGGAAGAAATTTCCTCGCTGGTGGTTTTGCTGCCCGCGCTGATTCTTAACCAGCCGGAACAGGAACGCATTTTCCCGCAGATTATTGAGCGAATCGATACAATTTTGTGCCTTGAAAAGTCGATTTATGGCTTGCCGACGGTCATCCTCGACTTTGCAGGGGTGGCTCAGTTGGCGGTCGAGCATCTGATCAAACTGGGGCATAAACGGATCGCTTTTCTCTCCCTGAGCGACGAACGTCTGGATGGTTATAAACGAACACTTGCCATGTATAACCTTGCTTTTGACCCCACCATTGTCCGGCAGGTGGAGGGGTCCAATATGCTGGCTTCGGCTTACGAGCAAACCGTTAGCCTAATTCAGGAAAGCCCGGACATCACAGCGATATTTGCTGCCAACGACGAAGCGGCTATCGCTGCAATGGCCGCGCTTAAGGATATGGGTTTGGCTGTGCCGCAGGATATTGCGATTACCTCGATTGATAATACCGAGGCCGCAGCCTTCGTACGCCCGGCGCTGACTTCAGTCAATGTCCCCCGACATAAGATGGTCGATTATGCTTTTCAATTCTTGCTGTCCCAAAGCGTCCATCGTGTTTCTGAACCGGCTTCAATGATGCTGCCGATTGAACTCGTGGTACGGGATTCGTGTGGTGCCAAGCGCACCTGACACATTTTTACTCCATATTCAGATCGACACCGTTTGAGAGCTTGAACATCCCTAGAAGCTCACCCACACTCAATTTTTGGGCGGGGTTGAAATCGTCACCCAGTATGTAATGAATCGTTTCATGGAATAGAAAACGGGCTTCTGGCCGCCCGATAACAGCCGAATCGGTGAGCCGCCATGTCGAGGTCAACAACCGCCCTTTGCCAACGGTGGCTTCAAAGGCGTAACACAACCGCTTGGCCCGCGAGAAGTTGTCGATCACTTCGACGATTGGCTCAATGTGCGGTGTCGCATCGAGGCAAATGGCAGGCGCTTCATTGATGAGGCTGTACCACTGCCAATCAGACATGCCGTCATGCGGGAAGCGAGCGAGTAACGGATGGTTGTGGATGACCATCCCCATGACGTTACTCACATTATCCGGGAACCAGAGATAGCTCCAGAAGGGTGGCAGGTAGCGTGTGGGTACCGCGCCGTGTATGGCTTTGGCGTTGGGCATGAGCCAGACGCTGCCGCCGTCATGTAAATATTGCAACACGCGACCCGTTAAGCGGTCTGTGACCACGAGTTGGCTGGATGGCAGCTTGGCTTCACCAAAAATGCCAATTCCGGTAAAGTCGTCACTAAAAATCGCACCGGGCAGTACCGGGCGCAAACCGTGTAGGCGCGTAGCGATTTCAGCGCGGCGTTCGATTAACGCGGGGTAAGGATACGACCAGACATGCCAACGGTTAGTCGCTGCGCCCAACCGGACGACCAGTTCCCAAGTGTGAGCGGCTGTATCCTCAGGCAGTGCAACAGACAGCCGACCTAAGCGGGTCAGTTTGCCTGCTGGTGCTTCGGGAATGGTCATTTCTCCGGTGAGGGTGGTCTGAGCCGAGCGCAGCTCCCAATGCAAGCGCCCTGCCGTCAGGGTTGTGTGACCAAAATTGGAGAGGTCGATCTCCACTTCGAGCGGCTTGCCGTTCCAGAAGGTTGGTGACGGACTACGCATCAACAACGTAACAGCGCTGTTAAACTCGGCAAATAAATCGGGTTCAATCAGCCCTTTGCTGTCCCAAAATACATCAAGGATGCCAGTGGTCGCATGTCCTTGACCGGGAAAGTCGCGAATATCGAGCAGTTGGAAGCCCGATAAGCCGTGTGTCCGGCGTGCGCGTTCAATATTTTCTTTATAAGTGCGAACAATGTGGGTTCCTGATGCCTGAATAAATTGGTCGATGCGCCCTGCCAGCCCTTTGGCCTCTAGTGTCTCGTTCACATAATCCAGCCACGATGGGTAGATCACACCGTTGTATTTCTCGGCTTCCTGCGGGCGAACATACATCGTAAACTGCCCGTGTTCATGCCCGATCAACGGCGCATCTGAAAGGGCTGTGATCGCGCTGAAATCCTGTGTCGTGTCGTTGGACGCGGCATCATAGATTTTCTTGGGCGGATGCCAATTGCAGGATTGAATATAGAAATCGACGTGGCGGCTGGGCGCTGGAAGCTGACCAAAACCGGTGTTATCGGTATAGATGCGGGTTGGATCAAGCTGTTTACCGCGTTCAACCCATTCTGTCAGCGCGTGATGACCATCCCAACCGCCGAGCAGTTCGTTACCGTTCGAAAACATGACCCATGAGGGATGAAGCTGAATCTGCGGGATGATGCGTTCAAGTTCGCTGCTCAAGAATTGATGCACGTCATCCGGCGGATTGGTTTCGTCGTGGTCATAAACGCGCGTCCAGTTGGGCAGCTCGGTTTGCACAAGCATTCCAGCTTCATCCGCAGCGATCCAAAACGGTTCAGGGGGTGTCCATGAATGCAGCCGGACATGGTTGAAGCCGTAACTTTTCGCGATGGCAAACTGCCGCCGATACTGGTCAACATCCCAAGAGGGGTATCCGGTTTGCGGGAAGATACAGCAGTCCACATAACCGCGCAGAAAGACAGCCTGCCCATTGAGCAGAATATCCCGCCCTTCGACCCGGATTTCGCGCAGACCGACTTTTTTACGGATTTGATCGAGCCGTTCGTGACCACGCCGCAGCGAGCATTCGACAAGGTAGAGAAAGGGATCGTCATCCCACCAGAGACGGGCTTCGTCGCCAAGCTGAATGGTCACATTGGCCTGACCGTTGGACGTTAGAGCCTGTGCCTCATATACGGCTTGCGTTTCAGTGTTCGTCAATTTGACTTCGACGGTTAAATCCGTTTGATGATTCACCTGAAATTGGAATTCAAACGCTCGGTCTGCGATATTGGGGCGGCAGGTTATGTTTTCAAAGCGTATGAGGGGCAGCGCCTCTAACTCAACCCCGCCGGAGATGCCGCCCCAGCGTGTTGCGGTGTGGTCCGAGTTGATGTGGCTTTCTTTGATTGGATAAAGCATCCGATTATCGATGCAAATCACAAGGCGCTGGCGCTGGCGTTGGCCGGAACGGCTGTACGGGGTCAAGTCATAGATATGGGGGGTGGAAAGTGATTCTTGTGTTCCCACCGGCGTTGTATCCAGCCAAACTTGGCTGCGCCAGCGTACCCCTTTTAAATGCAGGCGAATGGTTTTATCTGCCCATTCGGGTGGGATTTCGATCACGCGGCTGTACCATGCCGCCCCTTCGTATTGGTGACGCTTACTCCAGGTGCCGAGCGGTTGCACTGCTGGGGGGTCGCCGAAACCTTGTTCTTCCCACGAGCTGGGAACCCGAATGATGGAGTCAAACTGATCGGTAGGGCTGCTTGTGTCCTGCGGATCAAGGGCGAATGACCACTCGCCATCAAGAAGCAGCGTTTCTCTGGGACTTGGTCGGGACGAATGCAAAGCCATATTTTTAGTCCTTAAAAATATTGTCGTAATAATGATTGGACTATAAATACTCTATTGATGCCCCATTTAGCAAGTGACTATTGACAGGCATAATTGTCGTCATTGAAAAGATGCTCATTTCGAACGGATTACTGAACACCCCGGTTGGCCTCAAACATCGCCACGCAGCAAAAAAGCACCGCTATGGTGCTTTCTCACGTGTATGACCCTTCTCGGACACAACTTGAACATCGCATCCTCTCCGTAAGTACCCTTGAATTGACTCATACTATCGCGTTTCCTCAAAACAATAAACTGAACGGATTCAGACATTTAGAGTGAACAAGTGACGTAAGTTAATCAAAGCAAAAGCGAGATGATGGCCGGCTAAGAAATGGGCATCCTTAAGATCAAAACGAAGTAAAAGGGCGCGAAACTTGTCAATCCAAGCAAAGGAGCGTTCACTCACAAAACGATCTTTGTAGACTAGCGGATTGAAAAGTCGCTTGCGACCCCGTTTGACATATTTACGATTGCGTTTGTTTTCAGCCACATTGGGGACAAGCTGATGATTGAAACAGACTTTTCGAGCCTCTTTAGTGTCAAAAGCACTATCGGCATTGAAAAAAGCGCCCGAAATGACTAATCCTGCGCGTTTCATGCTTTTAAAAGCGACTTGAAGATGGTCTTTAAGGTTGAACGCATCATTATGATGGCCTGCTACGACACTGGTGCAAGCAATCAAGTAGCCATTTTTGTCAGTTATGGATCAGGATAATCAGACGAAAGTCTCTCAAGATTGAAGCCCAATATGTCTTCGTAAAACTGGCATGAACGCTCTAAATCGGTCACCGTCAAATCAATGTGATCAAGTCCTGACGTTTCCACAGCTACATCCTTTTATCAATAACCTCTGGAGGCATTTATTGCTGCAAGAGATTTAATCGTGAAAATTAGCGTGGGTGCTTATTAAAAAGCCTTCGTTTTACTGATAAGAAGGCCATCAGAAGTTTTGTGGAGGTTCTTATTAGCGGCCTAAGGTTGTCATGGTCAATTATTTTAGAATGGTTATGTCTTTTTAGGATGATAGACAGATTGTTGTTCAATTTGATCTTGCTCAAAATTCCCCTGACCGTTGATCACCTCCCCTTGGTGAACGGTCAAATTTCTGGCTACTCCAAAACCTTTCAACAAACCTCCACGTGTTTCTGCATCAGGTTCTTTATAACTGTCACCTGCTTCTAGATTGCAGTTTTGAACCCTGATCATGCCAATAATCTGTGTTCCAGACTCCAACTGACATCGCCCCATAATTTCAGGGCTATGCATATAGCGTCCCTTATTGCCGATCTCAATCAATGCATCTGGCATATTAGCCTTGATGCTCACGCCACCATCGCCAAATTCATTTCCATCGCCAATCGTGATCTTGCCACGATCCGCTAAAAGTAATGCTCCGGGGAAAAAGACATTATTACTCCCAATAGAGATTGTCCCCTCATTTTGAATTTCAATAATCACATTGGGATAAAAAATATTCCCGCTCCCGATCTTAACATCCTTACTCACTAAAGTGGAAAAGGGATCAAGAATGATGTTCGCCTCAGAACCCAAAGTTTCAAGTAATTCGGTAACGCTCATGAAGCCGCGTGAAGTTCGTTGCATATCAATCTGAGCCAGTAATGTTTTGGACATAAAATCAGTCATTCGACAAAGCACCTATGTTCTCTGTAACTGCATCCTATTGATTTATTTATCAGCATTATTAAATAAACGCACGGTACTTAACCACATTTTAACCGCGCCTTAACAAAAAGCCTTTTTTAGATTAGAATTGCCTCGGATATAAAATTTTACTTCCGTGGACTCTATAAAGAAAAATATATCATATTGAAGGGAAGTTTGATGAAAAAAGCGAATCGTTTCTCTACCTTGTTCTTGTGTTTTGTGATCTTATTTGTTGCAGCACCTGCAATGGCTCAGGAGGATACCCTCACCGTTCTCTGTACCCCCCAAGAAGATTGGTGCGTGGCGATGACAGAGGCATTTGAAGCCGAAACAGGGATTGATACCAACTACGTCCGTTTATCTTCGGGTGAAGGGCTGGCACGCCTTCGCGCCAGCAGTGAAAACCCCGAATTTTCGGTATGGTGGGGCGGACCTGCAGATGCGTTCATCGCTGCCGCTGAAGAAGGTCTGATTGAAGCCTACGAATCACCTGCTGCCGCGGCTATCCCGGATCAGTACAAAGATGCCGATGGTAACTGGACAGGTGTCTATGTTGGTGCGTTGGGCTTCTGCTCCAATGTCGATGTGTTAGCTGAACTCGGTGTCGAAGCGCCAACCTCTTGGGAAGACTTGCTTGCCCCTGAACTCAAAGGTTTTGTGGCAATGGCTCACCCTGCGACTTCTGGTACAGCCTTCACTGCCTTCTGGACAGTCGTTACCCTTAAAGCGGATGCGCTCGAAGCGGCTGAAGCAGGCACAGGTTATGATGAAGAAGGTGCGCCAACTGAAGCTGCCGTTGATGCAGCTTTCGAATACTTCGCCCAGTTGAACAACAATATCCTTCAGTACACTCGTTCCGGTGCAGCGCCCGGTTCAATGGCGGGGCAGGGTGAAATCGCGGTCGCGATCATCTTCTCCCATGATTGCACCAAACTACAACAAGAAGGATTTGACGGTATTCTGACAACCACCTTCCCTGAAGAAGGTACTGGCTACGAAATCGGTGGTATGGGCATTATTACCAATGCGCCAGAACCGGAAGCAGCTCGCATGTGGTACGAGTGGGCATTACAAGCGGCAACGCAGGAAATTGGCCCGACGGTCAACTCACTTCAACTGCCGACCAATCCAGATGCCGCCGTCTCAGAGTTAGCGGTCGATTTGAGCCAGATTAAAGTGATTAATTATAACTTCGCGGCATCGGGCGCAAGCCGCGTAGCAATTACAGAACGCTTTGATGCTGAGATTGCGACAACTCCGACTGAATAATTGAATACGTTTGCTATTTTGTGAATAGCATTTTGCTAGTCCCTACCCAGTCGGGTAGGGGCTGGTTTTTATTAGGAGCCAGTCGTGAATGCCATCCGAAGTACCCAACAATTTAAACGGCTCAATGCCATTCTTAAAGATCCACTGCTAATAATCGTTTTGCTGATATTGGTCTTCTTTGTCGCTGTTGCAGTACTGCTGCCGATTATTGCGATGGTGGGCGAAAGTTTTTCTGAAGAAGGACTGCCGCTTTTTCAACGCTATTTAGTTGACCCCGTTTATCAGACTATTATTTTGAATACGCTTATTATGGGATTGCTGGTCGGCCTTATTGGGACAGCAATAGGTTTTCTCTTTGCCTTTGTCCAAGTCAAATTGGATGTTCCATTCAAGCGCTTCATGCATCTTATTGCGCTGATACCCGTGATTTCACCGCCTTTTGCTTTAGCAACAGCCGCGATTGTATTATTCGGGCGTAATGGCACGATCTCGCGGGGCGTGTTTGGATCACGTTACGACATCTACGGCTTAGATGGCCTGATCCTCGTCATGACATTATCGTTTTTTACGATTGCCTATCTTAATTTGCGCGGCATGATGGAAGCGTTAGACCCTGCGCTTGACGAAGCGGCAACTAACTTGGGCGCGAATAAATGGCGCGTCTTTCGCACCGTAACCCTCCCCATGCTGCTGCCGGGTATCGCCAGCTCATTCCTCCTCATATTTGTGGAAGCGATTGCTGACTTGGGTAATCCGCTTGTCATGGGAGGCAACTATGAAGTGTTGGCAACCCGTGTCTATGTGACCATTATTGGGTTGTTCAATACAACCGGCGGTGCCGTGCTATCAGTTATTCTCTTGGTTCCGTCGCTCCTCGTTTTTTTAGTCCAACGCTACTGGATTAGTCGAATCAGCGTAATCTCGGTGACTGGAAAACCTTCCGGCAAACCTCAAACCATCAACCATCCATTGGTACGTTGGTCGCTATTTGGCGCAGTCATGTTCATTTGCCTCATCATCGTACTGATTTACGGCACAATTATTCACGGCGCGTTCGTACGTGTGCCGGGTGTGCGTTGGGATCTTACGACTGAGCATTTCGACTTTATCATCAATGGCATTGGCGCTCAAGCCATGCGTGATACAACCGCGCTTTCTGTACTTGCCACACCAATTGCTGCCTTAATCGGCATACTAATTGCTTATATGGTGGTGCGTAAAGAATTTTTTGGGCGGAATGCCCTTGATTTCAGTGCCATGCTGGGTATCGCGGTACCGGGGACGATTATCGGTATCGGTTACATCTTGTCGTTTAACACACCGATTATGCTGGGTGATTTCGTCATCATCCCCAAACTAACAGGCGGCCAAGGTGCATTAGGTGGCGCTTTGGCGATTGTTATGGTTTACATCCTTCGCAGCGTTCCGGCAGCACTCCGATCTGGTACTGCCGCACTGTCGCAAATTGATCCTTCAATCGAAGAGGCCTCCACCAGTCTTGGAGCCGATAGTGCGCGCACATTTCGGCGTATCACCCTGCCGTTAATCCGTCCCGCACTGCTGGCAGGACTGATTTACTCATTTGCGCGGTCGATGACCACTATCTCAGCGATTATTTTTTTGACCACGCCCCAGACCAAAATTATGACCCAGCAAATTCTCAATGAAGTTGAAAATGGTCGTTATGGCAATGCGTTTGCTTATTGTGTTATTTTGATCGCCATCGTGATGGTTGCCATCGGCTTACTTTATCTAGTCGTAGGTGATCAAACCGGCGCTGAACGCCGCTTAGAAGGTGGACGCTAATGTCTGAACAAGCAGCTCAAGTACGATTAAAATTAGAAAGTATTGTTAAAGCATTTCCAGATCGCAGCGGCAATAGTGTTGTGCGTGCTGTTGATGATGTTTCGCTCAACATCCATAATGGTGAGTTTCTGACACTTCTGGGGCCATCCGGTTGTGGGAAAACAACCACACTTCGTCTGATCGCAGGCTTTGAGATGCCCACCAGCGGACGAATCTTGCTTGAGGGTAAAGATATTACGCCCCAACCGCCGAATAAACGTGACATGGCACTGGTCTTTCAGAATTATGCCCTTTTTCCGCATATGTCTGTTTTTGACAATGTGGCCTACGGTTTACAAACACGTGGGCTGCCAAGCAAACAGATTAAGGACAAAGTACAAGCAGCCCTCAATATGATTGGGCTTGAAGGGTTGGGAGATCGCCGTCCCAACCAGCTTTCGGGAGGGCAGCAGCAGCGTGTAGCACTGGCTCGTTCCTTAGTCATGGAACCACGCATTCTTTTGTTTGATGAGCCGCTCTCAAATCTTGATGCCAAGATGCGTGTACAAATGCGTAGCGAAATCCACCTTTTACAGCGCCGGCTTGGGATCACCAGTATTTATGTCACCCATGATCAGATCGAAGCTATGGCGCTGTCTGACCGCATCGTTGTCATGAATAAGGGCAAAATCGAACAGATTGGAACGCCTGAGGATGTTTACCATTATCCCACGACACGTTTTGTTGCCGATTTTATTGGACGGGCAAATTTTCTGCCGGTAACGGTGGAAGGCGTGCAGGCTAACGTAGCACGTGTCTCGGTTCTAGGCAGAATATTGGAAGTGCCTGCGCGATTTGAGGTGTCTCCGAATGCTGCTATAACCGCAATGCTGCGTCCAGAGGCTTTCTTCCTGCGTCAAGACGAATCGCTTCCACAGGCACATATTGAACAGGCTATGTATTTGGGCAATGAGATTGAGTATATCGTTACGCTGAACGGTCAACGGCTTACGATTGTCGATAACGATCCTCGCCGACAGCATATGTTCGCTGAAGGTCAATCGGTTGGGGTTGATTTTATTCCTGAAGCTGTACATCTGCTGCCAGAATAAATCTTGCAATTTCACAATCTGTCTTTAATGTGCTCATTGCATTCGAAAAGAGCTTTTTGCGGGCCAAAATTTGCCGTTTAACAGCTATTTGTTGGTCGCAAGATAATCTTATTCAATGATAAGCGACTCCACCCCGGTAGGCCTCGAACATCGCTGCGCAAGAAAAAAGCACCGTATTGGTGCTTTCTCGCGTATATGACCCTTCTCGGACACAACTCGAACGCCGCACCCTCTCCGTAAGCACCCTCGAATTTACGCATACTATCGCGTTTCCTCAAAACAGAAAACTGAAACGACTCTCGACTGAATTGGCTTTTCGGTAGGACGAGAGAGGGATTAGCTCCCTCGCCCAACCTTGAAGTACCGTCGCGGAGGCTAACGGCGCTCCCATCCAAGAGAATAACATGGGTTAGCAGTTCGTTGGTTTCACAGGCGGTTTCGTTCAATCTCTTTCAGTTTTGCGGAGGAAACCCCAATCATGACTCGCGTTTTTGTGTTCACCAATCACAAAGGGGGTGTCGGGAAATCGACATCCGCCACCAATACCGCACTGGGTATCGCAGGAATGCTGCGACGCGCAGGCGCACCTAATTCTCGTGTCCTGCTGATTGACACTGACAGTCAGGCACATGCCACCCTCGTCACGACAGGCAAGAAGGACTACGGCACGGATGATAGTCTGTACACCGTACTCATGGCAGATCGCCAGAATGCAGCGCAAACGCTGCTCAACTGCATTGTGCAATCAACCTGGGATACCGATCTGCATGTACTACCTGCCTCCCCCATGCTCGAAGGCGCGGAGCGCGAACTGATGGGGATTGCCGGTGCGCCCTACCGTCTCGCTGATCCCTTGAGCCGCATCATTAATCGCTATGCTGCCATCGTTATTGACACCCGCCCATCATTCTCCCTGATGACCGAGATGGGCTTGATTGCCGCGACAGATGCGATAGTTCCAGTGGAACCGCGCTATCTGGAAACGGTTGGGTTGATGAGTGTCATTGGAAAAATTAATGACATTCGTGAAGGTTGGCGGCAGCCGAACCTGCGGGTCAGCGGCATTCTGGTCACAAAGATGAACACCCGCATCCGGGGACACAATCACCTGCTGGATGAACTCAAAACACACAGCGTTTTGGGCAAGCTACTGCTTGGCGTTGTCCCCGCCAATGAAGCGGTTTCTTATGCCCATCAAAACCACCAGAGCATCTTCAATTACGATTCCAAAGCATCAGCGAGCAAAGCATATGCACAGTTCGTGGGCAAACTGGTGCAGCGTATCGCCAAAGGTGGTGCGTAATGCCACCCAAAAACCAGACACAGCGTATTGACGAACTGCTTGGCGGCGTCACCGAAGAACTGCTGTTGGGTAATCCACAGCAGTTCGAGGACAACAGTATCCGAGTAGAACGGCTCCTGTTGGAAATGGTGCGACCTGATCCGGTACAGCCGCGCCGGGTGCTACCAGAGCAGCTTCATTTCGCTTTCCACAGCAATCGCCTCACGCCGACACAGGCACTGAAAGAACTCGTGCAACTCGTACAGGTCGCTGCTCGCCAACGGGGGCGACCTTTCAACAACGTGCTGGAACTGCTCCCGAATCCTGATGATGAGAGTGATGAAGACCAATCGGTGCATCTCTCGCCCGAAGAACAACTGCTGTACGATCTGGTGAACCTCGCTATCACCATCCGCGATGATGGGCAGGTGAATCCCCTGACAGTCGTGGATGTCTCACAGGGGGTGACACAGCAGTTCCGCATCGAGACGGGTGAGCGTCGCTACTGGGCGACATGGCTGCTGCGCGATTTCATCGCTGGCTACAACAGTGATGGCATGATTCCCTGCATCATTATTCCAATAGAGCGTTCGTCAGTCTTTCGGCAGGCAAAAGAGAACACCGCCCGCAGTGGATTATCTGCAATAGCGATGGCACGGCAAGCCGCTCTTCTGGTGCTAACGGTGCATGGGTACGAGATTCCATCTCATGCAGTATCGAATGATTTCTATCGTCAATCGCTGGAACTCGATCTGCGAGGTAAACGGGAATATACCGAAGCCGTGCTAAGTGCGATGGGTGGAATCGACAAAGGGCGATTCCGCCAATACAAATCGCTCTTGCAACTATCGGACGAGGCGCTAGAAATCGCTGATCGTCATGCTATTGATGAATTTCGTCTGCGACCCGTTTTGCAGCTTCCCTATGATGTTCAAACTGAGATGGTTCAACAAATCATTCAGTTCAATTTGACCGGAAGACAGGTACAGGAAATTTGTGAACGAGGTTTACGAGAAGATGACAACGAGCATACGGAGACTTCATCACCACAAGTAAAACGCTTCGTAAAGTCGATGAAAGCAATCAATAGCAACGATGAGGAAGACTTTGTACGTGGTTTAATCTCGGAAGAAAAAACTGCAACGATGGCACGCGCTCGAATTGACACAACCATTGAATTCTTGATGAGGGTGAAAAGTCGTCTAACAGGTGAATAAAGGTATACGCGCGTATACCTTTTGGAGAAGATATAGTGATTAGAACACGCGCCCCACCCTAGAATGAAAAAGCCCACTACACACGAGGCGGGTGGGCGGCAGGCGGATGATACATTGGCGACTTAGACACTCCCAATGTATCACAACCTCCAATCTCCTGCAACTGATTTTTGAGCTTTCGCCGTGTTTTTCTAACACGACCTTTATTCAGCTTTGCTTATGACCTGGAGG
This sequence comes from Chloroflexota bacterium, assembly GCA_020161935.1. Classification (GTDB taxonomy): domain Bacteria; phylum Chloroflexota; class Anaerolineae; order Aggregatilineales; family Phototrophicaceae; genus CFX2. The sequence goes on from JAIUNI010000003.1 coordinate 266,146, forward strand.
TTTTGGAGATGTCATTTGATTTGGAGCATTTGCGCTCCCGTAATCCAATTGAGGAAGTGGTCGCAGAGAAATTCGCCTTAAAGAAATCTGGCTCACGCTTCATCGGTATTGAGCATGACAGCCTCGTTGTTGTACCGAATACTGGCATGTATTTTTGGAATTCGCGCGGTGAGCAGGGCGATGTGTTTGATTTCGTCGGACGGCATCTGCTGTCGTTAGGCGCATGGAACAACCGTGACGCGACGCAGTTTATGGAGGTGGTCCGTTATCTAGCGCAGCGTGGGGGCATCACACTTGAAGAAAATATCAATTTTAAGAATTCACCCGCATGGGCAGAACGACAGCTTCTCCAGCGTTTGCATGACATTCTCTTGAATACTCCCGCCGCGCTCACTTTTGTCACGGAGAAGCGTGGTTGGCAGTTGAATACCATCAAAGCCTCACGATTAGGGTTCATGCCACAGGATAAACATGCGCTGCTGGCTGACCTAAACCTGTCCGATAACTGGCGAGCGGTGATTCAGAAGTTTCCACCCAACATGATTGTCTATGTCCACACCGAAAAGGGGCGACTGACGTATCTTAGCGGGCGCAGCATTGAAGGCAAAAAGCACTATAACCCGCCGCGCGACATTATCGGTGAGCGCCAGCCGTACTACAATCATCTGTACAGCCCACAGGCGGAACAGGTCGTCATCGTCGAGGGTCAGGCGGATGCCATCACGTTTGGAGAATGGGGCATTGCAACGGTTGCTCTTGGCGGGATGCAGGCAGCAGATGAGCTGCTGAATCGATTGAAAGCACATCCACGCCTGTTTGTCGCGCTGGACAACACAGATGAAGCGAATGCAAAAAGTCGTGCCATCGCGTTGGCATTGGGTGGTGAAACGTATCTCCCCAAATTCCCATCCGGTGTGAAGGATGCCAACGACTGGTTAGCACAGCATCAAGCCTCGTCCGAAGATGCGCTGGTCATGCTGAATAAAGCCGAAAATTGGCTCGTCGCTGAAGTCTTTGCTGCTGCCAACTTAGAAGGGCTTGCCCGACAGGATGCCATTCGTGCGCTTTTCTCCCACGCCGCCACACTGGAAAAATTTGCGCTGGCTGAATTTAAAGCGCTCATGGCGAAGATTGGGGTGAAGGGACAGACATTCAATGAAATGCTCAAAGCAGCACAGACCCAGCAAAGCGAACAGCAGGAAGGAGATGAAATGCCCGAAGTCTTAAATGACAGCATTCCGATTTTAGCTCCGGCACTGGGTTTCCGGCGCGATGTGGCGATGGTCACGGTGTCGATCATTGAGCGCATCAAAGGGAACAAACTGAATACTCAACCCTACCTCGTGACCAGTACGCGGGAACTGCGCCGTTTGTCGGATGAGCAAATTATCTCGATCAATAATCAGGAGATCGCCCTCAAAGTCATTCCTGAGGGCTGTGAATTCCTGATGCGCTGGCGCTACAGCGACCTGCGCCGATTTCTGGAAGGTGAAACTATCGCGCCGAGAGAAGTTTTCACCGCCATACATCAACTCTTTACCACTTATGTGGATTTCCGTTCCGATGTGGAAAGCCGTATTCTCACGCTATGGGCGATAGCCACCTACTTTTATACGATGTTTCCTGCATTTCCGTATTTGACCTTGAACGGCCCGAAGAATAGCGGCAAGAGCACGGTCATGCGTGTTTTGCAGCCGCTGGCATTTAACATGATTACCACTTCTGACCCTACCGGACCGTCCATGTTCCGCCTCATTCATCAAACAAGCTGCACAGTGGGTATTGATGAAGCGGAACGCTATCACAATCCCAAAGACCCTGGAATGCAACAAATTCGGCAGCTTCTCAACAGCGGTTACAAACAGGGGATGCCTGCTATCCGTCTCATTGGAGAGGATATGAAACCACAGGCATTTGATGTCTATTCCCCCAAGATTCTGGCGGCGATTGCCGGGTTGGAGGATATCCTCGCCTCCCGCTGTATCGCTATTCCCATGCGTCGCACAGATAGAAAGATGCCCTCGTTTCCACCGGATTTTGACGGTGCGCCGCTGCGCCATCAACTTTATGTGCTGGCACTGACCTCTTTTCAACAGGTGTATCGAAATTACTTTGAACGTCCCGAACTCCACAAGCTCCACAACCGCTCCGGGGAACTGTGGTCGCCGCTGGTCGCGCTGGCAGCTTTTTTTGAAGAACAGGGCGGCATCAGCGGTTTACTCGAAGCTATTTCCGATGCAGCGTCGTGGGATGAGCAGATAAGCGAAGGCAAAGCCCTGAGTGACCGTGAGGAAGCGGTACTGCAAGCGCTTGAAATGATAACGCGCGGAGAAAAAGACGTGATGTGGATTAAGTCGGCGACGCTGCGTGAACAGGTAGCAAGACTGCTGGGACAACCGGTAGAAAAACTCGGTGACACCCAATGGATTGGGCATATTCTGAAGCGACTGCATTTGCTTGACGATGCCCGCCGTAAGCGCGGCATGGATGGCATGACCTATGCGGTTCAACCCGCCGAAGTGGTCGACATGATGCGCCGCTACGATGTAGCAGTGCTGCCAGAATCGGATTAAAACCCTTCATACCTTACATACCCTACATGCTCCTTCTCAGTCAATATGAAGGGTATGTAGGGTTTTGCTTAACTCAACGACTTTTAGGTTTGTGATAACCCATTGCGTGATACTGACGCGGTGACATTGAAATCATTTGACGACGCTTCTACTGCTAATTCATAACCGTGACCCGTCCCCGATTACCATCTACACGGAGACGCTGTCCAGTCTTGAGTCGAGTCGTCGCCTGATGGACACCTACAACCGCAGGGATACCATATTCCCTGGCAACAATCGAGCCATGCGTCATCATCCCCCCAATTTCCATTACCAGCCCTCCTGCCGTCAGAAACAGCGGTGTCCAACCCGGATCAGTCGAGGGGCAGACAAGAATCTCACCTGGCTCCACCCGTGCGCCATGTGGGTCGAAAATCACACGAGCGGTGCCTTCGACAACGCCTGACGATACAGCATCGCCCATCAAATCATGCTCACTGTCGGTCACTTCACCGATACCCTCATAGTAGGCTTCCCCGGTGCTGAGGAGGACACGCGGCATTTGTTTGCGCGTTTGTTCGCGTTCGAAGGTGGCACGATTGACACTTATGGTCGATTTTAAGGCAGACATATCGCCACCCGCCGCCCGCTTTAGGATTTCCAACGGCACGAAGAAGATATCGTCGGCGCACTCGAGCGCTCCCTGTTTCACAAGTTCCTGTCCGTAGCCCAGCAATGCTGTACGATAGAGACCATAGAGACGGGCGATGTATGACAGCGGCACCTCACGCAGTCCACCAAGCGTTCGCATTCGATGGATAGTAGCTCGCAGCAGCCAGGCACGCAGCCTGCCAAAGGGTAGTTGGTGGGCGCGCTCCACATAGTCATGGGCAAGCTGTTCGGCTTGCTCTGCCCCTCTCTGGAAAACAACATCCGGGGCAAACATCGGGTCTTCTAACTCCAAATAACTCAGCAGAGTGTGCATGATGGGTGTGGGATCATCGCGCCAGCGGCGGTGTCCGAGATCAATTTCTGCCATGCCGCGCATCCCATATTCCTGCAAAAACGCATCTAGTGCCTGCTGCACAGTGATCGGTAGTTGGTGCTGACGATAGGCTTCGACCAGGGTTTCAACAGACTGTTCTCGAATCATGGTCAGGGCATCAGCAGCGGCACGAATGCGCTGTGCCGCCGCCCACAGTTTCAAATTCATTTCCATGGTCACATTACCGGGCAAACCACGCATCAGTTGCAGTGCTACACCGGGTGGCTCACCCAGCCAGTCGCTGAGCCAACTCCCTACCAGCGGCAGAGCCGCCGAGAGCACCGGTACAGCCGAAGCCATAATTTTGATCGAGATGCGATTGGCATGGGGCAGGTCATCTTCCATCGCTTGCAAGCACTGCGCTAGACTGTTCGCTTTCTGGATATGCTGTTGAACCTCGAGCATGTATCGTTCCGCATCCGCTATTGCCTGTGGACGCACCTGATCGGGTCGGATGAGCGCCACGACCACGCGGCGCAGGATAGGCAGCAGCGCCAGGAACAGATTTGCCATCCCTCCTGGCGTGAGTATCTGCCGCGTTGGGATACGCCCTTCTTCAATCAGACGAAGCAGCGTATGCCGCGCGCCAGGTTCGGTATCTGCGAGCAATGAAAGCCCCAGCTTCCGCAGGCGTGGATCAGTCATAATGCTGGTGAAATCAAGGAATAGGCGTCCCCCTGCATCAGGAAGGAGTTCCTGCATTGGGCTTTTAACGCGCAGCATTTTGGTCACGCCGCCAAACAGCAGACGCAGGGCATCGATTCCCAATGGTGTCAGCGGGTCACTGACTCCCTGTATCGCATTGAAATTGACATAGATACGAGTTTCCTGATTCAGCCGATTGGTCTCTGGCAGCGGGTAGAGTGAGGTAATGGGGCGGGATTGGACTAGATACAACTGCTGGTTCGCCCACGCCCACTCAATGTCCTGCGGCGAACCGAAATGTGCTGCCACCTGCTGCGCTATCTGTGCCAGTTGAATAATTTGCTCGTCAGGGAGAGCCTGCTTATCACTGTCGTCGCGCCGGGTATGTTCGGTGCCGCCGTCACCACGAGGGATAATCGCCATCGCTTTAGCGCCCAGCCTGCGTTCGGTTATCATCCATGTCTGCGAATTGACAGCGTAGTGATCCGGCTCAACCTGTCCAGAGACAATGGCTTCACCCAATCCGAAACTGGCATCCATCACCATCTCATCACGGCGACCTGTCAGCGGATTGGCAGTAAACACGACGCCGGACGATTCGGAAGCGATCATCGTTTGGATAACTACGGCAAGCGCGACCTCATCAGGCAGGACGTGATTGCGTATGCGGTAAGCCATCGCCCGCGCCGTCCACAGACTGCCCCAGCACTTTTTTACTGCCTTGAGGACAGCCTCCTCGCCGATGATATTCAGATAGGTATCCTGCTGTCCGGCGAATGCCAATCCCGGTAAATCCTCGGCAGTAGCGGAGGAGCGTACGGCGACGGCAGCCTGAAGCTTGTCAAGCGCGTTGTAAGCAGAATTGATCGCAATGGCAAGATCAGTGGGCATGACCCCTTGCTCAAAAAGAGCACTGATTTCATTGGAGGTGTGTTCGAGGGCTGACAAATCATCGGCTGCGAGATGGTTGGTAAGAGTGAGAATGCGCGATTGAAGTTGGTTACCTTCCACGAATGCACGGTAGGCTTCGGTTGAGACAATAAAACCTGTAGGAACAGCAAAGCCAGCACGCACCAGTTCAACAAGGTTAACGCCCTTACCACCAGCACGAGCAAGGGTAACATCCGACGATGAAAACGGAACAATATACTTAGACACTGGAAATGCCTATCACTTAATGGTTAATGGAGTGTCAGACGACGAAGAAGTTGGTTCGTTGGAGACAGTGACACTCTCCATCGGCGGTTGCGGTAGTTCTGTTTTCACGTGAGGCGGCCACAACCCGAAGCCAATAAATCGGGCAGGGAGTGCTGTCAGCCAGGGCATCTTCTCCAACAGTCGCGCCAGCAGCACAGGCGCTACCATGACTTCACCGCCAGATTTTATGGCTCTCGCTAACGCTACTCTTTGGAGGAGCGATTGGAATGTCTGAGCGACGCGAGTCGGCAGTTCCCGTTGGCGCTGCACACTGGCGAAATCCTTTTCACGAATGGGTAGACCTGCCGCCAATTTCCCACCAAGCACATTTGAGGCAACTACGGCGTCTGATATAGCGTAGTTGATGCCTATCCCACCTGCCGGAGACATCACATGCGCGGCATCCCCGATGAGCAGCAGACCAGGTTTGTACCAGCGTTTCAGGTGGCTGGACTCCACCGACAGGACTGAAAGCTGCTTCCATTCTTTTAACTCGGCAAACCGATCCGTGAGTTCTGGAACAGTTTTCGCCAGCGATTGGCGCAGGTGATCCAGCCCATCCGAGCGCAGTTTTTGGTAGCCATCTTTGGGGATAACACAGCCCACCTGCCAGTAATCAAACCGGTCAATGAAAATCAAAAAGAGACCATTTCCGATACGAGCATCCAGACTCTCAATGGTATCGTTCTCGCCGCGCGTGAGGCGAAACCAGAGGACATCAATGGGCGGTGAGGTTTTGACAGGCTCAAATCCTGCCAGTTTGCGCAGCCGTGAGAAGCGACCATCAGCGCCTACGATCAAGGCTGCCCGTATTTCGTGTGAGCCATCCGAAGCCCGATACCGGATACCGTGTACCACGCCATCCTTTTCAACCAGCTCATCAACCTGTGCGCCCATAATGAGGGTAAAGTTTGGATAACGTTTTGCCTCTTCGGTGATGAATTCAAGAAATCGTGATTGGGCAATCACGGTGATGTAGGGGAACTTCGTTTTGCCAAAGGCAAACCTGAGTCTGAGCGTCCCCGCGCGAGTTTGCAGACCAAAGGTGCTGAGTTTAGTATGGCGAAGTTTTAGTAAGCGTTCAGCGAGTCCAATCTCATCTAAAATTTCCATGACCGCGGGATGAATCGTATCTCCGCGAAAATCACGCTCAAAATCCAAATGAGCTTCTAATAGCGTGACCTCTACGCCCTGACGCGCTAACAGCAGCGCCAAGATTGCGCCAGCCGGTCCACCGCCGACAATACAACAGGTTGTCCGCTCAACCTGTTTTGCTTGAGGTGGCTGTCCAGCCTGTGGCTTCTTTTCTGAATGTGTGTTCGTTTGCTGCATTGTATCCCTCCAACGAGGACTATCCTTTCCAAGTTTCACCGAAGAAAGGTGACTAACGCCCACAGGACTGCCCCAAAGGTCAGCAGTTCTACCAGCGAACGAAGGGTCTGCCAGTGTTCAAAGCGCCTGAATACCGCTGCGAGTGCCTGTTCGTCATTTGTGTATCGACGCTGACTCCACATAATAGGTGCCGCCCGGATTCCGGTGATGAGCATGGTCAAAATCGACAACACGGCTGCGATGAAAATCGGAGTGGCATGAGTGGAATCGATATTCTGAAAGATCGCTGCTAACGCTGCTGCAATGTTTAGTAGAACGGTACTAATCCCCAGAATGGGATACCAAATCAAACCATTACCCATGTCTGCCGCCCTGCTATAAGCAGAGTAGGCGACAACACCCATCCGGTGTCTCGCAGGTAGTTGCTTGATGGACTGGTCAAGAGTTGCTCCGATTGCAATTCCATGGACGGCAGTTGCCGCTATGACGAGAATGAATGTGAAATCAGCCATGTCACACAGATCCTTTCTCTATCACCAGCGCCCAGAGCAGCACGGCGAACGTTATCACTTGTAAAAGCGCGCGGAGGGTTTGCCAGCGTTCAAAGCGATTGAATACCGCTGACAGTGCGACTTCATCGTGGTCAAACTGGCGTTGACTGAACATGATGGGGGCTGCTTGTGTTGTGGTGAGTGTGTGTAACACCGATAGTCCGGCGGCAATATAGAGGGGCAGTGACTGAGTGGCGTTTATACCTTGAACGAATGCCAGAACCGCAGCGGCAAGCGTCAACAGTGCTGCTCCAATTCCGATAAAAGCATACCAGAGGATACCGTTGCCGAGATCGCTGGCTTTAGCGTAGGTGGAGTAAGCTACTACCCCGATTCGGTGACGCGCAGGAAGCTGTTTTATGGATTGATCCAGGCTCGCACCCGCGAGGATACCATTGAAGGCAGTTGCAGCCACGAGGAGGAGCAAAAGCATGTCAGACATCAGGGCGAATTCCTTTACTCAGATTATCCTTGCTATCAGTAATTAATTAACCAGTCAGTCAAAATTGAGGCAAAAAAATTTTAAGTTTGGAGCCAACCGCGCAATGTCATGGTCACGACCCCATCCACAATTTGTTCGTGCGTGTAGTGCAAAGCAAGCGGATCTTGCATGAGCTGGCGGCGGATGACCATAGCCATGAGGCTTCCGCCAAAGAGTTGGACCATAAGCGCGGGATCGGCAGAGCGTATTTCGCCACTTTCCATTTTCAATGTCAGATAGTGTTCCAGAAAGCCGACAACTTCACCCATCGCTGCGAATCCAACCGAAGCCATACTGGGGTTGTAAAGCACTTCGGCGAGAAAGATGCGTGCCAACCGAACATACTGCTCACTTTCAACGATGCTCAATATCTGGTGAGCGACCCAGCGCAGCATCGCTTCGGGAGCTAAGTCCGGTACGTTTTCCGGCAACGAACGCATCAGACGCAGCGGCGAATGTTCCTCAAAAATCGCTTTGAGCAAATCTTCCTTGCTGGCAAAATAGTGGTAGATAAGACCCGGTGTAATGCCTGCTGCCTGCGCGACATCTTTATTCGTTGCGCGTTCAAAACCTTTCTCGGAAAAAACCCGAACGGCTGCGTCAATGATTTGTTCCCGCCGGTCTTCGACCACTTTTGGCGTGCGCGCCATGTATTGAACTGCCTTTTGCCATGAATTCCTAATTGACTGATTAATCAATAATCTACTCCTGATCCCAGGAGAAGTCAAGCGGCTCATCTATATATTGAATTAGGACATAATGGTTCAGTGAGCAGCGGTGGCGCGAAGGAGTCGCACAATGTTCCCTGTAGATCGACTTTATCAAGAGGATCGGCGGGAATAGCACTATACGAGCTATGAAGTTGTTTTAGGTAGTGGTTCCCGCAGGAATTGATAAAGCCCCGCTCCAATCACCGCACCGAGGATAGGTGCCAGCCAGTAAATCCACTGGTTTTCCCACACTCCTGCAATCAGGCTTGGACCGAACGAGCGCGCCGGGTTCATGGACGCGCCGCTGATGGGTCCACCCCACATCGCGTCGAGCGCTACAGTCAAGCCAATGGCGAGTGCAGCAGGGGTGCCAATGGCTCGCGTATCCGTCGCAACGGAAATAATCACAAACATCAGAACTGCCGTCAGCAGAACTTCCAACGCGAAAGATTGGAGGGCTGAACCAGCAGGGATTGTTGCACCTATCAGGGCTATATCACCAAATAAGAAGCGCAGGGTAATCGCTCCAAGTAAAGCCCCAAGCACTTGCGCGACCACGTAGTGCATCACCTCACGCCAGGGAAAATGACGGGTGACGGCAAACGCAATTGTGACTGCCGGATTGAAATGTGCACCGGAGATATGCCCGGTGGCTGCAATCATCACCGTGATGATGAAGCCGAAGGTCAGGGCAATACCGATGTGTGTCAACGCTCCGGTCTGAGCATTGACTATAATCGCGCCACAGCCAGCGGTGACTAAGGCAAATGTGCCAACGAGTTCAGCAACCGAACGACGAATGAGTTCTCGATTCAACCCGCACCCTCCCGCAGCATCTGAGCAAAAGGATGCGGCATTCCACCCTGTTCGGGAGTCGCTTCAATTGCTACTGCTATGCGTTCAATGTCATAGGGCACGCGAATAAATTCCACCTTCAAGTCACGCCCGGTAGCTGTCAACACCACATAACATGCACGCGGATCATGATCCTTTGGTTTGCCAACACTGCCCGCATTCACAATTTGTCGTCCACCTGGCAGTACCTTGTGATAGGGCAAATGCGTATGTCCACAGACCAGCACATCAGCTTTAGCGGCATCCATGATGCGCTCAAAATACTCGTCAGGACGATCCTCAAACAGATATTCGTTGACCTTGCGTGGACTGCCATGCACGAGCAGTACCTGCAATTCGCCTAGCTGAAGCGGAATGTGCGCCGGAAGGGTTCGCAGGAAGGCTTTGTTCTCAGAAGTGGTATGAGCGTTTGTCCACGCAATCGACAGTTCACCGCGTTTGCGATCAACATCGGTCTTATAGGCACAACCGCAGTCGTCGCTGTCGTTGCCCACACCCTGATCGTAATTGCCCATCAAGGTAGGAATGTTGCGCTTGCAGATGAACTCAACCACTTCGTTCGGAAACGTCCCATAACCGACCAGATCGCCGAGGCAGTACAGGTTATCCAGTTGACGGGCTTCCATATCTCGAAAGACGGCTTCAAGGGCAGGTAGATTGGCGTGGATATCGCCAAAGATGCTAATTTGATTGCTCAAATGCTTTCTTCCTTTTATTTTTATTGTTGAGTAGCGTTAGTCGTGATTGGTGGATAGCTGCTTAATCAAGCGGTGGACATTACCGAGACAGCAGTCACCCTGCGGATTGCGCCAATCGCACGCACATTGACCAGATTGAATACCCACATTGATGTCATCAACAGCCGACGTTTTTCCAGTCGATTCCAATTCCTGTTGAATAGCACCCAAACTATGATGGAAACAGTAACAAATGAGAACATCAGGATTATGTGGTTCTTTTTGGTACACCCGTTCACGAATGTCGTGTGTGTAGAAAAGCTGGTCTCCATCTTCGCTGAAGTAAACCACATCGCAGTTCGCTTCCCGGCAAAAGTAATACTGTTTATCCTGCACTGTCCGCAGACTGACGGAGAGCATTGACTTTACAGTTGCCCCGCCAACTTTCTTGCCCTTTGTTCTGGTGATTGGACAGTATCCTGGTTGATTGTTCATGGGAGGATCTCCTTAAACTGATGGGAGGGTGGAGAGAAAATACGCGATGCGAGATTTTAGCTGATAAGCCGTTCGCTCAAATACAGCCATACGTTCACCACTATCCTGAATAACAACAGGATCAGGAAATCCCCAGTGTATTGCCGTGCCACCACCGGGAAAAGTCGGGCAGACTTCGCGGGCTTTATCGCATACAGTAATGACATAATCAAACGGTTGCCCTTCAACATCGCTCAAAGAGCGCGATTGCTGGTGGCTTATGTCTATCCCGAAATCTGCCATCGTGCGGATGGCATCCGGGTGAACTGCTGTCGGACGACTGCCCGCACTGAGAACATCCAGCGACCCCTGACTCAGATGCCGCAGCAAACCTTCCGCCATCTGCGAACGGGCGCTGTTGTGCGTGCAAACAAATAGGATGTGCTGGTGTTGTAACCGGGAAACATCTGTTGTCGGCAAATTTAATCCTAGCGCGGGATGCAATGCCATACCTGCTTCCAGATACATCTGGCGCAGGCGGTTCAGATCAAGACTGTAGTACACATCCCGTCCATCTGCTTCGCTTCGGCGGGTTGTCACCAGCGCATCCTCGCGCATCTTTTTCAGATGGTAGGACACCAGATTCATCGGCTGCTGAAGCTGTGCGACCAGTTCATTGACCTGAAAATCGCTGATAGTGAGCGCTTTGAGCAGACCCCAGCGCAAATCATTCGCCAGCAGTTTGATGAACTCCGGTGGTTGAACTGCCTCCATTAGACCGTCTCCCGTTCGGTGATCCAGCTCTGAATTTTTGCCGCAATCTGATCACGAACTTCGCGGAATTTTGCCAGTTTTTCTGCATCGGTGCCTTCAACCGCAGCCGGATCGTCAAACGGCCAGTGGAGTTTCATGCCGCGTGACCAGAGGGCATGAGGGCAGTTTTTATCCGCATGAGAACACACCGTTATCGCATAGGTAAAGTGCATAAACCCCATGTACTTGCGTACACTGTCCGAGGTCTGATTACGAATATCAATGCCCACCTCATCCATCACCCGGATGGTAAACGGATTGATGCCTTTGGGGTCCAGCCCAGCACTGTGAACTTCAAACTGCTCGTCGGCATAGTGTCGCAGAAAAGCTTCTGCCATCTGGGAACGGGCAGAATTTCCGGTACAGAGGAACAATACACGCTGCTTCGCCATAACTGCTCCATTTAATTCAATTTAATTTGATACAATTTAGATTGAAGTATAAATCAGACTGAGCCTTATAGCAAGTGACGAGTATGTTAAGGGTAGCGAAAGCAAACAGCGTGTATTTAACTGAACACACGCTGTTGATTAAAGAGGGGATGAGTTAATGCAGTTAACCTCAACTGAAAGTGTCGGGGGTAGGAAAAAGCAGTATTGTTTTGGCTTTGTCCCCGAGCGTTATCCCTTTTAGAGATGGATATGCCAGTTTTTATCCACAACTGGAGGGATCAACTGTCGTTACAATGAAAGTGAGTGAGATTATGCTTTGATGGCATGGATGCGTGCGCTCCACAGTTTTTTGGAGATAGGCATGGCGATGCGGGTGAGGAGATGTTTGGTAAACGCACGATTCGCAAGGAAGTTCGGTAGAGCAGATGTGGCTACGGATGCCATTTGTGCGGCATCATAATATTCACGAGCGATAACACGGTATGTTTCAAACCCAGCCTTCGCCAAGCCAGATAAATATTCTGCTTCAGAAATTGCCCCGCCAGCACAGGCTACGGTTAGTAATCCACTTCGCCGTACCCAAAACGGCAGATTTTCCGCCACAATGTCGGATACGAGCATTTGACCACCCGGCTTGAGTATCCGCGCAATCTCGCTAAAGACGGTTTGCTTTTCAGGCGACAGGTTAATCACACAGTTGGAGATGACCCAATCGACGGATTGGGAGTCGATGGGTAAGGCTTCGATCTTACCTTTTTTCACCTCAATATTGGTGAAGCCAGATCTAGCGATGTTCTTGCGGGCGAGAGCGAGCATTTCATCGGTCATGTCTACGCCTATTACTTTGCCTGTTGCGCCAACTTTGCCAGCGGCAAGGATCAGGTCAAGTCCTCCACCACAACCCAGGTCTAAAACGGTTTGCCCTGGTTGTACTTCCGAGAAAGCTACGGGATTACCGCAGCCGAAGGATGTTTCCGCAACGCCTTCGGGGATGAGCTGCAATTCTGCGACAGAGTAACCTGCGAATTTTGCATTTCCCGTTTGAGCGACTATCCCCTTCTTGTCGCCCGTAACAGCATTTCCATATTCCTCTGCGATGTTCTCATGTGTAACGTTCATCATATACTCCTTGTATGTTGCTAATTCCTGGTTAACTACAATGCACTCAAAACTTGCTCAAGCTGGGTACTCTATTCACCCTAACCCATCAGGATATTAGAGGGTTTAATCAGCGGGATTCGCTGGTATCCGCAAAATGCTTAACAACACTCCTCCGATCCCGGCAACAAACGGCACTCCTAACCACATGTGAATCTTCCACCACAATCCTTCGCCCACTTGAGCTAAAGCACTTTGATTGAGAACAAGCATGTAGAGCAAGCCCATCATGAATGGCACACTGAAAGCAAAGAGATGGAGGCTGTTGGGATTATTTTTGAAGCGTTTAAGCTGATGCCAGAGCAGATCAGCAAAAATGCCGGTAATGAACATTGTTACCAGTAGTCCCGGAAAGCGATTGACCTCTCCCCAGGACATAAAAAACATGAGCGCCGAATTCACGCCAATAACAAATGTCATCGTCCCTAAAGGCAAGTCCCAACGCGAGAGTAAGAAGAGCAGCATTCCAATCAATAAGAGCGAAGGTATCGCTACACTCAAAACACCATAGACATTGGGCAGAAAGCGAGGATCTTCCAACTCGATTAGTGTTTGAGCGACCCCCGGATTGATAATCAAAACACTGGGCGTGTTATAAAAGTGGACATACTCAGTAAAGAAGGTTAGCACTGATACAGCAAGCGTTGCTGAAAGCACAACCGGAAACATTTGACCCCAACCCTGTCTTTGGCGTTCCTTCCAGGCAGAGCGCAAAGGTCCAGTCACGACAAGAAACCCGGATATTGCCAGCAGCAAGTGAGCAGGACTGAGAAGCGCTTCAATGTCAGCTTCTGATCCAAAAACTTCGTGCCAGGCAAAGTCGAAGATGCCTGAACCAGCAAACGCCAAAAATCCAAATAATGATAAGGCATAGCCCACCGGCAGGGCGGAACGCCAGGCATAGCCTTTCGAAACATTCCGCATTTGCGTAGCAACCAGCAGAAATCCTACAGATAACATGCCGGTGTAAAGCACTCCATGCCAGGGCGTTAAAAAGCTTTCAAGGCTTTCCGGCAAATGGCTGTGCGCCCACCCATCGAGATAAACGCCAAAGACAAACCAGGAAGATAACAATGCCACCCATAGATCAAACTTTACACGAGTTGGTGGAGATGTGAATTTCGCAGGTGTAGATTCTTCAAAGGCAATCGAATGATTTTTTGCGGTCATAGATACACTCCAGTTAATTGGTTTTTCGACTTGATGTCGTATACAATACTAAAAGTAGGGTCAATGCACCGCGAAGTCAACCAGCGATTTCAATTACTTATTGCATAATGGACAGGTGTCTAAAAAATGCCAGACAGAAGAGTAGAACGTACAAAACGAATGCTTCAAGAAGCCTTGATTGATCTGATCTTACAGAAGGGATATGAGGGGATCACCATCAAAGAAATTGCTGAACATGCAAACGTTAATCACGCTACGTTTTACCTGCACTATAAAAATAAAGAGCACATTCTGGAGATTACTCTGAGAGAGACTTACGAAGCTTTAGTTCATGAACTTGCGAATGATAAGCGTTGTTGTGTTGACAGTAAGCAGGCCATGATTCAAATCTTTCACCATGTTGCCGCCCATGCTCAAATTTATCGTGTGTTGCTCAGCGTCAGTGGCGGAGTTAATTCAGCTATTATCCAGACGCGAAATTATATCGCGTCGCTTGTTCAAGGTCAGTTGATAAATTTGGCACCTCATCAGGTTGGGGCTATTCCTTACGATGTGATTGCCCACCATACAGCGGGTGCGCTGCTTGCCGTCATAAGTTGGTGGCTTGAGCATGAAATGCCCTACTCGCCCACTGTCATGGGTGAAATGAGTTGTCAGCTCTCTTCACCACCGACATTGATTGGACTGGGTTTAGCGTTTCAAGTCAGTAATTAACATCATTCAATATTTATCGGTAAAGTTCCTCTCCATCGTTCCGTGCAAAGAATAGAGAACGTGTTGTTTTGCGATACTCAACTCAAAAGGGAACAAGAAAGCCTGTTTTGTCCCCTTTCCATCAATCCTCACTCTGGAGATGAGTAGTTCCTTCAGTGCAACTTCAGGTGGTTTGTAAAACGGGCTGTGAATGCGGTTGCCCGATTTCGGCTTCACGTCGCAGTTCAGCGCAGGTCGGACACAATAGTGGTGAACCGGGTTCAGAGGCTTTTTGGCTGTGTTCCAAACAAACTGCCACACCACAGTCATGACATATACCCACGGCGGCTTTCACATGGAAATGAGTTCCACCCGGACCAGGCGTTTTCTCACACAGATAGCAGTTCATTTCATTGACCTTTCTAATCAGCACCAACATTTTGGGGTATAGCCTGAGGTTTAGATTGAGATCCAGCTTGCCAGAGCGGATCACGCGGATAGAGGCGGCGACCCAACCAGAGCGATAAGTAGACCAGACTAATCAGGGCAGGGACTTCAATGAGCGGTCCGACGACGGTTGCCAGCGCCTCACCAGAAGCCAATCCAAATACACCAATCGCCACCGCAATTGCCAGCTCGAAATTGTTCCCGGCGGCGGTGAAGGAAATGGTCGCCGTATCCGCGTAGGGGAACTTCAGCAGGTAGGAGATGCCAAAGGAAACGCTGAACATGATGAGGAAATAAATCAGCAGGGGCAGTGCAATCCGCAGGACATCCAGCGGTTGGTTGAGAATGACTTCCCCCTTGAGCGAGAACATCATCACGATGGTAAACAGCAGCCCAATAATGGCTGTTGGCGATAAGCGCGGCACAAATTTCGTTTCGTACCACTCCTCGCCCTTAGTTCGGGTCAGGATCAGGCGGGTCAGGAAACCTGCTGCCAGTGGAATGCCCAGGAAAATCAGCACACTTTTGGCAATCTCGCCCATCGAGACATCCAGAGCAACGGCTGAACCGCCAAGCCAGCCCGGAACAACCGTCAGATAGAAATAGCCCAGTACGGTGTACATAACGATTTGAAAAACGGAGTTGATCGCAACCAGAACGGCGGCGTACTCGTTATCACCGCAGGCAAGCATATTCCAGATCAGCACCATGGCAATGCAGCGCGCCAATCCAACCAGAATCAAGCCCGTTCGATATTCGGGATAATCGGGCAACAGCAGCCAGGCGAGCGCAAACATCAGCGCTGGACCGACAATCCAGTTGAGAAACAACGATGTACCTGACATCTTCCAGTTCGCCGCCATCTCTGGCATTTTTCCGTATTTCACTTTTGCCAGCACCGGATACATCATCCACAACAGTCCGATGGCAATGGGCAGCGAAACGGTGTCCAGTTTGATGGAGTCGAGGGCGGGTCCGAGCGCTGGAAACAATTTACCCAGCCCGATCCCGATTGCCATTGCCGCAAAAATCCAGATGGGCAAGAAGCGGTCTAGCACCGAAAGTCTGCCAAAAACGCTGCTATTGCGTTGTGCAGGAATGCTGGCTGATGGATGACTCATGCTATTCTCCTCTCAGATTGATCGGCTAAACATGAATTCAGTCTAGCACCCGATAGACACTTGATTTCAGTGTTACATGTCATCGGCAATCGTGATGAAAAGCACATATAGAAAGTCTTCTATATAAGGTATCCTCTATGTATGAGGGCGGGATGTTCATAGATTGAAAGCCACAGGCAGAGAGGAAATGAGATGGATACGCTCACGGTGCAACCTGTCATCACAACCGAAAACGAAGTTTACGTCTGCAATCCTGATGTTCACCTTCGCCTAGGTGAGACGGAAACCGATCAGTTCGCCGCAGCATTCAAAGCGCTCAGTAATCCGGTTCGTCTGCAAATGATCGACCTGATTAGTCAGGGAGGTGGGCAGGTCTGTGGCTGCGACATCGAGCGGCATTTTGAACTCACTCAACCGACGATTTCACACCATCTGAAAGTGTTACGAGATGCGGGACTCATTCAGTCCGAGGCGCGGGGTGTATGGGTTTTTCATCGGCTCAACTCATCCATGCTCACGGCTTTACAGGGCTTGCTCATGCTGGTCAACAATACCGGGCGTTAGTCACGCCCTTTTTTGCTGTTTTACATCGAAGTGTTTCTATATATGTACTTGAAGGAGTCACACCATGAGTGAACCCATCACCTTCTTTGATCTCTCGGCGCAAACCGCCGCCAACTCACAGGTTGAAATTTTCGACCCGCCTATGTGCTGCCCAACGGGGTTGTGCGGTCCAACTCTGGACCAGACCCTGCTCGATGTCAGTGAAATGCTCCTTGCGCTCAAGGCAGCAAATGTGAGTGTTGAACGGTATCAGATGACGAGTCATCCCAATATATTCATCCAAAACAGTGAAGTCATGCGCCTCGTGCGGGAACGGCAGATGGAAGCACTACCGATAACGGTTGTGCAGGGGCGTGTGATTAAGGTTGGCGCGTATCCCACACTGGCTGAGATTCAAAGCGCTCTCAATGAAGGAAGTGCATCATGACTGAGTTTGTCTTTTTCTCTGGCAAGGGTGGCGTGGGTAAGACTTCGATGGCTTGCACAACGGCAGTACGTTATGCCGACGAAGGCAAACGTACCCTCATCGTCACTACTGATCCAGCCTCCAACCTGTCCGATGTTTTTGAGCAGGTGATCGGTCACCAGATCACCGCTATCGAGGGCGTTCCTGGTCTGTGGGCGATGGAAATTGACCCTGACCGTGCAACTGAGGAATATAAGGATCGGGCACTGGCACCGATTCGAGCCGCTTTCCCGCTTCAAATGGTGCAGGTCATCGAGGAGCAAATGAGTGGACCCTGTACTGCCGAAGTTGCCGCTTTTGATCGTTTCACCAACTTTCTGGATGCTCCGGCTGAAGGTGAGGAACACTTCGATGTCGTGATTTTCGACACCGCACCGACAGGTCACACCCTGCGGTTGATTGAGCTTCCGGTAGAATGGAGCCGTTCCATTAAAGAAGCCGAACAGGGCAGCGGGCAGACCTGCATTGGTCCGGCAGCCGCCATTCAGGATGCAAAGTTGAAGTATGAGCGTGCCGTGGCTGTTATGCGCGATACCACCCATACTCGTTTCATCTTTGTTTTACAACCGGAAGCGACCTCCATTAAGGAGACGCAGCGCTCGATCCATGAGCTGCAAAAGCTGGGTATTCAAACGCACGAGTTGATTGTTAATGGCATCCTGCCCGCTTCCGAGGCGGCGAATGCCCTCTACGCCCCACGTATTGAAATGCAGTCACGTTATCTTGCCCAGATCGAACATGATCTGCCTTTGCCGACCCGGTTTATGCCGCTTCTGGATGGTGAAATCAAAGGGAATGATCGTTTACGCGCGGTAGGTGCGCTGCTTTTTGACGGTCAAACGGTACTGCCACAACGGGATAACAGTGCTGAATTTTTAGCCACCGTTTACCGAAGGGTAACTGATCCCTCAGATGTGCTGGCTCGCCTGCTCCCCGAGGATCACAGGCGAACGGTGTTTTTTGCAGGCAAAGGCGGCGTTGGCAAAACCATTGCTTCCTGCTTCACAGCGGTCTGGCTGGCAAAGCAGGGCTACAAAACACTCTTGCTCACGACTGACCCAGCGGCGCACCTGGGCGATGTACTGGGTGTGCCGGTTGGTGACACCGTAACACCGGTTAAGGGTGTTGCGAATTTGTGGGCAACCAAAATCGATCCTAAAGCTGCTGCTGATGTCTACAAAACACGCATTCTCGACGATGCTCGTCTACGGGGACGCACGCCTGAATCTGTCAAGGTGATGGAAGAAGAACTGAACTCACCTTGCACCGAAGAAATGGCTGCCTTTGATCGGTTCATCGATTATGCCAGCCAGGATGATTGGCAGGTAATCGTTTTCGATACTGCGCCGACCGGACATACCCTGCGCCTGTTGGAACTGCCTATGGATTGGAGTACGCAGATTGACGTAAAAGTGTTCGCATCGGTGGACAGTACGGCTGCGGACGATGTTGCTAAAGAGCGTTTTGGCGATGTCATCGCCATGATGCGCGATCCAAAGCGAAGCACATTCGCCTTTGTCATGTACCCGGAAGCAACACCCATTATCGAGGCATACCGCGCCAGTGAAGAACTCAAAACTCTCGATATTCTTACCGGGTTGGTGTTTGCCAACTATGTGCTGCCGCCCGAACAGTGTACTACCCCTTTCAGCCGTGTCCGACGTGCGATGCAGGAGAAATATCTCCACGAGATCAGTGAACGCTTTGCTGTGCCGATGATTGAAATCCCTCTGCTGCCCTATGAAGTCAAAGGCTTGGATGTGCTGACCCCGCTTGGCAGGCAGATTTACGGTGAACAACCTGAAGCCATTGAGAAGGAGATGGCGCAATGAGTGACTTTATCGCAAACACAAACCTATCGGTTGAGACCACTCGGGCAGCAGTTGGCGAATTGGCGATGGCACTGGGTCAAACAACTGAGTTCATGCAGTTTGAGCAGAGTTCGCTCCGCCTGCAAAATGACCCACAGGCGCAGTCATCAATTGAGGCTTTACAGGCAAAGCAGCACCAGCTTCAAGCCTTACTGATGCTCAATGCCGTGAGTGCGGAAGAACGTGCCGAGTTGGAACAACTGGAACAGGCAGTCTTTGACAATCCTGTTATCGCTGAGTATCTCAAAGCTCAGGAAAAGGTGGCGATACTTTGCCGTGCAGTGAACGACTTGATTTCACAGGGTATTGGAATGCGCTTCGCCATGAAAACAAGCTCATGCTGTGGGTAGGGAGAGATTATGATGTTAAATAGACTTCCATCCAACGTTGAAACCACCGCCAAAACGCTGATCGAATCCCTGTTACGAACACCGACAATGGTCGATGTTCAACAGGCAAAGCGCTCACTGGATGAGGATGCAGAAACACAGGCGCTGTTGAAACGCTATGCGACTGCTCAGTCTGACCTGCGTTCCAGACAGACGAGCGGCTCCATCACTCAGCAGGACATCAACTTTCTGCGCGAATTGCAGCTTCAGGTACAGACGAACTCGAAAGTGATTGCCTTTGTGGAAGCCCAACGGTTTGCCCGCTTCTTGCTGGATGAAACCAGCAGCCAACTCGGTGAGGCGCTTGGGATCGATTTCACTGCCATGTCAGCCGCTTCTTGTTGTTGAGCAGCAAAGAATTGGGTTTCAAGTACGACAGAGAGAGGTGTGCATGAATGAGAAACTAACCGTGCAAATTATTGGTGCACCCATTGCCTGTGCCGAAGGCATCAAAGATAGCTGGCGAGACACGGCGAACTGGGCAGCTAAACAGTTGCATCAGCGTTTTGGGGATGCTGTGCAAATGGAATACTATGATCTGTTCGACCCCAGTTGCCCGGCTCTGCCACCGAACGCTCAACTTCCGCTGGTGCTGGTCGAAGGCGAGGTCATTAGCAGCGGGGGGAAGATTCCAATGCCAGCTATTCGTAAGCGGTTGGAGGCATTACTCCTTCCAACCCGTTAAGTGAGGCAAAAGGCAGCCGATGACAGGGTTCATTGGCTGCTTCAGTGTCCTGTAAGCTCAACAAAACCATCCGAGTTACTCGACCCAGAAATGGAACACCGCACTTTTTATGGATACATTGCTGGCGCTTATCCTGACCGCCGTATTCCTCCTGACCGCTTTGCTCTATGCTTCTGTAGGACACGCCGGAGCTTCTGGCTATCTGACCGCAATGGCACTGCTCGGTGTAGCACCCGCTACCATGCGACCTACCGCATTGGTCTTAAACATCCTCGTCGCCAGTATCGCCGCTTTCAAGTTCTACCGTGCCGGGGCTTTCTCGTGGGCGCTATTCTGGCCGTTCGCCATAACTTCAATTCCACTGGCGTTTATAGGTGGGGGCATCACCCTGCCAACCAACGCTTATAAAGTCGTTGTTGGATTGATTTTGATCTATGCTGCTTATCGCATGTTTAGAAGCACACGCGCTGTAACCCCGGAAATCATCACATCTCCACCACCCATACTGGCGCTGTTGTCTGGAGCAGGGATTGGATTGCTGTCTGGTCTCACTGGCACAGGAGGAGGTATTTTCTTAAGCCCACTGTTATTGTTCATGCACTGGGCTGAACCACGACAGGCATCGGGCGTATCGGCGGTGTTTATTCTGATGAACTCTGTGGCTGGATTATTGGGACAGCCGACCAGTTTGAGTTCACTGCCCGAGGTGCTGCCGCTCTGGTTAATTGCTGTGGCTATTGGAGGCTGGATTGGGGCAGACTATGGAAGCAAACGTTGGGGCAACCATCAAGTACGTTATGCACTGGCTGTCGTCATGGTGATTGCGGGTCTTAAGTTGATTCTGACTTGAACCCTGCACCCTAACCACCCATATGATACATTTCCACTTTTTCAGTTCGCTGTCCGCTACTGCGCTCTTCCGAATAGCGATCTGCTCGCTGCTGCCAGGTCTGCGTAATGCGTTCAATGATGGTGTCATCTGAAGCCCCTGATCGCAGCAGATCACGCAGGTCAACTCCCTTTCTCGCAAACAGACATGTGTAGATTTTTCCTTCCGCTGAAAGGCGCAGGCGGTTACAACCCCCGCAGAAAGGATTTGAAACAGACGTGATGAAACCAAGCTCACCAGTGCCGTCGGCGTAACGGTAGCGTCGGACAACTTCGCCATAATGTTGAGCGGGGAGTGGCTCCAACGGAATCACGCACTCAATTTGCTGGATGAGTTCGTCGGTGAGCAGAACGTGATCGTATTTCCAGCCGTTGAGCGTCCCCGTGTCCATAAACTCAATGAACCGGATGATATGTCCGCGTTCCCGAAAGTAGAGCGCAAGGTCAACCAGCGTATGGTCGTTCACACCGCGCTGCACAACGGTGTTGATCTTGAGAGATGAAAAGCCCGCACGCTCCGCCGCTTCAATACCTTTGAGGACATCGCTCACCTCGGCGTGTCCGCCATTCATCTGTCTGAAAATGGCTTCATCCAGGCTGTCGAGGCTGATGTTTAAGCGGGTCAACCCCTGTTCGCGCAGCAGCTTTGCCTTTTGCGGCAGCAGGTAGCCATTGGTGGTCATCGCAATCTCTCGAATACCGTCAATTCTTGAGAGCATCCCCACCAACTGCTCGATATGTGGACGCACCAGCGGCTCACCACCGGTCAGACGAATTTTGTGAACTCCAAGATGGTTGAAGATACGCGCCAGCCGGGTAATTTCCGCGAAGGTCAGTAGGTCGGCGCTGGCAATAAAGCGGTATCCCTGTGGAAATTTGTGCGCGGGCATACAGTAGGAACAACGGAAGTTGCAGCGATCCGTCACCGAGATACGGAGATTCTCAAGCGGGCGATTGAAGGCATCGTAGAGGGTCATGGCAGCCACTTCTGGATGTGTGCCACATCATCCGGGGTGTTCAAATTCGCAAATGAGCGTTGGTCTGGGTCAATGCGTTCAATCTCTAACTCTGTAACCAGTCTGACCTGAAGATGGATGTAAATATCATGGATGCGGAGCCGACCTCGTACAAGTTGCTCCCGGATGACTGGCAGACAGGTTCGATGATAGATCGCGTGCAGGCTCTCATAATTCCCTGCGATGTACGGCACGACGCTATCCACTCCTGATCGCAAATCCAGCATGTATCGTAACAAATCCAGACTCAAAAAAGGCATATCACAGGCGACACACAGCGTATAGTCGGTGAGACTGTAGTGCAGCGCTGTATAAAGCCCACCCATCGACCCCCGCTGCGGATAGACATCGCCATACATGGGTAACTCGAATTGAGCGTACTGCTCAGGTGTATTGGTAATCAGAAGAACAGGCAGGCGCAGCGCAGATACGCGCTCGATCACATGCTCAATCAGCGGCTTACCAGCAAGCAACACAAAGCTCTTGTTGGTTCCCATGCGTCGGGAAAGCCCGCCTGCCAGAATCGCTACCGTCACATCATTTCGCATGTGTCTGTACAACCTCATTCAGCACAGCATCAAAAGCATCACTGCCTACCTGGTAGTAATGATCACCGGCACAGGTACGGCAAATCGCCTGTCCATCAACGATTACTTCGCGTTCATTGATAATCTCTTCGCCACAAACAGCGCAGTTGACACGCACTCCGGGTCGGCTGATAAGCTGTTTCAAGGCGATGGTAAGCGTCACCGGCTGCCAGCACAACATCTGCTCCACCGGCATCACCTGATACGCTTCTAACTGGGCGTGCCAGCGGCTGCGAGCATCTGGCAAACACAAACGGGCGTTGGAGCGTGATTCAGGGTGAGGGAAAATACGAACGGCACGCTCGGTTTTGGTATCGACGAAGGTCGCCGCGACTTTGCCAAAATCCTTCAACCGCATCGTGCGATGCCCCAGCGAACAACCTGTCGCCACTGACACCCCATCGGCAAAACAGCCGTCCGTTTCAACAAATGCAATCAGCCGTTTATCCGACTGCGGCAATTCCAAATTCAGCAGGTCGGCGGCATACATGCCCATGCGAACGCCAATCACCTGGCGAGGACAGAGATGGTCGTGGCGGGCAGCAGTTTGGGCAAGTAACTCGGTGAAGGATGCCATAACATTTCCCCTTTACGGGCAAGCAGGTTGGGGCGGTCATGTGTGCCACCCCAACCCAATTCCAGACTAAACTTTGACTACTCTCACAAATGTATCGTAGAACACAGCACTGCCACCGACGGGATCGACCAGCGTGGTATTCTGGAGATACGGATCGACCCGCATCGCCGCGTTCGCATGGAAACCGCGAATACGCCGCTCATCGCCGGGGATCGTCTGTCCATTGATGCTCACATCCACACCGCCGTATGCCCAGTGACCGAAACCGAGCGCAAAGCTGATCACACCAGGGCGAATACCCTGCGTCACCTTGACCTTGCCGATCATGGGAACGGTGTTGCCGTTCATCAAATCCCACTCACCGTTCGGATTGGTGGGTGAAACGATGCGAACCAGATCACCATCCTGCAAATCGCGTGCTTCGGCATCCACCGCATTCATCACCACCGAGTTTTCCGGCAGCAGCGCCAGCAGCCAGTAATTTGAAGATGTGCGGCTCTTGGTCTGCATGATTTCGCGGTGAGTAATCATCCGCAGATCGTAACCATCGGCTTCATCGGTCAGCAGTTGTCCAGTGACATCAAACGGACCGGGGAGGTAACGGGCATAACCCGCCAGATGCTCACCCGTCATGGCACTCTTGTTGTCGTAGGTCTTTTCCTGATAGATATTGACCATCGTGCCAAACGGATTGGAGGCAACGGTGGGATCAAAACCGAAGTAGCTGGCGCTCTGTTCTGGAACGTCACCTTCTTTATAGCCTCGCGCATAGCTCTGGAAACGTCCACCGCGATTGAGCACGTAGACCACTTTCGGCCACAGATCGCCTGCGATGGTCTGCCAGCGTTCGGCACTGTACACGCTTTCGGGCAGATAGCGACGTGCTTCGGTGAAGATACGTAGTTCTTCATCATCTGCGTCGGGAACCGAGTCAGAGCCATCTTCTTTTTCACCGAAGGCAAGGTTAGCGACCATCTTGATATAGAGATCATCCGGGTGATTGAAGTCACCGAGGTCGCCGTAGCCACCAGTTCCGAAACCGGGGAGTTCTATCTTCTCGGCAATTGCCATCAATACCGCTTCCAGTGACATCGGTGTTGGCTGTCCAAACACCGTCACTTCGGGTACGAGCGGCGCAATCGCCGGATTACGCACCGGTTGAATTTTCGGCGCAACACTCGGATGACTGCCATGAAATTCCCAGCGTTCCAGATACATGGTGTCGGGGAAGATGTAATCCGCAAACATGCTGGTTTCGCCAATGAACGGGTCAATGGCAATGAACAGCGGCAGTTTTTGCGGGTCGGACAAAATTGGGATGTTCATGTTACCCGCAGGCAGCGAATAAACCGGCGACCCCATATACAACATCATCGCTTTGACCGGATACGGATAGGCATCGCCGATGGAGGGGATAATCTCCTGATAGATGTCGCTGGACAGCGGATACCAGTTGCGCCGCGCCGGATAACCATCGCGCAGGAACAGGGTGTGTTTATCGTATTTTTCGTTGTGGCGGATGATGCTGGTGCCAAACGGAGCCATCGTGCCGTTGGAAGCGCTGATCTTGAACGGTTGTCCGGCTTTACTGCCGTCTGCTTTGTAGGTGGTGGATTTGATCAGCCCACCCGCGCGGTCATAGTTGCCGATGAGCGCATTAAGCGTGTACCAGGCATAGACGTTGTAGAACCCATTGGTGTGCTGGCTGACCCCGCGATGGATGTCGGCGACAGCCTTATGCCCGTGATTGGTGAACTCGAATGCCAGCGCCTCAATGTCATCCACACCGATACCACAGATTTCTGCCCATTCTTCGAGTGTGTGTTCGCGTGCTGAATCGGCGATGATTTGCAGACCGGATTTCACGGTGAAGTCACCCAGTTGCAGGTTATCCACCAGCAAATCCCCACGCACCGCATTTTCAGGTTCCGTCGCATACGGGTCGACTGCCACCGGTTCGCCATTCACCAGGGCAACAAAGTAGTCAAACAGGTAGGTCTTTTCGGGATCAGTGGAAAGAGGACGCTCTTCCGGTTCACGCAGCCCGATTTCGCTGGCGCGTAAGAACTTGCCCGGATTGCCTTCGTCATCCAGCTTGACCAGCCAGGAGGCTTCTGTCCAGGTCGGATCCCCGTTAGCGCTGGCAGCCGCTTTATTGGCGGCAGACAGATAAGCGCTGTTGTAGCGTTCGTTGTCAATCACCCAGCGGATCAGCGACAACGCTAATGCGCCTTCTGTTCCCGGTTTAGCAGGCACCCAGCGCCACGCTTTCGCGGCAGTCTTAGAGAAGCGCGGATCCACTACCGCAAATCTCATGCCATTGTTCAGCATGTTGGTGGTAATACGCGGCGAACGCAGCGGCGGACCGTAGTTGCCTTCAAACGGGGATGCACCGACGAAAATCACAAACTCGCTGTTGCCGATGTCACCCTGCCAGTAGAACTTGACACCGCCCGTCCAGCTACCATCGGTAAACTGCTCGGACATGGCTTTGCCCGTGAAGTACAAACTCCCCTGACAAACGGTGGTATGTCCATGAGCGTTGGCTGTACCGTAAGCGCCCAGGAAGCGGGCAATCAGGTCTTTGCGGGCATCTTTCAAGCGTCCCCAGGCGAAGACAAAATGATTGTTGCGTGGTCCGAAATCAGGGATATCGGGATCAATCATGGCATCCACATAATCGGCAAAAGTTGTCTGGAACTCGGCGACCAGTGCCTGCCTTGCGTCGGCATCTCTTTCATTTTGAATGGCTTTGATGGCGGCTGCCATCTGTTTCGCCACATCCGCATCGGTCAGGGCATACGACTCGCGCAGCCCTGGAACTGGACCTTCGCCAAACAGATCACCACCTTCGACGACTTCGGTAATCGCCTGATCAAAGGCAATTGTTTCCCACTGACCGCCACCACGCGGTGTACCGGGTTTGCGCTTGAGTACACTTACCAGCCGGTATGGATCATAGACCGACTGCAAGCCTGCCTGTCCTTTAGGGCAAATCGCCCCTTCCACTGTGCCTAGCTCGGCAACAGGGGTCTCGTAGGGGATATGCGGGTACATATTCATGGGATGGAACGGACTGCCGTCAATCTTGGCAGCAATGCCATCCATCAGCTTGACCTTGATGCCGCAGCCCGTATTACACTGCAAGCACACGGTATAAATTTGATTGGCGGGATCCGCCAGCGGATACGCCAGTTCGCCCTCTGCTTCCTGAGCGCGTGCGGTCATGATCCGGCTAAAACCGGGCATTCCACCCAGAAAGGCAGCGGCGCTGCCTGTGATAGCACCGATCTTGACAAAATCGCGCCGGGAGAGACCACAGTTGTCGGGCTGTTTCGTTTCAGGTTTGCTGGTCATTGTGTCACCTCCGACGATGTTTGCTTGAGAAACGGCAGACGGTCAATTCCGATCAAATAGGCAAGAGTCGCCAGCCCGACGACACCTATCGTTAATGACCATTCCATTAGACTGGGAAAATAATCAAAGTTCAGGTGCGGACCGCTAAACGCTTCCGCCATCCCTTCCAGTTCGGGGATCGACAGTGCCGGGAAGACGATGTTGGCACGCGCTGCCCCGAAACCAATCAGAATCACGATACCCGTCAAACCCGCCAACAGTCGATTTTTTGACCAGTTCGGCATAATCAGGACGATAATGGGCAGGATGGTTCCCAGAACAATTTGTAGAATCCAGAACGACCACCAGTAATCGCCGTACATCACGGCGTTGATGGCATCGACGTTCTGCGGCACGCCACTGTAGAGCGACATGGAGAAATCCGACCACAGCAGGTAAGTCTTAACCAGCAGCAGGACAACCATGCCGATGCTCAATACCCGCTGTAACCGCACACGAATTGCGTCTTCCATCGTCCCAAAGAAACTGACGATGGTCAGCATGAGCGCGACCCCGGTTGCTAGCGAGAAAATGGGGAACTGCGCGGGCAGCAGCCCCACATGCCACACCGCACGGCTGGCATTCACCCCCAGCAGCGCGCCCACACCACCGCTGACAAAGATTGCCATCACAAAGCCCACCATCATCAGTGCTTTGACCGCAAAGGTGGAGCGATGCCCATGCCGGGCGACCAGCCACAGGGACAACAGGATGACCCCGCCAAAAATGGTATAGCCC
This sequence comes from Chloroflexota bacterium, assembly GCA_020161935.1. Lineage (GTDB taxonomy): Bacteria > Chloroflexota > Anaerolineae > Aggregatilineales > Phototrophicaceae > CFX2. The sequence continues at coordinate 293,636 of JAIUNI010000003.1, forward strand.
CAGACCATCTGTGCCAGCAAAGAAGTCGGATTGGGTTGCAGATATACTTTCCAGATGCGTTCCAGATGACCGAGATCCATCCCGATAGAGATTAATGCCGCCGGGAGTGTCACCATAGCCGCCCAGAGTGCTAGTTTTCCAGTACCTTTAAACAGAGGAACTTCAAAGAGATATTCCAGTGTCGCAATGACAAAAGAACCCGACGCGATACCCGCGAAGAACAAATACATCGCCACCCATAAACCCCAGGTGACATAGGAACCGTAGTTCACGTCGCGTTCACCGATGAACAGACGGCTGTAGAAGCCGTAAAGTCCCAAAATCAGGGCGACTATGCCCAGAACATAAAGCACTCGTTTCACAGTCATCATGATGAGCCTTCTCCCTTACACCAGGTAATACACGCGCGGTGATGTGCCCAGTTCTTCTTTGAGGCGCATCACGTTCGGTTGAGCGATCATCTCGGAAACAAGGCTGTCCGGGTCGTTGGCATCCCCAAACATCGTTGCCCGCCCGATGCAGGTGGTCACACAGGCAGGCAGTTCACCTACACGAACACGATGCAGGCAGAAATGACATTTGCGGGCATTGCCGATGGGTGACTCGTGCCCCTCACGGGGACGGGCTTCGCTGTACTCAAAGTTGGCGACACGTTCATAACCTTCCGCGTTTGTACGTCCGGCAATCAGTCCATCCGCTACCGGCAGTCCTTCTGTATAGGTCAGTCCGAAGTCCGATGTCCGCGCTCCATAGGGGCAGGCAGTGAGGCAGGCACGACAGCCAATACACTGGTCGTAATCCACTTCGACGATGCCTTCCTCGTTTTTGAAGGTGGCATTAACCGGGCAAACCGGGGTACACGGGGGGTTATCACATTGCATACAGGGGCGGGGTATAAAGCGCCGTCCCACATTGGGATACGTTCCCCATTCTTCTTCCAACACGGGACGATAAACAACACCGGGAGGCAGCTTGTTTTCTGCCACACAGCCAATCGTGCAGGCGTGGCAACCGACACATTTCCGCAGGTCAATGACCATGACCCAGCGTCGGTCTGCCACCGGTTTCTGAAGCGCCTGGCTGAGTTCAGCCCGCATTCGCTCCAGAATGTCGACTTGTCCGTCATCGGCACTGGTCAGTGCTGTCACAATGCCAGGGCTGACAACATCTTCTTGAGCCAGCAGCACCTCTGGATTGTTGACGAGGGTCTCGTAGGCAGCAAGCGCCGTTGCCGCACTGGCAGCACCCATCAACCCTTTCAAAAAATTGCGCCGGGTAAAATCCGACTCCTGTTTAACATTCTCTTTTTCACTCATAACGTCCTTTTCCTTTCCGTAGCTAACGAGGCATGGCGCTACAAACAGGACCTGTACTACCAATATAGGTCGGCGGGAAAAGAGACGGTATCAGGAAAAGTCCGCAAGAATGTCGGGGATTGTAGGGAATTTCCCTACACTGGACGTTACGAGGTGCTATCCTGTGAAAGGAGACTGTGCGACAGTACAAATTGAACCAGTGCTGCACGGGAACGCAAACCTAATTTCTCCATGCCGCGCGCCCGATAGGTTTCAACGGTTTTGGAACTGAGGCTGAGATTTTCGCCAATCCGGGCAGAGGTATGCCCGCGTGCCACCAACAGCAGCACTTCGCGCTCGCGCTCACTCAACGCATCCCAGGGACTGGCGGGGTCTGTTCCATTTGCAGGAAGCAAATCTTCCAGCAGGGTACGAGTCAGCGAGGGGTGGACATACACTTCACCGCGCATGACCGCTCGAATTGCCGCAATCAGTTCACTGTCCGCCGCTTTTTTCAGGACATAACCGGATGCCCCCTCGCGCAGCGCCTGACGCAGGTAGCCCTCATCGTCATGCATGGTCAGGATGAGAATCCGCGCCGTCGGGCAGGTCTTTCGCAGCAAAGGTAAGGTTTCCAATCCACCGAGTCCCGGCATGGACAGATCCAATAGAATCAAGTCCGCTTGAAGGTGTGCAACCAGTCCGAGCAGTTCAGCCCCACTGCCTGCTTCCCCGACAACCGTCATGTCGGATTGGGCATCCAGCAGCATTCGCAGCCCGGCTCGCAGTACCGTGTGGTCATCTGCCATAATGATGCGTATCGCCGCCATAAAACCTCACTTTTCGACTAAAGGTATCTCCACATACAGGCTCGTTCCCGTGCCAGGTTCGGACTCAATGACCAGATGCCCAGACAGCAGTTCGGCGCGTTCACGGATACCGTACAATCCCAGATGTCCATCCTGTCGTTCGACGAACTCCGGGTCAAAACCACGACCATCATCGTCGATAATCGCAAGTACCTTATCATCACTGCGTTCGATGAAAATACTGGCGGTTTCCGCTCCCGCGTGACGAATGATATTGGTAAGTGCTTCCTGGGTAATGCGATAAAGAGCCGTTTCAACAGCGGGTGGCAGGCGGCAGCCCTCCAGCCCGGTGATAGCAAGATCAATATTCAAAGAATGCCGTTTTTGACAGTCTGCCACATGCCGCTTAATTGCTTCGGGTAAACCGACATCATCCAGCACGCTGGGGCGCAGTTGCAACGCGAGGGTATGCACATCGTCCAGGGTGCTGCCCGCAACCGCGCGGAGTTCTTCAGCGCGACTGCGAATTTCCGGTTGTGAACAGGTATCGCTCAAGGCACGCAGCCCAATCATCAACGACGTGAGGCTCTGGCTGGTGCTGTCATGCAGTTCACGGGCGATGCGCTTGCGCTCATCTTCCTGTGCCGAGATAAACCCACTGACGTATTGAGCGCGTAGCTGGTCACGTTCAGCGCGTTCTGCGTCGCTCTTCGCCAGCGCTTCGGTCATAGCATTAAAGGCCTTTGATAGTTCGCCAACCTCGTCGTCTGCCCAGCGAGGAACACGCTGCGAGAAATCACCTTTCTCAACAGCTTTGGTGGCTTGCACCAGTGCGAGAATAGGTCGTGTCAATACCCAGGTCAGCAGCACGGCTGCCGTGATACCAATTGCCGAAACCAGCACGGTTGTCAGTAATAGCTGACCGGTGATGGCATTGATCGTCTGGACGACCTGAGCATCCGAAACACCGACCCGCGCTGTGCCAACCCGTCCATCAAAAATTGGAACGGCAATATCCCAGATCCGTCCTTCATCGGTCTGAAGCAACACGGTATGCTCGTAGGCATCTGGCAATACGGTGTTGGCTTCAATGAGGTTTTCTGGAAAGCCATCTCCAAAAGTATGTGCCAGAACATAACCATCGCTGTCGATGACAAACGCATACCGCACAGCATTATGGGTCGTTTTCGCGCCAAGCATCAATTGTTGCAGGGCATAGAGGTTGTTGATGAGGATCGGATCCGTGGCGCGCGCCGCCAGATCACGGGTAATCGAGACGGCCTGTTCCTCAAGCTGAACATACATGCTTTGAGCAAGAAGCTGGCGCACCTGGATTGTGACGGTCAATCCCAGCAAAAATACCATTGCAAGCACAATGCCGAGGATTTTGACCCGAATATTGACCGCTCCAGCGATCAGCCACAGACGGTGCAGCCACTTCTCGGCTTGAGATTTGCTCATGGCGACAGTATCCCGACCTCACCGATCAGTTCGCGCGCCGAATCATAAGCACTGTCATCAATACTCACAAAAGCATCAATACCGAGGCTGGTCAATGCAACCTGTCCCTCAGAACTCTCACTCATGCCCAGCAGCGTTTCTTGCAGCAGCGCCTGTGTCTGGGGACGGATATTTGGACTTACCACGACAGGGGGAATACCAAAAGCAGGCGAGCGATGAATAATCCGTACCCGTTCTGACAAGGTAGGATCACGTTCCAGTGCATATTCATACACCAGACTATCCACTGCCGCGCCATCCGCCAGTTGATCCGCGACAGCGCGAATAGCATCATCATGGTTGTAGGTGAAAAAAGTGCGGGCGAAAAAGGTTTCAGGCGTGAATCCAAGCTGCTGTACCAGATAAGTCGGGTAGACTCGTCCACTGTTCGAGATAGGATCGGTGAACGCGAAGACTTTACCCTGTAAATCCGCCATCGTCCGTGCTGGACTGTCAATTGGGACAATTAACAATGAGTGATAGGTTGTCGCACCGTTGACTTCGGGGGCGACCAGCAGCCGCATATCAAAATTATCGTGTCCGGTGACATAAGCGCTGGTACAGACAAACGCCAGATCAACCTCGCCACTTTCGACCAGATCATTGGTTTCCTCATAGGTGCGCCGCTGCACCAGTTCCACCGGGCGCTCCAGCGCCTCGCTCAGATAGTCTAACAGAGGTTGATAGCTTTCGACGGTTCCGCGTGGGGAAATCACTGCTGCTACTGAAATCCGCAGCGGGATAATCTCGCTGGCGGGCGGCGCAGGCAGAGGATGCAGGCTGGCGAGTTGAATCACAGGCTGGCTGGACGTTGCAGCACATCCAGAAATTAGCGCCAAAGTTAGAGCCAGAACACACTGCCCAATCCCTAATCGCCGCATCGCTCCTCCCCAAATTATAATTTATCCAATTCGTCAGTGACCCAAGTGTAAGTACTTACAGTTGTCGGAAATCCGAGTGTCGTCGTTGTTAGCAGCACCACTTGTTTGATTTCATTAGCAGGAATGCCCATCCCCAACGCTCGCCGTGTATGGGGGTGCGTCGCACTTTCCAGTCGCTTCCCGACTGCCAGTGCCAGTTTGGTAAGTTGGCGTGTCTTGTCATCCAGCGTGCCAACTCCATAAATAGCACTGCCGAAAGCATCATAGACTGTAACAACTTCGGGCAGTTCTGTATAAATACGGGCATAGAGTGCTGGCAGATCAGGCATCATCACATCCATCGGGATTGTGTTATTGGAATCATTTTAAGAAATGTATCGCTCTATCATCAGTGACAATTGACCTGAACAGATGCAATAAAACTCATCATTTATGGGATGCAGCTAACCCCTCAATCCGGCACGAGGCTGAGTCCGCAGGCATTTGATGTCTATTCCCTCAAGATTCTGGCGACAATTTCTTGTTCTACTTGACAAGAGCGTAAAAAAACGCATAATACATGAATAAGTGTTCATGTATTGGCTCAACGGATGATGCTCGACACCCCAACAACCCAACCCATCTGCAAGGACGAAGATGCTGAACAGCTTGCCGTCTTGAAAGATCATCTCATCGAACAATCTACTGCTAATCGTCTGTCGGAAGTCTTTAAGGCGCTCAGTGACCCTAACCGACTCCGATTGATTTCGCTGCTGCTGGAAAACGAGGTCTGTGTTCATACCCTGGAGGCAGCTCTAGGGATGACCCAATCGGCAATCTCGCACCAGTTGCGTCATCTTCGTCAGCTGAATCTGGTACGGTTTCGCAAAGAAGGGCGACATGTGTACTATGCGCTCGATGATGAACATGTACGGGATTTATTCAAGCAAGGTCTGCTGCACGTCAAACACGGGTAGTCGGCACTTTACCGACCCCTTTTTTTTGCACGAATACATGAATAAGTGTTCATGTATTGATACGGAGTCGCAATTGGCAGGTATTTTCATGCGAGGAAAAAGACCATGACACCTACTACGCAACTCGATCTCTCAATTTTGCTTCCCAAACTGGATGCGGACGATGAATGTGTCAACATCCTTACGACAAAACTGCCTCAACAGCGGGGGATTGAAAAAGCCCACATCGTCCGCGGGAACGGTGACGCAAAGTTATGTCTTCACTATGATCCCAACCTGATCTCATTGGCGACCGTCCAGCGGCTGGCACACGAGGCAGGTGCGGAAATCAATCAGCGTTATCGGCATGTACAAATTCCCTTCACGGGGATGCACAGTGCCGATGCTGCGCTCAATCTGGAAAGACAACTAAAGCAGTTGCGGGGCATGATCCATGCCAGCGTCAATTATGCTGCCGGATTGATTTTTGTGGCTTATGACAGTGAAGTGCTTCAACGTGAAACCATTGAACGTACTATTCGCGGTATGGGAGTCGATTTGATCGCCTCGACAGCGCCATCACAAAAGCGTGAGGCGCATGAGCATGAACACGAGGGCGACCACGATCATGAGCATGAAGCAGGCGGTCATGGACATGATCATGGCAGCGCGCCCGCCTTTTTACCGCATTGGATGCAGGAGCGTTGGACACTCATCCTGGTCGGTTTGGCAGCCGCATTTTTCCTGATTGGTTGGTTAGGCGAACGCTTTTTAGGATTTACTCCGCTTGTAGGAAATGTGTTTTACATCCTGGCATACCTTGCGGGTGGCTACGACGTGGCGACTCATGCCATTCCCGCGCTGTTCAAAGGCAAGTTGGATACCGACATTCTGATGCTGGCGGCAGCGGCAGGCGCAGCCGTACTCGGTGAACTCAGCGAAGGCGCGTTTTTGCTCCTGCTGTTTTCGATTGGTCATGCGGGCGAGCATTATGCGCTGGATCGCGCCCGCAATGCCATTAACGCGCTGGGTGCATTGATGCCCAAGACGGCTCAGGTCAAACGCAATGGTCAGATTGTTGAAGAACCTGTTGAGCAACTTCAAGTGGGGGATGTCGTCGTTGCGCGTCCCGGTGATCGTATTCCAGTGGATGGCGAAGTGGCTGTAGGCAGCAGCGCTGTTGACCAGAGTCCGATTACGGGTGAAAGCGTACCGGTCACGAAAACGGTGGGGAATGAGGTGTTCGCCGGAACGGTCAACAAAGACAATGCGCTTGAAATCCGTGTTACACGATTTGCCGCCGACAATACCTTGAGCCGCGTGATGAAACTGGTTGCCGAAGCCCAGGGTCAGCAAAGTCCAACCCAGCAGTTTGCGGATCGTTTCACCAGCCGCTTTGTCCCTGCTGTTTTCATTGCCACAGCCTTGTTGATTGCTATCCCGCCGCTGCTGAATTTGCTTCCGCTGCAAGACAGCTTCTATCGTGGGATGCTGCTGCTGGTCGCTGCCTCGCCCTGTGCGCTGGCAATTGGTACTCCGGCAGCGGTACTGGCAGGCATTGCTCAGGCAGCCCGCAACGGTGTGCTGATTAAGGGTGGTGTGCATCTGGAAAATCTGGGCAGGCTCAAAGCCATTGCGTTCGATAAGACCGGAACCATTACCAGCGGCACATTCAGTGTCACCGATGTTGTCTCGCTAAATGGGGCATCACCTGACGAACTACTAAGTGTCGCAAGTGCAGTAGAACAACAATCAAATCACCCATTAGCGCAGGCTGTTGTACGGGCGGCACAGGAGAAAAAACTGAAACTTCCGAAAGCGGAAGGTCTGGAAAATGTGCCGGGGCGCGGTGTTCGCAGTGTCATTGATGGCGAACCTGTGTTGGTGGGTTCGGTGAAATTGTTTACCGAGACAGCCGGTATGTCGCTGGACGACGGCTTAGCCCGCCAGGTAAACGAGCTAGAAAAAACAGGGCGTTCGACGATGATAGTCAGTAAAGGGAGCAAAATCCTCGGTGTTCTAGGGTTAGCAGATACCCCACGTTCCAATATCAAAGGGGTCATGAACGACCTTCGTGGGTTGGGCATCGAACACCTCGTTATGCTCACGGGTGACAACGATGATGTAGCAGAGAACATTGCTGCTCAGGTCGGATTAACGGAAGTGCAGGCAGAACTGATGCCCGAAGACAAGCTCAACATCATCAAACAGCTTGACCGAAAATACGAGGCAATTGCGATGATTGGAGATGGCGTGAACGATGCGCCCGCACTGGCAACAGCAACGGTGGGTATTGCGATGGGCGGCGCGGGAACGGCGGTGGCACTAGAAACGGCAGATGTTGCCCTAATGGGTGACGATCTGGGCAAGTTGCCTTTCGCCGTCGGTTTGAGCCGTGCCAGTCGCCAAATCATTCAGCAAAATCTATTTATATCGCTTGGCGTGATTGTCCTGCTGATCTTTACCTCCATCCTGGGTATCGTGCAGCTCGGTTTTGCGGTAGTTTTACATGAAGGTAGTACCCTGGTTGTCGTGGGAAATGCGCTGCGATTGCTTGGTTATAGCCAGAAATATGCAAGTCGAGAGTAAATCATCATGACGACATTCACATTAAAAATGGCATCCAACCTACCTGTACCATCGCCAGATCTGTGGCAGAAGGTAAGCACGATGGAGGGTGTAAACTATGAATTAGCACCCTTCATTCACATGACTTCGCCTGCTGGTATGCGTCGTGTACCTTTTACGCAAGCTCCCTTAAAACAGCCGCTGTTTGCCAGTTGGCTCCTGCTGTTGGGTGTGCTGCCGTTTGATCGTCATCAACTCCGGCTTGACGAGGTGTGGGAAGGTGGTTTTTGTGAGAATTCCTCCTCATTGATCCATCGGGTCTGGCGACACGAACGAATCATTACAGCCAATGGCACTGGGTCTATGCTGACGGATACCCTTAATTTTGAACCTCGCATCTCACTGCTCGGCTATATCTTGCTGCCTATTGTGCGTTTCGTGTTTCAACATCGCCACCGACGTTTGAAGCAGTCTCTCGTTGCACGGACGGGAGAAGCTTGATAGTGAATACCAATAGGTGGAATCGCATCCGTTACACGTTCTATGCGCCCATTTATGATTGGATTGTGCAATCCTTCAACACGTCGCGTAAACGTTCTATTCAACTATTACAACTCAAGACGGGTGAACGGGTATTGTTCGTTGGCGCTGGCACAGGCGAAGATCTTCAGTTTGTACCGGAAGGTGTCGAAATCACTGCTGTTGACATTACGCCAACAATGGTTGAGCATATTCGCCGTAAAGCAGAGCTACTGAAACGCCCCGTGCAAGTATCGGTGATGGATGGACAGGCATTAGAACTGCCGTCTGAAAGTTTCGATGCGGTTGTGCTGCATCTCATCCTGGCAGTGATTCCAGACCCTATCGCCTGTATTCAAGAGTCAGCGCGTGTCCTTAAACCGGATGGGCGGATTGTGGTATTTGATAAGTTTCTGCCGGAAAACGAGCAGCCTTCTTTACTAAGGCGTATTGCGAATGTGATCGCCCATTTCGCTTTTTCGGACATCAATCGGAAGTTAGAATCGATTGTTGTTACCGCGCCGCTCAACCTGCTTCACGAAGAACCTGCGGTTTATGGTCGTTTCGGATACAAAATCGCGTTGTATCAAAAATCCTGATATAACCTCATGAATATGCGGAAATTGCAGGAAAATGTGCGGTACTCTTCAACCATCCCATTGTAACGCGGTAAGGTCTGAGGCGATTACATCTGCTTGATGGTCTCACATCTTTGACCGAACCATCCCAGAAGCCTTACCACGTTACGAAATTGCAGTCCGCGCCTCTCTATTCCACCACTTGACTGTTTCTTTTCAAACGAAGCAAACGTGATGAGTTGGCGAGAATGCCCAGATCAGGGAGTGACTGGGCAGCAGCAGCCAGAATAGGCGGCAGAATGCCAAAGGCTGCCAAAGTCAACCCAAGCAAATTGTAGATGGCTGTAAAGGCAATGTTGGTTTTGACGACTCGCATAGTGCGCCGAGCAATGTGGATGGCTTCCGGCACCAGTGTCCAATCCTCGCGCATCAGTGCAATATGGGCTGCCTCAAGCGCAACATCTGTGCCTGCTGCACCCATTGCCATCCCGATGTTTGCCTGCGCCAGTGCAGGCGCATCATTGACACCATCGCCGACCATCACCACGATATGTCCCTGAGACTGGTACTCCTTCACAATCGCTATTTTGTCCTCTGGCAGCAGGTTTGCTCGATAGTTCACGCCTAATTTCTGCGCTAAAGCGGAAGCCACTCGCTCATTGTCTCCGGTGAGTATTTGTATGTCTTTGATGCCTAGTGAGCGTAAAGTGGCAATTGACTGCGGGATTTCTGGACGCACCGTGTCCGACGCACCCATAACACCCACAACTTCGCCATCTTTCTGCACGAATAAGGCGGTCTTTCCCTGGGCCTCTAAATCCACTGAAACTACGGGTGCAGTCACCAGTAGGCGATGACTGCCGACACTAATATTGCTGCCGTTAATCTGTGCCCGTACACCAGAACCAGGAACGGCCTCGAATGCTTGCGGTTCATACAGCGCGATATTGCGGCGGCGAGCTTCCAAGCGCACTGCCTCGGCCAGCGGATGTTCTGAATAGCGCTCCGCCGAAGCTGCCAGCGCGAGAATTTCATTTTCAGGGATACCATTGAGCGTGATGACATCGGTCAATTGTGGACGACCCAAAGTAAGTGTGCCGGTTTTATCAATCAGCACGACATCGGCACGTGCCAGCACTTCGATATATTTGCCACCTTTAATGAGCAGACCAATTTTGGCAGCCGCGCCAATGGAGGCGAGCATGGCGATAGGTGTAGCGAGAGCGAGGGAGCAAGAGCAGGCGACTACCAGCACTGCCGCCGTTGACAGCGGGTTGCGGCTGATGAGGAATGTCAGCAGGGCAATGGCTCCCACGAATGGCAGGAAATATCCTGAGAATTTATCGGCAATACGCTGAACATCCGCACGGCGAGTTTCTGCTTCTTCAACCAACCGAATGACCTTGCCAAACGTCGTATCCGCACCTACATGCGTTGCGTGAACCCGCAGGCTGCCCAGTTTGGCAAAAGTGGCGGCAAAAACTTTGGAACCAACCCCGGCCTCAACTGGCATCGACTCGCCCGTAATTGTGGCTTGATTGATGGTTGCCTGTCCCGCAATCACCTCACCATCCACCGGTATTTTCTCCCCGGGGCGGATAATGACTATCTCGCCGATCTGGACATCGGTAAGCGGCACTTCATGTTCCTGTCCATTACGCTCAATGCGCGCAGTCTGGGGTGCCATTGCCGTTAAATCTTTCAGCGCACGACGGCTGCGTTCGGTTGTAAATTTTTCGGCGTAATCCCCTACACGCATGAAAAAGACGACAATCGCCGCCGTCACCCACTGTCCCACGACTAACGCAGCAATCACACCAATACTCATTAACGTATGCGAAATTACCTGGCGTTTCATGGTCGCACGAACTACATTGAGGAAGGTAGGATAGCCAGCAATCAAGACCAGCACATAACCCAGCGGCGCAGGAATTAAAGAGGTGATGGACTCAAACAGTCCTAGCCACTCCCCGGCGACGACAATGAGTAAAACGACACCAAACACAACGCCGAACAGACTCAGGATTGAGCGCGTAAACCCTGCGCCCATCGCTTCAGTCGAGGCTGTTTCCGCAGGCTCAGGAACCGAGTAGCCAGCACTTGCCACTGCTGCGCGAATATCGGTCAGGCTGACACGGGTTGGATCGAGGCGCAAGACCGCTTTTTCTGAGGACAGAAATACGTCAACAGATTCAACACCCGGCAAAGCGGCAATAGCATGTTGGACATGCGCCACGCACTCCGCGCAGTCCATCCCTTTAACTGGAACTTCTAAGGTTCTTTCACTCGCCATTGTTGGCTCCTTCTTGAACAGAATAACGGGTACACTGGTAAACACCTTTGGCAACATCCGAAAGCAGTTCTTCAGCCAGGCGAAGCAGACTGTCAATGCGATCATCAGTGAGTCGATAGTAGGTGTAGCGACCTTGCTGCTCACTCGTGACCAATCCACAGTCACGCAGGCATCCCAGATGGTTTGAAATGTTGGACTGGTTAAGTCCGGTCACCTGCACAATTTCGCCGACATTCAGGGGCTTATCCCGCAGCGCCTCCAGGATGGACAGCCGGGAGGTATCCGAAAATCCGCGAAACAACTTGGCTTTCAGCTCTAGTTCGAGTTTTTCAGCATTTAGCAGCATCTCTTTACCTGTTGATTGTATCATTATATCAGCACTCAATGATATAATGATTTCGTGCGGTTGACAAGCGAGAACGTCGAACTGTGTTTACATCCGGTTGTCAGTAGGCTTATATCGCTCCCACACGTATAAATCACTCTGTCTACACACAGCCTACACAATACACAGCTATACTTTCACGGAGAGGCGCTGTGTCATCGAGAGGGTGAAGGGCAAAATCTACAGGAATAAGGGCGATGGCGAAAAAGATTCTCATTATTGAAGACGAAGCCAAAATTATGCGGACGGTTCGGCTCTATCTGGAACAGGCGGGCTACGAAGTCGTCTGGGCAGCGGATGGCACGCAGGGGTTAGCCACTTTCCGTCACGAGAAACCCGCGTTGGCTATCCTTGACTTGAATTTACCCGGAGAGCTGGACGGACTGGATGTTTGCCGCGCGATCCGGCGTGATTCGAATATTCCGATCATCATGCTTACCGCACGGACAGAAGAAACAGATCGCCTCATTGGGCTTGAGCTAGGCGCAGATGACTACATTACCAAGCCCTTCTCACCCCGCGAAGTCGTCGCGCGGGTGCGGGCAGTCCTCCGGCGGACCGAGCAGCCAGAAATCACACCAGAAATTGTCGAAGCCTCCGATATTCGGGCTGACCTACAGCGGCGTAGCGTAATGGTTGCGGATGTGACTGTTGAGCTGACTGCCAATGAATTTGATCTCCTGATTACCATGATGCGCTATCCAGGTCGGGTATATTCCCGCGCTCAACTGCTTGAAGCAACGCAGGGCGCAAGCTATGAAGGGTATGAACGCACCATTGACCAGCATGTGAAAAATTTGCGACAGAAAATCGAACCGGATACCCGTGACCCGCGCTACATTCTCACGGTGCGGAGTATCGGTTACAAGTTCACGGAGGGTTAGCCCAAATGCACAGTCTGTGGACCAAATTAATGGGTGCTTTTGTACTGGTGATTCTGGTTGGCACAGGCATGGTCGTATTCCTGATGAGCCAGACAACAGCCAACCAGTTTGAACTCTACATCACCCGAACCGGACAACAGCGGGCAGTTCAACTCGCGCCTGTCGCAGCCGACTACTACACCCGCTCCGGTAGTTGGAATGGCATTGATACCGCGCTGCGTAATCCCTGGGGTTACAGCATGACCTCCAGTGGTATAGGCAATGGGATGATGGACGGCGACATGATGGGTGACATGGGCGGGTGGTCTGGTCAGGAGATGAACGAACCCGATATGATGGATGATATGGGAGTGGTCTTTAGCGACCGCATCATTCTGGCACAAGCCGATGGAACCGTTGTGGTGGATACTACGGGTACTTTAACAGGGGAACAGTTACAAACCGACGATATTGCCAGAGGAGCGCCCATTATCGCTGGTGGACAACGAATCGGTACACTTATCATTACGCCGCTGGATATGCCTGCTACCCCGGTGGGTGACTTTCTCAGCGCGGTCAATCGTTCTGCTCTGTTGGCTGGCATTGCGGCGGGCAGCCTTGCGCTCATCCTGGGGTCAGTGCTGTTCGTGCAGATTATTCGTCCGCTCCACGGGCTGTCTACCGCCGCGCAGGGCATTGCGGCGGGTGATTTGAGTCAGCGTGTTCCGGTCAGCAGTCACGATGAAATCGGTCAGGTCTCTGCGACGTTCAACCACATGGCAGAAACTTTGCAGCGTTACGCTGCTGAACGGCGCAATATGATTGGGGACATCGCACATGATCTGCGTACTCCATTGTCCATCATCCAGGGCAACCTCGAAGCCATGCTGGATGGTGTGCTGCCTGCGACCCCTGACGAGCTGACCTCGCTGCACCAGGAAACCCTGCACCTCAACCGACTGATCACGGATCTGCGTACCCTTTCTCTTGCAGAGTCCGGGCAACTGAATCTGCAAAAACAGGCAGTTGAACCGGGATCACTGGTTCAACAGGTTTCTGACCGGATGCATCTGAGCGCTGAGGAAAAAAATATTACCCTCGAAACGGATATTGCATCTGATCTGCCACCGGTTCAAGCCGACCCGGAGCGACTCATACAGGTCATGACAAATTTGGTCGATAATGCCATTCGCTACAACACACAGGGCAGCCGGGTCATCGTCGCGGCGCACAGCGGGAACGGGCATATTGAACTATCGGTCAGTGACAATGGTCCGGGTATTCCACCCGAAGATATTCCCCATCTCTTCGAGCGTTTCTGGCGGGCGGAGAAATCCCGCAATCGCGCCACAGGTGGATCAGGATTGGGACTTGCTATTGTCAAGCAGCTTGTCGAAGCGCATCACGGCGAAGTGCAGGTAGAAAGCCAGACCGGGAGCGGGACTCGCTTCACGGTTCACCTTCCAGTCGCGTAAAGGGTTATCCATTGGAAACTTGAGAAAGCATCGTCAGGGATATTAGACTTCGACTTGCGGGTCGTGAGAAACTTCACACAAATCTCACATGAGCGGCATAAACCGTACATGAAACGGCTGCATCCTGTAGGTAATGAATGAAATTTGGCTACAGGAGAAAATCTCATGACAATCAAACAGAAATTTCTTGGACTGACACTAACCCTAATTGTGATTGCTGCAATCGGTATCGGTGCATCTGGCGTGTTGGCGCAGGACAGTGGTACTGCGACCCCGACTTCGTACCCGACTGGCACCCCCGGATACACCTGGAACATGTACGGTATGATGTGGGGGCATCGGCAGGGCGATCCGATGTGGACAGCGGTTGCAGGTGCACTGGGCATCGACGTGAACACCCTTTTCACTGAACTGCAATCGGGCAGCACCCTCGCTCAAATTGCCGAAGCGCATGGCGTGGATGTGCAGACAGTCTACGATGCAGCACTGACCGTCATGACCAACCATATGAACGCGATGGTCACAGCAGGCTATATGACGCAAGCGCAGGCGGACGCATATCTAGTCTGGATGCGTGACAACATGGCACAGATGCCGATGTTCAACGACGCTGGTTATGGTTCGGGCATGATGGGCGGAAATTATGGACAGGGTATGATGGGAAACGGGACGCACAGCGGGATGATGGGCGGCTACGGATGGAACGGAATGCACGATGACTGGGATGATGGGCAGCATCATGGTGGCTGCGGCTGGTAGCCTCAAACACGATCACTCGTAATACGGGGAAGGGCATCAGGGATACTCTGGTGCCCTTTTTCATTTCATCTTTGCCCTCACTTCGCACCACAATCTGATCTCTCCGTCATGTCTTTAGGTGCATTTCTAACTGCACAATACCACGCCACCCCGCTGTCTCACAGCCGCTCGCGGCTGCGGCTACGGGTTTGCTTCTGGCTTGCGCCGTTTCTCTCATAGCAAACCCGTGCCGCCCTTCAGGTGAGCAGCGGGGAACCCCGACGTGGTAAGACCTGTGCAGAAATGCACCTTAACAAAAATACATGCGGGTTATCGATCAGACGGATGTTTCGTTAATCAGGCCGCGTTAGCTCGAAAGGGCGCGTCGTAAGTTTTCCCGGAGCCACTGTGCCCCGACGGACTCCTACAGATGGTCGCAATGTCCCGCAGTATCAAGCGCTCTCGAACCTGTGATGTGGGACACATCTTCTCCGATGGAGGTGAGGAAGATGTGTTTTGGCAAGCCACACGCAGATTATCGAGCGCAGATCGTCGCGGATGAAGCAGCGAAAACAAGAAGCTGCTTACCGGAAGGGTCAACGTCTCGTGGTCGGTACTGAAAGGTACTGCCGGGGCGCATTCGGGCGGCAACCTGCGCGTAAGAGCGTTTTTCATTTCAAATTTTCTCAGTCAGGAGTAAACAAACATGACTGATACAACCAAACACATCTGCCGCGTGGGAACCGCGCGGGTTGATTATCAGGGTCGTTTCGGACAGCGGGTGCTGAATACGACGATCAAAAGCGGTACGGGCTTAGGTGCAGTGTTCGCGCCGACGTGGAAAATGGTTATGGCATCGAAGCAAAACACGATTTCGTGGCAGTCCTACATCGAAGAATATACAGCACTGATGCGGCAGCGCTATCAGGCGCATCCGTCAGCATTTCTGGAAGCGTTGAGCAGCGATGAATTGATCGTCTGCTGCTACTGCAAGGACACGCACGCCACAACGAAGCACTGTCATCGCTACATTCTGGTCGAGATATTGGAAAAGGTGGCAGCGCATCACAGCATTGGTTTCCAGGCTATCGGGGAAGTTCGCAGCAGCCGGTGATGAACCGGTCCCTTTTTTGCCTTATCGCATTACGAATTGAATTACACGGAGGTTGACATGAAGCCAATTATCATTCACACGGATGGAAGTTGTGAGACACAAACCCGTCTTGGCGGCTGGGCAGCGGTGCTTCAGTGCGGCGAACATCAGCGCGTCTTACAGGGCAGTGCGGCAGACACGACGGTGAATGCGATGGAACTCACGGCAGTCATCGGAGCATTGAAGGTACTCAAACAGGCAGGGTCTTCGGTGCAGCTTTTCACCGACTCCAACTACGTCGTGCGCGGCGTGAATGAGTGGCTGTCCGACTGGCTCAAACGCGGCTGGAAAAATGCACGCGGCGAACAGGTTGCCAATCTCGATCTATGGCAGCAGCTCAAGGCGCTGCTTGAACAGCACAACGTCACGCTGACGTGGATACCGCGTGGGCAGAATACTCAAGCCGACGAACTGGCGCAGTCGGCACGATTGACGCAGGCTTCCGAAGCGACACAGAAACCGCTGGACGATGCTGGCAGTGTTGTGGATGACAACGCGACTGCTCCCACCGTGCCAGCGCAGGCTGTGTCGGAAACACACATCCTGATTGCCGGATCACGCTACGCCAACCGTGAGGCGCTGGATTACGCCCGCCGGGTGGTGCGTCGTGCTCACCAACTCGGTCATACCATCGTGATTGGCGATAATCCCAAAGGCGTGGATATGGCGGTGGTGCAGGAATGCCGTCGGCTGAAAGCGAAGGTGCTGGTCGTCGGTGTCACGAATCGCCCACGCAACGGCGGTTGCTCACATGGCAGCTACGTTAAAGTCGAACGTGATACCTATCGTGCCGCAGGCGGACATTTGTATGACCGCTACCATGTCCGTGATCGTTGGATGGTGGACAACTCAACAAGAGGCATGTTCATCTGGAACGGTGATAGCCAAGGCACGAAGGCTGGATACGAGTACATGGTCAGCCGCCACAAGGAGGCACATCTGATGACGTTTGCCTTGAAAGGAGCGCGGCATGGCTGAACAGCACATACTGGCGGTTCACACCTACGGTTCGCAGCGAGTTAAGGCACCCGGCACGAACCAGACCGTGAGCGCGTACAAAATAGGGTACACGAGCGCCGCCTGTGAGGCCCTGCTGGCGCTGTACGGGACAAAGGCGCGTGATGTCTCCTCGCCTCATGCATCTTATCGCTATGTGCAGATCGACGGTGAGACCACTGTACGACATGGCTACCTACTGCTCAATGTGACCAACGACGAACTGGCGCGGGCGGAAGCCGTGACGCGCCGCCATCACCGAGCCACAGTGTATTTATGGCAGGCTGACCGCTGGCTGGAACTGCCACACGGACGCAATCCTGCTTATTCTGAATCCGCAGCGCGTTCCGGTCCGGGCTTCAATCCCTCTGGGTTTCGTCCCGTTGCGCCATCGACGGGTGAGAAGGAAACGGCGGTGGAAGGCATCCGCGCCGAGAAGAGCCAGCGCGACCCCAATCAAAAGCCCTGGTGGTGGATATTGGGCGACACCTATCCGCAGCGCGAGACACTCAAACGCTGGGGAGCGCGGTTCAGCAGCAAAAGACGGGCATGGTATTTCGTAGGCTGGGAGCTGCCCGACGGCATTAAGCGGCTCATCACCGAATATGCGACTACCGAACCGGGAGCGACAACCGCGCAGGTCGAAGATGATGCGCCCTGTTCGGATGAAGAAGCGGTTGCCATTCTGGGTGTGCCGCTGAAGGCTGAATCGCCGAAGCCAGACGAATCGCCGCGTTTATTCCAGCTTGGGCAGACGGTCTATGCCCGGCATGAATTGGAAATACCCGATAGTAAAGCCATTCCGACGGGTACACGCGGGACGATCTCGCGGCTCTACAACCGCAACGCACAGCACGGCTGGAGCTACGATGTGGATTTCGTCGGGATTGGTACGGGTTGGTACTTCGAGCGCGAATTGACGGATCTCGAACCGATTCCCGGTATCCGTATTACACATGGTTCAGTCGTGCCGCCGGGTGCAGCGTTACCACCCACCGATGCTGAATTGAAACGAGCGCTCATGGAAAGCGGACACCAGCCGGACGCACTGACGATGAATGCACCGTCAGGCGAACCAGAAACCATTCCAGAGCCGGATGTACCTGAAGAACCGCAATCCATCCGTGTATTCAAACCACAGCCACTTCTGGTAGATGGTACGCCGCTGGACGAAGTACAGACCGCGATTGTCCGGGCGAAAGCGCAGCCCACGCCGGTCTTACATCCGGCAGCGGTTTCCCAGAAACGCACACTGGCAGCCATTGGACAGTCTTACGTCGGTGAGCTGACAGGCAGCATCACGGGCAATGTCTACTGTTTTGGCTACGCCATCCATGAAGGCATCTGTGTCTTCGTGAATATGGGTGGACCGCGTATGGCAGTCGAGGCGATCCGAGCGAAACTGTCCAAGGGCGACATCGTGAACTGCACACCCTGGGACGCGCCAGCCGTTGAACTCACCGCAGGCGAAGGGAACAGCGGCATGTTTCACGATTTCATGCAGAACATCCCCGAAGCAAAATTTACCTCGCTCATCCTGTGCCATGATTTGCTGGTCAATCCCAACTACGGCGGCAAGTCCACCACCTTCATCCTCCGCACCGATGAGGCGCAGGCAGCAGCCAGGCTCAAACATCACGTCACCGAACTGGTCAAAGTCCCGGTGTTTGACGAGTGGACAGGCTACCTGTATCACACTGGACAGACCGCGATGCTGGTGCGT
Source organism: Chloroflexota bacterium (assembly GCA_020161935.1). Taxonomy (GTDB): domain Bacteria; phylum Chloroflexota; class Anaerolineae; order Aggregatilineales; family Phototrophicaceae; genus CFX2. The sequence continues at coordinate 312,347 of JAIUNI010000003.1, forward strand.
CCGACACGTTCCTCTGGCGACATTGACTTGATTACGGTTACGCTCGACATTGATGCCTGGACACGGCTCATCACCGGCGGCATCGAACAGGGCGTAATCACGCTTCCCATTTCCAACTGATTTCATCCCATCCATCTAGCAGCCATCTGTCAGACCTCTGGCAGGCGGCTGTTTTTGATTCTTATGAAAGGAACTTTCTCATGGCACGAGCCGAGAGCAAAATGGTCATGGGCTATCTACCGATTGAGCCGCATCATCATGCTGCCATTACGTCGCTAGTTGCGCCTGCCACACCAGCCGTGAAACTGCTCGACCCCTTCGCCGGGGATGGGCTGTTTCTCCAGGTGGCAGCACAGGCGTGGAACGTCACGCCTTACGCGAATGAATTGGATGGCGAACGCGCTCAGTCCTGTATCGAGCGCTTTGGACCGAAGCAGGCGGTGCGCTGCGATGTCGAACGGCTGCTGGCATCCAATAACGCCTTTGGTGCGGCATGGCTCAATCCTCCCTATGACCATGACAAAACTGCCAAAGCCAACAAGCGTGTCGAGTTTGCCTATCTGCGGCACAGTTGGAAATGGCTGCAAGACGGCGCTCTGGCGCTGTGGTGTATTTATTCCCAACATATCACCGAAGATGCCGCTGCCTTTTTAGCCCGTAACAGCAGCCGCGTCGATGTGTGGGCGCTGCCCGGTAAACATCAAGGCGAGTACGATCAGGTGGTGGTTGCTGCCATCAAAGGCACGCATCCCAACCCGACAGAACTCTACCAAAGTATCTTGGATGGCAAAGCCAATCCACATCCGCTGATGTTGCAGCCCGAACCGCTCTACAAGCTGCCTGCGCCACCGCATATCACCCGCTTTGTGTTCGCGCCGGACATCATCGACGAGGAGCAGGGCTTGCGGCTGATTGAGGAGCAGGGGGCGTGGAAGACCAACGGCTTTCAGTCACTACTGGAAGTCCCGCGTCCGCCGGAGCAGATTGAACCAGTGGTCGCACCCCGTCCGGGACACATGGCGCTGGTACTGGCAGCGGGCGTTGCCAACGGCGCAGTCATCCAGACCGGGGACTACGGGCAGGTGGCTATACGCGGCAAGACGCAGCACGTCGAGCAGATTGCCCGTGTGGAAATCGAAGCCGCCCCTGGTGACCCGGAAAGGCAGATCAAAAAGACCACTATCCGCCTCAAGCCCACCACCACGTTGACCCTGCTGGCGCAGGATGGCACGGTGGTTGAGATGGAAGGCGATGAGGCGCTGCTGGGGTTCATCACCGCCAACAAACGTTCGCTGACCAGCTACCTCAACCAGAAATTCAAGCCGATGTATGGCTTTGATTTCGCCGGGATGGGGCGCTGGCTGGATCGTATCCGGCTGAAGGGCAAATACCCAATGTACACCGCCCAGAAGCATGTGGTGGGCGCGACGGTGCGCGGTTTCCAGAGCCGGGACAGTATCCTGCTCGTTGGAAGTATGGGAACGGGTAAGACGCTCATGGGCGGGTCTACCGCCATCAGCATCGCCTCCGGCGTAGTTGAGAAGCTGCGCGGAGAAATCGGGGACGATCAGGTGGTACTCATCGTCGCCCCGCCGCATCTGGTCGAAAAGTGGAAGCGGGAACTGCACAGCATCAGCCGCAACATCTTTGTGGAACGTTTGGACCGCCACGAAGATATCAAGCTCTTTATGGAGAAGTCAGCACGGCTGGGTCCGAGGATCGCCAAAATCGGTCTCATCAAACGCGATATGACCAAATTGGGCGCAGGGCGTGAGGTCGGCGTTGTCTGGCGCGATGAATGGGTCGCGCTGTGGCGGTACGGACAGCCCACACCGGAAGGGTATGAACCACAGCAGCGGCTGGTCAAACAGCGTATGCCGAAATGTCCGACCTGCGGCTGTACCGTCATGCAGGAGAAGAAAGGTGTCGAATCGCCCGCGTCGGAAAGCTGGCTGAAATCAGGCAAACGCCTCTGTCTGGTCTGCCAGACCCCACTGTGGCAGGAAGCCCGTGATAAAGGATCACAGCCCAAACCCGGACAGAAATATCCGATGAAAAATCCGCGCTATCGCATCGACGAGTACCTCAAGCGGGTCTACCCGGATCGGGTGTATCTGCTGATCTGGGATGAAGTCCACGAGTGCGCGCATGGCGATACTGGCAACGGGGAAGCCTTCAACCGCATCGCGGGGCTGTCGCGGAAGGTGCTGGCAATGACCGGAACGCCCTTCAATGGTCGCTCTTCCTCCATCTTCAATCTCGAATATGCCCTCAATCCCCGCACTCGCCAGCGTTACAACTGGGGCGGCGCACCCCGCCTGAGTCGTAAGACTCGCAACGAACGCAGTTTTCAGATCGTCGTTGCGGATGACAGCAAACAGCGCGGACGTGCTGAGTCGCGCTGGGTCGCCGATATGGGCGTGCGCGAGCAGGTCGTCGAAGAGCGTCCGTCATATGACAAAGAAACTGGCGCGTTCACTGGTACTTCCACTTACGAGAAACCGTATGAGGAAGCGCCCGGAATTTCACCGCTGCTGGTGGCGGAAGTGCTGGATCATGCCATTTTCTTCAGCTTAGGTGATCTGGGCAAAGCCCTGCCGCAGTACGAAGAAATCGCGCTGCCGGTGGAGATGGATGCCGACACCTATGAGCAGTATGACCGCACCCGCCAGCAGTTGAAGGATTACCTGATTGCGCGGCGTTGGGAAGGCGATACGACGTTTCGCGGCGCATACCTGCAATGGGCGATGGGCTGGGTGAATGCGGCGCACCGTCCGCATGAGGTCATCCACAACCTCAAGCACCCGATCACCGGGGAGAAGTTGCCCCACGTCGTCACCAGCATCCCGTCTTATGGCGAAGACCGCATCTTTGCCAAAGAGCAGGCGCTCCTCGACCTGGTACGCTCCGAGTTGGAACAGAACCGTCCATGCGTGATCTATATCCGTCAGACCGCGACCCGCGACATCCAGCCGCGCATCGAAGCGCTCATCCGCCAGCACGTCCCGCTTGCCCGAACCTTCATCCTCAAGAATACCGTTGAAGCCGAGCGGCGCGAAGCGGTGATCGAAGCGGAAGTGGCGAAGGGAACCAATGTCGTCATCTCCAACCCTGAGCTGGTGAAGACCGGGCTTGATCTGGTATTTGCGCCGACGCTCATCTTCTACGAAATCGTGTTCAATCTCGGAACGATGATGCAGGCAGCGGGACGGTCTTACCGCCTCAACCAGACCCACAACCACTGCAAAACGTATTACCTGTTCTGCGAAGGCACGATGGAACAGACAGCGGTGCAGCTCATGAGCCGCAAACAGCGTGCCGCCAAGCTGCTGACAGGTGACATCGGATTGACCGGGTTGGATGCGTTGACCGAAGGCGAGAGTGGATTCGAGGAGGCTTTGCTTGAAGCCATCGGGCGCGACGAGGCGCTGCTTGACCCTTCCGAACTGTTCAGGAAGTCTGAAGCGCAGGGCGAAATCGACAGCGAGGACGCTGCCTACTGGAACGTCGAACTGACTGAAACGGACGGTGAACCGCTGGCGGCTGAGTACGCCGCCCCGGTTATGCAGATCGAACTTCAACCCGCGTTGGAAAGTGACCTCCTCATTCGGGAAGCCATTCGGCTTGGCGGTGTGGTGGCTGAAATCGAACACCAACCGCTTCAGATGAAACGGATAGGCGAGCAAGTTCTCTCTACTTCCATCGTTGAGGCGATTAAAGGTTATCTCAACAGCGTTCACATCATCATTGGCGACGAGAAACTCTCAGCACTGCACACGGAATTGTTCGATCTGCTGCAAACAAGTCCGGTTCGGCTGTGTGACTGGCTGCGAGATAATCACGTCGTCTTCCCCGGCTGCGAAGAGGAAGTCGCCGCCCACACTCTCCGGCTGATGCAGGCGGCAAACAGCGATCTCGTCAACGTCATCCCCGTGCGACCTGTGGTGGTCGGCGCAAAGGCGAGAAAACCTGCCACTTCCAAACCACGCCGATTCGATCTGATGGCGGTGCCAGATGATGCGCCTCAGCCCAAACGTCAGCCCCCTGAACGACTGGATGAAACCGCGCCGCTGCAACTGGCGTTGTTCTGAGGGGGCGACCATGCACCCCGATACACTGGATTTTCTGGATACCCTCTTTGAACGCTGTGTCCGGCTGCGTTCGTCGTCCTGCTTGACCTTCACCGTCATTCATCCCAATGGTCAACAACCCACGCCCTCTCGACACATCCCTCTGGATAACCGCGTTGCGCTGCTCGATACGCTGCAACGGCTGTCCGACACGAACCGGATGGGCTGGGGCGCGTATTTCGCGGTGGGACTTCGCAAGCCGGGACTGTCTCGCTGGAAACGCGGTGGCGCGGTGGAAGTGGTTGCGCTGCCCGCGTTTTACACCGACATCGACGATGCGACGGATGCCACGCTCGTCAAGCTGTGCGGCGCTCGACTGCCTCCGTCGGTGATTGTTCATTCCGGCGGTGGCTATCACGCCTACTGGCTGCTGGACGAGCCAACCCGCGATCTGTACACGGCGCGGCAGGTCTTACAGGGGTTGGCGCATACCTTCGGCGGGGATGGCTTATCCCCGGCACAGTCGCTGCGACTGCCGGGAACGGTGAATCACAAGCCCGAACGCGGCGGCGCGTTGTGCCATCTGGTCGAAAGCTCAGACCGTCACTACTGCCTGTCCGACTTCGGTCCGTTCATTCCGCCAGCTCCCCGTCTACAGGAGCGACGAACCGCTGTACGAGCTGCCCATCCACCGAACAGCAAAAACCTCAACGTGCAGTTGATTCACGCCATCACCACTGTGCTGTACCGCGACTATGCAGCGCGCGAACAGCGGCGGAGTGACTGGCTGGCAGCACTGTGTCCCTGCGGTCATGCCCGTGATTCGCCGGGGTCGCACTTCTTCTGGAATCCCACCATCGGCTGCGGGCGCTGTCATGGACGACATGGCACGCTGCGGCTGACCGATCTCTGTTCTGTTCTGGGTATCGACGCTGCCAGTTACGGCGGCGTGTATCGCTAAAGTAGAAAAGGAAACCATACCATGTCCGACAAGAACCAAAGCACCAAACAGGAACCACCGCCGACCATCATCACGCTGACGCTGCCCACACCGTCCGAGGGTGGTATCCCGCTGGAACGCGCCACTGCGACCCTGCTGATTAAGCGCGGCGACCTAGCGCACATCCGGCAGTTCACCTACATCGTGATGGAAGATATGACGACGGCGATCAAGGAAGCCTACCTCGCGCTGGCGGCTGTTGAAGCCGAACCACCCGTTATCCCCGAAGCGCCCAAAACTGCGCCCAAGTCCGAACCAAAAGCGAAGTCGAAAGCGGAGCCAAAGCCCATTGTGGAGGAAGAACCGACCATCGACATCCCGCTCAAGAAAGGCACGCTGGCGGTCAAGATCAGCCACCTCAAGATCATCGGTGGCGAAACTGATGCGGCGGCTTACCGTCAGGCGGTGCTGATTGCCGGGAAGCTCATCGACGGCAAGCTGTGGGATGGCACTTCGCCCATTCGCATTGACGATGTGTACGTCACGCTGAAGAAGATGAAACACCTGTCTGAGCGTGAAATGAGCCTGTTCACGCTGGAAGATTTCGTGCAAATCGGCGGCACAACGGATGCGCCGGAAGCCGTTACGGATGTTGAAAGGGATGCTGTCGAAGTGGAGGACGACGGCATTGATACTGAACCGCTGCTCATGGCAATGCCATCCCTCAACGGGAAGACCTTCAGCGCGAATGGGCATCACCCGGATGACGCTGACGACGAATAATACCCGCTCAATTCAACTCATCCAACCTGTTTCGATCTATAGACCCGAAAGGAAAGCAACATCATGTCTGACCAGAATAATTCCCAACCCCGTATCTTTAAGACCGGCGCGGTTCGCATCGTGGAAGATGAATCCATGCGTGTGCTGGATAACGAAGCCATCCGCAGCCTGCTCAAGGCGACTTACCCCGAAATCGCCAATGCCACCATCCGTGAAGTGACCACCGAGAACGGGCAGAAGGTGATCGAATTCCTGCCGCAGCCCGGACGCAAAGGCTAACCACCATGTTCGATGCAGGCTTGACTGTTGAAAGCCTGCGGGACTGCCTGACAGGTCTGAAACCTGTCGAACTCAAGGGGATGGTGCTTCTCAGGGAGCGCCGCCCCATTGGGCAGTTCTTCCCGCAGCTTGAAGGCGGACAGATAGGCATCCCGCGTGAAACGATTGCCGAAGCCGTGACCGAAATTGTCGGCTACACCGAACGCTGCCGTCGGGCAGCGCAGCAGTTGACGAAGCTCACCCCCGTTCCCCTGACCGCTTTCTCAATTTTGGAGTACGGCATCTAATGAACGAATTACTGGACACCTTTGGGCTGCTGGCAGCGGCGATGCTGGATGACCCGCTGCTGACACTCGCCAACGCTGTTGCCTGGCTCGACCCCTTATGGGAAACGAGCGATGACGACGTGTATGACGAAGGCGACGGCGTGGGCATGGCGCTGTGTATTACGCGCAGCGCGTTTCCTGACATCTACGCGGGCGCGGTGGAGCGTATTCGCTCCGGCGCATCGGAAAAAGAACTGGACAGCTTCATCTGCGGCGAAATTGGCAAACGCGGTATCCCGCTCGACAATCTCGAATTTCTGGGTTACGGCATTCCGCTGACCGCCTGCGGCATCGAACTGTCCGACCCTGACCTCTACGCCGCCCGTGTCGATCTGCTGCCGCTGGTGGCGTTATTTGGTATTCGTCCTGAACCGGGACATTACAACGTGGAAGTCCCTCACTGCACCTACACCGCCGGGCGCATCATCGCCGACAGCCTGGTACAGCAGGACGATGAACGCTTGAAACAGGTCGGCTGGGCGCTGGCATGGTTGTTTTCCTGTTCCGGCAACACCTTGATCGACTTCGACGACGAATCAATGGCGGAAATCCCGCCGCTGTCGTGGGACGAAAATGATCTGGCATTTGCCATTGAATTGATCGAAGAAGCCAACGGCATCATCGGCGATGTGAATGCTGGACTGAAACTGCTTGAAGTAACCCCCATCCTCTTTTCTGCGCTGGAAGCCAACATCCAGCGCACCTACAAAACGATTGCAAAACAGAAAGGCAAACAAGATGAACCCCGCATCCGATTGGAGTGGCCGCCTCTTATCACAGGCGGTGATGGAGCAGCCGTCCCTGATCCTGAGCTTTTACAGCTTCGGCGTGATGCTGCATAAGCGCGACGGCGACAGAGTGAGTGAATACCCCGTAGACCCGGCACAGGTGGCGCTGGCGCTGTCTGCCAAAGTGCGCTTCGATACCGGGCTGCTGTCCGACAATACCCTGCTGGTGCGGCAAGAAGGCGTGAAGAAGGTCGTGGTCGAGTACCGTCCACCGCAGAAAACCGGGCTGTATTTGGATGGTTCGGAAACGGCGCTGCGTGTGCCGCTGCCCGGACTGCTGCTGATCCGGGTCACGGCGGAAGACAAGAATCCTCAATACGGTGTGTATGCCGTCAAAAAGCGTCCAGTCACCCTGAACGAGCCGTTGTTTCACGCGCCGCTGCCGAATGTGTTTTCCAGCGGCAATATCTGCTGGGGGACGGTGCAGCGCGTGACCGACACCGCGCTCCAGACGACGAATCTGGCAGAAGATTGGGCGGTCTTGCTTGGTTCGCGCTTCAACGATCACGGTGTGGGCGGCAAGAGCAAATCGCACCCGATGGACATCCGCCAGATGTTGATTGCCCTCGAAAAACGCAAGGCACGCGCTTATCCAAAATCTGATCTGCTGCCCGTCAAGAAGACACTGGCACAGGTGCTGGGAGATGAAAAATGACCACCCTGAACACTTTCGATCCGAACACACACATCCAGACCATTACAGTAGTGGGTTTGGGTGGAACGGGAGCGCAGATTGCGCGTTCTGTCGCCCGTATGGTGTATGACATGAAGGCGGCGCGGCTGCACACCCCACAGATCATCCTGATTGACCCCGACAAAGTGGAAACGAAGAACGTTGGGCGGCAATTATACACCCAAGCGGATGTCAGACAGCCGAAGGCGCATATTCTCATGCGCCGCTTCAACATGGCGCTCGGTTTGGACATCATCGCTATTGACCAGCCTGTGAATGCCGAAAAGCACTTTGAACGCTGGGGCAATCTGATTGTCGGGGCAGTGGACAATCATCTGGCGCGGCGTGAGCTGGCGAAAGCCAACGGCGCGATCTGGCTGGATGCGGGCAATCACTTCAATGCCGGTCAGGTGGTCATCGGCAACACCAGTGATCCTGAAACCGCGCTGCGTCACATCGACGGACAGAATGGCAGATACGCCTATCTGCCCAATGCTGGACTGCTGTTTCCGGCGCTGCTCGAACCCGAACCGGAAGTGAAACCACAGCCAGAGCGTTCCTGTGCCGAACTGGTCGCGGCGCGTGAGCAGGATTTACTCATCAACGACTGGATGGCAACCATTGTCTCACAATACGTCTATAAACTGCTTCATCGCCAGCCCATCTCCTCGTTTGTGTCTTACGTCAGTGCCGATGGCATGAGTGTTCGCAGCGTGGCTATTTGCCGCGACGAACTGCTGCCATATCTACAGGCGGAGGTGTAACCATGCTCAAAGGTCAGCGTCAGAACTTCCACCACTCGAAACTGCCGAAGCCCGGCGCAGTTGGGAACATCGTCGGACTGTCTACGGTCAATCCACGCCGGAAGTGTATCGTCGTCGCCTATCCGCTATGTGACAACGTGCGTCCGTACAGCATCGGCATTCATACCTGTTGGGTTCGCTTTCTCGATAATGGCAGTTTCCAGCGCTTCAGCGGCATCTGGTTTGAGGAGGCGTGAGCGCATGTCTTACCAACTTCCTCTCTTCCCACCGGATGAACCACCTAACCCTGATCCGGTGCAACTGCTCCGCGACGGTGCCGCGCTGGTGCTGAGTATCTCCGGCGGTAAAGACTCGGATGCCATGAGCCATCACTTGCTCGAACGCCGTCAGACAGAAGGCTGGTCGGGGGATGTCGTCATGATTCATGCCGATCTGGGGTCGCGGGTCGAGTGGCAGCAGACACCCGACTACGTGCAGCATCTCGCCCGGCGCAAAGGTGTGCCGCTGCATATTGTCCGCTGGACACATGGCGATTTGATTGACCGCATCTGGCAGCGGTATTACAAAGACCCGTCGCGCCCGTGCTGGCCGTCTGCCCAGATGCGCTACTGTACGGCGGATTTGAAACGCGAACCGATCAGCCGTTGGCTGAGAAACACTTTCTCAACCGGCAATGTCATCTGTGCGATGGGCTTACGCGCTCAGGAAAGTCATACACGCGCAAAACGGCAATCTTTTACCCTCCGTACCAACTCCAGCGCCCCGACCAGGGGGCGTTTTGTTTATGACTGGCTGCCGATCCACAACTGGATGGAAACCGATGTGTGGGACTGCATCCGGCGGCATGGGAACATCCATCACGAAGCCTACAGCCTGGGCAATCACCGCCTGTCCTGCGCCCTGTGTGTGCTGGCAAGCCTGAATGACCTCATCAACGGCGCAGCCCAGAATCCCGATACCTACCGTGAATACTGCCGGATCGAAGCCGTCACGGGTTACAGCTTCCGCAAAGACTTCTGGTTAAGCGACCTCAAACCTGAACTGCTGCCGAAAAGCACGCTCATCGCTGTACGCGACCATAAGAGGAGAGCCACATGAATGGTGATTGTACTCAACTGGACTGGAAGCCCGTCCTGCTGGTGAAGGTGATGCGCCTGCCGTTTGGTGACATTTATACCGGATTGTCGGTGAAACGCCTCTACCTGGCACAGCATCCTGACGGCATTTTGCGTGCGGACTGGACCCTGCCCGACGATGAGCGCTTCTTACCACTGGTGCAGCTCACGGGCTGGAAACCAGAACGGGATGTTCCCTTTGCTCTGCCCGTGCAGTATTGGCGCAGCAGAAGTGAACGCAGTGCGGCGGTTATCCCCTCCGGAACATGGGTGCTGCCCTATGATGACGCACACTACCAGCTTTATGAGCGGGTGCGATTGACTCTCCATGCTGTGTTGGAGCAGGTGAATCAAGCCCCAACAGACAGCCGAACCTTGCGAACGCTCACCCGCTGGACGATGTAAGACAGCGCCTCACCTGGAGGCGCTTTTCATTTCCGATGAACATATCAAGGAGAAGATGCACAATGGATACGACTGAAACCATCACACAGCAGGCGTTGAACCGCTACAACCGTTTGTTCGACAACGGGCAGTACACCGCCATCGCCGTCATGCTTGCCACTGATCTGCGTACAAGTCGGGAAAGCGAACGGACTGCTGATGTGATGAACCTGGTCACGGATACCGCTTTAGCCCTTTGCCAGCACCCGCACTACGAACTGGCATGGCTCAAACTGGCGACCTTCTGTGGGCAGAATGCAATCTCAATCCCGACGATTGACGCGATTTACACCTATCTGCTGATTTTTCAGCAGGTGAAAGACACCCGTGCCGATGATTTTGAAGGGACTACGAAAGCGCTGTTGAAAGCCTACGAAACCACAGATACCTTGCGAGCGGCAGTCTCCTGTGCCAACGGGGTGCATGGATGGCGCGGACGGATGGCTTACGAACTTCTGGCATCTGCCGATTATTTGTCGCAAGCCGCCATTCAACTCTTGATCCATGGCAACCTGTCCTACATCCGCGAGAAACTGCAATCTGGGTTGCGGCGGCTCACCGGGGCATTGTATGAAGGTGTACGAGAAAGCGACACGCCAACCCTGTTCAACTTCAAAGGAACCTACTTTCCCGACGAGCATGACCAACCATGAGTGAACAGAAGCCTTCCTTTCACCCCCGCCATCGAGCTTACATTGCTGTCGTTCGCCGGTATACCCATTACCGGTTCGTTCCATCCGATTCATCCCTAGCGTTCACTCAATTCATAGTCGCTGCGCTATCCTGCCATCCACGCTGACGCAAGCCGTATCACCGATCAGCCTCTTGCCAACTGCGATGCCCTATCGCCTGTTCCAGTGGTTCATGCCGCCAGACTGTATGCTGCCTCCCTGTTCTATCCAGCCACGACAAAGCGGATACCTGCGCCACCACCTTTGACCGTTTGCTGACTCATCTTACCCCTGTGATGCTTTCGTTCCCGTGTTACGCCTTTTCGCTGCTGGCGCGTGCCATCTGACCCAAACCATGCCGATTTAGTCGCTGACCAGTCTAGCAGGTGCGACAGCCTTCAAAATCCGCCTGCGGATTTCGCTTCACCCGTTTTTGTCTGGCTTGTGCCGTTGCACTCAACAAAAACGGGTAGCGCCTTACAGGTGAAGGCTGCCTGTATGCACCTGCTCCGCTTTGGTCAGAAATCGGCACAGGGTCGATGGACAAAGAAGCGCACAGCGCGAAGGAGTGAACATCATGGGTACGAGTATCAACATTCAGGTGACAGGCTTCGTCGGCAGCGATCCACAGGTGAAGACCGTCGGTGAACAGCAGGTTGCCAGTTTCAGTGTGGCGGTCAATCGCAAGAACGGCGGCGGCAAGAAGCAGACTCTGTGGCTGCGTGTGAATTGCTGGAACAAGCTCGCCGATGTCGCAGCGCAGTACGTCAAAAAAGGCTCGCTGGTTCAGGTGACAACCGAATGGCTGCGTCCGAGCGCGTGGACTGACCAGAGCGGCACACCGCAGGCGAGTCTGGATTTGGATGCGAACCGCCTGGTGCTGTTGGATCGGCTGGAAAGCGATGACCCAGAGAACGGAGAAGATATTCCGTTTTAGGACAGCCTGACGTATGACAAACAGGGGCGGCGCGAAAGTGCCGCTTCTTGTATTTTATCTTCACTGCTTCTTGGCTCATTTTTCAGTCACGCAGCATCTGGATAAAAGCTTGTATATCGGGGATATGCACTGGAAGATGCCGGTACGGCGGTCGCGGGGGCGCGACCAGAATGATTTCCAGAACACCACCCAGATCGAGGGGAACGGAAGAGGGGAATGGCGATTTACTGTGCCAATCTTTATCACTCAGGGTCCGCAGTTTGTTCATGAGGCTTGCCTGGGTGCGTTCCCATTCAGTGAGCACCTCTGAGAGTAACATCCCGCGTCGATCTTCGATCCCACCATAGTGGATGCGACGACTGCTGAGTTCGGACTGCATCTCATCAATAGCGCGATGCCTTTCGCCTTTTTGCCATGCTTCAATCGCTACGATGGACAAATCTTCGTATGTGAGGAGATGTGCCAGTAAGTCTTTGAAAGAGAGATGTTGATCCCAGTACAGACCATGTTTAATCGTATCCGGGCGGATCATTTCTTCCTCTGTGAGCATCCCAATCAGTTCCCGGATAGCAGCATGTTCGATACCTAATTGTTGAAGCGCTGTTTCTCGATTGATGGTTGCCAGCATCTTTTGCCTCCTGTTGAATCTTCTCTTTCTACCTCGTTTTAGAGCATATCGCATTTTTCTATCCATTTACATTTTCTGGTGTCTGACTTCTGGGCGCTGCCTCGCAGCAGCGCCGCGTCCTAGGGACGCCCGATCCCCCTCAGCCGCTAAACATGTGTAGGACACATGCTTGCGTTACAGCCGGAATGACGCGATTTCGGAGACATCGGCGCGGCTGAGGGGGAGAGCGAGCTAAAACGCTCGCTCCTCATACGCCGGAGGGCTTGATGTGCCGCGCTCACGCGCAGCACCGCTGAACGACCCTGCGGGTGTCGTCCAGCGCGTCGGCACGGTGAACCATGCCGACCAAACACACCCGTCAGCATTCGCACGTGTTTGTTGGACACAATGATGCCTTGCTTGCTGTCCAACAACGAGCGGTCACGCCCGCCGTGTTTGTATGATGTCTTGCATGACAGGTTCCAACCTTAGAATCCGTCTGCAAGCTACAGAGCAGGGCTATCTGACGGCTGTGTGCTGGAAGAGTCATTGCTATGGCCCATGATTCAAACGAGCAGCGATCACTCACAAATTCTCCGCTCATGAAGCAGTTCTTTTTCAGCATATCTGTAATAAATCGAGTATCCTTAGAGAAGAGTCACTTCAAAAAGCTATTTCAGGTTGCAACTGCAAAGGAACACCTGTGCCGCGTATATTTGATAATATTCAGCCGGATCAAATCCTGCTGCCTGCCCTGCAAGATACCATACAGGTCGCCTATCGCGCTGATTTTTGCGTAGGGTATTTCAACCTGCGTGGTTGGCGAGCGATTGCCAACGACATTGATAACTGGTCTGGAGCGGAAGACAACCGCTGCCGCGTGCTGGTGGGGATGCAGCGCCGCCCGGAGGACGAGTTCCGGGAAGCCATGCAGCAGTTGAAAGATTCGGATCGTATTGATAACGCCACCGCCAACCGCCTTCGCAAACGACTGGCGGAAGAGTTTCGGGATCAACTGACCATTGGCACACCGACCAATGAAGATGAAGCGGCATTACGCCAGCTTGCTGATCAACTTCGTACCGGCAAAGTGGTGGTCAAGCTCTACCTGCGCCACAAATTACACGCCAAGTTGTATCTGTCCTACCGTCAGGATCGGTTCAATCCCATCATTGGTTATCTGGGCAGCAGCAATCTGACCTTCTCTGGATTATCCGGGCAGGGCGAACTCAATATTGACGTTCTTGACAATGATGCCGCCACAAAACTCGCCCAGTGGTTTGAAGACCGGTGGGAAGACCGCTGGTGCATCGACATCTCACAGGAACTCATTGAGATTATTGAAACCAGTTGGGCGAGAGAAGACCTGATCCCGCCCTATCACATCTACGTGAAAATGGCTTTCCACCTGTCGCAGGAAGCCCGCGCCGGACTGAATGAATTCAACATTCCCCGTGACTTAGAGGGTATGTTATTCGATTACCAGAAAGCCGCCGTCAAGGTTGCCGCTCATCACCTCAATAAGCGTGGCGGAGTGCTCATTGGTGATGTGGTTGGATTGGGTAAGACGCTGATGGCGACGACTCTGGCTCGTATTTTTGAGGATGACTTCGGGCTAGAAACGTTGATCATCTGCCCAAAGAATCTGGTGAGGATGTGGGAAGAGGATTATGTCTATCGCTATGGGTTGCGCGGGCGGGTACTTTCGACTACCCAGGCGATCCGTGATTTGCCCAGCCTCAAGCGCTACCGACTGGTCATTATCGACGAGTCACACAACCTGCGAAATCGTGAGGGGAAACGCTACAAAGCCATTCAGGACTACCTCACTGCCAACGATAGTCTATGTATCATGTTGTCAGCGACTCCCTACAATAAGACGTATCTCGATTTATCCAACCAGCTTCGCCTGTTTGTGCCAGAAGACAAGGATCTTGGTATTCGCCCGGAGCAACTGCTCCGCGAGATCGGTGAAACTGAGTTTATCCGACGCCATCAGGCCGGTTTACGGACACTGGCAGCTTTCGAGAAAAGCGAATACGCCGACGACTGGCGTGAATTGATGCGCCTCTACATGATCCGGCGCACACGCAGCTTCATCAAGCAAAACTACGCCGAGATTGACCCGACCAACAACCGACCATACCTGGTCTATCAGGATGGCAGCCGCAGTTATTTCCCCGTGCGTGTGCCGCAAACCGTGAAGTTCCAGATCGGGGGCGATCACGATCAGTATGCCCGGCTGTACGCCGATGAGGTGGTGCAGGTCATCAACGATCTTGAACTACCGCGCTACGGATTAGGTGAATACACCGTCAAGAATGCGGACCAACTTGCAAGAGGTGGTGAGCGTGAGCTGATTGACAACCTTTCACGAGCAGGCAAGCGGCTGATGGGATTTAGCCGCACGAATCTGTTCAAGCGTCTGGAAAGCTCTGGCAAGGTCTTTTTGCAATCGCTGGAGCGTCACATTCTCCGCAATTACATCTTCCTGTATGCCATCGAGAACAATCTGCCCCTGCCTATTGGGACGCAGGATGCCGCAATGCTGGATACCCGCACCAGTGACGTAGACGTGGATGAAACCAACACGACATTAGGACTGTTTGAGATCGAGGACGAAAACGAGGAAACCACTGTTCCGGCGGACGATGCATTGGTCGAGCATTTGAGCGAAGCTGAGTTTAAACACCGGGCACAGGAAGTCTATGGGCTGTATGCCAGCCAGTACAAACGTCGTTTCAAGTGGCTAAGATCAGAACTGTTCCAGAAACGTCTGGCAACCCATTTACTGAAGGACGCACGGGCACTGCTTGATGTAATACGAATGAGTGGCGATTGGAATGCCAGCGAAGATGCTAAACTCAACCGTCTGGTTGAATTAGTCACCCGGACACATGCGAGAGAGAAAATCATTGTTTTCACCCAGTTTGCCGACACAGTAAGCTATCTGGAACGCGAACTGAAAGGGCGCGGTATCCGATCTGTTGCCGGGGCAACCGGGAATGTGGCTGACCCGACCAGTATTGCCCATCGCTTTAGCCCGGTGAGCAACAACCGACGCGACCAGATTAGTCCTGAAAATGAACTGCGAATTCTCATCGCTACTGATGTGCTGTCAGAAGGGCAGAACCTACAGGACGGGGCGATTGTGGTCAATTACGACCTACCCTGGGCGATTATCCGCCTAATCCAGCGTGCAGGACGTGTGGATCGTATCGGACAGCGTGCCGAGCAGATCCTGTGTTACACCTTCTTGCCAGCCGATGGTGTCGAGCGTATTATTCGCCTGCGCGAGCGAGTGCGGCAACGCCTTGCCCAGAATGCCGAAGTCGTAGGAACCGACGAGTCCTTCTTTGAAGAGGACGTGGATACCCAAACCCTGCTTAACCTCTATCATGAGCGGGCTGACATCCTTGAAGACGAAGAGGATGATGAGGTCGATCTTGCGTCTTACGCCTATCAAATCTGGCAGAATGCCATCAAGCGCGATCCGACACTGGAACGTATCATCACGCAGATGGCTCCGGTCAGTTTTTCGACGCGCTACCACATCCCAAATCCCAAAGAGCCGGAAGGTGTACTGGTCTATCTTCGCACCAATGAGGGCAACGATATGCTCGCATGGATCAACCCGCAGGGCGAAATTGTCAGCGAGTCGCAGTTTGAAATCCTGAACGCCGCCCGTTGTGCGCCGGAATCACCCGCTTTGCCGCGTGCTGATTATCATCATGATGCGGTGCAGATAGGTATCCGGCAGATCATCGAGAGTCAGCGTAACAGTCCGGCTGGTGGACAACTTGGACGACCCAGCGGCGCACGTTTCCGCACCTATGAGCGCTTGAAACACTATGCCGCAACACAGCGAGCAACACTGTTTGAAGCCGAATACGAAGCACGCGGCTTGTACAAAGCCGTTGATGAGATTTACCGCTATCCGCTGCGTCAGACCGCAGTGGATACGCTCAACCGCCAGTTGAAAGCCGGAATCAGCGATGAAGCGCTTGCAGAACTGGTCATGAGCTTACGCGAAGATGACCGCCTGTGCATTGTCCACGATGGCGAAATTGAATTTCAGGAACCCCGCATTATTTGTAGTTTAGGGCTATCGCAGAGTGAAAATTAGCTTATGACTGTCAACATCACCCGCATACGCACACACATCCAAAACTTTCGCTTTGAAGACTTGTTCATTGATGAACTCGGCTGGGATCAGCAGCGGAACCAGCTTGAAGTCGTTGTTGATGGTAGTCGCGTGACGCTGAATGCGTTTGCCGAGAAGCGCGGTATGGTCGCCTTTCAGATGGCAGACATCCCGGAATACAAGCTGCGCCGCAAGATTGAGCAGCAGGTTGCAAAGGCGCACCGCGAGAACATCATCATTTACTCTGACTCACAGAACAGCCAGCAAATCTGGCAGTGGGTGCGACGTGAGACAGGCAAGCCGCTGGCTAATCGGGAACGGCAGTTTTACAAAGGACAATCCGGCGAGAACATCGCGCAAATTCTGGCGGGTATCGCCTTCAGTCTGGATGAAGAAGACGATCTGACCATCGTTGATGTGACCAGCCGTGTGCGGGCTGCCTTCGATATGGAGCGTGTAACGCGGCGATTCTATGACCGCTTCAAGCGCCAGCACGATGCGTTTCTGGCATTCATTGAGGGCATCCCGGACGAGGATTTCCAGCGCTGGTATGCGTCGGTGATGCTCAACCGCCTGATGTTTATCTACTTTGTGCAGAAGAAGGGTTTTCTGGATGGCGACGTGGATTACCTCCGTAATCGCCTGTCTCAAATCGAAGGCAATTTCTACCGTGACTTCCTCTGTCCCTTATTTTTCGAGGGATTTGCGAAGAAAGAACATCCTGCTGCGATTCGTCGTCTGCTCGGTGATGTGCCATATCTGAACGGTGGTCTGTTTCTTCAGCATCAGATCGAGGAACTGTACGGCGATGCCATCCAGATTGAGAATGAAGCCTTTGAGAAGTTGTTTGACTTCTTTGACGAGTATCACTGGCATTTAGATGAACGTCCCCTGCGTAACGACAACGAGATCAACCCCGATGTGCTGGGCTACATCTTCGAGAAGTACATCAACCAGAAGCAGATGGGGGCGTACTACACCAAAGAGGACATTACCGAGTACATCAGCAAGAACACCGTGATTCCTTTCCTGTTTGATGAAGCACGGAAGGCAGTGAAAATTGCTTTTGAGGGCGACCATACCCTGTGGGATTTGCTGACCGAAAATCCTGACCGTTACATCTATCCGGCGGTAAGACACGGCGCAGAATACGAGCTGCCGGAGAACATCGCCGTTGGACTGGACGACGTGAGCCAGCGTGGGGACTGGAATACTCCCGCCCCTTCTGAATATGCTTTGCCGACAGAAATCTGGCGCGAGGTGGTGGCACGGCGCACACGTTATGCTGAGATGCGCGGGAAGCTGGAACGCGGCGAAGTGGGACAGATCAATGACCTGATTACCCTCAATCTCGACATACAGCAGTTCGCGCAGGATGTGATTGATTACACCGACAGCGCCGACGTGGTGCGTGCCTTCTGGAAAGCCATCAATCGCGTGACCGTGCTTGACCCCACCTGCGGCAGTGGTGCATTTCTCTTCGCGGCATTGAACATCCTTGAGCCGCTGTATGAAGCTTGCCTGGAACGGATGGAAGGCTTTGTCGCAGAACTGGAGCGCACAGGCGTCGGGCATCCCCAAAAATACAGTGATTTCCGCGAGGTGCTGGCACGCATTGACCAGCATCCCAACCGCCGCTATTTTGTTCTCAAGAGCATCATCGTTAACAACCTGTTCGGCGTGGACATCATGGAGGAAGCCGTTGAAATCTGTAAGCTGCGGCTGTTCCTCAAGCTGGTGGCGCAGGTGGGCGATAAAGGCAAAATCGAACCACTGCCAGATATTGACTTCAACATCCGCGCTGGGAATACGTTGGTCGGTTTCGCCACACAGGATGAGGTGAAACGTGCCATGACCACTACCAGCGGCGGACAGGGCAAGCTGCTATTCGGCGAAGATCAGGAAACACTGGCAGAGATTGAGCGTAAGGCAGCAGACGTTGACCGTCTTTTCGGGCTGTTCCGCCAGCAGCAGACCGCGCTGGGTGGTGAAGTGCGCCCGGAGGACAAGCAAGCGCTGCGTGACAAACTGCGCGTGCTGGAAGATGAGTTAAACCGGTTGCTCGCCGGGCAGTATGGCGTTGATCCGACGAAAACGGAACAGTACGCCAAATGGCGGAAATCGCATGAGCCGTTCCACTGGTTTGTAGAGTTCTATGGCGTGCTGAAGAATGGTGGCTTTGATGTGATTATCGGCAATCCACCTTATGTAGAATATCACAAAGTAAGAAAAAGCTATCGGATTATTGAATTTAGCACAGAATCTTGCGGCAACCTCTATGCGTATGTAATTGAGAGATGTACAAACATCCTACGAAAAATGGGACGTATGGGAATGATTGTCCAGCTTTCTGCCATCTGTACAGATCGTATGCAACCACTACAAGATTTGTACCTTGCTCATTCAGGGTATATCTGGGCATCAGCTTTTGATGATAGACCTGCCAAACTGTTCGATGGATTAGAACATATTAGAGCGACCATTATCGTAAATGAGAAAAACTCTGTTAGTTCTGATACTGATCGTCGTGTTTTAACCACAAACTTGAATCGGTGGTACAGTGAAACGCGGGAGACACTATTTCATATTCTCAACTATGGACAGGTCGGTGGATTACTTATTCCGGGTAGTTTTCCAAAAATCTCAGATGAACGTTTGCTTCGGATTGTAAAAAAACTACGCGGATTCAAATCAACATTTGAGGAAATATACGATAGAAACACAAAGACAGTAGTTCATTATCATCGCAGCCCTCTTTACTGGATACGATCACAAGACTTCATGCCGCATTTTGCGTCAGAGAATGCACAGCGCTCAGTTCATCACTTCAAAGATTTTGGGCTAATTGACAAAGCCTTTACGTCAACGATTGGCAGCGTGATAAACAGTACGCTTTTCTACATATGGTTTGTAGCTTTTGGCAATGGTAGAAATGTAGCAATCCGCGATATTGTCACCTTGCCCGCACCAGCTTCAATGCTTGATAAAGGTATCAAATCGGAATTTCATGTACCTTTCAAAGCTTTGATGGATGACTATGTGGCGAATTCTATCATTCGCATACGTCGTGATGGGGTCGAATACCAAGAGTTCTACCCTTCTCAATCTAAGCCCATATTAGACGAAATTGACCGAATGCTGGCGCGGCACTATGGTTTCACTGACGAAGAACTGGACTTCATCATCAACTACGACATCAAGTACCGCATGGGCGACGATCTCGGCGGGGACGGAGATGAAGGGGAGGAGGAATGAGGTCAGGCAGGTCGATTACGTGTAAAATTGGGGCAAATATGGGTTATAATGAGACAAATAGAACATAAGTTCAAATATCGAGGCGGTTATGCCTGATACAACACTTGTGCTTGCGCTTGAAGGTGATGTAAGGCTCGACCAGTTTTCCGAAGCGGTCAACCATTTCCACAAACTGCTTTTACAGCTCACCCAGGAAGTCGCGGCAGATACGAAAATTGAATGGGATTTGGAGGATTTGCAGTACGGCAGCGCGATTATGGCGGTTGCCGGACGTGCGGATACCGAAGAACCTGTGCTGCGTGTTGTCTCGGCATTTGAAGATGTCGGACAGTCGCTCCAGCAGCACGAACCAATCCCTTTCTCGCGCCATGTTGCCAGGGAAGCTGAATCGCTCACCAAACTCATCGGCGGCGATATTAAAGCGGTGCGGCTCGGTACGGCTCGCAAAGAAGCGATTATCTATGGCTTGTTTGATGCCAAAAAAATCAGCACTGCAAAGCCTATGGTATCTTTCGGATCGGTGAAAGGGCGCGTTCAGTCCATCAGCAATCGCGGCAAACTGCGCTTTACACTGTATGACGCGGTATTCGATAAACCAGTAAGCTGCTACGTAAAGGAAGACCGTCAGGACATTCTCACGGATATTTGGGACAAAGTGGTTTTCGTCAGTGGACGTGTGACACGCCAACCAGATAGTGGACAACCGGTGAGTGTCCGCGAGATTACCTCGATTGATTTTGTGCCGATGATCGAACCCGGCAGCTATCGTAAGGCACGGGGTATTTTGGCTGGAAGTGGAGAACCTGAACCAGCAGAAGTCAGCATAAGGCGGTTGCGCGATGCCGAAAATTAGTTACGTTTACTGCGATGCCAACGTGTTTCTCGCTTATTTTAATGCTGAAGCTGGACGAGTGACCGTCCTTGATCAACTGTTTGAGGAAATGCAGAAAGACAATCAGCGCAAAATCGTGACTTCGGTGGTCAGCATCACCGAAGTTTCACATGTGGCTGAGGAGAGGACGCGCAATCGGCTGGATAAGAAGGTGTATGATGCGCTCGAAAGTTTCTGGGGTGATAACTCACTCATCGAATTCGTAGACTTCAATGAGTTGATTGCACGCCAGGCACGAGATTTGATTCGGCAGGCGATCAGCCTGAAATATGCCCTGCGAACCAATGATGCAATCCATCTTACATCTGCAAAATATGTAGGCGTTAGTGAGTGTTTTACATACGATCACAAGCTCAACAAGTTCAGCAGCATCATTGGCTGTGATATTCGAGAACCGTATGTCAGTTCTCCAAAACTTCCACTGGTATTTCCTGACGATCCTCAAAAATAGTCCAAGGATGTTGCCGTATTGGAATCTCAGTCCGTTGAACTACCAGCATCCCTCAAGCACATTATCCCCAAAATCAAATACCTCTCTGCGATTGGTGATTCAGGACTGCTCAATGTGCCACTGTTCGCCCTGTTTTGTTCGGTGAAATGTCCCGCATCCATCATCCTCAAAACGTATGACCTTGCTCAAATGCTGAAAGACAAGCACATTGGCGTTATCAGCGGCTTTCACTCGCCTGTGGAAAAAGAAGTATTGGTGACATTGCTACATGGAGATTCTGCCATCGTTATCTGCCCCGCACGCAGTATCCAAAACATGCGCGTCCCTGCGGATTGGAAAAAACGTCTTGAACAGCAGCGGTTGCTCATCGTCTCACCATTCGCTGAAAATCAGCCTCGTGCTACACAGGAAATAGCAGCACTCCGCAATCAACTGGTCGCTGCTCTGGCTCAACAGGTATTTATTGCCTACGCTGAACCCGGCGGTAAGACAGAGACTTTTGCGCGGATGTTGATCGCCGCAGGCAATCCTGTAACGACGTTTGAGGCAAAAGAGACTGAGAACTTACTCATCGCTGGTGCAAAACCCCTTTCGCTATAGTTCGCTCCGTTTTTCCGCTTGGGTCATCAACTGGTAATTTTGACGGCTCAAAACTGCAATTTTACAGCCTTAGTTAGACCCCGATTTGCGATAATGAGAGAAAAGTTCGCCTATCGGGAGACAACGCATGTCAAAGAAATCGGTGCAGCGCAGCATCACCATGACACAGGAGATGCGAGATCGTCTGGCGCTGCTGGTGAGTAAGCAACCACGCGATACCACTGAAGCTGACATTATCCGCGAAGCAATCCGCCTGTATCTGGATAATCAGGAAGACATCATTGGCAGCCGCAAGCACTTCCAGAAGTCGCTGCAAGATCGGCTTGACCGACTGGAATCAGCCTTTTCATTCCACCTGAATGTCCTGATTTACCTGCTGGCGGCGCTTGAGCCAGAGGGCAGCCCGGAACGCATCGCGGATGCCATCATTGCGGCGCGGCGTGACGGTGAAACCCTGCTGGCACAGATGCGAGCTGTCCGCGAGATGAAGGCTGCTAAACGTTGAGCAAAGCCATCATCGTTGTGGATTTTGCCTACAAAGGCACCCAGCGCAAAGGGCATGGCACAGGTCGCAAGGGACTGAGTTCCACGCTCAAATATCTTCAGTACAGGGACAAGGTACAGAATCAGCTTGCCGCGAATCGGGATTATGAACGCTGGCAGGATCGCGGCATGGGCATCCACTGGCGCAACATTATGAAGAACAGCGATGCGCTTCAGAGCAAGCATGTCCTGGCATGGACATGGGTGGTTTCGCCTGCCCCTGACCTAATGGCGCTCATCCCGGAGGAAGAACGGCGCGATCTGGTGTGCGACCTGACGGAGCGCATCGTCGAGGATTATTATCTGGAGCGGGGCTTTGGCGTGCCTGAATACAGCTATATTCTGCATGACCGCGAGGCGAAGATGGACGATGATGCCGAAACAATGCGGCAACTTCACACGCACGTCGTTTTACCGGGAACTGCACCGCTGGATGGCGTAGACCGGACGGCGGTGTACAACAACAAAGAGCGCGGACACGATACGCTCTTTCGGGAGATTGCCAGTCGTCATTTCAGCGCGGCGCTGGATCGGATTGTCGGACCAGAATGGCAGCTTCTACGGGAAGTAGAGCCGGAAATCGAACCGGAACAGCCAGCACCCGATGACCTGGATGCATGGTTTCCACGAAACTGAACGTGATGCGTTTTCAGCCCACTGATAGAAACTTGCTATGATTAGGACAATCCTTGATCGGATTTTAGGAGAAAGTGATGGAATACCCAGAGGATGACAGCACAGGTGAAGTGATCGACACGTTTTGTGCGGGGTGTGACCTGCCGTTTGCCGTGAATGATCTCGGCTTATGCGATGCCTGTTTTGGGAAGCTGGAACGTGATCTGATCCGCTCACGGGATTGGGATTATTCTGTCACTGCCTTCGGGGTCGCGCCAGATCAACTGGAGGCGCTGCGTGAGCGTGTCATCCGCGATTATGGCGCTGCCTATGAACTGATGAAGTCCACCAAAAAGCCGAAGAACAAACGCTCCAAATCACGCGCCAGCCAGCGCAAGCGTGAAATCGCAGCTCAGGCAATCCGGGACTACAATACGGATGATGTTTTACAGGCGACGCATGACTTCATTGGGGCACAGAACGAGGCATGGGTGAATTTCAGCCGGGTCGCACAATGCCTCTATGAAACCTTCTACCAGCTCAAGCCCAAACGATTGGGGCAGTCGGGCAAGAAGTACAAGAGTCTGCTCAAGTTTCTGGCAGACTATCCGGCAAGGTTTGAAGTGAAGTGCGATGAGGCGGGCGTTTACTGGATTCGCCTCAAAATATCCTGACGGACGCACTATTTCGACTCTTCGGTGTTGTTTAAGCGGCGCTTCAACTGCTTACTCACACGCAGGTTCACGCGCTGGATGTATCGAGGGGCTTCGCCGCTGGCAAGTGAGCCGCACTGTTCGCCCCGGTCAATCCACTGTGTTTCCAGCACAAAAAGATGCTCCAGTTCAATTCGTCCGCCGCAAACCAGTTCTTCAGTCCAGACCTCAATTAGCGCTTCAAGCATCACCTGCACAGAGCGATTCTTTAGCCGCGTGCGTCGTCCGATTTCGCGTACCATCCTGTTCTTTGTCAGGGTCATGGAGTCACCTCTTTCACAGCACGCTTGCGCTTTTCATGCCTGTTACGCATTTCACTCGTGCTAATTGTTTGAACATTGCCATTGGTTTGCTTCTGAGTCTCAGCGGCGACTCTCGCCATCAATGCGGCTATTTCCAGGGTGGATGGTGTATTCACACCGGATGCAGATGTATTCGAGTTGGGAATAGATGGTATGGGTGTTTCGACAGGCTGCAAATTGAGCGCAATCCCCCGTTCCAGCAGCAGTGGCTGGACATCTTTCGCCGCATGGAGCCGCTGTTTCCAGTCGTCGCGCTCATAGAAGCGGGTCAGGCGAGCGTTCAGGACGACCTGGGTGGCAAAGCCCGCCTCCACATAACGGGCAAAGATGGTGCAGTTGCCAACCTGGGGCGTAACCACCTCATCGACGGTCAGCAGCGGGCGCTGACGCAGATGGCTGTTGGGATCATCAGCATTGGCATCGGTGGTCGCTGTGCCGCTGGCTTTGCTGTAGAACTCGGCGGTGTCAGCATCACAGCCGCCGTAGATGACCTGCGTCGCCAGACCGGTGAACAATGCCTGTGTCCCTTCATTGCCATAGATCATGTGGAACTGCCCTTTGGTCTGCGCCCCAATCATAATCGAAATGCGGCGCTTGCGGACGAGGTTCACATCCGCCACCAGGCTGTCCAGCTTACCGAGTGTCGGAAATTCATCGAGAATCACGCCAACCGGAACGGGCAGCGGGCCTTTATTGCGTTCGCCAATCGTGTCGAGGTCGAGCATCAGTTTACGCAGTGTTGCGCCCAGGTAAGAAGCGTAGACGGCACGCATACGCCCCGGACAGGTCAGGACGACCACCGTTGGCTGCCCCACAATGAGGTCAGCGTCAAAGTCCGAGGCACTGGTATTAGCACGCACATCAGTAGAAGCCCAACCCGTTAAAGCCGTCGCCAGCGTCGCCACCACGTTCGAGGCGACTTTGCCATCTGACCCCACCGAGGCGATGAAGCTGTTTGCCAGCAGCGCCGCGTCATCCTTTTTGGATGCCAGTTTGCCAGCCAGACCCTTCAGGTCGTTCATGGCGTTGTAGATTTCACCGAGATTGGGAAAGCGAATCAGGCAAGCCGCCAGCAGTGCCGCCGCGCTGTCCGTCCAGAAGCGGTTGTCGCCCGCCGCCGATGGCACCAGCACATCCGCGATAGCGCGGGCATCGGACACATTCTCAATGCCTTCCGCCAGATTGTAACGCGGACCAATCATGCTGGTCGGGTCATGGACGACGACCAGATGACGGGTGACAGCGGCATACTTCAGCACATGCCCGGTGATTTCGCCCTGCGGGTCGGCGACAACGAGCGAATGTCCTGCCAGCATTCGATCCGCAATGGCGGGCAGGATAATGCCCTGGGTCTTACCCGAACCCGGTCCGCCAAGCGTCAGGATACCGCGTGCCACATCCTCACCGCTGAGCGAAAACCGTCCCATACCCATATCAAGACGGCGTTTTTGCTCCCCCCAGAACGCCCCCAGCAGCGACAGCCCTTCGACATCTTCCCGGCGGAAGCGTTTGTACTCGCGCATGGTGCAGAAGTGCGACGAACCGAGCGCCCCACGCTTGACCTGCGGATTACGCAGGCGATCCACCCGTTCGCGCAGCCAACCGCCGTTCTTGATGCCGCTGTGCAGCCCAATCATCAGGAAGAACCACAGCATCACCAGCATCATGCCGAACATAAACAGGCGCATGGCGTTCACATTCGGTGGCGCACCGACGAGCAGTTGGACAACACCATTGGGTGTTTGCCGCCCACGTAGCGGCTGCACCGCCATATCTCCCAGCAGCGTCAGGTAAACCGCCGACACACCCAGCCCAACGATCAGGTGAGCAAAGAGTTTCGCGCCGCGTTTCCAACCGGTTGTATCCTGGGTTTCGCTGGTGCGCTGGATGCCTGCCCCCAGCATCGCACTGACAAGGACAGGCATAAAGAGTGTCAGACACAGGAGTGGGGCGAGACAGCCGCCCAGCAGCGCCCGCCCCTCGGTGAAGAGCCAGTAAAACATCGGCTACGCCTCCTGATCTTCGGATGGGCTGATGCAGTGCAGCATAAGCCAGTTGGTGATCCAGCCTAACACCACCAGCACCAGCCCGGTCAGATAAAGGGCTTCACCAAAGCTCACGCCGAATACCCGTCCGACGGCAGCGCCAGCCAGCAGCAGCGTAACCAGGGCAAAGCCGCCCAGCGCAGTCTGTGGTTTGAGCGTGGTCATCGCTTAAAAGTCCAGTTCCGGTGTACCGGATACAATCTCCGGCTTATCCCGTTCGACAGCCTGCTGAATCGGGTCAGTATACAGACCTTCCGCCGCGATGCGAGCATCGCGCTCCGCATTCGGGTTGTATAGGTGCCAGGCTGCCGGATCACGAGTGAGGGTCAGTTCAGCGTTCTGATACGCTTTCAGGTCGTCGCCTTCGAGCGTCTTCCACTCCGCAGGCAGTCCTTCCAGTCGCGCCACTTCCACCGCCAGTTCGGGTCCGTCCAGTAGTCCGGGGATGAGATAGCCGTTGAAGTCCTTGCCGAATTTGTCCACTGCCTCCAGAGTCTCGAAGTGCGCCATTTCCAGCATTCGGAATGGCTCATCCGCCACCATCGCCGGACTGCCCACCGCATCCGGGTCGCGTTCCACGCCGGGATAGACGACCATATGCAGGGCATGTCCCAGCGGTTCCCCGTCCGGGTCATTCACCGGGATCGGATCGAGCCGCCAGTAGGGATTTTCCACCCCCGGCTGCGGCGCAGGGTCTTCGATCTTCTCCCCATCGGTGTTCCAGTAGGGATTGATTTCACCTTCCAACTGCTGCGCCAGCGTCTCAAAACGATCTTGCGGTCCATGTGTGAACAGCCTTGTGTCGGCGCGATCCCCATCGAGCCAGTCATTCTCGACAGCGGTAAGTTCGGCTTTGTGCATCATGGCTTCCAACCCGCGCCCGTCATGAACTTCGAGCAGCGCCTCCCGCGCCTGCTCCGCCTGTTCGCGCCCCTTGTCATCATCTGAGTCCCACGTATCCAGCGTCACCGACTGCATTCCCAGATAGCCATTGGGTTCGCGCCAGTATTTGTCCACCAGCAGTTCCCGCGTCCAGGGATCGGTTTCTTGCACCACCACTGCATAATTCACGGTGTCATGCACAGGTTGCAGTAGTTCGGTCTCAGATTTCTCGAAGGTCGCCTCAAACCATGCCGCGCCTTCCAGTGCCGCGTTCGCTTCGCGCTCACGGGCAGCTTCAGCGGCAAACTCGCGGTACATGGTCGGGTAATCTGACACTTCCGACTCCAGCGTGACCGGGGTATAGGGTTCGGTGTCCATTTCAGTGACATCGACTGTCTGCGTCAGTTCGCGCTCACGGATGGTCGTGAATGGATCCGGCGGTCCTTCGGTGAACAGACGTGGGTCGTCGCGCTGCGGGTCAATCACCCCAGCCTCGACACCCACCAGTTCCACATAGGTCATCGCGCCCTGAAGCATTTCCTGTTGAAGCATGTCATCCACAAACTCGGCGTGGGTCCGCGCCGCTTCCCAATCCGGCTGCGGAATGATGAGGTGGGCGCGCTGGTCTTCACCCCATTGTTTGGTCACATCGAGATGCGAACTGCCGTTGGCAGAAATCGCGGTTATGTTGTACTCCGGGTCTTGCTGGTTTTCCTCGTGCTGCATCTCACGCTCCATCACTCGTGTTCGTTCAGTGGTAAAGGGGTCGGGCGGCGCATCGTCCTCAAAGAAGACGCGCCCATCGGCGCGGTGCGGGTCGAGATAACCACCCGCCACCGCCAGCCGCTCCGCCCGATTCATAGCGGCTTCCAGTCCCTGCGTTTTCAGGGCCACATCCAGTTCACGTTCGTCGGTCTGCGCCTCATCCCACATGCCGTATTCGGCAATGGTGAACGTATCGAAACGGCGTTCGCTGCCGTGCATCCAGGTCTTTACACCTTCAGAAGACCGATACTCAGCCAAATTTAGTCCCATTCGATCCCGGTGAAGTGGCGCGAGTTTTCAAGCGCACTGGAACTGGAAAAACCAGCACCGATTAACGGTACTGGCAGTTTGTGATTCCCATTTATAAGGAAGTGGAGACATGAGCAAGCAGAAGACAGACAAGAACAAATCAGAATACGCGATTACATCGGGCGGCATCCTCACAGTGGGGTTGGACATCGGCTACGGTGTCACCAAAGTTGTGACAGATCAAACCGCGATTGCTTTTCCATCGGTGGCGGGTCATGCCCGTGAAATCAAGTTCCAGCAGGAGGCGCTGGCAGCGAAGTATCCCGGTGACCAGCTCACAGATGAAGATGGTTCAACCTGGTTTGTCGGTGATCTGGCGCTGGCACAGCTTCCCCCCGGTGAATTACTGCGGTTACGGGGTCGCACCGCTAATGAAAAGACGATGGGCAACACCTTTCGGTTGCGGCTGGCGAAAGCGGCGATTGGCAAACTGGCGCAGGGGGGATCGGGGCGGGATGTCATCCATCTGCGGTTATGCAGCGGTTTGCCGGTTGACCACATGCGGGATGCGAGTGGACTCAAGCAGGCATTGCTAGGACAGCACCTCATCAAAACCGATGCCAGCGAAGTTATCGCCAATGTGACTGAGGTGATGGTCATGCCGCAGCCGTATGGTAGTGCGTATGCCATGATGCTCACCGAGCAGGGCGAGATCAATGTCTATCACACCTACATGCGAACCGGCGTGGTCGATGTCGGCACGTACACGGTTGACATTATTTTGGACGATGATGGGGACTTTGTGGACGCGGAAAGCGGCAGCGTCGAGAGTGGTGTCTACACCGCCCAGGAACGGATCGCCGCCATGCTGGAACGGGATTACCGCGAGAAGATGCCGCACCGGATTGTCGAGCAGGTCTTGCGAACGGGCATTTTCACTGCCAGCGGCAAGCCAGTGGATTACAGCTATGAGGTCGAAGAAGCTCTTGCCCCGCTTCGCAGTGCGACATTGAATCTGCTCTCGGAAAAGTGGCAGCGCGGCACAACCGTCGATGTGATTTACCTGTCGGGCGGTGGCGCGGAACTGGTGTATGAGCAGGTGGTGGAAGCCTACCCGCAGACGAAGCTGGTACCGGATGCACAGATGGCGAATGCCAGAGGCTACCTGCACTACGCCCATTTCGCTGCCCGGAAGTGAGCAGTTCGATATAGAGGCGGGTCTTACTGGTCAGCCCAATGGGTTGTACGGGTAAGACCCACTCAGAGGAGAGCAAAAGAATGGCAAAGCGTAAAACAAGCAAACGCCACTACCGGATGATTACGTTCAAAGTATTCGAGGACACTGATAACGACATTCTGGACTGGTGGGAAGGCATTGACGAAGGGGAGCGCAGCGATGCGTTACGCGATCTGATCCGGGGGTATCTGGGCAAGCAGCCGCGCCGCAACAAGCTTCTGACCATCCCCGAACTGCTGGAAGTGAGACAGGACACACTCTGGATACGCGATGCGTTGAATGAGATGCCCGGCTATCTGGAACGGCTGGTGCAGCATGTGGCAGCCAATGGTGTAGCCCAGATTGCCATGCAGCCGATGGCGCGATCACCAACCAATGGCGATGTCCTACCAGCGACTGAACCCGCCCTGTCAGACAACGACAGTGACCGCCGGGCGCGACGGATGAAACGTTCCCAGTGGTGAGGAGGAGAAGTATGGAGCAGTTCATCCTATCGTGTAGGACAGAACAGCAAAGAGCAGCGCATGGCTGTGCCATGCACGTCGCAGCGTCGAGGCGCAGCGACTTCGCCAGACCCCGTGTAACGGCTGTGAGTAACCAGAAGGGTTCTCACGGGGTCTGGAGCGAGCTAAATCCGCTCGCCACTCATGCGCCGTGGGGGCTGATGCAGCGGCTGTCGCCCCTGCATGAGTGCGGCGGTGCAGAAGTTCCGCCGCACTCGTGGGCATGGTTTGCCATGCCCACCGAACGCACCCGTGACCGGGATGCATTCAAAATCTGCATCACGTCCGTTCAGCAGGAAAACGAGGAAGAGAACCTATGAACCATCATCAGACAGTCACCGAAATCAGCAAACGCCTGCCGCGTCTGAAACGGCGCGATGTGGCGGAGGTGCTGGAAATTATGACAGAACTGTGGCTTGAAGAACTGGCGCAGCCCGGTCAGACAGTGACAGTCGCCGATCTGGGGAAACTGGCTGTCGAGGTGCAAACCGTCCGCAGCGGTGGCGTGGTCGGACGGCGCATCCTCAAGCGAGTGTATGTGCGTTTGCGCCCAACAGCAAAATTCCGTCAGACAATTCTCACCGCCTATATAGAGGAAGGATAAGTCAAATGAAGAAGAAACCCAATCCGTACAGCGAACGCATGACCGTCAACTTGACTCCCGACCAGATGCGACGGCTGGAAGAACTGCGAAACGTCCGCAGTCGCGTCGGGAACTTTGTCAGCAAAAATGACCTGCTGCGCGATGCCGTCAACCTGTATCTGGCAGCACAGGAGGATTTGCCGGGTTCGCGCCGGGCAATCGCTAAAGGCATCGAGTCGAAGGTGGAAGCACTGGATGCAAAAGTCGAAACGCTGACGACCATGCTCAGTAGCTTTATCGAGCGGGTGACGCGCAAACGCGAGGGCTAGATGGATCGAAAGCAGATGTGTGTCGCCAACGTGCAGTACAAGAAACCGTCTGCCGACGGCGCGAAGCAGTCCAAGAATCTGCTGCGTTACCTGACCTATCGGGAGAGTCGGGATGAGGCGGCGCGGCATGTCGCGGGACGGGAACGCTGGGTCGATCATGGCATGGGCGGCTCAGTGGGTGAAATCGCGCAGCGCTGCGACGACCTGAAAAGTGAGCATGTGCTGACCTTCAGTCTGGTCTGCAATCCGAACCCGGATTTGATGGCGATGGTCGCGCCGGAAGACCGGGAGCAGTTTGTCCGCGAACTGACCGAAAGTGTGGTCAATGGGTTCTTCGACG
The DNA here is from genome assembly GCA_020161935.1 of Chloroflexota bacterium. Classification (GTDB taxonomy): domain Bacteria; phylum Chloroflexota; class Anaerolineae; order Aggregatilineales; family Phototrophicaceae; genus CFX2. Next base: position 343,192 of record JAIUNI010000003.1, read on the forward strand.
AGCGTGGTCTGGATACAGGTATCGAGTACAGCTACGTTCTCCACCACCGATTGACCGATGATCCGAAAGCGCCGGGATTACACGACCCACACACCCATGTTGTGCTGCCGGGAACGGTGTATGACGAGGAACACGGGCAGCGCGTGCCGCTGTTCTTCAGCCGCAATCGCAAGGTGAACCACATCGAGATGCTGCACGATGTCACCGAACAGACGATGGTCGCACAGATGGAACGCTACGTCGGTCCCGACTGGGAGCAGCGTTATGACGAGTTAGCCGCTGTGCGTGAACAGGAACGCACCATTGCTGATAACGAGCCGCATGGTGGAATGCTCGACGACAAGGGTGAAAGCTGGGATGTCTGGTGTGGCACGCGGCGGACGGACGAGCAGCAGACCGCTGTTGGCTTTTACCGCTGGTATGCCGCCGCGACGGAAGACGACCCGGATGCACTCCACCTGGAATTTCGTCCGTTAGCGGCAGGATTGCCGCATGAACAGGCAACCTTTTTTGCACAGGTACTGGCGCAGGAGATGAGTGGTGACATGGACAAACTGCGGGAACTCGCAGCACTGTTGAACGGGATGAGTGCTGACCAACGGGAGGTACTGATCACGGAAATGGGGAGATATGAGCAGCCGACACGGGACATATCGCCCGAATTTGAACTTTAGCCGAGAAAGCACACAGGGGAGAAGAGCGCCCACCGTCGCCAAACGAAGCGCTCCAAACCCCTGTGTACCAACCTAAAAGGAATACCACGAGTATGACACAGAACGACGTTGTGAACAAGACGGACACATTCGGCACCTCCAGCACCGGGAGACGCGATTTCCTGAACGCACTCTATAAAGGAAGCCCGGACAACCTCTACCTCGAACTGCGCTGCATCCACCCGACCACCGGGGAAGCGCGTTCACTGTGGGGACGGATGGGCAATAAGACCGAACTGGCAGCCGCACTCGAACAGGCAGAGACATTGAATCGTGAGGGTTTCGGGGTGTACTTCGCACCCTGTTTGCGGAAAGGAAAACAGGGCAAAGCGGAAGCTGCCGCGCTGATTCCGGCATTGTGGGTTGATATTGACTGTGATGGGGATACCCACCAGCGCGACCAGAACTTAACACGTCTCAGAGATTTCGACCGCGCACCATCATTCATCCTCGACAGTGGGGGCGGCTGGCATGGTTACTGGTTGCTGGATCAGCCGTTCCAGCTTCAGAGTGAGGCTGACCGCCAGAAAATCGCAGGCATTCTGCGCGGACTATTCGCAGCATTAGGCGGCGATCCTGAATACGTGAAAACAGTGGCGGGGATTATGCGCCTCCCCGATTCGGTGAATACCAAGCCGGAGCGCGGCGGTGTTATGGTCACTGTGGTCGAGTGCTACCCGGAACGGCGTTATACGCTGGAGTCGTTCGCATGGTTGGAGAGTCAACCACAGCAAACGAGCTTTGATAAGCTGAAGGTGGTGACGCTGAACAGAAACGAACAGCACCCACTGCCGCCGCGCACTGAAACCTATCTGGCATCCGGCGCTGCGAATGGCAACCGCAACACTGAATTGTTCGCGGCAGCCTGCCAGCTGCGCGATGCGGGCTACAGCCAATCCGATGCGGAACGCGAACTCATCCCACGCCACCTTGCTAGCGGCAGCAGTGAGCGTGAGGCACTGGCGACGATCCAGAGTGCTTTCAGCCGCCCGGCACGTGATCCCATCCCAGAGCCACGACATAACGCTCGCCAACAAGTGGAACAGCTTGTCAGCCGCTTTGGGCAGCCGGAGACCGAACGTGAACACCCAACGATGGAACAAATCAGCGCGGCTGTGACCGCCTGCGCTCACCTCAATCCTGTCGAATGGGCAGCCGAGCGCCAGCGCCTCAAGGTGTTGTGTGGTGATGGACTGAAAATCGCTGACTTAGACCGTCTCTATCGAGAAGCGAAGCGCGAATTAGACCGCGCTGCCTTTGCCGCCGCACCAGCGACGGAACGGTATCTCATGGCTGATGGGTGTATGGTGTTTGAAAAACAGACCGAACGCGGTACGAGTCGCCAGACCGTCGCTGGATGGGTTGGGCGGGTGCTGGAGCGTACTTCCCGCATGGACGATGATGGGCAGGTCGAACATCTGACCATGCTGGAACTGACCTGCGGCGAGGAAATACTGACGCTGCCTGTGCCGAGCGAACTCTTTGGCGATCCCAATGCTTTGCAGCGCTTTATCGCCGGACATGCTGGTGAGAACTTCACCGTCCGCGCAGGGATGATACGTCACCTTGCGCCTGCGATTCTAGCATTGTCGGGAACGTATCCGCGTCGCAAAACCTACCGCTTCATGGGCTGGACGGAAATCGACGGTAAGTGGGTGTATGTTTCACCGGAAATGAGTGTGAGTGTCGATGGACAGTTAGGTGAGCCTCCAGAGGTTGAGCTTGAAAGCCGCCTGCGCGACTACCGCTTGTGCAGCACGGACTGGCAACACAGTCTGGAAGCACTCAGAGCAACAACTGCTACACTTCCGAGACACCTCGCACCGTCCTTGATTGCCTTTGCCATGCTGCCCGTCGTACAACGGTTCTTTCCGGCAGCGGCGACCCGCCCGGCGGTACATCTGGTGGGAACATCCGGCAGCGGCAAATCGGAGATTGCCTCACTGTTGACCAGTTTCTACGGACAGTTCACTCGTGATACACCTCCGGGTCAGTGGGGCGATACCATCAACACCGTCGAGGCGCTGGGCTACGCGCTGGCGGATACCCTCTACTGGGTCGATGACTACAAGACCATTTATGCAGACGAACGCACTTTCACACGTTTTTTGCAGAGCTATTCGCGGGGCATGGGACGGGGGAGGCTGACCCGTGAAGCCAAACTGCGGCATGAACGTCCCTGTCGCGGACTGCTGCTGTCTACTGGGGAGACGACGCTTGAGGGAGAAGCCTCGATCCTGTCGCGTATGTTGGTGCTGGAGATTCCACCCTGGGAGAAACGCGATCCGGGTGGTGCAGCGCTGGCGAAGCTGGAAACAGTACGCGACCAGCTCCCCGGCTTCACAGCCCGCTTCATTCAGTGGATTGCGGCTCAAGCGGATGAAGGAACGCTGGCGAAGGAACTGGCAAGCCGTTTTGAGTCGAATGTGAAGGGCTACCGCGACAGCCTCACCAGCAAGTTGGGGCGGCAGGCGAATACAGGGCGTATGGTGCAAAACTGGGCGGTGCTGGTCACGACCTATCAGATGCTCAGGCAGTTCATGACGGAATTGGATTGTGATGATGTCTTACCCTCATGGCAGGACAGCATTGTAGAAACGGTGAAGGCGGTGCAGCAGGAGCGTGCCGGTCAGGTGTTCATTGACACACTGGGGCAGCTTCTCGCCAGCGGTGAGCTTATGCTGGCAAAAGATATGCGTGAGCCGGAGGAGCCACGACCCGGAACCACTATCGTTGGTTATCTCGACGAGCGTTATGTGTATCTGCTGCCGGATGTCGCACACCGTGCTATTCTGCGAGTACAGCCGCTCAAGTTCAACACCCCGGCGATTGGGGCGCAGTTGAAGGAAGATGGTTGGCTCGTTCCCGGCACGAACAATCTGACGGTGCAGCGGCGCATCCGGGGCATCCCCACACGTTTGTGGCAGTTGAAAGCTGATTTTCTAGGTTGTGACGACTGTGACGGTGGTTCAGTGACCGCATAGCCGTGTGAATCATCGCAGTGAAGGCGCATAGAAGTGCCTGTTTCAGGTGTGACACTGGTTCACTTGAGAGAGGCACTCTCTTTTTCATCCGACAGCCTCCACAATCACTGTCACAGATGAACCAGCGAACCTGTCACAGAACCGCATTTAGGTTGCAAAATACAGAATTACACAGGGTATCCACAGCACGCATCAACAGACTGAATTTGTATCTGTGACGGTTGTGACAGTGGTTCAGTGTTCACGATGCCGCCATTTAGCAGCAGTGTTCATCTTCCGATGTTTACCTTCAGGTATACTGGTTGCAGTGAGGCACAGTATTCTGTCGCTAATCAACCGAGCAATTTGCCTTATCTCTCCATGCGGTGTATCGGACTTTACCAATGTCGTCTATCTACACTCGCTTGCACCTATTTAGCGCGAAACCGCTCTATCATGGCAACGCCACCTTTGACCCGGATGTCTGCTTATCCCCGAATGCGGTAACAGCACTTGAATTGCAGCAACCTTGCACACCTATATGCTGCATCTATCCCGATTGTCACCAGCGTCACTTGCCTGATGTCTTACCCGCCGCAAGCACTGCACCATCCGACCTGGGCAGCCGATTTGTGCTGACCATGTTAGCAGACGCGGCAGTCTGTCAATCCCGCCTTGCGGGATCGCTTTCGCCGTTTTCTTCTGGCTTGTGCCGTTCCACTCACCGAAAACGTCGAGCGCCTTACAGGTGACAGACTGCTGATTCGCGTCCGCTCAGGGCAGGTCATCAATCGGCATGAGGTCGATGGAAGACAGCGCGAATGCGCGGAAAGGTTCAACATCATGGGGACAAGTCTGAATTTTACGGTGACGGGATATGTGGGCGGCGAACCGCAGGTGAAGACGGTAGGTGAGCAGCAGGTCGCCAGCTTCAGCGTCGCGGTCAACCGCAAAACCAACGGTGGCAAGAAACAGACCCTCTGGGTGCGAGTGAATTGCTGGAATCGCCTGGCAGATGTCGCGTCGCAGTTCGTCCGCAAAGGAGCACTGGTACAGATCAGCGCCGAGTGGCTGCGTCCGAGCAGCTGGATCGCCAACGATGGCACACCGCAAATCAGTCTGGATGTGGATGCAAATCGACTAGTTTTGCTTGATCGAGCGGAGGTAGGTGCAGCCGCACAAGAAGAAATCCCCTTCTGAACCTACCAGTAGTGGTAACAATGGAGCGGCTTGATGAATGTCGCTCCAGATTGCTTATCAAGAGCTAGAATTTTTTATCTAATAGTCGTTGTAAGAAGGCTTCTTGTGCAGATTTATCAAGTATTGAATGGCTTTTTAGAACCCTCGCAAAACGCATTGCCTCAGTATCACTTCCAAAAAATTTGATCATTATATCGAACAATTTTTCCACATCGACCTGGATCAGATTAGATTCAGATATAGTATTGGTGCTTTGTACAGGTTTTATTTCCGCCAGTTTTGCAAAATACTCATTCACATTTTCAGCAATATTGTTCTCAGGCGGGGTCAGTCCGCTTACAGTCATAAGGGTTTCAATAAGTTCCATTATGCTATCGCGCCGAGATAAGTTTATGCCTTGGAATTCTGAAAGAGGGCTTGGGAAACGTTCTAAATCATAAATACACGGTATAAGTCTCTTTTCTTGATTCTCTGCAGCCAGCCATGCGGCACCAGATTCAAACAACACCCAATCTCTTTGGGCACTTTCCGGGGTCAATATCACCAAAACTACTTTGGCTCGGTCAAGACTATTCCTGATTTCATCCCTCCATTTCTTACCCGCTTCTGGAGGGTTGCCGCTAGTGTTAAACACATCAAATACACGCGAAAACACATTGTCAATCAAGCGATGCACAAGACCAACCAGAGTTTTATCCTGATGAAGATGACTTATAAATAAGGGGATTTTGTCAGGCATGTCTATTCATCGTCGAAGCTTGCCAACAGAAAGGAGATAAATCCATCTAGTTCTATGATCGATTCCATAAATTTATTCCCGAACTCGACAATATCGTTGAGTGGCTCAAATCGCCCGATGCGGAGTTTGACTGTTTTCGGTAAATTATCCAACATAGGGAGAGCAATATCAGATGGTCCTGAAACAATCCAATTAAATTCTTCAAATGCTTCTAGTCCTGAACTGAATATTCGTAAGACATTTTCCATAAAATGTTCTGTATCGTCTGTGCTTAACCCAAATATTTCACCTTCGAATTTTGCCTGTAACTTAGTTTCATCGACATAGATGTTTATGTCAACTACAATTGTATGTTCTTCATCTTGATAAATAAAAGGTATTTCTATGCAAAGATAGAAATACTCTTTTTCCCCGTCTTTACGGCATTCCCCAGCAATATTTGAAAGTTGCTCTATCAACTGGCAAAGTTTTGCTAGGTAGGCATTGGAACACTCATTACAGCATTTATCGCCACTCATATCTAACTTCCAACATGTCTAAACACTATACCTTTTGCTCCCAACTTGTTTACAAACTCAGAGCTATGAGATCCTGCGATTCTCAGATTGTTTGGTTTTTCTTGAGATTCACTCGATTTGATCTGCCATATCTCTTTAACGATTCTTTGACGGTCAAGTATTACTTCTTTTCGATTCTGACCGCTTACTTGACCAAAATAGAGCTGACGGCTCTTTGCCTTAAATTCGTTATGCAAATCGCTGAGTTTGCGCCCATTTGTTTTCACTTCTTACGTCTCCTATCTGAATAGTCAAATGCGAAATTGCGAAGAATGAATTTGTTGATTATTTCTTTTTCTTCAGCGCTCAAAAATTTCTTAACACTACCGTAAGTGTTGAGCGCATATTGATCAGGGGGCGTTTCCAAGAAAACGCCTCTACCTTCTATAGTATATTTTTCTGAAAGCTCAATCCCATCATCGGTAGTATACAATCTGTAGCTAGATCCTTTGTGAACAATAGCGATTCTTAGTCTTTCATCGTGAGATTTTTGTGCCTCATCTATAAGATATGGGATTATGTATTTAGTTGCCTCGTTCTTTAAATCGCCGTTATCTTGTTCGTCTTCTAGTTTTTTTTTAAAGCACTTGCGAAATTCTTTTCGCCTTCTTGGACAGAAAACGCAATCGAGTCTTGGTCGTCAAAGAAATGTTGAAATGCGCTTTCGCTTGCTTCGTAATCTCCAGACACCAATTTATTCAAAAATACGATCAGTCTAACACTGGAAAATGCCCACATATAGTGAATACGGGATTCATGAGGAATATTGAGAACATCCTGGAACTTATCCACACCCGTAGTGATTAATAGGCTATGTATTCCAGGATAAGTTTCTTGGTTTTTCACAAATAATGTCATGCGTACATCAGAGAGAAAAATTCTTATGTGATCAAGCATTTCTGTAGACAAAGCATTATTTGATGGATAAGCAAACAGGATGAAACTCCAAGAACCTAATGTGATTAAACGTCCAAAATTCACGAGATCATGGTTATCGAAGCGACCGCTGAGTTCATCAACATCGCTTAATTGCATTACCCTGATCGATTTAGAGGCAAAAGCCGATCTGAATGACCGAGTTAGTACGTTAACCAATTGAATATCTTTGGGGTACAGGAACAATCCTAGAAAATCTACTAAAGTCATGTCGCTAGCAAATACCTTTTGAGGCTTCTCCATATCCCCATAAGATTTTTCTAATTCGTGAAGTATTGCCTCTAAAAAGTTCGGGCAGAAGGAAATATATCTTGGAAGGTATCCCCGATTAAGACTCCCTGTACCCTGAGAAACTGCAAAGCCACCAATTAGTAACTCTTGCAGATACTCCTGAACATTGTTGATGAGACTCCGTCCAATCAAATTCTCCAGTAACTCACGGTCAATGACTTGGTTGATTTTCTGAATTAACCAAGAATAACAAAGAATGTTCCGTCGGAGATACGTGAAATGGGTACGTTGGGAACGGGGAGTAGCCTCAATCATTGAGACAATATGATCTATATGGGCTTTTCCTTCTTCATAGCTTTTTGTGCATGACATATAACAAACACCTATACCCTAACAGCTAAGCCCATTATAGCTCCAAATTTTCCTCGTTGTGCTGGGCAGAATTTTCGTAACCTAAACGAGTTCTTTAGTCGATGTGTCAGTCGTCAAAGTAACCTGTTCGTTTCGAGAATTATAGCCTAATCGTATCAATCTGGCTCCGGTGAAAAGAGCTTTCGCCATTTGTAAACCTCGGGGTTCCCTCGCACTACCGCCGCGCGGCGATCTTACAGCGCGGGGTTCCCTCCTAACCAGCACCAGCAGCGGTACGCCAGTACCATCCTACGGACGGGACTGCCGAACCACCGCTTTCCCTCTGGGATGCTGGTCAGGTACCTCCCTCAGCGCTGTCCCCGCATGGTCGAGCGGTAGCGCTCAACGTGCTGGCGTTCCAGCGTGTTTGAGGAGAGGTAGTCCCCATGATCGACAACGATGTTCGTTCCAGTATCAGAGCCAAGATTCGTCCGTTTCCGCGTGTTGCGACCTATCCGACAGGGTGGGCAGGGCAGCGCACCTTTGAGCAGATTTACGAGGATTTGATCCCCAGCTTCAACCGGTTGCTGCGCTACTACCGCAACCACGAGTTGGACATCCCCGACTTGATAGCTCACGCCTTCATGCGGTTGTGGATGGACATCAGCGCCGACCCCACCATGCTGGCATCGGTAGACAAAGGTGGAGCGCTCAAGCTGCTGCTGAACCGTACCAATCCGCAGCTTTACCGCAAGTTCTATCGTCGGGAGATGTATCTGGAAGACATCGCTACCCGCAGCGGTGATCCTGACGATTTCATCATCGACGGCTTCGATCATTCTCACATCATTGGTCACGCGACCTATGCCGAAGCGATTGAACTCCGCGTTGACATTGAGAAAGTCATCACCGAAATGGCGGAGAAGTACATAGACAGTCTGCCACATCTGGCAGCGTTGTACTACATCACCACCGAAGTCGGACCGGACGACGCAGCAGCCATTGCCGGGCGCAGTGGCACAAAGAAGTGCTGGTGGCTGACGAGCGTGGTCAAGCCGCTGCGGGAGGAGTTGTGTGAGAAACTGGAACTCTTCAAGTCGCGTCAAGAGACATGGCGGGATCGGCATCTTGCCGGAGTGGAAGCGCCGCTGCTGCGCCTGGTCGCACGTTACGAGACGGAAGGCAATCTCCGCATGGCAGCGACAGTGCAGAGCATGGGGGCCTACGAAAGCTGCAAGACTCTGGTTGAGCGGCTGGGATTATCGAAATACACGATCCACATGCTGCGGCGAAACGCACACAAGGAATTGAACAAAGTCTACGGCTGTCCAGCATGAAACGGGCAGTCGTTTTATTTCTGGCTGGTGAGCAATCGCCAGCCAATTTCTTTTTTGCTCGGAATCCAAACCAATATTGCATGTTCGCTCAGCAAAAATGGTCTACAATTCTACTGTAATACATCATGGCTCTTAGTCCTTGAAGAACTGGCAAGATACGTTATGGCTGATTATTTACCGGGTACAGAAGTTGTAGCGCGCGGGCTACGTTGGGAAGTGGTTGACGGACAACCAATAGGCAATCAAACTCGCCTTCGCTTGCGGGGTCTTGGTGGATTGCTCGCGGGAGCAGAAATTGATGTTCTTACCCCATTCGAATCTATATCCATTGTAACCCGCGAATTCAATCCATCAAAAGCAGGTCCGCTCGGTAACTGGCTTGTATATCATCAAGCTTTTCTCCTTGAGCAAGCACTGGGACCCGATGCGATTCTTGCTGTCCAACCCGGTCGCCTGCGGATTGAACCCTACCAGTTAGTTCCACTCTCGCGGGCATTGCGAATGAATCGCCCACGCATTCTGATAGCAGATGATGTGGGTCTAGGCAAAACGGTTGAGGCTGGTCTCATTGTTGCAGAACTTATGTCACGTCGCCAAATCTACCGCGTTCTGGTTGTTACACCAGCAGGTCCATTAATGGAACAATGGAAGCGTGAGATGCTGGAGCGGTTTGGGCTAATGCTAGATGAGGTGAGCCGTGACAGGTTGGAGCATGTCCGTAAGCAGACCGAATTGGGAGCAAACCCATTCGAGCATTTACCGCTGGCGATTGCCTCAATGGACTTTCTCAAGCAAGACAATGTGCTGGACTTGCTTGAGCGAACCACCTATGACCTGATCATTATGGACGAGGCGCACCACTACAGTGAAACAGGAGCAGACAATACGGATGCGGAGCGTGTAGAAAGCTCTCAACGCCGCAAACTTGCTCAGACACTTGCCCGGCAATCAGATGCACTTCTCCTTCTAACTGCAACGCCTCATGATGGTTATGACCGCAGCTATAGTTCATTGATTGAGTTACTTGACCCAATGCTCTTGAATCAAGAAGGTGGAGTCAGACAAGATGTCCATGCCACACATGTTGTACGTCGCCTAAAAAGACATGTTCGACTCACTGATCCAAAAACAGGTGAACTGGTCGCTTTTCCTGAAAGGAAGGTAATACCTGTACCTGTGATGGCGAGTGCTGATACCGATGGCAGTTTCATTGCACTCCACCGTGAGTTGCTTGAATTCATTGTACCTGCACTCAAGCGAGCATTACGCTATCGGCGCTATGATGATGCGCTGACTTTTCTGGCACTCCTGAAACGATCCACCTCGACAGTGACAGCACTATCGACGACGCTTGCCGCAGTTCAGAGCCGATATAATGATCTCTCCACGACTCAGGCAGAAGAACAAGAAAGCCGCAATCAGCGCCGCAAATCCTTGCGGACATTGAAGCGCAAATATGCCCGTTTCGGTGTGTTAACCCAGGAAGAAGAACAAGAACGGGATGCACTGGAGATTGAGGATCTAGCACAGCAGCTTAACCTGCTGGACATGGAGTATCGGCAGGGAAGAAGCGAGCTTGAACGCACGGAGACCATTGCCACATCACTACATTTGCTTGAACAGTATGCGTCACGAGCGCACGATGTCAAGTTGGATGTGCTGCTCAATGAAATCAAACAGATTCGACAGTTAGAACCACAAACAAATATTCTGGTTTATACGGAGTATGTTGACAGCCTGATGGCGGCACAGGAACAACTGAAAGCTGCCAAAGTGGGCAAGATAGTGACGATTACAGGTAACGATAGCTCGGAGCAGCGCCAGCAAATAACACATCAATTCCGCACGCAGGATAATCTTATCCTCATCAGCACGGATACATCGGCTGAAGGGCTGAATCTCCATGACCGTTGTCATCACCTCATTCACCTGGAGCTGCCCTGGAATCCGAACCGCCTTGAACAGCGCAATGGACGTATTGACCGTTATGGACAGTGGAAAATACCTTATATCCGTTATTTGTATCTGTGTGGAACATTTGAAGAGCGTATTCTCGCTCGCCTGATTGCCAAATATGAGCGGCAGCGAGACCGTCTGCGGGCAGTGCCAAACACACTCGGTATCGGTGTGACTGACCTGCCGGAAGATGGACTGTTTGCGGCGCTGGCACAGGATGATGGTTCAGGACTGGGAGCCGGGCGCTGCACAACGATTGGTTTCATCGATGATGATACAGAGGTGGACACCACCGATATTGCTGAGATTCAGGCGCTATTGGAGGAAGTGGATAAGAGTCTGCGCCGCTTTGAACAATCTGCTCGTATCCATAGCTGGATTAATGACGGGGCAGCAGCCGATGAATTTGCCCGTGACCGGGCGACAAAAGCACTCGAAGTAGGGCGCAAGGCTGGCGATGTTGATTTGATGGACTTTGTAAAACAGGCAGTGCGGGCTGAAGGTGGACAGTCGCGCGAAAAAGATGGAATAACCTGGCTGACTTTGCCGCAGAGCTGGCGTTACGGGCTTGAGAATGTACCCGGTTGGAGCGTAGAACGTGGCACGCTGGTTGTGACCAGTGACCTCAATAAACTGACGGACGAGAATCAGGAACCTGTAGGCTTCTTGGGAAGGGCGCACCCTGTTGTGCGACGTGCAATTGAGCATGTTCGTCATCAGGCGCTCGGTCAGGAATCAGGATTAGATCGCCGTGTATCGGCTGCGCGTTCCACAGACGGGCAGAAGGCATTGATTTTCACGTTTCTTGGAAGGGTGAACAGCCGCATCGGGCGTGAGTATGAGCGTGTCATCGCGGTAAAAGTCTACGAGAATATGACTACCGAGGTATTCACTGAACCGCGTGACTGGCTGCCTGGCACCGATGATGGCATCGCCACCCAAAAGCTGTGGGATAATGAGTTTGCAGGATGGGGTGACGAAGCCTGGCAGGTGGCTCAAGCTGCTGCTGAAGTGAGATTTGAAGAACTGGGCAGTTCCTTCAGCAGTACATACCGGCGGAAATTCGAGGACGAACAGTTTGCGCTGGAACGCTGGTATGCCGAGCGTGTAGATGCGCTTGTTGGACAGTCTGAGGTTGAAAGCCTGCCGCTGTTTGAAGGTCTGAAAGACCCACAGAAATCGCCATTTGAACGCCTTGAAGCATTCATTCGCCAGCAAGACCCTAACAACCGCGAACGTTTGGAGGGGCTGGCGCTGCAAGACTTTTACAAACGCCGCCATGACCGCATTCAGCAGCATCTGGCACTCGACAGTGCTGGAACATCGCTGCTAGGGATGTTGATGCTTACTTAGGGAACGATTTATGCTGGAATTTGCGACTACAGTAACGCTGACGGGACCCGCTTTACCCGATTTTTACGTCCAGTACGAACTGGAAAACAAACTCAAGGGTGTATTACCAAGCACAGCGCGGGCAAAGGAGACCTGGCCTGCACTGCGAAAATCTCTGCGCCAGCCGATGACCGAAATCTCCGGGCATATCCGCGTGCGGAATGTGGTGTTTGAGCCGCTGATGCCAATTATGGGTTATGGCACACCCAAATCCGCCGGAAAAGTCCGTACCCGCGAGAATGATGAGGACGGCGGCGTTCTTTACAGCGATGCAGAAGGCGGTATCCTGCGCTGCTGGACATATGACTACAATACTGACCTTGACGCGCCGCTGGCACGGGGTTTCACCAGCCGCTACACACCTCAGCGCATTGCTGAGCGCGTACTGTTGACTACTGGTGAACGTATTGGACTGCTAACCAACGGCATTGAACTGCGTCTCATTATCTCAGAGGCAGCGCGGGTTGCTTCCTGTGTCATCGTTGATCTGAACGCACTCAAACAGTTCGACCCCAAAACACCGCCAGATGCCTTTCGTCTGATTGTGGCGCTTGCCAGCCCGGAAGGTATTCAGCGGCTGGAAGATATTCTTGACGATGCGCGGCTGAAGCAGAGCAAAGTTACAGGTGAACTGCGGAAGCAGGCGCGTGAAGCGGTTGAGGGGTTCGTACAGGGTATTCTCGATCATCCCGACAACTATGAACGGCTAGAAGCCGAATTTCTGCACATCATGGAAGTGCAGGGTTGCGATGAAGCCGACGCGAAAGCCCTCCTTGCCAAACGACTGTGGCGTGAATCGCTGATCGTCGTTTACCGCATATTGTTTATCCTCTCTGGCGAGGCAGGGACGCGGGAACGCCCCTCATTTTCGTTTTCCAGCGGCAGCATCTGGCGCAACACCTACTCGCCGAGCGCGGCGCTGGGACGCATCGCACAGAAGGCACTTGAAAGCGGCGCAGATACCGGGCGGTTTTTGGAAGATGGGTTGCACGCGCTGTTCCGTTTCTTCGAGAGCGGCATCAGCAGTACAGAGTTGAATATTTCACCGCTGGGCGGGGTACTGTTCGGTGTGGATGCTGCCCCGTTAGTGGATGCGCTGGCATGGGGCGAACACGGCTGTGCGGTACTGCTAGACAAACTACTGCGTGCGCCGCGTGGCAAAGGCAGAGCAAGGACACTTGTGCGTCTGTCTTACCGTGATCTGGATGTGGAAGAACTGGGGCGCGTGTACGAGGCGCTGCTCGAACTCGACCCCGGCATCACGAGCGAAAACATGGTACGACTGCGGCGGCAAAAGCTGGAAGTCGTTGTTCCTGCTGCACAGGGCGAGAAATACCGCGCAGCAGTGGCGACAGAGGATGACGACGAAGCCGACGACGAACCCGAAGACGATGAGGATGATGGCAAAAAAGGCAAGATCAAGTGGATCGAAGCCATCGGCGGACCGAATGAGGCTCATCCCATCGGGCGCTTCTTCCTTCGTGTAGGGTTGGGACGCAAATCATCTGGTTCATACTACACACCGGAGTCGTTCGTCAAATTTCTGGTGCAGGAGACACTCGCGCCGCAGTGTGACGCGCTCAGCCCGAAGGATGATCCGCAGCCGCGTGCTATCCTGACACTAAACGTCCTTGACCCGGCGATGGGCAGTGGACATTTTCTCGTTGGCGCATGTCGCTTTCTGGGTGAGCGCCTGTATGAAGCCTGCCGCACCGCCGCCGAGAAAGGTTTGTGGGAACGCATCCCCGAAGAAGTCGCCGCCTACCTGCCCGGACGAGTGCTGGAAGGCGCATCCGAAGCTGGACTAAGCGCGGATCGCGCCCGCGCTATCTGCAAGCGGCTGGTCGTCGTGAACTGCCTTTATGGAGTAGATAAGAACCCACTGGCGGTGGAATTAGCGAAGGTGGCGCTGTGGCTGGAGAGCTTCGCTGAAGGGCTGCCTCTGACCTTCTTGGATCACCGGCTGGTGTTGGGGGATTCGCTGCTTGGTCCGTTGAAGATTGCAGAAGGTGGGCATGATTCGCCGCTGCTGCCACCCTATGCCACCACGCCGCTTGATATGCTGCTGGCACAAAAAGCCCGTGAAAGCCTCAAAGAACGCCTGACCGAAGCCCTCGTCATTGTGCAGGAACTGGACGGCACGATTGGACTTGACCCCGCCGACATCGCCCACAAAGCTGAGGCAAAAGCCCGGCTGGATGCTGCCCTGCGCCCGTTCGTGGAACTGTGCCAGGCATGGAGCGGCGGTGTGATGCTGGGCGAGAAAGAAGTAGACACCGAAGCCTACAACGCGGCACTGGCGATGCTGGGAGATGGTACTTGGGAGGCGGACGATCTGCCACCCAACATCCAGAAATTGCTGGCGAAGGGGCAAGAAGCGGGTGTACTGACTTACCCGCTGGCTTTTCCTGAAGTGTTCTTCCCAACGGGTGATCCTAAGGAGTTTTACGGTTTTGATACGATTTTAGGCAACCCGCCTTGGGATAAATTGAGAGTTGAGAGACGTGAAGTATTGGCATCATTTGATGTCGGATTCTTATTCGGGAAAGAATCTGCTGGCCATGGATCTGAACATGAGCTGCTGGAAAAAACATTTCTAGAATTTCCCGAAGCAGTCGCTTATGAAAACAGCATAATTGGTACACGAGAAACAATACATTACTTATTTGCATTGGATGAATTATCTTCGATGGTGCTCAATGCTTCAGGAGATATTGACCTCTATCGTGTATTCCTTTTAAATTCAGCACTATGGATAAATAGGAATGGTAGGGTAGGCATAATCGTGGGGGGCGGATTTATCAAGAACCCCACTGAATCTCCCTTGAGGAGGTATCTGTTTGAAAGGTTACATCCAGTTTTTGTTGGTCATTTCCTAAACCTGAAGCAGTTGTTTCAAGGCCCATCTACTCGTATCTCTTTCTGTCTAATAAACGCAGTAGGCTTAACGGTCAAGACCGATTTATGGTTCCGTCTTGGGTTTGATCTCACTTCATTTAGTGACTTAACAGATACGACTGATAGTGTTATCGATTCTGTGGAATTTCCACTGTATAAACAGGCGGTTTTGGAACGTGGGGAAATTCTGCAATTATCGAAGAATCTACCGGAAAGAAAGGCAAGCGACACAAATGCCCTGTCATTTCTTGAAGCAGAAAACATCCAACTGGGAACTGACTTAAATCGCACACTGGCAAAACCTATTCTAGTTAGCATATCGAAACTGTTTCCAACAAAGAATGATGCACGAGAACCAGATGTCATTAATGCTGCCATTAAGCTTGGGTATTCGCCCTCATATACCAGCAAGAGTCTGGAACAGTACAATTCTATACCAAGGGCGAAGTCGGGCAAGTGGACACCCGAAGTGGATTTGCTGGTCGATCTTTCAAGCCCCAAAGCTCAAAATCTGCTACCAAATATCCCATATTTCCGTGCAGCACTTCGGGCTACTTGTGGACATCCCAAGACAAATGCCCGAAGTCTTATGCTAACTCTACTACCGCCGGGCACATCGTCAACGAACTCAATTATGATCGAAGTGCAGCCGCACAAAAGAGCTAATGTAAACGCTTTGTACGTATGCGGGGTACTCAACACCTTTTCAATAGACCATCGTGTTCGGATGAGAGTTCAAGCAAATATAAACAAGGGAATACTAAAGAATGTTGAGATTCCTGAACTGAATGACGATCTTCGCTCCTTTTTTGTCCATTCTGCGTTACGTCTGATATGCAATCACGAAGGTTATCTCCCACTATGGCAGGAGCAGCTTGGTGATGTATGGCGTGAACCGAAGCCAAAACACACCTTCCCGGTGCTGGATGGTGAGACAGAACGCTGGGATGTTCGTGCTGCCATTGATGTTGTTGTCGCACAGGCATACGGGCTGAACCGCGACCAATACGAACACGTTCTCCGCTCCTTTGACCGTGCCAGCGGTCCCAATCCCTACACGGGCATCTGCCTCGAAAAGTGGGATGAGCTGCACGCTATCGGCTTGGAGGCATTCACACGCAAGTACGATCCCTATCACGATATTCCGCTGGTGGAGACGCTGCCCAAACCCGTGATTGACCTCAAGCTACCGCAGAACGATAGCAAAGATGTGCCGCGCGACCTGTTCGGTGATCCGCTGCCCACTAACATTTTTGGCGAAGTAATTCACCCCGGCGACAAAAAGAAGAAACGTTAGGAGTTATTGTTATGCTGCATCCCATTAAAGCCCTCGACCACGTAATCAACTCCTACCGCGACTATCTCATCACCGAGTTCCGTGCGCGGGATGAACGTCTACAGGATGAGTTGCAGGACGCGCTCACCCGTGACAACTTTCTAGCACGCGAACCGTTTTTCAGCGCCCATACAGCCTTTGAAAGCGGCAAAGCATGGGAGTCGCTGGGGCTGGATGATCGGCTGGCAGCAGCGCTCCGTAAACGGGCTGGCGGCAACGCCTCTTATCTGCACCAGTCACTCGCTATCGAGCATTTACTTGGAGGCTCAGGTACTCCGCTCGTCATCAGCACTGGAACGGGTTCTGGTAAGACGGAAGCCTTTCTCGCCCCTGTCTTACACAGTGCGATTGAGGATGCTATCGCCAACAAGAATCGCGCCGGGATGGTCGCCATCCTGCTGTATCCCATGAACGCACTGGCGAATGACCAGTTGGAGCGTATTAAATGGTATCTGCGTGAGTCCGGCTGGGATGGCACAGTCCGCGTGGAGCAGTACAACCGGGGAACATCACAGGAAGACCGCGAGAAGATGCGGCAGAACCCGCCTCATATCCTTCTGACCAACTACCAGATGCTCGAATACCTGCTGGTGCGCCCGGCAGACCGCGAGGCGCTGTTCAAAAATCATCGCCTGCGTTTCATTGTGTTGGACGAGGTGCATACCTATGGCGGCACACTTGGGACGCACGTCGCGCTGCTGGTTCGCCGCCTGAAAGCCCACCTTAAACGAGCAAATGCTAAACATCAGCCGGTGTTTGTTGGTGCATCTGCCACGATTGCCGAGGATGGCACAGATGGTTCCAAGCGTGATGAGGCGATTCAGAATTTCTTCGGACGGCTTGTCGGTGAAACACCCGCCAGCATCCATGTTGTCAGCGAGGCAAAGGTAAAAGTTGAAGTTCCGCAGGACGCACAATATGCGGCGGAAATCCATCTTGATCGTGACTATGATCTGGATAATTCCGAAGATTTACGGCAGGTGCTTGTCGCGCTGGCAGGATTGCCTTTAGGTACGTCGCTGGATGAAGCGATATGGCGATGCCGCCTGCTGTGGGATTTGAACCGGTGGCTGGCGCGAGGCGCACAGCCTGTGTCAGCGTTAGTGGAATTCGTCAAACAGGAGGTTCCTGAGCGTGCCAACTGGCATGATGAACACATCCAAGCAGAGATCGAACTCGGACTGCGGATTGGTGCAGCCGTTGCAGCGCTCAACAATGGGACGGATAATGCGCTACGGCTAAGAGCGCATCGTTTTGTGCGCGGCGGCTGGCAGTTCTACCGCTGTCTGAACCCGGAATGCGGCACCCTTCATCCACGCGGAGAAAGCCAATGTACCAAATGTGGCTCCCCTACTGCGCCGCTTTATCTATGCCGCATCTGTGGCGCGGACTATCTGCGGTTGCAGGGTCCGCCCGATGGCGCAGGCAAGATGCAACCCTACCCGGAAGTTTTTAACGCTCAAGATAGCGATCACCAGCCTAATGAGTGGCTGCTCTACCACCAGATGGATTGGAGCAAGGTCGAATTCGAGGAAGAAGATCCCGACGGCGGCTCAGGTGAGGAAGAAGGAGGCAAAACGGCACGCCCCGGTAGCTACGAGCCAATTCGCGGGCATTGGGATGTGGGTGAGATGAACTTCATCCCAACGGATGAGGGCAAGTCCTACATCTTCCCATCGCGGCGGCGCTGCCCCCACTGCGGGAGTCGTGGCTGGCCGCGTTACGTCATCACGCCAGTCAGTCTCGGCACATCGGCAGCGCTCAAAGTTCTGACAGAAGGCATCATCGAGGCTCTGCCCGGTGACGATAAAAAACGTGTCTTGATTTTCGCTGACTCCCGTCAGGATGCCGCACATCAATCACGTTATATCAACTTTGCTGCCCGCTATGACCGGATGCGTTCGCGTGTTTTCCGTATTCTGCGTGATGCTGGTCAGCCGATTACACTCAATGCAGCCGTTGAAAAATTGGGGCAACTGGCATCTGAAGCGGGCGACAACCCCTATCTCAGAAAGCTGCCGAATGGCAAGTATGTCATTCCCAGAGGGGCAGAAGAACGCGAAGTTTATCTCGCATGGGAAGAAGCCCCTTTGCTTGATAACCTTGCTTTGAACACCCGCTACCGTGCCGCCCTCGAAAATCTCGGACTTGTCGCCGTCCATTACGCCTATCTGGATGAATTCGTCGGCAGTCAATCCGACGCGCTCGCGCATGGCTTGGGGGTGACTCCACAACATATGGGCTACATGGTTCACCAGATTTTAGATGCTATTCGCAAACGTGGTGCGCTTAGCCGCACCTTGCTGCAATATCACCCGGATGGCGTAACCAAACAGCAGATTTTACGTGGCGCAGAGTGGGAACGCGGCGTGGGCGAACCTCTTGGACTTCCTGTGGGGACAGATGGCGGAATTGCCCTGCGTACTGACGCTGAACTACCGCCCGGCGTTCGCCTCCAAACGATTTGGTCAGCTAAAGGACAATCCACCAACATTCAGAAGATGGCAGAGCATCTAGCAGAGCGTCTGGTAGGACAATCACCAACCCCTGATGGATTGCTCAGCCTGATGCAAGCTCTCGTTGAGTGGCAGTTCCTGAAGTCAGTAGATTTGTATGGCTATCGTGGAAAACCAATCCGTCTTTACCAGTTGAATGACGGCATCGTTGAACTTTCCCTTACCTCAGAACCAACACGATTCCGCTGTGATGTGTGTGGACGAAGCGCTCATGTGCCAGAGTGGATGCATACCGGCGGGGACATTCCGTGTCCCCATTGTACTAAAGGATACTTGCGTGACTGGTCGGAAGCAGATGTGCTTCGTTCTCGGTATGCAGAACGCGCTATCAGTGACGCAAGCATTCCACTTAAAGCCGCTGAACATACCGCACAGGTTCCCGGCGCGCGCCGTAATGAAATCGAGACAGAGTTCAAGTCAGCGGAAGAGGCGCTTAATGTCCTAGCATGTTCTCCAACACTAGAACTTGGTATTCACGTTGGCGGTCTGGAAGCTGTCGCCCTGCGGAACATCCCACCTCGACCTGATAACTATGCTCAACGTGGTGGTCGCGCTGGACGTGATGAGCGCGTAGGTCTGGTTGTTGGTTACACCCGCAACACACCTCATGACCAATATTTCTTCCAGCATCCCGAGGAGATGATTGCTGGTGCTGTGCCTGCCCCTGCGTTTAATCTGGGTAATCGAGATGCCATTGCTCGCCATCTGAGCGCTATTGCCTTTGGTCTTGCTGACCCAGGCATCGCTGGCAAAATGAAAGAGTACGTCACCTTTAGGGGGGAAGTGATTGAAGAAACACTGATCGAGCTTCTGAATGGTCTTCGCGCAGCTAAAGAACCCGCTCTAGCAATTGCCGAAGATGCTTTTCCTGTCGAAATTCTCCAGCAAGCTGGTTATACCCGCGAAGACCTTGCCCAACTGTTGGACGAATTACCTCACAATGTTGAGGAGGCAATCCAGCGGACTGCCCTCCAGGTTAGACGTTTGTTTGATACCATCGAAAATTGGACTGAGATGGGTGGCGCAGGTGGGGCAGCTAACCGCGCGGGACGCATCATCAATAGCCTACTAGGTATTGATGATGCCTACCAGAGCGAAAACCTGGATGTGGGATCAGCCTACCCGCTGCGGCGGCTCGCCGAGAGTGGCATTCTCCCCGGATATGAATTCCCAGTAGAACCTTCTACACTCCGCTTACTGAGCGACAAGGATGAATGGTCAACGCTTTCGACAGCCCGTCCATCAGGTTTACATCAGTATCAGCCCGGTGCGCCAGTATACGCTCGTGGTAAACGCTGGAAGGTTGTGGGCTTAGACCTTTCATCTCCCTGGAACCCCCAGGGAAAAGAACCCACCTGGAACTATTTACGCTGTGAGCATTGTAATCTCGCCTATGACCCTCAGGCATCACCCCGGTGTCCCCGCTGCAATCAACCTACAGTCGGTAAACCTACACCAGCCTACGATTATGCCGGTTTTATCGCCCGTCCCGATGATTCCATCGTTAGCGATGAAGAAGATCGCATTTTTAGCCGCAATCTGGTCGAGATACACCCTAGCTGGCAAACCGAACCTGAGCAGCCTGTTGCAGGAAGGTGGGAGCTGCCTGAAGGATGGTTACTGGAGCGGCGGCGTGGCGAGTCTGTGGTGTGGCTAAATGAAGGGCTTCCAGATAACAATGGAATGAAGACCGGTTATCGGTTGTGTCCTGACTGTGGTAAGGTCATCTCACAGCCTGTTGAAGACAAGAAAAATGGCAAGGGGCGTAAAGCGCCTGCCACCGGAACCAAAGAAAACCTGTTAGGACATTCCGAAAACTGTCCAAGAAAGGGACAACCTCTTCCGGGGGCTTCATTGTATGCCGATGCAAAAGTTGAGACGCTACGTCTGCTTTTCATCTGGCCCGGTAACGCTGAGGACAGAGATGAAACAAACGAACTGGATCGTTGGGCACTGACTTTAGGTTATGCACTGTTGGCTGGCGCAGAACGACATTTTGCGCTTGCGACTGGGGATCTGGACATGATTTGGGAAGGGATACGTAAACGGCAGTTTGGCGACCAATCCTATAATGAAGGTATCCTAACCTTTATTGACCCGAATATTGGTGGCAGCGGCTATCTTGAGAAAATGGCAGAGGAATTTCATCAGGTTGCTGCTGCTGCTTTGTTCCACCTTGATCATGATGACTGTGAGAGCGCCTGCTACCGCTGTCTAAAAAGCTACACCAATCAGCGATTCCATGATCGTTTGCACTGGCCAAGCATTATCTCGACGTTGCAAGGGCTGGTTGACCTTAAACCTCGTCTACTTAGTCTTAGTGCAGCGGATGTTCGTGATCCAAAACCCTGGCTTGAAGCCTACAAAGCAGGATGCGATTCACCACTTGAGTTCAAATTCCTTCAACTGCTAGAGAGTGCAGGAATTCAAGTAGAAAAGCAGTACGCTATTCCTGCAACCAAGCCGTTCACAATTGCCGACTTTGCCATTCCAGATCGCCGGATAGCTATTTATGTCGATGGGCTTGCGTTTCACACTTCAGATCGCCTACGCCGAGACAAAGCAATTGAACGACGACTTAATACATTAAAACCTGGCTGGCAAGTAATCCGTTTTACTGCGAGTGATCTGCGAAAACCAGACATCCTTGAAAACAAAATCAAAGAACTGACGGAAGTGAATTAGTCTAGCCCAACTTCGCTGGTGAAGCTTATGTTTTCCATTGCACTTAATCACCCGAAGTACGGCTTAATGTTGTAAGACACATATCTTGGGCGACAGAGATGACAAATCCAAATACGGAGAATAACTATTTTGAGTTATGGTTGACGACAGATGAACCATCTGATGAGTACACAGATTTTCAACATATTCCCCTCTCAGAAATACAAGGAAGTCGCCAACAAATATTTACTGTATTGGCTGAGCGTGTTTTTATACACCATAACGATCCCGACAAATACACTTCGAACCTGGCAGCATTAGGTTATCCCGAGGCTGCGGCAATCTTCGATAAGCGTCCAAAGTCTCACAACACTCGTATGTGCAACTTTGGCGAGATTGTAGCGTCTGAGTATTTGAGCCAACGCGAAGGTTATCATATTCCAGTTTTTCGTTTGCGGTATAACCCCAATCCAGAGTCATCAATGAAAGGCGATGATGTTCTTGCATTCAAGTTTGGCGACGAAACCGGACGCGGGAGAGAGATTCTGATTGTTGAAGCAAAAGCCTATGCAAGATTTAGTACGGAAGTTGTGGAAGAAGCGTTCAATCAGCTGAAAAATGGATACCGCCCTCGTCCTAAATCCATATTATTCATTCTTGAAATTTTGGCTGATCAAAAGAAGGAACAAGAACTGGTTCATGTGCGAAATTTTCTAAATACAATCACTTTACCTACTTTCGCTAAGCGAAATCTTTTATTTCTTGCAACAGGTAACAAACCGCGTGATCCTTTTCAATACATTAATCTGCAAGCGGATAAGCCCGACAACCTAACAGCAATTAATCTTCATTTAGATGATCTAGTTCAACTTGTAAACGATTTATTTGATTGTGAGGTGGAAGTCAATGGATCAACAGCAAGCTGATCAGATAATTGCCGAGGCTGAGAGCCTGATAGCAACTCGTCAATTCAGAAATCTTGTTGCACAGTCACATTCCCGGTCTGTTCTGCGACGATTTGGAACAGATACAGCTCAGTGGCCAAATTACACATCTACATTAGATCAAAATCTACTATATGCCGCCCACATGCTTTTCTGGCAGGGTCTGAAATTAAGAGATACCACAGATTTTCACAGTAGAGGAAATGAATTAATTAAGCAAGGGTCTGAGATTCTTGAATTTCTCTATTCTGAAATGGATCTGAATGCACCTGATTGTTTGGAGAATCTATTTAATGCAGCATTAGGATATTACATTTCAGGATACTATGCCCGTTCTTATGTAATGATGCGAGAATTGAGTTTAGATACCATAGGATCTCCATCCTCTGATAGTAATCAACAATTACCTCCTGAGTTTGAACTGCTGAGAAGGCTGTTTTTAAAGGATTTGTCAGGTCTGAAACAACTCACTCTTGATGTTGTGAGGAGTGATCAGTATTCGGATGTTTCAATCTCAACAGGATTAAGATCAAATAATCTGTCTGAAGAATCGGCGCTAGATCAAATATTAAGAGCTTCTTTGAATAGAAGCATCTCCTTCTTCTTAGAGTTTCCTAAAAGTGGTCGTAGAGAGTACATCGACAGAGCAATAGAACTTGCAGATCAAGCAGCCAGTCTCGCTCAAAAGGTCAGGTTTGTTAATTGGTGGTGGCTGTTTTACTGTGCTAGACATATTTTCAACGAATTTGATACAAGTTCTTTTTGGACACAACTTAATCCATTACTCGATAATGGGAACAGACCTTTTGTTGAACAGTACATTCGATCAAATTACCGTCGTAAACCTACGGTTATGGAACTCTGGCCATCCCAAAGAATAGCTTTTCCTAGAATACGGGAAGTTGAACGAAAAAGTTATTGCATAAAAATGCCGACCAGTGCCGGTAAAACTCGTATAGCCGAATTAGCTATATTACAGTTTCTACTTGATTATAAGGATGATCCAGAAGCTAAGTGTGTGTATCTAGCTCCTTTTCGTTCGCTTGCAGTTGAAGTAGAAACTAGCCTTCGGCAAAGTTTTCAATCACTTGGAATACGTGTTTCTGAGCTTTATGGAGGTTTTGAGTTAAGTCCAGTTGAACGCATCTTGATGAAGCAGACAAAAGTTATTGTTGCTACTCCAGAAAAGATTGATGCTTTCATTCGCTATACACCAGAAATTGCCGCAAATATTCATTTAATAATCTTAGATGAAGGACACATGATCAACCCCAGTGAGCGAGGTGTCCGATTTGAATTTTTCATTCAACGGCTTGTCAAAAGATTTGAGAATGCGACAACCCGTTTTCTGTTCATTTCCGCAGTTCTTCCTAATGTGAGCGAATTTGCCTTATGGATAACTGGCAATTCCGAAAACATCATTGAATCAGATTGGCGACCTTCTCGGCTGATGCTAGGTGAACTACGATGGAACGGCTTGCAAACAAGTATTTACTATACTCATGTAGGTCATGAGTCTATTGAGCATGAATGTTATGTTTCTGGTTTTATAAAAACTTTAGCCAAAGACCAACTTAAAGGAACGCGACGGCGCAATCCATTTCCGAATGACCTACATGAGGTGATTGCCGACGCAGCACTGCGTTTCGCTCAACAAGATATGACGTTAGTTTTTGTCGCTCAAAAACGTTCAGTTGAACCATTTGCTGATATATTGTTGAAAGTAATTAAGCTAAAGAACACGCTCGCAAAAAAGAGTGGTGAGACGTTTGAGTTAGAAATTGAATCAGAGGGACAACAACTTCTCCAAGAATGCATTTCTACAGCCCAAGAAACGATGGGAAACGATGCTAATTTTATTGAGTACTTGAGAGCGGGGTTCGTCATTCATCATGGTGATTTACCCAGTCGTTTACGTATCAAAGTAGAGCAACTGGTTCGACGACAAATTGTAAAGTTAGTAGTTGCAACGACCACGCTTGCTCAAGGCGTAAATATGCCGATACGTACTGTGATAGTTCATAGTTTGCTTCATAACCGTAACCAGTTAGTTAGTCCTTTGGATTTCTGGAATATCTGTGGACGTGCTGGACGTGGTATGAAAGAAAAAGAGGGTCAAGTACTTTTCGCTGTTCATTTAGCTGATGAGGATCAGACTTTACGCATTGACCAAACCGACGAGGGTCGGGCTGCACGACAAGAAGCTATTAGACAACAACGAATTCAAAGCCGCTATCGTCACCAGTTGGTAGATGGATACAAAACTTACAGGCTAAGAAGTGGAATAGCACAATTGCTTGAAAAAGTAATTGCAGAGTGGAGACATGTGTATCCCACAACAGATGTCCTAGACTTATGCCAATTACTTGCTGACAACGATTTAAGCTGGCTTCAGGCAGAATCAACTCGACCAATCGAAGAACTGCTGGACTTTTTAGATGCGCAAATTATCGCGTTGACTGAGGAGCAGTCCAAAGATGAGTTCACGCCTGACGACCTCCAGGAATTGATTCAACGATCTCTGA
This sequence comes from Chloroflexota bacterium, assembly GCA_020161935.1. GTDB lineage: Bacteria > Chloroflexota > Anaerolineae > Aggregatilineales > Phototrophicaceae > CFX2. Next base: position 368,450 of record JAIUNI010000003.1, read on the forward strand.
TGGCATTACAACTGGAAACAGAGCCAGCAGGAGAATTAACCGCTGAGTTAGCCACAAATATCTTGTATGCAAGATTGACCTCTATTCATAAGCGTGTTCCCGATAGGCTGAAAAGGCTTACATTCTACCAACTTGGTTTTCCACTTACCGACTGCCAGAAAGTAGAAGACTCAAAAGGTACTCTGCTAGAGCTATATCTTAGTGCTGTAAGTTATCTTGAATGGAGTGTGAATGAAAGAATTAACTTCTTTGTCAAAATTCTGGCACTAATATTCCAACTAAATGAGCTAAGTCCTTCAAACAGTTCGATGTCCAACCACCTAAAGGAAACTTGGGAATTCTGTTGGGAGGCGGCTTTAGAGCTTTGGCTACAGGGTTATACACCTAATGAGATAGTCAAAGATCAGCGAATTGCGGAAATAACAACTAGCCCCGCCGAAATTAGCATTTTAATTGATAGTTTATTTGGTTATCTTGGCCCTTGGGGAGTGAATGCTATTACCGTATATTTGCAATCGGTCACAGATGGAACTGAAAATTCGATCCCTGAAATCGCCAATTATTTCTCGGCTTTGCTAAAGTATGGGGTGCATATTCCTTCTGCTAGTACTCTTATGGTGTTTGGTCTAGAGTCCAGAAAATTGGCATTGAGATTGGCAAAGGTATGTCCAAATGAACTAATGGAACCCGAGGCTCTTTTAAACTGGTTCAATGAGATCACTGAAGAAAACTTGATTGAAGCGGGATTCAATCACGATGAACTATCTACAATTTTGGAGGTGCAACAAGAAGCCCAAAACGTTCTGAATCCTCAGCTTAGAAGAACCAGGAAATGGACTCTTGAAGTACGTGTTAGAGAAGAAATCTACAATCGACTAAAAGTAGGAAATGCTTTAAGTATCACACCCGATGTTCAAATGGATGAATCAAGGGTTATGATCTATACTATATGGGGTGACTTATTAGGGCGGTATAGATTTAAGAGCAAAGTACCTGAAATCTGGTTTATACCGGATAGTATCGAAGTCACAATAACAGCGTTAAATCAACAATCTGTCATTTCTGTGACCATAGAGGAAATATAGACCTCATTGGTATGTTTCTATTTTGAAAAGAAACTAACCATCAACTCCTCAACAATATTATCTGATTATATTATTGCGTAATTTTACTGCTACCTTGTCAAAACTGACGGGGCAAAACTGTAGAATTTCACAGGTTGAGGCTGCTCACTTTGCTATCCTGATATTGTACACGTATCACAGAAGGACAGCAAATCGAGTATGCAGCCCGTAAACCAATATCCACTCACATTACCACCCGCCGAACCACCGCGCGACACTTACTTTTGCATTCGGATGTCAGTGGTGGAGAAAGCCGCCCTGCACGCACTAGCGAAGCGGCTGAATACCTCTGCCTCGACCCTAGCACGTCATTTTCTCAATCAGGCGGTGCAGCACTTCAGCCAGGATGAATGGAGCCGCCATGAGCCAAGCGCCTGAGACACTGGAAAAACCCAACGATGACGGCATTAACCTGGTCAAAATCTCAAAAACCCTGCTGCATATCGTTGCACAACTGCGCGAAAAACAGTACACTGGCAGTAGGTCAACCGAGATTGTTTTGCGACAGGCCGAAGTGTACCACCACTCCGACCTGCCTGACCCGGCGAGTGACGTTACCACCACGCAGGGCTAAGACGCATTGTACAACACGCGCCTTGCTTCTGCCGTATCTAACTCGCAGAGGTAAGGCGTTTTCCATTTACCGAAGAAAGGAGGAACAAGCCAGATGCCACGCTACCAACGCCTGCCTAAAGCGCCGGTTGACCCATATCGCGTTGCTCCCCTGCCCGTAGATCGTCCGGCTGCCGTTTACTATCGCCAATCGTCTGAGGCGCAAATCGGTAACATCTCCACCACTCTGCAAACGGTGGACATGATCGAACACCTGCTGAAGCTCGGCTGGGCGCGCGACAGCATCTACATGATTGATATGGATGCGGGAATCAGCGGCACGAAGAAGATTGAAGACCGTCCCGGTATGTCGATGCTGTACAACTATATCGAGCATGACCGCATTGGACTGGTCGCCGCCCAGGATGTAGATCGTTTCTTCCGCGATGTGACCATGATTCAGACCAACATCTTTCTGGATGCCTGCAAGCGCAAGAATGTGCGCGTCATGACCCCGAACGTGGTGTATGACTTTAATCACCCGACGATGGGAGCCTACCATCTGAAGATGTTCCGTGAGGAAGCGCAGCGAGCGGCTGATTTTCTGGAGTATCACATCAAGGGACGGCTGCACAAAAGCCGGGATTACCTGATTGAGCAGGGACTCTGGGCAGGTCGCACCATCGCGCTGGGCTATATCGTGGATATGCGCCGCACCTTGTCGAACGGGGAACGCAATCCTGACTGGCGCAAGTATATCCCCTTCGCGCCGGGCGCTGATCTGGTGCTGGCGTACTTTGAGTTGTTCCGTGAGAAGGGACGTAACTTTCAGGCGACGTGGGAACACATCGAGCAGCACGGACCGTTTATCCCGGATGATCTCGCCAAACAAGTTCCAGAAGGCTTCCGTATCGAGAACTGGTTCCGCTATCGCTCCAACATCACCGGACGCATCATGCCCTCCAAGTCGGGTTTGCATAACCTGCTGACGAATGTGGTCTACATCGGTCACTGGATTCACAAGAAAGCCATTGTTTGCTGGCATAATCACGAGCCTATCGTGCCGGAAGATGTCTTCATGCTGGCATTCAATTCACTGTCGTCCACTGATTTCTACGGTGAACCGAACGCACACTACATTCCCTATCGCCCCTGGACACGCCACGCTCTCGAAGAACGCGAATGCGATCCACCGACTTACAGCGGACTGGTTTTCTCCGATCAGATCGAAGGTTATGAACTGCGCCGCTACAACTCGGTCTACAATCACACCAACCGCAACTATGGCTACATCCTGCATGACGAGCGGATCGAAGTGCAAATGACGGTCAAAGCGGCGGTGGTGGATGAAGCGGTGGACAAGATGCTGCTGGAACGGTTAGAAGCGACCACGATTGACGAAGCGATCTGGCAGCAGGCACTGGAAACGACGGAACACAGCGGTCACAGTGAGAAGCGGCGGATTGAGCAGGAAATCCGCAGTGCCGAACGCAGCAAACAGACCATTCTGGACAATCTGAAGGCGATCTCCAATCCCGGTATCGTCAAGAATCTGGAAGCCAGCTACGAAGCCAATGAGCGCGAAATTGAGCGGCTGACTGTAGAACTGGCGAACCTTGCGACAAGTGAGCATTACCAGTGCAGTCTGCTGGAAGCGCGTCCGGTGCTTCAGACCGTCATCACCCACTGGGAGCAGGTTGCCGGAGATAAACGTCGTGAGCTGTTTGAGGCATTTGCTTATCGCATTCTGGTTCGACGGCTGGATATGCTGAACCGGGAAGTGATTGTTCAGTGGCGGGATGGCACCGAAACCCGGCAGACATTCACCCGTGCTGGCAAGCGTCTCTTCTGGTCAAAACACGATTTACAGCAGCTTAAGCAGATGGTGGAAGGTAATGTGCCGCAGGTGACGATCATGCGGGCGTTCCCCATCCTCACCTGGCAGGACATCCAGAAGCGGTATGCCTATCACTTTGGCAATGGCAGCTTCGCGCCGCACTATGCAGGGGAGAAGAAGTATCCGGCGCATTTCACCTATGCGAAGACGGATGAAGCCAGGGCGGAGAAAGCCGCCCAAAAATCAGTGAGTATCTCTCCTTCTCCAGAGAAGGCTCATTGTTTGGCCCGACCCCATAGCCAAAGTAGTATTCCGGCTCAGGATTGAGCGCTGGCAAATCGAGCGGATCAGGGAATGCCTGCCCATGATGGTCGGCGACATCATGGGCGAACTGCTGTGCCATGTAGACATCCCCCTTTTGCAAATACATCTCCAGTCCCGGCAGCGGCCACGCCAAACCGGGGTCATCGTCAGCCAGCGGCATGACGGGATAAGAATCTTGATTGAGCGTTCCGTCACGCATTTCCATTGCCCGGAAGTAGCGCAGCTCGTAGGGGACCCTCTCCGGTTCAGGGTTCTCAACGACAGCAAACCAGTGCGCTGTTCCGCCGCCATCGACGTGATAGGCCTGTCCAATGCCCTGGGCATCAAAGGGCTGCATCCCCTCACCAAAGGTGAAGGGCAGGTCATCCGGCAGATTGGTGTTGGGAACGGCATCAAACAGCGGTGTACCGGGAGCGACCTGTCCCCGCACTTCCGCTTCATGCTGCGCGGTATCCAGCAACCGTTCATTGCCACCTTCGACCCAGGCGCGATCCAACTGCCCACAGAGATTTTCCATGTCTTCGGTGCGTCCATCGGCGACCAGCGCCGCCGTGACCTGTTCACCAGTGAGATAGAGCAGATGAACTTTCGCACTGTCCCCCGTCGAGCCATCCGTTGGAAAAACCAGCGCCAGGTACTGCCCGTCGAGATAGGGCATCTGGGCGACGCGCCGGGCATCCTCCCCTAAACCATCCAGCCCATCTTTTTCCAGCACAGCTTCGACTTCCTGCTGGTGTTCTTCGGCAGACCCCCACGACGCATACGCGCCTAAGCGCAGGCGCTGTTCGTGTTCCAGCCCATAGCGGTCTGTTGAGGCGCGGACGAGTTCCACGCCGTACTGTGCTCCGTAGCCGTCGCGCTCCGGTGGGACGACTTCAACGGCATAGACTGAACCATCTTCGGCGGTGTGACGCACAGTGTCGGTATCACTCATGCGCGTCCCTTCGCTCCAGCCGGATCAGGAACTCCGGCGGTTCGCTTTCGCCCGCCGGAACGAAATAGCCGGACTTGCCCAGCTTCTTCTTCCACGCCAGCACCTGCCGCACCGCGCGACGGAGGCTGCCGGGACGATCCAGCCCGTACAGGTCGCACAGTTCTGCCAGCGCCGCCTGATCTTCAGGCGTTAACCGGATGGTGAAACTGCGGGTTTTCACTTCGTTGGTATCGCTTACATCGCTCACAGTTCCACCTCCCACGCATCGCGGGTGTAGTCGGCAATCTCGCGTGCCGCTTCGGGTTCCAGCGCCACCCCGCGTTCGTTCTCCCAGAGTTCACGCTGGTCGGTTGCCAGCGCCATGCCTTCAGCCGCATCAAAACAGCGGTCAATGCCGCCTTTCTGTGCCACCTGAATCAGGTACTCGGCTGAGGCATACGCCTTGTCCCACTCACCGGGGACACAGGGCGCAAGCTGCGCCTCCATTTCACCGGTTTCAGGATTACGCCCCAGCGACAGGATGCTGGTGACACAGTTTTCACGGTCTTCTTTGTCGGGCTGAAAGACCCCAATCCAGTACGCCGTTCCAGTTTCCGCATCATAGAAAGGCGGCGGGTCTTTGGTCGGATCGAAGTTCTCGGCTTCAATGCCAATCGCGTTCAATGCCTGAAATGCCGAGCCATCTTCAATCTGCGGCGTGTCCAACTCCGGTTCAACTACGACACCCCCCAACTCAATCGCCGTCTGAAGCAGCGTGTCAACGGCATGGTCAGGGGGTTCGTCGCGCCCGCCGATGCCCCCATCTTCCAGATCGCGCAGGTGTTCATAGGCGGCGTATTCTTCGGGTGTCGCGCCGCGCCAGGTCTCCGGTTCGGGGTTCATGGCAAATGCCTGCTGCTCGGCGAACTCCGGCACCTGATAAGCGGGCAACTCCTGATCGTGTATCTGTTCCTGAAGGTTGTGGTAGAAGGCCGCCGCCACATCCACATCTTCAAACGACGCAACGGGCAGGTATGTCCCGCCCAGATCGCCCGTATTGACGTTGGCGTACACATCTATCGCGCCAATCTCGTAGCGTGGGCCATCGTCGGTGTCGCGCTCCACCCCAATCAAACGCGCATCGTGCCAGCCCCAGCCTTCATCCGCAGGTTCAGGCTGTTCAAAACCCTGTAAGCCGTCCTGTGATAAGGGCGGGACATCGGGCAGATGCTGGACATCTTCTGGCACGAAGCGCTCATCGTCCGGCAGCCAGGGGTCGTCCACTGGCACGTAGTCATAGTCCTGTGGTGCGCCGCTAAACAGGTCGTCCGGGAACGGATCATCCGGCATGAAATAACCCTCATCCGGCGGAGGCGGCATCCAGTCGTCATAGTCGATGGGCGGCGGTTCAGGCATCATATCGATGTCGCTCATGCGCTTACTCCTCCGCCGGACGCAGCATCAGCGGTTTGGGTGTATGCCGTATCTTGACCTGCGCGAGGGCGTATTCCGTCGCTCTGCTCAACTGCGGATTAAACCCGTCCCAGAATGCCCGCAGCACCTCCAACCGGGTTGTGTTCCCTGTGGCGATTCGGTCAAGCTGGTCTTCCAGCCGGGCGGTGTAGTCATACGCCAGCACATCGGCGAAGTGCGCCGTCAGGAAGTCGCACAGTACGATGCCATTCTCCGTCGGCACGAGCCGCTTCTGACTGAGCTTCACGTAGCCTTTGTCCTTCACCGTTTTGACCATACTGGCGTAGGTGGAAGGGCGACCTATCCCACGCTGTTCCAGCGCCTGCACCAGCGCCGCTTCGGTGTAGCGGGCGGGGGAGCGCGTCTGATGGTCTTCCACAAGCGGCGCGACCAGTTGAAGAAGCTGGTTATCTTTGAGCGGTGGTAAGGTTCCGGTCACTTCGTTCCCGTCTTCATCCTCATCGGCAGGTTCTTCGTAGACCTTGAGGAAACCATCGAACAACAGCGAACGCCCCTGCGCCCGAAATTCCATTGGGAAGGGCTGACCCTGCGCTTTGCCCGTATAGATGACCGCGCCGGTAACGGTGTAGAGCGCGGGTGACATCTGCGAGGCGACGAAACGCTTCCAGATCAGGGTGTACAGCGCCGCACCATCGCCGTCCACGTCTTGCGGCAGGCGGTTGACATCCGTCGGGCGGATGGCTTCATGCGCTTCCTGTGCATTCGCCGTTTTAACGGTGTAGGTGGGTGGCTCTGGCGGCAGATAGTCTGCGCCATGCTCACGCGCGATGTAGTCGCGTGCGGCGGTCTGGGCCTCCGGTGCGATGGACACGCCGTCCGTTCGCATGTAGGTGATCCAGCCTTGCTCGTAGAGCGTCTGCGCCAGCGCCATCGTTTTATCCGGTGACAGTCCCAGACCCTTCGAGGCTGCCTGTTGCAGCGAGGACGTGGTGAAGGGCGGCAGCGGCTGACGGGCTTTCACACTGCGTCCCGCTTTCCCCACCCACACCTGTGCCGTTTGCAGCAGTGCCACCAGTTTGTCCAGCGGTTCGCGGGTCTTGAATGCGCTGTCCGTGCCTTTGACGCGGTGCAGTTTCGCCGTAAACTCAGCACCTTCGGCAGCCAGCTTGAGTGCCAGCGTCCAGAAGGTTTCTGGCGTAAAGCCCTCAATCTCGCGTTCGCGCTCGACAACGGTCCGCAGGCAGACACTCTGCACCCGTCCGGCAGAGAACTTACCGTCCAGCGCCTTTGCCGCCAGCGGCGAGGCGAGGTAGCCTACCAGACGATCCACAATGCGCCGCGCCTGCTGCGCTTCGACCAGATTGATGTCCAGCGTGCGGGGATGGGCAACGGCTTCCCGCACCGCATCTTTGGTGATGGCGTGAAACAGCGCCCGGTAGACGGGCTTGTCTTTCGGCACATTTGCCAGTTTCAAGAGATGCCAGGCGATGGCTTCGCCTTCACGGTCCGGGTCGGTAGCGACATAAACCGCTTCAGCATCCTTAATCGCCTTCAGCAGCTTCTTGACCACATTGCCTTTACCCGGCAGCACTGCATAGGTCGGGCGGAAGTCAGCGGCGACCTCCACCCCCAGTTCAGCTTCGGGCAGGTCGCGGACGTGTCCCAGACACGCCTCCACGCGCCAGCCCTGTCCCAGAAATCCGGCGATCTTTTTGGACTTCGCCGGGGATTCGACAATCACCAGTTTCATGCGTTATTTGCCTCCTTGATCCAGCGCCGGATGGCGGCGCTGCTGCTCAGGTTTTGTGCCAGTGTTCGCAATATCTGGCGGGCGCTGTGCCGTGAGATGGGCATCCAACTCGCGTTCACGTAGGACCAGCCAGACCGGCCATTCGCGGAAGGCGTGGTAAGCCTCTTCTTCGAGCGCCTGAAACGGGCTTGCAGCCGTTTTTTTCGACATGGTTCATCCTCCATGCTTCTATTCCTTAAGTGGTCTGGAAGCGGGCAATCTCCCCCGCCGCCGGGCGGTTGTACAGATACCAGAGACCTTCGTCCTGAATGTCGAGGACGTAGTGGAAGCGCGGCAGCGCAGCGATGATGTCGCGGTGCTGCTGATTGAGGTGCTGGAAAGCCGCATCTTCATGGAACACATTCATGCCCTGCCGCTGCGAGAAGACCACCCGGATCGGGCAGTTCTCGAACACCAGCCGCGCTTTACCCTGCAAAAAGATCGACATCTGTTGATCCACTGCGACCAATTTTTTGCGCCGGGTACGGAAGGTTTTGGCGGCTTCAATGAGGAAGTCCAGCAGCGACGGATGGCGCATCAGCCGGTAAACCTCATCCACCGCGATGATGCGCGGTTGCTCGTCAATCAGGCTGTCTCGGCGAATGGCGGACAGCACCTGGGTGTATGCCAGCGCCTGTAAGATCGGGTCGCTTTCCAGTTCGTGGAAGCTGAAGACGCGCGGCTCAATCCGTTCCCTGCCGCCGCGTGACAGGTCTACATTGGTCGCGCCGTTGAGGAACTCCGCCCACGGTCCCGACCCGGTGCAGAGTCCGGCGATCTCATCCGCCAGATTTTTGGCGATGGGTTTGGTCGCTTCCTTGTCACCTAATCCTGACAGGACATCGCAGACCACATCGCAGGTCGGCGCAAGTTCAGGGCTGACTTTGTTCAGGTCTGGGAAACCGCGATACAGGATTTCGAGCGCCTCGCCCAGCAGCCCGCGTTCGAGATTTTCGCGCTGTGCGCCCGACAGGGTGCGTCCCAGCACGGTTTCGTAGATGCGGGTGACATGCGACACCTGCTCAATCAGGGTCGGGAACATCACATCCTGCGGATTGAGCTTCGTCGCCTTCGCGCTCATGACGTACCAGGGCAAACCAAAGGCATCGGCGATGTGTTTGCCATGTCCCATCGGTTCGAGCATGTCAAACGGGATGCCGTTCTCGGCGTATTCACGGGTCAGGTAGCAGTTCAGCCCGAAGGTTTTGCCGAACCCCGATACCCCCACCCAGATTTCGTGGGTGGCACGTTTGTCGCGCCACGAGTTATGGAAGACGGGGTAGGCTGCGCCCACCGCTTCGCCGCGCAGGATGCCATCCGTCGCCGACAGCTTGCGATAGCCGAGCGGGGAAAGCATCACGGCAAGTTCCCGCGAGGTGACGGGCCAGGTGGTGGTGGGGACGTTGATGTCTTTGGTGCGTTTCGCCGTAAAGAACCCGACGGAACGCGCCAGTAGTTCGCCCACTTCCTGCCGCAGGGAGAACCATGCCCGTGTCTCGTTGATGACGGTTTGCACCCGTTCTTTGAGGGTGTTCAGGTCATCGGCGGCAATGGCAATGGTGAGCTGTACCATATGAAGGGCATCACCGTTGTTGATCTCCTGAAGCGCTTTACGACAGTCGGCGATGCGCTGCACCGAGCGGCTGTCTTCGCCCGTCGCGCCCGCCAGATGCACCTGATAAGCCTGGATGATGCCTTCCAGCGCATCAATCGCGGTGTTGCGGTCATAGGTCTTCGAGATGTCTACCGACAGCGCCAGTGGAAAGTTGAGCCGCAGCAGCGGCGGCAGGGGACGGAAGAAGTTCCACGTCGCCGGGGCGAATTCGTAGCTGGTCAAAATCGACCAGTAGGGACGACCACCGGGACGACCTGCCGGAGCGAGATGCCAGAACGGAGTCTCGCGGATTTCGTAGCGTCCCTCGAACAGCGACGGCCATGCACCTTCAGCGACTGGACTTTCAAACGCCGAAGCCATCCCGCCTGCCAGCGCACGCGGATTCTGATCGCTCCATACTGCCATCCCGCACAAGGCCCTTTGATATTCCGCGCTGTCATTCAGGCTCTCAAAGTGACGGCGGTATTCCATCAGCAGGGCGCGCCGTTGCGCGTCATCCACTTCCTGTGCCTTGCGGCTCAGGCTGCTGATTTTGTCGTTGAGCGTGGCAGGCATTTGCCAGCACACGAAGCGTGCCGGTTCGCGCAGGGTTCGCAGCCAGGTCGAGAAACGCGCCTGAAGCGACTGCACCCCTTCTTCGGTAGCGTGCAGCATGATGTCGAAGGGTTCGATGAGGAATGTGCGAACGGTACTCATTAGTGGATCACCTCCGTCATCGGTGCATCTACAAACACCAGCCCATCATCCCGATCCGCTTCGGCAGCGCGGGCAAACGTGACCCACTCGCGCATGTCGATGTCGTAATTCGGCTGCGCGGGTGCGAACACCACCGCCGCGTCCAGTTTCACCAGTTCCACCGGCAGTTCCAGCGACTTCGCCAGGCTGCTAAACAGCCCCTGCGTGTCACGGGCGGCGGCCAGCAGCAGGGAGCCACGCACGCGGTACAGCAGGCGCTGCCACAGCGGAAGCCCGCCGCGTGTCCCAGTCATCACCAGCACAAAAATGGCAAGTACCACGCCCGCCGGGATTGCCCACGCTGGCATAACGATGTTGCAAAGGGTGTAGGTTAAGCCACCGCCCACACCACCCAGCAGCAGACGTTTGAAGGGGATGCCGAAGAAGCCCTTCTCATCCCGCAACAGCACATGCGATTTGAAATCAGCAGCCATAGTCTTCCTTTCGTACAGAAAAGGCGCGAAGCGCATTCCGCGCCTCGCGCTGCGTGTGGGATGGAGGATTAGGGAGCGCCGAAGGTGATGAGGGTGGTGACGCTGGAGGCGAAGATGACGAAGAGCAAACCGACGACCACCTGGTTGGCGGCTTTAGGATTGTCCTTCTTCCAGTCCCCGATGATGGGCCAGCTTGACCCCATATACATCAACCCCAGCCCCAGAAACCCGATGACGGCTGCGATGGGCGCGATGATCTGCGCCGCACCCTGGATGTCGGTGAACAACTGTTGGACAAAATCGGAAAGGTTCAAGCGCGAAGCTCCTCACTCAGCTACAGATAAACAGAAAAGGCAGCCGATGCGAGGAGTGCGTGCGCCATGACGAATGAGGGGGTCGCCTACGCCACTACCTGCGGGTTGAGGTCATCTGGCACGAAGTCTTCGCCCGCACCGGCTGAACTCAGCGTATCAAAGTGCGGGAGTGAAACCTGACGAGGATTACAGTTTTGAATTAGCAGTTTTGATAAGGAGACTGGAAAATTTCAGTGAGCAGCACATCGAGGGGGGTCGCCAGGGTTATGTACTACAACCCTGGATTTACAGTGATCTTTTGGGTTTGATAGCTGCTTTCAGATAGTCGGACAACTGATTCACAGGCACAAAGGAAGATTGACCCGGAAGAAAAACACCATCATCTCGAAAACAGTAGTAGATCTGCTGCCATCGTTCATATGAATCTTCCCACGCCTGTACTCTGGCATCATACGAATTTCGTTGTCCAGAAGTCAAGCGTAGCTGTCGCCAGCCTGCCCGAATGGACGAAAACAGGATTAAGCCAATTATCCCAGAGCCAGCAACGAGAATTCCAATAAACAGTGAATTGTTCTGGGCATATGTTGCTGCGAGAAATGGAAAAGAACAAAAGAAGAGACCCATCAACATCACGCAAACTACGAGACCCGCACCCAGTCGGCTTATGAATAAGGCAGCGATGCAACCATAACTTCTGGTTGGCAGTGGTTTTTCGGGTGCTGCTAATTTTCTTGCCAGATTGGAACGGGCGACAGAACTATAGGTGAGAGGAAGGACATCCATTCCATAATCAGTGTCAATGTCAATGCCGCCGTGTTCTTCGATAACCTTTGTGCCGCGAGCGACAATAGTAGTCACCTTTTGTATGCTGTCTGAACGCTGGCATTTAGGACAGACAATCCGTTCATTGCTCACCATACCAAGACCTGATCACTTTTCGTGTTTTATATCATTTTAAGGATGTATCAATGGGATGCAACCTGATTGGATACAAATTAGGAAAGGGATATCACTATTTTGATCCCAAATTGGAATGGGTCATAGCTTGGAAGGTGGTGTTTGTCACCACCTTCTGAGCAAATACTTTTATCGAGTTAACTGAATGGCGAAGCGGTAGTCGCCCACACCCATACTGGCATAGGGTTCACCACCCCAATACCACACCAGCGTCAGGTCAACCGCCTGCTCTGGCAGCAAATCGAAAGGCGTTAAGCCTTCGGCTGGATTACGCGGTCCAGGCGGCTCAGGTGCGTAGCCGAGCGCCAGCCAGATGTCATCCTGGGTGAAATGCAGCGTTTCCGTCCGCCCGTTGTAAATTCGCAGATGGGTCGTGATCTGCCCTTCAAGATACGTCACACTCACCAGCCGCACATCCACCCCGTCATAGCGCAGGTCAAGCGGTTCAGTGGCAAACGAGAGCGTGAAGGATACACCGTTACCACCCGTATCGGTGATGACCCAACGCCCGCCTTGCAGAGTATCTGGCACGATGTAACCCACTGATGCTGACAGTGCGGACAACGCCGGAATTTCCAGTGGCAGCACATCGTAATCGGTGTGGGTCAGGGCAGCGCTGCCCGGCGTGTAAATCTGTCCACCTGCATCGACAAATTCCACCTGCCATACCGTCGTATCCAGCGTCTCCACGCCTGCTAAAACGTCGTAATTCAGCAGCAGATACTGGCTGTCGGCAGGGAGATCAGGCTGGTCAGCCAGCAAGCGGGCATCCTGCAAGGTGATGGATACATCGCCCAATGGAAGGGTCTCTCCCACACCACCTTCTTGAAGCGTAATGTCCACACCAATGATCTGCCCATCCCGCGAGAGTTCCTGTTCCGGTGGATAGGTCGCCGTGACCAGGGTGCGCGTCGCAGTGGGCAAGCCATCTTCATCGGTTTCGCCAATCAGCAGCAGCACCAGTCCCGGACTGACCTGGCGAAAGATGCTCGTCTCGCTGCGGCGCACTTCACGCTGGTCATCAAACTCAAAGCGCAGCACCGCGCCGGTGTTCATGGTCAGCAGGAAGGATGCGCCTTCACCGATGTCGTCGAAGTAAGACTCGTTCTCCTCCGACCAGGGGATGCCAATCACCGGACGCACCGACATACCATTGACAAAGGAAGCGGTATCGGGATTGAGGTCGAAACGCCATTCAGAAGCCTGTACCCGGCGGCGCTGCACGACCCAGACGCGGGGAGCATCGCCATCGGGCAGGATGACCTGCAAATTGACCGGATACGCCACTTCGCGCCCGCTGTCACCGCCCTGAATCACGTCGTCCTGTGCTTCCAGCGCCAGCGGCGTGGGGGTCGGGCTGACTTCCGGTGTCGGTGTGAGGCTGACCTCCGGTGTCACCTCAGCATTCCCAGATGAACGTCCGCCCATAAGCCGAGTAAACATCAAGCCGAAGAACAGCACTGCCACCACGCCAACCGCAAGCATCACCTTTGGAGAAGGCTTGCCAGAGGTGGGTTTAACTTCATCCTCCGGCGCATCCAGCACGACATTCTGTTTAGCGGCATCCTGCACCCTACCGGGGGTACGCGCCCAGCGCGACCCTACCGGGACAAGCGCGGCTTCGTCGTAGCGTTTGAGCAGTTCAGCGGCGACCTGTCGTTCCAGTTCATCGGAACCCACCGCGCCTGCCGTGCGGACTTCGCGCTCGTAGGCGGCTTTGTAGGCACGCTGGCGATCTGTTGGGACGAGTTCCCACAGCGCGTGAAGCTCACTCAGAGACAGCCCACGCAGTTCTTCAATCGAATGGTAGCCTAGAGTCTCCATCAGGAACTGCCTCCGATCACACTGCCGCTGCCGCCGAGCGCTGATTGCTTTCGCATGGCTTCGGTGTAGGCAGCATCGCCATCATCCGCTGGCGCTTCGACGGTCACATCCACCTGTGGTTCAACGGTGATGTCAGGTTCCACGTCGATCTGCGGATGCACCTCCAGCGGCGGCTGAACAACCGTCTGAGGCACTGCCATCATGCCAAAGGCGGTGATTTCATTCGGGAGCATCTGGGCGCTGTGTTCCAGTCGATTGACTTCTTCACGGGCGGTATCGTAAGACAGATTGCCTTCGGAGCGCACCTGCTCGACCAGTGCTGTTCGGGTCTGGTCGGTCAGATGACCATCCGGCGACGATTTGACCTCGCGCACGACCTGTTCCGCCTGTGTGCCGGAAACCCCCAGTCGCAGCGCCTGATCCGCGAACAAGCCAAAGCGGGACACATCCGCCTGTATGGGCGGCTTCTCACCGCCGACAGGCATGACCCCCATCGCCCGTGCCATGCGATCCGCCACTGTCAGATGGTCAGTGCCGCCAGCAGCAGGCTGCCCATTCTGCACACGCTCGGTCTGCATCCCCCGGATGACATCGCCCATCACGCCCGCAACATCACCGCCCCCGGACACTTTCAACTGCCCCAGCATGACCTGCATTTGCAACCGGGCGACATTTGCCAGCGCCTCGGCACTCTGTTCCAGCCGTGCCGCCACCTGATCGAAGCGGGTCATATCGGTTTTGCCATCCTTTTCAATCATCGCCCCCAGGGTGGAATGCGTGCCAGTGGAGGAGCGTAGGGCATCCGAAACATGCTGTTCCATCTCCTCACTGTTCATCTCCGCCGCATAATCACTGCGTTCCTGACGGCGGCGGGCATCCGATTTGTCCTCGCCGCCTTCGTTCATTGGTACGGACGCGACAGGTGTGAACATCCCGGTGCGCCGCGCTCTGGCAGGGGTGAAACCTGCGACCATCTCACCATTTTCATCCTCAAACCAATCGGCATCGTTTTGTGGGCGTGCGCCGCGTTTGCGTCTGGCATCCTTCGGCAGCGTCCAGCCTTCGAGTGCTTCGCCGACTGCCGGAACCAGCATCGGACGCGATACAACCCGCCCGTATTCGTCGTATTCGGCTTTGGCAGGGTCACGATCACTCAGGAGTGCTGCGCCAACCAGCGGTGCAGCGGCACGCCCAATGACAGGAATGTTCCGTGCGACCTGCCGCGTCGCCGCGCCTTCGGTGAACTGCTCGGCAGCTTCCCCTAAAGCTGTCCCGCGCAAACCGGGTAGATGGGTTAAAGTGCGGGCAGCACCGCTCAGACTGTTGAAGCCGCCGAACATCAAGCCCGCCGTTTGGGCAGTGGTCGCGCCGTTGTTCAGGGCATTCATACCTGCCAGCGCATTTGACCCCATGCTGGTCATCAGGGAAGCACCACCTGTCGCGGCGGCGGTTGCCCCGGTGACAGCCGCCGATGTGACTGAACCGGGTGACAGCAAAACGCTGCCCGATACCTGACCCATCGCATTGAACAGGCGGTTGAAGCTGTTCCAAACCGCTTTGATACCCGACCACATGGTAATGACAATGAAGACCAGGCAGATCAGCCCGATACCGATAATCGCAGCAGCGCTGCCCGTCGCCGCGCCTGCCAGGAAGAAACCAATCACCAGCGCCTGAATCAGGGCAATGATGGTGGTCTGGACAATGAGTTCAATCCACTGGTTGATGATGCTGTGGGCAATGCTTTCGGTGCGTTTGAAGAAGGCAAACAGAATCGCCACCCCAAACGAGACAAAGGTGATGCCCATCGCAATCGTGATGAGCAGATGCACGATCTGTTCCACCAGCCCGAACAGCAGCAGCGGCCACGCCGTCAGCGCCCGCTGCTGGGATGAGCCTGCCATCGACACGGCTTGGTCACGTACCGGGTCTTCCACATCATCCCAGGTGATCGGCGAAACATTGTGATCAAAGTAGTTGCCTTCCATGTTCCAGTCCATCGGCACGACGGATGTACCGCCTTCGCCTGCCCAGGTGGACGGATTGGGATTTTGCAGGTAGATACCGCAACCGGGGGAATACACGGGCTGGGGATAACCCATCACGTCCTGAGCGTGACCGCGCAGATACGCCATCGCAATGTCCAGCCCGTCAATCGGTCCGGGTCCGGTTGCGCCCGGCAGATAGACATCGAACTGGTCGCACAGCGCTCCTAAATCCAGATCGTTGGAATCGACCTGTGCCAGCGATGAGAAATCCCCGGCATTGTCGTTCAGTCCCTGAAGCACGCTCAGGTACATCACCTGGCTGATATTCAGGCGGAAGGTATTCATCCCCTGATAGAAGCTGGGTCCGATGGTGAAAAACAGGATACCTGCCACATACCACATGATGGCACTGCGGGGCGCGACGATATCCAATCGGATGAACGCCGCCAGCAGGTAAGTGATCCCCAGCACCAGCAGCGCGACAACAAACACCACACTGACAGCAAAGCTCAGGCTGTCGTTAGTCTGGGCAATGATCGGCATGAAGGCGTTTTCAATCAGCCATTGATTCACCAGTTTGATGGTGTAGCCTGCCATCAAGACTGCCTCTTGCAGACTCCAGTGAACCCCGGCAATCAGGACGATGACGCTGTAGAACAGTTCATCAATCATGCGGGCGAAATCAGGCATCGTTCCTCCTTAATCGGCGACATCGCCGGAGCAGTAGGGATTGGCGGCATTGACCCAGGTGATGCGGTTGCCACCCTCCCCATCCAGCAGAAAGGCGAACTGGCGCACACTTCCGGCGGGGATGTAGGCTGCCAGTCGGTACACTCGTATCGAACCCGGTGTGAGCGGGTCATAGTTTTCGCTGGTGAAACCTGCCGCTGCCATCGCTGTTTCCGATGTGCGCCATGTCCCGCTTTGTTCGCCGCTGGCAGTGTTGATGCGTATGATCACCATCAGCGCGACGGGGATGGTTTCGTAGGTCGCGCTCCCCAGATTGCGGATTTCCAGCCGCCACGTCACCAGATTGCGCGACCCTGCGGGCTGTGTTTGCACATTTTGCAGCCGGAAACGCAGACGCAGCGGCGCACCGGACTGCCCGACAAACACCGCATCCCCGACGTAAAAATCCTGCGGCGGGGTGATGGTGTAGGGTGTCGGCATCGGTGGCAGCGTCGGCATCGGTGTGCCTGCCAGCGTCGTAGCCGTCGCCTGTGGCACCGCCGTTGGACAGATATAAGAAGCCAGATCGGTCACGATTGTGCCGCACGCCAGCACTACAAAGAGCAGCATGATGGGCGCGACCATCAGGTAGATGGAGCGCAGCAGCATCGAACGCTGCACCTGCGCCAGAGACAGTTCATCATTCATCACAGTTAGCCTCATTTAAGGAATCAGACCGGGTTGATTGCCGGGCGTGAGCAGCAGCGTGAAACGCACATTCCCACCGCGACGGCTGTTGGGAAGCTGCCAGACCTTGCCAAAGTACGGCACGACCACCCGTGCCTGGACGGAAGTCACGACCTGTAATTGGGCGAAACCGCTGCTGTCGGTGAATGCCTGGGCGATGACGCGGTTGGTCCCCACTTCGACCACACGCACTGAAATACCCGACACGCCTTCCGCCGGATCGACGGCACGGTTGCCATTCTCGTCATAGGCGATGACCACTGAAACCGTGACTAAACTGGGTGGAACCGGGGTCGTGGTGGGTTGTATGGTAGGCGGTGCGCCGACCAGTTCAACGCCAGCGGCAGGCAGCGGCTGCGGGGTTGGGGTGGAGGTCTCGACTGGCGGCGGGATAATGAGGGTGTTGGTTGTGCTACGAAACACCTGGACGGCATCCAGCGCCAGCACATACCCTTCACTCTGCGGGTTGCGTCCCTGGGCGCTGCGAAGTTCCAGCGTGTGCGTCCCGCTTCCGACGGTGTAAACCCGTGTACCGGGAAATGCCAGTTCCGGCGCATAGGCATCTACGGTGTCGATGACCGTGCCATCCACCACCACCTGAAAGATGCCCATGTTTCGCGCAGCGATGTAGCGGATACGCAAGCCTTCTCCCTCAAAGCTGAAGCTGGCGTAGCTCTGGACATGCTCGCTGCGGTGATATTGCCCGCGACTGGCGCTGGCATGGAGACGTGGTTCCCAGGGTGTGCTGTACTGCACTGCCGGATTATCTGACTCGAAGCTGTACCAGCCTTCATAGGGCGGCGGCTCATTCGTCGCATCCGGCAGCGGCTCAATGGGCTGCGGCGGCGCGGACAACAGGATCGTGCCGAAGGGAAAGTCTGTTGCTGTGGGTGGCACATACACACCGGGCATGACCGCGCTGATGTCCAGTACCCGCGTCGAGAGGGTCGGGGTCAGGGTTGGTGTGAAGGTTGCAGTCAGTGTCGCCGTGTAGGTCGGTGTGAAGGTTGCTGTTGCAGTGGGTGTATCTGTCGCCACTGGTGTGCGCGTTGGCGTATCGGATGGGGTCAGCGAAGGCAGCACCATCAGTGTTGGCAGTGCCGCTGTCGCCTGTTCACGCCGTTCAAATAACAGGTAAAAGACCGTACCCCACATCACCAGGCACAATACCGCTAGAATCAACAAAAAACGCCACATTTGTCACCTCCGTCTCTCACTGAGACTCAGCGTATCAAATGCGGCGTGTCCAACCTGTGCAGGATTACAGTTTTGACTTGCCAGTTCTGCCAACCTGTCTGAAATATTTCAGGTATCGGTGCTGGTGAAGCCTTCAGCGACGGCCATACTGATGAGATGTTCATTGGTGTTCGCGCCGAAGCGCTTGCGGAGCTTCTGGCGTACCCAGTAAATGCGTCGCAGCGGCACATCCAACTGTCCCGCGATGTCGTTGATGTGCATTCCCCGTGCCAGCAGCCGCAGCACGGCGCGGGCTTCCGAATCCAGTTTCCAATCACGCAGCGGCGATTTCATCGCTACGAGATATTCTGCATTGGCGGTGGGTGATAGGTAGGGACGGTTATTCATGACAGTGGTGAGCGCGGGGATCAGGCAGTCCCCCAGATCATCGCCGGTGAACAGATACCCCATTACTCCACAAACGAACAAATCACGCACCAGCAGTCCGTCCACCTTATTCCCCAGGACGATCTGGCGTGAATTGGGAGCAGTCTGTTTCAGCCGTTCCACCAGCGCCAGAACATCAATCAGCGGGTCTAGATGTTCGTTGAACAGGATGATGTCCGGCTGCCAGTGTCGGGCAGCTTCCAGCAGTTCCCCACCGCTGCGGGCGGTCTGGATCACGTCCCAGTCCGGGCGATCTTTTAAGATAGCCTGTGCGCCGAGCAGCACCAGATCAGCTTCGTCAGCAAGCAGCAGTTGTATCTCCATATGCCAATCCTCTATCTCATCGCTGGATAGAGTCAGCGTAGCACAGGAAGGGAGTTTTGTGGGCGAGAAAAAGGGACAGCCGGTGCGGGAAAATTGGACAGCCGCACCGGGAAATTTCGCAGGAAGATGTAATTTTCGGAGGTCATTCTTTGCGGTCAAGCAGCCCCTGTTTGCGGGCGGCATCCACCAGACTATCGGTGTTGCCGACATTAAGCAGTTTCTTTAATTTGTCACGTATCCGATAGACGGTTTTGGGCTTAATCCCCAGCCGCTCCCCGATTTCCTTGACTTGCAGTTCCTGTTCCAATAAGCACAGCACATCCCGATCCCGATGGGTTAAGGTTCCCATCGGGCGTGTGCCCAGCAGTTTCAGCGCTTCGGGCGAAATAAAGGGATATTGACTGCTGTTGAATTGCAGGGCTTTGAGCAGATGCTCTTGCAGATTGCCGTTTTTAAGGAGAAAGCTGGCATTCCCCCAGCGCATCACGCGCTGGATGTACTCGCCATCCCGCCGTTGACTCATGACAATGATGCCCAATCCCGGACGGGACTCGTGGCAGCGTGTGACCAGTCGAATCACCTCCATGGGGGTCAGGGTCTGATCTTCGAGAATGAGAATATGGGCGGCATATTCCGTCAGGTAATCTTCCGCCTCCCGCAGATGGGCAAAGACCCCCACCACTTGATACGGCTCCCCGCTGTCGCCAATAATCGCTTCCACCCCCTTGCGGGTGATGTCGTTCCGGTCACTGATGACCACTTTTGTCGATCTCATCCGGTGTGTACCTCCTTTCTAATGGGACAACCTGTGGACAGGTCGCCCGCAGCTTATTGGGTATCGGTCAAAATAATGAACGCATGTTCTATTCACCGATTCCCCATGATATTACAAATTCCAAACGATGCCAAGAAAAAAGCCGTTCAAAAAAGGTACGAACATTGTAGGAAATCGGTTAATTAATACGGAATGTCCAAAATTCCCGATTGAGATGTGCATTTTTCCCACCCCCTGCGAAATTTCCCGCCTGAAGTGTCCAATTTTCTCGCACACAAGTTCTATGTTTTCGCCTATCCTGTGTTCATTGGTGTAACGAAAGGATGCAGGGATGTACGATGAGGTGTTATCCGAACGAATTGCCTTCCGGCTGACCCCGGAAGTGCGGCGCAAGCTGGCGCTGTGGGCGCGGGAAGAACATCGCACGCTTGCCAATCTGGTCTTTGCGCTGGTCTGTCAGGCGATTGATGCTGAGGAACAGCAGCGTGGGCAGGCTTTCGAGCCAATGCCAGTACCGACGGAGCGTGAGTCCCCATGACATCCAATTTCACGCTTTCACCACAGGATGCCTATGGATTAGCGCGGGCGCTGGTCGGCATGTCGTGGGATAGTCTGCAACTCAGTCCCGCTGTCGGATTACTGCTGGCACATCTTGATCCGACAGTGCCGGATGACCTGCGCTTTCTTCGTAAGGTATTGGGACAGGAACTTTTGCGGGCGGTGCTGGCGGTAGACCCGAATGCCGCGCCCCCGCCGCTGCCGCAGCGTGCCACTGATCTCAACATCGTGCCGGAACTGCCCGCAGCGGCAAAACTGACCGATGCCCAACTTCAACAGGCAGCCGGTGTCGGGCAGTGGCTGAACGACTACATCCGCTGGGCAGGCAGTGCCGCCAATGAGACCCCGCTGGCGTTCCATCTCGGTGCAGGATTGTATCTGGCTGCCATTGCTGTCGGACGCAGACTGTACATCCACACCCCCTGGCGGCAGCAGGTCTTTCCCAACCTGTATCTGATGGTGGTCGCCGTCTCGACTTACTATCGCAAATCGGCGGGTTTGAGCCTGGCGAGCGAAGTAGCACGATTGGCAATCCCGCACATGCTGATGCCACAGCCGGGATCACCGGAAAACTTCATGTCGATGCTGGGCGGCATTCTCCCGCCGAATTTTGCCGACATTCCGCAGTTGGATCGGGCGCGATTGGAAAAAGGCAATCGCTATGCCGCGCAGCGTGGGCTATTGCGCGATGAACTGTCGGGACTTTTCAAGTCGATGGGCAGAGATTATATGGCGGGTTTGAAAGAACTCATCATGACCCTTTACGACTGTCCACCGTATCTGGACAGCAATACCAACAACAAAGGGCTGGTCGTCATCCGCGACGCGGCGCTGTCCATCCTCGGTGCGGCGACTCCCGCCGAACTGTCATCGGCACTGTCGTCGTCGGACTGGTTCAATGGCAATCTCGCCCGCTTCGGACTGCTCACGCCGGAGCCAGACTATAAGGAACGTGCTGCTCCGCAAGACAGCCAGACCCCAACCGAACTGGCAACCCGTTTGCGTCGTTTACATGAACGTCTGCCCGAACCGCCGCTGCCCGATGCGCTGGGTGAGAAGAAAACCAGCGAAGCCTGGTCGCTGTCGGCAGACATCTGGACGGCCTGTCATGCCTACGAACAGGCGCTGCGGGCGATGACTGCCCCCAGTTCCTCACTGGATGACCGGCTGCGGGCGGTGTACGGGCGTCTGCATGTCCAGGCAATCAAGGTGGCGACACTGCTGGCAGCGATGGACTGGGCGGACGAGGCTGGCGGGCTGCCACATCCGAAGGTAACAGCCGCCCACTGGTATCGGGCGCAGCAGATCGTCGAAGACTGGCGGGCATCTGCTCACCGCCTGCTGGCAGATTTAGGCGAGAACGAAGAAGGACGGCTGGAAAATCGTGTGTTGAGTCTGCTCAAAGCCTGCGGCGGCAGTGCCACCGTGCGCGATTTGTACCGTACCCTGCGTGCGCCGCGTAAGACGGTGCTGGAGTCCCTCAAAGCGTTGGAAGACGACGGGCGGGTGATCCGCATCCAGAACGCCTACAGCGGGCGGGGTCGTCCGCCGGAGAAGTACGAACTGCTGGATGCGGATTCTGTCACGGCTGCGACATAAATCGAATTTTGTCATTTTGGCTTTTGTCACAGGCGTGACAAAAATAGCGGAGATAACCGATGGTCGATACCCAACACTTGAAGGAACACTGCGACCTGCGCCGCCTGGTCGAGCAGGATTTGGGACCCGCTCCATTGCGCGGCGGACGGGCTTACCTGTGGAAGTGTCCCTTCCATAACGAACACAAGGGCTTTAGCCTGGCAGTGTGGGCGAATGGCTACCGCTGCTTCGGAGCCTGTGATACCAGCGGTGATGCGCTGGACTGGTTAACCAATTACCGCCGCCTGAATTTTATTGAGGCGCTGCGCGTGTTGGGCGAGCGCATTGAGAATATTGCCCCTGTCGAGCGCAAGTGTCTGAAATCCCCTTCCGAACCACCGGAATGGGACTGGCAGCATCGGGCGGAACGCATTGTCAGCCAGGCGGAAGAAATTCTCTGGTCGGAAGTGGGTGAACCCGCGCTAAATTACCTGACAGGCAGAGGCTTGACGACACGCACGATACGTGCCGCCCGCTTGGGCTATGTACCCGGTGACTTCCGCAGTTGGCGTGCAATCGAAGGGATGGATGTTCCCTGCGGCATTACCATCCCCTGGTTTGCAGCGGACGCGCTCTGGGCAGTGAAAGTCCGTCGCGCTTACGGCACGCCGAAATACCAGCAGATCAAAGGCGGCAACGTCAACGGCTTGTACGGCGCAGACCAGTTAGCAAACCGGGATGTGGCTTTATTTTGCGAAGGCGAATTTGATACGCTGCTGGTGCGGCAGGAAGCCGGTGATCTGGTCGCTCCAGTGACCCTGAGCAGCGCCACCGCGATCCTCAGTTCGCGCTGGTACGCCGAACTCACCCATTGCCATACCATTCTCGTCGCCTATGACCGCGATGCAGCAGGTGAAAAAGGTACGAACCGCCTGCTTTCGCTCTCGCCGCGCTTTCGCCCCATTCAAGTGCCGCAGGGCAAAGATGTAGGCGAGTTCCACCTGCAAGGCGGTGACCTCTATGCCTGGATTGCGAATGCGCTGACCGAAAAACAATCGGTTTTGGAGGAGCAGCCCCATGCCCTCTAAAGTCACAAAACCACAAAAGCCAGAGGATATGCTGCTGCGTGTAATCCGGGTTGCAGAAATCCTGGCAAAAAGTCAGGGCAAAACAGTGGACGAACCCGCCACGAACCCGCCGTCTAATCAAACGGCTGTGAGTGCCATTCAGACGCAAAAAACACAGCCATAACATTTTGGTGTAAGCTCAGGCAAAGTCATGATGATAGGGTCTTATGAGTCGTCGAAACAGTAAGCGGCTGCCGCCTAAACCGGGTTGGGCAGTTTATCTGCGAACCAGCAGTGAAGAAGCCCAGAATCCAGAGAATTCGCAGCGCCGCCAGCGTCATGCCATTGAGCGGTCCCTGTTTGAGCGTACTGATCTGCCAGTATTCAATGAATACATTGATAACCTGAGTGGGCGCTATGCGGATAACCGACCGGGATACCAACGCATGTTAGAGGAGGCGCGTGCAGGTTGCTTCTCACACGTCGCAGTGGAAAACGCCGAACGGTTCGGGCGCAATGATGCCGAAGCGCTCATGGCGATTGACGCGCTGCATCAACTGGGTATCGGCGTGCGGTTTGCCGACTATCCTGACCTCGATCCGATTGACCCTGATGACCGTATTCTGGTCAGCCTGTCTTTTACCCTGGCGCGGCGTGAGTCCATCAAGCTCGGTCAGCGTGTTACCGGTGGATTGCACGCCAAACTGCGGACGGGTGGTTTTGTTGGCAAAGCCCCGGATGGGTATCTCAACTGTGAAGAGAAGACGGAACAAATCGACAAGACTCGTGCCGGGCGTTATAACCGCTGGATTGAGCCAGACCCAGAACAGTTCAAAGTGTGGCGCACCGCCTGGGATTTACTGCTGACCGACCAGTATACCCTCGCCGAAATTTGTGAGGAACTTCATGCTCGCGGCTATCGTTTTCGGAGTGGTCGCCCCTTCGTAACAGTCAATGCGCGTGGGAGGCGCAAAGAAGCAGCCAATGGACTGTCGCGCATCTTGAATAACTGGTTCTATGCCGGTTGGGTCGTCAGTGAGAAAGCTAACATCCCCCCGAAAACTGTGCAGGGCCAGTGGAAACCACTGGTAACAACCGAGGAATTTGAGCAGGGTCTTGCCATCCTTGCTGCCCGTCAGAAACACCGCAAAAGTGGTGGCAAGGTTCATGATTATCTGCTGCGCGGTATGGTCTATGTCGAGTTGGACGACGGCAGAGTTTTGCGCTTGACCGGATCGACCCCCAATGCCGGACGTTCAGGTGGAGGCACATCCTACTACTGCATCGAAAGCAGTGGTGTCAATATCCTGTGCCGAACAGTTGATGAGCAGATACCTTATGAACTGATGAAGATACAGGTTGATCCTGAGCTGATTCCACTCATTCGGAATAGCTACAACGATGAGATTGCCGCCAAATTAGGGCGGATGCGTCCCGACCAGCGTGCCGACCTCGAACGAAAATTGAAGGATATTGATGAAGAAGAGGCGCGGGCGCTGCGGCTGTACACCATTGGTAAAATCACAGATCGGGTCTGGGAAAATCTGTGGTCGGAATGGCAGGATCGGCGGCGTACCCTGCGTCATGCGCTGGAGTCGTTGCAGGCACACAATGATGTCCATATCGCAAATTTAGATGCAGCACTCACGATCATTGCAAAAGTGGGTATACTGTATAACAAGCTGGAACGCAGCAGTCAAAAGAAACTGCTGCATGAAATGGTCTATCGGGTGGTTGTTTGCCCGAAGGGAACCATACGGCGGATGGAATTGCTGCCACCGTTCGGGTATCTGAAACAAGTGACAGATCGCGTGCGGAAAGGTAGCGGTTTTGAGGGAAAAACAAAGACCAGCACAATGGCTGGTCAATGTTCGAGTTTACTCTCGTTAAGTGACCCCGCTGGGACTCGAACCCAGAACCCGCTGATTAAGAGTCAGCTGCTCTGCCAATTGAGCTACGGAGCCTTTACACAGGATTATAGCAATCCGCCGCGCTCCGTCAAGCCTCGACTTGCCGCCCACAATCCTCAATGCCGTTCTGCTTCTACGTCCGGTTAAACTCTGGTATGATGTACACCATCATGTGCAAGCAGGAGTTATTCAGCATTGGCCCCACAACCCACCACCCATAAAGGTTTGACCGCCGCCGAAGTCGCCGAGCGCGTCCGGCGTGGCGAAACGAACGCCTTTAAAGCCCGTGTAGGCCGTACTTACTGGCAAATTTTCCGTGACAATATCTTTAATATTTTCAACATCATTTTCTTCTTATTGATGATCGTGGTTTTTGCGCTTAAAGATTACCCCACCGCCGTGTTCGCCGGTTTTAGCGTGGTGACGAACTCGATCCTCGGCATGTTTCAGGAGATTAACGCCAAACGCAAACTCGACCAGTTGGCCGCGCTCGCCGCGAAAGACATTCTCGTCTGGCGTGATGGACAGCTCATTGGTGTACCGATTCATGACATAGTTAAAGATGATGTGATGCCCATCGAACCCGGCGACCGGCTGGTGGTTGACGGGCGCATCATCGAAAGCGACAGCCTTGAGATGGACGAATCGCAGCTTACAGGCGAGTCGGACGCGGTTTTCAAGGAAATCGGGGCGGAAGTGCATTCAGGCTCATTCTGTACTGCCGGTACGGGCGTGATCGTCGTCACACGGGTGGGTAAAGACAGCACCATCAATAACTTGTCGACGATTGCGAAGGTCTACAAAAATGTGCTGACCCCCACCCAGCGCCGCTTGGCCGCCGTCGTGCAGGTGGCGCTCATCGTCATGCTGATCGTCATGCCCATGCTGTTTATCGCCGGGTATTTGGCGGAACTGAATGGTCTGGAAATCATTCGCAGTTTAGTAGTATTTGTAAGCAGCATCGTGCCGCAGGGGTTGGTGCTGACAGCTATTCTCTCGCTGACCATCGGCGCGATCAGCATCAGTCGTTTTCAAACGTTGATTCAACGGGTGAACGCCGTCGAGTCGATGGCGAACGTAACCGTTCTGTGCTTCGATAAAACCGGAACGCTCACCCGTAACGTGCTGACGGTCAGCGAGATTATCCCCCTGAACAACCGCCCGATGCCCGACTTGGAAGCCGATTTACGCCGTTACACCGGCAGCTTATCCTATAAGAACCGGACAGCCGCCGCGATTGCCGAAGTCCTACCGGCATCCACGAATGGCAGCGTGCCGAACATGAAGCAGGGCGAAATCCCATTCAATTCGAGCCGGAAATGGGGCGCGGTCAGTTTTGAGGACAGCACCCTGATTCTGGGTGCGCCTGAACGGGTGATTAACGCGACCACCAATGCCGAAGCCTCTGAACGCGCCAGAGTGCTGGCTGAACAGGGGATGCGTGTTTTGGGTTTCGCGCGGGCGGCTGAACTGCCAACAAGTGGGCAGCTTAACGGCAGCACCGAAGCGCAGGCGTTGATCGTCCTGCATGACCAGATCAGACCCGATATTCAAGATACCCTTGCCGCATTCCGTGAGCAAAACGTAACCCTCAAGGTGATTTCCGGCGACAACCTCGAAACGGTGCGCTCAATCGCGACCGACTCCGGCATGGTCATCCGTAAAGCCTATACGGGCGACCAGTTGAACGCCATGAATGACCACGAACTGCAAGCCGTAGTGGTCGATGCGGATTTGTTCGCCCGTATCGAACCGGATACCAAGCGCCGCATTATCGCTGCCCTTAAGCGTGAGGGTGAGTATGTGGCGATGGTTGGTGACGGCGTGAACGATGTGCCAGCCTTGAAGGAAGCGCATCTGGCGATTGCCATGAATGACGGCGCACAAATCGCCAAGGATGTCGCCGAAATCGTGCTGCTCAATAACGCCATGTCCACGCTGCCAAAGGCGTTTGAAGAAGGCAAGGAGATTACCCAGACCATTTTCAGCAGTATCAAGCTGTTCTTGGCAAAGAATTTCTACACCATCGTCCTCATCTTCTTCGTCGGGTTTATGACGCTGCCGTTCCCCACCAGTCCCGTACAGATTAGCTGGGTGACGCTCGGAACCGTCAACATTCCAGCAACACTGATCGCCTTTAAGATTATCCGTCCCAAGCATATGGCGAAGTTCCGCAAGGACGTGCTGGAGTACGTAATTACCGCCGGTACCATTGGCGCGGTGGTGATGGCGCTCATGTACGTGGTGGCCTACTACGGGACGGAATCCAATGTTCACGCCGCCCGCAGCGCGATCACCATGTTTATCGCGCTTTTCGGCACGCTCATCTTCTGGAACGTGTGCGGGGTCGAAATTTTCGAACCGGGTACCTACCCCCCGCGCTGGCGGATTATGCTGCTCGGCATTGTGCTAACGTTCCTCACCATGCTTGCGCCGTTCATCGTGCCGGACTTCTTCGCCTTCATTCCGCCGGATGGCCTGTTGTGGGCGCTGATTATCTCGTGCTTCTTGCTGACGGCAGGGCTGCTGCACGTTTTCACTCGTAACCGCAGCCTGATTGAGCACTTGTGGGAACTCTTTAAGCCCTAACCCCAAAATCCTCTATCCTAAACCGCATTTTCGTAGGGGAGGGCCACACCCTCCCGTATTTTCGCCTCGCCCTCCATGTCTCTGTGGTTTATTTTCTCTCCCCTTGTCGCGCTTGGCGATTCGTCCTTTTTCACCCCTCTGTGCCATTGCGCCTCTGTATTAAAAATTTTGCGTCCTTCGCGCCTTTGCGTTAAATCTTCCCTCCCCTTGTCGCACTTGGCGATTCGTCCTTTTTCACCCCTCTGTGCCATTGAGCCATTGCGCCTTTGTGTTAAATCTTCTTTGCGCCCTTTGCCACTTCGCGCCTTTGTGTTAAATCTTCTCCCTCTCTTTGGCATTCTTGGCGATTCGTCCTTTTTCACCCCTCTGTGCCATTGAGCCATTGCGCCTCTGTGTTAAAAATTTTGCGTCCTTCGCGCCTTTGCGTTAAATTTTCCCTCCCCTTGGCGTGCTTGGCGATTCGTGTTTGCGTTCTGTTTCTCTGTGCCATTGAGCCATTGCGCCTCTGTGTTAAAAATTTTGCGTCCTTCGCGTTAAATGTTCGTGATCTGTGGACTCATTGAATCCCCGATCTCGCGCTATACTCGCGACATAAATACGTCCAAAGAGATCGCCAAAATGACCTTACTAGACATCGTTGTTATGTTTGTCGCGGCTGTACTTGCCGGTGCGCTCAATTCGGTCGCGGGTGGCGGCAGCTTCATCTCCTATCCGGCGTTGGTTTTTGGCGGCGTACCGCTGATTAACGCCAACACCACCAGCACGGTCGCCCTATGGCCGGGGACGGTCGCCAGTATGGGCGCGTACCGCAAAGAGATCGCCAATGAACGGGAGGGCATATGGCCTCTGCTGTTTGCCAGTTTCTTTGGGGGCATCATCGGCGCACACATCTTACTGCATACCACCGAAAATACTTTCGCCAAGCTGCTCCCCTTTCTGCTGCTGTTGGCAACGCTGTTATTCGCCTTTAGCAAACGGCTCAGTGCTTGGGTTCGGAAGACGATGGACGGCAGTCGGTTGCCCGCTTCGACACTGCGCGGTGGGGTTGTCATATTTCAGTTCATCATCGGGGTTTACGGTGGTTTCTTCGGTGGCGGCATCGGCATTATGATGTTAGCGGCGTTTGGGTTGCTGGGCATGGATAACATCCACCGCATGAACGGTATCAAGACCGTGATGGCGAGTGTGATTAACGGTGTCGCCGTGCTGTTGTTCGTCATCAACGGCGCGATTTATTGGCCGCAAGCAGTGATTATGATCGTCGGCGCGATTATCGGCGGCTACGCGGGCGCGACTTTTGCCCAGCGCATCAACCCGTTACGGGTGCGCCAGTTTGTGATCGTCGTCGGCTGCGTGATGACCTGCATCTTCTTCTACCGCACCTATTTGTCATAGGTTTTTTGTGATGGACGGATCTCAATCTCTTGGCTTCGAATCTTGGATTGTTCTAATCTTCGACCATTTTCAAAGTATCGAGTCTCCTTCGAACTACGATATTCCGTGGGACTACGAAGCTGAACCAGAGCTTGTACTGAGTTACCTCACGAGGCTTTTCGAAAATGCAGGGGCTTTGCTTACTCCATATACCGATCCGCAAGTAAGTAACGGATTGGAATATCTAGTTAGTCCTAATTTTTCTAATTACATGTTCGTATTGCAAGACACAAACATCGCGATGGAAAAGCGCATACGCTGCATTGAGGCGTTTTACTACCTTTTTTCTACTTTCTTTGCAGTTCGCTGCGAGAATGAGATTAGAGGAACGCTATTGGAAAAAATTCGATCCTTATGCTGGAAATGCTATACGTGGTATGACTTAATCCCAATTCACGCGAATTGGGTGTCAGACGCATCACAACCCGAGTTCAACGATGCAATGCTAGCGGTTATGCAGAAAACCCTGTCCGTTAGTCATCCTTTGTGCCAAAAAGGTGGGCTTCATGGATTAGGGTTATGGCATTACACCTATCCAGAACGTGTTGAACGAATAATCGATCAGTTTATAGCTGAGTTTCCTAACATTTCTGATGATGTACGGAATTACGCGCAGCAGGCAAGACGAGGATATGTACGTGATTGGCATTAAAAGCTTTTTACGTACATGTATCTAGGGAATTGCGTTTAAACGAGTAAGAGATAAACACCCCGTTCGCGAATATGCTCGGCGGTTTCGTCGTCCAAACTTGTATCCGAAACGAGCGTGTGGATCGTTTCCAACGGCGTGACCTGCGCGAGTGCTGACTGTTCGAACTTGCTGCTGTCAGTCACAACGATCACATGATCGCCGATTGCCATGTAGGCACGGAACAACTCGGCTTCTTCCGGTGTTTCGGCGCTCAGGCCGCGCTGCACCGAAATCCCCTTAGCCCCGATAATCACCTTATCCACCTGAAGCTGCGCCAGCACCGCGCGGGAAAGCGTCCCGCGTACCGCCTGTTCTTCGGGGTCAATCGTCCCCCCCAACATAATCACTTTATGCCGTTCCTGCTGGAGGAGTTCGACTGCCACCAACAGCGAATCAGTCACGATGGTCAGGTCATGGTGCTGCCCCAAATGACGCGCCACCGCGAGGCCGGTACTGCCGCCGGAGATGAGCAGCGTTTCGCCATCTTTAATCAACCCCGCCGCTGCCTGACCAATCCGCGCTTTTTCGGCGGAATGGCTTTTCTGGCGCACGACAATCGGCGTTTCGCGGGTGGCAACCGATTGCAGCCGCATCACCCCGCCATGCACACGCTGCACCGCGTTCTGTGCCGCCAGCGTCGCCAAATCGCGCCGGATCGTCGCGTCACTCACATCAAAAATCTCGCTGAGTTCCGGCACACTGAGCCGCCCACGTTCGCTCACCAACTGAACGATGTGGTTCTGCCGTTCCAGCGAAACATAATCCATATGCGTCATCTCATACTACCTTCTTGCCTTAATCTTGGCGTACTTGGCGACTTGGCGGTTCAAATCTCTTGTCTTTCTCTCCACGTCTCAGCAGTTCACCCTCTGCGCCTTTGTGCCATTGCGCCTTTGTGTTAAAAATCTTTGCGCCCTTTGCCCCTTCGCGCCTTTGCGTTTTGTTACTCTGCTTCTCCGTCTTTCTCTGCGCTCTCCACGTCTGTGCGATGTCTTACTTAAATTATCAGTGCGTCAATGCTCATTATCGCTTCTGATAATCCCCTCCCTGTTACTCTATCAGCGTAGTGAGCCTGCGAACGTGCTGATGTGGGAGGGCTAGGGTGGGGTCACATTCTCTGCCTTAATCTTGGCGTTCTTGGCGACTTGGCGGTTTATTCTCTTTGCATTTCTCTGTGTCTCTGTGGTTAAATCTTCTCCGTATTCCTCTGCGCCCTCCGCGTCTCTGCGGTTCAATCTTCTCCGCATTTCCTCTGCGATCTCCGCGTCTCTGCGGTTCAATCTTCTCTCCGTCTTTCTCTGTGTCCTCTTTGTCTCTGTGGTTAAAATCTTCTCCGCATTTTCTCTCTGCGGTTCAACCCCTTGGCGTTCTCGCTTGTCCACTTGGCGCTCTTGGCGATTCGTCTTTGTCTTTGTCTTTGTCTTTGTTTTGACTGGAGACTGATAACTGGCGACGGGTGACTTTTCTTAAAACTTGCCACTTGAAACTATCTTACCACTTTTCATGCACGAGTTGCTTGCATAATTTTTCAAAACGCGCATAATATAAGCGCAAATGAACATAAACGCGCATGATGACTTGCTTATTGATCTCGATCAAGCGTGAAGGATGCCCAACGTGGAACCGGAACAATCCCAACTCGCACTGAATGACTTCCACCCTGTACCCCGCTTATCCGTCAAAACGACAAATGTACTCACGCCCCGTTTTCCGGTGATCGACGCACATAATCACCTGATGGCTCCGTTCGGCGGTGGCTGGGACAAAAAGCCCCTTTCCCAACTGCTCGATATTCTGGATGCCGCGCAGGTGCGGATGTATGTCGATCTGGATGGTGGCTGGGGCGAGGAATACCTGAACGCGCACCTCGACTATTTTAAAGCACCTGCCCCTGACCGCTTTATGGTGTTCGGCGGGGTCGATTGGGCGAAGTGGGCAGAAATGGGCGACAAGTTCCCCGAATGGGCGGCTGACCGTTTCCGGCAGCAGGTGGCACGCGGCGCACAGGGGTTGAAAATCTGGAAGCCGTTCGGCCTCCACGTCAAAGACCAAAACGGCCAGCTTGCCAGAGTCGATGACCGCCGCCTCGACCCCATCTGGGCAACGGCGGGCGAACTCGGAATGCCAGTGCTGATTCACGTCGCTGATCCGGTGGCGTTCTTCGACCCGCTTGACCCGACCAACGAACGCTGGGACGAACTCCACGCGCATCCCGATTGGCAGTTCCCCAGCCCACCGTACCCCAGCTTCATCAGCATTCTGGAAGGCTTGGCGAACCTCGTCACCCATCACCCGCAAACCACGTTTATCGGCGCACACGTCGGCTGTTACTCAGAAAATTTGGAGTGGGTCGGCGCACTGCTCGACCGCTGCCCGAACTTTTATGTGGACCCCAGCGCACGCATCTCGGAACTCGGTCGACAACCGTACGCGGCGCGGCGCTTCTTCCTCAAGTACGCCGACCGCATCCTGTTCGGCACCGACGCGGGCGCGGAACTCGATTACTACCGCCTGTGCTACCGCTTTTATGAAACCGACGACGAATACTTCAACTACGGCCTCTCCGAAACACCGGGACAAGGCCGCTGGTCTGTTTATGGGCTGTACCTGCCCGACGACGTGCTGAAAAAATTCTATTACGACAACGCCGCCCGTGTCCTGCTTGGACAAACCTAGTTCGCTAGGGATCAAATACGATCTCGTATTTTTAACAACAAACTGCGGAATCTTATCCACCTGATTTCTTCCCTCCACCGTTTACGGGGGAGGGCTAGGGTGGGGGTTTAACTAAAGGACAACTCAATGGTCGAAGCTGGAACCTATACCCGTACTGAAATTTTCTCCCAACCCGAAGCGTGGGCAGCGACCCTGCAACAATTAAATGGGCTGCGGGCAGAAATCAGCGCGGTGGTGCAGCAGAATAACGTTCAGGCGGTGCTGTTTACCGGCTGCGGCTCGACTTACTACCTCGCGGTAGCGGCGGCTGCCGTTTGCCAGCAGCTAACGGGCATTCCCTCGCGCGGCTTACCCGCTTCCGAAATCTGGCTCTATCCCGACTCGGCGTATAACCCGTCACAATCGACGTTGTTGGTGGCGGTCAGCCGATCAGGGGAAACGACCGAAACACTGCGGGCGGTCGAAGCCTTCAAAGCGCGTGGGCAGGGTCAGGTGATGACACTCTCCTGCTACGGGGAGATGCCATTGGCGACAGCCGGTGACCTGAACCTCGTCCTCGACGCAGGGCAGGAACAAAGCGTCGCGCAGACCCGTGCTTTTAGTGTTCTGTACCTCGGCACCGTGTTCTTGGCGGCGCTGTGGGCGGGCAAGACCGACTTGCTCGAAGCGATGAACCAACTGCCGGACGCGGGAACGCGCCTGCTGGCGACCTATGCCGAACGGGCGAAGGCGCTCGGCAGCGACCTGACGCTCGACCGCTTCTACCTGCTCGGCTCCGGCTTGCGCTACGGCCTCGCCGCGGAAGTCAGCCTCAAGCTCAAGGAAATGTCCCTCAGTCACAGCGAACCGTTCCACTTTCTCGAATATCGTCACGGGCCGATGTCGATGGTTACACCCAAAACCCTCATCTACGGCATGGTATCCGAGGCGAACCGTGATGCCGAGGCGCTGGTGCTGAGGGAGATGGGCGCACGCGGGGCGCAAATCCTGAGCCTCGGCGAAGCGGGTACGGATGTCGTGTTTCAATCGGGCGTACCGGAGGCTGTACGGAATGTGCTGTACCTGCCGGTTGCCCAACTAATCGCGTTCGAGCGTTCGCTGGCGAAGGGGCTGAACCCTGACCGCCCGAACAACCTCGAAACTGTCGTACGTTTGGATGGAAACGGTCACGCGACTCAACCCGCGTAAGCCGCGTTGTCATCGTCTGTTTGCGAAACGTCTATTGCCAAGTTCAAGACAAAGGATGTTCACAATGCTCAAGAAATCGGTTAAGGGTTTGTTGGTCGGGCTGATGATGCTGGCGCTCATCGGCGGGGTCGTTTCCGCGCAGGAATCGACCGAAATTACCTACATGATGTGGGGATCACCGGAAGAATTGGCCGTGTGGCAAACCATCGTGGATGAGTTTGAGGCCGCTAACCCCGGCATTACCGTTAATGTTGATGTCAGCGATTGGACATCCTACTGGGATAAGCTCAAGACGCTGGTCGCCGGTGGTACACCGCCGGATGTGTTCGCGATGGACGCGCCGCTCTACCCTGACTGGCAGACGCGCGGGGTGCTGCTCAACCTTCAGCCTTACATCGACGCGAATCCCGCCGCGCTTGAAGGGTTCTATCCGGTGACGCTGGAAGCCTACAAGCGCGACGACGGCTACTACGGCCTCCCACGTGACTTCCAAACGATTGTCCTGTTCTACAACAAGGATATGTTCGACGCGGCGGGTGTCGCCTACCCGACCGACGATTGGACGATGGATGATCTCAAAGCCGCCGCCCTCTCGCTGACCGCCGATACCGACAGCGATGGCGTGATCGACCAATGGGGTTTTGCGACTGACCTGTACGACATGGAATTGTTCTGGAGCGAGGCCATCTGGGGCTTCGGCGGCGAGATCATCAACCCCGAAGGCACCGAAACGCTGCTGACCGAAGGCGCGGCGCGGGATGCGTGGTCGTTCATCACCGATATGGTCGTGACCGACAAGTCCATCCCCGATCCCGATCAAGCCGCCCAGTACGGTAACGATGTGTTCGCGGCGGGTAAGGCTGCCATGACCACCATCGGTCACTGGGTCGTGCCGCAGTATGCCACCTTGCCCTTCGCGTGGGATGTCTCCGCGATGCCCGCTGGCCCGGTTGCCCATGCCACCAGCGTCAACAGCGCCGGTTTCGTGATTGCTAAAGACTCCAAGAATCCCGATGCGGCATGGTCGTTCGTGCAGTTCGCCACCAGTGAAGCCGGACAAACCCGCCTGACGGAACTCGGTTTCGCCATTCCCGTGCTGCCATCCGTCGCCGAAAGCGCGACCTACCTTGAACAAACCTCCGCGCCGATTAACCATAAGGTGTTCTTGGATGCGCTGGCCTACGCCAAGCCGAAGCCGACCTTCCGTGGGTACGAGGAATGGGCGACCGTTGTGGGCGACACGCTGATCCCCGTGTGGATTGGTGACAGCACCATCGACGAAGCCCTCGACGAAATCAAACCCGCCGCCGACGAGGTTCTCGCCAACAACCAATAACCGCCTCCCGCATTTGCTCCCCTCCCTGTTACCACGGGGAGGGGCTGGGGGTGGGGTTTTCTGCTCCCTCCACCGTTTATGACCGCAGGAAATCCTTTAGGGCGGGGGAGGGCTGGGGTGGGGGTCTAAAATTCTCCCGACGTGGGGTGGGGTTTTCTGCTCCCCTCCCTGTTACCACGGGGAGGGGCTGGGGGTGGGGTTTTCTGCTTCCTCCCCCGTTTATGACCGCAGGAAATCCTTTAGGGCGGGGGAGGGCTGGGGTGGGGGTCTAAAATTCTCCCGTCGCGGGGCTGGGGTTTTCTGCTCCCCTCCCTGTTACCACGGGGAGGGCTGACGGTGGAGGGAGCCTGCGACCGTACCGACGTGGGGGTGGGGTTTTCTGCTCCCTCCACCGTTTATGACCGCAGGAAATCCTTTAGGGCGGGGGAGGGTTGGGGTGGGGGTCTAAAATTCTCCCGACGTGGGGCGGGGATTTCTGCTCCCCTCCCTGTTACTACGGGGAGGGCTGACGGTGGAATGAGCCTGCGAACGTACCGTCGTGGGGGTGGGGTCGCCTTTAGTCTTAAGCCCCTCGCCCTGAGGGAGAGGGGTTGGGGTGAGGGTCATATTTAGGAATGCACACATATGCAAGCTGGCTTAAAACCGCTGGGGCGGGAAAAATGGTGGGTGCTGCTGCTGCTCTTGCCGACTCTGGTGGGGCTGGCATTCGGCGCGTTCGGCTCGGTGCTGGCGACGGTTGGCCTCAGCCTCTTTAAGTGGGATTTGCTCACGCCGCCGCAGTTTATCGGCATCCAGAACTTTACCGATCTGGCGACCGATACGTCGTTTCACGAGGCGCTCAGTAATACCGTTCGCTTCAGCTTCACCTATGTGCCGCTGGTGATTGTCTCGTCGCTGTCGGTGGCGCTGCTGCTCAACCGCAAAATCCACTTTGTCAGCTTCTTCCGCGTGGTCTACTTCCTGCCGGTGGTGTCGTCGGCGGTATCCGTTGGCCTCGTCTGGTTGTGGATTTACTCGCGCGACACAGGCTTGCTGAATTACATCATCGTGGGTTTGGGCGGTGAACCGGTTCGTTGGTTGAGCGAACAAAACGCGCTGTTCGCGGTCATCATCGTCAACGTGTGGGGCGCTGTCGGCGAGGGCATGATTATCTTCCTCGCGGGCTTGCAGGGCATCCCCAAAGATTATTATGAGGCGGCACAGGTGGATGGCGCGACCGAGTGGCACCTGTTCCGCCACATCACCTTACCACTGATTACCCCCAGCATCTTCTTCCAAACCATTATTTCGACCATCAACGCCTTCCAAGCGTTCGAGTACATTTACATCCTAACGCGGCGCGGTTCGAGCAGTTCCAGCGTGCCGACGCTGGTGTACTCCATCTACCGTGATGGCTTTAACTTCTTTCGCATGGGCAGCGCGAGCGCACAGGCGTTGGTGCTGGCGGCCATCATCTTCATCCTGACGTTGGTTTACTTCCGGCTGCAACGCCGACTGGTGTTTTACGAATGACCATCAGCAACCGCAAATTCACGCTGGACATTATTACGTACGCCGCGCTGATCCTCGGCGGGCTGGTGATGGTCGGCCCGTTTCTGTGGATGATTTCGACGGCCTTCAAGTTACCGGCGGATCAATTCACCCGCACCTTTATCCCCAATCCCGCCACGACCGAAAACTTCGAGCAGTTGTGGACGATCCTGCCGTTCGGTACGCTGATGTGGAACAGCTTCAAGGTGGCGAGCCTGACCACCATCGGTCAACTGCTGACCTGCTCGATGGGGGCGTTCGTGTTCGCGGTGGTGCGCTTCCGCTTCCGCGAGGTGCTGTTCATCGCCCTGCTCGGTACGCTCATGATCCCGTATCAGGTGACGATCATCCCGAACTTCGTTATTTATAAGGCGCTGGGCTTATACGGGACGCAGGTTCCGCTGTGGTTGCCCGCGTTTATGGGCGGGGCGTTCGGCACGTTCTTGATCCGCCAATACTTCCTGACGATCCCGCTGGATTTAGCCGAGGCCGCGCGGGTAGATGGCGCGTCACTCATCCGCATCTTCTGGAGTATCTACCTGCCGCTCGCGAAACCGGCGTTGGCTGCCCTCGCGGTGTTCAGCTTCCTCGGTTCGTGGAATAACCTGCTCACACCGCTCATCTACCTGCCGAGCGACCTGCAACAAACGACGCTGCCGGTTGGCCTTTCCCTGATGCAGCAGCAGTACAGCGGCAAGTGGACGATCATGATGGCGGGTTCGCTAATTAGCATCGCGCCGATTATCGTGGTGTTCTTTTTCGCCCAGCGCTTCTTTATTGAGGGTATCGCCCTTTCCGGCGTGAAAAAGTAACCCAACAAGGACGAATACATGACCAAAATCGCTTTTATCGGTGCGGGCAGCATCGAGTTTACCAAGAACCTGCTCGGCGACATCCTCGGTTTTGACGAACTCAAAACGGCGACCATCAGCCTGCACGACATCAACCCCGAACGGCTGGACACCGCCGAACGCCTTGCCCACTATGTCGCAAAGGAACTCGGCGCTTCACCGGCAGTCGAAACCCATCTTGACCGGCGGGCGGCGTTGGAAGGCGCGAGCTACGTGGTGAACGTGGTGCAGATCGGCGGCCACAAGGCGACGCTGCTGGACTTCGACATCCCGCGCAAGTACGGGGTAAAGCAGACGATTGCCGACTCGCACAGCATCGGCGGCATCTTCCGCGCACTGCGGACGATCCCCTTCATGCTGGACTTGGCGCGGGATATGGAGGCCGTTTGCCCCGGCGCGTTGCTGCTGAATTACACCAACCCCATGTCAATGCTCTGCTGGTCGGTGTTTGCGGCGACCAGCGTGCCGATTGTCGGCCTCTGCCACAGCGTCCAGTACACCACCGAGCAGATTTCCGGTTACGCGGGTGTGCCTTACGAGGAAGTGACGTACCTCGGCGCGGGGATTAACCATGTCGCGTGGATTCTCAAGTTCGAACATCAGGGCAGGGATGTCTACCCGCTGCTGCGCCAGGCTTATGAGGCGGGGCGCATTCCACCGGAGGACTCCGTTCGCGCCGAACTGTTTAACCGCCTCGGCTATTACGTTACCGAGTCGTCGGAGCATAACGCGGAGTACTCGGCGCATTTCATCCCACACGCGGGGCAGATCGAAAAGTTCCACGTGCCGATTGACGAGTACATCCGGCGCAGCGAGGCCAACATGACCGAGGCGGAGGATATTCGCGCGGAACTGCTGGCAGGTAAGCCGTTGGAGATCGAACGCAGCAACGAGTACGCCTCGCTGATTATCCACTCGATGGAAACCGGTCAGCCGCGCGTCATTTACGGCAACGTGTGCAACGACAAGCTGATTGACAACCTGCCGGAAGGCTGCTGCGTGGAAGTGCCGTGTTTGGTTGACCATAACGGCATCCAGCCGACACGGATTGGGCTGCTGCCGCCGCAGTTGGCGGGCATGAGCCGCCTGCACATCGCCGTGCAGGAACTCACCGTCAAAGCCGCCCTCGAAGGCCGCCGTGAATACGTCCATCAAGCCGCCATGCTTGACCCGCTGGTCGCCGCTTCCATGCCGCTCGACCAAATTTGGGCGATGGTTGATGAACTTATCGCGGCGCACGGTTCTGCCCTGCGCTGGTGATAGCGAAGTCCTGAGTACAAAGTGCTGAGTACGGAGTCAGAGCCACCGATGCTCGAAGGTTTGCCCGATAATCATTTTTAGGGTCATGACCACAACCCCAAACACCACCACGTTTGTAGGGACGCGATACAGCGCGTCCGCGCCACCCACCTTCACCGTCTTCTCCTGTAGGGGCGCACGGCTTGCGCCCTCTTGCCACCTACCCCAAACACCACCACGTTTGTAGGGACGCGAGACAGCGCGTCCGCGCCACTGTCATCTAATGGGGCGCACGGCTTGCGCCCTCTTGCCACCCACCCCAAACACCACCACATTTGTAGGGACGCGAGACAGCGCGTCCGCGCCACCCACCACACTCACTGTCATCTAATGGGGCGCACGGCTTGCGCCCTCTTGCCACCCACCCCAAACACCACCACGTTTGTAGGGACGCGAGACAGCGCGTCCGCGTAATCCACCCCAAACAACATTTTCCCGTATATTTCTCCTCCCTCGTTTACGGGGGAGGTGTCGCGTCAGCGACGGAGGGGGTCTTGCGCCACCCACCACCCTCCCTCACTGTAGGGACGCACGGCCATGCGTCCTCTTGCCACCCACCCCAAACACCACCACGTTTGTAGGGACGCGAGACAGCGCGTCCGCGCCACCCATCTCACTCACTGTCATCTAATGGGGCGCACGGCTTGCGCCCACTTGCCACCCACCCCAAACACCACCACGTTTGTAGGGACGCGAGACAGCGCGTCCGCGCCACCCACCACACTCACTGTCATCTAATGGGGCGCAAGCCGTGCGCCCTCTTGCCACCCAACCCCAAACACCACCACGTTTGTAGGGACGCGAGACAGCGCGTCCGCGCCACCCACCTCCCTCACCGTCTTCTCCTGTAGGGGCGCACGGCTTGCGCCCTCTTGCCACCCACCCCAAACACCACCACGTTTGTAGGGACGCGATACAGCGCGTCCGCGCCACCAACCACAAACAACATTTTCCCGTGCATTTTGGCCTCCCTCGTTTACGGGGGTTCTTGCTCCACACTGCCTCCCTCGAAACTCAATCTCTGGAAAAATAGGCCGGAGCGTGCTTGTCGAATAATTCGTATCTCCGTATACTCCGGGTATTCGGGCTATAGTGGAGGAATACATCATGGCGCACCGGACACCGACTATTCGTTTGCTGTTGATTACGGTCATGATCGCGTTGTTGGCGGCATGTAATGCGCCCGCGCCGACCTCGGAACCGACGGCCGTGGTGATGATTACCTCGACACCGTTTCCGACCGACCCGAACGTGGTCACGCTGACTCCGGCGGGTGAGGCCACCGCGACCGGTGAACTGCCGATGACCGAGCTGCCGAGTGAAGTTCCCTTCCCAACCGATACCCCGACCGATGCCGGTACACTGCCCACCGATATTCCGGCGGCCACCGCGACCGCATCCGAAGTTCCCGCGATGACCAGCACGGTTACGACGCTTCCAACGGTTGCCCCCGCAGCCAGCGAGACACCAACCATTACCGCGACCATCAACCTCACCCCATCCAAAACACCGATTGTCGAAAACAACGCCTTCGCGCTGGGGGCGCATGTGTTCGGTTTCGGCCACTTCGACAAGATGCGGCAGGCAGGCATGACGTGGTTGAAGCTGCAAATCCGCTGGGACGGCAGCAGTCCGGCGAGCGCGGTGCAGTCCCAGCTTACCTCGGCACGGAACGGCGGGTTTAAGGTGCTGCTGAGTGTGGTGGGCGATCTGAACCAGCTTGGTGCTGACCGCGCGGGTTACATCACCCGCTTTGCGACTTACGTGGCCGGTATCGCGGCGCTTGGGCCAGACGCGATTGAGGTGTGGAACGAGCCGAACATTGACCGCGAGTGGCCGCGCGGCCAGATCAGCGGCGGCAACTATGCCCAGATGTTGATCGAGTCTTATAACGCGATTAAGGCCGCTAATCCGGCGGTGATGGTGATTAGCGGTGCGCCGGCTCCCACCGGTTACTTCGGTGGACGGTGCGCGGCGGAAGGCTGCGACGACAACATCTTTATCACGCAGATGCAGCAGGCGGGCGCGGCGAACGCGATGGACTGCGTGGGCATGCATTACAACGACGGTATCGTGCCGCCCGACCGGACGAGTGGTGATCCGCGCGGCAGTTCCGACCATTATTCGCGCTACTTCAAGACGTTGATCGCGCTCTACGCAGGGGTGTTCCCCGGTAAGCCGGTGTGCTTTACCGAGCTGGGCTACCTGACCTCGCAGGGTTACGGGGCGCTGCCGGCTGGCTTTGAGTGGGCGGCGAACACGACCATCCAGAATCAAGCCGAGTGGCAGGCGGGGGCGGCACGGATCGCCAAAGCCGGGACGCAGGTGCGCTTGATTATCGTGTGGAACTTGGATGCGGTGCGTTACGACAGCGACCCGATGGCCGGTTACGCCATTATCCGCAAGGACGGAAGCTGCATCGCCTGTGCGGCCCTCGGCGCGGTCATGAGCAGCTCATAGGCGAAGCCGCAACAAAAAGCAAAGGCGCGAAGACGCAGCGGTCGACATCATCATGTAGGGACGCGAGACAGCGCGTCCGCGCCACCGACCCCAAACGTCATCTTTTTGTAGGGGAGGGGCTGAGACCCTCCCGTATAGCTCCTCTCTGCCACGTGTCGAGAAGGCTGAGGTTTTAAAGATCGCTTCCAATGTAGGGACGCGAGACAGCGCGTCCGCGCCACCCACCCCAAACGTCATCTTTTCGTAGGGGAGGGGCTGAGACCCTCCCGTATAGCTCCCTCTCTGCCACGTGTCGAGAAGGCTGAGGTTTTAAAGATCGCTTCCAATGTAGGGACGCGAGACAGCGCGTCCGCGCCACCGACCCCAAACGTCATCTTTTCGTAGGGGAGGGGCTGAGACCCTCCCGTATAGCTCCCTCTCTGCCACGTGTCGAGAAGGCCGAGGTTTTAAAGATCGCTTCCAATGTAGGGACGCGAGACAGCGCGTCCGCGCCACCCACCCCAAACGTCATCTTTTTGTAGGGAATGGTCTCAGACCATTCCGTTTTACGAGATTTGGACAGGCTTTTTTAAACATTGTAAAGGTCGATTCTAATGTAGGGCCGCACGGCTTGCGCCCTCTTGCCACCCACCCCCAAACAACATCGCTTTGTAAGGACGCGATACAGCGCGTCCGCGCCACCCACCGCAACAACCACACTTGTTGTCCGCTGCATCCCTGCCCACAAACAGCTTATTACCCTTCGTCCAACTTTACCGACTTTCCAATCATCCCCGTTTACGGGGGTTTATTCACCTTGCCATAGGGTCTATAGTCCCCTTGTGCGGTTAACCTATGGCAAATGCCTACCGATATAATCCTGAACTGGCTGCCAATGGTACGCGGCACACTTCATCCGCTCCCCCATCCCAAACGTCATCTTTTCATAGGGGACTGCGGCTGAGGTTGGCTGTATAATGACGACACGAGAATGAGTGTAAGGCTTACGATAATGATTCAGATGACACCCACCCTCGCGATTGAGGAGCGTGAGATTCAAGAGGAATTCATCCGGTCGGAAGGGCCGGGTGGGCAGAACGTGAACAAGGTCAGTACCGCGGTGCAGCTCCGCTTCGACGTGTTGCATTCGCCCTCGCTGCCGCCGGATACCCGCGAACGGCTGTTGAAAATCGCGGGCAGCCACCTGACGAAGGACGGCGTACTGATTATTACCGCGCGGCGTTTCCGTACGCAGGCGCAGAACCGGCAGGATGCGCTCGATCAACTGGCAGATTGGCTGCGTCGGGCGGAGGTGCGTCCGAAGCTGCATCTCAAGACCAAGCCCACCTATGCCTCGCAGCAGCGGCGGCTTGACCAGAAACAGGCGCACGGCGCGAAGAAACGTCAGCGCCGCACCGACTACCGCGAAAGCTGAAGTACCTTTGCCTTAAATCTCCCATCCCCTTGGCGACTTGGCGGTTTATCCTCTCCGCCTTTCTCTGTGCCCACTGTGCCTCTGTGGTTAAATCTTCTCCGCCTTTCTCCGCGCTCTCTGCGTCCCTCCGCGTCTCTGCGGTTCATGTCTTCTCTGTACCCTCAGTGTGTCGGTGGTGAAATCCTCTTCGCCTTACTCTCTGCGCCTTTGTGACATTGTGCCTCTATGTTAAAACACTTTGCGCCCTTTGCCTCTCTGCGCCTTTGCGGTTAAATCTCCTATTCTCTCCGCATTTATCTTGGCGTACTTGGCGACTTGGCGGTTAATCCTCTCTGCGTCCCTCCGTGCCTCTGCGGTTAATCTCCGCATTGATCTTGGCGTACTTGGCGACTTGGCGGTTAATCCCTCTTTTCTCTGCGTCCGTCCGCGTCTCTGCGGTTAATCTTCTCCGTATTCTCAGTGTCTCGGTGGTGAAATCTTTCCCGCCTTACTCTCCGCGCCTTTGTGTCATTGTGCCTCTGTGTTAAAAATCTCTGCGTTCTCTGCGTCTCTGCGGTTTATCTTCTTTTTAGCGCTCTTGGCGATTCGCCTTTGTTCTGACTGGAGACTGATAGCTGGCGACTGGTGACTTTTCTTAAAACTTGCCACTTGTAACTTCCAACTTCAAACCCTTAAGGTTTTCCCCGCCCCGTTGACGACCACCCCTGAAACCAACTACCATGAAACGCATCATTCACTATCATTCAGAAAGCCACCAATTGATCGCCAAACTCTTCGTCACACTCAACATCATCCTCTACCGCCTCACCAACGGCGCGGTCGGCAGCAGCATGGGCGGCGCACTCCTGCTCCTCCTCACCACCACCGGTCGCAAAACCGGTAAGCAGCGCACCACACCCCTCCGCTACTTCCCGCATGAGGACGGCTACATCGTCGTCGCCTCCAATTACGGCAAAGAGAAACCACCCGCATGGTTCTTCAACATCCAAGCCAACCCCAACGTCAAAATTCAGGTCGTCAACAAGCACATGAATGCCCGCGCCGAAATCGCCTCGGATGCCCGGCAGCCTGCCCTCTACCAACGCTTCATTGATGCCGACCCGCGCTTCATCGAATACGCCCAAACCGCCAAGCGCACCATCGCCGTCATCATCCTCCACCCCCAACCCTAAAACTACACACGCATCAGGGCGCACCCTCCCCGCGCCCTCCACACCTCGCATCTAATCTCTGCGTCATTCCTCTCCGCATTTCTCTTGGCGACTTGGCGGTTAATCCCTCTTTTCTCTGTGACCTCTGCGTATCTCTGCGTCTCTGCGGTTAATCTCCGCATTTCTCTTGGCGTACTTGGCGACTTGGCGGTTAATCCCTCTTTTCTCTGCGTCCCTCCGCGCCTCTGCGGTTTATCTTCTCCGTATTCTCAGTGTCTCGGTGGTGAAATCCTCTCCGCGTTACTCTCTGCGCCTTTGTGACATTGTGCCTCTGTGTTAAGAATCTCGGCGTTCTCTGCGTCCCTCCGCGCCTCTGCGGTTTATCTTCTTCCCCTTGGCGACTCGTCTTTGTTCTGACTGGAGACTGATAGCTGGCGACTGGTGACTCTTCTTTCTACTTGAAACTTGCCACTTATTACTATTTAGGTTTATTTTCCGTTTGTGCC
Source organism: Chloroflexota bacterium (assembly GCA_020161935.1). Taxonomy (GTDB): domain Bacteria; phylum Chloroflexota; class Anaerolineae; order Aggregatilineales; family Phototrophicaceae; genus CFX2. The sequence goes on from JAIUNI010000003.1 coordinate 412,666, forward strand.
ACAAACCATTTACAAACCATTCCCCAACGATCTTAACAATTACACTCCCTCAAAAGGTTAACGCCGACACCGCGAAAAAGCGACCAAATGTTCTGACAAATGTTCACCCTTTCACTAAACACTTGTTCTATACTGAAATTCAAGATCCCATCTTGAGTCCCCCTCCCCGTAGTAACAGAGAGGGGTTAGGGGTGGGGTTTCACCGGAACCACGAGGCGCAGCGGCGCGGACGGCTAACCAATATGGCGCAGCAGCCGGAACCGCCACCAGCCAAACGGCAAGCCGCCGCCTCCCTCCGGTCTTTTCAAACCATCTGAGAAGCCTTGTTAAGCGAACAGTTGAAAAGTCGATGTGTTTGGTAGCGGACGCACTATCTCCCCTACCTACAGCAAATACGAGCTACATCCAACCGTTTGCGTAGGGACAGCATACATGTTGTCCGGTATTCCTAAACTGGCTGCTCACCATCATCCCGACCGCCGCATGACGCTGCCCATGCCAACAACTACATACCGACCTTGCAAACACCCCGCATTGGCTGATGCAATCTGTTTCAAACAACACTCGGCTTTAACTTGTTGGGGCGAGGGCTGTGCGCCCTTCTTCCAACCCATACATCATCTCATAAAACACATGCTCGCTTGTGTAGGGACGAGATGCATCTCGTCCGCGTCCCCACCCACAAATATCGTCTTGTCGTAGGGGAGGGGCTGAGACCCTCCCCTACATCAAATTCACCGATGCCGTCCAATAAAACACATGCTCGCTTGTATAGGGACGCGAGACATCTCGTCCGCGTCCCCATCCACAAACATCGTCTTGTCGTAGGGGAGGGGCTGAGACCCTCCCGTACATCAAATTCACCGATGCCGACCAATAAAACACATGCTCGCTTGTGTAGGGACGCGAGACAGCGCGTCCGCGTCCCCATCCACAAACATCGTCTTGTCGTAGAGGAGGGGCTGAGACCCTAAATTCACCGATGCCGACCAATAAAACACATGCTCGCCTGTGTAGGGACGAGATACATCTCGTCCGCATCCCCATCCACAAACATCGTCTTGTCGTAGAGGAGGGGCTGAGACCCTAAATTCACCGATGCCGTCCAATAAAACACATGCTCGCCTGTGTAGGGACGAGATACATCTCGTCCGCGTCATCATCCACAAATATCATATTGTCGTAGAGGAGGGGCTGAGACCCTCCCGTACATCAAATTCACCGATGCCGACCAATAAAACACATGCTCGCCTGTGTAGGGACGCGAGAGCTGTGCGCCCTTCTTCCAACCCATACATCATCTCATAAAACACATGCTCCCTTGTGTAGGGACGCGAGACATCTCGTCCGCGTCACCACCCACAAATATCATCTTTTTGTACGGGCGCACGGCCCTGCATCCACCACCTACGCCACCCCGTTTGTAGGGACAGCAGACAGGCTGTCCGTTGCTTCTCTATCCACATACCTTTCCTTCCGTTTCGTACGCACGCCTCTTGCTCCCTTCCCCTGTTACTACGGGCTTTCAGTAGACTGAGCCTGCGAAGGAACTGATGGGGTTGGGGTTAGGGGTGTATCGTACCAGCGGGCTTCAGCCCCCTTCGCCTTGACCGGAGCCGGATGCTTGAGCATCTGGCGCACCTACCGCCCCCAAGACGGCCTACTCCCTTCCCCTGTTACTACGGGGGAAGGGTTGGGGTTAGGGGTGTATCGTACCAGCGGGCTTCAGCCCCCTTCGCCTTGACCGGAGCCGGATGCTTGAGCATCTGGCGTAATCCACCACACGCTCTCGCCTCCCGCTCTCACCAGCGGGCTTCAGCCCCCTTCGCCTTGACCGGAGCCGGATGCTTGAGCATCTGGCGTAATCCACCACATTCGCCACCCGCCTCTTGCTCCCTTCCCCTGTTACTACGGGCGATCTGCGACTGAGCCTGCGAAGGAACTGATGGGGTTGGGGTTAGGGGTGTATCGTACCAGCGGGCTTTAGCCCCCTTCGCCTTGACCGGAGCCGGATGCTTGAGCATCTGGCGTAATCCACCACCACACGCTCTTGTCTCCCGCTCTCACCAGCGGGCTTTAGCCCCCTTCGCCTTGACCGGAGCCGGATGCTTGAGCATCTGGCGTATCGACTATCTAGGAGCCAACCATGTCCCGACGCTACACCGATGACGAAAAACGCCTTGTCCTCGACCGCCTCATCGCCAATCACGGCGATATACCACGTACTGCTTTAGAATCAGGTGTTTCGGATCGCACATTACTAAGATGGAGAACTGAAACCGACATAAAATCGCCACAAATCGCCCTTATGTCGTCGCCGACATCGCCGACATCGCCGACACAAACGCCATCTTCCTCCCCTCGCCCTGAGGGAGAGGGGCAGGGGGTGAGGGTTCCCACAGACCTCCCCCCCGAAACCATCGAAACCTTTCAGGACATCCACGACAAACTCCTGCCCATCATCGACATCCTCACCGGTCGCATCGTCGAAGCCATCGACGATGCCTCCCTCAGCCAGCGTATCGTCGCCCTCGCGCAGCTCATCGACCGCGTGACCAAACTCGCCGCCCTCTTGCCCCGGCCAGTCGAAGAAATCATCTACATTGACGAATATGAATATGGAGTTGCCCACCATGTCGAAAAAAATCCCCCCCGTCACCTACAGGATAGTGAGGAGAGTTCGCCGACCGATCAAACAGGAGATTAATCTCCCCGCCCCGCACATCAATCAGGTTCAGGTCATCGCCAGCGGTGAACGCTACCGCCTCGTCGTCTGCGGTCGCCGCTGGGGGAAAACCGTCGTCGGCCAAATCGAAATCGCCAACGCCGCCCTCGATGGTAAAGCCTGCTGGTGGGTCGCCCCCACCTATAACATGGCCGAGCATGTCTGGCGCGAACTCAAGTCCGCCTCCCGTGATCTCCCCGTCACCGTCAGCGAACGCCTCCGCCGTCTGGACTTCCCCGGCGGCGGCTGGATCGCCATCAAAAGCGCTCACACGCCCGATAACCTGCGCGGCGCGGGCCTCGATTTCGTCGTCCTCGATGAAGCCGCCTTCATGGAACCCGCCATCTGGCCGCAGATCATCCGCCCCATGCTCCTCGACAAGCAGGGTCATGCCCTCTTTCTCAGCTCCCCCCACGGCAAAAATTGGTTCTGGGAAAATTTCACCAGAGCCACCACCACCCCTAACTGGGATCGCTTTCAGTACACCAGCTACGACAATCCGCTGATCGACCCTGCCGAACTCGATGCCATCCGCCTCTCCACCCCCGACCGCATCTGGCAGGAAGAATACATGGCCCGCTTCACCGACGACTCCGGTCAGGTCTTTCGCGGCCTCGCCGAAGCCACCACCGCCCCGCTTCATGCCCAACCATCCGGTCAGCGCTGCGTCTTTGGTGTCGATTGGGGACGCGAAAACGACTACACCGCCATCGTCGTCATGGACGCAGTTACCCGTCATGTTCTCGCTTATGATCACTTTAATCAGGTGAGTTGGTCGCTCCAGCGCGGTCGCCTCCGTGCCCTCTACGACCGCTGGCAGCCGAGTGTTATTTACGCCGAGTCCAACAGCATCGGTGCGCCCAACATCGAAGCCCTCCAGCAGGAAGGCTTACCCATTCGTCCCTTCGCCACCACCGCCGCCAGCAAACCCGCCCTCATCGAAGCCCTTGCCCTCGCCATCGAACGCCGCGAAATCGCCCTCATCCCCGGCCAGACCCTCATCGACGAACTCGCCAACTACCGCATGGAACGCCTACCTGCGGGTGGCTATCGCTACGCCGCCCCCTCCGGCCTTCACGACGATCTCGTTATCGCCCTCGCCCTCGCTTACCACGCCACCCGCTACGCCACCCCCTCCATCTCCTTTGCCTAGTTCTTTACGACCAAACAGGCTTTATCTCTCGTACTGCGGGGTCATGTTTCGATATCCGGTATTGTTTTCCTGTAGGGGAGGGGCTGAGACCCTCCCGTTTTGCTCCTCCTCTGCCTTTCTCTGTATTTTCCTTGGCGTTCTTGGCGACTTGGCGGTTTATTCTTCCTTGTCTTTCTCTGCATTCCACTTGGCGCTCTTTGCGCCTTTGCGTTTTGTTTCCGCTTGCTCTGAGCCTGTGTGCCATTGAGCCTCTGTGTTAAAAATCTTCGCGTCCTTTGCCTCTTTGCGTCTTTGCGTTTTGTTTCCGCTTGCTCTGAGCCTCTGTGCCATTGAGCCTCTGTGTTAAAAATCTTTGCGTCCTTTGCCTCTTCGCGCCTTTGCGTTTTGTCTCTGCGTTCTCCGCGCCTCTGCGGTTCATTTTCGCTGTCTTGCTCTGAGCCTCTGTGCCATTGAGCCTCTGTGTTAAAAATCTTTGCGTCCTTTGCCTCTTTGCGCCTTTGCGTTTTGTCTCTGCGTTCTCCGCGCCTTTGCGTTTTGTTTCCGCTTGCTCTGAGCCTGTGTGCCATTGAGCCTCTGTGTTAAAAATCTTTGCGTCCTTTGCCTCTTCGCGCCTTTGCGTTTTGTTTCGACTCCCCGCCTTCCCCAACAAAAAACCCGGCGTGTGTGCCGGGTTTCGCGTTCGTCAATGCAGTTGTTCCGTTATTCAAACGTCACGCGGATAAAAAGCGCACCGAGTTGAAATTCGTCGTTGTGGTTGAGCATGTAGGGTTGTTCGGGTTCGAGGCGCTCACCACGAATGCGTGTGCCATTAGCGCTGTACAGGTCGGTGATGTAGAGCTGGCCTTCTTCGAGGTGCAGGCGCGCGTGTGCGCGGGAGACACCGCGTTCCTGTGCGCCGTAAGCCGTCAGGTCAACATCCGGTTGGAAGCCGCCGCTGCGGAAGTCGGCGCGACCGAGCAGCGCGACCTGTCCCTCCTTGAGGCTGATCGACTCGGCGATGCCGCGAACAACCAGCGACACTTTGGTCGGCGCGATCCGGTCGGCATCTTTGCTGAGGCCGGGAATACCGGCGAGTAAGCGGCGCAGGGTTTGGTTGCGCGGCATGATATGTGTGCGATAAGGATGTTCAACCGTTTCGTTGGGTACGGGGGGCAGCAGTTTGGTTTTTGCTGGCTCTTTGCGATCAGACATCATATTACCCATCTTTCCAGACTCCCGTTCTGTTCGTTCGGTAGCCAGAATTGTGCCATATGAACATACGCGGACAATAGGTCTTTAAGCCTATTCTGAATAGGCTACGTCCATTATCAGGGGAATTTACTTTCTTAACATTATCACAAATCGTACGCGAGAGGAATTAAGGTTTGATGGTGAATATTACAAGGTGTTATACCGGTGTATAGCGCGTGACGGGGAGTATGAACAGCCAAATCGGTCAAGGAAATCTAGCCAGTTGGACACTTTAGCAGGATGGTAATCGTGCTACCATCTGCACAAAGTTTACAAGCCGGAGGAAACCCCGATGCCCGATAAAGATACTCAACAGAACAACGATGCAAGTCATCTTTCGGACAGCGATTTACAGTTAGCCTACGAACGCGCCCGTGCCGATTTGCAGCGCAAAAATCAAGAGGCGCAGGACGCGAGCCGCGAGGAAGAAGTGTTCAAGGCGTACAACGATGAACGCGAACGCCGTTCCAAGAGCGACCTCAAAAAGAAGGTCGAAAACGTGGATTAGAAGAACCTCAACCGAGTACGCTAAAAAGGCAATAACCGCCGAAATAATAGTAGGCGGGTTGCGCTACTGTGGGCGAATGTCGATTTACAAACGGGTGTTGTAAATACTAGAGACCCTGACACTCGCCTTTGAAGTGCCTTCTGTGCATTTTATCCTCCCTCGTTTACGGGGGAGGTGTCGCGTCAGCGACGGAGGGGGTTCTTTTCTCCGCCCTTATTTGTGAAACATCATCTCCGTCCGCGCCACCTACCACAAACACTACCACCGTTCGCAGGGACAACCTACTTGTGGTCCGCTACTACGATAGACCTTTTCTCACGTTTCGCACCCACGGCTTACCGCTCATCCCTAATCATTTACGCCCGAAAAACTCGTCCGCCCACATAAACTTGACCCCCGCCGCTTCGGCTGCTTCACGGTCGGTATCCATGTCACCGATGTAAACGGTTTCGGTGGGCAACACCCCGAACGCATCCATCAGATACTCGATCATGCCGCCCTGTGGTTTGCGGAAGCGGCTTTCGCGTTTGGCGGCTTTTTTGCGTCCGTTGGGGTGGGTAACGCACACCGCGTAGGTGGTCGCGCCGATGTAATCCGCGATGTGCTTGACCATGATATGCGCTTGGGCGGCGGTCATAAAGCCGAACGCCACCCCACCCTGATTGCTGGCAACCGCGAGGTAATGCCCTTTGGCGATCAACGCTTGGCACTTGGGCAGCACATCGTCAAACGGCTTTTGTTCGTCGAGCGTATTCGCCGGTCGTTCACCGTCAATGTTGTGTACCAGCGTCCCGTCCTTGTCGAAGATGTAGAGCATGGGTTTATCTCTCCAGCGTGCCGATAATCTGCCAGTCGTCGCCGTTGACGGTCGGGTACTGCTGACCATCAAAGTAGGTATACAGCTTCACCCCCACGCTGTACGTGCCAGCGGGCAGATGACTCCCCTCGCCCTGAGGGAGAGGGGCTGGGGGTGAGGGTAATTCCAGCGTGTGCGGGTCGAACACCACTTCACCCGCCTGCCAGCCGGTCGTGGGGCGCTGGTTGAGGAACGGGAAGTCATCCTTCTGCGCCACCAACTGCCCGTTCGCATCCAGCAGGAACACCGACACGCTGTAGTCTTGATCGAGTGGCTGCTCGGCTGACCACCACAGATCGACGCGCATCTCGTCGGGGTGGATGGCGAACTGCCGCAGCCGCATCCCGTTGCTGTAATCGACCACCGGCTCCGGCTGGATGGCATCATAGCGGTAGACGTTGAGGGCGTTCGTTCCCCAGTAGGTCGTCATCAGCGCCGTTTGGACGTGTCCGGTCTGCTTGAGGAAGTCGAAGCCTGATTGGTCAGGACTCCAGTGGGTGAACCACACCGTCTTGTGCTGGTTGAGCAGGTCGATCACGCCGTTCGGGTAGGTCGCACCCTCGAACTGCCGCCACATCCGCAGCGATTTCACGACCGTGCCGGGGGGCATATCGTGGTCGGTGTAGTAGTACAGCACCGTGTCGTCGTAGTAAATTTCCATCAGCGCCATGTCGCCCGCCTCGGCGTAGCGCCCCATATCCGCGCCCACTTTATCCCACGGCGCTTTGGGATAATAATCGTCAACACTGGTGGCCGAATAGACGAGGATGACCGCCAGCAGGAACACCCGCGTTTGGGCGTTCAAACGGGCCAACCCCAGCGCCACCAGCAGCGCAATCGCCGGCGAGATCAGCATCACCCGCCGCGGCGACAGGATGCTGAACCACTCGTTCGCCACAAAGCTGATGATGAGCGTCAGCCCAATCCACGCCACCAGCAAGAACACCCTATCATTAACCCCCACCCTGACCCTCCCCAGCAAGCGAGGGAGGGAAACAGACGGGGAAATTTCCTCTTGACTGACGACTGGCGACTGGCGACTGGCGACTCCCAACAGCATCAGTCCAAGCATCAGCGGCCACATTCTCCCAAGAAATTTATACGTGAGTTCGACAAAGGTATCCCACGTCGAAGGCAGCGTCGAGTTCACGCCCTGCTCGTTGTCGAACTGCCCGTAGCCGTAGCCGATGAACCACGGCAGGAAGAACACGCCCGACAGCGCCAGCCAACCAATCGCCGCCAGCCGCAGCCGCCCGCGCAGGAAGATCAGCGCGTGTAAGCCTTCGAAGGCCATAATGAACGCGCCCTGATAATTGGTATGCAGGATCGCCACGTTCGCCGCCAGCCACAGTAAAGCGCGGGGTTTGCTGGGTTTGCGTACCCAATGTAAGTAGAAGAACGCGCTCAGGATGACGAGCAGCGTCCGCAGGGTGTAGAAGCGGATCTCCTGCCCCAGATCAATGTCCGGGTCGGAAAGCGCCAGCACCAGCGCCGCAGTCAACGGCACAAACCAATACGCTTTCTCCAACCACGGCCTTTGCCCTATCCCATCTTCATCGGCGGCGGTCTGTGACCCTCCAGTATTATTCCCCTCCCTGTTACTACGGGGAGGGGCTAGGGGTGGGGTCGATAATGAGGGGCTGGGGGGTGAGGTAAGAATCACCCGCGCCAGCGGCACCATCAGCGCCACGCTCAGGATGCCCGCCAGCGCCGCGAAGTAACGCATGGCGAAGATCGAGTCGCCGGTGAGGCCAACCCACGCCTGCATCAGCAGGTAATACAGCGGCGGGTGGTGGTCTCGCGCGGCGAGACCGTCGATCAGGTTGGTTTGCCCGTTGAAGTGAAACAGGTTGAAAGTCGTCGTGCCTTCGTCCGTCCAAATCGGTCGCTGGATGATGTGGTAAACACGGAAGGCCGCCGCGAGTAAGAGGACGGCGGTCATCAGGGCGATAAAGGTGGCGAAGGCGCGTTGGCGCGTGGTGAGCTTGGTCATGGTAGGGCGATTATGCCTCATGCACTGCCATGCCGACAAGCGCGAGAACGGCGGAGGGGCTTAACCGCAGAGCCACAGAGAAGAAAATCAAAAGGGCGACCGGGGCCGCCCTTTTGAGTGTGTTTCAGTACGTATTAGCCAGCGAGCAGGGCGGCAGTTTGCGCTAGGCGGGTGGCATAACCCCATTCGTTGTCGTACCACGCGGCCACGGAGACCAGCGTGTCGCCCATCGTCTGGATGAGGGGCAGGTCGATGATCGACGAGTGCGGGTCGCCGACGATACGCGACGAAGCCCATTCATCGTTCAGCACGTCCATGATGCCATGCAGCGGGCCGGAAGCAGCGGCTGCGGTGTAGGCGGCCTTGATTGCGTCAGCGGTGGCGGGCTTCTTCAGCACGGCGTTGACTTCGGCGATGCTGCCGGTACGGGTCGGGACGCGGTAAGCCTTACCGGTCATTTTCAGATCCTTCCAAATGAAGCCAAGCGCCTTGGCCGCACCGGAGGACGAGGGGATGATGTTTTCGACGGCTGCCCACGAGTCGCGGCGATCCTTCATCGGTTGGTCGGTGAGGGATTGGGTGTTGGTGTAGGCGTGAACAGTCGAGAAGAAGGCCGCTTCGATACCCCAGTTTTCCAGCAGAATCTTGACGACCGGGGCGAGCGCGTTGGTGGTGCAGCTTCCCATGCTGACGATCTTGTGCTTTTCGGGGTCGTAGGTGTCGAGGTTGATGCCGGGGAGCAGAACCGCGTCGGCATCCGCCGCTGACTTGCTGGGGGCGCTGACGAGGACGCGCTTGGCACCCTTATCCAGATGCGCCTGTGCGCCGGGGCGGGTGGTGGCGCGGCCGGTGCAGTCGATGACCAAATCTACGCCCAAACCTGCCCAATCGGGAATATCTTTGCTGGAGTCGAAATACAGAATATCGCGACCGCCGATGGTGAAGCCCTTTTCTTTGGCTTCGACTTTTTCATGCCAGCGGCCGTAGTTCGAGTCGACTTCGAAAACGGCGGCAAGGGTTGGGATGTCGCGGATGTCCGAAATTGAAACGGGCGACCACAGGTTATTCTTGAGGGCGATCTTCGTCACTGAACGACCGATGCGCCCGAAACCGTGTACTGCTACTTTACCCATGAGTAAACTCCTGTAGGTTTATTTATCTACACAGCAGGATAACACTAATCGCGCTCCGTAGGTATACCTAAGACGCGCGAAAGCAAGAAATTTAAAGATTCTGGTGATAAGTGTTACTAATCGTTATACACCGAAAGTCATCACCTTTCCGCCACCAGCGCAAAAGGGCGATTCTCAAAGGTATGCTTTCGATTTGAAAGCAGTCGGAAGTCTAGCCCGTAACCGGCCATTTGTAGCGGTAGGCTGTCCAGTCGTTGTTGATGACGGCGTTCGAGACGATTTCGAAGCCGTAGCGTTCCCGCGAGGCGATGAGCGTGCTGCGGTTGAACTTCGGATTTTTGGCGCGGGGGATGGCGACCCACAGCGTACCGGTCGGTTTGAGGTGCTGCTTAATGGCTTCGATCAGCCCGTCGAGTTCACCTTCAGTTTTAGCGAACACCGCCAGCCAATCGTATGTGTCGTCGAAGTGGGCATCGTAAACCGTTCCGGTGGGGAGTTCGCCGAGCATCTCACGGAATCCAGCGATAGGGTTGAGGACGTGGATGCTGGTGTTCGGTTTGATAGCGAGTTTCTTGACCAGCGGCGATTGGGAATAGGCGGGTGTGGGCATGGGCATCCTCCTTCAATAACGGTTGAGCATTCTTATTATAGGAGAAAGCCACATGAGAGCGCTTAGGTAATTGGTGGGTAAAACCTCACCTTTGCCTCTCTACTGTAGGGATGAGGCACGCCTCATCCAGCGCCCACCAAGTCCACTTGTCATCACGTTTGTAGGGACAGCAGACAGGCTGTCCGTTGCTTCCCTGCCCCCCACCACCTGCTTCCACTTCGTACGCGCTGCTTTCTCAATATCCCCGTTCACGGGGGTTTATTCACCTTGCCATCGGGTCTATAGTCCCCTTGTGGGGTTATCCTATGGCATACGCTGACCCAAAAAACCCCTTAACTTGCTGGCAATGGAATGCGACACGCTGAACCTACAGCAGCACTCGCTCAAAACTGCCCCAACGTCGGTGAGCCGTTGATCGCCCCCGCCAGCCAGCCGACCGTGCCATCCGACGTTTGCACCTGCCACCAACGCGCACCGTCGGCATCCACCGGCCCCGCGAGGATAACCACATACTCGCCTGTGAACAGCGGCAGGTTGCGGGCGATGGGGCTGTTGACCCCCGGTGATGTGCGGATATTGAGTTCTTGCACGAGGACGCGCAACTGTGTACCGGGTTGGTACTCGCTGCCCTCGACGATGCCCTGCGGAAGCTGTGAGGGGATGCCACCCCCGCCGCTATCCGGCTGACCGACAGGCGCAACCCCGACCGGATCAATGCCGGTAGAAGGCGGCGCGACGTTCCCGCCGTCGTTGCCCTGCGGCAGTTCACCGTTGACCCAGTTGATTGCCCGCGCACCCGCGACCTGCCCCGTGATTTCGCGCACCTCGCCGTTGATGTTGGCGACGAACTGGCGACCGTTGGCCTGCACGAACACGGCGCGGCCATCAGGACTCCACTCCACGCGCTCAGGGAAGCCATCGCCAATCGTGCCCGTGAGTGCCTGCCCATTCATGTCGTAAATCCGCAAGGGTTCACGCGCACCGTTGCGGTCGCCGGGTGCGCCGAGGGCATAGACGCTGCCGTCGTTGGCTTGATTGGCGAAGCCCATCCACAGGCCAACGGCTTCCGAGTCGATCAGCACTTTATTGAACGAGCCGTCACGGTTCAGCCAGCCGACATATTCATGACCATCCGGCCCGCGCCCGCTGACGAGGATGTAGCTGCCATCGCGCGACCATGCGCCGTAGTCGTAGCGCAGTACCGGCGGGCGGGTGATGCGATAGTTGGGGTCGTTGACCGCGCTGACGAGGATGATGGCGCTGCGACCTTCCTGCGGCAGGTTGAGGCCGACCATTACCGTAGTGCTGTCCGGCGACCACAGCAGCGAACGGCTCTCCCACTTATCGGGGTCGTAGGGATTGGTGACGAGGCTGCAACCGGGGACATCAATCGGCAGGCAGTCAACGAGTAATTGCACAGGCGGGAACTGCCCCGGTTGGTAGAACCACACGCCGTCATTCCCCGTTTTCTTTCCGGCGACGATGAAAGCCACGTAGCGCCCATCTGGCGACCACTTGGCTGCCGGAACGAAGGCGTTGTTTTCCTCGCGTGTTAGCGCCACGAACTGCGAGAAGGGTGACATATCCGGTCGCACCGCACCCGCGCCGTTCAAACCCGTCAGGTACATATTGCCGCTGCTGTCGGTGGTGATGTACAGGTTCGGGTCAACCGGATTACGCTCGAACAGCACGGTATCGTTCAAGAGGCTGAAGCCGCCCGTGGTCACGCCGCCGGATGTGCTGAGGCCGAACACGCGGTTTTCAGGGGACGTACCCGTAAAACTGATAGGCGCAATTGGTATCGCCGTCACGATACCCGGCAGCGTCACGATCAGGGCGACCGTGGGCTGTGCCGTAGGCGTGGACTCCACCGCCTCTGGGCTAACGTCCGCCGGAATCGGTGTGACCTGTGGCGTTTCAAGCAGCGGCGCTTGCGCGGTGATGAAGGTCGGCGTGGCATCCAATGTCGGAGCGATGGCGGCTTCAACCGGTGTGGCGGTTGGCACTTCGCCCACTGGCATAATCGTCGCTGTGAAGGCGGCGAGTTCCTCCGGCGAAAGCGTGCGCGTCGCGGTGGGCAGCGGCAGCGGCGTATTGCTCGGTGTGAGCGTATTCGTGGCGGTCGGCGCGTTGGTGAAGGTGGCCGTCGGTATTGGTGTGTTGGTTGGTGTATCGGTCGGGAAGATCGGCAGCGGCGTTGGGCTGGGCAAGGGTGTCGCGCTGGGCGGCAGGGTGGCGGTCGCCGTGGGCAGCGGTGTATTCGTCGCGGTGTTGGTCGGCGTGAAGCTCGAAGTCGCGCTTGGCGCGTTGGTCAGCGTGGCGGTGAAGGTCGCTGTCGCGGTCGGGGTTGAGGTGTTTGTCGCCGTCCGCGTGAGCGTGGGTGTATCGCTGGCGGTGGCGGTCGGTTCGTTGGTGCGCGTAACCGTCGCGGTTGGCGCAGGGGTGCTGCTCGGCAAGACGATGAAGGTGGCGGTGAGGGATGGTGTAACGCTCGGCGTGTTGGTGGCGACCTGCGCCACGATGGTCGGCTGCGGGGTGTTCGACATCAAGGGCGTGGGGCTGGGCGTGCGCGAGGGAGCAATCGTCGGGGTCACATCCGGCACCGACAGGTTGCAGGCCGCGAGCAGCAGCGCGAGTAAGATTACACTTCGCCGTATCAGCATCATCGCCCCCATGTGCTTACACTCAACCTGATTATAGACAGACTGACTCCGATGCGCGATGGACGTGTGGCCTACGGTTCGGCAACGGGTTAGAATCGCCGCCTAGTGATTTGGTCATATGAGGAGTCCGTTATGCGTCTTGCGCCGATCCCGTTGGAACAGGTGAAACAACTGCCGCAGGTCTACCACCTGACCATCCCCGACCGCTACCGTGACAAGATGGGGCATATGAACATGCGCTACTACCTCGAAGTGTACGACGACGCGGGGGACGCGCTGTTCGAGTCGTTCGGCCTAACACCTGCGTTTTACCGTGAGCATGGCAGCGGTGGCTTCGACCTTGAGCACCACATCCACTACCTGAACGAAGTGCATATCGGCGACACGGTGGCGGTCTACGCACGGCTCGTCAGCCGTTCGGCGAAACGGCTCCATTACCTGTTGTTCATGGTGAACGAGTCGCGCGGGTTGCTGGCTTCGGTGTTCGAGTGCGTGAACTCGTATGCCGACTTAACTATCCGCAAAACCGCCGCCTATCCACCCGAAATCGCGGCAGCACTGGATGGGATTCTGTCGGCCCACCAACAGCTTGAATGGCCTGCGCCGGTATGCGGCGTGATGAGCAGTTAGCAAGCGTTAGAGAAATCATATGTAGAGGCACACGGCTGTGTGCCTTCTTGCCACCCACTGCCCACGCAACCACGTTTGTAGGGACAGCAGACAGGCTGTCCGTTGTTGCTCTCCCTACAGCCATCTGCTGGCAAATGCTGACCCGAAAAACCCTTAACTTGCTGCATATGGCCGCGAGACAGCGCGTCCGTCTATATAAAAAGTAACGTTCAAACGGCTTCTAACCTGAGAGATGTGGAGGACAACAGGATGACAGACAACAATACAGCAGACGCAGTGATAGCGGTTGTGGCCGCCGAGACAAACGCCTTTTGGCTAAAAGATTACGCCGCGTGGGCGGACTGCTGGTTGCACTCGGAACAAATCCGTATGGTCGGTTGGTGGGCGCGCGGTGGCATTAGCATCACCATCGGCTGGAATGCGCTCTCCGCTAAAATGCAGCAGATGATGGCCGATAATCCAACCGCCCAACCAGAAGCAGCCGCCGTTCGCCGCGAAAATATCAACATCCGCACCAGTGACCAGATGGCGTGGGTGACGTTCGACCAGTACGGCGCGGACACCGGCGAACCGGATATGGACATGCCGGGGTTAAGCCACGAAACCCGTATTCTTGAAAAACACGATGGTCAGTGGAAATTCGTCTATGTGGGCTGGTTGCTGGCAGGGGAATAGTAACTAGTTCTGATGACTTGCCTTACTCATGTTTGTGCTTTTAGTTTAAGACGCGCTTTTGCCTTGACGAGTGTCAACAGATGGTCGATGTCACGAAATTCTTCCATCTCAGCGCGTTCTTCGTCCGATAAGCTGCCATCACGGTTCTTTTCGAGCAGCTCATGCGCCCGAAGTTGGAACGCCTCCGGCAGCCGATAATCGGCGATCTCAGCAAGTAAAGGAGCTGAACCCAAGAAATCAGTTACGACATCTTTGATCGTTTTTTCTGATGCAACTGGCATGTGTATCTCCTCAATTGACCGGAGTCTACTTACGAGGATTATAGCATAGATGGCGACAATATTTCCGCTGAAACGAGATCGCCGCTATGCCGTTGGCGCGTTCATGGCTTCGCTCAGGCGGATGATTTTGTTACACGCCTCGTTGAGGGTTTTGAGGTCGTCCTGCGAGGTAATCAACATCCCCGTCAGGTGGCTGACCTTATTGCGGATGTCGGCGAAGTCAAGCTGGCTGTCGGCGTGGCTGCGGGATTTGAGACCCAGAGACTTTCGCAGCCCTTCGTGTTTGGCGACGATGGTCATCAGGTCGGCGAGGTACAGGTAATAGAAAAGGGTGAGGCCGATGTCACCGGCGTTGGCTTTGGCGTGTTCGGCACGTATTTTGGTAATGTTATCGGGCGACAGCAGCCGTTCCAAAATGGCTTCATCTTCGCCCAACATGTTCCTGACGAGGACGGCAAGCTCGGCTTCAAATTGGGCGGTGAGCAGGTAGATGCTGGCGCGGGCGGGGACTTTGTTCAGGTCAGCCGGGGCGACGAGGCCGATGATCCTGCTGGATTGCAGGACGAGAAACACACGGTCGGACTTTTCGGCAAAGAGTTCGATGAGGTGCAAGATGGGTGTATCCGCAGCGATGAGCCAGTCGGCGGTGAGCGGTAGGATTTCGGCGATGGTGAGGTCTTCACGGCGGGCGATGGCTGTGATCCGGCTGCCCTCGCGAACGGGCAGATAGGTGACGCGATCTTTCCGCGCGTGTTCCAGAACGGCTTCCTGCTGGCCGTCATTCGACAGGCAGTATAACTTGTCGAACGAGGTGGTGATTTCGCGGACGGTGTAGCCGATGCTGCGGTTGAGGGTTTGGTTGTTGGTCAGGGACATTGGGAATATTTTAATAAGGGACTTGTACCAATACACTTGGTAACAAACTCAGATCACGGACGTTGCGAGAAACCACAGGTAATCCAAGCCGAATAGCGCTAGCAGCAATATAACAATCGAATATTTCAAGTTGGTGACTCAGGTTAAATCTCTCGAATTGTTCCATCGCCCACTGCGAATCCCGGGCATCGGGGAAGATGAGTTGAAAGGGACGCAGCATCCGGTCGATTTTCTCAACCTCTGCCTTATTTCGAGCGCCAAGCATCAGCTCAATTCGGGTAATTGAAGATACACCAAATTGTAAATGCTGACTGTTCAGCCACGCTATTGCGGATGAATAATGACGCGCAATATCAATAAAAATATTCGTATCTAATAGACCGTCGAGCGTCATGTGTCACGCTGTGGGCGGCTAGCACGTTGGCGCAGGTGGCGAGCGTATTCAATACTGTCCCCTAAATCGTCGCGGTCAGCCCACATGCCAACAAAATCAGATGCGAGGATTTGTTCCGATGTAATCGCACTTGGAACTTCCGAGCGGATTTCAATTTCCACGGGGCCGGGTGGCAAATCGACAACTGTATCAACTTGTAACTGGCCTTTATCATCAATCACACCACGCAAGATAATGTTACCCATACAACCCCTTTCACTGAAAAGGATTATAGCACCTTTTCACCCCACCCGCTTACCGCGCCGGCGCTGCCATGTGCCGACGATACCCTGCGGGAAGATGATGACAGTGATCATAAAGATGCCGCCGAGGATCAGTTCCCACACATCCGCGATACGAATGCTCAAGCTGCCAATAGTGATGACCGACTCGCGCAAAATGGTGTCGAGCAGGTGCAAGCCGCTCGCGCCGACCACTGGCCCCGTGAACGTGCCGATGCCGCCGATGATGGTCATGAGCAGCGGGTTGACCGTATTGCTGATGCCGAGCAGTTCTGGCCCGACTTTCTTGTTGAGCAGGATTTGAAGCATTCCGGCGAGGGCCGCGATCATCCCCGCGAGGATGATGGCGATCAACTTATAGCGCAGGGTGTTGTAGCCGATGGCTTGGGCGCGGTCTTCGTTTTCGCGGACGGCCTTGAACACTGCCCCCGTTGGTGAGTTCATCAGCCGCCGGATAAACAGGAACACCGCGACGAAAAAGGCCAGCGCGACATAATAGAACGTCAGGCGGCTCTGGGCAGGATCGAGCCATATAGGCAGCTCAGTAATCGGGAAGCCGTCCTCCGCGCGGGTGAGCGGCAAGCGACCGAAGTAGATGAAGAACATCTCGGCAATCGCCAGTGTGAAGATGGCAAAGTAAACCCCACTGAGGCGCAGTGAAACGAGGCCGACCAGCAAACCGACCACGCCGCAGACGGCGACCCCCGCCAGCACGCCGACGACCAGCGCTACCCCCGTATCCATCGCGACGTATTCCAGCGCCAAGCCGAGGATATACCCGCCGAGGCCGAAGAACAGCGCGTGACCGAAAGACACCACGCCCGTGAAGCCGAACATCAGGTTATAGCTCATCGCCAAGATCGACAGGATGAACAGTTCGATAAGTACCGCCTGCCAGCGCACCGACTCGCCACGCATAATCATCCGGTCGCCGCGCGGGACACCGTTCGGGCTGGAGCCGGTGATCGCGCCGACGATGAACGGGAAGGCGATCAAGCCGATGAGGATCAGCGCGTAAAGCCAGTTTTCGCGCAGGGTACGCTTCAATGTTTGCCCCATTGCTACCTCGTGCTTCCGAATAGGCCGCTGGGGCGCAGGAGTAAGATCAGGATGAGGACGAGCATGGGCGTGATGCTGGGCAGGACGGACAGCGAGGTGCCGATAGTCGCGTCCTGCGCCACCGCTATCGCCAATCCCACCATCAGGCTGCCGACCGCGCTGCCCTCGTAGCTGCCCATGCCGCCGAGGACGACGACCGCTACCGCTTGCAGCAGGAAGGCATCCGCCAGCGAGGACGACGCGCCGAGGAAGGGCGCAGCCACCGCGCCACCGAGGGCAGCGACCGCACAGCCGAGCGTGAATACCAGTGTGAACACCGCCCGCACGTTGATGCCCAGCGCCTCGACCATCGTGCTGTCCTCGACACCCGCACGGATGATGATGCCGATGCGGGTGCGACGGAGCAGCAAGGCGATGCCGATGATAAGCAGGAAGCCCATGCCGATGATGAATAAGCGGTAGACGCTGAACGCCTGCCCGAACAATTCGAAGGTTTGTGTGCGGAGGCCAAAGACTTCCGTCCAACTGTAAGGGGTGGTCGTCCAGATGGCTTTGATCGCTTCCGTCAGGACGAGCGCCACGCCGAAGGTCAGCACCAGTTGGAAAACCGGACGCGAATATAACCGCCGCAGCAAGCCGCGTTCGAGCACCACGCCCAACACGCCGCCGACCAGTACCGCGCCGATCAGCGCCAGCGGGAAGCGCACGTTCGGGTTGGGGATGGTTTGCGTGAGGTCAACCACGCCGCCGGCATGTTGAATGTCGTAGGCGACGTACGCACCGAGCATGAAGTACGTCCCTTGCGCGAGGTTGAGGATGTCCATCAAGCCGAAAATAATAGAGAGGCCGGAAGCCACCAAGAACAGCAGCATCCCTTGAAACAAGCCGGAAAGCACGGTGATGCCGAAGTTGCCGAGGTTCCCGCCCGACCGCACGAAGGTGAACAGCAGCAAGCCGCAAAAGATGACCGCGATGGCGACGGTTGAACTCCGCCGAATAGTGCTTGTCATTGGGGCTGCGCTCCTTGTTTCGCTACGCCGAGGTAGCGCTGCACAAGCGCCTCGTCTTTGACCAGATCGGCCATCAGGCCGCTGATGGGGCTTTGTCCGTTGTCAATCATCACATAGCGGTCAGCCAGTTTGCTCGCCATGCGGAAGTTCTGCTCGACCAGCAGGATACTCGTGTGGGCGGCAAGCTGGCGAATCGCGTTCATCAAGTGTTCGATAATCACCGGCGCTAAACCCTCGCTCGGTTCGTCGATCAGCAGCAGGCGGTTATCCGGCACGAGGGCGCGGGCAATCGCCAACATCTGCTGCTGCCCACCGGAGAGGCTGCCACCGGAGAGGTGATACAGCCGCTTGAGGTCGGGGAACAGCTCAAAGATGAGGTCGGACTTCCGTTCGAGGTCGCCCGATTTACGCTCGGCGATTTGCAGATTCTCGGCGACGCTCAGGTCTTTGAAGATAGCGCGGTGTTCCGGCACGTAGCCGATGCCGCGGCTGGCGATGGTATACGACCGCTTGCCGACGAGTGACTGCCCTTCAAACGTGATCGTGCCTTTGCTCGGCGGGGTCATGCCCATGATGCTCTTGAGCGTGGTGGTTTTCCCCGCGCCGTTGCGCCCCAGCAGTACGGTGATGCTGCCCTTCGGCACGCTGACGCTTACGCCTTCGAGGATGTGGAACTGCCCGATAAAGGTGTGGATGCCCTGCACTTGGAGGATGTCGGTCATCGTTTAGGACTCTCCCAACTCGTACAAACCGCCGAGGTACACATTCTGCACCGTTTTATCAGCGGCAATCGCGGCGGGTGTGCCTTCGGTCAGGACGCGCCCCATACTCATCACCGTAATCCGGTCGGAGATGCCCATCACAATATCCATGTTGTGTTCGACCATCACAATCGTCCGGTCGCCGTCGGCGATGATCTCGCCAATAATATTCATCAGTTCCGGCACCTGCTCGGAGGCCATACCTGCGGTTGGTTCGTCAAGTAATAATAACTGCGCGTTGGAGGCCATCAAGATCGCCAGTTCGAGTTTGCGCTTGCCGCCGTGGGGCAGCACGTTCGCGGGTGAATCCGCCTGTGCGCTCAAGCCCAGCCGTTCGAGGATCACCAGCGCACGCTCGACATACGTGGTGAGGCTGTCGGTACGCCGCCAGAAGTGGAAACTCGCGCCCTGTAACGCTTGAATCGCTAGGCGGGTATTTTCGAGGACAGTGAGGTTCGGGAAGATGTTGGTGATCTGGAACGAGCGACCGATGCCCAAATGCGCCCGCTGGTGAACAGGGAGGCGGGTAATATCGCGCCCGTTGAAGGACACTTCACCCTGCGTCGGTTTATATTTACCAGTGAGCAGGTTGAAGAAGGTGGTTTTCCCCGCGCCGTTCGGCCCGATGATCGAGTGGGTGCTGCCGCGCTCGATCTGGATGCTGACATCATCGACAGCAACCAGCCCACCAAATACTTTTCGTAAAGACCGTGTTTCCAGAATAATGTTATTTTGGCTCATCACACTTTTATCTAAATACGGGCGGTTGTTACGCCGCCCTACAATTCAATTTCCAAACCTATTTTGAGAGAGTCTTAAGCGCATTTAAAAAGATCGATTTACTGATGTAAGGATGAAGCGTGCCTCATCCTCATCATAACTTCGCACCTTATTTATCAAAGACGCATCACAGACCCTTCTTGTATTGCACCCCTCGCCCTGAGGGAGAGGGGCTGGGGGTGAGGGTTTTAAACACCTTGTACCCCTACACCACATGCTCGCTTGCTTACCCAGCGGCCTTCAGCGCGTCGAGGAAGGCGGCATCCGCTTCGGTGCGCGACTGCAAATCTTCCGGCAGCAGCACGGGCGGGATAATATCGACCGCCGGAACTTCCGCCAACAGTTCATAGAATTTCTGATCCGCGTCGTCAAGATTATCCAGCTTGGCGATGTACATCGGGACGAGCGCCTGATGATCCGATGGGCGGATACCATATGTACCCTTCGGCCCTTCGAAGATCATGCCTTCGAGCGCCGGGATCATGGTTTCGGGCAGGGTGTCGCCTTCGGTGGCTTCCACCGCTTGCACCAGCGCTTGTGCGGTCGCGAACGAGCATTCGCTGAACAGATCCGGTACATCGTCGTAAACGGCTTTATACTGCTCGACCATCCAGTCGTTGATCTCGTTGGTGGGGAACGAGTAGTGGTACACAATCCACGACACGTTGCCGATGGTGCTGGGGTCGCTGGCCGCCACGATGTCGTTGGAGTTGAATGCGGCGACGACAGCCATCTTCTCATTCACGCCGAGTTCCGCCAACTGCTGGAACAGCGTCACCGAGCTGTCACCTGCCCAGATCGGGAGAACCGCATTCGCGCCGGAGTTCAACACCTGCTGAATATAAGGGGTGAAGTTGTTCGTATCCAGCGGGGCGTAGATCGGTTCGCCGTCAAAGACGATGCCGGCAGCGCCGAGTGTACCCTGTGCAGCGGCGGCGGATGCCTTACCAAAGTCATTATCAATCGCCAGAATGACGAAGTTCTTGCCGATTTCAGCAGTCGCATACGGGGCGAAGGCGAGGAAGTCCTGAAAGGTGTTGCGGCAGATGCGGAAGGTGTTGACGTTGAAGTTCGCGCCGGTAATGGCGGGCGAGGCTGCGGGGTCAACAAACAGGATCACATCCGAGTCGATGGCGACTTGCTGGACACCGGTCATCACACCCGAACTCGGTGCGCCGACGAGGATTTCCGCGCCTTCTTGCTCGATCAGTTCACGCGCTTGGCTGGCGGCTTTCTCGGCATCGCTGGCGTTATCGCGCACGACGACTTCCACCGGACGGCCGCCGATGGTCACTTCGGCAAGGGCGGCATCTACGTCGTTGTCATAGTCAGCCGGATTAACACCCGCTGCATACAACAGACCCAACTTAAAACCATATTCTTGCTCGAAGCCGTAGATCGTCAGTGCGCCCGACTGGTCAACCATCAGGCCGATGACCAGCGGCTCGGCATCCTGCGCGGCCACGCGCCCGATGAGTAAAAAGCAGGACAACAAGACTAAAAGAACCGACTTACGCATTATTTGCCTCCATACATACAAACTATTTCTTCAAAAATTTGCTTATGCGGTTAGGGTGCGATCACCACCGCCTCACCCTCTAAAACCAGAACACCATCCTGATTGGTACAGGTCGTGCGAAAGGTGGTAATCCGCTTGTCCTCGCGGTATTTGACCACCTCGACCCGCGCTGTGATGGTATCGCCGATGAATACCGGCGCTTTGAATTTAAATTCCTGCCCCAAGTAGACCGTGCCGGGGCCGGGGAGATCGTTGCCTAAAATCGCCGAGATGATGCCGCCGGTCAGCATCCCGTGGGCGATGCGCCTGCCAAAGCGTGTACCTGCCGCGTAGCTCTCGTCCAGATGCACGGGGTTCATATCGCCGGTCGCGGCAGCGAAGTTCGACACATCTTCGCTGGTGATGGTTTTGACCCGTTCGGCGCTGTCACCGATCTTAAGACTCATGGGCTGCCTCGCTAATCAGTTCACGCTTGAGAATTTTGCCCGCCGCTGAAATCGGTAGGCTGTTACGGAATTCGATGGTGCGCGGGACTTTATAACCCGCGAGGAAATGCTGCATGTGTGCCATGAGTTCGTCCTCACTGACCTGCTCGCCAGCCTTCACCACGACGAAGGCTTTACCGAGTTCGCCCCATTTCGGGTCGGGGATGCCGACGACCGCGCACATTTCGACGGCAGGGTGCTTATACAGCACATGCTCAATCTCAGTCGGGTAGATGTTCTCGCCGCCGGAGATGAACATATCCTTCTTGCGGTCAACGATAGTGAAGTACTGCTGGTCATCCATCATGGCGAGGTCGCCCGTGTGGAACCAGTTATCGGCATCCACGACCGAGGCGCTGGCTTCGGGGTCGTTGAAGTAGCCGCTGCACATCGAAGGGCCGCGCAGCACCAACTCGCCGACCTGACCGGGGGGAACGGGGTGGTTGTACTCATCCACAATTTGCGCGTCGACAAAGAAATTCGGTCTGCCGATGCTGCCCGCTTTTCGTACCGCATCTTCTTGCGCGAGGGCGAATACCCCCGGCCCGAACTCGGTCATGCCGAAGCCCTGCTTGAACTGCACGCCCTTCTCAGCTTGGAACTTCTCGACCAAATACACCGGCAGAGGTGCGCCGCCGCTGGTGCAAAAGCGCAGGTTGCTCAGGTCGGCCTCGTCCCAGTTGGGCGCTGTGGTCATCATCTGGTACATGGTTGGCACGGCGGCATAAACGGTCGCCGAGTATTCTTCGAGTAAGCTCAACACCTGCTCGGCCTCAAACTTGCGCGTGAGGACGACTGTGCCACCGAGGATCAGCAGCGGTGTGGTGTACACCAGCAAGCCGCCTGTGTGGAACAGCGGGAAGGTGTTGACCGTCACGTCGCCATGCTGCAAATCGTGAATAATCGTATTGAGCGTGTTCCAGCCGATCATACGGTGGCTGATCTGCGCGGCTTTGGGCAAGCCGGTCGTGCCGCCGGTGAAGATCAAACAGGCAATGTCTTCTTCGGTCAGGTTTTCGGTGACGACCGGACGCAAGATCGAGTCGCTCAGGGTTTTCTCGAAGTAGCGGCTGTTCGGTAAGCCCTTGCCTTCGATATGCAGCAGGTGGTTAATCGGCGTATGCTCAACCGTAATCTGCCCGATGATGTCCTTGAACTCGTCGGAGTAGATCATCACTTTCGGCTCGGTCTTGTCGATCAACTGCTGGAGTTCGCGCCAGTGCAGCCGCCAGTTGAGCGCCACGAGGATCGCACCCAGCTTGCCACAGGCGAAGAACGCATCCAAATATTCCACGCCGTTGTAGGCCAGTATCGCCACACGGTCGCCCTTGCGGATACCTGCGCCATCCCGCAGCCAGTTCGCGAGGCGGTTGGCGCGGTTGTTCAGTTCGCTATAGGTAAAGGTGCGGTGTGGCACTTTGCCCGCGTCCACCACAGCCAGTTGGTCGGGGGTATACAGCGCCCGCCGACCTAAATAATCCCCTACGTACATAATCTCACCGTTTCGTTTTTTGAACCTGTATATTCGCGGACGGCATATTGATCGGGAATAATTAAAAAATCGGTATTAGGAGATTAGCGAACGGCATCTGCGTAGCCTGCCGACCCTACATCTAATCATCTTGTGGTAGGGACGAGATACATCTCGTCCGTCTGATACCCACTTATCGAATTACTTTATTAACCATCAATATCGCGTCCGTAATTTAATGTCCAATCCTTATGTTTTCAACTTCAACTGCGTTGTCGATTTCATCTCGTTCAGCACCGGACTCGGCTCGATACGGTCGATTCCGGCGATAGTCATCAAATGCTCGGCGATAAAGCGGTCGAGTTCTTTCGTATCCTTAACCGCTACCTTGAGCAGTAGGTCGTGTGAGCCAGCCGTCCGGTAGCATTCCAGCACAGCGGGCAGGTTCACCACCTGCGCTTGGAAGTGGTCAAGCTGCGCTTTGGTGTGCGGCTGAATGCTGACCCGTATAAAGCACAGCAGGTCATAACCAACCGCTTCCCGGTTCAGCAGCGCCACATACTGCTGAATGATGCCCGTGCGTTCCAGCCGTTTGATGCGCTGGTGAACGGCAGGCGGCGACAGGTGTATCTTGCGTGCCAAATCCGCCACACTGATGCGGCTGTTCATTTGCAGCTCGTCCAAAATGGCGCGATCCAACTGGTCGAAACCGCCATCGAATAACGTGTTAGGCATAAATGGTTTGCTGTTTTCATCCTCAACGAACGACAACAGGATTGTATCATCATGCCTTGAGATGCTTATGGAAGGCGCTGTTGAAGGCTTCCGGCTGCTCGATATACGGCGTGTGACCGACGTTCGCCAGCACCACTTCCGTATATGCACCACCGTTGGCTTTGTAGTTTTCCAGCACGGCGCGGGTTTGCCCGACCATCGGCTGCGATGGGAACACCTCGGCACCGGGCCAGCCGGGGACAGCGCCTAAAGCACCGAGCGTACCGAGATCGAACAGCGATTGGTCGCCGACGATTTGGTCACTGTCACCACGAACCCAGAGGATGCGCGGCTTGGAACTGATCTTCCAGATGCGGCTGACATCACCGGTGTACTTGGGCGAAAGGGCGTTGGCAGGGCCGTAAACACCGGGGGCGACGTTCGGCCAATTCGCCGAAGGGGTCATATCACCGGGGTATTCCTGTGGGCCAACGTGTTCCGAAAGCAGCGAGGACAGCAGTTCTTCTTCACGGGCGGCCTTGAAGGGCGGCTTCCAGTAGAAGCTGTTCATGACGATGCGCGGCGAGGCTTGCGGGTTATCGACACCACGTTCACCAGCAGCCATCAATTGGGTGAAGTTGGCGTTGACCGTGCCACCACCGGAACCGGCAAAGTCGTCGTAGTTCGGTGTGCCGTGAACGTCTTTTGTACCGCCGAAGCCGTAGGGCGAACCGGGTGCTGCCAGCGTGACACTGAGGAAGCGTTCGGGGTGGTCAGACAGCAGCCGCCAGATGACAGAACCACCCATCGAGTGACCGACGACATGCGCTTTATCAATGCCGAGTGTATCAAGCAGGGCGATGGCATCGTCGGCAAAATCACCCATGCCGCGGGTGGCATCAATCTTTTTGGCGCGGTCAGCATCACCATAGCCACGTTGGTCAGGGGCGATGCCGCGAAAGCCTTCCGGCAGGGCGAGCATCACTTCTTCCCAATAGGTGGCGGATGAAGCGTTGCCGTGCAGGAACAGGACGGGCGTGGCGGTGTCGTTACCGCTGAGGAGGACGCGGGTGGTGAGCCGGGGTGTCGTAATGGTTTTTGAAGTAATACCCGGCAAAGTCTGAATAGTCATCAATAAAACCTCACAATATTTAAATTTATTAGGTTGCATTGTATGTGGGCTGCGGCGCGAATGCTGTAAACAAGAAAGAAAATAACTTCCCAAAAGCCACATAACTCATTTTCGTTTGCGGATATGCCTCTAAAATGCGGTATACACGGGCTAAATGGTGCTTATTGCCAAAATGTTTGTTAGACAAAAGGAATTACGGATGTCCATTCCAATTGGCATTGTGGGTACAGGGACATATTTTCCAGAGGCCGTCCAAACGGCGGCGGATCTGGTCGAGCTAACCGGCATACCGGAAGCCGTTCTGCGTGAGAAGATGGGCATCCGGCAGCGGCATGTGGCGACGGCGGCGGACAGTGTAACGACAATGGCGACGTTAGCTGCCCGAAAAGCGATTGCGGCAGCGGGTGTATCGGCAACAGAAATCAAACTGGTGATTTCACATGGCAGCGAACATAAAGACCATCTGGTGTGGAATGCGGCTTCCAAGATTCAGCACAACATCGGGGCGACGAATGCCTATGCCTTCGAGATGTACGCCTTGTGTGCCGGTTCACCGATTGCGATGCACATGGCGCAGGGCATGATGCAGAGCGATCCTCGGTTGGAATATGTGCTGCTGGCAGCAGGAAGCCGTGAAAATGACCTCATCAACTTCCGAAATGAACGGTCACGGTTCATGTTCAACTTCGGTGCGGGTGGCGGGGCGATGCTGCTCAAACGAAACGCCACAGCCAATCTGATCCTCGGTTCGGCGGCGATTACTGACGGCAGCTTGTCCGAGTCGGTCATCCTGACGGAAGCGGCGGTTGGTGATGAGGCGGCAGTCATCGGAGAACTGCGAGGGCGGCTGGATGTGACCGATCCGAACTACATGGCGGAACGGTTGGGGGCGGTGTCGTTGGAGAACTTCGTCAAGGTGATCCGTGAGGCCGTTGAGGTCGGCGGGGCAAGTTTGAGCGATGTGAAGTTCTTGGGCATAACCCATATGAAGAAGTCCTTCTACCTGCAAATCTTAGAAGCGGTGGGCTTAACGGCTGACCAATCGGTGTACCTTGAGGACTACGGGCATATCCAGAGTGTCGACCAAGTGCTGGCGTTAGAGTTGGGCTTGGCACAGGGCAAAATCCAACCGGGGGATTTGATCGTGCTGGCGGGTGCGGGAACCGGTTATACATGGAGTGCGGTATCCGTTCGGTGGGGATAAAAGTTACCTGTTTTACAGGCAATAACAGGTGGTCAGACCCTTTTTGACCCCGATTTATGAAGACGCGGTTAGGAATGCTAAACCATTTTCTAACCCGCCAGCTTTCCTACTGCGGGATGTCATGTGTATTTAATGACACAGCTACGACGATAGTCTGAGGCAAGCCGTTAAAAATCCTTTAAACTCATAGGCGGCTGTCCTCGCTTAAGATAATATTGCAGATTTTATTGGAGTATACATATGATTTTAGCGTCTGACTGGATTGCCTTCCACGCCGACCGAACACCGGATAAGCTGGCGATGATCGACCAGCACACGGGGCGGCGCTTCACGTATGCCGAGTTTAACGACCGCAGCGCACGGCTGGCGGGCTATCTGCGCGACGTGTGGGAGGTACAGGCAGGCGACCGTGTGGCGATCCTCGCCAAGAACTCGACCGACTTTTTCGAGTTCCAGTTCGCGTGTATCAAGCTGGGCGCGATGATGCTCCCGCTCAACTGGCGGCTGGCTGACCCTGAACTGCTGTTCATCCTGAACGATGCCGAGGTAAAGGGCATCATCTACGACACCGACTTCGCGCCCCGTATGCCGCACTTGCTGCGGCAGTCAACGGTGGCCTACAGCCTGTACATCCACGATGGGAAAGCACCTGTCGAAATGGGTGCGCCGCTGTACGAGCAGGCCATCGCCTACGCGGTGACGCATGTGGCGATGAACCCGCAAACCACCCACGACACGCCGCTGATGATTATGTACACGGCAGGGACGACCGGACACCCGAAAGGTGTGATTATCACGCACGGGATGTTCTTCTATAACGCGGTCAACATCACCATTCCCACCGGCCTCAACTGCAACAGCGTCCATTACTGCGTGCTGCCGACCTTCCACATCGGCGGCTTGAACCTGTACGCCAACCCGATCTTCCACCTCGGCGGCACGGCGATTATCGCGCGGCAGTTCGACGCGGGGCTGACGCTCCAAACCCTCTCCGACCCCCAACTGGGCGTAACCCACTTCTTCGGCGTACCTTCCATCTACCTATTTATGAGCCAGCACCCCGACTTCGACGCGACCGACCTCAGCCGCATCCAATCGTGGGGCTGCGGCGGCTCACCGATGCCGGTGGCGCTGCTGGAGCAGTACGCGGCGCGGGACATCATCGTGCAGCTCGGCTTCGGCATGACGGAAACCAGCCCGACTGTATTCCTGATCGACAAAATCCGTTCGCTCAAGAAGCCGGATTCGGTGGGCAAGGCGCTGCCGCATACCCGCGTGCGCGTGGTGAACGAGGCGTTCGAGGACGTGAAACCGGGTGAAGTCGGCGAGGTGGTCATCAGCGGGCCGAACATCACCCCCGGCTACTGGAAGCGACCCGATGCTGACGCGAGCAGCTTCACCATCGACCAACACGGCAACCGCTGGCTGCACTCCGGCGACGCGGGCAAGGTGGATGAGGACGGCTGCATCTACATCGTTGACCGCTACAAAGATATGTACATCAGCGGTGGGGAGAATGTGTATCCCGCTGAGATTGAGCAGGTGATCTTTGACATCGCAGGCGTGGCGGATGTGGCGGTGATCGGTGCGCCTGATGAGAAGTGGGGCGAATGCGGCCTCGCGTTCGTCGTCCTCAAGCCGGATTACGACCTGCTGCCAGAGTATATCATCGCCTACTGCCGCCAGAACCTCGCCAAGTTCAAAGTGCCTGCATCGGTGCGCTTCATCGACAGCCTACCCCGCAACGCAGCCGGTAAGGTACTCAAGCGCGAGTTGAAGGGCTGGGTGTAGAACTCCCTCCTCAATACCTGCTATACTGTCAGCAAGTGAAAGGCGAGGCTGATGTTCATCCAAAAGGAAATGACACCCGAAGCATTTTTGACATTTGCCGAACAGCACCCGGATAAGCGCTTTGACTTCATTGATGGGGAGATTGTGGAAGTGTCGCCGAAACCTATTCACGGACGGAAGCAGGTGCTTATCGGTGCGGCACTTGAACGCTATCTGCAAGATCATCCTGAGTTGGGCGTTGCTTACAGCGAAGTGCTGCATGTGTTGGACGGTGAAAAGTTTATGCCGGATGTTTGCGTGAATGTGGAGAGCAGCGCCGATTACCTCACCACGCCGCCGATTTTTGCCGTTGAAATTCGCTCGGACAGCCAAAGCCGCGAATCGCAGCGGCGAAAGATGCGGGCCTATATCGCGCATGGGGTAAAGATGGGTGTGTTGGTACTGCCCGGTGAAGCGATTGAAGTCTACGAGCCGGGGCAAAGTGTGCGCGTCCTCACAGCGGAAGATACACTCGAAGGCGGTGATGTGCTGCCGGGGTTCGAGCTGCCGCTGGATAAAATCCTGCCATAATCATCACACAAATAAAATAATGAACGACATCACCGCTCAGCTATCCCCCGAAGTCTTGCAAGCCATTTGCACCGCGCACGGGCTGGGCAAAATCGAGCGTTTGGAGCAGCCCGCGCAGGGCAACATCAACCGCTGCTTTTTGGTCAACGATGCCTATGTGCTGCGCTTCGATGTGCTGGATTGGGGCGGAGCCAACCGCTATGCCGGTGAGAAGTGGGCATATGACCTACTCGGCAAAACCGATGTGCCGGTCTCGCGGGTCATCGCGCTCGAGACGGGCAAAACCCTCGCACCCTACGACTACCTGATTCTGACGAAAATGCCGGGAGAAACCATCAGCACCAGCGCCGCCGATCTGCCCCCAGCCGACCGCACCGCTATCGGTTACAGCGCGGGGCAGTACCTTGCGACCCTGCATAACCACACCTTCCCCCAGTTCGGCCTGCTCTACAACATCCTCGCGGGTAAGCCGCAGCCGGATTGGGCAGCCTATGTGGCTGACCACTTTCGCTATTATCTGGGGCAGGTTCAGGCGCTCGGTCTTTTATCTGCCGATGTGATGAGGCGGATTGATGCACTCTTAGTACGGATGCAGCCCTTGTTGGCGGCGGTGCGGCAGGGCGTTTTCATTCACGGCGATTATCACTTCCTCAACCTCTTACAGCAGGACGGCAGGGTGAGCGCCGTGCTGGACTTCGACTGGGCAGCGTCCGGCGACCCCTCGTGGGATTTCCGCATCGACCGGCAGATCGAATCCGAAGTCTCCGGCAGCCGCGAGGCCTTCTACGCGGGCTACACCAGCCGCCGTGCGCTGCCTGATGGGCATTGGGAGCGCGTGTCGCTCTACCGGATTGGTTTGTACCTCGATTTTCTAGAGATGGCGGTGGGGGATACAAATGAGCTTGCGCTGCTGATGCCGCTCTTGCTGAACGAGATGGACTGGCTGGAAGCCCACATCCCGTAGCGACAGCCTTTGTCCTATTCATGACCGGACAGTCCATTTGCCGCGTGCGGGTCAGGCGCTTGAACGAAGGGCTTCCGGCTGATTTCTTTCGATAATCGCGGCTGCTTCCTCGTAATTCTTGGCGTAGTAAATAACCCATTCACCGGGTTTGTGCGGGTAAATTTTCCGGTAGACCATGATAAAACTACGGATAAATATATTCAGCCCAATCATCACCATGAGACCCATATTCGGGTGGGGTTTGCGGGCGATATTCTGCACGGCGCTCATAAATCCTTCGGGCATCATTTTGCTGGTGCGAATGTCCAGCAGCACATGCACGGGATGATCGACCTCATCCATCAAACCTTTGATGACAAGATCAACATCATAAAACTCTTCCAGAGTCCAACGGATGTCAAAAGTCAGGGCAATTTCACGTTTGGCTTCGTTGTTCCATGCGGCTTTAATAGGCACGAGATTTTCCTCACTAACACAGGCAGCAATGCATCATAAATAGCGTGTTGTAATACTTTGTAATCTTAGTATACAGCCCTATTCGGTAGGTTGATATGATGAAAAGTGAAAAATTTGTAAAATTAATATTAAATAAAATAAATCATTCCCAAATGGAACGATCTCGCTGTGCGCTTCTTGTTCCGGCTGTTGGCTGCGATTTTCGCATTCAGGTGCTTTACTGACTATCATCTATAGGCATAATCTTATTTCCGCTTTGATAGAGGACTCAAAAAATGAAAATGACCATGCGCTGGTTTGGTGAGCAGGATACGATTACGCTGGAACAGATCGCCCAGATTCCGATTATGCGTGGCATCGTCGGCACGTTTGAGGGCAAGGGTGGCGATGTGGTGTGGACGGAAGCCGACTTCCGCGCGATGAAGGCCAACATCGAGTCGCACGGCTTGAGCCTCGATGTCATCGAGAGTATTCCGGTAGCGGAGGCCATCAAAAAAGGCACGCCGGAACGCGATGCACTGATCGACATTTTCTGCGAGAGTGTACGGAATATGGGCAAGGCCGGCATTCCGGTGCTGTGCTACAACTTCATGCCGGTGTTCGACTGGATGCGTACCAACCTGCACCATGAATTTCCCGATGGCTCAACCGCAACCGCCTACGACCATCAGGCGATGCTGGACTACGACCTCTCGCGCGGGTTAGAGGCGCGGGTGGCGTGGGCGCGGGGTTACAGCGGCGACGAACTAAACGCCATCTTCAACGAGTATAAGGCGCTTGACGAGGAAGGGCTGTTTCAGAACTTCGCTTATTTCCTACGGCGGGTGGTTCCGGTGGCGCAGGAAGCCGGTGTGTTCATGGCGCTGCATCCCGACGACCCGCCGTGGCCGATCTTCGGATTACCGCGTATCGTGCGCGACGCGGCGACCATCCAGCGCATTCTGGATGTGGTGGACAGCCCCCACAACGGTCTGACGTTCTGCACGGGGTCGTTGGGCGCGTTGGCGGCGAACGATTTACCGGCGATGGTGCGGCAGTTCGCGGGGCGTATCAACTTCGCTCACCTGCGTAACGTCGAACTCACGGGCGACAAGAGCTTTGTCGAGGTGGCGCATACTTCGGCGGCGGGGAATGTGGATATGCCGACCGTCATCCAAGCGTTGATCGACATCGGCTTCACCGGCCCGGTGCGCCCCGACCACGGGCGCATGATCTGGGGCGAAACCGGGCGCATCGGCTACGGTCTCTACGACCGTGCGCTGGCGGCGATGTACCTGCACGGCGTATGGCAGGGGTTGAAGCATCAGGGGTAGATGGAGCGCGGTGTCTCCATTTTTCGGTGGAGTAGGTAACGGACGGCCTGTCTGCTGTCCCTACGAAAATTCAATTGTGTAGGGACGCGATACCTCTCGTCCGTTACCCCATTTAACCTACAAACTTATGAATGTTGGACTACAACTTCTTCCCCGCCCTTTTCGCGGCTGCTGTCCCGCGCCAGCACCAGTATTGCGCCGAGCAGCAGCACCGCGCCGACCAACGCCAGCAGCGTCAGGCGTTCGTGGAAGAAAGCCGCCGCGAGGATCGCCGCCGTCAACGGTTCGAGCAGGGTGATGATTCCGGCGATGGTGGCAGAGGTCGTTTTCATCCCCGCCACAAAGAAGCCGTAACCCAAAACGGTCGGCACAACTGCCAGATACACCAGCAGCAGCCAACCTTCCACCGGGTAATCGGTTTTGAGGCCGCCTGTCAGCCCGCCGATGACGAGCAGCATCACCGCGCTGGTGGCGAAGGCGACGGTGTTCACCTGTATCGAGTGGGCGCGGTTGGCGACCAAGCGCCCACACACAATCGCCCCCGCGTAAAGCAAGCCGCACACCACCGAGAGCAGCACCCCCAGCACCACGTCCGATGAAATCGTTGTCCCCGGCTCGATGCCCACGACCAGCACCGTGCCGATGAGCGCGAAGGCCAGCGCGATCATCACCGTGCGGTTGAACGGTTCGAACTTGAAGATGACCGAAAAGAGTGCTACCGAAACCGGCGCGGTACATACGCCGACCAGCGTCGAGATGGTGACACCCGCCAGCGGAATAGCGACGAGGTAGGTGGTTTGGCTGAGGCCGGTGAGGATACCACTGAGCATCATAATGAGCAGGTCGCGCCGCCCGATGCGGAAGCCGTTCGCGCCCAGCAGCCACGCACAGGCGACCAGCAAGATCGGCGTGGCGATGGCGACGCGGAAGAAACTGACTGAAAGCGGCGCAACTGCCGAGCCGCTAAAAATGGCTTGGGTCGCGGGGCCAATCGTCCCCCACAGCGTACCGCCCAGCGCGACCAACCCGAACCCGCGCAGTTGACTCTGGCGCGGCTGTGTCATGCGTTCCATGTAATCTGTATTCCTTCATGTTCAATTGAATGCGGTCTAAAAGGTTCTGAATCAGGGGGAACATGGCACGCGAAAACCAGCGCCGGATACGCGCCGCGTCTGAACACCCCTCCGCCGGATTACTGGCAGACGGGCGGGGGAGGTGGGTTGTTGGCGTAGAAGAAGCGGTAGCGGTTCATGTTGTAACCTTTGCTGATGAAAGAGCATCTGCCTTTCAATGCGGTTGATTATAGCGGCGGTGGGGATGCCGCGCTATGCTCTTTCCAGCATGGCGAAGTTCTTAGCCACTCCTCACATGCTGGCGAGCGCGTTCTGCGGTAAAATCAGGCGAAAACTTATTGGAGGATGCACATGGAACTTGTAAACATCCTAGCCAGCGTGCCGCTCTGCAGCGGCCTCAGCCCCGACCAGCTTGCCAGCCTCACGGCAATCAGTCACCGTGAAACCTATAATACCGATGCCACCATTTTCAGCCAGAACCACCCCGGCGATAAGATGTATATCATCACGCGCGGGCAGGTGGAAATCCGCCTGAACGATGGCAGCGGCGGCAACCACGCCACCTTGTACTTAGGGCAAGGCCAGCTCTTTGG
Organism: Chloroflexota bacterium; assembly: GCA_020161935.1. Classification (GTDB taxonomy): domain Bacteria; phylum Chloroflexota; class Anaerolineae; order Aggregatilineales; family Phototrophicaceae; genus CFX2. Next base: position 445,569 of record JAIUNI010000003.1, read on the forward strand.
CGAGATGGCGCTGCTCGATCAAGGCACACGGTCAGCCTCGGTGGTGGCAGTGGAGGACGGCACGGAAGTGTACGCCATCCGCGCCAGCGACTTTTTGGCACTTTGCCAGCAGGACACGGCGATTGGGTTCATCGTCATGCGGAATATGGCGCTTGACCTGAGCTTCAAACTCCGCCACAAAAATCTCGATCCGTCAGCCAGCATATAACAGGAGGCGGAAACATGATTTACAAAGTGAGTTATGTGGTCAGCGGCGGGGATTATCCCGGCGGTATCAAGAACGAAACCGAACGCCCGCAGGTCGGGGCGGTGGTCCAGATCGGGCGCATGAAGTTCGAAGTCACCGAGGTGCATGAGATCATCCCCCCGCGTGATGATTTCCAATTCCTGCACGCCACCGTCAAGCCGCTGCCGACCCCTGAAAAGCAGAGCAGCGGATGATCGACCATAAAGGCGCGGCAGCGTTGTGGGAAGCCTTTCTCGCCACGCTGCCGGAACATGAACGCGCCGCAGCCGCCGAGCCGCAGGTGTGGGCGTTCGGCGACAGCCCCGAACTGGCGGACGAACTGATCGCGCTGGTGCTGCAAGGCATCAAAACCGCCACCGCTGACCTCGTGTGGACGGTCGAATATGAAGCGCGCAGCGTGCCGCAGCCGGGGGAATACAACGTGGTACTCGATGGCGCGGGGGATGCGCTGTGCATCATGCAGACCACTGCTGTCGACATCCTGCCTTATGAAGATGTACCTGCCGCGTTCGCCTATGATGAAGGTGAAGGCGACCGTTCGCTGGCCTATTGGCGCGATGCCCACTGGCGTTACTTCAGCCGCCGCTGCGCCGAGATGGGGCGCGACCCGACGATGACCATGCCCGTGATCTGCGAACACTTCCGCGTGGTGTACAAAGCGGCGTTGTAGGTTCTACCCATCCGACTTGACCAACTCCGGTGTCATTACCGGCTGTAGGGCTGGCTTCTCGCGCAGCAATAGCAGACACATGATGCCTGCCACGATATAGACATAGCCCTGAATGTTGATGACAGGTACGATCCCAATGCGGTCGCTGGTAAAACCGGCAATCGCGATACCCACCAGCATGAACAGGGAAAACGTCAGGTTCAGCGCACCGAACACCCGCCCCTGATACGCATTATCCACCTTCGACTGCAACAGTGTGTTATAGCTCGCGCCGATGCCAACCGTTAGCGGCCCTGCCAGCATGATAATCAGGTAGGCGATGGCGATACCGTCAAAAAACTGGGTGTAATTAAACAAAGCCAGATCGACGATGCCGAAGATGAGCGAGCTGATGCCCAGCAGTCGATAGGTCTTAAAGGATTTGGCGATGGAGCCAATCAACAGCCCGCCAATGATCCCGCCCACCGCCTGCGCCGACATGATGCCGCCAACGTGCAGGCTGTCCCCGCCTAAAATGCTCGTAATAAAGGGGACGAACAGCACGAAGATCACACTTTCGCCCACCGAGGTCAGGACGTTGTAAAAGAATAACGTGCGGACGGTTCGTTCCCGCCAGATCAACTGCATCCCCTCGCGCCACTCCACGAACACTTTGCTCACATCGAATCGCTTGGTGCTGGGTTCGGATTGACGCGGGTGAGCTTTCATACGGATCAGCGCGATCAACACCGCCGCGACCACATACGTCACCACATCAAAAATCACGACACCGGTTAAACCAAAGTTCAGCGCCACCACCCCGCCCAGCGCCGGCCCAATCAAACGGGCGAGGTTGTTATTCAGGGCGTTTAAGGCGTTGGCGGAAACCAGCAGTTCGGGCTTAGACAGTTGGGGCAGCAGCGAATTTTCGGCAGGGGAAAAGAATTGGTTTAACGTCGATTGCACGAAGCTGACCAAGTAAACCAACCAGAGCATATCCGCCGACACCACCAACAACAGCGGCAAAATCGACACCGCCAGCAGCACGTTGGTAATCATCAGGACACGGCGGCGTTCCCAGCGGTCGACAAACACCCCCGCGACCGAACCGAACAGGATACCCGGCACGGTGGTTGCCAGCAGCATCCCGCCCACCGCCAGCGCCGAGCCGGTCAGTTGGTAGATCACGACCGGTACCGCGATTTGCAGCATCCAGTTCCCACTGAGGGAGATCAATCCCGCGAACCACAGCAGCGAAAAATCGCGTTGGCGCAGCGTTGCCAGCATAATGATGTCCCTTTCAGGCGTTGAAGGTCGTCAGAGGCTAGTACGTTGCAGCAGGTTTAATTGTTCATAATGAGATGGGGTCGGTTATTCATCTGCCAGTGTGACCGGCACGCGCACGGTGACAGTCGTGCCGTGGCCTTCCGCGCTTTCCAGCAGCACCCGCCCGTGAAGCTGCTCCACCCACTTGCGGACAATCGCCAGCCCCAAACCGTTCCCCGTCACCTCGTCCAAATTGCTGCCGCGTACTAACGCCTGAAACACGGCTTCATGCTCGTCTTCGCGGATGCCGATGCCTTGATCGCTCACTTTAATGACCAACTCGTGGCCTTCAATCGCCAACGCTAACCGTACTTCATCTTCCGAGAATTTAATGGCGTTGGTCAACAGATGGACGATGATCGTCATCAGCGGCTCATAAGCGCCAATAGGTGAGGGCGCGTCCGGTTGGATGGTCAGCATCACCCGCGCGTCCGAGAGATGATAACGGGCGAGGCTGGTGAGGGCGGCTTGCGCCATGTTGTTGAGGTCGATGCGTTCCAGCGGTGCGAGTTTGTCGGGATGTTCATCCAGCTTGAGCAGTTCGAGGATGTCGTCCAGCATCACCGTCAGCCAGTTAATTTGGGCGGTGATGCCTTGCAGATGAGCTTGGCGCTGTTCCAATCTCAGGCGGTCACTGTACTTTTCGACCATATATGCGGAATTCTGGATGATCGCCAGCGGGGTACGGAACTCGTGCGAGAGGCGGTTCAAAATAGCGGTTTTCTGGTGGCTGAGGTGGAGTTCAGCCTGCATGGCGGCTTTGTCCATCGCGAATACCATCCGCAGCACGTTGAAGCGCAGATCATGGAATTGCTTCTGCAAACGTGGGATTTCCTCCGACAGCCGTTTATAGATGCTGATGAGTCCGGCAGAGTCATTCAGGCGTTCGTAGGCAGTCTTGATCTGGTGCAGGGCTTCGACGGCGTAATCCAGTTCACGGCGTTCCAACGCCAGCGTGTACATGCCTTCCCACACCACGACAGCCTCGCGGTCACGACCTTCATGCACGAGTAATTCCGCTTCAAGCTGCTCAATATTATCGTTGTAAATGGGTGGGTTGGCGCTCGCGGCTGCGGCACGGGCGAGGTCAATCTCGATTTTTGCAGCTTCCGGCTGCCCTTGCCGTAAGAAGATAGTTCCCATGCAAACGTGCGCGTCCGAAATTAAACGGGGTGCGCCTGTTTCCAGCGCGATCATCTGCCGCGCGTTGGCAATTGCCTCATCCCACTGCTGCACATCAATATAGGCCAAGGACAGGTTATGATGCACGCAGCCCCGGTCGCTGCCGTGGTGTGTATCGGCGGACATCAGTTCCGCCGCCTGTCGCAGCATGACGATAGCTTTGTCGTACTGCTTGTCGTTCATCTCGATCAACGCCCAATCATTGAGCGCCATCGCTTGAAGCTGGGGGTCGTTAAGCTGCTTGCCGAGGTGATATTGGTGCTCGTAAAGGTAAGTGGCCTCGTGGCTCATGCCACAGCGCATGAAGTTCAAACTGACGATGCCCACCGCCCGCGCTTCAATCTCGACATACCCGTAATTACGAGCCAGCGCCATGACCTCCAACGAACTCAGGAGCGAGGCCGCGTACTGGTTCAGGTTGCCATACGCCCATGCTTTGTGCGTCAGGGCTTGGGCATAACGGTAATAATCGCCGAGGTTTTGTGCGAGTGCGCTGGCTTCGCGGGCGGCGGTGAGCATACCCTCATAGTCGGTATATTTCAGTGAGTCGGCTTCTGCCAGTTTGCGGTCAAGCAAGTCGCTTGTAGACTGGGATGAAAGATTGGACATGGGTCTTTCTATGAGATGTTAAACCGATGGTTGAGACGCGGCATAGGCGGCAGCGGCTTTGTGTATTACATACATCGTTACACATGGTACGGGCTATTTTCGACTATGCCAAGTTAAGGTTTTACAGCACCTCTATGCGGTAGGTTTAAGAACGGTTCACCCCCTCCGCCGAATTAAAACTCGTAAATGTCGTAGTCTTGGCAGAGCGTGATCGGCCCGTTATAGGTTTCGCGAGCATGGTTCACCAGCGGCGCGGGGTCGGTTTCCCACACCCAATAGTGAATGAGGTACAGCGACTTGGCGTTGACTTTGGTCGCCGTTTCACCGGCTTGGCGGGCGCTGCTGTGGCCGAAGCCTTCCCCCGCCGACTCGTGGATGAGCATATCCGCGTCCTTGCCCAGTTCGTAAAGCGAAGGCGTGGGGTTGGTGTCGCAGGTGTAGGCCAGCACCCGCCCATTCTGCTTGTTGAGGATGCGGAGGCCAATCGTCGGGACGAAATGCTGCACCGGCCACGCCGTAATCTTGAAGTCCTCGTTCTCCATCACCGGCGCGTTGAAGCGTTCACTGACGCGGTTGAACGTCACCGGAAAAAAATTCGGCCATTCCTGCCACGAAAACGCCACCATCATGTCTTCCATGCGGTTCATGCAGTGGTGCAGGCCGTAAAAGCGCAGGGGGGACTGCCGCCCTAACTGCCACATATGCATCAGCATGTTTGGCACGCCGCTCACATGGTCGGGGTGGAAGTGCGTTAGGATAACATCTTTAAGCTGCTCATCATCAAGGCCCTGAAATTGAAACTTGCCCAATGGGTTCGAGCCGCAGTCGATCAAGATCGCGCCATGATCGCCAATCAACACGAAATGGGTGTTTTCGTGGTTGGCATCGCGCACGGCTGCTGCCGTCCCCAAGATGAGAATTTGAGCCATAGATGAGCCTCAGCAGGTAGAGATAAAAGAAATTTAACTTAATGTGACAATTATACCGTGAATCCGCATCTTTTTGGGTAGAAGTTCAGGCTGATAACGCGGTATAGACTAACGGATTTAACCATGAACGCTTAGGGCTTCAGCCCACCGCAATCCCTGCCACTATAGGGGTTGGGTGAGGTGCTTTGCGGCTTTAGCCCGTCTGCAAGGGAAAGGAGTACAATGACCGCGATCACCGGGCTGCCATCAATGTTTTAATCAAAGCCGGGTGGGACACACCCGTACAACTTAACGTGGGCGACTACGCCGTGCGTGTTGTAGAAGCCGCTGGTCTTTAGTCCATGCGGAGTGTCACAAGTTCCACAGCATGGAAGAGGAAGCCTTCTTCGTCGCGCTGGCGCAGTTGTGCGGGCAGTCGTTGGAACGAGCGCGTCTCTATGACATCGAACGTCAGGCGCGTAAAGCGGGCGGCGAGTCGTAATCCCGCGTGGGGGTCGTGTTTCAAACAACGCCTGTTCGAGCGTATCCAAATAACTGGGGCGAAATTACCCCGCCTGCGCCACCACCAGATACCGCTCATCCTCAACCGGCTTGCCCCACAACACGGCTTGCTCACTCAGGTGCTGTACGCGGCTCGTCATGATCGACTTGGGCAGTGCATCAACAATCTGCTGCGGGCGTAAACCCACATTCGTATGCCAGAAACCCTCGATCATGATAAGGCGACCCTGTGGCTTCAACAAGGCCGCCCATCGCGCTAACACTTTCTCAATCTCCGGCAGCATAAACAGGATGTGACGGCACAACACCACATCAAACTGTCCCGCCGCGAAGGGTGGGAACGCCGCGTCCGCCACCCCAAACCGGATGTCGTACCCCGCCGCCTCAGCCTTCGCTTGCGCTGCCGTGACCATGTTCGGCGACAGGTCGATGCCCGTGACCGAGTAGCCAAGCTGTGCCAGCACCACGCTCAACGTCCCCGTCCCACAGCCAATATCCAGTATTGAGCCTCCACCTGCTGGCAGCACCGACTTTAACAGGCCGATCCACGCCTCGCGCACGGCAGGATCACGCAAACCGTGGTCAGGTTGCTCGTCAAACGCTGCGGCTTCCGCGTCCCAAACCGCCCGTGACTCCGCTAAGTGCTTTTCATAGGCCGATGACTTATCGTCGCCCATAGTTATCCTAAAGATCATCAGTATTGAAACGATTAACGACCAAAAGAACATCTTTCATCTCAGATGAGCATTCCCGCTATCACAGCTCGTTTCTGGTTTGATTCACTTATCCCATCAGATCAAAAAACATTCCCTTAATCTTGCTCAATCCTCTCGTTTTGGAGGATATTCTGTAACACTATAGAACAATAATTGTTACATGCAATGAAATGTATTTATGTTAAAAAGAGGAAAATTTTCCTCTTAATACTATAAGGAAATTTGCTATGGACACTATTCATACACCATCCCAAAATCATGACGAAAAATCTGAAATAATAGGACGTTTGAAAAGTTTACAAAAAATTTCTTTTGAACTCGATCAGGTTATTGAGTGGTCTGATTTTTACAGACTTATAGTTGAATCGGCACGCACTTATTTAGGTGCTGATCGCATTTGTTTTATGCTTTTAACAAATAACCAGCAGTACATTCAACCAACAGTCGGTGTTGATAAACACGGTCAAGTGGTTAGCTATTTCAACGATTATCCCTTTCTGGTTGAAACATATGCGGATTGGATAAAAAGTGGTCTTAAAAATCGACAACGGATCTCAATCCGCCATAATGCCCCTTTGTATGAAGGACAGGGGGAAGTAGTCGGAATTGGTTGGAATGCCATCGCGCTTTGTATCCAAGCGGATGAAATCCTTGGATTAATCGTGCTTGACAATTTATTAACTCAAAAATCGATCATTGATTCAGAATTAGAGATTTTTAGCTTATACGCCTCATTAATCGGCGAACATATTATACGCCGAAAAAACTTTGAATTATTACAGGAACAAAATAATCTCCTTCGACAAAAGCAGGCTGACCTTCAGGCTGAACAACAAAAACAACGAAAATTCTTATCTCGATTGCAAAATTTGCATCATGTGGCTGTTGAGTTAGAGATGACTTCTTCGGTCACAGAGTTGTGTAAGCAGGTCATTACCTTAGGGCGCAGCGAATTAGGATTTGATCGTTTAGGATTGTTTTTTGTTGATGAAGAGACACAACACATTTCTGGTACCTATGGTACGGATATTGAGGGTAATGTACAGGATATTTCAAAGATTCAAATGTCGTACTTTGATACATTGAGTTGGGTGCGAGAGGGTTTAGAGAAGAGGGATTTGGTCGGAGTGCGTGATAATGTAAGTCTATGTTCTGTTGTCGAGAATCCAGAGATTGGTTGGAATGCGATGGCTCTCTGCGTTCAAGGGAAGCAGTTCATTGGCTGGATTGCAGCCGACAATTATGTAAGAAAAGAACCCTTAGCCGATGGAGACATTGAATTATTAAGCCGGTATGCCAATCTGGTTGCTTCATTCGTTATTCAGAAGCGTGAATCGGAGCGGTTAGAAAACAACCGTAATTTGCTCGGTATAGCCCTGAAATCAGCTGCTATGCTTGCGTGGAGTTATGATTGGAGCACAAATTTATTTGAATATGACAGTACATCAACTGACCTATTTTCCTTTCAAAATTTGAACGAATTTCTGGAAATGGTTTTTCTAGAAGATCAATCTTCAGTAGCGACTGTTTTCCAATCATCCTTTCCGTTTGATGAGACTGAATCAAAGTTGCGTAAGGTAGAGTTTCGGTATTACGCGCCGAATAATGAAATTTGTTGGGCAAGTATAGTCAGCCAACTTGAAAGTGATACTGAATCCAATACCCCTAAACGCATGCATGGCATCCTTTATGACATTACCGAACATAAATTGGCACAGCAACGGGAATTGGAACTTGCGTTAGAGCGTCAGCGTTTGCTTACCTATAATGAGTTCCTTGCAAATATCTCTCATGACTTAAAGACACCACTGACTGTCATCAGCACGAGTTCTTATTTGATTGGTCGTACTACATCTGATGAAGCAATTCATAAACGGATTGAGACCATTAATGGTCAGATCAATAAAATGCTTGAGCACATACAAGATATTTTAACGATTACCCGTTTAGATAGTAATGCTCCTGTAAAAGAGGAAGCATATTCATTAGAAACGATAATTAAACAAAGTGAAACGCGCTTACAAACGATTGCGAAAGAAAAAGGCGTATTATTGACCACTGATTTGGATGTCAACCTTAAACCTATGGTTGGTGATCCTCATTTGTTTGAACGATTGGTCACCAATTTGATTGCAAATGCGATTAATTATAATCGTCAATCAGGCAGTGTTACCGTAATAGCTAAAGACCTCCATGACCGCTTCAAATTTGAAGTGGCGGATACAGGGATCGGAATTGATGAAACCAACTTGGAAAATATCTTTAAACGGTATTATCGCGCCCCAAATGGTACTAAACACAGCAGTGGGACAGGATTAGGCTTGGCGATTGTGAAAACGATTACCGAAAGGTATGGGGGTACTATTGAGGTTTCCAGTATTGTAAATCAAGGGAGCTGCTTTACCGTTATACTGCCCTACCATTACAAAACTACGCCATAATCAGCAAGCAGTGTATAAACAGCCAAATTCTAGCATACTCATATCCCGATCAATGCCTACTACCGGTGGGAGTTTTGGCTTTATTAGGCATGTGGTGGTCAACCATGCTGGCGAACTACTCGCCATCACCTAACTGCGAAACCATCAACGACCCACTCAAGAACATTTCTCAAATCGTGCAATCCCCCTATCGCAGCCCGGTTAATTTCTTGGACGACCTCGTTTACCGCTTGATCGCTTATACCCGGCAATCCAACAAACCCTCCCTCAATCTCTCAATTTCTCTGTTTGGACGAAGTTGCTTATCCATAGCTGACGTTATATTGTCGAACAGGGCAGATTACCACCTCTCCTATTCCTCTGCGCTCTCCGCGCCTCTGCGGTTAATTCTTCTCCGCATTCCTCTGTGTTCTCTGTGCCTCTGTGGTTAATTCTTCTCTGCCTTCCTCTGCGCTCTCCGCGCCTCTGCGGTTCAACTTCTTCCCACCTCTTTGCGCCTTAGCTTCCTTGCGCCTTTGCGTTTTGTTATGGCTCTCCGCGCCTCTGCGGTTCAACTTCTTTCCATCTCTTCGCGCCTTTGTGGTAAAAGTATGGTTTTGAACAAAAATTCTAACCAGATTCTATCCAAACTCATACCATTAGAGGCTAGAAAAAAAATTCTAAACCGTGCTATAGTGGCTTGTGTTGGAAAATTGTAACATCACCAACCGGGCGCAGACTTTCTGCGCTCTTGGTGTCTCACGTACACATCAAGCTGCCATCCCTATCGTTTCTTGGGGCTGGGGGGAGCTTATAGAAAGAATGGATGGTAGACCACAATGCGACCGCGTAAACAAAGTTTCGATCCGCAAATGCTGGAAGATTTATTTGCCTTTATCTGCGGCTATAACCGGCAGTTCGGTTACTCGCCCACCATGCGCGAATTGGCCGAAAGCTGCTTCATGTCCCGTACCAACATTTACCGTTATCTGGATAAGTTGGAAATGCAGGGGCGGATTTCGCGGGATGCGTGGGTCGCCCGCGGCATCACCATCCTCCAGCGCTGCCCCGACGAATAACCTTATGAGAAACCATTCGAGAAGGCTTTGGAACAGCGAACAGTCCCTAAGAAGGGGTGTGTTTGGTTTGCGTAGGGACGAGATACATCTCGTCCGCGCCACGAACTTCACAGATTACCTTTTTATAGGGGTGTACCTATGTGTGTTCCCCTGCTTCTGCCTTATTAAACACCCTCTCAGACCCTCCCGTTTCCCTGCAACCACCGGAGAAAGGTTAGAAAACGGTTTAGCAAAGACGGCGGCGGCAGACCTATTGCCAGCACTGCCGCACTTTCAGCCGAGCCATCCGCCGAATCAGCACTCAAATTGCCATTTGCCGAAATCTATAGTGCCAAATTGCCAACTGACATTTCCGTCACCGACGACTCTGACGACATTTCCGACATAAACCACTTGGCGACTCGCATTTGTATTCGCCTTTGTCTTTAGCTGGAGACTGACGACTGGTAGCTGATGACTTATCTTTTAACTTTAAACTTGTCACTTCCAACTACCCCCTCAGCGCCCCATCCAGCATGGCGCGGAAGAATACATTCCGCAGCGCGAGGAACACCGCCAGCACCGGAATCAAGATGATGATCGCCGCCGCTGCCCAAACGTGGTAGGCCGTTTCGAAGGAGGATTGAAAATCGTATAACCCGACCGTCGCCGTCTTGTTCCCAATCGCCAGCACCACCGCGAATAGGAACTCGTTCCATGTGTCCACGAAGTTGAGCAGGAAAGCCGCGAATAAACCCGGCAGCGCCAGTGGTACGACCACCCGCCACAGCGCCCCGAACGGTGTACAGCCGTCAATCAGCGCCGCTTCTTCCATCTCAACCGGAATCGCGTCGAAGAAGGCTTTCACAATCCAGATACTAAAGGGGATGCCGCCCGCCGTATACACCGCCACCATCAGCGTGTGCGTGTTGAGGAGATCCGCATCACTCGCCATCTGGTACAGGGGCAGAAGGTTGGTCAGGCGGGGGATCATCATCAAACTCAAGATCAGGATTTCGAGCGTCCGGCTGCCCCGAAACCGGTAGCGCGAGAAGGTGTAGGCTGCCAGCCCCGCCAGCGGGACGACCAACAGGGAGGAGAAAAACGAGTTGATGAAGGTGTTCGGTAAATACGTCCGCACCATCGCGCTTTCGTTAATCACTGTGTCGTAGCCTTCCAGCGAAAACGTACTGGGGATAATTGTCGGTGGCTTGGTCAGCACCTCGCCTTTCGATTTGAACGAGGTCATGAGCGTGTAGAACACAGGGAAAATGAACACCAACCCGATGATGAGCAGGGTGGTATGGGTCGTCAAGGTATCAAGCCATTTCTCGCGCGGACTGCGTACCATTTTTCTCTCTGTATTCTTTGTTTCCCCCTCTCCAAGCTGTACTCAGCAAATTGGAGAGAGAGGGGCTGGGGTGAGGAGTTTGAACCAAAATCTTGGCGACTTGGCGGTTAATCTGTATTTTTCTTTCTCTGTGTCCTCTGTGCCTCTGTGGTGAATGTCTTTCTGCGTTTCTCTGTGTCTCAGTGGTTAATTGTTTTGCTTGTTCCGGTTGGTAATCAGGCGCAGGTAAAGCACCGTGATCACCGCGTTCGCTAGGAACAACAGGACGGAAACCGCCGCCCCCCGCGCGAAGTTGGATTCACCCCACGCCGAGCGGTATAAGTACACCGAGGCGGTCGTCGTTGCGTAGCCGGGGCCGCCGCGTGTGGTCGCGAGGATCAACCCGACGGTGTTGATACTCCGCATCGAGGTGAGCAGTACCGCCACCAAAAAGGTCGGGCGGATAAGCGGGAAAATCACACGCCAGAACCGCTGCCAGCGTGTCGCGCCGTCCAGCGCTGCACTTTCTTCCACCTCACGCGGGACGGTTTGAAGTGCGCCTAAAAACAGGAGCGCCGTAAAAGCCACCGCCCGCCATGCCGACGCGAGAATCACGATGCCCATCGCGCCCGACGGATTGACATAAATTGATGCGCCGAACAACGGGGTGAGCCACTGTTGAATTAAGCCGTAATCCGCGAGGAACATCCAGCGCCACATGGTTCCCGCGACCACATCCGAAAGCACCCACGGGATGAAGATGATGACCAGATACCAGCTTGTGAACTTCAGCCGCCGGTTGACCAGTAGGGCGATCAATAAGCCGAGCGCGACCACCAGTACCAGATACCACGCCGAAAAAACCAGTGTCCGTCCGAAGCTCTCGCGGAACGTTCCCTGTGAAAGTAGGAGTTGGAAGTTTTGTAACCCCACAAACTCGAAGCCGCCCCGCCGCTGGCGCATCAGGCTGAGGATGAAGGCGTAAACGGTCGGGTAAATTTGGAGGACGAGCAGGATGAGCATCGAGGGGAGTAAGAACCACAGTGGAACCAACCGCCCGGTAAACAGGCTGCGCCGCGCCAGTGGGCGTTCGGGTATCGTGTTCTCGCTCGTCCGCCTGACAATCACCGATCTACCCTCGTTGATCTACATCATAAAAGCGAACCCGCTGGCTCGTGTGTTACACAATGATGAACCTGAATATTCTAAAAGGGGTTTAATTGACTTCTAACTCATCCAAAACCGGTACGCGAATTTCAGTCACCCGCTTTAAGCCCATGTCATTCGTCAAGAAGGCGTGGCATCCTGTTTCCAGCGCGGTTGCTATATGCAAAGCGTCTGGCGTTTTTAAGCCGTATTTCGCCCGTAAGGCTGCTGCTCGTCGGGCAATCTCGTCATCCATAGATATGAGTTCAAAGCCAATACTATTTTTGATAATATCCTCATAATCCTGCACAAGTTGTATGTTTCCTAACCGCAATGGGTGAGACAGCACTTCCGTCAAAATCAATGTCGAGCCAACTGCTGAAATTGGCCCACTTGATATGTAGCGCAAGATGAACACCATCCGATCAATGTAGCTTGGATGCTGCTCGACCAAATAGATAAGCGGTGCGGAATTGATGCCCAATAAAACAATACCGCGTAAAGCATCCGGTAGTTTCATGGACGATGATCCCACTCACTGCGGAGTTGATTCACATATTCTTGTGGATCAATACCTTCCCAAATTTCCGCACCGAGGCCAGCCAGTTCGAGTAAATTCCGTTTCTTAGGAGGCGCGGCTTCCGGCTCATTCACAATATCGACCAGTGCCTTAATCAACTGCTTGCGTTCTTCAACAGAAAGTGTACGTGCTTCCTGAATCATTTCTTGGATGGTCATGGCTGCCTTCTCCCTTCACTTCTATGCCCATTATACCCTGCCTGCTTGTCCTATCACGTGCTTTAGCCGCCCTTATTCTCATCCCGGCTGCGCGGCTGTACACGCGGTTCGAGGCGGTCAAGCAGGGAACGGTAGAAGTAATGGCGCTCACGCAGGCGTACGAAGCGGCTGACGTGCTGCCCCGCTTGCACCCGTACCTTATCCCCCGGCTCAACCGCGCCCATGTCGATGCCATCCACCGACAGCACAATCTCAGACGAATTATCGTCTGCCGCCACAATTTCGACCGTTGCGCCTTCCGAAAGCACAATCGGGCGTTCCATACTGAGGTGCGGGGCAACCGGCACGATGAGAATGTTTCGCAGTTCGGGCGGTAAGATTGGCCCACCACAGGCCAGCGCATAAGCGGTTGAACCGGTGGCCGTCGCGATAATCAGCGCATCGGCGTTGTAGGTCGTCGCCCAATCGCCGTCGATGTAGGTTTCGAGGCGGATGGTACGCGGCAGGATGCCACGGCTAATCACGATATCATTCAGCGCGTCACCGGTCGAAAGGGTTTTGTCCTCGCGCATATGGGTTGCCTGCACCATCATGCGTTCTTCGATCCAACCCTCGCCGCCTAGCACGCGCGTCAGCGTACTCGCCCATGAGTCAGGGCCGGGGATTTCCGTCAAGAAGCCAAGCTGCCCCATGTTGATGCCGAGTACCGGCACTCCTTTGGGCGCACATACCCGTGCCGCACGGAGCATCGCCCCATCGCCCCCAATAGCAATTACGAGATCGCAGCCTTGCACTTGTTCGGCGACCTCTGTTTCTTCCCAGCGGGTGTATTTCCAATGGTCAATATGGTTCGCCTTCAGGTAATCCGCGATTTGCACGGCTACGGGGAAGGTTTGAGGTCGTAGGGGATGTGCCAGTACACCGACGCGATGATAGACTGTCTCCAAAAGCCGCGCTCCTGCAATGATTTCGGTTACGGTCATTATAGACGAACCAGCGAGTAGGGGCTATCATCCGCGTAATCGGTTTTAGCCATATGGCTCTTTATGCTTTGCCCGAATGCCTTCAATTTATGATGATGATATGAAGGAATATGTAAACAGGTGGTTGCTATGCCGGTACAGGTTGTTTGGGATGATGAAGCGGGTGGTGGTACGGGGGACAAAGTTTACGTAGATTGCCGCAGAAGTCGGCAGGCGCATCGCACCGAACTTCTTCCGCAATATTGATGATGTCGATACTTTGGAAGAAGCCGATACGCTGATGAAACGCCATCAAGAGGAAACGCAGGTCTAACCGGGATGCCGGAACGAAGCGAGCAGTACCAGCTTGCCTAAGCGCAGTTCATCGCCGTGCCGCAGAACGCGCACTTCTTTGGGCATCATCCGCTGACCGTTGATGAATGAGCCGTTGGCGCTGCCGAGGTCGGAAACCAGTACCGCGCTGTGTTCCGCGTCGTAGTTGATGGACAGGTGCAAACGCGATACACCCATTTCGCTGGCTTGGCGGTTAGTGAGGTCGATGTCCGGCGCAAGCACACTGCCTTTGGTGCTGCGCCCGATGATGAGTTCATGATCCGCTTTTTGCGGGCGGGTTTCGTAATTTTCGGTTGATCCGCGCACCCGCAGCACCAACACCGAGTCCGGCCCGAAATGTTCACTATCCAGCGGTTGGCTGGTTTGCTCATTCAGCACGCGGGTATCATACGCGCCCTTGACGGGTTCGAGTAACTGTCCGCACGAGTAACAAAAGACCTCGTGCCGCTGGTTGGTTTTGCCACAGTGGATGCAGTTAATCCACACCACATCATCCGTATCGACCCCCGTGGCCGCAGGCGGCGTGACGTTCGGGACAGCCGCTGTTACCGTAACAACCGCATCACTGGTTGGTGAGGTCGTGTTACCAATGGGTTTAATCGCGTTCGGCTTTTGGGCGCGTGCCGCCGCACCGTTCGGTACTTCAACCGGCGGGGTGGTTGGCGCGGCTTGTGTGGATGGTGCGGGCGCTGCTGTCGAAAAGGGCGACGCTGCTACCGGGGGCGCGGCAGGCGGCGTAGAAGGGGCAGCGGGTAGCGTGGATGGAGCGGGTGGCGCTGCTGGGGCAGCAGCCGGTGCGCTGTTGGTGGTGGTGGCCGCAGCCTCGCGCGAACGCATCAGAGTCGCCAGCGCTTCACGATCAGCCTTGCTGAGGACTTCAATATGGTAACGCAGCACGTTGAGCGCTGCTTTTGCGTCCAGCCCGTTATCGCGCATCCGCGAGTATTCGGCGAATATTTCTTTGGTCTGCCTCACAGAATCTTCTCCCACTGTCATCGTCACATTACGTTATATATACCATTTTGCGTCCATTCGCAACTCGTATCAATGAAATCGCCATGAATATTTCGTTGACAATTAGCGCTTTGTAAGGTTGGCGCGTGATATGATAAGCTGACTCGCGTATTCGACCATGATAACCTATATTGATAAAGTGTCGTTTAATCAGGTAGGCAAAGATTTATGACCAATCGCATCCCCTTCACCTCTGCTGCGCTGCTGGCTTTGTTGAGCTTATTTTTGGTTGCTGCTCCCATACTGGCGCAAGACCCAACGCCCACGCCACTGGCGCTTGGCCCGACGATGACCAGCTTGCGGTCGCGCAATCAATTGACCTGTGGTGTGAATCAGGATGCGCTTGGTTTAGGCTATCTTGACCCGAACTCCGGCGATGTAGTCGGCTTGCAGGTTGACCTGTGCCGTGCGTTAGCGGCGGCGTTGTTCGGTGACGCGGCGGCGGTACAGTTCCCCCCGTATTCCAGTACAACCTCGGCGATGAACGCGCTGAAATCCGGCGAGGTGGATTTGCTCATTCGGGATGTCCCGTGGACGTTCAGCCAAGATGCGTCCGGGTTGGAATTCGGCCCGCCGATTTTCTATACCGGACAGGGCATTATGGTACAGGCCGAAGGTGGCGCGACGACATGGAACGAACTGAATAGCAAGACCGTTTGCGTGGTCGCTGCCAGCACCGCCGAAGCCGAAATTCCGGCTGTGGCCGCCCGCCAGAACATTACCCTCCAGATCATTACCCCGGCTTCCGCAACCTTGCAAGCCGCGTGGCAGAATTTACAGGATGGTCGCTGTGATGCGTTGAGTGCGGAACGGGTACAGCTTCTCATCTTGCAAAAGCGCTCGTCCGAGCCGCAGTCGTTTATCGTTTGGGACGCGCCCAATCAGGTCTATACACATGAGCCTTATGCCCCCGTGATGCGGAATGATGACGAACAGTGGGCCAATATCGTGCGCTGGACGATGTTAGGCTTGGTGCAGGCTGAACAGTTGGGTATCACCAGCGAAACGGTGGAAACCTATGTGCGGCAGGTGGTGAACGGCACCGCGGAAACCGATGCCGTCTACCTTGAACGGGTTGGGCCGGAACGCGCCCGCTTCCTTGATCCGGTGTTCGGTCTTGGCGCACAGTTGGGCCTAGCGCCGGACTTCATGCGCCCCGCGATTGTCGCAGTCGGTAACTACGGCGAGATTTATAACCGTCATTTCGGCGCTCAGGGCGATCTCACACTGCCACGCGGCTTGAATAACCTCGCGGACACGGGCGGCCTGATGTACGCCCCCGATTGGCGGTAATGGCGGAGAATGCCTACCGTTATTCGTGAAGATGGTTACACAATACGCATTTACTTAAACGATCACATACCGGCTCATGTGCATGTACTGAAGGCGGAAAAGGAAGCCCGCATTACACTGGTTGATCTTAAAGTGATGGATAGTATTGAGTTCACATCTAAGGAACTCAAAAGAGCGATTGAAATCATTGAAGAACATCAGGATGAATTACTCAAAATCTGGGATACCTACCACGAAGAACGTTAAACCAATAGGAGTTTTTTGATGAGTGGGAAATTTCAAGAAAAAGATCGACCCGTATCCGTCTCTATTGGAGATGGTTTAGTATCCGTCACTTTGGCCGATGGACGTATCATTAGCAACCCGCTTGATTGGCATCCGTGGTTGGCTTCTGCGACTCCTCAGCAGCAAACGAATGTCGAGTATCATGCCTTTAGTGTGGACTGGCCTGATTTAGATGAAGGGCTTGATATTCAAGGGATGCTACAGGGGATTCGGCCTATCTCAGCTTTACATTCGGTTTCATAAAGATTGAACTTGCGATGATTGACTTTTCCGCACTGGCGAACCATCAAGATATGCTGTCGCCGGGGTCGCCAGAGGTCGCGCAGTTACGGGCAGATGCGGTGATGCTGCTCACCGAAATTGATGCACGGGAAAACCTGCAAACGCAGAAAGTGATCCCGCTGCCAGCGGGCATGTGGAACGCGCTCTACCGGCTCGAACCGTCCGGTTTAGTCGTCAAACTCTCGGCGAATGACAACGACTTTGAGGTCAATTTCCTGCGCCAAGCCGCCGCGCTTGGTGTACCCGCGCCGCAGGTGTTGGGGGCGGGGCGGGTGCAGCACCCGACTCTTGCCGAAGCCACCTACTTCCTGATGACCTATATCCCCAACAGTATCAACGCTTGGCCGCTGGTACATGGTCAAAAAGCCATGCAGCCCGATAACGTTGAACAACTTGGGGCCGACCTCGGACGGGTTTTGGCGCGGTTGCACAGCGTACCGTTGGGGTATATCACACGCTTCGGGACGCGGGTGGAGTCGTGGCAGGAAACACTGACCGACGGTTTCAGCCCCAATTGGGATGACCCGCAGCCCAACGCTTTGTTTGATGACAAACTCCTGCCGATCTTCAAGCGTATCCTCGCGCAGACCGATTACTTCGGCTTCAAAGAGGGTGCGCTCATTCACGGCGACTTAAACCTGAGTAATGTGCTGGTGGATGCCCAAACCCACCAACTGAGCGCCATCCTCGACCCCGGTGGTTACGCCGGAATGCCGATGTTTGATCTGGCTTATGCCGCGATGCCGTGGGACTACGGGTGGGCATTTCATCAGGCGATGCTGGCAAGTTACCGCGAACAGGCCGACGATTTTGATGCTGCACTTTTTTATGCCTCAACGCTGGTGGTGGCGTACCGGCATAACCGCTTTCATATGCAGGATGTAAAAGCCTCCATTTTCGCCGATATACTCCCGCACCTCGGTTGACCACTATTTGTCATGTATTCAATCCTTTGAAGATCCTCTAAACATTAATTGTTGAAAATAGTAAACCCCCTTACGCTAAATCTACAACAGGTTTTCATTAAGGAGGATTACAATACTTATGAGGCGAATTGCTTGTAACCTTGTCATGCTCATCGTTCTCGGTGTGTTCCTCACAGGGAATGCGCTCGCGGATGACGGACGCATCAACCGCACACCTTATCATTTCGGTGGCGATACGCTGTACTGCAACGAAGAAGAAGGCTGCACGCTGCTTAATATGCAAGGTCGTGATCTCTGGAACTGGCCGCAGCCTGATATTGCCACCGCGTTTGCCGCTGTCGACCAAACAGGTGTCAACACGCTAGTTGGCACGGGTGAAGGCACGTATGGGCCGATGCAGCTATGGGCAGTTTCGCCGGACGTGACAACCGGTAACAACACCTTATGCTTAATTGGATACGACGAGTGGGGCAAGCAGAACGATATGTGTTTCCAAGTCACGCCGGATTGGATTTTCCTCCAAGCGCCACTGCCCGTTCCCGCGCCGGTTGTGGTGCAGGACGACACAACGATTATCACACCGACACCAACTAAACCTGTGGCGGATTGCAGCATGTGGAGCGTTGGGGATACCGTCAAACTGATTACGGGCGATTTCACGACTGCTGGACCGATCATTGCCATTGACTCTGGCGCAGGTACCGTGACGGTTGGTAGAAGACCGCCATACACTGCCGGATGTGATGAGGTCGAACTGACGTTGACATAGCACGGCTTTTTATGAAGCATCAGAATCAAAAGGCGTACTGTGGGGTACGCCTTTTAAGATCATCGCGTGGCACTAATTACTGGCTGTGCATTAAGCCGGAACGGTCGCCTCGGCGGTGGCTTCGCTTGTCGCTTCTGCGGTCGCCTCAACCGTGGCTTCTGGCGTGACCTCACTTGTGGCCTCAGCGGTTGATTCAACGGTCGCTTCCGGTGTTACATCAGGTGTCGCTTCGGCGGCAGGTTGGGTTGCATCCGCAGTGGCTTCCGCCGTGCCTTCAGCGGTTGGTGCAGTGCCAGAACCGGTTGGAACCCGTACGACAGCCCCCGTTCCCGGTTCGACAAATGCCGAGTTGATCGATACCACCCATGAACCATCTGGCGCTTGGGCGAGGCCGTAAGGGAAGTTTAGTCCGGTCAGCAGCGGCGTAACCGCATCAGTAGTCACAACCACCACCTGACCACTGTCCGGCAGCCAACCGGTATCCCCAAAGCCGCTGGCAAACTCGACCGCGTATACGGTTCCATCGTCACCAACGTGGACATCCGTAACACCGGTCAAATTGCCGTAGGTTTCGACCAGTTCACCCGCTGCCGTCCAGCGTTCAATGCGTGCGCTGCCGGTCGCGAACGGGAACGAACTCAGGAATCCGACATAAACGTCACCTTCCGGGCCAACCGCGACGGCTGAAGGTACGGGCAAATCGTCCCATACATGGAACAGGGTGGGTTCCCCATCCCCCTCGACCGTGTAAAGCGCGTTACCGCTGGCATCAAGGATGTACCATGTCGTACCGTCATAGGCGATATCAATCGGGTTGGAAGCGAGGTCGTCGCCATCCGGGTTGGTGCTGTCCTCGACTGCGCCGATGTCGATGAAGCGCTGCTCGGTTAAACTCGAATCGAGAATTTGCACACCGCGCGTCGGTGTGCCATCAATGTCGGTGGGGCCGCCGACCACGACGGCAAACAAACCTTCATCAGTGTCGGGATTATCGTCTACCCAAACCGCGTTCACACCTACAACATTGTTGAAGGCTTCCACGCTGGGCAGATTTTCGACAAGCGGCTGGGGTTCGCTACCCATGTTTGCCACGGTTGAAACGCGGGCGGTCGTGCCGTACAGCACAGGGTTGCCGCCGGCATCTGTCACTTGGGTGTCGCCACCCGTTCCCGCCTCGGCAATGTAAAGCGTTCCATCACTGCCGTAGCTGAGTAAACGCGGATTGTTCAAGCCGGATGCGACGGTTTCAAGTTCGGATTGTCCAAATACGGGGAGTGATAGCGCTGCGGTGGAGATCAATAGGGTAAGGATAATTACGGCTTTGGTCTTCATCATGTGCTGTCCTCTCTAATCTACCTGTCGTCCTGACGAATGTTGAACGCTTGAATTCAGAACAGATCGAAAAGCAATCAGCCTGCCACGATAGAGCGTACCGTAGGGTATCTGGTTAAGAACGTTATGGGGAGGGGCTGAGGAAAAAGTAAACGAATATCGAGGTTGTAACTTTATTGAGCTATAAAGTTTTGTGGTGACGAGCAATATAAAAGGCGTACCATGTGGCACGCCTTTATTGATTCACTCGCGTTTCGGTTATGCCTGACCGAACACCAGCAAGCCGTCGGGATAGACGATTTGCAGCGAACCGGCATCAACCGAGTATAGGTTTGCCGCTTGCAGAGCCGCGAGGTAAGCCGTCTCTTGGGCGGTCACTGCCGCGTCTGCACACGCCATCTCGGTCGTAACCAGCGGGCTAAAGGTCAGCGTATTCGTAGCGTAGACGAACGTGCCGGAGTACTGGTTACACCCCGCGCTGCCGCTGACACCCTGCGCTGTAAAGTCGAGCGTCACCGGTGCTTGCGGAAGGGCCGCGACCGGTGCGTCCGCCGGGCCGTAGCTCACGAGTACCCACTGGACACCCGCCAAGCCGCCGAGCGTCGGGTCTGTGTTGGAGGTCGGAACTTCCAATGTCGGCGGAACGGTCGCGACTGGTGCTTCGCCCGGTTGGAACACAATCTGTCCTTCGGGGTAGGTCAGCAGCAGTTGGTTTGCCTGAAGCTGGTAGCCGGTAACCGTTTGCAGTGCGCTCAGGTAAGTCATTTCCTGCGTCATCAGCGGTTCTTCACAGGCGATCAGCGTACCGCCGATGTTGCTAAAGCTCATCGTCAGCGTGGTCGAGTCGTACTGGAATTGACCGAAGTAGCTGTTACAACCGGAGTTACCGCCGATACCTTCCGGCGAAAACAACAGGGTAATCGGGTTGTCGATAGTGACCGCGTTCGGGCCAATGCTGACCAACTGCCAGTTCACACCTGCCAAACCACCCAGCGTCGGGTCGCTGCCTACTGCTGGATCGGTTGTCGCGACCGGCGGCACGGTCGGCTGCGCGGCGGGTGAGGTGTTAAAGCTGAATGACTGGATGAACGCAGCGGCGACATCCAGCGACGGTGTAAAGTCCGTTGGTTGGGCGCTGTTGAGTGTGCCGATGCTCTGGCTGACGTAATCCGCATAAGTGGATTGGAACGTCTCGATGTTGAAGTCAGCGGGGACTTCTGCCGGGAACAGCGCCGTGTTCAGCTTGACAACGGCTGTGATATAGCGGCTGCCGTCCACGCTCACACCTTGAAAGGTATAGAAGAACTCGTTGCCGAGGAAGGGAGCCACATCCTGCCGGTACATGGTGATGTAGCCAATGCCGCGTACCGAAGCTGTTTCGATATACTGCGCCCGTGCGCGGATGGCTTGCCCCGCCGCTACGACCGGCACGAAAGGCAGCGTGTTCTGCGACAGGTCGGCTGACATCGTCATAAATGGAGTCAGATCGGTTTGCTGCCCGACCAAGCCTTGCAGCGTGTCGTACTGCTGCTGGTAAGCCGGATACATGGCGAAATCGGCTGTGTTATACACGCGGATACCCATCGCCGCGTCGAAAAGGCTGGGCGTAGTATCCGAGTCAGACAGGGTGAATTGGACGTGCTTGACTTCCGCCATGCCCGCTGCATCCGGTGGGTCGCCCGCGTATGGGTCGATGTCAATATGGGTGGCTACCGTTGTGTCGTAGCTAAAGCTGAAACCGTCATAACCGACGGTCGCCGTTGTCGGAGACTGCGCGGCTGCGGGTAACACGACCAGCGCCGTGAGCGCCAGCAGTGCCGATAAAACCAAGAATCGGAGCTTCATATTGGGTATTCCCCTTTCACATAAGCTGTTAAAACGGTCGTACCTTACCTGTAACGAGGCGGTATTTCAATTGGCGTTACACCTATGTTTACCCCACGCCTCTGGTTTGTCTACCGTCCAATTGGCCTATAAATTTTTATATTGATGGCCTAAGCACAGGCCGTTCCTCCCTCAAATTCATGTGTGTTGGATGAGTGTCGCTAGCTGATGCGCGGTTATTCACGAACCAGAGTCAACAAAATTAGCCATTTTCGCGAACCACCAATCCAAATTCTGCCTAGCTTACGTATACCTTTTGTCTATTTCTCTAAATCTCAGTAGAATTTTCTAAAAATTTGGTGCTAAAAGGGGGCCACTTATTATGCTCGTCGCGACACCCGGACAAATTCAGCAGTATACCGAACGCGGTTGGTGGGGGCAGGACAAACTTATCGACCTGTTCCTGCGAAATGTTCGGGCAAATCCCGATGCCATTGCGCTCGTTGATCCGGCGAACCGGAGCGAATTTACCAACGGCGCGTTTACACGCTTGACCTATGCCGACCTGCTCACGGCGGTTGATCGCCTCGCCAGCGGCCTATTGGTAGACGGTATAGGTAAAGATGATATTGTGATGGTGCAGCTCCCGAATATCGTTGAGTTAGTCGAGGTCTATTTAGCAGTATCCCGCATCGGCGCGATCATTAGTCCCGTACCTGTGCAGTACCGCACCCACGAACTGCGGCAGGTCATCGGCATTACCCAGCCGAAGGGGTTCATCACCACGACCAACTTCATGAACACCAACTACGTCGAGATGCTGCAAACCCTGCTGCCGGATTTCCCCGGCATCCAGACAGTGATCGCACTTGGCGACTCGCTGCCGGAGGGTATTGTTTCCTTCACCGAACGCCTCTCCCAACCGCATGATGCCGCCGCGCTCGAAGCCTACATCGCCGCGAATCCAGTGGATGCCAACGAAGCCTTTACGATTTGTTGGACATCCGGCACCGAGGCCGAACCGAAAGGGGTGCCGCGCAGCCACAACCATTGGATCACCATCGCTGCCGCAACGGTCGATGCCGCGCAGTTGGCGCAGGGCTGCACGGTGTTGAACCCCTTCCCGCTGATTAATATGTCGGCGATTGGCGGGATGCTCGTGCCGTGGCTGATGACGGGCGGCAAGATGGTCATGCACCAACCGCTGAACCTGCCGGTGTTCCTACAGCAGATGGGGCAGGAAAAGGTCAACTACACGGTCGCGCCGCCAGTGCTGATGAACCTGCTGCTGCTCAAACCCGCGCTGCTGGAAAACGCCGACCTGAGCAGCGTCACCTGCATCGGTTCGGGTTCAGCGCCTCTTACGCCGTGGATGACGACCCAATGGAAAGAGAAGTACGAGATCGACGTGCTAAACTTCTTCGGCTCGAACGAAGGGACGAGCTTCGTCGCCGCGCCGGTCGATATTGCCGATCCTGCCGAACGCGCCCGCTTCTTCCCGCGTTATGGTGTTCCCGGTCACAAATGGTCGCTGCGGTTCGCGGACGGCATCAGCACCAAACTCATCGACCCGATCACCCATGAGGTGATTACCGAACCCGGCATCCCCGGCGAGATGGTGATTAAGAGTCCCGCCGTGTTCAATGGCTATTATGACCGGCCGGACATGACCGAAAAAGCCTTCGATAGGGACGGTTATTTTTACACGGGTGACTTGTTCGCGATTGATGGTGAAAGTGAATTGAACCGCTACCGTTTCGTCGGTCGCTTGAAGGACATTATCATTCGCGCGGGGATGAAGATCGCGCCGGAGGAACTCGAAAATTTGCTGACCGAGTTTCCGAAGGTTGCCGAAGTCTCGGTGCTGGGTGTGCCGGATCGGCGCATCGGCGAGGAGCAGGTGTTTGTGGTCGTCGTCCCCAAGCCGGATATGCAGCTAACCCTTTCCGAACTGGTCGACTTCCTCAAGACCAAAGACATCGCCGCCTATAAGATGCCCAAGAAGCTGGTGACGGTTGCCGCCCTGCCGCGTAATCCGGTGGGCAAGGTGCTGAAGCGCGTCCTCAAGGAAAAGATTCAGGCCGCCCTCGCCGAGCCGCACATCATCCACGAGCACGAAGAAATGGCGCTGCCTGTCTAAATCATCTATAGATTAAAGTGGGTGTTTCTTGTAGAGAATCTTCTGAAATCCTCAAGTCTTGTTCCCCTCCCTGTTACTACGGGGAGGGGTTAGGGGTGGGGTCGAAAGGCTTCCCCTCTAAATCACATGAAACTGCGTCTGTCGCCCGTCGAGGTACACCGCGCCGTTCTGCGTGAACACCGCGTCCTGTTCCAGCGGGAAGGCGACTTCTTGCCCCTCCCATTCCGGCACGGGGCAGGTCACGCCCAACTCCACCGTGTAGCAGGTGTCGTAGTACATCTTCACCTCGCCGCGCCCGCCCGTGTTGACCTGTTCCCACGGCAAGCCCATCAACGGTCCCGGTTCGTGCAGATAATGGCTCAACGAGTGCGAGTAAATCTTCGGCTTGCAGATGCCGCGTTCGTGGGCGGTCGCCAGCGCCTTCGCTAATATCTCGTTACCGGTGAGGCCGAGCTGCCACGTATCCGTAAAAATGTCTTGCAGCGCGTTCGCCTGTGCCATGCCGTCCAGCAAACCCTGTGGCACGCTGGTTTCCCCCGGTCGCAGTACATAAGCCAGTTCTTGGTGGTCGGTAATCAGGCGGCAGTATTTGAAGCCCACATCGCAGTGGATCATATCGCCGGGGCGGATAATCTTGTCGTTTTCGCCCCACCGTGCGCGGTTTTCCGGCCCGCGCATGAAGCGGAAGAACGCCGGAAATGAAACCGGCAGGCCGAGGTCGGTGGTTTCCTGCCAGTACCACCAGCGCAAGTCCTCAATCGTGGTGACACCGGGGGTGACCACCTGCCGCGAGAAGCAGGTTTTCATAACGTGGTGGGCAATCGCGCAGGCGTGTTGGTAAAGTTCGAGTTCAGCCGGTAAGCGCGACTCCAACCAGCGCGTACACAGCACCTCGGCGGATTCAAGGCGGCTCGATAGGCTTTCGCCGAGTGTCGCCACCAGCTTATCACGCAGCGCCGCCGTCAGCCCGTCCGCCGCCCAGATCACATCCGACTGGTTAATACCGATGCGCTGCGGGTTGCGCTCCTCGACGACTTTCCGCAGGGTCGCCCATTGGTCGTCGGCGCTTTCGAGGTTCCAGATCGTGGTCATCAACCCCTGCATATTGGTCAGCGAGATATTCAGCCGTTCGATGTCTTGACCCACGCCGGGGTCGTAGAACACCACCATCTGCAAAATCGGTGCCCAGCACTCCCACGGGATAATCGTGTTAAAGATCGGGTCGTGGTTGTCCTCGTGGCAGATCGTAATCCACATATCGAAGCCGGTTTCCCGCATGATAGCGGGTAGGATTTTCTCGAAGCGTTCCCCCAAGATTGCGTTCGTCACCCGCGCCTGCTCGCGCACGGGCATGACGGCTGGCCCTGTGTACGTGTTGTGCATGGTTTCCCCCTCAACTCCTGAATTGAATACGCGGGTCAAGCCACGTATACAGAACATCCACAAGAATGTTCGCGCCGACCAAAAAGACCGAGTACAAAACCGTCACCCCGACCAGCAGGTTATAGTCGCGGGTGGTGACGCTCGTCACAAATGTATCGCCGAGGCCGGGGATGGCAAACACCAGCTCGACCACGAACGTCCCCGTGAGGACGGCGGCCAGCAGCGGCCCCAAAATGGTGACGACCGGAATGAGGCTGTTGCGGAGACCATGCCCGTAAATCACCGTGCGCTCGGTTAAACCTTTGGCGCGTGCCGTGCGGATATAATCTTGGTTCAGCACCTGCAAGAGGCTGGCGCGTGTCAGCCGCGCGATACCCGCCGCCATGCCCATCGCCAGTGTGACGACCGGCAGGAACGCCGCCGAGAAATATGTGCCGGGGTTGGCTTGTGGCCCCGCGATCCATGCGTATGGGTTGACCACTGGAAACAACTTCAACTGCACCGCGAACACGATAATCAGCACCGGCCCGATGACGATATTCGGCACGGCTCGCCCGACGACCGCGAAGAACATGGCGATGTGGTCAGCCGGACGGTTGTGGTTGACAGCCGCCATCACCCCCAACGGCACACCCGTGATGATCGCCGTGAAGACAGCCATCACACCCAACGCCATCGAAATCGGCAGCTTGCTTGCGATGATGTCGCCCACCAGCCGCCCGCGGTTGGTCACGCCCAGCGAAGGGCCGAAATCCAGCCGCAGCAGGTTAAATAGATAATTCCCGAACTGGCTCTGGAACAGGTCGGAATAGAGAACCGAACGTGTCGTCGTGCGGATAGTCGGCGTTACGGGCAGCTTCGCGAAGTCCGTACCCTTATAGGCATCAATCGCGTTTGCGATTTCCCCATCTGTGTTCTCGCCTATCAGCATCCGCAAATCATCAAGTAGGGCTGGCATCTCCGCCCGTGTTACACCTTGCTCCGCATAGAAAGTAATGCGCTGTGCGGCCTGATCGCTCGGTCGGGCATTGTTTGGCGATGCGGATGTTGTGCGAATATTATCCGCAAGCTGCTGAATGGCCTCCCGCATCTCTGGCTTCAGGCTGACGACTTCCACCCGTTCGCTGATCGGCTCATCAACATAGTGGAGGATCTGCCAATCCGGTGACGACCCCGGCAGGTTGAGCAGTAATGGTCGGTCGAGGCCGTAGTATTTTTGCATCGCCGCGATAACTTCCGCCGTTTGCGCCCGCTGCCCGCTGGCGACGAACGGCCCACCGGGGATGGCGCGGATCATCAGGAAGGACACCAGCACGATCATAAACAACACCGGAATGCTGGCAAGCACCCGCCGCAGGATATAGCTGATGATGCCGGACATGCCGAGTAAAGCGCGTAGAAAAGTCATCCTTACCTCCCTGCGCTCAAGACTTCTTCGGAAACCCAACCGGGCAGGTTGTTACAGGTGATCTGGTAATACGTCACGCCGTCCACCTGCTGGATGCCCTCGATCACCACCACCGAGTCGGCATAACAGGCCGCGTTCGGCACACGGTTGCTGCGGGAGGGTGGCTCCGGCTGCTTGGTGATGTACAACGGCGCGATCCCCGCCGTCACCACCGTCACTTCTTCGCCCAGCGCGTACTTGCTGCTGAAGTTCGGCGTGGGCGGCACATCCGTTGGCAGCACGGTCGCCGTTGGTGGGATAAACAACGTGTCGCTCGACCAACACGCCATACTCATCACCGCCAACATCATCATCACACATAGGGGAACAACCCTCTGCTGCATATCCTCTTTCCCAAGCGCTCTTTGGGAAATCTCTTGGCGCTCTCTATGTTCTTGGCGTGCTTGGCGATTCGTATTCATCATCTACTTCCCTCGCATGTGCGGGTCAAGCGCATCCCGCAAACCGTCGCCGAGGAAGTTGAAGGCCAGCGTCGTCAGTGCCAGCGCGATCCCCGGCACGAGGATCAGGTTCGGGAAGGAGGTCAGGCTCTCGCGTCCGGCGCTAATCATGCTGCCCCAGCTTGGCGTGGGCGGGTCAACACCGAGGCCGATGAAGCTCAGGAAGGCTTCGGTAAAAATATACGCGGGGATTTCCAGCGTTTCCGCCACGATCAGCGGGCCGGTGATATTTGGCAGCAGGTGAACGAAGATGATGCGGAAGTCGCTCGCGCCCAACGCCCGTGCCGCCTCCACAAATTCGCGGTTCTTGTACGACAGGATTTCGCCGCGTACCAGCCGCGCCATATGAATCCAACTGAGTGCGCTCAGGGCGATGAACAGGAAGAACAGGCCGCCCATACTCTTGTCAATATTAATCAGCGTTTGGGCGAGGCCACCCGCTTTGCTTTGCTCCAACGACTTAAAGAACGTCTGGAGTAGGATAATCAGCACGAGGCTGGGGATGCCGTAGAGAAAGTCGATGAAGCGCATCATCACGTTATCGACCCGCCCGCCGTAGTAACCGGAAATTACGCCGTAGATCACGCCGATGCCGAGGCTCATACTCGCGCCGACCAGCGCTACCAGCAGCGAGACGCGCGTGCCGTAGAGCGTCCGGCTGAACACATCGCGCCCCAAATTGTCCGAACCGAACACGAAGCAAAACTGCGGCGCACCGGGGGGATATGGCTTCTGATCCGGTTGCAGGGTGGCGCACGACAGCGGCACCGCCAGCGACGAGCCGCGATGCTGGTCGTTGATGCCTTCGATGAAGCCGGTGCTTTTCAGAAGATCGGCGGAAAAGGCCAGCACGATCAGGAAGAGGATGAAGATCAGGCTGACGACCGCCAAACGGTTGCGCGAGAGTTGATACCACGCATCACCCAGCGGTGTGCGGGTCTTTTGGGTGCTGTTGCCGGGGGCGAGCAGGATGGGTTGTGCGATGTGAGCCTGTGACATGGGTACACCCTACTTCTGGCGAATCGCCTTTTCCAATCGCGGCAGCGAAACATCATAACGGTACGGCACATTGATATGCCCATCGTTAAACAGTTCGAAGTCGTGCGCGATGCCGAGTGCTTTCAGTTTGTTGGACATGATGCGTGTGCCAACGGGGAAGTTCAGTTCATCCCACAGGCCGCAGTCCAGATAGATATAACTCAACTGCCGCCATGCGTCGATATGTTCGGCTTGGTCGATCATCCGCACAGGGTCCCACGCCAGCCACCGCTGCCACACATCCTCGACGAGTGCGCCTGTTTCCAGATCAACCGGCATATCGAAGCCGCGATGCGCCGCCGGATTCGGGGCATAAGCTGCGCCGTAGCACAGCATCCCCAGCAGCGAGAAGAACGGATCGTGCGACTTCGGCTTGATGGTCGGGATTTGCTCGATGAAACCCTCCAACCCGTTGTAGCGCAGCAGGTTCGCGTGCATCTTGGCGAGGTCGGGCAGCAGGCCAAACTCGAAATAAATATCGCCGCTGTGCGAGGCCATCGCCCCAAACACTTCGGGGTGGCGCATACTTTGTACCATCGCCCCATAGCCGCCGCTGCTCTTGCCGGTAATGGCGCGGTGTTCGCGGGAGGCTAACGTGCGGTAGGTGCTGTCGACATAAGGAATCAGTTCTTGTAATAAGTAATCTTCATATTGACCGAGCGCCGATGAATTGATGTACTGCGCTCCACCGAAAATTGTCCAGCAGTCCGGCAGCACCGCGATCACCGGTTGCATCGCGCCCGTGCTAATCAGCCGGTCGATGCGCTCAGGGAACGACTCGCCCCACGCTACCGGAGCCAGCATCAACGGGCCGCTGCCCCCATGCCCCGCCAGCACATAGATTACCGGATAGCGCTTGTCGGGGTTGTCGTCATACCCCGGTGGCAGGTAAACCGGTAACATGCGCTCGGTCGGGTCGCCGGGCAAATTGCCCTGCAAAATTTGGCTTTGTAAGTAGGGTGTATCGACACGTCCGTTGAGCCGCATTTGTAAAATCTCCGAGAAACTAAATTTTGTGCAATAGGAGGTTGAACGCCTCCTATTCTGTCATGCTTATAGTCCCGTTATGGTGATTTACGAATTAGCATGGTAAATAATTGTGAGGCTGACAAATGCCTTTGAAGTCCCTTCAGTGGACTTGTCCGGTGGTTAGCTGAGTGGCTTTAGCCCTCAGCGGCGCAACCCGACCAATTACCATTTTAATAAGTAAATAACCATTACGGGGCTTTATTCACTTTGCCGGAGGGTCTATAGTCCCCTTGCGGGGTTATCCTCCGGCAAATGGAAAACGTGATTACCCTACGCCGACGTATGCACCGCGTCCTGTGCGGCCTTGTCAATCGTGTACCAATCCCAATGCTCGCCGCCCACCTGACCGTCGGTTTCAATCGGGCCGCTGAGGTAGGTTTGGTACAGCGCGTAGTTCGACGCGAGGCGGATCGGCGCAATCGGGTGCAGACCATCTTCGCCGAAGAACATTTCCTCGATGTCCGCGTACATCTGCTTACGGGTCGCCGGATCGGTTTCCTCACGCGCGGCTTGGATCAGGTCGTCCACTTCCGAGCAGGGGCGCGAGGTGAAGGCGTTGTCGATGTCGCACTTGATGATGTCGCCGTCATAGTTGTTCGGATCGGGATAGTCCGGCCCCCAACCAATCGGGTGCCATTCAGGCCGCGCATCCATGTCGTTGCTGATGCTAATGACCGGAATCATGTTGCTGAAGTCCTCAATGACTTCGTTGGTGAACAGCGCCGGATCGCAGCCGAGAACGGTTGACCACGACTTGATTAGGAACTCAACGTATGCCGTACGGCGACCGGGTTGCGACACCGAATGCACTTCGGGGAAGCCTTCGCAGCCGGGGTACGGGCTGAGTGCCAACTGCGCCACCGCGTATTCCGGGTCATAGCCCACGCCGATTTGGTCAACAGGCGGCGCACCGGGGATCGACGGCGGAATCAGGTGGATAGTCGGTGTGCCGAGGCCACCCGCCGCATCCTTGATAATCGCATCGCGGTCGATGGCGGCGCTGAACGCACGGCGTACATGCACATCGTCGAACGGCGGCTTGCCGTTGTTGAAGCTCAGGTAATCGATGCTGATACCGTTGATGAACAGCAGTTGGTCAGCGAGTGCTTCGTTGGCGATCAAGCCCTCGGTTTCGCCGGTCGGCAGGCTGCCGGAACGTACCATATCGACCTGACCGTTCAGGTAGGCCGAAAGCAGCGTGCTGGCATCGTTGATGACGAGGACTTCCACACGGTCAATGTTGCCGGGGCCGCGCAAGTCTTCTGGCATAAACGGGTTACGGATGAGCGTCCGCCCGACACCGGCGGTCACGACATCGGCGAGGAACGGCCCGTTTGACCATGCGTTCTCCGGTTCAACCCACGCCGCGCCAAAGGTGTCGATCTGTTCCGCCGGAACGGGGCGCAGCGTCCACAGGCTGGCGACCGCCGGGAAGAAACCGGTGGGTGAGGTCAGCGTGAATTCGACGGTGTGTTCATCGACCGCTTTCACGCCCACACCTTCAAACAAGTCTTGCGTCGGTTCGGCGCTGGCGAGGACTTCGCTGCATCCGGCGACGAAGCTGGCGGTCACGGGGCCGTAGCTGCCGCCGAGGGTGGCGTTACACGCGCGGCGTGTGCCGGTCACCACGTCTTCCGCCGTGACCATCCGCATCACTTTGGCTTCTTGCGTTTCGGGGTTCCAGCTCACCCACGGCACATCATCGCGCAGTTTGAATGTCCACGTCAGGCCGTCCTCGCTGGCTGACCATTCGGTCGCGAGTTCAGGGCGCACTTCGGCGGTCTCTGGCGAGAGGTCGGTGAGGCCGAGGAAAATGTTATCCACCCAGCGCACGGAAATGGTGCTGCCCGCGAGCTGCGGATCACGCTCGACGCTCAGGTCGCCGTCGTGGGTGTAGTAGGTGACTAAGGAAGGATCATCGCGGTCGAGTGTAACGGCATCCTGCGCGAACACGACCGACGACAACGGCGCGACTGCCAGTATCAACACAACCAGCAGAATGGCGATAAACGTTCTTTTGTGTAATCGTTTCACAGACATACCCTTCTTCCCCTTATTGTTTCTTGCCGAACGAAGCAGTTGAGATGGGTTTTGCGTTAACAAGCGTCAGGCAGCCTCCTTTCCCTCCGGTTTATGACGATAAGCGTTGTTTTGCGCCGCAGGATGCCCGCACGATGAGCGTAGTCGGTACTACGTCGGTGCGGGTGGGTAAATCCGGCTCCTCGATTCGTTCGAGCAGTCGGGTTGCAACACGGGTTCCAATGTCATAGGTGGCCTGTGCCACGGTGGTCAGCGGCGGGTTCAGCGAAACCGCCCACGGCATATCGTCAAAGCCGACGACCGCGATGTCTTCCGGTATGCGCTTGCCGTAGTCGTGGATGGCATTCAGCGCCCCCAGCGTCATCATGTTGTTCTCGATAAACAGGGCGGTTAGCGTCGGGTTATCCTCCAGCACTTGCCACGTCTGCTCGTAGCCGCTCTGGTGACGGTGATCGCCGAAGCGCACCCAGCTTTCCTCTGGGATGAGTCTTGCTTCCGCCATCGCCTGCTGGTAGCCTTGATAGCGTTCGCGCCCGCTGGTCAGCCGCAGCGGCCCACCGATATGTCCGATGCGTTCATGGCCTAAGCTGATAAGATGTTCCACCGCTGACCGTGCGCCGGCGATGTTGTCCGAAAGCACCATATCCACCGCGCCGTTGGTCATCCGCCGGTCAATGACCACAATCGGCACCCCCTTATCGGCGAGGTTCGCCACCTCGTCCACATTTTCGCTGGTGGTGGCGATCACCAACCCCGCCACGCCCTCGTTCTCCATCATGCTCAGGTAGGCGCGTTCCTTCGTCGGGTCGGAGGCGGTGTTGCTCATCATCAGGCTGTAACCTTTGGTGAAGAACACATTCTCGATGCTTGCCATGATGGTGCTGAAAAACGGGTTGGTGATGTCGGTGACGATCATGCCGATCAGATGGCTCTGGGTCGCTCGTAAGCGCTGGGCGACACGGTTGGGTTCATAACCGAGTTGGGCAATCGCTTCCAGCACTTTGGCGCGGACTTCATCACGAATGTGGGGGTAATTGTTGAGGACGCGCGAAACCGTCGCGGGGGAGACTCCGGCTTGTTTCGCCACCTCCAAAATGTTTGGAGTGGGGTTGCGCTGCTTACGCGATGGCATAATCGGCGACCCTCGAAAAACCACTCTTGAAAACGTTTTCAAGATAGTAAATCAATTTGCAAAGGCTGTCAACAAAATGAAAGCAACTGGAGAAAATTCGTCAAAGTGGCTTAAAAATGAGGGAGAGAATGAGGCAAAATGGACAATAACGGGTCGTAACGCAGTCGAAAAGCATCACACGGATGCAGTAGAGGGTTGTACTTTGTAGGGATGAGGCACACCTCATCCGCCCTACAATTTTTCTTGTCTGACTCCCCTCGCCATGAGGGAGAGGGGATGGGGGTGCTTTCAAGGGTAGGTTTTCTTAATTTGAGCGAAAAATCGGTTCATTTCATCAACTGCACCAACTGATCGAGTGCTTCTTTAGTCCCGTTTACGGGGCTTTATGCATCTTGCCGGAGGGTTTATCCTCCGGCAAAGGCCAACACAAACCCATATTGTGCAAATACCTACCCCTGAAAGGGATGGGGGTGAGGGTTTTAACTACCCTTACACGTTCATCCGCGTGTGGAGCTTCTGCTCAATCGCAATCGCGATGGCGCGGGTGCGGTTCTTCGTGTTGAGCTTGGCGAAAATATGCGTGATGTGGTTTTTCACCGTCGATTTGCTAATCATCAACTGCTCGGCGATCTCACGGTTATTGAACCCGCCCATCATCAGCCGCAGCACCGTATACTCGCGCGTCGTCAGGTCGAAGCCCAACTTATGCGGCTGCCGCTTGCTGGCGATCAAGCTGCTCAACGCTTCGGCGGCGATGGTCTGCTTGCCGTTGTAAGCCGAGCGGATGGCCTGTGCCAGTTCATAGATCGACGCATCTTTGAGGATGTAACTGATCGCGCCCGCTTTCATCACGTTCTGGATAACGGTTTCATCCTTCGAGGCCGTCACCGCGATAACCCGCGCATCGGGGCATTGTTCGTGCATCAGCCGTGTAGCGGTCACACCGTCCATCCCACCGGGCATAATCATGTCCATCAGCACCACGTCCGGCGTTTTTTCGCGGCACAGTTTAATGCCGGTTTCGCCGTCGCCCGCGTTGCCGACGACCTCAAAGTCGCCAATGCTTTCCAGCAGCACCACCATACCCTCGCGTACCATCGGGTGATCGTCGACGATGAGCAGTTTGATTTTCGCTTTGTTGACCATGAGTTCAACCCTATCAAATAAGAAATGGACATTGGGTACGCCTTAAGATGCAGCGTAACATAACGCCGTGTTGCCTCTCAGACCCGTATGGCCTATTCACACTAGGACAAGCAGAGAAAAGATTTTGAGCGTAGCGGAGGCTGAAAACAGTGGTGCTTTCGAGGGGTAGGGCTTTGTGTTAGAGTCTGCGGCATTCAGCAAAGGAGAGATTAATGACCACCACATCAGCTTACATCGAGAGTGATAAAGCCCAACTGCACCCGCTCCAACATCCCAGCCGCCACGCTGCGCCGCTGGTGATCGAACGGGCGGAAGGGGTATACCTGTATACCACCGACGGCAAGAAAATTTTGGACGGCATGGCTGGCTTGTGGAACGTGAACATCGGCTACGGCAACACCGAACTGCCGGAAGTCGCCCGCGAGCAAATGCTCAAGCTGCCCTTCACCTCCAACTTCGCTGGCATGACCAACGTGCCAGCGAGTGAACTCGCGGAAAAACTCTCCGGTTACGCCTACCCGAACCTTAAAACCACCCTGTTTACCTCTGGCGGCTCGGAGTCAAACGAGAGTGCCTTCAAAACTGCGTTTTTCTACTGGCAGCGTTTAGGCAAGAAAGACAAGCTCAAAATTATCGCCCGTACCAGCGCCTACCACGGCATAGCATTAGCGACCACCAGCGCCACCGGCATCGGTCGCTATCATACGCCGTTCGGGCCGCAGCTCCCGAACTTCCTACACATCCCCGCACCGAACCCGCACCGCTACGAGGGCAGTATCAACGAGGGTGAAACCGTTGGGCAGGCCGCTGCCCGCGCCTTAGAAGAAGCTATCCTGCGCGAAGGGCCGGATACCGTCGCGGCCTTTATCGCCGAGCCGGTGCAGGGTGTCGGTGGGGTCATCGTCCCGCCGGATGATTACTTCCCGCTCATCCGTGCCATCTGCGATAAGTACGATGTGCTGCTGATCGCCGATGAGGTCATTACCGGCTTCGGTCGCACAGGCGAGATGTTCGCCCTCAACCACTGGAAAATCCAGCCCGATATTCTCTCGTTCGCCAAGGGCATTACCAGCGGTTATGTCCCCTTGGGCGGGATGCAGATTTCGGATGCCATCCGCGAGGCCATCTGGAACGCGCCGGAAGCCGAGTCGTACATGCACGGCTATACCTACTCCGGCCACGCTACAGCCTGCGCGGTTGCCCTCAAGAACATCGAGATTTTGGAGCGTGATCATCTGGTGCGGAACGCCCGTACCAGCGGCGAAATCCTGCTGGAAGGTTTAGGCACACTGACCGAGTTCCCGCAGGTGGATAACGCCCGCGGTAAAGGGTTGATCTGCGCCGTCGAAATCGTGAAGGACAAAGCGACCCGTACACCCGATATGGCGACCGCCAACGCCCTGATGGGTGCTGCCATGAACGCGGGTTTGCGGACGCGCGTGGTCGGTAACGCGCTGGCCTTCTCGCCGCCGCTCACCATCACCGCCGAAGAAGTCGAAAGCATCGTGCAGACGATGGGCGACGTGCTGGTACAGTGGAACTCGAAATAACCGCCGCTTTCAAATCGTTGCAGGGGCTTGCCAGCGGCAAGCCCTCGCCACCAACCACCGTCATCACCACGCCTGTAGGAGATCTCAGATCCTCCCGCATATTTGCTCCATTGCTTGCGGGGTTGTTCTCGTACTGAGCTTGCTCTAGGGTTTTTCAGCCAATCCTTTTGGCGCTAAATCACCAATTGATGACTCGAGTTCATCAGCGGCTGTCTCTGTCGATTGTGTACCGCCCCTGTAAGCCGGTTTTGCCGTAGCAGGCAGCGGGGTATCAAAGACATAATGGGGATCTACTTTCTGTCGATTCCATGTTTCCCGCATTTCTTGCCACGCTCCAAGTAATGTACGCGGCTGTGGCATGTCGGCAGCAATCTCATGATACAGCTTCTTGAGGTTGTAACATGGAACGCCGGCATACATATGATGCTCAGTATGCCAGTTCATACGCCAGTACAAAAATTCAGCAATCGGCGGTAGTGTCATTGAACGTACACTTTTACGGAAATCGGGTACGTTTTCCATGAGTCCACAATGTTGGGGCAAGCCTACAAAGTAGCCTAACCAGTTGGCAATGAAGGGTGCGACCGGAATAATCAAGATAAATACCCAATAGCCTGTTATCAGCGAAATGATGGTCACGAAGCCATGAAACAAGAGCAGCAAACGTGACCACATAATCGACTTGCGATATTCCTCAGGCTGATCGTCATGCAGGGATTGAAGCCACTCGTTAATGGGTATGTTCAAATCACCGACGCGACCAAAAGCACCGAGGATAGTCACCCATACGGTTGAGATTAATCCGCCTTTGCCGAAAACCCGTCCGCGCTGGGTGAGAAGATTCACGGTAAACAATTGGAGCATGAAAGTTGATTTGAGGCTGGGTTCAAGCGGGAGCAAGTTCTCACGATCCCCTTCGGGATGAAGGGTGTAACGGTGATGATAGGTATGGCTGCTAGCATAGTCAAAAGGATCCCACCAGCTCAAAAGACTAAACAAATATAAGAAAACACTATTCAGCCACTTGGTTTGGAAGACGGAACCATGACCTAACTCATGGGGGGCAACGCCAACAAAAAAGCTGGCGACCGTACCGTGACAGAAAAGCGCGATAAAGAAAGCAATCCAGATTTGCTGTGACCAGAAGTAGAACACCAATGAGCCGGTCAGAATAAACAGGGCGAGATGACCCCCGGCCTGAAACCATGCTTGTGCATCACTACGCACGGACAATTCTTTTAATTTGGTATGATCAATTTTCGTCCGATACCATTTAACTTTGAGTGTTTCCCGAACTTCAGAAAGGGGTTGATAAGTATTCATGACGCATTACTCTCTTTTTACAGATAAAAATATTTTGTCGCCGAAGCATCAATGAGGTCGCTGGTGGAGCGACGAGGCACTCAACATCAGTAGAATTCTATCGCGAATGGCGAGTAGGCTGCTAATTTGTCATTCCAAAGTTTCTATCGCGTGTGTCGTTCTCCTGCACCAGCTTTCTTGTCCGAATAGGATGGTCGGGTGTAATGTGACCAAACCCACCCCTTGACTGTGACCCCTTATGACCTAAAATAAGCCGTCACTAATCATCATTGAAACGATATTGCCATGTCTGTCGCTCGCAACCTCCGCCTCATCAGTTGGTTCAACTTCTGGGCGGATTTCCGTCCCTACGCCCCGATTGCCATCCTGTACTTCTCGCAGGTCTCCGGCTCATACGCCCTCGGCATGAGCATCTACTCGGTGTCGCAGTTGGCGCAGTCACTGTTTGAAGTACCAACGGGTGTGTTGTCCGATAGGGTCGGGCGCAAGCGAACGGTCGTTTACGGCGCGGTCGCGGCGGTCTGTTCGCTGACCTTCTATGCCATCGGTGACGCATATCTGCCCTTGCTCATCGGCGGCCTCTTTGAAGGGCTGGCGCGGTCATTCTACAGCGGTAACAACGACGCGCTGCTCTACGACACGCTGGCGGAGATGGAACAGCGCGAGAGCTTCCAAGAATATTTAGGCCGCACGTCGTCGATGTACCAGTTCGCGCTGGCGATCTCGGCGGTCATCGGCAGCCTCATCGCCGCCTTCTCGTTTCAGCTAACCATGTGGGTCTCCGTCATCCCGATGGTGCTGTCGCTGATCGTCAGCCTTCAACTGGTAGAACCCAAAGCCCACACCAGGACGAGCAGCAACGTTTACAGCCACCTCGCCACCGCCTTCCACAACTTCCGCAAGAACGCGCGGCTGCGAACCCTGAGCATCGCCAGCGTCCTCAGCTATGCCATCGGCGAGTCGTCATGGCTGTTCCGTTCAACCTTCGTCGCCAGCTTATGGCCGGTGTGGGCGCTGGGTGTCGCGCAGATGATCGGTAACGCGACCGCTGCTGTCAGCTTCTACTACGCGGGCCGCATCATCCGGCGCTTCGGGGAATACCGGCTGCTGGTCGGCGGCATGAGCCTCAGTGAAGCCATCAACCTGTTCGGCCTGCTCGTGCCGACGGTACTTTCACCCGCGCTGATGGCCGCCAACTCGGTCTTTTTCGGCGTGAATAACGTCGCCAAAAGCAGTCTGATCCAGCACGAGTTCTCCGACGAGCAGCGGGCGACGATGGGGTCGTTCACCAGCCTCGCGGGCAGCCTGACCTTTGCGGTGTTTTCGTTCCTGCTGGGTGCGCTCGCCGACCGCATCGGTGTCATTCCGGCGCTGGTCGTTGCGGTGCTGGCCTCCGTCATACCGATGGTGATGTACGCGCGGGTCCTGCGCCCACACGATACGCTGTCCAAATAAAAACGGCGGATATATTATCCGCCGTTCCAATATTCGTTTTCAGGCTGGTTCTACAGCGATCCCTCGGTTCGCGCTCGTCAGCCGATGCCCACGTGGAACGCGACGGTGTAATCGCCAAACGAGTTCATACCGGCGCTCCGCATCAGGAAGTTGTAGAAGCTCCACTCATTGCCCACCTCCACAGGGGTTCGCAGCATCGCGTCGTAACTCCCACCGGGAACCGACCGCCCTCCACTGCGCGAGACATAATAATTGCTCAGGTCGTACGATTCACCCCAGCAGCTATAACCCGCGTTATCACAGGCAAAGTAATTGCCCTTAGAACCCTCTTCCTTGAGGAAATTATAGTCTTCGTCGATCATAGCGATATACGGGTCAAGCCCATAAGTCGTCGAAATCATGTACACCGAAGGCGCGATACCCGAAGCGATCATACCGGGCGTGATTTGCAGCGATATGGCATCGCCTCCACCATCGGCGGTCGTCAATACCATCCCCTCTAAAATCAACACGAATTCGCCCGTGGTGTTGTCCAAGCCGCCCACCACCAACGATACATTTTCAAAGGTATTATTGCTGTTGTTGGCAAAAAACACTTGGGCGCTGCTGCCCGAAGCCGGAACATCGCTGCTGGTCGGCAGGAAGGCGTAATAGGCCGAGGCGGCTGCGTCATCATCGGAACAAAGACCACGCCCTGCCGAGTTCAGCACCGCTAACACCGGGTCGAAACCATTCAAGCCTATCGCCGTTGCTGTGTAGGTGTAACCCGCACGCATTTGGATAACCCGCACTTCGACACCATTATCGAAGGCCGCACCATTATCACAGGTGACGCTCATGCCCGAAGGACCTGTGTTGGTCGTGGACTCCTGCACATCAATTGGCCCGGTTGCGTCTTCGCCCGACGGCCAATTGCCGACAAGTTCCACAGCGTCAATTTCGTTCCAGTTGCCGAGGTCACGCTGGTCAAAGTAAATCGTGATCCCGTTGATGGTACTCGCCAAATCGCTGGGCAGGTCTACCGTGAAAACGCCGGGGCAGCGCGTACTTTTGTCACTGCTGTTGGCAACGGCAATTGGGTCGCCGCCAGCCGCTGGTAAAAGACTGATGCCCGTGATCGACCCCGGCGTGTATGTCTGATAAATGTTCACCTGTGTCGCCCAAACTGCCGTCTCGAAGTAGAGCGTCAACGACTCGTTCGGGTTCTGTACGCCGGATGAAGCCCACGCCGTTACCGAGTCCGCGCAAACCGTTGTGTTGGGCGCACCGGTTGCTTGGGAAGCACTGTAATCACTGCTGCTGTACTCGCTGGTCGCGCTGGCGGATGTCGCCCACTGCCGCGCGAGACCGTCTGCTTGTGCTGCCGCCGGTACGAACCCCACCAACAGCATAAAACTGATGCTTACGCAAATCCATCGTTTAAGGAACATGATTTTCCTCTTTTCAAAGGGTTATAGAAACCATTGTAAAATTGAAAAGAGTAAACGCTCCCTTAAGATGTAGGATTGCCCCTGTGACTAAACCAAGTCTTAACGAACAATCTGCCCGAAGCCAATGTCGTTATCCTCAAGGTCTTGGATGCCAAATTCCTTGATACCCCACGGTGTCGTGTACAGCGTGTAGTCGATGATCGCGCCGCTCGCTTGGAACTCGGCATACAGCGCCTCGGCATCGTCCACCCAGAAGTAAACGTTCCACATCTTCTCGACGACTTGCCAGTGAGGGATAACGGTTTTCCCCGCGCCCAACTGCGACAGCATCACCGCCAGCCCATCGCGCCGGATGATGGCGAAGTACGGTGGCTCACCGTAGGGGGTTTGGTCGGTGAAGCCCACTTTATCACGCCAATAGTCCAGCGCCTTCCGCACATCTTGCACCAGCAGCACCGGCGCGTGTCCGGTCAGTTTGGTAGTTGTCATCCTACCCGATCCATTCCTGCCACTGCTTGGGCATCGGCTTGTTCATGGCCTTCAGGTACACCGCGATCTTGCCGTAGTAGATCAGCAGCGCCTCGCGGTAAATGTGGAGCTGCGTACCCACGCCCACCGGCCAGCCGCGATCAATGGTCTTGGTCAAATCCTCATCGCTGAACCCTTCCATCACCGCCTTGAGTTCGGCATCGAGCGCGGTGAACCACGCCTGTAACTGCGATACATTCCCCGCCAACCCCGGCTGCGGGTTGCGGTACGACCAATCGTGCTTGAACGTCTTGAACGACCCGATGTAAATCTGTTGAATATCGCCCATCTCTTTGAGGATCTCGCCGAGTGTGGGGTTGCTGCCGCCGGGGGTGAAGGCCAACTCCGCATCGGTCAGGATGCCGGTGAGCTGGTCACGCATGATCTGTGTCTCGTGGTAGACTGCGCCGTGCTGCTTCACAAACGTGTTCATGATCTTATCCTTTGTATGAACCGATAAACAGATAAATATTAAATTGTGGGCTTCACCACCGCTTCTAGCCCCAAGAACGCGCCATATTCGGCAGCCGCTACCTGCACCGCGTCGCGTTCATCAGCCGTTAGCGTGTAGAAAGGTTCGAGGGTGATCTCGACCGTTTTCTTTTTCAGCGTCCGTTTCCATGTGCCAACCACCCGCCCGCCGCTGACGATAGTCGGCTTGAACACACCGTTCCCGCCGGGGCAGATAGCATTCATGAACGTCGGTTCAATCACCAGCGTCCGGTCTTTATAACCGAGGATGTACTCGTCAAACCCCGGCAGCAGGTACACCGATTTCTGCGGTGGCTGGTGTGCGTCCGGCGACAGCCAGTAGCTTTGCCCGTCGATGATTTCTTCAACCAACTGCGATTTCACCGCCTCTAGCGCCGCCCGCGCGACCGTGATCAGCAGCCCCGCCCAATGGGCAAAGTCCGCCAGCGTCACCGGCCCTCGGCTGG
Organism: Chloroflexota bacterium; assembly: GCA_020161935.1. Taxonomy (GTDB): domain Bacteria; phylum Chloroflexota; class Anaerolineae; order Aggregatilineales; family Phototrophicaceae; genus CFX2. Next base: position 486,501 of record JAIUNI010000003.1, read on the forward strand.
TGAAATACCGCCGCGCCAGTTCAGCCGCCGCTTCGTCCGCAGGCAGCGTCTTGCCCGCCGCGAGACTGTGGAAGGTCGTGTCCTTCCCGCGCATCTCACCTTGATACACGAGGCGTTCCAACCCCGCCCGCTGGAGCAGGTAAAACCCGCGCTGTCCTTCCGTCGAGATGCCTTCCGCTTGCAGGATGTCAAAGAGTTCCGTGCGCGTCAGGTGCTTGCCACCCTCCAATGACTTGGCGATCAAATCCACGCTGCGGATGAGCGTCGGCTCGTCCAGTTCCAGTTCGCGGTAGCGTCCGGCATTGCCCGTGATCTGGCGCGGCGCGATCAAGCCGAGCATCCAGTGAATATCCGCCGGCGCGACGTAGAACAACGTCCCGCGCACCGCCCACGTCCGCATAATCTGCCCGCTGATGATGGCTTGCTCAATGGTCGTTTCGGCGCTCCCCGGCAGGCGCAAACCGAATGCCCACAGCGTACCGAGGTAATCCTGCCCCTGCATTGCCCCCAGCCACGACACGACTTCCGCCGCGTTCGTGAACCCCGGATGGGTGATGCGCTGGTGATATAAACGGCGTAATCCAATCGCTGACACAGGCATCCCCTTTAACGTAATCGAAAGAAATGTTTAAAGCCCCTCCTTGTTACTACGGGGAGGGGTTGGGGTGGGGTCGAATTTATCTTCAACCACCCGGATGATATGGTTTGAGTATACCCCAATCCTTCCATTTCGGCGAACAAATATTCGCTTTTGTGCCGTGCAAAATTCCGCCAAATCGCGTTATACTCTGCCCACGTGAAATGGCTTATTAGAAAGAAGTAAGGGTTATGTCGAGCCTCAATCCCCAGCGGACGATTGACGAACTGAAAGAATTACGCGCCCTCACCGGCGACGAAAACGGCGCACAGCGCATCGCGTGGACGGAAACATGGGCGAAGGCGCGGGCGTGGCTGCGGGCGAAAATGGAGCAGCTTCCCGTCAGCATCGAAACCGACGAAGCGGGGAACGTGTGGACAACGCTCAAGGGCGAGTCCGACGATGTGCTGATTATCGGCGGGCATATGGACTCGGTGCCGAATGGCGGCTGGCTCGACGGTTGCTTGAACGTGCTGGCAGGGTTAGAAGTCATCCGGCGCATCGCCAGCGAGGGCAAGCCGCCCGTGACCGTCCGCTTGGTCGATTGGGCGGATGAGGAAGGTGCGCGTTTCGGGCGCAGCCTCTTGGGATCAAGCGCGGCATCCGGCACATTGAACCCTGACGACGTGCGTGACCTAAAGGATAAGGACGGCATTCGCCTCGAAGACGCGCTGGCGAATTATGATGTCAGCCTCGACATGGCGACCGACGCGCACCGCCAGCTTCAGAACGCCAAGGCTTACCTCGAACTGCACATCGAGCAGGGGCCGGTGCTGGAAGGGCTTGACCTGCCGCTCGGCGTGGTGCTGGGCACAGTCGGCGTGGAACGGCACTCGATCAAGTTCGTCGGGCAGGAAGCGCACTCCGGCTCGACCCCGATGGACCGGCGCAAGGACGCGCTGGGCGGCGTAAGCAAGCTGCACCTCGACGTGCGGCAGATCGCTAAGGCGCACAAGGGTGTCGGCACGGTCGGGCGGGTGGTGACGCACCCCGGCATCGTCACAGCGGTCGTCGGGCAGGCCGAGATGACGCTCGACCAGCGCCATCTTGACCCGAACGAACTGGCCGCGATGCTCAACGAGGCCAAAGCTGCCAGCGAACGCATCGCTGCCGAGGAAAATATCGAGGTGTCGTGGAGCCGCCTGTGGCAGATTCAACCGCTGCCGTTCCACCCTGACCTGATCGAACTGTGCGACGAGGCGATTATCGAAACCGTGGGTGTTTCCCACCGGCTGCCCAGCGGCCCGCTGCACGACGCGGCGGAGATGGTGCGGGCGGGTGTGCCGACGATCATGCTGTTCGTGCAGAGCCTGCGCGGGATCTCGCACAACAAGATCGAGGACACCAAGGAAGAACACCTGCTGCAGTGTGTCGAGGCGCTGGACAAGCTGGCGACCAAGACGATGGCGTGGATGCGGAAGTAGTTGTTAGTCGATAGTCATTAGTCTTTAGAGAGCGTGGGCGTGAGTCTGCGCTCTTTTTAGTTAGTCGTCAGGCAACAGGTGACAGTCACCAGCTCATGGCAAAACATCATGCTTGCTGTAGGGAAGAGGCGTGCCTCCTCCGTGTCACTAATCCACAGCTATCACCACGTTTGTGTAGGGACAGCAGACAGGCTGTCCGGCATTTCTGTGCCTTCAAACGGTTCTAAGAGTGTAGGCGCAAGTTTATTAAGGCAATCCTAAAATCGAGGTCAACCGTTGTTCAACATAGGAAATAGCAACATCCAGTAATTTCGTATCTTTTCCAACTAATCGCCAGCCATCTTGCTGCCAACGCATAAATGTGGGGATAAACCACGTAACTTCAATGAAACGTTTGTCAAAGGTTTCCTCTGTCGTTACTTCTATACTGTTTAATATTGCTTGAACTCTCTCAAATCCTTCCGCGTCGAAATAGCCATTTCGTAAGTCAGTAAAAAAGCCACTTTTTTCTACACTTTCCCATTCACCTTCAAGCAATTGGGTTGCTGTTGCAATATCCATAAACTCTCTTTTCTCCGCGCTGTATTTGTCTTGCATTGATCTACCGACTAAAGACGACTGACCACCCACTTATTATGCCTTACGTTTGAATTAGGTTTGTCGGCAAACCATTTACAAACCACCCATTAACCTCACCCCTCAATTTCTCTCCTGCAAAGTTAACGCCAACTCCCCTTAAAAGTGACCAAATGTTCTGACAAATGTTCACCCTTTCGCCGCCCATCTCTGCTATCCTGTTCATAGGACACACTATACCCTCTGCATTTTCTCCCCTCTCCTAGCTGTACTCAGCGATCGGGAGAGGGCTGACGGTGGAGCGAGCCTGCGAGCGTACCGTCGTGGGGTGAGGGCAAGTCCGCCGCACCTTAACAACCACATCCGCCGTCTTTTGCTTTAACTGTCAACTGAAAACTGTTGACTGATAACTATTTTGCAGCAAACGTTGCAGCAGCGACCCACCCATCCGCCGCTGCAAATAAAACGGATGGCAATCTTGGCGGCGGCAGGCTTTTACACCATTTTTGCCAACTTTGCCAATCATCTAGCCGAGGATTTCACCATAGAGCATCAAAGTTGCCATTTGAAATTGCTGCCTTTGCTGCCAAATTTGCCAACTGACAATACTGACACTGACGACACTGACGACATTTGCGACAAATCAACCGATTCTCAACAGCATTAACAGCAACAACAGCATCAAAAATGCACTGTGAAAGTGAAGAATGTGAAGAAAATTGTGACCGAAGGAAATCCTTTAGGGCGAATCTTCAGCTCACCGCACTCCCTCAAACCCACTGCCAAAACGAACTACCGCATTTGCAGTTTTCGCAGTTTTTGCGGAATTTACCGAATTGCTTATGTATTGAACTGATAACTGTAAACTGGCAACTGAAAACTTCATATGGCGCTCCACTGCCGCCGCCGCCGCCACTGCCGCCATAACCTCTTGGCGACTCGTATTTGCATTTGACTGTCATCTGTTGACTGTGGACTGACGACTGGCGACTGGCGACTGGCGACTGGCGACTGATCGCTGGTGGCTTATCAAATTTACCCACTCAGCCCATCCAATCCACAAGGGATGACGATAGGATGAGGGCAAGACGCTAAACGCAAAGGAGCTAACGATGAGCGACAAAGATAAGCCCAAAGTGAAGGACGCGGAAAAGGCCGAGGACGACGTGACCGGTGTGCAGCCGAACCCCGGTGTCGGCCAAACCATCCCCAACGACAAGGGTAAGGCTAACACCAACAACAACCCTGCCGGACAGGGTAACGAGGGCGACGAAGTGATGCCCGCCGGACGCGAAACCCCCGGCTAAAACGCGGCCTACGGTGCAGCGAGCCTGCCTGACGCAGGTATGCCTGTTATGCAGGTGACAGGCAACCCTGCCAGAATACGATACAATATACGCAACGAATGATAACAGGTAATGGTTGGCTGTAGTGCGTCGGGGATGTTTCCATGAACAAGCACGTTTTTGTGTCGTATAAACACGAAGAGCAAGAATTCGTTGAAATGCTCATCCGCCAACTGCTCGCGGCGGGTTTTAAAGTGTGGATTGATACCGAGCAGCTCCGCGCGGGTGAAAACTGGCGCGAGTCGATCAACGATGCCATCAAGGATTGCTTCGCGCTGATCCTTGTCATCTCGCCCGAATCGAAAGCCTCGCAGTATGTGACCTACGAGTGGGCGTATGCACAGGGCGCAGGGGTCAAGGTCATTCCGCTGCTGTATAAAGCCACCGAAAAGCTGCACCCCCAGATCGAAAACCTCCAGTATCTCGATTTTACCGACCGTGCGCGTCCCTCGTGGGACAAACTAATGCGCCGGTTATTCGAACTCCAAGGCGAACACCAGCCGCACAGTGTCATCGTCTCGCGGGACGCACCCACTGCGGTGCATACAGCGGTCGCGGCGCTGGACAGCCACAACGCGGAAGAACGCCGTTCTGCCCTCAAGAGCCTCGCCCAGATGAACCACCCCACGGCTTACGCGGCGCTGGTGGGCGCGGTTCAACACCCGATGCGTGACGTGCGGGTGGACGCGGCTTTCCTGCTGGCGAAGCAAACCAACTATAAAGACGCAGCCGCCGTCCCCGGTTTGCTGGATGCCCTGAGCGATGAAGATGCACGCATTCGCACAGCGGCTTGTAAAGCACTGGGCGATATTGGCGACGGGGCAGCAGTCACCGAACTGCTGCGCGTGATGGTCAAGGACAACGACAGTAACATCCGCTGGCAGGCGACCGGTGCGCTGGGCAAGATCGGGGCGGATGCCGTACCGGGGTTGTGCGAGGCGCTGCGTGACGAGGATTGGAAAGTCCGCCGGAGCGCTGCCGAAGCCCTGTGGCCGATGCACGAGGCGCAGGCCATACCCGCGCTGGCCGAAGCGCTGATCGACCGCAACGATGTGGTGCGTCAGGCGGCATCCGGTGCGCTGGATGCGATGGGCGCGATTGCCGTACCGGGGTTGATCGAGGTGATGAAGACCAGCAAAGAGGCGATGGTCAGCCGCGCAGCCGCCGACATGCTGCAAAAGATTGGCTCGGCGCAGGGGTTAGAAGCTGTGCAAAAGTGGAACGCCAGCCGCACCGCCGGCACGGGTAACACGTCGCGCCTCGGGACGTGGTAAGCACAAAAGAATTGAACCGCAGAGACGCTGAGGAAATGCAAAGAATTAACCACAGAGGCACAGAGGACACAGAGTTCTGAAGCCAATACAGGAAAACCGCCATGACCGATATGCTGGTGAAGCTGTACACGCTGCCGCCGCTGGAACCGGAATGGGCGGCTATGCAGGCGCAGGGTGTCCGCGTCCGGCGGGGGATGCCACCGGAGAAGCACCGCGTCACGTCATGGGTACGGCACGAGTTCGATGAAGTATGGCAGAGCGAAACCGAGGTGGCTTTCGCCCACGTCCCCGTAAGCTGCTGGATCGCGGTGCAGGCGAATGCGGTGATCGGGTTCGCCTGTTATGACACCAGCGCCAAAGGGTTCTTCGGCCCGATTGGCGTGGGCAGCGCGTCGGGGAAACGCGGCGTGGGGCGGGCGCTGCTGATTGCCACCCTGCACGCCATGCGTTCCGAAGGCTACGGTTACGCCATCATCGGCGGTGTAGGGCCGGTCGATTTTTACCAGAAAACGGTGGGCGCGACGCTCATCCCCGACTCCACCCCCGGCGTGTATGACGGGATGCTGGGCGAAGACGAACATTAACGCCCGATTAAATTGATACCGGTGGGCGCACAGGCGTAGTCAATGAAATGATTCGGTAATAGCGTACATGATGGACGCGATGTATTGCGTCCCTACACACATGATTGGAGGTAGGGACGGCATACATGCCGTCCGCTGCCCCTAATACCGAATTTAATTATCAACGGTCAATATATCGCGTCCGTTTTCTCAAAATCCCCTTCCCACACGCCTATTTCCCGCCGTACCAGAAGCCGCGCATCCAATTGTGTTCCCGCAGCTTGAGCATCAGGTCGTCCGAAAGGGCTGGCAGGTCGGATACGGCGATGTTGGCCTCGGCCTGTGTGACGTTACGGATGCCGGGGATAACCGTGCTGACGGCGGGGTGCATGAGCGCGAACTTGATGGCGGCCTGTGGCAGGTTGAAGCCGCTGCCGTCAATATCGGTCTTCACCTTATCGGCCCGTTTGATCGCCCGTTCCAAGCGGTCGCCCTCGAAGTAGCCGCGCCGGAAGTCGCCCTCGGCGAAGGCGGTTTGTGGGGTGAACTTGCCCGTCAGCGAGCCTTCGTCAAATACGACACGGACGATGATGCCGGCGTTGGTTTCCCCCGCGACCGGCAGGAGTTCAGCCGCCGGTTCTTGCTCGAAGATGTTGTAGATGACCTGCACGGTGTCGATCCAACCGCCGCGCATCAGGTCGATCACCGAGTTCTGATCTTGCTCCGGCGTGGAGACACCGATGGCGCGGATTTTGCCCTCAGCTTGGAGCTTCCGCAGGGTTTCAAAGGGGCGCGGGTTCCGGTTCCATGCGCGCGTCCATGTGTGGAGCTGTAGGACATCGAGCGTATCGACGTTCAGGTTACGCAGCCGCTGCTCGACGTTCTCGCGCAGGTACTTTTCGGGGTAGCGTTCGTCCATGTCGCAGTAGGGGCTGGGCGGCCAATGACCGGGCAGCGGCGGGGTTTTGGTGGCGACCACGATCTTTTCCGAGCGGGTTTTGAGGACTTCGGCGATGATGCGTTCGCTCTTACCATCGCCGTAGCCAGCGGCGGTGTCGATGAAGTTGACACCGAGGTCGAGCGCTTTGTGCAGGGCGGCAACTGAATCACGCTCGTCCTGCGGCCCCCAACCACCGCCGATTGCCCACGCGCCGAAACCGATTTCGGACACATCCATGCCGCTGCGACCTAATTTGCGATATTCCATGATTGCTACCTTATCAATAACCTTTTGTGGAGGATGATTATAACGCGAAGCTGAGGGATTGAATGTAGAGGTGAATGCGACAACTAAGATGGATTGGCGCGAGTATTGAATGCGTGCAGCCACGGTGGCAGGCAAACAAAAGAGGGCGCACGCAGCACCCTCTTTTCGGTTTCGGTTGTGTAAAGCCGGTTAGGTGTTCTTGGCACGCACGACGCGCGAGATGCCGATTACACCGACTAAACCGAGCGCCAGCAGCGCCACCAAAGCGACGTTATTGCCCGCCCCGACATCATCGAAGAAGCCGCTGTCCGGCAAGCGGGTGGGGACAACACCAATGCCGCCACTTTCTTGGGTGGGGATGCCGCCATTGCCATTCAAGATGGCCTGTGCCGTTTGGGTTGCGGCGAGATCACCACCTACGCCACCGAGTAAGGCGGCCAGCGCCGTACCGGTCGCGTTGACGGCATCGACATTCGCCACAGCGACGGTGGGCGTGATGAGCGCGGCAGCAGCGGTCTGTGTAGCCTCGCTGGCGACCTGCGTCAGGAGGATGTTGGCGGCTTCGACCGTCGGGTCAAGCGTCGGCGGCGCGACTTCGGTCGGCGTGGGCGTGACGGTTGGTTCGCGGGTCAAAGTGGGAGTCGCCGTCGGGACGCTGGCGGTCGCGGTTTGGTCTTGCGCGATTAAAACCGCTGCTGTTCCGGTTTGCTGTGCGAGGAGCAGGGTTTCGGCGTTCTGGGTTTCAATTGCCGAGCGCGTCAGTTCTAATGGCGTTGGGCCATTGTTCTGGGTCGCGAGGAACAGCACCGCGCCCAAACCCGCGAGGAACAGGATCACCATCAAGGCAGCGATGATGATGAAGGTGCGGTTGGAACGCTGCGGCGCGGCATCTTCGTTGAGTTCGGGCATATCGTCCGACTCGAAGCCGAAACCCGCGTCGTTATCGCTATCAAGATCAATATCCGGCGCGTCGTCATCAAACTTGAAGCTGTCGCCGTTAGGCTCTTCATCAAACTTGAAGTCGTCGTCAAAATTAAAATCGTCGTCGTCTTGCAAGTCTTTTCTATTGAAGCCCATTTATTATTCTCCCCTCAAGGCTGACGCGGCGTTATTCTACTATAACGCACTATTATCTACCAAACACCTCTAAATTCGCCAGTGGTACGGTCAACTTCTCACCCGTGACACTTTCGACCTCGGCGCAAAGCACTTTTAACCCATTCTCTAACAGAATAGGCGTTTTTGGCAAGTTAACAACCGTACCGATGTCACCCGCGTGCGGAATGCGGGTCATACGGACATTCGTACCGACGGTTAACGTCTGGTTCAGGTTGGGGCGGATGGCGCGTGCCTGCCCCCGTCCTGACGGGTTGATGATGACTTCAGGCCGCCGGGTTTGCCAGCGATTGGGCTGCACGGCTTCCAGCGTGGCCTGCCGCCCATTGAAGTTATTGAGCATATTGTACACGAGACCACTCATTCGCAGCGAACCGAAGCCTTCGGTGAGCATGACCGCGCCTTTGACCGCCAGTACCGAGTCGATCAGGTCGGCTTCGATGCTGGGGGCGATGATACCGCCGAGGTTCTGGTCCTCCATTACGTCGAGGCCGGTTTGGCGCAGCGGGCGGCGGGTGATGACAATCGCGCCGCGAAATTGAATGTCGAGGTCTTCGCCGTACAGGCTTTCGAGGCCGGAGTTCGGTTCGGTTTTGAGCGTGCCGATGACGCGGCGACTGTTGCCCCATGCGCCCTGCACGACCGAACCGTAGGTTTCGATGACGACACCCTGCCCCTGCTGGATGCGAATGACCTGCCCATCCAAACCGGCTTCCAGTTCAACGGTTTCCGGTTCGATTTGCAGGATAATCTGCCCGTTGTTGATGTCGGCGACGATGCCATCGACCGGCGCGACCACACGACGACGGCCTTTCGGGGCTTCGGCCAGCACTTCTTTGGCGGTGACGAGATCACCGACGCTGACCTTGAGGATGTCGCCCAAATCCTCCGACTTTTTGAGGCGCATCTGCCCGGCGGCATCGACCATGATATAGCGCGAGGGGAGGATACCGCGTGCCACGATGTCGCGCAGGTTGACGCTCGCGCCCTGACGGACTTCGACCGAGCCAATCGCATCTTCGGGGAGGGTTTGTTCGCGCTGAATGGTGGTCATTTCCAGCGCATAACGTTGATCGGGATAGTAGGGCATGGTTATCGTCTCAGATCATCCAAGTCGTTGCGGACAGGCAATTCTTCTTTCGGTTCTTCATCTTTCAAACGCAGATCGGGGCGGAGTTCCACTGACTTTTCGGCTTTCGCGGGTGCTTTACGCCGCCCCCCGCCGAACAAGCCGCCGCGCTGCTTCGACTTGCGGATCGTTTCCTCGGTTTCCATGTCCAACCCCATCCCTTCGTCGACCGCATCGGTTAGCCAGTCGTCGGCGATGAGGATGGGCGGGTTGCCGGTGATTTCGGCAATCCACAGCGGGATTTGGGCAGCACGTCCGGCGGCATCGTTGGCGAGTGGCAGCGGTCGCCCACGCCCGTCGAAAATCAGGCCGACGGTACCGCCTTCCGCCGTGACTTTGACCCGCCCTTTGCCGTTGATGCTGAGGCCGCGTCCGGCGCTGACATCGACGGTCGCGGTTTTGCCGATGCCCAGCGGATACACCCAGATATGCCCACCTGAAACGTGATGCTTAATCACCTGCCCATCCGAGGTTTTGATGCGGACATGCAAGACAGGCCGGTTGAGCGCCGGAATACCGGAGATGCTAAAGACCGTACCGGCGGTTTCCAAGCTGCTGCTTTCCAAGACCTGCACGACGGCTTCGGGATTGGTATAGGCCAGCGAACCGAGCGCGGCGATCACGCCGTAGGTATCCAACTGGACGCGGGTCACGCCGGTGGCTTGAATGGCATCAATCAGCAGGAGTGTGCCGAAGCCGGACGAACCGGTTTCCGTCAGTCCCGCACCCGCGCCGATGATGGTGTCGAACTGCGGGGTGAGCGTGTTCTGGGCGAGGTTCAGCCGTTTGCCCCATGTCGGGCGTGAGGCTTCGACCAACGCGCCGATGCCCGCGCGGAGGAAGGCATGTTCGAGGAATATACCCTTGATGGTTTCCGGTACGCTGCCGGGGACGAGGGTTTTATTCAGGGCATAGTGGCGAATCTGGTTAGTACTCGTCACGAATGGCAGCCAGCGGTTGATGGTGGCTGCGCCGACCGTTGATAACAGACTGTCGGCACTGTGACCGAGGCCGATGTCGGTACGGATGCTGGTGGTAACGTGATCCTCGACGTAGGCCGAGAGGATGCCGACCGCGCTGCCAATATCGACGGTCAGCACGTTTTGCTCGGTCGATTGCCCGATGTAGTCGGCGATGAGGTTGTAACTCTGGGCGGTGGGCAGCACCCCGTTGCGGCTCATACGGGTGAGTGCGCCGAAACTGCCGCGTTTGGCCTGCTGGTCGTTATACACGAGGGCGAGCTGCGCCTGTGCGCCTTCAAGTTCTTCTTCCTCAAGATTGGGGCGGATGTTGGGGGCGATGAATAAGGTTGCCAGAGTGCCGAATAAGTCGCGCATGGTGGGGGCAAGCACGGAGTTACCCGCGTAAAGCAGCGCCGGTTTGCGTCCGCCTTTGATGAGGCGCAGGGCTTGCTGCACAGCACGCGCCTGCCGCAGCACGGGTTCTTCCGCGCCGCCTTCCATGCCGCCGGTGATAAAAATCAGGTCAGGGCGACTGCCGATGATGGCGTTAATCTGCTGCTCGACCGAGCGTCCATCCTCAAGCGAGAGGACTTCCACGATTTCGACGTAGGTTCCGGCGAGCGCCCGCCGCGCACTGGCGATGCTGACATCTGGCACGAGGCCGACGACGACGGTACGCATGGTGCGCCCCGTGCTGGCGGTGGTCACAAAGGTATCGACACCCGAACGGTCGTTTTGCTCAGGCGTGATGATTTTGCCGTCGTTGGTCAGCAGCTTGCGTCCGGTGACGGCGGTGATCTGCTCGACGACGCGGTTGAGGCCGAGCCGGGCATCGTTCGCCGGAAAGCCGGCGGTGGTGCGGGTGTCGCCGCGCGCGACCAAGCGGTAGAAGCCGTCCACAAGGTCAATCAGCAAGGCGCGGGTTTGCACATTGCCGAAATCAACTGCAAGGATTGAGCCGGAATGTTCTTCTGACACTGATTTCAGCCTCCCGTAATCCGCGCCAGTAGAAAGGCGATGCGTTCACTAAAGATGGTCAAGCTGGTGAGGATAGCCCCCGCGTAGAGTGCGCCGAGGGTGACGACGATGAAGCCCTGACCAAGCACACCGATTGAGCGCAGGACGAAACCGCGCTGAACGGTGCCATCGGGACGGCGGCGTGCCAGATACCAGAAGTACAGCAGGGTACTCATGACACCTAGCGACACCAAGAAGCCGTTCAACGGGTCAAGCGCAACCCCGCTTCCAGTGGCGTTCGCCAGCGGAATGAGCGTACCGGCGATTGCACCCGCCAGCGCGACGGCAGTGCCGACGGCGATGATGAAGCCAATGGCGATGTTGCCCAAACGACCGAAGCGCGGCGAGGCTTTCAGCAGGAGTAATAAGGCGAGGATAAAGGGAATCAGACCCAGCGCCCGCCCGCTGATGTCGCCCGCAGAAGCGATAATCGTGCCGCGCACCCACGGCAGGATGACGCTTTCGACGGTGATGAGCGTGACATAACCCGCCGTGAGGCCAGTGAAGACATAAATCGCCAGCCGGTAGAGGAAGTTATCCCCCAGCAGGTAGCTAAATACCATCAGCGTAAAAACAAATCCGGCCCAGAGGCCGATCTGGTCACCGGTCACTTGCGCCCCCTTCGCAGCAGCCCGCGCACGATATTGATGATCGCCCCCAAGGTGATGATGGCTATGATCGCCAGCAAGCCGAGCGTGGTGGCGTACCAGCGTTGGTCACGGTAGGGCGTTTGTACAACGGTCGGTCCCTGCGCGGGCAGCGGAGCCGCAGCCGGGGCTGCCAATGTATTGGGTACGCCGAGTGTTTCGGTTAGTTCCGGTGTCGCTTCCTGCCGGATGGATACCGGACGGTAGCTGGAGTCGGACATGAGGTCAACCACGGCGTTCGGGTCAACATGGTAAGCCACAGGTGTCGCCGTCACCGGTTCGATGATGCGGATGAACTGCGCCGAGACCCAACCTTCGCGGTCGTCTTCGAGGCGCACTTGCAGCCATGTGCCGTCCTCGTTGCGCCCGATGATTTGAACGGTTGAGCCACCGGGGATAGAGGCAATCGGTGTACCGGAACGTGATGGGTTATCGCGCACGTTGAGCGACTCGGATACGTTCACCACACCTTCGATGGTTAAGCCTTCTACACCCACATCGGAACTACCACCGGCTTGGGTTGTCGGTGTCCACGTCGGCGGTAGATCAGTCGCGCGGATGTTGGTCGGCGTGAAGGTGGGCGTAAACGTCTCGGTCGGCGTGAACGTGACCGTCGGTGTATTCGTAATGGTCGGCGTTTGCGTGATGGTCGGTGTCAGGCTGGGCGTAAACGTCGGTGTGATGGTAAAGGTCGCCGTGGGCGTGACCGGAGTCGGTGTGGCTGTCGGCGGCTTGGTCGGTACGAGCGTCGGGATGTCGGTCGCACCGGGGATCGGCGCAAGCGGTGCCTGGGCTTCCAAGATGGCGCGGTAGGTATAGGCATCTTTGTAGCCGACGAGCATCCCGTCACCGCTGGCTGCGGCGTACGGCTGCGCGAGCGGCCCCGCAGCGCTGCTGACGGCGATCAACATGGGAACACCTGTCAGCGGCATGACCTGTTCTGACCAGCGACGAATGTCGTCACTGCGTTCACCGATGACGATGAGGAGCGCGAAATCATCCAGCGAGGTCATGCCGATATCCGTCGGTTTGCCGTTCATATCGTTCGCCAATGCGCCGCCGATATTCTGGCTGAAGTTGCGTACCCCGATGGTTTCACCGGCGATGAAGGGCGCGATTACGTAATCTTTGATGGGCACAATGATCCGACCGAAGCGGTTTAAGCCGGTGCCGGGGTTAACAACAATGTTCCCGCTGCTATCCGTGCCGCCCGTTTTGATGTCGAGGCCGGAAACAACACCGCGTTCCAGCACGTTTTTGGCGTGGAGCAAACCGATGGCGTTGGTGCTGACAATAACAGGACGTGCGCCGCGCATGAAGATATGGCGCAGGAGGGTATCGAGTGTGGTATCCAGTTCGGCGGCATCGGTGAGGCCGTATTCCGCCGCGACCAGCACCGTATCCCCCGGCTGGAGGACGGCTACACGGTCGAAGGCGATTTGCTGCGGGCTGCCTGCCGCGAAGCTGACCGGTGGTAACTGCCCGATGCGGAGGCCGCGCACCACGAAGGGTAGGATAATGGCTGCCGCCAGCACTACCGCGATCAGGAAACGGTCGATTTTCGGGCGGCGGCGGCGAATGGGGCGGGTTGCCGCTGGAAGGGGAACGGGCGCGGCTCCAACCACATCATCGAGGTCGGGTGCGTCTTCCAGCGTGGCATCAATCGCCGAGAGCTGCGGCTTATTGGTTTCTTCAGTCGATACCAGTGATTGCAGCAGATTCACTTTTTCGCGCTGGGCGGCACTCAGTACGAGGTCTTCCGCCAAGCCCGGTTTACCGATCCGCACCGGCGCGGGCGGAATGATCTCCGGCACACCGACCAGCAGCGCTTTCATACTGTCGGGCGCATCGTCGCTGATGGGGTTCGGCAGTTCCAAACCGGCGGCGTGCAGGGCGCGCAGCGGTTCGGAGAGGTCTTCGAGGTCGCGTTCGTTTTGCGCTTGTTTACGCACGATGGCGGCGGCGGAAACATCGTCCGAGCCGACGCTGACACCGAGGTCGGACAGCCAGTCGGACTTTTCGAGGCCGAGGTCGTCCGCACCCGATGGTTGCCCTTCGAAGCCGCGCAGGTCGTTGAGCTTTTCCAGTTCGGCGGAGGATAAGAGGCTGTCCATGTCGAAATCCGCTTGACTGAGCAGTTGGCCTGTTTGGTCACGAACTCCGGTTTCAATGTCTTTATACGACGAAAGAATGTCGTCAATATCGCGCAGTTCGCCCGTTTGGAAGAATGCACCGGTTTCTGCTGCCTGTGGCATCTGCTGCGTGGGTTCGGCGGGCGGAATGTCACCCAATCCGGCGAAGAGATCTTCATCCGGTGGCAGTTCGTAGTCGGTTTGCGGCAGTTCATCCTGCGATTGAAGCTCCGCCAACCATTCGGGCGGGCCGTCGGCAGCGTCAAACGGTTCCGGTTCGCTTTGGTCGAACCAGTCGTTAGCGGCAGGGGCAACTTCTTCGCCCGGCACGACATCGAATTCGCCGGTAGAGGTACTGAACTCCGGCAGTGTATTCAGGAAGTCGTCCTGTTCGATGCGGGCGGCAGCGGCTTCACTCTCGCGCTCCAGCCAATCGGTGATGCGGCCTTTGGGCAGGGGTTCACCGGATGGCGGTGGTTCTTCAGCTTTCGGCTGCGGGAAACCCGCTTCGGCAGCTTCACGCAGCATACCGGTGTCGAACTCACCAAAGAGGTCGTCGTCGGGGTCGGTCGGCGCGTTTTCCATCAGCCACGGTGGTATCTCGGCTTCTTCTCTGGCTACCGGGACCATTTCCTCATCGTCATCTATCCACGACGCGGCAATTGGCTGCTCGGCTGGCGCGGACGGTTCGGAGTCGTCCATTTCCGTCAGCCAGTCGGGGATGTTGGCGGCATCCGTCTCGGCTGGGTCGATAATTTCTTGTTCGGCAGTTGGCTCGGCGGCGTATTCTTGCAGCCATGCCAGTTCGCCCGTATCCGGCGGCGCGGCGCTGGGCGATGCGGCTTCGGGCAGCGAGTCATCAACCGGCGCACCGAGCTGCTTCATCCAGTCGGGGGTATCATCGAAGGTGGGTTCGGGTTCTTCGTCGCCGAAGTCATCCTGACGGAGCCACGACAGCGAGTCGCCTTCAAGGATGTCATCTTCGGGTGTTTCATCCGGCGAGGGCGTGCTTTGCGCCAAATCCATGTGCGCCAGCCAGTCGGGGACTGCGGTATCAACGGCCTCCGGTTCGGCAGGTGGCGGCGCGACGGCGCTCAACCAATCGGGGGTGTCATCGAGGATCGGGGCTTCGTCAGCGGTAGGCTGCTCGTCGCTTCGCATCCAATCCGGTGTGTCGTCCAGAATAGGCGACTCGGCAGACGGAATGTCATCCCCACGCAGCCATTCGGGTGACTCGTCTTCGTGCGGCGCATCCTCGGATTGACCTTGACCGGAGGCACGCAGCCAATCGAGTTCGCCGGTAAAACCCAGCGAATTGGACTTGCCGGAACCGGAGGGTTTATCACCGCTGTCGCGCTGCCATTCGGGCGTGTCGGCATTATTGGCTTCGTCGAGCTGGTTTTCGAATGCGTCTTCGACATCCTGCCGCCAACTGAGTTCGCCCGTAAAGCCTAAACTGTCGCCGGAACGCTTCGGGGGTGAGTCCTCGTCTGACGTGCCGCGCAGCCAGTCGAGATCATCTTCCGGTTCGTCGTCCGGTGGACGCTTGTCAAAATCGTCAGTCATGCCGTGTCCCCCGTATGCCGGAGAAAGTCAGAAAGGTTCGTCATGTGTTTAGTCCCGGTAGGAGCGGTCTTGCCCGATGAGGACACGCGCTCCGGCGACCGTGACGGCGAGTGCGATGCCGAGCAGGATACCCCGCGCACCAGCGCTCACCGGAACAGCCATCAGCCAATCCCGGATGAGGCCAACCACGCGCATCCCCGGTGTGGTGAAGGGCAGCGCGGCGGTGAGCATGAGCAGCAGCACCAGCGTGAACAGTAAGGCGCTGCCAGTCACGCGGCGGCGCATCATGCGGTACGCGCCGTAGACCAGCGCGAACAGCACCAAGCCTGCCAGCGCGGATTCAATCGAAACTTGTACCCCTTCCAAGAGAACCGTTGTTGGTGCGGGTGAGCCTGTTAGCACGCCCGACCGTTCCAGTACGCCCAGCACGATGACACCGACCGCGCTGATGACCAGCACGAGGCTGTTGATGCGCTGTGAGAACGGTTTGCCGCTCCCAAAAACCCGCCCCAGATGCACGACTAGCAAGTTAAAGATACCGATCAGGACGGTGAGGGCGACGGTAATGACGGTGAGTTGTAGGAAGAGATTGGTGATCGAATTGAGTCGGATGCCATTGGCAAGGTCAGAGAGTGTACCCAAATCATTTCCACTGCCGATAACCAGCCCGAAGAACGTCCACAACCCGACGACGATGACAATGGCGGTAGCGAGCGCAGAGCCGAGGCGTGCCATCGGTTATCCCCCTCCCGAAAGGGTGCGAAGTGCATTCTGAATGATCCGGCCAAAGCTGCCATCAAAAAACGAGTTGCCGAGGGCGATGATCGTTGGTATCAGAATGATGAGTATAAGCAGGAAGCGCAGGATGTCGGTGGCGACGACGCTGCCGATTTGCGTGGACGAGCTGCCGAGGTAAGCGCCGGCTGTAAAGACTTCTTCGCCGATCAGCACTTCGTCGGACATGACACGGGCGACGGCTTGGCCTTCTAGCTGGTCGCTGGTGGCGATGATCGTCTGGTTGCGGCGGGCAGCGGCTTCCGCGACGAGCGCGAGTTCCGGCCCGAAGCTGCCACCGAGAATGTTCGCGCCAACGTGGTCATCCGCCAAGGTCGCGGTGAGGGCGGCGGCGAAGGCCATCGAATGCCCGGAACCGGGGTACCAGCGGGCGCTGTTATAAGGTGCGCTGCTGATGGTACTGCGAGAAGCATAGGCGCGGCGCAGGGTATCTTGTGCCAGTGGTAAGGCGCTGGTATCGCTGACGGTAAAAATCGGCGCAGCCGTACCGATGACGGCGCGGCGGGTGATTTGATAGAAAAGCTCGGCGTTGGCGACGGCGACCAGCGTACTCGTGCTGCCCAAGCCTGAACTGCCAAGCGAGACATGCACGGGGCGGTTCTGCTCAATCGCTTCACCGATCATGCCCGGTAAGCGTTCGAACGCAGGGATTTCGCGCAGGACGTATAACGTACGCCGTCGGCGCACGAATTGTGTGACGATGATCGTGATGACGAGTGCCAGCACGAAAATGATGATGGTCAGATACTGGGTTGTGCTATCCACGTTCCCCACCCGTGATGAATAGTGACTTCAACCATTATCGCCTATTTCTGCAAACGCGCGAATAGGCTTATTGATCTAAGAAATAGCGTATCTGTTCCAGTTCGCCGGGTGTTTCGAGGGTACGGGCGAAACCCTGTACGGTTTCCCGACCGACCCACAGGCTCAAAACCGGCTGCGCGACCCAAACCAACTGTGCTCCCAGTACGCCTAATGGTTCCAGTGCGTCGAGCGCCAAGCCGAGGGTGCTGCCTAACCCCCGCGCCTGAATCTGGATAACCCATTCTGGCGGTGTGAACTGTGGTTCAGGTTTCATGTTCGTGAGTATAACACGATAGTTGGTTTGGGAGAAACCAGAGTATTCGATTGGGTGCTGCGGTAGGGACTAGAGAATTGCCTGCTCAAAGTGTGTGCGTTCACGGGCGATGAGCGTATAGGCTTCGGCAAGATGAGCAACCCAGCACGATTGTATCCCTGCACCGGAGTAGACACGGTTGAAGGTTTTGATGAGTGCGGATACGAAGCCGCCCCCCGCCACAAATACGACGATGCGCGTGTTCGGGCGTTTGAGTGTCGAAAGCGTGCCAAATTGGGCAACGGCGCTGGGCGGGATGCCGAGACTGTTTTCCAGATTGACGATGGCATACACATTTTGGGTTGTGTCACTATTTAAGGTATGGCCTTCTTTTACCGCGTTGTAGAGTTCGTTCCAGCGCCAGCGACCTTCCATTTTGTAGTGCAGGATGGTTTGTGCTTCATCATCCCACGTTACTTGAACACCCATGTTATCTTCCTCGGTGGTTGGAACAAATGAAAGACATCCAACCAATAATTACAAATAATAACCGTATGACATTTTGATTATGCGCCTAAATGCTGGAAACAAAGATTGAGGTTGTGCAAGCAGTTCATTTTTGTTACACCGTCTACTAAAATGGGAGCAGTGAACATATTTAATGAAGATGACAGGTCACGATTGATGATTACGATTTGCGAAGTCCCTGCTGGAACCTACCCGATTGGCGATAACATCACGGCAATCAGCCGCCCCGCGCATACCGTGCCGCTGGCAGCGTTCGGCATCGCCCAAACGACGGTGACGAACATCCAGTTCTTAGCGTTCATCGCCGCCGGTGGTTATCAAGAACGCCGCTTTTGGAGCGAGATGGGGTGGCACTGGCAGGAGGGTAAGGAAATTACCCGACCCTTCTTTTATGACAATCCTCTGTTTAACGCGCCTGACCAACCCATTGTGGGCGTAAGCTGGTACGAGGCAGATGCGTTCACCCGCTGGCTGGCGGAAGCCGAAGGGCTGCCGTGGCGACTGCCGAGCGAGGCCGAGTGGGAAGCCGCCGCGCAGGGGCCGGATGCCGAAGCGCCACGCCCGCGTGTGTATAACACCGCCGAGCAGAAGATAGGGTATCCGTGGGCGGTGACCGAAGCCGGAAATACCTCGTGGTGCGGGGCGCAGGATATGTGCGGGAACGTTTGGGAGTGGTGCAGCACGCGCTGGGGCAAGAACTGGCAGACGCAGGATTTCCGCTACCCGTATAACGGCGGTGACGGGCGCGAGGATTTGAGCGGCAGTTTCGCGCGGCTGATGCGCGGCGGCTCGTGGTTCGACCCGATGTCCGAATCCAGCCCGACCAACCGTGGGCGTTTCCTCCCCGGTTCGCGTGGCAGCAACATCGGCTTCCGCTTGGCGCGGCGTTTGTAAGCTGGAAAAATTGATCCTTAATGCGGGACTTGCCAGCGGCAAGTCCCTACAACTGACGATCATTGATAATAATTCGAATAGGAGCTTTTACGGTGCAGTACTTTAAACCTCAAGACCCGTATTTCGTGGGCGACTGTATGCCCTTCTACCATGATGGCACATTTCACCTTTACTACCTGCAGGACGAGAACCACCATCAGGCGAAGGGCGGCCTCGGTGGGCATCAGTGGTCACACGCTTCGACCCGCGACCTCGTTCACTGGGAACATCACCCGATGGCGATCCCCTGTACCGAGGATTGGGAAGGCTCGATCTGCACCGGCTCGACCTTTTACCATGACGGCATGTTTTACGGTTTCTACGCGACCCGCATGGCCTCCGACCGTACCGAGAAACTCAGCCTCGCGGTGAGCAGCGACGGCATCACCTTCGAGAAAACCTTACCCAACCCGTTCGCTGAACCCATCAGCGGCTACTCACCCAAGCATTACCGTGACCCGTTTATATTTCGGGATGAAACTACGGGCGAGTTTAATATGCTGGTCACGGCTTCGCTCGACCCGTATCTGCTCTATGGGCGTGGGGGCTGTCTCGCACGGCTGACCTCACCGGACTTAAAGATGTGGACGGTCGCCGAACCCTTCATTATCCCCGGTGGTCGGGAACATTATGCCAATATCCCTGAATGCCCTGACTATTTCCAGTGGAATGGCTGGTACTACCTCGTCTTTAGCTTGGATGGCAAAGCCCATTACCGCATGTCACGGCAGCCGATGGGGCCGTGGCTGCGTCCGGCTGTTGATATTTTCGATGACTCTAACGTGGCGATGGTCATGAAAACCGCCGCGTTCACCGGCAACCGCCGTATTGGTGTCGCGTACCTCGCCTGCCGCCGCGACGAGAAGGATAACGGCGAGCGCATGTACGCGGGGCATACCCTGTTCCGCGAGATCATCCAGCACGAAGACGGCACGCTCGGCACCAAGTTCGCACCGGAGATGGTTCCCGCCTATGGCGATAAGCTCGATTTGCCCTACAGCCCGATGACGATGGAAGTAACCGGCAGCGCGAGCAGCATCGACATTCGCGCCGTCGAGGGACAGGCAGTCGCCGCGTTGGATAACGTCCCGCAAAACGCGCGCATTAGCCTAACCGTGAAACCTGCGGCAAATTCAGTTGAGTTTGGCCTGTGGCTGCGCGGTTCGGGCGATATGGAGAGGGGCTACCCGCTCACCGTTCTGCCCTACGAGCGCAAGGTGACACTTAACCAGCAGTCGGTGAGCTGCGTCGATGGCCTCGACCAACCTTTTACGCTGGAAATTATCCTGAAAGATGACATCATCGACGTGTGCGTGGATGGCCGCCGCTGCTTGATTGACCGCTGCTACGACTTGAACGGCAGCCGTCTATTCTTCTTTGCCCAAAATGCTGAGGTCACGTTCGACAATATCGAGGTCGCGCCGCTGGTATGAACGCCTTCTTCCGCCGCGCCATACCCGCCCATCTTGATACGCTGGTTGACTTCATGCGGGCTTACTACGCTTTCGACGGTATCCCGTTTGATGCGGTCAAACAGCGGGGCGGCCTGAGCGGGTTGATGGCGAATCCCCAGCACGGTTACGTGTGGCTGATCGAATGGGACGGCGCGGTGGTGGGTTATATGGCGGTGTGCTTCGGCTACAGTTTGGAGTTCGGCGGGCGCGATGCCTTCGTGGACGAGATCTACCTGCTGCCGGAAGCGCGGGGTAAGGGCATTGGTAGGCAAGCGATGGCGGTGATGCTCGAAACCTGCCGCACGAACGGTATTCAAGCCGTGCATCTGGAAGTCAGCGCGGAGAACGAAGCGGCGGTTGCCTACTACGAGAAGTCGGGCTTCACCCGCCGCGACTTCTCGCTCATGTCGCGGGTGATCGGGGGTTAGAGTTATGAAAACAATAACCGTATTTGAAAAATTTTGTCAGTTACCTGAGAACTCCGAACGCTATTTTGAGCTGATTGATGGTGAAATTGTCGAGAAGCTGATGGCTTATCCCTACTACTCGGAAAAAGCAGCCCGTATAAGTCGATATATTTTGGGTTTCGTGGATGAACATAGCTTGGGTTACGTTACGGGTGAATTAGCTGGCTATCGTATTTCTGAACAAAATGCTTTTATGCCGGATGTTGCGTTTATCTCCAAGGAACGCCAACCGGAATTTCCTGAAACGGGCTATAACCCTGTCCCACCTGATTTGGCGGTTGAGGTTGTTTCGCCAACCGACTCGTATAAGGATGTTGCCAAGAAAGTTCGCACTTACCTGCAAAATGATACCCGCATGGTATTGGTGTTCGAGCCGGAAACCGAAACAGTTACCGTTCATACACTGGATGGGCAGTACACACTCGACATCAATGATACATTCGACGGCGGTGATGTGCTGCCCGGCTTTAAACTCCCACTGAACAAAATCTTCGGTTAGCACATCAACTAGGTTGGTCAGAAGCCTTCATTTCCCAATCACGACTTCAGTTGGCATATTATTGGAATAGAGAAGTGCAAACCACTATTGGTCTGAATCCTGAATTAGCAGATTTTCTAAAACTCTTTCAAGTGAGGTAACTTCCAATGGATAATATGAATACTTTTGGATATGCCAACTATGTATTTATAGCCAAACCAGAACTAGTGCAATTCATAGGTGACGATGTTGTTGCTGCTTACATACTTTGTAAACCAGTGATATGGTCATATCCATATGGTGGCGTGAAAATCTTAATTCCTGACGATGAAGTCAAGCTATTAAAGCTGCTCTTTTTATCCGATATACAGGTACGTTCACGTAAATATAACGGGCTTCTTGCCACACTGGATAAGGTACTAGGAACACAATTACCGTATACCCCAGACTTATTCGACAAATGGTGGATTTTAACGAAGGCCGGCGATAGTAAGTCATGGGACACATTAACCGACTCCTTAAATACAGAAACCATGTCATTACTTTTGCCCGCTGAACCCTCAGCAGTCGATAAACAAATCCGAAGATTAGTCGATATAGCCCTTAGAAAAAAGAGCCAAAGCAAATAAGGAGCAAAAACTATGCCAATTCCAACTCGTCCTGATACAACCCCCTATGAAGACCGCGATCAAGCTGCGCCCACCATGTCCATCGGCACAGTGTTGGGCTTCGTCACCGAGTTCAACGCCAACACGCAGATTTTCAACCTGAAATAAGAGGCTAAATATCCTGTTTCTGCGGCAGCATCACGAGGTCACGGATAGTGACGTGCGGCGGCTGCGACAGCATGAACGCAACGGCGTTCGCCACATCCTCCGACTGAATGTACTTGCGCTCCTGCACCGAGAGGCGCTCGATCTCTACTGGATCGTCAATGCCCCACAACTCGTTTGCCACCGCGCCGGGGCAAACCGCGCCCACCCGTATCCCATACTTCGCCACCTGTCGGCGGAGGGTATGGACGAAACCTTGAATGGCATGTTTGGACGCGCTGTAAACGGGTTCCCAGTGAATATCGACAAACCCCGAAATCGAACTGCTCACCAGAATATCACCCGACTGCTGGGCTTTCATGTGCGGCAGCGCGGCATGGACGCAGCGCATCACTCCGTTGATATTCACGTTCATCAGGTTGGCAAAGGCTTCAGGGTCGCCGTCCTCGAACTCGCCGGGGATATAAATACCGGCGTTAGCGAACATCACATCAATCCGCCCAAACTTGTCTATCGTCTGGTTAATAAGGCTGGTGATGTCCTCGGCTTGGGTGATGTCGGTCGGGACGACCAGCGAGTCGCCCTGTAGGCTGCTGGCGATGGCTTGCATCTTATCGACCTGCCGCGCCGCCAGTACCACTTTGCAGCCATAGCCGGAGAGCAACCGTGCGCTCGCCGCGCCAATACCCGAACTCGCGCCGGTGATAATAACCACTTTTCCTGAAAGCCGTTTTTCCATTATTTTTCACCTAAACGATCTTTATATATGAGAGCCAATCATAACGTATCTAATCTCCCCTGCAAACTTAAACCAAATGTCGGTTATTTTGTTCACATCGTCATCAGAGCTTGTATGGTTCCCCTCGCCATGAGGGAGAGGGGTTAGGGGTGAGGGTTGTAGATAGCACCACGCCCGTGCAGGGGTTTTCAAATCCGTTTATACTCTAGCAAAATTTCTTGAGAAGGATGTTTATGAACAGCCAATATATCAACTCATTACCTAAAACCATGTCCGCGATTGTGTGCCACGGGCCGCTGGATTACCGCCTGCAAGAGTGGGATGTGCCGACGCTCGAACCGGAAGAAGTGCTGGTGCGCGTCAAATCGGTGGGCATCTGCGCCAGTGACCTCAAGTGCTATCAGGGTGCGCCGCTGTTCTGGGGCGATAAGCACCGCACCGGCTACTGCCAGACACCCGTTATCCCCGGTCATGAGTTTGTGGGTGAAGTCGTCGGCTTGGGCGAAGGCGCGGCGGAAAAGTACGGCCTCGCATTGGGCGACCTTGCCGTTTCCGAACAAATTGTGCCGTGCTGGAAGTGCCGCTTCTGCAAGCGCGGGCAGTACTGGATGTGCCAAGATAAGCACGATGTATACGGCTTCCGGCAGGCGACGTTCGGCGCGATGGCGGAGTATATGAAGTTCCCCATTGGTGCGCTGAACTACAAAGTGCCGACGAGCATCCCCGTACATCACGCCGCTTATATCGAGCCGCTGGCCTGTGGCATCCATGCGGTTGAACGCGGCGAAATCCAGTTGGACGATGTGGTCGTGATCGCCGGAGTTGGGCCGCTGGGTATGGGCATGGTCGCGGCGGCTAAACTCAAAAACCCGCGCTTGCTGATCTGCGTCGATATGAGCGACGACCGCCTCGAAATTGCTAAACTTTGTGGCGCGGATTTGACCCTCAATCCCTCGAAGGTTGATGTGGTCGATGAGGTCATGAAACTGACTGACGGCTATGGCTGCGATGTCTACATCGAGGCGACCGGCTACCCGCCTGCCGTCGAGCAGGGCTTACGGATGATCCGCAAGTTGGGGACGTTCGTCGAGTTCAGCGTCATGCGCGAACCGGTGACGGTCGATTGGACGATCATCGGCGACACCAAAGAACTGACTATTCACGGTTCGCACCTCAGCCCCTACTGCTACCCGATTGCTATCCGTATGTTGGAACAGGGCTTGCTGCCGATGGATAAGATCATTACCCATCAACTGCCGCTTGCCAGCTTCCACAGGGGGATGGATATGGTGGCTTCCGGCAAAGAGTCGCTCAAGGTGACGCTCACCCCCTGATTACATCTAATTTATATTCGCCCCTCATTGCCCATGATTGCGTATTAAAACCCTCTCCTTTGCTTGCGGGGGAGAGGGTTGGGTGAGGGGTTTATTCCCTGTTTATCTCGAAAGAACACTGTGGCTAAAAAACAACTCTTTGCACTCTTTTTTTGCAGCCTCGTCATGTTCACCGTTGGCAGTGGTTTCGTGCCGCTGCTGCCCATTTATGCGGTGCGCTTGGGCGGCGACCCCAGCATTGCCGGTTACTCGCTTTCAATCGGTTTCTTCGCCTTGTCGATTGGGTCGATCCTAGGCGGGTGGGCGGCGAACCGCTTCCAACGGCGCAAGGTGATGTTCATCTTGGCATCGACTCTTATGGTGCCGATTAGCTGGACGATGGGGCAAGTGGATACCATCGTCGCGCTGGTCGGGTTAACGGCTGCACTGTGGTTTTTGGTGGGGTTGAACGTCACATTGCTCGGCATCCTGACGGGGTTGTTCGCCAATGAGGCGGGGCGTGGGCGGGTGTTTGGCCTGATCGGGCTAGCGCCATCGGCGGCGGGTATCCTCGGCGGAGTTGCCAGCGGCATTATCGTTGACCGCTGGGGTTATGAAGCGTTGTTTACCATCGGCGCATTCGTCTATATCCTGCTGCCGTTAAGCGGGCTGCTGCTGGCGGATAAGCCGCCGGTCGCGAGAGGGCATCAATCGGCGCACGGGTCGTCGCGCGGGGTGCTGCTCAGTCGTGTGTTCCTGCTGCTGTTTTTCGCGAGCGTGTTCGCGCATATTGCTAACAGCCAGATCGTGCTGGGGCGCTCCCTCATCATGGATACGCTGCGGTTTGATGCCACCTCGATCACGGGTTCGGGTGCGGTTGGTGCGCTCATCAGTCTGCCGCTGCCGTTGTTCATGGGCTGGCTGTCGGATAAGCTGGGGCGCAGACCGTTGATGATGATTTGCTACCTCGCCAGTTTGGTGGGCTTGTTGGTGCTGTCCTCGGCTTCCAGTTTGTGGCACTTCTGGGTGGCGATGGCTTTGCAAAATATGATTAGCGCGGGTTTCGTCGTAGGTTCGGCGCTCATCACTGACCTTGTTCCCCGTGAAGGATTAGCCACGCCGCTGGCGTTGTATAACGCCTCACAATTTATTGGCTACGTTATCGGTTTTGCGGCCTCTGGTACCATCATCAACAGCATTGGCATGACCAACAGCTTGTTTATTGGAATGCTGCTGTGTGTGGTCGCGCTTGCCCTGCTGATGGTCATTCGCCAGCCAGAGCCGCGTGTGCAGCTTGAGGGCGGGTAAGGAACCGTTCAGGGGTTTGTCGTGTTATTATGCACAACGCGCTTGACTGTTCACTGGAGACAACCTGCCCATGCTGCCCAAGACTTACCGTAAGCTGATTGCCACAACTTTTAGCAATAACTTCCGCGCGGCATCTGAAATTGTCGAGGTGGAACTGAAGCCGCCGACCGGACACGAAATCACCATCCGCAACCATTACGCGGGGGTAAACGCCACCGACGTGAACATCAGCGCGGGGTTATATACCCCCGGCGCGACTCCGCCGCTCGACCTCGGCGCGGAGTTGGTGGGCGAAGTGGTGGCGGTCGGTGAGAAAGTCACCGACTATAAAGTAGGCGACACCGTGATTTCCACGGCGATTGGTGGGTATGCGGAGTACGTCACGGTGCGGTCGCGGTTTGTCATCCCCGTGCCGGAAGCCACGCCGCAGGTGTTGGCACTGGTTGCCAGCGGGGTGACAGCGGCATTGGGCCTGAATACCGTTGGCGAGATGCGAACCGGCGAAACCGTATTGGTGACAGCGGCTGCGGGTGGTACAGGGCAGTTCGCTGTGCAGCTTGCCAAACTGGCGGGGAATACCGTCATCGGGACATGCGGCTCGGACGAAAAGGCCGAACGGCTTACGTCGCTGGGCTGCGACCGTGTGATTAACTACAAGCGCGAGGACGTTGGCGCGGTACTCAAAGCCGAATACCCGCAAGGTATCAATCTGGTATACGAGTCGGTGGGCGGCTCGCTGTTTGACACCTGCGTGGAGAATCTTGCTGTACGCGGACGGTTGGTCATCATCGGTTACATTAGCGAGTATATGTCCCAACCGGAGTTGGTGACGCGCCCACGCATCTACCGCATCCTGTTGAGCAAATCGGCCTCGCTGCGGTCGATGTTCTTGTTACACTTTATCCGTCAGGTGCCGGAAGAACTGGTCAAGCTCATCGACCTGTACCAATCCGGCAAACTCAAGGCGGAGGTTGACCCTACGCCGTTTCAGGGTGTCGAACAAGCCGCCGACGCGGTGGAATATTTGCATACCGGCAAGAGCGCCGGAAAAGTCGTGGTCAAGTTCGCGTAAATCAGGCGGTTGTGATTAACCCATGCCCACGCCAATACTCGCTACCAAACTCTTTGTTCCACCGCCACGACCGGGGCTTGTCGCGCGGACGCGCCTGATCGAACGGCTGAACGCAGGGCTGCGTCACAAACTGACATTGGTTTCGGCGGCAGCGGGTTTCGGCAAAACCACACTTCTGAGTGAGTGGATAGCATCGAGTAAGCAGCCTGTCGCATGGGTATCGTTGGATGAGGTAGATAACGAACCTGCACGCTTTTTGACTTATTTCGTTGCTGCTTTGCAAACGATTTTGCCCGGTGTTGGCAACAGTATATTGGCGGTTTTACACGCGCCGCAGCCGCCACCAACCGAGGTGTTGGTTACGACGCTGCTAAACGAAATCGCCGCAGTTCCTCATCACTTTACCCTCGTTCTCGATGACTATCACCTGCTAGACTCTCAACCGATTGACCACGCCCTGACCTTCTTACTCAAGCACCAGCCGCCGCAACTCCATCTGGTCATCATCACCCGCGAAGACCCGCAGTTTCCCCTCAGCCAACTACGGGCGCGGGGGCAGCTAACCGAGGTGCGGGTTGCCGACCTGCGCTTTACCCATACCGAAGCGGCGGATTTCCTCAACCATGTGATGCGGCTGAACCTCTCGGCGGCAGACATCGCCGCGTTGGAGATTCGCACGGAAGGCTGGATTGCAGGTTTGCAGTTGGCGGCGCTCTCCATGCAGGGCAGTACCGATACCGCCCGCTTTATCGAGTCTTTCACCGGCAGCCACCGTTTTGTGCTGGATTATTTGGCCGAAGAAGTCTTGCAGCGCCAACCAGAACCGGTTCAGCGTTTCTTGTTGCATACCGCCATGCTTGAGCGGATGTGCGCTGCGCTGTGTGATGCGGTGATGGGTGATCCTGCTGCCAAAGGACAAGATACGCTCGCCTATATCGAACGCGCCAACCTGTTTATCATCCCGCTGGACAGCGAGCGGCGCTGGTATCGTTATCATCACCTATTCGCCGATCTGCTGCGCCAGCGCTTACATCAAAATATGGAGTCGGGCGCGGTCGCCGAGTTACATCTGCGGGCCAGCATGTGGTATGAGGCGAGCGGGTTGGAGATCGAGGCGTTTCATCATGCCGCCGCTGCCCACGATTTTGACCAAGCCGCACGCCTCGCCGAAGGGGGTGGGATGCCGCTGTTGTTTCGCGGTGCAGCGGGTTCGGTGCTGAGTTGGTTGCAGTCGCTTCCGCCGAAAGCGTTGGATGCGAAGCCGGGTTTATGGGTGATGTACGCCTCGGCGATGTTGTTCGCGGGACGGATGAACGCGATTGAGGACAAGCTGCAAGCGGCGGAACGGGCGCTCCAGAAGCCGACACTGGACGCGCACGAACGCGATCTGATCGGGCATATCGCCTCTATTCGCGCGACCATCGCCGTGGCGCAGAACCAAGTTGACATCATCGTCCACCAGTCGCGCCGCGCCCTTGATTATTTGCATCCCAACAACCTGCCGGTTCGTACCGCGACCACATGGACGCTCGGCGTGGCTTACCAGTTGCAGGGCGACCGCGCCGCTGCCCGACGAGCTTATACCGAGGCGATCAGCATTAGTCAGGCCATCGGGCATATCATCATTGACCTGATGGCAACTTTCGGCCTCGGCTACATGCAAGAAGCCGATAACCAACTGACCGAAGCTGCTGCGACTTTCCAGCGAGTGATCGAAATTGCGGGTGAGCCGCCGCTGCCAGTCGCATCTGCGGGTTATGTCGGCTTCGCCCGTATCACCTACGAACGAAACGACCTTGAGGCGGCGCAGCGGTATGCCGAACAAGCAGTGCATCTCGTCCGGCAGATCGAAAATACCGATCAAGTGATTGTCTGCGAGGTGTTTTTGGCGCGGGTTCGTCTAGCACAGGGCGATATTGCCGGTGCGGAGGCTATCCTCGCGCGGGCGGAACACTATGCACGCCAGCACTTTTTCGCTGCCCCCCGATTACCACAGGTTGCCGCTGTGCAGGTGTTGGCGCTCCTCCAGCGGGGCGATGTGGAAGCCGCAGACGAACTCGCTTTCCGCTATGATTTACCCATCAGCCAAGCGCGTGTCCGCCTCGCGCTGCATGACCCCGCTGCCGCGCTCAAACTGCTTGAGCCGCTCTACGGACAAGCCGTGGAAAAGGGTTGGGTAGATGAACAGCTTAAACTGCGTGTACTGCAAGTGGTCGCGGGGTTTGAAGGGGGTGATCGGGCAAAGGCGGTGCAGTGGCTTGGCGAAGCGCTGCGGATGGGCGAGCCAGAAGGTTTCATACGCACCTTCATTGATGAAGGGCTGCCGATGGCGAACCTGCTCGGAGAAGCGGTGTCGCGCGGGGTGATGCCGGACTACGCCGCGAAGCTGCTGGCGGCGATGGATGCCCAACCGTTACCATCGTCCAATCTCACTACCCCATTATTAGTCGAACCCCTCAGTCAACGCGAATTGGAAGTCCTCCATCTCATCGCGCAGGGACATTCCAACTACGAGATCGGCGAACGGCTTTTCCTCACGTTGAACACGGTCAAAGGGCATAACCAGCGCATCTTCGGCAAGCTGCAAGTCGAACGCCGCACCGAAGCCGTTGCTCGCGCCCGCGAACTCGGCCTACTTTGACCCCGAATAACACCTAAAACAACACTTTAGTATCTATACGGGCATACCTCGCTCCCTATATGCTGTCCTGTAGATTGAGCAACAGGTACAGATGCATGGCGAAACAACACCGTATACAAGCTGATAGCGACCGACCAGCGCGTTATGAAATCCGCGTTCATGGGCATCTGGGCAGCCAATGGGCGGATTGGTTTGACGGTTTGGCGATCATCCCCGACGACAACGGCGACACCCGTTTGGTCGGTACGGTCGTTGACCAAGCCGCGCTCCACGGGCTGTTGAAAAAGGTACGCGATATTGGCCTGCCGTTGATCTCGGTCAACCCATTGAATGACGACGAGAACCGCATATAGGAGAGACTCATGAAAGCGATTGTGAATACCCGCTACGGCTCGCCGGATGTGATGCAGCTTAAAGAGGTTGCCAAGCCCGTACCGGAGGACAACGAAGTATTGGTCAAAATTCACGCGACATCCGTCAACGCGGCGGACTGGCATCTACTACGCGCGTCACCGTTTCTGGTGCGCCTCGAAATGGGGTTGTTCAAACTCAAGTACGCCACACTGGGCGCGGACATCGCTGGCCGCGTGGAAGCCGTCGGCAAGGCTGTAAAGGGCTTTAAGGTCGGCGATGCGGTGTTTGGGGATATATCGGGAGCTGGGTGGGGCGGTTTTGCGGAGTATGTCGCCGTCCCTGAAACCGTCTTGGCGCATAAATCGAGCAAGCTGAACTTTGAAGAAGCCGCCGCGATGGGTATGGCAGCCGTGACAGCCCTTCAAGGCTTACGCGATAAGGGGCAAGTTCAGGCAGGCCAAAAGGTACTCATCAATGGCGCGTCCGGTGGTGTCGGCACCTTCGCCGTGCAGCTCGCGAAAGCCTTCGGCGCGGACGTAACGGCTGTGTGCAGCACAGGCAAAGTTGAGATGGTGCGCTCGCTGGGTGCTGACCATGTAATCGACTACAAGCGTGAAAACTTTACACAGAACGGCAAGCAGTATGACCTGATTATCGCGGCGAATGGCAGCTATCCGCTTCGAGCCTATAAACGTGCTCTAACCGCGCAGGGCCGGTATGTCGTGACCGGCGGCGAGATGTCACAAATCTTCGCAGTCATGATCCTCGGCTCACTGATGTCAAAAAAAGGTGGTCAGCAGTTCGGTAACTTGATGGCACGACCCAACACGGATGATCTGGTGTACTTGAACACGCTTGTTGAGGCGGGTAAGGTTAAACCGGTCATGGATCGCTGCTACCCGCTGGAACAAACGGCAGATGCCCTGCGCTATGTCGAAGCCGGTCATGCTCAGGGTAAAGTCGTGGTGACGATGGAGGGTTAACTCATGAAAGCGATTGTCTATACCCGCTACGGTTCGCCGGATGTACTGCACTTGACAGATGTGCCGATGCCTGTGCCGAAGGACAACGAAGTGCGGATCAAAATTCATGCCGCGAACGTGACCCCTACCGACTGCGCCAGTCGTAAGGCTGACCCTTTCATTACGCGCTTTATGAATGGTCTGCTCGCGCCGAAAAACCCGATCCTCGGTAATATGCTGGCGGGTGAGGTTGAGGCGGTGGGTAAAGATGTAACCCGCTTCAAAATCGGCGACCGCATCTTTGGTTCCGCCGATACCAGCTTCGGTACCCATGCCGAGTATATGTGCCTGCCGGAAACGGGTATTCTGACCGCGATGCCAAATAATATGTCGTACGAGGAAGCCGTCAACGTTCCCGAAGCGCTCACCCCGCTCTACTTCCTGCGCGAGTTAGCCAATCTCCAACCGGGTCAACAAGTGCTGATTAACGGCGCGTCCGGTGCGCTCGGCACATATGGGGTGCAGCTTGCGAAGCATTTAGGGGCAGAAGTGACCGGCGTTTGCAGTACGGCTAATATTGAACTGGTGAAGTCGCTCGGCGCGGATGAGGTCATCGACTACACTAAGTCAGATTTCACCAAGAATGGTCAAACATATGATGTGATCTTTGACGCGGTGGGTAAAAGCACCTTCGGTCAGTGCAAAAATTCGCTCAAACAAGGCGGGTTGTTCTTGTTCACGGTGCCAACGCTGCGAATCGTACAGGATATGCTGTGGACTTCGCGGTTCGGCAGCAAGAAGGCTGTTCTGGGTCTCGCAGGGCTGCACCAGAAGCAGGAGAACCTCCAGTTTTTGAAAGAGCTGGTTGAAGCCGGTAAGCTGAAATCCGTGATCGACCGCTGCTACCCGCTGGCGCAAACCGCCGAGGCGCACCGCTATGTCGATACCGGACGTAAAAAGGGTAATGTGGTGATTGAGGTCACACCA
The DNA here is from genome assembly GCA_020161935.1 of Chloroflexota bacterium. GTDB lineage: Bacteria > Chloroflexota > Anaerolineae > Aggregatilineales > Phototrophicaceae > CFX2. The sequence continues at coordinate 517,958 of JAIUNI010000003.1, forward strand.
GCGACTTGACCATATCCACCAGCCACGCTTCGCCCCGGTCGGTATGGCCTTCGCCGTCCACCGCTGCCCAGAGGTGGTGATACGGTTCGGACTGAATGGGGCGATAACCAAGCCGCTGGTACAGGCTGTATGCGCGGGGATTATCGACCGGTTCGGTGGAGATGTAAAGCTGCTGGTGACCGGCTTCCGTGGCGATCCGTTCCATCGCGCGAATGGCGAGCGTTCCATAGCCTTTACCCCGTTCGGCTTCCGCGACGTATAAGTCGTTGATTTCGGGCAAATGCCACGTGTCATCCGCGTTGAGCCACGATGCGGGGCGGCGAAAAACTAGCGATAAAAAGCCGACGACCTGCTCCCCGTGTCGCATGACGAAATACCGGAACGTTGGATTTTGCGCGTCCCGCAAGCGCCCTTTATGCAGCGCGGCTGATGAGCGAACGGCGGCTAAGGCCGGTATATCGTCTACTGTGGCATCGCGGACAAGTAAGGGCTGATATTCGGTAGGCAAAATGCTGCTCGCTAGCCTTCCGGCGTGTAGGGTGCTTCGGCGTGGATGGCACCCACGAACTCTGGCAGGCCAGTATGACCAAGCATCTGGCGCACCGCCATGCCTTCGCCGAGGTGAAACCAGTAGTGATAGGTGTTGCGCCTGAGCAGGCTGCCGATGCTCTCCCGCGCGGGCTGACCATTGACCGTGAAAAAAGTAGAAAGCGTGTCGGTCGTCAGCGTGTCGAGGTATGAGTCGGCGGCTGCGGTCACGGTTTCCCACGCTGTCCACATCTCGGCTAAGGGTGGGGTGCTGGCGGGCTGCCCACTGCCGACTAACGCATCCAAACCGGGCGCAGCATCTTTACCCTGTGCAAATCGCATCCAGTAGCGGTTTTCTTGGTTAGCGAGATGTCCGATCATCCAACTGATGCAGTTCATCGGCAAGAATCGCTTACGGGCTTCTTCGTCGGTTATGCCCTGCAAACCGCGTTGAAATTCACTGCGGGTGAATCGTAGCTGAATGACCAAAGGATGGGTCATGGTGTTTTTCCTGCTATCGGGGTAGCTCAAATGTTTTAGGGATTATAGCACCATTCCGCTTGCCGCGCACCATTCCGGCGCTAGAATAAGCGGCAACTTTAATCAGAGACAGGAAACATTATGCCTACCTTCCAACATGGGACGGCAGTTTTACATTATGAAGTGGATGGCAGTGGGCCGGATGCCGTTTACATCCCCGGTATGGGGTCGCACAGCAACGACCTCTTAGGGCAAACGGTTCGCCAGATGCTGGGGCAGAAGTACCGCTTGCTGACGGTCGATAATCGTGGTTCGGGGCAGACGGCCACGCAGCCCAACGACACCTCCAACCTCGCGGACATGGCAGACGATGTGGCGGCGGTGATGGCACATATCGGGATGGACAACGCGCGTGTACTGGGTATCTCGATGGGCGGGATGGTCGCGCTTTCGCTGGCGGTCAAGCACCCCGAACGGATTAACCGCTTGGTGGTTGCGGTGACTTCAGCGCGCACGCCGGATAACCCCAGCCGTTCGGCGTTCCTGTTAGCGTCCGGTCACCTGATGCGTGAGAACAATATCCCGCTGGAATATATCAACCGGCACAACGCGGTGATGCTGCTGGGTGAAAGTGTGTTCAGCGATATGCCGTTTATCGTGGATGCGTGGGTGAATGCACCGCCTGACCCAATGGGGCAAACGCAGGCGGGTTTCGAACTGCAAAGCAATGCTATTTTAGGTTATGACGTGCGCGACAGTTTAAAGACGTTGAATATTCCCACGCTGGTCCTCGGCAGCAGCGAGGATATGCTCGTGCCACCGCGCTACCAGAATGAAATCGTGGGGCTTATCCCCGGCGCGGAGATTGGCCTGTATCCGGGTGGGCATGTTTACATGATGCTGCCACCATACACCAGCCAGTTTTATGCGGATGTCCTCGGTTTCTGGGGCAGATCGTAAAGGAACGCAAATGTATATCATCGGTTTAATGTCCGGCACCTCGGCGGATGCGATTGATGCGGCTTTGTGTGAAATTCAGGGTGAGCCGCCCCTACTCAGGATTCGCATCGTGAAAGCGATTACTTACCCTTATCCTGAAGGTTTTCAGGCACGGATTTGGGATGCATGTTTGCCCGAAAAGAGTCGTGTCGATACGGTATGCCAGCTCAACTTTGATATGGGCGAGCTTTTCGCGGCTGCGGCGAATAAGGTGATCGCCGACTGCGGTATGCCAGCGTCAGAGATTGACCTGATCGGCTCACACGGGCAAACGATCTGGCATATGGTACAGCCGTCGGGGCAAGTGAGCGCGACTCTGCAAATCACCGAAGCCTCGATCATCGCCGAGCGTACCGGTATCACGACGATTAGCAATTTTCGCCCGCGTGATATTGCGGCGGGCGGGCAGGGCGCACCCCTGACCGGATACGCTGATTGGTTACTGCTCCGGCATCCAACGGCGTGGCGGGCGGTGCAGAATGTGGGCGGGATGGGTAACGTGACGTTCCTCCCGCCCCTTTCGGACACCACCAACGTTCCGGTGGCGTTTGATACTGGCCCCGGTAACGCGCTGATCGACGGGGCGATGACCATCCTCACGGAGGGGAAGCAGAGCTACGACCACAACGGGCAGCTTGCTAGCACGGGCAAGATTGATGAGGATTGGCTCCAAACCCTGATGCTCCACCCCTACTACGAACTGAAACCCCCGAAAACCACCGGACGCGAACTCTTTGGCGCGATTATGGCGCAGCAGTTGGTGAACGAAGGACGGCAGCGCGGCCTCGACAACAGCGGCCTCGTGGCGACGATTACGGCGCTGACGGCAGCAAGCATCGCGGATGCCTACACCCGTTACGCTCCCGCGCCTGTAGACGAAGTGATTATGGGCGGTGGCGGGGCGCGTAATCCGGCATTAATCGGGTTGCTCCAAAGTTTGCTCCCTGCCGCGCGGGTACTGACGCATGAGGACATCGGGCTGGACAGTGATAACAAGGAGGCGTTGGTGTTCGCCCTTTTGGCGCACGAAACATGGCACGCGCGACCGGGGAACCTGCCTTCGCTGACAGGGGCGAAAGCGCCAGTGGTGTTGGGGCAGATTACCCCCGGTACTAATTATGCCACGCTCATCCGGCGGACGTGGTGCTAGGGCTACAGTTTTTTGTAGTAGCGGACGATGGGTAGGGCGGTGTAGCCGGCTTTTTCGTAGGCACGGCGGGCAGCGGCATGTCCATCATCGCCACCCGTACCCACAGCGACGAGTTCCATACCGTGTTCACGCATTTTGTCGAAGGTGAAGGCGTTCAGGGAGGCGGCGATACCCCGCTTCTGGTGGTCGGGATGTACCATCAGAAATTCCAGTTCGCCAGTTTTCGATTGTTCATCAAACACCAGCACCAGCAGCCCTGCTAAGATACCATCGACTTCGGCAACCCACGCATGATATTTGTCGGGGTTGGTGAAGTAGGTTTCGACGGTTTCCTTTTGGGCTTTCTTCCAGTCAGGATAAACGAAATCATAAATATCGTCACCCATCACCCGCTTGAATGAGGTGAAGATGGGTTCGAAGGATAAGGATGTCATGTGGACTAAATCGGGCAGGTCACTGCTCATGGCAGGACGAATGATGTGGGGCATAGGTTATAAACCTCTTGAGATCGATTGTTGTCTGGTTGATGAGTAGTTTTAGGTGCGTAAAATGCACAACATGCAAAATATTCGCAGTTTTTTGCACATTTTCCCGCCGAAATGGCAGGCGGGACGCTCGGCTCATGCCGCCGAATTGACATTTTGTGACGGCGGATGTGAGGGAGGCTGGCGCTGAAATGACACACTTTCAGCGGATTGCTCCCGTGTGATCACCGCGTCGCAAATGTCAGTGCTGCTGCTGTGGCTGCTGCAAAACAGGGTTTACCACCGAAGGCACAGCGATCAATGGGGAGCCAATCATCTTAAGCGCAGCGACACCGAAAACCGAGCGATGACTGCGGAGCAATTCATGTGAACCACCAAGCGGATACGGAAAAAGCCAATACAATTTTACCACAGAGACACAGAGAAATATAAATCTCATTGTAGCACAAAAATTCTGCTTGTGCGGTTCGAATTTTCAAACCTTTGGGATTCGTTCAAAGTGGCTATAACCAAAAAGTGGGAATTAGGAGGTGATTTGTTACCATAGATAACATGAGCGCCATTCATGTTCGCCCGATGACCGCAAGGGATATTCCCGCAACTGCCGCGTGGCTGGTTGAACTGCCGCTGATGCAACGCTACAACCTGACGGTTGAACGGGCGCGGCAGCAGTTTGAAACGGCGCTGGTACAAGCGGACATCCTACTGGTGGCGGATGTGGGCGGCGACAGCGCTTGCGGCTTCGTGTGGTGTTTACCGAAGGGTGCTTTCGGGCGGAGTGTTTACCTGCGGCTGATCGGCGTGCGGGTAGATTTGTCCGGCGCGGGGGTGGGCGCGGCGCTGCTGGGTGCGGCGGAGCAAGCGGCGGTTGAGCGCAAGAGCGACCTCGTTTTACTCGTCTCGGACTTTAACACCGATGCCCAACGCTTTTATCAGCGGCAGGGCTACACACAGGCCGGCGCGTTACCCGGCTACGTTTTGCCGGATGTTTCCGAGTTGATATACTGGAAACCGTTAGGGCGTACAGCGGCAGCCACATAGGGGCTATTAACCCCTATTTGAGTCTCGCAAAGTCTTATTTGCTAAAGGGAGTCGCACGATGCACAAATCTATTCGTCTCGTTTTAATGCTCTTTTTGGTCGCGCTGGTTTCGGTTGTCCCCGCGATGGCGCAGGGCGGCAGCAATACGCTGGTGATGGCGCGTGCTGCCGATACGACCGGCCTCGACCCGCATACGCAAACAGCGTTCGCGTCGTTCCGCCTGTTGGAACTGATTTACGAACCGCTGGTGACGCTGGATGCCGATTTGAACATCGTTCCGGCGCTGGCGGAAAGCTGGGAATTTTCCGACGACGCTATGACGCTGACCTTCCACCTGCGCCAAGGTGTGAAGTTCCATGACGGTTCGGACTTCACCTCGGAAGATGTGAAGGCGAGCATCGACCGTATCCTGCTGGAAGACACCGGCGCGGCGGCTCGTGCCAACTTCACCAGCATCGAATCGATTGATACACCGGATGACAACACCGTCGTCCTGAACCTGTCGATTGCTGATGTACCGCTGCTGGCGGCCTTCACCAGCCTGAACGCGGCGATTGTCACATCGGAAGCGGCGGCGAGCGGTGACTTTGCTTCGACCGCTGTTGGTACCGGCCCCTTCAAGCTGGATAGCTGGCTGCCTGACGAAAACACCACCCTGAGCGCCAACGCGGATTGGTGGGGTGAAGGCCCGTATGTCGACGGTATCGAAATCCGCATCATCCCTGACGAAAGCTCGATTCTGGCGGCTTTGCGCGCGGGTGAAATCGACTTCGCGCTGCTGGGCGACCCGCTGGTCGCAACCCTGCTGGACGGCGACGCGGAAATTACCCTGAACAAAGTGCCGTCGATTTCCTACCATGTATTCCAACTGAACCCTGCCCGTGCGCCGCTGGACAAGCTGGAAGTGCGTCAGGCAATTTCCTGCGCGATTGACCGGCAGGAAGTGCTGGATACGGCTTCGCTGGGCTTCGGTACCGTGACTGGCCCGCTGACCATTCCGGCTTACGGTGTGCCGCTGGATCAATATGCGTGCTACACCAAGGACATCGAGAAGGCCAAGGAACTGCTGGCGGCGGCGGGTGTGCCGGATGGCTTTACGATCAAGGTGATCGCCGCGACGGCTGAACCGCCGACTGCGTTGTCCGAAGCGCAGAGCATTCAGGCGCAGTTGGCTGAAATCGGTATCAACATCGAGATCGAATCGCTCGAACTACAAACCTATGTCGACCGCTGGTTAGCAGGAGACTTTGACTCGGCGGTTGCGCTGAACGGTGGTCGTCCTGACCCGTACACCATGTACGCCCGTTACTGGACGAGCGCCGGTAACCTGCAGAAGGTGACGAACTATCATGACGATAAGCTGGATGAACTGATGGCGGCTGGCCGTTCGGAAACCGACCCGGCCAAGCGTTATGAAATCTTCGCCGAGTTCCAGAAGTACCTCGTCGAGATTGCGCCGTGGATTTGGCTGTACAACGGATTTGACTACAGCGCACAGCAGCCGTATGTCAGCGGTTTCGTGCCGAACCCGTCCGGTTCGCTGTACTCGTTCAGCCAGATCAAGCTGGAAGGCAAAGGCGGCTAATGCGTCTGCTTCATACCTGTGGGGCAGCAAATGTCCCACAGGTCACTTAGATCATGCTGCGCTACTTATTGCAGCGCCTGTTGGCAGCGTTACCGACCTTCATCGGTATTTCGCTGCTGATCTTTTTGGCGATCCGCCTGATACCCGGTGACGCGATTACGGCGACGCTGGGTACCGAGGCGGGGATGCTGACCCCTGCCCAACGCGAGTCGCTGCGTGCTTATTACGGGCTTGACCGGCCAGCGCCGGAGCAGTACGTGTTCTGGATTACGGAGGCGGTTAAGGGCAACCTCGGCTTTTCGATCCGGCACGGCAAGCCGGTTTTAGAACTGATCCTCGAACGGTTTCCGCTGACGTTGGAACTGGCGCTGTTCGCGGTGACGATTGCGCTGACCATCGGCATTCCGCTGGGGTTACTTTCCGCGATTTACCACAACTCAATTATTGACCTGCTGGCGCGGTTGTTCGCGTTGATCGGCCTGTCGATGCCGGGGTTCCTCGTCGGCACGGTGATTATCTTCGTGCTGTCGGTGGTGTTTCGAACGCTGCCCAATTCGGGTAATTACGTCAGTTTTGCCGAAGACCCATCCAAAAATATTCAGCAGTTGTTCTTTCCGGCGCTGACATTGGGCTTCGCGTTTTCGGCCTCGGTGATGCGGATGACGCGGTCGTCGATGCTGGAGGTACTGCGCGAGGATTACGTGCGTACGGCGCGGAGCAAGGGCTTGCCGGAAGGGCGCGTGATTACCCGTCATGCGCTGCGGAATGCGCTGATTCCGGTGGTGACGCTGATCGGTATCGAAATGGGTTACCTACTGGGTGGGACGTTCATCGTGGAGCAGTTGTTTGCGCTGCCGGGGTTGGGGCGGTTGGTGGTGAACGCCATCAGCCAGCGGGAGTATGCGCTGGTGCAGGGGGCGGTGCTGTTCGTGTCGTTCAATTTCGTCATTATCAACATCGCTGTTGACCTCATCTACGCGGCGATTGATCCACGGATTTCTTATGACCGCCGTGCTTAGTACCACCGAAACCTTACCCCAGCAGCCGAGCTTCCTGCGGCGTTTGCTGGCGAACCTCAGCGGCGTAGTGGGTTTGGTCATCGTCCTGCTGTTTCTGGTGGTGGCGGTGCTGGGCATCCTCGGTTTAACGCCGTATCCATCTATCGAGCAGCATCCGCGTGACCGTTTGCAAGCACCAAGCGCAACTTACCTGATGGGCACCGATTTGTTCGGGCGGGATGTGACCAGCCGCGTGATGGAAGGCGCGGGTAATTCGCTGAAGGTGGCGCTGCTATCGGTGAGCTTATCCAGCGTCGTCGGGATTACGCTGGGGATGATCGCGGGTTTCGTGGGTGGCACGGTTGATAACATCATCATGCGGGTGATGGATATTTTCTTCGCGTTTCCGGCGCTGCTGCTGGCGCTGGTGGTTGTTACCGTCATGGGACCGGGGCTGACACAAACGGGGTTGGCGATTGCAGTGGTCTATATGCCGATTTTTGCGCGGGTGGCGCGTGGGCCGGTGCTGGCGATGAAAGAGCGCGAGTTCGTGCTGGCGGCGCGGTGTTTGGGGATGAATCCAGCGAGGGTGTTGTCCCGGCACATCTTCCCGAACACATTAGCACCATTGATCGTGCAGATCAGCCTTGCGCTGTCGTGGTCGCTGCTGACGGAGGCGGGGTTGAGCTTCTTGGGGTTGGGGACACAACCACCGGCGGCTTCGTGGGGCGTGATGCTCAGTGAGAGCCGTGGGATTGCCGAGAAAGCGCCGTGGCTGCTGCTGTTTCCCGGTTTGGCGATCATGCTGGGCGTGATGGGCTTTAACCTGCTGGGCGACGGTCTGCGCGACATTCTTGACCCACGGATGCGCGGTACACGGTAACAACAAACCCCTCATTTTGAGTGGTAGCCAATTCGCCACTAAATTCATACCATACTACCCTTGCGGTGCTGCATCAATCCATCCATACTTGCAAACACTTATGCAGCCTATTGACCAAACTATTTGAAGGGGGTAGCCATTGTGTCTATTGATCGTATCGTCAAATTGATGCTGGTTTTCGTGCCGGTTGCGCTGATCGCGGAACTGCTCCATGCTGACCCGATTGTCATTTTTATCACAGCGGCGTTGGGCATCATTCCACTGGCGGATTTGATCGGCGAGGCGACGGAGGAAATAGCCCATCATACGGGGCCGAAGATCGGCGGCTTGCTGAACGCGACGCTGGGGAATGCGGCTGAACTGATTATCACCATTCTGGCGATTCAAGCCGGGTTGCTTGACCTTGTGAAAGCGTCGATTGTTGGGTCGATCATTGGCAACCTGCTGCTGGTGATGGGTTTGGCGTTACTGCTCGGCGGGTTGAAGCACGGCATCCAGAAGTTTGATGCCAAGACCGCTGGTTTGAACGCGACACTGCTGATTCTGGCGGTGATGGCGTTGGCGGTGCCGTCGTTGTTCGACGTGGCGATTAGTGATAACCGTGCGGCGGAGTTCGGCCTGAGCGAAGGTGTGGCGATTGTGATGATCGTCCTGTATGGGTTGAGCGTCTATTATTCGTTTACCCATGCGGGTACTGAACCATCGGGTGCGGTGACGCGGGAAGCGGCGGTTGAGGAACATCATTCCAAGTGGAGCATTCGGACATCGGTCATTATCCTGATCGTCACGACGCTGGGTATCGTGTTCTTGTCCGAGGCGCTGGTGGGTGCGGTCGAGCATGTGACGGCGACGCTGGGCTTGAGCGAGTTCTTCATCGGTATCATCATTATTCCGCTGGTCGGTAATATTGCCGAGCATCTGGTGGCGGTGCAGGTGGCGCTGAAGAACAAGATGGAACTGAGCATGGCGGTGTCGGTTGGTTCCAGCTTGCAGGTGGCGTTGTTTGTTGCGCCGGTACTGGTGTTCATTACGCTGATTATGACCGGACAACCGCTGCTGCTGGTGTTTAGCAGCTTCGAACTGATCGCGATTGTGGCGACAGTGCTGGTGACGGCGTTCATCGCGTTAGACGGCGAGTCGAACTGGTTAGAAGGGGCGATGCTGCTGGCGGTGTACATCATCATCGCCATAGCGTTCTTCTATCTACCGTCGGCGGGTGGTACCGTTCCACATCCGTAGGTACGCTAAAATTCATCACTAGATAAGCATATCGGGGAAGGCTCTAAACAGCCTTCCTTTGCATTCGGGGAGGTGTATCTTGCGGATTGTGATACCGGATGATTATCAAGACGCGGTGCGGGGGTTGGAGTGCTTCGGCAAGCTGGCGGGGCATGAGGTGACGGTTTACCACGATACGGTGACGGATGAGGATGTGCTGGCGGAACGGTTCAAGGATGCTGAGGCGTTGGTGCTAATCCGTGAGCGAACGGCGATTAGCGAGGCGTTATTAACCAAGCTGCCGAAGCTGAAGGTGATTGCCCAAACGGGAAAAGGGATGCCGCATATCGACCTAGCGGCGTGTACACGGCACGGCGTACTGGTGACGAGCGGCGTGGGGTCGTCGGAGGCAACGGCGGAGCTAACATGGGCGTTGGTGCTGGCGGCGAGGCGGCAACTTCCGGCGGAAGTTGCGAGCATGAAGGCGGGTAAATGGCAGAGCCGGTTGGGTACCGGTTTGCATGGACGGACATTGGGTATCTTCGGCTATGGGCGGATTGGCACGATGGTGGCGGGGTTCGGCAGAGCGTTCGGGATGCGGGTGCTGGTGTGGGGGCGTGAGGGGTCGTTGACACGGGCAGCAGCCGATGGTTACGAGACGGCCAGCAGCCAGCAGGCGTTTTTCGAGCAGGCCGATGTGCTGAGTTTGCACATCAAACTGTCGAAGGAGACAACCGGTATCGTGACGGCGGCTGATTTGGCGGTGATGAAGCCAACGGCGTTACTGGTGAATACCAGCCGTGCGGGGCTGATCGAGGCCGGAGCGTTGGAAGCGGCGTTGAAGGCGGGCAGGCCGGGGATGGCAGCGGTGGATGTTTACGAGACTGAGCCGGTGGTTGACCATCCGTTACTGCACATGGATAACGTGATTTGTACGCCACATATCGGCTACGTGGAGCAGGACAGCTACGAGTTGTACTTCGGCACGGCGTTTGACCGTTTGCTGGCGTTCATCGACGGGCATCCGGTCGAGGTGGCGAATATGGATGTGGTCAGTAAGAAGGATTAACCGCAGAGAAATACGGAGAAGATTAAACCGCCAAGTCGCCAAGAACGCCAAGGTCAAGGCGGAGAAGAATTTACCACAGAGGCACAGAGAACACAGAGAAAGACGGAGAAATTTGGCTAAGAAAATTGCCTGTAAAACAGGTGGGAACAGGTGAGGTGAACCTTTGTGACCCTGATTTGTGAAGGCGCGGTTTGAAAGCACAAACCGAATATTAATCTACCAAGAAAAATTTCATGGTAGAATTTTTGTTCACAGAGAAGCCGGGAAGATCTTTTTGGGTTTTTGCAGCTCAAGAAATTATAAAGATTCAATATATGGATGAAAAAATACCATTGGGCGTTCCTCACCCTTTACCTGATGAATTGCCATCAGCTTATGCCGACAGAATCGGTCGATGGTATTTGTCATGGCATCTCCCAAATAAAGCGCTTGGACAAATTTTTACCCCGCTTCCGGTTGCACGTTTTATGTCAGAATTGCTTCCTGAACGGGATGGCTTAACACGAGTCCTTGATCCCGGTTCTGGCTTAGGAATATTGGCATGTGCAGTATGTGAAGTGATGCAGTGTGATATCGAAATTGAGGCTTATGAAGTCGATAGTAACTTAGTAACGTATCTTACGATTTGTTTAGATTATACTCAGCGTTGGATGAAATCCAGAAAGCGTCATTTAACTTATCGGATTATTCAGGAAGATTTTGTACTCGTTAATGGTGATGCACTCAATCATACTGTAGAGGGGTTATTTGATATTGTTATTTGCAACCCGCCTTATTTCAAAGTGGCAAAATCTGATCCCCGCGCACAGATAGCAACCCCGATTGTGTATGGTCAACCTAATATATATGCTCTATTTATGGGGATTAGTGCTGCGCTTTTACACACAGAGGGATATGCCGTATTTATTACACCGCGCAGTTACGCCGCAGGTCAGTATTTCAGCCGTTTTAGGGAATATTTTTTTAGCATAATGCGGCCTCGCGCGTTGCATTTGTTCGAGTCTCGTCGTGATGTTTTTGCTGATGTTTTGCAAGAGAGCTTAATAATGCTGGCAGAACGCTCAAAACAGGATAAGCCGATTATTGTGTCATCTAGCACTAACTTAGATTTTTCGGAAATTTTTCAACGACAAAAATCTATTGACGATGTTATGAGTAGGGATGTCGTCCTGCATCTCCCTCTGTCGGAACAGGACGATAGAATAGCAGCGATTGTGCGATCATGGACAGGTAATCTGCATGATTATCAAATGGAAATTTCAACTGGACCGGTCGTGCCTTTCCGTGCTGCTCAACTTATCAGTCTAATAGGAGATGTTCCGAGTACACACGCCCCTTTGCTATGGATGCAGAATGTGAAGCCTATGCGATGCGAGTGGCCCGTACGCCATAAGGCGCAATACATTGCATTACGAGGTGCGAATCGATTACTTCTTCCAAATCGGAATTATGTGCTGCTGCGGCGTTTTAGCTCAAAGGAAGAACATCAACGAATTACTGCCGCCGCCTATTTGGCAGACATTCATTCGCCGACGATTGGGTTGGAAAATCATCTGAACTATATTTATCGCCCTGATGGAGAGTTATCGGATGATGAAACGGTCGGATTAGCAGTTTTGCTGAATAGCAGTTTAATGGATGCTTATTTCCGTATATTCAGTGGTAATACACAGGTGAACGCCACTGAACTACGCAATTTGCCATTGCCGCCATTAGATGCAATTATTGAACTTGGTCGATCAGTAACAAGTTCTAATACGAGTGTTGATACACTTATCACTGAAGTCTTAGGGATTTATGCCTGAAATCATTGATGCTCAAAAAATACTTGCTGCTTTGGGAATGCCACCGGCCCAGCAGAATGAGATGGCAGCTCTAACTCTATTTGCATTATGTAGTTTAAAGCCGGAAGATAGCTGGACATTGGCAAGGCGCAATAGTGTAACCATTTCCAAAGGGGTTATGGCATTTATTCGTGATGAATACGATAAGCCATATGCACCTAATACCCGTGAAACATTCCGGCGACAAGTTCTTCACCAATTTGTTCAGGGGCGAATTGCTGATTACAACCCTGATAACCCATCCTTACCGACGAATAGCCCCAAAGCGCATTATGCGATTAACGAGGCTGCGCTCGTGGTTATCCAAAGCTACGGTACTCATGCTTGGAATGCCGCTCTTGAGAGCTTTCTTAGCACTTATGAAAGTTTAATGAAGCGCTATCAAGCAGCACGGGAAACTATTGGTATTGCGCTGACACTTCCCGATGGAAGTTCAATTTCGCTTTCTCCCGGCGAACACAATCAATTGCAGGTCGATGTTATTCAACAATTTGTGCCACAGTTTGCGTCAGGTGCGGTTTTGCTTTATCTGGGCGATACAGCAGACAAGAATTTGTTTTTAGCAACAGATCAACTTGTTCGTTTGGGTATCCCGATTACAGAACACGACAAAATGCCGGATATTATCTTGTATTTGCCGTCACAAAATTGGCTTTATTTAATTGAAGTAGTCACTTCACATGGGCCAATGACACCCAAGCGCCTTGTCGAATTGAACGCGATGTTAGCTAACTCTACTGTTGGGAAAATTTTCGTGACCGCATTTCCCTCCTTTGCGGAGTTTCGTAAACATATGAGGCAGATCGCGTGGGAAACGGAAGTTTGGATAGCAGAAGCACCTGAACACCTGATACATTTCAATGGTGATCGGTTTTTAGGCCCGCGGTCTTAACTAGTTGAATGCTTTAACAATGATTTTCAAAGCGCGACATGGATGATTCGGTTAAGATTGTGAATGAAAGACTTTAATACACTGCATTTTTGTGAGGTCAAAAATAATGAGTACGTATGCTTTAACCCCCGAACAACTGGCTTTTTATGACGCGAATGGTTATTTACTGCTGCGGAACTGGATACCCCAACCGATGCTCGAACGCTTACAAGCGGCGGGTGATACATGGATCGCCGATGGCATGGCGGCGGGTGAGGATGACCCCCAACATGGGCCAGATTACCGCTTCGTGAATAACGATCACGGCAGGACGATGTGGCGGGTGGATTACCTGCATAACAAAGGGCTACCGGCCTCGTTGGAACTGCTCGGTAGTCCAGTAGTCACCGAGGTGGCGCAGAGCATGTGCGGCGTGAACTTCGTGCCGACGTATGAGGCCATCGTGTTTAAGCAGGAAGGCAACGGCGCGGCGGTGGAGTGGCACCAAGACGCGGTGCATCCGCGTACGCACCGTATTTTCAACTACGACCTGTACTTGGACGAGTCGCTTTCGGGCGCGGGGGCGCTGTGGGTGATCCCCGGTTCGCACCTCCAGTCACACGATGTTTGCCGTTTGTCGGCGGTACACGGCTGGAACGCGCCGGGGGCGATTGAGATTGAGATGCAGCCGGGGGATGTGCTGCTGCATGACGTGATGGTGCTGCACGGCTCACCGCAGACCGAGGGCAAGCGCCTGCGCCGGACGATCTACTACGAATTCCGTGCGGCGGAAGAAATCGTCGAGGATGGGCCGTGGGATCGCACATGGATTGACCAACGGCTGCGGCTGGTTCCGCTGGGGTTGAAACGTTACGCGGCACAGTATCCGCAGGGTGAACAGTTCCAGTGGCAGATCAGCGACGAGTTCCGCCCTGAGATGAGTGACGACGAGGCGACCGAACTGCGGGTCGCCCATCAGGTTCATATGAACGGGTCGTATTGCAGCGCGGGGGATGCCGCCAAGTTGAAGGCCGCCCTGCAAGCGGCGAATAATTAGGGAGCAAACGAAACCTGACCCCTCCAATTTGCTGAGTAAAGATTTGGAAAGGGGAGTTCTGAAATACCGGACAGCATGTGTGCTGTCCCTACAAATTTCTGGTTGTGTGTAGGGACGCGATACATCGCGTCCGATGAACCCCAAACCTCCTTTTCAAACGGCTTCTTCTTAGGGGGCGTGTCTTATGACCGCGAACATGGATAACAGCATCGAACAGGCGCTGATGCTGGCAGCGGAAGCGCACTTCGGGCAGGTCGATAAGCTGGGGCGACCGTACATCCTGCATGTGATCGCGGTCGTCAATAGCTGCGAAACGCTCCCACAAAAGATCGTGGCGGCGCTGCACGACATCGTGGAGGACACATCGGTCACGCTGGGCGACCTCGAAAAGTATTTCCCGGCGGAGATTGTGGCGGCGGTGGATGCCATCACCCACCGCGAGGATGAAGCGCGAGAGGCTTACCTCCAGCGTGTGAAGGCGAACGCGCTGGCGCTGGCGGTGAAGAAGGCTGACGTGGCGCACAACATGAGCCGCCTCGCCGCGTTGGAAGGCACGGAACACCACAGCCGCTTAGTTGCTAAGTATCAGGAAACGACGCGGATATTGTACAGCTAGTACTCATCAGCCAGTTTGTTAGTATATGAAGCAGTCCCACATGGGTGAAAACGATTTGATAAAACATTGCTTGACAGCTTGAACATTACAGGTTATCTTTCCCCGCAATCTCGGCTACAGGAGATATGCATGTTTGCCACGGCCTCCCAAACCTGTTGTATGCGTACCCTATATCAATAGATGGGTCGGGGTTTGGCTGCCTGAGAAGCGCATCAAGTTTGTGAATACGATACCCCGGCACAGACCGGGGTATTTTATTTCCGGCAGCCGCCGGATTGTGCCTGATGAACCATCATTTATAAATGCAAAGGGGATTGACGATGTGCTCACCAGAAGTTGCTAAAGTTGTACGGGAACGCATTCACAAGGAAGGGGTGCCGAACCTCAGCCGCCGGAATTTCTTGAAGCTCGGCGGGACGGCAGCGGCCAGTGGTGCGGTCGCGTCCGTGTTCGGCGTGGCGGCTCCCGCGCTGGCGCAGAGTACCGAAGGCCAAGTGGTTGACCTGTCGCATGTGTTCGGCACGGACATCCCCACCTACCTGCTGGACGAAAAGCCCAAGCGCGAAACCTATGTGACGGTCGAGAACGACGGCTTCTACATCCAGCGCTGGACGTACACCGAACATGCCGGTACCCACGTCGATATTCCCGCGCACTTCGTTGCCGACGGCGAGACGGTCGATAACTATCCGGCGGAACTGCTGATCGGCCCCGGCATCGTCATCGACATTTCGGCCAAAGCGGCTGAAAACGCCGACGCGGCGCTGGAAGTCGCCGACATCGAAGCATGGGAAGCCGCCAACGGCGAAATTCCGGCAGGGGCGATTGTGTTCCTCTACTCCGCTTGGGATGCCAAGTGGGACGATGCCGAAGCCTTCCGCAACGCCGACGCGGACGGCGTACAGCATTACCCCGGCTTCAGCGCCGAAGCCGCCACCTTCCTGCTCGAAAACCGTGACATTCGCGGCATTGGGGTCGATACCCTCAGCCTCGACATCGGCGCGTCCACCACCTTCGACGTGCATGTGAGCATCCTCAGCGCGGGTAAGTTCGGCATCGAAGGGGTCGCCAACCTTGCCGCGATCAAAGACCACGTTCCCGCCACCATCTTCGTCGGTGTACCCCGCTGGGAAGCCGGTTCCGGTGGCCCCGCCCGCTTGCTGGCATTGATCTAAATCTTCAAAACGCCGCCTTATTTCCCTCCCTGTTACCACGGGGAGGGCTAGGGTGGGGTTGATCCTCTTACCGAAAGCAGCCCGACCCCAAACATGATAAGATGTTATGCGGCAGCGCGAGTGTTGTCGCCGCGCCTGTCTTGAGTATCAATCTGGCGAAAAGGAAGGATACGAGATGCGAGAACTGATTATTGCTCAATTCATCACTTTGGACGGTGTTATCCAAGCCCCCGGTGGCGCGGACGAGGACACGGATGGCGGCTTCACCCACGGCGGTTGGACGTTCCCCTACTGGCATGACTCCATCGGTCAGCACTTTTTTCAGGCGATGCAGAATGCCGACGCGATCCTGCTCGGTCGCAAAACGTGGCAAATTCACGGCGGCGCGTTTGAGCCGATGCCCGACGACGATCCGTTCGGCGGCGTAATGAACGGCATCAAGAAGTATGTCGTCTCGACCACCCTCAAATCCGCCGATGCGTGGCGCAACTCGACGCTCATCAGCAGCAACGTGGTTGAGGAAGTGCGTAAGCTCAAGGCGCAGGAGGGCAAGAATATCCTGCTCGACGGCAGCAGCGTGCTGGCGCATACCCTGATCGAGAACGACTTGGTGGACGAATACGCGCTGCACGTTTACCCCCTCTCGCTGGGCGGCGGTAAAAAGCTGTTCCCGGAAGGCAAGCGGGTGAACCTGACGCTTGTCGAGTCCGAGACCCTGCCAACCGGTGTCGTCTGGCAGCGCTACCGTCCGGCGAAATAGTTATAACGCGATTGGTCGGCGGGCGCTGCGCCATTATAGGCATTCAGTTAAGCCATCTTGGCTCGGAATCTTCGGGTAAATCGTTGATTGTTTGCGCCGCATGAGGCTAAAGCCATCATGCTGCCAGTCGGACAAGCGCACTCAAGGCGCTCCAAAATTCGACTGCGAACATCCGTCTCTATTGATTTTATCCCTGAAAATTCCTTAGCTTAATGCCTATGCATCGCCATGCGCCCCTCATCTCAACACGCTACTCCCCATTCCCCGACGTTCATAACCCCCCACACGTGACCTTACTCACTGCTTAAAAACCACTATTTCCCCGACAATAAAGACATGACAATGGTCGTTCAGCAGTTTGCAGGGAGGATGGTTATGGTCAAAACAGAATCACGTTGGAGTCGGGTATGGGAGTCTGTGGCTGCCGCCGTCTCGATTGCGCTGCTGGTGGTATTCAGGCCGCTGCTGCGCTTCTGGTATCTGAACTGGGGCGCAACCGAGTCGGAACGGGCGCGTCATTTACCCGGTGATGAAATGGTCCCACACCCCCGCGTCAGATATACACGCGGCATTACTATCCAGAATACGCCGGATACGATTTGGCCGTGGTTGGCGCAAATCGGGCAAGATCGCGGCGGTTTGTACAGCTATGAAGAACTGGAAAACCTTGTCGGCTGTGACATTCATAACGCAGACCGTATTCTGCCACAGTTTCAGCAGATCAAGATTGGCGACCGTGTGAAGCTCGGCCCAACCGGCTACCCCTTCTACACGGTTTTAGGTGTGCAACCCAATGAGGCACTTATTCTCGCTGCGGCGGATGTAATCCCCGAAGCGGATGGATTGCGCTTGCCCGACCCGCTCCCGCAAGAATACACGCTGGCGAACTGGGTATTCTACCTCCAGCCGATTAGCCCACACGCAACACGTTTACTGGTGCGCGGTTGGTTGGATTATGAACCCAATGGTTGGAAAAATTGGCTGCTCTGGCGTGCCTTCACCGAACCAATTGCTTTCGTGATGGAGCGCAAAATGATGCGCGAAATCAAGAAGCGGGTCGAAGTTACCGCGCGGTCTGAAAGCCGAACCGCGACCGTCACAGCATAAGTGCTTGCCCCGCAGCCCGTGGTGTTATTGCGACGGGTCTGCTCCCTCCTTGAGTAGGGTGTGGTTCCAAAATAGCCATACCCTATTTTATTGTGCTATCATCGTGGGGATGTGCTAACCAATGATGATGGCCTATGAAATCCCGTTTCTTGACACTTTCCGCCTCGCAGTTCAACACCGTATTCCTCGCCCTGTGGGTGGTGTTCTCGATCTTTAGCAAGGTGCAGGCGCAGGCCGACTGCGGCGTGGTCACGGGCATCAGCTATCCGGTTGACCGATCCGTGTTCCAACTGGTGCAGGATTTCGGCGTACCCAGTGCGCGGCATCAGGGGCGCTACCATACCGGCGAGGATTATTACGGTGGGCGCGGCGGCAGCTTGGGGATGCCGGTTGCGGCGGTGGCCGATGGGCGCGTGACGTATTCCGCACCGACCGGCTGGGGGCGCGATGGCGGCGTGGTCATCCTCCAGCACACCTTCCCCGATGGCTCGGTGGCCTACAGCATGTACGGGCATATGATGAGTACCGATGTGTATCCGTTCCCCGAACGCTTCGCCTGTGTGAAGGCCGGTGATATTGTGGGCGCGGTGGGTAACGTGCGCCCCGCGCCGCACCTGCACTTCGAAATTCGCATCAGCAACGGCGATACCCCCGGCGCGGGTTACACACCGGAAGTGCCGACCGCGCTCGGCAGTTTGCAAGCGACCAAGTTTATCACTGACTGGCAGGCGTGGTTCAACCCGGCGCACCGCTGGCACTTGCAACTGCCGGACGACACGCGACCCACCGCACCGCCGCTGCTCCTGAGTGATGGCAGTATGCTGGTGCTGACCAGTGACCGTGTGCGCTACGCCTCGTCGGATGGGCGTGTGCTGTGGCGCATCATCCTGCCCGCGCCAGCCGCCGCCCTGACCACCTACAACGGCAGTCCGGTACTGATCTACCGCGACGGCGCGATGCAGATTATCAACATGGATGCCACGCTGGGCGAAAGCTGGCTGACGGGTGTGCCGCTGGACAGCCCGCCGCTCATCGTGGGCGACGCGCTGCTGTTCCACACGCCGGATAACCGGTTGGCGGCGATAGGTGCTGACCGCCGCAGTGTCCTCTGGCAGTTGGAAAACGTGCCGCCCTTCACCCGATCCGCCATCACCCCCAACCTGATCGGCCTGATGACCACCGACGGCTTCTTGACGACCATTTCGACGCAGGGCGCGCTCATCAGCAAAACACCGCTGCTGGGGGATGGTCTCGTGACCGCCGCGCCGGATGGCAGCCTGTGGCTCTACAGCCAGAACAGTCTTACCCAAATCGCCGCTGACGGAACGCTTACGCCTATTATTGATAACGTGGTTGGGGATGCCGTCACGAGTGCGGCTGCCGGTTCGCCGGATGGGACGCGCTACATCCTCGCGGGTGGCGACGTGCCGACGCTGATGGCAACCGACGCGGCAGGGACGGTGTTGTGGCAGTTTGCGGTTGAAGGCGCGAGTGGCCGCGCCCAACTCATCCCGCGCGACGGTCAACTACTGCTGCTCACCAGCGGCGGTGACATCATGACGGTACAAGCCGCGTCCGGCGCGGTGTGCAGCCGCCTCGCCATTTACGGCGACCGTCGTTCAAAGTTGTGGAGTGATCTCGGCGCGGATGGGATGCTGCGGGTGGGGCTGGCCGACCAGATCATCGGCCTCGATTGGAAAACCCTTCAAGGCGGCTGTGTGTAAGCGGCTGATGTCTAAAGGCTTTAGGGTCGAAGGGTAACGGACAGCCTGTCTGCTGTCCCTACACAAGCCGAGAATGTATCTTCGTAGGGACGCGAAACAGCGCGTCCGTCTGCGTTAAATCAACTTTTCAAACGGCTACTTACGCCCGTTTCCGCAGCACGATTTCACCATCGTCATCAAGGGTGTATTCCGGCTCGTACTGCTCGTGGCTCTCAACGGTTTCCAAACGGCTGAGGTCACGCTTGCGCTTGCCGCTGGGCAGCAGCACACCGGGGAACTTGTGCATCCCAACGGCGATGGCGTGCAGCAGGCGCGGCGTGGCGAGGCGCATATCAATGCCCAACGGCGCGAGTGACAGCATCTCAATCGCGAGGAAGGGCAGGATGATAAACGCGGCGGTAATCGCCACCAGCCCGATTGGGAACTTGAGCGCGATGTACAGGATGCTGCGCCATGTTGTCCCGCTGCCCAAGTACATCCCCAACCGCTCGCCGAAGTTCGCGCCGCGTGGGTCAACATCATCGGCGATGTTCGGCTGCGGGCGGTCGAGGATACCCGCGAATAGGCGTTGATCCATCGCCGCGACGGCTCTTGTAGCCGTGAGAACGAACAGCAGCAGCGGGATGCCGACCAGTATGAACGACAGACCGATGCTGACCATAAACATCGTGATAAAGAAGGTGATGTAGATGCTGCCCAGCGCGAAGTGCGCGAACAGCGAAAACCAATCACGGATGATCTGCCCATCTGTCAGCGCGTCCATCCAGTTCCGGTTTTCGTTCATCGTTCACCTTCTCAAATAAATCATGGTGCTTGTAGGGGTTTGCCGCCGACAAACCCTTACCCAAAATGCGAACAGCACCTAACGAATATTTACCCCGCCGGAGTCGGCAAGGGGGGCAGCGTCGAGTCGCGCCAGATCGGGCAGCTAAAGTTGATGTTGAGCGTTTGCCCCGGCACCAGCCGCGAGAGGCCGCCCAACTGCGGGTTCGAGTCCTTTAGGCATTGCAGTTCGATGCCGAAGTCACAGGCGATGAAGTCCAGCGCGTCGCCGTACTGCACCACATACGTGTCACCGCTGGTCACACGACCGGGGTTGCGGTCGAACTGGCAGGCTTGCGGGTCAATTCCTGTACTCGGCGGAATATCGCTGACCACGCCGCCGCCGGAACTGCTGGTGCAGTTCGGGGTAATCAGCAGCTGCTGCCCGACGTAAATCAAGTCAGGGTTCACGATGTTATTGGCCGCCGCGATGCACGCCACCGTCAGGCCGTAACTCTGGGCGATTCGGGCGAGGCGGTCGCCGCGCACCACCGTGTAGGTCGTCTCACCGCCCAGCGTGGGGACTGCCGTCGGGCCAGCGGTTCCGGTCGCGGCGGGTGTCACCGTCGCCGTGACGCGCAGGGTCGCGGTGGCAGTTGCCGCGTTCGCGTTGGTCGGCAGCGGGGTAAAGGTCGGTGTGAATAAGCCTTCAGCCGATTCGGGTGTGGGCGTGGCTTCATTGTTGATCGCCAGCAGCCCGTTGCAGTCATCCGGTATCAAGATGACGGTCAGCGCAGACAGCGAGAAGTTGGTCGAGGCGAGGTTATTCGCCGCTTGTAAACAGGCCACCGGCTTGCCGAAGCGTGCCGCCAACCCGACCAGTGTGTCATTCCGTTCAATTTGAATGAGCTGTCCGGCAGGGGGCGTGGGGGTGGCGCTGTTCTGGGCAAAGGTCAGCGGTAGACCGAGCAGCGAGAGTGCGATGATACCCGCGAATAATATGGGTAAAGGCAGCCAGCGGCGCATAAAGAACTCCTATTGGTAAAGATGCGTTTCTATGTGCCGAGTGTAGCACAAATTCCTTTACCCTTGTACGAAGTGTGTTCGTGCCGGGGAACGGGTTCCCACCCGCGTCATAATCGCCGCGCCGAAGCCGACTGTCCCCACCACCAGCGGCACGAGGATGCCTAAGATCGGGCCGAAGGGCAGCACGGTGAGCAGCGTCCAGATGAGGAACAAACCGAGCGAACCGGCGATGACCGTCAGCATCGGCGGGCTGTGGCGGCGGGCGAACCCCCGCAGCAGCCAATCGCCTGCCAGCAGCGCCAGCGTCACCCAGCCGACCGCGAACAGTAAACCCAGCGGCAGCGAAAGCAGCGCCGCAACCGGCAGCAGTACCAACCCCAGCGGCGGCAGCACCGCAATGACGACCACCACACCGCCCGCGAGCGCCAGCATCAACACCTGCGTGACGCAGCCCACCCGTGCCGATTTGCCGGGCAGGTTACGAACCGCCTGCGACATGAACCCGAACGGACGCGGGAAGATCGACACAATCACCCCCGCCAGCGCCGAAAGGCCGAGCGCGAGGATGCTGCTTAAGACGATCCCCCCCAACGAGAAGCCGCCCGCCATCGCTTGGCTGACGAAGGTGCCATCTCGCAGCGACTGCCACCCCGCGCGTTCTTCGTCGCCGCAGGTACGGCTCACCACATCATGCCCGCTCTCGTTAGTGATGTTGTTGACGCAGAATTCCAGATTACCGGTGTAGGATGCGCCGGGAAGAATATCCAGTTTATCCGCCACCACGCTCAGATTACCGCTGATCTGCCCCGCGAGAATGATGTGGCTGCCGATCAAATCCGCGTCGCCTTTGATGAGTGCGCCCTCGCTGATGGTCACGCTGCCGCCCATCGCCGTCAGGTCGCCATCCACCTGCCCATCGACCGTGATGCTGCTGCGCCCGACCAGCGCGGCATCCGCCAGCACATGGCTGCCAGCCGCCAACTGCGCCGTATCCGCTAGCACGAATAAGTCGTCCGTTTTGATGGTGTCGAGGGTATAAGATGAGGTGAAAACAGGGCGGTTCTCGTCGCTGCTGGCCGGTTGGTGCAGCACCGCGCGGCTGACCGTACCCCCTACCACGAGCAGAACCATGAATGCAGCAGCGAAAACCAGCAGCTTACGCACGATGAGTCCGAACCTTTACAGCCGCTTCCACAGGTACAGGGTCGCGACAATTCCGAGGGTGATAATGACCAACGACTGAATAATGTTTAGCGTGTAGGTCAGGCCATTCGGGTTAATGATGAGCAGGATGATAAACGCCAGCAGCACGATCAGCGCCAGCGTCCGGTTGTTCATCTGTTTCATCGTGATTAGCTCCCTTCGCCTTTGTCTTGCTCGACCGACTTTAACAGCCAGAACAGCATGATCGGCACGACCGAGATGATGAGCAGCGGAGCCTGCGGGTAGTCTTGTAGAACGGATTTCGCGCCTTCAACCAGCGCATCCAGCATACCGACCACCAGCGCCAGCAGGTTCGCGATCTGCTGCAAGATGATGTTGAGCGCCGCCGCGCTGCCAATCGCCGACAGGAATAGGCTAATCGCCACCGTGAGAACCGGCAGCGCCACCAGCACCACCAGCGCCAAACCGAGCGCCACCGCCCCGCTGGAAGCCGTCGAAAGTTGACGCGGGTTCATGGTTTGCGCCAGTTTCGCCATGATGCCCAGTGCCAGCCGTGCCGGTGCGCGTTCGTGCGGCGCGGCCCGCAGCATCTCGTCTACTTTTTGTAAACGGTTGAACTGTTTGCTGCCCACCGCGTCGCCGTCAAGCTGCTGCCGGAGTTTTTCGAGCAGTTCCGGCGAAAGCGCCTGGTCGAGCGCCTCCTGCATCAGTTGTCGTTGTCGTTCGTCTGCCATTTATAATCCCTCCATCAAGGGATCACCCAGCCGTGCTGCCGAGTCTGAACCCAATTTATCGGCAAGCGCCTGCCGTGCGCGGAAAAGGCGGCTCTTTACCGCGCTTTCGGTGGTATCCATAATGTCCGCAATCTCCGCATAGGAATAATCGTACCAGTAGCGCAGCACCACCACCGCCCGATAGTCCGGGCTGAGGTTGTTCAGCATCCCCTGAATAGCGATACTTTGTTCCTTATTCAGCGTCGCCGGTTCCGGTTCGGGGTCATCGCTGTGCAGGGCAAGGCGGTCAGCGACCGGCTCGTCGTCCAGCGACATCCATTGCAGCCGGCGGCGGCGCAAACGGTCGATGCAGTAGTTGGATGCGATGCTCAGTAACCATGTCTTAAACGAACGCGCCGGATCATAGCGTGTGAGGTTCAAATACGCGCGGAGGAAAGCCTCCTGCGCTGCGTCCTCGGCCTCGCCCCGTTCACCCAGCATCCGGTAACACAGGTTGTACACGGCATCCTGATAAGCGTAAACAATGTCGGCGAATGCATCTTGGTTGCCTTCAAGGGCTGCATTCACCCATTCAAGTGTGGTCGGATCAGACATGCTTCTCGTCCCGATGGTCTGCCGCGTCACGACATGCCGGACGCGGTATCTGATAGCACTATACGCAGCAGCTTTGATAAAGGTTGCAATCCTGCTACGTTTGAAGAGACTGAAATGTTCAGTTTTCCTCCGTTAATTGGATTCCCTTATCAATAAAATTGTTGTGGTTGGCGGTCGGACGCGCTGTCTCGCGTCCCTACACCACAAACACCTATTTTTGTAGGAGACACCTACGTGTGCTCCCTTTTTGTAACCTATCCATAAAATGGCTGCTGAGGTTTATTCGAATGGCATGAAAAATGAAATCATTCTAACCGCAAACAAACCGGACAGGGATCAGTGTACTATATCCTCGCCGTAAACCCTACGCTAAAGTGTTAACAGAAAATTGCTCTCTTTACGGGGTTTAACACTTTATGATGTGCAGGGGGTTATGATGTGGCGGCGTTATTTTTCACTCGGTTTATTCGGATTAACGACCTTATTATTGGGTATCGGCTTGCGGCTTCCCACCACCGTAGAAGCCAACAGCGGCTTAAATGATGTGCAGCAGGGCGGCGGCGGTGCGTCGCTGGTCGTGCAGGTCACACCACCCACGCAGTTGTTCGGCGGGAATGTCACGGCGGCGCTGCGGCTGACCAACGTCACCAACCTCTACGGCTTGCAGGTCGATTGTACGGTGAACGCCGCCGTCTTGCAGGGGCAAACCCGCACCGATGGCACGGTCTTTACACCCTCCAACAGCTTTATCCTCGACAGCGGCTACCAGTCGGGCGGCACATGGTCGGTCACGGGCAGCTTGCTCAACCCCGCGCCAGCCTTCAGCGGGTCAGCCGTCGCCTTCACGCTGAACTATAAGGTCGTGGGTGCGGGCAGCACGGGCGTGAACTGCGTGGCACAGGCTGTGGACGCGAACGGTAATCCGATGACGCTCACCGTCACCAACGGCAGCGTGACCGGCATCATCCCGACTCCGACCGCCATCCCGCAGACACCGACCGCCACGCCCACCGCGACCACCGTCCCACCCACCGCGACCAAAACACCGACACCAACCCCCACCGCCACCAATACACCGGCACCGACCAACACGCCGACCAATACACCGGTGCCACCCACCGCGACTCCTATCACCGGAAGCGTTGGCGGTGTGGTCAATTACGAGAAACGCGCCAACCAATCCGGCATCGTGGTCAAGCTGCTGCTCGGCGGCTCGACAGGCTCGATCATCAGCGAACAAACCACCGGCGCGAACGGCGCGTTCCAGTTCCCCAACGTGGCGGCTGGCGGTTATGCCGTCACCATGACGGGCGCGGGGCATCTCGGTGCGGTCTACAGCTTCACCCTCGGCGCGGGTGGTATCACCCTCAACACCGTTACCCTGTTGGCGGGTAATCCTGATGGCAACAGCATCATCGACCTTGCCGACGCGGGGCTGATTGGCGCGAATTACCAAGTGAATGCCCCACCCGCACCCGCCAGCGCCGACTTCAACGCTGATGGGGTCATTAACCTGCTCGACCTCGTGCTGGTCGGGAAGAACTTTGGCAAAGCCACCCAAACCATTAACCAGCAGGTCGCCAGCACTGGCCCGACCATCGGCAACTGTCCGGTGTTCCCTGCCGACAACCCGTGGAATCAATTGGTGACGAACTTACCCGTTCACCCCAACTCGGCGAACTTCATCAACAGCATCAGCGCCAGCCGCACCAACCTGCATCCCGACTTCGGCTCGAATCCTGACTACGGTATCCCGTATGTGCTGGTCAACGGCACACAGCCCAAAGTACCGATCACCTTCACCGCTTACGGCGACGAAAGCGACCCCGGCCCGTACCCCATCCCACCGAATGCGCCGGTCGAAGCCGGTGGTGACCGTCATGTCCTCGCGGTCGATACCGACAACTGCAAGCTGTACGAGATGTTCAACTCGCAGTTCAACGGCACGGGCTGGAATGCCGACTCCGGTGCGGTCTTTGACTTCCGCTCCAACGCGCTGCGGACGCTGGGTTGGACGAGCGCTGACGCGGCTGGTCTGCCGATCTTCCCCGGCCTCGTGCGCTACGACGAAATTCAAACGGGGGTGATTAAACACGCCCTGCGCTTCACCGTCCAAACCTCGCAGCGAGCGTATATCCTGCCCGCCACGCACTTCGCCTCGTCCAGCACCAACGCTAACCTGCCGCCGATGGGTTTGCGGCTGCGGTTGAAGGCCAGCTTCAACATCAGCGGCTATACCGGCGCGTCACGGGTCATCCTTCAGGCGCTCAAGGACTACGGCATGATCGTCGCCGACAACGGCTCAAGCTGGTTCATCAGCGGCGCGACCGACGGTCGTTGGAATGACACCGACCTCAACCAGCTTAAGGGTGTCGCGGGCAGCAACTTCGAGGTCGTCTACACCGGCGACCCGATCACCCAATGATGAACTAATTTTCGTAGGGGAGGGGCTGACCCTCCCGTGAATTTGTTTCTTTTCCCCTCCCTGTTACTACGGGGAGGGGTTAGGGGTGGGGTCGTTATGAGTATTCACCAGACGAACAGAATGTCAGCTAAGGAAGCCAAATGATTAAAAGACGAATATGGGGGACAACCGCAGCCTTGTGTCTGCTGTTGGTGACAACACTCCTACTTTCAACATCACTGGTCGTCCAAGCCGCCGACCCGCTGACCATCTACGGCGATGGCTTGCTGTCCGGCTGGGCGAATTGGTCGTGGAATACCACCATCAACGTCAGCGCCACCACGCCCGTTCATGGGGGCAGCCGGTCACTGTCCACCAAATACGACGCGGCGTGGGCAGGGCTTTACCTGCGCTCAGGTGCCGCGCTGCCCGCTGGCTACGACACCCTGCGCTTCTGGGTGAACGGTGGCACAGGCGGTCAGCAAGTTAAGATCGCTTTCTACGACGTGAACAGTAACGCCGTCGAGGGTAAGGTGGTGCAAGCCGCCGCGAATACATGGACGCAGGTGGATGTGCCGCTGGCGGTGTTCGGCTCCAGCAGCAGCCTGTGGGGCATCGTCTGGCAGGAAAACACGGGCAACGCCCAACCGGTTTTCTACCTTGATGACATCCAACTGCTGACGCTGGGTGTCGCCCCGCAGCCCACGCAAACCGGCCTCACCTTATCAGTAGATGCGGCTGCCGCGCGGCGACCCATCAGCCCCTACATCTACGGCCTGAACTTCGCCGACCCCGCGCTGGCTGCCGACATCAAACTGCCGGTCAACCGTTGGGGTGGCAACTCGACGACGCGCTACAACTTCAAACTCGACACCCACAGCACCGCTTCCGATTGGTACTTCGAGAATATTCCTGACGACAACGCTAACCCCGCCGCGCTGCCCAACGGCTCCGGCGCGGATAACTTCGTGGCCGCCAACAAAGGGCGCGGCACGGATACCGTTATGACGCTGCCCCTCATCGGCTGGACACCCAAGAGCCGCGCTTATGCCTGCGGTTTCAGCGTCACCAAGTATGGCGCACAGCAGGGTACCGACCCCTACCGCCCCGACTGCGGCAACGGCGTGAAACCCGACGGCAGCTTCGTCACCGGCAATAACCCGACTGATACTAGTCTCGCCATCACCCCCGCCTTCGTGCAGGAGTGGATCGCCCACCTCAAGGGGACGTTCGGCGCGTCGGGTTCCGGCGGCGTGCGCTTCTATAACCTCGACAACGAGCCGATGCTCTGGAACTCCACCCACCGCGATGTGCATCCTGCGCCCCTCAGCTACGACGAACTGCGCGACCGCACCTACCAGTATGGCGCGGCGGTCAAAGCGGCTGACCCGGCTGCCCAGACGCTCGGCCCGGTCGAGTGGGGCTGGACAGGTTACTTCTACTCGGCGCTGGACGCGGCATCTGGCGGCGCGTGGTGGAACAATCCGGTTGACCGCAACGCCCACGGTGGCATGGAACTGACGGCGTGGTATCTCGACCAGATGAAAAAGTACGAACAGGCCAACGGTGTCCGCATCCTCGACTACCTCGACCTGCACTACTACCCGCAGGCGGGCGGGGTCGCCCTCACGGGTGCCGGTGGTCAAGCCACGCAGGACTTACGGCTGCGTTCCACCCGTTCGCTCTGGGACCCCACCTACGTCGATGAAAGCTGGATCGCCGATGAAATCCGCATGATCCCCCGGATGCGCGATTGGGTGAACACCTACTACCCCGGCACCAAGCTGGCGATGACCGAGTATAACTTCGGCGGCTTGGAACACATCAACGGCGCGCTCACGCAGGCCGATGTCCTCGGCATCTTTGGCCGCGAAGGGCTGGATTTGGCGACCATGTGGGACCCGCCTACCGCCGCCCAGCCAGCCGCCTATGCCTTCCGCATGTACCGCAACTACAACGGGCTGGGTGGCATGTTCGGCGAGACCAGCGTGAGCGCCACCAGCGCCGACCAAGCCAAGCTCTCGGTGTACGCCGCCCTCCGTGCCGACGGTGCGCTGACGGTGATGGTCATCAACAAAACGGGTAACGGGCAGACCAGCAGCCTCAATCTGGCGAACTTCTCCGCCGCTGCCGCACAGGTCTACACCTACAGCGCCGCCAACCTCAGCCAGATCGTGCGCGGTGCGGATGTACCCGTGAACGCTGGCAGCATCAGCACCACCTATCCGGCGCAGTCGATCACGCTGTTGGTCATCCCATCCGGCGCACCGCTGCCAACCGCCTCGCCCACGCTCGTTCCCAGCGCCACCAACACCAACACGCCCACCGTGACCGCAACCGTTACCATGACCAAGACGCTTACGCCCACGGTAACGGCGACCAAAACATTGACACCCACATCGACCGTGGTTCTCCCGACTGCCACCGCAACCGCGACGGCGACCGTCCCCACATCGACCATTCCGCCAATCGCGACCACTGCTCCCACCTTGACTGCCACGCCCAACGGCCCAACCGTCACCATCGAGGTCAGTCCGGCGAGCGGCGCGGTCGGCTCCACCGTGAAAGCCGCCTTGAAGGTCAGCGGCATCAGCAGCTTGTATGGCTTGCAGGCCGACTGTCAGGTGAACGCGGCTGTCCTCACCGGCACCGGTGTCACAGCAGGCGACATCTTTAGCAGCAGCAACAGCTTCATCGTGAATGACGGCTTCAAACCCGATGGGAAATGGTCGGTCGCGGGCAGCTTGCTCAATCCGGCTCCGGCCTTCAATGGCGCGGGTACGGCCTTCACCTTAAACTTCTCGGTCGTGGGCGCGGGTCAAACCGCAGTCAACTGCGCGGTACTGGCGGTTGATCTGGATGGCAGCGTCCTGCCGCTCACGGTGAACAACAGCTCTTTTTTAGCCGTTGAGCCGTCGGGGGCGACGGTGACCGCTACCGTCGTCCCACCGACTGCCACCGCAGCGCCGCCCAGCGCCACGCCGCTGCCCACGCTGACCTTTACCCCCTCGCCGACACTCACGCCGGTCGCGGGGGCCATCAGCGGTCAAGCGGCCTATGAGAAGCGCGGCGACCAATCCGGCATCACCGTCACCGTCTTAGTCGGTGATGCCAACGGCGCGGCCTATAGCACGGCGCAAACAGCGGCTGATGGCTCCTTCCGCTTCGATGGCGTTCCGGCGGGTGTCTACTTCCTGCGCTTCACGGCGGCAGGGCATCTGCCAACCAGCACAACCGTCACCGTCGAGGCGGGGCAAGGCG
The DNA here is from genome assembly GCA_020161935.1 of Chloroflexota bacterium. GTDB lineage: Bacteria > Chloroflexota > Anaerolineae > Aggregatilineales > Phototrophicaceae > CFX2. The sequence goes on from JAIUNI010000003.1 coordinate 547,493, forward strand.
CGGCGGCGCAGGTCACGCTCCTCGCGGGTGACATCGACGGCAGCGGCAGCATCGACCTGACCGACGCAGGTTTCATCGGCGCGAATTACCGTGTGCAGGTGCCGCCCGCGCCCGCCGCAGCCGACCTCAACGGCGACGGTTTCATCAACCTCGTCGATCTCGTCCTCGTCGGTAAAAACTTCGGCAAAACCGGCGGCTGACAGAGCTTTAACGCAAAGGCGCAAAGACACCAAGAACGCAAAGATAGATTATAGGGGTTTGCCGCCAGCAACCCCCAACAAAACCCTTCTGCTTTTCTCTGTGTCCTCTGTGCCTCTGCGGTTAATCTTCTTCTCTCCCTCTTCCTCTGCGTTCTCCGCGTCTCTGCGGTTCACTCCTCTCCATCATCTCTCCGCCTTGAACTTGGCGTACTTGGCGACTTGGCGGTTAATCCTCTCCGTATTCCTCCGCGTCTCTGCGGTTAATCTTCTTCTCTCCCTCTCCGTATTCCTCTGTGTCCTCTGTGCCTCTGTGGTTAAATCTCTGCGTATTCCTCCGCGTCTCTGCGGTTAACTCCTCTCCATCATCTCTCTGCCTTGAACTTGGCGTGCTTGGCGACTTGGCGGTTAATCCTCTCCGTATTCCTCCGCGTCCTCCGCGTCTCTGCGGTTAATCTTCTTCTCTCCCTTTCCGTATTCCTCTGTGTCCTCTGTGCCTCTGCGGTTTACTCTCTGTGTTCTTTGTGCCTTTGTGGTAAAGAATGTATTTGCGTTTTATCCCCTTAAAACCTCATGAGCAATTTGCGAACCGCAGCCCATCCCCCACTATACTGGGATGCAAAATGGATTGTAATGAGGTTAGACTATGGTCGCTTTTCGCTGGCTCGCCGCCGGAGCCGTCCTCTTACTCATGAACCTCGCGCCCGCCGCCGCGCAGGACAACGCCGCCAAGCCCTTCATCCTGCCGCTGGCCGAACCCGCCAGTCCGTCCACATGGCTGATGGGGCAGGCGTACGGCAACACCACTGGCGCGTTCAACTACGGCACGGCATGGTACGCCGCCGGTCAGGGTTTGCACTTCGGCATCGACATCACCATGCCCTGCGGTACGCCTGTCATTGCGATGGCTGACGGCGAGGTGATTTACACCGACAACCTGACCTTCGGCTCTGGCCCGCATAACCTGATCATGCGCCACTCGCAAGCCGGTGTGACCGTACTTTATGGGCATCTGTTGGAACGGCCAACCGTGCAGCAGTACCAGACGGTCAAGCAGGGTGATGTGGTCGGCCTCTCCGGTGACCCCGATGTCACCTGCGACTCGCGCCCTCACCTGCATCTCGAAGTCCGCTCGTTGGATTACCAGATCGCCTACAACCCTATCAGCTACATCAACGCCCCGTGGGATGCCCTCGTCAGCATCGGTTCCTACAGCCGCAGCTTGTTCGAGCAGGACTTCTACAACCCGCGCCAGTGGATGAGCCTTGATGACCAGCCGCCGACCGCCTTCGGTGGTGCGCGCTTGAACGCCTACGCCGAAAGCTGGCCGCCCAAGAACGAGGACACCCCACCGCAGAACACGCCGCCCATGCGCCCCTACACGGCTTTACCCGCTGGCACATGGGGGATGCAGCCGCTGACGATGGATGGCTGCTGCGCCGTTCACTGGTGGAACCCGACCGACTCGAACCTCGCTTATGTCATCGACGGTTCGCCGGGGCAGTTGGCCGCCATCTTCGAGTGGGATGTGACCGCCAAAGCCATGACAGGCGTGATTGAAAGTGTGCCGCCTCGCCAGTTGTCGCCGGATGGCAGCTACCGCGTCATTCGCGGAGGTGGAGAAGTCACTGTTCGCCGCCTCGCCGATGGGGTTGATTTCCCTGTGCAGACCAGCGGTTTCCCGCCCGCCGTCAGCCCCGATAACAGCCACCTCCTGTGGGAAGTCCAGTACGGGCAGGACATCCCCGGCGCAACCCCGCCGCAGGTCGAAATCTGGGTGAGCAACATCGACGGCTCGAACGCCCGCGCTGTTCTCGCGCGTCCCGATATTTCCGCAACATGGCTCGATGGCGCGCGCTTGCTGATTTCCACCAGCGACCGTACCCTGACGACGCTCGACGTGCTGAATGTCGATGACGGCTCGACCTTCACCCTCGGCACATGGGACCGCATTCGCGGGGTCAGCATCGCCCCCGGTGGCGAACGCATCCTGTTCTACCAGACCTTCCAAGCCGACCCGAATGTGAATGGTATCTACCTGTTGGAAGCGCAGTCCGGCGCGGTGCCGCAGAAGATGGCGTGGTTCGGCGGCTGGCGCTGGCGCGATGCCCAGAGCCTCTACTACATCCCGTTTGATCCGGTGACCGGTGTCCAGTCGATGCACTACTACGACCTCACCACCGGCGAAGACCGCGCCCTCACCGACCCCGCCACCACCAATTTCACCGTCGCGAACGGCGATTGGTCCGTCTCGCCGGATGGCACGCGCATCCTCTTCCAAAACGCCGCCGACCGCCGCCTGTGGGTGCTAGAAGCCCAACCCGAATAATTCCTAATGCCTTCGTAGGGGAGGGTCTCTGACCCTCTCGCACCACTTATCTGTATCTCTGGTAACAAATAATGTCTTTTGTAAACGGTGTAAACGTGACTTTCTCATTGCCAACATTGACCGTTTTACCAGAAGGTGAATAGAGATACCCGACTGCGCCTAAGTGTCCTTGACCGGGCCAACTTGTTACAGGTACAGCAATTTGGATTTCCGTTGGTGAAATCGGTTGCCAGACATCCCATAAAGCTACAGCGTCATACTTTTTTCCACTAACCGTTTCAAATTGGATTGACGACAATGGAGCATTCGTTTTTCCGCGCGTTTTGAAAGTCTCAATCCATGTATCTAAATCTTGTGTGATTTTGGCGTAAACTTCATCCATTTGAGAACAAAATCCTTCAGGTGGAGACATCAATGTGTTATCCAGAATGGCATTGAACACGAAAAATATCCCCACAAAACTCGTCAAAATCGCCAATCCAACAATTGTGATTGACTTTAATATGCGTTTAGCTCTACGCATCAGTTTTACCTTATTGCTGTACGGTTTCCGCCGCGCACTATTTGTAGCCAAAACAGCCGCATTTTCCCCTTGAAGTCCCTTTAGTGGACTTGTCTGCCTGTTAGCTGAGTGGCTTTAGCCCTCAGCGGCGCATAAAGTCCCATATTTAATACACGAAACATTCTTTTAATCCTCGCTCTAACTCTCCGTCTTGATCTCTGCGCTCTTTGCGTCTCTGCGGTTCAATCTCTCTTCGCCTTTTCTTTTAACTTGCCACTTGAAACTTCAAACTATTATTTCCTACGTTTGAATTAGGTTTGTCGGCAAACCATTTCCTAACCGTCCACCAACCATTTCCTCGCCGCGCTCCCCTGCAAAGTTAGCACCAATACCCACTAAAAGTGACCAAATGTTCTGACAAATGTTCACCCTTTTCATCCCAACCTCTGCTATCCTGTTCATAGGACATACTGTATCCCTGCATTTTCTCCCCTCTCCTAGCTGTACTCAGCGGTCGGGAGAGGGCTGACGGTGGAGCGAGCCTGCGAGCGTACCGTCGTGGGGTGAGGGCAAGTCCGCCGCACCTTAACAACCGCATCTACCCAACGAGCACAAATTGTCGTGCCGCCTATGCTGCATTTGCCGCTTGTTCCGCATGTTGTGCATTTGTCTGTGACTGTCACCTGTTGACTACGGACTGACGACTATTCTTGCCATTGCCGCCTTTGCTGCCAACTCTTTTAAGTTCCCTCCACCGTTTACGGGGGAGGGCTAGGGTGGGGGTTTGCCAACTGACAACTCCGACACTGACGACACTGACGACATTTGCGACAAAATGCACCGATTCTCAACAGCATTAACAGCAACAACAGCATCAAAAATGCACGGTGAATCTGACGAATTTGAAGAATTTTGTGACCGAAGGAAATCCTTTAGGGCGAATCTTCGGCAGTTCGCTCACTCAAGTCCGCCGTCAAAGCCCATTTCGCAATTGCAGAATTTGTGACCGAAGGAAATCCTTTAGGGCAGTTTTCGCAGAATTTACCGTATTGCCACTGTATTGAACTGATAACTGTAAACTGGCAACTGAAAACTTCAAATGGCACCCTGCCGCCGCCACTGCCGCCATAAACCTACTCTCTCTGCCTTGATCTCTGTGCCCTCTGTGTCTGTGCGAAGCCTCCTTTAGGGCTGTGGTGAATCGCCTTTTCTCTCCGCCTTGAACTTGGCGCTCTTGGCGATTCGTTTTCGCTCTGTGTCTTTGTGCCATTGAGCCCTTGTGTTAAATCTCTCCGCCTTAATCTTGGCGTTCTTGGCGACTTGGCGGTTAAATCCTCTCTGCGTCCTCTGCATCTTTCTCACATTTGTGCGTCGGTGTCCTCAAGGTAGATACACGCCGCCACCTACACCACCGACGAAATAGGCATCTTGAGTCAGGTGCTGTTTATCGCCGCCTTGTTACTCCTGATCGGGTTCATCTGCCTCTCGATCTGGTCGATTTTCGGCTCGGTGTTCGCCCGCTTTTTACAGGTGCCGCGCGTCCGGCGGGTGTTTAATATCGCGCTCGCGTTGATACTGGTGCTGTCGCTCGTGCCGTTGATCGTATGACAAAACCCCTTCATGGTGTAAAATGGCTCACGAGGGTTCAATTCTCCTTGCCCTATGAAAGTGAGCCGCACCATGCACAGACAACTCAAAGATGGCCTCATCCTCCGCAGCCTGAGCGAAGGACACCCGACTGACCGTGAAGGGCTGCCCGAAATTTACGCTGACGTGAACTGTGAAGGCGACCCTGATGTAATCAAAAACGGGGTGCGGGGGTGGGCGCGCGACCTGCTGGATGGGCATCCCACCGTCACGCCGGATGACATCTTCGTGGTGGTTGATCCGGCGAAGGATAACTGTGTCGTCTCGGCCACCCTGCTCATCCCGCAGACGTGGCGCTACGAAGACATCGCCGTCAGCGTCGGGCGACCGGAACTCGTCGCCACCCGAACGGAGTATCGCGGTCGCGGTCTCGTGCGCGAGCTGTTCGATGCCGTTCATGAACGCAGCGCGGCGCTCGGTCATCAGGTGCAGGCTATCACCGGCATTCCTTACTTCTATCGCCAGTTCGGTTACACAATGGCGGTTGACCTCGGCGAACATGCCTATTATCCGCTGACCAAGATGAAGCCGCCCAAGCCGGACTATAAACCGGCCTTCACGCTGCGCCCCGCCACCGAGGCCGACATTCCCAATATGATGCGCTGGCACAGTGAGAACACCCAGTCGCGGCTGCTGACCGAGGTGAAGTCGCCGGAAGTCTGGCGCTACGAGGCGTTCGGGCGCAGGCGCGAGTCGTTCACCTGTGTCGAGTATCAGATCATTGTCAATGCACAGGGGCAGGGCGTGGGCTACTTGGAGTTGTTCCTACTATTGGAAGGTGATGATGAGGTGCGGTGCAGCGGTTACACGGTCGGCTCGGAGTCGTCGTACCTCGAAACGTTTGAGGATGTCGTGCGCGGGGTGAAGGAATGGGCGCAAACCAACTTTAAGATGTCACCGAATTCGCTGGTGTTTGGCGCTGGACTGCACGACTCCATTGACACGCTCATCTGGCACACCGAAGGCGGCTACACCCGAAACCGCGAGTATATGTGGTATATCCGCGTGCCGCAGATGATCCCGTTCCTCAAGCATATCCAACCCGTACTGGAACGCCGGTTGGAGGGCAGCGGGGCGCAGGGCTTCACGGGTGAACTCAAAATCGGCTTTTACGATCTAACAGGCATCCGCTTCGCCTTCGAGCGTGGGAAGATCACCGGTATCGAGCCGATCAGCGGGAAGGATGGTTATGATGCCTCCTTCCCGTGGGATTTGTTCTGGAATGTGGTGTTCGGGCAGCACCAACCGGACGACATCGGCAAGGTGCTGCCGGACGTGTGGGCAACCGGCAAAGGGGCGGTGCTGCTGGAAGCCCTGTTCCCCAAGCGCAAGTCGTGGTTGAAAGGGCTGACGTAATTACCCCTCCGGCGCGGGCGGTGGCTTGGGCGCGTAAAGGGCGCTGTTGGCGATGATACGGTCGATCTCGGCGCGGAAGAAGTTCGCGATCTTGGCGCATTCCGCTACGTCCACCGGCCCACCGTCCGACTTCGGCAGGTCGGCGTACGGGCTGCCGATCACAAAAATGTTCTCGTCGTTGTACTCGTTGGCGGGCGCGGTGTAATTCATGCTGCCCGCGATCACGATGGCCTCGTCAATCACCATCAGCTTATGGTGCAGCTTGCGGAAGGTCTTAAAATCGCCCTCCTTTTTCGGCAGATACACTTTGATGCCCTTGCCGTGCAGCCAATCGGTCGCCGCCCAATACTGCTTGCCCTGCGTCGGGTCGAGCGCACCTTGCAGCTTGCGGTTGGCTTCGCGCAGCATAATCATCGCGTCGTCAATGCCTGACGAGCCGGAGAAGGTGAAGATGGCAAAGTCCAGCCGTTTCTCGCACTTCAACATCTGCTTCACGATTTCGAGTTCGGGTGCGTGGTCGGGCGCGAAAAGGATGCGTACCGGAACCCCGTTGATGTTGATGGTGCGCGGCTTGGCACGGTGACGGCTGTTCAGTTCGCCGAACGTGCCGGAGCGAATCTCGTCAAACTCGACCTCGTACTCGGCACAAATCTCGTTGTTGTAAAAGATAATGACGTTATTCAGGTTGCGATGGGTATCCGTTTCGGTGAAGTTGGCCGAGCCGGTGAGGATAGCGGCGGTTGCGCCCGGTTTCCGGCGGCGGCCATCGGTGCGGAAGTCGCGAATGATGAACTTCTGGTGGAAGATTTCGGGGTTATAGTCGGCCTTCACATCCACGCCGTTCCGCAGCAGTTTGGCGAGGATGTCGCGGTTGACGTTCAACCCGTTCGAGGTGCTTGTCCCCGTCACCTGCAAACTCCGGTAAATTTCGGGGTCGGTCGCGCGTTCCTTTTTGGGCGGTAGGGGGCTGAAAAGGTAATCTTGCTCAAGGAACATGCGGACGCTGATACCTTCCCAACTCTTATCGAGGATGGCCTGTGCTATCGCCTCCGAGTCGAGTTCCTGAACCGCGATGTCGAGCGACTCTTTCGCCCCGCGAATGAAGTCTACGATCACGGTTTCGAGGTTATCCGGTGCGCCCAATTCCTGCGGCCCGACAAATGCCAGAATCTTCCCATCCGCGAAATCAGTCATTTGTCTCAACTCCCTCGTGATAAAAATAGCGCACTTCCATTGTATCTAATGTCGCGTCACAGGGGGTGATCGACAGGTTTGCGTCGTCCAGTCGCCGCTTGGCGCGGTTGGGGCGGCTTTGTACAATGAGGCGCATGAGCAACCTCCGACGCGCTTTACCCCTCAACCTCGCCCTTTATGGCCTCTACCTGCTGGTGGCGGTGGTCATGACATGGCCGCTGGTCACGCAGATCAGCACCCTCTTCGCCGGCTACCCGTTCGGTGACGCGCACGAGATGACACGCCATATCTGGTGGTTTAAGCACGCCCTCCAAATGGGTCAGCCGCTCATCTTCCAACCGCTGCTCGGCTACCCTGATGGGATGCAGGGGGTGATCTTATGGTCAGATCCGCTGCAATTCTTTCCCGGCTGGTTGTTCGCTTTCTTCATGCCGCTGCCCGCCGCTTACAACCTGTTCGTGCTGCTGACGCTGGCGCTCAACGGCTGGGCGGCTTACTGGTTGGTGTGGCGGCTGACTGAGGTGCGTTCGGCGGGTTTGCTGGGCGGTCTAGCCTTCATGACCGCGCCGGTCATTCAAGGGCATCTGTCAGGGGGACACGGCGGCTTGCTCGTCCAGTGGCCTTTACCCCTGCTGGCGTGGAGCTTGTTGAAAGTTACAAGTTACAAGTTACCAGAAATCCCCACCCTAACCCTCCCCCGTAAACAGGGGAGGGGATTACCGTTTAACTTTTCACCTTTAACTTTTAACTCTCGACTCGTTACTCTCGACTCGTTACTCGCTACTTTATTTTTCTTCCTCACTGCCCTCGGTCACACCCTGCAACTGATTTACGCGGTGCTGCCGCTGGTGGCGGTTCTCGGCCTGACCGTGATGGTCCGGCGTGACTGGCGGGCGCTGTTCCGCCTCATCGTCGTGTGTGCGCTTGGAACAGGGCTGCTGGTGATTTTCCTGCTGCCGGTGTTTAGCAGCACTTTCGGCACGAGCGCCTATACAGCGGAAGGTGGCGGGGTGGAGTTCAGCGCCGATCTGCTCGGTATCGTCACGCCGTCGTTCAACCACCCGCTGTACGGACAGCTCGACTACACCCGCCGCGTCCTCGGTGTGAACATCGTCGAGGGTTCGGTGTATGTGGGCATCATCGCTGGGCTGCTGGCTGTAGTAGCCGTTTGGCAGGTGAAGGCCGCCCGCTGGTGGCTGGTGCTGGCGATAGTCGCATGGGTGCTGGCGCTGGGGCCTGTGCTAAAAGTATTCGACCAGCCGGTGACGGTCAACCTTGGCGGTTACGACACCTACCTGACGCTGCCGTATGCCCTCGTCTACAACCTGCCGGGGTTCAGCCTTGCCCGCACCCCCGGTCGCTTCGGCTTCCTGCTGGCGCTGGCGGTCGCGGTGCTGGTCGGCTACGGCTGGACGGTGGTAAGTGTTAAGTTGAAGGGAAGTCGCCAGTCGTCAGTCGCCAGTCGCCAGCCAAAATCTATACTTGCTGTGGTGATTGTTGGGCTGTTCATCATCTTTGATTATCAGTCGTTTTGGTCGCAGCCGAGCTATGGAGTTCCAACGCCTTCCTTACCCACCTACAGCGCGGTCATTCCACAGGCGGTGTATGACGTGGCGCGGCGCGAGGATGTGCGGGCGGTGTTCGACGTGCCGTGGGATAACCTGCTGTCGGCGAAGGATGCGCTGTGGCTGCAAACCGCCCACGAGAAGCCGATCATCGCCGGACAGGTGACGCGCCGCACACCCGTCAGCCCTGCCAAGCTGACTATCCTTGAGCAAACACTTAATCCGGCGCTGCTGCGGGAGAGCGGTGCGGATGTGGTCATCGTGCATAAGCAGTACGATGCAGAGGGCAAGCTGCTGGCCTCGGCGCGGCAGACCTTGGGCGAACCGACCTTTGAGGACGCGCAAATCGCCCTGTTCAACGTGCCGGACGCAACCGAGAGCGTGGATACTCTGCAAATCATCCCCGCTTTTAGCACGATTACCGACGAGCATACGCTCTATGTCTATGCGCCACAGGCTGGCTGGCTGAATGTCGTCCTCAACCACCACGACGCGCCGCCGCGTTTTCGGGTGAGCGTCGATGGCATGGTGCTGCGAACGTGGGCTGCCAACGCCTTTGCTTACGAGATGCCGCTCTCACTGCCGCTGGCGACTGCCGGTTATCACACCATCACCACCGAAACGCTGCTCCGCTGCCCTGAAAAGCTGCCAGCCGCCGCGACCTGCGCCCAAGCCGCGCCAACCATGAGCTACGAAGCGCCATCCGAATGGGTATTCGACCCCGCCGCCTTTGACGCACCCGTTACCTTCGAGCGTGGGGTAGCGCTGGCGGGCAGCCATCTCGAAGTCGATGCCGAACGGCTCGGCGTTGATTTGTGGTGGCAGTTTGAGCAAGCGCGGGGCGAGGGGGACATCCGCTTCGTCAAAGTGTTGGATGCGGAAGGTAATCAAATCGCAGGGGATGACCACACTCTCGGCGTACAAACGGCTGGTGGCGCGTGGGTGGAAACCGTGTCGCTCGGCTTGCCTGCTGACCTCTCCGCTGGCGAGTACCGCGTGTTCGTGGGCTGGTACACCTATCCCGATTTGACGCGCTTCCCGGTGCTGACGGCGGTTGAAGGCGCGGCGGATGGCATGGCGCGGGTCGGAACATTCACCATCACCTCACAACCATAATCACCCGTTTTGGGTTACAATCGGGAAAACGCTGTGGTCAATCTCATTCACGTAAGGAAGGTCGAATGGATCGCTCAACACGCAACTTATCCCTGATTACGCTCATTGTTGTCGTTATCTTTCTGGCGCTGAATTTTGTCGCCCGCAGCGCCCCGCTTAGTGACTGGACTCCGGTATTGATTCTGCTGTTGATCGCGCTGGCGATCTGGGGGTATGACCGCCTCAGCCGCCGGGGGGTTGACGACTCGGAAGCGGCGGATACCGAAATTGAACCGATTACCTACGAGCGGCCTATTCTCGCTGCCGCCTCCCCCGGCGCGATGTACCAACAGGCAGAGCCGAGTCCATCTGCGCCTGTCGCCGATGTGCTGATCCCCGCGCCGTCGGGAGCAACGACAGCCGTTCCGCGTACCGAACCGCTGGTTGCGCCGCCGCCTGCGGTTCCAACCGCGCCCGCATCACCGGAAGCGTCCACCCCTGCTGAGGAAGAGCCAGCGCCACCGGAACCGGAGCAGCATCCACCCGCTGCCGCGCCGGAAACCACTACCATCGAGGAGAAATCCGCGCCGCCGCCTTCCGCACCCGCGCCGGAAACCGACCCTGAACAGGCTGCCCACGCGCCGGATGGGCTTTCGCTGCCAGCCGTGCCGGTGGACGATGCCTCAGGCCGACCAGCAACGTTATCGAAACCAACCGAAGGCACAGCCCCTGAACCGAAAGCAGGTAAACGCGGCAAGGGTAAAAAGGCGGCGGAACTGGATGTTTCGGCCACACCGCTGGCAAACGCCGCACCGGCCTCGACGCTGCCGATCAACGCCGACCCTGCCAAGCCGGATGACCTGAAGGTAATCGAAGGTATTGGCCCCAAGATGGAAAAGGCGCTCCATGCTGCCGGTATCACCACCTTCGCCCAGCTTTCGGGCGCGAGCGAGGGCGAGATTAACGCGGCTATTCTGGCAGCGGGTATGCGCTTCGCCCCCAGTGTGCCGACGTGGGCGGAACAGGCTTCCTACGCGGCGAATGGGGACTTCGTGGGCTTGGAGACTTACCAAAAGACGCTCAGTGGCGGGCGGAAGGCGAAATAGGTGTCAGTCATCAGTTAGCAGTTTACAGTCTAATACGATAGAGATGCTAAGGGGCGATCAATGAGCATCGCCCTTTTCATTGGTGAAGTCTATGCCATTACAAGCCGCCGTCGAAGCGTTATACATCGGGGATCAAAAATCGCTGGAAAAAACACCGTGCGAGTCGTTGGAATTCACGCTTGAAGGTATCCGGGGTGATAAGCACGCGGGGTTTATCAAGAAGGCCGACGCGCGTAACCCTGAATATAAACGTGGCTCGCCGATGCGGAATGACCGCCAGTGGTCAGCCGTCACGCCGGACGAACTGGCAGAGGCGGCGCGGGCGCTGGGTGTCGAGCGTATCGACCCGGCATGGCTGGGCGCGAACCTGTCCTTTTCCGGCATACCGGATTTTACGCGGCTGCCCAAAGGCACGAAGCTGATCTTCCCCTCCGGCGCGGTGCTGGTGGTCGAGGCCGAGAATATGCCGTGCGTCGGCCCCGGTCGCGTGATCGCGGCGCATTACCCCGAACGCAAGCTGCCGCCCAACCACTTCGTCAAAGCGGCGATGCACAAGCGCGGCCTCGTGGGCGTGGTCGAACGCGCGGGGGTGGTTCGGGTGGGCGATACGGTCACGGTTGAGGTTTACGAGGCGGCGGCTTACCCGCTGCTAGCAGGATAACAGCATGACAACATTGAAATGGTCAGATGTGTATTACAAACAGGTGCGGTGGAGCCAGGTCTCGCCGCTTAAACAGGCAGCCAATGTCATCGAGAGTGACGGTTTATATGATGGGGTTTATATTGGCGACACCAAAATTGATGTGAACGAGTCGCTGGATATTGAGGGTCGGGAGCAGGTTTACATCAATAATCTATTCGGTAATCTGGTTCGTCTTCAATCCCTTACCTACAGCTCTTGTCTCCCTCAACTCGCCTTCTATATTTTTGCCCTCACCCAGCGTCCACGATACATGGAAAGCTACTTTCCACTGGTCAAAAGTTTAGATAAAGTACAGCGTCGCCAATTCCACGAAACCATTCAAAAGGTCATGCTGCATGAAGGCTTTGATCTGCAACTGTTGGGTACACCAGATGATCCTCCGATTGCGACTCAGGCTGCTCGTCTCTTACGACTACAAAAAATCGTTCAACGTGAACGGGGGCAATTGTTTGATCACATGCTCAGATTTCCCGCCCTCGGCTATCTGGTAGCGGGTCATATCGTTGAGGTATTTTTTTACCGTCAGGATATTCTCGACCGCTTGCTGCGGACGGGCGTGCATATCTGGCTGTACACCGACCAAGCCGTATTTAACGTCGATGGCGGTGTCGCGGGTGGCTGCTATGACACGCAGCAGGGGTGCATCAAGCTCGTCGTCAGCCGCTTGTTCGAGGGTTTCAACCAACCTATGCCGGGAGTCATCCCCTTCCTGCATGAGTTCGGGCATCTGCTCGACTTCTTCGACGCGGCGCACCTGAAGCAGTCCACCAAGAGCTTCGGCTGGATGCCGGGGATGCGCCAATCCGACGACCGCTTCCCCCCCGAAGGCACAGATATTTTCACGCCGGAAGCACGGTCGGCATTCGTCAAAGGCAAGCGAATTGAGATGGGGCGCTACGACAAGCTGGTGGCGGGCGAAAAGCCGGACGTGCTGCCCATCGGTCATCCCTACGTGTTCCAGAACAATGGCGAGTTTCTGGCGGGCTACTTGGAAATGTTTTTCCGCAACCCGCACGCCTTCGCCACCCAAAACCCGGATCTCTACGCCGCGTTTTCGGTGCTGCTCAAGCAAGACCCGCGCCAGTATTGGGAGCAGGACTTTCCGTTTTATGTCGAGCAGAACCGCGCCTACTACCACAGCGGGCAGCAGCCACCCCCGCACCACCTGACCCTCGAAAACGATTCATAACCGTGTTCGGCGTTCGGTCATAGTGCCACGCGGTTTCTTAAAGCCGGATTGAGCGCTATAGTCAAGCGCAAAATAATGCTTGTCAAAAGGATACCCCAGTACATGACATCAAATGACCTGACGATAGCAACCGCCCATCTGACCGTTCAGGCCGACCAAGCCAAGCCCATCAGCCCTGACCTCTTTGGCATCTTCTTCGAGGACATCAATTACGCCGCCGATGGTGGCCTGTACGCCGACCTCATCCAGAATCGCTCGTTCGAGTACACGGCGGTCGATAACTTCGACTGGAACTTCTTTACGGCGTGGGAACTGGTGACGGAGAAGGGCAAGTGTTCCATCGCGCTCGGCACGGAAGCACCCATCCACCGCAATAACCCCCGCTACCTGATCGTCAACATTGACAGCGGCGAGGTCGGTTTGCGGAACTTTGGCTACGACGGTATCGCGATCAAGGCCGGTGAGAGCTATGACCTGACGCTGTTCGCCCGTGTGCTGTCGGGTAACGTCGGCGGGTTAAAGGTGCAGCTCGAAAGCCACACCGGTGAGGTGCTGGCGGAAGCCACGCTAACGACACCCGGCGGCGAGTGGACGAAACTCACCACCACCCTGCAACCCTCGGCGACGGACAGCCACGCGCGCTTCGTACTGTACGCATCCGGCGCGGGGGCGCTGGCAGTCGATATGATCTCGTTGTTCCCACAGGCGACCTTTCGCAGCCGCCCCAACGGGTTACGGGCGGATCTGGCGCAGGTGATCGCCGACCTCAAGCCGCGTTTCATCCGCTTCCCCGGTGGCTGCCTCGCGCACGGCGACGGCCTCGACAATATGTACCGGTGGAAAGACACCATCGGCCCGATTGAAACCCGCCATTCGCAGCCCAACATCTGGAACTATCACCAGAGCGTCGGCTTGGGTTACTTCGAGTACTTCCAATACTGCGAGGACATCGGCGCGAAACCCGTGCCGGTTGTTCCCGCCGGAACCTGCTGCCCGAACAGCGGCATGAAGTTCACCGGACGCTTGGAGGAAAACCAGCAGGGGCTGCCGATGGACGAGATGGGCGAATACGTCCAAGAAGTGCTGGATTTGATCGAGTGGGCGAACGGCCCCGCCACCTCCACATGGGGCGCGAAGCGAGCCGAAGCCGGACACCCCGAACCGTTCGGCCTCGAATATCTGGCGATTGGGAACGAAGACCAGATTTCACCGTTATTCGTTGAACGCTTTAAGATGATTTACGACGCGGTGAAGGCCAAGCACTCTGAAATCATCCTGATCGGTACGACTGGCCCGCGACCGGAAGGCGAGGATTACGAGAAGGGCTGGCAGCTTGCCCACGAGATGCATATGGACATGGTGGATGAACACGGCTACCGCCCACCGGAATGGTACTGGGACAACCTCTACCGCTTCGACAGCTACGACCGGAACGCCTCCAAAGTGTACCTCGGTGAATACGCCGCCCACGACCTCGGACGAGCGAACACGCTGCGGTCGGCGCTGGCGGAAGCGGCTTATATGACCTCGCTGGAACGCAACGGTGATATTGTCTTGCTCTCGTCCTACGCCCCGCTGCTGGGTAAGCACAAGCGGATGCAGTGGCAGCCGAACATGATCTACTTCACCAATACGTCGATTCGCCTCTCGACCAATTACTATGCCCAGCAGTTGTTTGGCGCGAACACGGGGGATGTTTACCTGCCGGTCACGCTGGATGTTGAGGGCATGGATGAAGTCGCGGCGGCTTCCTGCGTGCGGGACTCGGCGACTGGCGATGTCATCCTGAAACTGGTCAGCCGCGCGGATGCCCCGCTGCCTGTAACCATTGACCTCGCGTCGGTGGGTGCAGTTGCGGGTGAAGCGGCGTGTACTGTTCTGACCGGCGAGGCGCTGGCGGAGAACAACCACTGGCGACCGCAAACCGTCCTCCCGCAAAGCGCGACGCTGGCGGTTGGCGCGGTGTTCACCTACGAGATGCCTGCCCATTCGCTGAGTGTCATCCGGTTGAAGACAACGGTTTAATAGGCGGGTTGTAGCGGTTTGCCGGTGGGCGGTATTTTGGGACGAGATACATCTCGTCCGTCTTATACTCAATTACCTAATCATTTTATCAGCACATTTTTACCCATATTGGATAGACGATGATGGCGACAAGCAACAATGCATTTTCCCCGAAAGCACCGTTCCTGTGGCACGGCGGCGACTATAACCCCGAACAGTGGCCGCGCGAGGTGTGGCAGGAGGACTTCCGGCTGATGCAGCAGACGGGTGTCACGGTGGCGACGGTCGGCGTGTTTAGCTGGGTATCGCTCCAGCCCGCCGAAGACCGCTTCACCTTCGAGTGGTTGGATGAGGTGCTGGACGGCTTGCACGCGCACGGCATCAAGGCCATTCTGGCGACACCCAGCGCTGCCCAACCCGCGTGGATGTCCCAGCAGTACCCCGACGTGCTGAAGGCCGGTGAAAGCGGCCTCCGCAACCCGCACGGTGGGCGCACCAACTACTGCCCGAATTCTCCCGACTACCGCCGATTGAGTGGGGACATCGCCCGGCGGCTGGCGGAACGCTACGGGCAGCATCCGGCGGTCATCCTGTGGCACATCAGCAACGAGTACGACAGTTGGTGCTACTGCGAAACCTGCGCCGCCCGTTTCCGCGAGTGGCTGCAAGCCAAGTACGGCACATTGGATGAACTCAACCAGCGCTGGTGGACGGCTTTTTGGAGCCACACCTATACCGATTGGGCGCAGATTCAGCCGCCGTTGAAGGGCGGCGAAACGCTGACGCACGGCTTGAACGTCGATTACTTCCGCTTTATGACCGAGAGCCAGATCGCCTGTTACCGGAACGAGCGCGACATCATTCGGGCGATCACGCCGGAGGTACCGATCACCACCAATTTGATGGGCGCGTATAAGCCGCTGGACTACCGCAAGTGGGCGGCGGAGATGGACATCGTAACGTGGGACTGCTACCCGCGACCGAATACCACGCCGGCGGAAATCGCGTTTATGCACGATACCCACCGCGGCCTGAAAGATGGTCAACCGTTCCTGCTGATGGAGCAGACACCGAGCAGCCAGAACTGGCAGGCGATCAACGCGCTCAAGCGGCCGGGTGTCCTGCGGTTGTGGAGCTATCTGGCGGTGGCGCATGGGGCGGACTCGGTGCTGTACTTCCAGTGGCGGCGCGGGCGCGGCGGCTCGGAGAAGCTGCACGGCGCGGTGGTCGAGCATTCCGGGCGGTCAGATACGAGGGTTTTCCGCGAGGTGAGCCAGCTTGGCGCGGAACTGACGCACCTCGGCGACGCGGTGCTGGGCGGGCGTGTTCGGGCGAAAGTTGGCATCCTGTTCGATTGGGATAACTGGCACGCGCTGGAAAACGCCATCGGGCCGGTGAGTGAGAAGCAGTATTACGCGACGGTCAGCAAGCATTACGCGGCGTTTTACCGCCAGAATATCGCGGTGGATGTGGTGTTCCCGGAGTCGGATTTGAGCCAGTATCAGATCGTGGTCGCGCCGATGCTCTACATGGTCAAGCCCGGTTTGGCGGAGAAGGTCGAGGGGTTGGTGGCGAACGGCGGCTCGTTCGTGACGACCTTCTTGAGCGGCATCGTGGATGAAACCGATCTGGCCTTCGAGAACGGCTACCCCGGCCCGTTGAGCAAGGTTCTGGGCGTGCATATCGAGGAGATCGACGCGCTGTATCCGGGGCAGGCGAACAGTATTGTAATGGCGGACGGCAGCGGGACGTTCACCTGCGGGCGCTTGGCTGACCTGCTGCACGCGGAGGGGGCGGCGGTGCTGGCGACCTACGGCAGCGACTTTTACGCAGGAATGCCAGTGGTGACACGCAACGCCTATGGCAGCGGCTCGGCTTATTACCTCGGCAGCGACGCGGAACCAGCGTTCCTTGACACGTTCTACGGCGGCCTCGTGAAGGGGTACGGCTTGCAGGCCGAACTGGATGCACCGCAGGGCGTGGAGGTCAGCGTCCGGCACACGGCGCGGCAGCCGGTGATTTTTGTGCTGAACCACAACGCGACCCCGGTGACGGTCGATTTGGGCACTCGCCACTTCCAGAGCTTGCTAACAGACGCGGCGCTCAGCGGCGAGTTAGCGCTGGGAGCCTACGACGTGCAGATCATGGTTGAGACGATTTAACGCAAAGGCGCTAAGACGCAGAGGACGCAAAGACGATTTAACACAAAGGCTCAATGGCACAAATGCATGGAGGGAATACGAGAATTGAACCGCCAAGTCGCCAAGAACGCCAAGATCAAGGCGGAGAGATTTAACACAAAGGCTCAATGGCACAAAGGCACGGAGGGAGTACGAGAATTGAACCGCCAAGTCGCCAAGAACGCCAAGATCAAGACGGAGCGATTTAACACAAAGGCTCAATGGCACAAAGGCACGGAGGGAATACGAGAATTGAACCGCCAAGTCGCCAAGAACGCCAAGATCAAGACGGAGAGATTTAACACAAAGGCTCAATGGCACAAAGGCACAGAGCCAAGACAATTTAACCACAGCCCTAAAGGAGGCTTCGCACAGACACAGAGTCACAGAGAAAAAGCAGAGAGAGTAGGTTTATGGCGGCGGCGGCAGTGGAACGCCATTTGAAGTTTTCAGTTGCCAGTTTACAGTTATCAGTTCAATACAGTGGCAATACGGTAAATTCTGCTAAAACTGCAAAAACTGCAAAAAACGCAATTGCAATTCGGGACTTTGACGGCGGTGTTGAGGGAGCAAACTGCCGAACGTTCACAAAATTCTGCAAATTCACTGTGCATTTTTGATGCTGTTGATGCTGTTAATGCTGTTGAGAATCGGCTCATTTTGTCGCAAATGTCGTCAGTGTCGTCAGTGTCGTCAGTGTCAGAACCTCACCCCCTCTCCCGACCGCTGAGTACAGCTAGGAGAAGGGAGCAAGACAATTGGCCGCAATGGCAAAGCTGGTTTGTGTGCCAAGTTTGCCGGAGGATAACCCCACAAGGGGACTGTAGACCCTCCGGCAAGGTGAATAAAGCCCCCTGAAGGGGACTGTTTTATTTGCAGCGGCGGATGGTTGGTTCGCTGCTGCAAGGTTTGCTGCAAAACAGTTATCAGCCAACAGTTTTCAGTTGACAGTCAAATGCACAATATGCGGAACAAGCGGCAAATGCAGCATAGGCGGCACGACTATTTGTGCGCGTTGGGGCGATGTAGTTGTTAAGGTGCGGCGGGTCTGCCCTCACCCCACGACGGTACGCTCGCAGGCTCGCTCCACCGTCAGCCCTCTCCCGACCGCTGAGTACAGCTAGGAGAGGGGAGAAAAGGCAGGGATATAGGTATTCCTATGAACAGGATAGCAGAGGTTGGGATGAAAAGGGCGAACATTTGTCAGAACATTTGGTCACTTTTTGGCGGTGTTGGCGCTAACTTTGTGAGGGAGGATGGCGGGGCATTGGTTGGTAGAAGGTTAGGAAATGGTTTGCCGACAAACCTAATTCAAACGTAGGAAATAATAGTTTGAAGTTTGAAGTGGCAAGTTACCAGTTCAAGGCAAAGACAGATTGAACCGCAGAGACGCGGAGGACGCAGAGATTAAGGCGGAGAGTGCTAGGGACTGAATAGATGATGAGCGACGATGAACACGACTATCAGCAAAAAAAGAATGCGGAAGAAGCGAAAGAGGAAAATTCTGAGTGGAATACTTGGGTCGTCGCTTCAGGAAGTGAGTTAAAAGAGGCATTTGGATTAACCGCAGAAAACCGTCCGACGATTAATCTCAATCCTGAGAATATACCTGATAGGCTTCGAATGCTCATTCCTTATGCTGAAGTTTGGGGAATAACCGATGATTTGATACGAGCCGATGTTATTGATAAAGCATCACCAGAAGCCCTACAAGATTTGATTCTGACCATCGGTAAGTATCAAGATGCAGTCAATGAATGGTTGGCTGGCTCAGAGGCATATCAGGACAAGCAAATACAGGAGTATTATGTCTTCTCTGCCTTGTTGATGGCTTTTGATGAAGCTCGACCTTACCCTTGAATAAGCTGTCGGAATTGGTCTATTCGGCAAAAATGTTAGCAAGGGCTAGCTTGAAACCGGGTAATACATCACTGCCCTCAAGATAGTCACCTAAGCGCAGGGTCTTACGTGGCATCTTCGGGGTATAAACATCAATCGTTTTCTGTATAGGGTCAACGAGCCATAAGACTGTTCCAGCGGCTAGATAGTTGCCGATTTTGCGGGCAATTTCGGTATCGGCATTTCCGGGCGACAGCACCTCAATTGCCAGATCAGGCGCGATGGGGTTGTAGGCTGCTAAACTCGGCTTTGGCTGCCGCGCAAATGAGATAAAGGCCGCATCGGGGATATATTTTTCGCCCGATATGACATAACCACCATCCGCGCCCGTCACACGCCCTAACTTGTTGTCCTCGGCAAAAACACTCACGCGCCCTGATAACTTCGCGCCTAAGTAGGAAGATAAGTTGTTCGATACCACTTCAATAATCTCCCCGGCGATGAATTCAAAATTACGGTCTGCATTTTCAGGCAGCGTCACAAAATGATCAAATTCGGCATCGCTGATTGGTTTTGTCTGAAGAACCATTGCACTACCTCGTTACTTTTGCAGCATTATACATCGAAATGATTGGCCTGATGTCGTTCATGAGTTAATGGCCGGACCCATAGGTGTTCCCTTAGGGCGCAGCGTGGTTGGAGCAGGTCATCACCATCTTGAACACAACGGGCAAAATGCCGCGCAGGTGCAAAAGTTAGGTCAGGGCTTGGGTGCTGCCGCGCACGACGAGCCGGGGCTGGAGGACGCGCTGGTGGACGGGCGTGCCGGGGTTCTCGATCATGTTGACGAGGAACTCGACCGCGAGGCGACCGATGAGTTCGAAGTCCTGCCGGATGGTGGTCAGGCCGGGGACGAAGTGCGCGGCTTCGGGAATGTCATCAAAGCCCACAATCGAGACATCTTCCGGCACGCGCAGGCCGCGCTCACGTAGGGCGGTATGTGCGCCAAACGCCATCGAGTCGTTGCCCACGAAGACGGCGGTGAAGTGTGCGCCGGTATCCAGCAAGCGGTTCATGGCCTGATAGCCGCTCTGGATGTTGAAATCCCCTTCGACGCTTAGGGACGTGTCCAAGCCATAATTCTTGAGGGTCGATACCCAGCCTTCGTGACGGTCGCCACCATCGTAGTTATCCAGCGGCCCGCTGATTTCCGCCAACTGGCGATGCCCCAAGTCGATGAGGTGCTGGGCGGCAAGACGCGCCCCGTGCATCTGGTCATACATCACCGAGGGGAGATTAGAGCCGGTCTTACCGCTGATCTGCACAAAGGGCGTACCATCGGTAAGTTGGGTGAGGGTTTCGTAGTCCTCGATGCCGCGCGTGAGGGGCAGGAGGATGAGGCCATCGACAAAACGCGAGGCGGCACTTTCGAGGGTGGGGATAAATTCTTCCTCGGTGATAGCAGAGATGCTGAAGTGATAACCCAAACGCTGCGAGGCGCGTGCCATTTCATACAGGAAGTTGTTGAAACCGGCGTAAAACAGGATGACTTCAATGGTATGCGAGCGCTCGGTTTGCATGATCTGGGCGGCGCGGTTGGGGCGGAAGCCGAGGGTATCAATCGCCTTCTGGACGCGGGTGCGAGTGAGGGGCGAGACCGAGACGTGATCGTTGATGACCCGCGAGACGGTTTGGTAGGAGACGTTGGCTTCGCGGGCGACATCCCGGAGCGTTGGGCGTTTTGATCTCATAGATTGGAACGTCAGCAGATAGTTGAATAAACCTCTACCAATATATGTGATTTGTCACAAATTTTCAAGCAGAAGTCCAATCAGTCCTCTCGTAACGCTGTGATTTGTCACAAATTTTTTCCCCTGATTTGCAAAATTCCCTAGCGACTTGCTTGAAATTATTGCAAAACCTGTGGTATAAAGATTGTGACTGTTCACAAATCGAAATCGAAATTAAACAAAACAGCCCCTTTACGCAGCACCAAACAGTCAAAAAATACGTTTAAACAAACTCGGAAAATTGCTTTGAACAACTTACTGCGAACCCCCTGCACCGCCGCAGGGATGAAGACTGCTTACCTGCCCGTCAGCAGCCGCATAACACTTACTCCCCCCGATGCGATGATGAGTGCGACTGCTCATCAATCCCATTTGTATGCACAAAACTTTTTATCCCCGCTCCCCGCGCGACGGGATGTTTGCGTACCGGAAAGGAGCGCCTAAAGCCAAACGATTACCCATGCACAGCTTCCTAAAGATTACCGAATTAAGACTTAGGAGAAATTTAATGAAAACCCGTTTGCTGCTGATTTCTGTTTTTACGCTGCTGCTGGCGACGTTTAGCCTGACGGTGGCGCAAGAGGTTACGTATACCGACTCGCCGTTTCTGGCCGACCGTGTAAGTTCCGGCGAACTGCCCGCAGTGGCCGACCGTTTGCCTGCCAACCCGCGCGTGGTGGACTTCGAATGGTCGGAACCGGGAACTTACGGAGGCGACTTCCGTGATCCGTTCGTAGGTGATGCCTACTGGTCAAGCCAGATGGTGTTCTGGACGGCGTGGAAGAGCCTCGTCAACTGGAACGAGAGCTACTCGGATTGGGTTCCGAACATTGCCGAGAGTGTGGACGTGAGCGAGGATGCGAAGTCGTATACCTTCCACCTGCGTGATGGCTTGAAGTGGTCGGACGGCGTACCGTTCACCTCGGATGACGTGGTGTTCTACATCGACGACATCTTGAAGAACCCCGACATTAACAGCGGCACCTTCCCCGACGGCTGGCTGAAACCGGGTAAGGAAGCGCCGACCATCGAGAAGATCGACGACCTGAGCTTCACCATCACTTTCGACGTACCCTACGGCATGTTCCTGCTGAATATGTGCGGCTGGCCGGGATGGGAAATCGTGACCGCGCCCAAGCACTACCTGAGCCAATTCCACGACAAGTACAACCATGACGGCATCCCCGCGCTGATCGAGCAGACCGAAGGCGCGACCGATTGGGTGACGCTGTTCCAAGCGCATTCGGCGGTTGGCCCCGGCAGCGATGCCTCAGTCGTCAGCCGTGATGTGGACTACCCGACGATGATGCCGTGGATTTACAAGGAACCGATGGGCACGGGGACGCAGTTTATCGCCGAACGCAACCCATACTACTACTGGGTGGACGCGAACGGTCAGCAGCTCCCGTACATTGACCGCATCGTGGG
The DNA here is from genome assembly GCA_020161935.1 of Chloroflexota bacterium. Taxonomy (GTDB): domain Bacteria; phylum Chloroflexota; class Anaerolineae; order Aggregatilineales; family Phototrophicaceae; genus CFX2. The sequence continues at coordinate 569,617 of JAIUNI010000003.1, forward strand.
CAGCGCCTACCAGAACGAAGAAACGATGCTGGTGGATGTACTGGCGGGTCAGTACGACACGATGGCGAACACCACCGACCAGCAGCGCCCGCTGTTCTTCGACAACGAAGCGACCTCCGGCCTGAGCGTTTACCCGATCAAGAGCGAAGGCGGCGGACAGGTCAGCATCAACTTCAACCAGACGCACCCCGAACTGGGTGAAATTTTCAGCCAGAAGGATTTCCGCGTGGGTCTTTCGTATGCGATTGACCGCCAAGAAGTGATCGACATTGTTTACTTCGGGCAGGGTGTGCCGCGCCAGATTTCACCACTGGAAGACTCGCCGCTGTATAACGAGCAGTTGACCAACCAATACTTGGAATTCGACGTGGCGAAGGCCAATGAACACCTCGACAAGGTGCTGCCGGATAAGGACGCGGCTGGGATGCGTATCAACCCGGCGACGGGCGAGAAGCTGACCATCGTGTTCACGGTACAAACCGGCGACTACGGTCTGCGCTTCCTCGACGTGGCGGAACTGCTCAAGCAGTACTACGCGGCGGTGGGCATCGACATCGTGGTGGACTTGGTGGATAACCAAGTGCTGACTGACCGCATCAATGACAACAGTGTCGAAGCGGCGATCTTCACCGGCGAAGGTGGCTTCGGCCTGACGGCCATTACCGACCCGCGTTACTTCGCCCCCTTCCATGGACAGTCGATCTGGGGCAACGGCTGGCAGTTGTGGTATCTGCAAGTCGATAATGAAGCCAAGATCGAACCACCAGCCGACATTCAGGCACAGGTTGATCTGTACAAGCAGGTGCTGCAAGCGCCGACGAGCGAGCAGCGGGTTGAACTGATGAAGCAGGTACTGCAAACGGCGGCGGATAACTTCTGGGTGATTGGGATTTCGAGTGCGACCGACAGCTACCGTCCGTTGAGCGCACGGCTGGCGAACGTGCCGGAAAGCTGGGTGAACGGCTGGAACCCCGGTGGTACGGCGATTGCCTTCCCGGAACAGTGGTACTTCAAGGGGTAACCCTCACCCCTAGCCCCTCTCCCTCAGGGCGAGGGGAATAAGGCGGGGATGTGAGTAGGGGGTTTGCCGTCGGTAAACCCCTACCAAACACCCGTGGTAATTTGCATTTTTCCTTCCCCGGCCTCCTCCTTCAGGGTCGGGGGAACAGACAATTGTAGGGGCGGACAGCCGTCCGCCTCTACAAAAATATGAGGCGTGAAGGGGCAGATGGTCGTATGATCTGCTAAAAAGATTTGACTGTTAAATAAGGTTTTTCATGGCGAAATATATTTTAAAGCGGCTGCTGTACGCGATCCCCACCCTGTTCATCATCTCGATACTGGTCTTCGGCACAATCCAACTGCCGCCGGGGGATTTTGTGTCGAACATGATGGAACAGATGCGGAACCAGAGCGGTGTCACATGGTCGCCACAGTTCGCCGAGGCGATGCGCGAACGCTACGGGCTGAATGAGCCGCTGCCGACACAGTACATCAAATGGATTGGCAACATCATCCTGCACGGTGACTTTGGCTATTCGTTCCAGAATTCGCAGCCGTCGGAGAAGATGATTTCCGACCGGATGGGCATGACGCTGGTGGTGTCGTTCGCCAGCTTCGTGTTTACGTGGGTGGTGGCGCTGCCGATTGGGGTGCTGTCGGCGGTGCGGCAGTACAGCTTTGGTGATTATTTCTTCAGCTTCGTGGGTTTCATCGGTTTGGCCTCGCCCAGCTTCTTGATCGCGCTGGTGCTGATGTACGTGGCGTTCAAATCGGGCGGGGTGACGGTCAGCGGGTTGTTCTCGGCGGAGTTCCAGAACGCGCCGTGGAGCTTCGAGAAGATCATTGACCTGCTCAAGCATCTGTGGATACCGATGATTATCGTGGGTGTGGGCGGCACGGCGGGACTCATCCGTATCATGCGGGCGAACCTGCTGGACGAGCTGCATAAGCCCTACGTTGAAACGGCGCGGGCGAAGGGGGTGCCGGAGTGGAAGCTGCTCATCAAATACCCGCTGCGGCACGCACTCAACCCGTTTGTCAGCGGAATGGCGTGGCTGCTGCCGACGCTGATTGCTGGTGAGGCGATTGTCTCGATTGTGCTGAACCTGCCGACCAGCGGGCCGATTATGCTGAACCTGCCGACCAGCGGGCCGATTATGCTGAACGCGCTGCTGGTGCAGGATATGTTCCTCGCGGCGGGCTTCATTATGCTGTTGAGTGTGGCGACGATTATTGGGATGCTGCTTTCGGATATCTTGCTGGTGTGGCTCGACCCGCGCATCCGGTACGAGAGTTAGGTGGAGCGTATGGCTAACGAAATCATCAAAGCAGCCGACTTGATACCCCCAACAACCCCACCTATCGCCGAAGAAGTGGTGCCGCGTATCGCGGTGGCTTCGCAGTGGAAGCTGATGTGGTGGAAGTTCCGCAAGCACCGGTTGGCGATGATCGGGCTGGTGATTATCGTCGTCCTGTACATCGTGGCGATCTTCGCGGGATTCTTCGCGCCGCGCACACCGGACAGTTACAGCCGCACCTATACGCAGGTGGGGCCGCAGCCGGTGCAGTGGATTGATAACGGCTCGTTCGCGCCGTATGTGTATGGCTACAAGCAGACGACCGACCCCAAAACTTACAAACGGACGTACACCATCGACGAGGAACAGAAGATACGGTTGGGCTTCTTCGTGAAGGGCGAGCCGTACCGCATCGGTCTGCACGGTATCCCGCTGCCGTTCTTCCAGAGTTTGAGCATCGGCTCTGATATTCACCTGTTCGGGCCAGTAGAAATGGGACAGCCGGTATTTCTGTTGGGTTCAGACGACGTGGGACGTGACATGCTCAGTCGCTTGATTTATGCCTCGCAGGTGTCGCTCTCAGTCGGGTTGATCGGTGTGTTCCTGAGCCTGACGCTCGGCATCTTCCTCGGCGCGGTGTCGGGGTTGATCGGCGGGTGGGTGGATACGATTATTCAGCGGTTGATCGAAATCCTGCGCTCGATACCCGATATTCCACTGTGGATGGCGCTGGCGACGGCTGTGCCACCCCGTTTAGACCCTGTAGTCGTGTACTTCGGCATCACCGTGATTCTCTCGCTGCTGCGCTGGACGGATATGGCGCGGGTGGTGCGCGGCAAGTTCCTGTCGCTGCGTGAGGAAGACTTCATCACGGCGGCGGAGTTGGATGCTGTGCCGTACAGCCGGATTATCACGCGGCATATGATTCCCTCGTTCATGAGCCACATTATCGCGTCGGCGACGCTGGCGATACCGGGGATGATCCTCGGCGAAACGGCGTTGAGCTTCCTCGGTTTGGGGCTGCGTGCGCCGGTGGTGAGCTGGGGTGTGATGCTGCAAGACGCGATGAACATCACGACGATTGCCAACATGCCGTGGCTGCTGCTGCCGGGGTTGGCGGTGGTGATTACGGTGCTGTCGTTTAACTTCCTCGGTGATGGCTTACGCGACGCGGCTGATCCGTACCGGTAGAAGAATAGAGATTTAACCGCAGAGACGCTGAGAACGCAGAGAAAATCAGAAGCGTGAACCGCAGAGGCGCAGAGAACGCAGAGGAAATGCGGAGAAGGTTGAACCGCAGAGACGCGGAGAGTGCAGAGGAATACAGACCCCCACCCTAGCCCTCCCCCATTGCAATAGGGGAGGGAATGAATACAAAGAGAGTTTTAGACTGAAGTGAAGGATTATGGCTGATAACAAGGCAGACAATTTATTACTCGAAGTAAAGGGTTTGAAGCTGCATTTCTTCACCGATGAGGGCGTGGTGAAGGCGGTTGACCACGTGAGCTACAACATCGAGCGCGGCAAGACGCTGTGTGTGGTAGGTGAAAGCGGCAGCGGGAAAAGTGTAGCGGCACGGGCGATCCTCGGTATCGTTCACCGACCGGGCAAGGTGGTGGATGGGCAAATCCTGTTTCACAAAGAACTGCGGAACGGTCAGCGCGAGGTGGTGGATATTCTCTCGCTTGACCCGCGCGGTACGAAAATCCGCAGCATTCGCGGCAACGACATCGCCATGATCTTCCAAGAGCCGATGACTTCGTTCAGCCCGATGTACACGATTGGCAACCAGATTATGGAAGCCATTCGGCTGCATAACGATGTGTCGAAGGCGGAAGCCCGTAACCGGACGATTGAACAACTGCGGCGGGTGGGCATTCCGAAGCCGGAAACGCGCATCGACGAGTATCCCTTCCGCATGAGCGGCGGTATGTTACAGCGCTGCATGATCGCGATGGCGCTTTCGTGCAACCCGAAGCTGCTGATCGCCGACGAGCCGACGACCGCGCTGGACGTAACGACACAGGCGCAAATCCTCGACCTGATGCACGAACTTCAGCAAGACCTGAATATGGCAATCCTGTTCATTACGCATGACCTCGGCGTGGTGGCGGAAATCGCGCATGATGTGGCGGTGATGTACCTCGGCAATGTGGTCGAGTACAGCGATGTGGATACGATCTTCAACGACCCGAAGCACCCGTATACCAAGTCGCTGCTGCAATCGATCCCGAAGATTGAGGAGTCGCCCACACGCTTGCAGCCGATACGCGGCATGGTTCCCTCGCCGTTCCAGCGGCCTACCGGCTGCCCCTTCCATACACGCTGCGCCATGAAGATCAAAGGGCTGTGTGACGTGGTGCTGCCGGAGATGATTCCGGTCAGCCCGAACCACGATGCCCGCTGCCTGATCTACGAACCGCAGTACCAAGAAGCCTTTATGCAAAAAGAGATGACCCATGCTTAACACGGCGGCACTCGCAGAACCCACTACCCGACCTGTGCCAGCGGACGAAAACGTGCTGTTGGACGTTCGCAACCTGAAGATGTGGTTCCCGCGCCGCAAGGGTTGGTTCGGGCGGGATGTGACCTACGTTAAGGCGGTCGATGACGTGAGCTTTTCCATCCGGCAGGGCGAAACACTGGGGCTGGTGGGCGAAAGCGGCTGCGGCAAAACGACGGTCGGGCGCTGCATCATGCGGGTGTACGAACCGACAGCGGGCGAGATCATCTACCACCAGCGCGGCGGAGCGAGCGTTGATCTGGCGGAGTTAAGCCGCCAAGCACTGATCCCCTACCGCCAAGAAATCCGCATGATCTTCCAAGACCCGTATGCCTCGCTCAACCCGCGCATGACCGTATTCGAGATTGTGAGTGAAGTGCTGCGCGTCAATAAACTCGCCAGCGGCAGCGAACTGGAAGAACGGGTTGCCGGACTGCTGCGGCGGGTGGGGCTGCGACCGGAATACATGCGGCGTTACCCGCATACCTTCAGCGGCGGCGAACGGCAGCGCATCGGCATCGCACGGGCGCTGGCGACCAACCCGCGTTTGATCGTGGCGGATGAAGCCATTTCGGCGCTGGATGTGTCGATACGGGCGCAAATCCTCAACCTGCTCAAAGACTTGCAGGATGAGTTCGGCCTAACGTACCTGTTTATCGCCCATGACCTGAGCGTGGTGCGGCATATCTGCAACCGCGTGAACGTGATGTATGTGGGCAAGCTGGTGGAGTCGGCGGATTCGGGTGTGTTTTACAGCTACCCGAAGCACCCGTATACCGAGGCGCTGCTTTCCGCCGTGCCGATCCACAACCCGCGCCTGCGCGACAAGGGGCGGCGCATCCGGCTGCAAGGCGATGTGGCTGACCCCGCGAACCCGCCGAGCGGCTGCTACTTCCACCCGCGCTGCCGCTACGTGCAGGACATCTGCAAGACGCAAGCGCCACCGCTGCATAACGTGAGCAACGCGGTGTTGGATGTGGACGGGAACGCGCATGTGGCGGCCTGCCATTTCGCCGAGGAATTGAATTTAAAGGGCGTGAAGACCCTCACCCCTAGCCCCTCTCCCTCAGGGCGAGGGGAATAAGCGGGGATGTTCAACCCCCTCATCCCCAGCCCTTCTCCTCCGTAAACGAGGGAGAAAGGAGCCAAGACGCGGGAGAGTCACAGACCCTCCCCTACGAGAAGTTAATTGTTGTGTGTCGCGGTTGGCCGGCCTGTTAAGCGGATTGGTCATGCACGCGGGACAATATAAGAGGATAGGTTATGAAGTTTAATCGCGGTCAATGGGAACTGCTGCCGGGGACGGCGGCGATTTACCCGATTACGATCACGGATGTCGCGACCGAGCGTAACGCCCTGACGATTATGGGTTACAGCCACCACGTCCACGGGCGGGGCAACTTTATTCACGGGACGATCATCAGCGCACGGTTTACGTCGCCGATGCCCAACGTGATACGGGTGCAGTTGAGCCACTTCAAGGGGCGGCGACCGCGCTTACCGGCGTTCGACCTCGACTACAGCCTGACGAACGCTGAAGCCATCACCGGATGCGACGATGACCATGCGTGGTTGAAGTCGGGGGATCTATCGGTGGTCGCGCCGCGTAAGGGCGAGTGGCGCTTTGCCATCCAGCGCAACGGGCAGCCGCTGACGGAGAGCGAACCCCGCGCGGTGGGCTTATTCACGCAGAACGGCAGCACCTATTTGCGCGAACAGCTTTCGCTGCAAGCGGGCGAAATGCTCTACGGCCTCGGTGAACACTTCGGCCCCTTCGTGAAGAACGGGCAGTCGGTGGATTCGTGGAACGAGGACGGCGGCACGAACTCGGAATACGCTTACAAGAATGTGCCGTTCTACCTGAGTAATCAGGGCTACGGCGTGCTGGTCAATCACCCCGGTAATGTATCGTTCGAGATGGCCTCGCACCACGTCAGCCGCGTGCAGTTTTCCGCAGAAGGCCACGAACTCGACTATTACCTTTTCGGCGGGCCGACGATGAAGGCGGCGTTGGAGCAGTACACAGCGCTCAGTGGTCGTCCGGCGCTGGTGCCGTCGTGGTCGTTCGGGTTGTGGCTTTCGACCTCCTTCACGACCAACTACAATGAAGTCGATATTCTGGATAACATCGACCGGATGGAAGAACTGGGTATCCCGATTTCGGTGTTCCACTTTGACTGCTTCTGGATGCGCGAACTGACGTGGACGAGCTTCGTGTGGGATCGGCAGAACTTCCCCGACCCTGAGGGGATGCTCAAGAAGATCAAGGCGAAGGGCATTAAGATCAGCCTGTGGATTAACCCGTATATCGCGGAAGCCTCGGCCTTATTTACCGAGGCGGCACGGCAGGGCTATCTGCTGCACACACCCGAAGGCGATACCTATCAGGCCGACCACTGGCAGCCGGGGATCGGCTATGTGGATTTCACCAACCCCGCCGCGCGGGAATGGTACAGCGGACACCTGCGGCGGATGCTGGATATGGGCATCGACACCTTCAAGACCGACTTTGGCGAACATATACCGACCGGGGTGGTATATGCGGACGGCGGCGACCCCGAACGGATGCACAATTACTACACCTACCTGTATAACCAGACGGTGTTCGACCTGCTGCGCGAGGTGAAGGGCGAAAACGAAGCGGTGGTGTTCGCGCGGTCGGCCACCAGCGGCGGGCAGAAGTTCCCGGTGCATTGGGGCGGCGATAACAGCTCGAGCTATCCGTCGATGGCGGAAACCTTGCGCGGCGGGTTGTCGCTGGGGTTAAGCGGCTTCGGCTACTGGAGCCACGACATCAGCGGCTTCAACGATACGGCGACACCTGATTTGTACAAACGCTGGGTGGCGTTCGGCTTGATGTCCTCCCACAGCCGGTTACACGGCAGCGGCAGCGCACGGATGCCGTGGTTGTTTGACGACGAGTCGATTGACGTGCTGCGTTACTTCAATCAGTTGAAGGCGCGGATTATGCCCTACATCCTCGGCGCGGCGCGGGAAGCCCACGCGCACGGCTGGCCGGTGATGCGGGCGATGGTGCTGGAGTTCCCCGACGATCCGACGTGTGCTTATCTCGATATGCAGTACATGCTCGGTTCGGCGCTGCTGGTCGCGCCCATCTTTAGCAGCGACGGCAAGGTGACGTACTATCTGCCGCAGGGCGAGTGGCGCAGCCTGTTCACGGGTGAGGTGGTGCAGGGCGGTGTATGGCGCAAGGAAACCCACGATTACTTTAGTATGGGGTTGTGGGTGCATACCGAACGCGGCGCGGCTTGGGAGTGCTTGAAGCCGTTTAAGGGTGGGTAGTTAAACCCCCACCCCAACCCTCCCCCATAGTAATAGGGGAGGGAGAAAGTCCAAAGATGCGTGTGTAGGGACGCGATACAGCGCGTCCGCGTCTCGCTACACATGCCAATATCGTTTGCGGTCGATCAAGTAGCGGACGACAAGTATGTCGTCCCTACGAAGGCGTGGTTATGGGCGTGTAGGGACGTGATACATCGCGTCCGGTTACCCAAATATTAGGTTTCCAACCACTTCAAGATGAAGGTGCTGAACAGGCTGTTCGCCCACGCGAACCACGACCGCGTGAATTGGGCAGGGTCGTCGGGGTGGAAGCTCTCGTGCATAAAGTTGGTTCCGGCGGTGGTGGCGACCAGCATGTCGATGAGGCTGGCTTGCTCGTCCGCCGAGGTGGAGGTCAGCCCCTGCATCGTTAGGCCAATCGGCCAGATGTAGCCGTGCGGCGTGTGCGGGCTGCCGATTCCCCGCGCGTACTGCCCGCTGAAATAATACGGGTTGTCGGCGCTCAGGATGAAGGCGCGGGTGTTGACGTACAGCGGGTCATCCGGCGCACAGTAGCCGAGGTAGGGCAGCGAGAGCAGGCTGGGGACGTTGGCATCGTCCATCAGGTTATCGTTGCCGTAGCCATCGGTTTCGTAGGCGTACATGCGCCCGTAGCGCGGGTGATTGACGACGGCGTAGGTTTGGATGCCGAACTGAATATCCTCGCGGAGCTTCTTAGCGGTGCTGGCGAGTACCGCGTCGTGGTAGATGTCCGTCGCGAACTCCACTACTCGCCCCAAAATGACCACCGCGAACATATTTGCCGGAACGAGGTAGCCGAACTTACAGGCATCGTCGCTGGGGCGGAAGCCTGACCACACCATGCCCGTGAAGTTGGTGCGCGTCCCGTGTCCCGCGTAGGGCAGCGTATCCGACTGGACGACATCATGCCGCTCGAAGCTGTAGGGCGAGCGGTCGTCGTGGTGCTGCTCGGTTAGCATGGTGGCGACCACCAATTGCAGCATCCGGTGGATTTGCTCGTCAAAGATGCCTGCGTCGCCGGTGAGGTCGTAGTACTGCGCCAGCAACTGCACCGGATAGCAGAGCGAGTCGAGTTCGTACTTGCGCTCCCATATCCACGGCGACATCGTGGTTTTATCAGATTGGTGACCGTTACCGTTGGCTTCCTGATTGAAGGCGTTGGCATACGGGTCGAGCAGCAGGTATCGCGCCTGCCGCCGGATCAACCCCGCGATGATTTGGCGTACCGCGTCATCGGTTTTGGCGAGCGGCAGGTAGGGGCGGATTTGGGCGGTTGAATCCCGCAGCCACATCGCCGGAATGTCACCGGTGATGACGAAGGTGGTGTCGTCTGCCAGCACATTGACGGTGGTTTGCAGGGTGTTCAGGTAGCACTGGCGGAACAGGGGCAGCAGTTCCGGCTTGCGGCTGGCGAGCTGTTTTTCAGCGGCTTCGATGACGCTTAAAGCGGCCTGATGCGCGGCGGTCATGACGGTATTCATGGTGATTGTGGCTCTTTCGGGTTAGTCGTTCGCGTCAGGATGTGAAAGTGCCATCGCATAAACCGCGAGCAGATCGACAATCTGGCGGCTTTCGACCACATGCTCGTTCAAGATTTGTTTGAAGGCTTCCACATCAACCATCTTTTCCTGAGCGCCATCCATCGTCTTAAACAGAACAGTCGATTTGACCTGCGACTCGGTTTCGTTGTCGATCTTCTGGACGAGGTTGCCGATGGCACGCAGACAGAGCGTAAGTTCCATCGTCATTTGCCGCAGGGTTTCAGCCGCACCTTGTTCGAGCAGTTCATCAATGGTTTCGATGACATCATCCGCGTTGTCCTTGTACTGCGCTGCAATTTCTTGTTTCCAAGAGATATTGGGTTCGGTCATGAGAGAGAGACTTTCTTATTGAGCTAAATTGTCTAAAAGGCACTTCATCGCAGGAACGCGAGGCAATATTTACACCAACCAACCCTATTTTGCAAGCGGGTGGACTATTGCCCCACCGTGTACACACGCAGGCGGCTGTATTCGTAGATGCAGGTACGCCCGCCGCCCAAGCCTTGTCCCTGATTGGTATTCACCGTCAGGAAGCCCGAACTATCCGGCAGCCACATAATGTCCCGTACATAGAGCTTACCGGAGGTTTGCATGTCCAAGCCGGTCGGCGCTGGCAAACCGGAGTTGTAGCACGTCTTCAGCGGCTGCGGCGGTTCGGAGTAGATGATCGGTTCGCTGCTCGTGCCAGTTTCCAAATCCGTGACCATCAGCGTCTCCTCGGAGTAAACGCCGATGGCGTAACGATTGTCGGGGCTGATGACATTGAAATAGGTCGGCACTTCGTAACTTTTGACGGGTTCGCCATCTGGCAGGTTGTAGACCGCCAGTGTGGAACGGTAATCCGCCATATCATCAGGGTTGATAAGGGAACTGGTGTAAAGATACTGCCCATCGGTCGAGAAATACGGGCGAATTAAGTAGGCGATTTCCTCACCGTCGATGCTAAAGAGGATCGTCTCGGTTTTCAGGTCAATGACATACACGCTCGCGGTATCCGGCACGAACGCCAGCGTGTGGTCGGTGTTATAGGTTGTGTTTTCAAAGTAGCCGGAGAAGCCGGGGATGAGTTCGATGATCTTCTCATTGGTCAGCAGCGTGTAGTCGCTGGCGGGCGCGTCGCTCCCATCCAGTGTGAAGCGCAGGTTCTTGGCGCTGTAGGTATCAGGGTCGTTGTAGATAATATCGACCGCTCCATCCGGCGTGAAGCCGAACGGTCTGGTATCCGGGTAAATCCACTGTTTAGCCAACGGTTCTAAAGGTTCAACATACTGGTCAGGCTCGGTGATGGGCGTACCATCGGCAAGCTGGAAAGCCTCTAAAGCGTAGCCGCCATCATAACAGCCGTCCATCAGTATCCACGCTTGTTCCCCGGCTGCGTCCAGCGTGAGGCCGAGCGGGCAGCGGACACCGATGTTGTACTCGGCGGTGCGGGTGACGGTGAGTGTGTCCTGCGCTTGGGCGACGAGCGGCATGAGCAGCAGGGCGAGCGCGAACAGAGGGATGTGACGTTTGAGCATCGTATAACCTTATCCAGTGAAATATATGTCGTAAGACCATTCTAGTGATTCAACGGAAATTGGCTAGTCAGAGCGGACGAGTGATCCTTCTGCGGAACCTTTTCGCCGCTTCGCGCGTCTTAAAAGTGTCTAGTGATACTATGGAGTAACTGAGAATGAAAATGTTTAAAACGGTTGGTCTACTGATGTTGATCAGCCTGAGTATGTTTTCGGCACAGGCGCAGGAAGCCGCCGCGCAGCCCGTCATCACGCTTGAACGTACAGCCTGCTTCGGCACCTGCCCGATCTACACCTTAAGCATCTTCGAGGATGGCAAGGTCGTCTATAACGGTGACCAATTTGTGACCGTCGAAGGCGAGCAGACCAGCGAAATCGCGCCGGAAACCGTCGAGGCGATGGTGAATGCCTTTGAAGAAGCGGGATACTTCGACTGGAACGAAGCCTACGACGCGATGACCGTCACCGACATGCCGAGCGCCATCACCTCGGTCACACGGGATGGCGAGACGCACACCATCAACCACTATATGGGCGACAGCAGCGCACCACTGGCACTGACCTTCCTCGAACACTGGATTGACCAGATGACGACCAGCAGCCTGTGGACGGGCAGCGAGAACACCGGTGTAGCGGTTTGGAACGGCAGCGAGTCGCCAGTTGTCACCTTACAGCACGGGCCGAACTTCGGCTTCGGGCCGGTATATAACATCGTCGGCTATGCGGATGGCACGGTGGTTTTCGTTGGGCTGGCGAACGTGGATAAGCTGGGCGTGCATGTGATGCAAACCGACGCGGCGAGCATTGAAGTCATCGCGATGCAGGCCAACGCCTTTGGCTACTTCGGCTGGCAAGACCGCTACGACACGATGGTCATGACCGACCAAGCCTACATCACCTCCTCGGTGCAGTGGGAAGACCAGTACAAGAGCATCCTGCGCTACGACGGCGACCCGAACGCGCCGATTGGTGTGCTGCGGATCGAGGAAAGCATCGAGCGTCTCGCGGCGGACTGGCTGCCACAGTCGTAAAAAAGTGGCGTATCGGTAAAGGGTGGGGCATAGGGTCCCACCCTTTTTGTTTTGGCCTGACCATACCGGCTGTCACCAACCCCTCCCAACACGTCGCCAGATACCCATTTTGCCTACTGAAAATACACTGACCTTCTCATGCCGATTAGGGTGTAAACCGCTATCCTCAAAGTGTTTGATTTTTACATTGTATTTGGCTGAGACCGGTTAAACAGATTTATCGTAACGTCTACAGAGTTGATGTGTCGGGGATAATGTGAAACATAAAATAGATCACAAGCGGCTGCTTAAAGCGGCTGCTATCGCGATTCCGGTCGTGGGCATAAGCTGGTTTTTCATCCAGCGTTGGAAACTGCTGGTTGTGCGCGAGACCGAAGTGAATGTGCCGGTTACGCGGGCATCATCCATCGGTTCAAATAGGCAGGCGGCAGCCGATCAATCATCGAGGCAAACGGCACAAAGCGGTGAGGGTGACTTCTACAACCGCACCTATCAAGTCGATATTCAACAGGCGAAGGTGGACAAAGCAGAACTCATTCAGGCTATCCTTCACGACATCAACCGCTTTACACCGCAGGAAATGGCGCACTTTGAAAAGACCGAAGGGGCGGAGAACACGTTTCAGGTTGGCGACGAATTCTTGGTTCGCATTTCAGGCCCGTGGAACGGCCCGGTACGCCTCGTTGACCTGCAACCGGATTCGTTTTCATTTGAAACCCTCCAAGGCCATTTGGAAGCCGGTAAGATTCAATTTATCGTGCTGGATCACCCTGAGCAAGAAGGTGTCATCCGGTTCGAGATTCGCTCTTGGGCGCGCAGTAGTAATCGGGTGACGGACTTTTTCTACCGTGTCTTGGGGATTTCGAAATTTTCCCAAACGCGCATGTGGACTTTTTTCCTTGATAAGATCGTCGAAACCAGCGGCGGTGAACGGGTAGGAGCGATTAAGGTAATGACACATAAAGCACCTCATGACCCACAGGCAGAGCAGCCCCTGTGGAAACAATACTCCAGACAGTTTGAGCGCTGGCGCAGCATTGAACTGAATTTTGACCCCAGCAAACAGGAAGAATTTACACAGGCGAACGGCTGGTACATTGACGATTATCAAATTGGCCTGCCGTCCGAACCGCCGGGTGATCCGGTCAAGAACGGGGCGTGGGAAATCGCCAAGGCCATTGTCAACAATTACGAGTTTCCAGACCCCGCGCTCATCAGCGGTATCTTCGTGCCGGATCAACCCTTGAATGAACGGCTGATGATCGTGAAGGCGCATTTTCTGTTTTTCACCTTTGTGCTGGGTGTCAAGATTAGTAAGGTCATCGAAGAAATACGGGATGCGGGCAAACGAGGGAAAGCCTGTGTGTGGGGTTATTCCTACAGCACCTTAACCGGTCATTTTGAAATGGGTGAGATCACCTTTGAAGTCTGGAAATTCCTCGAAACCGGCGCGGTTGAATTCCGCATTCATGCCTATTCAAAACCCGCCCGTATCGCGAATCCCTTCTATCAGTTGGGCTTTCGTATATTCGGGCGCTCACTGCAAAAGCGTTTTGGCGCAACCTCACTCGAACGGATGCAGCGCCTCGTGTTAGAACGGATCACCAGCAGCCCACAGACGGAAGAACCGTTGGAAACGCCGGATGTTCAACCGATCAGCAGCGATGAGGCGGCTACTGATAAGGCGGAAGAAATCACTGAGGGCAAGGAGTAGGTAGGGCGATTGGGATAACGTTTATTTGCAGCGGCAGAAGGGCGGTTCGCTGCTGCAACGTTGGCTGCAAAAATAGTCTTTAGTCTATAGTCGACAGATGACAGTCTAATACAAAGACTTTTACCACGACTCTAAAGGAGGCTTCGCACAGGCACAAAGAACAGAGAGCGAAATGCAAAGCTCGTTTCATCTGTTTAGAATAGAACAAGCGGGCTAAAAGTCAAGTTCGAGTCTGGTTGGTAGGACTGCCTTAGGTGGTGGATGATTATTTTAAGCCCTCACCCTAAATCCCTCTCCCTCAGGGCGAGGGACTTTAAAGACTTTTATGGTTCATTTTGCGATGAAATCGACACAAAATGAATTTCCACCGTTTAGTGTGGTGCTACCGTCTGGTTTGTGTGGGGTTGGTAGAGAGTTAAGTTCCCCAGCCCTACATCAGCACGTTCGCAGACTCGTTCCGCTGATTGAACACTGGATGAGGAGTGATTCTCATCCTTATTTATCAAAATTAAATTGACTCATTGATTTGCCACAAATCAATAACCCCATTATGGAGATGTGCGAGTTTGCGGCTATCCGGCGACCAAAAGAAACGGCCTTCTGACTTTTGTAAACTGGCTGAAATGGGAAGTTGGTGCTGAACAGCCCCTGTGCTATCCAGTAGCCAGATGCTGCCATCTAGGCGTTGTAAAACCAATTGGGTTTCGTCCGGCGACCACACTACCTGTGCTGCATCGGCTAACATCGTTACCGGCAAGCCCGTGGTGGCATCCCAAATCATGCCGCTGCCAGCCGCATCGAGCGCCGCTGCATAATGCCCGTTGGGACTTAGAAATCCCTGCTGTGCATTCTGAGTGAGTCCCTTGAGAAGAAAGCTGCGTTCGCCTATGTCCGCAGCGGAACTGGTAAAGTTTGGTGCTGCTAAACGGGAAAGTCCCACGTCGATGGATGTCGGTGGTGTTGGATCACCCCATGTACCCCAATTGAGTGAAATCAGTTCATCTTTTGGCGACCATACAAATGTTCCACGATAGGTTGACGCATAACCCAACCCCGCATTGTCTAAATCGACGTTGTAGATATAGGAACCGCCCGTTCCGTGACCATCCATCACCATAATAATATAATCACCTAAGGGACTCCAGCGAATATCCTCAAGCCCTAAATAATGATAGACAGAATCGAAATGGGCTTGAGTCTCACCAGTATTTACATCCCACAGATAAAGTACATTGCCTATGATGGCTGCCAGTTGCTCACCATCGGCGCTCCAATCCAAAAAGTCGAGCGCACCATCCGGTTCAGACTTGAAGCGCACCATTACATCCGTATTTTCGCTGTCAGATGCATCCCATATCTGTGTTTTCAACAACCCGCCGACCGAGAAGCCGCCTCTTTCACGCTCTTGCACCGCAATATAGTTTCCATGTGGCTGCCATTTGATCGTTGTTACGGGCGAACCCTTATCGTCCAATTTGCGAATGGGCTGCATATCCTCTGTATCCCAAATTGAAATTCCAGTGCTGCTGGCGGCAATCGCTAACAGGCTGCTATCTGAATTCCATGCCAGCGTTTCCCCCACCAGTGTGTGCGCCGTATTCGAAGCACTCAGTTCACCTGTGGCGGCGTTGTACACCTGTAAATGTTGAAGTTCGTCTACTGCGGCTATGAATCGGTCATCATTGCTCCATGCCAAATGGCGAATACTTTGCCATAAGCCGCGTAGGTGATGCTCGACTTGTCCGGTGAGCGCATTAATTAGCAGCACGGCAGCAGGCTTTGCCCGACTAAAAGTGTAAGCGCCTACCGCCAACCAGTCATCGTTGTGACTCCATGACATGGCCTCAATCCAGCCGAAATCAGGATCGGTATCCACACTGATTTGGATCTCATGCGTCCCAGCATCCACAATTGTGGCATTAAACGGTCTGCCAATAGCTAACGATTGACCGCTGTGGTTATAGACAGCACGTTCCGATTGAAACCAAACTTTCGCGAGTTGCTCACCAGTGTTGATGTTCCAACGGGTGGCTTCTACATTCACATCGGTATTGTGAATCACGAGGATGTGATTTTCATCTTGAAAAGCGATGTGGTTGGCATTCGCCGCGATTTGATGTTGAACCGATTTCCCAATGCCACTGAGCGAGAATCGCCCACTTATAGAACTGTGTATTGCCAATATGCTGCTCTGAGGACTCCATACCAGATCATTACCGGCTTCGCGGGTTGCGACGATCACATCCATGTTATCGGTCGTCATGTCCCAGCCGTAGGTGAGATCACCATCGTTATTACCGGATGCAGCCAAGTATCGACCGTCATTACTCCATGCGAGTGTCCAGATACGGCGGAAATAACCCAAATCAGGACTGTCTATAGGTTCAAATGTATTGGCATCCCACAAACGTACGCGGTGGTCATTATCAACGCCAGCGATGTAGCGCCCATCAGGACTCAAAACAGCCATATGTGCATCGGGCAAATGGGCGAGGTCTTGCATATCAGGTGTATAAATCCAAATGCCTGTAACAGTGGTGACGAGCAGGTAGGTACTGCTCGGATGCCACGTAATGGACTTAATGTCACCACGCCCAATTTGGTGGAGTGAAGGTGGTGATTCTTCGGCATGGATTGGCCTTAGCAATAAAGACATCACGCACAGCAATAACCATATGATTGTAAGTCGGTGCATAGCAGATACTCCTCATTGGAATCATACTGAGCTTACGATATGGTCATGCCTATCGCATCTGTGACTGCTCACCGTTTACTATACGCTTATTAGAAAATGCTCCATTGTGGAGGGCATTCTGACCTCATGCAATCTACAAAATGCGATGTCAAAAGTTAGTTTTTGGTTTGCATCTACAAACCGCGCCTTCATAAATCGGGTTCAGGACGGTTCACGCTGCCTGTTATCGCCTGTTTTACAGGCAACCTAAACCCATCTCTGTATTGATCTTGGCGTTCTTGGCGACTTGGCGGTTAAAAATCCGCATTTGCCTTTGTATTTATCTATCCACTACAGACTAAAGACTGCTGACTATAGACCAGCCGTATACCTGCCGTAGGTTGGACGTTGAATGCCCGTTGAACGGCTGCAACACACCCCATGATAAGCTATAGTTATATCGCTCAACCGGAGTATAAAATCTATTATGTACCGCCTCGCCTGCATCATCATCAGTCTGCTGGTTCTGGTTTCGCCCCTCGCCGCACAGGACAACACCGCTACGCCGGAACCAATTCCCGATGCCGTTCCCCTCATCGACGAAGGTAATCAGGACATCATCAACGTGCTGTTGATCGGTGCTGCCACCAACAATGTCAACAATCCCGGCCTCACCGATTCGCTGATGGTCGTGTCCATCAACCGGACGGCTGGTGCTGTCTCGGTGGTTTCCATCCCCCGTGACCTGTACGTCTACCTGCCCGGCCTCGACATGGAAAAGATCAACACCGCCTACTTCTACGGCGAAAACAACCGCATGGACGGTGGTGGTTTCAAAGTCCTGTTGGATACGGTTCGCTATAACCTCGGCCTGAACATCGACTATTACGTCCGCGTCAACTTCACCGGCTTCGGTGACATCATCGACGCGCTTGGTGGCATCAGCATCACGGTTGATTGTGTCATCCGTGACTGGAAGTTGAAGTCGCCGGAAATGGATAAGTCGGTCGCCGAAAACTACGAGATCTTTACGATGGGTGTAGGTCGTTGGCTCATGGACTCGGAACTCGCCCTGTGGTACGTCCGCAGCCGCAAGACCAGCAGTGATCTTGATCGTGGACGCAGACAGCAGGACGTTCTTCGGGCTGTCTGGCGCAAAATCCGCAGCAGCAACATGCTCGAAAGCCTGCCGCAGACGTGGAATGTGCTGACCGAAAATGTCATCACCAACATCACCCTGACCGATGTGGCTTCGATGCTGCCGCTGGCACTGACCCTCGAAACCAGCGACATTCGCTACTTCACCTTCCGCCAACTGCATGAAGTGATGAACGATGTGTCACCTAAAGGCCAATCGGTGTTGATGCCGCAACGCGAAGCTATCGCCGAACTGTTACAGCAGGTGGTTCTGCCACCCAACGCTTCACAGATCAAGCCGCACCACCCGACCATCGCTATTGTTAACGCCAGTGGTATGCCGACGCTGGATTTGGTGGCTGCTGACCGCCTCGAACTGGAAGGCTTCAAGACGATTGTGCTGGAAGAAGATGGCACGCAGTACCGCCAGTACGACCACATTATTGATTACACTGGCGCAACCAAAGGCAGCCCGTTACCCCAAATTCAGAAGCTGCTCCGCGTCACCGATGATGGTATCGAAATCCTGCCCGACCCGAACCGCGACTATGACTACAAGGTGTACATCGGCAGTATGTACCAGTACTGGTCATGCACCCGCGATGTCATCCAGCCGAAGCCCGACGAAGTGACTGCTACCGCCACCCCCGGAGGTTAACCGATGCCACTGGCTTACGAGGTTCAACACCTGACGCGCTTCTACCCGAAGCAGACCGCACCCGCCAACGATGACATTTCGCTGACGGTCGATAACGGCGAAATTTTCGGGCTGCTCGGTGATAACGGCGCAGGCAAAACGACCCTCGTGAAGCAGATGGCGTATTTGCTCAAGCCGACGCAGGGCAGCATCACCCTGTTCGGGCAGCCGCTCCGCACCGACAACAGCGCCAGCAAGATCGGCTATATGCCGCAGACCGGTATGGCGCTGAATAACCTGACGGTCGGTGAAGCCTTTTACTTCACGGCGCACCTTCGCGGCTTTTCGCGCTCGGATGCCCGTGCCGAACGTGACTATTTGCTGGCGCTGCTCGACCTCGGCAGCCTCCGCGACCAGCCGATCCCCCGCCTCAGCGGTGGTCAAAAGCGGATGGTCGCCCTCGCCTCGACGCTGGCTGCCAGCCCGCCGGTCATTATCCTCGACGAACCGACCAACGACCTCGACCCGCAGAACCGCCAACGGGTTTGGGATATTCTACGAAATGTGAACGCCGACCGTGGTACAACCGTCATTCTGGTGACGCATAACGTCCTCGAAGCCGAAAAGGTGGTGCAGCGTGTTGGGATTATGCAGCACGGCAAGCTGGTCTCGGTCGGACGACCGGGTATCCTGAAAGGCGACCTGAACCGCCAACTGCGGTTGGAAGTGGTCTTTTCGCCCGAAGCGCCGCCTGCCTTCCCGCCGGATGTGCAGCCGATTGTGCTGGCAGCCGGTCGCTGGCTGCTGCTGATTGACCGTGACCAAGCCCCCGCTTACCTCACCATCCTCAACCGCACGCCATCGATTGAGGACTTCCGCCTGAGTACCGCCACGCTCGAAGACCTGTATATGGCGATGGTGGATTAAACCCGTATGCAGCCGTTCCTCACCCAGCTTATCGACCTGACGCTCATCCAACTCACCAACTGGCGCTGGTCATGGCGTGGTGGTTTGATCGTCGGTGTCCTCGCGCCCACGTTTCTGATCGCGGCGTTCGGTGCATTCGCCAGCAGTAACGACCCGGTGGCACTCGGTTACGTGCTGACGGGCAACATCGTGTTGTCGCTGCTGCTGATTGGCCTGAGTCGTCTCAGCGGTCATTTCGCCTTCATTCGCGCTGTCGGTGCCTTAGATTATTTCGCCACGCTGCCGATTTCACGCGCAGCTTTCATCCTCGCCACAGTGATCGCGTTTCTAGTGTTGGCGCTGCCCTCGACGCTGGCAACGCTGGTGCTTGGTTGGCTGATCTTAGGCGTACCGCTGCATATTCATCCGCTGGTCGTGGTGGTGCTGCCGCTCATCAGCGTATCGCTCTCCGGCCTCGGCGCATTGATCGGCCTGACCGGTGGTGATCCCGATTCGGTGGGCAATCTGAGCACGATGGTCAGCTTCATCCTGTTCGGCTTCGGCCCCGTCATCATGCCGCTCGAACGCCTACCGGAGTGGATGCGGACCGTCAGCTTACTTTCCCCCGCGACCTATGCGGCCTCAGCGCTGCGGCAGGTGCTGCTCGCCCAGCCCGACCGTATCCCGCTGCTGGTGGATCTCGCCGTGCTGCTGGCGTTCACCCTCGCGACACTGTGGCTGGTCACAAAGCGGTTGGATTGGCGGGGAAGGTAAAAAATCGAGCAGGCAAAACATCTGCGTGTATAATCACTGATTAAAGTACGCGAACAGAAAGTCTCTGCTCATGATTACCCAACTTCGATTCAAGAACTGGCGCAGCCTCAAAGATGTCACCATTGATGATTTGGGGAAAATCACTGTATTTATCGGTGCCAATTCGTCGGGTAAGACGAACATTATTGATGCATTAGATTTTCGTAGAGATTCGCTGCTTAAAGGTCTTGTATCAACTGTGCAAGATATGGGATACATAAAAATTCAAACCGATGCGCTTCATAATGATGAAGCTGTTGAATTGATATACGGATATAGATTAGAATCGATCCAAAGCGAAATTATAGAAGAAATTGGTCTCCGATTTGATAAACGTGATGTACCATTTCAATATCGAAAGCAACTTTTTGAAAATAATGTTTTGCTGGAAAAAGAAAATTTCCGTGAACTACCTGTAAGAGATGTTTTTGAGTCTGGCTCCTCATATTGGGCAGAAACAGAAGAAGGTAGACGAATAGAAAGAGCTAGAGAGTTATCTTCAAAGCTGTATCGACTTATTCTCAAACGTTGGCAAATTTTAGGAGATAATTTTAACCCGCCGTTGAGCCTTTCGAGAAATCAAAGTGGCGATCTATATACAATTGAACGCGATGGTGGAAATACCCTTCGTATACTCGAACTCATGATGAATGCTCATCTTGACCTCTATGAGCGTTTGCAAGAGGATTTGCACTACATCCTCGATCACGTAAGTAAATTGCGAATACTAAGGCAGCAACAGACTGGAGAAATCCGGCTACGTATTGATGAAACTTCCGGTAAAACAGCGCCGACTATTTCTGCTGGAACAGCTCGCTTAACCGCTATCCTAACCGCAATTTACGCATTGGACATGCCTCAGCAGGCGAGCAACTTTAATGATAATGAAGTGCTGACCGCCGCTGACCCCGGCCTCGTTGTAATTGAAGAACCGGACATGGGTTTGAATCCCGGTGTACTGCGGCGATTTGTCGAGCAGTTGCGAAATTATGTGGACGGGCCAAACCCTCGACAGATCATCATGACCACCCATA
Source organism: Chloroflexota bacterium (assembly GCA_020161935.1). Taxonomy (GTDB): domain Bacteria; phylum Chloroflexota; class Anaerolineae; order Aggregatilineales; family Phototrophicaceae; genus CFX2. Next base: position 590,745 of record JAIUNI010000003.1, read on the forward strand.
ATCCCGCATTTCTCGACTATTTTGAGCCAGAAGAAGTGCGAGTGGTCGAACGTAATGAAGAAGGCTATACCATAGTAAACAAGATACCTGACTATATTAAAGAAATTTGGCTCAAAGATGGTGAATATGGGTTGGGTGAAGTTTGGACAACGCGATCATTCGGGGGTGTTCCTGAATGAGCGGCAGTATATGGCTTATCACGGAAGATGAGAATGACGTAAATATTGTTCGCGCAATTTTACAGAAGAAATCTTTTAAGGTGAAAGTTAAGCCATTACTCGTTAATGGAGGCAGTGGAGGAATTAGCCGTTTACGAACTCAACTCGTAAATTTAATCAAGACTGCTAAAGCTCAAATGTCGTCAAATGATTGTATTGCTGTTTTGCATGATCTTGACAGTCATAAGCAACCAAAACGCCAAACTTACGATGAGATACGCGATATTTGTAAGTCAGATCAGGTTAAATATATAACTGCTAACGACGAAATCGAATCTTGGTTGCTTTCGGATGCTGGTATAGCTGCATGGCTTGAGATCAAACATGAAAACTGGGATGAACGTAAAAGCCCATCCGAATCGCTGGGTAGCAAATTGAATAGCAATTATAAGATCAATTACAGAGGGCGCTATCGGGAACAAGTTTTGGTTCATCTCGACGGAAATATCCTCAGTCCTTCATTCCAAAAAGCGTTGAAGCACCTCGAAAATGCGCCCTGTGTAAAAGCCGAATAATCCTCATCCCCGCGCGGCCATCAACCGATCACGCAGACGGTCGGGCAAACGGGCAATGATATGCGTGCCAATTTGTGCATCGCGCCCAACCGGATAGCGGGTACGCGGCTGTGCGGCAGTCAGCGCCGTGGTGATGACCTCCGCGACCCGTTCCGGCGGCAGCCCTTTAGCCGTTGAGGTCTTGGCAAAGTTCCGCGCCCACTCAAACGCCGCCGCGTAATAGGTTTGCGCCTGTGGGGACATCTGCGCTTGCAGGCGGTCAGCGGTTTGCGTGCCGCTGTCCCAGATTGGCGTGGCAATCGCACCGGGTTCGATGCTTACCACCTGAAGTCCCCACGGCGCGAGTTCCTGCCGCAGCGAGTCGGTTAAGCCTTCAAGGGCGAACTTGGAAGCGTGGTATGCGCCGAGCATCGGCCCCGCAATCCGCCCGCCAATCGAACTGACGTTGATAATGCGCCCTTTAGCCTGCCGCAGCAGGGGTAAGACGGTTTGTATCACCGCGAGCTGCGCTGTCAGGTTGACCTCGATCTGGCGGCGGAACTCAGTAATGGGTACGAATTCCAGCGGCGCGGCGACTGCCACCCCCGCGTTGTTCACCAGCCCATCCAAGCCACCGCTCCCGACGATGGCAGCAACCGCGTCGTGCAGTGCGGCGATGTGATCGTCATGGGTGATGTCCAGTTGCAGTGTGTGGAAACGTGGGGAGGCGGCTTGGCGCAGCGAGTCGGCATCGGCGGCGCTGCGAACCCCCGCGATGACGGTAAAGCCTAATTTGTCGAGGTGTAAAGCGGTGGCACGCCCGATGCCCTTTGCCGCGCCGGTGATGAGAATACTAGTCATGTTGTTATCCCTTCGTGATGGTTTCGTGATGTCCAGCAGTGTAAACTATGGAGCATAGTCCAGAGTCAAGAGGGTTATGCGATGTTGATTAGCGAACTGGCAGAACGTACCGGATTGAGCATCGACACCATCCGCTTTTACGAGAAGCAGGGTTTGCTCGACGACACCCATTACGAGCGTACCGCCAACAACTACCGCCATTATTCGGATGCGGCGGTGCAGCGGCTGGAACTCGTCAAAATGGGGCAGCTCACGGGCTTCACCCTCAGCGAAATGCGGCAGGCTATCCGCGCATGGGAAACCGATGAACTGTCACCGGCTGAGAAAGAACAGTATTTGTGCCTGAAGCTGGAAGAAATCGAGCAAAAAATTCAAATGTTGAGCGCCATGCGAGCGTTGATCACGCACAAGATTGAACAACTGCATCAGGGCGATACGCTGACAGTCGTAGCGAAGGCAGGCTGACTGATGAGCTTAACCATCCGCCCCGCTGTGCCGGAGCAAGACTTCGGGGCTGTCGCGGCGCTGTTGAGCGGCTACGAAAATGAGCCTATTAGTAAAGAACAGTTATTGGAGAACAGCCGCCGGTCAACCAATGGCGGTATGGATCAACGGTTCGTTGCCGAGGCTGACCAGCGTATCGTCGGTTACGCTATCCTGCTCCGGCAAACTTGGATGCCGGGAGGGCGATTTTTTGTCAAAGTGTGGGCGTTACCGGATAAGCGCAATAAGGGCATCGGCGCAGCACTATATGATGCGGCGGTAGAGCGTGCGCGGGCATATGGGGCTACCAGCTTTGATAGCAACGTGCTTGATAACGAAGCCCATTCCATGCGCTTTGCCGAAGCACGCGGCTTCACCACTATTCGCCACTTATTCGAGTCGGAGATTGATCTACGGCAGTTTGACCCCAGCCGCTTTGAGGGTGTTTTAGAGCAGGTGCAGGCCAGCGGCATCCGCCTATTCACGCTGGCAGATGTGGGTAATACCCCCGAAAACCTATATAAGCTGTGGGACGTGAACTACACCGTCTATCAGGACGACCCCGGCGCGACCAGTCCTTTCCCAAACTTTGATGAGTTTCAGAAGCTCACGGGCGGGGCATCGTGGTTTAATCCGGCGGGGCAGTTCCTTGCGGCGGATGGCGATACGTTCGTGGGGTTGGGGGCGCTCCGCCACAACGCCGAGAACAAGTCGTGCCATAACATGATGACCGGCGTGCTGCGGGAATACCGTGGGCGCAAGATCGCGCTGGCGCTCAAGCTGCTCACGATTCGCTATGCCCAACAGCTCGGCGCACTGACCATCACCACCGACAACGACTCGCAGAATGCGCCCATGCTGGCGATCAATCGCAAGTTGGGTTATATGCCGCTGCCGGGGGTTTATCGGCTGTTGAAGGAAACGGTTTAGGCTTATTCCAGCTTGTAGCCCACGCCCCAGACGGTTTCGATCTGCGACTGCATTCCGTCGAGTTTGTGGCGCAGGTGGGCGACATGCACATCGACCGTGCGCGTTTCCCCCGCGAAGTCGAAGCCCCAGACGACATCCAGCAGCTTTTCGCGGCTAAAGACAATGCCGGGGTTTTCCGCCAGTGCCAGCAGCAGGTCGAACTCTTTCATCCGCAGGTCAACCGGCTTGTCATTGACGGTGACTACCCGCCGCTGGGGATAGATGCTCAGGTTATCCATGACAATCGGCGCATCGGCTGACTCGCTGGCCGCTGGTTTCTTGTCGCTGCGGCGCAGGATCGCCTTGATGCGTGCGACCAGTTCGCGCGGGTTAAACGGCTTGGTCATGTAATCATCCGCGCCGAGTTCCAACCCCACGATTTTGTCGATGTCGTCATTCCGTGCGGTGAGCATGATGATCGGCACATCCGATTGGGCGCGGACGCGGCGGCAGACTTCCCAACCGTCCAACCCCGGCAGCATTAAATCCAGCACCACGAGCGTCGGTTTCTCGTCAAGGATGCGCTGAAGGGCGGTCGTGCCGTCGTTGGCGCTGATGGTTTTCCAGCCTTCTTGCTCGGCGTACATCTTGGCGAGGTCGATGATGTGCTGTTCGTCATCGACCAGCAGAATGGTGTCGGTCATTGTTCATCCGTTTCGATGCGTAGCTCGGTGATGATCGGGGATACATCGCCATCCAACACCAGCGACTCGAAGTCGTTATCCGCCACCAATTGCAAGAAATAATCGATGTAACGCAGCATGTCATCCAGCGGATTAGCGATTTCAAAAATAGTTTGTTTGGTAGCCGAGTCGGAAATGATGACGCGCACACGGCGGTTGAGGGTTTCCCCTCCAGCGTTGGCGAAGCTGGCAAACTTAGCCTTGCCGGAAGCATTGATCGTCATATCAATGTTCATCCGCCGCAGCAGTTCGCTCGCTTGTTCCGGCGAGAGTTTATTTTCGCCCACCATCTCCAACACTTTGGTCATCATGTCCATTGCCATCATCATTATCCCTTGCTATGCAGTTGTACGCTAAGTCAACACCATTAAGTAAAACCACTCGACACATAACATTATTGCGGCTCACTCTTTTCCACATTCACGGTCACGCGGATGGGTGAGGAAAGGCTGTCGAACGCCACACCCTTGATTTCGTTATCCGGCACGGTCGCCAGCAGCAGTTGGTCAAGGCGCTCCAAGCCTTCGAGCAGCGACACCGTGAACTCGAAAAGGATTTCGTTCTTGCTCACGTCGCTCACGACAATCCGCACCTGCTTCTGGTCGTGCCGGCTTTTGTCGCTAATAACCGTCTTGAGCCACGCCTGTAATCCGGTATTCAGGCTGAGTCCCGGTTGCAGCTTCGCCAGCATTTCATTCGCCTGTTCGACCGTCAGTTTGCCTTCGCCGATCATATCCAGCATTTTGTTGGTCATCGATTCCAGCAGGTACATCGAACCGGCGCTGATGTACTGCGCGGGGCGGTTAGGCTGTGGACGCGACTCGATGGACGGGATTGATTCTTTGGAGGATGTGCTGCTGGGCTGCACCGAGGCTTCTTGCAGCGCTCGCCTTGTTTGCCGCCGGACTTCTTCGGGGGTAATGTCAAGCTGTTTGAGGGCATCAATGGCTGTACCTTCTGGCAGTCGTACCAACGCCAGTAGCAGGTGTTCAGTACCGATAAAGTGATGACCCATGCGGCGAGCCTCATCGACCGCCATTTCCAACACGCGCTTGCTGAGGTTCGAAAGTTCAGCCCTTGTCGGATTTCCGGTCAGGTTGGGCGGCGTGATCTGCTCGACTGTGTTCTCAAGGTGCGCGGTTTCAACACCCAAATGACGCAGCACAATTCCCGCAACACCGCCTTCCTCTTTCACCAACCCTATAAGGATATGATGCGCGTCGATGGTGTTGTCGTGCAAACGCTCGGCCTCTTCTTGCGCGAGTGACAGGACCCGACGTGCGCGTTGGGTAAAACGTTCCATTTTATTGTTCGGCATCGTGAACCCCGTTTTCGGCTGCTTCCGATACCTTATTATTGTAGAGCCTTTTTACCCTTTACGAATTTCATAAGTATTGATTCTCACAAAACCCTATCAAGTAGAAGTTGTGTTATCTGCCGCCTGTGGTGTCGCGCTCTCGGTTTTGATGCGGGCGACCAGCACCTTATCCACACGCCGACCGTCCATATCCATCACCTCGAAGCGCAGTCCATCGGTATCGAAGTGGTCAGCCGCCGCCGGAATACGCCCTAACTGCGTCATCACGAAGCCGCCGAGTGTCTGGTAGTGGCCTTCTTCTTCGGCAGGCAGCGATTTGATGTCCAACAGCGTTTTGAACTCGTCAATTGGCAGCAGACCATCCAGCAGCCACGAACCGTCCTCACGCTGGGCGGCGGTCGGCTGCTCGGTCACACCGATGATCTGGTCGATCAAGCTGTTGAGGGTAATCAAGCCCTCCACGCCGCCGTACTCGCTGATTACCAGCGCCATATGCTTGCCTGACTGCTTGAACAACGCCAGCGCGTGAGCTGCGGTCGCCGCTTCCGGCACGAACAGCGCCTCGCGGATGCAGGTGTTCAAATCCATGCTCTGCTGTTTGAGCAGCGAATCGAGCATATCCTTCGACCGGATGATGCCCACCACTTGGTCGAGCGAACCGTATGCCGCAGGGAAGCGCGAATGGCGGCTGCTCCCGATCATCTTCTTCGACTCTTCCGGCGGCGCGGCGAGGTCGATCCACTCGATGTCCATACGCGGGGTCATCAATGAGGCCACACTGCGGTCATCAAGGCTCATAATGCTGGCGACCATATCGCCTTCGTTGGCCTCGAACACACCCGCCTCGACACCCTGTTCCATCAGCGAGTAAATCTCCTCGTCGGTTACAGGTGGTTCATCCGAATTTTTGGTCCCCAACAGCCGCAGCAGCGCATCAGTGGAGATGCTGAGGAGGTGGACAAAGGGGGCGCTGATCTGCGACAGGCGGTGCATGGCCGGAGCGACCAACGCCGCGACCCGTTCAGGGTTCTGCAAGCCCAAACGCTTCGGCACCAGTTCGCCGATCACCAGCGACAGATAGGTGGTGACACCGACCACGACGAATAAGCCCAGCGCCTCGCTCACCGGGCGCAGGAAATCGACCTGCGAAAATAAGGTCGCGACCGGATGCGCCAGCGCTGCACCCGCGAACGCGCCTTGCAGCACGCCGACAAGGGTGATGCCGATTTGGACGGTGGAGAGAAATCGGTTGGGCGACTCGGCCAGTTCCAGCGCCCGTTTGGCTCCACTGCTGCCCGCCGTGGCTAATTGGTTGAGCCGGACTTTACGCGCCGAAACAATGGCGATTTCCGACATCGAAAGAATACCGTTGACGACCGTCAGCAGCAGGATGATTAGGATTTCCATTGTGGTACTCGCGTAGAGATGAGGAGGGTTAATCTGAAATGGGGGAGCGTTAAGGGACTACTACCACTATCGTCGGACAAGAGTCTTTAAAGCCTCACGTTCTGCAACTCAGCCATCAGTGTGAGTCATCATACCATAAGCTGACCGGGGATTAATTATGAGTGCATAACAGGCTGTTGTTTTCTCAGCAGATTATTATCCGGCGGGTGTCCACGTCATATGGACAACTTCGCGCCGCATGGCGAACTGGTAACGCTTGAGGATGCTGCTGGTCACCACGCGGTCGGTCGGGTGTTCGATGCCCAACGCCGCCGTGCCGAAGCGCCGTACCGCCGTGTTGATAAGGGCTTCATCGTATAAGCCTTCAAAGTCGGGATGTACCATCAACGTCATCTGCGTGGTGTGGGAGAGACTGGTTTCAATCCACATCGAGGCCAGTAAATCGCGTTCGTCGTCCGACCGGATGGCGAGGCGTTCCCGCTGGCGGAAGCTGAACCAGTCGGAAAGGGTTTGGCGCAAGCCGCGCCGGAACTGTCGTTCGTGCAGCGGTCGCAGCCAGCCGAGGCCGCCCAGTTCTGCCGGACGCACCAGCGAGGCCAGCCGGTATTCCGCTTGCCACTCGCTCGACTGCCGCCGGACGATATGGATGCGTTCTTCTGCCGCGAAGGGCTGCGGGATGTTATACGCGCCGCCGCGCCGCCATGATGTCCAACCACGTTCATCGACAAAGCCCAATCGGGCATACAACCGCCGCGCCACCGGATTATCCGCATCGACTTGCAGCATGGCCTTACGTCCGCCGCGCTGGGCAATCATCTCCATGCTGGCTTGCATCAGGTGTTGGGCGATACCGCGCCGCTGGTAATCAGGGTGTACCGCCACGTTGACGATCACCCAATCCCGCCCATCGTAGCCGATGCCGTCAGCCGGGTAGATCGAAACGTTGCCCACCAACCGCCCGTCGGCGATCCACACTTGCCCCATGCCCATGCCTTGCATCAACGTGTTTAAACCGCCGAGCAAGCCGATACCGGGCAGGCTGCTCATGGTACGCATCTCGCGGACTGCCGCCCGCCCGCTGCTGTCCATGCTGCTGGCGAAGGCGATCTCAATCAAGTCCGCGAGCTGCCCCAAATCGGTACGCAAATTGACAGGGCGTGGGCCTTCTTGAACGAACGCGGGATTGTGCGATGCCTGTAAACCGACCACGATTTACGATCCTTTAGTAATATTGTTAGCGTATCCCACAGGGGAACGGCGTGTCAAGAACTGTGTCGCACCATCTTCGGCGCGAATAACGGAGGTTTACGCGGATTATTCATGGCTTTTTAATCCGCCGTTTCCCCCACGCCGGAAAATCCGCAGTTGGAGTTCAGCGCGGTAACGGCTATGATTGTAGCCCTGTGAAAAGGAGTGAACTTTGCTATGACGCGACAAAACTATGGTTCATTACGCGGCGGAGGCAGTTCCCGGCGCGGGGGTGCGTGGCAGTGGACGGTGATCGGCTTCGTGTTCGGCTTCGGCTGCGCGGCGATTGTCGGCCTCGTCATGGTGATTACCGGTGCATCCGATGGCATCGCCAGTATGTTTTCTGCCGGACAGCCCACCCCGACGGCAGTGGTGATGATTATCACCTCGACTCCATTACCTATAACCCCGACTGAAGAACCGACCGTTGGCATTGCCGTGCCGACAGATGAATCTGAGGCCACCGAAGATGCCGGTAGTCCGGCTTCGGGAGCCACGGCGACCACCAACATCCAAGTTCTAGTGCAGCCGACCGATACGCTGCCACCGCCGCCCACCGCGACGACCGCCGCGCCCGTGTCACAGTCCGCCCAAGTGCCGAGTGACCTGCTCGCACGGCGTTCAATCCTCATTCAAGTCCCCGGTGGGCAGTTTGAGATGGGTACCCGCGCACAGGAAGCCGCCATCGCGGCGGAAGAATGCACGAGCCTGTGGAACAGCCAGTGCGACCCGAACTTCGCTAGCGACTCCTTCCCACCGCATATGGTGACGGTCAGCCCGTTCTATATCGAGGATAAGGAAGTCACCTACGACCAGTACTTGGCCTTCCTCAACTCAACCCAGATCGGTATGGGCGCGGCGACCGGTAAACACCGTAACGGCTGCGAAGCCCAGTTGTGCATCGAAACCCGCACCGAAAACCAGAACAGCAATATTATTTCGGACAGCCAGAATTACCGTGTCAACGCCGCTATCTCGAACTACCCCGTAGCGGGTGTGACGTGGTACGGTGCTAAAGCCTACTGCGCGGCCATTGGTCGCCGCTTGCCGACCGAAGCCGAGTGGGAACACGCCGCCCGTTGGACGCAGAACAACATCTACCCGTGGGGCAATACGTTTGATGTCAACTTTGCCCGCACCAGCCGCCCGCAAGAAACGGATGCTACGCTCATCGGGCCGCGTCCGGTTGGCAGCTACTCGTCATTTAATGGCATTTACGATATGGCGGGCAACGTTGCCGAATGGGTGAGCGACTGGTATGACCCACTGTTCTACACCACGCAGGCCAATTCCTCCACGCCGATTGTGGATCCCACCGGGCCAGTCGCCGGTACGGAAAAGACCCTGCGCGGCGGCAGTTGGGACGCGCTGCCGTTCTTCGCCCGCAGTGTTCACCGCCAGAGCTTACCGCCGCTTGGCCCCACGCTCTGGGCAGGCTTCCGCTGCGCCAGCAATACCAGCGATGATGGTACCGGCGCGACCGGAGCAACGGGTACGACTGGCACCACCGGCAACCAGACCGCGCCCATCGCGACCGTTCCCGGCAGCACGAATGAAGAGTCGAACAACGCGCAGCCCCAGCTTCCCGCGCCGCCCGCGAGTGCGACCTCGCCAGCACCCGTCGCAACCGTTGATCTGGCAACGTTGGATTCTGGCGCTGGTTCCGGCGGTTAGGAGCCGACGTAGGGAATGATCTAGATCATTCTGTGACCACAACCAAATGTTTATCTGTAAGGGCGCACAACCGTGTGCCCTTGCTTTTCCCCACAAAATCAATCGTCCCACTTTTGTCCTCGAAACCATCCTGCACTATATTGGATTGCGTATTTGTATCTATCAACTAGGCTGTTTAAATGACCTTCATCAATGGCAACCGCTTGGGCATCCTCATGTTTGTGGTCGCGGCGCTGGTGGCGGGTGCAGGGAGTCTGCTGCTCAAACTGCCTGATCCGGTGACGATGATCGCTGTCGGTGTCGCGCTCATCGGCATGGATAGCATCGTGCGGCTGCGTTCCCGCGCCACGTCCGGCTGGCTGATGCACAAAGAACTTGGTGGCTACCTGTACTTCATCCCCGTGTGGGTAGCGGGTATCGTCGTCATCGTTATCAACCTCATCGCCTCCGCAAACCCCAACGCCTTCAAATAAACCTGTTTCTAACCAGAAATAAATTGACTCGTTTAGCCCTTTTGTTCTGTAATCGAAGTAGGTAGGGGCGCAGGTAGGACTGCATTAAGTGGTGGATGATTATTTTAAGCCCTCACCCCCAGCCCCTCTCCCTCAGGGCGAGGGGAGAAAAGACCGAAAGACGGCTTAAAACAATGCTCTTCCGCTTGAAAATTCGTCTCCACCGTTTAGTGTGGTGCTACCGGGGCGCATGGCTGTGTTCCCTAATACGCCTCTCGCGATGTTTACTTGGAAGGACACCCATGAACAGCCTCATCGAAGAAGAACTGCGCGACCAACTGTTGGACATGCTCTCGGACGCGGAATTGGCGTACAAATTACCCGGCAATAACCCGACGTTAGGCGAACTCTGCGCGGAAATGGGTTACGTGCAGCAGGCGTATACCCAATCCTTTAAAACGCTCAAGCACGATTGGGTATACCGTGATTCAAAACCGGAAACACCGGACAGCGTGGCAAGTCTAAAAACATGGTTCAAAAAGCTGGACGTGCAGTTGGTCGAGGCGTTGAGCGGCTTATCCGAATCCGAGATTCACACCCAGCAGATTGATCGTGGGCATGGGTTCACTCCATCGCTGCACGTCCAGTTCCAGATCTATCGCGAGGCTATCCTGATCTTCTACGCCAAAGCCAGCATATACCTCAAAGCACTCGAAAAACCCTACTCCGACGAATGGAAAGGCTGGGTCGGCTAAACCTTTGTCTTTATGCTTTAAATCTTGGCGTTCTTGGCGGTTTATCGTATTCTCTGCATTTTCTCTGCGTCTCTGCGGTTAAAATTTTCTTTGTGCCTTTGTGGTAAATGATTTGCATTCCTACCTAAACCATATCGGATTTGACCAAGCCTTATGTTGGTACTCATCCCGCACCAGCACCCGCACGTAATCGCTCCGCCAGTCCTTCAGGCTGAACTCCACCTCGGTGATGCTGTGTTCGCTCACGCTGGTGAACTCAATCGGTCGCCCCAGCGCGTAAATCTGGCTGGCGGGTGAACACCGCACGTACAACTTCTCCCCCGGTATGACCTGCACATCGTACAAACTCGGCCCCGTGCTGGAGTAATAGTCTCCTGCCTTCAAAGCAGTCAGTAACGCTTCCGGTGAAAGGTCGGTACTTTTCACCCGCACCCAGCCTTTGATGCGGTCACGCGCGTTCAGGTTGAAGTGCGCGTCATCGGTCGCGCAGGCCGAAAGCCGCTTGCCCCGCGCCAGCATCAGATCGAGCATGTACGTACTCTCGGCGGTATCGCTGTCGTGCCCGACTCCCGCGTTAAAAATCTCAACCGCGTGAATATCCCCCAGTGACAGGAAATCATTCTCGGTCATCGCGTACCAGTGTGGATGCGCCGCGATCACGAACGCCCCCGCATCCAGCGCCCGCCGTGCGAGTTCTGGCCCCGTTTCTTCGAGGGGCGTTTGGGCGAAATCGAACGGCAGCCCCAGCGCCACGATATGCCAACCGTTGCCGAAGTCCATCCCATCGGTATGCAGTTCCGCCCCGACCAGCGTGGTAAACCCCTCACTGCGGAAGGGCAGCGTATCGGTAATCGGCCAGCCGTAGCGTGCCTTGAAATGGTCGGTAATCGCCACGAAGTCGTATCCAGCATCTTTATAGAGGCGGCAGACGGCTTCCGGTGTCCACTTCCCATCCGAGCAGGTCGAATGCGTGTGCAAATTTCCGCGCCAGAACTTACCGGGTTTCGAAAAAACAGTCTCGATCATTTTCTCTCATATTCCTATGTAGTCTCTGCGGTTCAATTCTGGTTGATGGCTGTTATCGCCCGTTTAAACCTGTGTTAAGGGCTGGCATAGCTGAAGGCCGCCGTTTCCACCAGCGCGAGGAACACCTCGTCGCCATCAAAGCGGTTGTAAAGGATTTCGGACTCGTGCCGTCGCTGCCGATAGCTGTCGAGGTTACTTAAAAACGCGCTCAGGTTATCGAGTGTGATCACATCAGCGGCTGTCCCCACGCCCTCCTGCGAGATCACCTGCGCGTTCAACTGCTGCTCGTAATGATCGAAGGGCAGCAGGAAGGCAGGCACATGCAGATACAACGACTCGGTAATCAGGTTGTGTCCGGCAGTCGCGATCACCGCCGCAGATTGGCGCAAGCAGTTGATGAACGCCGCCCGCCCGTTGGGCATGACCTTCACGTTGGCGGGTGCTGCGGCATCCGGCGCATTGATGAAGCAGTTAAAGGCGGTATCGGGGAACTGGCTGAACACGCCGAATACTTCCGCAACCGACTGCTGAATATGGCTGGCGTTCGAGATGTAGACCGTCACCTGCTTATCGACGGGCGCTGCCGTTTGCCCTTGCACATCCTTGCCAATGATGGGCGGGATGATGGTCACCGGATAATGGGTGCGCGTGTCGTAGTTCACCTTGAAGAACGATGTCGCAATCCGTGCCTGTGCCTTCGGGAAGAAGTAACCGAGGCGCATCCGGTGTTCGTTGGGGTTGTAGCCGTTCACATCAGGGAAATCATAGCCGAGGAATTTGCTCTGCTGGTCGAGCGTCACCAGCGGCACACCGAATAGATACGCGATCTGCGCCGTCACCATGTCGTAATCGGAGATGACCAAATCCGGCACGCCAAACTCACGCTCGATCAGTCCACAGGTGTTCCAGAAGGCCGCGTTCGCCCCCGGCTGCTCGTTACGCGGGTCGGCTGCCGTCGCCGCGAAGTCGAGGCCGCGCGGCGTGGTGTGCATCACCGGCACGTAAACCCGCGCATTCGTCACCTGAGGGTAATACGTCGAGAAGAATTGATAGCTGCTGTCGTTGGTCACGAGGATGACCGAATGCCCGCGCGCGATTAACCCTTCGAGGATTGGCCGCTGCCGGATGCTGTGACCATAACCAAAACCACACACGCCAAGTACGATTTTCATAGGCGCGTTTATCCCTTCCGTTGGTGGACGGTCATCCGCAGCCCGAATAAGCGCAGCAGCTTCGCCACATTCTGGATCGGCACAAAGCAGTGGTCGAAGTACCAATTCTCGGTGATCTTATACCGCAGCCGCTTAAGCGCCACGCTCGGCAGCATCCACGACAGCGTTTTGAGTGTTGTTCCGAGTGTCCGCAGCCAGCCGCCGATACCGGGGTTTTCCGCCAGCGCAAACTCCGCCTCGAACTGCCCGACCGCCGTTGCCCGTTTGAGGATATAGTGCATGGTCATCTTCTCTGGTGGAACCCAATGGTAAACTTTCAACACGGGCGAGTACAGGAAAATGGGTTCTGCTTCTGCTTCCCAGATGCGCCGGAACAGCGCGGTTTCCTCGCCCATGCCCAGCGTATTACCCTTCATCCCAGCGCTCACTTCAAAGCCGCCGTAGGTCGCCAGCACACTTTTGCGCCAGATCATATTTGAGCCGCTGAAAAACTCGCCCTTTTTCAAGTGCCGTACCGCGTCGCCGCGTGTGCGAATTTCATACTTCTCCAGCCACCAATCTGGGCGTGGGCTGGTGTAAAACGGGTAAATCGGCCCACCGACGCACAGCACATTCGGCGGCGCGTCCTTCAACATGCCAGCCGCTGTTTCCAGCCAGTTGTTCTCGGCCTTCGCGTCATCATCAAGGAAGGCCACGAAGTCCGCCTTCGCCGCTTGCCAGCCCGTGTTTCGTGCGGTCGCTAATCCTAATCTCGTTTCGTATATGTAGCGCAGATTTGCGTGGTCGGGCAGCATCGCCTCGACTGCCGCGCGTGTGCCATCTGTCGAGGCGTTATCCACCACGATCAATTCATAGTCGGCAGGGTCAAGCGTTTGCGCGAACACACTCACGATGGCGGCGGGGAGATGGTCGAGCCGGTTGTAGGTGCAAATGACGACCGAAAATTGCATGGGAATGCCTGTATGCTGTTTGGATGATTGAGCGTTTGCCGATGATAACCCAACCGCTTGTAATTAAACACCATTGAGACGCGCTTCCGATTTTCGCCCTATAATATTTTTACGACCAATCACATTTTCAGTGTCAGGGGAATGTCATGCTGGCTCATAATCCGCTCGCTTGGGGGCAGTATTTCTATAACCGTTCGCACGCCAACTTGCCGGGAACTGACCACGCGCTCTACCGCATGAGCGACCTGATCCGGCGCGGTGCGCTCGACCCGAACATGGCGCGGGCAGTGCTGCACGACTCGCTGCTGCTTGATATGGTGTGGCGGGTGACGTGGGCGGATGACGACGGCTTGCCCGACCCCTACTTGCCCACGCGCTTCGCCGACTGCGATGGTTGGGTGATCTTCATGCACGGCTGGACGGGCAACAACACGGTCTGGGAAGACATGCCCGCCATGATCGTCCGTGCCAACCCGAACCTCATCTGCCTCTCGCTCGACCACAACGGTTTCGGCGAGTCGCGCTTCGAGGTGGATACCCCCGCGCTCGACCGCTGCTGCCCGCCTTCCGCGATGGCTGCCGCTGAACGGCTGGTGAAGGTGCTGCGTATTCGCCGCCAGCCGGGGGAAACCCGCCGCAAGGTGATGAACTACGTCGGTCACAGCATGGGGGGCGCGGCGCTCTTTTACCTTAACCCGATGAACTACGACCTCGGCGAAGAAACCCGCTATGCCCTCGCTCCGGCGCTGCTGCTCAACGACACGACCCACCGCGCCTTCTTTAACGCGATGGGCTTAGGCATCGGCATCGTCAACCGCCTCCGCATCTTCGAGCCGATTGAGGACATCATCAAGCCCAACATGGTGAATGCCGTCTGCGAGGGCAGCAGCAGTTACGTCAAAGATACCCACACGCGCCAGTACGACGAAACGCCGCGCGGCACGACCTCCGCCACCTTCCGCGCGATGGGCTTGCTCCAAAATTGGGAGATTGCCCACCGCTGGGATTTGTTCCGCGTCATGCTCGGTCATAAGGACGCGCTGGTTGGCCTGCTGCCGATGATGGACATGCTCAGTGAAATGGAAATGCCCGCCGGACATATCCGCGTGGTCGCCGGTTCGCACTATATGTTCAGCGTCGGGCGGGATACTGTGTTCCAGCACGCCCAGAACCGTGACCTCGCCGTGCAGGACATCCTCGGCTTGCACGACAGAGCATTCGACATGCAAAAGTCCGGCTTGGTCAATCGCATGATCGGCTGACGATTATGATGAGAATTGTGTAGAATTCTTTCACGAACTCTCCATTACTTCTCCATATCTAACATATATTCTAAGGATGTCCTTTGAGACAACACACTTGCATTGATGCTAACCCCCACCTCAAAGGACGAGTTCCCAACGGATGACAAAGCAGGGCAACCGGCAGCGGCTGCCCTGTTTTGTTTTTGTGATACTCCCAGATCCCCTCTTAGAAATCCTTGTGCAAATCTTCACAGGTTCTCCACACCTCTTTGATAACCTCATCCATATGTCATCCGGTATACCAAAACACACTGGATCACCTAAGAGAGTAGCGCCGCACCACATGGAGGTGTTCAAATGACAGCCGTACAAGCAGCAGTTCCCAAGCAAAAATCAAAGGTGTTCAAGCTCAACACCACCAAACTTAACCTATTCCTCGACATTGGGTTAGCACTCGCCTTCGTCGTTGAACTCGAACGGCATTTCACAGGTCTACGCAATCACGAGTTGATCGGCTTGGGCATGGGTATCGCCCTGATCGTTCATTTCGTATTGCATTGGAAGTGGTCGTGGGGCATTACAAAATCCTTTTTCCGTAATCTGTTCCATACGTCGCGCCTGAGCTATATCCTGAACATCCTGCTTCTGGTTGATATGGGTGTGATTATCGTCACCGGTATCCTTATTTCGGAAACGCTGGGACTAAACCTCGGTATCAGCCGCAGATCGGAACAGACCTTCAAGAGTCTGCACGTTCTCGGCAGCAACTTTAGTCTGATGCTCGTCGGACTGCACGTCGCCATTCATTGGAAGTGGATACTTTCGAACACCAAGAAGTACATCTTTCGCATCAAGAGTGGGCAGGCGAAAGCCGCGCAGCCAGCATTCATCGCCGTGAAGGAGGTCTAATATGAACCGCAAGAATAATCGTCGTAAGGCGTTGTGGATTATCCTGTTCGTCCTGATTGTTGGCCTCAGTGGCTTTGCGCTCGCCGCGAATGGCAGCTTCGAAAACCCGCTGGCAGCCTTCATCGGTGGAGGGCAAGGCGGCGAACGCGGTGAGCGACCGCAGATGACGGGCGGTGAAACCAGCGAGCGCCCACCTCAGGGCGAGATGGGCGAGCGCGGCGGCGAGCAGGGCGGCTTCAGCCTCTCGCAAATTGGCAGCGTCCTTTATAACGTCTGGTACCTATTCGCCATCGCCGCTGTTGTTATCGTCGTCCAAACCCTTGGTGGTGGTCTTATCCAACGGGTTAAGCGGCGAGTCTCACGGGCAGCCAGCACATAACCCCACTTTCACAGGGCAATCGACATCGGCTGCCCTGTTTTGTTGTACTGCCTGTATGGAAGTCCCCTCAGAAATCAGACTTAGCAATCGTTACGCAAATCTCCACCATTTCTTCACAGCCCTTTGATAACCTGATTGTCGTAAGCAGAGTGCATTGGGCGCTCAGACAACAGATGGAGGTTTCGGAAATGAAACGGATGAAGATGGGAGTACTAGCGCTGGTCATTGCGATGCTGGCGATAACAGCAGCAGTCGTCGGGGCGCAGCCGCCGGGTGGTAATGGCAACGGTGGCGGAGATCGTGGTCGGGGTTGGGGTCGTGGTGTCGAGCTGACGGTCGTCGCCGAAGCATTGGGCATCGACGCGGAAACCCTGCAAACCGACTTGCAAGCCGGTAAGACGATTGCGGACATCGCCACCGAGCAGGATGTCGAACTCAGCGCTGTGATTGACGCGGTGGTCGCCACCCAGCAGGAAGCGTTAGCCACTGCCGTCAGCGAAGGTACACTGACACAGGCACAGGCCGATGCACAAATCGCCTTGCTACGAGCCAACTTGGAAGTTCGCTTTAACGAGACGATGACCAATGTTGGTGGGCGTGATGGTTTCGGCAGGCGTGGCAGCGCGTCGTTGGAAGTCGTCGCGACTGCTCTCGGCATCGACGTGGAAACCCTGCAAACCGAGTTAGAAGCCGGTAAGACGATTGCCGACATCGCCACCGAGCAGGATGTCCAACTGAGCGTCGTGGTTGACGCGGTGGTCGCCGTGTATCAGGAAAGCCTCGCCGCTGCCGTCACCGATGGCAAGCTGACGCAGGCACAGGCCGACGCACAGCTTGAGCTGTACAAGGCCAACCTGACCGAACGCCTCAGCCAGACGTGGAGCTTCGGTGGGCGCGGTGATGGCCCAATGGGGGGTGGCTTCCCCGGTGGCAACGGCCCGATGGGTGGCGGACAGGGTGGTCGCGGTGATCACAACCGCCCCGGCAACGGCGGCCCCGGTAACGGGATGCCCGTTCCGCCGGATGGCAGCACACCGGCAGCACCAGAGGCGACACCGGAAGCAACTGCTGAGGCCAACGCCTAAGCACAGGATTGACGAGGAGGGCGAGCGCGAGTTCGCCCTCTTTGCGTTTACCACAAAAGTGACTAGACTATCAAGCATACCGGTAAGAGTGGGGGATTATGGCACAGCGTATTCTAGTCGTGGATGACGACCAGCAAATTGTCCGGTTGGTGCGCTCGTATCTCGAACAGGCAGGGATGACCGTGCTGATGGCGTATGACGGCGAAACGGCTAAACACGTCATCAAGAAGGAACGGCCTGACCTCGTGATACTGGATTTGATGCTGCCGGGACACAGCGGTTGGGAAATCACGCGCTGGCTGCGTGCCGATTCGCACCTTTCCGATATTCCGGTGCTGATGCTGACCGCTAAGGTCGAGGATGAGGACAAAATCACCGGCCTCGAACTCGGCGCGGATGATTACCTGACCAAACCCTTTAACCCGCTGGAAGTCGTCGCCCGTTCAAAGGCCATTCTGCGCCGTGCGCGGGGTGGGATGCAGCCGCCGCATGTGCTGGAAAATGGTGACCTGCGCCTCGACCTCGACCAGCACACGCTCACCCACAACAGCCGCATGGTTGAACTGACGCGCACCGAGTTCGCCATCCTCAGCGCTCTCATGGCGAACCCCAACTACGCCTTTACTCGCGAGGAATTGGTTGAGAAGGCGCTCGGCTACAGCTACGAGGGCTTGGAACGCACCCTCGACACCCACATCAAAAACCTGCGGAAAAAGATTGACGATGATCCCGCCCAGCCGCGCTACATCGAAACGGTATTCGGCGTGGGCTATCGCTTCCGCGAAGGTGCGGCATGAACCGCCTCTCTACCCGCCTGACGCTGGCCTTCTTAAGCGTCACCTTAGTGACGGTTATCCTTGTCGCGCTGCTGGCGGGTGTCAGCGCCCGTGACCAATTCAACCGCTATGTCGAGGAACGCGATGAAGCCCTCGGTACCCTTATGCCTGATGATGCGATTGCCGTCATACCCGTAGCTACAAGCGCTCAAACTGCCCCCAACGTGCCGAATACTAGCGGACAAAAGCCGCCCTTTGGTAATCGTCCGGGCGGTATGGGCAGTGGGGGGGATCATCAGCAGCCGGGGATGCTACCGCGCACGCCAGAAGACAGCTTCCGTGAACGCCTGAATTTGACGCTGATTATCGCGGCGTTGGCTGCGGGTGGTATGGGAACACTCATGGGATTTTATATGAGCCGCAATATCGCCGCACCGCTGGCAAAGCTCTCCAGCGCCGCGCGAGATTTCGCCGCCCGTAAATGGGATCGGCGCGTACCGGAGCAGGGCGCGAGCGAAATCGCCGATGTCGCCCGTGCCTTTAACGCGATGGCGGATGCGCTCCAACATGCCGAGATGCTGCGCCGTAACCTGATGGCGGATATTGCCCACGAACTTCGCACACCGCTGACCGTCATGCAGGGGAACCTACGGGCGCTGCTGGATGGTGTCTACCCGCTGGAAATGCGCGAGGTCGCCACGCTGTACGACGAAACACGCCTACTCAGCCGCCTAGTAGCCGACCTGCGTGAACTGGCGTTGGCGGAAGCCGGGCAGCTTCCCCTCAACCTGCAAACGGTGGAACTCCGTACTGCCCTCAATCGCTCGATTGAACAGTTCGCGCTGGCGGCGGAAGCACAGGATACGCAGATCGAAATCACGCCTTCATCACTGCCCAGCGTTCAGGCCGACCCCGACCGTCTGGTACAGGTTATGCACAACCTCCTCGCCAACGCCCTGCGCTACACCCCCGGCGGGCGCATCCGCATCTCCGGTGAGCAGGTCGCCAACGTGGTACGCATTCAGGTGAGCGATACAGGCAAGGGGATCGCTAAAGAGGACTTGCCGCATCTGTTCGACCGCTTCTATCAAGGGGATGACTCGCGCGCGGGCAGCAATACCGGCTTAGGCTTGGCGATTGCGAAGGCGTGGGTCGAGGCGATGGGCGGCACCATCGGCGTAGAAAGCAACACGGGTGAGGGCAGCACCTTCTGGTTCACCCTCAAACCCGTGCGGGGTTAGTCACCTGCCGAAGGCTCGGCTGACATCAACCGTTTTACCGCCGAGAACGGGTGAGACAAACGTTTCGCCCGGTTCAAACAGGCCGAGTCGTTTGTAGGCACCGTTCTCGTAGCTGTAGACTTCAATAAATTCTAGCTCCGGGTCAACCATCCAATATTCGGGAACGGCATAGTGCTGGTAGAGGTTGAACTTACCCTTGCGGTCTTTCGTCTCGGTGCTGGGCGAGAAAATTTCGACGATCAGCTCCGGCGGCCCCTGCAAATATTTCTCACCAACCACACAGCGGCTGTTCGCGGCAATCCATACAATATCCGGCTGTGGGATATTAGCCTTATCCAAATAAAGATCAATCGGCGCGTGAAAGACTTCCCCGTTGGGCTTCAGTTCCTCAATGAGCATCTCAATATTTCGACTAGAACGCTGATGCTTTGGAACGGGTGCAGGACTCACGATTAACTCTCCGTCCAATAGCTCGGTTGGATTTAGGCTTTCCGGCAAAGCAAAATATTCGTCTGCTGTCATACGCGCGGTGATGAATTGAGCCACTGCTAATTTCCTCACACTTTTCTACTATTATGCCATAAAAAGCCGAGTGTCGGCATTCGCCAATCGCTCATCGGCGCGGCATAATGTACTGATTACATTATTCGAGTGACTAAGGGATACACATGCCCCACGCTTACATCGCTGGCCCACTATTCAACGAAGGCGAACGCTGGTTTGACGAGCAGATCGAAGCGGTTGCAGCCGCTGCCGGTTTCACCACCTTCTTGCCGCACCGTGACGGTACCGAAGGCAAAATCAAAGGCCCCGATAACATCGCCAGAATTTTTGAAGAAGATGTCGCCGCCATCGACCGCGCTGATATTGTGGTCGCCAACCTCAACGGCATTACCACCGACGACGGTACGGCATGGGAACTCGGTTACGCCTACGCTAAAGGCAAGCACCTCATCGGCGTGTATACCGATTGGCGCTTGCAGTTCCACTATGTCTCCGTCAACATCATGCTCGAATGTTCGCTGAATAAGCTGGTGCATTCGCTGGATGACCTGCATACCTATTTGAGCGAGCGATTTCCTGAGGCACTTCAAAAGTAGCCCATTTAAGCGTATACTCATTTATTCACACAACCAAACATCTGCATCTCAACAGAACGGGCGTGGGTTTGGCGCTGTTCGTGCCGTCGAGACCCGATAAGCCCGATCTGGACTTGTCAGTAAAATCACTTTTCAATTAAGCATTTGCAGCAGGTACGGTTTCATGCGTGATGTGGTCATCATTGGTGGCGGCCTCAGTGGGTTGTCCGCCGCCCGTGAATTACAGCGACTCAACATTCCCTATCGCCTAATCGAAGTCAAGAAACGCCTCGGTGGGAGCATTGTGAGCGAATCGACCGACGGTTTCGTGCTGGATGGTGGCGCGTTCTCGTTCCATCGGGACGACGACTGGTCGTTCTTGCCCGAACTCGGCTTGCAAAACGCGCTCGTTCCGGTGGTCGATAGTCATCAGCGTGATCTGGTCGCCTTTTCCGGCGGCACGGAAATGCTCGTAAATGCGCTGGCGAAAGACCTGAACGGCACCTTCATCCATCGCATGGCGATCAGCAGCCTCGGCACACTCGATGGCAAGTTTACGCTGTGCCTCGAAAATGGCCTGATGTGGGATGCTGCCGCATTGATCGTCGCCGCGCCCGCCCGCCACGCCGAGCGCATGTTCCGCACCCTCGCGCCGGAACTCAGCTTCCGGCTTTTCAATTACGGCTACGACACGATTACCCGTGTGTCGGTCGGCTACAAAAAAGATGATATGCCGGTACCGCCGATTTTCCCGTGGGATGTCGCCATTCCGTTTTACAGTTGGACGGATTCACCCCAGCGTGTGCCGCCCGGTCATGTGCTGCTCAATCTCGGTGTGCGGATGCTGCCCAAAGCGGTCAAGGCCGAGGCTATCATCAGCGAGATACACCGCCAGATTAAAGCGCAGGGCAAGCCGGTCATCAGCCGTGTCGATTATTGGGAAGATGCCGACCCGCTGCCCCCGCACCTGCCGGACTTCACCGAAAAAACTGCCGCGCTCGAAGGACTGCTGCCGCCGGGGGTCGCGTTGGCGGGCAGTGATTATCACGGTTTGTCGCTTGCAGCGCGTGTCGCGGCGGGCCAACGGGCAGCCCAATCCATCGGAGCTTATCTAAAATCATGAGTGCCTCGGATCTCGCATCGCTCTATCCGCATCTTTTCAATGTGTTCACCCGTGGCACGGTCGAGATGCAGTTTCACCTGTTACAAGCGCCGCCGCCGGACGCGATGATTAGCAACGTCAACCTTGTACCCTTTGTAGGCGACAAATGGGTCATCATTCAGGTGGATAACACTTTCTGGGAACTGCCCGGTGGTACACGTGAACCGTATGAGCCGCATACCGAAACCCTCCGGCGCGAACTCCTAGAGGAAGCTGGTGCTAGACTGAAAGACTACCGTTCTTTAGGCGCGTGGCTTTGCCATTCGAGTTCGCCCGTGCCGTACCGCCCGCACCTGCCGCACCCCGACTTTTACCGTTTCGTCAGCTACGGCGAGGTTGAACTGGTCGGTAAGCCGCTGAACCCCAGCGATGCCGAGCAGGTGACGTGTGTTGAACTCGTGACGCTGGATGAAGCCGTTCGCCGCTTCCACTCCATCGACCGCGACGACTTCGCCGAACTCTATACCCTCGCGGCATGGGCGCGGGAAAACCACCACTAACCTTCCGTGGTCATTGTCGGCGACTTCAACTCGTCCAGCACCGACCGCGCGATGCGGTAGCCGGCGTTATCCCGTGCGGCGGGCAGCTTGCCCTCGTCGATCAACCGGAAAATCTCGTCCTGCGTCACACCCATATAAATAGCTGCTTCCTTAACGGTCATGATGTTCGGCAGCTTGACCGGCTGCTGCGGCATGTGCCGTTCCAGCGGGTGCCGCTGGCGTGACGGACGCTGCTCCTGCTGTGTGGGTGGCTTGGGTCGCGAGGACGATGAAGGCGGCGCGGATTTGCCCCCACGCCGTTCGCGCTGGATCTCGCCGAGGATGCCGGGGAGCTGCGGGGCGTTCGGCGGGTCAACAATCAGGATATAGGCCAGCACGGTACTCAAGACCATCATCACCAGTTGGAAGATGGCAAGGAAACCCAGAATGAACCCAATCGAGTTTGATCTTACGCCGAAGATCATGCCCATAATGATGCTCAACAGTAGGAAGCTGGCAGCGGGCAGCATCAATACCACGCCCGCGGCTTTCACGTGCCGCCCTTCGGTTTGCACTGGCCCGAAGGTGAGCTTCCCCTGCCAGAATAAGAACGCACCGAGGATGAGCAGTGCGACCAGCATAATATTCATTCCGCCAACCTTTCACTTATAGGCGCATTATAACAGCGTCATCTCAAATCCACGTCAAGCTGCACGATCTTCTATTTAGAGTCTCATCCCATTCTGCATTAAAGCGCCTTGCACTGAGGGCTACACAGTTCTACATCCACCCGTTTGGGAGTCGCGCGGTTGTGGATTACAATAGGCACAATTCAGTTACTTACTATACGTGTTAGAGTGATGCAGCGGTTCACCCGGGCTGCCTTCATCCCTTATCAGAGGAGTTATGCAGATGACGACCACCGCCGAAATTGTCAAGAATAACAAGGATTACACCATCGCTAGCTGGTCGGTGCAAAATGCCTGGAACCCGATTGTGATGGATCGCGCGGAGGGTGTGTACTTCTGGGATGCTGAAGGCAAGCGCTACATCGACTGGTCGTCGCAGTTGGTGAACGTCAACGTCGGTCACAGCCACCCGCATGTCATCGAGGCGATCCGCAACCAGATCGGCAAGATGGGTTACGCCCAACCGAGCATCGCCACCGAAGCGCGTGGTCAGCTTGGTGAACTGCTGGCGGAAATTACCCCCGGCAAGATCACCAAAGCGTTCTTCACCAACGGCGGTACGGATGCCATCGAAACCGCCATCAAGATCGCCCGTATGTTTACGGGTAAACAAAAAATCCTGACGCGCTACCGTTCGTATCACGGCGCGACCTTTGGTGCGGCCTCCGCCGGGGGTGATCCTCGCCGTCACGGGCATGGCCCCGGTGTGCCGGATATTGTCCGCCTGCCCGACCCCTACGCCTACCGCAGCCCTGTCTATAACGGGCGCACGCAGGAGGAGGGCGACCTCATTATGGCAGATATGGTCGAGGAAATCGTCCAGATGGAAGACCCGAAGTCCTGCGCGGCTATCCTGATCGAAGGGTACAGCGGCACCAGCGGCATTATCCAGCCGACCGAAGTCTACTGGAACCGCCTGCACCAGATTTGTCAGAAGTACGACATGCTGCTGATCGTCGATGAGGTCATGAGTGGGTTCGGGCGTACTGGCGAATGGTTCGGTGTCGATAATTATCCCAATGTGCAGCCGGACATTATCGCGACGGCTAAGGGTATCACCAGCGGTTATGTGCCGTTGGGCGCGACGATTGTCAGCGAGGAAATCGCGAATTACTTTAACGACCATATGTTTTCGATGGGCTTGACCTACAGCGCGCACCCG
The DNA here is from genome assembly GCA_020161935.1 of Chloroflexota bacterium. Classification (GTDB taxonomy): domain Bacteria; phylum Chloroflexota; class Anaerolineae; order Aggregatilineales; family Phototrophicaceae; genus CFX2. The sequence goes on from JAIUNI010000003.1 coordinate 614,660, forward strand.
TTGGCGATGGCGGCAGGGGTGGCGAACATCGAGGTTTACCGCAGCGAAAACCTGATCGAGAACAGCCGCGACATGGGCAAGGTGCTGCGTCGCGGCCTGAACGACCTCGCTGAGAAACATCAGGTCATTGGTGACATTCGCGGTACGGGCTTGCATCAGGTGATCGAACTGGTGAAGAACCGCGAAACCCGCGAGGCGCTGTCAGGGTTCCAGCAGCCGTTCACCGAACCGCTGCAAATTGTGTATAAGACGCTGCGCGACGAGGGCATGAGCACCTTCGTTCGCTGGAACATGATTTTCAACTGCCCACCGCTGACCATCACTGAAGCTCAACTCAAGGAAGGTCTCGATATTATCGACCACGCCCTGACCAAGATCGACGGGTACTACGAGGGGTAAGGCCAACCCCTACCCTAACCCTCCCCCGTAGTAACAGGGGAAGGAACCAACACGAAAGCGGTGGTCGGAAGCTCGCCGCTTTTTTGTTTTAGTCGTCAGCTTTCAGTCGCCAGTCGTCAGCTCAAGGCAAAAGGCGGGTTTGTGGCGGCAGTGGCGGCGGCGGCGGCGGCAGTATAGTGCCAATCAAGTCGTCAGTCGTCAGTCGCCAGTCGTCAGTCAACAGATCAATACAGAGGCGAATACCAAGTTATTCGGGCGTGATTTGATTCGGAAGATTCTGAAAATTCTTCAAATTCGGAATCTCATTTTCCGCAGTTTCTGAAGTTTGGCCTCAAATGTTCAAAATGTTGCAATTGTTGCAGTTGTGATTCTCATTATTCTCAGCATTTGACCGAGCTATGATGCTGTTGCTGTTGTTGCTGCTGTTGAGAATCGGGCGTTTTATGTCGCAAATGTCGTCAGTGTCGTCAGTGTCGTCAGTGTCGGTGTTGTCAGTTGGCAAATTTGGCGGCAAAGGCAGCAACTTCAAATGGCAAATGCGTGTGTTTCGGCGGATTGCTCGGCTGTAAATGCTGCAATTCTGGCAAAAAGGCTGCCGCCGCCAAGATTGCCAAACCTGTTGTTAAGTTGCATTGGGAAACCCCTCCGTCGCTAGCTCGACACCGATCTGCTACCTTGCGACAAGCTCAGTCGCAGATCGCCCGCAAGCGAGGGAGAGCGTAAGATGTGGTTATCCCTAGCAACAGGATAGCAGAGGTTGAGGGCGAAAGGGTGAACATTTGTCAGAACATTTGGTCGCTTTTAGACGGTGTTGGCGCTAACTTTTTGAGGGAGTGCGATTGTTAAGATGGTTGGGAGAGGGTTTGCAAATGGTTTGTGGCACAAACGAAATTCAAACGTAGCTTATAATAACCCCCTCCGTCGCTGACGCGACACCTCCCCCGCAAGCGATGGAGGAGCAAAACCTAAGCCAACAATCTAAGTAAACTAGAGTTGAACCCCAGACGCGGAGAACACCAAGACCAAGACAGAGGGTTATTAACATCTACACATGGGATAATAGTAATGATCTCATTTTCTACTACTGCAAATAGAATAGGAGAGATTTAACAGTGAAAGAGAAATGGGATAAATTTCGGAAAGAAGTTCAATCTAAACTTCAACCAATTCTAGATGAAGCAGGATACTCATTTCAAAGAGGTTCACCGACTGAAGACAAAGACGGTTTTGTAATGTGGTATGAGAAGGATAGTACTCACCGCTTAACAGTAGATGTAATTGAACAAACAGTATATGAAGCAGGTATCCGTAAGGATTTCAATTGGATACGTGTAGATATAGCTGGAAGACTGCTCAAACAATTTGTAGACGTGAATTTGGATTCAAATGTTTATTTGCAACAAGGATGGATATGGCTAACTGATGAAGAACTTGTCAAATGTATTGAGGAAATATCTAGGGAACTCCACAAGTACTTTGAATCTCATCCAGAGTAAATAAGGGTTTCCCGAATCCTAGATTGCTTTAACCAACCGAAAGAGCCTGCACTCCGCAGGCTTTCTCATTTTCGACCTCTGGTCGTTTGTGAGTGAAGCGTACTAGAAGGCGAGAGGTGCAACAAGGGCAAAGCGGGTCGAGTCTACATCCCTAGATCAGATATATAATGAGGGTGCGGTTAAGCTCATCCGATTGCTCACCCTGTCACCTCAACATTCAGTTGTAGCCGAAGGTTATCCATGACCACAAAACCAATCTCATCGCCTAACCCCCACCTGCGCTCGGCGCGGGCGGTTATGGACGCGGATTATGAGCAGCCGTTGGATGTGCCGCAGATCGCCAGCCACGCGGGATTTTCGCACTACCACTTCATCCGCTTCTTCCACCGCACCTACGGCATCACCCCGCACCAATACCTGACGCGCAAACGCATCCAGCAGGCGCAGCGGTTATTGGCGACGACCGACCTGCCGATCACCGAAGTGTGCTTCGCGGTGGGCTTCCAGAGCCTCGGCTCGTTCAGCAACCTGTACCGCCGCCAAACCGGCTACACCCCCTCGGAACACCGCCTGCGCTTGCAGGAGCAGCAGCGCCGCTTGGAACAAGCCGCACCGGCCTGCTTCCTGTTCATGCACGGCGCAAGTGAGCAATTTTCGATAAGCAAGTAGTCGAAAACTTGTGCTATTCTGTCTCCGAACGATTGATCTAACTAAGGAGACAACCATGATTAACCGCGTCGGAACCGTATCCATTTATGTGAGTGACCAGCAGCGCGCCAAAGCCTTCTATACCGAAAAGCTGGGCTTCGAACTCCTGACCGAAGCGCCGCTTTACCCCGGTGCCAGTTCGTTATGGATTGCCGTCGCCCCCAAAGGCGCACAAACCCACGTCATCCTGTACCTGCCGGACGAAAATTGGGAACACTATAAGGGGGTTGTCGGCAAGTCACAGGCGGTCACGCTGGATGTCACCGATATGCAGGGGGTGGCGGCTGACCTCAAGGCGAAAGGGGTGCAGTTCGCCAGCGAGCCGGATGTGCAGCCGTGGGGGACGTATGCCACGATCATCGACTCGGAAGGCAACAAAATCCTGTTGGTCGAGTCGCGCAGCGGCTAATTGTTTCTAAAAGTGGTGGTTGCAACATAAGTGATGTGTGTGGTTTGGGTGGCGCGGACGTGCTGTCTCGCGTCCCTACACTCGGATTTTGTCCTGTTTGGGCAAATAGATGATCTTTACCATGTGACCACTAATGCAATTTTTAGAGCGTATAATTGATACTACTTTCCAGCGTCAGGAACCCGAATTATGATTACCAAGCTGTCTCATGCCACTATCTACGTCTTGAATTACGACCAAGCGATTGACTTTTACGTCGGTACGCTGGGTTTCACGCTGACGAACGACATCCAAATGGATCACGGCTTCCGCTGGGTCACCGTATCCGCACCGAACCAGCCGGATGTCGAAATCATCCTCTACGAACCGCTGCTGGCCGGGCAGATGGATCAGGAGACGGTCGATCACCTACGGGCGCTGTTGGAAAAGGGGGTACTCGGCGGCGGCGTGCTGGAAACCGACGACTGCCAGCGCGACTACGAGACGCTGAAAGCCAAGGGTGTGGAGTTCATTCGCGGCCCCCAACAAACCCCCTACGGCCTCGAAGCGATCATGCGGGACGGCTGCGGCAACTGGTACAGCCTCACCCAGCGACCGACGAAGTAGCGATCCACGCAGCGGTTAAGGCGCGTCCGATATTCAAAGGGTGCAAATTCGTGGGAGGGTCTCAGACCCTCCCCTACGAGAAGCCGATGTTTGGGGCAAGTGGCGCGGACGCGCTGTCTCGCGTCCCTACGAAAAGATTCGGCCGTTAACTAAATGGGTTTGTGGTTGATGTCGCATGAGGCTAATGGTTGTTTATTTATTAAAATGGTAATTGGTCGGGTTGAGCCGCTGAGGGCTAAAGCCATCATGCTACCAGCCGGACAAGCGCACTCAAGGCGCTCCAAAATTCGACAGCGAGCCTCATTATTGAGTGATTTTGTTCCTGAAAATTCCTTAGCTTAATGCCTATGCACAGCCGTACCCCCTACGGCAAGCCCCGTGTCATACAATCTCTACACTCACCACTTACGAAGCGTGTTACGCTGTTATGAATGACGAATACCGCTGCTTAAGGTCATCCTGCCGATGCGCTTCCTGTCACCCGCAAAACTCAAATGGCTGCTGCCTATCCTGCTCTCGCTCGGCCTGTCGCTGTGGCACTTCGGCCCGCTGGGTGGCACGCTGCCGGCGCTGGTCATCGTGGTTGGGGTGCAGGTTTACGGCGTGGGTTATCTGGTCGCGCGTGCGCTGGGCTTATGGAGCCGGTCGGAAAGTTTGGTCATCCGCTTGATGTGGGTGGTCATCGCTGGCTTGGGTGTGACGATTGTCGCCGGCGCGGTGTTTCGCTTGCTGTTGATCCCACTCGCGGTTTATATTGTCGCGCTGCATGGTTTCATGTTGGCGCTGGTGTTTGTTCCGGCGCGGGTCGCACCGACTCAGCCAGTGAAGCGCCGCCTGTTACCGGTATATGCACTGCTGATCTTTATCTGCGGAGTCTACCTGTGTGTTGGTTGGGAACGCAACCACATCCGCATGGGCGATTATCCCGACCAAACGTTCCCGGTATCGCTGGCGAACTGGTGGGTGCAGCAGCCGCAGCCGTCGAGCATCATCAGCCGCAACGCCGCTGACTGGGGCGAAATCACCTACTGGAGCACCGATGGGCTGACGTATGTGTTCGCCGCGTGGGCATGGTCGAGCGGCACGTCCGCCGTGCAGGTCATCTGGTACGCCGCGCCGATCCTGTTTATCTGGCTGATCCCGCTGGCGCACTTTGCCGTCGCTTACCGTGTGACCAAACGTCGCGATACCGCCGCGTGGGCAGCCGGAATCACGTTGATCTTCTCACTCGCGACTATCAATACACCGATTTTATTGGGGGGCGCGTGGATGTACGGGCAGGAAGCGGGATTCCACCTCACGAGTCTGCGCTATTACTCGACGGCGCTTTTCCTGCCGTTGGTGCTGTTCGCGTTCTTCACGGCGCTGCGGCTGCCGCGTCGGCGCTATATCCTGCTGCTGACGGTGATGACGTTCGCGCTGGCACTCACTCACCCGCGCCAACTGCTGGTCGCGCTGACGGTGATGTGCGCCGTTCTCGGTTTGCGGGTGCTGGTGCGGCCTTCGCTGCGTGAGCTTCGGCGTTCGGTCATCCTTGGCCTCGCCATCTTACCCGCGCTGGCGGTTCCGCTATGGCAGTTTAGCAACCACCTCGAAACCACCGTGACCGCCGATGCCCTCTCGGAAATCGGTGGGGTCGCCAGCATCTCACAGGCCATCATCGCGCCGGATATGCTGCTGTTTCACCCCTTCGTCGTGCTGGCGCTGGCCTTCACGGTGGTCGCCGTGCTGCGCGTTCGCCGCAGCCTTGCCGCCCAATACGCGGTGGCAGCAGCGGTCGTCATGCTGGTGCTGTCGTACGTGCCGCCTATTTTTAACCTGCTCCTGCACGTCCTCGGCTCGTATTTCGGCATCCATTACGTTTTCGAGCTGTTTTACATCCTGCCCATCGGCCTCGTGTTAGGCGCTGCTATCAGCTTCGCGGTCGATTGGCTGGTCAAGCGGCTTCGCCTTCACCGTGCGGTATTGCAGGGCTTCGTGTCGGTGGGTTTTGCTGCTGCTGCGCTCATCACGCTCACCGAGCCGTTCCCGCTGACCAACAGCGCCCGCGACCAGTTGAACGCCCTCAGCCAGATTCAAGCCGTCCGCGATATTCAGCCGTTCGACCAGCAGTTACTCACACGCCTCGCCGCGCTGCCGGTCACGGGCGACAAAGTGGTTTACCTGACTGATAACCGCATCGCCAGCTTTGTGATCGAAAGTGTGCCGTACGCTTTCGTCACCGGGGGGCGCAAACAGGATAACCGCAGTTACGCTGGTTCGAGCCGCTTCTTTGACACCGACGAGGACGACCAAAATGCGCCGTGGCTGGACAGCGCCGACATCGCCTTCCTGCAAGCGTACGATGTCAGCACGATTGTGCTGCCCGCCACCAACCCGCGCGTCCCGCAGATGCGCCTTCAGCCGGAACGCTTCGAGCCGGTGGATACCGTTGCAGGTTACGAAATCTTCGCTGTGAAAAAGCCGCTTGTCAGCATCCCCGCCGACAGCATTTTCGCCGCCATGAACGAGCAGTTCGCCGCCGACAGCCAACCGCGCTGGGATTGGGGACGCTTTTATCTTGACCGTCCTGCTAACCCGGCGTGGGATGCCCTCATCACCGAATGGCAGAGCCAGCCGGATAGCGACCTTACCGCCTACGGCCTCGCCTTCACGAGTTTGATGGCGGATAACGAGGCGCTTGACCGCTGGCAGGTCATCAGTGCTTCGCATCCTGATTTCCAGTTCACCGAAGTCTACGCTAATCTGGTAGCTCAGACCGATCCGCAAGCCGCCATTGATCTGCTGTATGCCTACATCATTGGCAGCGATGGGCAGCAGCGGGTTCTCGCGGCACGAGCGCTGCTGGCTGAACCGTATTTCAGCTTGCTAACCGGTGATCAACGCTATCCCGTTATTATCACTGATTCATATGAGCCGGATATATGGGCGAACCTGATGGAATGGCGGCACGAGGACGAACTGCGCGAACGGGCGGCTTTGCTGATGAGCGCGGGTTATGATGTGGATGCTTTCAATTGGCTTAACCGCATACCGGAAGTCAACCGCGCCCCGCGTGATCTGGTGGCGATGGCGGCTATCTGGTTGAAATATTCCGGTGATGGAGCTGCTGCCTCGTTGCTGTTTGGCAACAGTATCGCTGCCGAGTCGATCTTGCAACCCGCCACGGACTTCGACTGGATCGACACCCACCGTACCGTCTACGCCAACGATTGGTCGAACGCGGGTAACTTCGCCGGACGCATGTACTACGCCCTCACTGAACCCGCCGCTGATGAACCGCTGAATATTTCTCCGGCGATTATCGCGGGTATAAACAAGCCGTTTATCCTGCAACCGGAAGTCTCGCAGCAGGGCAGCCAACTGATGGTTTCTGCGCTGCTCGGCGACTTCACACCCGCCTTGCCGCCGAACACCATTACCGTGAGTGTCGTCAGCCTCAACCGCGCCACCACCTACGCCAGCTACACCCAGCCGCTGGATATTCCCGCCGGAACCATCCAGCGCTTCACCCTCCCACTTGATCTGATGCCGGATGCCCCCACCGAGGAACCCGCGCGGGTCATCATCACCGTCTCGCACGACGATAGAATCGTCTACCAAACGGTCGAAATGGAAATCATGCTGCCATAGGGGTCTGTGAGGGGGTTGAAAAGCTCGTTAAAGGTACTCAACTACGAGAGATGAGCAGTGAGGGAAATGGCGCGGACGCGATGTATCGCGTCCCTACGAAAAGACGTTGTTTGTGGTTGGTGGCGCGGATGCAGCACGCTTCATACCTACATTAGCAACCGGCCTTTTTAAACACGCTCTCCGCGTCTCTGCGGTTAAATCGTATTCGGTTTTGTCCTGTGGTATCTTCTACGCAGAGAATAAATTTGTTGCCGAAAGGATTTTGACCATGCACAAACTGGGGCAGGGCGCGATTACCACCGAAAAAGATGTCGATCAAATTATTTTTGACTGGGGCAAAATACACTTCTTGTCGGATGAAAATGTCACCGGCTCTAAGAGCATCAGCTTCGGCACGGTCGTCCTCGAACCGGGCAAGGGTCATGTCCGCCATAATCACCCCGATGCTGACGAGATCATCTACTTCGTCTCTGGCGAAGGTGAGCAAATGGTGGACGACCAGCCGCCTGTGAAATGCTCCGGCGGCGCGTGCGTCTGGATACCCAAAGCGGTTTACCACTCGACGATCAATACCGGCAGCGGCCCGCTTCTGCTGGTTGTCGCTTATGTACCGGCTGGCTCGGAGCAAGCGCTGCGCCAAGACCCCGCCGTGAAGATTATTCCGGCAGGCCAGCATTAGGAAGTTTGAAGTGGGAAGTTTTAAGTTGGAAGTGGCAAGTTGGGGAGCGTAGGCGAAAGTTTGCGACTTCACTGTTTCATGTGGGGATGAAGGGCGCACAGCCGTGCGCCCCTACTAACGCTTCCCCTATAATCCAAGTATTTGTCAGGTTTCGTCGCATGAGGCTAAAGCCATCATGCTGATCACCAGACAAGCGCACTAAAGGCGCTTCAAGAACAGAGTGAGAAACACGCGCGTTATCGCTACCAATTACTCCCAATTCACCCTAAAAATAATTATCGGACAAGCCTTCGCCCACGCTCTCCAACTTGAAACTTGTCACTTCAAACTTCTAACTATTCTTCGCGGCTAGCGTCCGTGTGATCTGCTCGATATGCGCGTCACAGTGGTTGTCGTAGGTCACCAGAATATCGTCAAGGTTGACCTCACCCTTTTCCGAATGGAGGCCGGTACGGGCGAAGTCGCTGCTAATCAAGCTGTCGAACAGGGTACACCAGCGGATGTGCAGGTTACGCAGCAGTTGGAGGGATGGTTCAATCGGCAGCTTGTAATCTTCCAGTTCCGCCCACGCGGCTTGGTTATAGCCCACCAGCGGCGGGTTATCAGCCGTCAGGATCAGGCGGGTACGCACGTAGGCGTTCATGTGCGAGTCGGGCAGGTGGTGAACGTTCTGCGCCACGCTCCACTCGCCGGGGATAAACGCGGTATACAGTTCGGCTTCACTCAGGTGCTTGACCAACCTTTCCAGCTCATCCGGGAAACGGCGTAAACGGGCAATCTTCGTCAATCGTTCGTCATGGGTAAGGGTCGTAGGCATAACAGTCACTCCTTATCACATCATAAAATGGATGAAGTTTGCATTCTAATCCGCCGATTGCAACAGGCTAGCACCACAATAGACCATAACCAGTAAAAATTTACCCTAGAAATCCAGCAAAAAGCCGCTACAATCTTACGCTACAGAGTTAATTTGTTAATCAGTTTGCTAGTTCCTGCGGTTCCCCGCAAGGTTGAGGTTGTAATTTATGGGATCATATCACGGGCCTAAGGCAAGAGTAATGCGGCGTTTTGGTGAGGTATTAATGCCCCGCCCGAAGTATGCCCGTATTCTGGATAAGCGGTCGTATCCTCCGGGAGACCACGGTAAGGAAAAGCAGTTCCGTTCGGGCCGCCGCAGCGACTACGGTATGCAGTTGACCGAAAAGCAGAAGGTTGCGTTCATCTATAACGTGCGTGAAGGTCAGCTCCGCCGTTACTTCATGAAGGCGCGTCAGATGCCCGGCAACACCGGTGCGAACCTGATTGGTTTGCTCGAACGCCGTTTGGACAATCTGGTGTACCGCGCTGGCTTCGCTGCCACCATCTGGGCTGCCCGCCAACTGGTGACTCATGGTCACATTCTGGTCGATGGCAAGCGCCTGAACATTCCCTCCTACCTGACTCGCCCCGGCGAAACCATCAGCGTAGTCGAGAAGATGCGTAAGAACGCGCATGTGGTCGAAGCGATGGAATCCAACGCTTACGCCCCCCAATACCTGACGATTGACACCAACACCGCCTCGGCGACGTTCACCCGTATTCCTGAACGTGGTGAAATTCAAGTTCCAGTGGAAGAATCGCTGGTCGTTGAATTCTACAACCGCTTGGCCTAATTCGTCAGCATCATCTGGTTTCACCAATGCCTCGTCGTTTACGCGGGGCATTTTGATTCTGACCCCTCGTAAGGACGGCTGATGGACTCGCGTATACCCAGTGTTATCCAACCGCTGCTCACCGATTTCCTCGCCCAAATGGATGAACAACTGCCTGAATTTTTGATGGGCTTCTATATTCATGGTTCAATCGCGCTGGATGCCTTCAACCCGCGTTCCAGTGATATTGATGCTCTCGCGGTTCTTAACCGTCCGGCCTCCCAAGCCGACCTTGAGACGCTGAGGCGTATTCACCAAACTGTCGCCGAGAAATATCCCAAATGGCTGCTCGAAGTCAGCTACCTGCAACCCGCTGACCTGGGCCGAACCCAGCCGCCAGCCTCCGCGCCGTACCCGCTCTACCACGATAACAAGCTCGAACTCAGCGCCGATTTTGACCAGAACGCCGTGACATGGTGGCTGCTCAAGCATCGTGGCATCACCGTCAAAGGTACGCCTGCCGGAGAACTACCGTATCATGTGGAAACGGATACGCTTATCCGCTGGATGAAGAACAACCTGAACTTGTATTGGGCGACCTTTACCCGTAAGCCCGCGCGAATGGCGTGGCTGCTCAGTGACTACGGTATTCAGTGGGCGGTGCTGGGTGTGCTGAGGCAGTATTACACCTTCCGCGAACACGAGATCACCTCGAAAACCGGCGCGGGCGAATACGCGCTGACGCAGTTACCCGCCCGTTGGCACAAACTGATTCGCGAGGCGATGAGTATTCGGGAAGAATCAGGCACTTCGACCTATCAAACAACGGTGGGCAGGGCGCTGGATGCGTTACAATTCATGCGTTCTATCATCCAGCTCTGCAACACGTTAGCAGATGAACCAAAGGATCGCTGAACATGGAATTCATTAGACGCTTATTCAGTGGTGGGGGCGGCCCAAAGCAGCGCGGGCAGTATTACTACGTGAAGCCGACCGGCTGCACCGAGGTGGTGCGTATTCGCGTCGATACCATGAACGAACTCAGCCAGAATGATGATAACAACGGCTATTTCGTGCGAAAAAGCGCGCGCGGTACGGGCTATAAATGTACCCGCACGGCTGAACTCATGTTGGAGTACGACTCGCAAAAACGCCTGACGAATACCGAGATTTTAGGCGGTACACTCGTCACCGAAGCCGATTATGATGCGTGGGTACAGGCCGAAGGCGCACCATCGTAAATAAAAAGGCGGGTGTTTGTTATCCACCCGCCTGACCGTTGGATTAGGTTAGCTCATCTCATCCAGTATTTTCTGGCGCATCCGGTCGTATTCGCTGCTGGAGATGAGGCCGTTGTCTTTGGCTTCTTGAATCTGGCGCAGTTTTTCCGTCAGGTCGCCACCACCTGCGGACACGCCCATTTGAGCTTTCATGTTATCGGGGTTCAGGTTGTCCATCTTGAGGTGCATCCCGCCGACTTTGAGTACGCCGTCTTTAAACTCGACCCCTGACGATGGGATACCGCTGGTATTCACAAAGGTATAGTTCTCGCCAGACAGGCCCTGCATGGTGGTGACACGCCGCCGGACGGCCACATTCGCGCCCCAGATGGTCAGGATTAAGCCAATCATGAAAGGCACGACAAAGCCACCCGCGCCGACCAGCACCCACTTACCGGTTACATCTTCACGCTGGTGGTCACTGTTGACGCAGTACGGGGTCATCGAGTAGCCGGTGCCGTCCCTGTCGCGCGTCTGGTAAAGTTCACGTTCGAAGGTTTCATTGGGTTTACAGAGGATCGCGGCCAGCGCGGTATCAATGGTCTCGTTCTCCGCGAGCGGTGGCAATACGGGGACAACGATCACCGCACATAAGGCCAAACAGCCGATGATAATCAAAAGAACGCCAATAACGATACGCATGTCTTTGTCTCCCCAGACGATTCAATGCTGTTTTACTTATTAAACAGGCTTAACGATTGACGGGCAAGTCGTACTACAGGCAGCTTTCGTTAAATCGGCTACAATAAGAGCAACTGAGGAGAATGAGTTATGTTCAAACGCCTGATTATTCCCCTGCTGCTCCTTGTGCTGATGCTGCTGGCGGGGTTGTCCTCGCTGGTTTCGGCACAAACGGCGATCCCGACCCTGACACCGATCCCGACCATCACGCCGTTGGGGTTCGTGTCCACACCTGCGCCGACGATGTTTTACGTCATCACCTTGACCCCCCTGCCGACCCCCGGTTGTGCCGCGCCGCTGCCGTTGGTGAAGGGGCAAGAGGCATACGTCAGCGGTGGGTTGTACGTTCGCAACGAGCCGAACGAATCCAGCCCGTGGGTGAATTACTATCAACGACAGGTGATCGTCACGATTGTCGATGGGCCGATTTGTTCCAACCAACGCTATAACTGGTGGAAGGTGAGCGGCCCCGGTAACGACGGTTGGGTGGCAGAGGGTACACCCGCGCAGTATTGGATGCGCCCCGGCCCCCCACCCGCAGGCACTTTCTGCCCCGACAGCGCCGATTTGACGGTCGGGCAGGAAACACGGCTGCGCTTGGGGGTGAAGGTGCGGGAACAGGCGAACATCGACGGCCTCGTGCTGACGGTCGCGCCGATGGATAGTGTCGCGCTGGTGCTGGAAGGCCCGCGCTGCGCGAACGGTTATAACTGGTGGCGGATACAGGTGACGGTGTTGGACGTGGTGTACACGGGCTGGGCAGCCGATGGCTTCGAAGGTGCAGCCCTGCTGGAAGACCCGAATGCCGTGCCGACTGAAACCTGCTACTCGGTCAAGAACCTGCGTACGGGCTTAACCGGATACGTGCAGTATATCGACGAAATACCCAAGAATATGCGGGTCGCGCCGGATTTGCAGTCAGAAGTGGCAGCGACTTTACTGGATGGTATCGGCTTCACGATTATCGGCGGGCCGGTTTGCGCGGACGGTTACAACTGGTGGCAGATCCAAATTCTCTCGCGCCCGGATGTGACGGGATGGTTCGCCGAGAACTGGATTTCCGCCATCAAGCCGGAGAAACAGCGACCCGTATAAAGTGCCGAGTTCTGAGTACCGAGTTCTGAGTTGTCGCTCACATAGGCTGGATTCTGTGACCTAACTTGTGACTTGCAACTTGGTACTTGCGTCTATTCACCATTTCCCAAACGAGCATTTATCCCAATGTTGGGTTATATATCCCAAGAATCAAGGACTCATGGACTTACCCTTTACCAACATCCGGCAAGTGCTGTCGCTTCACAATAAAGTTTCGCCGGAGAAAATTTTCCTGACAGTCATCAGCGATGAAGGCCGCGAAGAACTGAGTTACGCCGAGTTCAGCGCACGCTGTCACCAAACGGCGAACTTCTTGCAGGAGGATTTAAATATCGAGCCGGCGGATTTAGTATCCATATACGATCCTTCTTTGGGCGACGAAGCAGTTTTATTAGTGGCATGTTGGCTAGTAGGTGCAACGGTCGCGTTTTGGCAAACAGAGGAAGACGAAGAAAGTGGTCGTGATAAGGCTCGTTTTCTCCATTTTGATGTCTTTGAACCGTACATACACTTCAATGAACTCGTGAATCGCGTTTTTAAGGGATACCCACTGGTTCAAATGGGCGGCGAACCGACTGAAGACTATCCCCATTTTCATACACTGGTTCGTGGGATGCCCAATAGCTTCTTCAACGATCATCCTGACCCAACCCGTGATACCCCGGCATTTCAGTCAAAAGATATGAATACCGATTGGGGGGATCGTCATTCGAAAGTGGTCGTGACTCAAGGAGAATTGCTTACTGCCACTCAAAAATTAACAACAGCACAAGTTATTACAGGCAATCAACGGCTGATTAGCTATTTGCCTTTGTCAGGCCGCACGTTGTCATCGGAACAAGGGCTGCAATTGATGACCATTTTTGTTGGCCCCCTCTTGGTTGGCGGTTCAATTATCCTAAATAAATCTTTTAAACCAGCCGAATTTTGGCGTGAAGTCGCAGCCTCTCGTGTTCATGTCGCTTGCTTGAGAATGAATTTACTTGACAATCATATCGAGCGGCTTATCAGCTTCGCCATGCAACAGCGATTTCATGGCAGATCTATCTACGGTGAAGGGGTTTACCAGCAGGACATTACTCAACTCCGGCATATCTACTGCCCCGACGGAAAAGGACATGATGACCTCATCCGGCAATTTACCGCGCTGTTCCCGTTTCCGGTGGTGACAAACGACTAACCTCCCGCGTGACATCCTGCATCAAAGCGACTTGGCTTTAGCACCAACGACCTGAAACCGTTGCACCTCACAGATGCAGTGTTATAATCAGTTTATTCGCTCAACCGCTGAAAAAATGGTTTGTTGCCCCCCATTTTTTGAGACTAAGGAGTATTATTTTGACTTCGCTCGTACTGACCTTAACCGAGACGCTGCGCTATAAAGGTGCGCTCGGTCAATGGAGTTGGGTACTGCATCGCATCACTGGCTTGGGCGTGGTGCTGTTCCTCACTCTCCATGTTGTAGATACCTCGTGGGCAGTGTTTTACCCCGCGCTTTATGTAGAAGCCATCGCCACCTACCAAACGCCGCTGTTCACCATTGGCGAGTTCGGGTTAGTCGCCTGTGTGGTTTACCACGCGCTAAACGGGTTACGGATTGCCATCATCGACTTTAAGCCTGTCTGGTGGAAGTACCAGCAGCGGGCAGCGGTATACGTGCTGGGGGGTACGGCAATCATCCTCGTTCCGGTTTTCATCCTGATGTTCAACCATGTGCTGCACTTTTACGGGGATCCTGAGAGCCAATACTTAGGTCTGGCTGAAGTGATTAACGCCCAACTGCCGTTCGTGGCGGGTTTCGCGGTCGCGATCATCGCGGCACTGCTGCTTTCGGCGGTGTACGGGTTGGTCGCGGGCGCACCTGCCGCACCGGCGAAGGGTGTCAAACACACCCCACACGGCAGCCAAATTGAGCGCTTCTGGTGGTCGTTTATGCGTGCCAGTGGTATCTTGATTGTGCCGCTGGTGTTTGGGCATCTGGCGATGATGCACATCGTTCAAGGCGTATTCGATATTACGCTGGCGGGCGGAGCAGTGGTGGGGACGACAACCGCGAATGTTACCGGTACGTCCGTCGAATTTGTGGCGAACCGCTGGGGCTTCCTCGTCGCGGGTGTCGCTATCTGGCGCGTGTATGACTTCGCGCTGCTGGCGATGGTCGTGATCCACGGTTTCAACGGCTTGCGGCTGGTGCTGACGGATTACACCACCTTCAACCCGTTCCTAAAGCGTGCGTCGGTTTATTTATGCCTGATCGCAGCCGTCACTTTGCTCGTGCTCGGTGGGCTTGCGCTCTTAAGCACGATTGACAGTGGTGCGATTGAGATGGCGCAGCACGCGGCAGAAGCGCTGCACCAGTAAGACGGATCAACATATAAACGTTAGCGGTTAGATGGTTGGGTCACAGCAGAACGAGGCTTTCTCGTTAGGAACCAACCACCACATTGAGGAGTTTATCGGAATGCAGACGCATCAATTTGATGCCATTATTGTTGGGGCAGGCGGCGCTGGATTGATGGCTGCACTGTACGCCAGCAAGGGTGGCGCGAACGTAGCGGTGGTGAGCAAACTTTACCCGACGCGCAGCCACACGGGCGCGGCGTTGGGAGGCATCGGGGCGGCGCTGGGGAACTTGGACGAGGATAAGCCGCTGTGGCACGCCTACGATACGGTTAAGGGTGGCGACTATCTGGCAGACCAGAACGCGGCCAAGATTCTGGCCGAGAACGCGGTTGATGCGGTTATCGAACTGGAACACATGGGTTTGCCGTTCGACCGTACACCGGAAGGGCGCATCAGCCAGCGGCGCTTCGGTGGTCATACCAGCAACTTTGGCGAGAAGCCGGTACGCCGGGCTTGCCATGCGGCTGACCGTACCGGTCACATGATTTTGCAGACGTTGTACCAACAATGTATTAAGAACGAAGTACGCTTCTTCGACGAGTTCCATGTCGTTGATGTGATTATGAATCAAGGCGCGTGTGTGGGCGTGGTCGCCATTCAGCTTGGCACGGGCGAGTTCCATGTGTTCCACGGTAAGGCGACATTGTTCGCGACCGGTGGTTGGGGACGGGTGTGGCAGATCACCAGCAACGCGCATACGCTGACGGGCGACGGCGCGGCAGCCGTTTATCGTCGTGGTGTGCCGATGCAGGATATGGAGTTCTACCAATTCCACCCGACCGGCTTGTACGGTTTGGGCGTGCTGCTGACCGAGGGTATCCGTGGCGAAGGCGGCATCCTGCTCAATAAGAACGGCGAGCGCTTTATGGAGAAGTACGCGCCGAAGATTAAAGATCTCGCCAGCCGCGACGTGGTAAGCCGTTCGATTTACCAAGAACTGCGGTTGGGTAACGGTATCGGCGGGAAGAATTACGTCCACCTCGATATTCGGCCTTCGACCGTGAACCGTTATCTGGCGGAAGCCGGTGAAACCCGCCGCGTGGATGATGCTTATATCGCCCGTGCGCTGGCGGAAACACTCGACCTGTGCCGGACTTACGTGGGTGTTGACCCGCTGACCGAGGCGATGCCGATCCAGCCGACGGCGCATTATGCGATGGGTGGTATCCCCACCAATATTGACGCGGAAGTCGTGACCGACGCGAATTGGACGGTGCTGCCGGGTATGTACGCGGCGGGCGAAGTGGCCTGTGTGAGCGTACATGGTGCGAACCGCCTCGGTACGAACTCGCTGGTTGACCTTGTGGTGTTCGGTCGCCGTGGTGGTATGAAGATCGCCGAATACGTCAAGACGGCGGACTTTATCCCGCTGCCCCCGAACCCGACAGCCGAGGCCGAAGCGGAATTCAAGCGTATCCGCGCGAGCAAGGGCAAGACCAAACCCTACACCCTGCGTAAGAAGATGCAGGAAGTGATGATGGATAAGGTCGGCGTTTACCGTACGGCGAAGGAACTGGTCGAAGCAGCGGAAACGATGCGTGAACTGCGCCATGCGTATTTCACGGATTTGAGCGTGGACGACAACGGTTATCAGTTCAACACGGACATTATCGAAGCGTGGGAACTGGGCTGCTTGATCGATCTGGCTGAGGTGACGGCGATCAGCGCGAACCTGCGTACCGAAAGCCGTGGTGGTCACAGCCGCGAGGACTTCCCGGACCGTAACGACGAGAAGTGGATGGTGCATACGCTGGCTTACCGCAAGAGTGATAACCCGTACGGGACAGAAACGCCGCCGGTGGAGACGAACACGGACAAGAAGGTTGATATGTCGCTAGCAGCGGAAGACCCGCGCTTCTTGCCGAAGGAACGGGTGTATTAATTAATAGATAGTGGATAAACCTATGGGTTTATTTACTGAACCATCAGACCATGCCTTTATTGCAGGCTATCGTCGGGAGTTGAAGAACACGACCTAGTGCCACGAAACGAGGCGATTATGCTCATTCAAAAGAAATGGTTATGCTATTTGTATATCCTTTTGGGTATCATCATAGCTGTATCGAACGCAATCCTTTTCTTTGGATACGAGCACACCGCGTTTCAAGCACTGATGATTGCCAGCGGAATCGGGTTTTTGGTCATTGGGGTGACCAATTTACGCCGATTGCAACAGATTGGTGAGTAGGCGTATTATCGTTTTTGATGTGTCCGTTTATGAAGACTGAGAGCTGAAATCTATGGACGTTACTTTCCGAATTCGACGTTATAACCCGGAAATGCCAGATCAGGCTAAACCTTACTGGCAGACGTTTGAACTGAAAGATGTGCAAGAGACTGACCGCGTGCTGGAACTGCTGCACCGGATTAAATGGGAGCAGGACGGTACGCTGGCCTTCCGCCGGTCGTGTTCGCACGGTATTTGCGGCTCGGACGCGATGCGGATTAACGGGCGCAACGCGCTGGCCTGCAAACTGCTGGTGAAGAACCTCGGCCCGAAGGTACAAGTTGAGCCGATCTTGGGCTTGCCGATCAAGAAAGATTTGATCGTGGATATGGAACCGTTCTTCGACCATTACCGTTCGGTGATGCCGTACTTTATCAATAACGATCCGGTACCGGCGGATGGGCGTGAACGGCTGCAATCCCAAGATATGCAGAATATTTACGCCAACTCGACCAACTGTATTCTGTGCGCGTGCTGCACGACCTCCTGCCCGTCGTTCTGGGCGAACGGCAAGTATGTTGGCCCGGCGGCGATTGTACAAGCGCACCGCTTCATCTTCGATGACCGCGACCAAGGGGCGAAGGAACGCCTTGAAGCCCTTTCGGAGCCGGATGGTGTGTGGCGCTGCCGGACGATTTACAACTGCACGCCGGCCTGCCCGCGTGGTATTGAAGTGACACGGGCGATTGGTGAGGTGAAGCTGGCGATTATGAAGGGTTCGCCGGAAGGCATCATTAACCCGAATGAGATTACGGTGCATTCGTAGTCGTTAGTCGATAGCTATTAGTCGATAGAAAAGAGCGTGGGCGAGAGTCTGCGCTCTTTTTATTTAGTCGTCACTCCGAAGTCGTCAGTCGCCAGTCACCAGCTCAATGCAAAGGCGAATGCGAGTCGTTAGTCGACAGCTAGTAGTCATTAGATAAAGGTGAATACGAGTCGCCAAGAACGCCAAGGAATACAGAGCGCGCCAAGGGGTTTGTGGCGGCGGTAGATGTGAGTCAGCCGGAAGGGAGGGTAAAGCTCCGCCGAAAGGTGGGATACGGCGGAA
Organism: Chloroflexota bacterium; assembly: GCA_020161935.1. Lineage (GTDB taxonomy): Bacteria > Chloroflexota > Anaerolineae > Aggregatilineales > Phototrophicaceae > CFX2. Next base: position 632,955 of record JAIUNI010000003.1, read on the forward strand.
GATGCGATTGATAAGATAGCAGTATCAATCGTTTAGGGTACAGGTGCTTGACTCTCGGCGTGAATTTGTGCTATTCTGTTAGTAAGTGAACGTGTTCACTAATTTTTCGCCCGTGAAAAGTGAACGTGTTCACCTTGACGAACAGGATGCGTACGGTGTGCGTCGATGAGCAGGTGTGAGGAGTTTTCAACATGATCTGGTGGCGGTATTTCTGGTGGATGTTCTGGCGGATGGCGTTGAGCGGGGCGCTGTGCGGCGCGGTGTTCGGGACGCTGATTTTACCGCTGCTTGGTACCGTGTTCGGGCTAATATACGGGGGGATGTTGGGCGTGATTGTGGGGGTGATTAGCGCGGTGATGGAAGTCGTGCTGATACGGTTCCACTTTAATCCGCCAGTTGCAACGAAGGCGTTTCAATGGTGGTCTGTGGGTGTGGTGGTCGTGAGTACGGCGTTTGTCAGTTTTTGGTTGTTGAATGAATGGTTTCCGGTACGGGTGGTGGGGCCGATATGGGTGGTGCTGCCAGCGTTGATCGCGACGGTGGCGGCGGGGTACTTCGCGTGGAAATACCCTGTTCATGCGGCGCGGTTATATGCCCAGAAAGACCTTGTGGAAGACGACTACCCTGTCGAGGGTCAAAAATCGCCGATTGTGTGGTGAGGGGAATGTATGGAGTGAATCAATCGTGTGTGGTTGCGGCGCATGAGGCTAAAGCCGTCATGCTAACCAGCGGACAAGTCCACTGAAGGGACTTCGGTAGTGGATGATGCGGGAATGTGTGTTCATATTGGTATGGAGTGTAGATGATGTGGGGGTTACGGTTGATGATGTGGGTGTGGGTACGCGGGATTGGCAGCGGGGCGGTGGCTGGAGCGCTGCTGGGAACCTTACTAATGCCGATTGCGGGAACGCTGCTAGGTGCGGGTTACGGGTTGATGATTGGCGCGATATTCGGGTTTGTAAACGGCGCGACATTGGCGATCATGACCAGTTTGTTCTTCGCGAGGGGTTATCAACGTGGGCGGTTTATCGCGTGGGTGATGCTGGCGACGATCCCGTTTGATGTGGTGGCGGTGGTGCTGCTGCTGGGCAACCAACTTGGCAACGTAACAGCGGTGCTGATGGCGCTGACGGCGGGGTATTACAGCTTCGGGTATGTGGATTATGTGGGGCGGGCGTTGGTTGAGACTCGAAAGAGCGTGGTAAAGGTGTTATCGTAGGGTGAAAACTGAACACGTTCATCCTGAGGATATGATGACTGACGACCATTCGACCTTAACACCGAAGGCGCAAGAAACCCGCCAGCGCATTTTTGATACGGCTGTAAAGCTGTTTATGGAGAAGGGCTACGAGGAAACGACGATGCGTGAGATTGCGGCGGAGGCAGAATGCTCGCTGGGTTTGGCGTACCGTTACTTCGAGTCGAAGGAAGTGGTGGTGATCCAGCTTTACCGGCAGTTGGCGGCGAACACCAAAGAGCGGATTGCGGCGCTGCCGGAGCTGTCGATTGCCGAGCGCTTTTACCACGTCATGAACGAGGTGATGCAGGAGATTAGCCCTTTCCGTCCGGTGTGGCAGGGGATATTCGGCGGAGCGCTGAACCCAAATTCGCCGTACGGGGTACTGGGCGACCGGACGGCGGACATCCGGCGGGAGATGAAGGGGGTGTTCATGCAGTTGGTGACGGAGGCGGACGATGCGCCCAAGAAGCCGGAGCAGGTGGCGGCGATGGGGATGCTGCTGTATGTGGCGTATCTGATGACGCTGTTGTTCTGGATTAGCGACCGTTCGGCGGGATACAAGACGACTTACCAACTGCTGGATTTTAGCCGTGACACGCTGAACCTGATCCGCGGGGCGATGGTTTTGCCGCCGGTGACGAAGGGGATGATGCGGTTGGCGGGAATCGTGGAACAGGTCTTCGGAGGGTAAACGTCGGGTAGAATTATCCACTTGGCCTATAATAGTGTCCATCAGACTACCCATAGACGAAAGATGAATGTCAGATAAGATAAGGCACATGGGATGCCCCTTGATGAATAGGTAGGTCAAACATATGGCAAAGTCAAACTGGCATCTTCGGATTGCAATCACCTCAACGGCTGCGCTGGCAACGATGGCGACGGCGCTCATCGTTCCGCAGCTCAGTGCTTCCCAACAACCGTTACCTGAGATTGTTGTGCCGTTTCATGAGGTCGCACCAAATACGCAGATTGATATTGAATGTGCAAATATCGCTGATCAGCAAGAGGTTGTGTGGGTTGATGTGCTCGATACGGAACTCCAGCTACCGGTCGAAATTTACAGCCGTGATGATGCCGATGTGCTGCCGGAAGTCGAACTTGATCCTCTTAAGGGTAGAAACTGTATTCATTTTGAGAATACACTGACACGAGCCAGCGTGACCAACGACAAGCTCGAACTGATGTGTGAAGAAGTTGATGCGGTTGCATATAAGGCTGAGTATTAACGACTCGGCCCGTCCTTTCTTTCGCTATTCGTTCCTCTCGTAGTTGTTAGATCCCACCTCTAGCCTGCTGCCAGAGGTAGGTTTCTAAAGAAGGTATGTTCATGGTTGGGCCGCATCAGGCTAAAGCCGGACAAGCGCACTCAAGGCGCTCAAACGACCTTAAGAACCAAGTTGACAAGTTTAGTGATTTCCTCCGCTACCCGTTGTTCTGTGAATTCTCCTGTTTCGCTCTCGTTACATAGGCTTTATGTTGTACGCACACCCATCCTCAAGAGCGCGTATGAGGGATGGGAGTGATCCCGTGTTTGAGTGTCCTTTTGACCTATTCAAAATTACCCCAATATGCACATGGGTAAAAGCAGGTATCGGAGTATTCTGATGTCAGGCTGATTTGCCAGTTGAACGAGCAGCGTGGTGCCATAGGAACCTGACAAAGCTGGTGAGCCGGAATGCAAACGCCAGAACAACAATCCGAACATTTCGAGTGACGGTAGGTTTGGCTAGCAGCAGCCGGTCAACCTGACCTTTCCCAATAAATTCTATTGAGTGCATATAGCAGGAGACAAATGGAAATGAAGAGCGAACGTCACGAACCGAAGCAATACGTCGAACACGAGAAGAATAGCTGCCAATACTGCCACAACACGGCGACCTTGCAACAAGTGGGCAACGAGAAAGTTTGTATCCACTGCGGCACACGGGTTTACAGCCCAACGCTGTCGCTGACGAGCTTGAACACACAGCGGGCGCGGCGTTGAGCATACCGCGTCTCTTTAGCTTTAGCGTAACGTTTGGTGAATGCTTATCTATCGAGACTTATTGGTAGTAGGAGATTACATCTAATGAACAGCACCCGACAGGAAAAAATCGAAAAACTTCGTGAACTGATTAAAGACATTGATTTCGCTATGTTTACGACGGTATCCAGCGATGGCACGCTGCACAGCCGACCGATGTCTACCCAACAAACAGAGTTTGACGGCGACATCTGGTTTTTCACCAGTCTTGATACCCAAAAAGCGGCTGACATCAAGGAAGACCAAACCGTAAATGTCGCTTACGCGGCACCCGACCAGCAGCGCTATATCTCGGTATCCGGCAAGGCGCGGCTGGTAAACGACAAGGCCAAGATGAAGGAATTGTGGAGTCCGGTCTACAAGATATGGTTCAAGGACGGCTTGGACGACCCACAGCTTCGCCTCATCAAGGTTAGCGTTAATACGGCAGAGTATTGGGACAGCCCACACGGCATTATCAACAAAATTATTGGATTTGCCGATGCGATTATCCATAAAGATGCAGGGAAGATGGGCGAGAACGAAACCATCACACTCAAGAAGTAAGCCCAACCAGCAGCGACTATTCTGAACTGCCTTACTGATACTGGAAAGGCAGTTTTGATTCCAATAGCTGTGCTTGATAGTCATGGGCTTGCCAGCGGCAAACCCCTACGACGTGGGGATTGATGGTGTGGGCGCAAGCCTTGCGCCCCTACAGAGGTGTCGAGGGCTATCCTCACCCCTAAATCCCCTCTCCATTTCATAGATAGGGGACTTTCTAGACCGTTTCCGCCCTAACATTTCTTAGGAAGGTGTGGGTGTTTCGATGGCGGCGGGTGGGGTGGCGGTTACGCTGGCAGCCGTTGGTGTAGGCGCGGGCGGCGTGAGGGTGAGCGTGTCGACACGGAAGCGCACGGTGTCGAGGATGGCTTGCAGTTCGCCGCTGCTGGTATCCATCGCGGTGATGGGGTCGCTGAACACGTAAAAGACGAAGTTCACGCCGCTGTCCTGCACACCCGCGAACCAACCGCGCGTATCCGGCAAGCCGCTCTTACAACTGACGGCTGACCACTGTGTCCCTTCGGCACTGAGGAGGCCGAGGCGATAGGTGCGGCGAATATCCACGCCGATGTTGCAGTCGGACTCGATCACTGCCGAACGCAGCAAACGCACGCCATCCGACCATAAATCCGGCTCGACGGTGGCTTGAGCGGTCATGCCCATCACGGCGGCGGCCATGACATCGGTGGTGGGGGTGACGAGGTTGGGGAAGCCCCAATAGACGATGATGCTGCCCGTGCCGCCTGTGATCGGGCCAGTGTAAACGGCAACTGGAATGACGCGGAACTTATTCGGCTCGACATCCGCCAGCACCTGCGCGTCATAGCCGACCTGCCAACCTTCCGGCAGGGTGATTTCCATCGGCGGTGGGACTTTATCGCCGGTGGTGGGCGGCAGGGTGATGACCAGCGGCGCTTCAGTCGGCGTGAGGGTGAAATCCGGCACGAAGGTGACGTTGGGCGGTGGGGTATCCAGCGTGCTGAGGGCTTGCTGGGCGACGATAGCCGTCACGGTGGCATCGACCGAGGCTTGAATGTCGCTGCCGTTGGTGGCCGTGAGCGAGGGAACCAGCGTCGATTCGGCGACGGCTGTAGGCTGCGGTGTGCCACCGCAAGCGGCGAGCGTGAGCAGGAGAAACAGGCAAGTGGTGAGTTTGAAAAGGCGTGAGGTCATGGGTTCATCCGGTTGGTAAACTGAGTTATTTGTCTTTCGGCGGCATACGAGCTTCGATACGGCGGCGCAGCTCGGAGAATGGCGTACCAATTTGCTCGACCAGTTCATTTGACGCTTTAACAGCCGCGTCAATCTCGGCTTGGTGGTCGTAGTAGTAAGCAAGTGCGGCGTGAATTTGAGCCGGTGTTAGTTCGAACTCTTCAGCGATCTTTTCAACTGACCAATTGTGAATGAGGGCGTAAGCCGCGATATTGGCGACTTTAACACCTGTGCCTTTAATCCGTGGCGCGTCGTTACGCACATCGGGTGTTGAAACAATGTGGTTGATCGGCAAAATTGTCATGAATTTGCCAGCCAATCTAAATTGCGTCCAATAATTAATTCTGATTGATAATTGTGATGAGTGTTTTTCATTGATATTGAACGAACTTCAAGCCCATAATATGTAGCTAACCGTCGTATTGTCGGCGTGTCGTCGTAAGTCATAAGTAGATTGCCTAAAACCGAGCTTGAGATTCTAAATAATTCTTCATGATCAATATCGCTGTGATTGTAAAGTCGACTTCCAGCTTTTTTGCCATCAATTGTATAAGGAGGGTCAATAAAGAAAGCTGCGTTAGGATCATTGACATAATTCTGAATAATAGATATGCCGTCACCATGCACAAAGTTGAGACGCGAACGAACCGATACAATATCTCGAATACGTTTTTGGAGCGTTTCAGGATACCAACGAGAACCGAGTCCTTTATTGTTTTCCCCTAACTTGAGTTTACCCGCTCCATTCGCAAGAATGCCTCCATGATTTACGCGATTTTTTATAATCGTTTGAAAAGCTAATTCTTCGGTCGTTTTCGCCGGTGTTTCAAGTACTTGATTTACATTTTCAGCAGTGAAATCGAATGAAACAATCTGATCTGCTAACCAATTGGCTTTTTCAGAAACAATTAATGTTTCCCATACGGATGCAACGAGATTGTCTAGTTCAACTAAAAGTACTTTGTGAGATAAGTTTTCAAAAGCGGTAGTTAAACCAACAATTGCTCCGCCTGCAAATGGTTCGATAAAAATGGTAGGCGTTATCGATAAAGTGGATAACCACTTACGCAGTGTAGGAATGAACCAAGTTTTACCACCGGGATATCGAAATGGGCTTCTATGCGGTATGGAAGCTATATTTACAGCTTTACTAGTAATCATATCTTCAGAAAATAGAGGTAATTGTTTCATGATGGTTCAAAATAAATCGGTAAGCAATGGAGCGTCAGGAGGATTGTTTTCACCATCAAATTTGTCGTCTAATCTGCTTTGTAGATGAAAAACAAAATCTTCAAGTAAACCGGGTTCTGGAGTAGCAATTTGGCTTAATGCTTCTTGAAATAATGTGTAAACTGTGTCAATTAACTTTAGTTGATACTGATTAGTGTTTTCATTCAAGAATAGATCATATATAAGCCATGCAATTTCTGCTTGATTTGAAGACACTTGTTTCAAAGTAGGTAAAGTTTTGTAAAACCCTTTATGTATTGCAACCGCCTGTTTCTTGCGCCAGTGATGTAATATACCGCCTTTGTATATTAACTGAGGTGCGAGTCGTTTACGCGAAGATGATAAATAATCTGGTCGAGGATTTTTCATGTTTTGCGGCCAGTCTAGTTGCTCATCTCGAACATTATTCTGCATATAATATTCGAATGGTATTCGGACATTTCCTGAGATATAAACGGCTTGAACCTCTAAAGAGCCAAAATCTAGTACACGGCCACGCTCATCATAACTGACTAAAATATGATCGATATTGCCGGCAGATTGGTCATTTTTATCACTCAATCGAATTTCTGTGAGTGATGTCCATGCTGTTCCCTCTGGAAAGAAGAAACGAGCTGCATCCTCAGCAATAAGCCAGTCCTGACGAAAACGCACCGGGCAGGTAATCGCAATTTCATTGCCGTCGAATATACTACATACTCCTAATGGGTCATTAGCCTTATCCTTAGTGCAATTGGGAACCCGGTTATTAAAAGGACAAAGACGTAAATTGCGATAACGCCTGGCTTCTGAACTGATATTATTTACAGGGAAGCCAAAGACTTCTCCTAATGGATTTTTGCCCAACATTCCACCTTTGAATTGTTGAGACCATTATAGCAGCAGATGCACTTAACTACTCCCACTCGATGGTGCCGGGGGGCTTGCTGGTGATGTCGTAGGTGACGCGGTTGATGCCGCGCACTTCGTTGACGATGCGGTTGCTGACCTTTGCCAGCAGGTCGTAGGGGAGGCGCGCCCAATCGGCGGTCATGAAATCGTCGGTAGTCACAGCCCGCAGCGCCAGCACTTCCTCGTAGGTGCGGTAGTCGCCCATCACACCCACGCTTTTGACAGGCAGCAGCACAGCGAAGGCTTGCGATGTCCCCTGCCGCAGCATACCCGCTTTGCCCAATTCGTCGGTGAAGATGGCATCCGCAGCGCGGAGTTTCTCCAAGCGTTCCCATGTGATGTCGCCGAGGCAGCGCACCGCGAGACCGGGGCCGGGGAACGGCTGCCGCCAGACGATGCTCTCCGGCAAGCCGAGGGCTGTACCGACGCTGCGTACCTCGTCTTTGAACAGGTCACGCAGCGGCTCGACTAACTGGAACTTGAGGTCGGGCGGGAGGCCGCCGACGTTGTGGTGACTCTTGATGACGTGCGCGGTTTTGCTGCTGGCGGCGCTTTCGATCACGTCGGGGTAGATCGTCCCCTGCGCGAGGAACTTCACACCCTCACTGGCGAGTTCGCGGGCTTGGTTGGCGAAGGTGTCGATGAACAGCTTGCCGATAACCTTGCGCTTGGCTTCCGGCTCGGTGACGGTTTTGAGCTGGTCGAGGAAGTCCTCGGTGGCATCGACGGCGATCAGGTTCATGCCCTGTTCGCCACGGAACACCTGCACGACCTGTTCCGGTTCATCCTTCCGCAGCAAGCCGGTGTTGACGAACACACACACGAGTTGGCTGCCGATGGCTTTGTTCAGCAGCGCACCGGCGACAGCCGAATCGACACCGCCGCTGAGGGCGAGCATGACCCGTTCCTCGCCAACCTGTTCGCGGATAGTACGGACAGCCTCATCAATGAAGGCCAGCGGCGACCATTTGGGTTCGCAGCCACAGACATCGAACAGGAAGTTGCGGAGAAGGTCTTTACCGTGCGGCGTGTGGGCGACTTCGGGATGGAACTGCACGCCGTAGAGTTTACGCACAGGGTCGCCCATCGCGGCGTAGGGCGAGTTATCCGAGGCGGCGAGACCGATGAAGCCTTCGGGCGGCTGCTCGATGCGGTCGCCGTGCGACATCCACACCTGCATGTTGTCGGGCAGGTTATGCAGCAGCGGGTTATCCTGCGTGTGGTGGATTTGGGCAGGGCCGAACTCGCGCTCCTCCGATGGCGCGACGATACCACCGAGGGCGTGAGTCAGCGCCTGCATCCCGTAGCACACACCCAGCACTGGAAAGTCTTTCATCAGCCAGCGGGGCATCTGCGGTGCGCCTTCTTCATAGACGCTGTTGGGGCCGCCGGAGAGGATATACCCGCGCGGGTTGTGGGCGGTAATTTTCTCGCGGGAGGCATCGTAGGGGAATACCTCGGCGTAGACGTTGAGTTCACGCACACGGCGGGCGATCAACTGCGTGTACTGCGAACCAAAATCAATGACGGCGATACCGCCGGAGCGTGGGTCAGTCATCGGGAAGCCTTTAGCAATTAGCTTTTAGCGGTTAATCATAAGTGAACCGCGAGAATGGGTAAATATGTAGGGCGCACGACCGTGCATAGGCATTCAGTTAAGCCATCTTGGCTCGGAATCTTCGGGTAAATCGTTGATTGTTTGCGCCGCATGAGGCTAATGGCAGTTTACAAATTAAGATGGTAATTAGTCGGGTTGCGCCGCATGAGGCTAAAGCCGTCATGCTGATCACCAGACAAGTCTGCTAAAGCGACTTCAAAAGCTGAGGATCAGCGTTTCAATTATTTATCATGCTAATTCGTAAATCACCATAAGCCATCATGCTACCAGCCGGACAAGCGCACTCAGGGCGCTCCAAAATTCGACAGCGAACATCCGTCTCTATTGATTTTATCCCTGAGAATTCCTTAGCTTAATGCCTATGCACGACCGTGCGCCCCTACTGAACCTAAACGAAGGAATGAACCTTAGCCCAACACCTGGTAGGCGAAGCGCAGCATCATCTCCTGATGCTGGATGCTCTGTTCCTGTGCGCGTGAGCCGTGACCCGCGTCGAACCATTCGATCTGGATGGGCTTGCCGAGGCTGTTCATCTTGTCCTCGTAAGCACGCATCTGGCGCGGCGGGCAGCGGGTGTCGTTGCTGCCTTGAATGACCAGCAGCGGCGCTTTCACCTGCTCGGCGTAGGTGATGGGCGAGCTGTCGCGGGTGGCTTCCGGCGTTTCGGCAGGCGTGCCGCCAAAGAGCGCCCGTTGGTAACCGCGCAGGGTTTCGGCCTGATCTTCGTACATCAGCGCCCAATCGGCGATGGCGATGCCTGCCATGCCGCCCGCCCACAGATCAGGCCGCTTGCCGATGGATTGCAGCGTCAGGTAGCCGCCGTATGACCAGCCGGTGACGATGATGCCTTCCGGCGTGGAGATGCCGTTATCGACCAGCCAGCGGTGCGCCCCGGCCATATCCTCGACTTCGAGGTTGCCGAGCTTGCCCCAGATCGAGCGCTCGAACTCTTTGCCGAAAGTGGTCGAGCCGTGGTAGTTGATGGTGAAGTAGGCAAAGCCGTGATCCACCCATGTTTGGCTGTTGGGCGAATAGTATTCGCTCATGACCGCTGTTGGGCCGCCGTGTGTTTCGAGGATCGTGGGGAACGGGCCGCTGCCTTCCGGCGTGACCAGCCACCCCTGAATGGTCGCGCCGTTTTCCGACTGGAAGCTGATCGAGCGCCACTTGCGTCCGGCAGGGGCTTCACCAGCGGCCAGCACGGTGCGGGTTTGTTCGCCGGTGGTGGCGTTCAGACCAATGAGCTGTGAGGGATGGGTCGAGTCCTGCCATGTGACGAAAATTTCATCCTCGGAGACGAAGAAGCCATTACCCGCATAGCCGCCGAATACGCCCGATGGGTGGTTGAGCTTGGTGGCGGTACTGCTTTCAATGTCGTACACGTAAAGCTGGTACTCGGCTTGGTAGAGCTGTCCCAAGAGGACTTTCTTAGCATCTGGCGACCATGCCCATGGTGTGAGTTCACCGGGGATGCTGTCAACCGAGAAGTCGTGACGTTCCCCCGTGCGCGGGTTCCAGATCAACGGGCGGGCAAAGCCGGATATGTTGGTGGTCGCCAGCATCCGCAGGTCAGCCGGAACAGGCGAAAAATCGCCGAAGTCAAAGCGAACATCGGCACCTTCGGAAAGACGGGCGATTTCGTCACCGGTTTTCGGGTCGATGGCAACCAAACAGGTGTCGAGTGTCCCGCTGTATTCGGTGGTGGCGGTTACGGCGATTTCACCGCCGTAGGAGAGCTGCGGGCCGAAGGTGAGGCGCTGGTACACGGCAATCCGGCGCGGTGTGTCGCCATCGGTCACATAAATTTCGAAGCCGTTGGCGCTGGCCGCAAGAAAACCGGTTACGCTGCCGTTGTGGCTTTGCCCGATGTAGAACGAGGCATAGGGCGGCAGGTCGGGCGAGATGTCTTCACGCTCGCCACCTGCAAAGGGTACGCGCACATAATGACCGAGTTCGTTCCCCTGCTGGTCGTGGTGATAGTAGACGTAGGCACCATCGGCAGAGATCATGCCGCCGACGACACCTGCCGGTTGGCTGGTCAATTGGTTGAGCGCACCACTGGCGACATCCCATCCATACAACTGGTAGATGCCGTCTTTGTTGGTGCAAACGAGGCCGCGCGCGGGGTTGGCGGTTGCGACCTTCGCCCACGCGATGCTGGCGGCGCGGAAACGCTGTTTCCATGCGGCGTTCGAGGCTGTGTCCAATACCTTCTCGGTCATGCTGGTCTGGTTCCTTTCAACTACTCGGAAAAATACACTACGATGGTTCAGCGATGCGGCGGTTATTCTGACAAATCACGGCGCAAGTTTGCAAATGTTCCTACCACAGCGCTGATTACGATTGTTGAGGGCATCACTGAAGTTCGATTAGAAACCGTTTGAGAAGTTCTAAAAATACCGGACAGCCTGTCTGCTGTCCCTACAAAGCGCAAAATTGTGATGCGGATATTGTGTAGGGAGGCGATACATCGCGTCCGTCCGATGAACCTCAAACCTACTTTTCCAACGGCTTCTTACTCAGAAAATTCGATCTTACCGTTATCCATGCTGGTGATGGTTGCCAGCGCGTGAATGGGAATGTTGGTGTAACCGGCATTCAACATGGCTTGACGACCGCCTTCAAATGATTTCTCGACCACCACGCCAATCCCCAAGAGGTTGCACTTGGCACTCTTGACCATGCGGGCGAGCGCAAGCAGGGTTTTACCGGTAGCGAGGAAGTCATCAATAATAAGGATATTTTCGCCAGCGTGCAGGAATTCCGCCGAGACAAGCAGGTTAACCTCACCGCCTTTGGTGTGGCTGGGGGCGGTTTCGAGGAAGACGGGACCGGACATGGTGATGGGTTTGGTTTTGCGGGCGTAGACGACAGGCACTTTGAGTACGAAACCCGCCATGAGCGCGGGGGCGATGCCGGAGATTTCGGCGGTGAGGATGCGGTCGATCTTCAGGTCACCGAACAAGCGCCCCAGTTCTTGCCCCATGCCCATCATCAACTCAGGGTAAATTTGGTGGTTTAATAAACTGTCTATTTTGAGGATACCGCTGCCGAGATTCTGGCCTTCTGCCAAAATACGTTCCTGAAGTGCTTTCATTGTCTCTTTTCCCTTGTCGATTGTCTGAATAACAAAAAGCGCGTCGATTAAAACGCGCTTCATGAGCAGTAGGTTTAGTGGGTGGGCGTGCTGCCACCCGCTTCTTCGAACACTTCGGCGTAAAAGGCCGCGTATTTGCCCGCCGTAAAGCGTTTGCCGAGTTCCGCGCCGGTTTCTTGCCCGGCAGGGGACAGCAGCGAGGTTTGCATTTGTTCCACGGTGTCGAAGTAGATTTCGAGGATGCGGTAGTAAGGCGCGTCACCGACCGGACTGCCTAACACACTCACCACCTGCCGCCGTTGAATATCCGGCATCCGTTCGACCAGCGCCAACAAGTCGTTGTAGGCATCTTCAAACACGCCGAGATTGCCGGGTTTAGAGAAGGTGATAACGAATTTGACCATATCGGCTGATACTTTCTCGTTGAATGCTGCTCAAGCGGCTGAGATTATACCTGATGTTCGGTATGGCTGGGGAGTTCGTTTTAATCCAATTTGGTCTATCGTATTCCAGCACTGATTATGTGGTGTCAGCGCAGTTTCGCCGTACTTCGCGTCAAATTATCGGATCGACGAATACTAAAATCGCAGTACCATAACGCTGAGAATAACCGTACACAAAAACCGGGCTGTTTCCAACCCGGCTTCTAGTATAGCCACAAAATTTCACCATGCGGAGGGGTTATTTCTTGCTGCCGCCGCTGAGGAGCAGACCGAGAATGAAGCCGATGCCCAAAGCGATGAGTACCGACGGAATGGGATTTTTGCGAACGGCGGTCGTCGCCTTCTTTTCCATCTGTTCGACCGAATTATTGTTCAGATAATGGGCGGCTTTCTCCAGCCCTTTTGCCACTTCATCCGCTGATTTATGGGCGTTAGCATCTTCGGTGTTTTCGCGGGTTTCACGGCGGATGGTTTCTGCCGCGTTGTTCAACTGCTTCACGACTTCCTTGCGAACATCGTTGGCTTTTTGGCGCAGTTCACGACCAACTTCACCCAGATCAGCCGCCACATCACGGGCGGCATCTTCGACCTTCGTACCCGTACCATTTTGACCGGACATTTTAAGAACCTCCATTTAATGACCACACAACTACTCTGTAGAGCAATCGGTTAGCGCAGACATTAACGTATATAAGAATAGTATAGCACTTTTCGGGTGGGCTGTCCTTGTACATCACCTAATGGATTTATTACTATGAAATATTAAGGATTCAAGTGGTTAATCGGTATTACACTTATGGCTAGTGAATTCTGACACAAGTCTAATGGATGGCTCGATTGTATCTGCTATAATGACCCCTGTGAAAATTGGTACAAGCAGTTACCGAGATAACGGTATGACGACGAACGGGCAAGAATCGGCAGCGATTGTGGAAATTCGCAGCCTCACCAAACACTATGACGAGGGTGGTCAAAGTCGTAAGGTGCTGGACGCTGTAGACCTCAGTATTCAGCAGGGCGAGTTCTTCGTCATTTTAGGGAAAAGTGGCAGTGGTAAGAGTACGCTGCTGAACCTCATCAGTGGTATTGACCACGCTGATTCCGGGCAGATTATGATCGGCGACACCGATATTACGGCGCTCAACGAGAAGCAGCAAACCCTCTTTCGACGTGACAAAATCGGCATTATCTTCCAATTCTTCAACCTGATCCCGACGCTGACGGTGCTTGAAAATATCACGCTGCCGGGTGAACTGCGTGGGGATAACCGCCGGAAGGTGGAAGATCGTGGGCGGGCGCTCTTAGACCGTGTGGGGCTGCTCAACCGTGCTGATGCATATCCTGACCGCTTAAGCGGTGGCGAGCAGCAGCGGGTGGCGATTGCACGGGCGCTGGCGCATGAGCCGGTGCTGGTGCTGGCAGATGAGCCTACGGGTAATTTAGACGAAGATACAGGTCAAACTGTACTAACCTTACTTTTAGAGTTGACGCGGGATGCGGGCAAAACGCTGGTGATGGCGACCCATAATCCCGAAATCCTCCCTTATGCTGACCGTGTTTGCCGGGTTCATGATGGTAAATTGGTGGTCACACTTAATCATGAGCCTGCTATGACCAATCGTTAGCGGGATGCAAGGTTATTGGGCATAATTATTTTTATTGCTGATCTGGAAGGAAGTCCTTATAGCACTGAAAGGTTCAGCACCATGACGGACCCTGACCCAACACTTATCAAGCAATTATTGGCCGATCTTCGCGGGTTTGACAAAGAGAAACGCCGCACCGCCGTGATGAAACTCGGTGTTCTGGGCGGCGAGGACGCGGTACGAGCGCTCATTATGGCTGTCCGCAACGACCACGAAGACCTGATTACGCGCGGTCGCGCCGCGCTGATGCTTGGCAAACTCCGCGACATACGCGCGGTTGACCCCCTGATAAAAGCCCTCGCTGCCCCCGGTTTCCAAACGCCTGTCTACGCTGCCGAAGCCCTCGGTAAAATTGGTGATCGCCGTGCGATTGACCCGCTGCTGGCGGCGATGCATTCCGGCAATGAGACCTTCCGCAACGCGGCCATTGAAGCGTTGAAGAAGCTCGGCTACATGCCGGAGCCGATGGGGGGGTAGGGTTTGGCGATTGGCTTGAATTAGGCGAGATGGCGGTGCTGTCTCGTCTATTTTTATGTATAAGCACCGCACAGTCATCGGCTGATTGTCACCGCATTTTCCTAAACAACTCTAAATGTTAAAAGCCGTTTGAAATGTAGGTTTGGGGTTAGTCGGACGCGATACAGGCTGTCCGGCATTTTCAGCACTTCTCAAACCCATGGTAGGACTACATTAAGTGGTGGATGATTATTTTAAGCCCTCACCCTAAATCCCTCTCCCTCAGGGCGAGGGACTTTAAAGACTTTTATGGTTCATTTTGCGATGAAATCGACACAAAATGAATTTCCACCGTTTAGTGTGGTGCTACCAAACCCATTTTGGTTGACAAGAATAAAACTTTTGTTCTATAATGAGGATGTATTTTATTCGGGGTAGCACCACACTAAGCGGTGGAAACTGGTTTTCAAGCGAAAAAAGTCGTTATAAGCCAACTTTCGGCCTTTTCTCGCCTCGCCCTGAGGGAGAGGCTGATGGTGGAGTGAGCCTGCGAGCGTACCATCGAGGGGGTTAGGGCTTAAAATAATCATCCGCCGCTTAATGTAGTCCTACCTTATTCGGCTTTTGTCTGTATCTTTATATCCTTGCTGGAGACTGATAGCGGGTGACTGACGACTTTCTTGTAACTTGCGACTTGAAACTTGTAACTTTTCCAGCAACGACAGCAGCGGCAGAGACAAATTGCACAGCGGCGGTTACACGAGAGCAATCCGCCGCAACAGTGTCATTTCAGCGCCGCGCTCCCTCACATCCGCCGTCATAAAAATGTCAATTCAGCGGTTACACTGGAGCATCCCGCCAGCCATTTCGGCGGAATTTTGTGCAAAAAATGCGAAAAATGTGCAATTTGTGCAGTTTCCGCATATTTACATAATGCTCATCTCGGCTGAATTATGTGGCACGGGTTCACTGAGCGCGTTAGAATCCACCTTTTCATCACCTAACCGTTAAAGTGAATAGCCATGCTCAACTGGACACCGCCTGACCACTGGCTGCGAATCACGTCAATTGATGCCCACACGGGTGGCGAACCGCTGCGGATTGTCACCAGCGGCTTTCCTGACCTGCCGGGGAATACCATCCTTGAAAAGCGCCAATACGCGCGTACGCATTACGATCATCTGCGCCGCGCGTTGATGTGGGAGCCGCGTGGTCATGCCGATATGTATGGCGCGATTTTGACTCCACCCGTGACGGACGATGGAGATATTGGTGTGCTGTTCATGCACAACGAAGGCTTTAGTACGATGTGCGGTCACGGCATCATCGGGCTGGTGAAGGTGGGTGTGCAAACAGGCATGTTCCCCGCTGCGGGTGATGAAACCGTCGTTAAGATTGATACCCCTGCCGGACGGGTGACGGCTACAGCGCACCTCCAAAATGGGCAGGTCAAGCGAGTATCATTCCTCAATGTGCCGTCATTTTTATTCGCTCAGGATTTGACCATCCACGTTGATGGCTTGGGTTCGATCACCTACGACATCGCGTTCGGCGGTGCGTTTTATGCCTATGTCGATGTCGATCAGCCAGCGCTGGCAGGTGTGGTAATTGATGACAAGCACCAGAACCAGTTGATTGACGTGGGGATGCGGATTAAACGGGCAGTGATGAACAGCGTGACCTTACGCCACCCGACTGGCGATGATGACCTCAACTTCCTCTACGGTACGATACTGGTGAAGATGCTTCATGCTGAGGACGTGCAAAGTCGCAACGTGTGTGTCTTCGCGGAGGGTGAGGTTGACCGTTCACCGACTGGAACCGGTGTCAGCGGGCGGCTCGCTATCCACCACGCGAAGGGTGATCTGACCCTCGAAGAAACCATCACCATCGAGAGTTTGATCGGGTCGCGCTTCACGGGGCGTGTGGCGGAAACGGTCGAGGTGGGCGGGTTTGCCGGGATTATCCCTGAGGTCGCGGGAACAGCATATATTACAGGGCAGCACACGTTCTTGATTGACCCGGATGATCCGCTGCGGGACGGGTTTATCCTGCGGTGACTTTCTTTTAATCTACAAGTTCATCTCACTAATTCAACAACGTCAAGTAACGTTGCTTTGGCTCGCTTATACCGTTTCCCTACTTTCGTTTGAATTTGGTATGTATTGAGTAAGAATCCAGATAAGTTTTTAGGTTGCAAGGAAAAATTTACTTTTCCCTCCCGTAATTCATTTCGAAAGGGCGAAAAACGTAAAGCCAATGCAATGTTTGTGTAAGGACGCTCCGAAAAACTATTTATAGGTAAAAGGATGTTATTGCTGAATTAAGAGCGAAGGAGCGCGCGCTCATGAATAATCACACCGTTTGGAAGAAAAGTCTCACCTTTATCAGCCTTACTCTACTCACCTTATTTTTCGTCGTTCCGATCAGCCGTATTGAAGCTGCTACCCCGGTAGAGGGCTTCAACGAGGGGCTTAGTGTAGCCAATCCAACAAACGATCCCAGTCAGTCTTTGGATCTCGGTTGGGTGTATACGGCCTCCTCAAGTTATCTCCTTACCCGCATCGAGGGGAAGTTCAACGCTGCGAATGGTGTAGCGATCACCGTTGAATTTTATGACGGACTTCCATCGTTAGGTGGTAACTTGCTGGCTTCCGGTTCGTTCACGCAGACCGCTGCTGCCCCGGCAGGTACGGTATGGGAAGGTGCCGACCTCAATACGCCAGTCAGTGTTGTTTCTGGCAATACTTATTTTGTAGGCTTTAAAAATGTGTTTAGCCCTCCTACCACAGACGCGGCGGGTACTGCGCCTGTACTTTACTACTCGCACTTACTTGCAGCTGATAATACCTATGGTACAGCCGGTGATGCTACCCAGACGAATATCAATAAGCCGATTGTCCGTTTCCTGACGGGCGACGCGCCAACCATTACCAGCGCGGCACCGGTCGGTGGTACGGATGGGGTTGCTTACAGCCACACCTACACCGCAACCGGCACGACACCGATCACCTACACTGCAACCCCCGGTTCACTACCACCGGGGTTGACATTAACAACGGCGGGTGTGCTTTCGGGTACGCCCACGACCCCCGGCACGTACACTGGCACAGTGACGGCGACGAATGGCATCAACCCGGACGCGACGCAAAATTTCTCGATTACAATCGCGGGTGTAGCCCCGACGATCACCAGCGCGGCACCGGTCGGTGGTACGGATGGGGTTGCTTACAGTCACACGTACACCGCAACGGGGTCGGCAACGATCACGTATACGGCGACTCCCGGTTCACTGCCACCGGGGTTGACCTTAACAACCGGCGGCTTGCTTTCGGGAACACCGACCACCCCCGGTACCTATACGGGTACGGTGACGGCGAGTAACGGCATTAATCCCGATGCGACCCAAAACTTCTCAATTACAATCGCGGGTGTAGCCCCGGCGATCACCTCATCCGCGCCGACAGGGGGAACACAGGGGACAGCCTATAGCCACACGTATACGGCGACCGGATCGGCAACGATCACCTATTCGGCGACACCGGGGTCACTGCCACCGGGGTTAACATTGACAACGGGCGGTTTGCTATCCGGCACGCCGACGACCCCCGGCACGTATACCGGCACGGTGACGGCGACGAATGGCATCAACCCGGACGCGACGCAAAATTTCTCGATTACGATTGCGGGTGTTGCGCCGACGATCACCAGCGCGGCACCGGTCGGTGGTACGGATGGGGTTGCTTACAGTCACACGTACACCGCAACGGGGTCGGCAACGATCACCTATTCGGCGACACCGGGGTCACTGCCACCGGGGTTAACATTGACAACGGGCGGTTTGCTTTCGGGAACACCGACGACCCCCGGCACCTACACCGGCACGGTGACGGCGAGTAACGGCATCAACCCGGATGCAACCCAAAACTTCTCGATCACGATTGCAGGCGTTGCGCCAAACATTACCAGCGCAGCACCGGCAGATGGCGCACAGAGCGTCGCGTATACGCACAGTTACACGGCGACCGGATCAGCGACGATCACGTATTCAGCAACACCGGGGTCACTGCCACCGGGGCTGACATTGACAACGGGCGGTTTGCTTTCCGGCACACCAACGATCCCCGGCACGTACACGGGTACGGTGACGGCGAGTAACGGTATCAACCCGGATGCAACCCAAAACTTCTCGATTACGATTACCGCTGCGGGGGTCGCACCGACGATCACCAGCGCACCACCGCCAGATGGTACGGAGGGTGCTGGTTACACCTTTACCTACACCGCGACAGGCACAGTGACGATTACGTATTCAGCAACACCGGGGTCACTGCCACCGGGGCTGACATTGACGACCGGCGGCCTGCTTTCTGGTACGCCGACCACCCCCGGCACGTACACGGGTACGGTGACGGCGACCAATGGCTTCGCGCCGGATGCGACACAGAACTTCTCGATTACCATTACCGCCGCGAGTGTGGTCACGGTCGCGCCCAGTTCGCTGCCAGACGGTGTGGTCGGTACGGCCTATGCCCAAACGATAACCGCTTCGGGTGGCACAGCGCCTTACGGTTTTGCGGTGACCGTTGGCACGCTGCCGACAGGCTTAACGCTGAGTTCAGCAGGTGCGCTTTCCGGCACGCCGACGGCAGCAGGCACTTTTAACTTCACGGTTACTGCAACGGATACCGGTTCGTTGAGCGGGTCACAAGCCTACACGGTTGTCATCACGGCGGTCGGCGCACCCACGCCCACACCGGTTCCGGTCGAAGTCGTGCAACTGCCAGAGCCGCCACCCGCGCCCACCTGTACGGATACGAACTTTGAAGAAACTGGCATGATCCGAACGAACTTCACCAATGATGCTGACCGCGCGGGATTGAGCTGCCGGTTGGTCGCCGCGAATGGCAGCTATATGACATGGCTCGGCGGGCCGCTGACGAACTCAGGCATGATCGGCGATCAGACTGTACTTGACTTGGGTGTGGTGGCAGCGGTCGATGTGTTCAGTGCTAGCGCCGCTAACGGTTTTATGGGTGATGTGAACATCTGCTTGAAGGGCAGTGGTTACATGATTTACATGAACGCCAACAGTTCGCCGCGTGTGCCGCAGTTGTGGAGCGCGTGGACGACCGACGCATTCCCCGGTTACACCTGCACTACGCTCTATGCTCCGGGTACCGTGATTATGGTGACAAACAAACCGTAATCTGATACGGGTCTAATGCTCACTTAGAACACCCTCATCCAATATCGGACGAGGGTGTTTTATTGCCGCCAAACAGCATAAAACTGGTTTCACAAGTATTATTAGCCTTAGCTCCATCCTCCTTAGCTTTGAGATGCTTATGGATAACATCCTTGTTCAATTCCTCGGCTTAATGGCGCTTATCCTTGCGGTCGGCGGTGGTTACTGGCATTGGATACGTTCCCGTGTCGGCCTTGATTGGCAAGCCAAAGGTGTCTTATTGCTGCTCGTGGCTACGATGGCGGGCGGTTTGATCGGCAGCACGGGCTGGTGGATTGATGACCCAAGCGCGTTCTCATGGGACTTGCCGCCCCTCGCAAGCCGGATGCTGGCTGCGGCAGGGTGGGCGTTCGGCGCGGCAACCTTCATGACACTGCAACGACCAACACGGCGGCGCGTCCGGTTAGTACTCCTGATGCTCGCGGTTTACCTTATCCCTTTAGCTGTGGCAATTGTGTTTTTTCATCTCGACCGCTTTGACCCCACTGTGCCAATCACTTATGCTTTTTTTATCCTTGTGATACTGCTGGTTGTACCGACGCTCTGGTACTTAATCCGTCCACCGATGGCATTAGCGGATAAATCACATACGGCTACATCCGTGATCGTACGTCGTTGGCTGCTGGTAGTGGCAAGTGTGACTGCACTTTGGGGGTTTGCGTTATTCATTACTGATAATGGCCCAATCCCTTTGATCTGGGTCTGGCCGGGGAATTTGCTGACCAGTCGCTTGATCGCCGTTATGCTGCTGACGATTGCGACGGCTGCCCTCTACAGCTTAGACGATGCTGATACCGCACGGGTTACACTGGTTGTGGTGTTGGTATACGGGTTTGGCGCTGCGCTGGCGAACCTGTGGAGTGTGACAGCCGGAAGGCCGGTACAGCCCTTGTACGTGCTGGTGTTTGGCCTGATGGGTGTTATGTCGCTGGTGCTGCGTAAATTCTATCCGTCATAAATCGAGGAATTCGACCACCATGCCAGCGACTTTTTCGGCGGCTTGCGGGGTGAGGTGCAGCCCGTCGAAGGAATAGGTGTAGCCACCGCGCTGGCGTTCGGTTTCGTAATCCTGCCAACCACTGCTGACTCGCTGCCCGATGAGGTTGATGGTCGCCTGATTGAGGGCGGGACGGTTGGGGATTGTTGGCGGATTGAGGGCGGACATGAGGTCAATCGTCGGCACATTCAAGCTGTCGCAGACTTCGGCGATGATCGCATTATACTGCCGCATCGCCTCGACGACGGTTGGATTGTGTTCCACCGGGCTGAGGCCAGCGTAAGCCAGAATTTGGGCGGCTTGGATGCGCGTCAGCAGGTCGCGGAAAGCGGTACGGAACGGGTCAGGCATGACCACGCCGCCGGGGACTTTCATCACACGCTCGTAATAACGGCGGGTATCGGGTTGGCTGTAACTGATGGCATCGTTACCGCCACAGAACACCATGATCGCATCCGGTTGTTGTTCGAGAACGGTATCGAGGCGTGCCAGCAGATTGAAGATGGTGTTGCCATTTTGTCCGGCATTGATGATGGTGTGCCGGGGCAGTTGGGCGGCAACATGGGCGACAAAACTGCCGCCATAGCTGCCTTCGACCAAGCTGTTGCCTAAGAATGCGATCTTCACGAGTCTGCTCTAAAACCCTTTGTAGCCATTATCGGAAGCGTCGAAGCGGGCGCGGCGGGTGATTTCGGTGGCTTCGATCATCTTCGCCAGTTCTTTGTAAAACGGGTCATCTCCCAATTTGGCTTTTCGTAGTGCTTCGAGCAGTTCTTTACCAAGCCGCTCAAGATCCATAAGCTGCTTATTATTCACTTCATCAAAGTTCATAGAACCCAACTTTCGCTAGGCAGTATCTGCCAATGGATATTGATCGGACACCTTAAGGATACCGCTAAATTGACTGATTACGCTACATCATTGGCTCTGAGGAGGGGAATAATCAGATCGGCTACCACTTCAGGGCGTGTCTCAACTGGCGGTAGAGCAAACCATGTTTTGATTTGGGCGAAGGCGAGTTTGGTGCGTACAACCCGCATATAATCGCGTGGTAATCTGCACCTCGAAGCGTTATGACGTGCCGCGTGCGCCGCGACCGAACGGCCCCACCCGCACACCGACCCTTTCCGGCACAACCGCTATAACGACTGCCTCCAATACAGCGTTGGGGCCAACGGCAACGCCACGCATTACAATAACGCCGACGATTATACTTACGCTGCGGATACGTTGACATCAACCTATACGATAACGCCGACGGACACGGCTACGCCAACAGCAATACCATAAGTTTTTGGAATCAAAACGGATGCAGTTGTCGCATCCGTTTTTAATTTTAGACGTTACTGGGCTTTCAGTATTTCCTCAATCAGTCTCAAGGTCTCGGTTATCGTTGGGGGTGTTTCACGCCAAAGGATGTCAACCGAGAAACAAAAGCCATTTAAAGCGCGTGAACAATAAACGCCATTTGTGTCAGGCAAAATTTCATCGTAAAGCCCAACTTCATTGAGTTGTAGGAATAGTGATTTGCCCTAAGCGGTCGGGTAGAAGTACTTGAATATCAGGTGTTCGCAACGACGGTACATCAATCAACTTCATGAGCATTGGATCGCCCAAGCAGCGCCCGCCACCCGTCGATTCGAGGAAAGCGCTAAAGAAAATACGAAGGAAATCCACCAGCGCATCATGACGCTCGTCAATGCCTGCCATTTCGATCACCAACCCATTGACCCACTCGACATGACGCTCACCAAAATCAGTATCCATAAAGGTGTCATAGCTCATGTTTCGGGCAATGACTTTCCCTGAAATTCGTACTTTCGCCTGTATATCGACAACATCAATTGGCATATCCATAACGTTTGCCGACCTGTTATCTGAGGATGTCATTTTTACATCCGAGTGGACGGTTTCATCAACTTATTATATCGGAAAACGGTTGGGCTACTCGTCGGTCTTTTGCAGCGAGGCGGCGACCGCTTCGAACTGGTTTTGTGCGCCGTAGGCCACGACGCTGATGACCCGCCCGTTGACGAGGGAGTACATCATGCGGGCTGTACCACCCAAAGTGCCGTTAATGGTGTAATAGTAGGCAGTTGAACCATCGGCAGCAGTGCGGGTTTCCTCGTTCGTGATGACCGCCATACCGCTGTCTACATCGGCTTGCAGGGCGGCGCGGGCGGTATCGAGGGTGTCATCTACGCTGAAAAAGTTGATGTCCATTTTAGTTTGCCCGTCAGGAACCGTACCGCGATTGTCGATATTGAAGGATGCGATGGAGTAACTGTAGATCAACGCGCCCTCGGTGTTTGGCTCGACGATTGACCAGCCAGTCGGGTAGTCGAAGGCGATACCGGACGTTTCATCCACATGGGTGGTCATGGGTACGGCGGGTTCGGGCGTACCAGCGGGACTCGTCGCGAAACCGGTAAAGTTTTCGACCGGCGGGGTGATGGTGGCGATGTCGGACATATCCGGCGTGCAGCCGACAATCAACAAGACGGCGGCGATCAAGGTGAGTTTCAGCTTCATATCCAGACCTCAAAATGGGCAGCAAAAAGGGCGAGTGTGGCTCGCCCTTAGGGTACAACATCCGCTGTGAGGTGTATATGATGATCGTCACGCCACGCGGAGGGAGTTCACCACATCCTCAAAATGGTCACCTTCACCATAGGCGACGACGCTGACAGTATGCCCGTTGACGGTGGTTTGCAGCAGGTAACCGGTTCCTTCAAACATGCCCTGAATTTCATAGTAGTAGGCTTTTGCACCGTCCGGCATGGTGCGCGACTGCTCTTTGAGGATTTTTCCGGTGCCGTTCGAGACTTCCGACTGGAGGTTGCCCCGAATACTTTCGAGCGTTTCATCCTCGGCGTGGAAGTTGACCTGAATGACGGTTTCACCATCCGGTACGCCCTGATCGCTTTTCGACTGTACGGCGGAAGGGTTCAAAAAGTCGAACGAGCCGAGGGAATAGCTGTAAGCGACGGCGGGTTGAGCAGGCGGCGGCGAAACTGTCCATCCGGTCGGGTAGTCGAACGCCACACCTGAAAACTCATCGACCTGCGTGGTCATCGGGACACTGCTCGAACTGCTGGCGGACGCGGTGGTAGGTTCAACCTGAGCGGTCGGTGTTCCGGTAGGGTTCAGGTTGCAAGCGGCGATGGAGAGAGCGGTTAGAACGAGTAAACCAATCGATGTTTTCATGCGCTTACCTCGAATAACTTGGTAACTGGGAGGCGACATGAGATCGCATACCTTACACAACAGATTACCTTTTATTCGATGTTATGGTTTACGCTGTTTGCCCACGCCTGACCTGTGGGTGGCCTACGATGGAGAATGCTTTATAACGTTATCCGGCTGTATTTAATTCTAGAATGCTTAGAAAATGCGAGACATTGACGATTTCTGTTGTGTAGTGGGCTTTTAAGACCAGTAAATCATTATCTTCACTGACCAAGTAATCTGCCTGAGATACTTTTGCACAAGCCAAAAATGCATCATCTTTAGGATCACGACAGCGTGCTTCTAAGTCTTCATGGGTTATACGAACGCGAGGTAAAAGTCGAATACGGGATGTCATGTATTCAATAAGTTCATCAGAAATTTGTGGGAATTTACTACGGACTTTGGAACGTGTGAGAACATCTAAGATCTCCGCTTCAATTTCATCGCACATATAAAGTTGGTAATGTTCATCCCATTCGAAAAGTAATCGACCACATGCTGAGCGTGAATTTATGAGCGCACGAAGGAATATCTGCGTGTCGAAAACAACTTTATGCATTGTGATTATGTCGCACGTCGTCAATCGCTTCGTCAATTAGCGCATCAATATCTTTCTCTGACAGTCCACTTTGATCAACAGCTTCACGTATAGGAGCAAACGCCTCGTACATCTCTTTTAATGGGCGTGAAGATAGGCGCTGTTCTTTAAAACGCAAATATTCTACGAAGCCTTGTAACTCTGTTAGGCTATCGGGCGAAAGCTGCTCAATCTCATTTTGAAGCAAACGAAAATCAACGGTTGTCATGAATACTTCTCGACAATTCCATTTAGCACTTACTCTTATTATAGTGAAAAACTTTGACCTGTGTGAAATAAAAACGGATGCGACTAAGGCATCCGTTTCATGGTTAGACTGTTGTTGCTTCTTACGCCAGTTCCGGCTCGTTTTGCCAGTATTCGGCATCATAAGCGGGGAGTTCGCAGCGCAGCGGCTTGTCCTCGCGGAAGCCGAAGGCATAGTCGGCCTGCATGAGCTGGTGAATTTCGCTCGTGCCTTCGTAGATCACGCCGCCCTTGCTGTTCCGCAGGTAGCGTTCGACCGGATACTCATCGCTGAAGCCGTACGCGCCATGTACCTGAACGGCTTCGAGGGCGGCCTGAACGCTGTGGTCGGTGGCATACCACTTGGCGACGCTGGTTTCGCGGGTGTTGCGGATACCCTGATTTTTCAGCCAGCCGACGCGCATGTTGAGCAAGAAGGCTGCGTCATACCACTGCTGCATGAAGGCGATCTTCTGCTTGACGAGCTGGTGTTGGGAAATCGGCACGCCGAAGGTGACACGCTGTTCGGCATACTTGATACTCTCTTCGAGGCAGGCGCGGATGAGGCCGGTGGCACCCGAACCGACGGTGTAGCGACCGTTATCGAGGCAGGACATGGCGATCTTGAAGCCTTCGCCTTCTTCACCGAGGCGGTTGGCAGCGGTCAGTTCGACATCCTCACACTTGACCCAACCGGTCGAACCGGCGCGGACACCGAGCTTCCCATGAATATCGCCGGTGGTGACACCCGGCATATCGCTGGTGACGATGAAGGCGGTGATGCCCTTCGCGCCCTGTGACGGGTCGGTCTTGGCGAAGTACAGGAAGTGGTGAGCTTTGCTGGCGAGGCTGATCCACATCTTCTCACCATTGAGGATGTACTTATCACCGACCTTTTTAGCGGTCGAGTTCATGTTTTGCACATCACTACCGATGCCGGGTTCGGTGAGGCAGAAGGCGGCGTACTTCTCACCTTTGGCCTGTGGAGTGAGGAAGTGCTGTTTCTGTTCTTCGGTTCCCCACTGGAGCAAGGCCATGCTGTTCAAGCCCATGTGGACGGACATGACCACGCGCAGGGTGGTATCGGCGCGTTCAAGCTCCTCGCAGACGAGGCCGAGCGTAACGTAGTCGAAGCCTTGACCACCGTAGCGCACGGGGATGTTGATACCGAGGATGCCGAGTTCAGCCATGCGGGGCAGGAAGGCGGGGTTCATCTCCTGCTTACGATCCCACTCGCCAATGACGGGGATCACCTCTTTTTGGGCGAAGTCCCGTACCATTTTGCGTGCTTGAAGTTGTTCTTCGTTCAGCGAAAAATCCATCTTGAAACCCTTTGTACTCATTCTGCTAAAGAAACTAAATGCTTATAAACAGCCTGAAAAAAAGCACTTTTCCGTGTATTATACCACTCGCTTTAACCCACTTATCAGGCGAGGTTTACCTGTGACGGCTATCTCTATTCCCGACGTGTTGATTACCACCTACCTTGAGATGACGGATGTGGGGCAGTTTCGGCCAGAGTACATCGAGCATGCTCAGTTGGAAATGGTGCGGTTGGGGCGACCGGATGTGGCGTTTTACCGATTTCTGTATAAAGAGGTTGGTTGGGATTGGCGCTGGCGTGACCGACTGATTATCCCTGAGAGCGAGTTAGAGGCGGCGATTTCCCAACCAGAGGTGAGCATCTACGTACCGTATGTGGAGGGTGTACCGGCGGGTTATGTGGAACTGGCTCGGCAGGGCGAGGCGACCGAGGTGGCGTACTTTGGTTTACGGGCGGGTTATATGGGCTTCGGGTTGGGCAAGCACCTGCTGAGTTATGGTATCCAACGGGCATGGGATGACGGGGCGAAGCGGTTGTGGGTGCATACCTGCAACCTTGACGGACCCTATGCGATCCCGAACTACACCAAGCGCGGGTTCAGTGTTTATAAGACGGAAGAAGAACCAATGCCGGAGCGGTATCGGGCTTAAGATTTTTGATGCGGGAACTTCATAGACCTTTTTATGCCGGTGTTGGCGACACTATGCCATTTCATGGCGAAAACAGCTTTGATTATTGGCGACAATGGCGAAAATGCTGTTGATTCGGCGACTGTCTCGGCTGAAATCGCGGTAATTATGGCAAAAGGACTGCCGCCGCCAAGATTGCCAATCAGCAGTTTTAAGTCGCAAGTGACACGTTTCAAGTTTCCAGAAAAAGCAGAGAAATACAGTTTAACCGCCAAGTCGCCAAGAACGCCAAGGAAATACAAAGCGATTGTGCATATTTACACGCTCATTGTAGAACAAGTGTTTGATCTGTGTCAAGCGACGACAAATTTGTGCAAATAAGGAGAAAAAGACGGGAAACCAATGGTTCAAGTGGGATACTGTGAGGTATCGAGCAAACGGTATTCCTCAGGAGACCATTGGTATGAAACAGTATAGCATTTCCTCAG
>JAIUNI010000012.1 GCA_020161935.1 Chloroflexota bacterium
AGCCGTGAGGGTACACCCGGTCCCATTCCGAACCCGGTCGTTAAGCTCACGAGCGCGGATGGTACTGCCCTGGTAACGGGGTGGGAGAGTACGCCGCTGCCAACCCCCTGCACTCCCTCGCTCTTTTTGTTCCTCCCCCTCCTCTTTTCCTTCTTACAAAACCGAAAATTAAAAGGCGCACCGTGCGCCTTTTTTGTTGTTTCTAGCCGGTCATAAAGGTGATGATACCGTATTGTTCGCCCATTTTCCCCGGTGGCGGCTGCCCGTAGACCATGCGGGTTACATAACGCTCAATCGTGAGTTGATGAGCCTCGGCTAGGTCACTGGCGATTATGTTAGGCTCAGGGACGTTGATGCGTAGGTGAAAATTACCTTGAGCGGCTTCGGTGCTGCACGCGCGTAAAATATGATCTGCGGCATTTCTGCTGTTCGCGTTCCACGCTATCGCCCGTAGGGTATCCCCAAACCGCTTGGTAAACGCATACCCAGTAATCAAGCCGTTTTCGGTTGTCACATAGCTTTTACCGGTTTCAAACAGCCAACGAATGATGTGAGGACGGGCGATACCATGTGTCTTGCAATCCATACTGACGACTGCTTCAATATCGGCTTCGGTCATCGCACGAACAGACGACGGTAATTCGTAAACCTGAGGTGTACCGCAGTAGGCGTTGATTTTATAAAGCGATTGGAAGCCCATTTTGTCGTAAATCGGAAAACCTGCGACCGAGGCATCCAGCATGACACTCTCAACGCCTTCTAAATAACTCATGACATGATTCATCAATCGCCGAGCGAAACCGCGCCGCTGGTAATCAGGATCGCTAATGACCAGACCGACCCATGCCAACCGTTGGTTGTATTTGAGTGCAATAGCGGTCGCGACGATCTCATCAGCGAAGGCCAAACAGAAGCTGCCAGAGCCACCCCAACCGATATACTGTTTAGTTTGTTCGACCGGATGATTCCAGCCAATTTTTTCCATTAGGCGAACCACTGCCGGAATATCATCTGGCTTGATGAGGCGTAATTCCGGCTCTTTGGGCTGCATTATTTAACCGCCTGAGGTGAAGCCGGAGCAGGGCGTTTGAACAAACCACCCAGTTTCAGGTTCACAATCGCGACACTACCAACAATCAATACTGCACCGATGATTAGGCTGGCATCAATCGGCTCGCTCAGGAAAATCGCGCCCAGCCCCAGACCAACCGCCGGAATCACATAAGTCACCATTGAAGTACGCGCCGCGCCGATCACCGGGATCAGCCCGTAGAAAATGATGTAAGCAATGAAGGTATTCACAAAGCCGAGCGCAAGAGTCGCCCATAGGACGCGCTGTGTAAGTTGGTCAAGCGGGAAGGGCGCTGGCCCACCGAGGGCAGGTGCGGCATATGCGAGTACACCACTGATGATAGCCGTGACGGTCATCGCGCCAGCAGCGGCAACAATCGGCTCAAGGCGGTTTTGAATCGCTTTACGGCTGTAGGTTCCGCCTACCGCATAGCAGAAGGAGGCGGCGACAATCGCAAGCTGACCGAGGAGATGCAGCGTCGGGTCAACCGGCACCGATTCACTGGTCGTGCTGCGGCTGGCAAGGATGACCACACCGGCGAAACCGATAGCCAAACCAACCAGCTTACGTGGGGTAATGCGTTCGTCTACAAAGACAAAGTGGGCGACGACCATTGTGAACAGGGCAGCAGTACCCTGCAATACAGCAGCGAGGCCACTTTCGATACTTTGTTCGCCCCATGTAATGAGCGCGAAGGGGAACACCGTATTGACCACGCCCAACACCAACAAATCGCGGATGCCCTTCCAATCGGTCGGTAGGCGTTTACCGCGCATATAGGCGACCACATTTAGGCCAACAGCAGCGATGCCGGTACGAAGAAACACAACCTGAAAAGTGGTTAATTGTTCGACACTAATGCGTATAAAAAGAAATGAAGAACCCCAGATCAGAGCAAGAATCCAAAAACCAATCCACGCTTGTTTTTTAGTCACGCGATTTCCTTACTAAATAGGTGATATTCTCGGTCAAACACACGTTCTATTGAATAGACCTATTTTATAGGGAAACGTTACAGAAAATATATCCGTTTATTGCCATCTTCACGTCCCAAGCTGCTTGAGGCGTTCCAACCGACTGACTTCGTTTTCGACAAGCCAACTATCCTGAGAGAGTTCGGCGTAAGCGCGGGCAAAGTGTGGGCGGGCTTCATCAGTTTTGCCGAGAAGGAGCAGACACTCAGCGATTTCTTCGGAGACATAGCCATCACTTGTCCCTGCTTGTTCATGCTCGACCAGCAGCGCACGTTGGCGTTCGAGGGCTTCATCAACACGGCCCAGCGACCGGAGCGCACGGGCTACACTCCATTTGGCGATACGAAGGGTGCTTGGTTTACCGTACTCTTTGTGCCATGCTAAAGCCTTCTCAAAGATGGTGAGGGCTTCGTCATAGCGTCCGGCATCGTGGTGCGTCCAGCCGATGTTGTTATAGAGCGACCCCAGCCACTTCTTCGCGCGGGGCTGCTCACTGGCTTCGGCTAACGTAAGCGCTTTAAGGTTCCATGCCAATTGTTCATCACCCGACTCCACAATGGCAAGCATATGGGCAGCATCGACCGCGTAAAAATCTTCTTCGGCACTTTGCGCGAGCTGAAATGCCTGTAAAAACAGTGGACGGGCTTGATCGACCTTCTCCGATGAGTTGAACACGCGCCCACGTTCCAGCAGGTAGCGGACACGAGCAGTCATCAATTCAGGGGTTAGCAGCTTGGCAGCTTGGTCGAGCGTTTGGTGGGCTGCCTCAAAGTGCCTTTGTAAACCCTGCGCGCGGGCGATCTGGGTGAGCAGTTGGGCGCGGTAGGCGGCATCCTGAATGGTAAAACCCGCCATTAACAGTTGGCGAAATTGGCGCTCGGTGGTGGCTGGATCATCATAATTCCACAGATTATCGAAGTCGAGTATTTGTAGGTCAGGCATTTTTATTGTGTCGTCACTTTATGTTAGGCGGATGTCATTCATGGTTGCGACTAATAATATTTGGCCTGGAACTCTTCATCGGTCATACCATAGAACAACGAATCATGGAATTTGCCATCTGTAAAAACCATTCGGCGTAACTGGCCTTCTAAGGTAAACCCCAATCGTTCATGCAATTGTATCGACCCCTTATTAAAACTAAAGATTTCGACTGTGCATTTTTGGTAGCGACGTTCGCAAAAATAATAACGAAGGGCTAGCACAAGGGCTTCGAAGGCATAGCCTTTGTTCCGATGTTCCGGCAAGATGCCAATTCCATACATAAATGTGCCACACCGCATATTCGTGTCATGAATATGGATTGCGCCAACGGGCGTACCGTCAAGTGTTTCGATGGTGAAAGGAAAGTTATCTCCGACAGGCGGCTTGACCTCGGTCGAAGGTGATTGTTGGCTGGTACGCGACCTCGGATATGGGATTTCATACATCAGACGATTACTTTCGGTTTCTGCCCGTTCCCAATCTCCGAAAATCACGTCCTCAGAAGGTTCTCCGGCGCGTAGGCGAACGAGTTTTCCTTCAAAAATGTTTATCATTATTCTTTGAATCCCAATTGGAGAACCCTCTGTTTGATCGACTTTGGTGGTATACATTTTTGGCAAACTTGGCGGAAGCCCGCCATTTTGCCAGAGAATTGTAAAGTCAAATACGGCTTTGTCAGTTAGGCTAGGCGAGTTTTAAGCGTGCTATAAGGCGGTTTATTGGCAATTTTGGCGAAGGGTCTGCCGCCGCTGTCATTGCCAAACCGTTTTCTAACCTTATGATAGCATCTTTTCTAGGGCGCGATGGGGCGCGGTGAGCGAGGCGAAACCAGCCTTTGAGAGCAGCACATGATCGCCATAGACAGACTGTAACCGCGCTAACTGCTCGTGCTGCCATTGGGGATCGAGCAGCATCGGGTACTCGTGTTCCAAGTAGGCTAAAAATGGCGACGGCGTATTGGCGGAGTCAGTGGCTTTCTTGAAAAACAGGCAGGTGATATATGGGATTTGCCACCCTTTAAACTGCCGGAGCGTCCCTTCCAGATCGCTCCACAGCCCGAAGGGGCTGAGGGTCGGCACAACCCAGATGCCTGACTCACGCAGGGTTTGAATGGCGGTCATGCGCTGCTGATAGGAGGGCGTGGCTTTTTCCCACGCGCGGATTAAATCTTCGCGGTCGCTGCCGATGCTGTAGCTGACCACAACCGCTGGCCCACCGTCCGAACTGGCGGTTGCGCGAACATAATCGCTGATCGTTTCGGCATCACGGTCAGGCCGGTAACGGGTTTGGATGGCAATCCGGCGCGGACGCAGATGGGCGGGCGCGTTGTTCAGCGCGTCCCAGATGGCACGGGTTTCGGCAGGGCGAGTGGCATAGGGATCGGTAACGCCGCTCCAATAAATCGTTTTATCGGCTAGCTGACCTTCACGTAAATGCGTTTCAAACTTCTTAACAACCTCGCGCTTCGGGCGGACTTCAAAGCCCCACTGCCCACCGCGCAAGCTTTCCGGCGTGAGCATTCGCCCTGAAGGGACGTAGCAAAACAAGCAGCCACCGGGACAGCCGACCTGCGTTTGCATGGTCAGATCGAAACCTTCGATGAAACCGCGTGCTTCGCGCAGAATATCGGTTTTGGATTCGCCGTACTTCACGTGTTCTGGCGGCGGCGCGTTGAAAAACCGCTGATAGATTTGATCATATGTCTGGCTCATACCCAAATATCCTCGTGCTCATTTGTTCTGATTATAGCACAAAAATTCTGTATAAGTCAGGTGAGAAATGGTCAGGATTTGGTTATAAATTGGTTTGTGACATCGATTCTGAGGTGGATCTCTGCCGCCACAGAAGACGCTTTTCCAGCAGCGCCCCGACCCCAATCCCCAGCGTATACATGATCAAATCCGTCCATAAGAAGGTATAGCCGAGGATCAGGCCGATGATCTTGATGCTGCGGAGTTCGTTAATCCAATCGGCTTGATACAGTTCACTGACCTCGATAGCGTAGGTAATGGCAAGAGTTGTAATCACGAGGCGTTTTGTGCTGGCAGATGGGAAAACCACACCCAGTATAAAGAAGATCGCCATCGCCCACAGCGCATCACCGACGTAGTTCACATAAAACGCCGGTAAAAGCTGCGGCACAAGCCGGCTGGGTAAGCCGAACAGGAACAAGACCGCGATGGCGAACAGGTAAACGCGGCGGCTGCGTTTAGTGGGCATTCAACCACTGGATGATGTTGTTGATGACCATCTCTTTTTCCGGCTCATTATGCGTTTCGTGCAGCAGCCCTTCGTAAAACTTGAGGGTCTTATCGGTCGAGCCAATCCGGTCATACAGCGTTTGGCTGCCCGCAGGTGGGCACAACGTATCCGCCGAGCCGTGGAAGATGAACACCGGCAGCTTGAGTTCACCCGCCCGCGCAACGACTTCACGGCTGTTGGTCACAATCAGATAGCTGGTTCGCACCCGCATATTGCCATGCTCAACCAGCGGGTCAGTGTCATAGGCACGGGTGACGGCTTCATCGCGGGAAAGGGTTGATGACGGCACAGGCGGAGTCGCGCCAAATTTAGGGGCGATGCGGTTCAAGAGACCCGCGACGGCGATCAATAGGGTGGGCTGCGAGCTTTCCACCGCCAGCGGCACACCCGACAGGATTAATCCACTTAGCAACTGCTGGCAGCGGAGGGCGAACACCAGCGTAATCAGTGAACCGAGGCTGTGACCGTAGATGAATAGCTTTTTACCCGGATGCGCGGCTTTCACCGTATCCACGTACTGCTTGAGGTCGTTAATGGGTTGGTCGAAGGCATCAAAATAGGTGCGCGTGTCACCACCGCTTTTGCCGTGTCCATGATGATCGAGGCCGTAAACGGCATAGCCCGCTTCGACAAATTTTGGGGCGACGTGCTGGTAACGCCCGATATGCTCGCCGACACCGTGAACAATGATGACTACGGCGCGGGGATCGGCATCTGACAGCCACGACTCGGTATAAATCGTCGTGCCGTCTACGCTCTTAAAGCTGCCTGTTGTGTGCTTCAAAATGCGGAACTCCAATCCATAAATATAAGTTTAAGAGCCAGTGACCAATGTCAACGTCGGTTCGATGGTATGGGTGATCGTCGCTTCGTCCGGTCTCTGCTGCGTGACGACGAAGATCAGCGCGATGACGACCAACACCAGCACGGCGAGGGCAACCAACAAGCCGCGCCGGGGGGTCGCGGTACCAGCGGGTTTGGAGACCGCTTCAAGTTCGGCATGTTGGAGCAGCCAATTTTGCATCAAGCTGGATTTGAGGTGAATGCCGCCTTTGGTATTTTCCACCAGTTCATCATATTCGAGGCCACGCAGCGCCGAGTTGATGGCGGTTGTATCCAGCGGGTAGTCGGATTCGATCAGCCAATCCGCAATCGCAGTCGCGGTCACGGGTGTCAGCGGGTCGAGCAGCATCAAGCGGGTAATGGCGGTCAGCACCAATTGACCGTTGCGTCCAGTTTCCGCCCATATCTTTTGGAAGTCGGCCTCGCTTTGCTTTTGTACCGCCGCGCTGACGGTTTTGACATCCTCGGCGGTGATGTTGGCGTTGACGAAGTTCTTGCTCTGCTGGTGGTCATAAAGCGCCGCGCCAAACCGCTGTGCCAAGCGTGGATGCCCACCGGATGCCTGATAGACGGCGGCTGCGGCTTCATCGCCGATGGGGAATTGGCTTTGTACCGGCTGCTGGATGAGGGCTTTGGTTTCGTCTTCGTTCAGGTTGGCGAGACGGTAAACATCGGTGACCTGCACCAGCGGACTGAGCTTCGGTATCAACATTTCGTAGCGGCTGTCCATCGCGAGGACAATGCCGAGGTTCTGGTAATGTTTGACGAGGCTGTCCAGATACGTGAAATGATCGTCCGGCAGCTTGCCGTCGTTCTTCCAGTGGATCAGACTGCCGGCATCGTCGATGAGCCAGACGAGCCGCCGCCCGCGAATGATCTCAAACGTATGGGGCAGATATTCGTCGGTCATCCAGCGGCGCATATCTTGATCTTCGGCATTCTGTTTCGGCAGCTTGTACAGGCTGAAGTCATGGGTGCTGAGGACTTGCATCGTTGCCAGCGCGATAATGTTCAGCCAATCACTTTCGGAGCGGATGGACTGCGTGAGCAGGGGGATATAAACGCCGAGGAACGTGTCGTCAAAGTAGGAGTTAAAGTGTTTGAGCAGGGCGGTTTTGCCGATGTCCCGCCGACCTAATATGACGCTGACACCCGCGCTGGAGGGGTCGGTCAACTGGTGGTAAAGATGCTCGAAGGCTTTGATGCGTCCCGTGAACGGGGGCAGCGCCGTGTCGTCGGCATCAAGCAGGCGGTAGGGGTTTGTGAAAAGAGATGGACTATCCAACGTGACTCTCGACTTTTGTGTTTAGGCTAGGACGATCACTCAACCAACCATAGCGTTTGAGCAGCTTATAGGCAAGCCACAGGGGCAAACCAATGATAAGCAGGAGAGGAATCACCAGCACAACAACGAAGATGAGCAGGTTGGCAAGCCCCTGCAAAACGTTGACGAGCGAATTAAATGCACCTGTTACGGCTGTGGCGGGACTCCACGCGGTATCCACCTGAACAGCCGTTTGGGGGACGGTGGGTGGACGGAGTGACACGGTGATCGACGAATAATTCGACGCTTCATTAAAGTAGTTGATGCGCCCCTGCGCGGTTTCGATTTCGCCGCGTACGCGCACCAGCTCGTTATACACTTGCAGAACCGAGTCGGTCGTTTGGGCGCGGTCGAACAGGGTTTGTAACTGGGTTTCCGCTGCTTGCAGATTTTTGATCTGGCTGTTGAGGTCGGTGTATTCCTGCGTGACATCCGTTCCGGTCTGCGACTCGGCATCCACTGAGGCGGCTTGGCCTTTGATCTGCGATAGGGCGCTGTTCAACTGGTCGGCGGGAACGCGGACGACAATCGAGCCGGTGATAACTTCTTCACCACTGCTGCGGGTTGATTTCGAGGTGTTCGAGTTGACGACCCAACCACCGATTTCCTCGGCTAATTGGCTGATGTTGTTGATGGTCGCCAGCACATCATCAGCAACGATTTGCAGATTTGCGTCTTTGAGGACAACGCGCTGGTCGAGGGGTTGACGAAGCTCGCTTTTAAGCACCGAAGAATCAGTAGAGGAGAGGAGTTGGTCGATAACAACACCTGAAGAGTCAATAGAGGCAGCGGTCAGATTTATGTTGTCTGGTGCCGTTGGACCTCGATCACCACAGGCGGTGGTTAAGAGCAACATACCAATTATGAAGACCAGAAGTAAATTCATTTTATGTATCTTCATCTCCACCGCTCCTGTCTCCCCATATTGGTTGGGATTATAGCACGAAAGCCAATTCGGGAATTTCGGGGCATCTGCACATGCAAATAACGGATGTGGGATGTATTATTGTGCGGACACCGGCGAACGACGTGTTCACCATGCACGGGAGTATTTCAATGTCGCTTCGCAAGCATACTTTTAGACCCCCTATTTCTCCATTACGGCTGTTCAATATCAGTGATCTGGTGACCCTGATTTTGATCGGCGTATTCATCTATATCGGCGTGCGGCTGGCCTTCAACACACCGGCGATTGTGCAGGGGCCGGACATCAGCCTCGAACCGCGAGCGCTGCCTTATTACGCGGTGCTGTCGTTGGGGCGGATGCTGGCGGCTTATGTCCTGTCGCTGACGTTCTCGATTGTCTACGGCTATACGGCGGCGCGGCGACCGGGGGCGGAACGTTGGCTGCTGCCCGCGTTGGACATCCTCCAGTCCGTACCGATTTTGTCATTCCTGCCTGTCGTGCTGCTTGGGTTGATCGCCATTCTGCCACAGCGAACAGCGGTCGAAGTCTCGGCAGTGGTGCTGATCTTTACCAGCCAAGCGTGGAACCTGACCTTCAGCTTCTACCAGTCGATGACCACCATCCCGACCGAGCTGCGGGAAGCCTCTGCCGTGTTCCGCTTTAGCCCGTGGATGCGCTTCCGGCAGATGGAGATTCCGTTCTCGATGC
Source organism: Chloroflexota bacterium (assembly GCA_020161935.1). GTDB lineage: Bacteria > Chloroflexota > Anaerolineae > Aggregatilineales > Phototrophicaceae > CFX2. The sequence continues at coordinate 9,075 of JAIUNI010000012.1, forward strand.
TGGCGCTCATCTGGAACAGCGTCATGTCGTGGGCGGGCGGCTGGTTCTTCCTGATGGCGGCGGAAATTTTTACGCTCGGCGACCGCGACTTCCGGCTGCCGGGGTTGGGCGCATACTTGCAAACAGCAGCTTCCAGAGGGGATACACAAGCACTCTTATTAGGTATCGGGACGCTGGTGCTGATTATCGTACTGCTCGACCAACTGGTGTGGCAGCCACTGCTGGCGTGGGCGGAACGCTACAAAGTGTCGCAGGTGGCGAACGACAACCCCGCCAATTCGTGGTTTCTAAACGGGCTGCGGCGGTCACATCTTGCCGAGTTCTTCACCACCCGCGTGTTTAACCCGATCTTCCAACGGCTGAACGCACGGTTAGACCGACCACAAACATATGTGCCGAGTCTTGAACCGGCCACTGTTACTTCAAAGCGGTCGCTGGTGAGCTGGCTGGTGCTGATTGCCTTCCTGCTGATGGTTGCTTACGCGGTCATTGGCGCGGTGAGTTTACTGCTCACGCTGCCGTTGGAGACGTGGGGGCAGATTGCGCTCGGCGCGGGGGCAACGCTATTGCGGGTGGCGATTGCGATTGTGATTGCGCTGTTGTGGACGATTCCGGTGGGGGTGTGGATTGGGACGAGCGCCCGTGCCGCCCGCATCCTGCAACCGATTGTGCAAATCCTCGCGGCGATCCCGGCGACTGCCTTGTTCCCGGTCCTGCTGCTCGGCTTATTGAGCGTACGGGGCGGCGGGAATATGGCGGCGATCTTGCTGATGCTGCTCGGTACGCAGTGGTATCTGTTGTTCAATATCATCGCGGGCGCGTCGGCCATTCCGCAGGATTTGAAGTACACCAGCGACCTGCTCCAGTTGAAAGGCTGGCGGCGCTGGCGTACGCTCATCCTGCCGGGGTTGTTCCCGTACATCATCACCGGACTCATTACCGCCAGCGGTGGGGCATGGAATGCTAGCATCGTCGCCGAGTACACCAACTTCGCCGGACAAACCAACCACGTTATCGGCTTAGGCTCGCTGATTACCACGGCTACGGCGCAGGCGAATTACGCGCTTTTGCTGGCCTCGACGCTGACGATGATCATCGTCGTGGTGCTGATTAACCGCTTCTTTTGGCGGCGCTTATTCCATATCGCGGAAACGCGCTACCGTATGGATCAATAACCGGAAAGGCAGAATCACATGACAACTGAAACCCTGCTGAGTATCGAGCATGTGACGCGCACCTTTGGTCAGGCTGACCGTTTGTTTACCGCCGTCAAGGACATCAACCTCACCATCCACAAAGGGGAATTTGTGGCGCTGCTGGGGCCGTCCGGCTGTGGTAAGAGTACGCTGCTCCGCATGATTACGGGGTTGATCGCGCCGAGCGCCGGTAATGTCATCTACCGTGGGGATCGGGTACACGGGGTTAACCCCTATGCGACGATGGTGTTTCAGAGTTTTGCGCTGTACCCGTGGCTGACGGTGCTTGATAACGTGATGCTGGCGTTGGAAGCGCGGGGTGTTGCGGCCCAAGAACAAAAAGCACGCGCCGAGAAATTGATCGACCTTGTGGGCATGGACGGCTTCGAGTCGGCTTACCCGCGCGAGCTTTCCGGCGGGATGCGCCAGAAGGTCGGCTTCGCACGGGCGCTGGCGGTCGAGCCGGAACTGCTGTGCCTCGATGAGCCGTTTAGCGCGTTGGATGTATTGAGTGCCGAGGCGCTGCGCGGTGAACTGATGGAATTGTGGTCATCCGGCCAACTGCCGACCAAAGCGGTGTTGATGGTCAGCCACAACATTGAGGAAGCGATCTCGATGGCGGATCGCATCGTGGTGATGGGCAAAGAACCGGGGCATATCGTGACCGAGTTTCGCGTGGAACTGCCACAGCCGCGCCAGCGCAAGGAACCGGCATTCGAGGCGCTGGTTGACCGCATCTACGGCGCGATTGCCGGACGCACCGAGCCGGAAGCCAAAGAAGTCGGTACACCCCCCGGCGCACCCGGTATGACCCGTATTCTGCCGCGCTCATCGGTGGATGAACTGGCCGGTATGCTCGAAGTGATTGACGCAGGGTCGGGGCATTACGACCTCTACCGGTTGGAGTTCGACCTCGGTATTGAGATGGCGGATATGATGCAGACCGTCGAAATGGGCGAAATGGTGGGCTTCGTGGAAGTGAAGGAAGGCGATATTCACATTACACCGCTGGGGCAGACCTTCACCGAAGCGTCGATTTTGACGCGCAAGGAAATTTTCGCCAGCCGCGCCCGCCGCCTGCCGATGATCCGGTGGGTGATGGATATGCTGCACTCCGCGCCGGACGGCTTGCTCCCGTGGAAGTTGTTTTACACTGCGCTTTCGCCAGAGTTCCCCGATGAACTGGCTGAACGTCAGCTCGACATCGCGATTGATTGGGGACGCTACGCCGAGCTGATCGACTACGATGACGATGACCAGACGCTCAGTCTTGATCCGTCCGGTGGCAAGAGCACACCGCCTATTGAAAAGTCCGCATAGGGAGGCTTCAGATGTCGTGTCCACATTGTAAAGGGGCGGAGAAGGTTTTTGATGCCAGCACCGCACGCGGCGACTTGGAAGATTACCGGCGTAACGGGCCAGCCAAAACCACTCGCCTCCTGCTGGATGCGATCCGCAGCGCGGCCAAAAGCGGCCTGACGTTGATCGACATCGGGGGCGGGGTGGGGGCGATCCAACACGAACTATTCAAGGATCGCGTGCAATCAGCCGTGCATGTGGATGCGTCCACCGCTTATCTCGGCGCATCGCAGGAAGAAGCCAGCACACGCGGACACCGCGACCGTGTGCGTTATGTTCACGGGAACTTCGTGGAACTTGCGCCGGAAATCGCCGAGGCGGATATTGTGACGCTCGACCGTGTTTTATGCTGTTACCCTGATATGCCCGCGCTGGTCAAAGCCTCGGCCAGCCACGCGCGGCAGGTGTACGGCGTGGTCTACCCGCGTGATACGTGGTGGATGCGTTTGGCAGGGCGGATGCTGAATGGGTGGTTCTGGATACGGCGCAACCCGTTCCGCTTCTTCGTGCATCCGGCGGCCTCGGTGGACAATGCGATTCGGGCGAACGGCTTTACCCCGCGCTTTCACCGGAACAGCGGCATGTGGCAGATCGTGGTCTACGGACGGTGACGGCTCGCCCCTATTGCGGGGGTTAACCGTCAGTTATAATGCGCCCATATTTGACCTTCGACTCAATTGAGGATGTGCATGACCATAACTGAAACGCCCCGTGCTTTGGCGCTGGTGGGGATGCCGGGCGCAGGTAAAACCTTGTGTGCGCGTCACCTCGAAACGCGCGGCTTCTTCCAATTTCGCTTTGGCAGTATTGTCGTGGATGAAGTGGTGCGGCGTGGTCAGGCCATCAACCCCGAAAATGAACGGGTCGTGCGCGAGGAGTTCCGCCAGAATGAAGGTATGGCGGCGATTGCCCTGCGCGCCCTGCCCCATCTGAAAACGGCACTTGCCAGCCACAACAGCATCATCATCGACGGCTTGTACAGCTTCAGCGAGTACAAGATTCTCGCCCCTGAACTCGGTACGAGTATGGCGGTCGTGGCGATCATCAGCGAGCGCGGCCTGCGCTACAAACGGCTGGCGGAACGTGTCGAACGTCCCCTGACCGCGCAGGAGGCGGAAACCCGTGACTTCCAAGAGATCGAACGCCTCGAAAAGGGCGGGCCAATCGCGATTGCTGATTACACGCTGCTCAACAACGGCGATTCGGCTGATCTGTTAAAGGCACTTGATGCGCTGGTGGATAAGCTCGGCTTGCACCCCTAACGAGACTGCTTATAAATATGGTCTCGAGTCGATAGTCTCCAGTCTCCAGCTCAGGCAGGGTTGAATGTTAAAGGTTAAAGGTCGAAAGATAGTCGTCAGCTTTCAGTCGCCAGTCTCCCGCTAAAAGGCCAATACGAGTCGCCAAGTGCTTGGCTGATATGGCGGCGGTGGCGGCGAAGTTGGCGGCGCCATTTCGATCCTTTTCCGCCATAAAAGTTGAAAATGTTCGAAATATTGCAAAAGTTGCAACTGTTATTCTCATCTTTCTCAACATTTGAGGGAGTAATGATGCTGTTGTTGCTGTTGCTGTTGAGAATCGGATGATTTGTCGCAAATATCGTCAACAGTCAACAGTCTACAGTCAACAGGTGACAGTCTTTAGTCCAATACAAATGCACAATCGGCGGCAGAGGCGGCACAACGAGTCAACAGTCAACAGTCAACAGGTGACAGTCTTTAGTCCAATACACATGCACAATCGGCGGCAGAGGCGGCACAACGAGTCAACAGTCAACAGTCAACAGGTGACAGTCTTTAGTCCAATACAAATGCACAACCGGCGGAACAAGCGGCAGAGGCGGCACACCGAGTCATTAGGCGACAGGTGACAGTCAACAGGTGACAGTCTTTAGTCCAATACAAATGCACAAGCGGCACAACGAGTCATCAGGTGACAGGTGACAGTCAAAGGCGAATAGAGTTGTTAAGCTGCGGCAGAGACCCCATCTCCAACCCACATCAGCACACGTTCGCAGGCTCACTCCGCTGATAGCCCGTAGTAACAGGGAAAGGAGTAATAAAGGTGAACCCTATTCATATTGTAGGTAAAACAAAAGCGATTAGGGTGAACATTTGTCAGAACATTTGGTCACTTTTTCGAGGTGTTGGCGTTAACTATTTTGAGGGAGCGGATGTGTTAAGCGGGTTGGTGGAAGGTTTGTATTCCGTTTGTGGCACAAACCGAAAGTAAACCTGAAAAATAGTTTTAAAGTAGAGTCTCGAAAGTCACAAGAAAAAGATTAACCGCCAAGTCGCCAAGAACGCCAAGATTTTTAGCTCAAGAATTCCGATAAACCACTAAGTTTTAAGTAGCAAGTTTCAAGTTAAAGGCAAAGGCAAGAGATTAACCGCCAAGTCGCCATCCACAGGAGGCTTCGCACAGAACGCCAAGATCAAGGCAGAGAGGCTGTCCATGATTGCCAGCCTTAGCGAGTTGTAGCTTAAAACAAACAGGGAGTCGCGGCTTTTGAGCGTGAGTAGTTCAGGAGTCTTTGGTGGGGTGAGTTGAGTTGTACCCAAAAAGGCGTGTAGAATGACCGGGCTGTTTGTTGGGTCGAGAGGTTATTGCTCATGCGGTTGATACGCTTTGTCTGGCGGCGTAAGGTAACGCTCATTCTGGTTTCGATGGTCGTTGGTATTGCATCCGCGATCATGCTGGTGACGGTACGGGCATACAGCGCCGAACGGGCTAAAGGTCAAATTTATACGCTCGATACCGCGCCAAGCTATCCGGTTGCCATCATTTTTGGTGCATTGGTGACGCGCTCCGGTCGCCCCAGCGCCATGCTGGCTGACCGCATCAAAATGGGTGTGGAACTTTACAACGCGGGGAAGGTGAAGGCGCTGCTGCTGACGGGCGATAACAGTGTCGAAACCTACAACGAGCCGGAAGCGATGCGCCAGTATGCCCTGAGTTTGGGGATGCCGGATTCGGCGCTGGTGCTGGATTACGCGGGTTTCCGTACTTATGATAGCTGCTATCGCGCCCGTGACATCTTCAAGGTTGACCGCGCGATATTGGTGACGCAAGCCTTTCACCTCGACCGCGCCTTGCTGACGTGCAGCAGCCTCGGCATCGAGTCGGTGGGTGTGGCGGCGGATGTGATGCGCCCGATCGGTTATGCACGGTCGGCGATTATGACGAGCCAGATGCGTGAACTGCCGTCGACGGCGATGGCGCTGTTCGACATTATTAGCGGACGCAAACCAACATTCCTCGGTGAAGCGCTGCCGATTTTTGAGTAATCGTCATCGAGGTCTGCCCATATAAAGGACATAGGCTTGAGCCTCGGAAAGTGGATAGGTTGTAAACTGAGGTTCATCCAAGTTGAGGGACTGCTTCAAAAGCAGCGGCGTTTGGGTATCATCGGCGGGGATAAAGAAGGCGTAAGGTGCAGCCGATGACTCTTGGCTGAGGTTGAAGGTGTCGGGCGATCCGATAAGCTGAATGCTTTTGTCGGCAGCCATAAAACGCAAGATGTCCCCTGCGTACTGCTCGGTGACGGTAGATGGTGGATCTACCAGATAGACGCTTGTACCCGCAGGTAAATCGACCGCTCTAAGCAACGCATCATATGCATCTCGCCCGGGAACGAGCGTTTGCATGTATGCCGAAAGGTGTGGGCCGAAGTAATAGCCCGTTTGAGTCACCAAGCAAAACGCAAGATAAATACCGATGACACCGGTACGATATTTGGCTGGCAGCCACGCCGACACGCGCATGATGCCAACGGCCATCAGCAGCGCGACAGCAGGGAACACAACCACGTAGCGAGCGGCCAGCGCGCTATCGACCATCAATAAATTGCCCGCCCACGTCAGTAGAAACCACACGACAAGCCCTCTACCATGCCTATTCCACAGTGATGCGATAAGACCTACAAGAAACATGGGCACAAGGAAAATGAGAATGAGCGCGGTCGCGCCACCGTAGTAGGGTGTTGGGTCGGGCCGGTTGATGAATAACAGCAGCGGGTCTATCGTGTGCCGGACGAGATAGTCAAACGCGGGACTGCTGGGCGGGGACGTTAATAAGACTAGCCAATCATTCCGGCTGAGTGCCAACGTGTTCATGCGTGTCGAAAATGGATCATTGAGCAGGGCGATTGTCAGGTAGATGGGTGCGGCGATGACGATGGCCGTTAGTGCGTAAAATGAAAGACCAACTGTCCATTCGCGGATTTTGGCGCGATTGGTAAGCAGTGTTAGGATGACCACAACTAGCATGAATGCGGGGTAGAGTAAGCGACCGCCTTCATAAAAGTATTGGGTTAGGCCCAAGGCTATGCCGCCGAACACCCAACTAAGGCGCTGGTTGTGCTTGAAGGCCAGCACGAGGCAGGCGAAGGCTAATGTGCCAAATAAGGGATCGCCAATGCTGAGGATGCCGATGCGACTGAAATGCATATGCGGGGGAAACGTGGCGAGAAGCAGCCCGCCGACGAGTGCTGTTTTGCGGTCAAATAATACGCGCCCACAGAAATAGGTTGCGGCGACTGTTACGCTGCCGATAACCGCGCTTGGTATTCGCAGTGCGAGTAAGTTGTGACCGAATATCGCTGCCGATGCCCCTTGCCACGATGCAAAGAGGCGCGTCAGCGAGGAGATCACACCGAACTGCCGGATGATGGGCAGATTGGGATTGTCCCACAGCGCTAAAATTTCGGTCATGGGTAGGACTTCATCGACCGGCGCACGGATACGGTCGGCAAGCTGCCATAGACGAAGCACCAGCGCAAGTATAAATACCCCGATCACAATGAAAACTTCGTGGCGATGGGCTTCATTCCAGCCAAAGCGAATATGCGTTTCTCCGGTTTTTATACCCAATCCGATAATGAGAAGTAGGATACCGGCGTAAAATAACGCGAATTGCAACCCATGTGGTGTGTTCTCAAGTGGCGTGGCGTTTGCTGAAGCCAGCAGCAGGAAACAACCAACGCCGGCGAGTGTGATGAGAAGCGGTTTCCAGGAAAGCGTCAAACGCATATCGGCTGCTTAGAGTCCATAATTCTGCTGGATGCTGTTAAGGTGATGGCGTTCGTGGCCGGCGATGTGGTAGGCAGCGGCGCGGACGCTCATGACGTGACCGTTGGCGATGATGCCGCGTGTGAGCGCCTCGTCGGGCAGGTTGGCGAACAGCGTTAGGGTGGCGGCGCGGACGGAGGCGTATTCGTCTAATAGGCTATCTAGGCTGCGGCTGTTGGCGGCGGAGCAGCGCGTAAAGATGTCCTGATCGAAGCCGGGGAGTTCGGTGGTGTCGCCCCGCGCGGCACGTAACGCGCGGTAAGCATAAATACGCTCGTCGTCGGCGATGTGCAGCACGATTTCGTTGATCGTCCATTCCCCCGCCGCGAAGGGGGTTGTGCGCTGGGCTTCATTCAACGGGCGCACGAGGTCGAATACCCGCTGCATGTTGGAGTCCATATGCATCAACACATGCCCGTCATCCGGCAGCAAGCCGATGTACATCATGGTGTACGGGGCGAATTCGCCGTCGAGGGGTTTGGTAATCGTTCTCATATAAACGGCTTTCTAAGCATCATCAATCAGGTTTTGCAGCACGTCGCGCATTGCCCCGACGGTTAAATCGTTGAGGTCAGAAACCATTTGGTCGGGCGCACCGTTCAGTATATCCATCGCCGATAACCACACCCGCCGCGCACGCGCTTTGTCGCCGCTGTAGGTGTACAGGTTGCCGAGGACGAGCGCCGTCAGCGGATGCCCGTTCTGGCAGTAGAGGGCGGACTTGAAGGCGTTTTGGGCGGCGGCTTCCTGATCGCTGTCGAGGTACAGCATCCCTTTCAGATAGTGGGCATCGGCGTTGAGTGGGTTTTCGCCGAGTGCCGCATCGAGTTCGGCGTGTGCATCAGCCGTTTGGCGACGGTTGGCGAGAATATAACCGAGCAGGATATGGGCGCGAACGTCGTTGGGTTGGGTGGCGAGAAGCTGGCGCAGGGTTTGCTCGGCTTCGTCCGGTTGTTCGGCGCGGAGGAGCTGAATGGCTTCCTCATGCAGCGAGACCGGAAGGGGTTCCGCTTGGGCAGGGGCGGCTTGGCGCGGCTGCAACTGATGGTAGACGACACGGTTGCCCGCCGCTGGCAATAACGGCTTCTGGTACGCCACGCCGCCGGGGTAAAGATGCGTCAGCCAGCGTTCGCGTCCGGCGCGGACGTTTTCGGCTTGCCCCAGCAGCAGCCAGCCGCCGGGGGTGAGCGCATCGAAGAAGTTATCCTCCACCCGCCGCACGGCTTGCTCGTGCAGGTACATCAACACGTTACAGCAGCAGATGACATCCAGATTGGTTATTGGCGTGTTGGCGATGAGATTGTTTGGGGTGAACGTCACCATTTGCCGGATGAAGGGTCGAATTTGTGCGCCGGTTTCGTGTCGGTCGAAGTAGCGGTCGCGGGTTTCAGCGGGGGTGTGGCGGAATGACCAATCGCGGTAGATGCCGCGCCGCGCCACGTCGAGCGAGGTGCGGTTGAGGTCGCTGCCGATCAACCGCACGTTCGGGCGTTGTTTAGGTGAACGGTTCTCGTGCAGCGTCATGGCGAGCGAGTAGACTTCCTCGCCGGTGGCACAGCCCGCGCTCCAGATGGTGATGTCGCCTGAACGCCGTTTAAGCAGATCGGGGAGAATAGTATGCCGGAGCCAGCCAAGCTGCGTCTGCTGGCGGAAAAAGTAAGTCTCGCCGATCATCAGCGTCCGCAGAATGGCCTGCCACGCGGCGCTGCTTTCCGTGCTGGTTTCGAGCGTCCGCGCCAGCGTGCCGAGGTCGTCGCCGCCCACTTCTTCGATGGCATCATGCAGGGCTTGAGTCGGCATGAGTCCGATGCGGCTTGCCACCAGTGCCGAGATGCTTGCAATCAGCGGTTTTACGGGCTGGATCAACATTTGATTGTTCTTATATCAACAAGCGGGTCATTTTACAGTATAGTGGTAAACAGAGGGCGCTGTGCTGTTTGCGAACATTCAAAGCTCGGTTTACTATTCATAGTTTGGCGTGTCCTTTTAAGAACCTTTTTATTTGAGGAGATTGCCTTGCGCCGCTTTCTACGATTATTTGTCGCGCTGCTGCTGCTGATTGGCATCCTGTCATTCGTCGCTGTCAGCGCACAAGGGCGTTTGGTCGCGGGTGATCCCCCGGTCGCCGCGCTGATTTCGGTGTCGCAGCCGGATGCTGACGGACTGGTCACCATTTCCGGTGCGGCGGGCGCGGTATTCCCGGCGGCGCAGGTTGCCATCCGAAACCTGTATACGGGCGACAGCGTTTACACACAGGCGGGCATCACCGGCACGTTTTCAGCCGTGCTGTACGGCCCCGGCAACACGCCGTTTTGGATTAGCCCCGCAGCCAATATCCCACAGGAAATACAAGACCGCCCCGGCTCACTCCCCGGCGGTCCCGGAACTATAGTATACGGTGAGTTTGCCCAAACGCCTACCCAATCGGGACTAACGACCCAGTTGACGATTGACGGCAGTTTTACCGACTGGGAACGCTACGCGCCGACCTCGGTGATGACCGATTTTGACCCGACTATTTTCGCCTTCACCAACACGAACAGCATCTACGTCGCGCTGGTTGGCGACAACATCCCGACGGATTACACGCTGATGGATGTGCTGTTCAACATCGACGGCACACCGCACAGTGTCCTGCTTGATCCGCGCGGGTCGGGCAGCGGGGTACTCAGCCGCGGCGTGCCGACACTCCGCGAAGTGGGAACATTCGCGCTGGCTGCCAGCCAAGATACCGCCATCGAAATTCGCTTCCCGCACGAGATGTTTATCTACCAGCAGAATCCGTCCATCGACCAATTACAGTTGCAGCAGATCCGCTTCCTCAACGCCGACGGCAGTGAACTTGCTGTTTATCCGATGCAGCTCGACGTGCCGAAGGTTGACGAAAGCGACGGCATCACGCACAGCGGCAGTCCGAGTGGCAGCAGTTCGACGACCTTCACCCTGTCCGGCACGGTCGGCGGGGGCAGCGGTCGCTGGCAGGCGGTCGGGCATATCAACACGCTGGCACTTCAACCCGGCGATACGCTGTCACTGACATTCGATGTGCAAATGGATGCGCCGGACGTGCCGCTGGGCTTGGTTGGCCTCAAGATGCTCGGTCGCCTGCGCTTACAGCCGGTACTCGGTGCAGATGGCGCACAGGTGGCGGGCGGCTTGGGCAGCAACAACGGTTGGTCGGACGCAAAAACGGCTTCCGGCTTGGCGATTAGCAACCTTCGCAGCGACTTCCAAATCGCGGAGGTCATCACACCCGCGAATCAGGTTATCCGGCAGGACGGCTTGCTCCTGTTTCCGGTCGATTTCAACATCACGCTTCCGGCTGATCTTCCGGCGGGGATTTACGTGCCGCTGCTCGAAGGCTTAGGGCAGGTGGAAGATGGCGACGTGTTCGATTGGGCGGCTAGCAGTCCGTTAGGCACGGGTTCGCTGGCGGTTGGCACACCGTACACCCGTTTGCCGCTCACGCTGACCGTCGGCGATGTGCCGGATGGGCATCTGCTGTGGACGCTGTTCCAAGACGCGCCGTCGGATGGCAGTCGCGGACTGCTGGCGGCGCAGGATCAAGCGGCGTATGCGCTGGCTAACCGCGTCCACTTTGACAACCCTACCTACATCCTGCCGAAGGGGCGTGGCGATGCCAACACGCCGATTGCCTATCCGCTTGAGCCGTATTTGCTCAACCAACTGCCGAATCAATATGCTTTCAATGACGTGCCGCTGATCCCATTCCTGATGCCGGGTGGCCGCCTGAGTGTGAAGGTTACGCGACCGGATGGGCAGGTGGATGACCTCGGCAGCAGCCCGATTGTTCAGAATATTCTCTCCACCGCCGCGCTGGATGAACGGGTGCGCTTTGGCGAACAGTCGCCGGTAGATGTGTACCGGCTGACAACCCTCAACAACAGCCTTACTTCCTATGTGTTCCAGCAGTACGGGGCATACAGCATCGAGATGAGCGGCAACCTTGAGGACATCTGGGGTCGCCGATACACAGGCGGCGGCACTTATAATGTCGTCATCGCCGAGCCGCTGGATGTGCTGCCGGGGGTGCTGCCCGGTACGCCGTTCGAGGTGGGCAACGCCTTCAACGCGGGGCTGCACATCGTCCCCGGTGTAGCGGCGGATGTGACCATGATCGCGCGTATTTACCCGCTGGATGGCAGCACGCCGGTTGAGCATGTGATTAGCGGAACGGCGAATGCATCCGGCATTTTTGCTCCGGCTGGCGAGGCGTTCACGTTTGACGTGGCGGGCGAGTATGTGATTGACTACGAAGTGCGCTATACCGACGCGACCAACCGCTTGTGGGCTGGCAGCCTCCGCAGCGCGGGTGTCATCGCTTCTCCCGCTGGCGAGTTGATCGCCCACGGGCAGCGCGGTGTGGACGGCGTAACCAGTGTGCCGCGTCCGGCATGGTTCACCCTCTCGCAGTACGCGCCCGATGCTCAAACCCGCATGAACACGCCGTACTATACCGGTGATGTGTTGTGGCTGCCGGATGGTGCAAGCAGCCAACTCAACCCCACCGTCAACCTGCAAGACCGAACGGGTGGCTATGCCGCGTGGTTAACCGCGAATGCGGGTGGCTTTACCGCGCCGGACAGCACGTCGCTCAACCAACTCGTGACGGAGCAAGCGCTTCCCGCCGTCCTGCTGCCGGATACCGACTCGCCGTATGCGGTTGGCTTCCAACCGGACGCGGCACCGAACCGCGCCTACAGCTATATGAGCGCGATTACACCGGCTGTCAGCGCTCGCCAATTTGTACAGGGTGGGACAGATGGGGGTTTGCCGTTCTACTTTGATGCGAACGACCCGTTGAACCAACAGCAGGGGGCAGGGCTAAATGGCAGCCGCCCCGGTGATTACTTCTTCCTGTTCGGCGGCGCGGTTGTCGAGAATGAGGACGCGACGATTCGCAGTTCTGCGATCTATGCCTCTCTGGCGGTCGTGATTGATCCGCGCTCGGATGCGCTGGGCGCACGGGTCTACCCGCCGTATCGCGGGCAGGCAGGCGGCGGCACAGGTGGGCCACTGCTGGTCACGAGCGGGCAGGAAGTCGATATGTTCTTCCACCCGACCGCCGTACGCCCCGGTGATGTGCTGCGTGTCGGTGATACGTTCTCGCTGGCAGGGCAGGTCGCGCCGACCTTAGCGTCACAGGTCAATGTGACAGTGACCGCGCCGGATGGCAGCATCGTGCGCCAGTTCAGCGGAATTGCGAACGCCATCGGTTACTTCTACGACCCGACCAACGACTTTGCGCTTGAAGCGGCAGGGGTTTACACCGTCGATATTCGTGTCCAGCATACCGGCTTGACCTCGGTTGGCGTGATCGAACCTCCCGCGCCGAACGGTGGAGTACTCGGCACGACAGGTGGGCGTTTCAACATCTACGTGCTGCCAGCCGAAAGCGAACCGCTGCCGTGGAGCGATAACCGCACCGACTTCGATATTCCGCCCGCGCTGGCCTACAACTTCCGCTTTAGCGTCCCAACCGATTGGCAGAATGTGCAGATTTACCACACACTGAGCATCCCGTCGCAAGTGTTGGAGCAGGGGCCGCTGCGTCCGGCAGGGTTGACCCTCAGCTACCAATACAGCCCCTCGGTTCTGGGCAAAGCCTTCCCGAATTTTGAGAACGGCGAACAGGGTGCGGGGCCAGCCGCCGGGGATACCGTTACGCTGACGATTGTGATGACCGGTACGGATGCATCGGGTACGCCCCAAATCCGTACACGCACGTTTACGATTGCTTTTGACCGTCTGTTTACCTTTGGATGAACCTATGACTAACCTGAAGTTGACCAGACGGATTTCCGCCTTACTGACGTTGGGGGCGCTGCTGATTGTATGCGGCGGCTTGTGGCTGGCGTTCCCTGCCGCCTCAGTGTTCGCACAGGGGCAGCAGCCGACCCCCTTCCCGTTGTATGCGCTGCCCGATTCGCGCCTTGCGACAACGCAGTCGTCGGGTACGCTGGCGCTCGGCAAAGACAACCGGACGCTGGTGGCAGCTAATACCTTTAATAACTCGATTTCGGTCATCACCCTACCGTCCGCGCGGCTGGTGGTGGAAATTCCGGTGGGGAATGACCCGCGCTCGGTCACACTAACGGCGGATGGCTTACGCGCCGTGACCGCCAACCGTGCTGATGGTACGCTCTCGGTGGTCGATCTGGCGACGCAGCAGGTGACGACTATTCCGCTTGGCGGTGTTTATCCGTATGGCGTGGTGGTTGATGAAGCTGACATCGCGTATGTGTCCTTGCAGGGCAGTGATGCGATTGCGGTGGTGGACCTCAAAATCCCCTCTGTCCTCGAAACTATCCCCGTTCCTTCGTCGCCTGCGGGTTTGGCGCTGCTCGGTGATTTCCTGTACGTCACCCACTTTTGGAGCGGCGATGTCAGCCTCGTTTACCTACCGGAGTCGCGGGTGGCGCAGACCATCAGCACCGGCCTCGATACCGCCATCTCCTCGGCTATCGAGCTGGATGTGACGCGCGGCCTCGCGTATCTGCCACAAACACGCAGCAATGCCCAGAACACCGCCTTAACCTACGACACGACCGTGTTCCCCGTCATCAACCAGATCGAACTGCGTAACCTGCATGTGCAGCGTGAAAGCCGCATCGCCCTCGATACGGCTGACCAACCGGTGAGTATGCCGTTCGCGGTCGCGCTGGATCGCTTCCGCCAGTGGATTTATGTGGCGAACGCGGGCAGCAACGATATTTCGGTCATCGACCTCAACTCCGGTGTACGGCGTGGGCATATCCCTGTGGGTTCAAGCCCGCGTGGTCTCCTGCTCAACCGTGATAACACGGTGCTTTACGTCAACAATGCGCTTGAGGGGTCGCTCTCGATTATCGAAACCCGTAACCTCACGATTGTCGATAAACTGTTCATCAGCGACTTTAATCTATCAGTCGATACCATCGTGGCGGCACAGTTGTTTTACGGCGCGGTGGATCGCCGCATGGCCTTCGGCAACTGGATAAGCTGCGCCAACTGCCACTTCGACGGCATGTCCGATAGTCGCGTATGGCAGGGCTTCGCTGACGGGCCGCGCAACACGCCCGTGCTGTACAACCTGCTGGAAACCGCGCCGTATAACTGGTCGGCGACATGGGACGAGCTGGCGGATGCGGAACTGAAAATTCGCCAGTTGCAGGGTGGCACAGGCTTGATTACCAGCCAGCCGCTTTCCGAACCGCTCGGCAGCCCACACGCGGGGTTATCGCTCGATCTGGACTCGCTGACGGCCTACATTGCCACCTTCGCTGGCCCGACGGTGTTACCCGCCGCGAGTCCGGCAGTGCTGAGTCGGGGCGCGGAAGTGTTCAACGAGCAGGAATGCAGTACGTGTCATGCGGGCAGCGCGGGGACGGACTTCCAAACGCATGATGTGGGTACGGGCTTATCGACCACCGAGAACGCGGGGACGGCGTTTGATACCCCCGGCTTACGCTGGCTGGCGGGCAGCGCCCCTTACTTCCACGATGGGTCAGCCGCCACACTTACCGATGTGTTCACGATGTCCGGTCAGCACCAGTTGATCCGCAGCGTGTCGTTGGAAGATATTGACGCGCTCGTCGCCTACTTGTTATCGCTGCCGCAGGATTAAGCGGCGCAACATGGGACTTGCCTAGTCGAGCAAGTTGCGTCACCATATGGCGCTAACCAGTGCGTATTTTCAATAGAAAGTGGATACATGCCGCGCGATATTTCGATTACCTATATGAGTGGCCCGCTGGATGGCAAAACGTTGAATTTTGCCCAGCCGGAGGTGGGTGAAGAGTCGATCCTGCTGATCGGCAGGCGCGAAGGGTGTGATATTCACCTGCACTTCGACAGTCAGGCTTCGCGTATTCATGCCAAAGTCGGCATCATGTCCATTCCGGTTACGGCCTCCGAGTCGGTCGAAAACCCGTATATGCTCGGCTTCTGGTTGGAAGATGGCAACAGCCGCAACGGTACCTTCGTGGAAAAAGACAGCAACCGCATCAAAGGTCGCCTCAGCCTGCGCCCCGGTACCTTATTTCGCGTCGGTCGTACGTGGCTGCGGTTGGATGTGCCGCTGACCTACGATGCCGACAGCGACGAATCCCGCCCGTAAGCCAGTCGAGCGTTGGGCGGCGAGAAGTCGTCATTCAGGCGTAGCGTTGCAGCCTATTTTAAAATCGAGAAATCAGCTCTAATGAAGGTAATCTATTCTGCATTGGAGTAAAATAATGTTCAGGGTTTCTCGTGCCTTTTTGGGATTTGTTACCGCGCTCTGCCTTTTTATACTCAACTTATCTTCTGCCCCTGTCAGCGCCCAATCCGGCGCACCGTTTCGGGTCTATATGACCTTTGAGGACGGCCCGACTGACGCTTACACCCCGCAAATCCTTGATATTCTCGCCCAATATAACGCCAAAGCGACCTTTATGATCGCCGGCAGCGAAATCGAAGGTCACGAGGCGCTCATCCAGCGTGAAGTCCGTGAAGGCCACGCCCTTATCAACCACCTGTGGTCAGAACCCGGTGTCTACGCCGGTGCGCCGGATGAACCAGTAATCGAATCCTACCTGAAAACCGAGGAAACACTGCGGGCTGCTTTGGGCGACCAACTGCCGCGCTATAATGCCCAGATCAAATTGTTCTGGCAGCCGGGGGGTGGGGCGAAGCCGCTGCCACCGATTGAGGGTGTACATGTGATCACCTACAACTGGAACGTCAACAGCGACGACTGCGGTTGGGGTTTAAGCGGCATCGACCTCGATACTATCGCCTTCGATCAAGCGGTTATTGACAACGTACTCAACCGTCCGCAGTCCGCCGGACAACTGTATAACGTTTATGATTATGGGGATGGAGTCGTCATTGCTTTCCACGACATCAACCGTGTAACGGGGCGTGTTCTTCCGGTCATTCTGAGCGAACTCGCTGCTGCTGGCGCAACCTTTGAGGCGCTGCCGCGTCCGTGGGATACGGTCGATACGATGCCGATCAAGCTGGGTGTGCCGCCTGCTGCTGGCGAAGGCATAGCTGGCTTGCATCTCCCGGCTACCGCGCTGGAAGCCGCTAAAATCCGCTCAACGCCCGAACGCAACTACAATGTGGTGTCATCCATTCCCGCCAACGCGACCCTTACTGCTACAGGGCGCAGTACTAACGGTTGGATACAGGTGCAGTATGAAGGCGGCACTGGCTGGATATTGGGCAGCCTGTTGAAGATACACGGCCCCATTCCCAGCTTGCCACACGTTGGTTAATCGCTTCTAAAAGGTCTGCTGGTTTGTGTAAGGGAGAGTCAGCGACTCTCCCATTTTTATTGGTCATCAACCCCGCTGCTTATCAGGGATCGAAGCCACATTGGCCGTTGGTTATCTTGCAGGTCGCCAGCACTTCAGTGCCGCGCCGTACCTCGAAAACTGCTGCCGAGTCATCACTCACCCACGGTAAACGGGTAAACGAGATCTGCCGCCACGCCTGAACGAAGTCACAGTAATCCGGTTTGGTATCCATCGCCGAGAGGAAGCGGTCATTTCGCAGCACCTGTAAGCAGTCACCGGCGGGCAGCGCGGTAATCGGTCGGCTGCTGATGGCCGCCCATTCCTGCGTGCTGTATTCAATCGTTGTTCCGGCAGCGGTGATTTGCACGAAGCGCAGGCTGCCCACGTTGACCGGTGTGCTGCTCTGGTTAAATAGCGTGAGGACTTGGTCGTCGTAGCGCAGGACGACTTTGCTCGGCGCGGTAGGGCTGGCGTTCGGGGTCACATCCCCGATGCTCACCGTGGGTATAAACGTTTCGGTCGCGGGGGCGAGTTCGGTTGTCGCCGTCGCCTCGGTAACGGGCAGCGGCGTAACGGTCGCACTCTCGGTCGTTGCTGTACTCTCGTTGGTCGCGGCTTCGGTTTCTGGCACGGCGGTGGCTGGTTCGTCCGTCACCGGTTCGGTCGCCTCATCGGTCGCCTCATCAGTGACGGCTGCCGCGATGCTAGTTGCTTCATCGGTTGTGCCGGTTCCGGTCGCGAGTAGGGCGGTGCGTGTCTGTGCGTCCGTAATCACCTGATTGCTGTTGTTCGACAGCAGGAACAAACCACCCACCAGCGCGATCAATATCACCACCACTGGAATAGCTGCCTGCCGGAGCTGCTTATTGCGGCGGCTGCGCTTCTGCTTGGCTTCGCGCTCGGCCTGTGCGGCGATGATCGCGTTACGGGTGCTGAGGGAGGCCTTCGAGTCGGTGACGGTCGGCGAGTCGGGCAGGGCAATCGCGGGCGGGAACACACTGGTTTCAAACCCCGGCGGCGCTTTAGCGACTTCAACCTCGGTGGTGTCCTTCGTCTCGTCCACCACGGCTGTACCCACACCGGCGGGCTTGCTGATCGGCGTAGCCAGAGGCGCGGTTTTCAATGGCATCTTCGTGGTCGAATCGCCCGTGTCGAACACGCCCATCGCCTTTTCGAGCGCTTTCAACATCTCGGCGCAGGTGGTGAAGCGTTTCTTCGGGTCTTTGTCCAGTGCTTGAATAACTACGCGGTCAACCTGTGGCGACAAACTGGCGTTGATTTTGCTGGGTGGGGGCGGCGGGTCGGTGAGGTGCTTCATCGCAACTGCCATCGCTGACGGGTCGTCAAACGGCACGCGGTTGGTGAGCATCTCGAACAGCACGATCCCCAGCGAGTAAATATCACTCTGGGCGACTGCTTGTGCCGAGTTGACGGCTTGCTCCGGCGCGACGTAGTGGGCGCTGCCGAACGTGTTGCCGATGGTGCCTTCCGGTACACTCAGCGCGAGGCCAAAGTCCGTCAGCACCGCCTTGCCCGCTGCCGTCACCATGATGTTCGAGGGTTTAATGTCGCGGTGGATCACCCCTTCGCTGTGGGCGTAATCCAGCGCCGAGCCAATATCGCGGATGATGTTGCGGACTTCCGTGCCGCTCATGCGCGTGCCGTTGCGGTCGTGGGTCTTGATGATGTTCCGCAGGTCGCGGCCTTCGATGAAGCTCATCGCCATGTAATACAGCGTATCGACCTGATCGAACTGGTAAATCCCAACGATGTTCGGGTGGTTGAGCCGTGCAATCGCCCGCGCCTCGCTTTGGAAGCGTTTGCGATATTCCGCCTCGTCTTCACGGAGCGAACTGGCATCAATCACTTTCACGGCGGCATAACGGTTGAGTTTCTTATCCAACCCCCGGTATACCCTTGCCATCCCGCCTTGCCCGAGGATGTCTACAATCAGATAATCGCCAAGTTTTTTGCCAATAATCGGGTCGCTGCTCATAGTAACCTGCTGCATCCGGTAGAACGAGGTACGGCACGATTTGTCGAGGAATACCGTGCTGCCCCATTTAATAATAACGGTGAACATAAAGATAATCACCTAGAATCTATGCTACAACGAAAGAGGGCTTTTTTCTAATAAGGCTTGAGGACAATTTCGTGGGCGGCTGTGATGCGGTATACTCCCTACTGAAATGGCTCCAATGGTTTTCAAATGACGTTGTGGTATCGTGTTGCTGTTCTACAAAACACAATCAGATAAAAGGATGTGTGAAGATTGACCCCTTCACCGGATATTCCCGAAAAAGAAATACGTGAACGCTGTTCCGAAATTCTCAGCCAAGCGGCGGAAGAAGCACGCCGCCTTGACCATAACTATATCGGCGTTGAGCATCTATTCATGGCGCTCACCCGCAACGAGCGCAGCTTAACCACGCTGCTTATTCGGCGTGCCGGTCTTGACCCGCGCTTCGTCCGTAATGAAATTCGCAAGGAAGTCGGTACGGGCGACTCGAAGGTGCCGGAAGTGCTGCCGATGACACCCCGCGCCGAGTTGGTGCTGGCGCTCACCATCTTCCTGTCGGATCGTGATGAGGACGGGAGTGGGCAGGTGGAGGAGATTCACCTGTTGGTCGCCGTCCTCCAAGAAGGCGAGAGCATCCCTGTCCGCAAGCTGACCGAAATGGGCTTCGACCTCAACCTGTGGTTACAGCGTCTGGTGCTGGAATCCGATTCGCTCAAGAACGACCCGCTGAATGTCGACAACGAAAACGGCATGATATTGGACATCCCCAATATCCCCAGCGATGAGTTCGATTATGACGACGATGAAATCTCTAACGACAAAGTACGTGACCCTGCCCGTGTCCCCACACCGCTGCTCGACAAGTACGGGCGTGACCTGACCGCCCAAGCGGTTACGGGGAAGATTGGCCCCGCCATCGCCCGCGAGAGTGAAATTCGCTCCCTAGCGCGGACGCTGGCACGCAACAAGAAGAATAACCCGCTGTTGCTGGGTGATGCCGGTGTCGGTAAAACGGCTGTGGTCGAAGGCTTGGCGTATGCCATTGCTACCGGCACGGCGGCTAAGTCGCTCCTCAACCGCCGCATCGTCCAGATCGAAATCGGTACGCTGGTCGCAGGGACGAGCTTGCGCGGTCAGTTTGAAGAACGCCTGATTGGTATCGTGGATGAAGTCAAACATGCTGGCAACGTCATCATGTTCATCGACGAAATTCACACCATCGTCGGCGCGGGTGATACCATCGACAGCAACTTGGACGCTGCCAATATCCTGAAACCGGCGCTCGCACGTGGCGACCTGATGTGCATCGGCGCGACCACCCACGAAGAATACCGCCGTGCCATCGCGGCTGATCCGGCGCTCGACCGCCGCTTCCGCACCATCGACATTGAAGAACCCTCACAAGCCGATACCAAGCTGATCCTCGAAGGCCAAAAAGCCAAGCTGGAAGAGCATCACGGGGTCATCATCAACGCCGAAACACTGGAAGCCGCCATCAATCTCTCGGTGCGCTTCCTGCCCGACCGCCGCCTGCCGGATAAAGCGCTCGACCTCCTTGATGAAGCCTGTACCCGCGTCATCATCCGCACCATGTCGCCGGATGAAAACGACAGCGGTATCCCGGAGGTTGAAGTCGAGAATGTCGCTGCCGTCCTCTCCGATTGGACAGGTATTCCGGTTACCGAACTGACTAAAGATGAAAAGCGCCGTTTGGTCGGCTTGGAACTTGCGCTCGGTCAGCGGGTCATCGGGCAAGACTCCGCCGTGCAAACCGTTGCCGAGGCCATCAAAACCGCCCGTGCCGGCTTGGGTAATCCCCAGCGCCCGATTGGCGTATTCCTGTTCGTTGGACCATCGGGTGTCGGCAAGACCGAACTGGCGAGGGCGTTAGCCTCCTTCCTGTTCGGCAGTGACGATGCCATGCTCCGCCTCGATATGTCTGAGTTCCACGACTCGCACACGGTTGCCCGCCTCATCGGTGCGCCGCCGGGTTATAAGGATACGCAGCGCGGCGGTCAGCTAACCGATGGCCTGCGCCGCCGTCCTTACAGTGTGGTGCTGCTCGATGAAGTCGAAAAAGCCGCGCCGGAAGTCTTTGATGTGTTCTTGCAAGTGTTTGACGAAGGTCGGTTGAGCGATGCCCACGGTCGTCATGTCGATGCCCGTCATTCAGTATTCATCATGACCAGCAACATCGGTACCGAGGAAGCCGGTAAGTCGATAGGTTTCACCAGCGGCGGTGAAGCATCGCTGCCCGATTACAGTGCTTATCTCAAACGCTTCTTCCGGCCTGAATTCCTCAACCGCATCGACGAGGTGATTACCTTCCGTCCGCTGCAAGGCGAGGCGCTCAGTGGGATTTTGGAACTGAAGCTGACTGAACTTTATGACCGTTTGTCGAAGCAAAAGTTGAAGCTCGAACTCACTGACGATGCCCGTGCGCTGGTACTGGCAAAGGGCTATGATGCCATCAGTGGGGCGCGTCCCTTAGCGCGTGCCATCGAGCGTCTAGTGACCCGTCCGATCAGTGCCAAAATTGTCGAGGATGCGTTCCAACCCGGCGATATAGTCGTCGCTTCTGCGGATGGCGAACGCCTAAAGTTTGAGGCGAAAATCAAGCAGGGGTAATCCAACACAACCATGAACATTCCCCAGACCAATCGCCAGCCAGCCCAACTCAGCACCGAAGAAACCGAGAAGCTGCTGAAGAAGCGGCATCCGCAGGATACGATTGATTATTTCGCCACCGACCCCAATTCGGACATCCGCCAGTTGGGGCGTTTGGCGCTGCGCCGCAACAACATTAACGACCTGTTCGCCCTCGGTGACCTGTGCGCCAAACGTGCCGTAACCGACGATGGGCGCTTGCTGGTGTTCTACGTCGGCAAAACCGTCATCGCCTACCAGAAGGCCGTGCGCCTCGCGGATGATGACCTTGACCTCGCGCAAGCCCGCCGTGCCGTCCGCAACTTTATCGACTATGTGGTTGCCACCGCCCAAACTTACCACACCCGCCGGAACATCGCGGTTGCCTTATGGGCGCTTGCCGAAAATGAAGATGCCTCCGAAACCATTCGCGGTGAGGACGAAGGACTGGTCCACGAACTCCTCGACATCTACCGCGAGGAATCACCGACCAGCCCCTTAAAAGCCATGAGTATCACCTCCGACGAACTCTTGGATGACTCGTTTGCGCTCGACCAATCGTTTGACAGCCGTACCAACCTCGAATTTCCAACGGCAGGTACCATCCGCACGACCGAAGATTTAACAGTCGTCGCTATGCCGGACTTGTCCGAAACCATCAACGACCTCTCGCAAACGGTCGCGGATTACGAAGTACTGCCCTCGGTCGGCGGCCTGTCGAACACCGAGTTCATGTCGCAGAGTGAAACGCACCTCGAACATACCGCGCTGGACTCGTTCGACTCGTTCGAGAAAGACCAACTTCACGCCAGCCGCCAGCTCACCGAAATGCCCGCTGCCCGCCCCCCGCGCGATGATGTGGACGAGTTTGGCCCCGGCGACTGGATACAAAACCGCTACGAAGTGATTGATGTTAAACGCGGCGGCATGGGGGTCGTCTACCTCGGTTATGACAGCCAGCAAAAAGAACCGGTCGCCATCAAAACCTTCCAGAGCCGCTTCTTGGATAACGAACGCGCCGTGACCCGCTTCAACCATGAGGCGACGACGTGGATCATGCTCGAAAAGCACCGCTACATCGTCCAAGCCCGCCGCGTCGAAACCATCGCGGATCGCCCGCATATCATCCTCGAACATATCAGCGGCCCCGAAGGCTTAGGTCCTGACCTCCGCAGTTGGATCGACCGCAAACGGCTCGATCTGCCGCAGTCGATGGAGTTCGGTTTGCACATCGCCTTGGGGATGCAGCACGCCACCCAGCGCGTCCCCGGCTTGGTACACCGCGATCTTAAACCCGCCAACATCCTCGTCACCCATGATGCCATCGCCAAAATCACCGACTTCGGCCTCGTGCGCTCGCTGGAATTTACCGATGTGCCGCTGCCCGGTAACGACCCCGATGCCGAAAATAACGGTCGTCGCGGCGGTGGCAACCGCCTGACGCGCTTTGGCGCGATTGTCGGCACGGCTCCCTATATGTCCCCCGAACAGTGCGAGGCCAAAGATGTTGACCTCCGCGCTGATATTTACGCCTTCGGCTGCATCCTGTATGAGATGCTCACCGGACACCAAATTTTTAAAGAGAAGCGTTTCAGCGCGTGGAAGCAGGCGCACCTCAACCAGAAACCCGTTTTCGACCCGCACTTCGAGCGTCAGCTTCCCCTGCGTTTGCAGCAGTTGGTGATGGCCTGCCTCGAAAAGCTGCCGGAAAACCGCCCCGCCAATTGGGGTGTGATTGTTGATGACCTCGCCGTCATTTTCGAGGACGTGACCGGACAAAAAGCCACGCTCGAAATCACCGGCCCGGAGATGCAGGTGCATGAACTCATCGACAAGGGCTACTCGCTCACCGAACTGCACCGCATGGACGAAGCGCTGGCCGCCTACGACCGTGCCATCGCCCTGCAAGACGATAACGCGCTGGCGTGGGCGCGGAAGGGGCGTGCGCTGCGCCTGATGGAACGTAACGAAGACGCGCTCGTCGCCTATGACCGTGCGCTGGACATCATGCCGCGTTATGGGTTCGCGCTGCGGGGTAAGGGCTTGGTGCTAGAGCGTATGGGGCAGCTTGAAGAAGCCCTTGCCAGCTACGAACAGGCTACCGCCATCAAACCCAACGAGGTTTGGAACTGGTACAACCAAGCCGACGTGATGCAGAGCATGAACCGCTACGACGAAGCCATCCCGCTTCTCAAGCACGCCCTCGAAATCGACCCCGAACACCACAACAGTTGGGGCAAGCTGGGGCAGGTTTACCGCTTGATGGGGCAGCAGGAAGAAGCCGTCTACGCCTACGAGAAGGCCATCGACTACGAACCGGATTATGCGTGGGCGCATAACGGTCGCGGCTTGGCGCTCAAGTCGCTCGGTCGCTTTGCCGATGCACTCGTCAGCTTCCGCAAGGCGACCCAGTACCAGCCGGATGTTGTCTGGCATTGGTACAATCTCACCGAAATGCTGGTCGAACTTCGCCAGTACGAGGATGCGCTTGGCCCTGCTACTCAAGCCACCCGCACCGACCCTGCCCACGCCTTTAGTTGGGCAAAACTCGGTCAGGTGCTGCGCCACCTCAACCAGAATATCGACGCGATGCAAGCCTATGACCGCGCTGTCCAGCTTCAACCCGATTACAGTTGGGCGATCAACGGTAAGGGCATCGTCCTCGAACGCATGGGGCGCTTGGAAGACGCGCTGAACTGCTACAACCGCGCCGCCCAAATTCAGGACGATTACGTTTGGCACTGCTGGTACAATCAGGGTAACGTCCTCTCGCTGATGGGTCGCTATCAAGAAGCCGTTCCCATCCTCGAAAAAGTGACACAGGTCATGCCCGCCCATGCCCAGAGCTGGGCGCGTATGGGCAACGCCTTCCGCAACCTCAAGCAGCCGGATGCCGCGCTCAAAGCCTTGCAGCAGGCCACACTGCTCGACCCCAAATACACATGGGCGTGGAATGAAACCGGTATCACGCTCGAACAGCTTGGTCGGCTGGATGAAGCCCTCAGCGCCTACCAGAAGGCAGGGCAGGCCGCCCCCAAAGACTCGTTCTACATGATGCAGCAGGCCGACATCCTCATCCAGCAGGGCAATAACCAGAAAGCTCTCGACCTGCTCACACAGGCGCTGAAGATTGAACCCTCCAACTCGCGCATGTGGGCGAAGCATGGTCAAATGCTCCGCCGCCTCAACCGCTTGGATGAAGCCCTCAAAAGCTATACTCACGCCGTCGATATTGACCCCAAGTACGGCTGGGGCTGGAACGGTCGCGGTTTAACCCTCAGCGCCATGAATCGCCACGAGGACGCGCTGAAGTCCTTCCGCGCCGCCACCGAATCCGGCGAGCAGGATGCGTGGTACTGGTACAACTACGGCGACGAGTTGGTGACGCTCAACCGCTTTACCGAAGCGCTGCCCATTCTCGACCGCGCCCTGTCGCTCAACCCCAAGCACACCGAAAGCTGGGCGAAACGCGGTCAAGCCTTGCGCCGCCTCAATCGCCATGCCGAGGCCCTCACTGCCTACGATGAAGCGCTGGCGGTCAACCCGCATTATGCGTGGGCATGGAACGGTCGCGGCCTCGCCCTCGAAAACTTGAACCGCCGCGAAGAAGCCCTCGCCAGCTATGAACGCTCGATTACCGAAGACCCGCGCGTCATCTGGTACTACACCAACCAGATCGACGTGCTGCTCGACATGGGTCGCAAGGGGGATGCCATGTCGGTCGCCGAACACGCCACCACCATGATGCCCCGCAACGCCGTCGCTTGGGCGCGTAAAGGGCAGGTGCAGCGCCGCATCAATAACTACGAAGGCGCGCTGGAAAGTTACCTCAAGGCGCTTGAAATCGACCCGACCTACGCATGGGCGTGGAATGGCAAAGGCTTGGCGCTCGCCGGTTTGAACCGCTGGTCGGAGGCTATCGTCGCCTACGAGAAAGCCGTTTCGCACAACGTCAACGACCTGTGGTTCTGGAATAACTATGGCGAGGCGCTGATGGCGATGAAAGAGTACCGCCGGGCGGTGGATGCTTACAGCCGCGCCGCCGCCATCGACCCGCGCCACGAGATCACCCGCCAGCGCCTCAAGCAAGCCCGTGACTTACTCGATGAATAACCCTGCCTCATGAGGATGTGCTGATGACTTCGGATGCGACTGTAAATTCCGGTGGGAAAGCCTTTCTACGCGGTTTTGGCATCAGCCTGCTCGCTATCGCGTTTGTTTATCTTGTCGTCGGTGTTATCCTGCGTCCGCTGATGCCGTCCGCCGTTCATCGTGTGTTGGATGGTGTTTACGATACGCTGCTCTGCGGCACGGACGAGGATTACCATCAAAATCCAATTTTGCGTGGGGCGCTGCGGCGCAACATTGTTGGCACGGGTGATGCATGGTGCGAGGATGTGAGTGGGCAGCGGCGTGACATTTCCTATAGTGAGTTCAATGTCGCTATTGCGCTGTTCGTGATCCCCTTACTCGCTGGCATGTTCTTCATATTGACCGGCGCTGGTAATTTACCTGCCGCCTCCCGCCCACCCTCGGTATTCACCAGCAGCGCCGGTGGCGACCTCAGCAGCCGTTTGACAGAACTGAAATCGGCCTATGATAAGGGTTTAATTTCGCAGGAAGAATATGAGCAAACGCGGGCAAACTTGCTCCGACAACTGGAAAAATGACCCGTTCTCCGTGTATGATGTATTAAACCTGTATCAACATTAGATTTAACACTTGCAAAGTTACGACAATGTTCGGTATATTTATCATCTGCATAAGCAATATTCTGTAGAGACAACGTATTGAAAGCCATGACTGTTAGCCCTGCGATGCAAGAATATCTGGCAGAAGCCTATCGTTTGGCTTACTACCAGAATGATAACCCCTATATTTCCACCTCGGATTTAGCCGAAGTGCTGCATGTCTCCGCTCCGGCGGTGACGCGCATGGTGCAGCGCCTCAAATCCGGTGGCTACCTTGAGCATGAACCCTACAAAGGCATTTACCTGACCGAATCCGGCGAACGTGAAGCCTTGCTCAACATCCGCCGTCACCGCTTGGTTGAACGCTTCCTTGTGGATGTCATGCAGTTTGGTTGGCACGAAGTCCACGATGATGCCGATACCCTCGGTTCGTTGGTCGGTGATGAAGTCGTCTCCCGTATGGAAAAGATGGCCGGCTTCCCCAAACGCTGCCCGCACGGTGAACCCATTCCCACCGCTGATGGCAAAATGCCGCGCATCCATGACGAGCCGCTCAGTGAAAAACCTGCCGGAACCGATTGGGTCATCAGTCGCGTCGCTACCCATGATGCCGACAAGCTGCAATACCTCGGCACGCTCGGCCTGATCCCCGGCACACGTCTGCATCTCTCGGAACGTGCGCCCTTCAACGGCCCGCTGCAACTCACGGTGGATAGCAAGCCGCTGGTCATCGGTCACGAACTCGCGGGTGTCCTCCGCGTCAGCACCGAAGCCGAATTCAACGTGGCGTAAACCTCATGGCGATTTGGCACGATGATGTTGATCTAAAAGGGCGATTTCATCCACAACATCCCGATGATTTGCAAGTAGTGGTTCATGAGGGTAGTTTTCGCTTTACCGATACGAAGCCTGAGGTCATGTGGGCGCATGTTGTCGCGCGGCTAGAATGGACACATCAATCAGGTGAAAACGGCTATGCCTATCGCGCTGTCCTGCTCAATCAACCTCATCAACTAAAGACGCTCAAGCAGAATGATGAAATTCTCTTTGTTGCCAAACAATCTTACAAATTGCCGATCAGAGTGACGCACGAATACATCATGCAGCGGGCGTTTTATGATATTTCGCCTTGTAACCAGTGTGGTTTGCCAGAATTGTTTGACCCCATACCTCAATTGTGGGAAAAATCCTTTCCCGCTGCCGCGAAGGTTGATAAAGGCGAATCGTACGTTATGTTTTCCTCGTTTTGCCCCCTATGTGGTGGCAGCGGCGGTATGCTGATGGTGAAAGAGAAACGCCTATCCACCAATGGGTCAGGCGATACGAATGAGTCTCAATCCACATTACCTCTGAACCGTTCGGGTATGAGTAAATATCTGAGTCGCCTACTTAAGCTATTCAAAATTCGCTAAAGAAAATCGGCTTGGAGCTAGAAGCCAATCGCTAACTGCTAAAAGCTGTCTTGCATTTGCAGAAATTGAATCAAAAAGCGGCATCATCTGCCGCCTTCACCTTCGACTTTTAACCTTTAACGTTCAACCCTGTCTTTGCTGGCGACTGGCGACTGGAAGCTGACGACTATCTTTCGACCGAATAAAAAACAGAGACCCCTTACGGAAATCTCTGTCTTTAGTCCTTGTGTATCTCGATGTAACGCTTCCACGCATCTGGCCCCGTACCAATCGCAATCACCAAATAGCTCGTGCGCGGGGTCTTCGGCTCCCACTTCAGCTTCATGTTCAGCTCGTTCGGCAGCTTGTCACCCTTGCGGTGGTTGCAGTTGTAGCAGGCGCAGGCCGTGTTCGTCCACGTATCCTTGCCCCCACGAGACTTCGGGAAAATGTGGTCAACCGTGAAGTCGTGCTTGGAAAGCGGCTTGCCCTTCGCCAGCGAACCCGGCTGGACACCGCAGTAAATACACGTGTAATTATCACGTACCAGCACACCCTTACGGCTCCAATGCGCCTGCCTGCGCGGCACATTAATGTACGTCCGCAGCGCGATCACCGACGGCACAGGAAATTGTTCGCGGATCGTTTGGAGGAATTGACCGGATTGTTCAATGACGACTGCCTTACCCGCCAGCAGCAAATTGATCGCACGTGGCACCGAAATCACCGCCAGCGGCTCCCAATTGCTGCCGTTGAGCAGCAAAACCCGGTTCTTTAGAGCGAAAACAGTAGACACAAATCCACCTCAACAAGACTCTTTTGCGATGGGCATTGCCTTTGCGTTAATTTTCACACGATGTAGATTATAGCGCAACTTGATTAAGAAGGGGTTATTAATCCGACCATATGTTTTAAAGGAAATACCCGATAGATCGATCACGTATCAGGTAAACCCAATAAGCTCACCGGCTTAATTATTGTTGAAGGAAGGGAAGCCGAGCCAACACCCATATTGCGCGCAGGCTTCCCCACCGGCCCTCATATCAGTGGCGCGTTTAAACCACTGGTCAAAATTGCAAAACATATTACTAACCCGAATTATACACAGAATGCGGATTCCGATAAAACTCACCCAATTTGTCGTTTGTAACTCGTATCGTTGCTGTTTGTTTAAAGTGCTGACTGACCACGTTCCAACGGGGCAGTCATAAAAGCGTCTCACCACCAATGTTCCAGCCCGCTCGCGCTTGCACGCCCGAACCGTTCACTGGTGATGGCTTGTAAACGGTGGCGACCGTGGCAGCCGCCACCGATTAAGAGGCTATTTCACCAGTCGCAGAACCGGTTCTTGCCGTGCCGTCCGTGCGCTGCGGCTTTCAATCTCAGTGATAGTTTCTTGTGCGGTGAACACCAGTTCCCGCAGCCAACCTAACAATTCCCGCTTGTCCAACGCAGTCAATTCTTGGAGCTGATCTTCGCTGGCGGCATCATGGAGGTCATCAAAGACCTCGTAGACAGCAGCCAACCCTGCATCGGTGAGGAGAAAATCACGGTTTGAGTAGTGTGCTTGTAACATTTTTTACCTCGTGCCGGTTGTGACTTTCAAGCTGACAAATAAAAAGGGCGTGGACTAGATTTTTCCAGTCTCACGCCCTCGTTAGGGAACCACTAAGTGGCGGATTCATCATCTTTTACGACGATGATACCTTTCGTGAGACTGACGGCTGGGGTCGCTACCGAACAGATTCGGCGCATAGACATGACCAGCGGCGGCAGGCGCGTCGAATAACACTGTATTCAACGACAGAATCAGCCCACCTTGACGCGGTATGCTATTAAGCCAAAGTTCGGTAAGACGCGAAGACATTGTTAGGCACCTCGCTCAACGACGGTATTATCCAGCATCATCTGGATACTTTCGCCGGTAATAAAGACCCGGCGCATTCCGTCCGGTTTACTCACTTTGAGGTGTCCCTTGCGAATCAGGCGCTTTAGCGTACTCAGGCTCACGCCGAGGGCTTCTGCTGCTTCTTGTCTTGAATAGACTGATCCGTTTTCAATACGCGGTTTAAGCATAACCATGCACACCTCTCCTTTCACAACATCGTTGACAATAACATAGTTTTCAATGGTCGTCAAGAGATTGTAAGGCTAATTTTTGATTGTCTATAGATTTTAACAGGTCATCAGGGTCAATGTTCTGATGTGTTGACCCTGTAAACCTGATGAACATCACGTCGAATAAGGGTGGCTTTTCACTACGGTACTCATTCCCTTTGGCCTATTCTAAAAGGGGTTTAATCCAACTTCTAACGATTTATCATTACTCTCATTGAAGGGACACGCATGAAAACACTCTTGTGGGCCATCATCGCGGCACTGCTTGGAATTCACGGACTCATTCACCTCATGGGCTTTTTCGCCTATTGGCCGCTGTTGACCCTCACCGACTTACCCTACAAAACAGCCTTACTCGGTGGAGCGCTGGATCTGGGCGCGGTTGGAATGCGTGTTTATAGCGTCCTATGGTTAGCGGCTGCGCTGGGTTTTATTTCGACGAGTTTAGCGCTGGTCGTGGGGTGGAAGCGTTGGCAGCCAGTCCTACTGGTCAGCGTTTTGATCTCAGCCGCCGTAACCATTCTAGATTGGTCAACCGCTTTCCGCGGTACGTTTATTGATCTTGCGCTTCTGTTGATACTGGTTTACTTCAGTCAAAATTCGCGATTGTTGATACTGCGAGGCAGGTAACGATGTTCGCCACCCAACCATTTCCCATTTTCTCTCCCCACAGCCCGTCCTTTCAAACAGCGCCGCTCCCTACGGACTTACCTAAACCGGTTGCTGAGTTTTTCGCCTTAACACTTGGCAAACAGATGCCAGTCATTCACAGTGCCATATTGAGCGGTCGTGGCTCAATCCGCTTCAAAGGGGTGACTTTTAGCGCACGCTGGCGGTTCATCCATCAGGCGGGTTGCGCCTATCGCCACTACATTGAAGCGACTGTACTGGGTCACCCTCTGCTCAAGGTTAACGAGTATTATTTGGATGGTCACTCGCGGCTTGAACTCCCATTTGGTGTGGTCGAAGATCAGCCTAAGGTGGATATGGCTGCGAACCTCAGTATGTGGTCAGAAAGTGTTTGGCTGCCGTCCATCCTGTTGACCGATCCTCGCGTTCGCTGGGAAGCCATCGACGACGAACACGCGCGGCTCACCATCCCGTTCCAAAATACAACAGACACAGTTGTGGCTACCTTCGACCCGCAAACCCACATGCTCCGCCATTTTGAATCGATGCGTTACCGTGAAGCTGACAGTACCGAGAAGGTCGGTTGGCGGAACGAGATGCTCGAATGGCAGTTCTTTCAGGGGATTCGTATCCCATGTCGTGCTGCCGTGCAGTGGCTCGATGAATCCTCGCCGTGGTTTACCCTCACGGTTGATGAGGTGGTCTATAACGTGGATGTCGAGTCATATATTCGCTCAAAAGAAGTGTAAGGCCAATCTTGGCTGTTGACCTCCGGCCTTGACACTCGCCATCGAATACGTGCATAATCACATCCGAAAGGCTGTGACGGAGAACATGCGCGAACCCAGCGCCAACAGGGAGTTGAGGCTGTAAATTGAGAGCCTTAACAGGTGGCAGTCGCGGAATTCCCTCCTGAGCCGAGTGGTGAACGGGCAGAAGTAAGTTGAAAGTGATAAGTTTCAAGTTTAAACAGGCTTGCGGCTTACTACTCAAAACTTATAACGCTCAACTAGTCATTTCCGCGTATCCGGCGTAACAGGACACAAGAGCGGGCTGTCATTGGCAGCCAATCAGGGTGGTACCGCGGGAGAATTCAAACGCTCTCGTCCCTAAGCACATAGGGGCGAGGGCGTTTTTGTTTATAGTCCACAGTCATCAGTCAACAGTGGACAGTCAAATTCGGTTCTGCAAAGGCGAGACTATGGGCGATTACCGAAAACTTGCTGTGTGGGAAAAGTCTCATCAGTTCGCGTTAAGCGTCTACCGCGTAACTAATGCTTTCCCCAAAGATGAACTTTATGGCTTAACGAGTCAAGTGAGGCGATCTTCAGTATTTATTGCGTCCAATATTGTAGAAGGGTCAGGACGCGGAGGTGATGCTGAACTTATTCGCTTTCTACGAATAGCTGCTGGTTCAGCTCATGAAGCTGAATATCAACTATTACTCGCGCACGATTTAGGATTTCTATCAACGGAAATCCATAAGCAACTAGAAAAGGATGCGACCGAAATCAAACGTATGTTATCAGGACTTATCCAAACTCTCGAAGCCCGTCGAAAATCATAAGAATTGATTTCGACTGTTACCTGTCGACTTTAGACTGGAGACTAAATATGCTGGAACAACTCGAAACACTCTATAAAGAAGCAGAAGCGGCTATTCAGGGTATTACGACTGCTGAGGCGCTGCAAGAATGGGAAAGCAAATATATCGGCAAGAAGGGTTCGATTACCCTCATGCTCCGCAGCACCGGACAGCTCCCGAAAGAAGAACGCGCCGCCTTCGGGCAGCGAGCGAACGCCATCAAAGACCTGCTGGCCTCAGCCTTTACCGAGCGTGAAGAACTCGTGCAGCAGCAGGCGCTGGCGCAAGACCTTGAAGAAGGCCAACTCGATGTGACGCTGCCCGGTCGCCCGCAGCCGAGCGGTGGCTTGCACCCCAGCACCCAGACTTTCCGCGAACTCTACCGCATCTGGGGTGATATGGGCTTCTTGGTCTATCGCAGTCGCGATGTGGAAACCGACGAGATGAACTTCTCGCTGCTCAATATTCCTGAGCATCATCCGGCGCGGGATATGCAGGACACGTTCTATACCACCGAGCCGAATGTCATCCTGCGGACGCATACCTCACCGGGGCAAATTCGCTCGATGCGTGAACTCGGTAAGAACGGTACGCAGCCGATCCGCGTCATCCTGCCGGGGATGTGCTACCGCAACGAACAGGTAACCGCCCGCAGCGAAATGCAGTTCCACCAGTTGGAAGGCGTGGTCGTCGGCAAGAATATTCGCATGAGCGACCTCAAAGGCACCGTGACCGAGTTCGCCCGCCGCATGTTCGGCAAGAATGCGCGGATGCGTTTCCGCGCCTCGTACTTCCCGTTCACGGAGCCGAGCATGGAAATTGACGTGGAATGCTTCCTGTGTGGTGGAGAAGGCTGCAAGATGTGCAAGTACAGCGGTTGGTTGGAAATCGCTGGCTCCGGCATGATGCATCCAGTCGTCCTGCGGAACGGTGGCTACGACCCGACGGTGTGGAGTGGTTTCGCTTTCGGCATGGGGCCGGAACGTATGACCATCTTGAAGCATGGTATTCGTGACATCCGTTACTTCTGGGGTAACGACCTGCGCTTCTTGGAGCAGTTCTAACGATGTGCCCTCACCCCCCAGCCCCCTCTCCCTCAGGGCGAGGGGGAGAAGATACTGTGGAAGCTAACGTGCATGAGCAACAATCAGATGCTGTATATCGTGAGATGGCAACAAAAGTGATGGTGCAAATAGCGCGTGAACTGCGTGACAGGCAAACTGATGCAGAAATGATGCTATGGGCTATCTTGCGTGGACGGAAGTTAAATGACATGAAGTTTCGCAGGCAGCATCCCATAGCCGGATCAGCATATGTTGTGGATTTCTTATGTTATGAACACAAGTTGAAGCTGATGCTATTCGTCAACAAAATCTTGAAGCACTAGGTTATAGAGTATTGCGTTATACAAATCAAGCAATCACTAGCAACCTAGAAGCTGTACTCATTTCTATTATAAAAGGTTCCGCCCTAAACTCCCCTCGCCCTGAGGGAGAGGGGTAGGGGGTGAGGGCAAGAAGGGAGACTATAAATGCAAGTACCTATCTCTTGGCTGAAAACGTTTGTTGATATTGATGTGCCGGTTGAACTGCTGGCGGAAAAGCTGACGCTCGCCGGCTTGGAAGTGGCTTCGATTACCTATATCGGTGTGCCGCAGGGCTTTGTGGAAGGCATCCGCTGGCCGAAGTCCGAACATCTGGTGTGGGACAGAAGCAAGTTGGTTCTCGGCGCGATCCATGAGGTCAAGCCGCACCCTAACGCTGATCGTCTTGTCATGGCGATGGTCGATTACGGTGGCGCGGAGCTTGAACAAACGGTGACCGGTGCGCCCAACCTGTTCGAATATAAGGGCATCGGCCCGCTGGAAAAGCCGCTGTGGACAGCCTTCGCGCTGGAAGGGGCCGAAGTTTGGGACGGGCACAGTGACGAACCCAAGCGCATGATCCTCAAAGAGAAGCCGCTGCGTGGCATCCCGAACCGCTGCATGGTGTGCTCGGAGAAGGAACTCGGCATGACCGAGGAACACGACGGCATTCTGTTGATGGAGAACGACCAGAACTTCAAACCCGGTACACCCTTACAGGATGTTCTCGGCGACATTATCTTGGAAGTCGAACTCACCCCGAACCTCGCTCGATGCTTCAGCATTCTCGGTGTGGCGCGGGAAGTGGCCGCACTGCTCGACAAGCCGCTTAAGCAGCCGAGCTATGAAGCGGTGATGGAAGGTGCGGGAATCACGGGTGAGGTCAGCATCGACATTCAAAATGCCGACCTGAACCCACGCTTCACGTTGGCACTGCTGCGCGGTACGACTGTTAAGCCGTCACCCCAATGGATGCAGCGCCGGTTGAAGTCGGTGGGGCAGCGCCCGATCAACAACATCGTTGATGTGACCAATTACATCACCTTCGAAATCGGCCAACCCCTGCACGCCTTCGACTACGACAAGCTGAAGGCACGGGCAGGGGGCAAAGCGCCAACAATCATCACACGGCTGGCGAAAGCTGGCGAAACGCTGGAAACGCTGGACGAGCAGAAGCGTAAACTCGATAGCCACAATATGCTGGTGTGTGATACCGAAGGTGCGCTCGGCATCGGCGGGATCATCGGCGGCGCGGAAACCGAGATCAGCGACAGCACCACCAACGTCCTGCTCGAAGCGGCCAACTGGAACTTCATCAATGTGCGCCGGAGTATGCAGTCGCAGAAGATTTTCACCGACGCGGGAACTCGTTTCAGCCGCGGCGTGCATCCCAGCCAAGCGATTTTGGGCGTGCAGCGTGGTATCGAACTGATGCGTCAAACGGGTGGTGGGCAGGTGGCGAAGGGCATCATTGATGCGTATCCGAAGCCCGCGCCGGTCGTCACGGTTGATCTGCCGGTGAGTGAAGTCGAGCGTCTGCTGGGCATCGCCCTTTCGGCGGAGGAATGTGCGGGTTTCCTCCGGCGGCAGAACTTCACGGTTGAGGTGAAGGGGGACAGCCTGCATGTGACCGCGCCGGATAACCGCATGGACATCAGCAGCGAACCCGCGACCGGACAGGCGGATCTGATCGAAGAAATCGCCCGTATTTACGGCTACGACAATATCCCCGACACGCTGATTGCCGACGAGATGCCTGACCAGTGGGCGAATGTCTCGCTCGAACGCGAGGAACGCGCCCGTGATGTGCTGGTGGCGCTCGGCCTGCGTGAGAACATCAGCTACCGCTTCACCAGCGTGGCGGATGAGGCGCAGCTTTCGCCCCAACACGTCGCGTCCACCGAGCCGTACATCACGCTGGCGAACCCGATGGATGCCGAGAAGAACGCCCTACGCCGTACCTTGCTCATCAGTTTGCTGGGCAACGCGGTCAACAACGCGCGTTATGCCGACCGCCAGTTGACCTTCGAGATTGGCAGCGTTTACCTGCCGCGTGAAGGGCAGCAGTTACCCGATGAACCGCGCCGTTTGGGCTTACTGCTTACCGGTTCGCGCGGAGTGAACAGTTGGGCAGGTGGCGCACTCACCGACAACATGGATTTCTTCGACTTGAAAGGTGTGGTCGAAGGGTTGCTGGATGGGCTGCATGTGGAAAGCGCGAGTTACGCCCGTTCGAACCACGCCAGTTTGCATCCCGGACGCTCGGCGCAGTTGAGCGTGGGCAATAAGGTGATCGGTGACTTTGGTGAACTGCACCCGCTGGTCAGCAAGACCTTCGGCTTGAGTGCCGCGCCGGTGCTGGTGGCGGAGTTCGACCTTGATGGGCTGCTGGATGTGGTCAACCCGACCAACGAACTGGTGCCGCTGCCCACGACCCCGCCGGTTCTGCAAGACATCGCGCTGGTCGTCAACGAGGAAACCGCTGCGTCGAGCGTCGAAGCGGTCATCGTGAAGGCCGGTGGCAGCTTGCTCAAGGGTGTGACGTTGTTCGATGTCTACCGTGGTGACCCGATTCCAGCGGGACAAAAGAGCCTCGCCTACAATCTGGTGTACCAGACCGAGGAGAAAACGCTCAAGGATGAGGAAGTCGCCAGTGTCCACAAGAAGATTGTGAAGGCCGCCGAACGCGAACTGGGCGCGAAGCTGCGGTCGTAAATACTGGTTGAACCGCAGAGACGCAGAGAAATACAGAGAAGAGGGTGGGCGAAGGCTCGCCCTCTTTATATCATTCAGGTATTAAGTTGCCCGTTAAAATATCCCAGAGTTGAATGCCGTCATTACTCGTCGTTTCAAGTATCGTACCGTCGATAAAACGCAAACTTTGAACCATCGCTTGTGGCCCTTCATAGCGGAAATGAGGAAGCCTATCTTCAACTACTTCCGGTAAGGTTTGTAAATCCCAAACCCGTAACGCTTGATATCCCATGACCAGATAACGGTTGTCCGGTGAAAGTGCGACGACGCCTTTTCCGTTTAGTTCAACATTGACCTCAACGCCTTGACCACTGGCGATATCATAAACGCGCATTGCTGGAGCAGTATAGTTATCGTCACGCGACTGACCATAAGCAATAATTTTGGTGTGATCAGGCGAAAAATCAAAATATGAAACTGTCGCGAGTGCATATCGCCTTCCCGAAAACAATTTGGTGTTTTCAAAATGGGCAGCTAATTCGCCAGTTTGTTGATCAAAAGCAAAAACCGCACCCCTCCCACTTGCCCAGATCCAATTTCTTTGGTCATCCCACTCTACTTGGAACATATTAGGGCCGTAAACGAATTCGGGTTTAAGCTTTATCTCGATTAATTCGTTTTTATCCGTATGCCAAATGAAGCGCGGCGGTGAACTGCCTTCACTATTCCACCCATTAAACCAATTTGTTATTAACGCCATAGAACTATCCGGTTTCCAATAAATGCGTGGAAAACTGTCACCTAATGTGTCACAAAGACCTTTTAGATTTAGTACTATTTCAGTCGTGGTTGAATCCCAAATGACGAGTGCATCTAAATCACGACATTCGTTCCAGTTGTGATAGTCTCCAACACGACCGATTAGATACCGGCAGTTTGGTGACCATGAAAACAGATAGGGAAATTCTATGTTTTGTTTTAAGATGCTAATTTCTGCGCCGGTATTCCAGTCTACGATCAGCAACCGT
This sequence comes from Chloroflexota bacterium, assembly GCA_020161935.1. Classification (GTDB taxonomy): domain Bacteria; phylum Chloroflexota; class Anaerolineae; order Aggregatilineales; family Phototrophicaceae; genus CFX2. The sequence goes on from JAIUNI010000012.1 coordinate 46,146, forward strand.
TTGTTCACACCATCATATATTGGCACATAGTTTGGACGGTAAAATTCTCCTGTCATATTGGGGCATATTTTAGGGTTGCTTTGGGCGAAAATTGGATTGATCGTAATCAGGTTTGATAGTGCCAATATAATCATCAATAGGAATGTAATTCGACCGCGCATGTTAGCTCCCAATTTGTTATAGCATCCTAACTATAACAACGCTTATTATTTTCTTCCTGACGAATACCCTCTGATTTATTTGCTTGCTGCATCGGCCTTAATCAGCGTGTAGTCCTCCATGACTTCGCAGGTCTTGAAGGGGTTCACCCATGTGATGGTGAAGTGTTCCGGCGAGAGGACTTCCATCACATAGTCAACCTTGCTGATGCGGGTGGTGCGGGTGTAGATGTAGGTAGCGGCTTCGTCCTCGGTGCGGGTGAACTTGCGCCCGCCGATGCTGACACTGCCGAGGCGCATGATAATCTGGTCGCCCTCGTCGTTGACCGTAAATTTGTATGCGAGTTCGTCGTTCAGCAGGGGGCAGTCGCCACTATCGAGGTTATCAACCGCTTCGACTTTCCACACGCCGGAAGTCAGTGGTGCTTGATCGCTATTAGAGAAGTCGCAGGTTTTACCCGCGTCGGCTGCGGTGGGGTTGGGGATGTTATAGCAGTTGTTCGGTTGGGCGGCGACCGAGGCGCTCCATAGGCAGGTGATGGCTACGGCTAAAATCCATTTGATGACGCGCATAACGGGTTTCCTCATCGACGGCGGTTGATAGTTCCCATTCTAGCAAGTTCAACGGTTTGCGAAATCCGCCGATGGGCGGAGGTTTAAAGCAGTCGTCAGCTTTCAGTCGCCAGCTAAGACAGGGTTGAACGTTAAAGGTCAAAAGTCGAAAGACTGTACGTCAGTGATCAGTCGTACGCTAAAAGGCACATGCGAGTCGCCAATGGCTCGGCTGAAATGGCGGCGGTGGCGGCGATGGCGGCGACGACATATAGGCATTTTTCCGCCACAAAAGTTGAAAATATTGCAGTTGTTGCAGTTGATGTTGTTGTTACAACATGGGTTTGATGGCGGAGTTGAGGGAGTGAAGTGCCAAATATGCGAAAAATTCTGCAAATTCTGCAAATGCGAGACAGCTTTTAGCGGTTAGCGATTGGCTTTTAGCTCCATACAAATTCAAAAGTAGGCTCTAGTCTACAGTCAACAGATGTCAGTCAAAGGCGAATACAGTTGTTAAGTTGCGGCGGAGAAGCCCTCACCCCCAACCCCTCTCCCGACCGCTGAGTACAGCTAGGAGAGGGGAGAAAATGCAGGGATACAGTCTGTCCTATGAACAGGATAGCAGAGATTGGCCCAATTAGGGCGAACATTTGTCAGAACATTTGGTCACTTTTAAGCGGTGTCGGTACCAACCTTTTGAGGGAGCAGAATTGTTAAGAGGGTTGGAGCATGGTTGGTAAACCGTTTGTGACACAAACCAAAAATAAACCTGAGAAATAGTTTTAAGTTTCAAGTTAAAGGCAAGACATTAACCGCCAAGTCGCCAAGAACGCCAAGTTAATGCGGAGGGGGTTTTAACGCAAAAGCGTGAAGAAAAGAGAGGAAGGGATTTAATCCCTTCACTACGAAGGCAAGATTGAGGGTTTCTGGCGTTAAAGAGCCTGCGGCTTTTGTAAGAGAGTTACAGGCTCTTTATAATTGGGTTATTGGTGGATAGCTGGGCACATAATATTTGATTGATCGAGAACTTTTTGACAGCGAAATTTATTTGAGGGAGTGTGAGGTGTGAAGAAGTCTGAACGGCGGCTGCGGGTGGGGGTGCTGGGGTGCGGGCCGATCTCACAGGCGGCGCATTTTGATGCCTGCCGCAAGGCGCACAACGCCGATCTTTACGCGATTTGTGACCGCGCCGATGACCTGCGCGAGGCGATGACCGCGATGCACCGGCCACAGGTGAGCTACGCCGATTATGACGCGATGCTGGCTGACCCACAGGCGGACGCGGTGATTATCGCGGTGGCTGACCAGTTCCATGTGCCGCTGGCGAGTAAGGCAATTGCGGCGGGGAAGCCGGTGCTGATCGAGAAGCCGCTGGGGGTGAGCGTCGAAGAATGCGAGGCGCTGCGGCAGCAGGTGAAGCAGTCCGGCCTCGTACTGCAACTCGGCAATAACAAACGTTTTGACCCCGGTATCGCCTTCGCCCACGACTTCATCAAGGACGAGATCGGGCAGTTGATGGGGTTGAAGGCGTGGTACTGCGACTCGACCTACCGCTACGAGATGACGGATAACTTGCAGCCGCCGATGGTCAGCAGTGCATCGGTGCTGCGTCCGGCGGGTGATCCCAAGAGCGACCGCCGCCGTTACTATATGCTGACGCACGGCAGCCATCTGGTGGATACAGCGCGGTATCTGGCGGGGGAAATTGTCAGCGTTCAGGCCAAGCTGGTGGAACGGTTTGGCGCGTACTGCTGGTTCATCTCGGTTGATTTCGCAGATGGCAGCGTCGGGCATCTGGATTTGGTGGTGGCGGTGCGCGGCGATTGGGAAGAAGGCTTTCAGGTTTACGGCGAACACGGCTCGGTGAAGGCGAAGACCTATCTGCCGTGGTTCCACCGTTCGAGTGAGGTGGAGTGTTTCTCGGTGAAGGATGGGCAGTATCACCGGCCGCTGGGCGCGGATGCCTTCACCTATAAGCTGCAAGTGGAGGGGTTTGCAGATACGATCTTGAATGGCGCACCCCAACGCGGCGGCAGCATCGAGGACGGTATCGCGGCGATGCGGGCGATGGTGGCGGTGGCGCGGTCGGTGGAAAGTGGCGCGGCGGTTCGGTTGGACAGTGTGACAGGTGGTGTGTAATGGAAATCGGAATCTTTGCCAAGACATTTAACCGCCCGACGGTTGAAGGGGTGTTCGACGCGGTTGCGAGGGAAGGACTGCATGTCGTCCAGTTCAATATGAGCTGCGCGGGACTGCCCTCGATGCCGGACGCGATTGATCCGGCGGTGGTCGAACGCATCCGACAGGCGGCAGATCAACGTACTATTGGTATCGCGGCAGTATCTGGCACGTTCAATATGATCCACCCGAACCCGCAGGTGCGGCAGGAAGGGCTGCGGCGGTTGGCGGTGCTGGCGGCGGCGTGTAAGGGACTCGGCACAGGCATGATTACGCTGTGTACGGGGACGCGCGATCCTGACGATATGTGGCGGGCGCACCCGGATAACCAATCACCGGAGGCATGGCAGGATTTGACCGCGATGATGGCGAAGGCGTTGGAGATTGCCGAGGCGCATGATGTCACGCTGGGCATCGAAACCGAAGTGGCGAACGTGGTGGATACGGCGAAGCGGGCGCGGCGTTTACTCGACGAGATGCAGTCACCCCGATTGAAGATCATCATGGACGGGGCGAACCTGTTCCACAAAGGGGAACTGCGGCGGATGCGGGCGGTATTGGACGATGCGTTTGACCTGCTGGGCAGGGATATTGCGCTGGCACACGCCAAGGATTTGAGCGAGGACGGCAAAGCAGGGCATGAGGCGGCGGGAAACGGTGTGCTGGATTACGTCCACTACCTGCGGCTGCTGCGGGATGTGGGTTACGACGGGGCGCTGGTGCTGCACGGGTTGAGCGAGCAGCAGGTGGCGACGAGTGTGGCGTTCTTGCGGGGGAAGATGGGCGGGTAGATGTGGCATAAAGCGCAGTATATTCTGACAGTTTCTATCTGTTTATTGATGCTTAGCCTGCATACACGTGTTCAGGCTGCCGAAGAATCATGCAATATTTTGTTGTCGACGAGCGATTTTGAAATCTCCATTTTTTACCCCGATGATGGGAGCTATCTCAAAGGCGCTTCAGTTCGAGGCAGAGATTATTCCATTTCGCCGGATCAAACCTATCTTGCTGTGGAAACCGCTGGCCCACAGGAAGGTCGTGTTGATGGTAGACAAGTTGTTATATATCGGTTCGTCGATGGCAGGCCCGTACAACTCGCTGTTGTACTTGATGTTGCATTGATTCGAGGTTCCGCTTGGTCACATGATGGCACACGATTGCTCCTTCAAGACGGATATAGTAACCGGCTCTTGTATCTTTATGATTTAAAATCTCAGACGCTTCAATTCCTTGAACCGCATTTTGACCCGACCCTGCAAGTCCAGCGTGTCATTTGGAGTCAAAATGATAAGTTTATAGCATTCGCCGCAACAGAATCTCGTCAATCACTTGGAATAAAATTCTCTGGAATAACAGCATTATATATTTTGGAAGCCGAGACGCTGAACTATCATCCGATATCGCTCCCGACTGAGAATGTGAATTACTACTTTGATTCATTCTATTGGACTGATGATCAAGCCGTCGCATTTACAAGTTGCTCTGTCGATCAAGATATATGCGGTATTAAGCAAGTGACTGTTGATGCACAAATATTGGCAGCGTTTGAGGGAGAATACTTACTGGTTGGGTATGATGGGAACAATAAATTGCATGTACTCAATACAAGCCAACTTAATTTAGTGCCACAAGGTAATGCTGATTTACTCACATTAGATCTTCACTCGAAATCTTTAACATTGATGGCAATTATACCCGGTGACCAAGTTAGCAAATATCCATATCCATATCCTATTTTTAGCATATCAGATAATAATCAGTGGCTTGTCTATATCAATCATGTAGATGAGATCGGGGACATTGTCGTTCGAAATTTGCAGACCTCAAGTACTCAAGTAATTACTCAAGAACCTTATACGGTTGCACAGACTTGGGAAATTAACGGCAATCGTTTACTCATCCTAAAAGGATCAAGTTTCTATATTTATGATATGGAAACTTCGAGTAGTGATTTTGCATTCGACTATTCAGAGGATGGTAAGCTCTACCGCTATGATTTGCTTTGTAGTTCTTATGAGAAATAGCGATGGCCTATTTTGAGCGTGAAGGCATACGGTTTCATTATGTGGATGAGGGCGAAGGCGCGGCGTTCGTTTTTCAGCATGGGCTGGGTGGGGATGTCGCCCAGACGACGGATGTGTATACCTCGCAGGCGGGGGTTCGCTTCGTGTCGATGGACTGCCGGGGGCATGGGGATACACGGCCTGTAGGGGATGTGAACGACTACACCTTTGATACGTTTGCGGATGATGTGGTCGCGTTGATGGATCAGCTAGGCATCGAGCAAGCGGTCGTTGGCGGGATTTCGATGGGTGCGGGGATTAGCTTGAATATCGCGCTGCGGTATCCGGCGCGGGTGGGTGGGCTGGTGCTGTCGCGTCCGGCATGGCTCGACCAACCGATGCCGGCGAACCTGTGGATACTGACCGAAGTCGCGCGTTACATCCGGCAGTATGGGGCGGTGGAAGGCTTAGAGGTGTTTAAGCAGAGTGTCGCCTACCAAGCGCTGCTGCGAGAAGCGCCGGACGTGGCGAAGTCGGTGGTAGGGCAGTTTACGCATCCCCGCGCCGAGGAAACGGTCGTCAAGCTGGAACGGATGCCGAACGACGCGCCGTGTCGTGACCGTGCGGCGTGGGCAAGTATCCACGTGCCGACGCTGGTGCTGGGCAACCACGTTGACCCGATGCACCCCTACGAGATGGCGGAAGTGCTGGCGGCGGGTATCCCCAACGCGCGGCTGCGGGAACTCACATCGAAGTCGGTGGATAAGGCGCAGCATGTGCAGGAAGCGCGGCAATTCATCGGGGCGTTTTTGCGAGAGGTTCCCCAGAAATCTTAAGTCAATTTAACCGCCAAGAACGCCAAGATCAATACAGAGAATTTAAACATACACGGACAGGGATTTGAAAAGGTTGCAGGAAGATTTGCAACCTTTTTTGATTCGTGTGCGTACTGTATGTGTATGTGCATATATAGGAGGAAACACATATGTCGCTGCCGTATTTGCTGCTGGGTTTGTTGAGCGCGAGGCCGATGTCCGGTTATGACCTGAACAAAGAGTTCAATGATGCAGTTCAGCACTTTTGGTCCACCGACCAAAGCCAGATTTACCGGTCGCTGTACAAGCTGGAAGCGGAAGGATTGGTGAAGGCGGAGACGATTGTGCAGGAGGACAGCCCGAACAAAAAGGTTTACCGGGTTACGGAAACGGGTTCGGCGGAACTGGTGCGGTGGTTGAGCCGACCGCAGCCACCGACGGCACCGCGCGAGGCTTGGTTAGGGCAGTTGTACTTCAGCCATCATCTCGATAATTCGATGACGACTTCGGTACTGGAAACGTATCGGGCGGAGATACAGGCGGAACTGGACACGCTGGTGGCGCTGCTGGATACGCTGCCGCCGCGCGAGACGTGGGGGCAGCTACCCCGCGAGTATCAATTCCAACTGCTCACGCTGGATTATGGGCTGGAGGTTCAGCGCTTTCATGCGGAGTGGTTTGATAAGGCGATTGAGCAGATCAAACAATTTCGTGATTCGGCGGCAGACGGCAGCAACTCATCAGAGGCATGATACGTACAAGACGATTATAACGGCACGCATAACGGAGGAAAAGATGGCAGAATCCTTAGTCGAAGTTCGGGGGCTGACGAAAACCTTTAAACGGGCGGACGGAACAGCAGTACAGGCCGTGCGGGGCATCGACCTCGATATTTTTAAGGGCGAAATTTTTAGTATGCTCGGCCCGAATGGCGCGGGCAAAACCACGACGATTTCGATGATTAGCGGTTTGCTGACCCCCACCAGCGGCGACGCGAAGATCGGCGGGTACTCGATTACCGCGCAGCCCATGAATGCCAAGAAGCTGATCGGGGTGGTGCCGCAGGAGATTGCGCTGTACCCGACGCTGACGGCACGCCAGAATCTTGAGTTCTTCGGCAAGATGTACGGGCTGGGCGGGAAAGAATTGACGGCGAGCGTGGACGAGGTGCTGGAGTTCACCGACCTGCGCGACCGTGCTAAAGACCGTGTTGAAACTTTTTCCGGCGGGATGAAGCGGCGGGTGAATATCGGTGTCGGGCTGCTGCACAAGCCGCAGTTGGTGTATATGGACGAGCCGACGGTGGGGGTTGATCCGCAGAGCCGCCGCCGTATCCTCGACACGGTGATCCGGTTGCGCGAAGAACGCAAGATGACGGTGATGTATACCACGCATCTGATGGAAGAAGCGCAGGAACTGAGCAACCGTGTGGCGATTGTCGATCAAGGTAAGATGATCGCGCTGGGTACGGTGGGCGAACTGATTCAGCAGGTGGGCGAGGAAGACCGCCTCGTGCTGAACATCGGCGAACAAGGGCTGCCGGACAGCGTACTGCCCAAGCTGCAAACGGTGGAAGGGGTGACGCGAGCGCTGTATGACATGCCGACGCAGGTTAGCGAGGGCAGCCAAGAAGTCGACGCGGGGAAGATCACGATTTATGCCAAGCGCGGACGTAAGGCGCTGCCGCATGTGATCCAGATCGTGAATGAGTCAGGATTAGAAATTCTATCGGTCGAAGTGCGCGAACCCGACCTCGAAGCGGTGTTCCTGCAAATGACCGGACGCGCGTTGAGGGACTAATCACCATGCGTAAAATTTGGACAATCGCGTGGAAAGATGTCTCAACGAGCTTCCGCGACCGTAACCTTGTACTGATTATGCTGGCGGCTCCGCTGGCTGTCGCCACGATTATCGCGCTGGCATTCGGCGGGGCGAACGGCAGTGACATCCCGATTAACGATATTCCGGTGGCTATCGTCAACCTTGACCGAGGGGCGAATGGTCAGAATCTGGGTGATATTTACGTGAGCGCCTTCATTCCACCGGCGGCGAATACCTCCACGCTGACATCCTCAAGCTGTGCGCTGGTTGAACCGGAACCCACAACGGCTGACACGGGCAGCGCGGTAACGTTACAAACGCTGACGGAGGCGACGGTCGTGGCGGATGCTGCTGCGGCGAAGACGGGTGTCGATGATGGCACGTATATGGCGGCGATCATTATTCCGGCGGACTTCAGCCAGAAAGTGACCATCGGCGCGGGTAAGATGACGATTGAGCCGAGCCGTGTGGAACTGTATGCCAACAGCGGCAGCCCGATACAAGCGGGGATTATCCGCAGTGTGGTCGAGGGCATCACCAACCAGATCGCGACCGGGAGCATCGCGCTGCAATCGTTATTCGCCACGGTGAGCGAGCAATTCGGCATTATGCAGGTGGCGACTCTGGCGACCAGCCCTTCGTTCGCGGATAACATCGCGTGTGCATTCATGCCGACGCTCAACAAAGTGGTGATCGACCAGCAGACGGTTCAAGGCCAGCAGACCAACGGGGCCATTCCCCTGCTGATCTTGTTTGGTTCCGGTCAGGCGATGTTCTTTAGCCTGTTTACGGGGCAGGGCGGCGTGTACAGCGTGTTTGAGGAACGGAAGCAGTGGACGCTGCAACGGTTGGTCGTCACCCCCACGCCGCGCATCTCTATCCTGATGGGCAAAATGTTGGGCGTGCTGGTGACATGCATCCTGCAACTGGTGTTCCTGTTTATCGCGCTGACGGTGGTGGGCAGCTTGCTCAATGGTGGCTTGGTGGTGATCTGGGGCAATAATTACCTGCTGATCGCTGCTGTTATTCTGGCAGCCGCCGGAGCCGCGACCGGCCTCGGTACGCTGCTGGCGGGGATTTCCAGCACGCCGGAGCAGGGGCAAATTTACGGTTCGCTGGTCAACGTGGCGATGGCGGTATTGGGCGGCGCGTTTGGCTTTCAACTGCCGGAGGTGTTCTCGCGCTTCTCGATCCTGTATTGGGGGTCGAATGCTTTCCAGAAGCTGGCGAACGGCAGCGGTGAGATCGGGCTAAACCTGCTGGTGCTGGCACTTTTAGGCGCGGTGATGTTCGGGGTCGGGTTTTGGATGTTCGACCGCCGGTTGGACATTTAGGGGGACGCGATGAATACGATACTCACAATTGCACGCAACGATTTGCGTGTCTTTTTCCGCGAGAAGGGGCAGCTTATCGGCCTCATGGTCATTCCGGTGCTGTTCACGCTTGGCGTGGGTTTCGCCAACAGCAGTGGCAGCGGGCCAAACACGGTGCGCGTGGATGTGGTCGATAACGACAACACGGCCTATTCGCAGCAGTTCTTAGCCGATGTGCGCGAGGCCAACAGTGCTATACGCTTATGCCCGATGGATAACGACGAGGCGGATTTTTGCCAGCTCGATGAAAACCCAACGTTGGATGAAGCGCGTTCACTCCAGCGGGTGAGCAATAACGATACGCTGGCACTTATCAGCATTCCGGCGGGGTTCGAAGCGGCGGTGCAATCGGGCGAAGCAGCGACTGTCACTTATCAATCGAACGACAATGTGACCGCGCCGGGGTATATCTTGCGGGCGGTACAGGCCGCAGCCGGGAAGATGGGCGCGGCGCAGGTGGCTTCGAGGGTGGGTTCGTACATCGTCGAAAATACGACAGGCATCACGTTCGCGGATGAGGCCGACAAGCAAACCTTCCGCCAGCAGCTTTACGACTCGGCAGCGGCGACCGTCAGCACGAATCCGGTGACGGTTGCTTACAGCGAAAGCCAACAGCCAGAGGGCGCGGATGCCAGCAGCACACAGGTGGGCTTCGGGCAGTCGATCCCCGGCATGGGCAGCATGTTCGTGATGTTCACGGTGTTCGGCTCACTGTACGTCCTCATCCGTGAAAAGGTGAACTGGACGATCCAGCGGTTGGTGATGATGCCGGTGACGCGGGGGCAAATCCTCGCGGGCAAAATCCTGATGTGGTTCCTTGTGGGGATGCTGCAATACGGGGTGGTGTTCCTGATCGGCTTGCTGGTGGGGGTCAACTTCGGGCATGACTTGGTGGCGCTGCTGCTGACGATGATTATCTATACGCTGAGTATCACGGCTTTCAGCTTCGCCATTTCGACACTGCTCAAGACAGAAGCACAGGCCAACAGTATCAGCCTGCTCCTCTCGTTGATGTTGGCCTCGCTCGGTGGAGCGTGGTGGTCGCTTGATGTGGTGCCGGAGTTTATGCGGATTATCGGGCATCTCTCGCCGGTGGCGTGGGCGATGGACAGCTATAAGAGCTTGCTGTTTGAAAACGGCAACCTGCTTACGGTGCTGCCGAACCTCGCCGTGCTGGTGGTGTTTACGGCGGCGTGTTTCGGCTTCGCGGTGTGGCGGTTCCGGTACGAATGAGCAGTGAAGGACTGAGTGCTGAGTACCGAGTAAAAGCAGGAATAGAACCGCAGAGATGATCTGGAAGAAACCTCACCCCCGATCTTTCAAGGGTAGGTATTTGCTCAATATGGGTTTGTGTTGGCTTTTGCCGGAGGATAAACCCTCCGGCAAGACGCATAAAGCCCCGTAAACGGGACTAAAGAAGCACTCGAATAGTTGGTGCAGTTGATGAAATGAACCGATTTTTCGCTCAAATTAAGAAAACCTAGCCTTGAAAGACCCACCCCTATGGGAAAACGATACCGAGAATTTGAAAAGTGTCGTCTAGTGAAACGAGAAATCAGAGGGTTGGTATTCCGCCTTTAATTGTGAAAGCACAGTAGAGCTTATCTGAAAATTTATTATAGTATCGGACGGCATCTGCGTAGCGTGCCGTCCCTATAAAAATGCGAAATTCAAAGGCTCTGTTCTGAATTTTTGATGTAGGGAGGCGATATATCGTCTCTGTTACTAAAGGAATTTCCCTGTATATACCTCTGGCTAACTGATGAGGCTGCCCTTTTTGATTCCCAATGCCTATTTGTGTATCTCGAATCCCTCGGATATGATGGAGAGATCAAAATGGAGGACGCACATTTCGTCCCTCGAAACGTCTATTGGAATGAGCGTGCTTGAATGGCTGACGCTGAACTCCCCCTCAACCGAATTATCGTGGGTGACTGCATCGACACCTTAATCCAGCTACCGGAAGCCAGTGTGGATTTGGTGTTCGCTGACCCACCTTACAACCTGCAATTGAAGCGCGAACTGTGGCGACCGAATATGACCGAGGTTGACGGGGTAGACGATGCATGGGATCAGTTCGAGAGTTTTGAAGCCTATGATGACTTTACCCGCGCGTGGCTGAGTGAGTGCCGCCGCGTGCTGAAGCCGGAGGGTTCGCTGTGGGTCATCGGCAGCTACCATAACATTTTCCGTGTGGGCAAAATCCTGATGGATTTGGGTTACTGGATCATCAACGACATCGTGTGGCAGAAGGTGAACCCGATGCCGAATTTTCGCGGGGTGCGCTTCGCCAATGCCCACGAAACGCTGATTTGGGCGAAATATTCCGAGAGATCGCGCTATACCTTTAATTATCATCTGATGAAGCACCTCAACGGCGGCAAACAGATGCGGAGTGATTGGGTTATCCCGATTTGTTCAGGGTCGGAGCGTATTCGGGTGAACGGGCAAAAGGCGCACCCGACACAGAAGCCGGAAAAGCTGCTAGAGCGTGTGATTCTGGCTTCATCGAACGTGGGTGATGTGGTGCTTGACCCATTCTTCGGCACGGGGACGACCGGGGCAGTAGCGAAACGCTTGGGGCGGCAGTGGATTGGCATCGAGCGCGATATGGCGTATGCGCGGGTGGCTAACAGGCGGATTGCGGCGGTTATCCCTAAGCCAGAGCAGCCGGTCGTGGTGGTGAAGCGGAAGCTGCGGCGGATTCCCTTCTCGGCGCTTTTACAGCACGGCTTTTTGGCGGAAGGCGACAGCCTCTACTTCCGGCGCGACCGCAAGAAAATAGGGCGCATCATGGCGAACGGTAAGCTGGATTACCGGGGGGTTGAAGGCTCCATCCACAAAATCGCCCGCAGCATCCAGAAAGGCCCGTGCAACGGTTGGGAACACTGGTACTACGAAACCAGCGGCGGCGAACTGGCGAATATTGACAGCCTGCGCGAACGGGTGCGGGCGATGCAGGCGGCGGAACCAGCAGCCGTTCCGTAAGGATGTTATCCCCCGATCTGACGCTGCAACCATGCCACCATGAGGTCAATCAGGTCAGGGCGGTTGGCGAGAATCTCGGTGCCACGTCCGGCGCTGGCAAAGGGCTGCACCAAGACCTCACCCCGATTTAAGCCTTGCAACACCTGTACAGCGGGTGACGAAACCGCATCATCTTGGCTGGCGACCAACAAGATAGGACGCGGGCTGAACGCGCCCATCGCCTGTTCAATGATGGGGTTGGTGGACGGGCTGAGTAAGATGGCGGTGTCGCAGAGTTGATCCGACGAGCAGCCGATGAGCGTGGCATCCGCTCCCTCCGCCGCGCCGATGACCGCCAGCCGCGCGGGGTCGGCATCGCCGCTGGTGAGGGCTTGGAGCATCACCGTGAAATCAGCCTGTGCGTTCTCCTGCCGCAGCGGCATGACCAGTACCGTAAAGTTTGCGTTGAAGATCCGCACGGGTAAATCACCCCATGCGTTGATGTCCGGCCCGATCATCAGCACACCGGGGCGGCGTATGCCATCGGCCTGCTGGTAAAACGTACCGTTGAGCAGTGTGCCATCCTGCGCGGTGACGATGACCGGCGCACCGAGGCTGTTGGCGGGCGGCGTACCCACCACCACCGGCGGTACGACACTATCCGGCGCGAGGGCGGCAACGGTCGGGTTGCTGGTTTCCACTACTGCATCAAACGACACGTTGGTGGGTTGGCGTAAGTCGAGAGTGGCGCTGGCCTCGATGGTCGGGCCGCTTATTTCGATGGTGGGGGTGAGAGTAGGTGGGGGCAGAATCGTATCACAGGCGGCAAAGCAGCCGCAGACAGCCAGCAGGATATAAGCCCTGAATCGCTCTGGCAGGGGCAGGCGAATCATGCCCCTCATGATTTGATGGTGGGGCGTGCGAACACAATCATCCGTTCACAGCCATCCTCGTACGGGTCGAGTTCGGGGCTGCCGTAAACGGCCTCCACCGTGAAGCCGCTGGCTCGGAGGAGCAGGCGTACTTCGGCGTAAAAGAAGAAGCGGAAGTTAACTGGCGCGAGGGTGCGCTTAACGGTGCCGTCGCCGCCGACTTCGTCGTATATCCAGTTGATGCGGATGAGCTGGTCGGTGCGGTCAACGCTGCTGATGGAATACTGCATAACGAGATGACCGGTATCCGGCTCAAGGAAGGTTTTCTCGAAGATCATCGCGTCGGTGTCCTGCGCGGCGAAGGCATCCGCCGGATTGGGTAAATCCAGCACGAGCAAGCCGTCGTCGGTCGTCAGTTCGTGCAGACGACGCAGCACTTTTAACTGCTGTTCCTGATCGTGGAAGTGCATCAAGCCGTTGTAGGGTACAAGTACCAACGGGTAGCGCTTATCCGTTTTGTATTTGAGCACGTCGTCTTGGATGAAGGTCAGCCGGTTTTTGAGCGCGGGTTGGCTTTCCACCAGTTTACGGGCGCGGTCGAGCATGGCGGGTTCGATGTCAATGCCGTGTACCTCGTAGCCCGCCTTCGCCAGATGGAACATCACGCGACCAGTACCCGCGCCGACCTCAAAGACCGGCCCGCCGTATTCGTTCGCCAACTCACTGTACATGAGCAGGTCGTCGGTTTTATCCTGATGCTCGGCATCGTAATATCGGGCGATGGTGACGTAAAAGCTCATGAATGCCCCCTGTCTCGTTTAAAAAAGGCTTCAACGGCGCGAATGTGGGGTTCATCTGCCCACAGCGGCGGGAAAAGTTCGCGTTCGGTTTGCAGCGCCTGTTCATACGACTGGTTGATACCGGCTTGCAAGAGCGTTTTCATGCCGCGAATGGCGAGCGGCGCGTGCTGGGTGACGTGTTGGGCGTAGTGCAGGGCATGTTCGAGGGCGCTGCCCTTTTCGACCACACGATTGACCAATCCAACCGCGAGCAGTTCCGGGGCGTGCATCACGCGGCTGCTGAGGAGCATATCCATCGCCCGCGCGTAGCCGACGAGCCGCAGCAACCGCTGACCCGCACCCCAGCCGGTCGTCAAGCCCATCTTGGCTTGCACGAAGCCCATGCGGGTTTTCTCATCCGCGATTCGCAGGTCACAGGCCAGCGCCAGTTCACTGCCACCGCCCAGCGCATAACCGTTCATAGCCGCGATAACAGGCACGGGCAGCCGTTCAAGCGCCATCAGTGCGTCACCCATCAGGCTAATCATCATGCGTCCATCGGCTTCGCTGGCGTAATGGTGCAGTTCATGGAGGTCACCACCGCTGCAAAAGGCATCGCTGCCCGCGCCGGTAATAATGACCGCGCGGAGTTCCGGTTCGGCGGCAAGGCAGCCTATGGCTTCGGCGAGGGCGTGCATGGTGGCAAAGTCGAGCGCGTTGCGCTGTTCCGCACGGTTGAGGGTTAAGACGGTGATATGGTCGTTTCGTTGGTCGACCAAGAGTGTGTTTGTCATGTTTATAGTGTAACGATGGAGAGGGCGGTTGGCGAGGGTGGAAAATTAGGTGGCGAGCCAGATTTACTCCTGATACGCGAATGTTCAAAGCATAGAGTTGGCGTAGGTTGAGCGCAGGGCAAGCGGCAGGGGTAAACCGTTCATGCGCCCTATAATCGCGCCATGTCTCAATATCGACTTTCGCTCCCCTCAAGTTCGTTTTCACGGTCGCGCCAAATCGGGTGCTTACCGATTGCGGCCGCTGGTGTACTCTTCGGTATCCTCTTTTGGGTGATCATGGGTACGTCCAACGTTGATGGGGCAACCCAACAAGCACCGCTGCCGACATCTACAATTTCCACACTGATCGAAGCGCAGCCCACGTTACCCGCAAATGTTACCCGCTATCCTGAGTTAATTACCGCCCTGCAAAATGGCAACATCGAAACGGCGATCTCGCTCATTCAGGCTATCGAGTCGTCGCGGCGTGATGATGTGAAAATGTTGAGTATGGGTGTACGGCTGATGCTCGACCACCTATATGTGATCGACGCGACCGATTTCCAGATGCCGAGCGTCCGAGCAAAGATGGATGCCGCGTTGGCGGTGGCTGACCGTGCAATTGCCGCCGCACCGGATTTGCCCGATGGCTGGGCAGCCAAGGCGCTCGCGCTGAATTGGGCTTACCAGACGGATGAGGCGGTTGCTGCCATCCAACAGGCGCGCGACCGTGATCCTAATCATCCGGCAGTACTGGCTGTTGCGGCGGAGATTGATGTCGAACGTGGGAATTATGCACAGGCTCAGGCTTTGCTTGACCAATCGATTGCTCATGCCGAGGCTGCCAATCCGCCTAATCGTTCAGCATTGGCACGAGCATATTATGTGCGCGGCAATATCGAGCAAATCTTAGGACACCCTGACGAGGCGATTGCCGCTTACGAGGCTGCGATGGCGATCAGCAGTTCGCCATATGACATCCATGATCCGTGGATGGTTGTTCCACCGGGGTATATCCTGTATCAGCTTGGCCCTATTTATCTTTTTCAAGGGCAGGGTGATATTGCACTCCGGCAATATACGGATGCGCTTTCGGTTGATCGACAAGATGCGTTTCTCTTTTACCTACGCGGACGGGTTTACCGTTTTCGGGGGGATTTCACCAGTGCTAAGGCCGAATTCCAACGGTGTATTCAGATGGATATTCAGCAGTGGCGCTGCTGGCGTAACCAAGCACAGATTGCGTATGAAGCGGGCGACTGGCGAGCAGTAATAGGCTATCTCCAACCGATTATTGATGATAACTCGCAGATTTCTGATGACTATTATTATCAAGGGGCTGCATCCATCGAACTGAACCGGTGTGATCAAGGTGTCCCCTACCTTGAACGCGGTATCGAGCTTTTTGGTACGGCTACAGGCACCCCAACGTGGACGATTACCGACTTCACTTCTGCTTTACAACGCTGTAACACCCCTTAATTTTCCTCTTTGCCAGCCAATTTTAAGGTGGTAGATTCGCCTCCTACGGGAGCAATTTGCCAAACAAAACCCCTTTTGCTACAATGCGCCACGATTTGGGGCATAACTTGTTAAAACATGGGGGGCGCATTGCAAAACTGGGGACTTGCGTTTTGCTCTGCGCCGTTTTTATGTACAGTGCTTAAAAATTAGGATGCTTAGAAGAGGGATTGATGCGACGGATCGCGCTGTGGATGTTACTGCTAGGAACCTTGTTCGGGGGATCGCTGGTTTTTGCTCAAGGCGGTTTGCTCACCACCATTACGAGTGACGCAAAGTTCCGCGATGGGCCGGGTACCGACTTTTACGTGTTGGGTGTCGCCAAAGCCGGAACAACGATTTTGTTGGATGGCCGCGCCCCCGGTGGCGGTTGGGTACGCGGGATTACCCCCGACGCGAAAATTGGCTGGGTGGTCGAAACGGCGGTGGCTGCCAGCGCCGCTGAAATCGAAGCGCTGCCTAAAGTCTGGATTGATACCCCGTTTGGCCTGAGTGCGCCTGCGGGTAACGGTGGTATTGAAGTGCCTGCGGCTGCGCCCCCTGCGGAAAGCAGCGCCCCGACAGCAGTACCCCAAGAACAGCAGCCCGCCGCGCCGGTCGCGTCTGCGGGTGGGCCGGGGATTGAGGTACAAGTCGGCAGCAACGTCAACATGCGGGATAACCCCGATGGGAATGTCATCGCCCGCGCGTTAGCCAACCAGCCGTTTATCGTGGACGGACGCAGCGCTGACCAAGCGTGGGTGCGGGGTACGTTACCCGATGGCGCGAAAGGTTGGATTGTCGTTCGTTATGTCATCATTTCGGGTCAACAGGTGGCTGATCTACCGGTGGTGGAGGGTGGAGCCAGTGGCGCACCTGCCGCCGCGCCCGCTGCTCCAGCGAGTGACCCTGCCGCCGCAGCGCCGCCCGTGGTGGCAGCCGTGAGTACCACGCCGATTCGTGGCTTTAGCTACGGTGGGCATGTCGGCGATTTTGGTGACGGCGCGGTGAACGCCATGCGCCTCGCGGGGATGACGTGGGCGAAGCGCCAGTGGCGTTACATCGCCGGTCAAAACCCCAACGACGTGGCGGGTATGATTAACGACGCGCACGCCAAAGGGTTCCGCATCCTGATCGGTATCGTCGGGCAGCCGGGCGATGTCAACAACGGCGGTTACTTCGATCAATACGCCTCGTTCGTCGCGGGTGTCGCGGCGCTCGGCGCGGACGCGATTGAAGTGTGGAACGAGATGAATATCGACCGCGAATGGCCGTCGGGCAGCATCGACCCCGGTTTGTATACCGACCTGCTGCGCCGTTCGTATAACGCCATCAAAGGGGCGAACCCCGGCACGATGGTCATCAGCGGTGCGCCCGCGCCGACTGGCTTCTTTGGCGGGTGCAGCCCCGGCGGCTGCGACGACAGCAACTATATCGCGGGGATGGCGGCGGCGGGTGCGGCGAACTACATGGACTGCCTCGGCCTCCACTATAACGAAGGGATTGTCGGCCCCAACCAGACCAGCGGTGACCCGCGCGGGAACGGTGGTTACTTCACTCGCTACTTCTGGGGCATGATTAACACCTATTCGAAGGCGTTTCGCAATGCGCGGCCTTTGTGCTTCACCGAACTCGGCTACCTGACACCGGAAGGCTTCCCACCGCTGCCCGGTTCATTCGGTTGGGCAGAGAATGTCACGGTCGGGCAGCAAGCCTCGTGGCTTGACCAAGCAGTATCGCTTTCGCGCAACAGCGGCAAGGTCAAGCTGCTGATCGTTTGGAATGTCGATTTCACCAATTATGGCGATGACCCGATGGCGGGTTATGCCATCATTCGCCCCGGCGGTGGCTGCCCCGCCTGCGAGGCGCTTGCGAACTAACGCGCAGTGCCGCCATGTAGAAGGGGCGGCCTGAATTTTTGTCAAACAGCTAGAAGCCGGATGCAGTATGATGAAGGGCTGATAGCCAAGAGGAATGTTGAATGCCAGAGAACGAACTTAAAAAGACTGATACTAATCCTGTGCCGCTTCCACCGATTGACGTGCAGGATATCACCCCACCCCCGTTCAAGCGGGTGGAAGTGGAAGATATGCCGCCCCGTACCCCAACGGGCGACTATAACGAGTACAGCGAGGAGGACGCGCATTATGCCGTCGAACCTCCACGGCGGGGACGCGGCTGCGGCTGTTGGATACCGATGCTGCTAGCAGCGACTTTAGCGGTCGCGCTGCTGGTGATCGGCGCGATTTTGCCGCCGGTCAACATTCTTCAACGATTGTTCGGGATTTCGCTGTTCGGCCCGAATTACACCATGCTCAGTTCACAGGCCAACGCGGTCGCTGATAACGGTCTCGCGCTGATCGCTGATCCCTCGACGGTTGGAAATAATTTTGGTGTGGTTTTGGCTTCGGTTCCGGTCAACGCGACCATCACCGACAGCGAGTCGGTGGCGAAGGCGCTGGCTGCTGTCCCGCCGACACTCGCACGGCAGAGCGCGGTGTACAGCATTCAGACCACCGGCAGCCAACCGCCAGCCGTGACGCTGAACCTCACTATTCCGGCGAGCGCGAACCCCGATTCGCTGGATATGTATGGCTGGGATGCCAAGTCGGCGACATGGAACTTCATTCCCGCACAGATCAATACCTCCGGCGCACTGACGATGGTGGCGAATGTGCGTGATGTACCCGACCAAGTGGCGTTGTTCAGCGCTGTTAGCCTGACGCAGCCGACGGTTCTGGTATCGGTGGATGCGACGCAGGTGCTTTCGGACGAGGCGGGACGGCTGGCAAATGTTGTCGCGCCCGGTGGGTTAACCCCCACGCTCGACGGTAAGCTGACGGGCAGCCTCGCCCCCGGTTACGACGCGAGCAAGGGCTATCTGGTGA
This sequence comes from Chloroflexota bacterium, assembly GCA_020161935.1. Lineage (GTDB taxonomy): Bacteria > Chloroflexota > Anaerolineae > Aggregatilineales > Phototrophicaceae > CFX2. The sequence continues at coordinate 64,825 of JAIUNI010000012.1, forward strand.
TGCCCATCATTCGCAACTATACCGACCCGCGTGCGGTCGATACCAATACGGTGGCGACGATCCTCGGCAATTCAACACTCCGCACCCAACACGCGGCGCAGATTACGGGTTTCGCCACGAATAACGCCTTCAAGGGCGTGTTCATTGATTACCGCGATGTTCCGGCTGACCTGCGTGAAGCGTTTTCGGTGTTTGTGACGGAACTCGGTACGATGCTGCGGCAGCAGGGCTTATACCTCGGCGTGGTGATTCCCGCCGCGCAGAATAATAACGGGACGTGGGAAACCGGCGCGTACAATTGGGCGGTCATCGGAGCGGCTTCGCACTATGTTCAGATTGATATGCCGCTTGACCCCTCGACCTTTGCCCCCGGCTTGGATCGTCCGGTCGAGTCGCTGCTGCGGTGGGCGAAGGGTGAAATCAGCCGTTCGGAAATCCTGATCGGCCTGTCATCGCTTTCGGTCAAGCAAGCCGACAGCAGCTATACCACTGTTGGCTATGCCGATGCATTATCAGCGCTGGGCAGTGTTCAGGTGGACGCGCAAAAGTCGGAGGATGGGTCGATTGTCCCCGGCAGCCAGATTCAAGCGAGCCTTGATGGTTTTCGCGCTCAATCCGGCCTCGATACAACCAGCCAAACACCGTTTATTGATTACCTCGGCGAGGACGGACAGCCGATCTCGCGCATATGGCTGACGACGGCGGATGCACTGCGCTTCCGTATGGATCGCACCTTCACTTTTGGCCTATCAGGCGTGGCGTTCAGTGATCTGCTTTCAGGCGGTGTCGCTGACGGCGTGTATAACACCATTTTGAACTATAAACTGCAACAGCCACCGACCGCCGGTGCGACCGAACTGGCGCTGCGCTGGCGCATTCAGGGCGCGAACGGCACGGTGGATGAAGTCACAACCGGCTTAAATGACTCGCTGGTCGCCACGATTGACGCGCCGGATGGCAACTACGCCATCAATGTTGATGTGGTGGGTGGTCAATCCTCCAGCCCGCGCACGGGTGTGGAAGTCGCGCTGTATGCCCCGACATTGACCCCCACACCGCTGCCGACCCCCACGCCGACCCCGGTTCCCACGCAGCCGCCCGCACCGGTACAACAGGTTGCGCCGGTACAGCAGGCCGCACCCCCTTCCGGTTCAACCGGTGGGGCGAGTAACCCCGGCGCGGGGAGTATCGTCGCGGGGAACTTTGAGTACGGCGGTCATGTGACCAACCCCGCCAGTGAAGCGGCTGCGGGAGCCATGCGCCGTGCGGGCATGTCGTGGATGAAGATCCAGTTCCGCTACTCACCCGGCACCGCGCCCGGTGCAGTCGCGGGGCAAATTAACGACGCAAAGGCACGCGGTTTCAAGATCTTGGTCGGCCTTGTGGGTTATCCCAACGAACTAGCCGCAGGTGGCGAGGGCTACATTCAGCAGTTCGCCTCGTTCGCGGGGGGTGTGGCTGGCCTTGGGCCGGACGCGATTGAAGTGTGGAACGAACCGAACATTGACCGTGAATGGCCGGCAGGACAGATCAGCGGCGCGAATTATGCCCGCGTGCTGCAAGCCTCATACGCCGCCATCAAAGGCGCGAACGGCGGCGTGATGGTTATCAGCGCGGCTCCTGCACCCACGGGCGCGGAAGCGGCGTTCCCCGGTCAGGTGGTCAACGATGACAACTGGCTGCGTCAACTGATCGACGCGGGTGGATTGCAGTGGATGGACTGTGTAGGCGCACATTACAACGAAGGTATCGTGTCGCCCAACCAGACCAGCGGCGACCCGCGTGACAACTACTATACGCGCTACTTCGGCTCGATGTTGGAAACCTATTGGGGGCTGGTCGGCGGGCAGCGTCCGGTGTGCTTCACGGAACTTGGCTTCCTGACACCGGAAGGCTTTGGCAGCCTCGACCCGTACTTCGGCTGGGCGAGCAACACGACCGTCGCGCAGCAAGCCGCGTGGTTGGCGCAAGCCGCCGCGCTGTCGTCGCAAAGTGGCAAGGTGCGGCTGATGATCGTGTGGAACGTCGATTTCAGCAACTATGGTTCTGACCCGATGGCCGGTTACGCCATGATCCGCCCCGGTGGCGGCTGCCCCGCTTGTGACGCAATGGCAGGCGCACGGTAGTCATCGGCTCATGTAGCTAGCAAAGGATAAACCGATATGGCAACAGTACAGACCTCAATGCAGCGCACCCGCATACGCAAACAACTGCGTGGGTTCGTCATTCTGTGGTTGGGCATCACCTTCATGATGGGTGCTTGTACCTTCTTTGCGATCTTCTGGGTACTTGGCGAGACGGGTATCCTCGGTGGCGCAAGCGGGCGTAACTTCGCGCTGCCGACCAGCCAGCCGATCCAAGCCGCCATCATTCCCACTGTTATACCGACGCAAGCGCCAGTGGCTGCCACGAGTGCGCCGACCAACGCGCCGGACTCCGAGTCGCAAGCGCTGGTGGCACAGGCTTCGACGGCGACCGAAGCCCCAACGCAAGGGCCGACCAATACGCCGCTGCCGGTCAGCAACACCAGCTTCCAACCGGGTATTCAAGTCCAGCACAGCTTGGATATGAACCCTGACAACGAAGATAATTGGATGCGTGAAGTCTCGCAGAAATTGAACCTCAAGTGGTTTAAGCATCAAGTCCGCTGGGAAATTATCGAGCCGGAAAAGGGTGAGTTTGACTGGTCAATCCTCGACATGGTGATGACCTCCAAGAACACGTTCGGCCTCAATATCATGATGTCGATTGTGACCGCCCCTGAATGGGCGCGTGAGCAGGGCGCGAACCTTGAAAAGCATGGCCCGCCCGCCGACAACGCGGATTACGTCAACTTCGTGTCTGAAATCCTGAAGCGCTACCCTGAACAGGTGCAAGCGATTGAAGTGTGGAACGAAGAAAACATCGACCGTGAGTGGTCATCCACACGCGGCTTGAAGGCCGAGAACTATATCTCGCTGCTGAAGGATACCTATACCGCTGTGAAGGCCATCGACCCCGGTGTGATCGTCATCAGCGGTGCGCTTTCGCCGACGGGCTTTAATGACGGTGTGGGGGCGTGGGATGACTATATTTACCTCGACCAACTGATCAGCGCCGGCCTGTTGAATTACACCGACTGCGTGGGTGTCCATCACAATGGCTATAACATCGGCCCAAACATTCCGTGGGATAACGTGCCGCCCGACCCATCGGCTTCGTTCCGTGGGCCGTTCGATAACCCGCACCACAGTTGGAGCTTCTACAGCACCCTGCAAACCTACGCCAACAAGGTGAAGATGGCGGGTGGCGACCAGAAGTTGTGCATTACCGAGTTCGGTTGGGCATCGACCGAGGACTTGGGCGGCTTCCCAGCGGGCTTCGAGTTCGCCAACGATAACACGCTGCAAGAACAGTCGGATAACATCATCGAAGCGCTTGACCTGATGGAAGAGTGGGGCTTCGTGCAGCTAGCGTTCATCTGGAACTTCAACTACGGCCCGCAGGCGGGTTGGGCGACGGATAACGACAATGTGCCGTATTCGATCATCGGTAAGGATTGGAAGTTCCGTCCAGCTTACGATGCCATCATCAAGTGGAGTCAAGAACGGCTTGAGGCTGCTGCGCCTTAGCGTTCACGACGGTGAACATCTTTCATTTCATGTGGGGCGCACGACCGGGTGCGCCTCACTGGTTTTAGGCAGTTCAAATTCATGAGCTTTTCTGCTAGCCCCCGGCGCAACCGTTTGGTGTTTGCGCTGACCATCATCGTCGCCAGCGTCGTTCTGATTGCCTTAGGAGTTGTCTATGCCCGCAGTGTTCCCCGTGATCCCTTTTGGGCGGATGCCGTCACCCAGCCGCCGTTTACCTCGCTAACCTATGGCATTCAAACCTTCCTGTGGTGGGACGAAAGCAAAGCGCGGCTGCATATGGATTGGGTGCGGCTGATGGTGTTCAGCCATGTGAAGCAAATCTTCGCGTGGAAGGACATCGAGCCGTTTAAGGGCGAGTTTCACTTCGCGCGGCCTGACGAACTGCTGACCGAGTTGGAAGGCAAGGGGTTGAAAGTCGTGGCACGTTTGGGTGATGTGCCGGATTGGGCAGCAACCAACATTACGGGTGAAAAGGGCGTAGACTTCGTGGACGCGCCGCCGGACGACCTCAATGACTGGGCGAACTTCTGCGGCATACTCGCCAGCCGCTACAAAGGGCGCATCGCCGCTTACCAAGTGTGGAACGAGCCGAACCTCGCCCGCGAGTGGGGCAACCAACCGCCGAACGCTGCCGGATATGTCGGCTTGCTCAAGGCGTGCAGTGATGCGATACGTGCGGCTGACCCGCAGGCGGTTATTATCTCGGCAGGGCTTTCGCCGACAGGGACGTGGACGGAATCGGTTACGCCCGATGATACATTTTTCCAACAAATGTATGATGCGGGCTTCCAGCAGTATGTTGATGTGGCAGGTGTGAACGCGCCGGGGTATAACTTCCCCCCAGAGATCAGCCCTGAAGAAGCCGTAGCACAAGGGGGACACCGCTTCGGCACGTTCCGGCGGGTTGAGGATATGCGCCGGATTATGGTGGCGAATGGTGATGCCGCGCGCCAGATGGCGATCCTCGAAATGGGCTGGACGCAAGACCCTATTCACCCAACCTACGCATGGTTCAGGGTAACTGAGGAACAGCAGGCGGATTATTTCGTCCGCGCCTACCGTTACGCCGCCGAGCATTGGCGACCGTGGATGGGCTTGATGTCCGCCATCTATATTCCTGACCCATCGTGGACGGAAGACCGTGAGGAATATTGGTGGAGCGTGACGCTCGGCAAAGGGTGGATGGGGCAGGCATTTTTATCGTTGGCGAACATGGCGAAATATTGCGGTGAACGGGTGATCCCGGAACGGGACCCCGGCAGCCCGGAGGCGATGGGTCTTGCAACAGTGGTTCCTTGTACTTAGCCAGTTCGCGCATCTTGTCGCGACGGTGGTGTGGATCGGTGGGCTGGTCACGTTAACGGTGTTCGTGTGGCCGGAAACGAAGCGTGCGCTGGAAAATAATCCCGCGCTGTATGCGTACCTGACGCGGCTGCGGAAGCGCTTTGTACCGCTGACCAACCTGAGCTTGGTGGTGCTGGTGTTTACCGGCTTCTTCCAGATGACCGCCAGTAAGCACTATGACGGTGTGCTGGCGCTGGAAAACGATTGGAGCCGCCTGCTGCTGTTGAAGCACTTGGCAATCTTCGGCATGGTGCTGTGCGGCCTCGTCCTGCAATACAGCGTGACCCCCGCGCTCGAACGGGCGAGCTTACTGCTGGAACGGGGTAAAGGGGACGCGCAGGCGTGGGCGAAGCTGCGGCGGCGGGAAGTGCGTTTGACATGGCTCAACGTCTTGCTGGGTTTAGCGGTATTAGGCTTCACAGCATGGATGACCGCGTTATAATCAGGCTCTAGCGCTAAACGATGCAGCCGAATTTAGGAGACTTTTTTGTCTAGTCGTGTAGGTTATTTGTTTGCGGTTATCCTGCTGCTGCTGGCGGCGGTGCTGCGGACACATTCATTCGTCTCGCTGCCGATAGGCTTTAATGATGCTGAAATCACCGATGTTCAGATTACCGAACAGGTGCGCTTCGGTGGTATTGAGGTGTTTTACGACCTCAATGGTGAAGGGCGCGAGGGGTTATACAGCGTTATACAGGCGGTGGTGACGACGGTCTTCGGTAACGGCTTGTTCGGCTACAAACTGCTGTCGATGTGGGCAGGGCTGCTGACGCTGGCGGTGGTGTACGCGCTGGCGCAGCGGTTGTTCGGGCCGGTGGTGGGGGTGGCGGCGCTCGCGCTCCTTGCCACGAATATGTGGATGATTGTCCTCGGTTATCAAGTCCTGCGGGAGAGTTTGCTGCCGCTGCTTGTGGCGCTGATGCTGCTGACGCTGGCACGGACGCTGGCGGTATACCGGGGTGTTCATGGCACGGTGCCGGATACAACGGTGTTTGCCCTGCTGGGGGTGCTGCTCGGCATCGGCTTGTACATCCATCCGGTACACCTGCTCATTCTGCTCTTTAGCATGGTCGCTATCGCCTTCCGGTTATTCTCCAAGCAGCGGCTGCCCCGCCAGAATGTGAGCTACCTGCTGTTTAGCCTGCTGGTGATGATTATTATCACCATGCCGTATCTGATCTCGACGCTCCGGTTGCCAACGTTAAGCGGGGCGGTGCGGGTGTTCAACGGCTACCAGATTGGGGATAACCCCCCGTTCAAGGCGCTGGTGGATACGATTGGTGCGTTGTTTTTCGTCGGTGACGCGAACCTCGCGTTTAATCTGCCCGGTCGCCCGTTGATCGACCTCGTGAGTGGGGCGCTGGTGCTGGTTGGGGTTCTGGCGGCGGCGCGGCAGTGGCGGCGGTCGCGTTATGCCTTGATATTGATCGCCACGGTTATCTTGCTGCCAGCGGCCATATTTAGCCCGACTACGCCGGACTTCCTGACGATTACGCCGTTGATGCCGTTGATCGCCCTCTATTTTGGAATTGGCATCAATATCGTTTACCGGAGTGTCGTGCCTTCTACCCGTTTGGTGGTGCTGATCGGCGCGGCGATTTTGTTCGCGTTTAATATCGGTTGGACGGTGGGTGATTTGTTTACGACGTGGCCGACGACCCCCGGCGTGAACCGTGCTTACCATGCGCGGGCGGGGCATCTGGCGCAGTATCTTGATGAAACCGCGACCGAAATTCCGACCGTCGTTTGTGTCTCGCAGGGTGTCATCGAAAGTTCGGATGTGTTCAGCGGGACGGATTTGACCCTGCAAATGATGAACCACAAGAACGCATCTATCCGTTATGCCGACTGCGGTACGAGCATGATCTTCGTGAACGGCGGTGGGCGGCAGCAGGTGATTATGCCCGACCCGCAAACCCTGACACGGATGCAGCCTTACCTGCGGCGCTGGCTCGACCTCGGTACGCCGGTTGACGGCCTGCCGACAGACTCGGCGCTGATGCTGGAAGTCTCGCAGGAACTTGCGGATGCGGTCGGTATCTTCACGACTTCCGCGCCCGCCGGTTATGCGCCGGATGCGGTCGGTGGGGCAGGTTTGGCGGTGCCGCCGGTACGGTTCGGTGGGAACCTCGCGTTCCTCGGTTATCAGCGGGACGGCGCACAGGTTTACGCGCCGGGGGATATTTACACTTCGGTTACATACTGGCGTGTCGATGGTGTTATCCCACCGGACTTGCGCTTGTTCACGCACATTTTGTCTGATCCGGCGACCGCGCCCGCCGCCCAGAATGATACGATCAGTGTTGAGCCGCTCCAGCAGTTGAACGCACGCGATATTTTTATACAGGTGACGTTCGTGCCGCTGCCGCGTAACATGCCGCCCGGTATCTACGGGATTTCCATCGGGGCGTACACGGCGCTGAACAATGAGCGTATGCCGGTGCTGTTTAATGATGTGCCGCGCGGGAACCGGTTGTTCATCGGGCAGATTACGGTTCGGTAGGGTGAAAGTCGTCAGCTATCAGTCGCCAGTCGCCAGTCACCAGCTATCAGTCGCCAGTCACCAGCTAAGTAGAGTCTCGAAAGTCACAAGAAAAAGATTAACCGCCAAGTCGCCAAGAACGCCAAGATTTTTAGCTCATGACTTTCGATAACCTACTTAAGAGAGAGTTGAACGTTAAGGGTTAAAAGCTGAAAGTTAGTCACAGGCTACAAGGCGAATGCTAGTCGCCATCCACAGGAGGCTTCGCACAGCACGCCAAGAAAGACAGAGAACGCCAAGAGTTTTATAAAGGCGGCGGGTGATGCTGCCTTTTGATTCACGAAATACTGCGAAAACTGCAAATGCGAAAGTTGGTTTGACGGCGGGTGTACGGGAGCGAGCCGCCGAAACTTCGCAAAGTTCTTCAAATTCGTCAATTTCGGAAGCGTTTTTAGCTCTAATCCGGTTGCTCCTTCACAGTTAATGATTATGGGCGAATACGAACTGCCGAAGGTTTTATGTCGGCGATGGCGGCGACGACATTTCGATTAAAAACGCCATAAAAGTTAGAAATGTTCGAAATATTGCAATTGTGATTCTCATTATTCTCAATATTTGAGTACGAAATGTTGCTGTTGATGCTGTTGTTGCAGTTGAGAATCCGAGATTTTATGTCGCAAATGTCGTCAGTGTCGTCAATGTCAGGAATGTCAGTTGGCAATTTGTTGTCGGATTTGCCAATGCCGATTGTTTGAACAAATACATTCAATTTCACCAGTAGATCATTCATGGTAGTGTTCATATGGTAAGTGATAAATCATTGCTCTAGCACAAACAGAATCCATCGTGTAGGGACGAGATACATCTCGTCCGCGCCACCGTTTCACACATACCACTTATTTTGTAACCGCCACCGCATTCATTTTAGAATAAAAGTTCTTATGTGTCAATTAGAATTTGGTTTGTAGATTCAAACTTGGTCTTCATAAATGGGGGTCAGGAGAGTTCACGCGGCCTGTTATTACCTGTAAAACAGGCTACGTATAAGGTTATCGGCAATTAATATACAACGTGCTTGTTTCGCATCAGGCTAAAGCCATGATGTTGATCACCAGACAAGCGCACTAAAGGCGCTGCAAAAGCGAAGTTTGTGAATATTATCAAGCTGATGAGTCGCGATCTAAAAAATAGCTTTAAGTCAATTTGGTAAGGCATTGTCTCGCATAAGTAGATTCGGATAAGACGGTGTTCTCGCAAATAGATTAGTGATGACTAAAGGCTATCCACTTTCCCACTCTCCCTGTAAACTAACTTCTTTAGATGACTAACCAATACCTGTAAAGCAGCCTATGTTTGAAATTGTCTTTCTCGGCACGTCCGCCTCCGCACCTTCCATCCACCGCGGCTTACCGGCACAGATCATTCTGGCTGGTGAACACCGCTTTTTAGTCGATTGTGGTGAAGGTACGCAGCGCCAAATCCTCCGCAGTGGTGTTGGTTTCAAGCGCCTCAACCGCATCCTGCTGACGCATTCACACCTTGACCACATCCTCGGCCTCGGTGGTTTGGTTTCGACGTTCGCTAGCTGGGAAGAAATGTCCGAACTCGAAATTTGGGGTGGAAAACCCACGCTCGACCGTGTTCAAAAGCTGCTTTACGGTGTGGTTTTGGATTACGAACGGATACCGATCCAAATCCACCTGATTGACATCAAAGCCGGTAAGCTGATGCAGGCTAAAGACTTTACGGTATCGGCGTTTCCGGTCACGCACCGTGGACAGGGTAACTTCGGCTTCATTTTCCAAGAAAAGTCGCACCGACCGTTCCTGTTGGATAAAGCCGAAGCCCTCGGTATCCCGGCTGGCCCTGAACGTGCAGCACTGGTCAAAGGTGAAGCGATCACCCTCAAAGATGGCCGGATTATTCAGCCGGACATGGTACTCGGTGAACTGATTCGCGGCTCGAAGCTGGTTTACATCGGTGATACGTCGCGTACGGATAATGTCACTGAATACGTCAAAGATGCTGACGCACTCGCCATTGAAGCGACGTTCTTGCACGAAAATGTCGAAGAAGCCCGTGCTTTCGGTCACATTACCGCCCGTGAAGCGGCAGCACTGGCACTGGAAAACGGGGTTAAAACGCTGCTGCTGACGCATGTTTCGCGCCGATACCGTGAACGTGATATTGTGGACGAAGCCCGCCGCGTTTTCCCGAATACGTACGTTGTCCGTGATTTTGACCATTTCACACTGCGCCGTGACCAACCTGTCGAGAAGAAAGTCGCACAGCATCAGGAAGACGACGATAAGTAACACGCTGCGGTACTAAGCGGCCTTACAAGGCGCAATCGGGTAACACTATACTGTTAGGCAGCCATTCGCCTGTATTCAAATTACATCAAGTAGGCGGTTATTGTGACATCCGTACTGCAAAATATTCGGGATTTGCCTCGCGCACTCACGCCGTCCGCTATTTTATCCGGCTTGCTGGTTGTGGTCGTCGGGTATGCTTCGTCGCTGGTACTGGTGTTCCAAGCGGCCACCAATGCCAACATGGATAACGCCCATCTGTCGTCATGGGTTATCGCCATCACGCTTGGCAGCGGATTTGCCAGTATCGTGATGAGTTTGTGGTTCCGGCAGCCAGCCATCGCGGCATGGTCAACGCCGGGTATCGCGCTGCTCTTTAGCTCACTCGGTTCGTTTCCCTACAGTGAAATTATCGGCGCTTATATCATCGCCTCGGTCGCAATTATCCTGCTGGGTTTCTCCGGTTTATTCGGCAGGCTGATTAAGCTGGTTCCGCAGCCAGTGGTGATGGGCATGTTAGCCGGAGTCCTGATCCGCTTCGGCTTCGGGTTGTTTACATCGTTCCCTGAAAGCCCGCTGATGGTACTGGTGATGCTGGTGGTGTTTTTCCTGATGCGGCGTATGGGTTTCCGCGCACCGACCATCGGCGCACTGGCTGTCGGTTTGCTGATCGCCGCGCTGAACGGTGAAATCCACTTAGACGGTATTCAGCTCAACCTCGCCAGTCCGCTGTGGACGACACCGACCTTTAGCGTTGAGGCGTTACTCAGTCTGGCGCTGCCACTGTTTACGTTGGCGCTGACCTCGCAGAACGCCCCCGGCCAAGCGGTGTTACGGGCTGCCGGATACGAAGTGCCGATTAACAAGATGCTGGGTGTAACGGGTTTTGCCTCGCTGATTGGCGCACCGTTCGGCGGACACGGTATTACGCTGAGTGCTATCACCGCCGCGATGGTCACTGGCCCGGAAACGCACCCTGACCCCGATAAACGCTATGCGGCTGGTGTCGCAACCGGTTTCTGGTTTATTGTTACGGGTGTATTTGGTGCAACGGTCGCCACGTTGTTCGCAGGGCTGCCAATCGCGCTCATTCACGCAATCTCCGGCCTCGCACTGGCTGCGGCGATTATGTCCTCCCTTTCGGCGGCAATGGCTGAACCCAGCGGTCGCGAAGGTGCATTGGTGGCGTTTATGTGTACCGCGCCGAACTTCACTTTTCTGAATATTGGCGCTCCGTTCTGGGGGTTGGTTTTCGGGGTACTCACCCATCTGCTGATGACTTACGGGAAGAACGCAACTGACAAAAAATGATTTAAAGGAGACTCACATGGCGGACGCACTCAACGATACCTTACGCACGCTCCTCGATACTTATGTGGCAGATACGTTTGTTCAAGAAGATGATGTCTTACAGTGGGTACAGTCCGAGGCAGCACGTCATGAACTGCCGGCTATCAGCGTTCGCGGTTTTGAAGGCCGACTGCTGCAAATGCTGGTGTATATCTCCGGCGCAAAGCAGATCGTGGAAATTGGCACTTTAGCCGGTTACAGCGGTGTATGGCTCGCCCGCGCCTTGCCCGCCGGTGGACGATTGTACACCCTCGAAAAGAGCAGCAAACACGCGGCGGTTGCCCGTGCCACGTTTGAACGGGCAGGGTTAAACCGAAAGGTCGAACTGTTGGAAGGTGACGCGATGACCTCGCTGAACCAACTCGCGCCGCGCAACCCGTTCGACATGGTGTTTATTGATGCTGACCGCCCGCATTATCACGATTACCTGAATTGGGCGGCGGAGAACCTGCGCCCCGGTGGACTGGTCGCCGCGCATAATGCGTTCCGCAGTGGTCGTGTCCTCGCGCCGGAAAATGAGGATGACCGTTTCGTGGCGGCGTTCAACGCGGCACTGGCGAAGGATACGCGGTTTGAGGCGTTTGTGATGGCGATTGGTGATGGGTTGTCGGTTGGGGTTCGGCGGTAAATAAGAATGCTCAGGTTGTGCCGCACGAGTCTAAAGGTAATAGGACGAGTTGCGCCGCTGAGGGCTAAAGCCACTCAGCTAACCATCGGACAAGTGCACTAAAGGCACTTCAAAAGCCTTCCGGCTGATGATAGGCGCTATGTTGAATGTGGATCTGTAAAGTAATGAAAAGCGGAGAACCGATTGCCGGGTTTTCCGCTTTTGATTCGGGTTCGTGAGGATTTAAGCGACGTATTCGCCGGCGATGGTATCGAAGCGGCGGGTATAGATTTGCTCGTGGAAGTTGATGAAGCCCATGATGAGGCTGCTGATGGCTTTATTCTGCATCCGGCGATCAATGGTGGCGAGCTGTTCACGCAGCAGGATGGCTGATTGACGGTAAAGCTGTGAAAAGTACGTCAGGTTTTCGCCGAAGATGGAGATGCCATATTCAATCGACTCGGTGAAGGCCAAGTTATGCAGGCAGATGTTAAATTCGCCGTACATGATGTCCTTCTGGAAGCGGGTTAGGGCTTCGGTCTTACCGGCGACATGGCACAGCAACTGGGTGATGGTTTGGATGTGCATGGGACGGGTTTCATAGGCTTTCCACAGCGTATGGATCAGTGAGGTGCGCTTGCCGGTGGAATAGGTGGCGACCACGCCGATGTCGTTGAGGAGACGGGTAATTACAGCGGCGCTTGTGAGCGCACTTTCCAGCAGGCCATCATCAATGATTTCCTGCAAAAGCGGCTGCTGCGGTGTGCCTTCGGTCAAGATGCCCGTGAAGTAGGCCAAGACCGGAATGACCGATACGGTATGGGTGCCGATATTGGTCAGTTCTTCGAGAGTCATGTTGATGTGGGCATCTAGCGACTGCGACACCGAGGCATAGCGGTTGATGAAACCCTGCCGGAGGATGGGCGCAACGGGCAGATGATCGGTCAGTTCGAGCAGTTCGTTGCAGGTTTCGATATTGGCGACCAGTACCGACCAGAGATCGAACTGGCTGCTTTCGCGGTCGGGCTGGGCGGTCGCATACTGCTGGAATTGGGCGACGTACTTCTCGTGGATGGAAGCCTGATTATAGCCGGAGATATTGGTCGTGCTGGCCTGAATATACTCCAATAGTTCGGTGCTGGGGCTGGGTACGCCACTGAGGCGCTTGACCATCGCCCCGTTGAAGCTGTGGAGGATGTCTTGACGAGTTTGAGTCGAGATATGGCGTGTCGGCATGAGAGATAAGCCAACGGCCAGATCATCGGATACCAATTCGTACATGAAGTAGGCATGAAGCAGACCGGCGTAGCAGGCGATGCGCTGCATATCATCCGGCTGCACCAGCGGCTGCAAGATGCCAGCGGAGAGTTTGATGATCTGGTTCATACCGACCATCTGCAAAAAGTCGCTCTGGTTCGGGTTTTCAGGTGAAAGCCCCCACAGGTAGAAGTCTTTTTGAGACCCTTCGGGCATGTGCCGAATCAGGCTGTTTCTGATTTGTTCGAGCGTCGCCTGTTTCAGGCAGTCATGAAAGTTCATGCTCAAAATCCCTACTATGCCGAGTCACGGTCAATAGGTTCCGGCAAGAGGTCACGCAGCGTGCTATCCTGCTGAACGAGAAAGCTGATGCTCTGCTCCCACGAGGCAAACATGCGGAAGCGAACCCGCGCTACCTGCGTCATGATCGAGCTGACAAAGCGCGTCGCCGTGCTGGAGCTGATGACGATTGTCCAGCCCAGCAGCGGGTTGCGGAGATGATGCGATGCTTCACCGTTAATGAGGGATAGGTTGGTTGGGAACTTCTCCAAGTTGGTGGTATCGGCAATCAGGTGGACATGCGGCGGTAATCCCTTCACGAGGAATTCCGAGGTCAGCAGACTGGCTGATTCCGCGTCACGCAGGCTCAAGTTCCCGCTGAGGACGGTCTTGACCACCCGTCTTTCGATATACCACGATACATCATACGGCATTTCAAAATCCTTACTTTTAAGCGTTTACTACATGCTGCCGCTTACGCGACATACTCGCCGATGTCCGAGTTATAGGGTTCGGCGTAGATCATTTCATGGAAGCGCACAAAGCCAGCGATGAGGTTGCTCAAGGTGCGGTTGGTCATGCGGCGGTCAATCGACGCGAGCAGGTCGTGCAGGTGCGTCTGTGAACGGTAGTAGAGTTCCGAGAGGTTGGCGATGTTGTTCTCAAGCAGGGTTAGGGCTTCGCCGACCGAGTTGGTATAGGCCAAGTTGTGCAGGCAGATGTTGAACTCCCCGTGCAGCAAGTCTTTTTGCAGGCGCGTTAGCATCGTATATTCGTCCGATGTGCTCATCAGCAGGTGGTCGATGGCAACGATGTCGTCGGCATGTTCTTGATAATGCTTCTGCAAACCGATGGACACACTTTTACGTTCGGCAGGGGAGAGGGTGAGCAGCATCCCCACGTCATTCACTAAGCGGACGATGACGGCTGAAGTCGCCAGCGCATCCGCCAGCGTGCCATCTTGGATGACCGAATGCAGCTTGGGTTCGACGCGGATGATTTCGGTCAGCACACCGGCAAAGTAGGCGAGTACAGGCACGACGGAAACGGTGTGTGTCCCGGAGCGCACTAACTCGGTCAGCGGCAAGCCGTGATCGACCTGAATGGTTTGGGTGACGCTCTGGTAGCGGTCGATGAAGCCCTGCGAGAGCAAATTACCGACTTGAAAGTGGCTCATGTACTCGGCGAGTTCGTAGCAGGATTCGATATTGGCAACCAAAATCGGCCACACGCCGTATTCGATTTCCTGTTGGGTGATGTCTGGCCGCTGCGAGAGGTAGGCATTGATACACGCCTGATGCTTGCGCGGGGTGATGCTTTGAGCGAACGAGGAAATACCCTGTGTAAGACTTTCAATCGGGCGGAGCAGTTCTTCGGTGTTGCTATGCTCGCCCTTCAAGCGGCCACCCATGACGTGATTGAAAACGTGCAGAATGTCACGCCGAGCCGAGGCGTTCTCGTCGATCACACAGAGGGCAGAAAGACCATTTGCTAGATTGTCGGAGATGATCTCGTACATGAAGTAGGCGTTGATGCGCCCGCAGTACTGGGCTACGGTTTGCTGATCTTCTGGCTCGATTCGATCACCAATCATCTGCGACGACAAGTTGATAAGCTGGTTGATGCCGATCATCTGAAGGAAGTCGTTGCGGTAGGGGTTGTCGTTCGAGATGCCCCACAGGTAGTAGTTGCGCTGTGGACTTTGGGGCATATGCCGCATTAGGCTGCTGCGGACGTTTTCAATTGTGGCTTTGGTGATCTCATTCTGTAGGCTCATTTTACTTCCTCTGTTTTCTCGCTTCACCTAGTTGTTAATAGATTGACTAATATGAAGCGTTTGCGTACTTACCTGTTTGCTGAATGCTGCGATAAACCCCAACGGCTCGGTTAGGGTTTAATATTGTCTTATGCTGACTATTTACGAAGCTGTCGGGACTGGCAGCTTGGATAATATTTCACGGAGCGACGCATCTTGATCCGCCAAGAAGCTCAGGCCATCCGTGTAGGTCGGGAACATGCGGAAGCGTACCCGTGCGACCTGCGTGATAATGCCGCTGATGAAGCGGGTGGTGGAGTTTGTGCTGATGACAATCGTCCAACCCAACTTTGGCTGCCACAGGTGCTTGGAGGCGCTGCGGTTCAGTAAGTTCAGATTGGTCGGGAACCGTTCCAATCTGGTCGTGTCTGCCAACAGATGCACGAACGGCAGTTCACCACTTTGAATAAACTGCGCGGTTTCTTCGCTGGCGGCTTCCGCTTCTTGCAAGGTGATGTCGCCAGAAAATACCGCTTTGACAACGCGACCCGGAACATACCATGAAATTTCATAACCCATTACGGTTTCTCCTCTTATCCCCAATGACCTGTTTTTGATTGCAATGCTTGATTGCTCTGGAACAGGCAGCCGCGCAGCGTGGACGACGGCGGATTTGTTATGCTTGCACGCTCATTTGACTTCTGTTATATGAATTCCATTGTAGAGTGCAAAGAACAAATATTGAGTTGAGATTCCTTAAGATCGTAAATCTCTCAATTGAGCGAGGGAAATGAAATCTTTATCTTAATTCTTTAGAGGCTTAAGACATGGGTGGATTTTGGCGTGTTTGATCGATTCGGGTGAGTGTTTCGAGGGCATCGGCGAGGCTTTTGACCTGACGGAGCTTCATGCCGCTGGCTTGGGTGGCGACGGATACCATAAAGCCTGAGAGGGGGTTGGGTTTTTCTTGTACGATTACCGTCCAACCCATATTGGGATGCTGCAAATAGGTGGTCGTTTGGCGGATTTTCATGAGGTTGGTGGGGACGCGCCGGATATTTTCGCCAATCGAAATCAGATGCACGGGCGCAATACCTTCGTTCAGGTGCTTGAGAATATCGTTATTGAAACGCTCTAATTCTTCAAGGGACACATCGCCTGAAACGCGAATCAGGATGACGCGCTTAGGGATATGCCATTCCATCGTATAGTCCATTGACCTTAACTTCCTAGTGCTGCCAAACCGTACAACTACATATAATGCTCTGGTTTCATGCCTAGTGTTATAGGAATCAGTAAGTTGGTCAAGACCCGACAGGCTAATTGTATTGTGCGTGATGTAGTTTGTACCGCGCAATACAGATGACCCTAATCCGACCTCACCTGACCTGTTTACATGGTAACTGTGGATGCTTCCTCCAAGATGGTGGTTACCTTTAAGCGCGGATAAGCCACCTGTGCGTTTGATGTCATTGGAAGCGACTAAGCGGATTGGGTCGGCTGAAACCAATTTATTGAATATGACACCAATCCTTTTACCATTCAAGCGATCCTGAGTGTAAGATTATTCTTAATCCAGAAACCTTGAGGAAGGGATTTTATAGTTAATTGATATTGTCGAGTTTGATCATCCCTTCGCCATAGACCTGACCGGGTTTAATCACAATTGGCGCACGGGTATCGGCGGTGGCGATGAGGTCATAGGTGGTCGCACCCGTCACACGCACCGGCACAATTTCGCCAATGGGGAGTTCACCCTCGGCGATGACATAACCGTCGATTTCGGGCGCGTCGCGGTAGCTGCGACCGAGCGACAAAGTTTCACCCGTGTCGTTGCCGTCCTCGTCCTCGCTTACGCCATGACCTTCGACCAGCACATCAATGGTTTTGCCAACCAGCGCCTGATTCTTGGCGAGACTGATGCCCTGTTGAAGTTCCATCAGGCGTTCGTAGCGTTCCTGCTTGACCTCATCCGGTACCTGGTTAGGCAGGCGGGCGCTGGGGGTGCCGATTTCGTACGAGTATTTGAACGCGCCCACACGGTCGAATTGGAGGTCACTGACGAAGTTCATCAGGCCGTCAAATTCCGCGTCGGTTTCGCCGGGGTAGCCGACGATAAAGGTTGTACGGACGCACAGATCCGGCATGGCGGTACGGAGCTGCCCGATGGTGTCGTAGACCCATTCGATTTTGGCAGGGCGCTTCATCCGCAGCAGTGTGTCGCGGTGTCCATGCTGGAGGGGGATGTCGAGGTAAGGAAGTACCTGCTTGTGTTTCGCCATTGTTTCCATCAGGCGCGGGGTGACGTAGCCGGGGTAGGCGTACATGACGCGAATCCACGGGATGCCGGGGGCAGCGTCAACAATTGCGTCGAGTAAGTGCGCCAAGCCATCTTTGAGGCCGAGGTCGTAGCCATAGTCGGTCGAGTCCTGCGCGATCAGGAGAATTTCCTTGATGCCCTGTTCTTGGAGATGTACGGCTTCGCGCACAATTGAATCCATCGGGCGGCTGACGGCGGTGCCTTTGATCTTGGGGATGGCACAGAAGGCGCAGGGGCGGCGGCAGCCATCGGCAATCTTAATATAGGCGCTTGAACCCTGCACACTGGTTCGCAGCACGCCGCGCTCATCCAAGCCGACAACTTTGGCATCGGTGGGGATGTGGTAGAGCGGTTCGGGGTGCTTGCGGTCACGCAGCCGCCCGACGAGATCGAAGATGTCCATCCAACGGCGCGTACCGATCACGCCATCCAACCCCGGCACTTCCTGTACGAGGTTGCTGCCGTAGCGCTGTGAGAGGCAGCCTGCCGCGATGACCATTTGACCAGCTCGTTTACCATCTACCAGCTCGCGCAGGGCATTGATGCTTTCCTGTTTGGCGGTGTCAATGAAGCCACAGGTGTTGACGATCAGCACTTCGGCGCGATTGGGATTCTCTACACCGCGCATCCCGTTTTGGGCTAACACCTGACCGATGCTTTCGCTGTCAACGGTGTTTTTGGAGCAGCCGAGGCTGAGGAGGTAGTAGTTATTCTTCCTGAGGGACATGGCAGTTTCTTTACATTTAATCGTGTTGAGAGATGGATGATTATAGCTGATGCCCATCAGCGAAAATAGGGTGGTTGAATATCGCTATAGAATTTTGTAGTGGTGATCATTGCGATACAGGACGATTACCGGCGTTCCGTCGACTGTGGTTTTCTCAACAAGGTCGTTGCGGATAGCTCGCCGCCGATGGCTAATGACCTTGCCTTCTGGCGTTCGAAACGCACACAGCGCACTGAACTCCCAACCATAGCTTGTTACACGAACAGGAAGAACTGGTACTTTCACACTGCCCAAGTTTTTCCGATATTCATCCGATTCGATGATACGACCCTGTATGATTTTGCCCTGTGTACTTAATAACCGATTGCGGTACGGTACCCAGCAAGCAGCTGCGCCGAGGAGGATAAAGCCAAGCGCAATCAGGATTACCTCTAAGAAGATGCCCGATTGCATAACGCCAATACCTAGCGATAAAGCGGCTAGGAAGCCGGGGAGCAGAATGGCGCGCTCGTAACTTCCTGTTCCCGCGATATAAGGTTCTTTGCCAACGAGAAAGGGAATGTTTGCTAATTCAAAAATAAACAGCTCTTTGAGTGGTGCGACTTTCCCGATGGTTGGAATGGCGATCTGATATTTGGATGACATATGCTTGTTTGTGAGATGAAGTACTTCGATGATTATATCTGAACAACCATAAGCACAGCGTAACGGTTTCTAGCTTCTCAAACGATGGAGCGGTACTTGTATCGCTCCATCGTTCATTATTCTAGGCTGGTTTACTGCGAAACGGTTGGTAAGCCAGCACATTCGGCGGGGGTGCCAACCACGTCGCTGCGTACCCACGCGCCGTCGGTGAGGCGATACCATGTCATGCCGTCTGTGCCGACCGCTTGACCATCGGCTTGAACGGACTGCCCACCAGAGAGCGAACCGGCGCGATCAAACTCCGTACCCGGCCCGCCGCGCAAATTGGCGTTACCCGGTGCGGTGATGGTGCAGGATGAGGCCGAGGCGCTGGTTTCTTCATTCGTGGCGGCTTCTGTCGTATCCGCAGCAGTTGATGATGTGTCGGCGGGTTGGGAAGCGGCACTGTCGGAAGTCGTACCCCACAGCGCAACGCCGCCCGCCTCGCCACCGGACGCGAGCAGGGTTCCGTCAGGGCTGAAGGCAATGCTCGCCGCTTGACCGGTTAGCGTGGCTTTATTCTCGCCGGTTGAGGCATCCCACAACTCTACGGTGTCGCCATCTGTGGTGGCGATGACTTGCCCATCGGGGCTGAAGGCCAAGTCTGATACGCTGCCAGTTTGCCCATCACTGAGGGCATGATTATCGCTGGCTAAGTCCCACACCCAGATGCCGGAGCCAGAACCGCCGTAAATGAGCGTAGAGCCGTCGGGGCTGAAGCTGAGGGCGGAGATGTCGGTAGCCCCGGTTTCGAGTGAGGTTTGCATGGTGTTGGTCGCCACGTCCCAGAGCTGTAGGGTGCCGCCGCCGCCGACCGCGAGTATGGTGCCATCGGGGCTGAAGGCTAAACCGCCAACCGGTATCGGATTGCTCTCGTCAGCGAGGACGGCCTGTTCACCGCTGGAGGCGATGTCCCACAACTGCACACCCCCTTCCGCCGAGCCGGATGCGACGAGGAATCCCTCATTCTGGAATGCCAAGCTGTCAACTGAGCCGGTATGCTTTTGCATAAAGCCGCTGCCCTCACCGGTTGTCGCGTCCCAGAGGCGGACATCACCGCTGCCTGTGCCAACCGCCAGCAAGTAACCGCCCGCGCCGAACGTGATAGTGGTTACGCCGTCGGAATGCCCGGATAAAACCATTTGGCTTTCGCCGTTCGCGACATTCCACAATTCCACGTTGCCATCGACTGTGCCTACAGCGAGCTGTTTACCGTCAGGGCTAAAGGCGACACTCGCAATCGCAGCGCTTTCATCGCCTAGTGTCGTGAGCTGGGATACGCCAGCCGCGTTCGAGGGGGCGATGACTTGCACATTATCGAGGGGGGATGCAACGATGGGCTGAGGGCCATCTCCGTAACGAATCGTCTCCATCATGGCTGTGACTGTTGGCGTGAGCGAGTCTAGTTGCCCTTCCTGCGAGAAGCCGATTATTTTGCCCAGCACACCGTCGCCAAAGTCAATCACCGTATGGAGTTGGCCCATCATATTGCTGCCTGACTGCACAGCGGGAAAACCGGCGATGATTAATTCTTCCGGTTCGTTAAACTCAAGCGTTGAGCGCATCAGCTCATCTTCGCCGACACCTACGAGTAATAGTTCCATAGGGGTTACTGGTTGATAGCCACTGTTATTGTTATCGTAAAAATTGATCTGCACAAAGCCGGTACTGCCATTGAAACCGGTTAGGTGCTCGTCCGAGTCGTTGAGAGTCCAGTCGGCAGGGTAGTTGATGCTGAACTTCCCATCGGGGGAGGTGTAGGTTTGCGTTAAATCTCCTTGAGCGATTATGACTGTTGGAATCATGAATAAGATGGCAAAACAAAGGATACCGAACACTCTTTTCAGATCGCGCATGTTATTCCCTCAACATAAGTGGACAGAACGGCGTGATTATGCTGTGGGGCGTGGATTAGGTGCTGGGATGCTCGATGAAGGCGGCGGGGAATAATCACTTGAAACGAGCCGGCTGTGTTTGTTGCACAGCCGACTAGTCGATAAATTTATTATATGCAGATTTTTACGGAGGCCAACCGAGCCTAAACGGCGTTGTCAATGAGCTTGCTGCGACCGCCACCACCGGCGTTGTAGACGAGCGCCCCGCTGGCGGCGAAGGCACGGTAGACCACCAAGGCTTCTTCCGTCAGCACGTCGTTGATAACCTCGATACCGCGTTTTTCTAACTCTTTGTCCCATTCAGGATGAATGGGTCCTTCATCGAAGCCGGTGATCTTTTCGAGTTCCGGCCCGCTGCCAGCAATCGCCAGCGACTTGATGCCTGACCAAATGGTCGCGCCGTAGCACATGACGCAGGGTCGCCAGTTGACGACCAACTGGTAAGCGGGCATCCCCGGCATACCGAGGTCATAGGTACTCAAGATTTGTTGGGCTACGGAGAGGGTGGTGACTTCGGCATGGGCGGATGAGCAGTTCGAGGGGATGACGCGGTTCACGCCGATGACCACCAATTTGCCGGTGTCGCGCTCGAACACGCCCGCCGCGAAGGGGCCGCCGGTACCGTTTTCGAAGTTCAGCCGTGAGAAGCGGATCACATGGCGCATCCGTTCCTCAAGGTCGGGGATGTGACCCGGCAGGCGTTTGTTTTCCTCAATTGCCCAATCGGGCAGCGAAATCGTAAAGTCCATCATCTTGATCCTCTATTGTTGACTTGCAAACATGAGTATGATCGCTTAAAGAGTACCCTTCAACGGATATTTTTCACATCTTTTCGCCCAGTATATCGTGAAAATACCCCTCAAACGGCTTTAACGCCTTACAAACGGTGACGATGTGGGCGGCGAAATCGTCTTTCAGGACATCCTCATCGTCGACCCGGTGGAAAGCGATAAACTGCTTCTGTTTCAGCAGGTCAATGGCGGGATGGTCGCTGTCGTAGCCTTTTGGCGCGGTTTTGAGGGCTTCGCCTTCCAGCTTGCCGAAGTAACGTTTGAAGTCTTTGTGAGCGAGGATGGCGTTGAGTTTTTTGCCGTTGTCGGCTGCTATGGCTGCGCGGATGCGTTTAAGCTGCTCCGGTTCCGGCGCATAAACCCCACCGGCGATGAACGAGCCACCGGGTTCGACCTGCACATAGTAGCTGCGTCCACTGCCTTTGCGCCCACCCTTACCGATGTGTGCTGAGAAGTGCGATTTGTAGGGCGTTTTGTCTTTGGTGAAGCGGATGTCGCGGTTGATGCGGAATAAACACTCTTTTACGGTTGTTTCCCCTAGATCCTCGACAGCGCCGAACTGCCGGATGATGTCGGCAACCAGCGACTCGAAGTTTGCCAGCGCTTGCTGATAACGCTGGCGGTTTTCATCAAACCACGGTTTGTTGTTGTTGAAGCGTAAATCCAAAAGGTAGTCGAGCGTGAATTGCAAATTCTCTGGCATAGTTCCTCTCTGGATTTAGGGCGCGGGTTTGGTCGCTGGCAAGCCCTCTTGGGTCACACGCGGCGGCAGAATGGCGGTCGGCGACGGCGTTTGGGTAATGGTGGGTGTCAATGTCAGCGTCGGCGTGTTGCTCGGCGTGAAGGTGATCGACGGCGTATAGGTAATCGTCGGCGACGGCAAGGGTGTCGGCGTTTCCGTAAAGGTTGGCGTGATGGTCGGTGTATCGGTCGGTGTCGGGCTGGGGCCGGGGGTAATGGTCGGCGTTAGTGCTGCGACAGTCGCGCCCACGTCGATGGCCGAGGTTGGTGGGGCGGTTGCTGTAAATTCGGATGTGGGTTCGAAACCGGGGCCGGAACTGACCTCGACATTGGTCAGCGTGAAAATAATATCGACCTGCTGCCCGCGCCCGCCAAACAACGACTGCTGGTTCCCGTTATAAACCACATCGAGCGCGGCGGCGTTTGAGGCGGTTACGGTGACGCTGTCTCGTGCAATGAAATCCGGCAGTTGGTCACCCGGACGCGCCAAGCCTGTAAACTGCGACTGTTCATCGGCGGTGACTTGCAGCCATGTGCGCTGGGTGAGCTTAATGGTCACCACGACTCCGGTCCCAGTATAAGCCGGTTGCAGGTTAATGACCTGTGTGGGCTGCGGCGGGACTGTTTGGCTGGGAATAAGCGTAAAGGTCGGCGAGGGGGGTAGTTGATCCAGAATGTTGTCGTCAATGGTGTCCTGCGCCGGACGTGCTTGACCGATGAGTTGGAATACGACGAAACCGATCACCGCCAGCGACGCACCGGCGACCAGCAGCATCGCCAGTGAGTTCAGGAGATTGCTGCGGCGGGCAGGGCGATCCAGCATGGTCGGGACGACGGCAGGCAGCGAGGGATTGGTGTCGGTAATCTTGCGCGGCGCTTTGGGAACTTTAGCGGCTTGTTCGCCTTCTTTGGCACGGCGGGTACTGCGTTTGCGGCGTGGGTTGGTGGCTTCTTCTAATGCCGACTCGTAGTAGTTGACTACGCGGTCATCATCGAGGCCGAGGAAACGGGCATAGTTGCGGACGAAGCCGCGCGTTTGCACATTGGTCGCGTCGGTAAACGTGAACTGACCCAACTCGAACGATTCGAGGATGCGCCGTCGAATTTTGAGAACCTGTTCGGCTTCTTCGAGGGTGATTTCTTTGGCTTCGCGGCTTTCGCGTAGGTAGCGGCCTAGCGCTTGTGCATCCATCCGGTAGTTCGCCTCCTCAAGACCTGTAATTGAGGTTGATGGCTAAGGTGTTTACAGGAAGGTGAGGACTCGTGCTGAAAAATAAAGCGCCCCGAATACGGAAAGACCGCCGGGGCGAACGATACCATGCAAATAAACGGCGCTTATTCGTTACTGGTTTCCGCAGCGGGTTCTGCATCAGCAGGGGCTTCGGCTTCAACTTCAGCAGCGTTATCGGTCGAGCCAAGTTCGACCACGGGCGGCGCAGCCGTGTTACCCGCGAGGTAGTCTGCCAATTCGTCTTCGCGCACCACAACGACTTTGAGCGTGGGTGACATTTCGCTACCGAGGCGAACAGGCACATGGAATGTGCCAATTTCGCGCAGCGCCTGCTGGCTGATGCGGCGGCGATTAATGTCGATGCCGGTCTTGGCGTTCAGGGCTTCGGCGAGATCGGTGGTCGTGACCGAACCGAACAACTTGCCGGTGTTGGCAGCGCGGCGGCCAAACACCAGTTCCACGCCGTCAATCTGGCGGGCGAGGTCATTCAGGCGGCTTTCGAGTTCAGCTTTACGGGCGGCGGCGGTGGCACGCAGACCTTCGGCCTTCTTCAGTTCGCCAGCAGTCGCGCGAACCGCCAGCTTCTTGGGAATGAGGTAGTTGCGACCGTAACCATCGGCAACATCGACTACTTCACCCGCCACACCTTGCTTATATACATCTGAGAGCAGTAGCAATTTCATCAGGAACGTCCTTCGTCAAATCAGGTACACCTCTAGCAAGGCGTGTTTTGACCGTCTTATCTATACATTTAGAAAGAGCCATTATAAATGGCAGGGCTTTTGCTGCCAAGTGTGAAAGTCTCGCGAGGTTTCCTTAAGCGACGTAATCGGTGTAGTCGAAGGCGCTGGTTTTGCCGGGGGTGATGCGGAATACGACTTCTTCGCGCTCAATCGTGGGGTCATGCCCTTCGTATTTGCGGACGATCCGCGCTTGTACAGCCTTCGCGTCCATTTCCAGCGCTTCGGTGGCGAGGCCGCGTACGGCGACATACCGCGCCATGCTGCCCTCGTGGAGGATGGCAAAGGCGACCTGAGGCCGTTCGCGCATATTACGGGCTTTCAAGCTGTCGGGATGGGTGGTGATGAGGTAGTTGTCACCTTCCACGGTAAACCAGATGGGGGTGACAACCGGTGAGCCGTCACTCATTAAGGTGGTGAGCATCATGAAACTGCGGCGGTCGTCGGTCAGCAGATCGGTATAGTCGGCAGGCACCTGGATCATAGTTGGCGAATGGTCTTTCTACGCGATTTGAAGGATTGCACGAAACCGTTCAGCCGCGCCTGACTAACGGTTGAGCATATCAGAGTGATGCCCACGGCAACCAACAAATTCGTCATGAAAAAGAAGATAAATTCCTCGATGGGAAGTGTACCGAATACGAAGATATTCAGCGACTGTTCGGGGTTAATCGTCCATGTGCCGGAACTGATGGCAAGTTTATCCGCCACGCCGAGGTAGATGGTCATGGGTACGACAGCCAACACGATGTAGCGCCAACTCCGCACCAGAATATCCGCGCCAAAGCCCACTTGGAGCATGAGTGGCGGCAGCGCCCACGTCATGAGCAGGGCGAGGTAGCGCCCCGGTTCCCAACGCACGATGAGCATGACCACGAAAACCAGCCAGAGCAACCCAACCGCGCTTGTGAGCCACAGGCGCAGGTTGGCTGGTGATTGTGCTGAGGGCGTATCCCACCGGGGAAAGCGGCGGACGAGCAGCAGCAGCCAGCAGGCGGTCAACACGGTTTGAAGGACAAAGAAGGTGTATTCCTCGATGGGGACGTAGCCGATGATAAAGCCGGTTACGAGGCCGGGGTTATACCACCAGACGCGGGTGGCGACGAGGTAGTTATCCCACGGGGTCGTGTAGATGACGGCGATGACGGCTTGGGCGGCGATGGTGAGCCATACCGGTCTCGCACGCCAGAGCGCGGGCAGCAGCGTACCGCGGCGGGCATCATAGGCTTGAACGAGCCACAACAGCGCAACCGGCAGACAAAGAAAAACGGCTAAGAAACCAAAGTATGTCATCGCGAATGAAGCCTTTTATCTTTTAAACCTGACGTGACTGCCACCAGATGGACGGTAGACGGCGGAGTTTACCCGCGCTGCTAACATGCGCCCGACAGCGGAAAATGTCGCCCTGCCGCGCTTCGATGTCATCGAGGATAGCGCGATATAAACCAGCAGCGGCGGCGATGGCGAAACGACCGTCCGCATTCAACATGCGGATGCCGAATTGAGCTTCGTCATACAACTGGCGGTTACGGTTGATCTGGAAGGCCATAAAGCGCTGCCAGCGGTCGTCGGTGACTTCGGCGGCGATGTCGGCTTCGGTCAGGCCAAAGTGCGCGAGTTCATCTTGCGGCAGATACAAACGGCCTGCGCGCCAGTCTTCGCCCACGTCACGGAGGATATTTGTTAACTGCAAAGCCACACCGAGCTTAACCGCATACGGCACCGCTGCTTCGCTGTGGAAGCCGATGATGTGCATCGCCATCAGGCCAACGGTCGAGGCTACGCCATACGAGTACTCGGCGAGGTCGGCAAAGGTGGCGTAACGTTTCTGGTTAATATCACGCCCGACACCGGTTATGAGCTGCTCGGCATATCCGGCGGGGATTTTGTAGCGGGCGCGGGTATCCGCCCACGCCAGCGCGACCAGATCGCTGCTATCGGGGTGGTGACTGCTGACCTTAAGCTGCCATGCTTCCAAGAGGTTGAGGACATCGCTGCCGTCGCTGCGGTCAACAAGGTCGTCGGTCACGCGGCAGAAGGCATACAGCGCCCGCGCCGCACGCCGTTTATCGGAGGGCAGCAGGGCAGAGGCAAGGTAGAAGGTTTTGCTGTGGTGGCGTGTGATTTCGACACAGTGTTTATAGGCTAAAGTGAGTAACGCGCTGTCGGCCTTGACGTGATGCGGCAGTTTGAGGGATTGCAGCGGTTCCCGCGCCCACGCCAACAATTGATGTTCCCAACTTTCGACAGGGATTTCTAATCGCATTTAGTACGCCCCTTGCATGATGGCTTCAGGTTGATGGGCTTGAACCGCATCACCGATGAGGTTTTCGCAGATGATTGATGAGGACAGCACACCCGGCAGCCCCGCGCCCGGATGCGTCCCTGCACCGACGAAGTAGAGATTGTCGAAGTCTTCTGACTGATTATGCGGCCTAAACCACGCGGATTGGGTGAGAATTGGCTGGATCGAGAAGGCTGCGCCCATGTGGCTGTTCAGGGTGTTCTGGAAGTGCAGCGGGTCGATGGTGTGTTCGGCGATGATGTTGGCCTGCAAATCCGGCAGATAGTTATCTTCCAAGAATTGCATAATGGCATCGCGGTAGGGTTTGGCGGCTTTCGTCCAGTCGATACCTGAACCCAAGTGCGGCACAGGCGAGAGGACATAGAAGTTTTCGCAGCCCTCCGGCGCGATGCCGGGGTCGGTCAGCGAGGGCATGTGGAGGTACAGGGAAAAGTCCTGCGACAGGTGCTGCTTGTTGAAGATGTCGTTGAGGAGTTCTTTATAGCGCGCGCCGAGGATGATGTTGTGGTGCGCCAAGCCTTGATCGCGATATTGGCGCTTGGTGCCAAAATAGATGACGAACAGCGACATGCTGTACTTCATGCTGTCGACTTTGCGGTCGGTGTATTTGCGGCGGTATTGGGAAGGGATAAGGTGCTTATAAGTGAAGGCGACATCGGCGTTGGAGACAATGCGGTCAGCCTTGAGCGTTTCACCATTCGCCATGCGAACGCCAGTCACCTGCCGACCGTTCACTAAAATTTCGCTGACTTCAGCGTTTAAGCGGATTTTGCCACCAAGTTCGGCGAACAATTTACCCATCGCTTGCACAATCGCGCCCGTGCCGCCGACGGCATAGTGAATACCCCATTCGCGTTCGAGATAGTGAATCATGGCATAGATGGAAGGGGCATCGAAGGGGTTGCCGCCGATGAGCAGGGGGTGGAAGGAAAACACACGGCGCAGGAAATCGTTCTTCACATACTGCGAGACGTAGCGATAGACGCTCAAGTAGGACTGCATCTTGATGAGGTCAGGCGCAACTTTGAGCATGTCGGTAAAGTGCAAGAAGGGCTTATCCGCCAGTTCGACAAAGCCTTTTTGGAAGATGGCTTTGGTGGTTTTCATGAAATCCTGATAGCCCTGACGGTCGCTTGGTTCCCACTTCTCGATCTGGCTGAGGATGTAGTCCTCGTCGCCGTTGTAGTTGAAGGCGCGTTTCTGGTCGTCAAAGATGCGGTAGTAGGGGTCGCAGGGAACCATCTGGAAATAATCTTCGCGGCGTTTGCCAGCGGCTTTCCAAATGTCATCGAACATGAAAGGGGCGGTGATAACGGTCGGGCCGCCGTCAAACTTGAAGCCGTTTATGTCGTAAACGTAGGCGCGCCCTCCCAGTTTGTCGCGCTTTTCCAAGATTTCGACTTCATGCCCACGAGCCGCGAGGCGAACTGCCGCACCTAAGCCACCGAATCCGCTGCCAATGACAATAATCTTCGACATAAATCGTTCCTTACGAACGGCGATTTAATTAGATATTGAACAGTATTTGTTTACTGAATGTTTAGCTATAATATATGCCTTGTATGAGTCATCAGCTAGCGTCATATTAACACTCATTAAGCGCTTGCCTTCTCATCCCTCAGTATTTGTTACTATTAACCGATCTCTTGTGTTCGTCAATCCGTCAAAAGACGCGAAGTAAATGACTATAATGACCCTTTCCATTCCTTCTCCAACAGGTTTACCCGGGCTGCTGGCACTAAGGCAGATGTGGCGAGAACGCAGCGTCCTCGGCGCATTGCGTGTATTTTACCGCGAGCTTGGCCCGATCTTCCGGCTGACGCTGCCCGGTTTTAATGCGGTGATGCTGGTCGGGCCAGAGGCGGCGCGGTTCGTACTGGTGAGCGGACGTGGTGATTTGCGGTGGCGGATGGAAGGCGATCCGGTCACGGCGCTGCTGCGGCACGGGGTACTGGTGGAGGATGGTGAGCGCCATGACACACTGCGGCGGTCGATGAATCCGGCATTGCACAAACAGATGCTGCAAACCTATGTCGAGTCGATGTGGCGCAGCACCGACCACGTGATGGCGGGGTGGAAAGCGGGTACACCGGTGGACATGCTGGTGGAGATGCGGCGGGTGGCGCTTTTGATCCTGCTGGATACGCTGTTCAAGGTCGATTTCTCGCCGGATATGGATCGGTTGTGGCAAGCGATCCTCAAAACATTGAATTACATTTCCCCCGGTGTGTGGATGTTTTCCAAGCGGCTGCCACGCCCCGGTTACACGGATGCGCTGCGGCAGATGGATGCGTATTTGTACGCGCTCATTCAACGGCGGCGGGCGAATTTAGGTGAGGCGACCGACTTACTCGGTATGCTTATCAGCGATCCCAATATGGATGACCATCTCATTCGCGACCAACTGCTGACCATGCTCATCGCCGGACACGACACCAGTACGGCGCTGCTAAGTTGGACGTTATATCTGTTGGGGCAGCACCCAGACGTGATGGCAAAGGCACGCGAGGAAGTACAGGCCGTGATCGGTGACCAACCACCGCAGTTTGAGCAGATGCACAGCCTGCCGTTACTTGACCAGATTATTGATGAGTCGCTGCGGTTATACCCGCCCATTCACCTCGGTTCGCGGTTGGCGGCGCAGGATTTGAGCTTTAACGGTTATACTATTCCAACAGGGACGCGCGTGTTGTATTCCATTTATGTGACGCAGCGGATGCCCGAATATTGGGATGCGCCGGACGAATTCCGACCGGAACGTTTTGCCAGCGGCGCACCGAAACCGGTACCGTATACCTATCTGCCGTTCGGCGGCGGGCCACGCAACTGCATCGGCGCAGCCTACGCGCAGGTCGAGGCGAAGGTGATTCTGGCACGCATTCTGCAACAGCACCGCTTGACCCTGCTGCCACGCCGCGTCCACGCGCATATGGGGGCGACGCTTGAACCACGACCGGGTGTATGGATGGGCGTGGACTGAGTATTGACCAAACTATCAGACGCTTTAATTGATTAAGAATTAAGAAATATTAATTTTTGTGAGTTATGTTAATTTAATTCGGGCGTATATCGCTTATGATGGAATCATCATGTTTTCAGTGCTTCACCTACGTTCATTCATCAACGCACTACATGAACCCGGTAGTTAGGCAACTCACGATAGTCTCAATCGAGTCTGATGGGCTTTATGATTACAAACAAATCCCGTTTCCTGAACCAACTTTTACAATCGCCATTACATCTGTCGGCATTAGCGACACTCATCAGTTTGGGATTAGCAACCTTTATCAACGTGTTATTCCTTTCGCCCGGCGCACTGCTAATGACCTTACTTATCACGTTGACGATTGCCGCGCCGATGTCGTATTTGACCATCAAGTTCGTCATCGACATGCGAACCACGATTGAAAAACAGAAAATCCGGCTGGCGCTCGAAGAAAAACGCGCCGATATTCTGGCGAAATTCATGCAAGACGCGGCACACGAATTCAAAACGCCGCTTACGCTGATGTCGACCAATCTTTATCTGGGGGAGCGGGCTGCCGAACCGGAGAAGAAACAGACTTACCACCAGCAGGTGAATGAGCAGATTCAAATCCTGAATAACCTGCTCGATACAATCCTCATCCTGACACGGCTGGATAGCATTGACCGCGCGTGTTATGAACGAAAAACAACGAAGACCAAAGAACTCGTTTCAACCATCCGGTCGCTCATTCACAGTGACCGCATTCAGATTGACAGCAGGAGTTTGAACGGCGACGCTGAGGTGAGCGTGAACCTCGATGATCTTCACCTCGCGATCAAGCAGATGGTGGATAACGCGCTGCGCTATTCCCCTGAAACGCACCCCGTAACCATTCAATTTGTGAATTCAGCATCATGGCTGGACATCAACATTCAAGATGGTGGCAGCGGGATGAGCTTAGAACATATGCAGCACATCTTTGACCGCTTTTACCGCGCGGATGAAAGCCATACGACACGGGGACTCGGCTTAGGGTTAGCGATTGCTAAACGTGTTATGGAACTCCATGATGGACACATCGAAGTTGAAAGTGAAATCGACAATGGCAGCTTGTTTACGGTTTCGCTGCCCATCCGCTAGCAATTTATCGCCAGATCGTTACAGCACATCTTTAAGTAGGTTGAACCACAGCGCTGCGATGATGTCGTATCCGGTGGCGTTGGGATGATTGCCGTCATCCGCTAGTGTTGCTGAAGATGTGAAGATGATCGTGTTATAGAAATCGACCACCAACGCCCCATAGCGCACCGCTGTTTCCCGAATGACCTTGTTATAGTGTTTGACCTGTTCGGACATCTGCGCGACTTCCGCCATGCTGGTGCCGGGGAAGACTTCGCCGCGTGTGACAACCGGACGTAGGGATTGGTCGTCGAGTAGGGCAATTATCACCTGCGCTCCTGCGTCGGTCAGTCGGCCTAAAATGGTATCGAGGTTACGGCTGTAGTTCTCAAGGTCGGCTTGTTCAACCGCCGCATCAGGGTTGTTGTATTCGTACAGGTAAAACAGATCGTTGCTGCCAATCCAGACAAGCGCCACGGCGGGCTGCCCCTGTGCGACTGCGGTGCGAATGGCTTCTTCGGCTTGGACGAGTTGACTGGGTAAACCTTGATCGCCGTTGATGAGCGCATCGGAATTCCAACCGGAGTGACCGAGGTTTAGGATGGTTGAACCGGGGTGTGAAGTTTCCACCATTTTCAGCAAACGCGCGGGATAGCCCCCTAATCCGGCATCGTCCTCTGCGCCTTCGGTTAAGCTGTCGCCCAAAGCCACAATCGTGATCGGGCCAGCGGGTAAGGGAGTGATGCCCGCAGGTGGCGCGGCAGGGATGAACGGAGCGGTCGGCACGAGAACAGCTTCCGGTTCAGCCGCCGCCAGCACTTCATCCGGCGGCGCTTCGACCACTTCGGAGGGCAGCGTGTTGAGCATCTCGCCCAAGTCAGTTTGGTTGATTACCACTCCAACGGCATTACTCAAGTCTCCCTGTGGCACAGGTGTATCCCATGTGAAGTCGGGTATTGCGATGTTTTGAAGGGCGCTCGTCAGCGGGTCGAGGGTGTTGATGGCGTTATCGGTGGTGAGCTGCGTAGGATTGCAGGTCGGGTTTTCGGTAGA
This sequence comes from Chloroflexota bacterium, assembly GCA_020161935.1. Lineage (GTDB taxonomy): Bacteria > Chloroflexota > Anaerolineae > Aggregatilineales > Phototrophicaceae > CFX2. The sequence continues at coordinate 96,418 of JAIUNI010000012.1, forward strand.
GCAGGCCGTGTCAATGCCGAGCGGCAGGGTTTCATCGCCGTTCCAGATGACGTTGCCGCGTATTTGCAGGTTGTCATCCGTTCGCGCTGGACTTGGCACGCCTGAATCGGCTTGCTCCGCGCCATCGAACGCGCCAAATATCTCGAACTGTTGATAACCGCTGCGGTAGCCAACAGGGTTATAGATGATGTTGTTATAGATGTAGACATTGCGGTTGGGGATGCGGACAAAGTTTGTGCCGTCGGCAACAGCGTTATTGCCCCAGCCGCCAGCCTCACGGTATTGGTCGCAGTGTTCGCGGCCTTCCTCGCCGGGTTGCCCATCACAACTGCGTTCGCCGAAGGTGAATTCCAGCACGTGACTGCGTTCGCCCACGCGCACCAGCGTATTATAGGCGTAGAGGATGTTGTAGCCGCCTTTCACGCCCAGACCCGCCCCTTGAACATCGTGAATGAAGTTGTTCACCACCTTCATGTCATAGGCTTCATACTGGATGAAAGGAGGGGTCATGAATTGGAAGCCGGTTCCCTGTCCAGCCGTGAAGCCGCCCGCACCGCAGTGATAGAATTCGTTACCGGCGACGTAGAAATAAGCCGAGCCGCCTTTGAGGTACATGCACCAATCACCGGCCTCGTGGATACGGTTATTGAGGACATGCCCGTACTGCACGGCGACGAAATCGACCGCGTTATCCCACGCGCCGGAGATGTCGTTGTCCTCCACAAACACATACTGCGACTGGTTAACCTTGATGGTTTCCTGCGCGTTATAGCTGGCGGGGTCTGCGCCGACGAAGGTATTGCCCCGCAGCAGGAGATGATCGCAGCGTTCGCAGTGGAAGGCATCCGCGCCGATTTCCAAGTTGAGGTTGATGAAGTAAATATAGCGGCTGTCGGCCATGTTGATCGAGGGGAGGTAGGCGGTGTCAGGTCCGTTGGCGGCTTCGATGATGACTGGATGCTCGAACGTCCCGTAGCGGCTTTCCCAATAGTTCGGCGCGTCTTGCGGGGTGTATGTCCCCGGTAAGATGCGGATGTGATAACCGGTGGTCAGCGGTTCGCCCATTGGGATGAGCCGCCATGCCGCGTCGATGGACCGCAGTGCTTGTTCAGGTGTGCTGCCGTCGTGCGAGTCGTCACCGGAAGGCGACACGTAGAGGGTGGTAAGCTGCGGCGCGCCCATATCGTAGGGCGTATTCGGTGACTGCCCCCCGACGCGACCGGCGTAACCGAGCAGGATAACGAGCGTTAGGACTGACAACCAACGACAGCGCATCATAACCTCCGACTGGTGAAAGGACGGCCTCCCTACAGGCTATCATGCCTCTAGGCGGGCGCGACCTTAACCTTTGACCAGCAGATTGCCGCATGACATGGCAATTCCCGGCGATTGCGGCAATACTTAGGGTCGAATGCGCCATGTTGTTCCGTTGACTATTTGGAGTATGTAAGATGCAGCCGCAGCCACGCCCGCCGATGACCTATTCGTTTCAGGAGCTTCTCAGCCGCACCTTCCAGATTTACGGTCAAAACTTTGCGACGATTGTGGGATTGGTGGCTTTCGTCACCATTCCGTTTAGCCTGCTATCGATCATTGCTTCGCCACAACCGGCGGTCTTGACGGCGGCAGGTACGGTTTCGGAGTCGGCGCAAACGGCCTCGATTTTAACGAGTATTTTGAGTCTCATTCAAACCGTTCTCATCACCGCGCCGTTGACCTACATTACGTCCGAGGCTATTTTCGGGCGCAAGCTGACGATTGGCGAAGCGTTCAGCGGGGTGAGCAATCGCTTCACGACGGTTGGATGCGGCGTGTTATTTGTCGGGATCGCGCTTGGATTGATGCTGCTCGCTATTGTCTTTCTGGGATTGGTGTTCCCGCCCGCGTTAATCCTGAGCGGTATCGTGCTTTACATGGTGATTACCGCGTCGGCGCTGATGTTCCCCGTGCTGACCCTCGAAAATATCAACCCGACCAGCACGATTAGTCGCTCATGGTCACTGGGCAAGCGGCGTTTCTGGGTCATCTATGGGATTGGCATTCTGGTGGGGGTTATCCTATTTATCATCGGCTTGCTGCTCGGCAATATTGTGAATGGCGTGATTAATGCTGCTGCCCCTAACATGAATATCAACCTGCAATACCTCATCGTGAGTATCGCGAGTGATATTCTCGGTATTTTTATCATGCCAATTTCGCCCATCGCGTTCACCATCCTTTACTACGATATCCGCAGCCGAACCGAGAACCTCGACGAGCAGCTTACGTCGCCGGACGTGCGCCCGATTGACCTGCCAACTCCCGCATCGCCATTGCGGTTTGACGGCCACGACTGGCGTAACATCGCTATTTTGAGCGTCATGGGTTTGCTGATCGGGATGGCAGTCATCCAGTTCGTTCAGCAAATGGCGGGTGGGTTGATGCCCGCGCTCCCGTGAATTAAGCGGACTTTGCTCCTGCTTGCGCCCAACAAATAACCGCCCCTATACTGTGGAGTAGGGGCTAAAGCATACAAAGGGGCAATCCATGTTCGCGAGACTGCTTACATTAGTTGGCATCATCATGCTAGCTGTTGGCATTTTTGGTATCGTCCGTTCCAATCAGCTTATTCCTAATTTGAACTTCGGTGATGCGATGTCGATTGCGACGGATGCGAAAGCGCGGGAAGCCGAACTCTGCAAACCGGGTGAAAAGCTGGAAGAAGAAAAAGGCGCGAGTACCTATACACTCGGTCGTGGGTCTGCCAGTCCGGTTCAAGTTTTTTGTGTGGACAGCGAAGGCAACAGGCGCGATGTCACCGGCGACTTGGCTAACAGTCTGGTTGGGGGCATCGACGGTATTTTCACTGGCGTGATGTCGAGTATGATGGGTAGTTTTATTTATTATGCCCTGATGGGTTTCGGCCTCGTTCTGACGATCATTGGTCTGGTTATAAGCCGGTTTCGCAGACGCATGAACCCAATGAGCATCGGTGGGGCTGGCGCTACGGTTTATAGCACCTCGTTTGGTTCACAAAACCCCGGCGGCAGTGTTGACCTAAACCAGCTTATCCAGCAGGCGCGACAAATGAAAACCGCGACCTCTGGTGATTTGACGGCGCGGCTGAAACAGCTTGACGATGCGTTGAAGGCTGGCTTAATCTCGCAGACGGAATACGACCGTGCGCGTCAAAATATCCTCGACACCCTAAAGTAACGATCAGGCTTCACCCGCTGACTGTAACCTGCGGCACTTCACCGTAGCAGTCGGCGGGATTATCGACAAAGCAGCTTTTGTTGGCGACCGCATCCATTTCAATCACCTGCCGGTCAGGGAATTGGCTGAGGATGGCTTCGCGAACGCCGGATGCGCCTGTATCCCACGCGACAACAATGTCACTATCGAGCGTCGGGCTGGTAATCACCGTCAGGCTGCCATAAGCCCGCCAGCGTACATCCGAGCCGGTAACCAGTACCAACACCGGACGATCCCCCTCGCGGCGCTGCTCGACCGCATCCACCAGCGCCGGGCTAATCCAATTGAAGCGGTAAAGCACCTCAATACGCGGCTGGGTGTAGGCAAAGAGCGTGTAAACCAGCACCGCCGCAAAGACGAGGTACACAGGGAAGCGGCCTACGCGCTTCATGAGCCACACTACCGGCAGGGCGCTGATGAGGGCAAGCGGGGCGAGCGCCTCATAATAGTAGCGGGTGCTGTAACGCTGCGAACCGATCCAATAGGTGATGTGCAGACCGATGAGGCTGAGGGCGATGGCGAACAGCAGCCACGTCCATGTACTCTGCTTCTCCGGCTTCGCTAGCAGCAGGAACAGGAACGGGATGCACATCCACACGACGTAACCCGCCATCCAGATGATCGCAAACTGTGGGTCGCGCAGTTGGTCGGTGGGTAAGCCGCTGACCTTGATGCCCAGCGCGGGATAATTCAAGCCGCTGGTGATGATTAGCCCGACCGCACCGAGCGCCAGCCACGCCGCCCACCACCACCACCGCTTTCGAAAGCCGATGAACAAGCCGAAGGGCAGCAAAACCCAACTGAGGCCAATAAACGGGATTTCCAAGTTATTGCCCGAAGGCAGCGTCAACCCGAAAGACGGCGTGGGCGGCCAGTAGTCACCCTGATTGAGCAGGTGATCGGCCAGTTCGGGTTTGATCTGGTTGTCGGCGGTAAACATGCTGCCTGTCTGCCAGCCAAACAGGTCGGACGCGGTGAGCGACAAGTCCCAACCGGTTTGACGGATACCTTTTTCCAGCGTATGCCCGTGCGCCCCGTAGCCTTCACCGAAACCGACTCGATCATACGACCAGACGAGCAGATACAAGTTCTGACGCGCGTCGCCGGTCGTGGCGTACTGGTAAAGCGGGATGACGGTCGCGAGGAGCAGCGTGACCACGCCTAACGCCAGCAGCGGCACAAGCGTGCTGACCAGATTGGGGTACTGCTGCATGAGTGACGGGCTGGGTCGCGGGGGTGCATCCTCGCCGGTAAGCGGTGTGCGGAGCAGGCGGGTTTGCTGCCGGTCAAGCCACAAGGCGCGAAGGAGACGCACCACGCTCCACGCGATGAAAGGTGCTGCCACGGCGACCCCTGCTAACGGGCGGTTGATAAGCGTCATGCCGAGCGCGAAACCGGCCACCAACCCCCAGCGCAAGCGGTAGCGGCCTTTTTCGAGCCGCCAGTAGGCATAGACCAGCAGCATGAAACAAAATAGGGCAGCGGCATGTCCCATGAGTGTCGCGTTGAGCAGCAGCGCCATCGGCGAAAAGGCGGTTAAAGCTGCTGCGATTAAGCCGACATCGCGGTTAAAAGTTTCGCTGCCGAGACGATAAACCAGCGCCACCGTCATCGCTGCCAAGAAGGCATTCACAATCCACGGCTGCCCAAGTGCCACGCCGACCGCCAGCGTGGCAGGCCAACCGAGGGGGTACTTCCCGAAACGCTTGCCTTCATGGTCAATGACGAACGGCTGCCAGAAGGGGCGCGAGGGCTGTGGCGAGTCGATGACGGCTTTGCCCTGCGCTAGGAGTTTGGCTTCGAATAAATAAGCCACTTCGTCCTCAAGGTGGGGAACCTGTTCAAACACCCGATCACTAACAAGCGCCGTCATAAAGAAGCTAAAGAACACTAACCCTAACGCAAGCCAGTGATGAACGGGGAATGTTGAACGGCGCATAACCTTGATGACTCTATCCTTTTAACCGAGATCGACAATCCGTGCTTTAAAGTCGCGCACTCTGGCGGTATTCCCCTTATGCTCGATGCTCAACCCTTCCTGTGTCAGCCGTTCGTCCTGCGCCTCAATCCCGCCGGGGTTTTGGGCGATCAAGTTCCCATTCTGGTTAATGACACGCCAGTAGGCCGCATCACATTCGGGGTCATTGGAAATGGTTTGGAGCATCTTGCGCGTGGTAACAGGGCAGGTGCCGCGCACATCGAACGCTTTAGCCATCTTTTTGCGGAGTAAATCGGTGGTGATGACCATACTCGGCGGCACACGGCGGATCATCGACTCAACGGTTGCGCGGCTTGGGAGCAGCATTTTGCCCGGCCCACCGAAATAACCATACTGGCTCTCTTTGATGTCCACAATGATATCTTGTTCCATCATGTTTACCTCTCATGAACGGTGTACTACTGTACCCTTAGTTAGCGGTAACAAGCTATAGCGGATTGGTTTGCTCATCATACCATAATGCAGATCAATTGTTCTGATGAGTTTTATGATACTGGATTATTGACAGAACTGTGCTGAACACGCATCATTCAATTGGTTGTTGATGACATGCAAATAAGGGGTAGGGATGTGATACGAGCGATTGTTTTTGACTTCGACGGCCTCATTATTGATACCGAAAGTGCGGATTACCATTCGTGGGTAGAACTCTACCAATCCTATGGCTGCGACCTGCCGTTCTCGGTATGGGAAGCGGTCATCGGCAAGGGGAATGACCATATCACCTTTGACCCCTGCGTCTACCTCGAAGAACAGCTCAAACGCGCGGTTGACCACGCTGCTGTCCGTACAGCCCGCCGGACGCGCTTGCTGGATATGGTGGCGGCTCAACCGATTTTGCCGGGTGTCGAAAATTATCTCGCTGAAGCTAAACGCCTCGGATTAAAAATCGGTTTGGCTTCCAGCAGCGGCTGCGAATGGGTGAAAGGAAACCTCACGCGGGTGGGGTTAATCCACCACTTTGACTGCATCCGGTGTGCCGATGATGTCAAGCATACCAAGCCAGACCCCGAACTGTATCTCGCCGTTTTAAGCGCCCTTAATGTGCAGCCGCAGGAAGCCGTCGCGCTGGAAGATTCGGCGAACGGTGCGCTGGCCGCCAAACGCGCCGGAATGTGCTGTGTCGCCGTACCCAACGCCATGACGCATAAACTCAACTTTGACCATGTGGACTTCCGCCTGAACTCGATGCAGGACATCCCCTTATCCGAACTCATCGCGCGGGTAGAGGCGCGTCAGTGAGCCGTCAACTACCCGTTTTCGAGCCTGCTCATCCGGCGGGTTGGGTAACGCTGGCTGCCCATTTTAAAGCGGTGATCCAGCAGGATAAGCTGGCGTGGATGTTGATTGGTGCATGGGCGCTCGGCATGATTAGCCTGCCGATCATCCTGTGGACGGTGGGCGATGATCTGCTGCCTGTGGGTGTAACGACTACGACTGCCCTCCAAGCTGCGGCGGTGATTACGGTGTTGGGCAAAGCGTGGGGCTGGCGGCGCACGATCCTGAGCATCAGCACCATCGCTGTCCTCGGCTGGCTGATCGAATACATCGGCTCGCAAACGGGTATCCCTTTCGGCGCTTATGAATATTCCCCTCGCTTGCAGCCGCAGTTGGCTGGCGTGCCGCTCCTAATCCCGATTGCGTGGTTCATGCTCCTGCCGTGCGCGTGGAGTGTTGCCAGCGGGTTGGCAGGCAGTCGGCGCTGGTCGTTCGCGCTGTTGAGCATCGCGGCGTTCGTGGCGTGGGATTTGTTCCTCGACCCGCAAATGGTGCTGTGGGGGTTCTGGCGCTGGTTGCAGCCAGTGGGGTATTTTGGCATCCCGTGGACGAATTATCTGGGGTGGGCGCTGGCGGCACTGTTGATGACACTCGTTGTTCGCCCGCCGCGCACGGTGCTGCTGCCGCTGCTGGCAATTTACGGCCTAACGTGGTTCTTCGAGACGTTTGGCTTGTTGTTTTTCTGGGGCTTGGTTGGCCCAGCGTTGGTGGGTGGGGTGGTGATGGGCGGCTTTCTGTTCGCGGTGGTCTATCAACTTTACCGGCAACACACCGCATGAAAGTGGTCGTTATCGTCGACGTGGGAATTGGCAGACTGCTGCTGGAGTAAAACGCGGCAGTCGGCGGCCAAATGTCCGCGTTCCGCTGTCCACCTAACCGTGCGCCATACATATCTGCGGGCGGTATCCGATGAGGATGCTGTCCGGCAAGGTCGCTGCTGAACGGATGATGCGGGATGGCATCCCTTCTTAGCGATTAGCCAGCGGGCAGCGAGATTACGAACGTGCTGCCTTTTCCCAGCGTGCTTGTAAATGAGATGCTGCCTCCGTGCCGTTCAACCGCTTGCCGCACGATGCTCAACCCCAAGCCTGACCCGCTAACATCCCCGACGTTGCTCGCACGCCGGAAGGTGTGAAACATAAACTCCTGATCTTCGGGCGGGATACCAATGCCTTGATCGGTAACTTTGAGGATGATGCGATTCTCTTCTTGGCTGAGTGAGAGGTTGACCGTCGTCCCCAACTTTGAATACTTGATGGAATTGTCGATGAGGTTGCTTATGACCTGCCGCATCAGGCGGGGATCAACCGTGGCTTTGATCGGCTGCTGATAGTCGAATTGAAGCACATGCGTTTGATCTTTTTGATGTTCAAATTCCTCGACAATATCGCGGCAGAACGTGTCAAACTGAATCAAGGTCGGGTTGAAATCCGAGCTGCCGGTTTCAATGTTGTTTAGCGACAGGACATCTTGCAGCAGTTCGGTGATGTGTTCGACCATCAGTTGAATTTTGTCGAGTTTGCCATCGCGGGAGGCATCATCGAGCTTGTGGGCGTAGTTTTTGAGCATGTAGATGTTATTCTGGATGGTGGAAAGCGGTGTTCGCAGCTCGTGGGAGGTGATCGAGACAAAGCGGCTTTTGAGTTCGCTCAGTTCCTTTTCGCGCGTGAGGGATTCTTGCAGCTTTTCCTCGGCACGTTTGCGCTCGGTCACATCGCGCTGAATGACCACCACATACTGCTTATCGGCGTTTTTCACCACCGACCACGAGCAGTCCAAATAGCGGATCGAGCCGTCTTTATGCAGAAACTCGATTTCAGAACGGCTTTCCCCGGTTTTGAGAATATCGGAGAACTGCTTCTCGAAGGTCGCTTTGAAGGGGGGTGTTAAGAAGCCGGATAAGGGCTGCCCGATAATTTCCGACTCGGCATAGCCACCGCCGCGTATGGTCGCCGGATTGGTGCGGGTAATCACACCTTCGGTATCCAGCACCTGAATGTAGTCGGAAGCTGAATTCACAAACGAGCGAAATAAGGCCTCACTTTGCCGTAGTTCGGCCTCAATGCGCTTGTTGTTGATGGCATAGCGGATGGCGCGTTCGAGAAGCGGCAGGCGAATATCGGCCTTGTCGAAATATTCGGTTACGCCCAATGAGAGCGCTTCCTCATCAATCTCACGACGACCCCGCGCGGTCAGCAGGATAACCGGCAGTGAGCAGCCTTTGGGGAAGGCTTCACGGATTAACTGTAAGCCGTTCTTCTCGCCGAGTACGTAGTCAACGATGTACACATCATGCTCCTGACGCTGCATAATGGGGAGCGCATCGTTGTAATCGGCCTGCCAATCGAGCTTGAACTGCCCCTTTGGCATCGCGTTAATCATGTCGCGTACCATGATGTAATCGTCAGCATCATCGTCAATAAATAATATGTGCGTGATCTTATTCATAACTGTAAAACCTGCTGTTCTCCGTAGGGGTACCAAAAAATGGCACCAGCAAATCCATTTCGAATGATGCTGGATTAATGACACCGTAAATGATTTGGGCTTCGGCGGGTATGAGCGGAAGATTATTGCACGATTGTAGAGTAACACCGCTGGGTATCAGCCAACCGTATGTGCTGAGGTACGGGGTGAGGTAGCGCCCGCCCTCATCCGCCACGCCTAAGATCGGTATAATCGTTCCGTTCAGGATATTGCCGAGATTTAAGTAACCTTCGCCGGGGCCGATGCGTACCGAAACGCTGGTTTCGCCCGGAATGGTCGATTGAATCAGCGCCCGACAGGTATCGGAACCGACGGCCAAGAAGGGAAACCCTTGCGGCGGGGTGAGGTTGACCACTTCGCCGAAGGTTTCACCAGCGCGGATGCCGCTGCCGGCGTTGAGTTCGATTTGTTCATCCCCCTTGACAGCAGTTACAGCACCTTGCGCGACGATCACATCGCTTGAAACATCCGCGAACACTTGGGTCGCAAATAGGGCTGTCGGTGCTTGGAGCGTCATGTGCTGCATCTCGACCAGATAGCTTTCAAAGCGGCTTGGATCACTGATTTGCTGAATGCTGCGCCCGCTGACGAGCTTCGCCTTGAGATCCATCTTGTCCGCTGCTTTTACAAACGTTTGCAATTGAAACTCACTTAAAGGCATTACGAGTGTTTGAGCCGCATCATCGAAACTCAGTAAGACTCGGCCTGTTTTGCCGGTACGCAGACTGTCGCCAATTCCAAACGGTGCTTGCGCTCCAACTGGCAGGGGCAGCCACTCGTCCGTATTCGCACGTTTTAGCTCTACCCCGGCATAGGTGATTTCCAAAACGGCGGCTAAAGGCTCCTGTGCCATGAGAGGCACCTGTACCAACAGCCCAAACACCAACAGGAACAACATTCCCAACCTGAATCGCATGAATTATGCCTCCTGCGGCGTGGGCAATTCTATAGAGAAGGTGCTGCCGACCCCTTCACTGCTCTTGACATTGATACGTCCATTATGAGCTTCGACGATGGAGCGGACGATGCTTAACCCTAAGCCTGTACCGCTTATATGAGCGGTGTCACGGGTTCGCACACGGTAAAATTCTTGAAACAACTGTGTTTGAGCAGACTCCGAAATGCCGAAACCAGTATCTTCGATCTCAACTCGAAGGAAGGTGTTTTGTAGGCAGAGCCGGATCGTAATCTTACCTGCTTCTGGTGTATATTTTACAGCATTTTCGACTAAATTACTTAATGCTTGAGAGAGTAACAATGGATCCCCAACAATATCTGGTAGGTTTTCATCAATTTCGCGCTGAAGGGTTTGCTTTTTGCTTTCGATGTCGGGTGTAAAACGGGTGAGTACGTCGCTCAATAATTCCGGCAGCGAAACCAGTTTGGTTTTAATATGGCTGGAACGAAGCTGCTCAAGGTCAAGAATGTCGTTGATGAGTTGCAGCATTTCTTCGCCTGCGTGGAACATGCGCTGCAAATATTGGCGCTGCTGGACGTTGAGCGCGTCTTGATCGGGGTCATCAAGCAGCAGACTGCCGTAGCCTAACACGCGCGACAGTGGTTTCTTGAGGTCGTGGGAAGTCATGCGAACCATCTGCGTTTTAAGGCGGCTGACTTCTGCTAAGGCTGTAATGTCGTTCAGCATCACTACCCAGTCGCCGAAATCCAGTTTGGCGACATCGAGGTTATAAACGCGCTTGCCGACCTTGACCTCTTTGCGAAAGTAAGCGTAATTGGTGAATTCCTGCCGGATAGCCTCTTGCATTTCGGTATCAATGCCAACCCGTGCCAGTACGCTCATAAAGGATGTGCCGATGGCAATCTCACCGGCATCCGGTAATCCTTTGGCGACTTCTTTATTCACTTTGATGACGTTCAAATCTTGGTCAAGCACGATGATTCCGGCTGGCGAGCCACCGAGGACAGCTTCAAGCAGCGTGTTTTGTTCCTGCGTTCGGGTGTATAGCGCGGCGTTTTCCAAGTTGGGTGCGGCTTGCTCGGCTAGCGCGTTGAGCAGCCGCAGACGGTATCCGACACGAAACCTATCCCATGTGGAAGGGAGTTGAACGGCTAGAACAGCAATCAACCGTCGCTGCCAGATGACCGGAACAGCCGCGAAATTTTCCGCGCGTACCAACCGGCTCTCGTTCCGCGCCCGTGTAATGAGGGGTTGCAGGTGGTTTAGTTGGGCTTGTAGATCTCCCCATGCGTGGCGTAAGGTGAGGGTCGGCTAGGTATCCCCCATCAGCCAAATGCCGCCGGTGTTCGTCATCAGCACCCGCTGAATATCGCCCGCCAGCGAGGGGAGAATACGATCTATCGCCATCCGCTGCGACGATACCTCAATCGCACTGCGGAGCAAAAACTCGGCTTTGGTGCTGCGGCGGATTTCGAGCGCAATATCAGCGAACAGATTGATGCCCAGCGGAATAATGACGGCTAGCGCACCGTAAAATAAGTTTATGAACTGCAAGTTATTACTGAAACGGATGGACGCGAGCAAGATGACCATGACAGTCATGAGCGCTGCCGCCGGTAACATCCAGTACCATTTGAGGTGCGCGTAGATCAGGCTGCTGACGAGTGCCAGCGAGACAATCATAATCACCTGTTCAAGGCGCGGTTGAAACGAGGGGATGGAGTCCTGTAGCAGACTTTCGATGGCGTTCGCGTGAATTTCGACCCCTGCCATGAGCTGCCCGTTGGCGCTTGACGGCACCGGGTAGAGATCGGTAGCGGCGGTCGTGTTCATCAACCCGACCAGTACGATTTTGTCATCGAACGCGCCCTGTGTGACTTTACCGTTGATGACATCTAACGCCGAGTACACGGGGAAGGTTTGCTGGTTCGCGTTTGCAGGAGCGCCGAAATAATTCTGCTGCCAGAGGCCATTTTCATCAACCGGTATGTTAATGGAGGCGACTGTAAGCTGGTCTGCGGCTGGCTGTATCATTTGGCTCGCCGCTGCGGGTGGGATGCGTAAGTAAGCCAGATAGGTGGCGAGGTCGAATGACAGTTGTATCTCACCACGATTTTCGACCAAGGAAATCTGCCGCCGTACCACGCTGTCAACGTCGGTGAAGGCGTTGACGTAGCCAACGTAATCGACCGCATCCGCAAAGGCTTGTGTCGGGTAAATCGTGTTGTAAAAGCGGAGAGCAGGGGTATCCGGCGTTTGTGTATTCACTTGGTCAGCGCCGACTTTGGGCATCACGAAGCGGGTACGCGCATCACTTTGCCGTGCTTGCCTGATCGCCTCAACGACAGCCGCATCATCATCGGTGGGCTGGTCAAATAGCACATCAAACGCGACGACACGCGCCTCGGCACGGTTGAGGAAGGTGATGAGATCGGCGTAAACAGTGCGCGACCACGCCGCCAGCGACCGACCGTAAGCGTTGTGCGCCGCGTCATCGAGGGCGACGATCACCACTGTATCGCTAACGGGATGCGACACGAAAAAGAGATCAGTCAGCCGGAGTTGAGATTGGGCAAAGAAGTTATTTGCCCAACTGAACAGCAGCAGGATGATCGTTGCGAAGGCTACTAACAAACCGATGCGCGTTTTGGTTGTCCACAAACGCCCTGAAAGCCGCTTCATCATAATCTATATCACGACGCTGGCGTGCTTTCGGGTGTAGGCGTAGTTACTACGTCAAGATCGATGGGTTCAATCGGGTTACCCAGTGAGGTGTAAAGTTCGATATTTTCCGGCCCGAATTGGTCGGTGAATTGGCGCAGTCCTGAACAGGCGCTGTCGACGTTCGCGCTGTCGGTTTCAACCCATCCGTACCCGCCACGGAAGGGAATGCGATACCAGTTCGCGCTCACCGTCTGACCAAAGAATCGCTCAATCATATCCGGCGCAATCGTACCGACCAGCGGGAACGAACGGTCAGCACCAATGCGGACGTTTAAGCTGAAGTCACCCTGAACCGAAATACTGGCGGGGCAGCCGTCGAGCGCCGAGTCAAGCTGGTCAAAGGTGGTCGCTTCCACCACTTCGCTAAGGGGCTGGCCGGGGTCACGGCGAATACCGAAACCCGGTGGTACATCGGCGGCGGCGGCTTCTGCGTCGGCATTCACGACACCTTGCGAAACAAGCGTGGCGGCGCGACCACTGTCACTCACGCGGATTACGAATTCCGTCCCACGGGCGGCGAGCGCCATGCTGGGGGTGGTAATGTCATAGCTCGAATTACTATCCAACAGGCGACCAATACGTTGTAATGTTTGGCCGACGACGACCTCGGCTGCAATATGGAAACTGCTGTCCGTCCCTTCAAAACGGGTAATGCGGTATTCTGTACCCGGTTCGATGTCGGTATCAACCCCATCCGCAAAGAAGGTGATCCGCGCCTTGCCCGTCCCGTCGGTGCGAATCGTATCACCTACGCCGACAATCGCTTCGAGGTTGACCGCGATCCAGTTATTGGTATTGACCCGCTTCACTTCGACACCGGCGGTAAGCACTTCCAGCGTGGCGGCGAGTTCGTCCGACTGAGCGTGTACGCTACCGAAAATAGAGAGTAACAAGCAAAGCGTGACAAGCAACAGTCTTAGCCGCATAATCGTACCTTTTTAGCAGAACCAAATGAGTTACATTCATAAGAATATAACAATAGTGTATCAGAGTTTTATAGTGAATTAAATTAAAGTCATACAAACTCATATTGACATGACGACATTGCAAGCAAATAAAAAAGCAGACTCGAAAGTCTGCCTTTTAAAGTCTGCCTTTTATTGTAGCGATGATTTAAAACTTAGAATTGGCTCCAGAGGCTCTGGTTGTAGACCTCGTGGTGGAATTGAATTTCCGGGGTCTTGATGAGCGTCCCCAGCTTACGTGGGCAGCGGTCAGCCGAGCCGGTCTTCAGATCGGCATAGCGACCCTGAATTTCGGAACCGAGCAGGCTGGCGGCGTACTTGCTCTTCGAGAAGTATTCAATCGCGTCGTAAATGTTATCCGGCAGAATAGGGATAACCTTGCTGTTCTTCTTGACCGCGTTCGGGCCTTCGAGGCCCGTCTTGAGGAAGGCATACAGCGCCATGTACGGGTTGGCATCCGGTGCAATCGAGCGGACTTCAACGCGAGCCGACTTTTCGTTGCCGATGGGAATACGAACCATCGAACCACGGTCAATCGGCGAAGCCTTGATCTGGTTCGGGGCTTCGAAGTGCGGGTCGAGGCGGCGGTACGAATTAACGCTGGGGTTGATAATCAAGCAGATGTCGAGCGCACTGGTCAGGATACGGTCGATGAATGACCAACCCATTTCGGTCAGGCCGTCTTGTCCGGTCGGGCTGTAGAACAGATTCTTGCCTTCCTTCGAGATCGACAGGTTGGTGTGCATACCGCTGCCGTTCACACCGGTGACCGGCTTCGGCAGGAAGCTGGCGGTCATACCGAGGCTGTAGGCCACCTGACGGCAGATGAGCTTGTAGAGAATGATCTGGTCGGCGGCAATCGACGCTTCGGTGTACGAGTAGTTGATTTCGAACTGCGAAGGCGCGACTTCCGGGTGATCTTTTTCGTTGGCGAAGCCCAGCGCACGCTGCACTTCAGCAACTGTGTCGATATAGCTGCGGAGCGGGTCGCCGGGGAGCGAGTTATAGTAACCGCCTTGGCTCAGGAATTCGAACTTGCCGGTCTTGGCGTATTCCTGCTCGGCATATTGACCCTTGAACAGGAAGCCTTCAATTTCGTTGGCAGCATTAGCGACAATGCCCTGTGACTCGTATAGGCCGCTCAGGTAGTTCTTCAGGCGTGAACGCATATCCGCTTCATAGGGCGAGCCGTCACGGTTCAGAACTTCGCTGAACACCAGCACCTTGCCCGAACCGAACACGTCCGAGGGCAGGGAATAGAACGCCGACCAGTCAATCGCCAAACGCAGGTCGGACTCCGACTGCTGCGAGAAACCGCGAATGGATGAACCGTCAAACGTCAGGTTATCTGCCGACTTGAGCAAGAACTTCTTGTCATAGTCCAGCATGTGCAAACGGCCTTCAAGGTCGACGAAGCAGACCGTGACAGCCTTAATCCCTTTTTCGTCGGTCAGATATTTCATCTTCGCTTCTTGAACCTTATCCGCCGCAACGCGGTTAACACGTTGTTCCTTTGAAGCGAGGTTCATCTCCTCAAGTTTGGCATAGGGAATATCGAGGAATTCACGGAGTTCACTTGGCATTTGTTGGCACCTTTCGCAGCAAATTAAAGCGAGAAAAAGACGGAAGGACACTACCGTGTTCTCCCGATGTGACCCTCATGAATACATGGTTGTATAGTGAGAATATTCACATTGAAGTCTTGGTGATTATCGCTAAGAGGTGCATTTTGAACCTTGTACAATATTTCCGAAAGTTAAGGTGTTTTATGTGTTAGTTACATACAAAATGGGCATTTTTTGACAAATTTGTGGGATTTTCGAGTGATTTTGATGTGAAATCTGTGTAAATTGTCAAAAAACGCTGTGTGATCCAATTTACGAGTACAATTACAGAAGCCTGCTTTGCATGAGGAACTGAAGGGGATATGACGCGCATTTTTATCAACTACCGCAGACAAGATAGTGAGGGGTATGTCGGGCGGCTTTATGACCACCTGACGCAGCACTTTACACCACAAGATATTTTTATGGATGTGGACAGCATTCCGCCGGGTGTGGACTTTGTACAAGCCTTAGAGGATGCGGTTGCCGACTGTGATATTTTCTTGGCGATGGTTGGCCCGCAGTGGCTGACGCTGGCTGATGAACACGGCGAACGCCGCCTCGACCAATGGAACGATTTTGTGCGAATCGAGATATGCAGCGCCCTGAAACAGGGAAAGGTCATCATTCCGGTGCTGGTCGGTCGGTCGCGGATGCCTAACCCCGCCGAACTGCCGGACGAGATGAAGCCGTTCGCGCGGCGGAATGCGCTGGAGCTGTCCCAACTGCACTTCGCGCAGGATGTCAAAAAACTGGCGAAGGCTATTCAGGATGCAGCACCCGCCAAGCAAAACCATAAACCGCGCCCCGATAGTGAAACGCTCAACCAGAAGGAAGCCGCGATCAAACAGGTACGCCTCGATTTAGTCGGCGCGACCGAATCACCGTTGTATCAGTTTCGCATTGAAAACCGGCTCTTTCCAGTCATTGGTGAAGGCAACCCTGACGCGAATATCGTCTTTATCGGCGAAGCGCCGGGGAAGAACGAAGCGGCAGCGGGCCGACCGTTCATCGGGCCATCCGGTGAAGTGCTGGCGGAGATGCTCAAAAGCATCAACCTCTTGCGTGAGGATGTGTTCGTAACCAACATTCTGTTGGATCGACCGCCGGAAAAACGCGACCCGACACCGGAGGAAATCGCCTTTTACGAGCCGTTCGTAGACCGTATACTCGATATTATCCAACCGGCGGTGATCGCGACGTTAGGCCGCTTCGCCATGCAGTATGTCCTCAAGCGGCTGGACTTACCCGAAAAGCGCGAGCCGATCAGCAAGCTACATGGGAAGTTGATTAAAGCCCGTATGCATTACGGTGAGGTTCATATCGTCCCGTTGTATCATCCGGCGGTAGTGCTTTACAGCGCCAGTCAAAAAGCGACCCTTCAGAAAGATTTCGAGAAACTCAAGCTGTTCATCTAAATTCGTACTCACAACTAAGGATGTGTTCATGACCAGTGTGCCACCGATTAAGAAATTGATGGTCATCATCAACCCGGCTGCTGGTGTTGACCGCCCGATTCTCGGCTTATTGAACGCTGCCATGAAACAAGCCGGTATCGAGTGGGACGCGCGGATCACCCACAAGGCGACCGATGCACGGCAGTTCGCCAAAGACGCGGCTGCGGCAGGCTGGGATATGGTGGCGGCGCACGGTGGTGACGGTACGGTAATGGAAGTGGCGGATGGCTTGCGCGGCACGGGTGTTCCGATGGCGATTTTCCCCGGTGGCACCGGTAACGCGATGGCGGGCGAACTCGGTGTGCCGGTTGATCTTGCAGCGGCGGTTGCGCTTGTTGCCAGTGGTTTATATGACGTTCGCACGATTGATATGGGCATGGCAGGTGACCAATCCTTTCTGCTGCGGATTGGCATCGGTTTTGAGGCCGATATGACCAAGATCGATCAGGAGCTTAAAAATCGTTATGGAATATTGGCCTATGCCTATAAAGCGCTTTCCGAACTGCGGACGTTGGCTTCGGCGCATTACAAGATTACGGTCGATGGTCAAACGGAAGAAGCGGACGGCGTAAGCTGTATGGTGGCGAATTCCGGTGTACTCTCGACTAACGGCCTCAAGCTCTCGCAAAAGATTGATGTGGCTGACGGCGCTATCGACGTGGTGGTTTTTAGTAACGCTAATCTCAGCACAGTGGTCAACTTAACCGCCTCGGTGTTGAGCGGTGCCGACCCTGTGCCACAAGCACAGGTTTTTCACCGGCAGGGGCGCGAGATCACCGTTGAGGTTGACCCGCCACAGTCGATTTCGATTGACGGCGAACAAATTGAACCGACGACCATTAAAGCCCATGTCCTTCCCCAATCCGTCCGCGTTGTTGTACCCCGCCCAGAGGTGGCATGACCGTTCCACAGCCTATTCATGATCCCGAGACTCATTTAGAGCGTAAGAGTACCCTGCGTGATCTTTGGAAGCAGTTTACTAGTCTACAGTACGGCTTGGCGTTGCGTGGCCCATATGTCATTTTCGCGGGCTTGTGGGATTTCGTGATGCGTGCGCTGACCGGCGCACCGATGATCCGTTACAGCCAAGTAAGCCCGAACTTGGTGGTCGCAGGACAGTACCAGAAGCGCGGCTGGGCAGTTTTACAGCGGCGTGGGATCACCGCCTCTATTAATATGCGTTCCGAGTTTGATGATGTCGAGGCAGGGATTGCCCCCTCGCAGCATTTACGACTGGTGGTCGAAGATAATACCCCGCCTTCCCTAGACCAACTGCGCCGTGGGATTGCCTTCGTGACCGAGGAAGTGCGGAAGGGCGGGAAGGTGTATATCCACTGCGCGGCGGGTATTGGACGCGCCCCGACGATGGCGGCTGCGTATCTGGTGAGTACAGGACTGACACCCGCGCAGGCGTGGGCGAAGATCGAGAAGGTGCGGCCTTTCATCCGGCCTACACCGGGGCAGGAAGCCCAGATTGACGAACTGGCGATCACGCTGGCGGAAGAACTTCTCGTTCAACGCTGAAAATGCTTCACAAACTGCACAACTTTCGCCTCATTTGCATATTTCCCCGCCGTGCCATTGGAATACATTTTTACCACAAAGGCACAAAGAAACAGAGCAAAGCAATACGTTTGAACCGCAGAGATGCAGAGAAAACAGAGCTATTCATTTAAACCGCCAAGTCGCCATCCACAGGAGGCTTCGCACAGAACGCCAAGAAAATGCAGAGATATGGTAATAGTCATCTGGTAGGTGATGCTGTACTTTCACATTGTAGGGACGAGATACATCTCGTCCGCGCCACCGAACCACTAAAGATATTGTAGCACAAAAATTCTGATTTGTGCGTTCGAATATGCAAACCTTTGGCATTTATATGAGGCCGTTGATGCGGTTGTAGAGCGATGGGTCGGGCGGGGTTGGCGCGATATTTTCCAACACGCCCTCGTGAACGGACAGCTTGCCACCGGCAACACAGGCGATGCCCATTTGCGTACCACCTTTAAGCGCCGTATAAGCCGCCTGTGCCATATCAGCCGCCAGCACACGGTCGCGGTGCGAGGCCACGCCGCCGCGTTGGGCATGTCCGAGCCGTATATCCCGCACCCGCGTCCCTGTCCATTTGGGGATGTCGTCCATCAGCGTCCGTGCGCCGCGTGCGCCTTCGCAGATGACCACCATCGCATAGCCATAGGTTTCGAGCGCGTGGGTGATGCGTCCGGCTAGCCATGCGTCGTCGTAGGGGTATTCAGGCAGGATAACGGCGTGTGCGCCCGCGCCGTGGGCAACCGCCAGCGCCAGATTGCCGCAGGTACCGCCGAGGGTTTCGACCAAGAAAATACGCCCACGCAGGGCATGGGCGGTGGCCTGTGCGCCGTCGATAGCGTGGTAAGCGAAGTTACAGGCCGAGTCGAAGCCGAGCGTCATTTCTGTGCCGGGGACATCGTTGTCGATGGTCGTGGGCAGGCCGATACAGGGGATGCCCCATTCTTTGAGCAGCGGCGGGATGTGCCGCAGCGTCCCGTTACCCCCGAACAGCAGGATGTTATCCACGTTGTTTTCGCTGAGTACCGTGCGGATACGATCAGCCGCTTCCTGCTGGTTGAGTACGGGGTCGCGGCTGGAGGCCAAGATCGAACCGCCGCGCCCCATCCACGGAATAAGCATATCGGCAGTCAAGGGGACAAGCTGCCCACTTAGCAAACCGGGGAAGCCGCCGTCCGCACCAATCACCGTGTCACCATTTGCGGCGAGGGCTAGATAACGGCCAATCACATTGTTGATACCGGGGGCATCCCCACCGCTGACAACCAAAAGTGTTTTCATATTTTCGTGAAGTCCTTGTTTTCTGCTTGTAACAACATGATGATACACATATTAAGATGAATGAATATTGATCACTATTTGAGTTTGGTTCGTTTGACACGCCCCCTAAACGATTGTAGACTTCTCCCGTAAATTTATTCAACAGATAAACTTAATCTCTTTGAACCACAAAGATAATTCTCTTTGGCTCATTCGTTACCCACAGCGCCTTCAGCCGTTTGTGGTTGTTGATGATATTGGTGCTGCGACCTCACCTATTCCCTTACTTGCTACACGTTATTCATTTCCCCGATGCGGTGGTGACTTATGGCGTTAGACATTTTGACGTTTGGCGAGGCGCTGGTCGAGGTCATGCGTACCGACGTTGACCAGCCGCTCGACCAACCCGCACTTTTTACCGGCCCGTATCCCAGCGGCGCACCCTTCATCTTCGCGGTACAGGCCGCGCGTTTAGGCGCACAGGTCGGTACTGTGGGCGCGGTGGGGCAGGATGCGTTTGGCAAGTGCCTACTTGACCAGCTTAAAACCGACAAGGTGGATACGCGCGGTATCCATGTGCTGCCCGATTATACGACCGGCGTGGCATTCGTCGGCTATAAAGGCGATGGCTCGCGCGAATTTGTGTTCCACGCCCGACACGCGGCGGCGGGGCAGCTATCGCCACAGATGCTGGATAAAGAACTGTTCAAAGGGTTGAAGTGCCTGCACATTATGGGGTCAACCCTGTCGCTGCACCAGCAGGCGTTGGATCTGGGTTTACGCGCTCTCGAACTTGCACAGGACGTAGGCGCGAAGATCAGCTTCGACCCAAACCTTCGCCGGCAGCTCATGTCGCCCGACCGTGCGCGTTACGCCTTCGCCCCGTTTATGGAAGCGGCGGACGTGCTGATGCCTTCCGAGGAAGAACTATTGCTGCTCGGTGATGCTTACCATGTCGAGGCGGTGGTGCAGGACTTGCTTGAAGATAAACCGGAATTAGTTGTGGTCGTCACCAAAGGCGCGGAAGGCTGCGTGGTGATGACGCAGAGTGATGAATACTCGATCCCCGGCATCGGCCCGATGGTGACGGTTGACCCTATAAACACCTACGATGTAACCGAGGTTGACCCCACCGGCGCGGGGGACTGCTTCGACGCGGGTTTCCTCACGCGCTGGTTGGCGGGGGATTCGCCTTCGGACGCGGCACAGTTTGCCAACGCCTGTGGTGCGCTGGCGGTCACGGCGAAAGGGCCGATGGCGGGAGCGCGAACGCTGGCGGAGGTGCAAGCCTTCATGCGCGACAACAAACCCAAAGAAGACCCTGAATATGAACCTTGATCCCCATTTCAAAGCGAACATCATCACCCTGATAAGGAGCATCAATCCATGAGTGTAACTTCTCGACTCAACCGGTTATTTGCCGCCGATGGCAAGTGTTTTGACGTGGCGGTTGACCACGGCTTTTTCGGCGAACGGGGTTTCCTCACCGATATTGAAGATATGCACGCGGTTGTGAACACGTTGATCGACGCGAACCCCGACGCGATCCAACTGAGCATCGGGCAGGCGGCGATCCTGCAAAACGTTGCCGGTAAAGCCAAGCCGTCGCTGGTGCTGCGGACGGATGTCGCCAATGTTTACGGTAAGACGCTGCCGCGCAAACTCTACAGCCGCATCATCGGTAACGCGGTCGAGCAGGGCTTACGCTTGGACGCGGCCTGTGTGGTCGTCAACCTGTTCAACCTGCCGGAACAGCCGGAAGTCTACGAAGCCTGTATCCAGAACATCTGCCAATTGAAACCCGAATGCGAACGCTATGGGATGCCGCTGATGATCGAGCCGCTGGTGATGAAGGACAACGCCAGCGCGGGCGGGTATATGGTCGATGGCGACATCGACAAGATTCTGCCACTGGTGCGCCAAGCGATTGAACTCGGCGCGGATATTATCAAGGCCGACCCCTGCGACGACGTGAGCCAATATCACCGCGTCATTCAGGTGGCGGCGGGGAAGCCAGTGCTGGTACGCGGCGGTGGCAAAGTGCCGGACGCGGAAATCCTCCAGCGCACCTATGACCTGATGCAGCAGGGCGCGAAGGGCATCGTCTACGGGCGCAACGTCATCCAGCACCGCAGCCCCGCCGGTATGACCCGCGCACTGATGGCGATTGTCCACGATGGGGCGCTGCCGGACGCGGCACTCCAATTTATAGGAGCGTAAACCATGCCACGCGCCAAACGCGAGTTACGCTTCGGTATCATTGGCCTCGGCTTGATGGGGCGCGAGTTCGGCAGCGCCGCCGCACGGTGGGCGCACCTGCTGAACCTCAGCTTCATCCCGCGCATCACCGCCATTTGTGATACGAACGAGAAGCTGTTCGAGTGGTGGGATGATAACTTCGACGGCATCAAACTCCGTACCACCAATTACCACGATCTGCTGGGCAGCGCGGATGTGGATGCCATTTACTGCGCCGTGCCGCACAACCTCCACGCGGGGTTTTACACGGACATCATTCGCGCCGGAAAGCACATGCTCGGCGAGAAACCCTTCGGCATCGACGCGGCGGCCAACGCCCAAATTCTCGAAGTCATCAACCAGCATCCCGATGTGGTGGTGGCATGTTCGTCCGAGTTTCCCTTCTTCCCCGGCGCACAGCGCGTTATCCGCTATATCAACGAGCAGCGTTTCGGCAAGATTATCGAAGTGTCGGCGGGATTGCTCCACAGCAGCGACCTTGACCCCAACAAGAAGATCAACTGGAAGCGCATGGTTCACATGAACGGCGAATACGGCTGTATGGGCGACCTCGGTATGCACCCGCTGCATATCCCCCTCCGCGCGGGGTGGATGCCCTCCAACGTTCGCGCCCTGCTGAGTAACATCGTCACCCAAAGGCCGGATGCCAGCGGGCAGCTCGTCCCGTGCGAAACGTGGGATAATGCCACCCTCGCGTGTGAGGTGCAAACCGCCGACCAGCACTTCCCGATGGTTATACAAACCTACCGGATCTCGCCGGGAGATACCAATACGTGGTACATTCGCATCACGGGTACCGAGTTCAGCGTGGAATATTCGACCAAGTTCCCCAAAACGCTGCGGACGATGGAGTACACCTCCGGCGGTGAGCAGGCGTGGAAAGTGGTGGACTTGGGGTATGAAACCGCTTATCCGACGATCACCGGCGGCATCTTCGAGTTCGGCTTCTCCGACGGCCTGCTGCAAATGTGGGCGGCCTTCTGTGACCAGCTTGCCAATGGACGCGCGAATATGATGCAGTCGTACTACTGCGCCACGCCGACGGAAACCGCGCTGCACCATCGGGTACTGACCGCAGCGCTTGAATCCGGCAAACGGAACCAAGTCGTCAATTTATAGGAGGACACGATGGCACTGACACAGCAGCAAAGATTGGATTACCAGCAAAAAGCCAAATCCTATCTCGACCGCGCGGGTATCGTGCTGACCCCTGCCGAGGTCGATAAGCTCGAAATTGCTGACTTCGGTCTGAGCGAGTTTGAAACCACTGGCCTCGCGCTCATCACTTACATCAACACCGAACGCTGCTGCGCCAAGGAGCTGGTGCTGTTCCCCGGCCAAACCTGCCCCCAGCATTTGCACCCGCCCGTGAACGGTGAGCCGGGGAAGGAAGAAACCTTCCGCTGCCGCTGGGGTGAGGTCTATCTGTACGTGTCCGGCGAGCCGACCGGCACACCCAAGACCAAGCCGCCGTCAAAACGTGCCAGTACCTACAACGTGTGGCACGAGGTCGTTTTGCAAGCCGGCGAGCAGTACACCATCTATCCCGAAACGTGGCATTGGTTCCAAGGTGGGCCGCAGGGCGCTGTCGTCTCGGAGTTCAGCACCCGCAGCACCGACGAAAATGATTTGTTTACCGATCCCGACATCAAACGTGTTCCCGAAATTTTAGGGTAAAATAGCCGCAGCATTTGCTGACCTATAGAGAAGGAAATCTCATGTCCCAAGTTCTGACACCCGGTCGCTGGCGCGGCTTGAAAACGACGAGCAGCCGTAAGAATGTATTCAATATTCTGGCGTTCGATCAGCGTGGCACATTTCGCAAGATGCTGCCGCCTGATACGAGTTATGATGACGCGGCGCAGATGAAGCGCGATATTGTGGTGGCGCTTTCCTTCCACGCCTCCGCAGTTTTGCTGGATAACCAGTACGGCTTGCAGTCGGTGGTGGACATGAACGGCGGCAGCGGTGTGTTGATGGCCTACGAGGAAAGTGGCTACAGCGGTGACGCAACCTACCGCCGCATCAAGTTCGAGGACACGTGGACGATCCCGAAGATCAAGCAGATGGGCGCGGCGGCTGTCAAAGTGCTGGCTTATTACCACCCGGACACCGGTGCGTTGGCAGCAGAAATTGAAGCCACCTTGAAGCAGGTCGCGGATGAGTGCCACCAGTACGACCTACCGCTGTTTCTTGAGCCGCTGTGCTACAGCCTCGATGCCAACGTCGCCAAGGAAAGCGCCGACTTCGCCAAGCTGCGGCCAGAACTGGTGATTAGGACGGCGGAACGGTTGAGCAAGACGGGCGCGGACATCCTCAAGATGGAGTCGCCGGTTGACCCGAACTTCAACGGCAACCAGCAGGAATGGGCTTCGACCTTCGCGGAACTCAGCAAAGCATCCACCGTGCCGTGGGTACTGTTGAGCGCGGGTGTGGACTTCGAGACGTTCGAGGCACAGGCGCGGTTGGCCTGTGAAGCGGGCGCAAGCGGTTGGCTAGCCGGTCGCGCGATCTGGAAAGAAGTCGTGACGATGACCGCCGAGCAGCGTACCCAGTTCCTCGCCAGCAAGGCCACTGACCGGATACAGCGCTTGAACGCCATCTCGGCCCAGTATGCCCGCCCGTGGAGCGACTTTTACACGCCGCCGACCGGTTCAATGACGTGGTATAACGACTACGACCTCTAACGGTATTTCACCGTAGGGGTTCGCCGCCGGCAAACCCCTACAAAATCTCTGCATTCTCAGCGCCTCTGCGGTTCAATCTTCTCTTTTATTTCTTGGCGTTCTTGGCGATTTATATTTGCGCTTTATATCGTCAACTGTCCACCGTCGACCACCAGCGTATGCCCCGTCACATAACTCGCGTCGTCCGAGGCGAGGAAGGCCACACACGCCGCCACTTCCTCCGGCTGCCCCAGCCGCCGCATGGGGATGCGTTCGCGGGTGTACCACGCCTCGACTTCGGGGTTTTCCCACGCGCCGCGTGTCAGCCGTGTGCGGATCAGGCCGGGGTTCACACTGTTGACGCGGATGTGGTGCTGCGCCAGATCAACCGCCATCGTTTTCATCAGACCAACCACGCCAAACTTGGAAGCGTTGTAATCCGCGAGGTCTTCTTCCGCCACGAGGCCGTTGGTTGAGGCCATGAACACAATCGACCCGTGAATGCCCGCATCCACCATCGCCTGTGCCGCCACCTGCCCGACAATGTACGAGCCGTTGAGGTTGACGTTCAGCGTCCGCAGCCAATCCTCCTGCGACATTTTCAGGAAGTGCTGCGCCTTCACCATCCCCGCGATATGCGCCACGACATGCGGCGGGGTTCCCCAAGCACTTTTCACCGCGTCGAACACCTGCTGCACTTGGTCACGTACCGTCACGTCAAGCGTGTAGTGCAGCACTTCGGCTCCGCCTGCACCGAGGCTTGAGGCGACTTCGGCTAAACGCGGCGACTCAATATCCGTCAGCACCAGCCGCGCCCCCTCGGAGGCCATCCGCCGTGCGCTCGCCTCGCCAATCCCGTTGGCCGCACCCGTCACCAAAACAATCTTGTTATCAAATCGCATTTTTATTGCTCAATGAATATTATCAAAAACGTCCATCGTAGGGGCTTGCCGGCGGTAAGCCCAACAACATCATCTCCGTAGGGGCGCACGGCTGTGCATAGGCATTAAGCTAAGGAATTCTCAGGGATAAAATCAATAGAGACGGATGTTCGCAGTCGAATTTTGGAGCGCCTTGAGTGCGCTTGTCCGGCTGGTAGCATGATGGCTTTAGCCTCATGCGGCGCAAACAATCAACGATTTACCCGAAGATTCCGAGCCAAGATGGCTTAACTTAATGCGTATGCACGGCTGTGCGCCCTCTCAACTGACATTTACGTGTCCGTTCGTACCATAAACAGCGCTACCCACGCGCGGCGGATAGGTGCGCAAAAACCTTACTACCAACTCCTGCTTCTACGCTATAAACTATTGTCATGACGACCTTCTACCTCCGCCTCACCCTGCTGCCTATTCTCCTGCTCACGGTCGTGCTGCTCGTCATCCACGCCCAGCCTTATGACGACCATGAACTGCGCGAACTCCTGCTCTCCACTAATTGCCCTGCGCCGTGCTTTATGGGCATCCAGCCGGGAGTAACAACGGTCGATGAGGCGGTGAAATTGCTAGAGGCGAGTGGGTGGGTGGAAAATATTCAGCTAATAAAGGGGTCGTTCTATGTTCCTGTGGGTTGGAATACTCATTCACCCAAATGGTTTAGAGCATCCGGCAATAAAGATTTAACTCTATGGATTGAAAAAGATGTTGTAACACGAATAGATCTAGATACAACTTTGCAACGGGGTCAAACTCAACTCTTGTTAGGCAAGCCATATATTGAGTTTATTCAGATATTTAAAGACAAAAAGCGCCCACAAGGACAATATGAGCCAATACACTTGGAATACTTTGCATCATATCCTGATAAGCAAATTACAGTTTATTCAAGAGAGTATTGTACTAACGAAGCTCGAATTACCTATAATTCATTAGCTGGAATGATAACGTATTATAAGAATATGAAAGAACAATCGCCGGCACTATTAGCCGAGAATTTCCGAAGCTCCGCACGAGAAGTTTTGTATATGACGTGTTAAATCAGCTTTCCGACATTTCTTGACCATAAATTGTCACAATGAATACTTTCTACCGTCGCTGCGCCCTGCCCCACACACGGCGTTCATTCCCCCTCCGCCGCCAGCGCCCGCGCCACCGCCAACAAATCCGCCTTGCACCCAACCGGAATTTGTGCGTCCGTCAACGCCGAAACATCTGCGATAAAGCCTTCCAAATCCCCCGCCTCAATTTTCGCCGCTAACACCTCATGAATATCTGCCCCAACCCCGCACAATCCGAGGATCGATTGCAGCTTTTCGAGAGATGGGTCTAGGGCGACTATACCTATACTTTGATCAACCGAGATTTGATAATCATATTCAGGCTCCGAAAATTGAGCCCGTAAATCTGCATTTAGAATAGCTTGGGGAGCTATCGCAATTGCTAATCTACCTCCAAATGGAGAGTAGCTTACTCCATAGATTCTGCCTTCAATAGCAAATGTCTGCTCAATTAATCCCGTTTCGCTATCCCATACAATGACTATCCCGTTAGGGCTAACACCAACAAGTTCTTTAGCATGGGAATTCCATTCTAAGATAGAAGGACGAAATGGTATGGGGGAGATTTTCAGTATTTCGCGTCCACTTATTGCTTCGACGATATGGAGAGAATGTATAGAGGCGGCATTCGGTGAAGCAGTTTGGAAGCTAGCAGATGTTTCTTGTTTGACAACTGTATCGCTATATATCAAATATTGGCTATCTTCACTCCAAGTGAATGAACTTTCACCAACATAAGCGGCAGGGTTGTACTCTGCAATAACTAAATTCCGAACTGCATCAATGATTACGATTCGGTTATTGTTAATGGCAAGCGCAAATTTCGTGTTGTCTGGACTCCACGAAGCATTATAGATAATTGCTGCTTCGCTCATTTTTAATGTCGTAAGCAACATACCGGTATCAACACTATATATAGCAACACCTTGCCCATCATCCGATATACCAAAAAAACGCTTTCCCTCAGCGTCCCATCCCATAAAATAAGGCCACCATGTCTTTAGGCTAATTAACGTATTTAGGTTGGTAGCATCCCATATTTCTCTGCCGACAATGATCTTGCTCCCATCAGGACTCCATTTACTGAGGCTTACTTCATCAGGATATTGGCGAAACTGAATTCGTAGAAGTTCTGCATCATAAATACCAAGTCCCTCATTTGTTGAAACAACAAGTTTTGTCCCATCAGGATTCCAATCAATACTGTAGGCAGCTATAACGGTTTGATCAGATTGTGCGTTAACAGGGAACAACCAACCAAAAGTGAAAAGAACCACCTTACATAGCAATAATTGGCTTGAAAGCAAATTTTTCATGTATGGCCTATCCTACTTTAAGTCATCTATATGTTTTCAGTTGAACCATTTTCTCTCTCCACTTTACCCCCAAATCACCCCCGCATTCCCTTTGCGTAGGCTAAACGGTGGGTGGTCAACCAATCGCCCAAAGGTTTGTAAACTCTAACCGCAGCCTGTTGACAAAGGATGAACTTTTGTTCTAAAATAGAATAAATACGAGATCCAGGTAACATCACACTAAACGGTGGAAATTTATTTTGTGTCGATTTCATCGCAAAATGAACCATAAAAGTCTTTAAAGTCCCTCGCCCTGAGGGAGAGGGCTGATGGTGGAGTGAGCCTGCGAACGTACCATCGTAGGGTGAGGGCTTAAAATAATCATCCACCACTTAAGGTAGTCCTACCGAGATCCATTGTAGGGGTGACAAAATCGGCACAAAAACCACCGTTGCCATTGCCGCCTGTGCTTTCTGGCTTGAACTGATAACTGTCAACTGTTGACTGATAACTTGGTATTGCCATTGCCGAAATTGCTGCCAAATTTGCCAGTCTTTGCTCCCTCCCTGTTACTACGGGGAGGGCTGGGGTGGGGTTTCGACTGACACTGACGACATTTGTGACAAACACACGGTTTCTCAACTGCAACAACAGCATCAACAACATAAAATGCACTGTGAAATTGACGAATTTGAAGAATATTGTGACCGAAGGAAATCCTTTAGGGCGAAGTTTCGGCAAATCGCTCTCTCACAGCCGCCGTCAAAGCCAGTTTCGTATTTGCAGAATTTGCAGTTTTCGCAGTTTTTGAATCAGTTCAACGCTGACACCGTTTGAGTTCAAGCTAAAAGCTAATCGCCGACCGCCAAAAGCCAATTGGCGCTCCACAGCCGCCGCCGCCACTGCCGCCACAAAACACTTGGCGCTCTCTATCTTCCTTGGCGAACTTGGCGATTCGTATCTCTCTGTGTTCTTTGTGCCTTTGTGGTAAAAAATTATTCTTGTCTTAGGATGAACACAATCGACAGGGTGGAAACCAGCATCAGCAGTAAACCCGGCAAACCGATCTGGCTAAAAATCGCCTCCTGATACGCCGACCAGATCCGGTACGACAGCGTATGAAAACCCGTTGGAGCCAGCATCAGCGCAATCGGCAGCTCCTTCATCACTGCGAGGAAGAACAGCACCGCCCCGCTGAGGATGCCCGACCGTGCCAGCGGCAGCATGATCCGCGCGACCACCTGCCAGCCCAGCGCCCCCAGCGAATACGCGCTTTCTTCCAAACGCGGGTTCACTTGAGCGAAAGCGTTCTGCGTCGCCCCGATGGAAATAGGCAGGAAGCGCATTACGTAAGCGATGATGAACACCGGAAACGTCTGGTACAGCGCCGGTAAATAACGGGTCGCGAAGAACACCACCGCCAGCCCGACCACGATCCCCGGCAGCATGTAGCCGACGTAGGACAGCCGCCCCAGCCAACCCGCCCATGCCGACGACCGCCGCATCAGCACCACCAGCGGGATCGCCAGCGCCGTACCGAGGATCGCCGTCACCGCGCTCACGCCAAAGGTGTTCAGCGTCAGGGTCAGCGGGTTATAGTCCACCGCGCGGCTGACGTTGTGAGTGGTCAGCCACTGCACCAGCACCACCAGCGGCACGACCACGCCCATGCCGACGATCAGGCTGCAAAAGGCCAGCGCCGGAACCCGCCAGCGCCCCAACCGCACCGTTCGCGCCGCCTCCGGGCTGCCGGTGGTGATATGCTCGATGCGGTGCGCCGCCCGCCGCTCGACCAGCAGTAAGGCGAACGTAATCAACACCAAAACCAGCGCCAGCACCGCGCCGCGATTGCGATCAAACGAGTTGGTGTATTGGAGGTAGATCACCTGCGTAAAGTTGTTGTAGCGCATGATGGCCGCCGCGCCGAAGTCGCTCAGGCTGTAGATGCCCGCGAGGATGACACCTGACAGGATAGCGGGATAGCAGGGGGGCAAAATCACCCGCCAGAACACCTGCCAGCGCCCCGCGCCGAGGTCAGCCGCCGCTTCTTCCAGCCGGGGTGTCACCTGCATAAACGCCGCCCGTAACGGCAGTACGACATACGGGAAGGTACACAGCGTCAGCACCAGCGCCGCCCCGAACAAACCGTAGATCGGGGGCAGCCGTTCCACGCCCAGCGGCTCCAGCCAACCCTGCACCATCCCACGCGGCCCGAAGGCGAAGATGTAGGTCACGCCGATGAGGTAGGTGGGTGTCACCATCGGCACGAGGCCAAGCGCCAACCACACCCGCCGGTAGGGGAGATCGGTGCGGCTGGTGAACCACGCAAACGGCACGCCCAGCGCCAGCGCCCCGCCCATCACCGCCACCATCAGCACCACGCTCCGGCTGATGACTTCCAACCCGCGCACACTCAGCAGGTAGCCGAGCGGCGCGCTATCGGCATCTACCGCCCGCAGCGCGAGGTAAACCAGCGGCAGGATCGCCAGCAGCCCCACCGCGAGCGCGATGAGGCGTGACGAGTAGGTCAAAACACTGTCGAGGAAAAGTTTCATCCCATCATCATGGACACAGGCTTACGGTAACGCACCGGCTTCCTGCATCAGCGCTATCGTCCCTTCAAGGTCGTCCAAGCTGCTCAGGTCAACGGCGGGCGGCTTGAGTTCATCCAACGGGAGCAAGCCTTCAATCGTGTCGATGCCGCTAATCAACGGGTACTCATAGGTTTCGGTCGCGAAGTAAGTTTGCGCGTCCGGCGAGAGCAGGTACTCGATGAACGCCTGCGCTTCTTCCGGTTGGTCGCTGCTGTCCAGCACACCCGCCGCAGCCACGTTCACCAGCGCCCCCACATCCTCGGCCTCGAAGTAGTGGTTCTCGGCATCAATATCGGGGTTCTCGGCGCGGAACTCGTTCAGGTAATAATGGTTGACCAAGCCTATCGCCACCTCCCCATCAACCACCGCCTGCACCACCGCCGTGTTTTCGGGGAAGGTGACCACATCGTTCGCCAGCATCCCCTCGACCCATGCTTTGGCGACCTCATCGCCCAGCAGCACACGGATCGCCGTCACCTGTCCCTGAAATGGGCCGTTGGTCGGTGCCCAGCCCACCATGCCGCGATACTTCTCGTCGGTCAGGTCGAGCAGCGAGGCGGGTAGGTCGTCGGCTTCAATCAGCGTCGGGTTATAGATGGCGACACGGGCGCGACCTGAAATGCCGACCCACAGGCCGTCATCCGAACGGAAGCGTTCCGGCACACGTTCGAGCAGGTCGTCCGACAAGGGGATCAGCCGTTCCTCACGTGCCAGCGCGCCGAGGCCGGAGGCATCCTGCGTAAAGAACACATCCGCAGGGCTTTCGTCGCCTTCCTCAAGGATCATCGCTACCATCTCGGCGAGGTTGCCGTAGCGCACTTCCACCGCGATACCGGTGTCCTCGGTGAAGCGCTCGATGATCGGCGCGACCAATTCTTCGCGCCGTGCCGAGTAAATCGTCAGCGGTTCTTTAGCATCCTGCGCTAAAACACCCAATGACGTGACGAGCAAAAATACGGAAACCAATAAGCTGTTACGTATGAACTTCATGTTGTCCCCCATATCGAATATATTTGTAGGGACGCGATACATCTCGTCCCGGCATTTCTCAAATCACGATTACGGCGCGTAAATCGACAGCATATCCCGCATCAGTGACGAGGCCGACGGGGTTGGTTCTTCCTCGCGAATGGTCGCCATGATGATGCCGTACAGGTCGCTGGTATAGGCCACACCCATTTGCAATTCGCCCAATGGGACGAGTAGATGGTTTGGCTCCAAGGCGCGTGGGCCAACGCTCAGTTCATAGCTGCCGTCATCCCGCCGCACCGCCGAGGCCACGTACTTCAGCACCTTGCCCTCGGCCTTCACCGCCGCGACCGCTTCCGGTGTCAGGTGGGTGATGCCTTCGCGCTTCACGTCGTCAATCCGCGCGTCGATTTCCAGCACCGAGTTCGCGAGGATCACCAGCTTGATGATCGCGTCCCAGCCTTCGACATCCAGCGTTTCGTCAGGGGCGCAGCAGCCTTGTTCCTGTGCGGCGCGGACAGCATCTTTATAAGCCATGCCCTTGCCCATGTTCCACAGGATGTAGCTGTTGGCGAGGTTGGCCTGTGCCTCGATCTTGAGGATGGTCGAACCCGCCAGATCGCGCTGTCCGATGTTCACCGTAGGCAAACCGCCGAACACCGCGCCCGAATGCCGAAGCTGGACACCATTTTCCCGCGCCAGCGCCCGCAGTTCGCCGTAGGCCAGCGCCAGCGGCCCTTTGTTGGGGGTGACGACGTGCATCCCGCGTTTGAGGGCGGCACGGATGGCGCTTAAGCCCGGTTCGCCGGTTTGCAGGTTGACAGGGGTCGCCTCGAAGAAAATATCGGCGTTCACGGATTGCAAGATTTCGAGGATGCCCAAACCCGCCTGCCCGATGCCAGCGATACCTTGTCCCTTAAGGCTGGCGATTTGGGCGAGGTCGAGGCCATCGGGGTTGATCGCGCCGCCGCTCACATCCGCTGCCGCGACCAAACGCACATCCACGCCGTACTTCTGCTGTAAAACATCGCGTTTGCGATCCAGCACCCCTACGAAACGCGAGCCGATATTGCCTAACCCACTCAGAACAGCATTAATCCGCCGCATGAAAGTCTCCTCAGTTAATCGAATAGGGCGATGTCTCCGGCGCGGGGTTGGCCGCGAAAGCCGCCGATCTGCCCCGCCACCGACCGCCCACAAATACAGGCGACCTCTAGACACTGCGCCAGCGGCAGGCCGCGCAGCCATGCGGCTACGAACCCCGCGTCGAAGCTGTCGCCCGCGCCGATGCCGTCCCCGCCGGGGGTGGCTGGCTCGACCGCGAAACGCGCTTCCTCGTGGGCTTGGTAAGCGTTCGCCCCATCCGCGCCGCGCTTGAGCGCCAGAATGTTGACCTTCGCCCGTAAGTCAGCGACCGCTTGGTCGAGCGTATCGGCACGGGTAATCCGCAGCGCCTCCTGCTCGTTCGGCAGGAACACATCGACCAGCGGGAAGGCACCCTGTAACCCCGAACCCCACTTGTCGTCAGGGTCCCAATTGGTATCGAGCGACACTGACAGGCCGTGCTGCTTCGCCCGCCGCAGGATGCCTGTCCAATCCGGCAGCAAGCCGGTGTGCAGGAATAGGCTGGCATAGTGCAAATGCCGCGCCGATGCGAGAAATGCCTCGGTCACGTCGGCGGGTGTCAGCACGTTCAGCGAACCGAGGTGCGTCAGCATGGCGCGGTCATCCGGCTTGGTGAGGTGGATGGTCAAGCCCGTTTTCAGCGTCGGGTCAACCGTGATGTGCTGCGTATCCGCCCCGGCTTCGTTCAAGCGCTGGATGAGGAGCTGCCCGAAGGCATCGTCGCCCACGCGCCCCAGCACCCCGACCTTGAGGCCGAGCTTGGCGGCTTGGGCGGCGAAGATGCAGCACGAGCCGCCCATCTCCAGCGTATAATTTTCAACCAGCTTTTCGACCTGCCCGAACTCCGGCACGACATCCGTACCGTTGATAATCAAGTCTACACACGTATCACCAAAGATAATGATGTCGTAATCGGGCATTGTTTAAACAGCCACTTCCGCCGGAAAGAAATTCGGCAAGTAAGCGCGGTGCGCTTCCAGTAAGTCGTTCATCATCGCCGTCGCCACCTTGCGGTCACTGACCGCGCCATCGGCCAGCAGCGCCTCGACAAACAGGTTGCGGTCGCCCGTGAGCGCCGCTTCGACCGTCAGCCGGATGCCGCTGAGTTTGCGATTGATAACTGCTGCCAGTGTATCAGGGAAATCATCAAAATGGATAGCACGCATCCCGCCCGCCATCGCCACCGTCGGCAGTTCGAGGATGGCATCGTCCGGCAGGTTGGGAACCGCGCCTTCGTTGGGCAGGTTGGCGTAGAAAATCCGGCGTTCGTCATGTTCAATCGAGGCGAGGATTTCGAGCAACTGTTCATGCTCACCGACCTTGCGTTCCAGCAAGCGGCTGTCCAGCGGCTTCTC
This sequence comes from Chloroflexota bacterium, assembly GCA_020161935.1. Classification (GTDB taxonomy): domain Bacteria; phylum Chloroflexota; class Anaerolineae; order Aggregatilineales; family Phototrophicaceae; genus CFX2. The sequence continues at coordinate 130,152 of JAIUNI010000012.1, forward strand.
GCCCAGCGCCTGTGCCTTCATATCGGCGTAAATATTGTCGCCCCACGCGATCACTTCTTCCAGCGAGTAGGCATCCTTGCCGAGCTGCATCCCATAGTATTCGCCCTTCGGGAAGCGTTCGGGGAAGAACTCGACCACATGCCGGTCGTTGGCGGATGGATAGCCGCCGTAGGCTTGAAACAGCGACCACGAGAACGGGTTGCTGCCGACCGCGCCATCGTTGAACGTATTACCGGCTTTCGGGTACGGCAAACCGTCCGCTTGCGGTTCGAGTTCGGTCGCCAGCTTCTCGCGGATGCGCGGCCAAGCGTCCTTGCCCTTCCAGCGCAGGTCGTAGAAGAAGGTCAGGTGGTTCAGGCCGATGGCGATGGAGGACACTTCATCGGGCGGCACACCCGCGACTTCCGCCAGCGAGCGCTCGACACGGAACGCGCCGTGACACAGGCCGATCACGGGTAAGCCGGTTTCCTTGCGGATTGCCCAGCAGTTGGCGGTCATCGGGTTGCTGTAGTTGATGAACAGCGCGTTCGGGCAGAGTTCCTTCACATCGCGGGCAATATCCACCAGCGCGGGGATCATCCGCATGGCGCGGGAAACACCACCGGGCATCACCGAATCGCCAACGGGTTGGTAGATGCCGTACTTGCGCGGGATGAACACGTCCTGTTCCCACGCGCGGCGGCCACCCACGCCGACCGTCATCAGCACCACATCGGCATCCGGCAGCAGGTCGCGGCGGTCAGTCGCCCCACTGATGGTCAGGTCTGCGCCTTTGGCTTCGACCAGCTTCTTCGCTAGGCCAACCGCCACTTCCAGCGCATTCGGGTCAATATCGACGAGGCCGAGGTGGAACGGCCCCAACTGCGGCGAGAGGATGAGATCCGCCACCAAACCCTGCGTAAACATGGCGCTGCCCGCGCCGATTAAGACAATTTTCTTGCTCATAACATCTCCAAAATTTAGACCTTACGCGGCCATACTTGATTGAGTAACGGCTCACCGTTGATATACCGCCGCAGGTTGGTGCTGAACAAATCCAGCACCACCTCGTAATAACGGCTGGTGAAACCGGCGACATGCGGGGAAATAATCACATTTTCCATCTGCCACAAGGGACTCTCGGCAGGCAGTGGTTCTTGCTCGAACACATCCAACGACGCGCCGGCAATCCAGCCTTCGTTCAGCGCCCGTATCATCGCCGCTTCGTCCACCACCCCGCCGCGTGCCACGTTAATCAGGATTGAGGTCGGCTTCATGGCGCGGAAGGCGGCTTCGTTCATCAGGTTATGGCTGTCCGGGGTGTGCGGCACGGATAGCACGAGGTAATCACACTGCGGCAGGGCTTCTAGGATGCGGTCAGATGTGTAGATGCCGTCCGGTTCGCTGCCCGTCAGTCCGTTCAATGTGGGAATCTGGTACAGGAGCGGGTTCGTCACGCCGCTGGAACCGGGGCGGGTGATGGCGATGACGCGCATATTAAAAGCGTGTGCCAGCCGCCCGATCTCCCTGCCAATGCTGCCGTAGCCGACGATGCCGACCGTCGCGCCAAAGAGTTCGTTGGGCGTGAAGTTGTTCCAGCGGAAGTCGAAGTTCGGCCACTCGTTCTTCATCTGGAGTTTGATCATCAAGGGCAGCTTGCGCCCCATCGCCATCATCATCATGAAGGTGTGTTCCGCCATGTTGGGCGGCGCAACCCCGATCAGCGTGGTAATGGCTACATCGGATTTCCCAAGTGGGCTGGCGAGCGCCGCGTCCGAGCCGGAGGTATCCAACTGCACCCAGCGCAGGTTCGCGCACTGGCTGATTTCAGGGAATGCGCCCCATGTGTAGAGGATGTGCGCCCATTCCAGCAGATCAGCCGGAATTTCGTGGGCGTGGTCGCAGGTGTGCTGGCGAACGATGATGCGCGGCGACACGGCTTGCAAACGGTCAAGCCACTCTTGGGTGAATGATCGGGTACTGAGGATATGTATCGGTTCCATGTTACTTATTTCTGTTCATGTGTATCGCTATCTGGTTGCAGCGGACAGAAGTTGATCGGTGATAATTCGATCTGATATTAGAGGTCGGCGGACGGCATCTGCATAGCGTGCCGTCCCTACATCCAATCATCTTTGCGTAGGGACGAGATACATCTCGTCCGTCTTATACCCAATTACCGAATCATTTCATCAACAGTCAACAACTTGTCCATTAAGTTATTTACAGCACGATTGCCGACCAGCCGCCTTCTTGGAAGTGCTGGTTAAAGGCCGGTAAGGTTTCATGAATGACCTTCTCGAACCGCGCATACGGCTCGACCGTTTCGGCGACAAACTCGTCGTACATGGCGTAGGCTTGCTGCGGTGGTGCGTTGTCCGAACGCCCAACTTTGTAGCCCAGCGCTTCGAGCTTACCGTCCGGCATCCCCTCATAGTGCGAACCATCCAGTTCGCCGCTGTTGACGTTGAGGTCGGGCTGAATCAGGCTGTACTCGATCTGCGTCAGTTCGCTTTGCAGCCCCACGCTTTCTTGTATCAACGTGAGAGCTTCGGCATGTTCTTGCAGCGGTCGCATCCGGTCAATCAACTGCTGGCGTAAGTCGCGGCACTGCTGCACGACGCGGTGGATCGAGTCCACCTGCTCGCGGATTTTCCACATCAGGTCAAACTGCGCTTGAAATTCTTCGGGGGTCGTCGCCACACGCGGGTCTTTCAACACCTCAACCGGCTGCGTCCACGTCTGGTCACCGATGGTCAGCCGTACTTGATACATCCCCGGCACGATCAACGGGTCGGTGATGCCCCCGCCGCGCTGCCCCGCCACCCGCTGAATGTCGCGGTACTGGATTGGCAGCACGAAGCGGTTAATACCCGCCCCGGCAGGTGGCAAACCCGGGTAATCATCCACCAGCGTCAGTGCGCCCCACTTCACGCCGGTTTCTGGCTCTCCGGCGGGCTGCGTTTTCAGCGCTACCGAGCCGCCGCGCATGTGGTAGGTGTATGGGCCAACGGGGATCGGTTTCGCGGCTGGCACGTCATTCGTCACGGTTTGGATTTCAGTGCCGTTCGCGTCCAGCAGTTCAAGCGTAATCTTTCCCTTTATGGCTTCTTTCAAGTGGTAGTGGACGATGATGCCGCTCGGTGGGTTGTTCGCCGCGTAGCTGAAGTAGGCTGCGTTTAAGCTGTTCAGGCCGTAGGCTTGGCGCGTGACACGGTAGGCGGGTTCGGGAGCGAACAGAGTCACCGGCGCGTCAGCAATCGCCGTTGTCATCTGCCGCAGCGGGCTGATGTCGTCGAGTATCCACATGCCGCGCCCGTGCGTCGCCACGACCAAGTCGGCGTTCTTGACCAAAATATCATAGACCGAAGTGATCGCCAGATTGTTTTGTAATGGCTGCCACTGCCGCCCGTCATCCAGCGAGTAGAAAATCCCCGCCTCGGTTCCGGCGTAGAGCAAGCCCGCCCGCTGCGGGTCTTCGCGCACCACCCGCAGAAAGTAACCGTCAGGGATGCCGGAGGTACGCAGCGTCCACGTCTGCCCGTAGTCCTCGGTCACGAACAAGTAGGGAGTGAAGTCGTCGCTGTAATGACCGCTGGCCGCGACGTAGGCTTTCCCCGCCGCGTGGGATGACGGTTCGATCTGAGAGATACCCCACTCAGGGAAGCCCTTCGGCGTGACGTTTTGCCAGCTTTTCCCATCGTCGCGGGACATCTGCACCAAACCGTCATTCGTCCCTGCCCACAGTTCGCCGCGCACAAACGGCGACTCGGCGATGGAGGTGATGTTGGCGTACTGGTCAGCCGAGCTGTCCTCGCGCATGACCGGCCCACCGGAAGGCATCTTCTTGGTCGGGTCGTCCTTCGTCAGGTCAGGGCTGATGACTTCCCAACTGTCGCCATCGTTATAGCTGCGGAACACCACGTTTCCCGCCACATACAGAATGCCGGGGTCATGCGGCGACAGCACCACCGGAACCGCCCAATTAAAGCGGTACTTGAGTTTAGCGTAGTCCCAACCGACCGGATCCGCCCACGGGCCGACCTCGCGGATTTGGAAGTTGCTGTGGTCGTAGCGGGTGACACCCAACCCCGGTAAATCGCTCGAAAAGACGATGTTCGGGTTATCCGCCCGTACCGCGATGAAGCCGCTTTCCCCGCCGCCGATGTCGTACCAATCCATCTGCGAAATCGGGCCGCGTTCGGTGCGGCTGGGCAAGCACAGCGTACTGTTATCCTGCTGCGAACCGTAAATGCGATAGGGGAAGTGGTTATCCACGGCGAGGCGGTAAATCTCGGCGGTCGGCTGGTTGGTCAGTGTTGACCACGACTTGCCGCCGTTGAACGAGACTGCCGCGCCGCCATCGTTGGCGATAATCATGCGCTGCGAATCATCGGGCGCGACCCACAGGTCATGCTGGTCAACGTAGGGCGTGTTCAACTGCACGAACGAGCGCCCACCGTCGACCGACTTCCACACCTTGCGGTTGGGCATATACACGATGTCAGGGTTTTGCGGGTCAGCCACGATATGGCAGAAGTACGACGCGCGAACGAGGAAGCTGCGGTTGTTATCCATCCACGACCACGTATCCCCGCCGTCGTCGGAACGGTACACGCCGCCTTGGTCGGCATGTTCGATCAGCGCCCAGATGCGGTCAGGCCGCGCGGGGGAAACGGTGATGCCGATTTTACCGAGGAGGCCGGTGGGTAAGCCGGGGTTATGGGTGAGTTCCGTCCATGTGTCGCCGCCGTCAACCGACTTGTAGATGCTGCTGTCCGGCCCCCCGCTGACGTGCGTCCACGGGGTCACATAGCCGTGCCAGAACGCGGCATACAGCACGTTCGGGTTCTGCGGGTTCATGGTGATGTCAATCGCGCCCGCTTGCAGCCCACGGAACAACACCTGTTCCCACGTCTTGCCGCCGTCCTTGCTGCGGTATACCCCGCGCGAACGGCTGGGGCCGAAGCGGTGTCCCCACGCGGCCACGTAAACAAGGTCAGGGTTGGTCGGGTGAATGCGTATCTTGCCGATGCAGTGGGTATCTTCCAAGCCCATGTGCTGCCATGTCCGGCCACTGTCCGCCGAGCGGTAAACCCCGTCGCCGTGCGTTTGCCCGTGAATATTGCTGCACTCGCCCATGCCGGCGTAAATAATCTCCGGGCTGGAGGTGGATACGGCAATCGCGCCCACCGACGACCGCTTGAAGAAGCCGTCCGACACATTGTCCCACAGGAAGCCGCCATCGGTGGTTTTCCACACGCCGCCCCCGCAGCCGCCGAAGTAAAACGTCATCGGGTCGGTCGGGTGTCCGGCAACAGCCACCACCCGCGAACCGCGATACGGCCCGATCATCCGCCAGCGTAACCCCTGAATACCCTTGGACTCTAGAATGTCAGCCATGCGTGTACTCTCCTCAAGGTGTGGGCATCAGCGGGCGTAGGCGCGGAAAGGGTTGGTGTGTGTAAGCTGGCGGATGGTGCTCTCATCCACACCCGCCGCCCGCAGCTTGGGCAAAAACACCTCACTGATGTAGGTATACGGTTTGCGAACACCGCCGTCCGGCTGTAACGGGTCGTACCAACCGCGATCATGACTGAGCAGGATACGGTCAGTCAATCCTGCCGCGATCAGCCGCTGAATCCAGTTGAGGTACTCGTCATCGGTGCGATGCTCGCCGATGGCATCATATTCCAGCCACGCGCCGCGCCGCGCCACTTCCAGATGCAAATCAAAATCGTCTTCCATCTGGGTATGTATCCAGATGAATCGTTCGGGTGTATAACCCGACTGTTCGATGATGTCAAGCTGGTCAAGCGCCACCCGACCGCGAACGGTGTGCGAGCCGATGGTCGCGTCCGTCGCCCGCCCGGCACAGGCCGCCGCATACAGCAGCGTGGTTTCAACCGCCGTCAGTCCGTCATCAGCGGCGCTCAGTTTAATCCACCCGGCGCGAACGCCCGTGTTGTCGATCTGGTTGCTCAATTCGTCAAGCATCCAATTGCAGAGCGAATCCATGCCGAAGGTTTGTACCCAGTTGGCCTTCCACGGCTCTTTAAAGATGCCTGTCGCCACCACAATCGGGAAGTTCGCCGCTTCGGATACAGCTTTGAGGATGTCCGCCCGCCGCGCCCCACCAACCGCTGTTGCATCCACCAGCGCGGTCACGCCGCCCGCCTGCGCCTTATTCACTTCGGGCAGCATGGCAGTGACCACATCCTCTGCTTTGGCCTCGGCATCATCACCGGTTGGGAAGTTGGCGAAGATATGCTCGTGCGGCAGGATCATACCCAGTTCGTCTTCACGTTTCGGCCCCAAGGTGGTGATGAGGTGCGCCATTAGCCCGCACTCACCAGCACGAACGCATCTTCGAGATAGCCCTTGAGCATTTTCAGGAAGCGGGCTACTTCCGCGCCGTCGCTGACGCGGTGGTCAGCCGAAACAGTCGCCGTGAGCAGGTGGGAAGCCACTACACGGTCCTGCGCGTCAAACGCTGGCACACGCCGCACCGCGCCCACCGCCAAAATCGCGGCTTGCGGGGTGTTCACAATCGCCTCAAAACTTCGCACGCCGAACATACCGAGGTTGCTCACGGTGAACGTGCCGCCACCCATGTCATCCGCGTTCAAACGTCCACTCCGCGCCCGTTCAATCGCGCTCCTAGAAGCCGCCGCGATTTCCAACAGCGAAAGCTGCTGGCAGTTGGGGATCACGGGTGTCAGCAAGCCTTCGGATTCTTTCTCGCCCAGCGCCACCGCGACCGCGAGGTTAATCCCCACATGGCGTTCCACCGCATCTCCGGCGAAGGTGCTGTTTAGGTTCGGGAACTCGGCTAACGCCAGCGCCACCGCCTTCAGCAGCAGATCGTTGACCGAGACCTCTTTACCCCGCGCCTTCAACGAAGCCCGCAGTTCCAGCGCACGAGTCATTTCAATATCCATCGACACGTAGAAGTGCGGCGCGGTCGTCTTGCTCTCGACCATCCGCCGTGCAGTCGCCAGCTTCATCTTTGAGAGCGGCGCTTTGATGCCGTTGCTCGCTTTGACTGCCGTCACCGTTGGCGCGGGTGCGGCAGCAGCCACCGGAATGCTGGCGGCGGGTTGGGCGGTACTCGTGTTCTTGCCCAGCCACAGCTTAATATCCTCTTTGCCAATGCGCCCACCGGGGCCAGTGCCTCTCACGGCGAACAGGTCGATGTTGTGTTCAAAGGCCAGCCGTTTCGCCAGCGGTGAAGCGTTCACACGCGGCGGCTTGCTCCGACCTCCAACTGATGTGGGTGCGCTGACGGCTGCCACTGGCGCGGGAATTGATACGGCAGCGGGCGCGGTGCTGGTGCGGGTTTCAACGGCGGGTGCTGCCACGGCTTGCGCGTCATCGACTATCGCGATCACCGTACCCACAGCGACCGATTGGCCTTCCGACACGATGATTTCCACCAGTGTTCCGGTTGCGAACGACTCAATATCAACCGTCGCTTTGTCAGTCTCGATCTCCACCAACTGCTCGCCGCGCGTCACCTTGTCACCGATGGCCTTCAGCCACTTCAGGACAACGCCTTCTTCCATACTTTGCCCCATGCGGGGCATCACCACTTCAGTACGCATGTTACACCTTGCCCAGTGTCAAACGGGCAGCGCGTACAATATCATTCACCGAAGGCAGCACGAAGCGTTCCATATCCGGTTGGAAGGGCAGCGGCACGTTGAGCGAACACACCCGTTCAATCGGCGCGTCAAGGTCGCTAAAGGCGCACTTCTGCACCATCGCGGTCACTTCTGCCGCCCAGCCGCAGCGTTCGACGGCTTCGTTCACCACCACCAAACGGTTGGTCTTATGCACCGACTCAAGGATCGCCGCCTCATCCAGTGGAACGAGCGTGCGCGGGTCAATGACTTCGGCGGAGATGCCTTCTTTTTCGAGTTCAGCCGCCGCCTCCAGCGCGAACAGCACCATGCGCGAGGTCGCCACGATGGTCACATCCTCGCCCTTGCGCTTAATATCCGCCACGCCGAAAGGCAGCGTGTAGTCGCCATCCGGCACTTCGCCCTTCGTCATATACAGCATCTTGTGTTCGATGAAGAACACCGGATCATCCATACGAATCGCCGTCTTGAGCAGCCCTTTAGCATCATAGGGTGTAGCGGGCATGGCGACGAACAAACCGGGGACGTGACACAACCACGCCTCAAGGCTGTTGCCGTGCTGCGCGGCGGAGGATTTGCCACCGCCACCCTGCGCCCGAATGACCAGCGGCACTTTGGCCTGCCCGCCGGACATATAACGTACCTTCGCTACTTGATTCACGACCGAGTCCATCGCCCGCATCACGAAGTCGAGGTATTGCAGTTCGGCGACCGGACGCATCCCTGTCAATGCCGCGCCCAACGCCGCGCCGATAATCGACTCCTCGGCAATCGGGGTGTTCAACACGCGGTCGTTACCCACCACGTTCGAGATATTCTGGGTAGTTTTGTACGCACCACCCCACGGGTCACGCAAATCTTCACCAATCAGGAATACGCTGGGATCGCGTTCCAGTTCCTCGCGCTGCGCGTCACGGATGGCCTCGCGGTAAGTAATCTCGGTCATACACGCACCCCTTGAATCGCTCGTGAACCTAGAACAGGGTCAGAATACAAATCTTCCAGCGCCGCTTCGACTGGCGGTTTCGGTTCTTTTTCAGCCATCTCAGCCGCCGCTTGCAACCGCGCTTTTTCTTCCGCGTCAATCGCATCTAAATCCGTACCGCTGGCGATGTTATGCTCGATAATCACACGGCGGAAACGCGCAATCGGGTCACGCGCCTTCCACATTTCCACTTCTTCTTTAGGCCGTGCCGTGCCGGGGTCGCCGATGTTATGCCCGTACCAGCGGTAGGTTTCGCTGTCGATGAAGCTCGGCCCCTCGCCGCGCCGCCCACGCGCCGCCGCCTGTGCGACCGCCGTATACACCGCCAGCACATCGTTGCCGTCAACCTTCGTCGCCGGCATTCCGTAACCTTCGGCCCAGCGCACCACATCCGGTATCCCCTGATACTCGTGACGCGGAGTGGATTCGGCGTAGTGGTTATTCTGGCGCACGAAGATCACCGGCAGCTTCCACAGCATCGCCATGTTCATACCTTCGTGCAGCGGCCCGATGCCAGTTGCGCCGTCACCGAAGAAGCACAGCGCCACTTGGTCGCTCTTACGCTGTTTGGCGGAAAGGGCAGCCCCGACCGTGATCGGAATACCCGCGCCGATGATGCCGTTCGCGCCTAAAATGCCTTGACTGAAGTCGGCAATGTGCATCGAGCCGCCCTTCGCACGGCACGAGCCAGCCGCCCCGCCGAACAGCTCAATCATCGCGGGTTCGACGGCTAAACCCTTGGCAATCGTGTCGCCGTGTCCACGGTGCGTACTCGCCATGTAGTCGTCCGCGCGGAGTGCTGAACACGCCCCGACGCTGGTAGCCTCTTGCCCGATGGAAAGGTGGAGAAAGCCGGGAAGTTTCCCGCCTGTATATAACTCAAAAGCCGTCTGCTCGAAGTAACGGATGCGTACCATCAAGCGGAACAAGTCCAGCCAGTTCACTTGTGTTCCCATTATTGTGGACAACCTTCTATAGAAAACAGCACTATTTATACCCAAACAACCAAATTCACGCAATTTCAATCATAAAATATCACCTTTGAGAAGAACCGTCAAGAAAATGAGCAGATTACAGCACAAATTAACCCTTTAAACAATCAATATCAATCAAATTATTTGACAAAAAGTCACAATCGTGCTACTTTTTGGCTGAATATGCGTTTTTGCGCTTTGTCGGTTGTTGGCTACTATCAACCTCATACACGTTATGACATTCAAATAGGTGACCAATGTTAAGCCAGCAAAGACAAAAACTCATTCTGGACTATTTAAAAACTCATAAGTCGGTGCAGGTTCAGGAACTGAGTGACATTCTCGGTATTAGTTTGTCCACTGTGCGGCGCGACCTGAGCGATATGGAAGAGATCGGTAACGTGCGGCGTGTGCATGGCGGCGCGATGCTTGCCCAAGAACTTCCTGAATCGCCCATTCTGCTTCGCAGCGACAAATATGCCGAGGAAAAACAGCGGATTGGCGCGGCAGCGGCGGCTTTGGTCAAGGACGGTGAAACCATCATCATCACGGGTGGAACAACCGCCGAAACCATGCTGCCTTATCTCGCGGATAAAACCAATCTCACCGTCGTCACCAATGCCCTGAACATCGCGTGGAAGCTGGCGCAGCACACCCACATCAGTGTGGTTGTACTCGGCGGTTACCTGCGGCACTCGGAATATACACTGTTGGGACACCTGACCATTCAGGCACTGCAAGATATTCATGTCAGCAAGATTTTCCACGGGATCTACGGCCTTGATGCCGAAAACGGCTTATCCGGCACGTACATTCAGGAAGTCCAGACCGACCGCGAAATCATCAACGCGGCGGAACAGTTGATCGTGATGGCGGACTCCAGTAAGTTCGGGCGGACAGGTGCGGTGCGGTTGGTTCCGATGGATCAAGTTTCGACCCTGATTACCGACAAAGCTGCGCCAGACGACGAACTCGATGTTTTGCGAGAAAAAGGTATTACTGTCGTGCAGGTTTGACAGCCCTTCTACAGCGGGTCATTCGCGGCGTACGACAGTTTAAAGTTAAGGAAATGGATATGGCAGATACTGCACTTAACCAGAACTACGCGACGTACAGCGAAATCATTGACCAGCCCCTAGCTTGGCAGGCGACCCTGAGCGACATTCAGGCCAACGCTGCCAAACTTCAGAACCTCATTCAGTCCCACAACATCACCGAAGTACTGTTCACCGGCTGCGGCTCACCCTACTACCTCGCCCTCACCGCCGCCGCGATTTGCCGCTCGCTGACCGGCCTCCGCGCTGAAGCACACCCGTCATCCAGCGTATGGCTGTTCCCCGAAATGACCGTCAACAAGGGCGGCAACACGCTGGTCGTCGCCATCACCCGTTCCGGCGAAACCACCGAAATCCTCAAGGCCGTCGAACAAGCCCACAACATCACCAACGCCGTTTCAATTGCCGTCACCTGCTACCCCGAATCATCTATCGTCGGCGCAACATCGTTCTCGGTCATCGCTCAGGACGCGCAGGAAATTGGGCTGGCGCAAACCCGTTCCTTCACGTCGATGCTGATCGCCACCCAGAGCATCATCTACGCTCTCGCCAATAAACCGCTGAGTCCCCGTTACCTCCAACTGCCCGAACTGGGACGCGAGGTCATCGAGAAGTATCAGGGCATGGCGCAGCAGCTTGGCGCGGACTCGTCGTACAGCCAGATTTTCTTCCTCGGCAGCGAACCTTTCTACGGGCTGGCCTGCGAGGCCATGCTTAAGATGAAAGAAATGACCCTTAGCACTGCCGAGGCTTATCACTTTATGGAGTTCCGGCACGGCCCGATGGCGATGATTAACCACGAAACCCTCATTATCGGCCTCGTGTCAGAAGCCGCCCTTGCCCACGAAGTCGCCGTTCTGACCGAGATGCGCGAACGTGGGGCGCGGGTACTCGCCGTCACACCCGTCCAGTTAGAAGCCAGCGCTGCCGATTATCAGGTGGTGCTGCCCGAAGGCTTAACCGATTTTGAACGGATGCCCCTCTACCTACCGGCTTTGCATGTGCTGGATTACAGCCGCACGCTGCTGAAAGGGCTGAACCCGGATCGCCCCCACAGTTTGAATGCGGTCGTAAACCTTGATGTTGAGGCTATCGAGAGCAGTGTCAAATAAGCACATTTAGCACTTCGCCCAATCGTGTCTCGTGAAATAGATTTTAGAGAGGAAATGATGATGAACCAGAAGTTGAGCCGCCGCCGTTTCTTGGGACTATCTGCCGCCGCTGCCGGAGGGCTGATCGCGAACGGCCTGCCGCGCCTCGCGTTCGGTCAGGATGCCGCCCCGCTGACCTTCCAAGGTGCCAGTGAATTCTGGGACTGGGAATACTCGCTGCGTCAGGAATATATGCAGCAGTTGATCGGCGAATGGCAAGAACTGAACCCCGGCATCACCCTGAACTACACCGTATTCCCCTATGGCGACCTCGGTACCAAGCTGCTAACCGCCAACGAAGCCCAGCAAAATCCCGCTATCTCGAACGTTCACAGCGAATGGCGGCCCGCGCTCCAGAAGTCCGGTTTGCTCGCCCCTTATCCAGAGGATTTGTTCACCGACCTCGACAAGCTCGCCAGCACACCCTTCCTCCGCGCGATGGACGGCAACATTTACACCTCGACCTTCGGCTACTACTGCAACATCAACTTCTTCAACACCGACATGCTGGCCGAAGACGGCCTGAGCATCGCCGATGTGCCGACCAAGTGGACGGATTTTGTCGAGTTCGCCAAAACGCTCACCCGCTGGGACGCGAACGGCAACGTCGAACGTCCGGGTGTCGCGCTCAACCATTACTACTCGCAGCGCTGGCTGTGGCAGGACTTGGTGTATCAAGCCGGTGCGTTCCTGTATAACGAAGACGCGACCCAAGCGACTTGGAACAACGATGCCGGTGTCGAGGCGCTCACGTTCATCGCCGACTGGTACCATGTCCACAAGATTGACGACCCGCTGCTCGAACGTCACTTCGATATGTTCCAGACCGACCGCGCGGCAGGCTTCATTAGCCACGGTTACTGGTCGGGCGACCTTATCGCCGACGAACTGTGGGAAGGCCGCTGGGACACCACCCCGATTGCCACATGGGGCGGCGCAGGCTTGCCCGCGTGGGGCATGGTCGCGCCGGAAGAAGGTCTCGCCGTGTTCGCCAACTACCCCGAAGACGTGCAGGCCGCCATGTTCAGCTTCTTACAGTACGCACTCGGCAGCGACGAGAAGCGCATCAAGTGGGCGCAGGTTCACGCCGTACCGACTGACCGCATCGACCTCATCGACAATCCGGCCTTCACCGAAAACGACGAGGGCAACGTCATCAAGTCGCAGGGTGTCACCATCCCCTACCGCGTCAACCCCGGCGAACAACCGCTGGAAGCCGACACGTACTGGCGCGAAATGCTGGATCGTGTTATCACCAACAAAGAAGACCCCAAGACGGTCTTGGACGATGTGACTGCCCGCTTCAATGAACTGATGGCGACGGCAGAACAGCCGTACTTGATCACCGAACGCAGCTACGTCGCACCCGCATCGTAGTCAATCACCGAGGATGTGGCAGAACGCTGTCACATCCTCTTTTTATTTGGGACGGCGGTGCATCACGCAGCCGTGTGCAAATCGTTTGTATGGCATGTTAGATCGTTGAATGTGGGGGACTGCTGATGGAAGCAACAGGTGAATCATCCACAGTTCGGTTATCGACTACGGCTGTGAACAGCGACGGCTGGCGATGGAAGCGGCTGAACCTTGAAAAATGGGTGCTGTGGATTGTGCTGGGCATCGGTTCAATCGCCATGATCGGCCCGTTTTACTGGATGTTCATTAGTTCGTTCAAGAACAAACGCGAGGGTGTTGCCATCCCGCCGACGTGGTGGCCGCAAACCTTCACGTTGGAAAATTGGGAAGGGCTGACCGATCTTGCCGTGGGCAGTATGCCGATCTTTTTCCGCAACAGCCTGTTCGTGGTGGTGGTCGTCACCATCGTCACGCTGTTCACCAGCAGCCTCGCTGGCTACGTGTTCGCCAAGTTTGAGTTTCGCTTCAAGAACATCATCTTCGGCTTCGTCATCAGTATGCTGGTCGTCCCCTTCAGCGTCACGCTCATTCCGCTGTTCAGCATGGTGGCGGATTGGGGCTGGCGCAATAACTACGCCGCGCTCATCGTGCCGATTTTGTTCAGCCCCTTCGGCATCTTCCTGATGCGCCAGCAAATTGCCAATATCCCCACCGAGTTGATCGACGCGGCACGCATCGACGGCGCGTCTGAATTTGGGATATACCTGCGAATTATCCTGCCACTTTCGACCGCCGCGATGGCCGCGCTTGCCATCTTCACTTTCACCTACCAGTGGGATAACTTCCTCTGGCCGCTGGTCGTGCTCGACCGTCCCGATCTGTACACGCTGCCGCTGGGTTTATCCCAATTTCGCGGGCGCAGCGGTGTCGATATTGGGCCGCTCTCCGCCGCGTCCTTCGTGGCGGTGCTGCCCATCCTCGTCGTGTATGTTTTCGCCCAGCGCCGTTTTATCGAGGGCATCACCCTCACCGGAATGAAGTGAGGGAACGCCCATGACGACCATACCGAACACATCACTCAAACAGGCGGCGGCGACCAAACAACCGTCCGAGGGTTCGCTGCGGCGTAACCAGCGCATCTTCATCTACTCGGTCATCGTGCCGATGCTCGCGTTCTTCTTCCTGTTTTACATCTATCCGATTGTCGTCGGTTTCATCGGCAGCCTGACCAACTGGCGCGCCTTCCAAGATCCGGCAGAGCGCGTGTTCACCGGCCTCGAAAATTACACCAAACTCTTTGCCGATCCGGTGTTCGTCGCCTCGCTCATCAACACCTTCAAGTACGCGCTGATGTACATGCCCATCTCAATCATCATCGCCCTGACATTAGCCCTAGCGATCAACGCATCAGGCGCGTTGGCGGGTTTCTTCCGCACGGTGTACTTCCTGCCGGTCGTCACCTCGGTCATCGCGACCGCGCTCATCTGGTCGGTCGGTTTTTACCAGCCGCGCTACGGCCTGTTTAATCAGGTGTTCGCGCTGGTCGGCTTACCCCAGCAGGCGTTTTTACGCTCACCGGACTCGGCGCTGTTTTCGGTGGTCATCTACAGCATCTGGAAGAACGTCGGCTACGACATCGTGATCTTCATGGCGGGTCTAACGGCCATTCCGCCCACGTTCTACGAGGCGGCAAAGGTCGATGGTGCGAGCCGCTGGCGCGTCTTCCGGCATATCACGCTGCCACTGCTGCAACCGACCATCGTGTTCGTCATCATCACCGGCATCATCAGTTCACTTCAGGTCTTTGGCCCCATCTATATCATGACGGTCGCCTCTGGCGCGGATAAACCCGGTGGGCCGCTGAACTCGACCATCGTGGTCGGTGTTTACCAGTGGCAGGTCGCCTTCAACGAACTCCGGCTCGGTTACGGCTCGGCGATGGGCATGGTGTTGTTCTTCATCATTCTGGTGATTACCCTGCTGCAATCGCGTTTCCTGCGGCGGCGTTGGGAATATTAAAGTTGTCAGTTTGCAGTTATCAGTTCAATACAATCGCCAAGTGCGCCTTCGCAAGCGGTTTCAGTAGCAGCACACTAAATGGGTGGAGATAATTTTTGTGACGTAGAAGTTATAAATAGTGTCTCCACCGCTCCTTTTTCAAACTATTGGCGGGTATTTAAAAGGGAGCATATGCGTATGCTCCCTTTCGTTATGGTTGATCGCCTGTTGTATTTGGAATGCTTATTAGCGACCAAAGGTGGCGATTAGACCGTCCATCAGGGCTTGCTTTTGGGCTTCGGTCAGGTTAGCTTCGGGATGGAGCGGTAAGTAAATAGGCAGGGGCATGTCGCCGCGCTGAATCTGCCGTGCCATATCACCGCCTTCTAAATCATCTCCGGTTGAAAAATTCATCTCGCGGCGGCCTTCGTTAATGTCTTTGTTGACCAACCATGAGACCGGTGCGATATTGGCGTACCACGGGTAGTTTGTCTCGTGGCTGTGGCAGTCAAAGCAAGCGGCGCGGGCAAGCTGCTCGGTTTCCGCCGAGTCCCATTGAATCGTATAGGTGACTTCGGGATTACCGGGGGCGGCATAACGCGAGCTGATGGCACTGGCGGGAATGAGTTGCAGAACCACAAACCCGATAACGAGAATGCCCACGATGCCGAGAAGGATACGCTTACGTGTCATAACAGAAAGACCTCATTCAATCACTCAAAACGGCGATGATTAGCCCATGCGCGATGCATCATATCGGCATGAGGTGAGGCGCACATGAATGACAATCAAAACGCGCGTTTAGGGGAAAACAAATAGGGTTTTGTGGTGAATGTTTGAGAACCCTCACCCCTAGCCCCTCATTGACTATCTTGCGGCAAGCGCAGTCGCCAATGACCTCAGGGCGAGGGGAACTAAGGCATAAAGGGCAGGAAATACACGGGAGGGTCACAGACCCTCCCCTACGAAAAGATGTTGTTGGTGGTTGGTGACGCGGATGAGGCGTGCCTCATCCCTACACCAGAAATCGACCTTTTAAACACGCTGACCGGTTTAGCGGCGGCGTTCGTCCACGAGGTCGATGGCCTTCATCAGCACATCTAAGCCTTGCTCGATTTCGCCGCTGATGTGCAGGCGGACGACACGGCGGTCTTTCGCTCGCAGCGCTTCGAGATCACCGGCTGCTTGCGCCGCTTTAACAACGCCGAAGGTATATACATCCCCCGGTATATCAATATCCTGCGGGTCATCGTAGGTAATCTGGATAAAGTTGCCGTTGTTGGGGCCACCTTTGTGGTACTGTCCGGTGCTGTGCAGGTAACGCGGCCCGAAGCCGAGCGTCACCGCGCGGCGGGTGGTGTGGCGTAGACGACGGCGGATTTCTTCCAGCGTGGCGACGATTTCCGGTTTCATCGGCAGATAAGCCAAGATCGCGAAATAATCCCCCGCCATGGTCGAGTTGATGAGCGCCGCGACCAAGCCAGTCAAGTCGCCGCTGCCGTAGTTATGCTGGAGGCACAGTTCTGACAGCAACCGAAGCATCTTTTCGTCGGCGAACAATTCCACATCGCGCTCTTTAAAGGCGTGTTCGCTCGTCGGTAGGCCGCTGTGGTCGATGTAGGACTTGAGCAGCCGCGCCGTGTTTTCCTTGCTTTCGGTCACGTTCGGCTCGTCAAACGGGTTGATGTCCAGCACCTTGCCCGCGACCGCCGTAGCATATTCCCAGCGGAAGAATTCACCCGCGACCGCGTACTTGTTGGGAAGGTAGAAGGTGACACGGGGGTGACCGGCCTCGCGCAGCGCACGGATGCCGCTATCGACTGTTTCGTTATCGGGGTCATCCTCAACCTTGAGGTAAACGATCAAGCGGTCAGAGGAATAATCATGCGGGTTGCCGACGGTCGCGCCGACAACGGGTAGGACACCCTTCCCCTCTTTACCGGTGCTTTCGGCGATCAACTGCTCAATCCAGTTGCCCAACGAACTAATGCTGTGGCTGGTCAGGATGGTGATTTTGTCACGCCCCTGCTGCCCGACGACTCCCATAATCGAGCCGAGCCAGATGCCGGGGTGCTGATATTCAGGGATGATCTTCGAACAGGCCTTCATCATGCGGGTTGCTTCTTCGGACAGTTTATCCAAGTCCAAGCCCATCACTGCCGCTGGAACCATACCGAAGTAGCTGAGGGCGCTAAACCGGCCGCCTATATCGGCAGGGTTCAAGAACACATCCCAATAGCCGTGCGCGGTAGCATCTTTTTCCAAGTCGCTGCCCGCGTCCGTGATGGCGATAAACTGTTTGCCGTTTTTTCCGGCTTTCTCAAAAAAATATTTCGCAAAAATGGCGGTTTCAATGGTTCCGCCGGATTTACTCGCGACGATGAATAAGGTTTTATGGACATCAATCGTCGTTTCAATGAAGCGAATATATTCGGGGTCGGTGCTGTCGAGCATATGGAAGGCCGGGAAGCCCGCCTGCTGCCCAAACGTGTCGTACAACACCTCCGGCGCGAGGCTGCTGCCCCCCATGCCCAGTAACAGCACATGGCTGAAGCCGCCCGCCTTCACCGAGGCTTGCAGCGACTTCAACCGTGCGAGGTCAATTGTCTTGTCGGTATCCAACCATCCCAGTCGTTGTTCAATCTTGGTGATGAGGTTGGGTTGATCTTTCCAAACACTGCCGTCATGCGCCCAAATTCTGGCATTCACTTTGTCGGCAGCCATCTTATTGACGGCTGCTTGGACGGCATCACCGTGAATGCCCAGCGCTAAATTTTTTTTTTCGATTACACCTGCTTCCAGAATGTCGCGTTTGGCTTCGACCTGTTTTAGCAAGTTCTCGAAGGCTTCGACGAACAGCGTCACGCCGTCCGCTTGCAACTGGGTGGTCACGTGGTTCAAATCCACACCGACTTCGCCCAACTGCCCCAGCGTCGCTTCAACTTGGTCAAGGTTGGTCGCCAGAGTGTCGGCGGCTGTCCCGTGATCTTTGAACGCCTTGAGTGTGGCGGGCGGTACCGTGTTCACGGTATCCTTACCGATGAGCGTATCCACATAGATCGTATCAGGGTAGGCGGGATTCTTGGTGCCAGTGGAAGCCCACAAAGGCCGCTGTACCTGTGCGCCTGCTGCCCGCAGCTTGGCGAACTCGTCGCCGTAGAACATCTCCATAAACCGCTTGTAGGCCAGCTTGGCGTTGGCGATGGCCGCCTTACCCAGCAGTTCGCGGTTCTTGGCGACCACTTCGAGGTCACGCCCCTGCGCCGCGCGGATATTGTTTTCGAGCGTGCGGTCGATCATTACGTCGATACGGCTAAGGAAGAAGCTGGCGACGGAGGCGATATGGCTTACATCACCACCAGCGGCCAAACGCCGTTCCAACCCACGAATGTAGGCACGTGCCACATCTTCATAGTTATCCACCGCAAAAATCAGCGTTACGTTGACGTTCACGCCCTGCGAAATGGCTTCTTCAATCGCCGGTAAGCCTGCCGGTGTCGCCGGAATCTTAATCATCAGGTTCGGGCGGTTGACCAGCTTGAACAGGCGGAGGGCTTCGCTGGTGGTGGTTTCGCTGTCGTTGGCGATCAGCGGCGACACTTCCAAGCTCACGTAGCCATCACGCTTATTGGTGCGGTCATAAATGGGGCGGAACAAATCCAGCGCACGTTGAATATCTTCTACCGCCAGCTTTTCGTAGATGTTATACGCATCCAGTTCTAGCAGGCCGGTGATGGCAGTATCGTACGTGTCGGATTCGCCTATCGCCTTCTGAAAGATTGCCGGATTTGAAGTCACACCAATGACACCAAACTCGTCAATATACTTCTGCATTTCGCCGTTATCCAGCGAATTGCGGTGGATGAAGTCCAGCCAAATACTTTGTCCGTATTGCTGTACGTCAACCGGTGGGTTCGTCATATTCTGCTCCTCTGCTTTTGAACAGCAACTATCAAAAGTCTCTCGGTATCAAATTTAATTTGTTTAAGTTCTAAGCGACATATCCGCAATAAATAGGCATTTGCCTATGAATAGACAAAGTTTCTTTAGAGTATACACGCAAACCACCGTTTTCGGGTGTAGAAGACCCTTAAAAGGTGCTCATCTATCTACGATTTATGTGCTTTCCGTCGTAGGGCTGGCAGCGCCACCAGCGCCGTCAGGAACGCCGAGATGAACAGCAGCAAGTTCACGATCCACGCACCGGTAACCGCGCCGGACTGCGCGTGTGTCCCTATATTTATAGACGTGTTGTTAGCGGCATCCCATACGTCGTTGAGGCTTGCGCCCTGCTGCAATAGCAGTAACCCCGGCAGCAGAATAGCGATCAAAGTGATGACCTTAATGGCGATGATCGGGCGCATCAGCCCTAAGCCGCGGTACAACGGCCCGAAGATGCCGCCAACCGCCAGCACGATTCCGTATAACGCCAGCGCTCTAACGATGGGAACGGCAGGTATCCACTGGTCACTGAAGATTAGGGGGACGATTAGCGGGACGAAGATCACGAATAGGGCGTAGAAGCCGACCGCGCCCAACCCCAGCGCCACCAGCACCCGCATGAAGTTACGCCAGAGCTGCTTAAAATCGCGCCGACCGATGGCCTGCGGTACGACGGCCTGAATGTTGTCGAATAGGGCGGAGGCGAGGGTGGCGGGTATGGTCAGCGCCTTGAAACCTAACTCCAAGTATCCGGCAGCGGTTTTACCCGCGTAAATGCCGACGATTTGCAGCGGGATTTCGGTGTAGAGACCGGCGATGTTTTTATCGACGGCGTTGAGGAAGCCGAAGCCTAAATACCGGCGCGGGTTGACGCGCTTCACCTGCCCGATGACGCGGCGTATCGGCGGGTAGGGTACAGCATATTCGTTCCGGTAGCGTTCATAGAACCACAGCGCCATGATGCAGGTGGTTACCGAGTAGACGACGCGGGAGGCAACCATGCTTTCCGGCGAGGGGCTGATGAGCAGCGCCACGAGGGTGCAAGCCAGCAGCACGAGTTGGTTGAGGTTGGTGACGATCACCAACCGCCGCATCGCCCGCTGGCTTTGCAGGGTGGTGGTCATCATACCGTAGAGCATATCTGGCAGGACGGTGAGCGAGAGAAACGCCGCCAGCAGCCCGATATGCGTGTCGCCATTGTAGGCCAAGCCAGTGAGCGCCGGCCCGACGAGCAGCAATACCGCCGTCACGCCGATGCCCCAGAACAGCGCTACCTTGACGAAGACCGCCAGCAAATTGAGGATTTCCGGTTCGTCCTTCGCGCCGACCGCCATTGGCAACTGCGTGCTGAGGCTGGTGTTGAGGCCAGTGAGGTTGAAGGTTTGGGCGATGCTGAGGACGGACTGCGCCAGCGCCCAGATGCCGTAATCCGCCGCGCCCATCAGCCGCGCGACCAGCAGGGCGGAAAGAAACGTCGAGGCGGTCATCCCAACTTTGCCGACCTGCAAGATCAACGTGTCGCGGACGAACTTCCGGTTGAAGAAGGCGCGTAGGCGGTCAGGGGTTACCACAAGCGAGTTATACCGTAAGCATCGAAGGCTGCGTCAGCGCTAATGATCGGTAGATTATCCACAATACTCTGAGCAATCAGCATACGGTCAAATGGGTCGCGGTGATGCAAGGGCAATGTTGTTAAAGTCGTTACATGCTCTAGATTAATGTCAAGCAATTCGACTTCTGCAAGTTGAAGATTTCGCCGGATAAAATGATTAAGAGGGTCTTTTGGTGGAGTAAATTTCCCTGTGCGGATTTTAATTGCCATTTCCCAAGGACTTGCGATACTCAGGAACAGTTTATTGTCTGCATCACTAACTAGTTGAAGAGCTTTTGTACTTAATGCTTGCTCATCATTAATTAACCATAAAAAAGTATGAGTGTCGAGCAGAAATCGCATTATGTATACTCGTCGAAGTCGTCAATTGGCGCGTTAAAATCGTCGGACATCGAGAACTGTCCTTTTGCAGCACCAAGTTTACGTAATCGCTTTGGTGCTTCGACTTGAACGAGCTTAAACCGTTCCTGCTCGTCGGTTACGATAACGACTTCCTCGCCGCGCTTCGCCGCTTGGATAAGGTCATCCAGCTTAAAGTTTTTGTCATGCACATTGATCTGGAGCATCGGACATTCTCCTGCTAACCAACAACCTGATTATACACGCCGATCAATTCCTGAGCGACGGTTGCCCACGTCTGACGCGCTGCTTTCTCGCGTCCTGCCGCGCCCATGCGTGCCGCGAGAGATGGGTTGCTCAATAGGCGGATGATGGCTTCCGGCAGTTGGACGGCGACCTGTGCTTGTGAGACGAGCAAGCCGGTTACCTCATTGTCGATGGCATCTTCCGCGCCGCAGTCGGTCGTGCCGATGACGGGCAGCCCCGCCGCGCTGGCTTCCAGATGCACGAGGCCGTAGCCCTCAAAGCGCCAGCCGTCATTCATGGAAGGCAGCGCGAAAAGGGTGGCACGGCGGTAGTAATCGAGCAGTACATCTTCCGACACATGCCCGAACAACAGCACGCGCTTACTCAAGTCGAGCGCGGCGATGGTGTCCTTGATCTGCTGCACATAGGCGGGTTCGGCGGTGAGGCTGCCGATGATGACGCAGCGGGCGTTGGGGAACTGCTCCAGCACTTTGGGCATGGCTTTCACCAGTTCAAGCTGCCCTTTGCGCGGTTTGACTGCCCCGACGGCGAGGATGAACGGTGGATCGTCCGGCGTGTGGGTGATACCGGCGAAGCGTGACGCATCCACGCCGTTATTGACCACTGCTGTTCGCACCCCCGGCAGCGCGGCTTGAGCAACCTTCTCGGTGTAATGGCTGACGCAAATCAGCGTCGATTGCAGGAAAGCGCGGCGGTAGAGCAGGCTAAAAGGCCAGCGTTCATGCTCCGCCATGCGGACGTAACTGCCGTGCCCGGTGACGACCAGCGGACGCGGGCCAGCCACCCACGCGCCCAACGGGGCAAAGGGTTCTGCTAGCGCGTGAACGACATCGCAGTTATGGAGGATACGGCGCACGGCGGGAACCTGCGCCATCATCTTGACGGTGAATGCCCGTTCGCGCGGCACGAGGGCTGGCAGTATCGGATGCACATCGACATCAATCATCGAGGGGCTGTTACTCGCGGCGACCACCGTCATCCGCACATCCAGCTTACGCAGCGCTTGAATCAGGCTGAGGCTGTATTGTGCCCAGCCGTGCTTCATCGTTAGATCAGGCGCGAGGATGCCAATGTGCAGGTTGGGGCGGTTCACGACTGCACCTCTTGGATGGTTTGTAGGATGGCCGTCGCCCGTGCCGCCCATGTGTAGTGGCTCATCACGTCAGCATAAGCGGCATCGGCTAATCGCTGGCGCAGCGGGGCATCATCTCGCAGCCGCTGGATGGCTGTCGCTAAAGCGGGCGCGTCGGTTGGCGGAACGAGCAGCGCGGTTTCGCCGTCTTTCACCACCTCCCCGATGCTCGGTAAGTCGGAAGCGATGATCGCCCGCTGTGATGCCATGTATTCGAACAACTTCATGGGTGAGGTGTAATAGGCGAAGTGCGGTGTCCACGGCAGCGGGATGACGCATATATCGAGCGCGGCAAGGTACAGCGGCACTTTGTCCGGCGCGACCTGCCCCGCGTACAAAAAGCGTTCGCCGCTTAAGCCAATCCGCAGCCAGTGTTGGCGCAGGGCTTTCGCCATGTCGTCCGGCCCGCCGACCAAGCCGAGCGCCACACCTTCGACCTGCGCCAGCGCCTCGACCAGCGTCCCCACGCCCTTATCGGCGGCCATTGTTTGCAGCCGCCCGACATAGCCGACGATGAACGCCTCTTGCGGCCAGCCGATTTGTGCCCGTGCTTCGGCCTGCGGGGGCATGTTGGCGAAACGTTCCCTGCGGATGCCATCGTGGGCGACCCTAAAGCGCGGTGGTTGAGATGTCGTGCTGAGGGCTTGTAAATCCTCTTGCAGCTTCCGCGTGATCGGAATAACTGTCCCGACCCGCTGGATAACCTGCCGCTGCAACCAGCGTCCGCCGCGCCCGTTCGCCAGCATGTGCGCCTCATACACCAGCGCCTTTCGCGGTTTGACGAGGCTGAGGGCAAACAGCGTCAGGGTATCACGGCTGTAGTAACTATCGGCGCGGGTGAACAGTGCGGCGATCAGCAGCACAAGTGTGTAGGTGATGGCCTGCGTGTAAAAGATCAGCTTGGAGAGTAAGCCGCTGGCGGGAATCACATTGAGCAGATCGAGGCAGGGCAAACGCCGGATGCTGAACGCCTGCCGCACGCCGTAGTGGGCATACACATCTTTGACCGCTGCCATTTCGGACGTATTCACGCGCCGCGCCACCCACAGCCGCACATCCGCGTCGGCTTCCGCGAACGCCTCGCAGTTCTGCATGATCTGAAGGCCGTGCGCTTTTTCGGTCGGCAGGCGGATGTTGGCGAGGTACAGCAGGTTAGGCATGGTCGGGTTTATTCGCAGTCAAAATAGTCATCAAACGGTCAACGAGGCGGTCGATGCTGTGCTGCTCGACAACTAACGCACGCAGTTGGCTGCCGAGATCAGTACGATCTTGAACTGACATTTCGATTAACCGTTTGAGGCGCACGGGCAGCACGTCCGGCGACTCCGGCGGGATATAGAGCAGGTCAGCCCACGGCGCGAGAATCGGCTCAAAGGATTCGTTGGCGGTGATGACGGGCAAGCCGCAAGCCATCGCTTCCAGCACCGCTTTATCGAGGCTGCCAGTCGCGCTCATATTCACCATTACATCAGCCTGCTGATACTCGCGGGTGACGGCTTCATAAGGCATCCCGCCCGAGAAGGTGACGAGACTTTCAAGGTGCGCCTCGCGAACCAGCCTGTGCAGTTGATTGAGGTAGGCGCTGTCGGCGGGTGTGGCCTCGCCGATCAAGCGCAGCCGGAGATCGGTTAGCCCTTGTTCGTGCAGGCTTTTCACCGCCGCGATGATGATCTCCAAGCGTTTGACTGGCGCAACCCGCCCGATGCTGATGATGGTGAACAGTGTGTCGCTTGGACGAGTCGTGGGGGTAAACACCGTCGTATCAATTCCCTGCCCGATGATGTGCAGTTTCTTACTGGGCAGCCGGAAACCATCCGGCGTTGAGGTAACAATGTGGTCAACCAGCTTCTCGGCGGCTTGCAGCATCCGCCCGGTGGCTTTGTGAGCGTACCACAGGGTAATCGGGACGCGGTACAGCTTGAGCAGCGGCGCGGCCATCACCGCGAACAACTGCATCATGTGGGCGAAACAGGCATCATAATGGTGCTGGCGTAGGAGGTTGAGCAGGATGCGGTAAAACTCGACTGCCCGCCGCGCTTCGCCGTAGCCTTTCTCTTTACCCACCGAGTAGACACGCACGTTGGGCGCGACCGCCAGCTTACCGACCCGCATGGTAATCACATCCACCGCCTCGCAGCGAGCCGCCAGCGCGTTAATCCATATCGTAGTAAAGCCCAGAACCGGGTCGTCGGTATCGGTGGCGAGGTTGAACAGCAGCAAGCGCATCACGGCCTCTTTCCGCTGACGGTATCCAAAGCCGCCGTAAGCAGTTTGCGGTAGCCTTCTAAAAATGCCCCCTCGGAAAACACCTGCTCGGCTGTGGCGCGGGCGCGAGTCGTCATGGCTTCAATGTCGGGGTTGGCATACATCTGGCGCAGTGTGTCGGTGAGTCCGGCGGTATCTTTGGGTGTCATCAAGTAACCGGTCACGCCGTCCTCGATCACCTCCGGTATGCCGGAAACGCGGCTGGCAATCACGGCTAATCCGCTGAACATGGCTTCGATCACCACACGCGGCAGCCCCTCGGAAAGCGAGGGCAGCACCAACGCCCGTCCCCGCGCCATATAACCACCAAGCTCGGCTTGCGACACCTTCCCAACGAACGTCACCCGCGATTGGAGGCCGAGCGCTTCGGTTTGGCTGTGCAGTTCGGCAGTGTAGGCCGTGTTTTCCGGCTTGCCGACCAGCCACAGGTGGGCATCCGGCACTTCGTTCGCAATCGCGGCGAAAGCCTTTAGGAGGGTATGCACTTCTTTGCGCGGGATGAGTACGCCCGCGTAGACGAGATCACGGGCAGCGGCGACCGGAATATCGCGCTGGCGGTCACGGAAGGCGCTGGCATCCGTCCACGCCATGAACTGGTGAATCGGTTTGCCGGATGACCATCTACCAAGCTGTTCACGGGTGCTTTTGGATACCCCGCGCAGGACATCCGCATGGCGCAAGCCGTAACGCGCGGCTTTGCCCATCGCCCAACGGTAGGCGCTCATGAAGGCGACTTTGCGCTGCTCCAACACGCCAACCTCGAAATCGCCGTGGCTTTCGACCACCAGCGCTACCTTTCGCCCGAACAGCCGCGCGAGGTTTTTGACCCACGCCGCCAGCGCCCCCTCAAACGGGCTGGTCGCGACGATGATCCGCACGTCTCGCCGGATAACCAACCACAGCATGATGAGCGGGGCGAGGGTGAACATTTCAAGGTAACGCAGGATCGACGAAGGCAGTTCAGGCAGCAGGATAAAGCGAGCGTGTTGGGTAAAGTCGCGCGGTTTCAAGCCGGTGGCGAACCCCAATATAATCATGTTTACGCCGAGCGCGGTCAGGTACTTCCACTTCTTGTCTTCGGTGTCGTTCAGCGGTTGGGTATAACGCGGATTGCCGACCCATAAGACGGTTAGACCCGCGATTGAAGTTGTCGAAGTCGTTTCAAGCATCGCAGCACTTTTAAATTAGGGGTGAAGGTTCGGGTTGTGTCTGATCTGGACTCAATCATCGTTTCTTAATTCGTCAATAATTTCTTCGGAAGGTCGTGCGCCTGCCGGAAGAATACCAGCTTGTCGAATTGCTTCATCAGAGGGACGTTTGCCCGCAGTCGTCCAGTCAGGATTCGGCGGATAATCAACAACTTCATCCGGTTGAGGTATAGACAACCTCCCCGCCGCTAGCAGGATAGCACGCAAGCGTTCACGTTCGCTGTTGACCGGAATAGCTGGAGCTTGAGGCGCTGGTTCAGTCGCGGCGACCATCACGGTAACGTTACCGGTTGGCGCGTCAGGCGGTAGATCAATAATCAGGCGGCGATCTTCACCGACGACGGCCTTAATGACAATTGGGGGATTTGGTTGCGCGACCATGAGCATGTCCTTTCCATCATTTGGGTTTATTATAGCAGTTCCGCCCAAGCTGACCGAAGTCCTCGCCTCTATCAAGATTTTATAAGTCCAATGCAGATTGAATGGCCTTAATTAGTGGACTTATAATGCATTTGATGACCAGCGCCCGCGCGACATTTCCCCAGACGTTGGCCTTTTTGATAGTTCATATATCCTTGAATGAGATCATAACTTCAAATGGCTAGTATGGCACAAGCACCTGCGGCAGAGAGCAAACCTGCCCGCGTTCATAATTTCTCCGCCTTCCAATTCCCAAATTTCCGCCTGTACTTTATCGGTCAAACGATTTCGATTTCCGGCTCGTGGATGCAAATCGTGGCTCAAGGGTGGCTCGTTTTTGAGCTGACCAAGAATGAGCTGTGGCTGGGGTTGGTGGCGTGTGCGGCAGGGCTGCCCAGCCTGATCCTGTCGCCGCTGGCGGGTGTGCTGGTGGAGCGGATTCATACCCGCAAGCTGCTGCTCATCACCCAAACCATGCAGATGTTTTTAGCATTGGCGTTGGCGCTGTTGACCTTTAGTAACACGGTGCAGGTGTGGCATATTATGGTGTTGGCCTTCCTGCTGGGTATCACCAACGCGATTGACGCGCCGTCGCGGCAGGCGATTGTGGCGGACTTGGTTGACCGTGAACACCTTCCCAGCGGCATCGCTATGAACTCGATCATCTTCAACCTGTCGCGGGTCATCGGGCCCGTGATCGGCGGTATCCTGCTGACGAAGGTTGGGCCAGCGTGGTGTTTCCTCATCAACGGCCTGAGCTTTATCGCGGTGCTGTTCACGCTCTACAAGATGCAGGTCGCCATTCGTCCGCGTACCTTGATGGCCTTCGCGCCGATCAAACAGCTTAAAGAAGGCTTGCAGTTCGCCCGCAAGCATCACACGATTGCGCCGCTGCTTTTACTGGCTGTCGCCGCCGCGCTGTTCACCAACAACATCTCCACACTGCTGCCAGCCTTCGCCGACACTGTTTTACACTCGCCTAAAGAAGCCTACGCCGATATTACCACCGCCATCGGGGTTGGCGCGGTCATCGCCGGACTGATTATGAACCTCATGGGAAAGTGGCTGGGGCGGGGGCGAGTGGTCGGGTTGATGGTGATTTTTGTGACCATCTCAGCGTTCGCGTTCAGCACGACCGCGACTGAAACACCCGCCATCATTTTCGCGGGCTTATACGGCTTTGGCATCATCCTTCAGTTTGTGACGGTCAATACCCTGATTCAGAGTGAAGTGCCGGATGCGTTTCGTGGGCGTGTCCTCAGCCTATATACCCTGTCGTGGTTTGGTATCGCACCGTTTGGGGCGCTGCTGATGGGCGGGGTCGCCAGTGTGATCGGCACACCAACCACCATTGGCTTGACGGCAGTTCTCGGCGGCATGATGAGCATCTTCGTGCTGCTCCGGTGGCCTGCCGCGCGTCAATTGGCCTAATTAATTCTCATCATCGACTTGTAGGGGAGGGTCTGTGACCCTCCCGTGATTTCCCTCGTTCCAACAACCTCTACAGAAAATATTTACTGCCCGTAAACGTTGGTGTAGCGGTGGTGCAGCTTGGCGATGTCCTCGTCGGAAATCGTCAGCGGTGTACCCAACTGGCTCGCCAACCAGACAATCGCCGCATTGTCCTCGGTCATGACAGCCGCCTTAATCGCATGTTCGGCATTCTTACCGATGGCGAATACGCCGTGACTTTGCAGAAGGCACGAGGGACTCTTGGAGTCTTTCAGCGTTTCCACCACCAACGCGCCAATTTCCTCGCCGCCGATCAGCGCGAAGCCGCCGCAGGGGATCGGGCCGCCGAACTCGTCACCCATCGCGGTGGTCAGGCAGGGGATACCACGCCCCAGCACCGCGAAGGCGGTCGCATAGCGCGAGTGGGTATGCACCACGCCGAACACATCCGGGCGGTTGCGGTAAATATAGCAGTGGGAGGCGGTGTCGGAGGACGCTTTGTAGTCGCCTTCCACAATCTTGCCATCAATATCGACCACCACCATATTTTCGGGTGTGAGGTCAGGGAATTTGATGCCGCTGGGCTTAATGACGACGAGGTTGGTTTCAGGGTCGCGGGCGCTGAGGTTGCCGCTCGTCCACGCGACGAGGTTATTCTTGGGCAGTTCCGCGTGTAGATGGCAGACTTCTTCACGTAAGGCAGGTAACAGCATGATTGTTCACTCTCGTTTTAGGTTTTATTGTCCAATGGAATCTATCTATGAATTGGCATTTCGGGTAGGGTTAGGTTATGGGGAGTTTGTCACCTCTTCGAATGACAAATGGCGGATATGCGGCTCAACGAGGCTGGCGACCGTTAGCGGTTGGCTGGCATCCGCGCCATCGGACGCGATCCAACTGGCGCTGAGGCAGGCGTAGATATAGACGAAGGCCAAGAGGCGAGTGTGATCAATACGCAGTTTTTCAGCGAGGATGCCGCTGATGGTGAGCAGCCGCGTTTCGTTGTGTACGACCTCTAGCATATTCCACGGGTTGCAGAGGGTGTTGGCGGTATCGTAGGTTCGCTCGCCCACCAAACCTTTCGGGTCGAAGGCTAGCCAGCCGCGCGTGGGGTGCTGGCGGATATTTTCGTGGTGGATGTCCCCGTGCAAGACGCGCACGTCGCGGTTCTGATCCAGTAAACGTTCGGCTAGAGGGGCGGCACGGGTGTAGATGGAGTCGATACCATTGCCTTGATCCAGCGCGGCTTTCCGAAATAACTCGCGGAACCAAACTTTTAACGGTGTGAGTTTCTCCGGTATGGGCGCAGTAGAAACGGTGTGCAGTTGGTTTAGAACATCGCCGATAATGGCTGCGGCCCGTTCGTCGTTTCCATCCGCGACCTTGCCAACGAGGTTCTCGCCGCTGGCATATTCGAGCAGATGCGCGCCGTCATCCGAACGCAGCAAGCGTACCGCGCCGTGCCCATCAAAATAGCGTAAGGCAAGTGCGCCGTTGGCTTCTTCCTGCCCCAGTTCGGTGAGGATTTTAAGCACAGCCTGATCATCACCAGTGTTGACGCGGTATAAGTGGCTGGTCGCGGTGGTCGCCAGCGGCTGCGGGTCGGATAAGTGCCATGCAGTTAGATAATGGGAGAGTTTGTCGTGCATCGTCGGCTTTTCCTCAGTCATTCTTTGGCAGCATTATAATACGGCTTGCATAGGCGTTCATTGAGCGGCGTGGATGCGGTTGATAAACAGGTAAGCGGCGGGGTGACATCGGTTATAGACGGTTCCGATGTGCTACAATCCGCACCATGATACTTAAACTCAAATCCTTCACTGCGCCTTACATCGACTCGCCCACCCCAACCGTCAAGTGGTTTCGGATTGCCCTCGCCCTCGGTTATACGGCGCTGCTGACGCTCGTTCTCGTGCAGTCCAGCGCGAACCCGCTGCTCGGCCCGGCAGCCCCGCGTGAGTTCGACCTCGCGTGGGAAATCTTGCTGACGATGGGGCATCTCGTCGGCTTTAGCATCCTCGTCCTCGTGAATTGGTCAGCTTTAGCCACCGTCACCACCTCGCGCCGCGCCCTCGTGGCGACGGTTGTCTTTGCCTGTTTGCTTGGCCTCATCAGCGAACTGTTGCAAACGCTCGTCCCTGACCGCAGCGCCTCGCTGTTCGACCTCGGCTGTGATTGGCTGGTGGCCTTCGCCACCGCCTATGTTATCCACCGCCTGTACCCCTGATGGATTTTGCGCCCTTGCCTCCGAGCCAGTTTGGGTTAAAAATGCTTTGAAAATTCAGTAGACAAAGCAAACATAATGCCCACATTCAATATCGCACAATATTCGCGGGAGGCTGGTGAGCCGCTCGCCGCGTCCGCGCCCGATACCAGCCTGTGGTTCCTGCTGGAATACAACGCGGATTGGGAAGCCAAAGCCCTACCCGCCAGCAGCCTGTCCGACCCTGTAAAAAGCCTGCTCCTCAAAGAATCGAAAACGAGGGAGAACCTCCGTGTGCAGTTCATCAAGCAGAAAAGCGATGAGCAGGCGAGCATCCACTTTTATGTCGCCCACGCACATCCCATCCACCCGCTGCTGTACCACTTCGAGCTTGACCGCTTCGAAGACCTGCTTGATTTAGACCTCGCCGCGCTGGCGGATGGCCGCTTTGAGGGCAACCGTTCGGACGACAAGTTGTATCTGGTGTGTACCAACGGTAAGCGCGACCTCGCCTGTGCTAAATTGGGCTTGCCTCTCTACCGCGCCATGAGCCAGATCGACTACGACCATGTGTGGCAGACCACGCACTTCGGCGGACATCGTTTCGCCGCGACGCTCGTTTGCCTGCCACATGGCATGTGCTACGGGCGCGTGCCGGTTGAAGATGCTGCCACATTGATGAACGCCTATCAACAGAACCAACTGCTGCCGCAGTACTACCGGGGCAGCGCCGCGTACGACACACCCGCCCAAGCGGTCGAGTGCCACCTGCGCGAGCAAACCGGTGAACAGGCGCTGGATGCTTTCAAGTATTTGAGTACCGAAGCTGACGGTGACAAACACTGGCGCGTCAGCTTTGACGGCGCGGATGGCACGCACTATCGTATGGGCGTTCGCGCTTATGAATCCGAGTTTAACGTGTTCGGCAGCACCAACGACACCGAACCGCATCCAGTGACGCTGTATACAGTCGAGACATAAACTGTCAACTTCTGACAAACGAAGACTAGATAAATTCGCCAATCAGCGAGATTTCAACATTCTCAAAAATAGGGTAATATGACAACTGCTTTGGGGGAATATTCGCCCTCATCATTTCCTTTGAAAGAATTTTGTGGAGGATTTTGTATGAAGAGCAAGCGCAGTTTAGTGATGCTGCTGATGCTGGCAATCGCCATCTTCAGCGTTGTCCCGGCACTGACGGTTTCAGCGCAGGACAGCTTGATCGAAAGCCTGTGCCTCGTAACCGATAAGGGCAAGGTGAATGACGGTACGTTTAACCAATTCGCCCACGACGGCGCAAGCAAGGCCGCTGACGAATTTGGCCTGAACTATGACTACATCGAAACCGTCGCCGAAACCGACTATGCCAAGAACATCGACACCTGCGTGAGCGAAGGCTATCAGGCCATCGTCACCGTCGGTTTCTTGATTGCGGATGCGACGAAGGCCGCCGCGATTGCCAACCCCGATATTTACTTCATCGGCGTTGACCAGTTCGTCGGCCCGGATGCAGATGGCAACGCTGCACCCTCCAACTATGTTGGCCTCCAGTTCCGTGAAGATCAGGGTGGTTTCCTCGCCGGTGCGTTGGCTGCCCAGATGACTAAGAGTGGCATCATCGCCGGTGTTTACGGCATCGACATTCCTCCGGTACGTAAGTTCCGCAACGGTTTCGAAAACGGTGCGAAGTTCATCAACCCCGACATCACCATCCTCGGCACCTACAATGACAGCTTCATTGAACCGGATACCGGTGGCGCGAACGCCAAGCAGTTCATCGGCGAAGGTGCGGATGTGATCCTCGGCGCGGGTGGCCCGACCGGTACCGGTGGTATCCTGACCGCTGCGGCTGACGGCGTGTACGTCATTGGCGTTGATCAGGACGAATACAACACCTCGTTCGGCGGTGGTACGTCCCCCGGTGCAGACAAGATCATCACCAGCGCCATGAAGCGCGTTGACCAAGCGGTTTACCTCGCGGTTGAAGCCTTGGTTGAAGGCGGCGCGGACTTCCCCGGCGGTACGAACCTGATCCTCTCGGCTGAAAACGCTGGAATTGGATACGCTCCAAAACATGACTCAGACGTGTCAGATGAAATAACCGCAAAGATGGATGAAATACTCATTGGTCTGAAAAATAATTGGGTAGCGACAGGTGTTGATACTGTAACTGGCGATCTGCTTCCACCCCCTCCTACAGTTGCTGAACTACAGGCTGCTCTCGATACAGCAGAAACTTTGAAAACGCAACTTACTGATGCGCAAACCCAACTTGCTGATGCGCAGTTGGCTGCTGAAACAGCACAGGCAGCAAGCAATAATACAACGCCGACAGTACTAGCGATCTTAGCAGCAGGCGTATTGTTAGGTGCTGGAGCATTCTTAGGTCTACGCCGGCGCAAATAAATCGGCTCATGTTTGTATGTTAAGCAAAAGAGGTCGGGTGAATAGCCCCACCTCTTTTATTTGGCTATCATATCTGCGGCGAACATCCGTAGGCATATGAATTTACATTTTTAGGAATTCGTTAGTTTCAGCAAATATCTTGTACACTAGGCGAAATTGACGAAAGTTATGTTATGGCGAAAAATAAGTTTTATCCGAAGCTCATTCTGCTGTTTTTAATCGCGATGTCACTTATCGTGCCTGCGCCTATTCATGCACAGGACGGTCTTTTGTCTTGTTTGCCGAATGTCCTCAACTGTATTCCCATTTTACAAGAGCCGCCGACTGAGGAGCCTCCACCCCCTCCACCACCGACGGAAGTGCCGCCTCCTCCACCAACCGAGGTTCCACCCCCACCGCCCACTGAGGTGCCGCCACCGCCACCCACGGACGTGCCACCTCCACCGCCGACGGACGTGCCGCCGCCGACCAATACACCTGTGCCACCACCGACCAATACGCCAGTTCCACCGCCGACCAACACCCCGGTGCCGCCACCCACTAACACGCCTGTTCCGACGAACACGTTAGTGCCAACCAATACACCGGTGCCGCCGACCAACACCCCGCGGCCCACGAATACGCCGCGACCAACCAATACACCGATACCCACTAACACACTTATTCCGACGAACACGACTGTTCCCCCGACGCGGACACCCTTACCACTCCCGACGAATACCCGTGTTCCGGTGCCGACCACTATCCCGGCGACCAGTTCAACCACCAACGGCAGCGGTGCGAATATTCAGCTTCAACTCGCGCCGAACAGCACGACTGCCAAAATTGGCGAAACGGTGACCTTTACCATCACCATTATCAACACTGGTTCGCGGGAACTGACGAATGTGCTGCTCAGTTCAGAGGCACTCGGCATCAGCAGCGCTGCCGTTTATGGGGGTAAGCTCGGCACAGGGATTAAAGCCATTATCGAAGGTACATATACCCTGACCGATGACGATCTCCCCGGCCCCCTGCAAGTGACTGCCCGTGTTGTTACTAATGAGGCGGGTACAGTCGAAGCCACTGTCGAGGTTGAAATTGTTGGTCGCTTGGACGAAGCCACGCCGGAAGTCGATCCCATTTATATCGGACAAACCGTGACGTGGCAGCCGATCCTCGCCTGTGAACGCAAGTGTGTGCGCTGGGAACTCTACCAGACCAACCAGACTGGTAATTGGGAAATCTTCCGCCTCGGTGAACTCGACACAGAAACCGACGCGAACGCCAATATTTCCGGCGGCGAGGGGCCGAACGTTGATGACATCACACCCAGCCAATCGCCGAACGGGGAGTGGATCGCCTTCAGCAGCAACCGCGATGGCAATTGGGAAATCTACCTCGCCCGTAACGATGGCACGGGCCTCCAGCGACTAACCGAAAATGTCACCGCCAGCGACTTAAACCCCGTGTGGGGACCCAATAACTATATCGTTTACCAATCCAATCGCGACGGCGACTGGAACCTCTACTTGCTCGATGCGGCGACCGGCATCGAAACGCGCATCACCGACTCGTCTGCCGATGATATTAACCCCGCATGGTCGCCGGACGGCTCGACGATTGCCTTCCAGACCAACCGTGACGGACGCTGGCAAATTTACGCGCTGAAGCCGCAAATCGGCGCGGTGAAGCAGTTGAGCAACGGCGACCGCAACGACTACGAGCCAGTCTATTCACCGGACGGACGTTCGATTGCCTTCCGTTCGGTACTCGATGGCAAGACCAGCAGCAACGTGTTCATCATGGGTGAAGGTGGTGGCAGCATTATTCCGGTCAACAACTTCGAAGGCAGCGCCAGCCACCCCACATGGTCTGCCGACAGCCGCCTGCTGGCCTACCAATCGGATGTGGATGGCGACAGCGAAATCTATACCTACGACCTCGCCACCGGCGCGATACAGCAGTTGACGGATAACGATGTTGACGACACCGCGCCCTCGTTCTTGTGCGATGGGACGGACTTGACCTTCAACTCCGACAGCGGCGGCAAAACCGACATCTATCAGCTCGACGCGCGCTCACCCGACCAAGCCCCGCAGCAGCTAACCGATAACGCGGGCGATAACCTCGGCGGCCTCTCAGCGCTCACCAACGCCGAAAAGCCCGCAGCGGGTCATGATGGTCGCCCTGCCTACCCGACGCTCGACCTCGCCCCCGGCGCGATTGAGCCGGTTTACCCGCGCCTCACCGCATGGAGTCCGGTCAACGCTTGCGAGACGACCTGCCCCGCGTGGTCGGTGTATACGGCGAAGGTGGGCGACAATTGGCAGATCTTCCGGCAGGATGAGAGCAGCGCCCAACCGGTCAGCCTGTCCCAACCCAACGACGACAACAGCAATCTCGAGCCGGATAACCTGATGCCGAGCGTATCGCCCAACGGCGAGTGGGTCGTCTTTGCCAGCAACCGTGATAAATATTGGGAACTGTATATTGCCAGCACCGATGGCAGCGTCCTGCCGCGCCGTGTCACCTACTCGAAGGCGTATGAGCGTAATCCGGTTTGGTCGCCGGGTGGTCAAAGCGTGGTTTATGA
The DNA here is from genome assembly GCA_020161935.1 of Chloroflexota bacterium. GTDB lineage: Bacteria > Chloroflexota > Anaerolineae > Aggregatilineales > Phototrophicaceae > CFX2. The sequence goes on from JAIUNI010000012.1 coordinate 165,117, forward strand.
ATCCGACCGTGACGGCAATTGGGAACTGTACAAGTTTGACATCACCACCGGCGCGGAAGAACAACTGACCTTCAACGCGGGTGACGACACCCACGCCCGCTGGTCGCCGGATGCTTCGCGAATCGTGTTCCAGAGCAACCGCACCGGTATCTCGCAAATCTACGTGCTTGACCTGCAAACCGGACTCATCACCGCACTCAGCGACGGCAAGACGGATGACAGTCAGGCTGTCTATGCCCCCGATGGTCAAACGATTGCCTACCGCTCGGTGCAAGCGGGACAAGCTAATGGTGTCATGGTGCTGCGTAACCTTGATGGCACGACCTCGCCGATTAGTGACGCGGCGGGGGATGCTTCTGAACCCGTATGGGCAGCCGACAGCTTCTTGCTGGCGTACCAGAGCAGCAGCGAGAACGGGCGCACCATTGCCCTCTACGATTGGCTCACGGGCGAAACCCGCGAATTGGTCGCCCCCGGCCTGAACGCCTTTGCTCCGGCATGGCGCTGCGGCGGTACAACGCTGCTGTTCAACGTTGGTACGGGCGACGAAACCAATGTGTATGTGCTGAATGACCTGCTGGCGGAACAACCGCTGGTCGACTCGTTGGATAACCTGCCGGTACTCAGCAGCCAGGCGGGGGGCAAAATTTTCGCCCCCTACACCGCCGACACGGGCAGCGACTGGCTGCAAGCCACCGTCGAGTCATGAAGCAGTTATGGATAGGAACGATGCCGGACAACGCTTCCCCTGTGTGTCTGGCATCTCGCTCCACTTGGTTCCAATTCTGTAATGCAGAATTAAGGCGGAAGGCTTAAGTGCCAATGCCGTAATTCTATGCTACAATCCGATTCATCAAGTTCATTCATTTGTTTCGACATTGCAGGAGAAAACGCTCGTGGCGAAGTCCCGTACTGAACAACTTGTAGAACGACTACGCGATTTGCAGGCCAGTTCTGGCGATGTGGAAGCTGCCGCTATCGTCAGTGTAGATGGTCTGAGCATGGCTTCGTCACTCCCCGGTCACATTGAAGAAGATCGGGTGAGCGCGATGTCGGCGGCGATGCTGTCCCTCGGCGAGCGTATCTCCTCCGAACTCGGACGTGGTATGCTGGAACAGGTCATGGTTAAGGGCGAAAGCGGTTATGTCATCCTCACCGCTGTGGGTGACGAAGCCGTGTTGACCGTGCTGGCGCGTAAAGAAGCGAAGCTGGGTTTGATATTTTTGGATGTCACCCGCACCGTGGATGCCCTCTCACAGCTCGTATAACTTGCGGAAAAGTAAAGCCTCGTGCAACTGGCTGGCCTCTACCTTCCCAACCGCATTGCGCGGTATTTCTTCGTAGCGATGGATGATGTTATGGGGCAGGCTGCCTTCAAAACCCTTTTGAAGCAGGCAGGGCTGCACACCTATGTCAAAGACCTTCCGCCGGATAACTTGGCGAAAGAATTTGATTTTAGCAGCATGACCGCGCTCAATATGGCGCTCGAAGACAGCTACGGCATTCGCGGTGGGCGGGGTATGGCGCTGCGCGTTGGGCGTGCCAGCTTCTCGCTGGGGCTGCGGAACTTCGGCGCGATGGCGGGCATGAGTGATCCAGCCTTCCGCGCCCTCCCGCGTGATGAAGCCGGTTTCATCGGCCTGAAGGCGCTGGCGAACATCTACAACACCTTCAGCGACCAGCACTGCACGGTTGAACAATCACCCGAACACTTCCGTTTTATCGTCGAAAAGAGTGCGACCGCGTGGGGACGCAAATCCGAAAAGCCGGTTTGCCACCCGCTTGCCGGTATCATCCAAGAATGTATCCGTTGGGCTTCGAACGGGCATGAATACCTCATTCACGAAACCGCCTGTGCCGCCTGTGGCGACCCGCGATGCATTTTCGAGATCAACAAAACGCCCATCGGCTAACCCTGTGTCCATCCACACCATCAAGAGGAAAGCACCGTGGCTGAAACCAAAACGCAAATCTTGATTGTCGAAGATGATCTTGACCTCTCCGAAATGCTCAGTGCCTATTTCAAAGTGCAGGATTATGAAGTGCTGACCGCCGCGTGGGGCAGGGAAGCGCTTGATCTGGTGCAAGCCAACAACGTCGCGCTGGTCATGCTCGACATCCGCCTGCCGGATATTGACGGCTACGAGGTCTGCCGCCAGATGCGCGCCGACCGCCACACCCAGAATATCCCCATCATCTTCCTGACCGAAAAGCGCGACCGCGTGGATAAGCTGCAAGGTCTCGAACTCGGCGTGGTCGATTACATCACCAAGCCGTTTGATGTGCAGGAACTCCGTCTCCGCGCCCGTAATGCCATCACCCGTGCGGGACGGCAAACCAGCAGCAACCCGGTCACCGAACTCCCCGAATCGGAAATTGTGGACGGACGTTTGGGTGAACTGCTGACGCATGATGACCCGTGGGCCATCTTGCTCGTCGCCATCAAGGGCATGAGCGAGTTCCGCGAAAGTTACGGGTTCGTGGCGGCGGATGACGTGCTGCGTGCCATCACCATGATGATTAAGAACGCCGTCCGCGAAGTCAGCGGGCTGGATGACTTCGTCGGGCATCTTGCGCCGGAACACTTCATCGTCATCACCACGCCAGACAAAGCGCCCACCCTCCAGAAGCGCGTCACCACCCGCATCAACCAATCCAGCGAGTATTTCTACCCGCTGCGTGACCGCGAAACCACCCATCATAAACCGGATGTCGAGTACATCAGCATTCAGTCGGGTATCTTGCAATCCGGCGGCGAATATGCCGACATCGAAGCCCTTAAAACCGCACTTTTAGCCTCAGCGGAAACCCCATCCGAACCCTCATAGACATATAAAGGGCGCACCCACTGGTACGCCCTTTTGTTTTATATCTCTGCGTATTCTCTGCGCTCTCTGTGTCTCTGCGGTTTAATGCCTTTGCATTCATCGATTGACTACAGACAACGACTATTCACCAGATCGTTTGAATTGGGTTTGACATTTCCAACCGTACCTTCATAAATGAGCTAAAAATGGCTAAATTTTGCCTGTTCTGCCTGTAAAACAGGCAAAAAAATAAGGCTCGCAGTTGGCAAGCCCTATTACATTTCACTCTGCGTATTCTCTGCGCTCTCTGTGTCTCTGCGGTTCACTCTCTCAGCATTCATCTATCGACTAAAGACTACCAGCTAAGTGGTTTATCGAAATTCTCGAGCTAAAAATCTTGGCGTTCTTGGCGACTTGGCGGTTAATCTTTTTCTTGTGACTTTCGAGACTCTACTTAAACACTTTTCTACTGCGGCACATTCGCCGTCAGCTTCAACTCAAACAAGCCGTCATCACGCAAGTTGCTCGTCAGCATCACCCGTTCCCGCCGCTCGGCACTCACGGTAAACCCGCCTTGTAAGAAGATTTGCGGGAAAAATGTATTGTAGAACACGAACGTATCCAGATAAAAATCCGGTCGTGCCGTATCGGTGAACTGCGTCCAACGATCCATATTGATAAGCCGGTTATCGCCGATTTGAGCATCCAACGCCTGTGCCGCCGAATTGCTCGTCGCGATCATAATCATATTACGCTGGTAGCCGATGCGGAAAATGACCTCGCGCCCTGCCAGCAGCGGCTGGAACGTCCAATCCCCCTCAACCACCAACTGCCCCGCTTGCAGCCCGAACAAACTGGCAATCAGCTTGCTCACGCTTTCCTGCGTCCTCGGCCCGTTATCCACCTGCCCGACGAGGATAAAGTCGAATGGCACATTCAGCACCGGCAGCGGAAAGTTCGGTCGTGGCAGCAGCGCCAACGCATAACTACCGTCCAGATGGTCAAGCAGATCGGTTTCCACATCCAGATCGTTGATGTGTTCCAACGCCGTCACAAAACTGTCCACCGCCAACGTAACATCCGCCGCTTCGGGGTCAGTCACAAAATCGTTCTGGAAGGAACCGGCTGTCAAAAAGGGCAGCCCGCCGATCAGTTGGCTGGCGAAGTTCGAAACCGGTAACGCGGTAATCGCGTCATCCACAAAGGTACGGAAGTCCGTCCCACTGTGAACCAGCAGTGCTGTACGGGGTATCATTTCCAAGAACCTCGGATCAACCGGAACCGTCACCAGATTGGCTTGCTCGGTCGGGTGGAAAATAGCCGTAGCCGTAACCATCCGCCCGTTTTCGCCGCGCACAAGGTTGACTTCCGCCGCATCAATCCCACCGTTCAACAGCAGATGGCTAAATGGTGCCGGTGTCTCCCCGCCGCCCAGCGCTTGCCCGAAGGCTTGCAGCACTGGCACAGAGAACCGGTCGCCGTTCAGCAACCCGTTCACGGCAGGCAGGATATGCGATTGGGTCACATAAGCCGAAACAAACGTATCCGCCGGTTGTGCCGCGTGTACCGTGTGGTAAAGCGGTGTATCGGTTAAAGCAGGTGCCGCCCCCGCTTGTACATCCAGCGCCGCCTTAATCAGGTCAACCGGCCCGATGAACACCGCCGCAGTCGTCATCGCGAATGAAGCCTTGTCCCCTTGAAAAAGGGTGATCCCCCGGTACATTTCCCGACCGGGCAAATCCTGATTCACCAGCACACTTTCAAGGCGGCTGGTCGCATCCAAAATGTCGGTGTTGGAAAGGATCAGCAGCATGTCGCGGATACTGGCGTTCAACCCCGCGTCGAAGTTGCGGTAGCCAATGACCATATCTGGCCCAATCCACGGGGACACCAATCCGGCGAAGTCCTGCTGTTCGAGGTCAAACCATGTCCCAAAGGGGATGAAGTCATAGTAACCCAGCACCTCATCCAGCCCGGAGTTCACCCGCAGCGGTTGGAGCAGCGTAGCCGAACGCAGCGCTTCGTTCAAACCCTGCAAGGTGGTGTTCAGGTCGCCAGTCTGCACCGTGATAAATCCGGCAAAGTCCTCTGGCACGAAGGCGGAGGCTGAAATCGGGGTCTCGTTTTGGGCGGCAGCGGGTAGGGTAAAAACCAGTACGGCTAGTGCCGCGAACAAGAGAAGAAGTAGGCGTTTGGACATATGGGCATCCATTCACATCACGTACAGGACTTGTAAAAAGAGGTGAACAACCCTGTTCACCTCTGTAGATCACATTTTACACTGTAACCGATGTTTGGGTTCGAGAGCAATTTCTCTTAATGTTTCACTCACACACCCACATCGCGCCGTTGGAAGCTCCATACACTCGCCACAACCAGTAGTGCCACCACGCCTGATAAGAGCAGCACAGACCCCATATTTAATCCGTTCTGCATGACATGGGCGTTATCAAGGTAGCTGAAGAAGGAAATGACGCGCAGTTGGGCGATGACGGTTCCGCTGGCGGCTCCACCGATAACATCGATGACATAACTGCCGATCACAAAAAGCGCAGCCATAGAGGTCGCCATTCCTTTGGTGCGGAAAAATGTTCCGGCGAACATCGTAAAAGCCAGCATCACCAGCGTACTGGGCAGCAGGTTCAGGTTACCCATTACCAGCTTTTCGAAGCCGATGTTCAGGGCTATCGACAGACTCCCGAGGTAAACACCGACAAAACCCATCAGCAGGATTACGAACGCCATCAGACTTTGCGCGGCGAAACGTTCCAACACAATCTGTCGCCGAGGCAGAGGTAAACTCAGCACCATATCCATTATCCCCTGATCTTCATCGTTGGCCGTCACATTCAACCCGGCTATCACCGCATACACTGCCATAATCAGGATAACCCGCCCGAAGTACGCGCCGCCGAGGAAGCCCTCCGGCGTTGCCATCTGGCTTGCGTCTTCCATGCCCATCGCCTTGATAAGTGCCGGTGGCAGGCTTTCCATCAGTTTTTGAATTTGCTCAAGGGCATCGACGTTCGGGATAACCAGAATGGTGATCAAACCCAGTAAGCCCAAACCAATTCCCCAGTACAGCATCCCCTTCCACCCGCGCCGCAGCATTTCGGCAAATACCACCCCAATCATGATGCACGCTCCTTTTGCGTGTTCCCGTTGCCACCGTAAAACGACAGGAAAATTTCTTCCAGCGTCGGCTCGGCAACCGCTACATCCTGCACATAATACGGGCTTAAAGCGCGCAGCAGCGGGTCAAAATCCCCCACCAGCCGCAGCTTCAGGCCGCCCTCCACCGCGCTCACCTCACTCACACCGTTCAAACTGCTAAGTAAAGATGGGGCAACTGCTTCCCGCACCCGCACCGTTACCCAGCGGAAGTTCGCGCGGGTCAGGCTGGTGATAGTCTCCACCGCCTTCAGCTCGCCGCCGCGCAGGATGCCCACACGGTCACAAATCGCCTGTACCTCCCCCAGCATATGCGACGACAAGAACACCGTTTGCCCCGCCTGCTGGGCTTCGAGCATCAGCTCGTTAAACGTCTGCTGCATCAGTGGATCAAGTCCGCTGGTCGGCTCGTCCAAAATCAGCAAATCGGGTTTATTCATCATCGCCAACACGATACCCAGCTTACGCTTATTGCCCGTTGAATAGCTGCGGATGCGAATGTTCAAATCAAGCTGTAAACGGTCGGTCAGACGGCGTATAAAGGCACTGTCGATGTTGCCTCTTACCCTGCCGACGAAATCCACGACCTGAGCGCCGGTCATGTGCTTCCACAGGTTGAGTTCCCCCGGCAGGAAGCCGATGCGTTTGTGCAGTTCAACCGCGTTGGTCTGCGCGTCCTGCCCGAAGATCGCCGCTTTCCCGCTGCTGGGGCGAATAATGTCCAACAGCAGACGGATGGTCGTGGTTTTCCCCGCGCCGTTCGGCCCTAAGTAGCCGAAGATTTCCCCCCGCTGCACGCTCAAACTCAACCCCTTGAGCGCCGTTACGGTTTCCGTGCGGTTCTTCTGATAAACCTTGCTCAGATTATCCGTTTGGATAATCGGTGTGTTCCCATTCATAGTGATTGTCCTCTGTGCTGGTTCAGCACATCCCGCGTCATATATAAGAACTGTTCCATCACTGCTTTGGCTGCTTGCTTATCACTACCACCTTCCGGCGCGAGGCCGCGTTCCAATATTTGCCCGATGGTCTTGCCCACTTCATCCAGCGGCGGCGCATCCTCGTTCGGTATGAAATCACCGATCATGATGAAACCGCTTTTGATGATCGCCAGCACGTAAGCCACGATGTTGGCATCCACATCCTTGCGAATAACGTTCGCCGCCTGTAGCTGCGTCACCAACTCGTGCCGGATAAAATCGCTGTCGAGCGTAAATTGTTTATCCTTCAACCGCCGCGCCATATCACCCAGCACCCGCGCATCCCGCCGCATCAGCGCCAGCACGAGTGGGCTGCCGTAGGTGGTGACCATCGCGTGTTGGTACAGCGCGAAGATTGATCCCGCGTCAGGGTCAGCCTCCATCCGCTGGATCAATACATCCAGCATCTTCATGCCCTCGTGGATAATCAGCGCGTCGAATAAATCGTCCTTGCTCTTGTAGTGAAGATAAACGGCCCCCTTTGAAATACCCGCCTCGTTCGCAATATCACTCACGGTCGTTTTATCGAAACCGTAATGGGCGATCAACTTGGCGGCGGCTTCTAAGATCCGTCGTTCGCGTTCAGGGTTCGGGTTGTTATCGGCCATGTATTCCCTTTAGTGATAGCTGTGGAGTCATCTGTTCGATTGAAACGGCTGGAGAAACTCCCGCAGAATGCGATTGAAAAAGGTGGGGTTATCCTGATTAGAAACGTGACCCGCGTCAGGAATAACGACCAGCACCGCGCTGTCGCGTGCCGCCCACTTCGGCGCGTCTTTCGCGATGTTGCCCAGCTTGTCTTGTTCGCCGCGCACAATCAGCATCGGCTGGGTGATACGGTAATCCGGTTCGTAGTGCATCGACTTCGCCACGCCCGTCCAGATGCTAATAAACTCGGCCTTGCTCAAGCTGCCCATCACCTCGGTCAAGTAGGCTTTTACATCCGGCTTGATCGAGGTGCCATCCACCGACTGCTTCACCAACTGCGAGTGCGGAAAGAGCCGCATGAGCGCTGGTGACATCCGCAGCAGTAACGCATCCATCGCGCTCAACTTGAAGGTGATGCACACGCAGTCCACCATCACCAGCGCCGTCACCCGTTCGGGCTGCCGGAACACCAACTCCTGATGCACGTAACCGCCGGTTGACTGCCCGATGAAGACCGCCTGTCGCGCACCTACCGCATCGAGGATGGCGAGAAGATCGGTAACCGCACCTGTGACCGTGAAGGGTTCACCTGTCGGGCGTGACTGTCCATGCCCGCGCATATCCCATGTCAGCACACGGAAATCCGCCTCAAAGGCTTTCACCTGCTCGTCGAACATGCGGTGGTCAACGGCTGCCCCGTGCGTGAAGACCAGTAGCGGCTTCCCCTCAACCCCCGCCAGACAATAGTGCAGGGTGCAGCCCTGACGCTCCAATGTATGATGTCCATTATTCATGTGTTTGACTGTTTGACCGGATTTGTATTTTGGGTCACGAATGTCATCTTAGGACTCTTTCTTAACTACCAGACCCCCAGTAATTGGGGGGCACAGGTTGGACTGCCGTGGGGCTACACCCGCCGCCCTAAGCGAGATAGGATGGTCACGTTCACCCATCAAAGGACATTTCATTGTGGATACGCTGATTGGCTTGGTGTTTGCGTTCCTCTGGGCATCCGGCCCGATTGCCGCGAAGGTCGGCTTCAAAGGTTCGCCCCCGCTGACGATTCTGGTCGCGCGGTTTTTCTTCGCCGCCCTCATCATGCTCACGTTGAATTACGTCATCCGGCGCGGCAGCCCGCTGCCCAGGCGCGGCGATTGGAAGCACATCACCGTCCTCGCCCTCACCAACAGCACCATTTACCTCGGCCTGTGCTGGCTGTCGCTGCTGCAAATCTCGGCGGGCATCCTCAACCTGTTCATCTCGTTCAACCCGTTTTTGGTCGCCATCTTCTCCAGCATCTGGTTGGGGCGGCGCGTTACCCGTCAGGAATGGCTGGGCATGGTCGTCAGCCTGTTCGGCTTGCTCATCGCCATCACCCCCTCGCTGGCGGAAAGCCACGCCAGTGTTGCCGGTGTCCTTATGGCGATCACGGCAGTCGTCACCTACGCCTTCGGCAGCGTCTACTTCAAGTGGGCGAAGGTCGACCTTTCCGGCACGCTGCTCAACGGCTGGCAGATCGCCATCGGCGGGATTATCCTGCTGCCCTTCGCGGCGGCGCTCAACGGCCCGACGCTGCCAACCGTTACGCCGAATTTGGTGGTGGGGTTAAGCTGGTCGGTCATCGCCATCTCGATCATCGGCATCATCCTGTGGTTCTACCTGCTCAAGAAAGACCCCGTTCGCGCCAATATGTGGATGTTCCTCACGCCGGTATTCGGCTACATGCAGGGCGCAATCGTGCTGGGTGAGGCGGTGCATGTGACGGATATCATCGGCACGGTGTTCGTGATGCTCGGCTTGCTGGTCAGCGGTACAATTGAACTGCGCTGGTGGGGCAAAACTGAAACCCCACTCATCCCGGCGGATTGAGTGGGATATCTTTAGGAAGAAGGGTATTTGGCTTTCAGACATCCTGCTTCAAGTTTAGGACGTAAAGATTCAAAGCTAAGTGCTGAAAATATACGATTTGTTTCCCAATTTGTAGAATCTGCTAAATGTGATTCTAATTGATTTAGAAAGTCTAAACCTTCACAAAAATCGCCTGAGTCAGCCATGACGTCAGCTAAATCACGCAAAGAATATGCTATTTCCAGTTGATTACCTATCTCATAATAAATCTCAAGTGCTGCCTTGTATGACTCCTCTGCCTCTACATATTGTGACTGGGATTGAAGTACATTACCCAGCCCCCGTAGAGCATTTGCCTTTCCTTGCCGACTACCAATTTCCGTATGAATTATGAGAGCTTCTTTGTAACTTTCTTTTGCCTCTGCATATTTAGCTTGCGATCGCAGTACCCCACCTAGCCCATTCAACACACTTGCTTTTCCTTGCCGACTACCAATCTCCGTATAAATTATGAGGGCCTCATTGTATCGTTCTGTCGCTGCAACATATCGAGACTGTAATTGGAATAAAAGCCCCAGCCTGAGAAGAGTATTTGCCTTTCCAAGCGAATTATCAATCTCCGTAAAAATTATGAGGGCCTCATTATATCGTTCTGTCGCTACAGCATATTGATACTGTACTTTCAGTATATCCCCAAGAGTATACAGGCAGTTTGCTCTTCCTACTCTACCTTCTAGCTTTGTGTAAAGTGTAAGTGCCTCTTCAGCATATTCTTTCGCTTCTGCATATTGAGACCGCAATAACATTACCTCGCCCAGTCCAAGCAAGGAATTTGCTCTTCCTAGTCCATTACCCAACTTTGTGTAAAGTGTAAGCGATCCTTTAAAGCATTCGGTTGACTCTGAATACTGGGATCGTAATCTCAATACTTCACCCAGATCATACAGGATAATAGCCTTCCCCAAATCATCATCAATCTTTTTGTGCATTTCGAGTGCTTCAAAGAAATATCCTGTCGCTTCTTCATATCGAGACTGGAATTGGAATACGTTACCTAAACCATGCAAGACTTTAGCCTCTCCTAGTCCATTATTAGTTTCTATGTAGAGATCAAGTGCCGTTTCATATTGCTCAGTTGCTGCCGGAAAATTATTCTGAATCCTTAGTAATTCAGCCAATCTCACTAGAGCGTCTGCTTTTTGTAGAGCATCAAAGCTCAGATTTACTTTTAGAGACAGTTGTAAGAGATCGGGCGCAAAGCTTGCATTTATTATTCGATTAGCTAAAGATTCAACGATTGGACGTTGATCACCTAATTGGGTGTTTAACAATGTAAGTATTGGCCTAACTAAGACTTTATCTTCGAGTAGCAACCCACTTTCAACCAGTAGAAGTTGGATATCGGGTTCTGGTGGAATATTTTTTTGTAACACCTCATCAATTAATGCACGAACATTCTGTTTTGATTGTTGATCAAGCATGGATCGCCATATTTGTTTAATCGCCGACCAATCTTCAAGCACCAATAAATGATGAATAGCATTTCCATTTTCTTGTTTGTGGACGAACCAATTCGCTGCGCTTCGATGCAGTGCATTTACAATGGATGGTTCTTCATGCTCTAAGTCATATAGAAGGAGGTCTCGCAGTGTGGCATGAGGATGGCCGGAGTCCAGAAACGAGCGTTCACGCAGTCGGTCTATCGCTCCACGAATATCTGCACTTTCGCCTATGAGAGCCCGAATTTCTGGCACATTAAACAGGATAATACGCAGTTGCTCTGTACTGTTCCAACGTCGCAAAACGCAACCATACGCTAGTAGATGTTTTTCTGTACTGGATTCTGGCAAACGCTTGAGGATTCCTCGCACAAGGTAATCGGCGACGAGATGACCACTAATTCCCTCAGGCACAGCTTTTTGGAGGCCTGAAAGCGATATTTGTTGCACATACTCCCCTGCAAGGCACAAGCAGCGAGGAATGCCTCGCGCAAGTTTTACAATGGGTTCAGTTTGTTGGCGATCAAACAATCCAAACCGTGTTCCTAGCAATTCATATGCTGCTGTGTCCCCAATAAATTCAAGGGAATGCGTTAGTAAGGAGTCAATTCTTTCTTGTCCTGCTGCAACCAGCAGCAGATACTCTTGAAATGTTGACGAACCAATTTGTTTCAGCCAGTCGATTACGGGTTCTGGAGCTAGTTCAAGGGTATCTGCAAACACGATCACTAATGGACGGCGTAGGCTCGTGAAATTGGGAGGGGTCGTTGGCATGATATGAAGTTTAGAGATGCCAATTTTGAGCTTTCCAATTGCATCATTTATTTGAGCCTGAGATACATTCGCTACTTGAACGGGTGCCTGATTTGTAACCTGACTAAGTTTAGAATTGGATGATCTGATATCAATTTTTTGGTTGACGATTACCTGTGTCGAATTCAATGCTTGAAGTGCGGGTATGAGGGGGCTTTCGCTGCGTTTTCGCTTGAACCAACCTTCTTGTTTTGTGGTTGCGCCTGTCGCTTCAAGTTGTTGAATTAAATTGACCAATGCAGCAACCGGATGATGGAGTGATGAATCTGCGAAATCTAATCGGGCAATATAAGGGGTAAATGGTGTTTGATGGAGTTCTTGTTCAAAACGTGAAAGCAAAGTCGATTTACCAATGCCCGACATCCCGTAATATCCGAGTACACCCCCTGAGTAACGGTTGAGAAGTCGCCAAAAATTCCGAACTTCAGCATCACGGCCAAAGACATTCGTCATTTGTTTGGAGTCCGCTTATTGCGTACATCCTCAACTTCTGTACCATCCTTTGCATCAATGTCGACTAATCCTTCTTCGTTAATAACCTTTCTCACAGTCGACTGCTTTGCGTTAATTTTGGTAACATTAGAACGACCTTCAACACGACTCTCGACACCAAACAGCTTAATTACCCAAGTGCGTACACCGCTGTTCACAACAATAAGGGCAATGACGATTAGCACAACAAGTATGATTATGCCTGTCAGCGAGTCCATAATTTGTTTCACCTTTTGAATATTATGAGTTCTATTATAGATAGCTTTGATTATTCACAAAAGCAATTTCTCCACATTAAATCATATTGCATATATATGAAAGTTTATCCCTATGTCCTTACCCGCGATTGAGCGTTTCGAGTCGGATACCGGCGTTCGCATCTACCGCATTCCGGCGGAGGCGTTTCCCAACTTCATCGTCTACTGCTACGTGCTGATCGGCGCAGGTGTGCCGACGCTGGTGGATACCGGTTCCGGCTACGGCAACAGCAACGAACAGGTTCTGGCGGGCATTCGCGCCCTCAAAACCGACTTCGGCGAAGCGATCACCGAGAAGGACATTCAGCGCATCCTGATCTCGCACGGGCATATCGACCACTTCGGCGGTGTGGCCTTCATGGTCGAGCAAACGGGCGCGGCGGTCGGCATCCACGAGATTGACCGGCGCGTGCTGACCAACTACGAGGAACGGGTGATCGTCGCCACCAAAGACCTGCGCGTGTACCTCGAACGCGCGGGCGTGAGCGAAGGGCTGCGGGCGCGGGTGATCGAGATGTACGGCTTCTCCAAAAAGCACGTCAACTCGGTTAAGGTCAGCATCAACCTGCAAGAAGAAACCCCGCTGGACGGCATGACCTTCATCCACACGCCCGGTCACTGTCCGGGGCAGGTGTGCATCCGGCTCGGCGATACGCTGCTGGCGGCTGACCACATCCTCGCGCGAACCACGCCCCACCAAGCGCCGGAAAGCATCACCCACTACACCGGCTTGGGGCATTACCTCGACTCCCTGCAAAAGATCGCCCGTATGGATGGCATTCGGCTGTCGCTCGGCGGGCATGAGGAACCGCTTCACGATGTTTACGAGCGCATCGTCGGCATCCGCGCCAGCCACCAGCGCAAGCTCGACCGTGTGATTGACGCGATCAATGTGGCGGGCAAACCCTTGACCATCAGCGAAATCTCCAAGCACATGTACCCTGATATTCACGGGTATGACGTGCTGCTGGCGCTGGAAGAAGTCGGGGCGCACGTCGAATACCTCTACGAACACGGGCATCTGGCTGTTGACAACCTTGATGAAGTCGAGCGGGAGAACAACCCCGCCCTGCAATATGGGCTGGTGTAGTTGATAGTCGCTAAATTGAAAGGAAAGCGAAGAGCCTGCATATTCACAGGCTCTTCAAGGTTAAGTCTGATTTAAGCTCAGGTTGATTATGAGCAGTTTGGTGGTCAGGCTTTCGTCCGTTCTTTTTCCAGCAGTCGTTCGACCGATTCATGAATATCTTTGGTGTAATTGTGATACTGCGGTTCAGGAATGGGCATCTTGCTTTCAAGAGCGACTTCAAGCCAAAGTACCTTGGCTTCTTCAAGATGAGTTACAGCTTCAACGGGGGTTTCACCATCACTCATGCAGCCTTTGAGCAACGGAATGGTTGCCGCGTATCCGCCTTCTTCAAGTCCCTCAAGATAAATGTCGTACCGAAGTGATAGGTAGTACTCAAGAGTCTTGGTCATTAGAAATTTCCTCGATAGCTTCTAAGACTTGTTGGATATACACCTTTTTGACGGGTTTTGTAGCCGGAATGACAAGATGATAGGTTGTCCCACCAACAGCGTAATGGTAATGACGGTGACTCCCTTTGCTGGCACGCGATTTTTCAATACCGTAGTCTAGCATAAGTTGTTCAAGATCGTCTATCGACACATTATTCGGATTTTGCTGGATTCGAAGCAAACGTTTTTCGCGTTTAGTCATGAAACTGCCTAAGAGGAAATAACATATAAGTAATCTTTTATTGTATCAATTTTCTGTTAGCACTTGCCACAAGGTTCGACTCCAGTTGTATAACTAGCTTATTATAGATTGAGTTTATTTTCGGTTTGTCCCACAAACCATTTACAAACCTTCCGCCAACCTCCTTAATACTTCGCCTCCCTTAAAATGGTTAACGCCAACACCTCTTAAAAGCGACCAAATGTTCTGACAAATGTTCACCTTTAGCGACCCCATTTCGTTTATGCTATTGAAAGGGCCGGTCGCAGGGTTTGATGCTACCAAACTGTGCTGCTGGCAAATCCTCGCGCCTTTTCTCCCTTGCCCTGTTACTACGGGCTTTCAGTAGACTGAGCCTGCGAAGGAACTGATGGGGTTGGGGATAGGGGTGTCCGCCGCAACTTAACAACCGCATCGACCCAACGCGCACAACATGCACAAAATATTCGCCGCCTGTGCTGCCTTTCCCGCTTGTTCCGCATATTGTGCATCTGACTGTCAACTGAATACTGTTGACTGATAACTTTCTATTGCCATTGCCGAAATCTATAGTGCCAAATTTGCCAACCGACAACACCGACACTGACGACATATGCGACACAAAATCTCGGATTCTCAACTGCAACAACAGCATCAACAGCATCATCTCTCGCTCAAATGTTGAGAATAATGAGAATCACAATTGCAACAACTGCAACATTTCTAACTTTTTCAACTTTATGGCACTCCACTGCCGCCGCCGCCGCCGCCACAAAACGCTTCTTGCCTTTCACTGTTAACTGTTGACTGTAAACTAACGACCCAATAAAAAGAGCGCAGGCAAATGTCTGCGCTCTTTGGTGACGGTGTTTAACTGGAACGAACTAGGTGGTCGTCCACAGAGTTTGGAGCATGGCGACGAAGGTGGGTTCGAATGCGTCCAGCGCGTCTTCATCCGACGACGTTACGCCGATCTGAATGACGTTGCCATCGACAATCGCCTGTGCCAGCAGAATGTACTGGTCGCCGCCATCCTGCCCACGAATGACAACCGCTGGTTGGTCGAGGAGCATAAATTCTTCGTAGCGGATGGGTTTGGAAATCGAGTAGGCGCTGATGTTGGCTTCGACCACATCATCGAGTGTCGCATCGTCATCAAGGCCGAAGTCCTCCAGCGTCTGGTCGATGGCGAGCAGGAAGTAGCCTTCGCTGGTGCCATTTTGCTGGTCGCTTTCGAGTTCGTAGACGATGTTCGGATATTCGGGGTCAGCCACCCAACCATCGGGGTAATTGAACTCGGCGTTGGTGACGGGCAGGGGGATGGTATCTTTGCCGAGGGGCAGCGTATCGCTGGGGCGCATACTGCTGAGTAACTGTCCCCACGAGTACGAAACATTCACCAGCTCGTCATAATCCGGCGCGGTGAGGATGGCGGCCACGGCATACTGTCCCTGCTTCCAGAGAGTCATGAAGATGCCCTGACCCATTTCATTCTCGCCGATCACGTTCAGACTGCGGCGCGACATAACCGGGATGTCGATGCGTTCTTCGACTTCGGTGATGCCGCGTCCATCGGCGACAAAATCCGCCAGTTCTTCCAGCGTCGGTTCGCCTTTCGTCCCCAGAACGGAGGCCAACTCGTCCAGACTTGTGCCGATGAACTGAATGGAACTGTCGCTGGCAATGGTGCTGAGGTCGTTATCGGTGACTTGCGCCAAGTCATCCTCCGTTTGGGCGAAGAAAATGCCGTTACCCTGCGTCGCCGCGTACACCCAATCCGACTGGAAATTGAGTCCGAAGCCCAGATCTGTCAGTGTAATGGTATCGTTTAAATCCCACACCTCGTCCTGCGCGGTGGCGACAGCCGGAATACCAACCGCAAACGCCAGTACCAGCACCAACAAGCGTAAACATCGTTTCATTACGGATTGCTCCTTGATCGATAATAAATGAAACAAAAGTCGCAATATTCTGATAAAGCCATTGTAGCACAGCCCGAATTTCACGTGACCTCTTGACTCTGACGTAACGTCATCGTTTAAGATGCCCTTTAAGTAAGGGGATACGACGATGTATACGGTGAAACAACTCTCAGAACTGGCGGGGGTGAGCGTCCGAACGCTGCACTATTACGATGAGATTGGTTTGCTCACGCCATCACAGGTCGGCGCGAACAGCTACCGCTATTACGACGAAGCGGCTGTGCTGCGCCTTCAACAAATCTTGTTTTATCGGGAGATGGGTCTTGAGCTGACGCAGATCAAGGATGTGCTAGACAGCCCGAACTTCGATCTGGTGATGGCGTTGAAGTCGCACCGGGCGGCGCTGCAAGACAAAAGTGAGCGCTTACAGAAGCTGGTTGAAACCGTCGATAACACGATTAAGCATTTGATGGAAGGAACCACCATGAGCAAACGGCAGCTATTTGAAGCCTTTAGTGACGAAACGCAGAAGGACTACGAGCGCGAGGCACGGCTGCAATACGGGCCGGATAATGTCAACGCATCGATCAAGCGCTGGAACAGTTACACACAAGCCCAGCGCGAGGCGATTGGTCATGAGGGCAACGCGGTTTATAACGACCTCGTGGATGCCATCGAAGCGGGGAAGTCGCCGTTGGATGCCGAGGTGCAGGCGATATTAGAACGCTGGCACAACCACCTTCGTTATTTCTACGAGCCTAATTTGGATATCCTGCGAAATTTAGGTGAAACCTATGTCTCTAGCCCGGACTTTCGCAAGAACTTCGACAAGATTGACCCGCGCCTTGCCGAATACATGCGCGAAGGGATTACGCAGTACGTGGATGAACTGGAAACGGCGGAGATCGAGCGGATGCTGGCGGACGACGCGGCGAGGAAGGGTGAGGGGTAGAGGGGAAATCAAAAAGCGGCTCATGCGCGAACCGCTTTTTGATGAGGAACCCTGTTCCCCAAGGCCAACACCCACTATCGGGAGAGTGTGCGACGACCAAAGATGAGCGAGACTACGAACAACACGACGAAAACCATGAATAGGAATTGGGCTGCGCCAGCGGCTGCACCGGCGATACCACCAAAGCCGAAGATCGCGGCGATAATGGCGACGACGAAAAAGAGGACAGCTAAGTTCAACATGGTATGGTTCTCCTATAGCTTATGTCATGCTTGAACATGCTTCCAATAGTAAAGCATTGGCGGCCATAGGCAATGAGTGACCTGACCGTTTTACAGGTGGGAATACTGGCTATGCTTTAATAGTCAGTGCGGTTCAGGCGTGGGGAACCCAAGCGGCTTATTTT
Source organism: Chloroflexota bacterium (assembly GCA_020161935.1). Lineage (GTDB taxonomy): Bacteria > Chloroflexota > Anaerolineae > Aggregatilineales > Phototrophicaceae > CFX2. The sequence goes on from JAIUNI010000012.1 coordinate 182,629, forward strand.
TTCTCTCGCAGATCGAGGCACGAGTCGCGCACAATAAAGTCGCTGTACAGGATGCTTTGAACGGGAATATCCATCTCGCCGTTAATCAGCCGGTGCAGTTTGTCAAAGGCGACCGCGCCCATTTCGTACTTCGGTACGCTGATGGTTGTCAGGGGTGGGCGGGTATAGGCGCTCTCGGCGATGTTATCCATGCTAACAATCGAAATGTCCTCAGGGATACGCAGCCCGTGTTCCTTAATGGCCTCCATCGCACCCAGCGCGGTTTTATCGCTGATAGCGACTACGGCAGTAGGGCGGGTCGGCAGTCGCAGGATTTCCTGCATCTGCATGTAGCCCTTGTGCGGGTGGCCGGAAACCGGCTTGGGCATCCACTCTGGCCGCAGCGTCATACCGGCTTCACCGGCAGCCGCCAAAATGCCGAGCAAGCGATGAACGAGGCTGCTGTATTTAGTCGGGCCTTTGAGGACGGCAATTTCAGTATGCCCCATCTCGATGACGTAGCGCATCATGGTATAGCCGACCATGAAGTGATCGCCAACGACGGTGGGAATCTTCTGGTTCATGACGTGGTTTTCAATCAGCACCAACGGCAGGCGAACCGACTTCAACTGGTCGATCATTTCGAGCGTGATGTCGCCGTCGTTGGCGACCACCAAACCCTTAAGCTGGGGGACGAGGCTGTTAATCAGCTCGTCCAAGTTGTCGTGGTTACGGTCGAACATGGACAGGATGACGTGGTAGCCCATGCGCTGCGCTTCCGTCTGGAAGCCGCGAATGACCTCACCGTAGAAGGCATCCATGATAACAGGCATGGAGTTCTTCTCGATCAGGATGCCGATGGCCTGTTTAGCCGTATTCTCTTGGGTGATCGTATTTTTATAACCGAGGTTCGAAATGATTTCTTGAACATGCTCCCGAATTTCGGGCGAGACTCCCGGTTTGCCATTTACCACCAGTGATACTGCCGAAAGCGACACGCCAGCCTGACGTGCCACATCGCGCATATTAGGTCGTTGTTTCCGCATGACTAAACCTTATTTCAATTTACAAAGACATTCTTAATTTTCGTATTCGCGTCGCCATCGGATGAATTCTGAGGGCGATTTACTACTTTAAAGCGTGTTGCCACAAATCTTATATTATAGAGTTGTGGATTTATTTGTGACCCGAACGGATAAACGTACTCTCTTTTACGTGACTTTTGTCTAGTACAAGTTTATAAACTTTGAACAATACGAACTGTTGCGTTTCACCATCCTTTTAGTCCATACTCTAATAGAAGAACCGTTAAAAAGCGTGTGTTTATCGTTCGTCACTAGCGTAGACATGATAAAAATCACTACTAAACAACTTGTATTATATACACGAACAGTTTACTTGACAAACAAGAACAACGCGCTATACTGTTCAATATTGATGCGCTTTATTTGATAAAAATTGTGTGTTAAGCGATCTAAATATTATCCCCATTATGTCACCCATAACGTTGCGGATACAGCAGCCCACCCAATCTTTATCATGCAAGCCATCACGCTCATTTGTGAAAAACATTTGCTGACTCACCGTCACTAGATGTTTACCCACCAACCCCGCAAGCTAACTGTTAAGGAGGGGCAAATACAATCCATCACTCTCACGAATATCACCTCAATATTTTGTTTCTTGTTTAAGGAGATTTGATATGAAGCGTCCCGCTCTATTCGGTTTAGTGCTCGCCCTCATCGTTTGCATGATGGCTCTGGTGGCGATGCCCATCAGCGCACAAGATGCACCGGCTCCTCTGCCGACCGCAACCGACATTCCGCCTGTTGAACTCGGTACTGGTGGTACTCACATTTCGTTCTGGAACGGTTTGACCGGTTCGGACGGCGTAACCTTGATCGACATGCTCTCGCCCTTCACCGCTGAACATCCAGAAGTCTCGGTCACGGTTGAACAAATTCCTTGGGGTACCCTGTACACCAAGCTGCAAGCCGCGTTCGTCGCTGGTCAACCGCCGGATGTGTTCATCCTCCACGCTTCGGAAATCCCCCAGTTCGCCAGCTACGGCGTGCTGAAGGACCTGAGCAGTTGGTACACCGCTGGTGGCGGTTGGTTCCCCAATGACGACATTTCCGAAACCACCTACAGTGGTATGGTCTACCAAGACATTCCCTATGGTATTCCTCTGGATAACCATGGTCGTGGTCTGTGGATCAACAAGGGTGCTTTCGAAAAGGCCGGTCTTGATCCGAACATGGAACCCCCGGTCGGTTACGATGCTTGGGTTGAACTGTTCCAACAGTTGACGTTGGATGCCAATGGCAACAACGCCGCTTCGCCGGACTTTGACCCGAACAACGTCGTACAATGGGGTTACACCGTCGGTGAATGGCCGCTGGTAAACTGGCTCGCCGCTCTCGTCCAAAACGGTGGCAGCTTCGTGAGCGAAGACGGCAAGACCGTTACCGTCAACTCGGAAGCTGGCGTTCTGGCGCTGCAACAGGCGATTGACCTCGTTTACAAGTATCATGTTTCGCCGCCCGCCGCTGGTTTCGACACGTGGCAGGGTTTTGGTGCTGGCACCGTCGCCATTCTCCCGACAGGTTCATGGTTCCGTAACCAAGCCGCGACCTTCAGCGACATCGACAGCGCTCCGTGGCCGAACGTTACGTTTGGTTCTCAACCAGCTACTTGGTTCGGCGCTCACACATGGATGGTTCCCGCCACCCTCGAAGGTGACAAGCTCACCGCTGTTCAGACCTTGATCGAATGGGTCAGCAATAACCAGAAGACTTGGGCAGACTCCGGTCAGGTTCCGGCTCGCCTCTCGGTACAGGCTGAACTTGATACTGAAGGCTATGCGTCGAACATTCTCCTCGGTCAAACATTCTCAGACTACGGTATTCAGGACTTCCAGAGCACCGTCATCCAAGAAATGTACGCCGCGCTTGATCCTGAACTGAGTGCTGCGCTCAACAACCAGAAGACTGCTCAACAGGCTCTGGACGATGCGGCATCTCGTATGCAGCAGGCGTTAGACCGCGCTGGCTAACTAAGTACACTGCAAAGTGAACGTGGGGGCAGGTGCAAACTTGCCCCTACACTTCTTAAATAAACTTTTTACGAACCCTAAAATAGTCTCTTATTTCGGTGATACCATGTCACCAAAACAACTCGTATTTCCATCATTCGCTGAACGAGTGCTGCATCAGCATTTGTAACGGCGCATTAGTCGACATCAAGTCAGTTGAGGAAAACCCATCATGTCAACTATCGAGACAACACAGGGAGCCGTCGTTCCGAAGCGGAGGCCGTTTCAAGTGCGATTAAGCACCCGCGAAACGATTGCCGCCTACGCCTTCTTGGCTCCGTTCATCATCTTCTTTAGTGTGTTTGTTATTCGAGCCATATTTTCTGCGGTCAATATGAGCTTTTACGAATACGCGCTGTTGAAGCCTGTTCGTCCGTATGTTGGCCTCGGCAATTACCAGGAGTTATTTAGCGATTACGTTTGGTGGATCGCCGTTAAAAACACGATTATCTTCACCGTGTTAACGGTTGCCGGAACCACAACTGTCGCCCTCGTTTCAGCGGTTGCGGTCACACAGCCGATTAAAGGCGCGAATTTCTTTCGCGTCTTGCTTTATATGCCGCAGCTCCTCTCGGTCGGCGTAGTGGGCTTGATCTGGGTTTGGCTCCTCAGCACCCAATTCGGTGTCATCAATTACTTTCTCGGTTTTATAGGCATATCCCCCATAAACTGGCTCGGTGATGAATACACGGTTATTCCAGCCTTGAGCCTCACAACCATCTGGTGGGGGTTCGGCTTCCCGATGCTGATCTTCATCGCCGGTTTGCAGGGTATCCCTGAGCATCTTTACGAGGCCGCGCGGATTGACGGTGCGAGCGGACGGCAGTTGTTCTTCTACATCACCCTGCCGCTGCTGCGCCCGACGATCCTGTTCGTGACCGTCACCGGTGTGATCGCCCAATTCCAGGTGTTCGGTCAGCCCTTCATCATGACCACGGGTGGGCCGGGGCGCGCATCGTATACCGTTATTTATTACTTATATGAAATCGCGTGGCGTTCGTTCCGTATGGGATACGGTTCGGCAGTCGCGGTGGCACTCGCGGTCATCATGGCTGTCTTTACCCTGTTCCAATTCCGTGTTCTCGGCCAGCGCGTGGACTATTAAGGAAAACCGACATGAATACTCGTCAAAATATGCTCAGTCGTAATTGGGGAACCTACGTTTTCCTCCTCATCATGTCGATTATCGTCCTGTTCCCGTTGATTATCACCTTCTCGCAGTCGTTGATGACCAACCAGCAGGTCAACCGCTGGCCGCCGCCGCTGCTGCCTGTCACCCCGACGCTCGATGCGTACAACACGGTCTTCTCGCAGCCTGACCTCAAGTTGGTGCTGTGGCTGGGTAACAGTATTTATGCGGCGACCTGCTACACGCTGGCGGTACTCGCCATTTGTACACCGGCGGCGTATGCCTTCAGCCGCTTGAAGTTCCCCGGTCGTAACATCCTGTTCAGTATCCTGTTGATTACGGTCATGATCCCCTCGCAGGTGACGCTGATCCCGAACTTCATCCTCATGAAAGATTTGAAGTTCCTCGATACCTTTAACGCGCTCATCTGGCCGGGTGCCGCGAACGTGTTCGGTGTGTTCTTGCTCCGCCAATTCATGCAGCAGATCCCGCTGGAACTTGAGGAAGCCGCGATCTTGGACGGCGCGACGTATTGGGGGCGCTTCCGTTACGTCATCCTGCCGCTGTCGACCAACGCCATCACGGCGCTCGCTATTCTGGTCTTCCTCGGGCATTACAACGACTTGCTGTGGCCGTTCATCACGATGAACAGCTTAGAAAAGCGCACGCTGCCCGTTGGTTTGCAAATTCTGAACTCGGCCTATGCCGGTTCGTACCGCCCCATCGTGCTGGCGGGTTCGATCTTCGCCACTGTTCCCATCATCGTTTTCTACATCATCTTCCAGCGCCGCATTATTAAGGGCGTGACCTTGACGGGTATGGGTGGTCGTTAAAAAGAGATATGAATAGAACCAGCGTAATGGCTGGTTCTATTGATGTGTATTGAGATGGATGCGAGCAATCGCGTCCTTCATAAGTTTATGGTGGCTCAGTCCGTATAGGCTAGGTTTGTGCTGCATCACGCAGTCGCATTTTCGACAGATCTAAATTCTTCTGAGTAAGGTGAAACACATATGGCATCTACCCAATCATCGAAAGCTACCGTTTATCTGGATACCAACCGTACCATCAGCCCCATTTCACCGCTGCTGTTTAGCGGGTTTGCTGAACACATGGGACGTTCGATTTACGAAGGCATCTACGAACCGGATTCACCCCATGCGGATGAAAGCGGCCTGCGTAAAGACGTGATGGCAGCCCTGCGCGAACTGAACTTCCGCGCCATCCGTTACCCCGGTGGGAACTTCCTCAGCGGCTACCGCTGGGAAGATGGCGTTGGGCCGAAGGACAAGCGCCCCAAGCGCCGTGATCTGGCATGGCAATCCATCGAAACCAACGAATTTGGCACGAACGAATTCATGGAATTCTGCAAGAAGATTGGCACCGAGCCGATGTTCGCGGTGAACATGGGGACGGCGACCATTCAAGACGCGGCCAACTTGGTCGAGTACTGCAACGCCCCTGCCGGTACGCAGTATGCCGACTTGCGCGTGTCGCACGGTTACGCCGACCCGCACAACATCAAGTACTGGTGCATCGGTAACGAAATGGACGGCCCGTGGCAAATCGGGCATCTCGAAGCGGCGGAGTACGGCGCGAAGGCCCGTGAAGCAGCCAAGATGATGCGCTGGCACGACCGTCAAGTGAAGCTCATCCTGTGCGGTTCGTCGAACTCGTCGATGCCCACCTACCCGGAATGGGATCGCGTGGCGCTCGAATCAGCGTGGGATCAGGTTGATTACCACTCGCTGCATTACTATGCCAACAACCGCGAGAACGACACCAGCAGCTACCTCGCCCTCAGCGCCCAGTTCGAGGCGTTCCTCGGTACGCTGGAAGGCGTGCTGCGTTACGTGAAGGCCAAGAAGCGCTCGAAGCATGACGTTTACCTGTCATGGGACGAGTGGAACGTGTGGTACAAGGCCACGTTGACCAACGATGTCGAAGGCGGCTGGACGAAAGCCCCGCACCTGATCGAAGAAGTTTACAACCTCGAAGACGCGCTGGTCGTCGCCCAGTGGATGAACGTGTTCCTGCGGAAGTCCGACGTGCTGAAGATCGCGTGCTTGGCGCAGGCCGTGAACGTCATCGCCCCAATTCTGACGACCAAAGACGCGATGCTCAAGCAGTCGATTTACTACCCGTTCATGCTGTTCAGCAAGCTCGCCAGCGGTACGGCGCTGGATGTGTCGGTTAAGGCTCCCATGTACAACACCAAGCAGTTCGGCGATATGCCGCTGCTGGACGTGTCGTCGTCGTTTGACGAAGCCACCAACGCCCATGCGGTGTTCATCGTCAACCGCAGCCAGACCGAAAGCGTCACGATTGACCTGAACTGGCAGGATCGTGCGCCGAAGTCGATCACCGCGGTTCACCAACTGGCGGGGAACGACCCGAAGATGGCGAACACCTACGAAGACCCGAACAAGTTGGTCGCCGTTAAGGTCGCCGCGCCAAAGGTCGATGGCAAGGTCGCCACGATCACCGTCCCGCCGCTGTCCTTCACCGCGATTGAAGCGGCTCTGTAGGCGTTTATACGATTTGGGGTGATGAGCAGTCACCCCTCTTTCAACATTTTGACCGTTTAGGAAGGTTATTTCACAACATGACGACACCCCGCCCCGAATATCCGCGTCCCCAATTCGAACGGGCGCAATGGCTCAACCTTAACGGTGAGTGGCAGTTCGACTTTGACGACGCAAACGCCGGTGTAGCCGGTAAATGGTACGAGTCGCATGATTTTTCGCAGAAGATCACGGTGCCGTTCGCTTACCAGGCGCCACTCAGCGGCATCGGTACGAACGACATTCACGACATCGTGTGGTACCGCCGTACATTCAGTGCGCCAGCCGGCTGGAATGGCAAGCGCATCCGCCTGAACTTCGAAGCAGTTGATTACCGCGCGTGGGTGTGGGTCAACGGTATTCCAGTGGCCTTCCACGAAGGCGGGCATGTGCCTTTCAGCGTGGATGTGACCGATTTCCTGCAAGCGGGCCAGAACACGCTCGTCGTCCGTGCCGAGGACTTCACATGGGATAAAGGCCAACCGCGCGGCAAGCAGTTCTGGGAACGCAAGTCGGCGCGTATTTTCTACACCCGCACCACCGGCATCTGGCAAACGGTGTGGCTCGAACCGGTGTCGAAGCTGCACATTGGCCGCGTGAAGATGACCCCGTTCGTCGACAGCAGCACGCTAGAAGTCGAGTACGAAGTCGATGAAGTCGGCAGCGATTACCAGATCGACGCGACCGTCAGTTTCGGCGGCAAGACGCTGACCACCGAAACCTTCACGTTCGACAGCAGCATCCCCGACGATTCGTGGAGCGGCAACCAGCGTTTGGGCAAGCACACAATCGCCATTCCCGGTGACTTGAACCTGTGGAGTCCTGAGACACCCAACCTGTACGACATCCGCTTCAAGCTGACCAGCGGCGGCGCGGTGCTGGACGAGGTGCAGAGCTACTTCGGTATGCGCTCGGTCAAGCTGGAAAACGGCAAGGTGCTGCTGAACGGCCAGCCCTATTACCTGAAGATGGTGCTCGACCAGAGCTACAACCCCGAAGGCATCCTGACCTTCCCCGATGACGCATACATCAAGCGCGACATCGAACTGACGAAGGCGATGGGCTTCAACGGTGCGCGTAAGCACCAGAAGCCGGAAGAACCCCGCGCCCTGTACTGGGCGGATAAGATGGGTCTCATCATCTGGGGTGAGATGGCGAACTGCTACATCTACACCGAAACGGCCATCCAGCGCATCGCTTCCGAGTTCCAGGCGGCGGTACGGCGTGACTACAACCACCCGTGCATCATCGCGTGGACACCGATGAACGAAAGCTGGGGCGTGCCGAACATGAAGAACGACCCGCGTCCGGTGGCGCACTTGAACTCGATGTACGCGCTCACCAAGTCGATTGACCCGTATCGCCCTGTCATCTCCAACGACGGTTGGGAACACGCCAAGACCGATCTGGTGACGATCCACGATTATGAGGGCAAGGGCGAGGTGCTGACCGAACGTTACTCGACGCTGGAGAAGTCACTGGCCTACCTGCCGATTAACTTGCCAATCAACCTCGCGGGGTACCCGTATGAGGGCCAACCGGTCTTGCTGACCGAATTCGGCGGCATCGGCTACAAGAAAGACGCGCAGGAAGGTTGGGGTTACACCACCGCCAGCGGCGACGAGGATTACATCGAACGCTACAAGGCTGTGATCGACGCGACCTATTCCTCGCCGATTATCGTGGGTTACTGCTACACGCAGTTGACCGATGTTGAGCAGGAAATCAACGGCTTGCTGACCTACGACCGCCAGCCGAAAGTGCCGTTGGAAATCATCAAGCAAATCAACGACGCGAACAACGGCTAACGTCAATTAATACGTGGGGCGTACAACCGTGCGCCCTACCATCTGTGTTTACATCTTCGCCCTGTCCTATCACGAAACGGGGGCAACCATGAAATCCATTCCACTCGGCAAATCGGGTATCAACGTCAGCACGCTCGGTTTCGGGGCGATGTACCTCGGTACGCGCACGAACGCCGAAACGTCTTTCCAACTGCTGGACGAATACGTCGCGGCGGGCGGGAACTTCATCGACACCGCCAACATTTACTCCCACTGGATACAAGGCTTTAAAGGCGGCGAGAGCGAAACACTGATTGGCGAATGGCTGCGGCAGCGCGGCAACCGCGATCAGGTGATTATCGCCTCAAAAGTCGGCTTCCCGTATCAGGACGTGAAGCAAGAACTGTCGCCCAAGACCATCGCGCAAGAATGCGACCGCAGCCTGAAGCGTATGGGCATCGACACAATGGACGTGTACTACGCCCACGTCGACGACTACAATACGCCGCTGGAGGAAACCCTCGAAGCCTTTAACAAGCTCGTCACCGCCGGAAAGGTGCGCCATATCGCCGCCAGCAATTACCGTGCGTGGCGTTTGGAACAGGCGCACGGCATCAGCGCCGCGAACGGTTGGGCAGAATTCTGCTGTGTGCAGCAGCGGCACACCTATTTGCGGGTGAAGCCCGGTGGCAGCACCAAGCCGCAGGTCGCATCCAACGAAGACCTGTTTGATTACGCGCGTTTCCACCAATTCCCGATTGTCGCCTACTCGATTTTACTGGGCGGCGCATACACCAAGAACATCATTCACCCCGAATACGCGGGAGCAGATACCGACGCGCGGCTGGCGATGCTCAATACCATCGCGGCGGAAACCGGCGCGACCATCAACCAAATCGTCATCGCGTGGATGCTGCACAGTGACTATCCGGTGATCCCGCTGATCGCCGCCAGCAGCCACGAACAGCTTGCCGAAAACCTCGGCGCGTTAGAGATTAATCTCTCGTCTGACCAGATGGCGCGTTTGGATGCCGCCAAAGGTGGGGAATAAAGATTAGGGACGCACGGACGTGCGCCCATCACCCGACAAGTATGTTGTGAGGTCATCATGAAAATTAACCGCCGCCAATTCTTACGTTCCGCCGCGATGCTCGGTTTTAGCAGCACGTTCATCCGCTCGACCTTCGCGCAGGATGCGACCGCTACGACCCCGCCTACACCAACACCCGAAGGGATGCCGCTGGCGCTCACCGGGAAGGTGCGCGATGTGCATGATCCGGTGATTATGAAGCACGGCGATGCGTACTATATTTACCACACCGGGCCGCGCATCCCGCACCGCGTCTCTAAAGATTTGATCGACTGGCAAATCCTCGTCCCGAACGTGTTTAAGGATACGCCGGTATGGGCGCTGCAAGCCGTCAAGGGCGTAACCAACCTATGGGCACCGGATATTTCGTTCTTCAACGACAAATATCACCTGTACTATTCGGCCTCGACCTTTGGCTCTAACATTTCAGCGATTGGCCTTGCCACCAATGTCACCTTGAACCCTGAAGAAGAGGGTTATGCGTGGGAAGATCAGGGCATGGTCATCAGTTCGGATACCACCAATAACTACAACTGCATCGACCCGAACCTTGTGATCGACGGCGAGGGCAACACATGGCTGGCGTTCGGCAGCTTCTGGTCGGGCATTAAGATGCGGCGTATTGATTACGCGACGGGCAAACTCTCGGAAGACGATACGGAACTCTACTCGCTGGCGCAGCGCTTCACCGACAGTGGCTCGGTGGAAGCACCTTTCATCATCCACAAGGGCGATTACTACTACCTGTTTGTGTCCTTTGATGCGTGCTGTCAGGGGACAGCCAGCACCTACCGCGTGATGGTCGGGCGGTCGGAAGCCGTCACCGGCCCATATGCTGATCGCGACGGTGTGGAGATGCTGCAAGGCGGCGGCACACAGGTGACATTCCCCACCAAGCGGTGGCGCGGCCCCGGCCACAACAGCGTCTTGATCGAGGGCGATAAGGAATGGCTGGTGTATCACTCGTATGACGCGCAGGTGGGCGGTATCCCCACGTTACGGATTACACCGCTTCAATGGGACGATGAAGGTTGGCCTTTTATTACTGAGGCTTAGTTACCGCGTAATTTTAACCACACACCGCTAAGGGTGAGGTTGCATTTGGCGTTTTTATCTCGGATTACACACGAAGGAACTCTTTTTATGACGAACCTTAAGCAGTATGAAGTCTGGTTTTTGACCGGCAGCCAGCACCTCTACGGGCCGGAAGCCATTGAGCAGGTGGGGCAGCATTCGCAGGAGATCGTGCGCGGGTTGGATAACACCGCCGTCATTCCGGTGAAGATCGTCTACAAGCCGGTGCTGACGACCTCGGCGGAAATCCACAGCATCTGCCTCGAAGCCAACTCCAACCCTAACTGCATCGGCGTGATTACGTGGATGCACACCTTCTCGCCCTCGCGCAACTGGATCGCGGGTCTCGCCGCGCTCAAGAAGCCGCTGGCGCACCTGCACACGCAGTATAACCGCGACATTCCGTGGGCAGACATCGACATGGACTTCATGAACCTGAATCAGGCGGCGCACGGCGACCGCGAGTTCGGCTTCATCATGAGCCGGATGCGCCTTAACCGCAAGGTGATCGTGGGTCACTGGCAAGATCCTGATGTGCAAGCGCGTTTGGCGACATGGGCACGGGCAGCGCTGGCGTGGAACGACGCGCAAACCGGTAAGATCGCGCGTTTCGGCGATAACATGCGCTCGGTAGCGGTGACCGAAGGCGATAAGGTCGAGGCGCAGATGCGTATCGGCTACACGGTACACGGTTACGGCATCGGTGATCTGGTTGACCAGGTGCAGGAAGTGAGCGACAGCGAAATTGACGCGCTGGTCGATGTTTACAACAACGCCTACACGCTGGCGGCTGACCTGCAAAAGGGCGGCGCACGGCATAACTCGGTGCGGGAAGCCGCGCGAATTGAACTCGGCTTGCGGCGCTTCTTAGAGGCGGGCGACTTCAAGGGCTTCACCACCACCTTCGAAGATTTGCACGGCATGGTGCAGCTCCCCGGCCTTGCGGTGCAGCGCTTGATGGCCGATGGCTACGGCTTCGGCGGCGAGGGCGACTGGAAAACCGCGCTCCTGCTCCGCGCGATGAAGGTTATGAGTGAGGGGCTTTCCGGCGGTACGTCCTTTATGGAGGACTACACCTACCACCTCGCTCCGTCCGGCTCGAAGGTGCTGGGCGCACATATGCTCGAAATTTGCCCGACAATTGCCGAGGGCAAGCCGTCTTTGGAAGTGCATCCGCTGGGCATTGGCGGCAAGGCTGACCCCGCGCGTCTGGTTTTTAACACACCCCCCGGCGCGGCGATTAACGTCTCCCTGATCGACATCGGCAACCGCTTCCGCCTCATCATTAACGAAGTCGATGTGGTGCCGCCGGACGCACCGCTGCCCAAGCTGCCGGTCGCCCGTGCGCTGTGGGTTCCCAAGCCGGACTTCAAGACCGGCCTCGCCGCGTGGATTTACGCCGGTGGCGCACATCACACCGTCTTCTCGCAGGCGATTGACGCGGAATACGTGCGCGATTTCGCCGAGATGGCGGACATCGAATGTGTGTCGATTGACGGCGATACGCGGTTGAACGACTTCAAGAACGAACTGCGCTGGAACGAGGTGTACTACGGCCTCAAGGATATGATGCGCTAAACAGTTTACCTCTCATTTACCCTATCCTCTTTCTTCCCTCCCTTGCTTGCGGGGGAGGGTTAGGGAGGGGGTTGCTTCTCCGCAGTTCTGCTGCCTACATCCGCGTATTTCCCTCAATAGATAAGGCTGTCACTTATGCTCAAACAATTTTTACGGTCAACCCTTCCCTTCATGGGTAAGGTCGCGGCATTTACGGTGCTGTCCGTTTTCCTGTGTATATCAGTGGTCACGGCGCAGTCACCGGAGAACACCTTCCACAACCCGCTGAACACCACCGGCGGCGATGACCCGTGGCTGACGTACTACGAGGGGTATTATTACCTCGCCAATACGACATGGACGAACCAGATGTTCATGCGGAAGTCGGCGACGCTGGCTGGCCTGAAGGTCGCCAAGCCGCAGTTGATTTATACCGAAACCGAGCCGGATCGCTGCTGCAATATGTGGGCACCGGAGTTCTACCTGCTCGAAGGCGATGACGGACAGCAGCACTGGTATTTTTATTACACCGCCGGTACGCAGGGGACGTTCGATAACCAGCGCAGCTACGTCATCGAAAGCGAAGGCACCGACCCGATGGGGCCGTACACCTATAAGGGGCGTTTATTCGACCCCGCCAACGACGTGTGGTCGATTGACGGCAGCGTACTGCAAATGGATGGCGGCCTGTACTTCCTGTTCTCGGCGTGGGTGGGCAACCTACAATCCATTTTCATCGCGCCGATGAGCAACCCGTGGACGATCAGCGGGCGGCGGGCGGTCATCTCCAAGCCGACGCTGGCGTGGGAGCAGGACGGCACACCGGTTAACGAAGGGCCGGTCGCCCTGCATCACGACGGCAAAACCTTCATCGTGTACAGCGCGAGTTTTTGCGGTACGCCGGATTACAAACTCGGCCTGCTGACCTACAACGGCGGCGATGTCCTGAGCGAGGAGTCGTGGGTCAAAAACCCTGAACCCGTTTTCGTACGCTCGGATGAAAACAGCGTGTTCGGCCCCGGTCACAACGGCTTCTTCAAATCGCCGGATGGCACCGAGGACTGGATTGTCTACCATGCCAACAGCGGTGAAGGCGATGTCTGCCTGCCCACCCGCACCACCCGCGTGCAGAAGTTCACATGGAACGCTGACGGTACGCCCAATTTCGGCACCCCTGTCGCGACCACGATGGAGCTGCCTAACCCCTCCGGCGACAACGGGGTTGATCCGCTGCCCCTGTTCGTGCGCGAACCGGCGGTGCGCTTGCAGTCGGTTGAGAATCCCGATAAGTACATCAACCACTTCACCGGACGCGGGCGCTTGGGTATCCTCGGTGAACCAGCACGCGATTTCCAGTTCGCCATCGTCGAGAGCTTGGCTGATCCAGAGGCCGTATTCATCCAGTCTTATGGCAACCCCGGTTTCTACCTCATCAACCGGAACGGGTTGGTGTGGTTAGCCATGTACGAGGACTCGGATGACTTCCGCGCGAGCGCGAGCTTCTGGCGCAGAACCGGCCTCGCCAGTGACGAGGGCATATCGTTCGAGGCGTACAGTGCGCCCGGTTCGTATATCCTGAGCGAAAACGGTTTCCTGAACGTCAAGCCCGTAACGACCGATGCTCAAAAAGCGGCGGCTACCTTCATCGTGGAAGCGGTAACGAATTAGCACAAGTAGATCGCCAATAGTCCTCAATCGTTAGGAATAGCAGACAACCTATCTGCTATTCCTATAAAAACGCACGGTTCATATGGTAGAAATGGGGCGTAGGGATGTGATCGTGCGTCAAAAATTATGAACTTTCAAAGAACACTTAACAGGGATGAGGTACTGATGATGAAATGGATTTCTTTATTGGCACATACTGTCCAAACCGCGCTCTGGTTGGTGTTGGGCGTGGTGATTTTAGGCGCGGGTTCCCAACCCACCGCCGCGCAAACACCCCCCGGCAGCCTGCATAACCCGCTGAACACAGTTGAAGGGGCTGACCCGTGGCTGACCTACTACGATGGCAACTACTATCTGGCGACGACCACCGGAACCTCGCAGTGGTACATGCTCAAGTCGCCCACGCTGTCCGGCCTGAAGATCGCCATACCGCAGTTGATCTATACCGACACCGACCCCAGCCGTGGCTTTAATTTCTGGGCACCGGAGTTTCACCTGCTGGAAGGCGACGATGGTGAAATGCACTGGTATTTCTATTATTCGGCGGGGACATCCGGCACGTTCGATAACCAGCGCAGCCATGTACTGGAAAGCGAAGGCACCGACCCGTTGGGGCCGTACCACTATAAGGCGCGAATTTTCGACCCCGACAATGACGTGTATTCGATTGATGGCAGCATCCTGACGATGGACGACAAGCTGTACTTCCTGTTCTCCTCATGGACAGGCGATTACCAGATGTTGTACATCGCGCCCATGAGTAATCCGTGGACGATCAGCGGCCCGCGCCACTTGCTCACGCAGTCGGAGTACAGTTGGGAGCGGTCGGGCTTGAACGTGACCGAAGGGCCGGAGGCGCTCTACCACGATGACAAGACCTTCATCGTCTATTCGGGCAGTTTTTGCGCCACGCCGGATTACGCGCTGGGCTTGCTGACCTACAACGGCGGCGATGTGCTGGAGGCGAGTTCGTGGGACAAAAGCCCTGAACCTGTGTTCCAACGCTCGGACGAAAACGGCGTATTCGGCCCCGGCCACAACGGCTTCTTTAAGTCACCGGACGGCACGGAAGACTGGCTGGTTTACCACGCGAATGATGCGGCGGAAGATGGCTGCGGCGGCACACGCACCACGCGCGTCCAGAAGTTCACATGGAACGAGGACGGCACGCCCAATTTCGGTGTTCCGGTTTCGATCACCACCGATATTCCCAACCCCAGCGGCGACACGGGCAATGACCCGCTGCCCCAGCGTGAAGCCCTACCGGGGGTGCGCTTGGCGGCCTACAGCGACCCAACCCGCTACGCCAACCACTTCAGCCAGCGCGGCAAGGTGAGCAAGCTGGGTGAACCGGCGGGCGACTTCGAGTTCATCTTCCGCGAAGGCTTGGCGGACCCGACCGCCATTTCAATAGAGTCCAAGAACAACCCGAATTACTACTTCATCAACCGCAATGGCAATATCTGGCTGGCGCGTTACGACGACACCGACGACTACCGCAGCCGTGCCACCTTCCGTCAAGTTCCCGGTTTGGCGGGTGAAGATGGCGTGTCATTCGAGTCGGTGTTCGAGCCGGGTAAGTACATCATTTTCCAGAATGGCTTCCTGAACGTGGCGGAAGCCACCACCGACGAGGCGAAAGCCGCCGCCACCTTCATCGTTGAGGATGTGGAAGAATAAGTCGTTAGTCAATTGTTTAAAGCGGTGAAGAGATCTTTTCACCGCTTTTTATTTCCTACGGAGACAAATTCTCGGTTTATGTAGGGACGCGATACATCGCGTCCGCGCCATCTATCGCATCTATCTTTTTGTAGGGGCGCACGGCTGTGCATAGGCATTAAGCTAAGCACCAAACTGGATCAGTAATTGCAAGGTCGAAGGCGATTTCCGACGGATTGTTTTGAGAGCAAACCGCTGGAAATCGTCATCGATTCGCTTGAGTAATGGAGCC
The DNA here is from genome assembly GCA_020161935.1 of Chloroflexota bacterium. GTDB lineage: Bacteria > Chloroflexota > Anaerolineae > Aggregatilineales > Phototrophicaceae > CFX2. The sequence continues at coordinate 198,522 of JAIUNI010000012.1, forward strand.
AAA